>NZ_CP189583.1:0-3974000 GCF_050156905.1 Pseudarthrobacter sp. S3 | reverse complement strand
AACCACCCAACCCCCAAAAACCACCCGCCCAAGACCACAAACACCCGCCAGCCGGCACACAGAACCCCGCCCGGCAATGAAATCCGACACCCCACCCACGCCACGCAGCAAGCCCCGGTCGGCACCCCACCCAACCCGCCGGCATCCAACAGTGTCGTAATCGTACGAGCCGACAACCCTCGGCAAGGCGCTCGTAGAAGGCCCGCTCCTCCGACAGCTCCCAACTCAGCTCGAGATGGCTGAGCTGGCCTCCGACGTAAGGCAGAGGTCGAGCGACTCCGATCGACGAGTAGGCCATCGAGGTGTCGTCGGTCGAGGTCACCAGCCCTGGCGCCAGGACTCTGGACATGGGGTGATGGTGTTCGACTGACTTCCGCAGGATTCCGGTGTTTTTGTTATGGGTACGGCTGTTAATCCTCCTTCTCTTGCGATAGAATCTAAGTAATAGATTGTTCGGTTTTGGAGGGGTGGCATGATGAGCGTGATGACTGCCCAACTGCCTTTTCCTCAAGCAATGTATGCCGGAGCGGTGCCGATAGGGCTCGCGGCGTCACTGCTGGAGGATGCCACGGGTGGGCGCGTGTTCGTTCATGGGGAACTCTCCTACGCCTGGGACGAGAAGGACATCGCGACCCGCCGGTTCGCGGCGGCGAAACTGGCGGACATCAAAGCCGCTTCGGTCGCCGGGATCGCTGCCGCGTTCGGTGTTGATGCGATCACCTTGTGGCGGTGGCGTCAGGTCCTGGCCGCGGAAGGGGTGTTGGGTCTGGCCCCGGAGAAGCCTGGTCCGAAGGGGCCCAGCCGGCTGACGGAACCGAAGATGTCCGAAATCCGTGCCTTGCGGGCGACCGGACTGTCGCTGCGGGCGATTGGAGCAAAGGTGGGCGTCTCCGAATTCAGCGTGCGACGGACACTGGCCATGCCGGTGCCCACCGGTCCGGAACCGGTGAAGCTTGATCCGCTCGCCACATCTGAAGCAGCAGCACCGGCAGCCGGGTTGCCGGTGCTGCCGGCACCGGTGGACCGGTCCGGAGAGCGGGCCTGGGCCCGGGCCGGGTTGGTGGAGTGCGCGGCACCGGTGTTCACCCCCGCGGCCCGTGTGCCGTTGGCCGGGCTGTTGCTGGCCCTGCCCGCCCTGCAGACCACGGGACTTTTGGAGTGCGCGAAGGAGACCTTCGGGGCGCTGCCGAACGGGTTTTACGGGTTGGAGACCATCCTGACCGGCGCCGTGTTCCAGGCCCTGGCCGGGGAACCACGCGCCGAAGGGATCACCCGGATCGACCCGGCAGCCCTGGGCCGGGTCCTCGGCCTGGACCGCGCCCCGGAAGTGAAAACCCTCCGCCGCAAAACCGCCGCGCTGGCCAGCAGAGGCAAGGCCGGGGAGCTGCTCACCGCGATGGCTGCCAGGCACCTCAACGGCAGCAACGAAGGAGGTGGGGATCTGGCCGCGGTGCTCTACGTTGACGGACATGTCCGCGCCTACCAGGGCACCAGGAAGATCGGGAAGGTCCATTCGACCCGGTTGAAGTTCCCCGTCCCGGCGACCGAGGAGACCTGGGTCGCCGACGCTGCCGGCGCGCCGGTCCTGGTGGTCATGGCCGAGCCCGGGGCCGCGCTGACCGGGGAACTGCGCCGGCTCCTGCCAACCCTGCGCACCATCATCGGCGATGACCGCCGGGTCCTGGTCGGTTTCGACCGGGGAGGCTGGTCCCCGGCCCTGTTCAAGCACATGGCAGAGAACAAATTTGATGTGCTGACCTGGCGCAAGGGCACCACCGAAGACGTTCCGGCATCCCTGTTCACCGAGGTCGCCCACACCGACGGGCACGGACAAACCCGTGCCTGGGAGCGCGGCCGACACTGCCGTGGAGGTGCCGGTAGGCACTACCGGGGAAGTGTTTCCGATGCGCCAGCTGTCCCGCCAGGTCAACACCCCCGGCGGCAGGGTGCGGCAGATCCACATCCTCACCACCAACACCGAGATGACCGCCGGGGAAATCATCTACCGGATGGGCGCCAGGTGGCGGCAGGAAAACTACTTCCGCTACGCCCGGATCCGCTTCGCCCTCGATTCCCACGACGCCTACACATCCACTGACGATGATCCGGAACGCTCGGTGCCGAACCCGGCAAAACGCAAGGCCTACCAGCAGGTCCTCGCCGCCAGGACCCGGTACGAGAAGACCCTGGCCGACACCGACGCGGCGATGCTCGCGGCCCGGACACCGCCGCCAGGAACACACACTGTCCTGATCACCAACACCATGCACAACAAAATCACCGCGGACCTGCTCAGCGCCGAAACCGCCCTCGAGGCCGCGCAGGCAGCCCACAAGGGGATCCCTGCCCGGGTTCCGCTCGGCGAGATCGCCCCGGGCCAGCGGGTCCTGGAGAGCGAGACGAAACTGCTCAGCCATGCGATCCGGATGGCCGCGTTCAACACCGCATCAACGCTGGCGAGGGAGGTCCGGACCAACACCGGCTACGCCCGCGGCGAGGACGAAGCCCACACCCTGATCCGTCAGGTCCTCACCGGCAGCGGAGACATCGACCCCCGCATCGACGGCTACCTCACAATCCGCCTCGACCCGCTCCCCACCCAACGGGCAACCACCGCGATCAGCGAACTCTGCACCCACCTCAACACCACCGAAACCCGCTACCCCGGCACCGACCGAATTCTGCGATTCGAGATCAAAAACAAAGAAACGTCAGCCAACAATTAAAACGCTATGTCCAGAGTCCTGGGCGCTGCTGCACACTTTCATAATGGGCGCGCGACGCACGGACGACTCTGACTGGGGTTGCCCTCGTCAGCTGGCCGGGTCGTACTGGAACTGCCGGAGCTCTTGCGGGCAGCGGCAGGCGACGGCGATCTTCGCGGCCCATTGGAGTGCCGCTGCCCGCGAGGGCAGCTCGAGTACTGTGTACCGGCCGTTGGGCACCTTGTGGCCTGGGTATGCGACCGTATGGTGACGGTGCCGTAGCCGGCCACGAGCACCGGGTCTACGCCCTCATCGATCCCGCCGCCGAAGACGTACACGCCCGCCGCTTTGGCCTCGTCGATGACGGCATGCGAGGCTTCGACTACCGCCTCCAAGTCGTCCTCGGGCATACCATGGCCTCACCGGGGAACGAGATCAGGTTCTTCGTCATTCGTGGACTCCTCTGAGCCGGCGGCACCATCCGCCGGCTCTTCTCTGCGGCACCGCTTTGGTGCCCAGACCGATTATGGCTCCGGCGCCCGGCATGTGGTCAAGGTGGAGCGTCGCGGCCGGCCCAAAGAACCTGCTCAAGCGGTGCCGTCTGAGATCGCATTTTAAAGTACGTGCCCGCGAGGGAGCTTCAGTCATGGATCACTTCGACAGGATCGTGACCGGCGCGAGGCTCCAATTGATGGAGGTTCCTACGCCTTCTATCCAGGAAACCTCGACGTACTCGACGCTACCCCCTGATCTGAACACGTTCTGTCCGCTCGACGAGTTGCGTCTGAAGGTCACCGGGCAGCGGCTCGAGCCCGATCGCGCGGTGCTGGCGGTCGGTTCGTCGAGCCCCCGCGATTCGATCGACCGGCGGTGCCGACGTTGCTGGCTTGAGAGCATTGCACGGACAAGGTGACCCGGGAGTTGGCGCACAAGCCGTTGGTCGCTTGTCCCAAGGTCCTCAATGACACGATGCGCCGGCACCGGTGTATCGACTTCGGGTACGTGTGGCGCCACACCAGGCGTGGTGGCAAGTACGTCACCGCGGTGATCGACCTCACCCCGATCCGTGAGGGGGTCCAGCAGGTCATCCATGGCTACCGCGGCCGCACCTGCCTGTAGAGGCACCTCACGCGAAGAGGCAAACTCTTGCCGGAAGCATCGATTCCTGCTGCCCACCGTAAGGTGGCTGCATGACGGACGCAGAGGTTGAGACCGCGTACTTAAAGAGAGCTGCCGATTACACAGCCAGATGTGGGTCGGTGGAGTCCTCTCATCCAGCTGATCTGAAGCTCGTAGCTGACTGGGTCGCACCTCTGGTGGGGCCCGTGCTGGATGTAGGATGCGGGCCCGGCCATTTGGACCAAGTTCCTCGCGGACCAAGGGGCGGCGGTCGAAGGAATCGATTTGGTGTCGGCGTTCATCAAGCAAGCAGAGGCATCCTTCCCCGGCATCCCGTTCCGCGTCGCCTCCCTCACGAGTCTCGGGGTTCCCGAAGGATATGCATCCGGCATCCTGGCTTGGTACTCGCTAATCCACTTTGCACCCGACCAGGTTCCCTCCATTCTCCGGGAGCTGGCACGGCGCCTGACTCCTTGCGGGCTTCTCCTGCTAGGTCTGTTTGAAGGCTACGAAATCGCGAGATTTCCAGACGTTGTATCGCCTGCATACTCCTGGCCCGTGGCGGCACTGACCATGATGCTCTGTGCCGCCGGCTTCGAAACCATCTTGCATCAGAAGCAAACTGATCCCGGGTATCGGCCGCATACCGCTATCAGCGCTCATGCCTGAGCCGTTCTTAGGAGACCTGGCCAACGGGGATGCGCACAGGCGCATGATAGGGCGAACCTACAACAAGGCAGACGTTCCGAGCTGGCACCGGAGACACCACAGCCTTTGCGGTCCCGGCTGCTGGCCATTCCCCGCTTGATGTGATCCAGTGAACACAAGCCCGTTTTGGCCGAATACTGTACCGGACCCCGGTGAGCCCTCCGGATTCCCCGCCACGACGCGGATTCTGGAGGCATAGGGGCCGGTGGGGGTGGATTTGCGGTGGGGGTTGGGTGGGTGTATTGTTTTCTAAGTCGCCGCGAGGGGAACAGCGAAGAGCTGGTTACCGCGGGCGGCCAAACCCCCTAATTCAAGACCAAATGTTGGTTGTTCTTTTGGGCGCCTTTGTTTGGTGGGGATGTGTTTTCTGCTGGTGTGGGTCCTGGAATATGGATTTGCATCGGGGCGGGAAACCGGGTAAGTTTGAAAAGTTGCTCCGGAGCGATCCACGGCCGTTTGTTTGGTTGTGGTGGTGCCGGGTGTGTCTGTTGTTTGAGAACTCAATAGTGTGCCAAGTTTGTTGATACCAATTGTTTTATTGATTGGTTGTTTTGGCCAGGCCTGTCCACCCCGTGGATTGGGTTTGGTTTTTACAGCTGGTTTCAAATTTTGCAGCTTTCTTCTTCCGTTATTTCCGGGGGTGTTGGTTGTGTTCGTTTTTGTTTTACTTCAACGGAGAGTTTGATCCTGGCTCAGGATGAACGCTGGCGGCGTGCTTAACACATGCAAGTCGAACGATGAACCTCACTTGTGGGGGGATTAGTGGCGAACGGGTGAGTAACACGTGAGTAACCTGCCCTTAACTCTGGGATAAGCCTGGGAAACTGGGTCTAATACCGGATATGACTCCTCATCGCATGGTGGGGGGTGGAAAGCTTTATTGTGGTTTTGGATGGACTCGCGGCCTATCAGCTTGTTGGTGAGGTAATGGCTCACCAAGGCGACGACGGGTAGCCGGCCTGAGAGGGTGACCGGCCACACTGGGACTGAGACACGGCCCAGACTCCTACGGGAGGCAGCAGTGGGGAATATTGCACAATGGGCGAAAGCCTGATGCAGCGACGCCGCGTGAGGGATGACGGCCTTCGGGTTGTAAACCTCTTTCAGTAGGGAAGAAGCGAAAGTGACGGTACCTGCAGAAGAAGCGCCGGCTAACTACGTGCCAGCAGCCGCGGTAATACGTAGGGCGCAAGCGTTATCCGGAATTATTGGGCGTAAAGAGCTCGTAGGCGGTTTGTCGCGTCTGCCGTGAAAGTCCGGGGCTCAACTCCGGATCTGCGGTGGGTACGGGCAGACTAGAGTGATGTAGGGGAGACTGAATTCCTGGTGTAGCGGTGAAATGCGCAGATATCAGGAGGAACACCGATGGCGAAGGCAGGTCTCTGGGCATTAACTGACGCTGAGGAGCGAAAGCATGGGGAGCGAACAGGATTAGATACCCTGGTAGTCCATGCCGTAAACGTTGGGCACTAGGTGTGGGGGACATTCCACGTTTTCCGCGCCGTAGCTAACGCATTAAGTGCCCCGCCTGGGGAGTACGGCCGCAAGGCTAAAACTCAAAGGAATTGACGGGGGCCCGCACAAGCGGCGGAGCATGCGGATTAATTCGATGCAACGCGAAGAACCTTACCAAGGCTTGACATGAACCGGTAATACCTGGAAACAGGTGCCCCGCTTGCGGTCGGTTTACAGGTGGTGCATGGTTGTCGTCAGCTCGTGTCGTGAGATGTTGGGTTAAGTCCCGCAACGAGCGCAACCCTCGTTCTATGTTGCCAGCGCGTTATGGCGGGGACTCATAGGAGACTGCCGGGGTCAACTCGGAGGAAGGTGGGGACGACGTCAAATCATCATGCCCCTTATGTCTTGGGCTTCACGCATGCTACAATGGCCGGTACAAAGGGTTGCGATACTGTGAGGTGGAGCTAATCCCAAAAAGCCGGTCTCAGTTCGGATTGGGGTCTGCAACTCGACCCCATGAAGTCGGAGTCGCTAGTAATCGCAGATCAGCAACGCTGCGGTGAATACGTTCCCGGGCCTTGTACACACCGCCCGTCAAGTCACGAAAGTTGGTAACACCCGAAGCCGGTGGCCTAACCCCTTGTGGGAGGGAGCTGTCGAAGGTGGGACTGGCGATTGGGACTAAGTCGTAACAAGGTAGCCGTACCGGAAGGTGCGGCTGGATCACCTCCTTTCTAAGGAGCACCTACAGCCACCGCGCCGGATGTACTGTCCGTGTGGTGGGGTTGTCAGGAGTATATGCCCGTTGCGCAGACGATTGTTCTGCGGCGGGTGCTCAAGGGTGGAATATCAACGGATAGCGGCTGCTTGTTTCTTTCCTTGCCTAGTACGGATGTCCTCTTGAGGGTGTCCTGGAACGGTGTGGGTTGGGGGTGGGTGGTTTAGTGTTTGGCACACTGTTGGGTCCTGAGGCAACAGGGCCGGTGGGATGTGCTGCGGCCTTTTGGGTTGTGGTGTGTTTTGTCGGGTTTGTTTGTTTCTGGTTTCCTGGCTGCATCGATCGCACGGTTGACCTTTTGGGGTTGTGTGTGGGGTGTGTGGTTTGGGGTTGTTGTTTGAGAACTACATAGTGGACGCGAGCATCTTTTATAAGAAGCAATTTCCAAGAATATATGAACCTGGATCTGTCCGGGCGTCTGTTGCTGTGGCCTTTTGGGGTTGTGGTGGTGGTGTCCGGGTGGTTTTCGTGGTTCTCTCGAAAATTAGCGTTTTGATCTTTTGTGGTCAAGTTTTTAAGAGCACACGGTGGATGCCTTGGCATTAGGAGCCGAAGAAGGACGTAGGAATCTGCGATAAGCCTGGGGGAGTCGATAACCGGACTTTGATCCCAGGGTCTCCGAATGGGGAAACCCCGCCAGGGGAGCGATCTGCCTGGTGACCCGCATCTGAACACATAGGGTGTGTGGAGGGAACGCGGGGAAGTGAAACATCTCAGTACCCGCAGGAAGAGAAAACAATAGTGATTCCGTTAGTAGTGGCGAGCGAACGCGGATCAGGCTAAACCGTTCCATGTGTGATAGCCGGCGGGCGTTGCATGGGCGGGGTTGTGGGACTTTCCGTATCAGTTCTGCCGGACTGGTGAGGTGTGATGTGCAGGCATAGGTGAACGGTCTTGAAAGGCCGGCCAGAGAGGGTGTGAGCCCCGTAACCGAAATGTTTTGTGCCGCCTGGAGAGTATCCCAAGTAGCACGGGGCCCGAGAAATCCCGTGTGAATCTGTCAGGACCACCTGATAAGCCTAAATACTCCCTAATGACCGATAGCGGACCAGTACCGTGAGGGAAAGGTGAAAAGTACCCCGGGAGGGGAGTGAAACAGTACCTGAAACCGTGTGCTTACAATCCGTCGGAGCATCTGCAGCTTGTCTGTATGGGTGTGACGGCGTGCCTTTTGAAGAATGAGCCTGCGAGTTAGTGTTACGTCGCGAGGTTAACCCGTGTGGGGAAGCCGTAGCGAAAGCGAGTCTGAATAGGGCGTTGCAGTGGCGTGATCTAGACCCGAAGCGAAGTGATCTACCCATGGCCAGGTTGAAGCGACGGTAAGACGTCGTGGAGGACCGAACCCACTTCAGTTGAAAATGGAGGGGATGAGCTGTGGGTAGGGGTGAAAGGCCAATCAAACTTCGTGATAGCTGGTTCTCCCCGAAATGCATTTAGGTGCAGCGTTGCGTGTTTCTTGCTGGAGGTAGAGCTACTGGATGGCTAATGGGCCCTACAAGGTTACTGACGTCAGCCAAACTCCGAATGCCGGTAAGTGAGAGCGCAGCAGTGAGACTGTGGGGGATAAGCTTCATAGTCGAGAGGGAAACAGCCCAGACCACCAACTAAGGCCCCTAAGCGTGTGCTAAGTGGGAAAGGATGTGGAGTTGCGAAGACAACCAGGAGGTTGGCTTAGAAGCAGCCATCCTTAAAAGAGTGCGTAATAGCTCACTGGTCAAGTGATTCCGCGCCGACAATGTAGCGGGGCTCAAGTACACCGCCGAAGTTGTGGATTTCAGATATTAGCTAAGCCGCCCCTTGTGGGTTGGTTCAGGCGTCTGGAGTGGTAGGGGAGCGTCGTGTGGGCAGTGAAGTCGCGGTGTAAACCAGCGGTGGAGCCTACACGAGTGAGAATGCAGGCATGAGTAGCGAAAGACGGGTGAGAAACCCGTCCGCCGAATGATCAAGGGTTCCAGGGTCAAGCTAATCTGCCCTGGGTAAGTCGGGACCTAAGGCGAGGCCGACAGGCGTAGTCGATGGACAACGGGTTGATATTCCCGTACCGGCGAAAAACCGTCCATGTTGAACAGGGGATACTAACCGCCCGATACCTGCCCGCCCACCCTTTTGGGGTGATGTGGGTTTTGGTGGAGCGCGGGACCTGATCCTGGGAGGCAAGCGTATTAACAGGTGTGACGCAGGAAGGTAGCCAAGCCGGGCGATGGTTGTCCCGGTCTAAGGATGTAGGGCGAACGGTAGGCAAATCCGCTGTTCATGATGCCTGAGATCTGATGGGACCCCCTCACGGGGGGATTTGGTGATCCTATGCTGCCGAGAAAAGCATCGACGCGAGGTTTTAGCCGCCCGTACCCCAAACCGACACAGGTGATCAGGTAGAGAATACTAAGGCGATCGAGAGAATTATGGTTAAGGAACTCGGCAAAATGCCCCCGTAACTTCGGGAGAAGGGGGGCCCCAACCTTGAACACCACATGCTGGTGGGAGGGGATCGGGGCCGCAGAGACCAGGGGGAAGCGACTGTTTACTAAAAACACAGGTCCGTGCGAAGTCGCAAGACGATGTATACGGACTGACTCCTGCCCGGTGCTGGAAGGTTAAGAGGACCGGTTAGCCTCACGGCGAAGCTGAGAATTCAAGCCCCAGTAAACGGCGGTGGTAACTATAACCATCCTAAGGTAGCGAAATTCCTTGTCGGGTAAGTTCCGACCTGCACGAATGGAGTAACGACTTCCCCGCTGTCTCAACCATAAACTCGGCGAAATTGCAGTACGAGTAAAGATGCTCGTTACGCGCAGCAGGACGGAAAGACCCCGAGACCTTTACTATAGTTTGGTATTGGTGTTCGGAGTGGCTTGTGTAGGATAGGTGGGAGACGTTGAAGCCCGGACGCCAGTTCGGGTGGAGTCATCGTTGAAATACCACTCTGGTCACTTTGGACATCTAACTTCGGCCCGTAATCCGGGTCAGGGACAGTGCCTGATGGGTAGTTTAACTGGGGCGGTTGCCTCCTAAAAAGTAACGGAGGCGCCCAAAGGTTCCCTCAGCCTGGTTGGCAATCAGGTGTCGAGTGTAAGTGCACAAGGGAGCTTGACTGTGAGAGAGACATCTCGAGCAGGGACGAAAGTCGGGACTAGTGATCCGGCGGTACATTGTGGAATGGCCGTCGCTCAACGGATAAAAGGTACCTCGGGGATAACAGGCTGATCTTGCCCAAGAGTCCATATCGACGGCATGGTTTGGCACCTCGATGTCGGCTCGTCGCATCCTGGGGCTGGAGTAGGTCCCAAGGGTTGGGCTGTTCGCCCATTAAAGCGGTACGCGAGCTGGGTTTAGAACGTCGTGAGACAGTTCGGTCCCTATCCGCTGCGCGCGCAGGAAATTTGAGAAGGGCTGTCCTTAGTACGAGAGGACCGGGACGGACGAACCTCTGGTGTGTCAGTTGTACTGCCAAGTGCACCGCTGATTAGCTACGTTCGGATGGGATAACCGCTGAAAGCATCTAAGCGGGAAGCTCGCTTCGAGATGAGATTTCCATACACCTTGTGTGTGAGAGGCCCCCAGCCAGACCACTGGGTTGATAGGCCGGATGTGGAAGCGAGGACTAACGACTCGTGAAGCTGACCGGTACTAATAGGCCGATAACTTACACCACACACCAATGCGTGAACGGCATTCAAAAGACGTTCACACCAAGCACTGGTACGAAGATAACAAGACTGCTTGCGTCCACTATGTGGTTCCCAAACAACAAACCCGACACGGGTTCGTTGCAGGGAACAAAAAACACAACATAATAACAACACCACACCTGCAACCAAAAGTTGCAGCAAAGCATGTTGTAACCACTGATTTCCCACACACCCCCTCGGGGTGTGACGGGTAAAAGGGTTACGGCGGTCATAGCGTGGGGGAAACGCCCGGTCCCATTCCGAACCCGGAAGCTAAGACCCACAGCGCCGATGGTACTGCACCCGGGAGGGTGTGGGAGAGTAGGTCACCGCCGGAACATCATTACAGGTCGAGAACCCCCCAACCACCAGGTTGGGGGGTTCTCCCACGTTAACCACCCAACCCCCAAAAACCACCCGCCCAAGACCACAAACACCCGCCAGCCGGCACACAGAACCCCGCCCGGCAATGAAATCCGACACCCCACCCACCACACGCAGCAAGCCCCGGTCGGCACCCCACCCAACCCGCCGGCATCGTACACTGCACAACCCACCACGCGAACTGGCAGAGCGTCCGACTGAACGCTGCAGGAACTGATAGTGGGTCCCCCGGAACACTGCAGGAACTGCAGGACCGTCCGCTGTGGGCGCAATTCCCCCGCAGTTCCACCACAATTCCGCGGAAAACCGGTGATTTCAGTCAAAAAGTCGCGGAAACACGCGGAATTTGCGGTCCTCGCGGGCCCAAGCTGGTAAGTTTTCGAAGAGTGGCTTGCACGCATGCCGCGTTCAGGCTCCAGAAATCGTGACCGTCCAGGAGGACATCAATGGCTAAGAACCGTAGTGAACTTGTTTCAGAGGTAGCAGGCAAGGCCGGCACCAGCCAGGCAGCCGTCAACTCCGTCCTCGATGCACTGTTCGAGGTATTCGAGACTTCCGTCGCCGCTGGCGAGAAGATCACCATCCCGGGCTGGCTCGCAGTTGAGCGCACCGACCGTGCAGCACGCACCGGCCGCAACCCGCAGACCGGCGAGACCATCCAGATCGCAGCAGGCCACAGCGTCAAGCTGACCGCCGGCTCCAAGCTGAAGGCTGCAGTCGCCAAGAAGAAGTAGTCTTCTTCAGCAACACCAGCAAAGGAGCGGCAACCTAAGGGTTGCCGCTCCTTTGCTTTAAGCCGATTCGCCGCGCGGGCACCGGTAGCGGACAATGGATACGTGTCTTCTGCAGCAAAATCCCGTCCCGCAGCACCCCAGCCAGGCCCCGTCGGGGGCGTCTCGGCCCGGGGTGGCGGCGTCTTGGGGATTTCCCGGCCGTGGCAGCTCGCGGGCCTCGCTGCCCTCTTCCTGGGGCTGGTGGCGGCACTCCTTTTCTCCGGCGCGGCTGCGGCCCGTGAGGTCTCTGACCCCGGAGCCCTGGTCCGATGGGGGCTTCCCGTCAGCAAGGCCATCCACAACGTGGCACTGGCGACAGTTATCGGCGCACTGATCTTCGCCGTCGGTATCCTGCCAAGGTCTGCCGGGCCCCGGTCCCGAAACCAGCAGCATGGGGACGCTCCGGAACACCCGGCCTTCGCCCGGAGCCTGGCCATTGCCGCCGCGGCGGGTGCTGCCTGGACGCTGTCTGCGGTGGCCGTACTGGTCCTCACCTACTCAGACGTTGCAGGCCAAGCGGTCGGCGGGGACGCCGAATTCACCCGCGCCTTGGTGTATTTCATGACGGACATCGATACCGGCCGGGCATGGCTGACCGTGACCATCATCGCGGCCGTGGTGACTACCGCGTTGTTTGGCGTCAGGTCCCTTGGCGGCCTTGCGCTCACGCTGATCCTGGCGCTGGCGGGACTGGTTCCTGCCGCGCTGATCGGCCACTCCTCCAGCTCGTCGGACCACGAAGGCGCCATCAACTCCCTCGGCCTGCACCTCGTGGGCGTCAGCGCCTGGGTTGGCGGCATTATTGTCCTGGCGCTGCTGTCCGGAATCCTGGCCGGTTCGAGACCCGGGACCGCCGCCGACATCACCGAACCGACGCTGCGGCGTTTCTCCTCCCTGGCCGGCTTCGCGTTCGTGCTTGTCTTTGCCTCCGGCGTTATCAATGCCAGCATCCGCATCACCAACTGGGGTGACCTCCTTGGTTCCCCCTACGGCCAACTGATCCTTGCGAAGTCGGCGGCCGCCGTAGTCCTGGGCGGCATCGGTTTGATGCACCGGCAATGGGTCATCCCGCAGCTGGGCCGCAAAGGCTCGGCAATATCCTCGCGCCGTGTGCTGTGGCAGCTGGTACTTGTGGAACTCCTGATTATGGGTGCCACCTCAGGTGTCGCCGTCGCCCTGAGCCGATCGGCCCCGCCGCAGCCCACCACGTTTGCACCCGATGCCTCGCCGGCCTTCATCATCACCGGCTACGAGTTGCCGCTTGAACTGACGCCGGAACGCTGGCTGACGGAGTGGCGCTTTGACTGGCTCTGGGTTGCCGTGGTGCTCTTCGGGCTGGTTGCCTACTTCCTGGGCGTTGCCAAGGTGTTCCGACGCGGCGACAAGTGGCAGTGGTTCCGCACCGTGAACTGGGTGATCGGGCTCCTGGTGCTGACCTACATCACGTCCGGGCCGCCGTCGGTCTATGGCAGGATCCTGTTCTCCGCGCACATGGTGGACCACATGGCATTGACCATGGTGGCCCCCATCTTCCTGGTGCTCGGAGCCCCGGTGACGCTGGCACTGCGGGCCTTGCCTGCACGCGGCGACGGTACCCGGGGGGCCCGCGAGTGGCTTCTCGTGTTCATCCACTCCAAGTTCTCCCAACTGGTCACGCACCCGCTCTTCGCCGCGGCAAATTTCGCTGGCTCGATCGTGCTGTTCTACTACTCGGACGCGTTCGGCTTTGCCATGCGGGAGCACGTGGGCCACGAGATCATGATCGTGCACTTCTCGCTCACGGGTTACATTTTCATCCTGAGCATGATAGGCACGGACCCGTTGCCCCGCCGCGCAGCATATCCCATGCGCCTGCTGCTGCTGCTGGCGACCATGGGCTTCCACGCGTTCTTCGGCGTCGCGATCATGGGCGGCACCAGCCTGCTGGCGGCCGACTACTTCGGCAACCTTGGCCGTGCCTGGGGGCCGTCCGCTCTCCTGGACCAGCAAATGGGCGGGGCCGTGGCCTGGGGCATCGGCGAAGTGCCCACCCTCCTGGTGGCCATCGGCGTCGCGATCATGTGGTCCCGGTCCGATGCCAGGGAGTCCAAACGGACCGATCGGGCGGCCGACAGGAATAACGACGCCGATCTCACTGCTTACAACGATATGTTTGCCAAATTGGCTGAACGTGATGCCAGATTGGCTGAACGCAACTCAAAGCTGGAAGGCCGCTGATGAGTGAAACCGTACGTACCCAACTCCGGGTCCGCGCCTCCGAACTGGTTGGCCGTAACTGGCTCAACACGGGCGGCAAATCGCTGGACCTCGAAGCCCTGCGCGGCAAGATCGTGCTGCTCGACTTCTGGACTTTCTGCTGCATCAACTGCCTGCACGTCATCGATGAGCTGCGCCCGCTCGAGGAACAGTACTCCGACGTCCTGGTCACCGTTGGCGTGCACTCACCCAAGTTCGAGCACGAAGCAGATCCCGTGGCGCTGGCCGCCGCCGTGGAACGCTACGAGATCCACCACCCCGTCCTGGACGATCCCGAGCTGGAGACCTGGAAGGCGTACACCGCGCGCGCCTGGCCCACGCTGGTGGTCATCGACCCCGAGGGCTACATCGTGGCGCACCTGTCCGGTGAAGGCCACGCTGACGGCCTGGCCGTGCTCATCCCCGAACTGATCGCCGAGCACGAGGCCAAGGGCACGATCCACCGCGGCTCCGGCCCTTACGTGGCGCCGGAAGCCACCTCGGGCACGCTGCGCTTCCCCGGCAAGGCACTGTTCCTGCCGGCGGGACGCGGTTCAGCGGGAACCGGTTCAGGCGCGCAGGGTTCAGCTGGGCAGCGAACGTCCGACGGCGGGACTCCGGCTGCCGCGGACACCGCCACCGGGGGTTCCTGGCTGGTAACCGACACGGGCCACCACCGTCTTGTGGAGCTGGGCAACGACTTCCAGACGGTGCTGCGCACTTACGGCTCCGGGGCCAGGGGCCACGCTGACGGCCCGGCCGCCGCCGTCGACTCGGTCCAAACGACCGCACGGTTCAACGAACCGCAGGGCCTGGTGCTGCTTCCGGAAGAGGTGGCAGCGAAGGCGGGATACGACGTCGTCATTGCAGACTCCGTCAACCACCGGCTCAGGGGACTCTCGCTCACGGGCGGCAACGCCACGACGATTGTTGGCAACGGCGTGCAGCGACTGCTGGAAACCGGCCCCGCGCGGGTGGACGAAGACGCGGCCGGGTTTACGGGCCAGCTCACCGAGCATCCGCTGGAAGTGTCCCTCAGCTCGCCCTGGGACGTTGTCTGGTCCACCAGGCTCAACGCTGTGGTGATCGCCATGGCCGGCACGCACCAGATCTTCAGCTTCGAGCCCGTCACCGGCGCAGTGGCAATTATTGCCGGCAACGGACTGGAGGGCCTGCTGGACGGCCCTGCCCACGAAGCCTGGTTCGCGCAGCCGTCCGGACTGGCCGAGGACGCCGACGGCAACATCTGGGTGGCGGACTCCGAAACGTCAGCCCTCCGCAAACTGATCATTGACGACGGCGGCACGGTCACCGTGGAGACAGCCGTGGGCAAGGGCCTGTTCGACTTCGGCTTCCGCGACGGCCCCGCGTCCGAGGCACGCCTCCAGCATCCCCTCGGCGTCACTGTCCTGCCTGACGGCTCCATTGCCATCGCCGACACGTACAACGGTGCCGTGCGGCGCTACGATCCCGCCGCAGGGACCGTGTCCACACTGGCCCGCGGACTCTCGGAACCCTCCGACGTGATTGTGGACCACACGCACGCCGCAGGCTCCGAACCGCTGCTGGTAGTGGTGGAGGCCAACAGGCATCAGCTGGTCTACGTGCCCATCCCCAAGGAAGCCCAGCAGGTTGACGAGGGCGCCTCGCAGACCCAACGGCCCAAGAGCCCGGTAGCCCCCGGGCTGCTCGAGCTGACCGTGCGTTTCAGCGCGCCCACGGGGCAGAAGCTCGACGACCGCTGGGGAGACCCCACGCAGCTGAAGATCTCCTCCACCCCACCGGAGCTGCTTGTGTCCGGCGGTGGGACCTCGGTGGGTCTGCTCCGGACACTGGAGCTGGCTTCCGGCATTCCGGAAGGCGTCCTGCACATCACCGCCCGTGCCGCCGCCTGCGACGGCCCGGAGGATGCGGACGGTGAGATTCCGGACCACGCCGCCTGCCACTTGTACCAGCAGGACTGGGGCATCCCGGTTCTCCTGACGGACGACGGCGACACCGAGTTGGTCCTGGACCTGCGCGGAATGGACTGATCACCGTCGTCGTGCTTTAGGCGAAAAGGCTGCCTCCCAGGATCTCGTGTCACGGGAGGCAGCCTTTTGCGTCTCGCGGCAGCCGGGCCAACGGCGCCGGGCTAGTAGCTCAGCAGCGGGGTGACCCTGATGGTGTCGCCGGCGACGTCCAGGCGGGTGGTGAAGCTGAAGTCCACCTCCTCGTTGAGCGGGAACCATGCGCCGGTGAAGGAACTCTGCTGGACCGCCTCCACCTTGGCCTTCCCGTCGAGGGGTGCAATCACCCAGCGGCCATCGAAGGGCTCGATGGAAATCTCCGGGTACTTCGTGATGGTCCACTTGATGGTGCCGTCGTCCACATTGTTGTTGCTGGCGAAGTAGAACGGGCAGTCCGGCTGAAGCTTTTGCTGTTTCACGGCTTCGGCGGCGCAGGTGTCCAGAAACTCCTGTACCTTCGCACCAACGTCCTTCCGCAGCTGGTCGGTGGCCTCGGTCAGCAGGTTCAAGGGAGCCACCGGGACATCGCGGGACGTCACCGTGGCGCGCGTGGCGGGAGCAGCGAAGTATTCACCATTCAGGGATGCCTCGTATTCGCCCGGGTAGAACACGGCGAATGAATTTCTGCCCTGGGGCATGTTCACCGGGACGCCGTTGAGGTTGGCTTCGCTGGCGTTCACTGCCGTCAGGCCCACTGTGGGCAGCCGCGACTGCACAAACGCCCACGTATTAAAGAACAGCCATTCGGTGCCGGTCTTCTCCAGCAGGAACTCAGTGTGAAGCCTGCTGCCATCGATCGTGTATTGCACGGGTACCACGACCTGGTTTCCTGAGCGTTCTTCGGCATCGCCGATGGTGATGTTCGCCAGGCGGGAAGCGGCCGTCTGCAGTGCTGTGCCGTCGAGCATGGCGGCATTGCTGGGCGGCACCGTGGCCCGCAACAGGCCCAGCGCCTTGCCGCCGTCGCCCTCGTGCAGGGCGTCCAGGTATTCCCGGACAGGCTGCTGTGGACTGGCCACCGTATTGTTCACCACGTTGACCCCAACGATGGCCGCGGCCACGGCAAGCATGAGGCCAAGCAGCCACGCTGCTGCCATCCTCACCAACGCCTGACTCATCTGCACTTCCCTTACGTTACCTGCAAGCCCGCTGAACACAGGTGTTGCCGCCGCCCCGTGTAGCAGGGGGCGGCGGCTTTCCTGACGCCCGACGGCGGGAAAGCCAGGGCGGACATCGTCCGGTTTTTGCTACCGGCGGCGCCGGGACGAGGTGCCGAAAACGCCGCGGAGCAGTTCCCGGCCAAGCTGCGTACCCAGGGAACGGGCCATGCTCTTCAACCCGCCGCCCAGGGCCCCGCCGAGTACTCCGGCGAGGTCTCCCGCCATGCCGCCGCTGGCAGGGGCCGCAGGCTCCGGTGCACGCCGCGAGGGCGCATCAGTGCCGGCGCCACGATCGGGCACCGGCGCGGGCCGGCTGCTGGGCCGACCCAGGATTTCCTCCTCGATCCTGCGGGCCTCGGCGTCGACGTCGGCCTGGCCCGAACCGGCCTGGCCCGGACGTGACAGCCCGGAAGCCCTCGGAGCCGGAGGCTGACCCGGGGCGGCTCCGCCGGTTGGAGTCGCGGTCTTGCCGGTGAGCTTCTCGTACGCGGAGACGTTGTCCACGGCGGTTCCGTACTTGGCGAGCAGCGCTGACCCGGCCACCGTGCTTTTGACGAGTTCCTCGGTGCTCGGACCCATGACGGATTCCGGGGCGCGCAGGCGTGTGTGGGCAACCGGCGTCGGCGCACCCTTCTCATTCATAACGGTAATGACGGCCTCGCCGATCCCCGCGGACGTGAGGGTTTCCTCAAGGTCGTAGTCGCTGACCGGGAACGTGGACACGGTGGCCTTCAGGGCCTTGGCGTCCTCGGGCGTGAAGGCGCGGAGAGCGTGCTGGATCCGGTTGGCCAGCTGGCCCAGGACATCGGCGGGGACGTCTTTGGGGGTCTGGGTGACGAAGAAGATCCCCACGCCTTTGGAACGGATCAGCCGGACAGTGGTGGTGATGGCGTTCAGGAATGCCTTGGATGCGCCGTTGAACAGCAGGTGGGCCTCGTCGAGGAAGAACACAAGTTTGGGCTTGTCCAGGTCGCCGGCTTCGGGGAGGTCCTCGAACAGGTCCGCCAGCAGCCACATCAGGAAGGTGGAGAACAGCATCGGCTTGGTCTGCAGCGTGGGCAGCTCCAGGCAGGTGATAACCCCGCGCCCGTCCGGTGCGGTCCGGAGCAGCTCGGCCGTGTCGAACTCAGGCTCGCCGAAGAACCGTTCCAGGCCCTGTGCTTCCAGGTTCACCAGTTCGCGCAGGATGACGCCGGCGGTGGCCTTGGACAGGCCGCCCAGTTCCTCCAGCTCGTCCTTGCCTTCGTCCGAGGTGAGGAACTGGATGACCGCGCGAAGGTCCTTGAGGTCGATCAGCTCGAGGTTGTTTTTGTCCGCAAAGTGGAAGACCAGCTGCAGGCTGGACTCCTGGGTGTCGTTTAGCTCCATCACGCGCGAGAGCAGGATGGGGCCAAACGAGGTGATGGTGGCACGGACCGGAATGCCGTTGCCGTCGCCGCCCAGGGCCAGGAACTCCACCGGGAACGTTTTGCCGGCCCAGGCCTGGCCGATGCTGTCGGTGCGCGCCTTCAGCTTCTCGCTGCCGGCGGCCGCCGTGGCCAGGCCGGAAAGATCGCCCTTGATGTCCGCGAGAAACACGGGAACCCCGGCTGTGGACAGCTGCTCGGCCATCATGTGCAGCGTGACGGTCTTGCCGGTGCCGGTGGCGCCGGCCACCAGTCCATGCCTGTTCATCATGGCCAGCGGCAGGCGGACCTGGGCTTCCTTGTGGAGTTCGCCGTCAACAATGGCGGCGCCCAACTCGATGGTGGCACCTTCCAGGGTGTAGCCCTTCTGGATGGTGGCGAGCTTCTCGGCAGTGGTTTTGTTGTCCATGCCGCTAGCTTAGCGGGGCCGCCGAAGCGAGTAGTGGCCCGGCGATTCCCCTCAAAAAACGAGTACTCACGCCAAAAAGACAGGTGACCACTACGCGTGTGCCGGGGAGGATGCCCAAAATACGCTGGGAACTGTGTTGCAGCCGGAGCTGGCTGCCCCTACGGTCTCAGGAGCTAGAAATGCCCATCGCCTCATCAAAATCTGCCCTCACGCGGCGACTTGCTGCTGCGGTTGTACATCACCGACCAGCAGGCCGTCCTGGATGCACGGAAGTCCGTCCTGGCCGACGCCCAACAGGCCCAGGCCGCGGCCGAATCCGCAGTGGAAGCGAAGAAGACTGAGCTCGCAGCCCTGCAGAGCCAGCTTCCCGGCCTTCAGGCTGCAGTCGATGGGGCCAACAGTGCCGTGACGGCAAAGACCAGCGAGATCGCCGCGCTCAACCAGATCGCAGACAAATTCGTAGCCGACCTGGCCAACGTCAACGCCCAGATCACCGCCAAAGAAGCGGAAGTACTGGCCCTGCAGACACGCGTGACTCCGCTGCTGAGCCAGCTCAACCAGCTCAACGGGGAAATCAGCGCCGCAGAGGCAAACCTGGCGTCCCTGCAATCGCAACTGACCACTCTCGACGGGCAGGTTACAGCGGCGCAGACGAAGCTTCGGGAACTCCAGGGCCAGAAGAAGCCGAGCAACGACGCAGTCAAAGCACAGAAGGATGTTGTCACCGCCCTCCAGGCCAGGCTCGGGGACGTTCAGAAGCAGATCGCAGCCGTTGATTCATCAATCGCCCTTGGGGGTTGCGCCGTCTGATTCGTGAGTCCAACCCAACGCGGGGTCACATCGCGCCTATAAAGTCCTCCAGGATGGGCGCGATGTGACCCCGCGTTGGTTTAATACCGGCAGAAATATCCCGGGCGCCGCCGTCGTTGTCCACTGTGCGCCCGCCGCGACCCGGCCGGCCACCCTACGAAAAGCATTGAAAGGCCGGCACCGACGTGACGCTTCCCCTCTCCATCCTTGATCTGGCAACTATCGGCAAAGGCCAGACGGCGGCGGAAAGTTTCGCGGGCAGCGTGGCCATGGCGCAGCGTGCCGAGGAGCTTGGCTACCGGCGGATCTGGTACGCCGAGCACCACAACATGTCCGCGATCGCGTCGTCGGCCACAAGCGTGCTGATCGCCCACGTGGCCGCCCACACCAAGACCATCAGGCTGGGTGCCGGCGGCGTTATGCTGCCCAACCACTCGCCGCTGACCATAGCCGAGCAGTTCGGCACCCTGGAAACGTTGCACCCCGGCCGGATCGACCTTGGCCTGGGCCGCGCCCCCGGCAGCGACCAGAACACCATGCGCGCGCTGCGCCGGGACCCCATGTCCGCGGACACTTTCCCGCAGGACGTCCTGGAGCTGCAGGGCTACCTGACCGGTCCCACGCGGATCCAGGGCGTGGAGGCCACCCCCGGCAAGGGCACCAACGTCCCGCTGTACATTCTGGGTTCATCGCTTTTCGGCGCGCGCCTGGCTGCCCAGCTGGGCCTCCCGTACGCTTTCGCCTCGCATTTCGCGCCCAACGCCCTGCAGGATGCCGTGGCGGTCTACCGCAGCGAATTCAAGCCGTCGGCCCAGCTGGACACCCCGCACGTGATCGCCGGCGTCAACGTGGTTGCCGCCGATACCGCTGCCGAAGCGCAGGCGGCTTTCCGGGCCACCCTGCGCGCCCGTGTCTCGCTGTTCTTCGGCGGCGGGCGCGAGTTCTCCGACGACGAAGCGGACATGATCCTGGACTCTCCACAGGGCCAGCACGTCTCGCAGATGATGACGTACTCGGCCATCGGAACCCCGGATGTGGTGCTCGACTACCTGGACGGGTTCGCCAAGCACTCCGGCGCCGACGAACTGATCGTGGCGCACCAGAACACCGGCACCGAGGCCAGAATCCGCTCCGTGGAGCTGCTCGCGGAGGGTGCCGGGCTGGCCCGTGTCTAGTCCCGGGCAGCCACCAGCGAGCGGTGACTTTACCGTGTCACGCCACGCACCTTTTGGAAGGCCCGACGGCGGGGTCCCCCGGAATCACGCGGCGGGCGCCGCCGTCGTGGTCCAAAAGCGTGCCCTGCGTGACGCGATTCGTATCCGTAGGTCCGCCGGGCCCTTGACATTGTTCTACTGAACCGGTTAAGTAGAGCTACTGAACCGGTTCAGTGGCGTGAGTCACGGGACCCGAAACCCGAAGGGCCCCACATCATGGCAGTAACCATTAGCGACGTCGCCCACGCGGCCGGCGTCAGCAAAGGTGCTGTCTCTTATGCGCTGAACAACCAGCCCGGCGTCAGCGACGCCACCCGGGGCCGGATCCTCCAGGTCGCCAAAGAGCTTGGCTGGAAGCCGAGCCTCCGCGCCAAGGGACTGTCCTCCGCGAAGGCGTACGCCTTGGGCCTGGTGGTGGCCCGCGATCCCAAGCTCCTCGGCACGGACCCTTTCTTCCCGGCGTTCATTGCGGGCATCGAAACCACCCTCGCCGAGCACGATTACACGCTGGTCCTGAGCGTTGCCACCGCCCCCGGTGCCGAAGAGCGGGCCTACCGCAAACTGGCCGACGGCGGCCGCGTGGACGGCGTGATCCTGACCGATGTGCGGCACAACGATTCCCGGATCGGCCTGCTGCGCGAGCTCAAGCTGCCGGCCGTGACGCTTAACAGGCCGGATGCGGACTCACCGTTCCCGGCGGTGTCCATGGATGACACGGACGGCATCACGGCCGCCGTCGAACATCTGCTCGCCCTGGGGCACGTCCGGATCGGTCACGTGGGCGGCGCCCAGGAATACATCCACGGCCGCAGCCGCCGCCAGGCCTGGGAAGCGGCCATGGCTGCTGCCGGCCTCGCAGCGGATCTGTTCGCCGAAGCAAATTTCACGGCGGCCGGGGGAGTGGCCGCCACCGCGGAACTGCTCCGCCAGCCGTCCCGGCCCACCGCGATTGTCTACGCGAACGACCTCATGGCGACGTCCGGCCAGTCCTTCGCCCAGGCCCAGGGCCTGAGCGTCCCGGGAGATCTGTCCATCACCGGTTACGACAATGCCGAGTTCACGCAGTACCTCAACCCGCCCCTCACCACGATCGCCACTGACCCCATGCGCTGGGGCAGAGTTGCTGCGCAGGCCCTCCTGGACCAGCTCAACGGCACGCACTCCGGCCAGGATACGGAACTGCAGGCACCTTCCCTGCTGATCCGCGCCTCCACCGGCCCCGCCCCATCCGCAACCACCAAGCCAGTCCCCCAGCAATCCCCATAGCAAGCAATAAAGCACACCAACCAGTAGCAGATCCCCACCGGGACCAGTACCAAGGAGTCGCAATGAAGCGCTTTACCAAAGCCACGCGGATATTGTCAGTGGCCGCCCTGACCGTAATGGGGGCGGGCCTGGCAGCCTGTGGCAGCAGCGGCGGGGGTGGCGACGGCGGTGGCTCCAGCTCTCCCACGACCGCCAAGGGCCCCATCAAGATCTGGTACTCCAACAACGAGTTCGAGGTGAAGTGGGGCAAGGCCATGGTGGAATCCTGGAACTCCGCGCACGCGGATCAAAAGATCGACGCGCAGGAGATCCCGGCCGGCAAGAGTTCCGAGGAAGTGATCGGCGCTGCCATTACCGCCGGAAATGCGCCCTGCCTGGTCTTCAACACGGCCCCCGTGGCCGTGCCCCAGTTCCAGAAGCAGGGCGGCCTGGTGGCTTTGGACAGCTTCCCCGACGGACTCCAATACATCAAGGACCGCACCGGAGACCTCGCTGACCAGTACAAGTCCGCGGACGGCAAGATCTACCAACTGCCCTGGAAGTCCAACCCCGTGGTCCTCTTCTACAACAAGGACCTCTTCGCCAAGGCCGGGCTGGATCCGGCAAACCCGAAGCTCGGGACGCAGGCCGAACTGCTGGACGCGGCACGGACCATCGTGAAGACCGGTGCAGCTCCCAACGCCCTCTGGCCCTCACCGGCCAGCGACTTCTTCCAGGCCTGGTTTGATTTCTATTCCTTCTACGCAGCCAACACGGACGGCACCCCGCTGGTGAAGGATGGCAAAGCCACCTTCAACAGTGACAAGGGCAAACAGGTAGCCGCCATGTTCCAGACGCTCTACAAGGAGAACCTAGCTTCCAAGGAGGTCTACCAGGGTGATTCCTTCCTGGAAGGTAAGGCCGCCATGTCGCTGGCAGGACCCTGGGCCATCGCAGCCTACAAGGGCAAGGTCAACTGGGGCGCCGTTCCGGTCCCTGCTGCCACTGCCAAGCTGGCGACCTCCACATTCTCGGATGCCAAGAACGTGGCCATGTACAGCGCCTGCCAGAACCAGGGCACTGCCTGGGAGGTCATGAAGTTCGCCACAAGCATGGAGCAGGACGGCAAGCTGCTGATCGGGACCGGCCA
Source organism: Pseudarthrobacter sp. S3 (assembly GCF_050156905.1). Classification (NCBI taxonomy): domain Bacteria; kingdom Bacillati; phylum Actinomycetota; class Actinomycetes; order Micrococcales; family Micrococcaceae; genus Pseudarthrobacter; species Pseudarthrobacter sp. S3. Next base: position 3,950,769 of record NZ_CP189583.1, on the reverse strand, counting down.
GATGCCCATGCGCAAGGACCTGACCACGGCCTACGCTGACTACTTCACCCAGAACCCCGCCTACAAGCAGTTTGCCGACGAAGCCGCCCGCACGGTGGAGGTTCCCAACATCGCCAACTCGGTGGAGGTCTGGCAGACCTTCCGCACCGCCTGGTCCAAGTCAGTGATCTTCGGCAACGAAGCCATCGACTCCTCATTCCAAGGTGCTGCGGACAAGATCAACCAACTGGTAGCCCAGAAGTAGCGTGACCCCCAATGTCACTCCGCTCCTCTGAAGGCAACCCCGTCACGGGGAAACCGGTTGGTGGGACGGCGGACCGGCGGCTGGCACCCAGGAAGCGCAAAAACTTCCTGGGCAGTCAGCCGCTGGGCTTGCTGTTCAGCGCTCCCTACGTCATCTACATCTTTGCTGTCCTGGCCTACCCGCTGGGCTACGCCGTCTATATCTCGCTTCACGACTTCTTCTTCACGGCGCCCCATGTCAAGGTGGACCGGCCGTTCGTGGGCCTGGACAACTACGTCACCGTCCTGACAGATCCCGCCGTCCTGCGCTCCTTCGCCAATATCGGCGTCTTCCTGGTCATCAATGTTCCCCTGACGGTGATCCTCTCGCTGGTGCTGGCCAACGCCCTGAACCGGGTGACGAAGTTGAAGACCTTCTTCCGGGTCAGCTACTACGTCCCGTACGTGACGGCCAGCGTCGCCGTCGTCGGAGTATGGCTGTTCCTGTTCCAGCAGAACGGACTGGTCAACGCCGTGTTGGGGCCCTTGGCCCCGAACCCGTCGTGGCTGACAAACTCCTGGCTGGCCATGCCCACAGTCGCGTTCTATGTCACCTGGAAACAGCTGGGATTCTTCATCCTGCTTTACCTGGCCGCCCTGCAGAACATCCCCGATGAGCTGTATGAATCGGCGGCCGTGGACGGCGGGAACAAATGGGTCCAGTTCTGGAACATCACCGTTCCGGGCGTCCGGTCCGCCAGTGTCCTGGTCACGCTGCTGGCCACCATCACCGGCGCGAACCTGTTTACCGAGCCGTACCTCCTGACCGGAGGCGGCGGCCCCGACGGCGCGTCGACGTCGCCGGTGTTCCTCATGTATCAGAAGGGCATCCTGCAGGGGAACCCTGACGTTGCGTCCGCACTGGGCGTGGTCCTGGTGATTGGCGTCCTGCTGATTGCCCTGATCCAGAAACGCCTTGTCGGCGGAACGGAGGACTGACGTGTCTGTCACCAACGAACAAAATGCCAAAAACGACGACGGCGCCAGCAGCCGTCCGGAACAATCGGCAGCCGCCCTGCGTCCCGACTCGGGCGTCGAAAAACGCCTTAACCTCGGTGTGGGCAGCTTCCTGTTGCTCGCAGTGGGCGCCTTTGTCTTCCTTTTTCCCTTCTATTACATGTTCATCGGATCGCTGCAGACCTCCCCGGACACCTCCGTGGGCGGGGCGTTCCCGAACCCCGGAAACCTCACGGGTGAGAACTATGTCAACATCAACGGCTCCATCAACCTGCTGAAGGGCCTGGTCAATTCCGGGATCTTCACCGGCGGCGTGATCCTTTTTACCGTGGTCTTCGGCCTCTTGGTGGGCTACGCGCTCGCCCGGATGCAGTTCCGGGGCCGCGGAGCCGTGTTCGGCCTGATGCTGGTTGTGCAGATGATCCCGTTCCAACTGCTTCAGATTCCGCTGTACGTCATGATCGTTCGCGACTACGGCCTGGCCGACACCTACCTCGGAATGATCCTGCCCTTCGCCATCAACTCCACCGCGGTGTTTGTTTTCCGCCAGTACTTCCTCCAGCTTCCCTCGACCTTGTTCGAGGCCGCCCGCATTGACGGAGCGTCGGAGCTGCGGATCCTGTGGCAGATCGCCATCCCCCTGGTCCGGCCGGCCATCGTCACGGCCATCCTCCTGACCTTCATCGGGCCCTGGAACGAGTTCCTCTGGCCGTTCCTGGTCACCAAGGACCAGGCCATCCAGCCGCTGGCTGTTTCCCTGGCCAACTACATCTCCAACGTGGCCGCCACGGCGTCCAACCCGTTCGGTGCCATCCTTGCCGGTGCCTGCGTCCTGGCGGCCCCCGCCGTCGCGCTGTTCATTTTCTTCCAGCGCCAGTTCATTTCCACCAATATCGGTTCCAGCGTAAAGGGCTAATCCATGACTTCCCCTCACACTTCTGCACTCCCCACTGTCCCCTTCACCCTCACCCGTGCCGGCGTCATCATGACCCCCGAACCCGGCAACGACTTCGAGGCCGAGGGCGTCCTCAACCCCGCCAGCGGCCGCGGCCCGGACGGCGAGCTGTACCTGCTGCCGCGGCTTGTGGCCACGGGCAACGTGTCCCGCGTGGGCCTCGCCAAGGTGGTCATCAACGAGGAGGGCGTGCCCACCGGCGTGGAACGCGAGGGCGTGGTCCTGTCCCCGGACGAGGGGTGGGAACGCGGCATGAACAACGCCGGCACCGAGGATCCGCGCACCACCTGGGTGCCCGCCCTTGGCAAGCACCTCATGACCTACGTGGCGTATGGCCCGCTGGGACCCCGCCTCGCCTTCGCCCACTCTGAGGACCTCCGGAACTGGGAGCGGCTGGGCCCGTGCTTCTTCGAGTATCAGGCCGATCTCTCCATGGACCTGAACCTGTTTCCCAACAAGGATGCGGTGTTCTTCCCGGAGCCGGTGAACGACCCCGACGGCGTGCCCTCCTACGCCATGCTGCACCGCCCCATGTGGGACCTGGGCTGGATCCGTCCCGGCGAAGGCGAGCACCTGCCCGCCGGCGTCACGGACATCCGTCCCGGCATCTGGATCTCTTACGTGTCTGTGGCCGACGTGGAGCGCGATCTGCGCAACCTGGTGCACATGGGCAAGCACCGGCTGGTGGCCCTCAGCGAGTTTCCCTTTGAGGAACTGAAGATCGGTGGCGGCCCGCCCCCCATCCGCGTGGACGAAGGCTGGCTCCTGATCCACCACGGCGTGGCCGGCAAGATGGCCGCGTCTGCCTTCGAGCAGCAGCAGAACGTCAACTACACCGCGGCGGCCATGATCCTGTCCGCGGATGACCCGTCCCAGGTGATTGCCCGCAGTGACAAGCCGCTCCTGGCCCCGGAAACCGAGGACGAGATTTCCGGGATCGTGCCAAACGTGGTGTTCCCCACCGCGATTGAGAAAATCGGCGACCAGCTGTTTGTGTTCTACGGGATGGCCGACTCCAAAATCGGTGTGGCCAAACTGGACCGGGTCTGACGGTGATGCTTTCACCGAAGGGCACGCGGCCGGTGGTGACGGCGGTGGCCGTTTCCCTGCTGGCTGTTTCGCTGCAGGCCAGTGCCGTCACGGCGGCCCCTGCCGCGCCGCCGTCGTCCTCCAGTGCTGTAACGGCACCCGCGGCGCCTGTCCTGTCGCCTGAATTGGCCGACGGCGGCAGCCTGACCAACCTGGACCACCTGGACTTCCTACTGGACACGGTTCCGCTGGCTCCGGTGACCGGGCACACCACCTACCGGCTGGAGCAGGACCCAGAGGCCGAAGCGCCGTGGACCTACGCCGACAGGAACGACGACGGCAGTTATGACCGCGTGGGCGGCGGGAATCTGGACCCGGTCACGGGCGACTGGACCCAGGGCGCCTACAACGCGGACGACATCGCCCGCACCGCCGTGGTGTACCTGCGGCACTGGAAACAGACAGGGGACCTGGCGAGCAAGGAGCACGCCTTCCAGAACCTTCGGACGCTCACCTACCTGCAGACAGTTTCCGGCCCGAACGCCGGCAACGTCATCCTCTGGCAGCAGGCGGACGGCAGCCTGAACCCCAGCGCCACTCCCGTGGAACTGCCGGACCCGTCCGACTCCGCGGAATCCTACTGGCTGGCCCGCACGGTCTGGGCCCTGGGCGAAGGCTTCGCAGGGTTTGCCGAGACCGATCCGGAGTTCGCCGCGTTCCTGCAGGACCGGCTGCACCTTTCCCTGGGCGCACTGAACCGCCAGTCCCTGGCCAAGTACGGCACGTTCGACACAGCCGACGGCGTCCAGGTTCCGGCCTGGCTCATCGCCGGCGGCGCGGATGCCTCCGCCGAGGCGGTGCTGGGGCTGGCCGCCTATGTGGAGACCGTTCCGTCCGATGCCGTGGCCACCACGGCGCTGTCCCGGCTGAGCGAGGGTGTGGCCGCGATGTCTTCCGGCTCGGCCACCCAATGGCCGTTCGGCGCGATCATGCCGTGGAACAAGTCCCAAAGCCTCTGGCATGCGTGGGGCGGCATGGCCCCGGCCGCTGTGGCCATCGCATCCACTGTCCTGAACCGGCCCGACCTGCTGACGGCAGCCGTGAAGGACACCGCGCAGTTCACGCCGCAGCTGCTCGCTGCGGGCGGACCGGACAACGCGTGGAGCCCCGCTCCCGGCGAAGCCCAGATCGCGTACGGCGTGGACTCCCGCGTCCAAAGCCTGGTGGCGACGGCGGAAGCCGCTGATGCCCCGGGCCTGCTGGACGTGGCCGCCATCGCCGCGGGCTGGTTCTTCGGCGCCAACCCCAACGGCGCCCCCGCCTACAACCCGGCCACAGGCGCGGCCATCGACGGGATCGAAACGGACGGCCGGATTAACCCCAACTCCGGCGCCGAATCCACCGTCCACGCCCTCCTCACGATGCTGGCCCTCGACTCAGACCCGGAACTCCGGGCCAAGACCTTGGGGATCAGCGTGACCGAAGGGACCAACGGGCTCAGCGTGGTGGAAGCCGAGGCGGGCACCATCACGGGGGCCGGTATGGTGGTGCGGCCGCCGTCGTCCTGGACCGGTGAAGCCAACATTTCCGGCGGCGCCTACGTGGACCTGAAGGCGGGGGGCACCCTCACCATTCCGATGCCCGCGGCCGACCAGCCCAGCAACATCTTCCCCATCGTGAACCAGGCGATTGCGCCCGCGGGCACCACCACCTGGACCTCGGCCAAGGGCCCGCTGGGCACCACGGCCAACGGCGGGGCAGGGGCGCAGGGCATCACCGACGCACCCGGCATCCTCATCCCGTTCACCCTGCGGCGGGCCCTCGCTGCCGGCCTGACCTCGGTCGCCGCCGGCAGCGACGGCCACGCCGCACTGGACGCACTCCTAGTCCAGCCGCTGATCTCCACGGTGTCCGTCTCCGGTTCCGGCGGCGACTCCACGCTGTACGTCAGCGCGGCCAAAACCACCACGGTCCAGAAAGTGAGCGTGCCGGAAGGGTTTGTGCTGGTCCAGCGCCAGTACGACTCCGCCGGCCAGCCCGTCAAGGGCTCCAAGGACAACGCCGGCACCACGTCCGGACGCGTCACGGTGGCGCCGGGCGGCTTCACGATGGTGACACTGACCGCCGGGTGACCCTGACCGCCGGCCGGTCGGCGTGACACGACGTGACGCAGGGCCGGCGGCGGAAGGGAGGTCCGCCGTCGGACTTTTACACAGCCGCAATAAGTGGGACTTTCGGAGGAAATCGTCCGGGCGGACAATTAAACTGCCCCCTCCGGCCTTCCCGGGCCAGGCCCTGCTTAAGGAGTGCACGCATGGCTACGCCGTTGAACCAAAGCGTGGCGGATTCCGCCCTGCTGACCCGATCGCTGCCGCTGGGGCTGCTGCGGACGTTCATCCAGTCGGACCTGGCGGACGAAGGCTTCACGCCCACCCTCCTGGCCGAACTGAAAGTCCTGGCCCGCGTCCCCGGGCTGCTGGTGGCCTGCAACTACGGCGGAACACTGTGCGACGCGGAGGGAATCTCCACCGAGACCCTTCCCCTGGGGAGCGCTGCGATCGCGCTCCGCGCCCTGGCCGCCCTGCCCAACACGCATGCCGCCGTTATCTCGGGGCGCTCGCTGCGTGACCTGGCCGCAGTGTCGCGGCTGCCCGCGGAGGTGCATCTCATCGGATCACACGGCGCGGAGTCGGACATGGCCTTCGCCCACAGCCAGGACCTCGCCACCGAAGCCACTCTCCACACGGTAAGCACAGCCCTGACTGAGGCCGTGGGATACCAGGAGGGCATCTGGATCGAGCGGAAGCCGGTGGCCGTGTCCGTGCACACCCGGCCGGCCTCGCCCGACGTGGTGCAGGTGGTGACGGAAACGGCGCGGGAGATCGCCAGAGCGCATGGGCTGTTCTTCATTGTGGACGGTTCGGTCCTGGACCTCTCGGTAACGGAACCGGCCAAGGCTGACGCCCTGGAAAACCTCCGGTCCCGGCTGGGTGCCAGTGCGGCGCTGTACGCCGGGGACGCCTACAGCGACGAACTGGCCATCGCTACGCTCCGCGGCCCTGACCTGGGGTTGCGCGTGGGGCAGGGGGAGACCCGTGCTTTCCACCGGCTGCGCGACCCGGAATCCTTCGCCCGCATCCTGGCCCTCCTGTTCGAGCTGCGGCGGGCCTGGCTTTTCGGCGAGGACGCAGTGGGGCTCGAGCGGCACACGATGATCGGCAACGGATCCTCCACCGCGTTGGTCACTCCGGATGCCAAGGTCTGCTGGATGAGCCACCCGCTCCCGGATTCAGGGTCGCTGTTCGCCCACATCCTGGGCGGGGACGCCGCCGGGCACTTCTCCGTGGAGCCGCTCAAGTCCTCGCAAGTTCTGGGCCAGCGCTACGTGGACAGCACCATGATTGTTGAGACGCGCTGGGCGGACGTGACCGTCACGGACTACCTGGAGCCGGCACCGGAAGGGATCACCAGCCTGGTCCGGGTGCTCTCCGGCACCGGTGGCGCCAAGATCGTTTTCGCACCCCGGCCGGACTACGCCAACGCGCCGTTCAGTATGGAAGCCCGCGGCGACGAACTCCATGTGGTGGGAACCTCCGATCCCATTTTCCTTTTTGCCACGGGCGTCAGTTTCACCATCACCTCGGACGGCCTCCACGCCACGGCCACCGCTTCGGTCAACCTCCAGGACGGCCCGGTGGTCCTCAACCTGCGCTGCGGCGACACCGAACCTGCGCAGGTGCACCCCGGCGGGGAGACCGACCGGCGGGCAGGGGTGGCGCTCCACTCCCGCCGCTGGGTGCAGGAACTGGAGCTGCCCTCTGTGAAGCCATCGCTGGTCCGCCGCTCAGCCCTGGTTCTCCGCGCCCTTGTGCACGAGCCCACGGGTGCCGTACTGGCCGCGCCCACCACGTCCCTGCCCGAAGGAATCGGCGGCACACGGAACTGGGATTACCGCTACTGCTGGCTGCGGGACGGGTCCATGACCGTGAACGCTCTGGTGGACCTGGGATCCACGGCGGAGGCGGCTGGGTTCCTCAGCTGGCTGGGCCGGATCCTTGAGCACGCGCCGGGCCCGGAATGGTTGCATCCGTTGTACTCGGTGACGGGGGCGCGCCCCTGTCCACGGAGGCCGTCATTGACAGTCTGCCCGGGTATGCGGGTTCCCGGCCGGTCCGGATCGGCAACGCCGCGGACCACCAAGTCCAGCTGGATGTCTTCGGTCCGGTGGCCGAACTGATCGACAGCGTCAGCTCACGAAATGGTGTCCTCGAGGATGACCACTGGGACCTGCTGGTGCAGATGGCGGCGGCCGTCCTGGCCCGGTGGCACGAGCCGGACCACGGCATCTGGGAAGCCCGGCGCCCGCCGCGGCACCACGTCTACACAAAGGTGATGTGCTGGGTGACGCTGGACCGCGCACTCCGGACCGCTGCCCGGAACGGCAGGGCGCCGGACCCGTCGTGGGAACCCATGGCCCGGACCATCCGCGAAGAAGTCCTGCGCGAAGGCTGGGATGACTCGGCCGCGTCCTACACGGTGGCCTACGACAGCCCCGACCTGGACGCAGCCGTCCTGCACATCGGTCTTTCCGGCCTGCTGGATGTCACGGACCAGCGGTTCCTGGACACCGTCACCGCCGTGGAACGGGAACTGCGGGTGGGCCCCACCGTGTTCCGGTACAGGTACGACGACGGCCTGCCGGGTTTGGAGGGCGGCTTCCACATCTGCACCACCTGGTTGATTGAGGCCTACGTTGCGGTGGGCAGGATCGAGGAGGCCTGGGACCTGTTCGACCAGCTGGTGAACCTCTTCGGCCCCACCGGCCTGCTGCCCGAGGAATACGATCCCAGCACGGAGACACACCTGGGAAACCACCCGCAGGCCTACTCGCACCTGGGGTTCATCCGCTGCGCCCGAATCCTGGACAGGCACAGGCCGGAGGTCAAGAGGCCGTAACCTTGCGCGAACGGACAGTTGAGGCCCTGCCGGGGAGGGCCTCAACTGTCCGTTCGCGCTACGGGCCGTGGTGTCCGCGGGCCGCGGAGAAGATCTGCGGGGGCGGGCCGGGTCCCCGTGGCCAGGTCCGCGAGGATCCGGCCCACCACGGCCGCGAACAACGCCTGGCCTTCGACACCCAAGGCGAAGCGGGCAAAACGTAGGCAATGGCCGGGTGGACCACAAGTTTGAAGGCATCGGGTTCCGCAGGATCATCAGGATGAATCCCCAGGGCGTGGTGCGGTGCGAGCTGGTGCTGGCGTCCAGGATCATCAGGAAAACCGGCGTGAAGAAGGCCAGCTGGAAGATCAGCAGCGGCGCCACGTAGCTGGCGTCGCCCAGGACGTAGACGGCGATGGGGATGCCAAGGTTCGCGGAGTTGGCCAGGGAGGCGGCCATCGAGGACATCAGCGCTTCCGGCAACGCGCGCTTCAGGACGAACTTCACGATGCTGAAGAAGACAAGGGCGGTGCAGACCGCGGACACCGCCGTGACCAGCAGCGGTTCCGCAAAGACGTCCCCCAGCTGAGCCTTGCTGAGGGTCTCGAAGAGCAGGGCCGGGCTGGCCACAAAGAAAGTCAGGCCGCTGAGGACCTGGTGGGCGTTGTCACCGAGGATCCGTTGGCGGCCCACAAACCAACCAGCCCACCATGATGATGAACCAGACAACAAAGAAGCCCTGCAGCACGCCTACCAAGAAAAGCCTCCGGAGCTGCGGCGGCGGTGCCTGCCCGGACTCACGCTCCGGCTACAGGGCGGCGTTGTTAAGGGCGAACGGCGGGCGCATCAGGCCCGGGGTGTGGCACTCAGCGGGGTCGCTACCGATCTGTGCAATCTTGTTGTCCTTATCCACATGGATGACCTTCGGGGTGTAGGCATGGGCCTCTTCCGCGTTCATCTGGGCATAGGTGATGAGGATGACAATATCGTTCTCGTGCATCAGGTGGGCTGCTGCCCCGTTGATGCCGATGACACCGGAGCCGCGCTCGCCGGCGATGGTGTAGGTCTCCAGGCGCGCACCGTTGGTCACGTCAACGATGGCCACGAGCTCACCGGGAAGGATATCGGCAGCGTCCAGCAGGTCCAGGTCAACGGTGACCGATCCTACGTAGTGCAGGTCGGCGTGTGTGACGGTGGCCCGGTGGATTTTGGACTTGAACATTGTGCGATTCATAACCCGCCCAGTCTAGCGCCGGCTCTCGGATCGCGCTGTGACGTAGTGAACATGGCATCGGAGGCTGTCCGACGGCCCGCCGGGCAAGCGACCTGGCGGGCCGGCACCTACCCGGACGCGCCGCCGTCGTCCGTCGTTGCTACTGAGATGGCGGTGGCTGCCAGCGTCTCGCGGGCGGCGAGAATGGCGGGCCGCTGCGCGCTGGAGCGGCGCACCGACGTGAACACCGTCCTGCGCGGATGCCCCGGCAGATCCAGCAGTCGGGCGGTGGTGCTCCGTCCCGTCCAGACGAGGTCCGGCATCAGCCCCACGGCATTTCCGGACTCAATCAGCCGGATCTGCGCCTGCAGGTCCGCTGTTTCGAAGCGCACATCGGGCTCGAATCCGGCACTCCGGCAGGCCTGCTCCGCCCAGTGCCGGGAGGCTGCGCCGCGGGGCTCCATCACCCAGGGCAGCGCGGCAGTATCTTCGAGCGACGTAATGGGCGGCCGGCTGGAGTCCGCCGGCGGAACGGCCAGCCGGATCGCGTCAGTGGTCAGCTTGATGCGGTCCAGTTCCGGGTACCGCGGGGCGGCGTGGCCCGGATACTGTTCGGCGATGACCAGGTCAAAGTCGCGTGCCCACGTCTCGTGAAGGGCTGTTTCGGGTTCGCGCTGGATCATTTCGATCCGGACCTCCGGATACTCCGCCGTCATCCGCGTGAGCGTGTCCGGCATCAACGCCAGGGCCGCGGACTGGAACACCGCAATACGGACCGTTCCCGTGACAGTGGTCAGCGAGGCCGCCAGGTCCGCCTCCGCCTGCTCCATGGTTTCGAGCAGCTGGGCGGTGTGGGCCACCAGGACTTCGGCCTGGGGCGTCAGCTGCACGCGGCGCCCCGTTTTCCGGAGCAGCTCGACGCCAACTTCCTTTTCCAGCAGGGCCAGCTGCTGGGAGACCGACGACGGGCTGTACTGCAGTGCCTCCGCCACCTCCGCCAGGGTGCCCCGGATCTTCAGTTCGCGGAGAAGCCGCAGGCGACGGACATCGAGCATAGCCACATTCCTTGATGAATCTAATGGATATTGGTTAGAAGTAGTCACTTTATCTAACGCAATTGCGATTGCATACTGGTGTACCTGAGTTACCCCTGTCACAGCCTCTTCCGGGGCGCCGCGATGGGGCCGCACCCCACGCAGGAGTACCTGATGAGCCCTAAAGATATGACCCAGTCGATCATGAGACGCAAGCCCATTGACGACATCGAAGAAGAGAATAAACACAGCGGATTGTTCAAGAGCCTCGGGCTCTGGCAGCTGACGGCCATCGGCGTGGGCGGGATCATCGGCGTCGGTATTTTCTCCCTGGCCGGGCTGGTGGCTGCCGGTAGCGGAGACAACCCCGGCGTCGGCCCGGCGGTGCTGTTTTCCTTCCTGATCGCCGGCCTCGCCAGCGCGGCGGCCGCGCTGTCCTACGCGGAATTCGCCGGCATGATCCCTCGGGCGGGCTCGGCCTACACCTACGGTTATGTTGCGCTGGGCGAGGTGATCGGCTGGTTCATCGGCTGGGACCTGCTGCTGGAATACATAGCGATCGTTGCCGTAGTGGCCATTGGCATCTCCGGTTACCTTGAGGCGTTCCTGTCCGGCATCGGCATCCATTTGCCTGTGTGGATGACCTCGACGGCGGATGAGGGCAAGGGCGGCATCGTCAACCTTCCCGCCATCCTGGTCTGCCTGCTGGTGACTTGGATTCTGTCCCGTGGTACTAAAGCATTCGGCCGGTTCGAACTCTTTGCAGTAGCCATCAAGGTTGTCCTGATCCTCTTTATCATCGGGCTCGGCATCTTCTACATCGATACCAACAACTACAACCCGTTTATGCCCAGCGGGTTTGGGCCGGTCCTGGCGGGATCGGCAACAGTGTTCTTTGCGGTGTTTGGCTACGACGCCATGAGTACGGCGGCCGAGGAAGCCACGGACGGCAAGAAGCACATGCCCAAGGCCATCGTCCTGTCCCTGATCATCGCCATGCTTCTGTATGTCGCAGCCACTCTCGTCCTGACCGGCATGCAGAACTACAAGGACATCGACCCCAAGGCCGGCTTCGCTTCCGCGTTCACTGGGGTGGGCCTGCCCGTTATTGCCACCATCATTTCCGTCTTCGCAGTGCTGTCCATCCTCACGGTGATGCTGACCTTCCTCCTTGGTGTCACACGCGTCTGGTTCTCCATGAGCCGCGATGGCCTCTTGCCCGGCTGGTTCGCCAAAACGGACAGGCACGGTACGCCGCAGCGCGTCACCTGGATTGCCGGCGTCTCCTCCGCACTGCTGGCCGGGGTGTTCCCCATCAAGGCTGTCGCGGACCTCACGAACATCGGCATTCTGGCCGCGTTCGTCGTCGTCTGCTTCTCAGTTATCGTGTTCCGCTATAAGAAGCCGGACGCCCCGCGCACCTTCCGCCTGCCGCTGATGCCGGTCATTCCCGCTTTCGGTGTGCTCGCCTCTGCGTTCCTCATGTTCCAGCTGCACTGGGAGACCTGGGCGCGCTTCGTCGTCTGGCTCGTCATTGGCCTGGTCATCTACTTCGGCTACGGCCGCAAGCACTCGCTGATGAACCCTAATAGTCCCCGGCACGAGGAAGCCGTGGAAATGCACCGGCCCCTCGGCTGACCCCGGCCTCCCCGCCCAACCCTCGCTCTTTCACTTTCGGGGCGCGAACGATAAACCCTCTCTCACGTCCTGTGGGGGAGGGTTCGTCCGTTTTCAGGAAGTGAGAGGGGGTTGCCCAAAATCCTTCGTTAAGCGCGAGAGGCTTGCCCAAAATGCGGCTATTTCCTGACCGTTAGGACGGCAATCCAAAGCATCGATTTTTCTAACCTGTATTGCTCAGAAAACGTCGCTTTATCTTACGTGATCGGAAGATCATACTGATGGAAAGAGCCACCTCACCAACGGAAAGAACGAGTGTTAGATATGACCAACATTTCAACGGAGCCCGGCGTCTTCACCGGGAAAACGGCCACCGAACCGGCCGTTGCAGCCACGTCCCACGTGCCCGAAGCCCAGGCCTTGGCCGGGGAAGCAATCGGGCTGGTGCGCCACTGGTTGACGGAAGCCGCCAAGGTCCCCGTGGATGCCTCCGCTGAACAGCTAGCCGGTGTGCTGAAGGATCCGAACGGCCTGGACTTCACCGTGGGCTTCGTGGACGGCGTGGTCCGCCCGGAGGACCTCCACGTGGCTGCCCGCAACCTCGCCGCATTGGCGCCCATGGTCCCGGCGTTCCTGCCCTGGTACATGCGCAGCGCCGTCCGCCTCGGCGGCACCATGGCCCCGGTCCTTCCTCAGGTAGTCATCCCGATCGCCCGCCGTGTGCTCCGCGAGATGGTGGGCCACCTGATCGTTGACGCCACCGACGCCAAGCTGGGCCCGGCCATCGCCAAGATCCGCAAGGACGGCATCAAGCTCAACGTGAACCTCCTCGGCGAGGCCGTCCTGGGCGAACACGAGGCGTCCCGCCGGCTGGCGGGAACCCACACGCTCCTTGCCCGCCCGGACGTGGACTACGTCTCCATCAAGGTCTCCTCCACCGTAGCCCCGCACTCCGCCTGGGCCTTTGATGAGGCCGTGGAGCACGTCGTTGAGAAGCTCACGCCGCTGTTCGCCAAGGCCGCCTCCTTCGCCGGACCCGGGAAGAACGCCAAGTTCATCAACCTGGACATGGAGGAATACAAGGACCTGGACATGACCATCGCGGTCTTTACCAGGATTTTGGACAAGCCCGAGTTCAAGAACCTCGAGGCCGGAATTGTGCTGCAGGCCTACCTCCCGGATGCCCTCGCCGCCATGATCCGCCTCCAGGGCTGGGCCGCAGAGCGCCGCGCCAACGGCGGCGCTGCCATCAAGGTCCGCGTGGTCAAGGGCGCCAACCTGCCGATGGAACAGGTGGAAGCCTCGCTGCACGACTGGCCGCTGGCCACCTGGCACACTAAGCAGGACTCGGACACCAACTACAAGCGCGTCATCAACTACTCGCTGCACCCGGACCGGATCAGCAACATCCGGATCGGCGTGGCCGGCCACAACCTCTTCGACATCGCGTTCGCCTGGCTGCTCGCCAAGCAGCGTGGCGTGGAATCCGGCATCGAATTCGAGATGCTGCTGGGCATGGCGCAGGGCCAGGCTGAAGCTGTCAAGAAGGACGTCGGATCGCTCCTGCTCTACACCCCCGTGGTGCACCCCGCCGAGTTCGACGTCGCCATCGCCTACCTGATCCGCCGCCTCGAAGAGGGCGCCAGCCAGGACAACTTCATGTCTGCGGTGTTCGAACTCAGCGAGAACGAATCCCTTTTCGAGCGTGAGAAGCAGCGCTTCCTCGCCTCCCTCGCCGCGCTCGACGGCGAGGTCCCGGGCCCGAACCGCCGGCAGAACCGCGCCCTCCCGGCCGCGCCGATGCCGCACGACTCGTTCGAGAATACCGCCGACACCGATCCGTCGCTGCCCGCCAACCGCGATTGGGGCCGTGCCATCCTGGGCCGAATGGCAGGCTCCATGCTGGGCAACGCCGCCGTCGAGGCCGCCACGATCAACGACGAGGCGACCCTGAACGCCGTCATCGCCACCGCCGTCGAGAAGGGCAAGGCCTGGGGTGCCCTGACCGGCGACGAGCGCGCCAGGATACTGCACCGCGCCGGCGACGTCCTCGAAGCCCGCCGCGCCGACCTCCTGGAGGTCATGGCCAGCGAAACCGGCAAAACCATCGACCAGGGCGATCCCGAGGTCAGCGAAGCTGTGGACTTTGCCCACTACTACGCCGAGTCCGCCCGGAAGCTGGAAAAGGTCGACGGCGCCACGTTCGTCCCGGCCAAGCTCACCGTGGTGACCCCGCCGTGGAACTTCCCGGTCGCCATCCCGGCAGGGTCCACCCTCGCGGCACTCGCCGCCGGCTCCGCCGTCGTGATCAAACCCGCCAAGCAGGCCCGCCGCAGCGGTGCCGTGATGGTCGAGGCACTGTGGGAAGCCGGCGTCCCGCGCGACGTGCTGACCATGGTCCAGCTCGGCGAGCGTGAGCTCGGTCAGCAGCTGATCTCGCACTCCGCCGTGGACCGCGTGATCCTCACCGGCGGCTACGAGACCGCCGAGCTGTTCCGCTCCTTCCGCAAGGACTTGCCGCTGCTGGCCGAGACGAGCGGCAAGAACGCCATCATCGTCACGCCGAGTGCGGACCTGGACCTGGCCGCGAAGGACGTCGCGTATTCCGCGTTCGGGCACGCTGGCCAGAAGTGCTCCGCCGCGTCCTTGGTGATCCTGGTGGGCACTGTTGCTAAATCGAAGCGGTTCCATAACCAGCTGGTTGATGCCGTCACCTCGCTGAAGGTGGGCTACCCGCAGGACCCCACCAGCCAGATGGGCCCCATCATCGAGCCCGCAAACGGCAAGCTGCTCAACGCCCTCACCACCCTCGGCGAGGGCGAAACCTGGGCTGTGGAACCGTGCAAGCTGGACGAAACGGGCCGTCTCTGGAGCCCGGGCGTGCGCTACGGCGTGCGCCGCGGGTCCTACTTCCACCTCACTGAATTCTTCGGACCGGTCCTGGGCGTCATGACCGCTGACACGCTGGAGGAGGCCATCGAGATCCAGAACCAGGTGGAGTACGGCCTCACCGCCGGCTTGCACGCGCTGGACCCGGACGAGCTCGGCACCTGGCTGGACTCTATCCAGGCCGGAAACCTCTATGTGAACCGCGGCATCACCGGCGCCATCGTGCAGCGCCAGCCGTTCGGCGGCTGGAAGAAATCCGCCGTCGGGGCCGGGACCAAAGCCGGTGGGCCGAACTACCTTGCCGGCCTCGGTGACTGGACCAGCACAGCCAGCACTGCTGACGCCCCGATCACCAACGCCGGCGTCGGCCGTATCCTGAACGCCGCCGCAGGCGCCCTGCAGCCGGGCGAACTCGGGACGCTGCAACGTTCCCTGGCCTCCGACGCACAGGCCTGGGCCGATGAGTTCGGCAACGCCAAGGACGTTTCCGGGATCAATGCGGAGCGGAACATCTTCCGCTATCGGGCGCTGCCGGTCACCGTGCGGCTCTCCGAGGGTGCCCCGCTGGCCCACCTGGCGCGGACCGTGGCGGCCGGCGTACTGGCCGGTTCGGCCCTCACGGTTTCCGCCGCCGTCGAACTTCCCGCCCAGTTGCGTGCCGTATTCACCGGGCTGGACATCAACGTCACCGTAGAGTCCGACGCCGGCTGGCTGGCTTCGGCGGCACGCCTTGCCGCTGCGGGCAAACTGTCAGGGGCGCGGATCCGCCTGATCCGCGGTGACGCCACCGCCCTCGCCGAGGCCACGGACGGGCGTCCGGACCTGGCGATCTACGCCCACGCGGTCACCGAGGCCGGACGGGTGGAGCTGTTGCCGTTCTTGCACGAGCAGGCCATCAGCATCACGGCCCACCGGTTCGGCACCCCGAACCACCTCTCGGCGTCGCTGATCTAGGGCTGGTCCAGGCCGGATCCCGGGCGGACTAAGACCCGACAAACACGAAAAGGCCCGGTGGCCGCTTTTGGGCGGTTGCCGGGCCTTCGCTGGTGAAGGGTTGAGTGATGATCAGGTGGCTGCGCCGGGGCGAGCCTGGAGACCGTTGGTAATTAGCCCAGATACCAGCCTGGGGGAGTCCACGATGCAGGAACATTGTGGGCGGAGAAATTTTCGCAACGGGTGCAGGTGTAGGCGACTTCGCCCAGTGTCCTGACCGCCCCGTCACGCCGGTACACCGGCGGAATGTAGGACTCGAGGTAAATGAACTCATCCGTGCCGCACTTGTCGCATGTAGGCTTGCCGATGTACTCGGCGGCCCGGGAAATGCCGGTGTTGTGGCTGGAATGATGGGTGACCAGCGGCCGTGCAGTGCTGTGCCGCTGGGGGGTATATACCGTATGTAAATGGGTATTCTCGGCTGTCGTCATTGGCTGCCTATCCCGAGTGCGTCCGCATCATGGGCTACAGGGCGCACTCGTAGTGTTGAACCGGCCACTGCTTGACCCCATGGATAATCCAGCATAGAGGAGGCGGACTTTTACTTCAATGGTTCGTTTCCAGCCCTGAATCCTGCGGCCAATTCGGTCAGACCGACTTTTTGAGCGTCCGTCCGAGGATGGCCTGCGTCAGCGCATCAATCACCTCGGCGTTGGCCAGCGGGTTGCGGATGAGGGTGAAATCGACGTCGCCCACCGGTGGCAGGTCGAACCGGCGGGTGATGATTTTCAGGTCTTCGGGAACCAGCGACGTCGGCATCACGGCAACGCCGATGCCTGCCCGGAGTGCCGCCAGGACGCCGCTGATCTGCCGGGTGGTGCACGTGATCCGCCAGGTCCGGCCGCTTGATTCCAGCGCATCGATGGCCAGTTTCCGGCTAAGGCTGGGGGAGGGGTAGGCGATCAGGGGTACGGGATCCCCGGGCTCCAGGGACGTCTGGTCCAGTCCCACCCAGGAAAAGGTGTCGTGCTGGACCACTGTGCCGTCCTTGACGCCGGCCACCCACTTCACAAACACCAGGTCCAGCTGGCCCGCGTTGAGTTTCTTGTACAGCTGGTCGCTCTGGCCAACGGTGAGCTCCAGGTTGATCTGTGGATAGACCTGCCGGAACTCACGAAGGATCCGGGGGAGGCCGGTGATGGCCAGGTCATCTGCCGTGCCGAAACGCAGCCTACCCCGCATGGCCGAGCCGGAGAAGTACCGGGTGGCGGCATCGTGGGCCGCAAGGATGGTGCGTGCGAAGCCGGCCATCGCGTCCCCGTTGTCCGTGAGCCGGACATCGCGCGTGTCCCTGCTGACGAGGATGCGTTTGGCGGCCGTCTCCAGCTTGCGGACGTGCTGGCTGACTGTGGGCTGTGCCAGGCCCAGGCGTTCCGCTGCCTTGGTGAAACTGAGCGTCTCGGCCACAGCAAGGAAGGAGCGGAGCTGGGCGGGTTCGAACACGATGGACTCCTTGGCTGCCGGGCCGGCTGTTCACCCACGTCAGAGTGGGAGACATTACGTTTTCTAATGGTAGTTATAGACGCGATAGGGCTACATAATCACCTGGGACCAGCCTAGCGTGGGAAGCATCCCAGTCCGCCCGCTTCCCTGAGGACATCCCTGTGGCACCCCCACCGCCAACGTCGGCAACCGTCAGCCAGCCCGTCATCGACTCCGCCTCCGCCGCTTCCATCCAAACCCAACCCATCGCCGTCGTCAGTGAACACCTTCCCTGGCGGCACACGTTTATCTCCCTGCGGGTCCCCAATTTCCGCATCTTCGCGATCGGGCACTTTGTCGCGGTCATCGCCCTCTGGATGCAGCGGATCGCCCAGGACTGGCTGGTGCTGGAACTGTCCGGTTCCGTCACCGCCGTGGGCATCACGGTGGCTCTGCAGTTCATGCCGTCGCTGCTTCTGGGTCCCTGGGGCGGCATGATGGCGGACCGGTTCGCCAAGCGCAGGATCCTCATCCTTTGCCAGAGCTTGGCCGCGGTGCTCGCGGCGGCACTCGCGGTGCTTGCCCTCACCGGCGTCATCGAAGTGTGGCACGTCTACGTCATCGCGCTGCTGCTGGGCCTGGTCACGGTACTGGATCAGCCCGCCCGCCAAGTGTTCGTCAACGAGCTGGTAGGTCCCAGGTACCTGCGAAACGCCATCAGCGTCAACTCCACCACGTTCCAACTGGGCGGCCTGATCGGCCCGGCGCTGGCTGGACTGCTGCTCACTGCCGTCGGCGCAGGCTGGGCCTTCGCCGCGAATGCGCTGGCGTGCTGCTCCACGGTCACCATGCTGCTGCTCCTGCGCAAGGACCAGCTGTTCCTCAGCGCTCCCGCCCCCAAGAAAAAGGGCATGCTGCGTGAGGGGCTGCAGTACGCGCTCAGCAAACCCAGCATCTACTGGCCGTGGCTGATGGCCGGCTTCATCTCCGTCTTCGCCATGAGCCTGCCCGTCCTGCTCGCCGCCTTCGCGGACCACGTGTACGACGTCGGTGCCGGCGGCTATGGCCTGCTGAACGCACTGGTGGCACTCGGAGCGTTGGCCGGTGCTGTCGCGTCCACCCGGCGCCGCCAGCTGCGGCTCCGCTCCGTGGTGTTCTGCGCCGGAATGTACGGCCTGATGCTGTGCCTGGCCGCGCTGGCGCCGTCCATGGCGTGGTTCAGCGTGGTGATGGTCCTGTCCGGATTCTGGTGCCTGATGTTCCTGACCGGTTCAAACCAGCTGGTCCAGATCAGCTCCAACATGGGCATCCGGGGCCGGGTCATGAGCCTGTACATCATGGTGCTGATCGGCGGCCAGGCCATCGGCGGGCCCATGCTCGGCTGGATCGCGGAGCACGTGGACCCGCACGTGGCACTCATGGTCTCCGGCGGGGTGCCGGCGCTCGCCGCGGCGACTGTCGGCGTCGTTCTGGCCCGAAAGGGCGCGCTGGCACTCAGGGTGGACCTTAAGGACCGCCGCCACCCGCTGCGGATCATCAGCCGTGAGGCTGCCGCGTAAGAATCCTGCGTAAGAAGCCAGGCGTAGAAGGCCTGAATTTAAAGGGCCGAGCCTCAGGGGCCGCGGTGTAGGCGCAGCGGCCCCTTAGCGCCGCCTAGGCGGGCAGGTGCGGGTACTCGGCTTCGCGCCGCTGGAACTCCAGTACGTCCTTGTTGAGGACCACGCCCTCGCGGATTTCGATGGCGCGGGAAATGGTTTCGTCCCCGTCCCACTCGGCGGGGCCGCCGATGACCGTCTCAAGGAACGGCAGCAGGGCCTGGCTGATCTCCCAACTGGAGGAATTCCAGAGGTAGGACGGGCTGTGGTCCACCGCGTAGTAGTTGATGTGGTCGCCGATGGTGAACATCGGTTCGGCGAACGTGGTGGAGCGGGCCCAGCTGAAGCCCATGCCCTCGTCGCAGGACACATCGACCACAAGGCTGCCCGGGCTGAACGCCGAGAGATCCTCAGTCCGCAGGTACGTCAGCGGATTGTTCGGGTCCTGCAGCGTGCAGTTGACCACGATGTCGCTTTCGGCCAGGAACGGCGCCAGCGGAACCCGGCCCCGCTCCGTGATGACCTGGCTGAGGAAGGGGGCCTTGTCGTCGTGATCAAACTGGACGATGTTGACCGAGTGGATCGGGGCGCCGACCGCGGCGACTCCCCGGTTGGTGAGCACCTGGACATCGTGGATGCCGTGCGCGTTCAGCGCGGTCACGGCGCCGCGGGCGGTGGCACCGAAGCCAATCACCACGGCACTGAGCCGGCGGCCGTAGTCCCCGGTGGATCCGGTGAGCGAGAGCGCGTGAAGTACGGAGCAGTACCCGGCCAGCTCGTTGTTCTTGTGGAACACGTGAAGCCCAAAACCGCCGTCACTCGCCCAGTGGTTCATCGCTTCGAAGGCAATCAGCGTGAGCTTCTTGTCGATGGCCAGTTGCGTGATGGCACGGTCCTGGACACAGTGCGGCCAGCCCCAGAGGATCTGGCCGTCCCGCAGTTCCGCGAGATCCTCCGGCTGCGGCTTGGGCAGGAGGACGACGTCGGCCTCCGCCAGCAGCGATTCCTTGGTGGCCATTTTGCCCACCAAGGTTCCGAGGTGGTCATCCGAGACGCCGAAGCGCTCGCCGTAGCCCTGCTCCAGGATGATGCGCTGGCGTAGTTCCGGCGCGATCCGCTCGAAATGCAGGGGGTGGATGGGGAGGCGGCGTTCGTCCGGTTTCCGCGTGGAGGCCAGGACGCCCAGGGTCAGGTGGCTCTGTTTGCCACTCACTTCTTTTTTGCGGCCTTGGACGTAACGTCCAGGGAGGTGGCCGGGGCTCCGGCGGCCCGCTTGTCGGCACGCTTTTCCTTGATGGACTTGCCGGCTTTTTTGGATGCTGCTTGACGCGGGGACTTGTCAGCCATGATTGCTCCTGTAGCGGAACCGAAGAGGTTCCTGACTTCTGACGATACACCGCAGGGCCTAACGGCCACCGGAGGATGACCGGACAAAAGTTCGAACCGACCCGCCGGCGCGCCAAGCATTGTGCCCGAGGGTTCCCGGTGTGAAAATAGCGCTCTGGGCACTGTGCCGGGCAGGCCTGCGGAAGTACGGGTACAGCATCATGGGAACCATCACGATTGAGAGTACGGTCCTTGTCGCCTGTGGCCGGCCGGAGGTCTACGCGTTCTGCGTGGACGTCCAGGCCCGCTCGGCAGTTACCGGCCAGGAGGGCGTGGTGCTCCATGTCGACAACCTGGTGGCGGACCGTTCCTGGACCGAAACGCACCAAACCCGTACGGAAACCATCACCTGTTCGTGCGTGGTGTATCCCGTGGCGGACAGCACCCGGCTGACCGTGACTGCGCAGTACGTTCCCAAAGGAATCGGGCACATGTTTTCCGGGGTCAAGGAGGGCGCCTATCGGAAACAGGAGGCGGCCAGGCTTGCGACGCTGAAGAAGGCCGTGGAACGGGACATCAGGAAGGCCCGGAGCAGCTAGAACTCGCTGCGGCGCGGCGAAAACCATGATTCGAAGATTGTGGAGCGGCTGACGGGAATCGGACCCGCGTATCAAGCTTGGGAAGCTAGCGCTCTACCATTGAGCTACAGCCGCATCGCCCCGTTTTGAGCGGGGCAGAACTTAGCTTAGCGCAGATGCGATCCAGCGTCCGCAACCGTGGCCGCGCACCGCGTGCGTGTCCGCCGGGATGGGCGCTACCCGCCGCGTCATCCAGTAACTCTTCAATAACGGCGCCATCGGTGGCTAGGTCCGGGACGGGCCGAGTGGCTACTCTGAACCCGTTAGCTGCGGTGTCATGGGGGTGGTGCGGGCTACCACCGACCGCGCTAACTAAGGACTCCCATGGCATTTGCAGAGCACGAGGTGCTTATCCGGTGCGACGCAATGAGTGTGTACACGTTCCTGGTGGACGGCATGAACCTTCCGCAATGGCGCAGGGGCATCCGCAGCATCAGCTTGGTGTCCGGTGCCGCCGGGACCAAGGGAGCCGTCTACCGCCAGGCCACCACGGGCCGGTCAGGCCGGACCGTCTCCGCCGACTTTGAAATAACGCAGGCCAGGCCTGGCGCCGAGATCCAGTTCCGGGTGATCTCCGGACCGTCGCAGCACTCCGGCGGCTACTACCTCAGCACCGAACCGGCCGGCACAAGGGTCAGATTCGCCCTCGAATACCAGCCCAAGAGCCTCCTGGGCCTGATGAACACCCGCATCCAGCGCGCCATCAAGGCCGAAGTGTCCCAGCTCGCGCGGCTCAAGGATGTCCTGGAAGTGCGGTCGGCGGCCTAAGGGCTACTGCGCCAGCCGCTGGCCTGCCCAGCTTCCGGTGATGTTCGACGGCGACGCCAGCGTTCCGGTGCTCAGGTTCCAGTACTGCACCACGTCATTGGCCCGGCGCAGTGCCACCCCCGTGGAGTTCAGGGCTGTCACGTCACGCAGCGGACGGATTCCCGTGACATCGGTCCAGCCGGTGATGACGGTAAGGCGGGCTTCGGCGCGTGGCACCGGAGTGCCAGCTCCGCGGTAAAGCAGCACACCGCCGTCTGACTTTATGGCCAGGAGATCCTGGAAACCGTCGGCGTCATAATCCACCATGGCGAGCTTCCTGGCCGATACGCCGGTGGCAATCTGGGTGCGCGTGGACATGTCGGCCAGGCCCACGTTCGGATAGAGGAACACGGTGCCGGCGGTATCCAGGGCCACCAGCTGGGGAAGCCGGTTGTTGGCACACCAGCCGCCCACGGCCAGCGTCATGGTTTCCCAGCCGCCTGAGCCCAGCGTGAACGAGGATTGGAACCCCCCGGTGGCGATCCCCCGGTGCAGCGTCAGCCGGCCGTCGTTCCACTGGGTCAGGAGGTCATAGGCGCCGTCGCGGTCCCAGTCCGTGGTGAACACCTCCTTGGCCGTTCCGAATCCGGAACCGATGACCTTGGCAGCACCAAAGGTCCCGTTCCCTGTGGAGGGGCGGTTGATGAGCTGGCCTGAGGCGTTGATGGTCACCAGATCAGCTGCACTGTTCATGGCGGCGCTGGTCAGGTCCAGGGTGGGCGGCATGTGTTTGACGGCGGGATCGCACAGGGTTGGCGCTGGGGCGGGGAACGCGCCCCCGCCGGCGGAGCTGCCTCCGGGGGAGGTGACTGTGCCGGCGGGGAGGGTGGTGTAGCCGAAGAAGTTCACCACGCCCCAGATGGTGTACTGGCTGTTCGTGTAGGAGATCCCAGCGCCCATGACGTTGAACCGCGGATCGAGCAGCATGGCGTTGTGGCCTGGCGAGTTTTTCCACCACTCCACTAGCTGTGCCGCGTTGCGGTCCGTGCGGATGGCAATGACCTCACCCGCGCCGTTGTTGGGGTTCAGGGCGCGGGGGTCGGTCCAGAAGCTGGCGCGGTGTTCAATGACTTCGCGGGATGCGATGCTGTCGGACCACTCCTGCGACATGCCGGCGACCGTGGGGTGGTACTTGACCGGGGCCAGGCTATTGGCCACCCGGTACTTATTGATTTCGTTGAAAACCGTGAGGATGGCGCCCGTGTTGCTGTCCGGCACCAAGGCCTCGGTGCCAAGCGATCCGGGAGTGAGGGACTCGGTTGCGGGGACCGGGGGGGCCAGAGCCTGCAGCGTGGAAGTCCCGGTTGTGTTGTTGGCAAGTTCAGAGTCGGGGGCCCAAAGCGGTGGGATGGAAGGCGGCTCGGGCGCGATTGCTTCGGTGGTGGTGGTCACGGGTGCAGCCGCTGCCGCAGCGGTCGCCGTTGCGGCGAGTTCTCCGGCGGGCGAGGCCGGTGTGATCACCGGTTCCACGGCTGGGGCGAGTAGGGAACCGGTGCCGGTTCCAACGTCGGGTGCGCCGCCGTCGTCCGCTGTTCCCGCCGGGCCCAACTTGACCGTGCGCGGCCCCAGGGCACCCACCTGGACCGACGGACCATCCACTGGTGGGCCGGAATACATGCCGGCGGCCGGGGACACCAGCGCGAGCGCACATAGCATCGCCACAACGGCGGGCGCCGCAAATTTATTCAAAACCAACCCCAGATCAGTTCAGTTGTACCAACCGGGAGACCATCCGGCGGTGTCATTCTGAGGCAACATTAGCCCCAGTAGGCAACAGCAACAACGAAAAAGTGTGCGCTGTGGACAACACATAGTAATTTGGGACGGTGCTGATCTCTGACCGCGACATTCGTGCCGAACTAAACTCCCAACGGATCGTCCTCGAACCGTACGATCCCGAGATGGTCCAGCCGTCGTCCGTGGACGTCCGGATCGACCGGTTTTTCCGACTCTTCGACAACCACAAGTACGCGCATATCGATCCAGCGGAAGAGCAGCCTGAGCTGACCCGGCTGGTGGAAGTGGAGAGCGGAGAGCCGTTCATCCTGCACCCCGGCGAGTTTGTGCTGGGCTCCACCTACGAGACTGTCACGCTGCCTGACGATATTGCTGCGCGGCTGGAAGGCAAATCCTCGCTGGGCCGCCTGGGCCTGCTGACCCACTCCACCGCAGGGTTTATTGATCCGGGATTTTCCGGCCACGTCACGCTGGAGCTCTCCAACATGGCCACGCTGCCCATCAAGCTCTGGCCCGGCATGAAGATCGGCCAGCTGTGTTTCTTCCGGCTGACCTCTGCAGCTGAGTTCCCATACGGCTCGGGCGAATACGGCAACCGCTACCAGGGCCAGCGCGGGCCAACAGCCAGCCGAAGCCACCTGAACTTCCACCGCACCGAGGTCTGAGCCGCTTCAGCGAGGGGTGAGGCGCCGGGTGCGTGGTTGGGCCGGGGCCTACGCCTTTGCGGGCAACCGGACCGATCCACCGAAAGCCTTGAGCGCCGGTTCCACATAGCGCGCTGCCAGTGGCCCGAGGATGGCCATGATCAGCACGTAGGCGGTTGCCAGGGCGGCGAGCTCGTCCGGGACCACGCCTGACGCCACGGCCAGCCCGGCGATCACGATGGAGAACTCGCCGCGCGCAATCAGGGCGGCGCCGGCACGGAAGCGCCCCGGGCGGGCAATGCCGGCCCGCTTGGCGGCCCAGATGCCTGTGAGCATCTTGGTGGTGGCTGTGATGACCGCCAGGATCAGGGCCCACCCGAACACCGGCGGGATGGTGGTCGGGTCGGTGTTGAGCCCGAAGGCCACAAAGAAGATGGCTGCAAAGAGATCCCGCAGCGGTTCCAGGATCCGGGTGGCGCTGTGGGCGGTGGCCCCCGAAATGGCGATGCCCAACATAAACGCGCCCACTGCGGCCGAAACCTGCAGGGCGGATGCTACGCCAGCCACCAGCAGTGCAGCGCCGAGGAGATTAAGCAGGAAGACTTCGGAATTTTCGCTGTGCACGGCCTGGGATACCCGGTGGCCGTGGCGGAGAGCCACCATCAACACCACGGTGACCACTGCCAGGGAGATTCCCACGGTAGTGAGCCCGCCCAGGAAGCCGACGCCGGCAAGGGTTGCGGTCAGGATCGGCAGGTACACGGCCATGGCCAGGTCCTCAAACACCAGGATGGACAGCACCACGGGGGTCTCGCGGTTACCGATCCGGCCCAGGTCCGTGATGACCTTGGCCGCGATCCCGGAGGACGATATATACGTGACACCGCCCATGACCATCGCGCCCACCAGGCCCCAGCCAAGCAGCAGCGCCAGCCCCGCGCCCGGGATGAAATTCAGCACCAGGTCAAGAACACCGGCCTGCCAGGACCTACGCAGACCGGTGAAGAGCTCGGCAGCCGTATATTCCAAACCGAGCATAAGCAGCAGCAGGATCACGCCGATTTCGCCGGAGAGATGTGCGAATTCCTGCATGCCTTCGAGCTTGACCGCGCCGCCTGCGCCGAAGGCGAGTCCGCCAACGAGGTAGAGCGGGATGGGCGACATTCCGATCCGTCCGGCCAGCCTGGCCAGGAGGCCAAGGCAGAACACAACGGCCCCCAGTTCAATGAGGGTCAGGGCCATCGGGTCCATGGCGCTCAGCCGTTGCGCAGGATGTCGGCCGCCGAATCGAGGCCTTCTTGCGTTCCCACTGCGACCAGGAGGTCACCGGAGTGAAGGACGACGTCGGGTCCCGGCGACGGGAGCACCTCTCCTTCACGCATGATCGCCACGATCGAGACTCCGCAGCGGGTGCGGATGCAGGCCTTTCCCATGGGCTGGTTCTGGAACGGCGATTCCGGAGCGATGGAGAACTGCCGGGTCACGATGCCCGGAATCTCCTTGTGCTCTTCAGTCAGTTTCATAGCCAGGTGCTGCCCGCCCAGGAGGTTACCCAGGGCGGCGGCCTCATCCCCGGTCAGGGGAATCGACGCCTGGCAGGTGTCGGGATCATCCCAGGTGGAAACGATGAGTTCCATCGTGCCCTCCCGCAGCTCCACCACGCCGATTCGGCGGCCGGAAGCGGTCATGAAGTCCTTCCGACGGCCCAGGCCGGGGAGGTCAGTCTCGTCCACGTTCATACAACCCAGCCTAGTCTCCACAAACGGTTTTCGGTTGGGTGTGCGCAGGGCGGCGGGGGTGCTAGGACACGGGAACGACGGCGATGGCGGTCTTGTCCGGCGACTTCACCGGGAGCAGAACCAGCAGGCCGGCGAGCAGCACCACCGTGATGCCGAGGATGCCCCAGCGCTGGGCCTCGCCGGGCGCTACCAACGGAGTGGCCAGCACGATGCACAGGGTGAACAGCGCCGGAGCCAGGAAGCTGACGGCGCGGCCGGTGGTGGCGTAGAGGCCGAACAGCTCGCCGGACTCGCCGTGGGGTGCCAGCCGGGCCAGGTACGCCCGCGACGAGGACTGGGCGGGCCCCACAAACAGGCACAGGAACAGTCCGAAGACCCAGAACGTAGTGCTGCCTGCCCACGCCGCGCCAAAGAAGATGTAGTCCCCGTTACCGAGGACCAGGATCATGGTCCCTGCGATCAGCAGCCCCACGAGGGAACCCACAATGACGGCCTTGGGCCCCGCCCGGTCGTCCAGGAACCCGCCGATGACCGCCCCCACGGCCGCCACCACGTTCCCGAAGATGGCGAAGAAGATGACTTCGGATAATTCGAAGCCGAACGTGCCGGCCGCGATGATGCCGCCGAACGTGAACACGGCCGCGAGGCCGTCGCGGAAGACGGCGCTGGCCAGGAGGAAATAGATGGTGTGCGGACTGGTGGCATAGATTGCCTTGATCCGCCGGAACAGCAGGCGGTAGGAGGCCAGGAGTCCCAGGGGTTGGGCCCGCTCCGGCCGCGGGAGTTCAGGGACAGCGAACAGCACCGGCAGGGCGAAGATGAAGAACCACAGGGCGGAGAACACAGCTACCAGCCGGATGTTCAGGCTGTCCTCGGTGGAGGCGCCGAACCAGTCGAAGCTCGGCTGCACAAAGAGCTGCAGCACAATCAGCAATGCCACAATGCCGCCCAGGTAGCCCATGCCCCAGCCGAATCCGCTGACCTTGCCGATGTTTTTCGGAGTGGAGATCTGGGCCAACATGGCGTTGTAGTTGACGCCGGCGAACTCAAAAAACACATTCCCCAGCGCGATGAGGGAAACGCCCAGCAGAAGGAACTCCGGCCGAGGGAAGACAAAGAAGCACAGGCCCGTCAGGATGGCCACGGCGGCCGTGTTGACCCCAAGCCACAGCTTCCGGCGGCCTCCGTTGTCCGAGCGCTGCCCGGTCACCGGAGCAAGCAGCGCGATGGCGATCCCCGCAATGGCCAGTGCACTGCCAAGAACGGCAGAAGCCTGGTCTTCGCCACCGAAGGCGTTGGAGGTGAGGTAGACGGTGAAGACGAAGGTGGTCATGACTGCGTTGAAGGCCGCCGAACCCCAGTCCCAGGCGGCCCAGGCGAGCACCCGGCCCTTGCTGGTGGCGTGGGTTTCGGACGCGAGTTCCGTTGACGGCTGCATGGCCTCAGGAGCGCTGGCGGTGTTCATAGCCTGAATCGTATCCGCCCGTGGCGAACAGGGCGGTGATGGTACGCCGGGCACCGGGGAAATTCCAGGGCGGCGTGGTCCGGTCCGGGGAACTGTCAGGGCTGCCTTGCTAAACTGTGGCCACCGAACCTGACACATGAACCGCCTGCCCTGACTTTTTGACGATTGAATCCCTGACATTGCGGAGATACCAGTGATCACAGTTCTTGCCGTGCACTTTGCGGTGGCCGCCGTGGCGCCGTTTCTCTTCAGGGTGTGGGGGCGCAACGCTTTCTACGCGCTGGCGGCTGTGCCCTCTGCTGCGTTCGTCTGGCTGCTGTTCCAGCACGGCGCCGTGTACTCGGACGCCGGCGCGGTCTCGGAAGTCTTCCCGTGGATTCCCGGGCTGGATCTTGAATTCGCCTTCCGGCTCGATCCCCTCGCCTGGGTGATGTCGCTCCTTATCCTGGGCGTGGGCGCCTTGGCGCTTGTATATTCCGCGCGGTACTTCAGCCCCAAGGACCAGGACCTCGGCGGCTTCGGCGCCCAATTCCTCGCATTCGCCGGAGTGATGTTCGGCCTGGTGATCGCTGACGACCTTCTTCTGATGTTCATCTTCTGGGAACTCACCACCATCCTGTCCTACCTGCTGATTGGCTTCGCCCGGACCAGGCTGGCGGCCCGGCGTTCGGCGCTGCAGGCCCTGATGGTCACCACCGCGGGCGGACTGGCCATGCTGGTGGGGCTGATCATGCTGGGGCAGAGCGCCGGAACCTACCGGATTTCGGCGGTTCTGGCGCAGGCTCCCACCCTGGTGAGCGGACCTTCGGGCGCAACCGTTGCTGCCGCCGTCGTACTCATCCTGACGGGCGCCATTAGTAAGTCCGCCCTGGTTCCCTTCCACTTCTGGCTTCCCGGAGCCATGGCGGCTCCCACCCCGGTGAGCGCATACCTCCACGCCGCGGCGATGGTGAAGGCCGGGATTTACCTGGTGGCGCGGCTCGCCCCGGGGTTTTCCGACACCACGTACTGGCAGTCCATTGTGCTGGGGCTGGGCCTGGCCACCATGCTGGTTGGCGGCTACCGGGCCCTCCGGCAGACCGACATCAAACTCATCCTGGCCTACGGCACCGTCAGCCAGCTGGGGTTCCTGACCATGGTCGCGGGCCTGGGCACGCCGGATGCAGCCCTAGCAGGGCTCGCGATGCTCCTCGCCCACGGACTTTTCAAGGCCACCCTCTTCCTGGTGGTTGGCATCATCGACCAGCAGGCGGGGACCCGGGATGTCCGCCAGCTGTCCGGCGTGTTCCGGCAGTCCCGCGCGCTCGGAATTGTGGCCGGCATCGGAGCCGCCTCGATGGCCGGTGTCCCGCTGCTCGCAGGGTTCGTGGCCAAGGAACCCGTTGTGGAAGCCTTTGTCCACCATGCATCCGACGGCGAGGCCTGGAGCATGGTGGTGCTCGTGGGCATTGTCATTGGGTCCATTCTCACGTTCGCTTACAGTGCCCGCTTTATGTGGGGAGCGTTCGCGGTGAAGCCGGGTATTGAGCGGACCACGTTCAAGGCGGTCAGGCCTTCCTTCCTGGCGGCCCCGGCCCTCCTCAGCCTCCTGAGCATCGTCTCCGGCCTCTGGCCGGCGCCGGTGGACGCCTGGGTCCAGCCCTACGCGGCGCTGTTCGCCTCCACCGCGTCCGACGCCGGCACACCGGCCGAGCAGGCAGGCCACCTTGCGCTGTGGCACGGTTTCACGGCATCCCTGGGACTGACGGCCCTCACGTTCGCGCTGGGTCTGGCGATGTACTTCGGACGAACCCTGGTGGCCCGCGCGCAGTCCCGCGTGCCCAGCTGGATCGACGGCGACCGCATCTACCAGCTCACCATCGGCGCCCTGGATGACACCGCCGTCTGGATCACGGGCCGCACGCAGCGTGGTTCGCTGTACTTCTACCTCGCCGTGATCCTCACCGTGGCATTCGTCCTGCCGCTGACGGCCATGCTGCTGGCGGGCAAGCCGCTTCCCGACAACCTGTACTTCATCGACCCTTACTCGCCGCTGCAGCCGGTGGTCGGGGCAGGGATTGTGATCGGCGCTTTGGCCGCGGTTAAGGCCAACAAACGGTTCCTCGCTGTGCTGATGGTGTCAGTGACCGGGTACGGGATCGCCCTGATGTTCGCGCTCCAGGGCGCACCGGATCTGGCCCTCACCCAGGTACTTGTGGAAACCATCATCCTGGTGGCCTTTGTCCTGGCCATGCGCAGCCTGCCGGCCGAACTCCGCGACCGGACCGGCGGCAAGTACCGGGTGATCCGCGTGATCATCGGGGCTGCGTTCGGAGTCACCATGGTCTTCGCCGCCATTCACGCCATGGGCGCCCGGGTGGCTGTCCCGGTGTCTCGGGAGTTCCCGCGCCTCGCCTATGAAGGCGGCGGCGGGCTGAACATCGTCAACGTGACCCTGGTGGACATCCGAGCCTGGGACACCTTCGGTGAAATATCCGTCCTGGCCCTGGCCGCCACAGGTGTGGCCAGCCTTATCTTCGTCCGCGACCGTGGAGACCGGAGCAGGGTCCCTGACACCATTGCCGAGGGCAGCGTTGGCCGCCAGGTTGCGGTGGATCCCGGGTCGCGGGACGCAGCAGCTCTGGCCATCAGCCGCAAATTCGCAGCGTCGGCCCGGGAGGCCTGGATCGTGGCGGGGCGCACCCTGGCACCGGAACGGCGCTCCATTATCTTTGAAGTGGTCACCCGGCTGATCTTCCACTCCCTGATCATCTTCTCGCTCTACCTTCTCCTGGCCGGCCATAACCTGCCCGGCGGCGGATTCGCCGGCGGTTTGACTGCCGGGCTTGCCTTGGCCATCCGGTACCTGGCCGGTGGCCGGTTCGAACTGCGCGAGGCCACCCCGGTCGGCGCCGGGACGCTGCTGGGGATCGGGCTCGCTACGGCGGCGGCGTCCGGTGTGGTGCCGCTGCTGCTGGGCGGCCAGGTATTGCAGACGGCCATCATTGAACTCTGGCTTCCGGTGTTCGGGGACATCAAGTTCGTCACGTCCACCATTTTCGACATCGGCGTGTACATCGTGGTGATCGGCCTGGTGCTGGACGTTCTGCGGAGCTTGGGCTCCGAGATCGACGAACACTTCGAAGAGCAGCGGACTGCTCCTGCCGAAGACCTGCCAACCGACCACGACCCTGCCGCTGCCCAGGTGCAGGAGCCCGTGGGCGTCCCCGCCGGCGCCCCCGCTACGGACCAAGGATGAGCGTCAACCTGACTCTGCTGACCGTCATGGGCGCCCTGTATGCGTGCGGCATCTACCTGATCCTGGAACGCAGCCTCACCCGGGTGCTGTTGGGACTGATGCTGTTGGCCAACGCCACCAACCTGCTAATCCTGGCCACCGGTGGCTATGCCGGGCTGGCGCCGCTGTACAACAAGGACACCGCCGCCCAGGAGTACTCGGACCCCCTTCCGCAGGCGCTGATCCTCACGTCGATCGTGATCTCCTTCGCCGTGACGGCCTTTATGCTCGGCATCATTTACCGCACGTGGGTCCTGGCCCGCCAGGATGAGATCCAGGACGACGTCGAGGACCTCCGCGTCGCCGAGACGCCCCGCTTCGATGCCGAGGATGATGCCCCTATCCCAGCCGAAACGTCCGAGTTTCCCCTGACCATGCTCGGCAGCGACGGGGGCGCCGTCTCAGACCACCCCCCGACGGCGGAGCGCCCGGAAGCGTCCGGCGGTTCCGTCACGGTCGGGGCCAAGGAGATTCCTGCCGCGGATGCCGCCGCTGAAGAGCAACCCGGCTCGCAGAACGTAACCCCTGGTCCCGAAGGAGGTGTGAAGTGAACATCGCAAGCTTTGCCCCGCTCGCCGTCGTTCTTCCCATCCTCGGTGCTGCCCTGGCCTTCCTCCTGATCCGGCACTCCCGCGCCCAGCGCGCGGTGAGCATCGGGGTGCTGTCCCTGACGCTCGTGCTGGAGTGCCTGCTGCTGGGCTCCGTGTGGGACGGCGGAACCGCCGCCGTGAACATCGGTGGCTGGCTACCGCCGTGGGGCATCACGATGGTGGTGGACCAGTTCTCGTCCCTCATGCTCGTGGTGTCGTCGGCCATCAGCCTCGCCGTGCTGGTCTATGCCACCGGGCAGGGCATGGCCGACGGCGACCACGACGCGCCGGTGTCGATCTTCCACCCCACCTACCTGATCCTCGTAGCCGGGGTCTCCAACGCGTTCCTGTCCGGTGACCTGTTCAACCTGTACGTCGGTTTCGAGATCCTGCTGACGGCAAGCTATGTGCTGATGACGTTGGGCGGAACCGGCCCGCGCATCCGCGCCGGTGTCACGTACGTGGTGGTCTCCGTGGTGTCCTCGGTGCTGTTCCTGATCTCCATCGCCATGGTCTACGGCGCCACCGGAACCGTGAACATGGCCGACCTCGCCATTAAGCTCGCGGACCTGGACGGGGGAACCCGGACCCTGCTGCACGTGATGCTCCTGGTGGCCTTCGGCATCAAAGCGGCCGTGTTCCCGCTCTCCTTCTGGCTGCCTGACTCCTACCCCACGGCGCCCGCGCCGGTCACCGCGGTATTCGCCGGCCTGCTGACCAAAGTCGGGGTCTACGCGATGGTGCGCACGGAGACCCTCCTCTTCCCGGGGGACAGCCTGAACACTCCGCTGATGGTGGCGGCGCTGCTGACCATGGTGGTGGGAATCCTTGGCGCATTGGCGCAAAGCGACATCAAACGTCTGTTGTCTTTCACCCTGGTGAGTCACATCGGATACATGGTGTTTGGGCTGGCTATGTCCTCGGTGGCCGGGCTTGGCGCCGCCGTGTTCTACGTGGCCCACCACATCACCATTCAGACCAGCCTTTTCATGGTCACGGGCCTGATCGAACGCCGTGGCGGCAGCTCTTCCGTGGACAGGTTGGCAGGCCTGGCCAAGCTGTCACCCATGCTGGCCCTGCTGTTCTTTATCCCCGCCATGAACCTGGCCGGGATCCCGCCGTTCTCCGGGTTCCTGGGGAAGGTGGGGCTCATCCAGGCGGGCATCGAACTGGGCACGCCGCTGGCCTACGCCCTGGTGATCGGCGGCGTGGTCACCAGCCTCCTGACCCTGCTGGCTGTCGCACGGGTCTGGAACCGCGCGTTCTGGCGCAAGCCCTCGGACGCCGAGCACCCGGACCCCGTCTTGCTGGCCGCGCCCGAGGATTCGGACACCGGCAGCCGGGCCGGCCGCAAGAACGTCACGCTGCTGCCCCGGACCATGGTGGGTTCAACGCTGGGCCTGGTGGCGCTGGGCGTGTCACTGACGGTCTTCGCCGGCCCGTTGTTCACCGTCTCGGACCAGGCCGCCCACGAAATGCTGGACAGATCCGCCTACATTCAGGCCGTTCTGGGCGAGGACACGCAGGTTCCCCCGATGGCCCTGAAAGACGGAGGAGGCAAATGAGCCGCCGGCGGATTTCCCTGCGCCAGGAACTGCCCCTGCTGGTATGGCTGGTGATCGTCTGGGGCGCCCTGTGGCAGGACCTCAGCCCCGGCAACCTGCTGTTCGGCGCGTTGCTGGCCGTGCTCGTGGCCCGGATGTTCTACCTGCCGCCGGTAGAAGTCAGCGGCCGCTTCAACATTCTTCACGCCGTGCCATTTGCCCTGCGTTTCCTGGGCAGGGTGGCGGCAGCGAGCGTTGAGGTCATGTACTTGGCGGCTGTCCGCGGCCCCCGGGTCATCAGCTCCGTCGTCGCAGTGCCGTTGCGGAGCCACCAGGACCTCATGGTCACCGCCACCGGGCATGTGATCTCCCTGATCCCGGGCTCCCTGGTGGTGGAAGTGGACCGGTCAACGTCCACCTTGTACCTCCACGGGCTCAACGTCAGCAGCCCGGAAGAGGTCGCGAACCTGCGCAGGGAAGTCCGCTCGATCGAGGCGGACCTGATCAGGATCATGGGTTCCCGCGAAGAACTCGAAGCAATCCGGCAGGAGGCCGCAGCATGATGCAGACCGTTCTGGCTGTTACGGCAGTCATTCTTTCGCTGGCAGCGGCGGGAGCCATCATCAGGATCTCCCGCGGCCCGTCGCTGCTGGACAGGGTGCTGGCCTCCGACGTCCTGCTTGCGATCCTCGGCGCGGCCCTGTGTATCGATATGGCCGTCAACCGGCACCTGAACAACCTGATGCTGCTGGTGGCGCTGTCCATTGTCGGCTTCATCGGGTCAGTGACAGTTGCGCGCTTTGTGGCCGACCGTCGGGAGCAAGCCAATGAATCCTGAGGCCGGCGTGGTTGATAACGTCATCGATACCGTGTCGGCGGTGTTCCTGCTGGTGGGTGCCCTCATGTCCCTCGCCGCCGCCGTCGGACTGCTCCGCTTTCCGGACCTGCTCAGCCGCATGCACGCGGCCACCAAGCCCCAGGTGCTGGGGCTGTTCCTGCTCCTTGCGGCCATCGGCCTGCAGATGCGCACCTGGTGGGTGTGGCCCGCGCTGCTCGTGGCCTGGATTTTCCAGCTGCTGACCGTGCCGGTTTCTGCCCACATGGTGGGCCGCGCCGGGTACCGCACCAAGCACCTGCACCGCGAGCTGCTCAGCTCCGATGAACTCGACGCCGTGGTTCAGAAGGCGGCACAATCCGCCCGGGATGACTCCTCCCGGGATGAAGCGGACGACGGCGGCCGGCGGGGCTGAGCCTCATTCGTCGATGCTAGTGTTCCGCCCCGCGCGCGAGTTTTTGTCCAGATAACACGGCGTCAGTGCCGGTTGGAGGCCTTTAGCTGGACAAAAACTCATGGGTTGGTGGTGCGCTTAGACGATGTCCTGGGACTTGGCGAAGCGGGTAATGGCCCGCTGTGTGCCG
This sequence comes from Pseudarthrobacter sp. S3, assembly GCF_050156905.1. Lineage (NCBI taxonomy): Bacteria > Bacillati > Actinomycetota > Actinomycetes > Micrococcales > Micrococcaceae > Pseudarthrobacter > Pseudarthrobacter sp. S3. The sequence goes on along the minus strand of NZ_CP189583.1, from coordinate 3,916,662 downwards.
CGGTTGGCCAGCACCTGGATGATGGTGCTGACCGAGGCCGAAATAAGCGCGAACGTCAGCGCCGAGCGGAGGCTCGTGGGGGTGTCTTCATCCTTGCCGGTGGGAGGCTTCCGGCCCGTGGACTTTTCCCACACGGTATTGACCATCTTGGTGCCGACGAATCCGGCGCCGAGGCTGATTGCAGTGCCGAGCAGCTTGATGAACAGGTTCATTCGTTGAACTCCTTGTGAGCGGATCCGGGACTGCCTTTAGCCTAACCCGGCCGCATCGACTCCAGAATCTCCCGCAGGGCCTCCACCACGAGATCATGGTCCTGCTGTTGGGGCAGGCCCGAGACCGTCACCGTGGCTACGGCACCCACGCCGGTGACGTAGACCGGGAAGCAGCCGCCGTGGGCCGCGTAGACGGTTTCGTCGTACCAGCCGTGGTCCTCGATCCGGCCGCCGTGCAGCCGGCCGCGGAGGCCCACCAGCAACGACGGGATCTCATACCTGGCGGCGGTGCGCTGCTTCGCCCGGATCCAGTGCTCGTTGTCGGGGGTGGCCCCGTCCAGGGCAACATGGAAAAGGACCTGGTCACCCTTCGTGATGTCGATCGCGATAGGCAGCTGGCGCGATTTGCCGAGCTCCACCAGCAGCAGCCCCAGGTTGAGGGAATCATCCCTGGTGAAATGGGGAAACTGCAGCTCGCTGACCTCGCCCTCGATGCGGGCGATCAGGGCCTCCAGCAGCCCCGCCGGCTGGGGCACCGTCGCATCGGGATTGAACGCAGTCACAGTCGGGTTGTTGGCAGTCATGGCCCACAATCTACCCCGCCCGCGGTGTAAACTGGAGCACGCCCATCAGGGCAGATTTATTACGACAGGGGAGCGCCGCCGTCGGACATCACTGGCATTGCCAGGGACCCGCAGGCCGGCGCTGAGAGTGCGGACAGCCGCAGACCCTCGAACCTGATCCGGTTAGTACCGGCGCAAGGGAGTCGAGTTCTCGAAGGGTCCGGCAACGGCGGCAGCGCCGCTTACCGGGGCACTTTCCCCTCCTGTTCCTCAGGAGGACAATATGACAACTGCAGCATTCAAAAAGACCGGCAATACCTGGCGTGTTGTGGACATCGTGGTGGCGGCGCTCATCGCCATCACCGGCGGCGTGATCTTCTGGGCGTGGTCCCAAGCCGCCGGCATCGTTTCCGCACCGATGAATGCCGTTTACCCCCCGCTGACCGGCCTGATCGCCGGCGGCTGGATGATCCCGGCAGTGCTGGGCATGCTCATCATCCGCAAACCCGGCGCGGCGCTCTTCTGCGAAACTGTGGCCGCCACCGGCGAACTCATCATGGGCTCGCAGTACGGCGCCACGGTGCTGATCTCCGGACTCCTCCAGGGCCTGGGCGCCGAACTGGTGTTCTTCCTGCTGGTGTACGGCAACTTCCGGTTCAAATCCTCCCTGCACCAGAAATACAACCTCATCGCCGCTCTACTTGCCGGTGCCGGGGCGGGGCTGTTCTGCGGCCTCAACGACTCGTTTCTGCCGTGGGGCTGGAATATCGCCTACGAGCCGGGCGACAAGCTCGCCTACATCGTGTTCTGCACCATCTCCGGCGCGGTGATTGCGGGCGCGCTGTCCTGGATCGCCACGCGCGGCCTGGCCAAGACCGGTGTGCTGAGCTCGTTCGCGTCCCGGAAGGCAGCGTCGGAGCCCGCCTTCAACTGATGACCGCTTCCGACGCCGGCGCTTCCGGAGTGCGCCCCGCCACGGTATCCGCCCGTGGCTGGGGCTGGCGGCATGCCGGCCGTTCCGCCCCCGCCGTCCATGGGCTCGACCTCGACATCGCTCCCGGCGAGCGGGTGCTGCTGCTGGGCCCGTCGGGCGCGGGCAAGTCAACGCTGCTGCACGCGCTCGCGGGGGTGCTGGGGGATGAAGGAGACGACGCCGACGAAACCGGTTCGCTGCTGATCGACGGGGTGGTTCCCCGCGGGCAGCGCGGCCGCTCAGGCCTGATGCAGCAAGACCCCGAAACGCAGGTAGTTCTGTCGCGCCTGGGTGACGACGTCGCCTTCGGCGCCGAGAACCTCGCCGTTCCACGGGACGAGATCTGGCGGCGCGTCCATGAAGCGCTCGACGACGTCGGGCTGCGAAGTACCGGGGCCGGCGCTGTTTTGAACGCCAATGGCACTGGTGTGGACGCCGACGGCGGGCCAGGTGCCGCCGGGCTCCCGCTGGACCACCCGACGTCGGCTCTGTCCGGCGGACAGAAACAGCGTCTGGCGCTGGCCGGGATCCTCGCGATGCGGCCCGGGCTGATCCTGCTGGATGAGCCCACCGCGAACCTGGATCCCGCCGGCGTGCTGGAAGTCCGGGACGCTGTGGGCCGCTGCCTGGACAAAACCGGCGCCACACTCGTTGTGGTGGAACACCGCGTGTCCGTCTGGAAGGACCTGGTTGACCGGATTGTGGTGCTCCAGCCGGGCTCCGCTGCGGGCTCCGCAGGAAGTTTGGCCGCTACATCCGCTGTCCTCCTGGACGGGCCGCCGGATCAGGTGCTCGCGGACGCACGGGACATGCTGATCGGTGCGGGCGTCTGGGTGCCGGGGTATGTTCCGGCAACCCGGAGCCGCGCGTCCGCAGGCTCCGGTGAGCTGCTGCTGGCCGCCGCGGACCTGGCAGTCTCCCGTGAGCGTCCGCGGCGCCGCGGCTTCCGGACCATCCCACCGGTGCCGGTGCAGCAGGGCATCACAGCCCAGGTCCGTTCCGGCCACGCACTCACCATCACGGGGCCCAACGGCGCCGGGAAGTCAACGTTTGCGCTGACGCTCGCCGGATTGCTGGCGCCGGTGGCCGGGAAGGTGGCTGCCGCCGTCGAGCTTTCCGCGGGCGCCGGGATCGATCCGTTCAAATGGAAAGCCCACCAACTGATTTCCCGCATCGGAACCGTGTTCCAGGAGCCCGAGCACCAGTTCGTTACCGGCCGGGTGCTGGACGAACTGATGTTCGGTCCGCGGCATCTGGGCCATGGCGAGGAGCGGGTCGAAGAGCTGCTGGAACGGCTGCGCCTGACGCACCTGGTGGAAGCCAATCCGTACACACTGTCCGGCGGCGAAAAGCGGCGCCTGTCGGTGGCCACCGTCCTGGCGGCCCACCCGCGTGTGCTGGTGCTGGACGAGCCGACGTTCGGCCAGGACGCCAACACCTGGGCCGAGCTCGCATCGTTCCTTTCCGAACTGCTGGACGCCGGGACCTCCGTAGTTTCCGTGACCCACGACCAGGAATTCAGCGCCGTCCTGGGCGGGGCCGAACTGCGGCTTGGCCCGGCCTCACGCGGCGGCGCCCGCCAGGAAGCGGGTGCGGCATGAGGGATGCCCTGACTCTCCGCGGCAACCAGGCACCGCTGACGCGCGCCAACCCGTTGGCCAAGTTCGCCGTCGTTTTCCTCATCACGCTGGTGCTGGCGCTCTCCATCGACTGGGTGTCCGCCTCGGTGGCGATTGCGGCGGAACTGGCGCTCTTACCGCTGGCTGGCCTTACCCTGCGCCTGTTGTGGCAGCGCGGCTGGCCGCTCATCATCGCGGCAGCCCTGGGCGGCTGGAGCACAGCGATCGTCGCGGCCGATAGCGGCGCTGTACTGCTCGACGTCGGGATCTGGTCCATCAGCGAAGGCTCCCTGCAGCTGGGAATTGGCTTCATGCTGCGCGGCCTCGCGATAGCACTGCCGGCGATCCTCCTTATGACGTGCACAGACCCCACTGACCTCGCGGATGCGCTGGCACAGCGAGCCCGGTTGCCGCACCGGTTTGTCCTCGGCACGCTGGCCGCGATGCGCCTGGTGGGACTTTTGGCCGAGGAGTGGCAGACCATCGGCATGGCGCGGCGGGCCCGCGGGGTGGGCTCGCAGGGCACCCTGCTGCAACGGCTGCGGGCTACCCTCGGGCAGAGCTTTGGGCTCCTGGTCCAGGCCATCCGCCGCGCATCCCGTCTGGCCGTCACCATGGAAGCGCGCGGTTTTGGCACCGGGCAGCGGACGTGGGCCCGGGAATCCACCTATTCGGCGCTGGACGCCTGGGTGCTGGCGGGAGGAGTGCTGATCGCGGCGGCGGCCGTGGTTGCCGCGGCCGCGATGGGGACCTGGAACTTCGTCTGGCGTTAGCTCGATCCTGCGGGGGCGTCCTGCCTGCAGTGTGCGGTGTATCGAATATCGCATGGGGCGGGTATTTCTGCCGCCGCGCCGTGACTTGAGAGCCAAATACTCTGGCATTAGCTCATTTGTGATATTTCTTGTATATGATTCAGAAAACCGCCGAGCATATCGCCGCCACACTCAGGGACGCCCGGACCGAGAAAGGCTGGACCCAGGGCCAGCTCGCGGGCGCGCTGGGAACCAGCCAAAGCGCCGTCGCCCGGATGGAGCAGGGCAAGCAGAACCTGAGCCTGAAGATGATCCAGCGGCTCGAAGGAATTCTGGACCGCAGCATCGTCAAAGTGGGCAAACCACAGATGACGCACCTGCGGATTGAGGGCGGCCGCACCCTGTCCGGGGCGGTGGATGTGAACAGCAGCAAAAACGCCGGTGTTGCGCTGCTGTGCGCCAGCCTGATCAACCGCGGCACCACCGTCCTGCGCCGCCTCGCCCGGATTGAAGAGGTGAACCGAATCGTCGAGGTTCTGACCAGCATCGGTGTCGAATGCACGTGGCTCAACGACACAGACCTCCAGCTCCGCCGCCCGGCCGTCCTGGACCTTGACGCCATGGATGTGGACGCCGCGCGGCGCACACGCAGCGTGATCATGCTCCTGGGTCCGCTCCTGGACGAATCCGCGGAATACCGCTTGCCGTATGCGGGCGGGTGCGATCTGGGCACGCGCACCGTTGAACCGCATATGCAGGCGCTGCGCCAGTTCGGGCTCTCAGTGGAAGCCACGGCCGGTTTCTACGCCGTCCAGGCTCCGCCGGCGGACACCCATGACCGCTCCTTTGTGCTGACGGAGCGCGGAGACACCGTCACCGAGAACGCAATCATGGCAGCGGCGCACCGCCGCGGCACCACCGTCATCCGCAACGCCAGCCCCAACTACATGGTCCAGGACCTCTGCTTCTACCTCGAGATGCTGGGGGTGAAGATCGACGGCGTGGGCACCACCACCCTGAAGATCACCGGGCAGCCGCTCATCGACGTCGACATTGAATATTTCCCGTCCGAGGATCCCATCGAGGCCATGAGCCTCATCACCGCCGGCATCGTCACCAACTCAGAGGTGACCATCCGTCGCGTCCCCATCGAGTTCATGGAGATCGAACTGGCCACGCTGGAGCAGATGGGCCAGCAGCTGGAGATTTCCGGTGAGTACGTGGCGCGCAACGGCCGCACCCGGCTGGTGGATGTGACTACCAAACCGTCCGAGTTGCGGGCTCCGGAGGACAAGATCCACCCGATGCCGTTCCCCGGCCTGAACATCGACAACTTGCCGTTCTTCGCGGTCATTGCCGCCAACGCCCATGGCCAGACCATGATCCATGACTGGGTCTACGAGAACCGGGCCATCTATCTCACCGAACTCAACCGGCTCGGCGCCCAGGTGCAGCTGCTGGACCCGCACCGGATCTACGTCAATGGCCCTACGAAGTGGCGGGCCGCCGAGGTGGGCTGCCCGCCGGCACTCCGCCCCGCCGCCTGCCTGCTGCTGGCAATGCTCGCGGCACGGGGAGTGTCGGAGCTGCGGAACATCTACGTGATCGAGCGAGGCTACGAGGACCTGGCGGAACGGCTCAACACCATCGGCGCCAAGGTGGAGTACTTCCAGGACTGACGCTCGGCAGAATCCGCCGACTCCAGGACTGCCACGGCCTTGCCCGTTGCCGCACAATATAAGCATGCGCACATTCGGCGTCGAGGAAGAGCTCCTGATCGTTGATCCGGACACGGGGGAGCCGCTTGCCCTGGCAGATGCGATGCTGTCCGGCCGCCGGATGGCTGCCGACGACGCCCCGGAGCGCCACTATGTGATGGCAGGTACGGACCAAACCGCGCACGACGACGGGACAGGCCTGACTGCCGAGCTGAAGCTTGAGCAGATCGAGACCCAAACCCGGCCCTGCCTCGAGTACGCAGAACTGCTGCCGCAGATCCGGGCCGGCCGGCTGCTGGCGGACCAGGCGGCGGCCAAAAACGGGGCAAGGGTGGCCGCGCTGGCCACCTCTCCGTTTGGCCTGGCCAGCCACACCACCCCGGACCCCCGCTATGCCCGGATGCTGGAACGCTTCGGCCTGACTGCGCAGGAGCAGCTGACCTGCGGTTTCCACGTTCACACTTTCATCGAGTCCAAGGACGAGGGCGTGGCGGTGCTGGACCGGATCCGGGACAAGCTTGCCGTCCTCACAGCCCTGAGCGCCAACTCGCCGTTCTGGAACGGGGTGCGCACGGGATTCGAGAGTTACCGCACCCAGGCCTGGAACCGCTGGCCCACGTCCGGCCCCTCGGCAATTTTCACGACATATTCCGCATATCGGCGGGTGGTAACGCGCCTGCTGGACAGCGGCGTGCTGTTGGACGAAGGCATGATCTACTTCGACGCGCGCGTGTCCCGGAACCACCCCACCGTAGAGGTCCGGGTGGCCGATGTCTGCCTCCGTGCCGAGGATGCTGCCCTGATTGCGGTGTTGGTCCGGGCCCTGGTCGAATCGGCGAGCCGCGATTGGCGCGCCGGCGTGGATCCCGCCCCGGTGCCCACGGTGCTGCTGCGGATGGCGGCGTGGCAGGCGAGCAGCAGCGGCATGAGCGGTGAGCTGCTGGATTTCGGGACCTTCCGGCCGGCGCCCGCAGTCGACGTCGTACGGTCTTTGGTTGATTATCTGGCGCCTGTCCTCGCCGAGCAGGACGAGCTCGCCTTGGCCCGGCAAGGTGTTGAGGACATCATTGCCCGCGGCACCGGCTCAAACGAACAGCGCAGGGTCCGGGACGCAGCAATGGAAAAAACAGGACCCGACGACGGCGGGCTGGGGGCCGTGGTTGCCCACGCCGTGGAAGTAACGATACGCGGCACCTCCGGGTTGCTGGCGGAGGACGAGGCCCCTGAGCTGCTGCGGGTGCGCCAGTCCTGAGCTCTCCTGAACGTTCCCCTGACGCAGTTCGCGCCGGCCTCAGCATCAACGCCGGGGGAGTGCGTCCGTGTTGTCCTCGGCGGGAGCCGGGGGTTCCACGTAGCGCATCAGCTGGACACCCACAGCGGTTTCCACCAGGTAGAAGGCGAACGGCGGAATGTCCTTGGTGCCAGCCAGGATGGCAGCGAAGACCGGTGCGCTGGCGGCCGCCGTGATGCCGGTCCAGGGTTTCAGCGGCAATAGCAGGAGTCCCGCCCCCAGGGCCGCGAGCCCGCCGATATGCAGCCCTGAGTATGTAAGGAATGTCCAGTTTGAGCCCCGCCGATAGGCGAACCTCTCCAGGTCCGTTGCGCGGTTCGCAAGGGCCACCACAAACAAGGGCGCGCCGGCGAGCAGGGCGGCGGCTGCGGCGGCAGCCAGCGTCCTGGCGAGGCCGTTGGCGGGGCCCGGCCGGACGGATTGGGCGAACCGGACGAATCCAACGGGAACGGCCATGGTTCCGGCGGCTGCCAGGAATTGTCCGGCTATCCAGAGGCCTCGGTGGCGCTCCAGCATGGCCAGCCTGGTGGCCGGGTCGCGGGTGGCATGCACGTTCCCCACGAACGAAATCCCCAGTCCCCAGCAAGTGCCCGCCGCGACGATGACGGCTCCGGCCTTTTGAAATGGCTTGTTGCCGTGCACTTGCTGGTTTCCATTCATGGCTGGCTTTCGGTCCGGCGGATGCGTTGGCCCAGCGACATCGCGGTGGTGACCATGAAGTTACGCCGCACCGTCTCCAAGGTCAACGTCAGTGTCCGTGCGCGCTAAGGAACATGGACGTCACGCACCGACAGCCAGGCGCACACCCAGCGTGAGCATAACCGCAGTGACGAGCCCGTCCAGGATGCGCCACGAGGCGGGCCGCGCGAAGAAAGGCCGGAGGACCCTGGCACCGAATCCCAGCGCGCTGAACCAGGCGATGCTGGCGGCTATGGCCCCGGCACCGAACCACCATCGCACATCGTGCGCCTGCTGGTTGGCCACCGATCCGAGCAGCAGCACGGTGTCCAGGTAGACGTGCGGGTTGAGCCAGGTCAGGGCCAGCACCGTGCTGAGGGCGGCGCCGAGGCCGACGGCGGGCTGGCGCGCCGATGCCGTCAACGCCCCCGGACGCAGTGCCCGGCGCGCGGCCAAGATGCCGTAGCCCACCAGGAAGGCGGCTCCGGCAAACCGGACCACGTCCACGATCACGGGGCTCGACTGGAGCAGCGCGCCCACTCCGGCGATGCCCGCAGCGATGAGTAGCGCATCGGAGACGCTGCAGATTAGGACGACGGCGGCCACATGCTCGCCGCGGATGCCCTGCCGGAGCACGAAGGCGTTCTGGCTGCCGATGGCCACGATCAGGGCGAGGCCCGTGCTGAAGCCCAGCGCGGTGGGGCCTATAAGTGCAGTCAGATCCATATCCTCCAACGTACGGGCCGGACGTAGGATTACTCCAGCTAAATATTCTTAGCTCTATTAAGGAAATCTAATGAAGATGTTCCAGTTTGAGCAGCTCCGGACTTTCGCGGCGGTGGTGGACGAGGGGACGCTTGAGGCGGCGGCGCGGAGCCTGTACGTCACGCCGTCGGCAATTTCCCAACGGCTCAAGGCGATGGAGGACGCGGCCGGCCAGATCCTGTTGCAGCGCACCAACCCCGTCCGGCCCACAACTGCCGGGGAAGCCATCCTGCGGTTCGCCAGGCAGGTCCGGCAGCTCGAATGGGACGCCCAGCAGGAGCTAGGGGCGAGCCGTGACCGGCCGACGGCGCCCATCCCCTTGGTGGTGAACGCGGACTCACTCTCCACCTGGTTCATGCCTGCCTTGGCAAGTCTTCCGCCAGACCTCGGCGCTTGCTTCGAACTCCGCAGGGAGGATGAACAGCATTCCACCCAGCTCCTGCGGACGGGATCGGTGATGGCCGCGGTTACCGCAACGCCGGAACCGGTTCAGGGCTGCAGCGTGGAAGCGCTGGGTTCCCTGCGGTACCGTGCGGTGGCAAGTCCCGGCTACCTCCGGCGCTGGTGGCCCGAAGGGCCGGAACTTGTTGCAGGGAGCCACGCCCCGGTGGTGGACTTTGACCGAAAGGATGACCTGCAGGACGGGTTCTTCCGCACGAGGACCGGCGCGGAACTGACCGCACCGCGGCACTATGTGCCGTCGTCGGCCGAGTTCGCCCAGGCCATCCGGCTGGGACTGGGATGGGGGCTGCTGCCGGAGCAACAGTGCCTGGCAGACCTCCGCAGCGGCGCCCTCGTGGAGCTGGCCTCCGCGAGCCCCGTTGACGTGTCCTTGTACTGGCAGCGCTGGAAAATCGACTCCCCGGTGCTCAACCAGCTGACGGCCGCCGTCCGGGAGACGGCCTCCCGGGAGCTGCGCCAGCCAGGCGCCTGAACCGGCCGCCGCCTGCCGTCAGATGTGCTTCAAGGCCTGCTCCAGGTCGCCAATGAGGTCGTCCACGTCCTCCAGGCCCACGGACAGCCGCACCACACCGTCGCTGAGCCCGATGGCGGCGCGGCCTTCGGGACCCATGGCGCGGTGCGTGGTGGTGGCCGGATGGGTGATGAGGGACTTGGAATCGCCCAGGTTGTTGGAGATGTCGATGATCCGCAAGGCGTCCAGCAGCGCAAAGGCGGCTTCTTTGCCCGAGCGGCCACCCGTCGTCGCAAGTTCCAGCGTGAGGACGGTGCCGCCGGCCTTCATCTGCTTGGCGGCAAGTTCGTACTGCGGGTGGGACTTGAGCAGCGGGTACTTAACCCAGCTGACTGCCGGCTGCTTTTCGAGCCATTTGGCCAGCCGCAGCGCGGACGCGGAGGAGTGATTCACGCGCAGCGCCATGGTCTCCAGGCCTTTGGTCAGCACCCAGGCATTGAACGCGGAGAGGGCCGGGCCGGTGTGCCGCATGAGCTGCTTGACCGGGCCGTCAATGAAATCCTTGGTGCCCAGGATGGCTCCGCCCAGGACGCGTCCCTGGCCGTCGATGTGCTTGGTGCCGGAGTACACAATCACGTCCGCGCCCAGCTGGCCGCAGCGCTGCAGCAGGGGAGTGGCGAAGACGTTGTCGACGACGACGGTGGCCCCGGCGGCGTGCGCCAGTTCGCTGACCGCAGCGATGTCCACGATTTCCTGCATCGGGTTGGATGGCGATTCGAAGAACACTGCGGTGGTGGGTTCCGACAGCGCAGCAGCCCACTGTTCGAGGTCCGGGCCGTCAACGAACACGGTTTCCACGCCCCAGCGCGGCAGGATCTCGTTCAGGATCACAAAGCAGGAACCGAACAGTGAACGCGCGGCAACCACCCGGTCCCCGGCCGCCAGCAGGGCGCCCAGGGCGGTGAAGACCGCTGACATCCCAGATGCCGTCGCAAAGCACGCTTCGGTGCCTTCGAGCAGGCGAAGGCGTTCCTGGAAGGTGGCCACGGACGGGTTGCCGTACCGGGAGTAGACGAAGCGTTCGTCCTCGCCGGTGAAGGCGCGCTCGGCGGCGGCAGCGGACTCGTAGACGAAGCCGGAGTTCAGGAAGACCGGCTCGGTGGTCTCCTGGAAGTTGGTGCGGTCCAGCCCGCCGCGGACGGCCTGCGTTTCGGCGCTCCAGCCGGCGGCGTCTGGGTTGAAGGTCACTTGGCTATTCCCAGGTTGGTGGGGAGGCCGCGGTTCTTCCAGCCGTTGACGGTGCGCTCGCCGTAGCGGTCCGTCTCGCCTTCGAAACCCTCAAGGACGTTGTAAGCGGTGAAGCCGGCCTGCGTCGCGGCGATGGCGGCGGCGATGGAGCGCTGGCCCGAGCGGCAGAGGAACACCAGTTCGGCGCCGTCGTCCTCCGGTGCCTGCTGTGTCAGGTCGGTGATGAAATCCGGGTTGGGGATGCCGCCGGGGAAGGTCCACGGGATGAACAGGGGATCGTGGTCCGTGGCCTTGGTGTCGGGGATGCCGATGTGGGCCCATTCGCCTTCGGTCCGTACGTCCACCATAATGGCGCCCTGCTCCAGCTTGGCCCAGGCTTCGTGCGGGGTGAGGTCTCCGGCGTAGCTCATGCGTGGCCCTCGCCGTCGAAATCGAGGTCTTCAACGGCGGTGGCCACGGCGGCGTCCGCCGTTGCGATGGCTGCCGGGAGGATCAGTGCCTGCGCAACAATCACGCTGGTGCCGTTGAACGTGGCGGCGGGGCTGCCGTGCAGGACATACCCTTCGGCCAGGGCAGTGGAAATCCGTTCACAGAAAGACCTGTCGTCCGGCCCGGTGACAAGCCGGTACGACAGTTTTTCTTCGGGGGCAGGGTCAGGGGCGGGGGCGTTAGGCACGACGGAACTCCTTCTTTCACGCTTGCAGCTCGAATGGGTCGATATGCCGAGTATTCACCTGAGGCACCCCGCCGCGAAAGGGAGGGTTGCCGACCGGCCAGTCAGGGCTTGGCGCCGGTTCTCATTACTCCCGAAAAACGTAACACTCGCCCCGCCCCGCCGCACCGCCGCCGTCGTCATGTTCCGTAACCAACGCGTGTTTCCTGTCCCGCATCATTCCCGCCTGATCACCCTGTTGGAGTATGGGCGGCGCTGTACCGGGCGGTGAGTTCGCGCTTGAGGACCTTGCCGCTGGGGCCGGTGGGGAATTCGGTGACTAGGGTAATGATCCGCGGATACTTATAGGCCGCCAATTCCGCGGCGGCGAAGTCCCGCAACTCATCAACGGTGGCGCTGCTGCCCGGATTGAGGACGACGGCGGCCGCCACCTCCTGCCCATGGGTTTCGTCGGGGACGCCATAGACGGCAACGCTCAGGACTGCCTCGTGCCGGCTGAGGACTTCCTCTACCTCGCGCGGGTAGACGTTGAAGCCGTTCCGGATGATCATCTCCTTCTTCCGGTCCAGGATCCGGAGGTAGCCGTCCCCGTCCTTGGTGCCCAGGTCGCCGGTCCGGAACCAGCCGTCCACCACAGCCTCGGCGGTGGCTTCGGGCCGGTTGAGGTAGCCCGTGAAGAGGTTGTGCCCCCGGACCACCAGCTCGCCTAACTCGCCCGTGGGCAGCAGTTCGATGGCATCTTGGACGTCCGCGCGGGCGATCTCCACCTGGACTCCCCAAATGGCCTGGCCGACCGTTCCGGGCCGCGGCGCTTTGCCTACATGGTTGAAGGTGGCAACCGGGGACGTCTCGGTCAGGCCGTAGCCTTCGTAAATGTCCGAGCCGAATTCCGTCTTGAACCTGTCCATCACCGCCACCGGCAGGGACGCGCCGCCGGAGATGCAGTAGCGCAGGGCGTTGGACCGGCCGGTGTTGGTGCGGGCGGCTTCGAGCATGGCGATGTACATGGTGGGCACGCCGAAGAAGACATTGATGTTGTGCCGGGCGAGGGCATCCAGGGCTGCGTCCCCGCGGAACTTGGGCAGCATCACGATGGTGGCCCCCGCCCGCAGCCCGGTGTTGAGGACGCACGTCTGGCCGAAGGTGTGGAACATCGGCAGTCCGCCGAAGATGACGTCACCGCGGCGGAGGTCAAACGTGCTGGTCAGCAGCGTATTGGTCTGTTCCACAAGGGCGAAGTGGCTGCCCAAGGCGCCCTTGGGCTTGCCGGTGGTCCCGGATGTGTACAGAATCGTGGCCGTCTCGAAGGGCCGCAGCGGCAGCCAGGTGCTGATGGGCTCGGCTCCTGCCGCTTCGGTCTCCAGCCGGGCAGCGCCTTCGGTCCCCTCCGGCACCAGGACGGTGACGACGTCGATGCCCGCGGCCGCGGCGCCTTTGGCACCTTCCTCAAGGAGCGGTCCGGCGCAGACGAGCAGCTGCGCGCCGCTGTCGCGCAGCATGTACTCGATCTCCTTGCCCTTCAGCAGCGCATGCAACGGCACCACCACGCCGCCCAGCGCGAGGACCGCGTAGTAGACCCGGGCGAAATCAGCAATATTGGGCATCAGCAGGGCCACGCGGCTGGCGTGCCCCACGCCACGGTCCCGCAACGCACCGGCATACGCGCGCGTCTGTTCCCAGAGTTCGCTGTAGGTCACCCGCTCCTCGCCCACCACGAGGGCCGCGGAGTCCGGGAAGCGGGCGGCTGATTCAGCCAGGATTGCGGCAACAGAGATGGTCCCGAAACCCTCTTCGGCGGTAGGTGAAGTGTTCATGGTGTCCTGTCTGGCTAGTGGAGTGGTTGACAGCAACGCGGGGTCACTTAGCGCCCGTCCAAAGCCTCCGCATGGGCGTTAAGTGACCCCGCGTTGCTTTGGAGGAGGGGTGTGGGTCGGGCTTTGAGGATCAGGGCGTCGCCCTGGCCGCCGCCGCCGCACAACGCAACCACGCCTGTCCCGCCGCCGCGCCGGTTCAGCGCGAGTGCCTGATGCAGGACCAGACGCGCCCCCGAGGCGCCCACCGGGTGGCCCAGGGCGATGGCGCCGCCGTCGGCGTTGATCCTGTCCGCGTCGATCCCCAGGTCCGTGGCGGACTGCAGTACCACCGAGGCGAAGGCTTCATTGATCTCAATCAGGTCCACGTCGTCAATGGTCATCCCTTCAAGTTTCAGGGCCCGCTCAATGGCGCGGGACGGCTGGGAATGCAGGGAACCGTCCGGTCCGGCGGTCTGGCCGTGGCTGCCGATTTCCGCGATCCAGCTGAGGCCGGCCGCTTCCGCTGCTGCCTTGCTGGCCACTACCACGGCGGCCGCGCCGTCGGACAGCGGGGAGGCAGAACCGGCGGTGATGGTGGCGGCCGGATCCTTGGAGAAGGCGGGCTTCAGTGCCGCCAGCGTCTCGATTGTGGTGCCGGCGCGGATGCCCTCGTCGGAATTAATCACGACGGCGGGTCCCCGCCGCTGCCGGACCTCCAACGGAGCGATTTCCTCAGCCAGGATGCCGGCCGCCCGGGCGGCCTCCGCCCGTTGGTGCGAAAGGGCGGCCACGGCGTCCTGGTCCTCGCGGCTGATGCCCAGGCGGACGTTCCCGGCGTCGGTGGCGGAGCCCATCAGTTCACCTGAGACGGGGTCCTGCAGGCCGTCAAAGTTCAGCGAATCCAGCAGCGGCGCGTCACCGATCGCGACGCCGCCGCGGAGCCGGGGCAGCAGGTGCGGGGCGTTGGTCATGGATTCCTGGCCTGCCGCCACAATGAAATCAGCCTCGCCGGCGCGGATCATCCGGGCGGCATCGATCACGGCGGTCAGCCCGGACAGGCACAGTTTGTTGATGGTCACGGTGGGCACATCCCAGCCGATGCCGGCGGCGAGGCTGGCCTGCCGGGCGGGTCCCTGACCAGCGCCCGCCTGGATAACCTGCCCCACGATGACGGCCTGGATCTGTTCCGGCGCCACCCCGGACCGTTCCAGTGCGTTCCGGATGGCGTGGGCACCCAGTTCGCTGGAGGTGAGCCCGGACAGGCTGCCGCGGAACTTGCCGAAGGGGGTCCGTGCGCCGCCCAGGATGACGGGGATGTGAGAATCGTGGCTCATGGGGTGCCTGTCGCCCGCGCTACTCGAAGGAAGCACGACGGCGGTCCGACAACCGGGTGTTCCAGACGTCCGGTTTGGTGACCTGGAAGCGGCGGCCGGTCAGCGCGAGTGGCGTCAGCCGGATGTAGTATTCCTTGGGCCCGGGCTGCCAGGGCTCCAGATGCAGGGCGTCAACGGCGTCCTTCTCGGCCTGGGCCTCGATCACGGCGGTGTCTCCGCGCGCCACCACGCTCCAGGCGATCTCCGTGCGGGGATCGTATCCATCGATCTCCAGCGCCGCGGGACGGTCCGCCTGGGCGCCCCAGAGTTTGGCGCCACCGGCGCTGCGGAAGACAATGCTCCTGCGGTCCAGCACGTAGTTGACCGGAAAGATCTCCGGATGGCCGTCCACTACCAGGGCCAGGCGCCCCAGCATGTCATCGGCCAGCAACTCCCAGCATTCGTCGAACGTCAATGTGTTGGTCGGCTCCGTGTGAGAGTTCATGCACCAAACCATACGGACCTGCGCGACGGACCAAAAGGGCAGTTCCGCCCGTCAGTACCCGGCCCGGGTCTGGGGCGGATCAATTCAGTGCCGTTCAAGACGCTCCAGCAGCGCGTCCAGGATCGGAAGCTGGCCCTTGACCAGCTTGCCGCGGGCATCGGTTTCCGTCACCCACCGGGCGTCGTCCACCTCGGGAAAGTCCTGGATGATGCCGGATCCTCTGGGCCACTCCAGCGGAAATGTGTTGCTCACAATCCCATCCGGCTGGAAGTCAGACTCAGCCGCAAACACCGTAATGATCTTTCCGGACGATTGCCGGAAGGCGCCCAGTTCGAAGTAGTCAACGGCCGGCGGCGGCGTGCCGATCTCTTCGGCGAATTCCCGAAGGGCGGCCACCAGGGGTTCCTCATCGGGAAGGTATTCGCCCTTGGGAACGGACCACGACTGGGTCTGTTTGCGCGCCCAGAACGGTCCGCCCATGTGCGCTATCCATACGTCCAGCCCGTCTGCTCCCCGCCGGTACAGCAGGATCCCCGCACTGCGAACCGCCATGGCCTCAGGCCCTCCTGCTGAACGCCGGAAAACTGCTGCATCCCGGAAAACTGTTGAATCCCAACGAACTACTGAACCCCGGCAAGCAATGCGTTGAGTTCTGCCGTCAGCTGCTTCTGTACGGCAGGCGTTCCCACTTCCTTGCCGTCAATGTGGTTCACCGGTGCGAGCAGCCTGATGCTGGAAATCAGCCATACGGCGTCGGCATCCAGCAGGTCCTGCGGTTCCAGCGGACCATACCCGAGCTCCCACCCGGCCGCCTTGGCCGCCGCGAAAAGGGCACCCTGGGAGGTCCCGGGGAGGATCCCGCTGTCCAGCTGCGGGGTGATGAGCCGGCGCACCGTGCGGGTGGCGCCGGCGCCGTCGTCGGAGGTTTCCACATGTGCCAGCAGCACAGTGGACGTGGGACCCTCCAGGACCCGGCCGTCTGAGGACGTGAAGATGACGTCCTCGGCGCCCTGTTTGTGGGCGTACCGCAGGGCGGCCATGTTCGTGGCATAGGACAGGGTCTTGGCGCCCAGCAGCAGCCACGGGGCACGCTCAGCCACGTCGCTGTCGTAGCCGCGGTCCAGGAGGATGACGTCGATCCCGGTTTCGCGCTGGCGGCGGCCGAGGGCGCCCACCGGGGAGATCTGAACCCAGCACGTAGGGGACTCCGCGCCGTCCGGGCCACGGGTAACCAAGAGTTTCACCACCACCTCGTCCTCATCTGGCGAGGGAGCAGGGTGTTGGGTGCGGCGCTCCGCGACGCCAGTGGAGATGGCTGCCCGCCACACGGCCTGAGCCGGGATCGCCAGGTCAAGGGCCTGGGCCGACCCCGCCAGCCGGTCCAGATGAGCCTGGAGCTTCCGGACGGCGCCGCCCACCGCGAGCATGGATTCGAACACGCCATCGCCGCGAGTGGCGCCCTGGTCCGTGGCCATCAGCTGGGGCTGTGAAGCGTCGGCCAGCCGGCCGTCCGGGAACGCGGGGTCAAGGAAAACGAGCACCACGGGCGCAGGAGAAGTCATGGCTCCAGCTTAGTAGGGCCCACCGCGGCTAAGCTGTGGTCATTGCCCCGCCGGAACCGGTCCGCGGGTGCGCGCAATCCGGGGGTATTCCAGTGCTGTGGCCAATTTCTCTTGCCGGTACCGCCCCCGCGTGGTTGGTGGTGGTGCTCAGCCTCGCCGACCTGGTAATCCGGGTCCTGGCCATCGGCATCATCCCCGGCAACAGGCGCCCCACCACGGCCATGGCCTGGCTGCTGGGAATCTTCTTTGTGCCGTTCCTGGGGCTGGTCCTTTTCCTGCTGTTCGGAAACTTCAAGCTCTCCAGGCGCCGCCGCCAGCAGCAGGAGATCATCAACACCCGGGTGCGGTCCGGCATCTCGGCGCTCGCCGACGTCGTCAGTGAGTATCCCGGGCCCGAATGGGTGAAGTCGGCCGGGGAACTGAACCGGCGGCTCGGCTCCCTCCCCATGGTGGACGGCAATTCCGTGGACCTCATTCCCGGCTATCCGGACTCGATCCTGGCCATGACCGAGGCGGTGCGCAAGGCCAAGAACTTCGTTAACGCCGAGTTCTACATCATGAGTACGGACCACATCACCGATGACCTGCTGACCGCACTCGAGGAGGCCGCCGAGCGCGGCGTGGAAGTCAGGGTGCTGTTCGACCACATCGGCACGCTCCGGGTCAAGGGTTACCGCAACTTCCTCAAGCGGCTGAGGGCCGGGAAGATCCAGTGGAAGCGGATGCTCCCGCTGCTGCCGACCCACGGCCAGTGGCGCCGCCCGGACCTCCGCAACCACCGGAAGATCATGGTGATCGACGGCGAACTCGCCTTCACGGGGTCGCAGAACCTGATCGAGCCTTCCTACAACAACCCCAAACACCGCAAAGCCGGCCGCGAATGGGTGGAGCTGATGGCCTGCCTGCGCGGACCGATCGTCACCACACTCAACGTCGTTTTCGCCACGGACTGGCTGAGCGAAACCGACGAGTCGCTGGAACATCAGCTGCAGCTCCCGGCCAACCCCGAACCGGGCAACGTCACAGCCCAGGTGGTGCCGAGCGGCCCCGGGTTCATCACCGAAAACAACCTGCGTCTCTTCAACACCCTGATCTATTCTGCGCAGCACCGGATCTCCATCTGCAGCCCGTATTTTGTGCCCGACGATTCCCTGCTCTACGCCATCACCACAGCGGCCCAGCGGGGCGTGGACGTGGAGTTGTTCGTCTCCGAGAAGGGCGATCAGTTCCTGGTCCATCACGCCCAGCGCTCCTATTACGAGGCGCTGCTGGAGGCAGGTGTCCGGATCTACCTCTACAAAGCGCCCTTTGTGCTCCACGCCAAGCACTTCACCATCGACGACGAAGTGGCGGTCCTGGGCTCCAGCAACATGGACATGCGCTCCTTCTCGCTGAACATGGAGGTCTCGGTGATGCTGCTCGGCGCGGAAATCGTGAACAACATGCGCGCGGTGGAAGACACATACCGGGACATTTCGAAGGAGCTCATGCTCGAGGACTGGGTCCAGCGCCCCTTGGCCGCCCGGTACATCGACAACGTGGCCCGGCTGACGGCTACCGTCCAGTAAGCCTGCAAGTCACCAGGGCTGCCTAGCCGGTGGGAAAGTCCGCGCCCAGCGCGGACAGCACACCGTGCGCCTTCACCCGGATTTCGTCGTACTCCTCGCCAGGTACCGAGTCGGCAGTGATGGCGCCGCCGATGCCGAGGGTGAGTTCCGCCGTCGCCCCTTGTCCGCCGCCGTCACCACCGGGCTGCGCCGTGGTGACCAGAGTACGGATCGCCACCGCCAGGTCCGTGGCCCCGTTGAGCGAAAAGTAGCCGATCGCGCCGGAATACAGGCCCCGCGGGCCTTCCTCCAACCGGTCCAGGATTGCCATGGTGCTGATTTTCGGGGCGCCGGTCATGGAGCCGGCAGGGAAACATGCGGCCACCGCCTCGGCTCGCGGCGCTCCGGGCACGAGCTGCCCATCGATAGTACTGACCATCTGGTGCACGGTGGCGTAGCTTTCGATCTCGCACAGCCTGCTGACTGTCACCGATCCGGGCTCAGCGAAGTGGCTAAGGTCGTTCCGCAGCAGGTCCACAATCATGATGTTTTCCGCACGGTCCTTCAGCGAGGCCGCCAGGTCCTCCCGCAGCTGCCTGTCGCGCTCCGGATCAGCACCCCGGCGGCGGGTGCCCTTGATCGGTTCGGCGCGCATGCCGCCGTCGGACGTTATCCTCAGGAACCGCTCAGGCGACGTACTGGCCACCGTCAGCCCGCCGAACCGCAGGTAGCTGGCGAACGGCGCCGGGTTCTTCCGCCGCAGCGCGAGGTACGTGGGCCAGGGGGCGGCCGCGGCGGCGGGCAGCCGGGCCGTGAGCGTGGTGGTCAGGCACACCTCGTAGGAGTTGCCCTCATGGATTTCGTACTGGGCGGCTTCGATTTTGGCCAGGTAGGAGCGCTCCGTGTCGCGGCTGCTGAATGCGGGCCCAACGGAACGCACGACGACGTTGCTGCCGCCGGGGTGCGAGCTTTGAGCGCCAGAGCCCGGGGTGCTTGCGGAGCCGGCGACGGCGGCGCGGGCGTCGGCCAGCCAGCCGTCGGCGTCGGGCGCTTCCAGTGCAAGGAGCCAGGCCGTTCCTTCAACGTGGTCCAGAACGACGGCGCGGCCCGCGAAGATCAGGGCCGCGTCGGGAGTCGGCGCCGCTACGTCCGTCCCTCCGGTTTCGCGTTTGAGCTCATAGCCCAGGCAGCCCAGCCAGCCCAGGGTGAAGTCGCCCGGGTAGCCCTCCGGAGTGCGGACCGCCCGGCGTCCCCAGACGGTGTCCAGCCAGCGGAAGAACGGTCCCGGCACGCGCGCCGTGGCGGAGCCTGCCGTGATCACGCTTTCGCCGGACCGGTGCGTGACCGCCTGGCCGTAAGTTCCGCCGTCGTCCGCGAGGATGCTGAAGCGGTTGCGCTCGGTGTCTGCGTTGGCGATGCCGGCGTTGGAGGAGTCCAGCCAGACGGCGTTCGCTGAGCCGCCGAACAGGTTCTCGAAGAGTACGGCGGCGTCAGGCCTGGCGACCAGCCGTTCTGCACGCAGCCTGAGGCCGCGGCGGGCGGCAAGCTCGGGAACAAGCGCCGGTCCGAGGGCGGGCAGGTACACGAGGGCCTGCATGACGTCGGCGGTGGCGGAACCATCGGCATTGTTGCGGACGCGGATATCGGCTTGGCGGCGGACGTCGTCGGCGGCGAGCCACGAGTTCTCCTGCTCGGCCCATTGGTCCCAAAACGGCTCATACGTCCCGCCGTCGCGGTCCAAGGCCCGCTTCCGGCGGATGTCGTCCGGCGCGTCCGCCCAGATGACAGCGCTGAGCATGGGCCTGGCGTCGGCGGCGGCCGCCCCCACTCCCTCAATGATCACGATCTCGGCGGGCAGCGTGACCCGGGTGTCGCCGTCGTAATGCCTGTCCCAGTCCCAGCTGGTCCAGGTGGCGGGCTCGGCGCGGCTCAAGGGTGTGAGCACGGTGGAAACGTAGCGCTCGATGCCCGCGGTGAGGCCATTCCAGCCCGGGTAGATATCTTCAAGGTGGAACAGCGCGACTTTGTGATGGTTCCGTAGCTGCGCGGCGAGTTCGATGGCCAGAGTGGTTTTGCCTGCGCCGGATCGCCCGTCAATGGCGATGATCACAGGTGCGGGGGTCATGAAATAGAGCGTACCTGCTGCTGCATCAGCCGCTGTCGCGGCGCCGCCTGGCCGAGGACCGTGCAGACGTGCGCGCTTGCTGCCTCCAGGCAGCTCCTGCTAGGTGCGTGGGTCGGTAATTGTTTGAGGGTTCCTCAGGTTTGAGCCGTAACGGCCCGAGGCCGGTTTCCTTGTCTTGGAAAGGGGCCGGCCTTTTGGCATTCTCGCGGAAGGAATGGGCTGGAAGGCTCATGCGGGGCGCGGTTCGATCCCGGGGCGCCGTCCCCGGTCGGGTTCAGGCGGTGGCGGTGCGGTAACTGAAGAGTTTGAGCAGGTTGTGGCAGCCGGCTATCAGCTTCCATTCCCCGGCTGCCTTCTCGAGCCCGCGAAGCAGGACATGTTTGCCTTGCCGGGTGTTGATCTGTCCGAAGACCGGTTCCACGATGGCTTTGCGCCGGGCGTAGACCGCCTGGCCCTTCTTCGTTTTCAGTTTCCGGGCCATCCGTTCGGCCGGTGTCGCGTTCGCCGGGATCCTGCCCCTGGGTGATTCGGGGACCGGGCGTCCGTGTTTCATCCGCCGGGTGGAGATGAAGAACTCCGTGGCGCCATCGGCTTCAAGGTCTTTGACGTGTTCGAGGTTCGCCGCCGAGCAGTACCCGGCATCGGCGCTCCACTTCGCGGGCATGGCCGCCAGGGTGTTCTGGGCGTTCTTGACCATCGGGATCAGTTGCTGCACGTCCACCGGGGTGTTGTTCAGCTCCGTGGCCACGATGACCTGATGATCTTTATCAACGACGGCCTGCCCGTTGTAGCAGTAGTGGTAGGAACCGTCCGCGGTCTTCATGATCCTCGCGTCAGGGTCGGTAAAGTTCCGTTGCGCCGTGGGTTTCGGTTCCGCCGCCGACGCGGCGGCATCTCCCTTCCCGGCGACATCCTCGTCATCGTCCCCACGGTCCCGGGCCTTCGCCTCGGCCTCACGGCGGGCCTTCTCCGCGGCTTCGGCTTCGATGGATTCCCGGGCGGCGGCCATCGCGGCGGCGCGCCGGGCCCGGTTGGCCAGTTCGGCGGGCAGCTCATCGCCGCGTTTGCCCGGCCCGAAGCGGGCGTCCTCGGCCGCGTCCACGGTCTTGGCCTCCGCCATCAGGTCGCTGATCTCATCGGCCAACACCTTCTGCTTCGCGCTCAGCCGGGCATAGCTCATGGCCTTGTGCCGGGAGGCGTTGGCCCGGACCTTCGTCCCGTCCAGTGCCACATGGCCCAACGAGACCATGCCCGCGGCCCGGCAGAGTTCCAGTGCCTGGAGGAACACGTTGGCCAACGCCGCGAGGTGGCGTTCGCGGAACCGGGCGATCGAGCGGAAGTCCGGGGCCTGCTGGGCGGCCAGCCAGCGGAACGCGACGACGTCCGTGCAGGCTTTTTCCAGTTCCCGCGAGGACCGCACCCCGACGCAGTACCCGTAAAGCACGATCCGCAGCATCAACCGCGGATCATACGGCGGCTGGCCCTTCGCCTTGGCATAGGAGGCATGGAACCGGGTCAGATCCAGCTCCCCGTCAACAAGCTCACCAATGAACCGGGCCAGATGGCCCTGGGGCAACCATTCCTCCAGCGACGGCGGGACCAGCATCACCGCATCGGGCTCGAACGCCTTGAAGCGTTTCCTGGCCCCGGCGTTGGCATCCATGGGCACATCGGTGGGCTGCTCGACCCGCTCGACCAGAGACTCGTCGAACAAACCATCCTGCGCGGAAGAACCGGTATCCATGCCCACGATTCTCCCAGCCGCCCCTACGAGGACATGGTTATTCTGTCGGCGTTTTAAGAATTAGGGCCTGTCATTTCTGACCCACGCACCTAGTCGTCCCGCAGCGGGCGCCGCGCCAACCAGGCCGCCACAATAGCGCCGGAGATGTTGTGCCAGAGCGAAAAAACGGCGGACGGCAGTGCGGCCAGCGGTGTGAAATGCGCGGTGGCCAGGCCTAGTGGATCAGGGCGAGGAGAATTCCCACCGCCACAAAGAGCACCCCGAAGATCCGGCTGAGGATCTTCTGGCCGCGGGCGTTTTGCGTGAAGCGCTGGAAGGATTTGGCGGCAAAAGCGAAGAAGAACCACATCACCAGGATGTCGATCACCACCACGGTGGCCGTGAGCACAAGGTACTGGGGCAGGAGGGGCTGTTCCGGGCGGATGAACTGTGGCATAAACGCGAGGAAGAAAACGATGGCCTTCGGATTGAGCAGGTTGACCCAGAGGCCGCGCCGGAACATTGACCAGGCGGGCTCATTCCGGAGGGCGGCGGCTTGTTCCTGGTCCAGTTCCGGTTTGCTCAGGAACTGGCGGATACCCAAGTACACCAGGTAAGCGGCGCCGGCGTAGCGGATCACGTTGAAGGCCACCGGGGAGCTGGCCACCAGCACGCCGACGCCCAACGCCACGATCACCACGTGGACAACCAGCGCTGCCTGCTGGCCAAGGATTCCCCAGATGGAGCGGCTGAACCCGGACGTCAGCGAGTTGCTCATGGTGTTGATGGCACCGGCGCCCGGCGTGAAACTGATCAGGACACCGGCGCCGGCGAGGGCGAGCCAAAGGGAGAATTGCACCTGCCAAGTTTAGTGCGGTCAGCACCACAAGAATGCCGCCCTCACCACAGTGTGGTCACGGGCTCAAAGGCGTGAAGCTCCTGATCTGCCGTCACCAGCGTCAATCCTTCCACCATGGCTTGCGCAGCCAGGGTCCGGTCAAAGGGGTCCTTGTGTTCCCAGTCCAGCTGACCGGCGGCCAACGCATGCGGAGCGGAGATGGCCAGCTCTGAGGCGTACAGGTGGGCCACCTGCCGCCCGAAGCTTGCCACTATCGCTGCCCCCGACGGCAGCTTGCCTTGATGGTGTTTGTACGACAGCTCGTATGCGGTCATGGGCGACACGAAGACCGAGTTCTCAAGCTTGGTGATGGCGTTCCTGGCTTTGGTGGACAGTTTCTTGGGTTCAGCGAGAGCCCACAGGAAAACATGGGTGTCCAGGAGCAGGCGCATCAATGATCGCCACCTGTCACTTCACCCATTTCCTCGTCGGTCCACGGTTCGTAGAACCCGTCAGGGATCTGAAGGGGCGCCAGGAAGCCCAGTTCGCGTTTGTGGGGGCGCTCGATTTTCACCAGCCGGGCCACCGGGCGGCCTGCCTTGGCAATGACCACATCCTCGCCGTTTTCAACGAGGTTCAACAGCTCAGACAGGCGCGTTTTTGCCTCTTGGACGTTATATTGTCCCATGTTGACCAAGTCTAGTTGGTCAACCTCGGCGGTGTAAGGCTCCGCCCAGTATTCGTTCTCTCCGTAATGGCTCATATGCCGACGTTATGGCGGCCAGAGCGGGGTGGATAGGCGTTGTGATCCCTATGTGGAAATCACGCCCGGGCGATGACCTCACCGTTTGGGATGAGGAACCAGCCGTCGTCGGTGGATCCCCAGCGGTGCCAGCCGGCCGAAATCCGGGCCAGGTCCGCTGGATTTGCGAAGCCGTACTCAAGGGCCTGCTCCGCGAAGGCCGAATGCAGCACTCGTTCGCCCCAGACCCTGGCCTGCCATCTCCGCTGTTGCCCGGTGGCATACAGCCAGTTGCTGCTGGTGGGCGCCACGTTGGTGAAGCCTGCGGACTGTGCCCAGGACACGAGCCGGCGGCCGGCGTCGGGCTCGGCCCCGTTGCGTCGTGCGATCCGCTGGTACAGGTCCATCCACTCGTCCAGTTCAGGGACGGCGGGGTACCAGCTCATGCCGTGGAAATCGGCGTCGCGGACTGCCACAATGCCGCCCGGTTTCGCCACCCGGCGCATCTCGCGCAACGCCTCCACCGGGTCGGTGAGGTGCTGGAGCACTTGGTGGGCATGGACGACGTCGAAGGTTTCATCCTCGAAATCGAGGTCATAGATGTTGCCGGCCAGGAACTCCGCATTGGCCACGCCGCGCTCGGCGGCCAATGCCGTGGCCTGGGCGATGATGTCCGGCGACCGGTCCAGGCCGGTGACCTTCCCGGGCGATACCAGCCCGGCGAAATCGCAGGTGATGCTCCCCGGGCCGCAGCCGACGTCGAGCACTGAAACCCCGGGCGTGAGGTGCGGAATGACAAAGGCCGCGGAATTCTCCGCGGTCCTGGAGGCGTGGGCGCGGACCACAGAATCGTGGTGGCCGTGCGTGTACACATCGTCGTCGTCAGGCTGCTGCGCACTCATAGTGAAACGCTACCCCTCCGCAGTGGAAAACGGACGGAACCTTCCTACTTGGCTGGGGCGGCAGGGCCGCCGCTGGCCGTATCCTCACGGGCCGCGACGGTGGCGTCCACCATGGCGGTCATGAACCGCGTGACGAGCTCCAGTTCGGCGGGCGAGAAGTCCGCCATGGCGGTACCCATGTGGCGCGACAGCGGCATGAACATGGCACTGCCGTCCCGGAACGCCTTCGGTGTCATGCGGAGCTGGACCTGCCGCCGGTCCGGGCCGAGACGCTCCCTGACCACGTGCCCCGAACTGTCCAGCCGGTCGATGAGGGCGGTGGTGGCGGGGGAGCTGAGGTTGAGTTCCTTGCGCAGGATGCCCGGCGTGACCACCAGGCCCTTGGCGGTGTGCCGCATGATCGCCGCCAGCGCATTGAGGTCCGTCCGGTGCATGTCGTTGCGGCCGCCAGCGGTGTCCACGTAGCGGTTGGCCTCCAGCGTGAAGTCCTGGAGCAGGCGGACCAGGGCGAAGGGTGCCGAGTTCGGTGGGCGCTGGAACGATTCGTCCGTCATGTTCCGCCTCCTACGCTCGCTTGCCTGCCTGTGCCCGTGAGCCTGTCTGGTGCCCTGACGGATATTACTGCAGCGATGCCAGATGCGTCGTTCAAACAGGAAACCCAACCAAAGTATTTATCTCCATGGTGGAGATACTCTAGGATGGAATCAAGTGTACCGCAGCCACCCCGAGCGAAGCAGGAATCATGAAATCAAGTCCCCAGCACAGCGCGAGGGTACCGTTCTGGCTTCGCTGGCTCCTTCCCGTTTTATTGGTGCTTACGTGGCTGGCCATCGCCGGGGTGGGCGGACCCACCTTCGGGCGCCTCGACGAGGTCTCCTCCAATGACCAGGCTTCCTTCCTGCCGGGCAGCGCCGAAGCCACCGCAGCGCAGGACTGGCAGGCGAAGTTCCGTGATTCAGACCAAGTGCCGGCCGTTATCGTCATCGAGAACCGCGACGCCATAAGCCCCGCGGCGCTTGGCAAACTGGCATCCCTGAAAACGGGACTGGAGGGCCTCGAACCAGGCAGCGCTGTGATCGGACCCATCCCTTCGGAAGACGGGAAAGCGGTCCAGTTCATCGTTCCGATCGGGTCCACCGGTGAGCTGAAGGAATCCGTCCAGGAGTTGCGGGACTTTTTGGCAGATTCCGCCCCTGAAGGCATGCAGACCTTCGTCACCGGCCCCGCGGGCCTGACCGCAGACCTGGTCAGCGCCTTCGCCGGGATCGACGGCATCCTGCTCCTGGTGGCACTCGGTGCGGTGTTCCTGATCCTGCTCATCGTCTACCGCTCGCTTCTCCTGCCCCTCGCCGTGTTGCTCACCTCGGTCTTTGCGTTGTGCGCCGCCATTCTGCTCGTTTTCGGCATGGCCAAGCTCGGCTGGATCCAGTTGAGCGGCCAGAGCCAGGGCATCCTGTCCATCCTGGTGATCGGCGCGGCCACGGACTATGCGCTGCTGTACGTGGCGAGGTTCCGGGAGGCCCTTACCCACACGCGCAACCGGACCGCAGCCGTGCTGAGGGCGTGGAAGGCGTCGTTCGAGCCGATCCTGGCATCCGGCGCCACCGTCATCATTGCCCTGCTCTGCCTGCTGTTCTCGGACCTGAACTCCAACAAGGCACTGGGCCCTGTTGCGGCCGCTGGCATCCTCTGCTCGCTGTTCGCCGCGCTGACCTTCCTGCCCGCTCTGATGGCGCTCCTCGGCCGGGCTGCGTTCTGGCCGTTCCGCCCCAAGCTGGCTCCGGCGGGCGAGCGTGAGCCCGAACTGGTCACCGGCCTGGAGGGGCAGAAGGGCATCTGGCGGGCCACCGGTTCGCAGGTTTCCCGCCGCCCGCGCACGGTCTGGGTAGCATCGGTCCTCCTCCTGGTGGTGGCTTCGGCCGGCGTGCTGCAGCTGAAGGCCAACGGCGTGCCGCAGACCGACGTCATTCTCACCGCATCCAATGCGGTGGACGGCCAGGACGCGCTGGCGCGGCATTTCGACGCCGGCAGCGGCAGCCCCGCCGTCGTCATTGCGGACGAAAGCAAAGCCGATGAGGCGCTGGCAAAGGTCAAAGCGGCCGACGGCGTGGGGGACGCCTACCTCCTGGCTGAAGGCGGGGTGCCGATCACCGGCGCCCCCGGGACTACCAGCGCTCCCGACGTCCACGACGGCAAGGTGCTGATCAACGCCACGCTTAACTACGCCGCGGATTCCAGTGAGGCGGAGGACTCGGTCAAGGCGCTGCGCCAGGACGTAAAAACGGTCGACGCCGGCGCTTTGGTTGGCGGTGTGACCGCCACGGCCCTGGACACCAACATCACTGCCCAGCGCGACCTGGTGATCATTATCCCCATCGTGCTGGTGGTCATTCTGTTCATCCTGATGCTGCTGCTTCGCTCCATGGTGGCGCCGGTGCTGTTGGTGCTCTCCGTGGTGTTGTCTTACGGGGCAGCCATGGGCGTCTCGGCTGTGGTCTTCAACAGCCTGCTCGGATTCCCCGGCGCCGACGCCACCGTGCCGCTGTTTGGGTTTGTGTTCCTGGTGGCCCTGGGCGTGGACTACAACATCTTCCTGATGAGCCGGGTGAGGGAGGAGTCGTTGAAGCACGGGACGCGGCCGGGCATCCTGCGCGGACTCGGCGTCACGGGCGGAGTGATCACCTCAGCCGGCGTGGTGCTGGCTGCCACGTTCGCCGCACTGGGCGTCATCCCCATCATGTTCCTGGTGCAGCTCGCCTTCATTGTGGCGTTCGGCGTGCTCCTGGACACCGTGCTGGTGCGCTCGCTTTTGGTCCCCGCGCTCGCATACGACATCGGCCCGCGCATCTGGTGGCCCGGCAAGCTGGGCCGGCCGGAGCTGGATGTGGGGGTGCGGCGGGATGTTGGCCCGGTGGAGCCCGATCTTCATCCCGCGTCAGAGGGTGCCGGCCGCCGGTAAGCACAAGCCTCAGGCCTGCGCGCGCCACCAGGCCACCGTGGCCGCGGCTGCCTCGGCAAGGGGGGTCGGACGCAGGCCTGAGGCGGCCTGGCTCGCCGCGGAGTCCATCACGAACGGCTGATCGAACTGGTAGAGGGTTTCGGCGAGCTCCCGGAGATCCTTCGAGAAGGCACCCATGGCCCGGAGTGCCCAACCCGGGATGGCTCCCAACGTGGGCGACGCCGCACCGCCGGCTTCCGTGAACGCTGTGGCCAACTGCCGCTGTGGTACTGCCGGCCCGGTGGGCGCGTGCCACACCTTGTTCCACCGCGCCGGCGTCCCCGCGGCATGGATCATAGCCGCCGCCAGGTCCGGAACGAACGTGAACGAATGGGGCTGGTCCGCGCTCCCGATGACCCACACCTTCTTGCCGGCCAGCACGGCGGGGACCATGCGCTCGCCGGCATGTGAGGTTCGCACCCGTGGGCCAAAGAAATCGCCGGCAACCACGCTGACGGTATTGGTCGGAGAGGCGTCCCGCGCCTCCAGGAGTTTGGTCCGGACACCCCGCTTGCCGCCCTCGGCGGTCCGCGGACCCGCTTCTGTCATAGCTCGGTGCGGCTCGCTGTACGAGTAAAGGCTTTCGGGGAAGACAACGACGGCGCCCGCCTCGCCTGCAGCGGCCAGCACCGTTTGCTCGGCCGCTGGTACATGGGCGGCATCCTGGACGTCCGCTTTCACACGTTCAACCAGCGGATGCTCGGGGCCGCCGCCGGAGCGCGTGAGGATCCTGACGTTTCTTCCTTGGCCTGCGAGCTGTTCAGCGACCGTCCAACCCACGGGGCCGGCTCCGGTAACAACGTTGACATCGGTCATGACTTCTCCTCATGGACTTCTAATAGAGAGCACCGCTCTCCCAGTAGCGTGCACCTTCATTCAGAGGCTGTCAAGAGCGCTGCTCTCAATTGTTGACACTGCTCTGCTTTATGCGATGCTGGACAAATGAATGACCCTGCCGCGGACGCGGAAACCACCCTTCGGACACCGCGGGAGCGCGCACGGGCCCAGACGATTGCCGACATCGTCCGGCTGGGTCGGGAGCACTTGGCAATCCACGGCGCGGCATCCCTGTCGCTCCGCGCCGTGGCGAGGGACTTGGGCGTTGTCTCCTCCGCTGTCTACCGTTACGTGGCCAACCGTGACGAGCTCCTCACGCTGCTTCTGGTGGACGCCTACAGCGAGCTCTGCGACGCCGTGGATGCTGCCGTGAACGCGTTGCCGGAGCGCGACTTTGATGGCAGGTTCAAGGCACTCGGCCGGGCCGTCAGGACCTGGGCGCTGCGGGAGCCCGCGCGCTACGGACTCCTGTTCGGCAGCCCGGTGCCCGGCTACCGGGCGCCCGCCGGCCAGACCACGACGCCCGGCACGCGCGTGATCTACAGCCTGGTCGGCATTCTCGACAGTGCGTACCGGGCGGGCAAGATAACGACGGCGGTACGCACCGCCGTCGTGCCTTCCGTCTTGGCTGCCGACCTGGAAGCGATCCGCGCGGGACTCGGGCTCGCCGTGCCGAACGAAGTTGTGGCAAACGGAACGCTCGTGTGGACTTCACTCTTTGGAACGGTGAGCTTCGAGGTCTTTGGCCAGTACGGGGCGGACACCTTCCGTGCCCGCGACGAACTCTTTGAACACCACCTCACCGTCCTCGCGGGGATTGCCGGGCTCGGCGCCTGACGGAAACCCGCAGTACGCCCTGGCGTCTGCGGCCACCCCTGTTTCGCGCCGCCTGGGCTGAGTAGACTCCAAATGCGCCCGGATGGACGCGGAACTCAAAGGAGAGATCACGTCATGAGTGAGAACACCGCACCTGAAGAAGAACGCCGCAAGGGCAGCACCGAACCCGGTATGGAGGGCGAAGGTGACCAGTATGAGGAGGCCGACTTCGGCGAGGCTGGCGTCGGCGGCACGGGGAGCCAGCCCGAGGAGGGTGACTATTCGGAAGGCGATTACGGCGAGGCTGGCGTCGGCGGCACGGGGAGCCGGCCCGAGGAGGGTGACTATCCGGAAGGCGACTACGGCGAAGCCGGCACGGCGGGCGGCGCCGAGAATCAAAACGAGGAAGGCGACTATCCCGAAGGCGACTACGGCAATGCCGGCTCTGTTGACAGCGCCCGCGAGGTGGAAGTGGACGAAGACAAGAAGCCGTAGTGCCGTTCACGCACAGCGTACTACCGCCAGGGAAGCGGAATTTCGACATAAAAACCCTGGAAATCAGGGGATAGCCCGAAGATGCCGTGACCCAACAATCCAAGGTTGAGCGGAGTCCGCTCAACCTTGGATTGACATCGCTTGCGCCCTGAGTAAAGTTGAGTGCAGAACGCTCAACACTCGAGCGCCAGCAAGTTTCCAAGGAAAAGAAGGAAGCAACACATGTCACGTGCAGTAGGTATCGACCTCGGAACCACTAACTCCGTCGTCTCCGTTCTCGAAGGTGGCGAGCCCACCGTAATTGCCAACGCCGAGGGTGGCCGCACCACGCCGTCCGTCGTTGCATTCTCCAAGTCCGGCGAAGTCCTGGTCGGCGAGATCGCCAAGCGCCAGGCCGTCAACAACATCGATCGCACCATCGCCTCCGTCAAGCGCCACATGGGCACTGACTGGTCCGTTGGCATCGATGACAAGAAGTACACCGCGCAGGAAATCTCCGCCCGTGTGCTCATGAAGCTTAAGAACGACGCCGAGTCCTACCTCGGCGAGAAGGTCACCGACGCCGTGATCACCGTTCCCGCCTACTTCAACGACGCCGAGCGCCAGGCCACCAAGGAAGCCGGCGAAATCGCGGGCCTCAACGTCCTGCGCATTGTCAACGAGCCAACCGCGGCTGCGCTGGCCTATGGCCTGGACAAGGGCAAGGAAGACGAGCTCATCCTGGTCTTCGACCTCGGCGGCGGCACGTTCGACGTCTCCCTGCTCGAAGTGGGCAAGGATGAAGACAACTTCTCCACCATCCAGGTCCGCTCGACCGCAGGCGACAACCGCCTCGGCGGCGACGACTGGGACCAGCGCGTTGTGGATTACCTGCTGAACCAGCTCAAGGTCAAGGGCATGGACCTGTCCAAGGACAAGATCGCCCTGCAGCGCCTCCGCGAAGCCGCTGAGCAGGCCAAGAAGGAACTCTCTTCTTCCAGCAGCACCAACGTCTCGCTTCAGTACCTCTCCGTCACCCCCGACGGCCCGGTGCACCTCGACGAGCAGCTCACCCGCGCCAAGTTCCAGGAGCTCACCAAGGACCTGCTGGAGCGCACCAAGAAGCCGTTCCACGACGTCATCAAGGAAGCCGGCATCAAGCTTTCCGAGATCGACCACATCGTCCTCGTTGGCGGATCCACCCGTATGCCCGCTGTCTACGACCTGGTCAAGGAACTGGCCGGCGGCAAGGAGCCGAACAAGGGTGTCAACCCGGATGAAGTTGTGGCCGTTGGCGCAGCACTCCAGGCCGGCGTTCTGAAGGGCGAGCGCAAGGACGTCCTGCTGATCGACGTCACTCCACTGTCTCTCGGCATCGAAACCAAGGGCGGCGTCATGACGCACTTGATCGAGCGCAACACCGCCATCCCCACCAAGCGGTCCGAGACCTTCACCACGGCTGATGACAACCAGCCGTCCGTGGCCATCCAGGTCTTCCAGGGCGAGCGCGAGTTCACCCGGGACAACAAGCCGCTGGGCACGTTCGAGCTGACCGGCATCGCGCCGGCTCCGCGCGGTGTCCCGCAGGTCGAGGTCACGTTCGACATCGATGCCAACGGCATTGTCCACGTCTCCGCGAAGGATAAGGGCACCGGCAAGGAACAGTCCATGACCATCACCGGTGGCACGGCGCTCTCCAAGGAAGACATTGAGCGCATGGTCAAGGACGCCGAGGAGCACGCAGCCGAGGACAAGGCCCGCCGCGAGGCGACCGACACCCGCAACACCGCCGAGCAGCTCGCCTACTCCGTGGACAAGTTGATCGCCGACAACGCCGACAAGCTGCCTGAAGAGGTCAAGACCGAGGTCCAAGCCGACGTCGACGAGCTCAAGAAGGCCCTTGAAGGCACCGACGACGCAGCCGTGAAGACCGCGTTCGAGAAGCTCCAGGCTTCCCAGACGAAGCTCGGCGAAGCCATCTACGCCCAGGCCGGTTCGCCGGACGGTGCCACCGGTGCCGCAGGTGCCGAGGGTACTCCCGCCGGTGGGGATAAGGCCGCTGACGAGGACATTGTCGACGCCGAGATCATCGACGAAGACGAAGCGAAGAAGTAGCCATGCCGCACCACGGTAACGAGGAAGAGCACAACTCTTCACCAAACCAAGGCAGCGGCCACCAGGAGCCGGTCATCCGGGACAACCGCAAGGTTGATCCGGTGACGGGGCAGGCCCGGCACCCGGAGGGTGAGCAGCCCGCTGACGCGCCGGCAGGCGAGTCCCCGGTGGGCGAGCCTGTGGACAGTGACGGCGATGCACTCGCCCAGGCCGAGGAAATCCTCAACGGCATCGAGGTGCCGGCCGAGGAATCGGTGGCACAGGGTGCAGGACAGGCTGAAGCCGCCGAGATGAAGAACGATCTTCTCCGGCTCCAGGCTGAATACGTCAACTACCGCAAGCGCGTTGAGCGCGACCGGGCCGTGGCAGGAGAGATGGCCGTCATCGGCGTCCTGAACTCCCTGCTTCCGGTACTTGACGACGTCGATGCCGCCCGCCAGCACGGTGACCTGACCGGCGGCCCGTTCGCCGCGATCGCCACCAAATTGGAGAACGCGCTGAAGACGTACGGCCTGGTCCGCATTGACGAGACCGGAGTGGAGTTCGATCCCACGATCCACGAGGCCCTCATCCAGCAGCCCGGCGAAGACATCGAGGTTGACACCGTCAGCCAGGTGCTCCGCTCCGGCTACAAGTCAGGGGACCGCGTGCTTCGCGCAGCACAGGTGATTGTGGCCGTCCCGGCCTAGCATTACTCCGGTGGTTGAGCTTGTCGAAACCCAGGGTTTCGGCAAGCTCAACCACCGCCCCATAACCTTTTGAAAGGAAACGCCATTGGCTAGCCAGGATTGGGTGGACAAGGACTTTTACGCGATCCTTGGTATCGCCAAGGACGCTTCCGACGCCGACATCAAGAAGGCGTACCGGAAACTTGCCCGCCAGCACCACCCGGATACAAACTCAGGGGACGCTGCGTCGGAGAAGAAATTCAAGGACATCTCCGAGGCCTACTCGGTGTTATCTGATCCGGATGAGCGCCAGCAGTATGACGCCATCCGGGCCATGGGCGGCGGCGCCAGGTTCGCTCCCGGCGGGGCCGGCGGCGGCAACGGCGGCTTCGAGGACATGTTCGGCGGCTTGTTCACCGGCGGCCAAGGGCGTCAGCCCAGCGGGTTCAACCGGTCAGGCGGCATCCCGCCCGAGTTCGCGGACCTGTTTGGCGGCGGCGGGTTCGGCGGCCAGACCGGCTTCCAGCGTCCGCCTTCGAAGGGTGCCGACCGTACAGCGACCACCAGCATTTCCTTCTCCGGGTCCATCCGTGGCACCACCATCGGCCTGCGCGAACCCAGCGGTGACGTCATTGACGTCCGCGTTCCCGCCGGCATCAAGGACGGCCAGAAAGTGCGCGTCCGTGGCAAGGGCCAGCCAGGGCCTGCCGGCAACGGCGACCTGATGGTGGCTGTGTCCGTCAAGCCCCACGAGTTTTACACGCGCGACGGCGACAACCTCCGCATCCATGTCCCGGTCACCTTCCCGGAAGCTGCTTTGGGCGCCGACATCCAGGTCCCCACGATCGACGGCGAGACCGTGAAGGTCCGCGTTCCGGCCGGCACGCCCTCGGGCCGAACGCTCCGGGTCAAAGGCCACGGAGTGAAGACCTCCAAGGTAACCGGCGATCTCCTGGTGACCATCGACGTCGCGGTTCCGAAGAACCTGAACAAGGAAGCCGAAGCAGCCGTGAAGGCCTTTGCCGAAGCCACCGCAGACGCCGATGTCCGTGAGGGCCTGGCCGCCAAGGCCCGGCTCTAAGCAACGGAGCAAACCGTGGACATCAGCGCCGACCAGCCGATCTTCGTGATCTCCGTCGCGGCTGAACTGGCGGATATGCACCCGCAGACGCTCCGGCAGTATGACCGGCTGGGCATTGTCTCGCCCAGCCGGGCGCCGGGGAAGTCGCGCCGCTACTCGCAGCGGGACATCAACATGCTGCGCGAAGTCCAGCGTCTGTCCCACGAAGGCGTCTCACTCGAAGGCATCAAGCGCATTCTTGAGCTCGAAAACCAGGTGGCCGCGCTCCAGCGCAGGGTGAGCGAACTGACCGAGGAGCTGGGCCGCCGTCGTGATCCCCTTGATTCGCGGATCTTCGCGGCTGGTGCCGCCGGCGACGTGGTGAGCCTGGCCCGCGGCCAGCGACCCCGCGCCCGATCCCAGGCCGTGGTGGTCTGGCGGCCCAGGGCATTGGGAAACTAGAGTACCCACTACTCGTGACCGGACCGCCTCCGCTGGCTTGAATGGAACCTCAGCTGGGTCTCACAGCGCAGGTTCGAGCCTCTGGGGGTTTTCGCGTGTTTGGTTCATCAGTCGTTATGTTCGCAGGGTCCAGTGTTGGGCTGATACTGCTTGCCATCGGTCAGACCGTCGTGGTGGTGTGCGTGTGCTTTGACATGGTGCGGGCGCTGTCCGTGCCGAGGTCGCACCGGCGCTATGTGGCCAGCACGGTCTTCCGGACGCTGGCTGTTCCGTCCATCATCTCCGCTGGCATGAGCGTGCTGATCGACGCGCTGGCCTGGTCCTGGATGGATGTTGGCATGTCGATGTTCGTGATGGTGGCGATCATCTTCCGCCTGCACCACGACAAGGACGAGGATAACTGGTGGAAGGGCAAGGGCAAGAAACTCGCCCGCTGGGCCCGCCGACAGCTCAGTTCCGGAACGTCGGTAGCGCCGGCGATGGGGTAGCGGCTCCGCCGGTCCCGGCCCACCACCGCACGGGCAGGTTGTGGCGTGCATCACGGCCGCGTAGACTTCCACTTTGGGGCAGGATTCATATATAGAATATTGAGTTCTATTATCGAACTCAATGCCTGCCAGCCACACAACGAAGTGAGGAAAGCCTGTGCAGTTCCACCACCACGGTTACGTATCCGGTGACCCGCGGGTCCAGTCAGCATCCGGCGTCGGTCTGGACCGCACTGCCGAACTTCCCGACGAAGTGGACGTGCTCATCGTCGGCACGGGCCCCGCAGGCATGCTCAGTGCGGCCCAGCTTTCCCGGTTCCCCGGCATTACGACGCGCATCGTGGAGCGCCGCCCCGGGCGCCTTGTCATCGGCCAGGCGGACGGAATCCAGGCCCGCAGCGTCGAGACCTTCCAGGCGTTCGGTTTCGCGGAGCGCATCATCGCTGAGGCGTACCGCATCACCGAAATGGCGTTCTGGAAACCGGACCCCGCCGACCATTCCCGGATCGCCCGCGCGGCCCGCACGCCGGACGACCCCACAGGCATCAGCGAGTTCCCGCACCTGATCGTCAACCAGGCCCGTGTGCTGGACTACTTCGCCGAATACATGGCCAACGCGCCAGCACGGATGTCGCCCGACTACGGCTATGAATTCCGCAGCCTCGAAATTGGCGACGGCGACTACCCCGTCACAGTGAGGCTCGTCCACAGTTCAGGCCCTGAGGAGGGCCAGGTGCGGGTGGTCCGCGCCAGGTACGTCGTCGGCGCGGACGGCGCCCGCAGCAAGGTGCGCGAATCGATCGGCTGCACCATGGCCGGCGACCAGGCCCATCACGCGTGGGGAGTCATGGACGTCCTCGCCGTCACCGACTTCCCCGACATCCGCACAAAATGCGCCATCCAGTCCGGTACCGGCGGCAGCATCCTGCTGATCCCACGCGAAGGCGGGCACCTCTTCCGCATGTACGTTGACCTCGGCGAGGTCGTGCCGGAGGACCACGGGGCGGTGCGCCGCACCACTATTGAGCAGATCATCGGCCACGCTAACACCATCCTGCACCCGTACACCCTGGACGTCCGCAACGTCGCCTGGCACAGCGTGTATGAGGTCGCCCACCGCCTCACCGACAGGTTCGACGACGTCCTGCCGGACCAACGCGGGACGCGCACGCCCCGCGTGTTTATCACCGGCGATGCGTGCCACACGCACAGCGCCAAGGCCGGCCAAGGCATGAATGTCTCCCTGCAGGATGGCTTCAACCTCGGCTGGAAGCTCGGACACGTGCTTGAGGGCCGCAGCCCGGCAAGCCTGCTGGCCACCTACTCGGCGGAGCGCCAGGTGGTGGCGAAGAACCTGATCGACTTCGACAAAGAGTGGTCCACCATGATGGCGAAGAAGCCCGAGGAGTTTGCGAACCCGTCCGAGCTTGAGGACTTCTACGTCAGCACGGCCGAGTTCCCCGCGGGCTTCATGACCCAGTACACCCCGTCCATGGTCACCGCGGAACCGGTGCACCAGCACCTGGCCGCGGGCTTCCCCGTCGGCAAGCGGTTCAAGTCCGCGCCAGTGGTGCGGGTGTGCGACGGCAACCCGATGCATCTCGGGCACCACGCCACGGCGGACGGCCGGTGGCGCATCTACGTCTTCTCCGACGCGGCAGCACCCGATGCGGCGACATCGCCCACGGAACAGCCGACGGCGGGGAAGCAGGCGCCGCCCTCGTCCGCCACTGACTTTGCCGAGTGGATCGCGAACTCGCCCGAATCGCCGCTGGCCGCGACGCCGTCGGGCGCTGACCGGGACGCGTGGTTCGACGTGAAGGTCGTCTACCAGCAGGACCATACGAACGTTGATATCGGTGCTGTCCCCGCAGTGTTCAAGCCGTCAGTCGGGCCGTTCCAGCTGACGGACTACGAGAAGGTCTACGCCACCGATCCCGCAGCTGACATTTTCGAGCTCCGCGGACTGGACCGCGGCGGCGTAGTGGTGGTGGTGCGGCCGGACCAGTACGTGGCCAACGTCCTGCCGTTGGGCGCGACGGCGGAACTCGCTGCGTTTTTCGCCCCGCTGCTACCGCTCCGTGAGAAGGGAGAGCCGTCCCAGGAGGCATGACCGGCGGGGCATCGATCCCGAATCGCTGACTCGATTCGGACCGTAGACTAGCATGGGATTTCATGGCCGAACAAGGAGACGCGCGTCACACCCAGGACGGGTCACCGAAGAAGCTGATCCCGCGCACCCAACTCGGCGGCACGGACCGGCGGCACAACGGCCCCGACTTCCAAAACCGCCCTCCCGTCTCCAGTCAGGAACTGAGCGAGGCGCCCGCCGAACTCATTCAGGACCGCGGGCCCAGAGTCAACTGGCGCGTCTTCATCATCGCCTCAGCCATCATCATCGCCTTCTCTGTCTGGGCGGTGCTCACGCCGACGGGTGCGGCCGGCACCATGAAGACGGTGGTGGCCTGGGTCGCGGAGAGCCTCGGCTGGTTTTACGTCCTCACCGTCACCGTGGTGATCGGGTTTGTGCTGTGGGTGGCACTGTCCAAGGAAGGCTCGGTCCGGCTCGGTCCGGACCACTCCCGCCCGCAGTACAAGCTTTTCACGTGGGTGGCCATGCTGTTCGCGGCCGGTGTGGGCATCGACATGCTTTTCTTCTCGGTGACCGGGCCCATTAGCCAGTATATGAACCCGCCGGCGGGCCAGGGACAGACGCCGGCGGCGGCCGAGGACGCCGTGGTGTGGACCATGTTCCACTATGGCGTGGCCGGCTGGGCCATGTATGCGCTCCTCGGTATGGCCATGGGGTACTTCGCTTACCGCTGGGGCATGCCGCTGTCCATCAGGGCGGCCCTGTATCCGTTGCTGGGCAAGCGGGTCCGGGGCGGGATCGGCGACGCGATCGACATCGTCACCCTCGTCGGCACTGTCTTCGGCGTGGCCACGTCCATGGGGATCGGCGTGGTGTTGCTGAATGTCGGTTTCGCCTTATTGTTCGGCCTGGAGCAAGGCCTGGCCCTGCAGATCGCGTTGGTGATTGTTGCCGTCGTCCTGACGATCGCGGCGTGCACGTCGGGGGTTGACAAAGGGATCCGCTGGATTTCCGAGTTGAATATCTGGAGCTCCGCGGCCATGCTGCTTTACATCCTGGTGACCGGCCAGACCTCCTTCCTGCTCAACTCGTTGGTGGAGAACATCGGCCGGTTCATCTTCACCCTGCCCGACCGCACCCTGCAGACCTTTGCGTACGAGGAGGGCGGCTCGGAGTGGATGGCTGGCTGGACGTTGTTCTTCTGGGCGTTCTGGCTTGCCTGGGGGCCGTTTGTGGGCCTGTTCCTAGCCCGTATCTCACGCGGGCGGACGCTGCGGGAGTTCGTCATCGCAGCCATCACCGCCCCGGTGCTGTGTGACTTCCTGATCGTGAGCATCTTCGGCAACAGCGCCCTGCACGAGGTCCTCAGCGGGAATACCGAGTTCGCTCAGCTGGCCATCGACAGCCCGGAACAGGGCTGGTATGCGCTGTTGGGTATGTTCCCGGGCGCCGGTTTCCTGATCGGGTTGGGGACGTTGTCCGGAGTACTGTTCTATGTCACCAGCGCCAACTCCGGCGCCATGGTGATGTCCAATTTCTCCTCCACCATCCCGGATCCTTCCCAGGATGGGGCCAAATGGCTGCGCATCTTCTGGGCAGCGCTCACGGCGGTGCTGACCATCGCGATGCTGGTGGCTGGCGGCGTGACCACCATGGAGTACGCGACGCTGATCTTCGCCCTGCCGGTGACGATCATCGCCTGGCTGGTGATGGCTTCCTTCTCCAAGGCACTGCGGATGGAGCGGGCAGAGCGTGAGGGCCAGGTGCTGCGCAGGCAGGCAATGGCGGTGCACGGAGGCCACGTGAGGGACCGCACCTGGCGCCAGCGGCTGGCAGGGATACGGTCCTACCCGTCGAAGAAAGAGGTGGCTCTGTTTATGGAAGGCACCGCACAACCAGCCCTGGCGGAACTGGTTGGGGAATTCATTGCTCAGGGACACCCCGCCACCTTGGACATCGTCGCGAACGAACACCCCGGCATCTCCAGCTACGCGCTTTTGGTCACCATCCCGGACCACCGCGACTTCCTGTATCAGGTCCAGGCCGTGGAAGCCCCGGTGCCTATATTCGGCGGGCGCATGTCCCGTGAAACCGACGTCTACTATCGCGTGGAAGTCTTCGCCCAGACTGGCTCCGAGGGCTACGACCTGATGGGCGTAACGCACCAGCAAATGATCGACGACGTCCTGGACCGTTACGAGGCCCACCTGGGCTTCCTGACCTACTCGAACCAGCATGACTACGCTTCCGTGCTCACCCCTCCGGCAGCGCCGGCCACGGGCTCCATCAAGCGGGTTGAGCCTGCGGATGTGGACGCTGCGGAGGTTGAGCCCGCAGGAGACGGCGACAGCGCGGACGGCCG
Organism: Pseudarthrobacter sp. S3; assembly: GCF_050156905.1. Lineage (NCBI taxonomy): Bacteria > Bacillati > Actinomycetota > Actinomycetes > Micrococcales > Micrococcaceae > Pseudarthrobacter > Pseudarthrobacter sp. S3. The sequence goes on along the minus strand of NZ_CP189583.1, from coordinate 3,877,835 downwards.
CGCCAGGAAGTGACGCGGCCCGGGATCAGGGAGTGACCGTTTGCGCGGTCCGGAATTCGGCAGCGGGATAGACGCCCAGGATTCGGACTTCGGCGGTGAAGAAGTCCAGCTCCTCAAGGGCCAGGCGCAACGGCACGTCCTCGGGGTGGCCTTCGACGTCCACCATGAACATCGTGGCGGCGAATTCGTCGCCCACCATGTAGCTCTCCAGCCGCGTCATGTTGACGCCGTTCGTGGCGAACCCGCCCAGGGCCTTGAACAGCGCCGACGGGACGTTCCGGACGCGGAACACAAAGCTGGTCACCGCCGGTCCGGGCAGCTCATCCCGGGTGGGCAGTTCCTTCTCCCGCGCCAAGACCACAAAGCGGGTGGTGTTGGACGGGTCATCCTCGACCCGTGATGCCAGCACCTCGAGGCCGTAGATCTCGGCTGCGAGCGGGGGAGCGAGGGACAGCTTGGTGGGGTCGTTCCATTCCCGGACCTCCCGGGCGGAGCCGGCAGTGTCCCCGGCGATGACCGGACGCAGCCCGGCCTCACGGATCAGGCGGCGGCACTGGCCCAGGGCGTGGATGTGGCTGTGGACCTCGGTGGCGGCCTCGATGGTGCTGCCCGGAATGCCCAGCAGGTCAAAGTGGATGGGCAGGAAGAACTCGCCCACGATCTGCAGGTGCGACTGGGGGAGCAGGATGTGGATGTCCGCCACCCGGCCGGCGATCGAGTTCTCAATCGGAATCATTGCCAGTTCCGCCTCGCCGCTGGAGACCAACTCGAAGGCGTCCTCGAAGCTGGCCGAGGGAACGCTTTCCAGCTGGGGGAACATCTGCATGCACGCGATATTGGAGTTGGCGCCGGGCTCACCCTGGTACGCAATCTTCTGGGCCATGCTCCGTATGGTTTCACGGCAGGTGCCTACCCGCCCAAACCCGCCCGCAGTAATGCCCCCATTCGGGCGCAGAAGTCGATTGCGACCGCGACTGAAAGCTCAGTAATGGCAATCATTGGTACCATGCTGAGTTGAATATTCAATGAATTTGAGGAGGCGGCGTGGACGCTCGGCTTGAGGCTATCCGGAATACGGTACTGGCGCGGAACCCCGGGGAAGCTGAATTCCACCAGGCGGTGACCGAGGTTTTTGAAAGCCTTGGCCCCGTCCACGACCGGCACCCCGAGTTCCTTGAAGCCGCCATCCTGGAGCGGCTTTGCGAGCCCGAACGCCAGATCATCTTCCGCGTTCCGTGGACCGACGACTCCGGCCGCGTGCAGATCAACCGCGGCTTCCGGGTCGAATTCAACTCCGCACTCGGCCCCTACAAGGGCGGCCTGCGCTTCCACCCCTCTGTCTACCTGGGCATTGTGAAGTTCCTGGGCTTCGAGCAGATCTTCAAGAACGCCCTCACCGGCATGCCCATCGGCGGCGGCAAGGGCGGCTCGGATTTCGATCCACGCGGCCGCAGCGATGCCGAAGTGATGCGGTTCTGCCAGTCGTTCATGACCGAGCTCTACCGGCACATCGGCGAGTACACCGATGTACCGGCCGGTGATATCGGCGTCGGCGGCCGTGAAATCGGGTACCTCTTTGGGCAGTACAAGCGGATCACCAACCGCTACGAATCCGGAGTCCTCACCGGCAAGGGCACGTCCTGGGGCGGTTCCCTGGTGCGGCCCGAGGCCACCGGCTATGGCACTGTCATCTTCACCCAGGAGATGCTGAAAACCCGTGGCTCGTCCTTCGACGGGCAGCGCGTGGTGGTGTCTGGTTCGGGCAACGTGGCCATTAACGCCATTGCCAAGGCGCAGACGCTCGGCGCCAGCGTGGTGGCTTGCTCCGACTCCTCCGGCTACATCGTGGATGAGGCGGGCATCGACGTCGCGCTTCTTCGTGAGGTGAAGGAAGTTGAACGCGGACGACTCAAGGATTACGCCGTGCGCCGCCCCGGCGTTTCCTATGTGGAAGCGGGCTCGGTGTGGGAAGTCGACGCCACGGTGGCGTTGCCGTGCGCCACGCAGAACGAGCTCGACGGCGATGCTGCCGCGCGCTTAGTCCGCAATGGCCTCGTGGCGGTCGGCGAAGGCGCCAATATGCCCTCCACCCGTGACGCAGTCTCGGTGTTCCAGGATGCCGGTGTGCTGTTCGGGCCGGGCAAGGCCGCGAACGCAGGCGGCGTGGCGACGTCGGCGCTTGAGATGCAACAGAATGCCAGCCGCGATTCCTGGTCCTTCGAGCACACGGAACAGCGGCTCACCGAGATCATGGTGGGCATCCACCACCGCTGTGCGTCAACCGCGGACGAGTATGGCGACCCCGGCAACTACGTGCTGGGCGCCAACATCGGCGGCTTCGTCAAGGTGGCTGACGCCATGCTGGCGCAGGGGCTTATCTAGCGGACACCCCACACTGACGCTCATAGCGGCCACCGACCCGGCAAGGGTCGGTGGCCGTTTGCGTTGTTGCCTCATCCGGGCACGGAGTTGTTTACATGCTGCGGTCCCGGAATTCCCTGTATCCAAAGTTCGTTTGAGTGGCCTGTGAAACTGGCGTGCCCGTGAGTGAAACGTCGATTTAACCAGCCAGAAACCCATCGCGGAACTGCAGCCATACAGTTGGAACCAGACGGCAATAGCTGCCTTCCGATGAACGTGGTACTGACTCCGCGTCCGTCCTCCGGAGCGGCTCTGACGGGCAATTTCCGTTCTCTCTTCGCATCACGAAAGGGGTTTCCCATGGATTCGGGAAATGTTGCTTGGATTCTGGCCAGCTCAGCGCTGGTCTGCATGATGATCCCTGCCCTTGCCCTGTTTTACGGGGGCATGGTGGGGTCTCGTCGCATTCTCAACATGATGATGATGTGCTTTGGCGGGGCGAGCCTGGTGGCGGTGCTCTGGGCGCTCTTCGGTTATTCCATGGCCTTCGGAAACTCCGTGGGCGGCCTCGGACTCATCGGGGACATCACGGAATTCCCGGGCATGGGACAGCTGCTCGCCGCAGACGAGGCAGCCTCCATTCCGGTGGTCCTGTTCGCCGCCTTCCAACTGTTCTTCGCCTGTGTCACTACGGCCCTGGTTGCGGGAGCGGCGGCCGGACGTATGAAGTTCGGCGCCTGGATGCTGTTTGCCGGAATCTGGGCAACCATCGTCTACTTCCCCATCGCACACTGGGTGTTCGCGTTCTCCTCTGCTGACGGCAGCGTCACGGGCGGCTGGATCGCAAGCGGCATCAAGGCAATCGACTTCGCCGGTGGAACCGCCGTGCACATGAACGCCGGCGCCGCGGCGCTTGCACTGGCACTCGTGCTCGGCAAGAGCTCCGGCTGGCCCAAGATGGAACACACCAAGCCGCACAGCCGGCCGCTTGTGCTCGTTGGTGCGGGACTGCTCTGGGTGGGCTGGTTCGGCTTCAACGCAGGCTCAGCACTCTCGGCCGGGCAGTCCGCCTCCGTCGTGTTCCTGAACACCGCGGTGGCAGCGTCGGCCGGGCTCCTCGCCTGGGCGCTCGTTGAGCGGATCCGCCACGGCGCGGCCACAAGCATGGGCGCGGCATCCGGCCTGATTTCGGCCCTGGTTGCCATTACGCCTGCCTGTGGTGCGGTCAGCCCGCTGGGTGCACTGGCCATCGGCGCGATCGCCGGTGCCGTATGCTCCCTCGCCATTGAACTGAAGTTCCGCCTGGGTTACGACGACTCGCTCGACGTTGTTGGCGTCCACCTCGTGGGCGGCATCATCGGCACCCTGCTGATCGGCCTGTTCGCCACGGATGCGGCTCCGAACGGAGTGAGTGGCCTCTTCTATGGCGGCGGTCTTGAACAACTGGGTATCCAGGCGGTGGCCACGGTTGCCGTTCTAGTTTACTCGTTCAGCGTGACCTGGATCCTGGCCAAGATTCTCGATCGCATCGTCGGCCTGCGAATCAAGCCCGAAGACGAACTCCGCGGCATCGACATAGCAGCCCACTCGGAACTTGCTTACCTCAGTGATGAAGACCCGGTAGAGCTGGGGTCACCGCAGCGGGCCTGATAACCAGTGGGGCCTGAACTCAAATAGATATGCCTTGGCGGCGCCCATTGGCGCCGCCCGGCGCGAGCCCGGCCAAGGGCCGAACATCGGGACCGGTGCCAGCAGCCGCTGGCTTATGGTTCCGCAGTTCGGCCTTTTGTCGTGCCGTCAGGCGTCAATACACACCAGGTCGCCGTTGTGAACTTCCAGGACGGCCGCCCGGACGTGGCTGAGGTGTGTCTTCGGGTCTGCTTCCATGGCGTCAATATCCTCGCCGTCCGCCGCTGCGTCCAGCGGCACAACGTCCGCATGCCTGCCCGCGCCATTCGTCCACGATCATCCAAGACCGGCCTCCAAGCCTGAACACCTTGGGTCCCTCGTGGGGCGCCCCGGAATCGCCAGTCCTTCAAGAATCCACGACGTCGGTTCGGCAGGCGTGCTGGTTACCGCACTGTACGTGTTTGAACCGCGGGCCTCGTCCTTGTACCAGAGCCCGTATTGGCCATCCCCGCTAAGGGCGAAGGCGGCATCGATGACGCGCGGCGAGTCCAGGTCGATGGCACCCAAGTATTCCCAGGTAACCAGGTTCCGGCTGGCGAGCTGGACAATGGATGCGGTGCCGGTCCAGTCCGTGCGGATGCCGCCGAGGACTGTCAGGTACATGATCCACTGGCCGCCGATCCGGACGACGTCGGGCGCCCACAAGGTGGCAGGCAGTTCGATTTCCGGCGGAACCAGTCCGTCCAAGGTTTCCGTGATACGCCCAAGTGAGTCCGCCGTCGGATGAGCGGGCCACTCCAATGGCCGTGCCGCGGACCCACTCGACGCCGGTCAGCTCCGTTTCCGTGGCCCGTCGCTGCGTGTAGAAAAGCACCCAGTCGCCGGTCAGGTGGTTGGGCACCAGGACGGAATCCGTGGGGCCGTCCCAGATGGGATCCCGGTAGGGAGTCCTGAGGGCATCCGCGCTGAGTGGCGGGACGCTGGATGCTGCAGGTTCACGGATTGAATCTGAAGCGGTGGCTTCGGTGCGCACGGGAATCTCCGAGTCGATGCGAAGTCAGAATTCCATGCAGCACATGAGGGAAAGTGCTTTCCCGCAGCTGCTTCCCGGCTGCACGACAGGGCTCAGCCAATGCTAACGCAAGGGACTGGAGGTGCCCCACCGGCACCAGGCTGTTGTGTCAGCCAGAGGAAGTCGGGTACGGACGGGAAAGGTGCCGGCTCTGGTTCTTGGAGGCGGCGCAGCCATTTCCGCTCCGGCTCTGGGTCTGCCGGCAGATGGCTTTCGGGCAGGGCAGGGCCAGGTTCCTTACGGGGGAGTTGGTTCAGTATCTGGTTTGGCCAGATGGGTGGTTCCCAGTCGGGGTGTTCGCTGGCGTAGTGGCGGCCTATGGGAGAAATCCAGCCGGGCGGTTCGGTGGAGCTCGCCGTGGTGGGTTTCCAGGGTGTGGTGTGTTTGAGCCGGTGGTGTTTGGGGCAAGGCTGACCGAGATTGCTGATCCCGGTGGTTCCGCCCTGGTGCCAGGCGAGGAGGTGGTCGGCTTCGTTGTCCAGGGACTGGTTGCTGCAGCCGGGGAAGGGGCATTTGCCGTCCCGAAGGCGGAGCCATTGGCGCATGGCTTTGGGGACCCGGTAGCTGTCCCGGCCGATTTCCAGCGGTGCTCCATCGCGGGGGTCGGTCAGGACCCGGTGGAACGAATCGGCGCCGTCGGCCACCAGGGCGCGGGCCATGGACGGCGGGATGGGCCCGTACCCATCGAGTATCGCGGGTTCATCAGTCAGGCCCATCAGTGCAAACACCGGCACGGTCACGAGGACCTGGGCCTTGGGTGACGGGATCAGATCGGCTTGCCCGCCCAGAAGCCAAGCCGAGGCGCTGTCGGCGCGGAGCTGGGTGAGGGTCCTGGACTCCGTGGGGCCCTGCAGCGCGCGGGCGGCGGTGGTGGCGCGGTCCCAGATCCCGGAGGCCTGATCGGCCGGGCGGTAGGCGGAGAGCCAGGCCATGGCGTCCCGGTCCGGGGAGTACTCAAGCCGCCGGTCCGCCGCGCTGCGGGTGTGGCGTTTTTCGATGCTGTCCGGGTGGTGGCGTTCGCGCCAGGTCCGGGCTTTGGCGCGGAACCGGGACGGGATCATCTCCCCCGCCGGGCCACCCCTCGCCGGGTTGGGCGCGTCCGGGTCCAGGAAATGCGCTTCCAACGCGGCCGCGCCGGCGGGATCCAGGTTGAGTGTTTCGTCAATCATTATCCGTGCGTGCTGCCACGAAATGGCCCCTGCTTCCAAGGCGGCGAGGGTCAGTGGCAGAGCGGTAGTCAGACGGTGTGCTTCGCCCAGCAGCGCGTCACCCGCGCGTTCGCTGACGGTCAGGGCGCAGGCGACCTCGGCCACGATGCCCATGTCCTGGGCGGTCTGCTCCTGAGGGGAATTGATGGGGCCCGCGATGGTCTGGGCGGCGTCGTCGTAACCGCTGGCGGCATGGACCTTTACGGCAGCGACCATGGCTTCCATCCCAACAGCTCCGGTCAGGACTGTCAGGCACACCTCAGCCTGCCAGCGAGCCTGGTCCCCACCCAAGGCGGATGAACCACTGACTGAAGGGGCATCAGCCGGACCAGTTGCAGCCGGGCTGGCGGCCGAGCCCGCGGCCAGGTCAGCGGCCGGATCCGCGGCCGTCCCTCGAAGCACCCCGACCATACGCAGAGCAGAGGCCGCGATGGTCTCCAGAATCTCTGCCGCTGCCGTGTTGTCCATACCTCCATCATGTCGAGGGGGTACGACATTTAGGGTGACAGACTCCACACCCCGGCATGACAGAGCAGAACGCCCCGCGCCAGTAGCGTATTCACCTCCACCGCACTCCAGAAGGACCTAACCATCAACCGCTCCGCCGCTGCCAAAGCACTGACTCTGTTCACCGCTCTGCTTCTCTCCACCGCCCTCGCCGGTTGTGACGCCGCAGCCCAGGCCGCAACGCAGGCGGCAAACAAGGTGGCCGAAGCTGTCAGGGAAGCACCGCCGGCGGGCAACTCCGGCGAATCATCTGTGAGCCCAGCCGACGTGGCAACGGCCCTCGCCCAACTGGAAACCATCGCGGTGAAGGGACGTGCCCCCAAGACCGGCTACAGCCGCGAGGAATTCGGCCCCGCCTGGGCCGACGTCGACCGGAACGGCTGCGACACCCGAAACGACATCCTCGCCAGGGACCTCGACGGTGAGACGTTCAAACCCGGCACACAGAACTGCGTCGTTGCCACCGGTACCCTGTCCGATAAGTACACTGGCACAACCATCAACTTTGTCCGCGGCAATACCACCAGCTCCGCCGTCCAGATCGACCACGTCATCGCCCTCAGCGACGCCTGGCAGAAGGGCGCCCAGCAGCTCAGCGCCGAACAGCGCAGGCAGCTGGCCAACGATCCCCTGAACCTCATGGCTGCCGACGGGCCTGCCAACAGCGCCAAGGGCGACAAGGATGCGGCCACCTGGCTCCCGCCAAACAAGGCGTTCCGGTGCGAATACGTCGCCCGCCAGACCGCTGTGAAGGCCAACTACAGCCTGTGGGTCACTCAGGCCGAGCACGACGCGATAGCAGGTATCCTGACAGCCTGCAGTTAGACGGCCCCGGGACGCGAACGAGAGATCAGTCCTTGAACAGGCCCGCGAGGTCCTCGGCCGTGATAGACCCGCTGGACAAGGCGTCGCCTTCCATGACGTCCGCGAACAGCTGTGACTTCCGGGCCTTCAATGCCATGACCTTTTCCTCGATCGTGTCCTTGGCGACGAGCCGGTAGACCATCACGTTCCGCGCCTGCCCGATCCGGTGCGTCCGGTCCACGGCCTGCGCCTCGGACGCGGGGTTCCACCAGGGATCCAGCAGGAACACGTAGTCGGCCTCGGTCAGGTTCAGGCCAAAACCGCCGGCCTTCAGCGAGATCAGGAACACCGGAGCGCTGCCGTTCTTGAATTCGTTGACCACGTCGGTGCGGTTGCGGGTGCCGCCGTCGAGGTAGCAGAACTCGATCTTCTCCTCCACAAGACGCTCGCGGACCTTGCCCAGGAAGCCGGTGAACTGGCTGAAGATCAGCGCCCGGTGGCCCTCCGCAACCAGATCCTCCAGCTGCTCAAACAGCACGTCGAGCTTCGAAGAGCGGACGCCGGACAGCGACGGGTCCACCAGCGACGCGTCCAGGCTGAGCTGGCGCAGCAGGGTCAGGGACTGGAAGATGGTGAAGCGGTTCTTGTTCACGTCCTCGATCAGGCCCAGGATCTTTTGCCGTTCGCGCTGCAGGTGCGTCTGGTAGACCTTCTGGTGGCGCGGGTTCAGCACCACCTCCAGGATCTGCTCCTGCTTGGGCGGCAGGTCCTGGATGACCTGGTCCTTGGTGCGGCGCATCATCAGCGGACGGACCCGTCGGCGGAGCTTGTCCAGCTGCCCCTTGTCGCCGTTTTTTTCCACAGGCTTCTGGTAGTACTCGGCGAACCGCTTGGGGCTGGAGAACAGGCCCGGCGCCACGATGGACGTCAGCGCCCAGAACTCCATGAGGTTGTTTTCCAGGGGCGTGCCGGTGATCGCCAGCTTGAACGCCGCGGGCAGCTTCCGGGCGCACTGGTAGGCCTTGGACTGGTGGTTCTTCACGAACTGGGCCTCGTCGAGCACCAGCCCGGCCCAGGTCTTGGAGGCGTAGGAATCGTAGTCGATCCGGAACAGCGCGTAGGACGTGATCACGATGTCCGCGCCGGCGAGTTCAACGGCCGCGTCCTGGCTGTTTTTGGCGAACGTTTCGCTCACGATACGAACCGTGAGGCCGGGAGCGAAGCGTGCGGCTTCCGCCGCCCAGTTACCCACGACGCTGGTGGGGGCCACCACCAAAAAGGGAGTCCCGCCGTCGGGCGCTGGAATTGGCGCCCCGACAGAATCAGCACCCTCAGACACAGACGCAGCCTGCTCCTTCGCGGCGCACATCAGGGCGAGTGCCTGCACGGTCTTGCCAAGACCCATGTCGTCCGCGAGGATCCCACCCAGGCTGTGCCGGTACAGGAAGCTGAGCCAGTTGAAGCCTTCCAGCTGGTACGGCCGCAGCTCCGCATTCAGCGAGGGAGGCAGCGGCAGCCCGTTGATCCCGCCTTCGAGCAGACCGCCCACGGCCTCACGCCAGGCAGCGGCCTGCTCATCCACGATGCCAAGCTGCGCGAGCTCGTCCCAGAGCCCGGCCTGGAAGCGGCTGATCTGCAGCGGGGCGTCCTTGTTGTCCTGCAGCGAGCGTGCTTCCTCAATGAGGGCGCGCAACTGGTGCAGTTCCGGGAGGTCCAGCGAGAAGTAGGCGCCGCTGGGCAGGAGCATTTTGGTCTGGCCCGCCGCCAGAGCGGAGAACACGGCCGCGAACGACACCGGCTGGCCCTCGAGTGAAATCTGGATGCCAAGGTCGAACCAGTCGCGCTGTTCCGTGGCCTTGGTGGAGATGGAAACCACCGGGGCTTCCTCGGCCTCGCGGTAGTCGGCGATGTCCCCGGCAGTATCCACTGAAACGTCCGGCGTGTTCCGGAGCTCGGGGAGGACGTCCTCGGTGAACGCCAGCGTGTCCAAGCCGCTGAGTTCGGCAGACGCGGACAGGCGCGGCGTGCCCCAGCCGCCGGACGCCGATTCGCCCAGGGCCGGAACAACGTTCCACGGCTGGCCGATGCCCTCCAGGATGCGGGCCTCGGCGGTGTCGTCACGGTAGCCGTGGTCGCCGGGGTGCCGCCACAGCGGTTGGGCCGTGACCAGGTTCCCGGACTTGTAGTGCCATTCCCAGTGCAACCTGACCCGGTGGTCCGCGCCATAGTTGGCCAGCAGGGAGAGGGTGGGGAGGGCCAGGGCGGGCAGCGCCACCGACTCGTCCGTCGCAGTGACCCGGGCGGCCTGCTTGAGCTTCGGGTAGAAGCCGGTGAGGAAACGCGTCTCGTCCTTCGCCGGAATGTGCAGGGTGCTGCCGGCCGTCACGAACGTCAGCAGTTCCTCGCTCAGCCCGTTTTCCAGCGGGGCCAGCGTGATCACGTTGTCCGCTGAAACACCTGGCAATGCCTCCCCGCCGGTGGTCAGGAAGACGCCGTGCGCGGGGCGGCCAATGGTCCCCACCGACGCCGGATCAACGCCTTCCCCCTCAACGGTGATGGTGGGCGCAAGCTCCAGCCCGCCGTCGTCGGCTGCTTCATTTTGGGACTGCCCCGCCGCAGGTTCGTGGCCGTACCGGCTCAAATTAAGCCCGACGGCGGCGGGGGACTCCGCGAGCCGCACCGGCTCAGTGCCGCGGCTGTGAACCAGCGCGAGGCCGATCTTTCTGGCGTCGGCGAGCAGGCTCCACATGTTCTTCCCGGCGAACGTGTTCAGGCCCAGCCACAGCGCGGAGGAGTTGTGAACCCGGTTGGCGGCGGCGGTGTGTGCGGCCAGGAATGCCTGCATCCACTCGATGTGGGCCTCGTTGCATTCGCGGCGGAAGTTCAGGTAGCTCAGGGTGTTCCAGGAGACGTCGCCGCGGATCCACTTGCCCTTGGCGCCCATGATCACGGGCCGGGCCTTAAGCTGGCGCACGCTCCGGAGCGGATCGCGGCGGCCTGTGTAGGAGAAGTGCGGCGCCGGTTCCTCGATCTCGAACTGGAGGGCCAGCGGGATGCCGCTGATGGACTGGGTGATGCCAGGCTGGGAGATGAGCGGGCTCAGGGCCTGCTCCCAGTCGGCCAGGTCCAGGCTGACGGACTGGCGGGAAAGCCGGGAAACTTCAGCGGGGGCCAGGAGCTGGACGCGGATGGCCGGGTTGTCCTCGGCGGCGAACAGCAGCGCGGCGACGTGCTTGCAGTCCTTGCGGACAGGGCAGCTGCACACGCCCACGGTGCAGCTCCAACCGCCCGATTTCCGGACCAGCTTGGCCGTGGTGGAGTACGGGACGTCGGCGCCTCCCCGGACCTTGCCCAGCATCAGCCCGGTGGCGGCGTCGAACGACATTCCGGAAACCCGGCTGCCCATGGCATACGCCAATCCGGCCGCGAGGGAGCGGTCGTTAATGGCGGGGGTCTGTATTGCCAGTGCCGCACTCTCGTCCGGTTGGGATGGCATGGTGCGCGCTACTTTCAGCTGGCCACGGGGGTGCCGTGTCCGATCGGAGGTTATCTGCTTCATCTTAGTTCGCCCGGCGGGAGCCTGAAACTTCGCCTGACGTTCACTTCCGCCTCAACACACCGGCGCCCCCGCCGACGTAGCGTGAAAGTGTCCTGAGCAGCACCGAAGCATTCAGCAGTGAGGAATCCCATGACCATGAGCCAGAACCCTGTCGTCCTGACCAAGGCCAGCATCGATGCAGGCAGCGAGGAGGTCGTAGACGCCAACGTGTACGTGGTGAACGCCATGTACGGGAAACTGCTCGACGCCGGCGAGATCGCGCCCGCGGCGCTCGGCAGCTACTACGGGGACTTCTACGTCACGCAGTCCCTGGAGGGCGGTTTCGCCCAGTACGTGTTCACCGCGGACCGCGACGAGGTGGACCCGCTCATCCGCGAGGGCCTCGCCGGCATGGGCGCCACCGCCCACCTGGAGCTGTTCAACCGGACCGTTGCGGCGTTTGATGCCCTATCCGAGGAAGACGAAGAGCGCTACCTCGACGGGGACCTGGACGCCGAGGAAGAGTCCACCGACGCCGTGCGCACCATCGAAGAGCTCGACGGCGAGTTCGAGGAACTGTTCGAAACTGAAAACATCACCGCCCTCAACGCCGCCTGGCTCCTGCGCCAGGAGGGCCTGCTGGTGCTCGACGACGAGGAGCTTGACGCGTACATCGAGCGTCAGGTTGCGCTCATCCCCAACCTCGAGGAGCGCCAGGCGGCGGCCGACGAGGAAGCGCTGGAGGACGCCCCGGATTTTGAGGTCATCATCCGCGAACTCTGCGACATCGCCGGCTACACGCTGCAGAAGATCACCATGGGCGACCCCAACTACATGCACGACGGCGAGAAGACGCTGGCCTGGCACTTCACCACGGACCACGGCGACTTCATCATGGTGGAGGATGACGAAGAGGCGTTCATGATCAACCCGGAGACCAAGGAAATCGTCGCCGCCGTTGAGTTCGAGGAAGCGGACGACGACGAGATGATCGACGCGTAGGAGCCCCACCACAGTCCCGGGCCGGGAAGAATTTTTGGAGGCGCCGTAACTTTCCCGGTCCGGCCAGCGATGTAGGGGGTGAAGGGTTCCTCACGGAGCCGGATCTGAATTGTTCTCTAGGTTTTGGAGTGTCATATGTCGTTGTTCACTGTTCTCGCCACCAGCAAAATCGCCGCCGGAGTTCTCGCCGCGGGCACCCTGGCCGTCGGTGGAACCGGCGTTGCGGCCGTTTCCGGTGCCCTTCCGTCCGACGCGCAGCAGACCGCCCACGAACTGCTCGGCGCCCCGGCCCCGAAGCTGGCCGCTGACGCCACCGAGTCCGCCTCCGCAAACGCCTCAGGCGATGCAGCAGTGACCGGCGAAGCAACAGTCTCCGGCGATGAGGTCGCAGCCGGGGCCAACGCCTCCGCCGCCGCCGACACCGCAGTGGACGCCGCTGGTGCCGCAGCCTTTGGCCTCTGCACCGCCTTCACACACGGTGGACTGAACGCGTCCTCCGAAGGCTTCTCCTCGCTGGTCATCGCCGCCGAGGGCGAAGGCAACGTTGACGCCTTCTGCGCCGATGTTGTTGCGAAGGGTGCCGGTTCCGCTGACGCCGACGCTTCCGGCGAGGGTTCCGTCGCCGTAAAGGCTGAGCGCCCCGAACTGCCCGCAGTGCCTGCAGTCCCCGCCGTGCCGGCAGTTCCGGGTGTCGACGGCGTGACTGCCGTTCCCGCCGTTCCTGCTGTTCCGGCCGTGCCGGGCCACGTTGTAGGCGCTCCCGCCGTTTCGAACCGCTAGGACCTGCTCAGCTAGTGTGGACTGCGGGAACCCGCTCCGGACGGCCCGGATTCCCGCAGTCCACTTGGCAACAAGATCGCTGACCGACAGCAGCCGACCGATAGCAGCGGAGCACACCGCGCCGAATACCGGGATGAGCGAGTCCGCTGCCCGGGATGGAGGAGCCACTGGTGCTGGACACTTTGGCCGAAGTAGACATAGATACATTTGCAGACACTGCCGGTGCTGATCCGGCTGTGCTCTTCGGCGCTGTCTATCGAACCTTTGCCGGCGCGGTCCAGGGCTACCTCAAGGCCCGCGGCGTGGACGATCCCGAGGCTGTCACCCAGGACGTATTCCTGGCGTTTTTCCCGAAGATTGGTGAGCTGACCGGCGGGCTGCAGGGTGCCAAGGCGTTGGTTTTTTCCATCGCGCACGCCCGGATGGTGGATTACTACCGGCGGGTTGAACGACGGCCCGACTTCACCCCGTACGACCCCCTGCAGGACGGGCGCAGCACGGCATCCGCGGAAGACCACGCGTTAGGCCACAGCGGCGGCGCGACTGACCTGCTGGAAGGCCTCGCCGATGACCACCGCGAGGTCCTGGCACTGCGGGTGGTGGCGGACTTATCCATCGAACAGGTGGCCGGCATCATGGGCAAGTCACAGGGTGCCATCAAGCAGCTCCAACGCAGGGCGATGCAAAACCTCAAGGACCAGACTCTTAGAAGAAACCAGGCAGATCATGAGTGATACCGCAGGCACACGCAACGGTTCCCGCGACGACGCCTCTGTTGGCCGGCTGCTGCTAGAGGCAGGGTTCGACGACGACGGCGCCCTCCGCCCCGCCCTGCTGGAACTCCGTGCGCTCGCAGGCGAGCAGCCGGTGCCCTCCGCTGCCGTTGCCGCGCTCATGATGCCCGCCGTGACCCGGACTGCTGCCGCGGACGCTCCGGGGGCAACGGGCGAACCCGCCGCGGCAACCGACGAGCTAGCCGCCCGCCGTCGGGCCAAGCGCAGGTTCACCCTCACCACACTGTCCGTTGCCGTCTCGCTGGCGGCCGGCGGCGCCGTTGCCGTTGCCTCCGACCAGGGGATCAGGGATTCCATTGGCCAGGTCAACCATGCAGTCACATCTTTTGTGTCCACCGTTGGCGGCGGGCCTGCCCCCGCGCCGGCGGAAACTCCGGGACCGGTCCAGCCCGGCGTCCCTGCCGTAGGGCCCACCGGGCCGGCTGTCACTGCGCCGGTTCCGGCTGCTCCGGGATCCGTGTCCGGCCAGGCCACGCAGCAGACTCCCGCCCCCTCGGGTTCAGCGCCGTCAGTGCCCCTGCCAGATCCATCCCTGCCGGAAACCGTCGTGCCCGGTGTGCCCGGTGTGCCGGGTGGACCGCTGAACGGCGAGGGGCAGCCCCCGGCCCTGCCTCTGCCGCCTTCGCCTCCAGTCCCGCTGCCCCGCGTCCATCCGTAGGCTGCCCATCCGCAAGCTGCCCATCCGTAAGCGCCGGGACGCTCAGTAGCCTGACGACGCTGTCTGGATCATTTCCCCGGCCGGCGTGGCCAGATTCCAGACGCCGTTGACGCCCTGTCCCAGGATGTCGCCGGGCTTCGCGTCTTTCTGGTAGTAGTACAGCGGCATCCCGTTCAGGGTCACCTGCTTGGCCCCGGCCGGCGTCGTGATGGTCCCAAGCGTGCCGGTGACGCCTTCAGCGGCGGGCTTGGCCGCGGTGGTGAGGAGCGGTGGCCACGCGGTGAGGCACGCTCCGGTGCAGGCGCTCGTGCCGGAGTCCTTCACATCCTTGGTGAAGAAGTACAGGCTCATGCCAGCGGAATCAACCACGATGTTGCCGGCGCTGGAGGACGCTGCCCTGAGGTCGACGGCGGCCGCTGCGGTGGGGGTGCCAGTCGGCGGGGCGGCGGATGTGGCTGCGGGACTCGTGGCCGACGGCGTGGGCGCCCCCGTTGTTGTACTGGTTCCCGGGCTGCCAGCGCAGCCAGAGAGTGCGGCCATGAGGGCCATTGCGGCAAAACCTGTGCGTCGATGCTTTTTCATGTGAACGCTCCTGGACGGGGGCCCGGTGGTGGATCACCGGGGACTAACCGGTACGACGCGCCAGGGTGAAGAATGGTTCAAGAACCAGCTCCCCTGTTTCCGGCGCCGGTTCCCGGGGACCACGGCCAGTGAACCTTTTGCGTACGGGGGACGTCGTATCAGCCGAAATGTACAGTGACGGGACGGGAACCAGGGACAGGAGGGGGAGGCATGCCGCTGGATGAGGACGTGGTGGCGGCGATCTACCGCGAACACGGCGCAGCGTTGCGCCGCTTTGTCCTCAGCGCATCGCGTGACCCACAGCTGGCGGAGGACGTGGTTCAGGAGACCGTGCTGCGCGTCTGGCAGCAGACCCCGGACATCACCGGAAGCTTGCGCAGCTACCTGTTCCGGACCGCCCGGAACATCATGATCGACAACTACCGCAAAGCCCAACGGCGCCCGGCCGAAGTGATGGAACGCGACCTCGCTGATCCCTCCCAAGCCGTTGAACGCGTGGATGAACTCCTCAACCGCGTGCTTATGGAGGAGGCGCTGGTCAGGCTCAGCGCCGAACACCGCGATGTCCTTGTTGCACTCCACTACCGCCGTTTCACCGTCAACGAGGCCGCCGTGCAGCTGAACATCCCTAGCGGAACCGTGAAGTCCCGCGCCTACTACGCGGTCAGGGCGCTGCGGATCATCCTGGATGAAATGGGAGTGGAACGGTGACCGATTCTCAGCTGCATCACTTGATGGGCGCCTATGTGCTCGGTGGGCTTGACCCCGCGGATTCGCAACGTTTCGAAGCCCACCTCGAGTCCTGTGCGGATTGCCGGACCGAACTCGCCGAGTTCGAAAGCCTGCCGGCCCTGTTGGACGCGCTGCCGGTCCCGGACGCGGTGGCGCTGACCGCGGGTGCCCGCCCCGGGGTGGCCCCTGAGCCAGCCAGTTCAGTGCCCCTCACGGTCCTCGATGAACTGGCCACCCGCCGTCGCAAATTACAACGGCGGTGGGCGGCGCTGGTGGGCGCCGTCGCCGCCGCGTGCCTCGCCTTGGGCCTGGCCGCGGCGCCGCTGCTCAGCCGGCCGCCGGCGCCGGACGCCAGCTATTCGGTCCAGTCCGGCAATGGCCTGCAGTTCAGCATCGACCTTGCCAAGAAAACATGGGGCACCGAGCTGGCCGTGAACGGCAGCAAACTGCCGCTGGACGGAACCCTCTCGCTCTGGATCCGGGACCGCAACGGCGGCGAGGACCGGGCCTGTGCTTGGACCGCAACGCCCAGCGGGAGGGTGAAGGTTACGGGCGCCACGCCCGTACAGCTGGCCAGCATCGCCAGCCTGGAACTGCGGGATGAAACCCAGCAGGCCGTTGCTACCATCACGGTGCCGTAATCCCCTGGCCAGGATTACTGTGCGTGGAGGGCTCTCACCATCACCAGGCCCAGGCGGGACACGGTCCGCGTCCGGACGCCCTTTCCGGCGGATGTTGCGCTGTTCAGGAAACCTTGGGCGGAGATGAACGGGTCCCATTTGAGCCGGAACGCACCGGTGGTCTGGGACAGGGCAAAGACTGTCTCCGGATCGAGGCGGATGTGGCGTTCGGCGCGTACCTGGGGCATGGCCCCCCCTAGCCGGGGTGAACTGGTGCCCTACTGGTTCATCTTGGCAAGGCGCGCCCTGACCACCATGTAGATGCCGTAGCAGATCAGTCCGGCGCCCACCGCCGCAAGCAGGTAAACGCCGAAGGGCTGCTCCCGTAGCGCCTTGAGCCCGCCGTCAAGGCCCGTTGATTCCTCCGGGTGCGCGCGCAGGGTGGCGATCGTGATGAGGAGTCCGGTGAGGAACAAGACAGTCCCCTTGGCAACGTACCCTGTCACGCCCAGCACGCTGACGGCGGTGCGGGCCCGGGGATCCGTAGGCATCTTCAGGTGCTTCTCGAAGGACTTCTTGATGCCACGGATGCCATAGATCACCCCGGTGACGGCAATTCCCACCCCCACCAGGACCAGGAGTGCCACACCGCCGGGTGCCTTCATCACGGTCGCGGTGAAGTCGCTCACGGACTTCTGGTTGTCACCGCCGGAACCAGTTCCCATGGCAAAGGAGACAAGCGTCAGGGCCAAGCCGGCGTACACGACGGCCTGTGCTGCTGCCTGGGCCTTCTTGCCAGCCTTTTTCTTCGTCGGCAGTCCGTTGTAGTCGAAGATGGCATCGCTGGTCTGCCACAGTGCAAGGGCGGCGCAGGCGGCAAAGCTTGCCCAGAGTAGGAACGGCCCGGCGGGCTGGCTGGCGAGCTCTGACACGGCGCCGCTGAAGTCGGCGCTTCCGCCGCCGCCCATGGCGAGTCGGATGGCGATGAGGCCTACCAGGAAGTGCAGGACACCGCTGGCTGCGAACCCTGCCCGCGCGAACAGTTCCAACGTGCGTGAATTTGTGACATCCTCCGCCGCATCGGCGGCCTGCCTGAGTTCTCTTTTGATGGCGGTTCCTTCTGCCGGCGCCGCAGAGGCGCATATTTGTGTGCCCCCTGCACAAGCCCAATCGTGCCACGCTTGGCGACCCGCGAACAGTCCCGATCCGCGCGCCCAGTTCCGTCCCGGACCTGGTGAGGGGTGGGTGCTCCTGCTATGGGTAGTGATCCCCATCGCGGGAGACTTATTGCCGTGCAACGATATATCCAGCGATTGATCTAACTCTAATAACTCTCCGGGGGAGCCACTATGACTTTTTAGGCGCGGACGTCAGTCAGCTTCGGGAGCTGGCGAAGGCTGTTGACAAGGCGGTGGCGCTGCTCAGCAGCCGGGCCAGCTCCCTGCAGGGCCAGATCCAGTCCGCGCCGTGGAAGGGCGCCGATGATGAGCTGTTCCGGCAGGACTGGTCGGGCAACCACCGCCCCAGCCTGGAGCGGGCGGCAGCGGCTGAGGCCCACCGCCAGGAGCTGAAGCAAGGGCGTGGATGACATGCTCAAGGCCAGCCCGGAAGAGCAGGCCAGGTGGTGGGCCGGCCTCTCCGAGGAGGACCGGAAGTGCCTGATCGAAGGCGAAGACGAGAACGGCCCGTTCGCCGATGACCTCATGCGGATGGACGGCGGCATTCCCCAGTCCGCCCAGGACCAGGCCAGCGACCACCTCCGTGAACTCGCCAAGACAGAAACTCCCGTCTACACGGAGAGTGGCAAGGCCTCCCTTGACGCTGTCGAATACTCGCCGGAGAACGCGGCCGTGATCGACAGCTACATGCGCAACGTGGCGTTGGGAGACTCGGTTGCCGCCGGCCAGGACGCCGCCAAGCTCTACGAGGCAGGCTCCGCCACCGTCCAGGCGAACCACGTGGTGACAGCGTCCAACGAGTTCGGCATTGACCTCAAGGCCGGCGAGGTGGAGGTCAAAACCGAGAACAAGGCAACCACCAACGTGTCCACGTACTAAAAGGTCCCGAACGACACCAAGCTCGAGAAGCTCTGACGTCCCATGCCGGATCCGCACGTGCAAACCAGCCCAGCCAAGACTTACCGCTAAGGAGCAACCATGTCAGTGCATATCGAGTCCCCGCTGGGATTCACGGCAGACTTCCCCGAGCACACCCAGGTGCTGGAGGACTCGGCCGCCGGGCCGAACACCGAGCAATATGGCCTGCTGGGCGGCGTCCTGCTGACGGTCATCAAGGACGACACCTCCGTGACCGGGGCCGCGCAGGCCAACGGCTGGGCACACCTGATGTCAGGCTTCTACCTTGAAGACCGCGCCAGGACCGTCCTCACCGAAGGCGAACTGAACATTCCCGGCAAGTCCTCGTACGCCGTCGTGGTTGGGTCCACGGATCCGGCGGGCGAGGCTAGGGTCGCGGCCACCGTGGGCGTCTGCCCGGAGATCGAGCCGCGGCTGGGGATGCTCACGGAGATCGTCGCTTCCACCAGCGTGAGCTGACACCGGTTCCGGCGCTCAGCGCCGGCGGTAGCAGAGGTCGAAGATCAGCCGGCCGGCCTCGTGGGCCTTCGCCTCGAAACTGGTGCGGATCCGGCCTTCGAAGCGGGGGGCCCAGCCGCCCGCTTCGTCCACGCCCTCGTTGGGGCCGGTGTGTGCGGTGCTTACAGGCGCCCGGCCCTCGCGGACGGGCGCTCCGCCCACTATGGTTTCGACGCCGGATTGCCACACCTGGGTGAGCGGGCTTTCCGGTCCATGGCGCTCGCCGGTGTGGAGGTTTTCGAAGTCCGGCGAGTCCGCAAGGACGTCGCGGACGTGGACGGCGTAGTTGGACCAGTCCGTGGCGACCCGCCACAGGCCGTCCTTGGTGAGTGCCCGTGCTGCCAGTTCGGCAAACTCCGGCTGGATGAGTCGGCGCTTGTGGTGCCGTGACTTGTGCCAGGGGTCGGGGAAAAACACCCACAGTTCGCTTACGGAACCGGCCGGCAGCATGGTGGCGAGGACCTCGGGCGCGTTGGCTTCCACCACCCGGACGTTGTTCAGCCCGCGGCTGTTGATCTTGATGATGGTGTTGGCCAGGCCCGGCGTATAGACCTCCACGGCCAGGAAGTCCGTGCCCGGGTTCTCCTCGGCCGCGTGGCAGATGGCATCGCCCAGTCCGGACCCGATTTCCACGATGAGCGGTGCCTTGCGGCCGAACTCGGCCTCGGCGTCGAACGTGTAATCCGGGTGGACCGAGGTGTTGGCGACGTGCCGGGGCACGTCCAGCGCCCACCGGTCCGCGTGCTCTTCCCACGCCGTCTGGCGGCGTCCCTGGAGACGGGTACCGCGGCGCACGAAGCTCACGGGCCTGCCGCCGTAAGTGCCGAAAGACGCCTGCGTTCCGGGCGTCACCGGGCGCGGTACATGCGGAGGCTGGGGGGATTCTGGGGATTCACTCATCCCTTCCAGAATACCCGGGAGCGCGCCGGCGGCCTGGGCCCAGCCCGCGTGCCTAGCACCCTAGGCGTTGGAAGGTCAGAACGGTTGCCCGGCTACTTCAGAAAGCATCACGGAACCTACGGCAGGATCATGAAATCCCCGTTCCTGAGCACGAGCAGCAGACCCACCGCAACCTCGGCCGCCGATATCCACAAAGCAGCCACGCCCGCCCGCCAGCCGGTGGATCGGCGCGCGAATACGCGGAGTGAAACGACGCCGAGCGTCACTGCCAGCAGGGTAAATATCACCGGGTAACTCCACAGCACCCACGGAGCAGACACATCCAGTCTCCCCGCGCCGTCAGAAGGGCCGGAGTAGAGTACTGCCACACGGCTGAGCGGACCGGTCAAAAAAATGCTGGCGGGCGCAACCAAGCTGAAGACGAGGCTGGCTGTGCCTTCGCCGCTGCCGTGGGCTTTTGCCGCGGCCGGGCCGGGCGCAACGGACGGATCCTGCAATGGTGCGAGGCTCATGGTTTCTCCAGAATGTTGTGGCTGGACACTGCGTGTGTTCCCAAAGTAAGTTCGCCTCAGCCGGGCCGCCAGCCCTTTTCCGGCCTATGTGGATAACACTCCGTGTACTTAGCGTGGGCGGGTGAGCACAGGCCAAGACAACGTGGTGACAGAATGGTCCCCGTGACCCGTGCTGACAACGTTGACGTGCCTGGACTGCTGGTCGACGCCGAAATCGACGACATCCCCCCAGCAGCCCCTACGCGCCTTCCGGGCCAGTCGGGAGGCGGTCCGGAAAGCCCCCAGAGCAGCCGCCGTGCCCTGGCATACTTGGGCCTCTGCCTGGTGCTTATCGGGCTGAACCTCCGCACGGTTTTCTCCAGTTTCGCGGCGGTTCTTCCGGAGATCACCTCCGACGCCGGCCTGCCGGGCTGGGCCGTCGTGGTGCTCACCACCGTGCCCGTGACGCTCCTGGGCGTCTTCGCACCGCTGGCCCCTGTCCTGGCCCGTCGGTTCGGCGCCGAACGCGTCCTGCTTGGTGCCATGGCAGTACTCACGGCAGGGCTGCTGCTGCGGCCCGCGGACATCGGCGGCCTGGTGCCCGGTGCCGGCCATCTGCCTACCTTGCTGGCGGGAACTGCTGCCTGCGGTGCCGCCATCGCCTTGTGCAACGTCCTACTTCCGGGGCTGGTGAAGCGTGATTTCCCGCACCGGTTGGGCCTCATGGGCGGGCTGTACACCACGGCCATCTGCGCGTCGGCCGCCCTCGGAGCCGGCTTTACCTACCCGGTCTTCACGGCGACGGGGGAGTGGACCTCGGCGCTGTGGTTCTGGGCGGTTCCTGCCGCCGTCGTACTTTTGCTGTTCCTGCCGGTGGCGCTGCGCCAGCACCCTGTCCGGCACCAGGACGGCCACCTCGGCATCAATGTGTGGCGTTCGGCGGTGGCGTGGCAGGTGACTATCTTCATGGTGCTGCAGGCCATGATGTCCTTCAGCGTCTTTGCATGGCTGGCGCCGATCCTGCGCGAACGCGGCGTGGACGGCGGAACGGCCGGACTGATGGTTTCGCTTTCGATCGTGCTCCAGATGCTGGGCTCGCTGTTTGCCCCGGCGCTGGCGGCGGGATTCCGTGACCAGCGCGCCATCGCTGTGGTGGTGGCGCTGATGACCGGCGGCGGGTTTTCTCTGAGCATCTTCGGACCCCTGGAACTCATCTGGGCGTGGACCGGGCTGCTGGGACTGGGGCAGGGAAGCCTCACCGCGGTGGCCCTGACCATGATCATGCTGCGGACCCGCGACGGGCACACCGCCGCGCACCTGTCCGGGATGATGCAGGGCGTGGGCTACGGGCTGGGTTCCACCGGCACGCTGATGGTGGGCCAGCTGCACCAGGCCACGGGATCGTTCACCGCAGCCGGGGTGCTGTTCCTGGTGGTCGGTTCGCTGGCCGCGGTGTTCGGCTACCGAGCGGGCCGGAACCGCTACATCGGCGACTCCACCCAGCCGCGCCGATAACATGCGCGACTCCACCCTCCCAACGACAGACCCTACGGCAGGGATCCTGCAGCGACCGTACTTGTGGGTGACCATCGGCTCGTGTGCCCTCGTGTTCCTCGCGGCGTTCGAATCGCTCGCGGTGACCACCATCATGCCCGTCGTCAGCCGTGAACTCGACGGCGCCAGCCTGTATGCCCTTGCGTTCGCCGGTCCGCTGGCAACCGGCGTGATCGGCACGGTGGCGGCCGGAAACTGGTCGGACCGCCGCGGGCCAACCGTCCCGCTGTATGCCTCAGTTGCCCTGTTCGTGCTGGGCCTGATCATCGCGGGCACGGCCGTTTCCATGCCCATTCTGGTTGCCGGCCGCCTGGTGCAGGGGCTCGGTGGCGGTGCTCTGACTGTTGCGCTCTACGTGGTGGTGGCCCGCGTCTACCCGGCCGTCCTGCACCCCGGGATCTTCGCTGCCTTCTCCGCCGCCTGGGTGATCCCGTCCCTGGTTGGCCCGTTCGCGGCCGGCATCGTGGCGGAAGTCCTGAGCTGGCACTGGGTGTTCCTGGGCGTGGTAGGGCTGGTGGTTCCCGCTGTGGTGATGATCGTTCCGGTGCTCCGCGGCATTGACCGGCCCTCTGAGCAGGCCCCAGTCCCGCCCTGGGCGCTGGGTCGGCTCGCGTGGGCAGCGCTCGCCGCGCTCGCTGTACTGGGACTGAACCTCTCCGCCGGAGTCAGAATCGCGGGCTTCACCGCCGCGCCGGCACTCCTGGCTGCGGCCGCCGTCGCGATTGCCCTCGTAGCCGTACGTCCGCTGGTACCCCGCGGAACACTGCTCGCCCGCCGCGGCCTGCCCAGCGTGATCCTGACCCGCGGACTGGCGTCTGCCGCGTTTTTCGGCGCCGAAGTTTACTTGCCGTACCTGTTGATCGAGGAATACCAGTTCCCGCCGACGTTCGCCGGCCTGGCGCTCACGGGAGGCGCGTTGTCGTGGGCCGCCGCTGCCGCCATCCAGGGCCGCCTCGGCGCCCGGCTGCAGCACCGCGTGGCCGTGCGCATCGGCTCAGCGCTGGTGCTTGGGGCCATCCTCCTCACGTTGGCGACGTCGGCACTCCACTGGCCTGCCGCCGTCGCAATTTCCGGCTGGCTCTTCGCCGGCGGCGGCATGGGGTTGCTGTATCCGCGGCTCAGCGTGATGACGCTTGCCATGTCCAGTAAGGAAAACCAAGGCTTCAACAGCTCGGCAATGTCCATTTCGGACTCACTGGGCGGGGCGCTGGCGCTCGCCGCCACGGGCATCGTGTTCGCCGCGTTTACGACGACGGCGGAATCGTTCGCGGGGGTTTTCGCACTGACGGCAGTGGTGGCCGTCGCCGCGGTTGCGGTGGCGCCGCGGGTTTCGCGCTAACCCCGGAGTTTTTGTCCACATAATGCCGTCCAATGCCTGGCGAAGGCGCTTTATCTGGACAAAAACTCAAGCAAGCCGGGTGGCGCGGAGTACGGTGTCGCCGATGATGGCTTCCTCGCCGTCCGGACCTGACGCTGCCCGCTCTCGCGTGGTGTTGACCTCCAACTGCCAGTCCGGCGAGTCCAAGCTGAGCTCCGCCACGAGCTGCGCCGGGGTGTAGAACATCTCCGGCTTGGTGTGGTTTCCCCACGGCGGCAGGCGGTGCGGATGGTGGCCCACGATCAGCAGCGTGCCGCCCGGCTTGACCGCCGCAGCCGCCGTCCGCAGCGGACCCTGCCACGCCAGATGCGGGGAATGCAGGAACTGGGAGGACACCAGATCGAAGGTTGCCGCGGGCTGCCACTCCTCCAGATCACACTGTTTCCAGTGGATGCGGCTGGGAATTTCACCGGCTCCTTCGGCGTGCACACTTTCACGGTCCAGGGCTGCCTTTTCGTGGACCAGCGCCCTTTCCAGGGCGACGGCGGAAACGTCGACGGCGGTGACGGTCCAGCCCTGCTGGGCCAGCCAGATGGCGTCGGCCCCTTCGCCGCAGCCCAGGTCCAGGGCCTTGCCCGGCCTCAGTCCCGCGCCTTCGCGGACCAGTTGCGGGTTGGGTTTCCCGCTCCAGAATTTCGGCTTGCTCCGGTACCTTTCGTCCCACGCCTCGGCGGCACTGCGCTGCGGTTCATCCCCCAGCCGGGTGCCGCCGTCGTCCGTGGTGTGGTGGTGGTCCGCACCCTGTTCAGTCATGCCTCAAGCCTGCGCCTGCCGGGCTCTGAAGGCAACGACCGCAGCCTCTGAGCGACGTACTTGAAAGAGGCCCAGGCTCGGGGATGGTACGCTTATGGGACTTGATGTGCAGTGATGCCCGCTTGCTCCTTAAATCGGAGTCCCTTTATTTGGGAAGCGGGTTTTTTCATGTGAGAGGCACATCCTGCGTCGATGAACGCGTTCCATTTGGTCCCAGCCGCCGCCCTGAATTGGGCAGCAGCACGGTTGATCACCTGACTTTTCTTCGGCGAAACCCTTGAGCCAACCGGCATCGGGGGCCGATATCCGCATGGATACCGCCTGAAAGACCTTGAATATATGACTACTTTTGCTGCCCTCGGCACGCCCAAAGAACTTGCCGACACCCTCACAGCCCAGGGAATTGTTGAGCCGTTCCCCATCCAGGTCAAGACCCTCCCGGACACCCTGGCCGGACGCGACGTCCTGGGCCGCGGCCGCACCGGCTCCGGCAAGACCATCGCTTTCGCCATCCCGCTTGTAGCAAGACTCGCTGAGCGGGAAGCCAAGCACTTCCGCAAGCCCGGCCGCCCCATGGGCCTGGTCCTCGCACCGACCCGCGAGCTGGCCACCCAGATCAACGCCACCATCGAGCCGATGGCCAAGGCCATGGGCCTGACCACCACCGTGATCTACGGCGGCATCTCCCAGGCCCGCCAGGAAAAGGCACTGCGCGCCGGCGTCGACATCGTCATCGCCTGCCCGGGCCGCCTGGAGGACCTGATCCGCCAGCGCATCCTGACCCTCGAAGGCGTCGAGATCACCGTCCTGGACGAGGCCGACCACATGGCCGACCTCGGCTTCCTCCCGGTGGTCAAAAAGCTCATGGACATGACCCCCAGCCAGGGCCAGCGCCTGCTGTTCTCGGCGACCCTGGACAACGGCGTGGACAAGATCGTCCAGCGTTACCTGTCCAACCCGCTGACCCACGCGGTAGACGAGTCACAGGCCGCCGTGACCACCATGGAGCACCACGTCCTGGTGGTCAACGACCAGACCGTCAAGAAGCAGCTGATCTTCGAGCTCGCCTCCGGCGCCGGCCGCCGCGTCCTCTTCATGCGGACCAAGCACCACGCCCGCAAGCTGGCCAAAACCCTGACCGACGCCGGGATCCCCGCCGTCGATCTGCACGGCAACCTCTCGCAGAACGCCCGTGACCGCAACCTGGCCGAGTTTTCCTCCGGTGACGTCCGCGTCCTGGTAGCCACCGACGTCGCGGCCCGCGGCGTCCACGTGGACGACGTCGAACTGGTAATCCACGTGGATCCGCCCACAGAGCACAAGGCATACCTCCACCGCTCAGGCCGTACGGCCCGCGCAGGTTCGGATGGCACTGTTGTCACGCTGACCCTCCCGGAGCAGCAGTCCGACGTCAAGAAGCTGATGAAGGCTGCCGGCGTCGAGGTCAACTTCGAGCGCGTCACGGCCAACTCCCCGTTGGTTGCCGAACTCGTGGGCGAAATGGCAGACAAGATCGATCCGCGCACCCGTGCCGCTCTTCTCGCCAAGAAGTCTGCACAGCAGGGTGGCGGCACCTCCACGGGTGCCAACGCCGAGCGCAAGCGCGCCCGCCGCAGCCAGGAAGGGCCCACCGCCGGTGGCCGTGGCGGCCGTGGTGGACGTGGACGCGTCTCCGCTGAGCCGACGCGCTCCGATCTTCCCCGCGCCGAGCGCCGCGCTGTTGCCTATGAAGGCCGCACCGAGGCACGCGCAGCATTTGACCGTGTAGCTGAGCAGAACGAGGACCGCGCCATTGCGGCAGCTTCTGCTCGCCGCAACTCCCGCGGCCACGGGGCCACCGGCTCCACGCACCGCAACGACGTCCCCGCAGCAGGTGGCCGTGCAGCGGCTGGCCGCGGTTCTGGCGGCCGTGCAGATTCACGCGTTACCCGCAGCGATGCTCCCCGTGGCGGCACGGGCCGCCCGGCTGCCACCGGCGGACAGCGCGGCGGACGTCCGGCAACGGGCCAGCGCGCAGCCGGAGCCCGCACTGCGGGCGCCGGCGCAGGAGCCCGTACGGGTGGATCCGGTCAGCGCGCCGGAGCCTCCACGGGCAACGGCGGCAACGCGGGCAACGGCGGCAACAAGGCTGTCTGGTCCTCCAACACCGGCGGCACGTCCGGTGGCTCGTACGCCGGTAACGGTGGCGGCAGTGGCCGTCCGGCACGCAGCGGTCCTCGCCGCGCGTCGGCTCCGGCCTCGAACGAACGCCGCAGCCGCTAGTCAGCACTACCTCGGTTTCGCTCCCCGCTCAACCACCGGGCGGTTGGGGAGCGAAACCCTTACGTAGGCTCGATCGCCGTAAGCCCTACCAACCGCGGGCGCGCCACTCCCCGAGATGCGGGCGTTCCACGCCCAGGGTGGTGGGGCTGCCATGGCCCGGGTGCACCACTGTGTCGTCTGGGTAGGCCTCGAACAACCGCGCGTTGACGTCGTCCAGCAGGGACGTGAACCGCGCCGGATCTTTCTGGGTGTTGCCCACGCCGCCCGGAAACAACGAGTCGCCGCTGAAAATATGGGCAGGCCCGTCCGGGTCCTGGTACACAAAGGCGATGGATCCCGGGGTGTGGCCGCGCAGGTGCACGGCGGTGAGCTCGAAGCCGTCCACGGCGCAGGTATCCCCGTGCTCCAGGGACCGGTCCACGGGTACCGGCAGCGCCTCGGCGTCGTCCGTTCCAGCCGCTGTGGGTGCGCCCGTCGCTTCCACCAACGCCGGCAGTGCGCGGACATGGTCCCAGTGCTGGTGCGTGGTGGCGATGAGTGCCAGCTTGGGTTCAGCCGCAGTATCCGCGGCCGAGTCCGCCAGCATCGCCTGGATGGCCGGAAGATCGTCCGCCGCATCGATCAGCAGCTGTGCACCGCTGGCCTTCGCGGTCAGCAGATACACGTTGTTGTTCATCTCGCTTACGGAGATGCTGCGGATGGTGATGTGGCGTAGGTCGTGAATGAGCGTGTCCATGGGCTTCAGTCTATTCACGGCCGTGGTTATTCACGGCCCTGGGACACCCAGCTGGGGTCCGCCGAGCGGGAGCCGACGACGGCGTCCGCGGCCTGGTCCAGCGCCTCCAGTTGCGCCCGGGTCAGGTCCAGGGACAGGGCGCCCAGGTTCTCGTCAATCCGGTGCGTTTTGCGCGTGCCGGGGATGGGGACCACGGCCAGTCCCAGCCGTTTGCCCTGCTCCAACAGCCACGCCAGTGCAACCTGGGCGGGGGTAGCGGACAGCTCAGCTGCGACCGTCCGCACGGTGGCAACCACTCCCTGGTTGGCATCGGCGGCGTCCGCGGCGAAGCGCGGGATCCGGCGTCGGAAGTCGTTGGCTCCCAAAGTCGCAGCGTCAACTGTGCCGGTGAGGAATCCCCGGCCCAGTGGCGAATACGGCACAAAGCCCACGCCCAGGCCGGCCGCGGCCGGAACCACGTTGCGTTCCACGTCGCGGCTCCAGATCGACCATTCACTTTGGACCGCGGCGATGGGGTGCACGGAGTGGGCGTCGGCCAGCTCCTGCGCGGTCACCTCTGACAGGCCAAGGTGTTTGACCTTGCCTTGCTGCACCAGCCCCGCCATGGCCTCCACGGTTTCCACAATCGGAACGCGGAGGTCACGGCGGTGCATGTAGTAGAGGTCGATCACGTCCGTGCCAAGCCGCTTCAGGCTGGCGTCGACAGCCTGCCGGATGTAGGCGGCATCTCCCCGGATGTCCGTGTAGCCATCGGCAGGTGAGCCCACCAGTGAAAACTTGGTGGCGAGCTGCACTTCGCCCCGGCGCTCCTTGAGCAGCTGCGCGATGAGTTGCTCGTTGCTGCCTCCGCCGTAGATGTCCGCGGTGTCAATGAAGCTGACGCCGGCATCCACGGCATGATGCAGGGTTTTGAGGGCCTCGTGCGGGTCAACCTCGCCGTAGACCGGAGTCAGGGCCATGCCGCCGAAGCCGAGCGGGCTGACGTTGAGGCCGTCGCCGAGGTGTACCGATGGTGCAGTCATGAGCGCTCTCCATTCGTTGTGGACTCATGTGGTTTGCAGACACGTTTCCCAGCCAAGAACCCTGACCCTTGCCTCAGTATTCCTGGCCGGCGTCCTGGCCCCACGGGATGATCCGGTCGGCGCCCTGGCGCGTGGCCGCGATCATCACAGCGTTGGCCTCATCCGGGCCGGTCGCCCACGCTTCCGCCGCGGTTCGCTCCATTCCGAATACCACGTGCCGGTCCACCAGCCGGGCCAGCCGCAGCGGGGGCGGGGTGTCCATGAACCAGACTTCATCCAGCTGCGCCCGGACCTCCTTCCATTCGGGCGTTTCCGCCAGCAGGTAGTTTCCTTCGGTGATTACCAGCGGCACGGAAGCCTGGACAGCGATGGACGCAGCCACCGGTTCGTCCAATGCGCGACGGAACTCGGGCGCGTACACCACTGCCTCATCCCGGCGCGCGAGCCGCTGTAACAGCGCGAGGTAGCCGCCGACGTCGAATGTGTCGATTGCTCCTTTGCGCTGCCGTAGCGGAGTGCCGTCGATGATCGCGTTGCCCAGATGAAAGCCATCCATCGGCACCACCACGGCGAGCTCCGGGCCGAACTCCCGCTGTAGTCGGGCCGCGAACGTGGACTTGCCGGAGCCGGGCGCGCCCGTGATGCCCAAAAGAATCCGCCGGCCGCCGTCGAGTCTGTGCCTCAGGGCGGCGAGTGCCTGCCGTACTTCAGGGGAGTCCATGGCAAAAGCCTAAACCGGCCGCCGGCTCTCCCCCGGCTTCCCGCGCACCGACTGGACGGCAGCAGGTGAAGCCGGCAGCGACTTCAATCCCGCCGCGCAGCCCACAATCCCGGCGATGAACAGCACTTTCAGGATGCTGAAGGGTTCGACGCCGGTGGCCATCGCCCAGCCCACCGTCAGGGCCGCCCCGATCCCCACCCAAACGGCGTAGGCGGTGCCGAGCGGGATGCTGCGGATGGCCAGGCCGAGGCCGATCATGCTGAGGGTGGCCGTGACGGCGAAGACCAAGGTGGGCAGCAGGTGGGTGAATCCATCGGAATTGCCCAGGGCGGTGGCCCAGACGGCTTCCAGTACGGCGGAGGCGAGGAGCATCAGCCAGGCGGCGGAACGCTTTGTCATTACGCCACGACCTTGAGGCCAACCACGCACGCGGCGATGCCGGTGAGCAGCAGGAGGCGGGCCGTCGTCGGGGGTTCAGCCTTGGTGATGATCGCGTAGGCGGAGGTCAGCACCACGCCCACGCCTACCCATACCGCGTAGGCGGTGCCGGTGGGGATGGACTGCATGGCGAGGGCGAGGCCGGCCATGCTGGCGAGGACGGAGACCAGGAAGAGGAGGGCGGGTGCGAGCCGGCGCCGGCCGGAGGCCTGGAAGGTCCGGTGCAGGGCTGCGGCCCAGACGGCTTCCAGCGCTCCGGAAAGAATGAGAATTAACCACGACATGACAGATCCTTTGGCCAGTCTTGTCGCGTGCCGGGTACTGAACCGTCGTCCGGAGGCCCTGTGCGGAGCCTTGATTCCAGCTTAGCAAGGCCCTACGGCGGGTGCCGGGTTGGTGGCCAACCTCACCGCCGGGCGGGGCAGAACTTTAGAGAGCGCCGCCGGCAGCTTCCGGGGCGGAGGAGTCGCGGCCCGCGTTGCCAACGGTTTCGCGGGCGATGAAGTTCTCGATGTCGAAAAAGTTGTCCGCGCGCTCGGCGATGTTCAGAAGGGTGGTCATAGAGGCGACCTCTTCCACCTGCTCCTTGAGGAACCAGAGCATGAACTGCTCGCCCAGGGCGTCGTCCTCGGTGCGGGCAGCACGGAAGAGCGCCTCGATCGAGGCCGTCACTTCCTTCTCCTGCTCCAGCGCCAGGGCCAGCGGCTCGGTCACGGAGGAGAAGTCGTTGCGCACGGTGGGGACGCCCGGGATGGTGAACTCAATGTCGCGGTCAAGCATGTACTGCACCATCATCATGGCGTGGTTCCGCTCCTCCACCGACTGCCGGTAGAAGTAGCGGGCCAGCTGCGGGAGGTCCTGGTTGGCGAACCAGGTGGCCACGGCAATGTACTGCTGCGAGGCCGCGAACTCGTTGCCGATCTGGGTGGACAGAAGAGCATTGAAGGGTGTGGTGGTCATAGCCCCGAGTCTAGGAGCGCCGCGCGCCACTGACCAGTGTGGAAAGGCTCAGATAACGAAGGCGAGGCTAGCCTGCAGCGCTGGATCAGGCAGTCGCGCGGTCGATCGAAACCACTGCCAGGAAACCGCGACCCAGGATTTCGGGGGTCCCGGTATCGGAGCCGACGACGGCGTCATACCGGTTGAGTGCCTCGGGCTCCATGGGTGCCGGGGCGGCTTCGTCGCCGTCGGCTTCCGCGGCGACCGCAGCTTCTGCACTGACGCTGAGGTTGCCGGCGCTGGCGGTGGCCTGGCCCTGCAGCAGCACACCTAGCTGGCCCTCAAATACCGGGTGCGCGCGCTTCTTGGAGAGCTCGATGATGGATGTGAAGCCTTTGAACGAACCCGTCCGGGTGATGACGTTCAGGTCGCGGATGTCCCCGGTGGGCAGGGCTCCGTGCGCGGCAGCTTCGCCGGAGAACCTGAAGGGCCGGTACTTTTCCAGCGGGTGTTCGTCGCCGTCCACGGTGAGAAGGAGGAGTTCGCCGTCGATCACGGTCAGCACGCGTTCCATGCCCGGGAACGCCGAGAAATCCCCGGCCTTGCTGACGTCGGCGATGCTGACGCGCCAGTCCCAGGCGCCGTCCTGCGCCGAGTCGGCCTTCGGGTGGCTGGCAAGCTCCCGGGTCACCCCGCCGCCGTTGCGCCACGGTTCGGACCTGAGTTCTGCGAAGCGGATGATCTCCATCGGACCAGCCTAGTTTGTTGACGGCCCCCATCGGCGCACGCACCAATCCCTGCTAGTGTCCTCCGGGGGACTACGCGAAGACAGCCTGAAGGAGCCCGGAATGTTCGTCAAAGTGTGTGGCCTCAGTACGCCCGAATCCGTCCGTGAAGCCGTGCAGGCCGGTGCGGACGCCGTCGGGTTTGTCCTCACCGCGAGCCCGCGGGTGGTCTCGCCGTCGCAGGTTTCCGCGCTGCTGGCCGACGTGCCGGAAGGGGTACTTGCCGTCGGCGTTTTCCGGCATGAACCTGTCGCCGATGCCCTTGCCATCGCACGAGCCGCCGGACTCGAGTGGGTCCAACTCCATGCAGACCTCACTCCGGAAGACGTCGCCACAGTGCACGACGCCGGCATGAAGCTGATCAGGGCCGTCACCATGGCAGCCACAGCGGACGCGTTCGCCGACTGGGGCGAGGAACTCCTGTTGATTGACGCCGCCGTCCCCGGGTCCGGACAGGCCTGGGACTACGCCTCCATGGTGGACGTGACGGCGCTCCAGGACCGCAAGTGGCTTTTGGCCGGCGGACTGAACCCGGATACCGTGGCGCACGCCACCGCCGCCTCAGGCGCGTGGGGCGTGGACGTTTCCTCCGGCGTCGAGGTTTCCCGCGGAGTGAAGGACCTGGAGAAAATCCGAGCCTTTGTGAAGGCCGCCAAGGGCTGAGGCACAGGGCACAATGGACAGATGAAGACTCTGCTCAACATCATCTGGCTGGTATTCGGCGGACTTTGGCTTGCCCTGGGCTACTTCCTGGCGGGCATCATTTGCTGCCTGCTGATCGTCACCATTCCGTGGGGCATCGCGTCGTTCCGGATTGCGGCATACACGCTCTGGCCGTTCGGGCGCATGGTGGTGGACAAACCGGGCGGAACGGGTGTGTTCTCGCTCCTGGGGAATGTCATCTGGCTGGTGGTGGCCGGCATCTGGATCGCGATCGGCCACGTGGTTACGGCCTTTGCCATGGCGGTCACCATTATCGGCATCCCGCTGGCCATCGCCAACCTCAAGCTCATCCCTGTGTGCCTCATGCCGTTGGGAAAGCAGATCGTGCCCACCAACAGGCCGTTCGTGACCGGCTACCGCTGACCTCGACAAAATGTTGGCGGAGGAGGATGGTAATAACTGCGTCCCGCCTCCGCGATTTCGCCATTAATACGCGAAAGTGATGGCGCCGGGATCAATATTGAAACCCGCCGCGCACCATCTGGGGGTGCATTTCCGGCGCGAGGACTGGTTCCCTGCGCCGAGCAACAGTGACCAGTTTGGGAGTTCTCCCGGCTGGGGTGAACCGGTCACAGTGACCTATCGGCCAGCTATGGCCGAACACGGTTCAAAAAGAGAGCAATGCGATGAAACATATTCAGGGCATTCACACCAGATTCCGCAAACTACCGTTAATCCTTGCAGCCGCCGTTGCCCTTGCTGTGCCAGCGGCCGCCGTCGGGCCTGCCGGCGCATCCACCTGGACCCCCCGCTCCTGGACGGTGCAAGTCGGTTCCGAGTCCAGCGACCACGAAATCCAAGGCATGGCTTTCCTGCCCTCGGACATTGTTGTCAATGAGGGCGACACCATCAACTGGCAGGCGAACGCCGCCGAGATCCACACGGTGACGTTCCTGGCTCAGGACCAATCGCTTGAGTCCACGCAGCCATTCGATCCGTCCAATTCCGCTGAATTGTTTCCTCAGGGTCCGCGTCCGGATCCCCACAGCTACGACGGGACCTCCTATTACAACTCGGGTCTTTTGTCCAACGTTGCGGTCCCCGGTTTTCCTGTCGCGACAAGCTACACCCTGACGTTCCCTCAGGAAGGCGACTTCACGTACTGGTGCCTGGTTCACGGCATGGCGATGAAGGGGACTGTTCACGTCCAGGAAGAAGGATCGGCATAC
Source organism: Pseudarthrobacter sp. S3 (assembly GCF_050156905.1). Lineage (NCBI taxonomy): Bacteria > Bacillati > Actinomycetota > Actinomycetes > Micrococcales > Micrococcaceae > Pseudarthrobacter > Pseudarthrobacter sp. S3. The sequence continues at coordinate 3,845,083 of NZ_CP189583.1, read as the reverse complement.
CCCCATACCCAGGCGGACTACGATAAATCGTCAAGGGCGCAGGAGCGTTCCATCCTCCGGGACGGACGCCAACTGGACGCCTCCTTGGCCAGGCAGGCCAGTAACCACCTGGTGCTGGCAGGCGGCGACGACGGTATTGCGATGGTCATGCGCTTCGTCCGGCCGAAGGTGACAGTGCACGTGGGAGATGAAGTGGTGTTCAGCAACACCGGAATGGGTGCACCGCACACGGTCACGTTCGGCACTGAACCGGCGAACATTTTTGTCCTTTCAGGCACTCCAGGTGATTTCAGCGGCGGCGATCTCAACTCGGGAATCATGCCCCCGGCACCTGCCCCGGGCTCGACTTTCACGGTCAAGTTCACCAAGGCTGGCACCTACAAATACATCTGCGCACTGCATGACTTCATGGGCATGGTGGGTCAGGTCAGAGTCGTAGATTGAGGCGGTGCCCATCAGGCCAGTTCGCCCTGCAGGTTCCGGAGGGCCGCATCAAGCCATAGTTCCCGTGCGCGCTCGCTGTGGAAGAGCGGGTCCAGGCCCAGCAGGTGACGTACGACGGCGGCGCGGCCGGCTGCGAAGTCGGCGTCGCCGATGTGCGCGTAGTCTTCCCGGACGGCGGCCACATACCGGGCGTAGGGCTCAGGTTCGCCGCCGAGGACTGACAGGTCCGCGTCGCAGAGGAGGGCGCCGTCGTCGTCCCCTGGTTCCGGGCGGTGGTCCGACGTCAGCCGCACTAGCCGCGCCACCTCGTCGATCTCGGACGGAGGGAGCCCCGCATCCGCGAGGCGCTCCTCGGCGAGCCGGGCCGATTCCTCCTCGTCCTGGCCGGCGACTCCGCGGTAGACGGCATCGTGGAACCAGGCTGCGAGCAGCACTGTCCGCGGCGGATCGGCAAGGTGGGCCAGCAGGTCCAAGGCCTCCAGAACTGCCAGCAGGTGCGTGCAGCCGTGATACCGGCGATGGTCCTCGCTCCAGCGGTCCAGCAGGTCCAAGAAGAGGGCATCGTGGCCGGGCATGATGGCTTCCCAGCGGTTCAGCAGCGGCACCTTGAGGGACTTGTTGCGCTGCCGGGCCGGGATGCGCAGCCCGCTGGCGATGAGTTTGCGGACAAGGATCCGGGCCTCAACCGGGACGGCGCCCGCGGCGACGAGGTCGTCGAACCGGCGCTCGGCGACGTCGTAGTGGTCGCCGTCGAACGCCCGGTCCGCTATGCCCGCTGCAGCGGCGAAGGCGTGCAGCTCAGCCAGTGAGGTGTCCGAGATCAGGTGCGAAAAATGCGTGCCGTGGGCCGGCCACAGCGGCGGATCCAGGTAAATCGCCATGGAGGAAGTCTAGTGCGGCGCTCCGCGGAACCGGTCAGGAGCCGGCCGGCAGGATGTTCTGGTTTCCCTGGAAGATGTTCTGGGGATCGACGTCCCGCTTGACCAGGGCCAGCCGCGCGTAGTTCCCGTTGCCGAACGCGGCACGGGTGCGCTCCTGGCCTTCGTTGCCGATGAAATTGAGCCACACCCCGCCCGTGGCATAGGGCGCAATCTTGCCGCGGAAGTCCTTCACCCAGGCCTTGGCCAGCTGGCCTTCCTCGGGTGTTGGCGAGATGCCGTAGGGATGGCTTACCCAGGCCGCGTTCCGGTTGATCAGGGGCGTGGCTGCCCCGCGTTCCCGCCGACGGCGCCGCCCCACCGGGCGATGAGCTGCTGGGACGTGGCGTCGGGGAGGTTGCGGGCCGACTCAACAAGAGGTCTAGAGCTGCATCGGGAAGTTCGTCGTGGTAGTCGGCGCTCCAGTAGTTGTAATGGTCCGGCGGATCATCCAGGGAGGACTGGAATTCGGCGTACGGGGTGTCGGCCACGAGGTCCACTGCAGGCCCGAGCTCGCGGAACGGCCGCGCGTGCTCGAAGCCCTCCTCGGGCTCACCCGCGTAGACGTAGCCAATGGCGACGGCCATTTTTTCCCACCAGATGCTCAGGCACAAACGGCTCCGGCGGAGCGGTCATGTACAACAGCCCCAATCCGACGCCATCGGGTGCTGCGAGGGCCAGGTCCCGGTACGCGAGGGAGACGTCCATGACCTCTTCGCCGGGCCACAGCCATATCCCTGCGTGGACCACCGGGCCGAGCCGGTGTGCCTGGAACGTGAAAGATGTGGGAACTCCGAAATTGCCGCCTCCGCCATGGAGGGCCCAGAAGAGTTCGGGGTTTTCCCGGGCGCTGGCGGTGACGCGCTCGCCGTCGGCCGTCACCAGGTCCACGGAGACAAGACTGTCGCACGCGAACCCGAAGGAGCGCTCCAGCCACCCGGATCCGCCGCCCAGGGTGAAGCCGGCGACGCCGGTGGTGGAGGCCCGCCCGCCGGTGACGGCCAGGGCGTGCTCCTGGGTGGCGCGGTCGAACTCGCCCCAAGTGGCGCCCGCCCCGGCTGTGACGATGCCGGATTCCGGGTCCACGTCGATTGACTTCATGGGCCGGACATCGATTACCAGACCGTCGTTGTTCATGGACATTCCGGCCACTGAGTGGCCGCCGGCACGGACGGCAATGGCGAGGGAGTGTTCCCGTCCGTAGCGTAGGACTTCGGCCCGGCACCTTCCATAGGCAGCCCTAGTGAACCCTCGAGCGGGAGCGAAACCGGCGTAGGCTTCATATTCTGATTCACGGCGAAAATTACTAAGGAAACCCGCAAATGCGGACTAAGATCATGAAATGCCCACTATTCGCGTATCCGAAGCAGCCCGGTTCCTCGGCGTCAGTGACGACACTGTCCGGCGCTGGACAGAGAACGGCAGCCTCACCCCGGTGAAGGACGACGCCGGCCGGCTGGCCGTCGACGGACTGGAACTGGCAAGGCATGCCCAGAAGCTTGCGCAGCTTCCCGAGGACCCGCACCGTTCAGGAAGTTCGGCCCGCAACAGGTTTGTTGGCCTGGTCACGGGGATCACTGCGGACAAAGTCATGGCACAGGTGGAACTCCAGTGCGGGCCGTTCCGGGTGGTTTCGCTGATGAGCAGCGAAGCCGTCCGCGACCTGGGCCTGGAACTGGGCTCCGTGGCTACCGCGGTGGTCAAGGCAACAACAGTCATCATCGAAACCCCGCATGGAAAGAGCATCATTTGAGCACCCGCACACACGCCAGAACCGTCGTCATCACGGCCGCCCTCATGCTGGGCCTGGCCGCGTGCGCACCCGCTTCCACGACGCCCACGGCCTCGCAGCCCGCCGCCCCGCAGTCCCTGGGCGCCACCGGCCAGGTGTCCGGGACGATCACCGTCTTCGCGGCCGCGTCGCTCAAGGCCACGTTCACCCAGCTGGCCAGCGACTTCGAGGCGAAGAACCCCGGCACCAAGATCGTGTTGAGCTTCGCCGGCTCCTCGGACCTGGTCACCCAGATCACCCAGGGCGCACCGGCCGATGTTTTTGCCTCCGCCGACACCAAGAACATGACCAAACTGGCCGATGCCAAGCTCCTGGACGGGGCCGCGAAGAACTTCGCCACCAACGTCCTGGAGATCGCCGTCCCGCCGTCCAATCCGGCGTTGATCGCGTCCTTCGCCGACCTCGCCAGGCCGGGCGTCAAGGTGGTTGTTTGTGCCAGCCAGGTTCCGTGCGGGGCCGCAGCGGATACCGTGGAAAAGGCCGCGGGCGTGACCCTCGCTCCGGTCAGCGAGGAGTCATCGGTGACAGACGTCCTGGGCAAGGTCACCTCGGGCGAGGCCGACGCCGGGCTGGTCTACGTCACCGACGTCAAAGGCGCCGGCGACAAGGTTATGGGAATCCCGTTCGACGAATCCGGCAAGGCTGTCAATACCTATCCCATCGCCACAGTAGGCTCGAGCCGGAACAAGGAACTGGCGGCAGCCTTCATCGCCATGGTGACCGGCGCCGACGGGCAGAAAACCCTCACCACGGCCGGCTTCGGGCCCCGTAAGTAAACCGCCCACAAGGAGACCATGAAACAGGCCAGGAACAGCGGGTACGGCGGTGTGCCGCGCTGGATTTACGTCCTCGCGGCCGCCGGCGGCCTGTTCGTGGTGCTGCCGCTGGCGGCCATGGTGGCCAAAGTCAACTGGGCCCAGTTCATCCCGCTGATCACGTCGGAAGCCTCGCTGCAGGCCCTTGGGCTGAGCCTGCGCACATCCGCGGCCAGCACCGTCCTGTGCATCGTCCTGGGCATTCCGCTCGCCCTGGTCCTGGCCCGCGGCAGCTTCCCCGGCCAGCGCTTCCTCCGCTCATTGGTCCTGCTCCCGCTGGTCCTTCCGCCGGTGGTGGGCGGCATTGCGCTGCTTTACACCTTCGGGCGGCAGGGGCTGCTGGGCCGGACGTTGGAAGTGGCAGGCCTGCAGATCGCTTTTTCGACGACGGCGGTCATCCTGGCCCAGACGTTTGTGGCACTGCCGTTCCTGGTGGTCAGCCTCGAAGGTGCCTTGCGGACCGCCGGGAACCGGTACGAGGCGGTGGCCGCGACGCTCGGCGCCGGCCCCACCACGGTGCTCCGCAGGGTCACCCTCCCGCTCGTGTTGCCGGGACTCGCGTCCGGCGCGGTGCTGTCCTTCGCCCGCAGCCTGGGCGAATTCGGTGCCACTCTCACGTTCGCCGGCAGCCTGCAGGGGGTGACCCGGACCCTGCCGTTGGAAATCTACCTGCAGCGGGAAACGGACGCCGATGCCGCCGTCGCGCTTTCCCTGGTCCTCGTAGCCGTGGCGGTGGCCGTGGTGGCACTCGCGTACCGCAGCCCCCGCGCCGCTCAATGGGCGTCCGCACCCAGCGGCGCACGTACGACGACGGCGGCCGCGGCGGGCGGTGCGGTCCGGTGACGTTCTCGGTTCAGGCCGCCGTGGCTGGCCGCGGGTTCGACGTCTCCCTCGAGCTGGGCGCGGCCGAAACGGTGGCCGTTATGGGGGCCAACGGCGCGGGCAAATCCACGCTGCTGAACGTCATCGCGGGCCTGCTCTACCCGGACTCGGGCTCTGCCGAACTGGACGGCAGGACCCTGTTTAACCTCAACGCCGGCCGCGGCCGGTGGACGGCTCCCCACCGGCGCGGCACGGCCCTCCTGGCCCAGGAACCGCTGCTGTTCCCGCACCTGAGCGTGCTGGAGAACGTGGCCTTTGGGCCCCGGAGTGCGGGGGCTTCAAAGCAGGCCGCCCGGGAGACCGCCCTGAGGTGGCTCGGGGAGGTCGAGGCGACGGACCTGCAGGCGCGGCGCCCGGCCGAGCTCTCCGGCGGCCAGGCGCAGCGCGTTGCCGTGGCCCGGGCGCTTGCCGCGGACCCCGGGCTCCTGCTCCTGGATGAACCGATGGCGGCCCTTGATATCCACGCCGCGCCGCTTCTGCGGCGCCTGCTTAAACGCGTGCTGGCTGGCCGCCGCGCCATCATTATCACGCATGACGTCCTCGATGCCCTGATGCTGGCCGACCGTGTGGTCATCCTCGAAGACGGGCGCATCAGCGAGGAAGGCCCAACCCGCGAAGTCCTCCAGCGCCCGCGCAGCCGGTTCGCGGCCGGGCTTGCCGGGCTCAACTTTGTGGCCGGCCACATCACCGAACACGGTCTCCAGGCTGGCGGCCTCAACCTCTATGGACACCACGACTCAGCCGCCCCGCTCCCCACCGGGCAGCCGGGCGTGGCTGTTTTCCCGCCGTCGGCCGTTTCCGTTTTCCCCAGCGAGGCGCATGGCAGTCCGCGGAACTCCTTTGCCGTGACCATCACCGACCTGGAGCCGCACGGGGACGGGATCCGGCTCCGCGCCGGGGAGGCCGGGCAGCTGAGCGCGGACATCACCCCGGCGGCGTCTGTCGATCTCGGGTTGGCACCGGGCATGCAGGTGTACTTCGTGATCAAGGCGGGCGCCGTCGCCATCTACCCGGGCTGAAGGGGCGGGAATCCACGCGGGTACTTGCGCTGCTGGCGGGCCTGGGCAACTGCGGGAGGGTGCCGGGAATCGATCTCCTGCCGGTGGCGGGCAGCTCTGGACAGGGAGTTCGCCGTCGGCAAACATGGGGCGTAGAGGGCACATCCTCAAAGTTGAGCGTAGTAGACTCAACTTAGCGCACATGCGTATACCCGGAAGGAGCTCTCTTTGGACGTCAAATTCACCACCAAGAGCCAGGAGGCTCTTTCGGCAGCAGCCATGAACGCCTCCACGGCAGGAAATCCCCAGGTGGAACCCGCCCACCTGCTCAAAGCCCTGATGGATCAGAGGGAGGGCGTCGCCGTCGCGCTTCTCCGGGCTACGGGCGCAGACCCGGATGCTGTCAGCGTGCAGGCGAGCGGCGCCATCAAGGCGCTGCCGGCAACTTCGGGCGGCTCCACGCAGCAGGCCCAGCTGTCCCGGCCCGCGCTGCAGGCCATCCAGAACGCCAAAAACGAGGCCGACAGGCTGGGCGATACCTATGTCTCCACCGAAGTGCTGCTGCTGGGGCTCTCTGCCGGGAGTGACGCCGTCGGGCGGTTAATGCGCGACGCCGGCGCCTCCCATGAAGCGCTGCTCGCCGCCCTGCCGGGTGTCCGCGGCGACCGTAAGGTCACCACCCCGGACCCGGAAAACACGTTCCAGTCGCTGGAACGGTTCGGCACGGACCTCACCGCGATGGCGCGTGCGGGCAAGCTGGACCCGGTGATCGGGCGCGACACCGAGATCCGGCGCATCATCCAGGTGCTGAGCCGCCGCACCAAAAACAACCCCGTCATCATCGGTGAGCCCGGCGTGGGCAAGACCGCCGTCGTCGAAGGGCTCGCCCAGCGGATCGTAGCGGGCGATGTCCCGGAAAGTCTGCGGGGCAAGACGCTGATTGCCCTGGACCTCGCCTCCATGGTGGCCGGGGCGAAGTACCGCGGCGAGTTCGAGGAGCGCCTCAAGGCCGTGCTGGAGGAGATCAAGAATTCGGACGGCCAGATTGTCACCTTCATCGACGAGATTCACACGGTGGTGGGTGCTGGTGCCACGGGGGAGTCCTCGATGGATGCGGGCAACATGCTCAAGCCCATGCTGGCCCGCGGGGAGCTGCGGCTGATCGGCGCCACCACGCTGGATGAGTACCGCGAGAACATCGAGAAGGACCCGGCCCTGGAGCGCCGGTTCCAGCAGGTGTACGTGGGCGAGCCCAGTGTGGAAGACACCATCGGTATTCTCCGCGGCCTCAAGGAGCGCTACGAGGCTCACCACAAGGTCACCATCGCAGACTCCGCGCTGGTGGCCGCCGCCACCCTGTCCAACCGCTACATTTCCGGCCGTCAGCTGCCGGACAAGGCCATTGACCTGGTGGACGAGGCCGCCTCGCGGCTGCGGATGGAGATCGACTCCGCGCCGGAGGAGATCGATCAACTGCGCCGTGCCGTGGACCGGCTCACCATGGAGGAACTGGCGCTCGCGAACGAGAAGGATGCGGCGTCCGTGGAGCGCCTGGCGGCTCTCCGCGCGGACAAAGCGGACAAGAGTGAAGAGCTGGACGCGCTGAATGCCCGCTGGGCAGCCGAAAGGGCCGGACTCAACCGTGTGGGCGACCTGAAGGCGAAGCTCGATGAGCTCCGCTCCACCTACGACAAGGCCGCGCGCGAAGGCGATCTGGAGACTGCGTCGCGGATCCTGTACGGCGAGATTCCGGAGGTGGAGCGGGAGCTGAACGCGGCCGCCGCGGCCGAAGAAGCCGTGACGGAAAAGCCTGCCCAGATGGTGGCTGACGGGGTCACCGCCGACGACATCGCTGAGGTCATTTCCGCGTGGACCGGCATTCCTGCCGGGCGCATGCTGCAGGGCGAGAGCCAGAAGCTGCTCCACATGGAGCAGGAGCTGGGTAAGCGCCTGATCGGCCAGTCCAAGGCTGTGGCCGCGGTCTCGGATGCCGTCCGCCGTGCGCGGGCCGGTATCAGCGATCCCAATCGTCCCACGGGTTCGTTCCTGTTCCTGGGGCCCACGGGCGTGGGCAAGACCGAGCTGGCCAAGGCACTCGCGGATTTCCTGTTCGACGACGAACGCGCCATGGTGCGGATCGACATGTCCGAGTACGGCGAGAAGCACTCGGTGGCGCGGCTGGTGGGCGCCCCTCCGGGGTACGTCGGCTATGAGGAGGGCGGCCAGCTGACCGAGGCCGTCCGCCGTCGTCCGTACTCCGTTGTCCTGCTGGATGAGGTGGAAAAGGCACATCCGGAGGTCTTTGACATCCTCTTGCAGGTGCTCGACGACGGCCGCCTCACTGATGGCCAGGGCCGTACCGTGGACTTCCGCAACGCCATCCTGGTGCTGACGTCCAACCTTGGCAGCCAGTTCCTGGTGGACCAGTCTCTGGATGCACAGGCCAAGCGCGCCGCGGTCATGACCACGGTCAACGCGTCCTTCAAGCCCGAGTTTCTGAACCGGCTGGACGAGATTGTGCTGTTTGAAGCCCTGACCGTAGAGGAGCTGGCAGAGATCGTGGAACTGCAGGTGGCAGAGCTCGGCAGGCGTCTGTACGAGCGCCGCCTGACCCTCGAGGTGACCGACGGCGCCCGGGCCTGGCTGGCCATGTCCGGCTTCGACTCCGCGTACGGTGCCCGGCCGCTGCGCCGGCTCGTCCAGCGCGAGATCGGCGACCGACTGGCCAGGGCCATCCTGTCCGGCGACATCACGGACGGTGACACCGTGCTCGTGGACACCGCGGCCGACGTCGACGAACTCACCGTCGAAGGGCTGGAGTCGCTCGCAGGGCCCGACGGCGGTGCTCCCGCCGGCTCAGGACTGGTGGTGCGGAGGAAGGAATAGGGCTCCGGCTCACTGTTTCAGCCTGGCGCTCGTCCTGGGTAAACCGACCAGGACGGCACCCCTGACGTTTGCCAGGACAGCCTCTGAGCCCTGCCGGGCCAATACCGGGAGGGGACGCGGGCCTGGTGGAGGAGTACCCTGTGATATATCCGTCCGGCACGGACGGATTGCTTCGGGTATAGGGGATGAAAAAACGTGGCTGCTGATCCAGCGTCGACTCCGTCAACCGGGCCGCGCCCCGCCTCGGGTCCGGTACCTGCGCCTTCCAAGCCAAAACGTTCTCCCCGGAAACCATCTCAGGACAGGGCCGGGGAAGCGGATGTGACACGGGCCGGGATGATCTGGGTTGCGGTCAGCGCAGGGCTGGTCCTTTTGGTGTTGCTGATCATCTTCATTCTGCAGAACCAGGATCGCGTGACCGTGCGTTATCTTGGGGTTGCCGGCGAGCTTTCTCTGGGTATGGCGCTGTTCATCGCGGCAGTGGCGGGCGGAATTCTCGTCGCAATCGCCGGAGCAACCCGGATCCTCCAGCTGAGAAGCCAACGGCGCCACGCGCCCGGCCGGCCGCCAGCTACGCCGGGACATGAGGCAGCAGGCCGGCCCGAATCTAAACCCGGTCTTTGACGCCGAAAACGACGACCATTCCCACAATTTTAGGGCAGCACGCTGGCGTTGATGACGTTTCCGCCGTCGGCGGTGACGTAGCAGTCCACGCGCCGGTCTCCCGATTCCCAGCTGGTGCTACTGGGGTAGGCCCGCTGGAAGTTCAACGTGTACTCGTTGGCTGCTGGCGCCAGCCTGGCTGCCTGGCAGGCTTCCAGGGCCTTGGCCGCGAGGGCCTCCCGGCCAGGATAGGAGCCGACGGCGGGGTAGCGGAAGACGGCGACGAGCTGGGCAGAGTGGCCGGTATCGCAGGCCACTACCGTTGACCGCAACGCCGCGGGCTCAAAATCCTTGAAACAGTCGCCCAGACGGTAGTCCGGCGGCCCCACACCCTCACGGGGGAGCCGGAGCGGGGTGGCAAGCGGAGTGGGCAGGATTTCCACGATCCCGGAGCCGCCGTCGCCAGACGTCTCGGGCGCCCCGGAATCCAGCCAGACTGCGAGCCACACCAGGCCCCCAGCCACGCCGAGCAGAACCGCCACAAAGAGAGCCTTCAGGAATGTTGACGCGCCCCGCCGGCGCTTCTGGGGTGAGGGCTCCGTTGCAGGTGCCGCGACCGCCTCCTGCGGCAACTCCGCGGTGGGCGGAGCGCCGGGTTTGGGCGGGACGGAACGTAATTCCTGGTTGTCCATCCGGATACCCCTCCTGTGTTTCGCCTCGGGATGCCGCACACACCGTGAACCGGATCGGCATCTGATGAAGAGACTCTATCCAACAAAAAAGCCGGGAACGCTGCGCATCGCGGCCGTAAGGGTACCCGACATGTCGTCCACGCGCATGGGGAAGGCAGCACCGGGCGCGGAAAGCATGTAATCTAGGTGTTACGACAAATTGACCAAACATTCCGGGGCCTCACCGATAGCCAAGGTGACCACCTCCGGTCCGAGTACAAAAGGGGGTCACGCCATGGGGCGCGGCCGTCAAAAGGCAAAAGCTACCAAGCAGGCTCGGGATATTAAGTACTATTCCCCGAACACTGACTATTCGGCCCTTCAGCGTGAGCTCAAAGGTCCTGATGGTCGTGCCACGAGCCATTTCGCGAATGACCCGGTTGAACCGGACTATTCGGCTTATGTGGATAAGTACGCGGATGATTTGGAAGAAGACGACGACGAGGTAGACACCCGTCGGATCGGCTAGCTGCCGCACGCCGGTCCCGCCGCAAGGCGCCCGGCCGCGACACTGCAGTACGTTCGGACGCCGCATTTGTTCGTGAGTACAGCACTTCTTTTCAGCACCCGGATCCAGGCGGACCCGCGGTGCTGGCCTCAGTTATCAGGCCCGTTGCCTGCGCCGAAACCCGGTGCCGGGGGCGGGCTTTTTGGTGTTGACTGGAGTCGTTGATGCGCTGTGCCGCCCGCGAAAGGACCTCCCATGCCAGGAAACTCCTCATCCCCCAGCTACCGCCACGGTGAACCGTGCTGGGCTGATGTCCAGACCCGGGACGTGGAAGCAGCCAAGGCCTTCTACGCAGCGGTGTTCGGGTGGACCTTCAAGGACCTGCCCACGCCCGATGGCAGTAGCTTTGCCCAGGCGTTTGTGGGGGAGGACCTCGTGGCCGTGGTGGCCCCGCAGAAACCGCACCAGGAATCACTCGGTACGCATGCCCAATGGAACATCTACTTCGCGGCCGAGGATGCAGGTGCGCTGGCTGAAGAAGTCCCGCACGCGGGGGGTGCAGTGCAGTTCGGCCCTGAGGAAGTGGCGGACACCGGCGTGATGGTTTTTGTGGATCCTCCCGGCGGCGGGACCACCGGCGTGTGGCAGCCCGGGACGCACACAGGCTCCGGCCGGTACAACGAGGCCGGTGCACTGTCCTGGACGGAACTGCTGACGCCGGAACCGCGGGCCGCCGTCGGGTTCTTCCAGCAGCTGTTCGGCCACGAGGTGACCGAGTATCCCCAGGAGGACGGCGGCACGTACAGCACGCTGATGGTGAACGGTGCGGAGGTGGCCGGGATCGTCGCGGCCGAGGCGCCTGCCAGGTGGCAAATCTACTTCGGTGTCACCGACGTGGCCGATGCCGTGCGGAAGGCCGTGGCGGCGGGGGCGGAAGTCCTGATCGCACCGGAGCCGGATGACGACGATACGCCCGGCGCCACGGCCACCCTCAAGGACCCGCAGGGCGGGGTGTTCAGCCTGCTCGAGGTTTAGGCGTACGCGTTGACCAACCGGACGGCGCCGCCGTCCACGCCCTTGGCGCCCTGGACGTAGTCCGGACCGGTCTTGAGGATGGAATCCGAGTCCGCGGTGACGGTGCCCATGATCCAGGACGGCACGCCGCGGTCGTTGAGGCGGGCCACGGCGGCGTCGGCAGCTTCGGCGGACACGATGGCCACCATGCCCACGCCGAGGTTCAGGGTGCGCTCCAGGTCGGCCAGCGGCACGTTGCCCAGCTCGGAGACCAGCTTGAAGATGGCTGGCAGCTCCCAGGTGGCGCGGTCCACGGTTGCCACGAGGCCCTGCGGCAGGACGCGGGCCAGGTTGGCGGCCAGGCCACCGCCGGTGACGTGGCTGAAGCCGTGCACGGCGTTGGCGCTGTTCACCGGGAAGGCGCGGGCCAAGTCCAGGCAGTCTGCAGCGTAGACGCGGGTGGGTTCCAGCAGTTCCTCGCCCAGCGTGCGGCCAAGTTCGGAGACCTGGCGGTCCAGTGCCCAGCCGGCGTGGTTGATGACGCGGCGGACCAGGGAGTAGCCGTTGGAGTGCAGGCCGGAGGAGGCCATGCCGATCACAACATCGCCGGCGCGGACGCGGTCCGGGCCCAACAGGTCGGAAGCCTCAACAACGCCGGTGGCGGCACCGGCAACATCGTATTCGTGCTCGCCCAGCAGGCCGGGGTGCTCGGCTGTTTCGCCGCCCACCAGGGCGGTACCGGCGACGGAGCAGGCCGCGGCGATGCCACGGACAATGTCCGCGATGCGCTCCGGGACAACCTTGCCGCAGGCGATGTAGTCGGTCATAAAGAGCGGCTCGGCGCCCACCACAACGATGTCGTCAACCACCATGCCCACCAGGTCAAAACCGATGGTGTCGTGGATGTCCATGGCCTGGGCGATGGCAACCTTGGTGCCCACGCCGTCGGTGGACGTGGCCAGCAGCGGGCGCTTGTAAGTCAGCAGGCGCGAGACGTCGTACAGGCCGGCGAAGCCGCCCACACCGCCGATCACGGACGAATTGTGGGTGGCCTTCACGGCACCCTTCATCAGTTCCACGGCGCGGTCGCCGGCTTCAACGTCAACACCGGCGGAGGCGTAGGTGATGCCTGCAGGGATCAGCGGGCTGTTGCCGGCGGCGGGGGTTGCGGAAGTCATACGGACTCTTTCTTGTCAGCGCCGGGGGTGGTGGCTACGTGGTGGATCGCGGGCACGTGGTCTTCTTCGGTGAGCAGGTTCTCGAACTCGGCGTCCGGTCCCGGATCGCAGCCGGTGGCGCCGGCCTTCTCCGCCGGGGCCTCCTCGTCGTCAATCGAGGAGACCGTCAGTGCGGCCGTTGCGCCGGGGAGGGCAGAGGGCGACGGCGTGAGGCCGCCGAGGTCCGTGCGCTCCAGCAGGTTCTTGCCCAGTTTGTCCGCGCCCGGAAGCGTGATGGGGTACTGGCCGGTGAAGCAGGCGGTGCATAGGCGTTCCCGCGGCTGCATGGTCGCGTTGATCATGCCGTCTTCGGAGATGTACGCGAGGGAATCGGCGCCGATGGCCTGGGAGATTTCCTCGATGGTGGCGCCGTTGGCAATCAGCTCGGCCCGGGAGGCGAAGTCGATGCCGTAGAAGCACGGCCATTTGACCGGCGGGGAGGAAATCTTGATGTGGACGGACGCGGCGCCGGCCTCGCGGAGCATCCGGACGATGGCGCGCTGGGTGTTGCCGCGGACGATCGAGTCATCCACCACAACTACACGCTTGCCGCGGATCACGGACTCGAGGGCGTTCAGCTTTAGCCGGATGCCCAGCTGGCGCAGGGTCTGCGAGGGCTGGATGAACGTGCGGCCCACGTAGGAGTTCTTGACGAAGCCGTGCGCGAAGGGAATGCCTGATTCCTCGGCGTAACCCACGGCGGCTGGGGTACCGGACTCGGGAACCGGGATGACGATGTCTGCGTCCTGGGTGTTTTCGCGGGCCAGCTGGCGGCCCATCTCAACACGGGACTCGTACACGGAGCGTCCCGCGATGGCGGCGTCCGGACGGGCGAGGTAGACGTATTCGAAAACGCAGCCGGCCGGCGTCGCCTCCGCGAAGCGCTTGGAACGCACGCCGTCCTCGTCGATGGCGATGAATTCGCCCGGCTCGATTTCGCGGATGAAGCTGGCGCCCACGGTGGCCAGGGCGGACTGCTCGGATGCGACTACCCAGCCGCGCTCCAGCCGGCCCAGGACCAGCGGGCGGATGCCGTAGGTGTCGCGTGCCGCGTAGAGGGTGCCTTCGTCCATAAACACGAAGCAGAAGCCGCCCTTGATCTTCGGCAGCAGCTCCATGGCCGTCTGTTCGAGGGTCTTGCCCGGTTCGCCTTCGAGGAGTGCTGTGACCAGGGCAGTGTCCGAGGTGTTGCCCTGCTTCATTTCGCCGCTGAGCTGGCCGCCGTTGCGTTCCAGGATCATGGCGTTGAGTTCGGCCGTGTTGGTCAGGTTGCCGTTGTGCGCCAGGGCAACCGTGCCGGTGCTGGTGGCGCCGAGGGTGGGCTGGGCGTTGGCCCAATGGCTGGCTCCGGTGGTGGAGTAGCGGCAGTGTCCCACCGCCAGGTGCCCGGTCAGGGTGTTCAGCGTAGTCTCGTCGAAGACCTGGGAAACTAGCCCCATGTCCTTGTAGACGTTGATCCGCTTGCCGTCACTGGTAGCTATACCAGCCGACTCCTGACCGCGGTGCTGCAATGCATACAGCCCGTAATAGGTGAGTTTTGCTACTTCTTCACCTGGCGCCCAGACCCCGAAAACGCCACAAGCGTCCTGAGGTCCCTTTTCGCCAGGGAGAAGATCATGAGAAAGTTTTCCATCGCCGCGTGCCACTGGTCGATTATCTCATGAGATGAGGTAAGACTTTTCCGCCGCGGCCATTGTGACCGGACCGCGGGCCGGGCGGCAGAGCTGCTGGCTGTGTCATGCCCAGGGCTACGCGCCGTCGTCGGGCTCTGAATCCGGGACAGCTTCGACGATGGCGCGTTTCTGCCGCTTGACGCTCCGCCGGTCCAGCAGCAGGGCCGCCACGGCGCCCAACACCGCGCCGACGGCGCCGAACATGATCAGGAAGAAGCCGAACACTGAGCCTCGCTCAAAGGATTCGTCGCCGGGGAGCCCGTACGCGACGGCGGCAGCCACCGCTGCGCCCACCAGGGCGCCGAGGATGAGGAACGGCACATATTTCGGTGCCCGGCGGACGGTGACCTCGCGGCGTTCAGCGGGGGTTTCTTCAAAAGCCATGCCCTCAAGCCTACCCACCATTGCAGTTGCTCTCTCACTTGTCGCTGCTAAAACGGCGGCGGAACGGAGCTGGGAATGACGGAGCATCCGGGCGGACGGATATCATCAGCCGAGGGACCGGTAGCAGCGCTGATGAAAGTGCTGATCACAGTGGGGACAGGAGAGCATGAACGGCGCAGTCACGTACAGCCACGAAGCCGCGGAGTCGGCCAGGACAACCGGTTTGAGGGAATACGGGCTGGTGCCCGCAGAGGCTGGCGAAGCCCCCTCGCTCCCCGACGCAGAAGCCGCCAAGGCGCTGGATAACCTGGTCCAGCTGGCAGCCCGGCTTTGCGCTGTTCCCTACAGTGTGGTCAATGTCATTACCGAGGGCCAGCAAATCCAGATTGCGGCCTTCGGCGTGGACGCCAAGGTTTGCAGCCGCGAGGACTCAATGTGCGCCCAGGTCTTCCTCCGCAGGACCACCACGGTTGTCCGCGATGCTTCCCAGGACCCGAGGTTCGCCGGGAACCCCTTTGTCACGGGCGAGATCGCCAAGGTCCGCTTCTATGCTTCGGTTCCGCTGCAGACTGCCTCCGGCTTGGTCCTAGGCTCGCTTTGCGTTTTCTCCGATGATGCGGCCAGCCCGCAGGCCGCGCAGATTGCGATGCTCGAGGTTCTCGCCCAACAGGTTGTGGAGCTGCTGGAACTCCAGCACCGCACCCTGCAGCTGAACGACGCGCTGGCGGAACTGCGACGCAGCAACACCGCACTGGGCGACTTTGCGGGCCGGGTCAGCCACGACCTCCGCATTCCGCTGACCACCATCCTGGGGTACGTCGAGCTTGCCGAGGATGACCCCGATATTCCGCAAGGGAGCGCCGCCGCTGAATACTTTTCGCGGATCGCCGGCAGCGGGCGCCGCATGCAGGCCACCCTGAAGGACGTCCTGGACTACTCCACGGTGGGAGGGCAGCTCTTCCGGGAGCGGTTCTCGCTGCTTGCCCTCACCGCCGAGGCTGCCGGTGACCTGGGCCAGTCCCTGGGCGGCACCATCGGCATACACTGCGACGACGCCGAGCTCGTGGCCGACCGGGCGCAAATACGGACCCTGCTTCAGAACCTCATTGCCAACTCCCTGAACTACCGGAGCCCCGAACATGCCCTGCACATCAGCATCAGCGCGGTGACTGGCGAGACGGGAACGGCCGTGTCGGTGGCGGACAACGGCAAAGGGATCGAAGCGGCAGACAGGCAGCGCGCAATGGAACCGCTGGTCCGGCTGCAGCGGGCCGGGGACGGTCCCGGGTCAGGGCTTGGCCTGGCCACATGCCGGCGCATCGCCAAGGCCCACGGGGGTGAGCTGCGGATCAGCGAAACGCCGGGCGGCGGCACCACCGTTTCCGTCTGGATCGCCGCTTAGCTAACTCTGTGATGTCCTCGTGAGGACCCATGTGTTGGTGCCGTCCTGCCGTTCGAACGTCACGGTGGTGACCAGCGCCTCGATGAGCGCAAGGCCGCGGCCGGACTCCGCGTCGTCGTCGGCCGTTCCCGGTTCCAGGGGGCCGAACGGAGGCTTGGCGTGGTAGGCGCTGACCCTGGCTTGCAGCTGCGTGGAGCGCACGCTGATGTCCACCCCGAGCTCCACTGGTTTGGCCGCCGCCGGATGCGCGTGCTGGACGATGTTGGACGCAGATTCGACCACCGCCGTTGTGAAGGTCATCTGGTCCATGGCCTGGACGAACGGGGCGTCCTCCCAGAGCTTGTCCAGCTCGTTGTGGACGGAGTCGATGGCCTCGGCCGTGGACAATCCCCGGAAACTCCGCCGGGCCAGGACATCAGTCATTGCCGAACGCTTCGTCAGCCGAGGCGTAGGACGTCAGCACCCGGTCCATGCTGGTCAGCTCCAGGACCATCTTCACCTGCGGCTGAACGGCCGCGATGCGTAGGTCTCCGCCGGCCTGGCGGGCGGCCTTCAGGCAGCCGATCAGCGCGCCCAGTCCCGAGGAATCCATAAACGCCGTGTTCTCCAGGTTCACCACGATCCGCGACGAGCCCCCGGCGATCACGTCGGTGACGAATTCGCGCAGTTTGGGCGCCGACACCATATTCAGCCGTCCGTCCGCCTTGACCTCCGCGTACGAATCCTTGACCTCGTAACTAAACTCCATCGGATTTCCTCTCTCCTGCATCAACGTCCACAGCGGGTTCGTAGCCCTTGTACAAAACGGCCCGGACCAGGATGCTCATGACCACCAGGTCAAAAATAACCCAGGCCACGTTCACCAGTGTGCCAAGCGGCTCGGCCAGTCCCGTGGCCAACCGGATAATCCCGACCACGGAGGCCACCGCCAGCAGCACACTCACCACAATCTGGGGCCGGATGAGGCTCCAGCTGGGGCCGCCGGTCTGGCGGGCTTTGGGGGTGACGGCGAACCCGAGAGGGCGGCCGAACCACACGTTCCGGGCCGCCGTCGAACACGCCTTGATCCAGGTGGGGAACAGCGCGAGGCTGTACTGCTGCCCGCGCCAGGTGGGGATTCCGCGGCCGGCCACCGCGAACAGCAGTTGGTTGGCGACCATAAACGGGATGAACCGCAGGAAGAAGTCCCAGCTGAGGCTGGACACCGGCAGGACACCCAGCAGCAGGTAGATGATGGGGGCGGCGAAGTAGATGACCGCCGCGTACCCGCTGAGGTAGGTCCACATGGTGGCGAAGTACATCAGGCGCTGGCCGATCTTCAGGCCTTTCTGCACCAGCGGGTTCTCGCGGAGCAGCACCTGCATGGTTCCCTGTGCCCACCGGAGGCGCTGGGTCAGCATGGTCTTGAGGTCCTCGGGCGCCAGGCCGTAGGCCAGGATCTCGTGGTGGTAGACGCTTTCCCAGCCCATGGCATGGATGCGCATGGCCGTGGCCATGTCCTCGGTGACGGAGATGGTGGCCAGTGGCATGACCGGCTGCGCTTCATCGTTCCGCTCCACGTTCAGGGCGTCCAGGACTGCCTGAACGGATTCCAGCGCGCCCAGCGGCGACCAGTCGCGGGCAGACATACGCTGGACGGCGTCGTCGGCCACCACCGGGACGCCGGCGGCACCCACATGGGCGAGTTCCATGGCGGCGATCTCTTCAAGGTCGGCCTGCAGAGCGGACATGTCGGCCTGGACCAGCGTCTGCACGGCCGCATCCACGCGGCGGCGGACCCGGTAGGTGATCTCACTCATGGCTTCGCCGGCCGCCAGCTGGGCCTGGGCTTCCAGCGTGGCTGCCTCCACCTCGTCCAGCACCTCGGCCACGAGCGGGGTGTTGGTGTCCGCGGATTTGCGCGCCTGGCGGATGGCGGAGCGGGAGGCCGTGAGGGCGCGGCGGATGCTTTTTTCGGTCTCCTTGACGTAGCCCATCAGGCCCAGCTGCATCAGGGCTTCGCGCCGGAGGATGGCGTTGGAGCCGCAGAAGAACGCCGCGTTCCAGCCGTCCTTGCCCTGCTGGATGGGGCCGTAGAACAGCGGCGCCTGGCTGCCGAGTGGATCGTGGGCGGGCACGTTGCTGAAGTACTGCGGCGTCTGGACCAGGGCCACCCGGCGGTTGTTGAAATAGCCCAGGGTTTTTTCCAGGATGTCCGGCTCGGGGATCTGGTCCGCGTCCAGGATCAGCAGGAATTCACCGTGGGTGACCATCAGGGCGTTGTTCAAGTTGCCGGCCTTGGCGTGCCGCGGCACGTTGGCGGTCCAGGCGTCACTGCGGGTCACATAACCCAGCCCGTGCTCTTCGGCCAGGGCCTTCAGCTCGGGGCGGGCGCCGTCGTCAAGAATCCAGGTGCTGTGCGGGTGTCGGATCTTTTGGGCCGCCAGTGCCGTGGTCATGACCATGTCCAGGTCTTCGTTGTATGTGGTGATGAAGACATCGACGGTGGCATCGTGCGGCGGGGCGGGTGCTCCCTTTCGGATCTTGAGGTGCCACACGGTCATACCGAACAGCATTACGTCGATGAGGCTGTAGGTCTCGGCCACCACCAGGGGCACCGCAATCCACCAGGCATCCCAGTTCAGCGACGCCGCCCAGCGCCAGCACACGTAGTTCAGCCCGAGGACGACGGTCAGAACCACTACCAGGCGGGTCCAGAAGCGGGTCATGCGGTTGCTGGCTCGGACAGGCGGCGGACCACCACGACGGTGACATCGTCCTCGGCAGTTTCAGCAGGCGCCAGCGCCAGGATGGCGTCACAGGCGGATTGCGCGGAAACCTGGTCGTTAGCGGCGGCGAGTACTGACTCGGCGAACTGCTCCACCGAGTCGAAGACGTCCAGTACGCCGTCGCTGACCACCACCAAGGAGTCGCCCGGGGCCAGGTCAACGGCGGATTGCGGCCACACGGACCCCGCCCAGGCGCCCACGGGCGGGCCGCCGCTGGGAAGACGGCGCGCCGACCCCTCTGCGGTGACATGCAGCGCCAGTCCGTGGCCGGCGTCGACATAGCTGACGACGCCGGAGGCGGCGTCCAGGCGGGCGTGGAAGAGGGTGACAAACGAGTTGGAGGAATCCAGGTCCGCCGCGATTGTGGTGCTGGCGGAGGCGAAGGCGGCGTGCAGGTCCTGGCGCCGCCCGGTGGACCGCATCACGGCCCGGACGGTGGCCGCGATGAGGGCCGCGCCCATGCCCTTGCCCATGGCATCGGCGAACGTCAGGTGCAGGCCCTCGGGCGTGCTGTACCAGTCGTAGAAGTCACCTCCCACGCTGCGGGAGGGGCGGAATACGCCGGCGACGTCGTACCCATCCACCCGGACGTCCTCCTGGGGCAGCAGGCTTTGCTGGACCTCGGTAGCGCGTTCCAGTTCGCTCGCCGCGGCTGATTCAGCGGCCGTCTCCGCCGCGGACGGCTGCCGACGGCGGAACAGGGCGTTGATCCTGGACTGGAGTTCGCGCGGGCTGAACGGTTTGCTGATGTAGTCATCGGCGCCGTTGTCCAGGCCCGTGAGCATATCCAGTTCGTCGGCGCGGGCGGTGAGCATCACGATGAACGCATCGGAGAATTCACGCAGGAGCTTGCAGACTTCCAGCCCGTCCATGTCGGGCAGGTTCAGGTCCAGCGTGATCAGATCAGGCTTGGCGCGGCGGACTTCCTCCACTCCGGGCAACCCGGCCTCGGCCTGGGTGACCTCGAAACCCTGCTTGACGAGGATCCGCACAAGTAGGCCCCGGATGTCCGGATCGTCCTCGATCACGACGGCACGGCGCGGTTCGGGCATGGAAGGCATGACTCTACTTCTACAGTATTAGGGCCGGTGAAGCATGTCATAGATATGACAAGGGGGCTGGAAGTCGGTCAGGCCCCGGGCAATCCGGGGCTGGCGGCCATGGCGTGGCCCGGTCTTGCCGGAAAACTTGCCTGCCCTTGATGGGTCCTTGAGGCTCCGTGGACACACTCGAAGGACAAACGACGAAGGAAAACGCGGACTGCCGGAGGACGGTGCAGGAGTTATGGAAGCAACGGAATCCGTCAGGCTGCCGGGCAGGCTGGCGCGTTCGTGGCGGCTCTTGAAGCAGGGCCGCCGCTCGCGCAGCACCGTTCACTACCTGAGCCATTTCTGGCGGCTCCGCTCACTGTCCCGCTCGCTGGCCCAGGCCCTGGGTGAGTCTTGGGAGGCCTCGAGCTGGCCCGGGGACCGGCTGGCGGTTGGCATCGAGCTCTCGGACAAGGTCGAACTGCTGACCCGCCTCCTGAACCGCGAAACCGAACTTCACGGCCGTCTGGTTGCCCTCACGAAGCAGCCGTTCCCTGCTGACCCGTTCCGTGCCACACTGGAGGACAATCAAGTGGCTGGGGGATACCAGGTCAGGAGATTGCCGTGCATTGGTACACAGGGTGGGCCTACCTCTTAGCTGGGCTTATGACCATGGACGCGATGCTGCTGGCCTTATGGTTCATAGACAACGACTGGCCAAGTAACTGGCGGAAGAAACCCTGATGAAGCGCAGGCTGCGTCAGCAGGTCCCGCATGCGTACCGGCTGCTTTGACGAACCCGGCTTCTCAAAGAGCAGCAGACGTTGGCATTGGGCCGCTCAGGGCCAGCCAGCGTTTTGACATCCTCGAACAGCGTCCCCGGACGGTCTTCGATCGCCATGCCTGACTCCCGATTGCTGGGCTAGCTGTGCCCAGTCAGATTAGACCCCCAGGGACTCGCGCAGGGCAGCGACGTGGCCCTGCGCCTTAACCTGGTACTGCGCCAGCGCCACGTTGCCGTCGGGGTCCACCACCACGGTGGAGCGGACCAGGCCTTCGACGATCTCGCCGTTGACCAGCTTCTCGCCCCACGCGCCGTAGGCCAGGGCAACTGCGTGGTCCTCGTCGGAGAGCAGCGGGAAAGTCAGGTTGAAGTCGCCGGTGAAATCGGCCAGCTTCCCCGGGGCGTCGGGGGAGATGCCCAGGACTTCATAGCCGGAGCCCTGCAGGGATGAGAGGCTGTCGCGGAAATCGCAGGCCTCGGTGGTGCAGCCGAGGGTTGCCGCCTCCGGGTAGAAATACACGATGACGTTCTTGCCGCGGTACGTGGCCAGAGAGGTTTCGGTGCCCTCGGCGTCCTGCAGCGTGAAATCGGGGGCCTGGGTACCTGGCTGAAGTTTGATGGTCAGTTGGGGGCTCACGGCGTTCCTTCGGGAGAGTCTGATGGCAAGAGACAGGAAACCAGTGAATCGGCTTTCCAGTTTAAACAACAACTCCGGCGTCATCTGAAGTATTCCGGCTGGTCCAGGGCCGGGACCTGTGCAGGGGACCCCGTTCGGCTCCGCGAAGGTACGGGCGGTCCATTGACTTGAGGCGCCTTATGGATACGGTTAGAGATGCACCTTGTTGGTCTCCGCACTTCGTCGCCGCACTCCGTAGCCGCCTGCCGGCATCCACTCACAACCGCTTGGTCCCAGCCCTAAGCGCCCGCCGAAAATGATCCCTAGGCTGTGTCCCCATGACCGCAAATTTCATCAGAGCTCTGGCCGTTAAGTCCTTTGATATTCCGGACAAAAAGCGGTGTCCGGATAAGGCCGAGTTCGATCTCGTCACGGTCGATGACTACTCCGTGGCCCGCCTTATCCTCGCTCCCGGCTGGCGCTGGTCCGAGTCCGCCAAGCCTATGGAGCTGACGGACTTCTGCGAGCACAATCACCTCGGCTACTGTGTCTCCGGCAGTCTGGAGATTCAAACGTCCGACGGCGTGAGGTCCACCATCCATGCCCACGACACCTATGCGCTGCCTCCCGGGCATGATGAGTGGGTGGTTGGGTCCGAGCCGTTCGTCGCCATTGAGTTCCTGGGTACGGCGTCCTTCGGCCGGCCGCGGAGCAGGGGACTGCACGCGCTGATCTGAGCCGGTATTCGTCGGAGTCGGAGCGGGTCTGAGCTGTACTAGGCCTCGCTGGCCTGTGGCCTAAACAGCCACAGGAGTCTCTGCGCGCGACATCCGCTGGTGCACGATCCGCTTGAGCCCGGCCACAACCCCTTCCGGCGTGCTGTCTGCGGCGAGCTGGACGAAGCCCGGGTATTCCGGCATGGCACGGTAGGCATCGCGCAGATCCGCCAGGTCAGTCAGCTGCACCACGGCGTCAGGTTCCGGCAGCGACGACATCAGCCAGGGGACCAGGCGGCCGCGCGGCAGGCCTTTGGCTGTTCGCTGCGCGAGCTGGCAGTGGAGGTGCCGGTCCATCACTACCAGTCCGTCAGAACGGCTGGCCCAGGCATGGGATATGAGTACGTTGGCCACGCGAAGGTTGGTCTCCACAATGTCGGCAAGGCGCCGCGGCCAGCGGATGCCCAGCCGTTTGCCCAGCACGGACATGCTCCGCCTGCCGGCGTGGTTGCTGAGCGGCAGGGCGTTTTTGCCGTCAGCCTGCGCCGCATCGACCAAGGCGCGGGCGGCCGTCGATTTTCCTGATCCGTCGATTCCGGTTAAGACAATGAGCACATGGCCTCCTTTCGCCAATGGTTTAACGGAAAGGGCCGCGTGAACGTCCCATCATGAGGGCGAGGTCACATCAAACTGGCTACCGGGCGGCACGTGCAAGGGCCGGCAGCCACACCAGGGGGGCTGGGGATCAGTGCCGTGGTTCGAGGGCGAGCCGCTGCCCGAAGCCGATCACGGATAAGCCGACGACGGCGGCCAACCGGCCGCCGTCGAACGTTAACTCAGGAGGCGTCTTAGCGGCAGTGCTTCGTGAAGGCGGCGCCAGCTTCCTGGTACTTCGACTCCAACTCGGCGAGCTTGGCCTCGTCCGGGGCTTCCTTGGCGGACTCGTCGGTGAACTCGATGATGGATCCGAGCGCAGGCTTGAGGTCATCCGATGCAACAACTTCGATAGGCCGGATCTGGTTGGCGAGACGCACCAGGCCGGTCTTGCCCACGTTGTTCGCGGGGTTCGCCAGGACAGCCTTGACGCGGTCGCAGGTTTCGGGGGTGGAAAGTTTGGTGGGCGTTGTGCATGCAGAAGCGGAAAGTACGAGGCCGGCAGCGATCAGGGCGGTGGCGAGTTTCTTCATGGGTCCCTCAGTAGTTGATTGAGGTTTCGATTGTAAGCAGAGACCGTGGCAGCTTGCCGGTCCCGGGGCTCCGGAGGGCGGAGTGTGACCGCGCAAGGAGGGGGCTTTTGACTCTGGCGGGCCGGTTCCCGGGGTGCATAAACTGGCATTACGATCGTGCGGCCCTGCCGCAGGTTGGCCCGTGCGGATCACCCTAATTCAAGGAAGAATCATGGCCCGCACAACCCAGAATTCAGCAAAATTACAACGCCGTACCGCCATTGGGTTCATTCTGCTCATGGAGGTGTTGGCACCTGTCCTCCCGGCGTCTGCGTCGCCGCCGGCAGCGGAACCACCTTCTACGCCGGCGACCTGGCCCTTGGAGACATTTACCGCGGCGACATCCGCCAAGACAAAGCGCGGTTGTTCATCGACGTATCGGACTTTGATTCGCAGCCCAGGGCCGCCGTCGGGATGAAGGCCGATACCCGCAACGATCTGCTGTTTCTAGCGGGCGGCGCCACCGGCAAGGCCTTCGTGTACAACACGGAATCGGGCGAGCCTGCTGAGGATTTCACGCTCGCTCCTGGTTTCATCAACGACGTCACGCTCACCCGGGATGGCGCCTGGTTCACGAATTCCGCTGCCGGAGAGCTCTACTTCCTCCCGGTGGGCAGGCGCGGCGAGCTGGGTACCGTTGAGACACTGGAACTGAGCGGACCGGCGGCCGGGTACTGATTGTGGCTCATTCGAACAACAAGTCCCTCTATACCGTGGACCCGTACACGGGTGAAAGCGCGAGGATCGACGGCGTGGATGTACCGAATGTTGACGGCATCCTGGTCCGTGGCCACACAGTCTGGGCGGTGCAGAACTTCCTGAACCAGATCGTCCGCATCAGGCTCTCCGGGGATCTGTCCTCCGGCGAGATCGAAGACACCATCACCAGCCCCGCTTTCGATGTACCCACCACGGTGGCGCGGTTCGGGAACACGCTGGCTGCCGTGAATGCGCAGTTCATGCGGCCGACAAGTCCCCACGAAGTGGTGCTGGTGCCAGCCAGGGACTAGGCCGCTTCGGTAAGGACGGTGCTGCCCCGCATGGACGGTGTGGGGCAGCACCGCTCGTGCGGGGCAGAGCAGCTGGTGCGGGGCCGGGCAGCTGATGCCGCGCCTGCTGATACCGCGTACGACGGCGTGTGGTGGCCGGGGCGCGTGGGCCAGAGGGGGAGGGCGGCTAGTCTTCGTCGGTGTCGGCGCCCTCGGCGGGCTCCTGCGAGTGCATGCGGATGTCCGTGGGATCCGCAGTCTCGTCCCCTTCGGCCGGAGCCTCGCTGTGGATGCGCTGGGCCACTACTGGCTTTTCCTTCATGTCAACCGCTCCCGTGGGGTGTGGAATGTGCCTTAATCATCATTCAGCGCCTCTCGAAGCGGGGTGTCAATAACCATTCCAGAGCTCTGGCCGCAGCACCTGTTCTGTGCTGGACTGGGGACGAATTGTGCCGGCTTCATCCTTCAAGGCTCTACGGCGCGGTAGGGGCGTCAGTCCAAGGGCAGGGTTACTGTGACGGTGGTGCCCTGCCCTGGCTTCGAAGACACGCTGACGGTGCCGCCGGCCTCGTGCACGGCCACCGACATCAGCCGCAGCCCGTAGCCGTGGTTCTTGCCGCTTAACGCGAGTTCGCAGTCAAAGCCCGTGCCGTCGTCGGACACCACCAGACGGATGCCGTGGCCGACGGCCGCCAGCTGGACGGTGAGCTCGCCGGCGCCGGCGTACTTGAAGGCGTTACTCAACGCTTCGCGCGCCGATTGGTAGAGGAGGGACGCACAGTCCGCCGGGATCTCGATGCCCCAGTGCGGAGTATCCCAGCGGACTGTCGTTCCTTGCTGACGGAGAGGCCCGGTCAACCGGTCAATGCAACCGGCCAGCCCCAATGTGTGCAAGTCGAGTGGGTGGTGATCAGTAATCACTCCTCCCACCGCGTCGACCTCGCCCAGAGCTGATTCGTTCCCCATGAATCTTCCTGCTTCCCCGCTGTCCTCTTGTGTTGCTAGCTCCAGCGTGGACCGCCAAATGCATGGGTTGCGAAGGGTTGGCTCAAGATTGGATCAAAATTTTCCCGACAGATCGTCGTCGTTTTGCTCCAAGGCGGCGGATGGTCCTGGGTAGCACCTGCGAAAAGAGGAGCGGCACGTCCGACGGCTGGCGGCAGCTCAGTGCCACCTGCGCCTTCTCAGCACCGACAGCGCTAAGCCCGGCCGCGTTGAGATCTTCTTTACCAAAGCTTGTACTTTCGTTGCCGGTTCTCTGCAGCTGGATTGCGTTTCCCTTGGAAGAGTCAAAGCACAGCAGGATTCGATGACCCTTTTATGTGGAGATTAATAAGCTAATGCGTGCCATGTCACAATTTCATGAAATTATTCACCCGCCTTATCCGAAAATACCGGCCATTATTGCGACCAAGTCTTTGCCCGCATTTCCGTGATTACGGTCCTGATTCCGGCGCACAATGAGGCGGCGGGGATCGGTGCAACGCTGAATTCCTTAAAGTCGCAGAGCCGCCGCCCGGACAGAGTGATCGTGGTGGCAGATAACTGCACTGATGCCACGGAGGCGATAGCCCTCGCCGAGGGTGCCGAAGTCCTGCCCACCGAGGGCAATACAGACAAGAAGGCGGGTGCCCTGAACTTCGCCCTGGACGGGCTCCTGCCCGGCGCCGGTCCCGAAGACCTGATCCTCATCCAGGACGCCGATTCCCAACTGGCCCACGACTTTGTGGAACGGGCAGTGGCCCACTTGCGTCGCGATTCCCGGCTGGGCGCCGTTGGCGGCGTCTTCCGCGGCGGTCACGGCGGCGGGTTCGTCGGGCACCTGCAGCGCAACGAATATGCGCGGTATGCCCGCGACGTGAAGCGGCTCAAGGGCAAGTGCCTGGTGGTCACGGGCACCGCGGCACTGTTCCGGGCGCGTACGCTCCGCGATGTCATCGCGGCCAGGCTGGACGGGTCGCTGCCGCCGGGCAATGGCCGCGGCGGGGTGTACGACACCTCAGTCCTGACCGAAGACAACGAACTCTCGTTTGCCCTGCTGACCCTGCGGTACCGGATCAAATCCCCCGCTGACTGCAATCTGGTGACCGAGGTGATGCCGACCTGGCGCGAACTGTGGGCACAGCGGCTCCGGTGGAAGCGCGGCGCGGTGGAGAACTGCGTGCAGTACGGCTGGACCCGGGTAACGCGCCCGTACTGGGGCCGGCAGATCCTGGCCTTGGTGGGCGTTCTGGTAACACTGGCCTACTTCGGCACGGTGGCGTTTGCACTGGGCACGGGTGCCGGGCTGAACATTCAGCCGTTCTGGCTGGCCGTGACCGGTGTCTTCGTGATCGAACGTGTGGTCACGGTCCGGCTGCGCGGATGGAAATACATGCTCGCGGCCGCCACCATGTACGAGCTGGTGATCGACCTGTTCCTGCAGGTGGTCCATGCGAAGGCGTACCTGGACGCAGCCCTCAACAAAAAGAAAGCCTGGTAACAACTATGTATAACAACCCAGCAGCTCCGGCCGCAGCCGGAATGGGTTCCGGAACCCTCGCCATGACCGGTGCGGGTGATATTTTCTGGTTTGCACTGGCAGCTTTTGCCCTCATGGCATTGGGTCTGGCCATCAAACGGATTGTTCCCGTTCGCGGCGATAAGTCCTAGCGTTCTGTCGCAGGAGCCAAAAAACGAGCATAGGCCCAGGACATCCGGATTTCCTGGGCCTATGCTTGGTCCGGACGTAGTCAGGTGACGACGCTCAGGATGCTGGAGCATCCGGCGGTGTCGCACACCTTGTAGGTGGTGGTGTTGCCGCCTTTGAACTGGTTGGCAAAGCTGCTGGTGTTAGGCACGGATTTCCGGACGCCGTTGATCCAGAGCGTCACGTAATCGCCCGTGGCACCGGCCCACTTCAGTGTTGTGGTGTTAACGCCCTTCGTCTTGGAAGTTGTGGCTGAGAGCTTGATGGCCGACGAAGGCGCAATAGCCAAGGCTGCGGCCGCCGGGACGAAGGAGAAGTCCCGGACCTTGACCGATTCCGGTTTCACGTGGGCGGGGTCCCCACCTCCACCGCCGGTGACCCAGAGGTTAAAGTGGAGCTGCTCCTTGGCCGGCACCGGCACGGTGGAGCCCTGCAGGACCGTCCGCTTCAGGAGGGTGCCGCCAAAGCCCTCGCCAGCGTAGGTTTCGAAGGTCAGCTTGCCCGGCTCCCACACCATCCGATGCGTGGTTATGGGGCTGGCCGTCACGTCAAAGACCACGGTGTTGTTGCCTTCGCCGGGCGCTTTGGTAGCGTCGAACCAATATCCGTGGCCCTGTCCCACCGGCCATGACTGGCCGTAGGCGGCACCTCCGCCCCAGGCAGACGCCTCGCAAAGGTCGATTTCGTTATAGCCGGGCTCGGCGAGGGGATCGTAAGTGAACAGGCACCCCCACACCACCTCTTTCTGCAGCAGACTGAGGTTCTTCTCCACCGTGGTGCTGTAGGTGCCATAGCCGAAGCCTTTGCGGGTGGACTGGAATTCAGCCCCCACCGGCGCGTCTCCGGAAGGGTTGGTTAGCTTCAGCGTGACATGCCCGTTGGAGTCGGGATCGACCACATTCGCTGCGGCAAAAAGCCCGTTGTACTGAGGAGCCCCGCCCCAGAAGCGCTTTTCCCAGTTGAAGCCCTTCCAGGAGAAGCTTCCGGCGGGGCCGGGATCAGGGGAAATGGCATCCGCTGCTTGCGCGGCTGGCATGCTTGCCAACAATGCCAAGCCCGCGGCCGCTATCATAGCCAGCGGCCTGAGCGGCCTGAGCGGCCTGAGTGGTTGTGCGGAACGTGAAACGGGTAACCGAAAAGAAGCCATGCGTGCCCCTGACGTCTCGTTCTTAGTGACAATCCTGCGCCCCCTTTGAGCACACGATGATCATCAGTCACATCAGCAACAGAAAGCAATAGGTCCCGGCGGATGGCCTGGCGTAAATCAACTAATCAAGAAATGCTCAGTATTTGCTCAAGCTCAAGAATTTGGCAAGGTGTCCTCAGTCCTCAAAAGAAGGCAATAGCAGTGTGTAGGCTCAATATTCTGCGCGTTATGGTTAATAGTTATTGACAAGCCAATCCACATGGCTAGTGACGACGAATTGCACATGGAATACCTTGGAGGGTTTGCCGGGTTCCAGTTCCAAGGACGCAGCCACATGCTGGCTCTGTCCGGCACGTCGCGGGGCTCCGTTACGGGGCAAATCTTGCGTGGACGCAGCAGCGAAAATTTATGGGGAGCAGGGATGGTAGAACGGGGCATCGCAGTTGTGGTCGAAGACGACGACGACGTCAGGGAATCCCTCGAGCAGGTGCTCCAGCAGTCTGGCTTTTCCGTCTTCGCAACATCCTCGGGGACGGAAGGCGTGGAGACTGTGCGGGAGCACGACCCCGTCATTGTGACTATGGACGTCGGCCTCCCGGACTTCGACGGGATCGAAGCTGCGCGCCGGATCCGGACGTTCAGCGACGCGTACCTCATCATCGTCTCCGGCCGGGTAGAGGAGGCCGATGCACTGATGGGCTTCGAGGCCGGCGCAGATGACTATCTCACGAAACCGTTCCGTCCGCGGGAGCTGCGTGCCCGGATCGCGGCGATGCTCCGGCGCCCGCGTTCGCTGAATTCCACGGCGGGCGTCACGGCCCCGGTTCACGCTCCGCAGGCGGTGCAGCAACGTGCTCCTCAAGCCGTGCCCGCCGCCGTCTCCGACGCTCCACTTCTCCCCACCGGCACGGCCCTCCTGTGCGATTTTGAGCACAATGGCCTGACCCTGCACGAAGGCTCACGGTCCACGGCCATCCATGGGGTGCCGTTGGATTTGACGCGTACGCAGTTTGACCTTCTTCTTGTCCTGATGGAGAACGGACGAGTGGTGCAGACCAAGGCGGACCTGGTCCGCCGGCTCCGGAATGAGCCGTACAACACCGGCTCTTTCGTTACGGCCGGTGAGGAGCGCGCCGTCGAAGTCCACCTCGGCAACCTTCGTAAGCGGCTCGGTGACAGTTCCCGGTCTCCGCGTTGGATCGAGACCGTGCGTGGAGTGGGGTACCGGATGGCGTTCCCACGTTTGCCTTCCTTGCCGTCAGCTCCCGCGCACATCGGGGATCACCTGACAACCGGGCAGTTGGTGCCATAGCAGCGTTTTGACCCGCGACGCTACCCCGTCCGCGGGTCATAGACCACCGCGGCATCCGGGCCACCGGCCACGCCCCGGAGATAATCAGCCACGCGTCACTGGGAACCCCCAGCAGCACGGTAGTGGCCTTGATCAGCAGGGTGAAGAGCACCGCTGAGACGGCCAGGCTGGCGATGATGATGTACGGCGCCCGGCGGTTCGACTCGGCAGCGGAACCGGCGAGGACCACCGGCAGCAGCGGCAGGACACAGGGGGAGAGGACGGTGAGGATGCCGGCGAGGAACGCGAGCGGCAGGAGTTCCATGACGTACCGCCGGCGCTAGCGGATCTCCTTGACAAGGGCATTCAGATCCCGGCTCAGGCTCCACTTGGCGATCTGCGAGCCGTCCGGCTTCACCTGCACGAGGGTGTGCTGGAGGGTCACGCCGTATTTTTGTTTGAGCGCGGTCTCGGAGTCGTAGTCCACTTTAAGGATCTTGACGCCGGCGGGGATGCTGGCGGCATTTGCCTCGATGTCGGAGGCGAGCAGCTTGCAGGTGGAGCACCAGGTGGCGTGGAAGAACAGGATGACCTTCTCCGACTCCGACGCCGAAGATACAGCCTCGGGGGTGTATGTGGTGAAGCTGCGCTGCGGTGATTTCGCCGACGGCGGACCGGCCGGTAGTGGTGCTGCCTGGTGCGCCGCAGGACGAGGCGCCCAGGGCGCCCGCCAACGCAACGGACAGAAGCGGCTTTTTCACAGGTGCACCTTCGAGCGACGGCGGAAGGTTCCGCCGTCTTCTGCCCTAGCGTAGCAAGGCCCTGGCCAGGCTTCTGTGTCCCAGCACACACAACGGCGGGCGGTCAGGGGTCAGCAGCTGGCAACAGATCATCCAGGGCCACCCGCTGGACACGAACACCCAAATAGGCGCCCGGACAGCCGACTGCGTGGCGCAGCACCGCCACCCGCAATCTCGCACTGACCTACCGCGCCGGCGCCCATACAGGGCAATGCGCCGTAAAAACTTGGTCCGCCAACCGAAAAGCTGCCACTTCATTTGGGTTCTCTTCCATATTTTGGGCGAGCGCGCCTCGATAGCATGAAGTTACCGGACAGAGCCGTCCGACCAGATCGACGCAGAAGGAAGCCCATGGCAGCGGTTACGGTGGACGATATTCTCTCGGATCTCCCGCTGGGTTTCGCCAGCCTCATCCTCCGGCCTGCCGCCGGTAGCTCTGCGATCGAACGGTTCCTGATAGTGGATGCGGATGATGAAACGTCCGACGGCGGCGCGGCCTTTGTCCTGCTGATCGGCGTCCGCGGCCGCTCGGCTTTGCCCGCGTTGCGGCGGCTCCTTAAGAACCCTCCGCCAGTGATCGCCGTCAAGGGAAGGCTTGAAGAGCTCACCGAAGCCCAGGAACTGCTCCGCGATGCCGGCACAGGCCTACTCCTGGTGGATCCGGGGGCTGACTGGGACCGGCTGCTGTCCATTGCCAAGGACCGCATCCAGCCGCGCAGCTACCAGCGCGAAGTGCTGACGCTGCTGGAAGAGGACTTGTTTGCCATCGCCCAGACCACCGCTCGGCTCACCTCCAGCCACGTGGTCATCGAAGACGCCGCCAACAAGGTCCTGGCATACTCCACCGTTTCGAACGACATCGACGAACTGCGCAAGGCCTCCATCCTGGCCCGGCGAGGTCCGCGTATATACGAGCTGCTGCTGAAGGACCTGGGCGCCTACCGTGAACTGCATAGGACCCGGCTGCCGGTGCGGGTACCGGCCCGGCCCCAGGACGGGCTGCGGGAACGGGTGGCCGTCACACTGTTCGCCGGGGACCGGATCATGGGCTACATCTGGCTGCAGGAAACCGGGGACGGCTTCGGCCCCGACGTTGACTATGTGCTGAAAGGATCTGTTGCTCGGGCCTCCGCAGAGCTCATCCGGCACCGCAACCAGCAGTCTGTGCACATGCGCGAGGACCGCATTGTGCGGATCCTGTCAGGCTCGGCGGAAGCCGCTGCCAGTGCTTACAGCGAGAAGATCTCAGCTGGGCGCCCGGCCGCACTGATCCTGATAGGAATGCCCGACTCCGAAGCCCAAGCCGACGACGCAGCACTCAAGCACGGCGAACTCGCCAATCTGGCGTCCATCCACGCGGCCGCCTACAAAGCGTCCGCCGTCGTGGGCCAGTTCAAGGGTGACACCGCCGTCATTGTTCCTGGCCTGCAGTCAACCGCCGCGGAGCCCGGGCTGCGGAGCCTGGCCGAGTCCATCGTCCGGGATGCCGGTAAGCACCTCGGCATCAGCCCGTTCGCAGCCGTCGGCCCGGTAGTCCCGGACCTGCTGTCCCTGCACTCGACCACCCGGATCACCGAGGCCCTGTTGAGTTGTGTTGGCACGTCTTCGGACAGGGGCGTTGCCACGGTGGACGACTTCGAGGGAGAGATCCTCTTCCGCGAGGCGGTTCAGAATTTCACGTCCTCCACGTTCCGCCACCGCAGTCTTTACGCACTACTGCGGCAGGACGCTGAACTCGCGGAAAGCCTGCACGCGTACTTCGAAGCCTCGCTCGATGTTGCCGAATGCGCCAGCAGGATGGGGCTGCACAAGAACACCGTCTATTACCGGATCAGCAAGGCATCCCGGGCGACCGGCTTGAACTTCGGCAACCCGAGGGACTCGCTGGTGGCCCTGCTCCATGTCCAGGAATGGGCCGGCACACCTAAAGAACAACTGGGCAGGAAATGACCACAGCACTCAAAGCGCCGCCGTTGGACCGGATACTGGACGACATCGTCTGCAGCCACAGGCCACAGCAGGAAACCGGTTCTGTCCCGGCCAACATCCCCCTCCTGGCAGCGGTACCCTTCGACAGGTTCGGGATCGCCGTCGCCACCACTTCCGGTAAGGTGTTCCGTTCCGGCGATGCCGACGTCCCTTTTTCCATCCAGAGCATCTCCAAGGTGTTCACACTGGCAATGGCGCTTCGAGGCGACAGCTCAGGAACACTGTGGTCCCGCGTGCTGCGCGAACCATCCGGCACCTCGTTTAACTCCCTGGTCCAGCTGGAACTGGAGCACGGCATCCCGCGGAACCCTTTCATCAACGCCGGTGCCTTGGTGGTTACCGATCACCTGATGGAAGAAACGTCCGACGCCGCCACCCAGGTGTTGCGGTTCCTCACCGACCAGGCGGGCAGCACAGGGCCCTTCATCGATGAGGCGGCGGCAGCCAGCGAGCTTTCCAGCAGCAGCCGCAACCTGGCGTTGGCGCACTTCCTGAAGGGCTTCGGCAACCTGAGGCAGGCCGCGGAATCCGTGGTGGAAAACTACGTCCGCCAATGCTCCATCATGATGACCTGCGTGGAACTCGCCAAAGCCGGACTCTTCCTCGCCCGGGACGGCCGGGGAGCGCGCGGAACCGTCGTGTCCCCCAGTGATGCGAAACGCATCGGCTCCATCATGCTGACATGCGGCATGTACGACGCCGCGGGAGAATTCGCCTACCGCGTGGGCCTCCCCGGGAAAAGCGGTGTGGGCGGCGGGATCCTGGTCATCGTTCCAGGTGAATGCGCCATTTGCGTCTGGAGCCCGCGGCTGGACGCCAAGGGAAACTCCCTGGCCGGCACCGCGGCTCTCGCAGACCTTTCCGACCGCACCGGCTGGTCCGTTTTTTAGACCCCAGGTTGCACGCCCCTACAAACTTCTTCCCAACCCAGCAGGATCTTCTCCGTATCGAAAGGATCAACCATGCCCATCAACCCCAATGACGAGGTTGTACTGCAACAGGCCGACGGCGGTCACGCGCACGCCTCTGAATCGGCGCTGCACGCGGAGGACAAGGGTTACCACAAGAACCTCAAACCGCGGCAGATCCAGATGATCGCCATCGGCGGCGCGATCGGCACCGGCCTGTTCCTGGGCGCCGGCGGCCGCCTCAACGCCGCCGGCCCGTCGCTGGTCATCGCCTACGCCGTCTGCGGCTTCTTCGCGTTCCTTATCCTGCGCGCCCTGGGCGAACTGGTCCTGCACCGCCCCTCCTCGGGCTCGTTTGTCTCCTACGCCCGGGAATTCTTCGGCGAGAAGGCCGCGTTCGTTTCCGGCTGGTTCTACTGGATCAACTGGGCCACCACCACCATCGTGGACATCACCGCCGCCGCGCTCTACATGAACTTCTTCGGCCACTACATCCCCTGGATGGCCGAGGTCCCGCAATGGGCCTGGGCCCTGATCGCCCTCGTGGTGGTCCTCGCCCTGAACCTCGTCTCCGTCAAGGTGTTCGGTGAGCTCGAGTTCTGGTTCGCCCTGATCAAGGTCGCCGCCCTGGTGGTCTTCCTCGTGGTAGGCACCTACTTCGTCATCTTCGGCACCCCCGTGGACGGCCAGCCGGTGGGCCTGAGCCTGCTCTCGGACAACGGCGGCGTCTTCCCCAACGGCCTGCTCCCCATGATCATCCTGATGCAGGGCGTCCTGTTCGCCTACGCCTCCATCGAACTCGTGGGCACCGCCGCCGGCGAGACCAAGAACCCCGAAAAAATCATGCCCAAGGCCATCAACTCCGTGGTCTTCCGGATCGCCGTCTTCTACGTCGGCTCCGTCATCCTGCTCGCCCTCCTGCTGCCATACACCTCCTACGAAAAGGGCGTCAGCCCGTTCGTGACGTTCTTCGGCTCCATCGGCATCCAAGGCGTGGACGTCATCATGAACCTGGTGGTCCTCACCGCCGCGCTCTCCTCCCTCAACGCCGGCCTATATTCCACCGGCCGCATCCTACGCTCCATGTCCGTGAACGGCTCCGCCCCAAAGTTCGCAGGCCGGATGAACAAAGCCGGGGTCCCCTACGGCGGCATCGCCATCACCGCCGGCGTGTCCCTCCTAGGCGTCCCGCTGAACTACCTGGTGCCAGCGGAGGCCTTCGAGATCGTGCTGAACGTCGCATCCGTGGGCATCGTCATGACCTGGGCAACCATCGTGCTCTGCCAAATCCAGCTACAACGCTGGGCGAACAAAGGCTGGCTCCAGCGCCCGTCCTTCCGGATGTTCGGCGCCCCGTACACCGGCTACCTTTCACTGCTGTTCCTGGCGGGCGTGCTGGTCATGGTGTTCATCGAATCCCCGCTCACCATGCTCGTCACGGCCATCGCCTGCGTGCTGATGGTATTCGGCTGGTACGCCTGCCGGCAACGAATCCGCGAGATCGCCGAAACCCGCGACGGATTCACAGGCACAGCCCCCGTCATCGCCAACCCGCCCGCGGAGACCTTCAGGTAAAGCGCGCACCATCCACTACGAACGCCAAACCAGCCCAAACAGCCAAAGAAAGCCCATGACACCGGAAACCCAAGCAATCCTGACCGCATCCCACACCCAGCCCGCCGCCGTCGGGAATTCCGGGCAAGTCTCCCGGCTGGCACGCCCTTCGGAGGAGCTTCACGCCGGCAACGGCCCGGCACTGAAATCAGCCGGGCACGTGATAGTTGATTCGCTCGTGGCCCATGGTGTGGAGCGCACCTATGTGGTTCCCGGCGAGAGCTTCCTGGACGTCCTGGACGGACTGCACAACTCGGATATTGAAACAATCGTCTGCCGGCACGAGGGCGGCGCCGCCTACATGGCCGAGGCCGACGGCAAGATGCACCAGCGCCCAGGCATAGCGATGGTGACCCGGGGTCCCGGCGCGGCCAACGCGCATGTGGGGCTGCACACCGCATGGCAGGACTCCACCCCCATGCTGCTGTTCGTCGGCCTGATCCCCTTCGCGCATCGGGACCGTGAGGCGTTCCAGGAGTTCGATATCAAGGCCTGGTTTGATACGGGGGCGAAGCGCGTTATGGTCCTTGACCATGCGGAGCGGGCGTCCGAGATCGTGGCCGAGGCGATGTTTGCGGCCATGAGCGGGCGGCCGGGCCCGGTGGTGGTGGGCCTGCCGGAGGACATCATCCGGCAGCAGATTGACCCGGTGCTGCACCCCGCCATTCCGGTGGCAGCCGGTGGCTTGAGCAGCACCGATGCCGCCGCGCTGGAGGCTGCGCTGGCGGAATCCACCAAGCCGCTCTTTGTCACCGGCGGCAACGACTGGACGCAGGAGGCGGCTGACCAGCTGACCGGATGGCTGGAACGGCACCATATCCCGGCTGCCGCTGAATGGCGGACGCAGGGAACGGTCTCCTTCGATTCCCCGTCCTACGTGGGCCCGATTGGTTACGGCCGCCCCCGCCCCACCTACGACCTGCTGGAGGAAACCGACCTGCTGGTGTTTGTGGGGACGGTGCCGGGCGACGTGATTACGGACGGATTCGTCTGCCGGCAGGACTGGAACAAAAAGAACTTCCTTGTCACAGCCGACTCCTCACTCCGTGGCCGGTCGGGACCCGTTTCTCGGCAGATCCTGGCCAAGCCCGAGGCCTTTGTCCGCGACATTGTGGGGATTGACTTGCCGGCGAAGGACGAGTGGAAAGCGTGGACAAGCCGGATGCGGGGCGAGCAGGAGCGGTTCGCCGCGCTACCGCCAGCGGCGCCGGCAGCGGGGCAGGCGAGGATGGACACTTTGATGGCGAACCTGGTGCCAAGGCTGCCCGAGGATTCACTGGTGACGTTCGGTGCGGGGGAGCACACCAACTGGGCCCACCGCTACTTTCCTACCCGCCGTTACGCCTCCATGATCAGTGCCCGCAACGGCTCCATGGGCTATTCCGTACCCTCGGCCATCGCGGCATCGCTGGCCGAACCCCGGCGCCGCGTGGTCACCATCGCCGGAGACGGGGAGTTCCTCATGAACGGCCAGGAGCTGGCCACCGCGGCCCAGTACGGGGCCACGCCGCTGGTGATCGTTATGGACAACCAGGAATACGGCACCATCCGTACCCACCAGGAGCGCCACTATCCCTCGCGCGTCTCCGGGACCCAGCTGAAGAATCCGGACTTCGGCCTGATGGCCAGGGCCTTCGGCGGTTTTGGGATCACTGTCACCGAGGACTGTGAGGTTCCGGCGGCATTGGACGCCGCCCTGGCGGCAATCGACGGGGACGGCGTCTTCGCCCTCATCCATCTCATCGTCGAACAGCGGGTTAAGGCCTACTGAGCCGACCTGAGAGAGCAGCGGTCGACGGCGGGACATCCCGCCGTCGATCGCTGCTCTCCGATCCGGGTCACACCCGTCGGGTTAGTCATGCCTCCGTGACGGCACGACGTACGTGCGGTGAGTCGGAGCAGATGTTGTGCGGAACCGTGCCTACACTCCTGATTATGACGACCTACAACGGACAACAGGCCCACGCTGAGCACCGCTGGCCTGCCGTCGTTGGCCTGCTTGTTGCCCTGAGCCTGTACGCGACATTGCCCACAGCATTCCTGCCGGGCGTTCGCTACGCGGTTGTCATCGTCGGGCTGGGCCTCCTGATCCCGCTTATTGTCCTGAATCCCCGCCGCCTCACGCGCCAAACGCGCTGGTCGAGGCATCTTTCCGTAGGCCAGGCACTGCTGCTGGTCGCAGCGAATGAGGCTGCCCTGGTGCAGCTGGTCATCGCCCTCGCAGGCCCTGACAACACCGACGGTCCAAACCTTCTGCTCGCCACGCTTCAGGTTTGGGTAACGAACGTCATCGCCTTTGCGCTGGTCTATTGGGAACTGGACAGGGGCGGCCCTGTGTCCCGCCGGCACACCCCACGCCACGAGCTGCCCCAGGCAGACTTCCGGTTCCCCCAGGACGAAGACCACGACGCCGTCAAGGAAGTTGCCGCCAGGTCTTCGGTAAAGAGCGGCTGGACGGCGTCGTTCATTGACTACGTCTACTTCTCGCTCTCTAATTCCATGGCCTTCAGCCCCACGGACACGATGCCCCTCTCTGCCCGGGCAAAATCACTCATGGGCCTCGAAGCCTTCGGCGGCTTCGTGCTGCTGGCGCTCGTCATCGCCCACGCCGTGTCCCTGCTCGGCCAATAGCACCCACAGGATGGAGCAGGCTAAGGATGTCCGCGCGAGGGATCAACACGGTCAACGCGGGAGGGTGCCGCCCGTGGTCGCGCCGCACCCTTCCCTGGTTGAGGTGGATTATTCCTTGAAGGCGTCTTTGACCTTCTCGCCGGCCTGTTTCAGGTCTGCTTTTGCCTGGTCGCTTTTGCCTTCGGCTTTCAGGCCCGGATCGCCTTTGGCTTCGCCGGCGACTTCCTTACCCTTGCCGCCAAGCTTCTCGGCGGTGTTCTCGATCTTGTCGTCCAAACCCACAGTGTCACTTCCTCAGGTTGGTTGCCGCTGGCGGGCTGCCTGCGGCTCACTATTTAATCGTAAATCGAATCCTTGCCAGATGCTAAGCATGCTGATTAAAATCTTGCTATGGCGTCACGGCGACGCTGGTGGTCCTTTGGAAGGAAGTGCGTCATGGGAATTCTCGGATTTCTCTTGCTCGGCCTGATTGCAGGAGCCATCGCCAAGGCCATACTCCCCGGCCGGCAAGGCGGGGGCTGGCTGGTCACGATGGTTCTTGGCGTCGTCGGAGCGATCCTCGGAGGATGGATCGGCTCGCTGATCTTCGGCGGTGGCCTGGCGGAATTTTTCGACCTGAGGACTTGGCTGCTGGCCATTCTTGGGGCTTTGATCGTCCTGGGAATCTTCGGGGCGGTGACCCGCAGGAGCCACGCCTGACCCGTGCGGCCATGCCCCGGGAAGCACATAACGTCCCATTGCTGTTTTCCGGGGATCGCCGTCCCCTTCACCTGCCGTACAGGCACTCTCTGCGCACGCCGCTCCCGCGTCCCGGGGCGGAGCGTGGCAAAACACCAATATCTGCAGGTGTGTTGCCTGGATCACATTTGGTCTATGGTTGTCCGGGGCGCCACAGCGTTGTGGCACCCAACTTAGAGCGGAGAATTTTCGTGACAACAGACAAGCTTCGGGTGCTGGTCCGGGTGGACCTCGACTGTGCAACGGCCCAGGTAGCCGCGCAGGGCCATGTGACATCAAAAAGCGTGCACGGCCTGTATGCCGTCATGAAGCGCGCCAACTCCCTCACCACGGGCATGGCCTTGGAACTCGATATGACCCGGGCCTGCATCGAGCCCGACGCGTTGGAAGAACTGCGCGCCTGCTCGCGGTCCCACCATCTGCCTGCCCGCGTCGATCCGCTCCAGTCCGATTACAGGCTGACCATCCTTGCCCCTGACAACGCGGCGCCCCTGGCGGTTATGGCTACTCAGGCAGCGTGAGCCGCAACAGCAATCTCACCCTGATGGTCTGCTGTCGGATAGTGCGCCCTGAGGATGGATGCCCTACCCCTCGCACTCGATGCAGTATGAGTGGCCGTTGCTTTCGCGGGCGAGTTGAGACCGGTGCCGGACGAGGAAACAGGAATAGCAGGTGAACTCGTCCGCGGCCTGGGGAATGACCTGAACGATGAGCTCCTCGGAGACGATCTCTCCCCCGGGAGTCAGGCCCTCATCGAATGCATCCGCTTCGTCCAGTTCATTGACGACGCTGCGGGCGTCCGGGGCGTTCGCAGACTGTAATGCCTCCAGGGAACGGTCTTGGGTTTCCTTGACGTCGGAACGAACTTCGTCGTAATCGGTTGCCACTTTGGGTGCTTCTCATTTCTGATGCTTCTACGATGTGTCTGACGAGACTGCAACGTACACCACTGCGCCGTTGTTCCCGCGTCAAAGGCCCGGACGACGTAAGGGCCGTGCTGTAACGTCAGACCGCGCCGGTGCATTCCCCGCGACACCCCATGCCAGGGCAGCAATCCGCTTGGTGTCACCGCCCACGCTTCGTATTTCGTAGGCTCCTGTGTAGTCTCTGAATTAGTAGACAGACTTGTTCAGTCTGGTGGTCCTCAGAGACCTGATTCCGCTCAGCGACCGGGAGCCTTGCTTAGCCAGTCGTAGAAGGCCGACCCGTGGACCCGTTCTTGAATTCTAGGGGTCGTTGCAACACCCGTGGTTAGCTGGCTATCAGTAAATCACGAAGACGCTCGGCTGGGGTGTCCCAGTCCAGTGTTTTGCGTGGCCGTCCGTTGAGTTCCTGGGCGACGTGTTCGAGGTCTTCGGGTCCGTAGGCGTTCAGGTCGGTGCCTTTGGGGAAGTACTGGCGAAGGAGCCCGTTGGTGTTTTCGTTGGATCCGCGCTGCCAGGGGCTGGCGGGGTCGCAGAAGTAGACGTCCATGTCGGTGGCGATGCTGAAGGCCTTGTGTTTGGCCATTTCCGCGCCTTGGTCCCAGGTGAGGGATCCGCGCAGGTGCGCCGGTAGCGTGGACATGGTCTTGATCAGCCCGTCGCGGACTGATTCGGCGGTGTGATCGAGGGGCAGGTGCACGAGCATCACGTAGCGGGTGGTGCGTTCGACCAGGGTTGCGATCGCCGACTGGTTGTAGGCTCCGGTTATTAGATCCCCCTCCCAGTGGCCTGGGACGGCGCGGTCCTGGACCTCTGCGGGGCGTTCGGAGATGTTGATCATCGGGTCCCGGAAACGACTGGTGCGCTCCTCGGGGTTCTTGTGTTTTTTCCGGCGTGTCCGCCCGGTGCGCAGTGCTTCTTTGACTTCGCGTTTTAGTCCGCCGCGGGCCTGAAAGTAGAGGGCCTGGTAGATCGTTTCGGGGCTCACGCGCATCTGCTCGTCATCGGGGAATTCCTTGATCAACAGCTTTGAAATCTGTTCCGGGGACCAGTGTGTGAGGAGCTTGATTTTCACATAGTCATGCAGCTCCCCGGGCTCTGCCAGCTTACTGTCTTTGGGCCGTGCCCTGGCCGCGGTCGCGGCCCGATGAGCGCCGTAGGGCTGGTAGCCGAGCACGGGGTGGCTGTTGCGTCTGATCTCCCGGCTAATGGTGCCCACGGACCGGCCCAATGCCCTGCCGATGTCCTGCATCGAGGTCCCGTGGGAGCGCAGGTCCGCGATCCTCTCCCGCTCCTGCAGGGACAGGTAGCGGGCGCTGATGGCCCGCTCCAGAGCTTCCAACGCCACCGCGGTGGGTACGGGCGCCGTCGCTGAGGCTGGCGGCTCCGTCGCCGTTGCAGCAGGGTCGAAGGTTCCGCGAATGTCGTTATCACTTCCTGTTTATACGGCAGATCCACGGCATGATCCTCGGTTGCGGCCGTGTCCTTTGCAGTCTGTTGCCGGTCCCATTGGTAGGAGCTCTGTTTGCTGGCGCCAACGGTGCGGGCGGCGTCCCTGCGGCCGGCTCCTTCTTCGCGAAGACGAAGGTAGTGAAGCTGTTTCGCGGAGGGGCGGCGCAGACAGGTGGAGGCCATGCCAGCATCCTTCGCCCAGTTCGAACAGGTGGATAGGTTCAGACCCAACTGCTTCGCCACCGCGCTGACGCTGCCGACGTTCCGCAACAGGGTCAGGAACTCCTCAACCACCGCCGGTGAGTAGCGTTGCGGCCGCCCGGCATTCATTGATCGGGTGTTCCGTGGCTTCCTGGTCGCTGGATTGACCTTGCCGGCCCAATTGTGCGCCGTGCTGATGTTCACTCCCAATTCCAGGGCCGCCTCGGCGATGTTGCCGGTCCGGTCCAGAACGGCATAGAACTGGTCTTTGTCCGCCTGCGTGTATCGGCGCTGAGGCCTGATCCCGGCAGCGTTGGCCCACTTCTGGCAAGTGCTCCGGTTGATGCCGAGCTCCTTGGCCGCGTCGGCGACGCTTCCCAACCGCTCCACGGCGGACAGGAAATCCTGCTTTTGCGTAGGGGTGTGTGACTGCTGACGACGCTTCACCGACGCACCGGCTGCAGCCGATTGTTCCACCGTTGAAGGAGATTTTTTCTTTAAGGACGAACTATTTTTCGATGGTAATTCCATGGGTGTTGCAACTCCCGATTTTCGGGGGTGTTGCAACGATCGCTAGAACTCGCCGTTCATTGATTCAAACACCCCGCCTCTGTCCATCGCCCAGGTTGATTGGACACTTTACGGCGAACACGAGCTGGCGTCACCCGCTGCCAAAAAGGCGGCCGCTGACCTCTTAGCCCTCCACGACGCGTTGCTGGCCGCAGTGACCACCCGCGTCGGCGAGGTCGAGGCCGCTGAATGCCTTGACCAGGCAAAAGCCGCGTGCGATGTGCAGATTGCTGCCGCCTTGGCCGCCGGAGTGCCAGCTGAAAAGGTCGTAGAGGTGGCAGGCGATCTGGCGTCGCAGCGGAGTCCGGGCTGAGGACATCGACGAGTAGTTCCCGGACAGCCTGACGGCGGCGCTCCAACCGGCAAGGCGAATACGCTTTGGGAGAACCGGCCGAATTTTTTCCAAGCTGCCGGGCTTTATCCCAGCCTCCGGACGTAAACTGACCTTCGCACCACCCGTAGCTAAACATTCCATCGGGACAGAACCTTTGGAGCCGCATTGCTCTGGAAACTGCTTGTTGAATACCTGCGGCCGCACCGGCAACTGCTGATCGCCGTCGTGATTTTTCAACTGGCGCAATCCATCGCGTCGTTGTACCTACCCACGCTGAACGCGGACATCATTGATGAGGGCGTGGCCAAGGGGGACACCGGCGTCATCCTCAGCCTGGGCGGCCTGATGCTGGCGATTACGCTGCTGCAGATCATCTGCGCTGTGATTGCCGTGTACTTCGGGGCGAAGGCGGCCATGGGGGTGGGCCGGGATCTGCGCGGGGCCATCTTCACCCGGGTGGGGGAGTTTTCTGAACAGGAAGTGACCAAGTTCGGCGCGCCCAGCCTGATCACCCGCTCCACGAACGACGTCCAACAGGTCCAGCAGCTGGTGCTGATGGCCGCCACCATGATGGTGGCCGCGCCCATGCTCGCCATCGGGGGCGTAATCATGGCCGTCCGGCAGGACGTGCAGCTGTCCTGGCTGATCGCCGTCGCCGTGCCCGTGCTGATGATCGGGGTGGGCCTGATCATCAGCCGGATGGTGCCGCTGTTCCGGAAGATGCAGGTCCGGATTGACACCGTAAACCGCGTGCTCCGGGAGCAGCTCACCGGCATCCGGGTGGTGCGCGCGTTCGTCCGGGAGGACATCGAGAGCGCCCGCTTCGCCCAGGCAAACGAGGACGTCACGGACACCGCGCTGCGTGCCGGCCGGCTGATGGCGCTCGCGTTTCCCGTGGTGATGCTGGTGCTGAACGTCTCGTCCGTAGCCGTGATCTGGTTCGGCTCGTTCCGGATCGAGGACGGCTCCATGCAGGTGGGCACGCTCATCGCGTTTCTGAGCTACCTGATGCAAATCCTGATGTCTGTCATGATGGCCACGTTCATGGCGGTGATGATCCCGCGCGCCGCTGTCTCGGCGGACCGGATCGGCGAGGTGCTGGGCACCGAGTCGAGCGTCCGGCCGCCGAAGAGTCCGCTCAGGAGTGCGGTGTCGTCCGACGGGCACCGCCGCGGGCAGCTGGAAATGCGCGACGTCGGATTCGCCTACCCGGGTGCCGATCAGCCTGTCCTGTCCGGGCTCAGCTTCACCGCGAAGGCAGGGCAGACGACGGCGATCATCGGCAGCACCGGTGCCGGCAAGACCACCCTGGTGAACCTCATGCCGCGGCTGTTCGACGCCACCACCGGCTCGGTCCGGGTGGACGGGGTGGATGTGCGCGAGCTGCACCCGGACCTGCTGTGGGGGCACATCGGGTTGGTGCCGCAGCGGCCTTACCTGTTCACCGGCACCGTCCGCAGCAATCTGCAGTACGGCAAACCGGATGCCACCGAGGACGAGTGCTGGTCCGCCCTTGAGATTGCGCAGGCGAGGGACTTCGTGGAGGAGATGGAGGGCGGCCTGGATGCACCCATTTCCCAGGGCGGCACCAACGTCTCCGGTGGGCAGCGGCAGCGGCTGGCCATCGCCCGTGCACTGGTGAAACGGCCCGAACTGTATATTTTTGACGACTCGTTCTCCTCACTGGACACCGGCACCGACGCCCGGCTGCGGCAGGCGCTCAAGCGCAACACGGCGGGCGCCACCCTGGTGATCATCGCTCAGCGGGTGTCCAGCATCGTGGATGCGGACCAGATCTTAGTGCTCGACGACGGCAGAATCGTTGCGCGCGGGACGCATGGAGAGCTGCTGGAGGACTCCG
Source organism: Pseudarthrobacter sp. S3 (assembly GCF_050156905.1). Classification (NCBI taxonomy): domain Bacteria; kingdom Bacillati; phylum Actinomycetota; class Actinomycetes; order Micrococcales; family Micrococcaceae; genus Pseudarthrobacter; species Pseudarthrobacter sp. S3. The sequence continues at coordinate 3,801,602 of NZ_CP189583.1, read as the reverse complement.
AGACGTACCGGGAGATTGTCTCCTCCCAGCTGGCAGCGGAGGAGACGGTATGAGCGCGCCGCAGCGGCCGACGTCGGGCGCTTCCCACACAGCAGCCCCCGGCGGAACCGCGGCGGCCTCCAAAACAGCCACTGCCGACGTCGTACGCATTCCGCGTCCGGCGGGCGGACCGGGACGCGGCGGACCGTTCGCGGGGATGAACGTCCCGGCAGAGAAGGCGATGAACTTCGGGCCGTCGGCCAGGCGGTTGGTGGGCACGCTGCGGCCGGAGCGGGCGTGGTTGCTGCTGGTTCTGGTGATGGGCGTGGCCAGCGTGACGCTCTCGGTGATCGGGCCGCGGCTGCTGGGGGAGGGCACCAACCTGATTTTCGCCGGGGTGGTGTCCCGGCAGCTGCCCGCCGGGGTGAGCAAGGAGCAACTGATCGCGCAGCTGCGGGCCGCGGGGGAGAACCAGCGGGCGGACATGCTCACGCCCATGGCGCTGACCCCGGGCACCGGAATCGACTTCGCGGCGCTGTCCAGTGTGCTGCTGTGGGCGCTGGTGCTGTACGTGCTGGCGTCGGCGTTTATGTGGGTGCAGGCGTACGTGCTGAATGGGGTGGTGCAGCGGACGGTGTTCGGGCTGCGCGGGGAGATCGAGGCAAAGATCCACCGGCTGCCGTTGCGGTATTTCGATTCGATCCAGCGCGGTGAGCTGCTGAGCCGGGTGACCAACGACGTGGACAACGTCTCACAGAGCCTGCAGCAGTCCATCAGCCAGGCGGTCACATCGGTGCTGACCGTGGTGGGTGTGCTGGTGATGATGGTGATCCTCTCGCCCACGCTGGCGCTGATCGCGCTGGTCACCATTCCGCTGACGCTGGGGATCACGGCGCTGATCGCCAAGCGCTCGCAGAAGCTGTTTGTGGCGCAGTGGAAGCACACGGGGGAGCTGAACGGGCAGATCGAGGAGACGTACACCGGGCATGCGCTGGTGAAGGTTTTCGGCCGGCAGCGTGAGGTGGAGGAGCGGTTCCGGCAGAAGAATGTGGAGCTGTACGACGCGAGTTTCGGTGCGCAGTTCATTTCGGGTCTGATCATGCCGGCCATGACGTTCATTGGGAACCTGGTGTATGTGGGGATTGCGGTGGTGGGCGGCCTGCAGGTCGCGTCCGGGGCCATGCAGCTGGGCGATGTGCAGGCATTCATCCAGTACTCGAGGCAGTTCACTATGCCGCTGGCGCAGTTGGGGTCCATGGCGAACCTGCTGCAGTCCGGGGTGGCGTCGGCGGAGCGGGTGTTCTCGTTGTTGGATGAGGACGAGGAGTCTGCTGAGCCTGCGCCTTCTGCTGAGCCTGTATTTGGGCGGGGGCGGCTGGTGTTTGAGGACGTTTCGTTCTCCTACTCGCCGGACAAGCCGCTGATCTCTTCGCTTTCGTTGGTGGCGGAGCCGGGGCAGACGGTCGCGATTGTGGGGCCGACCGGGGCGGGCAAGACCACCTTGGTGAACCTGATGATGCGGTTCTACGAGCTGGATGCGGGACGGATAACGCTCGACGGCGTGGACGTCACCTCGGTGCCGCGGCACGAGCTGCGCTCGCGGCTGGGCATGGTGCTGCAGGATACGTGGCTGTTCGGCGGGACCATCCGGGACAACATCGCCTACGGCCGGCCAGGGGCTACCGAGGCCGAGATTCTGGAGGCGGCGCGGGCGACGTATGTGGACCGGTTCGTGCATTCGCTGCCCGAGGGGTACGACACTGTGCTGGAGGATGAAGGCTCGAATGTGTCCGCGGGGGAGAAGCAGTTGCTGACGATTGCGCGGGCCTTCCTGGCCCGGCCGTCGGTGCTGATCCTGGATGAGGCGACGTCGTCGGTGGATACCCGGACTGAGGTGCTGGTGCAGAAGGCGATGCGTGCGCTGCGGAGCGACCGTACTTCTTTTGTGATTGCGCACCGCCTGTCCACGATCCGCGACGCCGACCTCATCCTGGTGATGGAGGCCGGGCAGATCGTGGAGCAGGGCACGCACGCTTCACTGTTGGCCGCCGGCGGGGCGTACGCGCGGCTGTATGAGGCCCAGTTCGCGGCTCCGGTGGCGGAGGTTTAGGGCTTCTGCCCTTGCGATCAATGGCGGGTGCTGCGGCGTTCGCCGGGCAGGCACGTGAAAAAGACAGGCTGCTGGACGGGTGCGAGTGGGACAACCAGCCACTGGCCGCCATAAAATTCCACATACGAATCCGAGGGGCACCGTGCGTAGGCTTCTTCTCGTGTCATGTCGCTCAGTCTTTCCCGTTAGGTAATGCGTTGGTGGGATGGGAACTGCTCTTCTTCTTTCGCCGGAGGTGGGCTTGCCATCCATCGTCCCGTTATCGGCAGGTAGGCGAAACGCTGATTCCGGACGGTTTGAACCACCCCTTTTGGTAGGTGGCTTTGTGGGCGGGCCGGTACGACAGCTGAACGCGTGCGGTCGGGCCTCACCCGGATGAAAAAATTGTGATTGAGTGGAGCATGGCTTCCCCCATCGAGGACTATGCGCTGTTATCGGACCTTCAGACTGGGCCTCTCATCTCCCGGGATGGCAGCGTGGACTGGCTCTGTTTCCCCCGTTTCGACTCGCCGTCCGTGTTTAGCCGAATCCTGGGCACCGATGAGCACGGCCACTGGCTGCTGGCGCCCAGCGAAGCCGGCGCTGCCGTTGTCGACCGGCGCTACATTGACTCCACCTTTGTGCTGCAAACCATCTGGAAGACCGGCAGCGGATCCGTAATTGTCACCGATTTCATGCCGCTGGGGGACAGCGGATCTTCCCTTGTTCGCCGCGTGACCGGTGTGGAAGGCAGCGTAAAAATGCGCCAGGAACTTCGGATCCGGCCAGGATATTCAACGGTTCTTCCCTGGATGAGCCGGGTTCGCGACCACGAGCCGACGGCGGCACCGGTCCTGTTGGCGATGGCCGGTCCGGATGCCCTCGCACTGAGGGGGCCTCATCTTCCGCATGCCCACGCGCACGGGCACGAGGGAGAATTCGTCGTGTCGAAGGGTGAGGAGCTTGATTTCGAACTGACGTGGTTCCCCTCGCACCGCCCCTTGCCCCCAGCCACTGACGTTGATGCGGCACTCGAAGAAGCCACCGACTATTGGAGCCGCTGGGGAAGCCACTGCCGGCAGGACGGCGTTTATGGCGGTGCGGTCAAGCGTTCGTTGCTGGTGCTGCGGGCACTGACGCACTTTGAAACGGGCGGCATCGTCGCGGCGCCCACAACTTCCCTCCCCGAGGATTTCGGCGGGCCGCGGAACTGGGATTACCGGTATTGCTGGCTGCGCGATGCGGCTCTGACACTGGAATCAATGCTGACCCATGGCTACGAAACGGAGGCGCTGCAGTGGCGCAACTGGCTTCTTCGGGCCCTCGCTGGCGATCCTGAGCAGATGCAGATCATGTACGGGGTGGGAGGAGAACGGGAACTCCCTGAACGCGAACTGGCCCACCTCCCCGGCTACGAAAACTCCAAGCCTGTGCGTATTGGAAACGCCGCAGTCTCGCAGTTCCAGGCTGATGTTGTTGGCGAAGTGATGGTGGCATTGGAACGGCTGCGGATGGCCGGAGGTAAGGAAGACCATTTCTCCTGGGCCCTTCAGAACGCGCTCCTGGGATTTGTCGAAAAACATATCGATGACAAGGACTTCGGCCTGTGGGAGATGCGCGGCGCCGCGCAGTACTTCACGCACTCGCGCGTGATGATGTGGGCTGCCTTCAACAGCGGGATCCGGGCCATACAGGTCCACGGACTGCCTGGCGATGCCACAAAGTGGGAGAAACTCCGGGACCGTTTACGGGAAGAGATCATGCGGCAGGGCTTCAACCGGAGCATCAATTCCTTCACGCAGACCTATGGCGGAACGCAAACAGATGCGGCCCTGCTCGTTATGCCCCAGGTCGGGTTTCTTCCCTACAACGACGAGCACATGCTCAGCACAGTCAAACGGCTGGAACAGGAACTCCTGACTGACGACGGCCTTTTGCTGCGCTACCGGACAGAGAGCGGCGTTGACGGCTTGGAACCGGGTGAACATCCTTTCCTCGCCTGCTCCTTCTGGCTTGTGGAGCAGTACGCGCGCACCGGTCGCCAACCCGAGGCAAAGGTCTTGATGGACAGGCTTGTGGGGTTTGCCAACGAGCTTGGTCTGCTGAGCGAGGAGTACGCAACGGACGAGGATAGGATGGCGGGGAACTTTCCGCAAGCCTTCTCGCACCTGACCCTGGTCCGGGCGGCAGATGCCATGCACGGGGTTGACCGCCTCAGTCTTGCCGTCGACGCTCTCGTTTAGTGGCTCCTCGTGGGGGGTGCCTCATTCTCCTGGGGAGCCGGGGGTAGGGGTGCCCACGAAGAGTCTCCAGGGCATGGCGTGGAGGTCGATCTGCTTCCCGGCGTATTGCGCGGGTGAGTAGATTCCCCCCATGAAGCGGCCGGTGTTGGTTGCGATGATCACATCGTTCTGGTCGACGAGGCACGTATTCGGGGATAAGGCCCGGAGGTGCGGTTCGAGCTGGCTCTGGATTCCCCGGACCAGTACATCCGCAGCGACGATCCCGACCATTTGTTCCCCCACGAAAACGGCCTTGCTGAAGGTGACGATGTTTTCGTTGCTCCCGTTGGCATCCAGGTACGCATGGCTGATGTGGACGGCTCCGTCGCCGTAGTCCTCGGGGCGCCACGTTGCGGTACCGCCTTCATAGAGGTCCCAGTCGATCACGAGCCGCTGAAGTGACTGGGGTCCAGACGGGGCGTGGCACCAGGCCGCGCCCGCAGGGCCGAATGAGACGTCAGGCAGGAAGCCCGCTCCGTACAAGAGTGGAACGGCTCCCTCAAGAGTCTGTCGCGAAGCGTCGTAGATTGCGTCCAGGTCAGAGCTGTCTCCCTGCCGTTTAGAGCTGAGCTGAACGTGCACCGCGTGTTCGATCGAACGGATCGAAGCTGAGGCCGTATCTGCCAGAAGCTCGGTGAAGGATCCGATCAAGGCCAGTTCGCGTTCTTCCTTGCCGGGGTCAGGAAAGGATTCTTCGCGGGATGTATCGACGCTCATTCGCAAATCGAGTACCCGGTTCATATCCGAACGGACATGCTCCTCGGCCAGAGCCCGGGCAAGCATCCCGTCTCCGGACCGAATTGCCTCCACGATAGACGCATGTTCTGCTGCCGCATTGCCGTATCCGGCAGGGGCTGCCCAGACCAGCGGCCCGACCTCGGCTTGCATCGCCATTTCCTCGCGCGTGAGCCGCACGGAACCGGAGCTGGCGGCAAGCTCGATGTGAAACCTGCTGTCGTCTCGGATGGCCTGCGCAGAATCCTCAGCTTCTTCAATCTTCACGGCCATCGATGCCAGGCGCCCAAGGGAGAGCCTCCCGCTCCGCTCCGCTGCGGCTGCTGCTGCCGAGCCCGCCAGGAAGACCCAGTAGTCACGGATGTCGCGCAAATCGTCAAGAGAGTAGGCCATGAGTGACTCACGCTCCGCTTTGATGATGTCGCCGGTGCTGGCTTTGACGAAGCTTCCGCCGCCCTTGCCGCGACGCGTCTCGAGCAAGCCGCGCCCGCGCAGGTCGGCCAGCGCCGCGCGAAGAGTCAGTGTCGAGACGCCCATCCTGGCTGCCAGCTCGTTTTCGCTGGGCAGCTGGGTCCCGTCTTCAAGCACTCCCAGTTCGATGGCGTACCTGAGGCGCCTCCCCACCTCTTCCCCCCGGTCAAAGGTGGCCAAGGGGGCGAAGGCGAGCTGCTCTCTCCACGTGGTCATGGACGGTTGCTCCTTCGTCAGGCGTGCCCGGCGGACGCCATCTTCATTCTCTAACCTTTAACTTCAAATGTCTATTGACATGTAACCTTAAAGGTCTAAGACTTGTAGAAGAACATGAGAGATGCAGACGTCTCCCCAACCGGGTTTTGAAAGGAATGATCGGCATGACACGTGAAGAAGCCTATGCAGGTTGCCCTTCAGACTCGTACGTGGAGTTCTACGGAGGCCAGTGGCTTGTGGTCCCGCTTGCGCCCGTTGAGCAGCCCTCCTTCTTCACCTGCCTGCCCCGCAGCAGGCGCGGCACCCACCACTAGATTGGGCGCGTGACCAACCTGGCAGCTCAGCCTGTCAGAGGCTGAAGCACCGCATGGCCCTTCCACCCGTCGTGCAGCAACCTTCGATGTGTCCGCAAGCGAGAAATAGCTGCTGACCCCTGGATGGCCGTTAACTCTCCTTACTTAGGCGTTTCGTTGTGAAGCTGGAGAGCCTACGGCAGCCTTCACTGCAGCAACGAGAGAGTGGACGTCGGTCTCGGTGGTGTCCCAAGAGCACATAAACCGGACTTCCCCGCGTGCCTGGTCCCAGTCATAGAAGCGGAAGGACTCCCGGACCTTCACCGCTGCCCCGGTTGGAAGGACGGCAAAGACGCCATTGGACTGAGTTGGTTGCGTCAGCGAGACGCCGTCAATGGCCGAGATTCCTTTGCCGAGAATTTGAGCCATTTCGTTGGCCTGACAGGCGGACCGCAGCCACAACCCATCCGTTAGCAGGGCTACGAGTTGCGCAGAGACGAAACGCATCTTTGAGGCCAGCTGCATGTTCATCTTGCGCAGGTAGCTCATGCCTGGGTCGGACTGTGAGCTGAGCCAGATAACGGCTTCGCCGCACAACAGCCCGTTTTTGGTGCCGCCAAAAGACAGGATGTCGACACCGACGTCGGTGGTGAATGCCCGCAAAGGAAGCCCGAGATGTGCTGCAGCGTTGGCCAGCCTTGCTCCGTCCAGGTGCAGTTTCATTCCCTTCGCATGGACGTGTTCAGCGATCCGTTGGATTTCTTCCGGCGTGTAGCAGGTGCCCAGTTCGGTGGTCTGGGTGATCGATACGACCAGCGGCTGCGCCCGATGCTCGTCTCCCCACCCCCAGGCTTCGGCGTCGATCAATTCCGGGGTGAGTTTGCCATCCGGTGTGGGGACAGGGAGGAGCTTTATTCCGCCAATCCGTTCCGGGGCGCCGTTTTCGTCGGTATTGATATGCGCTGTTGCTGCGCAGATGACAGCGCCCCAACGCGGGAGCAGTGCTTGCAGGGCAAGGACGTTGGCCCCTGTCCCATTGAAGACCGGATATGCGGTAGCAGCTGCCCCGAAGTGGGACTTGATGACTACTTGAAGTGCTGCTGTGTAGACATCTTCGCCGTATGCGGTGACGTGGCCTTCGTTGGCTGCCTGAACTGCTTCGATGATTTCGGCGTGAGCCCCGGCGTAGTTATCCGAGGCGAAGCCCCGGTAGGCCGGGTCGTGCAGGCGCCTCGCCGGTACCTGTGGGACGCCTGCTTTTGTATCAACGCTGACGCTCATGCCGGTGCACCCGCGAGGTGGCCGGCCGTGAGGGGCAAGCGCTGCCCGTTGATCTGTTCTGCCTCCAGATCGAAGATCCGCTGTACAGCGTCGGCAAGGACACTGACATCGGTGTAGCCCGGAAATTTCCGTTCCGGCTGGGCTGCGCGCATCCGGTCATCGACCAGAGCCTTGACGACGAAGACCAAGGCGGCTGAGTGCTGAGCGGAGTGGGGGCTTTCATTTCCTCCCTGCAGGTGCCGGAATCCGTCGGCCACGGCCAGGGTCCATGCCTCGGCGGCGGACTTGACGGCGGCATAAGCGGCGCCGCCCGCTGTCGGCGTTGAGGCGGACTGTGCGGAAACGACGGCCAGGCGACCTGCAGGGGAGGCAGCCAAATCGTCGTAAAAGGCGCGGCTGGTGTTCCTCAGTGTGGTGAGGACGCTGGTGTGCAGGAAGTCCCAGTCTTCATCCGTCTGGCCTGTAATTCCGGTGCCGCCTCGCCACCCTCCTACAAGATGGATCAGGCCGTCCACTGGACCCAGATCGTTCCGGACAGACGTCGCCAAGTCCTCAACGGCTTGCAGGTCCGCGAGGTTGCAGACATAGCCCGTGACGTTGTTGTATGCCACCGCGAGCTCCTGCACCCGGTCCTCAAGGATGTCGACGGCGGCCACGCGTGCCCCTGCTTGCGAGAGGGCATGGACTACCGCGACGCCTGCGGCGCTTGTCGAACCGGCGACGACGACCGTACGCTCCGAGAGGTCCTGGCTCATGCGCCCGCCTCGCCCTCAGTCTTCACAGGGCTCTGCCCGGTGACCGGGCTCAATGCCCTCTCGGCCAAGTCCTTTGGTGAGTCGGAGTTCTGGCTCTCACTGATCAAGGTCAGCGCAGTGGTACTCTTCCTGATCGCCGGCGTGCTGATGATTTTCGGCATCCTCGGGGATAACTCTCCGGGACTGAGCAACTGGCAAAACCGCGATGACGTGTTCCACGGGGGGTGGGTCTCGATCATCTCGGTCTTCATGGTTGCCGGGTTCTCCTTCCAGGGCACAGAGCTCGTAGGAGTCGCCGCCGGCGAAGCGAAGAACCCGCGCCGCGAGGTGCCGAAGGCAATCCGCACTGTCTTCTGGCGCATCATGCTTTTCTACATTGGCGCCATCTTTATCATCGGCTGCCTCATTCCGTTCACCGATCCGAGCCTGCTGGCCTCCGGTGAGTCCGAAATTGCATCATCGCCCTTTGCCCTGGTCTTCTCTCGCGCCGGAATCGCCTTCGCAGCGGCCTTGATGAACGCCGTGATCCTGACCGCAATCCTGTCCGCGGGCAACTCCGGACTATATGCCTCCACTCGGATGCTTTACGCCATGGCCCATGACGGCATGGCCCCGAAGATCTTCGGCCGAACCAATGCGCGTGGTGTGCCGATCGCGGCGTTGCTCGCGACGGCGGCCGTGGGACTCTTCGGGTTCCTCTCCGCGATCGTCGGGCAGGGTGCAGCCTACTCCTGGCTGCTGAACATGTCGGGCCTATGCGGCTTCATTGTCTGGGCGGGAATCGCGGTCTCCCACTACCGTTTCAGGCGCGGTTTCCTGGCCCAGGGAAACAGGGTCAGCGACCTGCCGTACAAAGCGTCCCTGTTCCCCATTGGCCCGCTGTTGGCCTTCGCCCTGCTCATACTGGTCATCGCGGGACAGAATTACGAGGCTGTGCTTGCCGGACGGTCCGTGGAGGTGCTTTCCTCCTACATCGGGTTGCCAGTCTTCGTCGTTCTATGGCTGGGTCACCGCCACATCACCAAGTCCAAAGTAGTGCCGCTGCTCGAGATGGATCTCACCGCACCTAAGGACGTCGAGGAAGAACTGAGGGCCGCCACCCAGTAACTAGGCCAGAACGAGGGAAGCCGGGTGAGAACAGCACCCGGCTTCGCTCCTCCCCCAGGTCAGTAGCTCCGAGATCAGCCCCGCAGTCACCGCCGTCGAGCCGCTCGACCTTGACGCCATCGTCCTGAACTGCGCCACCGGGCCGAACGAGATGCGCAGGAGGAGCCGTGCCGGGAAGGCACCGAGCTTCGGGGCGCAGTTCACCATGCCGCTGGCGCAGTTGGGGTCCATGGCGAACCTGCTGCAGTCCGGGGTGGCGTCGGCGGAGCGGGTGTTCTCGTTGTTGGACGAGGACGAGGAGTTGCCGGATCCTGCTGGGGGTGTTTCTTCGTCCCATGGTTTCGGACGGGGGTGGCTGGTGTTCGAGGACATGTCCTTCTCGTATTCGCCGGACAAACCGCTGATCTCTTCGCTGTCTCTGGTGGCGGAGCCGGGGCAGACGGTGGCGATTGTTGGGCCCGCCGGGGCGGGGAAGACCACGCTGGTGAACCTGATCATGCGGTTCTACGAGCTGGACGCGGGGCGTATAACGCTCGACGGCGTGGACGTCACCTCGGTGCCGCGGCACGAGCTGCGCTCGCGGCTGGGGATGGTGCTGCAGGATACGTGGCTGTTCGGCCGGGACCGTCCGGGACAACATCGCCTACGGCCGGCCCGGGGCTACCGAGGCCGAGATATTGGAGGCGGCGCGGGCGACGTACGCGGACCGGTTCGTGCACTCGCTGCCCGAGGGGTACGACACGTGCTGGAGGATGAGGGTGCCAATGTCTCCGCGGGCGAGAAACAGCTCCTGGCCCTTGCCCGGGCGTTTCTGGCACGGCATTCGGTGCTGATTCTCGATGAGGTGACATCTTCGGTGGATACCCGGACCGAGGTGCTGGTGCAGAAAGCCATGCGTGCGCTGCGGTCCGACCGGACGAGCTTCGTGATCGCGCACCGCCTATCCACCATCCGCGACGCCGACCTCGTGATGGAGGCCGGGCAGATCGTGGACCAGGGGACGCACGCTTCATTGCTGGCTGCGGGTGGGGCGTATGCGCGGCTGTAGGAGGAGTTCGCGGCCCCGGTGGCGGAGGTATAGCAGCGCGCAGATGATCACACCGACCGCTTCCGCGTCGGCCTGCTTCTCGTTCACATGCGATTAACTCGCGTTACGTCATCATCAAACTTAAGACTGGCAAGTTCCAGCCAGATAGTCAGGCGTTCCGTGGCCTGTGTCAGATTGAGATTCAAGAGTGTCCGCTGGGGGCGTACGGGAACCAGCTTTTGGACCCTATCCCGACGGTGTTTGAAATGACCGCCTGACGTCAGGCTGGGGTGTAGCTCAGCAAGGCTAACCATCGAGCTTATTCCGATGTGCGAATCCGCGACTTTATGCGATTGCGTGGGACCGGGGCGTGGGTGCTTCGACTGCAGATTTCAATTCGTCCAGAGTCGGCGGGTTTGCTCCGGCTCGTTGTACAGTAATGGCCGCTGCTGCGGCTGCGGTGCGTCCCAGTTGCTCCAGGACTGCGGGGGCGAAGCCTTCTGTGCCGCGGGTGAGGAGGCCCAGGATCAGTGCGGAATTTTTCAAGCTGAGCGGTACCAGTGGGAGTTAGGCGGCTGACTGTTCGGTGATTTCCTTTGGCTGGTTGATCCAGGCTGGTCCTGGGAGTGCGAGGATTTTGGGATCTGTTTTCTTGGTGAAGCGTTCGGGGTGTCTCGCGCGGGCTGCAGCGAGGGTTGCAGAGCGTTCCTTGGCCACGGTGGAGGCGTGGCCGTAATGGACATTGGCGGGCGTGTGGAAGCCGATGCCGGAGTGCTGGTGATGATGGTTATACCAGTCCACGAACCCGCTGATAAATGCGCCGGCATCGTGGACTGAGGCGAAGCGTTCGGGGAATTCCGGACCGTATTTCAGCGTCTTGAACAGCGCCTCGCTGTAGGGATTGTCATTGCTCACCCGGGGTCTGGAATGGGATCGGGTGACTTCCAGATCCGAGAGCAGCGCGGCGACGGTTTTGGATGTCATGGACGTTCCACGGTCCGCGTTAAGCCGAATTCGGCTTAACGCGGATTATGCCGAGGAAAACGCTAAGCCGAGGAACTGTGTTGTGGGCCGTGCTACTCGGGGAATCGGGATTCTTTCTTCGGCTTAGTGCTGGGGACTCATTGCGGGGTTACCGTCGTCGTATCCATAGACCCGGTGAAAGGGGAATGTCATGGATACGAAGGTCAGAGAGATTGGCGAGCGGGTTGTTGCTGCGTTGGAAGCCGACGGCCATGCGAAGCTAACGATTGTCCAGTACCGCAACGCAATTCGGTGGTTGGAAATACTCGCTCAAGATCGTGGTGAAGAATATTCGCCTGCGTTAGGTGCCGACTTTGCCGTGATGACTGCAGACCCACGCACTGGAAAGGTATTCAGTCCGAGGCCGCGTGCGGACTTTGCCCGCTTGGCTGGAGTCTTCGACTCCTACGTGTTCACCGGGCAGGTGGACCTTTCGGCGAAAAGGCACGGCGGTGGTCGGGTTGTTCCGCAGTCAAAGGATTTCACCGTGCTCTTGGCTGCGTGGTCGGCGGAGATGGAGCAGCGCGGTCTGGCAGTGGCCACCCAGAGCGCTTACAGTCGTGCCGCGTGCGATTACCTCCTCTATTTGGAGGCCAACGGAATCATGTCCCTTCAGGAGGCCGACGGGGCCAGTGTATTTGGGTTCCTGGAATCATTGAGCGATCGCTGGGCGAAAACTGCGTTGTGGTCTGCGGTCACGAGTTTCCGTCCGTTCCTGAACTTCACCCAACGTGTCGACCTGCTCAATGCACTGAAAATGGCCGGGGTGAAACGTCACCACGGCATCGTTCCCTTGCTGGGCAACGACGAAGAAGAAATTGTTGTTCAAGCCTGCATGAATGGGCAAGTTTCCGCACGTGACGCAGCGATCACACTGCTGGCGCTGGTGACCGGCCTGAGGGCGTGTGATCTTGTTTCCCTGCGTTTGCAGGACATCGACTGGCGAGGGCGGACGGTCGGGATCGTCCAACAGAAGACCAGCAATCCGCTGACAATGCCGTTGCCTCCTGCGATCGCGGGGAAACTTGCAGAGTACGTCCTTGGTGAGCGGCCGAACGTTGTGGACGAGCACGTGTTTTTGCGTGTGGTGGCGCCCCATACTGAACTGGCGGGCCACGCGGCGATTTATCGAGTGACCGCGCGGGTGTTCAAAACAGCAGGGTTGGAACGTACAAGGGTGGGGACAAGGTTGCTACGCCACAATGCGGCCTCCAAGCTCCTGCGTGCAGGGACACCGCTGCCAACGATATCGGCGGTTTTGGGCCATTCAAGCCCTGATTCCACCGACGTCTATTTGAGTACTGACACCGAGCATATGCGCGCGTGCGTGCTCCCGCTCCCGATCCGGCAAGGAGTCATCCGGTGAACGGGCCCAGGTTCACCAGTGTGTTCGCGCCCGATCTTGAACGTTTCCTTGGCTTCAAGGAAAGCATGGGCATTCATTGCGCATCCCGGCTGTGGTATTTGAAGAATTTCGATCGCTACTGCACAGACCACGGCCTGCAGAATTTTGACCGGTCCGCCCTTGAAGGATGGGTCACCTCAAGGCTTTCGGGCCGGCCGAATTCCTGCCGGTCGTGGATGTCATACATCAGAGACTTCGGGCGCTGGGAGCGCATCAACGGCAACGAGAATGCGTACGTGTTATCGGATCAGTGGAAGAGCAAACGCATCCGCATCCAGCCGTATCTGTTCTCGCACGAAGAAGTCAGCAGGTTCTTCGATGCCGCGGCACGGTTGGAAAGCATCTCGCCATGGAAGTGGCAGGGGCTCGCGTTCTTCGCCCTCATGCATTCGTGCGGGCTGCGCACCTGCGAGGTGCGCCGCCTGGCAGTAAACGATGTGAACCTTGATGAAAGGTTCATCGACGTGCGCTGGTCCAAGGGCAACCGCAGCCGCCAGCTTCCGATCACCGATCAGGTCGTTGGCATCCTGGCTGAATGCGATCGGGCGTTGGAGCGGACCCTGGGCAAAAAACGAGCCGCATTCTTCGCTTCCTCCACCGGCAACCCGGTAGACCCGGTATCCGTTGGGGTGATGTTCACCAGGATCTGGGACCAGGCCCGGCTGCCGCGGCCCCTTGAAGGGAAGCAACCGAGGCCCTATGACCTGAGACATCACTATGCCTATGCCAACATCGAGCGGTGGATGGCCGAAGGCGTTGACGTCAATGCCATGCTGCCCTACCTGGCCCGGTACATGGGCCACGCGTCGCTAGACAGCACCTATTACTACATCCATACATCCGCGGATTTCATGGGCGGCTACGCCGACATCGTCCGTGAAGGCCAGAAGATACTGCCTGAGGTGGGATTCGAATGAAACGAGACACCAGCAGCGATACCCCGAACTTCTGGGGATACGCGCGTAACTATTTGCACGAATACATGCCCAAAGTCAGGGACCTGTCCCCAAAAACCATCGAAGCCTACCGGATCTCATTGGAGTGCTTCGTGGACTACCTCGTCACCGAGCAGCATATCCAGCACGAGGACATCGGCTTTGACCACTTCGAACGACGCTTCCTCAAGGGCTGGCTGATCTGGATGCGGGAGAGCAAAAACTATCAGCCAAAAACCCTGGGTCTGCGTCTGACCGCGATCAGGGCGTTCCTGCGCTACGCCTCCCAAGAGGACCTTCGGTTGGTGGCGTTGCATGATGCGGCCAAGACACTCAAGGCCCCAGCCGTGGCGAAGAAGCCCATCGAATACTTGGAGCAGCACGAAACCGCGGCGATCCTTGCGGCCTTCACCGGCGCAAGCGTGAAGTCGCGGCGCAACCGCATGCTCCTGATACTCCTCTACGAGTCCGCGGCACGCGTCAGTGAAATCACCGGTCTGACCCTCGGGGACCTGCAGCTGGCACGGTCGGCGCACCTGACGCTGACCGGTAAAGGGAACAAGAGCCGCGTCGTCCCCCTGGGCGATAAAACGGTCGAGCACCTGCAGGTCTATCTGGAGGAGTTTCATTCCCGGCGGGCGAGCCTGCCGGCCACGCGCCCGCTGTTCAACAGCACCCATTTCGGGGAACCTACCAGGCTCTCGGAAGACAGTGTCTCGGCGATCCTCAAGAAGGCCGGGGAAATCGCGCGGGGATCCTGTCCGTCAATTCCGGACAAGCTAAATTGCCACATGCTGCGCAAGACCAAGGCCATGGACCTCTACAAGCAAGGGATTCCGCTGCCGATCATCATGCAACTGCTCGGACACGAAAGCATGAGCACCACCTCGGCCTTCTACGCCTTTGCCACCCTGGACATGATGACGAAAGCCATGAACGCCGCAACCCCCGGAATCAGCCACGCTGACACCGAATGGCTCAGCGAAGAAAGACTACAAATCCTCTACACGCTCCGGTAACCTCAAAAATGCTAAGCCGAAGAAAGAATCCCGATTCCCCGAGTAGCACGGCCCACAACACAGTTCCTCGGCTTAGCGTTTTCCTCGGCATAATCCGCGTGCACGACCTGGGGGATGCCGTGGATTCCGAAGATTCCCTTCATCATTTCCACCGCCAGCGCCCCGGATTCGGTGGCGTGGACGTGCGCGCCGACTATGAATCTGGAATGGATATCGATCATCATGTAGCAGTCGAAGTACTTGCCCCTGACCGGGCCCGCAAGCTTTGTAATATCCCACGTGAACACCTGCCCCGGGGCGGTGGCGACCAGTTCAGGAACCGTCCGGGGCGGGTGCTTAGCCAGCCGGCGGCGTTCTTTGACCTGCTTGTTTTCCTCCAGCACACGATAGAAGGTCGACAGGGATCCCAGATAGATTCCCTCGTCCAGCAGCTTCGTATAGACCTGCATGGGTGCCAGGTCCACGAACTCCAGCGAGTTCAGCGCGGCCAGGATCTCCGCCCGCTCAGCGGCGCTGAGCTTGTTCTGCGGCAACACCGCATGGTGGTCCCGCGGCGGTGCCGGTTTGCGGTTCGCGGTCGTCCTGGAAACGCCGGTCAATGCCGCCGCCCGGCGTGATGGAATCTTCAGTTCCAGCATCGACCGGTACGTTGCCATCAGCGTTTCTTGGATCGGGGCTCGTCCGGCATATCCTCTGAGGCGCTCTCTAAGAACGCCTGTAGTTTTCCCATCAGGTCCAGGGCTGCCTCGGTCTTCTTCAACCGGCTCTCGCTCACCTCTAACTGGCGGCGCAAACGCGCGTTCTCGGCCTGGTCCGCCGAGAGTTTCCCGATCGATTCCCCGGCCTTCTTTCCGGCCAGGACGCCGGCGTCCCTCAGCCGCCTCCATTCGGTCATCTGCGACGAGTACAGGCCCTCTGTGCGCAGGAAAGCACCACCCTCATTGCTCTCGCAGGCATTCTCATATGCCGCCAAGAACTCGAGCTTCTGGGCCGGGGTGAATGACCGGCGAGGCCGCGGCCCGCCGGCCCGCGGCCCAGAACTACTACTACTACTACTACTACTACTACTCACAGCACTATCTTCGCGTACTGCACTCAAAACTGGACTGGACATGATGACTGGATTCCTGGCTCTCGCCCCACGCGATTAAACGGACTTGCTACGAGCCCCTGGTACCGTTCCAGCCTGACACGTAGGGGTGCGGCCATGTAGGAGTCTCCGGCGCCTATGGTGTCCGCGACCGTGGCTTTGACTGCAGGGATGGTGATGCTTGCGGCGGAGGACGTGAATTGGGAGCCTTCGGCCCCCTTGGTTATCACAGTCAGCCCGGTGCCCAGTCGGAGGATATGGTCCGCGGTTTCCTCCAGTGTGTTCCCGGGGTAGAGCCAGTGGGCGTCCTCGTCGCTGAGTTTGACGACGTCGGTCAGGGAGACGAGTTTTTCGAAGGTTGATTTCGCTTCGGCCTGGCTGCCAAGCAGGGATGGCCTGATGTTCGGGTCGTAGGTGATGAGGCAATGCTCATGGGCTTGTTCGAGCAGGGCTTTGACAGCACTGGCACCGGGGTTCAGGAAGGTGGCTATGGAACCTGTGTGGAGAATTTTGGGAAAGAGGTCGGCGTTGCCGGTGGCAGGTCCCAGTAGATGTCGAAGTCGTATGCGGCGGACCCGTCGGGTCCAAGGGTTGCTGTGGCTGTTGCCGTGCGGGCGAGGGATTTTGATCCAGGCAGGAGAGTTACTCCTGCCCGGCGGAGGTGGTCTTCTATCGATGTTCCCCGTGCATCGGGTGCGATGGCCGTGAGTAGGCCCGTGGTGACGCCCAGGAGCCCGAGGCCGTAGGCGACGTTGGCGGGCGATCCGCCGGGATGCTCCACCTGGCTGTTCGGGGTGGTGACCACATCGATCAGCGATTCTCCGACAACGACGACATCTAGGGGCTGTTGGGCGTCATGCCGTGCTGCTTTGAGGTTTTCCATGTTTGTCTCTCGGGCAGGTGATGGTAGGGGGAGCGGGCAGGTCATTCTGCTGGCCGGTGGCCGCGGCAAAATGACCTGCCGGGAACGTTTCGGGTCGGGCTAAGGCGCCGCTTTGATTTCGTTGATCGTGAGGTTGCGGAAAGTGGCAGTTCCTTCATGTGCGTAGAGACGGATGCCGTTGTCCCCTTCAAGGGGGAACACCCGGTGTGAGTGCACGACTCGTCCGTCTCCTACGAACATTTCGACGCTTGTGCGGTCCACCAGGACACGGAGTGTGAGGCGCCCTGCCGCGGGATCGATCGGCGTCTGGCTTTCGCCGCCGGTTGGGTTGATGGTGGGTCTCCGGTTGAGGTACGCGAAAGGGCCGCGGAGGAACGCACCGGCGGCGACGTGCCGGCCCCCGCCGGCTGCACGGCATATCTCGAGACCGATGTTGGCGGGCGGTGTGGCCGGGTCCCATGCCAGCTCACAGTTCAGGTCATAGGCCAGATATCGAGGTCATGGGTGCCCGTTACAGCGACGTCACCAAGGCGGTGGCTGCGCTTGACGTGGTTGTCCAGGCCGGCTGTGGGGGCTGAGACGAGGTGGTAGCTTCCGCTTCCCTTCTTGAGGCGGATGTCGCGCACGATCATGTCATCGCCGTTGTACGCGTCGGTCGCGAGGGTCGGTGTGTTGTGGGGGTAGTCCCAGAAGTTCGCCCATCCGAGCGCCCTGCGTAGGGTGGCATCCTCTGCACCGGAGGCGTCGTGATGGGGATAGGTCACTGCTCCGTAGAAGTCATAGCCGTAGTCGAGCCATTCCGGTTCGGCATGGTCGGGAGTAAAGGTGGTGCCGCTGAAGGCCCCTGTCCAATACGCGTAGGTTGCCGGCAGGCCCCGGCTTTTGCCGTTGGCGCTGGTGCCAAGGATCCAGTGGGAAGTACCGTCGTCTACGGTCATGCGGAATAGGTCGGGGCACTCAAGCAGCCCTAGATCCGTGCGGACGAATTCGCCGACGCGCTGCCATGAACGCAGGTTGGGAGATGTGTAGAAGCCAAGCTTCTGCCCTTCGGCGTTGACCATGAACCACTGCCCCCGGTCGGCGTCCCAGATTACCTTTGGGTCGCGGAAGTCCTGCACACCTGGGTTCGGCAGTACCGGGGCTGTGCCATCGGGTTGGAATGAGCGCCCACGGTCAGTCGAATACCAGAGGTATTGGGCTTGGCGGCCTTGGGGTGCCTGCGTTACGAGGGCTATCACAGCATTCTCGCCGTATCCGGCGGTGTTCCGTTCGTCGATGACAAGGCATCTAGCGCCATCCTGACATAGCAATGTCAGGCCCCGAAGGACCGGGCACGCCGGGGATTTTTACTTAGTAGCCGAGGGCGCTCCGCATGGACGGTGCGGTGGCCGCGTTCCCCAGGTGGTTGGTGATGCCCAGGACGTCCTCCGTGTCACGGAGCATCGAGTAGTGGTTGAACGCTGTACCTGACGTTGTCCCAGCCGGGATGGTCGGGGCGATCACGGCTGTAGCGACGACCTGGGGGGAAGGGATAGTAGTGAAGTCCTCCGGCTCATCCCAGGTCACGTACACCAGTACGGTACCTGCCTTGTAGGCCGCGCTGCTGGTGATCTTGGGTATCCAGCGCTGCAGGAACAGGTCGCCGGGCCCGGGGTCAACTTCGCCGCCGCAGGAGGAACATCCGCCGTCATCGGTTGGACCGAGAGTGGCAAAGGCTGGCAGGGTGTCGGTATCCAAGGCTGTGGCCAGGGGTGAATTGATCACGTCCTTGGTGTCGGTGACCAAGTTCTGGCTTCCGACCGGAACATCCCAGTTGGCGCAGTCCTCGGCGATATTCGAGTAGTAGTTTGGTGCCTGATGGTGCGCCGTGTAGATTTTGTTGGCGCTGTCGTTGTGGGCACAGTTGAAGGGCATCCCGAAGGCGTAGTTCCGCCACTGCCGCCCGGACTGCTTGACCTGGTTGTAGATGTTGTCCGCACTCAACATGCCCGATGAGTCCCCGGTGATGCCTTGGGTCGAGCCGGAGGTCATGGCGATGTAATTTGGCAGGGACGGGTGCAGCTCGGTCGTGAAGTTGGTGGCGAGTCCACAGTTCTTCACTACGGTGCCATTGAAGTACGGCATCCTCTGCTGGGCGTGCTGCAGTGTCAGATTCTCAAAGGTGATCCAGATGACGTGCTGGTACTGTGCCGGTGCCGGTCCGGTTGCTCCGCACATACCATTGGCGGGCTGCGGTGTCAGCGTGGGTCTGTGTGTAGGGGTCGCCGTCGCTGGGCTGCTCTGCGTCTGGGCAGTTGGGGCCGGAGCTGTGGGCTGCACCGGTCCCGCTTGGGGCTGGCAGGCTGAAACCGTGACCAGAGCCAGGAGCAGCAGCCCAACGCCATGGGCGAGCCGACGAGAGACTCCTGTGCTGGCCCTGGGCCTAGCTTGAAAGGAAAACATCACCTGCTGTGCTCCATTCACCCCAGAGGACTACTCTCCGACCAGGATTTCGGCGGCTGGAAAATGTGGACCTGAAGCCCGCCCGTGTGCTGGCCGTTCTGACACTATGGCATACCGGGCGCCACGCTGGAACCTTAACGGCTGCGATTTCGTCGTAGGCTTCTGGACCCGCAAGCACCAGCAGGGCAGGTGTAAATGCCCTACTGGCCGTTGTTGATGTCTGCGATTTTATCCGCATAACTGTGGGGGCACCGACGTTACTGTCTGCCGCGTTGTGGAAGGGCTGGGCGCAACCTCCGTGGGCGGGGTCGGGGAGGCAGACCGTGGGAACCCCGTTCTGCATCGGGATCTTGATCTTCGAAATACCGTACCTCTGGTCCTGGGAAGCGATCACGGGCCGGATCTGACCGCTCATGACTGTACGCAGCAACGGGATGACCACGGCCAGGGCGGATGCCAGGACCCGGCGCCCCCGCATCACCGACCGTTGTCGTGCGGGCGCCCTGGCCGCGCCCTGCTGAGCTGGCGTCCCGGGGTGTGGCTCTATGGCCATGGGCTATTTTCCGCTCTGGTAAACATCCGCACTGAAAGTGTTAACGCCTGGCTCGGCAGCACCGGCGAGGCGGGGGAGTGAGAAGAAATCTTCGATGCTCGCGAGCAGGCTGTAGTGGTTGTAGGGCCGGTCCGAGGTCGCACCCGCCGGAGCGAACGGGGAGATGACCAGTGCACCGACCTTCCCCCCGCCCGTCCCCCCGGTGACCCCGACCGGAGGGCCGGTGGTGCCGCCGTCGGTCTCGTCAAAGGTGATCACGAGCATCCCGTCTTTTTGGAATGCGGGAGAGGCCAAAACCGTGGGGACCTGGTCACGGAGCCAGTAATCGGCGACGCCCAGGCCGCCGGAGGTCCCGTCCGCGCAGGGGTTGTCGTGTCCGTCGTGGCACAGGTTCGGGGTGATGTAAGAAAGGTTCGGGGTGGTGTCTACTGTCTTCAGGTCCTGCTGCAGGGCGGACAAATTCACCACGTGGGTGGTGCAGTCCGGAGATGCGGTGATGGAACGGAAATAGACGAAGGGGTTGTGGCGGGTCGCGTACTGGTCGCCTGCAGTGGCGTTCTGGTGCGTGTCGGCAGCACCAAGCATCGGGTGCTGGCAGGGCGAGGACATGTCTTCCATGTAACCCCGCCACGATCGTCCGGCGGACGTGAGCTGTCCGGCCAAGGTGGGGACATTTTCCGGAAAGACGCACCCGCTGCCCAGCAGTCGTCCCCGGGAGTCGGTGCCCGAAGGGCTAAAGGCAGAATAGGTCTGACAATCCTGCATGGTACTTCTGTTGGGCGGCTGCCCTGAAACCTGCGCCAAATAGTTCGGCAGCGAGTGGTGCGCGATCCCGTAATAGCTGCTCAGCAGCACACCCTGCTGCCGCAGCGTCCTGGCCAGGTAGGGGGCTGGCGATCCCGTGCCCCACACCTGGTCGTAGCCCTTGTTCTCGAGGTTGATGACAAAAACATGCCCGGGCGTGCCTGCAAGCCGGGCCGGGGTGATTGTGATGGGTTGTGAGGGCTGGCAAGCAACCAAGGCTGCCACAAGCATGGCCAGAGAGAGGAAGGTCCCACGCGCGTGACACCGGGACCGCATTTTTTTCCCCGCGGCGCTGCCCGACGGGGCGTGGACGTTGATGGGGCCCTCCTAGTGGACGGGATGCAGGACTAGCCGATAGTAAACAGTCTCATAAGGAAGCAGGCCACTGGCAGGGTAAGTGCTGGGAGTTCACCGTGAATCCGGTTCTTCGTCGGGGACTTCACCGGTACCCCGTCACGACCGGGTACCTGCCCTGCGATCGGAAGCAGCTTTGAAGGGGTGCAAGGGATCCGAAGCAGCCCTTTCGTGCCGGGTCATATCGGGAGCGAAGCAGGGTACGTTGCGCACGAGTTGGGGCCAGCTAAACTCAGTCCCAAAAGCAACTGTTGCTTCGACCGGTTGAATACGGCCAGTTCCGCTCTCGTCGCTTCGTCGAATCACTCCGCCACCACGGCCCCAACAGAATCGATGGGCAGGGTCGGTGCGTAGACAACGCCGCGATGGAATCGTTCTTCTCGCTGCTGCAAAAGAAACATGGCATTTCCCCACGTCAACGTGGCCAACTAAATTGAGACAGGACAAGCGGTTCACTCCAGCTTGGCGTGGCGCAGGTAATGATAAACCGTCTCGCGGCTGATCCAATAATCACGGGCAAGAACTGCTTTCGGAACGCCGCTGCCGGCGCGCTGAACCAGTTCGTCCGCTCGTTCCGGCGTGAGGGTCTTTTTCCGCCCTTTATAGGCGCCGCGCTGCTTGGCCAATGCGGTACCTTCCCGCTGCCGCTCCCTGATGAGGGAGCGTTCAAATTCAGCGAAGGCACCCATGACGGACCGCATGAGGTTGGCCATGGGGGAGTCCTCCCCGGTGAAGACCAGGCTCTCTTTGACGAATTCCACCCGCACCCCTTTGCGTGTGAGGCCTTGGACGAGCGCACGCAGGTCATCGAGGTTGCGGGCGAGGCGGTCCATGCTGCGCAGCACGACGGTGTTCCCGTCGCGGGCGAACCGCAGTAATTCCGTAAGTTCCGGTCTGGTGGTGTCCCTACCCGAGGCCTTGTCCGTGAAGACCCGGTCAAGGACCTGGCCATCGAGCTGGCGCTTCTCGTTCTGGTCCAGCGTGCTCACGCGCACATACCCGATCCGCTGTCCGGCCACTGTCGTTCCAACCCTTCGCTGTGAAGTTGAGTTCTAGACCCGTCCTTACAAGGAAGTCAATAACCCGGCCGCCCGTCGTCAGATTGGGGTGTGCCCTAACTGGACGTGACCCGCAGGACGTGCTGTTGGTCCTACTCGCGAAGGTCCGGGACCACTTATGCGGGAAGGCCCGTTGGTGCCGGCATCGAAAGTGCTTCCAGCGCCTCAGCTCTGTTCATTATTCGTTGCGTGGGCCGCTCTGCAAGGAGCGTTGCCTCAGATGGATGCATGGGCGTCGCTTGAATCATTTTTTGTACCTTCGTTGTAGACGGTCGGATTGTTCGCCCGGCCGTACGAGAGGGGTTGGCAGTTCAGGCGGACTTTTGAGAGGCATCTCGGGATCCTTCGGTCGTTTCCCGAGTTAGCAGCCCTGACGGCGGGTGGTGAAGCCGGCGGGATCGTGGGTGGATGGCTTCTTAGTCTGCAGTTCTGTTTCCATGGATGTGGCGGGAGAGTCTATTCGCGGCATCCTTGACCATCTGCGCCAATTGTGGCCGTAAATCTTGCGCAAAATCCTTTTCGATGAACGTCACTGAGACCGCGGCTGTAGGCCAGCCGTGGTCGTCCTTCACGGCAGCCGCTATGGACCCGAATCCAGGTGTGACCTGGCCGGATTCTGTGGCATAGCCTCGCTGGCGCACATGATCGAGGTGGGAGGACAGTGTCACGTATTTCGTGATCGATGACTCTTCTGCCACGTGGCGGCAGCTGAAGGCCGCGGCATTGGGATAAAGTGCCCGGACATGCGCTCTTGGTGCGGCAGCAAGAATGGCACGGCCGCTGGCTGTCAGATGGCTGGGCAGCTGCACTCCGACATCGGTGACGAGTACGGCCAGATGTGCGCTTTCGCCCGTCGCTTTGCCCAAGGATGCGAGCAAAGGCCTGCCGGCGCTGGTCAGTGCTTGGTGGTGGGAATAGGCGGAGCCGATTTCGAGTGCGGCAGGCCCCAGTCCGAAGCGACCTTCTTCGCGGAGGTGTTGGACGAATCCGTTTTCCTCCATGACGCGGAGTAGGTCGTAGATGCTGGAGCGGGGTATGTCCAACTCTTTGCCGATCCTAGAGGCGAGCATTGGTGACCTCTTAGAGGCGAGATGCCTGAGTATGCGGAGTGTGTTCTCTGAACCGGGGACTTTGGATACTGTTTTGCCTTCGCGGCCCTTGATCCTGTCGGCTGCGTTTAGTGTCATGGGTCTTCTCTTGTGTTGTTGGCTGCGACGACAGTGTTTCCCGTATTGGGTAGGTTCCGGTGCGTCGCTTATAGGTCCAAAATGAGGCGAGGGCTGTTGCAGCGGGAGACGCAAATCATCATGGTGGCGCTTTTTTCATGCTCCTGTGGCGACAGCAACGTGTCTCGATGGTCGATGCTTCCCTGGATCACAGGGGTTTCGCATGTGCCGCAGATGCCCTCGCGGCAGGAGTTCGGCGGGTTGATGCCGGCCGCTTCAAGGGCCTCCAGGACGGATGACTCGTTTGGAACTGGTACCTCCGTTCCGTCGGCCAACTCAACGATGAAGGAGGAGTCAGTATCTGGCCGTGTGCGTGGGGCAGTGGGATCGAGGGAGAACCGTTCGCAGTGGAAAGTGGAGGGGTCTGCCCATGTCTGTGAGGCGGTTTCGAGCGCGTCGAGAAGTTTCTGTGGGCCACATGCGTAGACCCCGGTTCCGTCCTCAAGGTGATTGACCAGGTAATTGAGGGGAAACGCCCCGAGTTCCTCGCTGGTATGGATCGTGGCACGGTCTCCGAGCGCCGCGACCTCTTGGAGAAACGCCATGGAGCTGCGGTTGCGACCTAGGTAGAGCAGTTCCCAGGGAACGTCTTTTTTCAGGGCGGACCAGACCATTGGAAGGATCGGTGTGATGCCGATGCCCCCCGCGACGAACAGGTACCGTTCGGCGGGGCGCAGCGGGAAGTTGTTTCTTGTTTCCCGGACCTGGAGCTTTGTGCCTGGTTTCAGTTCGTCGTGCACGAATGCCGAACCGCCGCGCCCGTGCGTTTCCCGGAGCACAGCAATACGCCATTCGTGTGTTTCTTCTGGTGTGGAGCAGAGGGAGTACTGGCGAAGTATTCCATTGGGAAGGAGGACATCGATATGGGCGCCCGGTTCCCATGCGGGCAGTTCTCCCTTCAACGGGTGCGTCAGGGTTAGTGAAACTACCTTGTCGGACAGCTGATCCACCGAATGGACCAGCACATCGAAGAAGCGGTCGTTCTCCATCTCAGTTCTCAACCTTTTCCGCAGTGACGGATGCAAGAAATGCTTTGGTCCGTTCATTGGTGGGGGTGGTGATCACCTCGCGGGCCGGGCCCTGTTCCACGACCCGGCCGTCGGCCATAAATACGACACGGTCTGCGACGTCACGGGCGAAGTTCATTTCATGGGTCACGACGATCATGGTCATGCCTGACAGCGCGAGGTCTTTCATGACTTTCAGGACTTCGCCGACCAGTTCCGGATCAAGGGCAGAGGTTGGTTCATCAAACAGCATGAGCTTTGGCTCCATGCAGAGTGCGCGGGCGATAGCGACGCGCTGCTGCTGTCCGCCGGAAAGCTGTCGCGGATACGCGTTTGCTTTGTCGCTGAGGCCTACCTTTTCGAGCAGCGCGAGAGCACGCGCGGTGGCTGTGCTCTTCTTCTCTCTTCTGACGACGCGGGGTGCCTCGATCAGGTTTTCGAGCACGGTCATGTGAGGGAAGAGGTTGAACTGCTGGAAGACCATGCCGATGTCCATGCGTTGGCGGCATATATCGCGGTGGTTCTGTTCGTGGAGTTTCGTGCCTTTGAGGTCGTAGCCGACGATGGTTCCATCGACCCACATGCGGCCGCCGTCAACGGTTTCGAGGTGGTTGATGCAGCGCAGGAAGGTGCTCTTCCCGGAGCCTGAGGGACCGATGAGGCAGACGACCTCGCCTTGCGCGACTTCCATGTCGATCCCTTTGAGCACGTCATTGCTGCCGTAGCTTTTGGAGATTGAATTTGCCTTGACCATCGGCGTGGGCGTTGCCTGGACCGTCATCGCGGGCCGCCTTTCAAGGTTGGGCCCTTCAAGGACAGGGCGTCGTGGGTGCGGAAGAATCTGCGGAGCTGTTGAAGCGGTGTGGGAGGAAGATTGCGTTGGTTGCCGCGGGCGAACCTGCGTTCGAGGTAGTACTGGCCAATGGTCAGGACCGAGGTGATGAGGAGGTACCAGAGGCTCGCGACGATCAGCATCGGTATGGTTTCAAAGGTTCGGGCGTAGATGACTTGAGACGAGTAGAGAAGTTCCGGCACTGAAATGACGCTGACCAGTGAGGTGGACTTGAGCATCCCGATGGTCTCATTGCCGGTAGGGGGGATGATGACCCGCATGGCTTGCGGCAAGACGATCCTGCGGATGGTCTGCATACGGGTGATGCCCAAGGCTTCGGCGGCTTCTATCTGGCCGTTGTCGACCGAGAGTATGCCCGCCCGGACGATTTCGGACATGTAAGCGCCCTGGTTGAGGCCAAGACCCAGGATAGCCGCGGTGAGGGGGGTGATGAGCTGGTTAGCGTCCAGGTGCAGCCCCGGGATGCCCAGGGAAATGACCGGGTACAGCGCGGCGAGGTTGAACCAGAAAAGCAGCTGCACGAGGACAGGTGTACCGCGGAAGAAGCTGACGTAGGCGAACGCTGCAGCCTGGACCACCGGGTTGGGTGAGAGTCGCATGACAGCGAAAACGACGCCCAGGATCGTCCCGATGACCATACTGATGACGGTCAGTTCAAGGGTGACCAGAATGCCGCGAAGGATGGACGCTTCAGAGAGATACGCTGCGACGACGTCCCATCCGAAATTGGGGTTCGTCAGCACCGATTCCAGGAGCAGCCCGGCGATGATTGCGATGATGAGCGCCGAGACCCAGCGACCGGGGTGTTTTGCCTTGACGACCGTAAATTGGTCGCCGGTTCTACCTGCTGCCAAGCGGGGCGTGGTGGTTGTCATGTCGGGATTCCTGTTTACTTCGCAGCCAAGACGTCAGCGCGCACTAGGACGCTGTCCGGGACGCCCCATTTTTCGCTGATGGCCTGGTAGTGATCGCTATTGAGCACGTCCCGTACAGCCTCCGTGACCGCTGCCTTGAGCCCGGAGTTCTTGTTCAGGGCCAGCCCGATGGGCTCGGGCTGGTAATCCTCACCCTTGGCGAGTTCGAACTTCCCGTTGGCTTCTTTGGCTTGGTAGGCGAGGGTGACGCTGTCAGCCGCGACGCCGTCGACTCTCCCTGAGACGAGGGCCAGGTTGGCGTCGGACTGGGAGGGGAAGTTCTGGATGTTGACAGGTTCGTGGCCCGCATCGGTGCATTTGGTGGAGAATGCCGGCAGGATTTCCATGGACTGGATGGAGCCCTTCTGGCCGGCGATGGTTCTGCCGCACATCGTCACGGGGTCCATGGTGATCTTGTGAGGGTTCCCGTTAAGGACAGCGACGCCGGATCCACTGTTGATGTACTGGACAAAGTCAACGATCTTTTCCCGTTCGGGGGTTACGGAGAAGAAGGACGCCGCCATGTCGTACTTGCCGGAGGCCAGTCCGGGAAGAATGGTGTCGAAAGTTGCGGGCACGTGTTCGATTTTCAGTCCCAGGGTCGCCCCTACAGCATCGGTGAAATCGACGTCCCAGCCGATCATGGTTTTGTTGTCCGTGTCGAAGTACTCAAAAGGGGCATAGGTGGGGTCTGATGCAACGCGCAGCACCCCGGCGGCGCGGATATTCTCGGGAAGAAGTTCACGTGCTTTCTCATCGACGGGGAGTGCCGGTGAAGTGGCGACGGCTGAGGCTTTCCCGGTGCTTTGCGGGGAGGCGTCCGATACCGCCGCGCAGGAGGTGGCGGACAGGGCCACGAGGAGAACTCCGGTCAGGAGAAACGGACTAAGGGAATTGCTCAAGGTAATACCTTTCGACGCTGAAACGTACTGAGATCAAAACGAGTCTTACGGTGGGTCAGGGAACCCAACGGAGAACTTTGGCGCGAGTGGGGGAGAGAGTGATGACCTGCACGGCTGATTCGCCGGCGGTCAGGGAAAGACGTATTGCTTCCGGGTCTTCACCTTCGACGATGAAGGTGTCGCCCGTCCGGAGCCACCGTTTCCAGGGTCCGTCCTCCGCGGCGACGAGGGCTTCCCCCGAAAGTGCGGCCAGAACGATCTGTTCACCGGCATCCCGGCGGAGGACGCCGGTGAAATTGCCGTCATAGCGGGTGCTTCGGTATGAGACATGGTCATCGTTCACGGTCACAGCTGGATCCGCTTGTGGAGTTGACTCATCGAGTTCCACGGCCCAGCGCCAAGGGTCTCCGCGCTCGGCCGAGTCAGGGTTGGCCGCCAGGATGCGGGCCCCGGAGGGCGCTCTCGCGGCGCCGAAATCATTGGCCCTGATCAGCATCCACATGCCTAGTCCCTTCCCACAGCGGCAGGCACGCGGGTGGGGTTGGCCGGAAGTGCCTGTTGCTCCTTTCGGAGCAAGGCTGCAAGGATCCTCCGGGCCTTCGCCACGCCTCCGTCCTGGGCGATGAGCACGTCATGCTCACCGGCCGGCCTGGTGCTCATGCCTATTTCCTGGGCCTCGAGTGCTGCCGCGTCCTCGTCCAGGACGGTAGCCAGCCCGATGCGGAGATCCTCCGTAGCCTGTGCATTATCGACGGCGAAGTTGCGGCTGAAGGCGTAGTAGTACCAGGTGTTGTGCTCGTCAATAGGCGTGATGCCATTGAGCACCTTGATCAGGTATCCCTCTTCCCGGGGCCTGCCCTCGCCAGTAATGCCTGAATGCAAAACGTGCAGATTAGGAACGAAGAATTCGGTGCAATGGAAGCGGTCGAACAGGCCGCGTGCCTCCATTGTCTCCGCGTAGAGCGGAGGTGCAACAACGGAAGGCATCAGGCGGTCCACGCTTACAACGGCCCCCTCAACTTCAACAGTGATCCCGTGCTCGTAGATGTAGTCATCACCGACGGTCGTCTGGTGCAGAAAGGACTCGTGGGTCAGGTCAAGCAAGTTGTCGTGGATCAGATCTGCCCGGCACTTGAAGTGGTAGGAGTGCGTGACAGTGGCCCACTCAGGGTCTGCCATCCAATGTGTGTCCGGAACCAGCGCCGGATCTGCAAGTTCGGCCTCCCCAGTCCAGACCCAGACCCAGCCGTCCTTTTCCACGACAGGGTATTTGCGGACGCGGGCCCGCTCCGGAATGGAGGTCTGCGCAGGGACACGGGTGCAGGCACCGTCGGGCCCGTACGCGAAGCCGTGATAACCGCATTCCACCGAGTCGCCGACGGTTCGTCCTTCAGAAAGTGGAAAGGCCCGGTGTGCGCAACGGTCGGCCAGTGCCACCGCTTCGTTGTCCTGGGTCCGGAAAAGCACGATGGGCTGTGTGCAGATCACCCGGCGAATCGGTTTGCGCGACACATCGGCGGACCACCCAGCTACGTACCAGGTATTCAATACGAACATCTTTGTTCCTCCTAGAAATTGATCTGTATACACTGTATTCAGAGGTGTGATGCAGGTCAAGTAGTTTCCTAAAGCCCTGCAAGATTGCGTCCGCCGTTAGTCGAGGTTGGCTCGCGCACACGAGTGGACGGCTTGGCCGGCGCGGAGTTCGTGCCAAAATTGCAGAAACTGAAAGGAGGGGTGGCCATGACCGTACAACCGAAAGATCTCAGGCCTTTGGCCGAGAAGGTCTATGAGCTCATTACGGCTGATATCGCCACCGGCCGGATTCCGTCCGGCACGGCCTTGGTGCAGGAGCAGGTTGCCGCCCAGTATGGGGTGTCGCGGACCCCGGTGCGTGACGTCCTGACCCGCTTGACCCTGGAAGGGCTTACGACCCTTGTTCCAGGCCGCGGGTACATCATCAACCAGCTTGACGAGACCGAGATTTCAGATGTCTTCGACGTCCGCTACGCCCTCGAAGCATTGGCGGTGCAGCGCGCCTGCGGCCACTACACTCCGCAGCAGTTGCTGCGCATGAGCAGCCTCACCGAAGAGACCGCGCTCATTGACCCGTCCGATAACCTCGAGCTTTTCCGGCTTGGTCAGGCCTTTCACATCGCCCTTGTGGAGCAGGCGGGAAACAGCTTCCTGCTTAGCGTGCTCACCTCAGTCTGGAATCACCCGATACAGAAGCGCATTACCATGACCTACCGCCAGGGCGCGGACTACCAAAACAAGGTCGTGGACGACCATCGTCAAATTCTCGACGCCCTCAGGGCTAAGGACGCCAACCGGGCAATTGAGCTCCTGCGCCATTGCCATGACGTAACCGATCCTAATCGTGAACAAAGTCCTGTTGAGCTTTGAGGGCAAAAGGACGCCTCGATAGTGGATTGGTGCCCACTGAACCAGCGCAGCACGGGCCAGTGGGGGTGTCCATCACCTCCATTGGCGCCTCAGTAACGGAATCCCAGACTTCGTTAGTGACAGACTCCAGCGAGAAGAAACGAAGCCCTCGCGATTGAGGTCCTCGGCGTTGGGGGAGTTGGCGGTTCCGGTCTTGCGGGCCCGGACATCGGCGGCGTTGACGGTGATGAAGTCTTCGGATCGCCTGGAGACGACGTCGCAGATCGCTGCGATGACCTGCAGAGGCCCTGTTCGGGCTGCTGATTGACGATGCGGTAGACCTGGGGCTGGACAGAATGATTCCGCGCTCGGCGAGCAGAGGGATGAGGTCGGTGTTGTTGTGGAGGCCCCGGGAGGCCATCAGCTCGGACAGCCGCCACGTGTATCCGACCTGGCGCTTCATCGCTCCAAGGGCGCTCTTTCGACGAAGGCTTAGCGCTCCCAGCAGCGACGCGTCGAAGTTCCCGGTCTCAAAACGACCCAACACGAGCGCGGAATCCGTGGCATTCGGCGGCAACGACCTCAAGGCCCCATGTTGCCACCTTAATTGAGACAAAGTAGCGGAACCGTAGATTGCCAAGTATGTGGAGATTTTGCCAACAAAACTGCGACAGAACAGAACGCAATTTCTTGAAAGTTTACGCTTCAACTAATTTAATTGAAATAATCGTTATTATCGGCTAAAAGTCAGGCTAGTGATTAGCCGAACTTCAGGCTATATTTGAACCATGAGAACGGTACCGCTCAGCGAAGCCAAGGACAAGCTTTCCGCGCTTGTAGAGGAAGCAGACAAGACGCATGAGATCATCCAGATCACCCGCCACGGGCACCCCTCAGCGGTGCTGATGTCCGCCGACGACCTGGAGTCACTGCAGGAAACTATCCACTGGCTCTCGCAGCCGGGCATTCGGGAAGACCTGGCCCAGGCGCGACGCGACATCGCCGAAGGCAGCACGGTCAGCGCCGATGACCTGCGCCGTGAGTTTGGACTGCCGCCGAGGTGACCGAGGAACCATCCAACGCGCCAGGGCCATGGAAAATCGAAGTCACCAGCCCTGCGCTGAAGGGATTTCGTCGGCTGCCGGAGAAGGCTGCCGCCGCAATCGTCGAATTTGTCACCGGTGTCCTGGCGGATAATCCTCGCCGGCTCAGTAAGCCCCTCACGAACGTACTGCCCGGCCTGCGCACCGCACGCCGAGGAGACTACAGGGTCCTGTTCACCCTCGACACCGAAACGCACATCCTGTACCTTGACCGCATCGAACACCGATCCGACGTATACAAACCGCGTTAGCCGAACTTCAAGGAAATGTGCCAATAGGACGCTTCTCCCCCAGCTCAGGCCGACGAAGCGACCGTTATCGGCGTTATGCGTTAACTCACGGGCGCTGCCGAAGGTCCTAGCGAGGCGACCGCCCGCCGTCGTAGTACACGGAAACACGGCGCAATGTTCGGACCACACCCGTAATCTGTTTAGATGCCTCGTTTTGCGCTTGATATTGAGTCCGTCCCCCGCCCCGTCCGCGCCCAGGTGCTTCTGGACGCAGTAAACCAAAGGGTAGTCATTGCCGATGGCGCGATGGGCACCATGCTGCAGGGCCGGGACCTCTCGCTCGAAACAGACTTCCTGGGGCTCGAAGGCTGCAACGAAATCCTCAACGCCACGCGGCCCGATGTCCTCGCGGACATCCACGACGCGTACTTCGCCACCGGCATCGACGCCGTGGAAACCAACACCTTCGGCGCCAACTGGTCCAACCTCTCCGATTACGGCATCGACGACCGCATCGAAGAGCTCGCCCGCAAAGGCGCAGAAATTGCCCGCGAGCGCGCAGAAGCGGCAGAAGCAACAGACGGCCGCATGCGCTGGGTCCTCGGCTCGATGGGGCCGGGCACCAAGCTCCCCAGCCTGGGCCACACCAGCTACGACTACCTCAAGCAGACCTTCGCGCTGCAGGCCGAGGGCCTCATCGACGGCGGCGCGGACGCTTTCCTCATCGAGACCAGCCAGGACCTCCTGCAGACCAAAGCCGCGGTCAATGGCTGCAAGCAGGCCATCGTCACCCGCGGTATCCGACTCCCCATCTTCGTCGAGGTGACCGTCGAAACCACCGGAACCATGCTGATGGGCTCCGAAATCGGCGCCGCGCTCACCGCGCTCGAGCCGCTCGGCGTCGACGCCATCGGCCTGAACTGCGCCACCGGGCCGGACGAGATGAGCGAGCACCTCCGCCACCTCTCCAAGCAGTCCTCCGTCGCGATCGCCTGCATGCCCAACGCCGGCCTCCCGGTGCTCGGTCCTAACGGCGCGCACTACCCGCTCTCACCCAGCGAACTCGCCACCGCGCACGAGCAGTTCGTGCGCGAATTCGGTCTGGGCCTGGTGGGCGGCTGCTGCGGTACGACGCCGGAGCACATGGCCGCCGTCGTCGAACGTCTTGCGCCCTTCCGCGCCAGCGGCGCCGTCACCAGTGGCGGCAGGGGCGCCGACGGCGGCCGCGTTCCCACCGAGCGGGAAGCCGGCATCGCTTCCCTCTACCACCACGTGAATTTCGACCAGGAATCCGCGTACCTCGCCATCGGCGAGCGCACCAACGCGAACGGTTCGAAGGCGTTCCGCCAGGCGATGCTCGAAGAGCGCTGGGATGACTGCGTTGATATTGCCCGCGGACAGGTCCGTGTTGGCGCGCACCTGCTCGACGTCTGCATCGACTATGTGGGGCGCGACGGCGTGGCCGACATCAAGGAGATCGTCTCACGGTTCGCGTCGGCCTCCACGCTCCCGCTCGTCATCGACTCCACCGAACCGCCCGTGCTGCAGGCCGGGCTCGAACACATCGGCGGACGCCCGGTGGTCAACTCCGTCAACTACGAGGACGGCGACGGCCCCAACAGCCGCTTCGCGCGCATCATGCCGTTGGTGAAGGAACACGGCGCCGCCGTGATCGCGCTGACCATCGATGAACAGGGCCAGGCACGCACCACTGAAGGCAAGGTGGCCATCGCCTCGCGCCTCGTCGACGCCCTGGTGGGCGAATGGGGGATGCGCGTCGAGGACATCATCGTGGACGCCCTGACCTTCCCCATCGCCACCGGCCAGGAAGAGACCCGCCGGGACGGAATCGAAACCATCGAGGCCATCCGCCAGATCACCACGAAATATCCCGGCATCCAGACCACCCTCGGCGTGTCGAACGTGTCCTTCGGCCTGAACCCGGCAGCGCGCATGGCCCTGAACTCGGTGTTCCTGCACGAGGCCGTGCAGGCCGGCCTGACCAGCGGCATCATCGACGCCGCAAAAATCGTTCCGCTCGCCTCCCTGCCGGAAGAACAGCGCAAAGTTGCCCTGGACCTCATCTGGGACCGCCGCGAATACGACGCCGACGGCAACATCACGTACGACCCCCTGAACAGCATGCTGGACCTGTTCGCCGGCGTCGACACCGCGGCGCTGAAAGACCAGCGCGCGGCAGAACTTGCGGCGCTGCCCACCGGCGAACGCCTGGGGCGGCGCATCATCGACGGCGAAGGCAAGGGCCTCGAAGGAGACCTGGACCTGGCTCGCGGCGAGGGCATGACCCCGCTCGGCATCATCAACGACTACCTGCTTGAGGGCATGAAGGTGGTGGGCGAGCGCTTCGGAGCCGGCGAGATGCAGCTGCCGTTCGTGCTGCAGTCCGCCGAGGTGATGAAGAACGCGGTGGCCCTGCTCGAGCCGCACATGGAGAAATCGGATTCCTCGGGCAAGGGCACCATGGTGATCGCCACCGTGCGCGGCGATGTGCACGACATCGGCAAGAACCTGGTGGACATCATCCTCACCAACAACGGCTACAAAGTCATCAACATCGGCATCAAGCAGGGGATCGCCGAGATCATGGCCGCAGCGCAGGAGCACAATGCCGACGTGATCGGCATGTCCGGCCTGCTGGTGAAGTCCACCGTGGTGATGAAAGAAAACCTGGCGGAACTCCAGTCCCGCGGCTTGGCGAAGAAGTGGCCCATCATCCTCGGCGGCGCAGCCCTGACCCGCGCCTACGTGGAGCAGGACCTGGCGGAGCAGTTCGAAGGAACCGTCAGGTACGCCAAGGACGCCTTTGAGGGCCTGGCCCTCATGGAACCGCTGGTGCAGGTGGCCCGCGGCGCTGACCCGGACGCCGTCGGCCTTCCGCCGCTGAAGAAGCGGATCCATAAAGGCGGCCCGAAGTTCACGGTGACCGAACCGGAGGCAATGCCCGGCCGGTCCGACGTGGCCGCCAACAACCTCGTGCCCGCGCCGCCGTTCTGGGGCACGCGCATTGTGCGCGGCGTGGCACTCCACGACTACGCCGCCATGCTCGACGAGCGCGCCACCTTCATGGGGCAGTGGGGGCTCAAGCCCGGCCGCGGCGATGACGGCGCATCTTACGAGGAACTGGTGGAGCGCGAGGGCCGGCCGCGCCTGCGGTACTGGCTGGACCGCATCCTCGGCGAGGGCATGCTTGATGCGTCCGTCGCCTACGGCTATTTCCCGGTGGTCTCCGAGGGGGAACAGGTGGTGGTGCTGCACCACGGGGAGGATCACGACGGCGTCCTCGGCACCGCGGGGCTGCTCGCCCCCGACGGTGGTTCCGGCGGTCCGATCGGCACCGAGCGGCTGCGGTTCGACTTCCCGCGCCAGCGCCGCGACCGGCACCTGTGCCTGGCCGACTTTGTGCGCTCGCGCGAGACGGGGCAGGTGGACGTCCTGCCGGTGCAGCTGGTCACCGCCGGTTCAAAGATCGAGGAGGTGACGTCCGAGCTGTTCGCCGGGAACCACTACCGCGACTACTACGAGCTCAACGGCCTGGTCATGCAGCTCACCGAGGCGCTCGCGGAGTTCTGGCATGCACGCATCCGCTCGGAGCTGGGATTCGCGGCCGAGGAGCCGAAGGACAAGGCCGGCCTGTTCAAGCTCGACTACCGTGGTGCGCGGTTCTCACTCGGATACCCTGCGTGCCCGGACATGGAGGACCGCCGGAAGGTGACGGAGCTGCTGAAGCCCGAAAGGATGGGCGTGGTCCTGAGCGATGAGCTGATGCTGCACCCCGAACAGTCCACCGACGCGTTTGTGTTCCACCACCCGGAGGCGAAGTACTTCAAGGTGTAGGTTGAAGCCGGTCTTTGGCCTGGTCGGATTGAGCCTGCCCGGCTTGCCCGCCGGGTCCAGAAACCGCGCTGGAGACCGGCTTCACCCGCCGCAGGGCGGCAAGAATGGCCCGCCCCACCACGGCGATTCCGACGATGGTGGTGATGGCACGCAGGGTGTCCCAGCCCGCCGTCGAGGTCACCAGCGAGTAGAGCAGGAAGCTGCTCATATTGGTCCCCAGCGACGCGCCGGGCACGTAGGAGATGCCCGTGCCGGCACCGACCGCGAAGGGCCAGAACCACAGGTTGGTGAGCAGGCCGAACAGGTAAGACGCCACGGCGCCGTAGCCGGCCAGCATCCACAGTTCTGCTTTCCCGCGCACCCGGCGCGGGAGCAGGCCGGCCCCGGCGCCCACCCACGCACAGGCGAAGATCTGGAACGGTGTCCAGGGCCCGATGCCACCCCACAGTGCGCTTGAGAGGGCGATGGTGGCGGCGCCGAGGAGCATGCCGAAACGGGCACCGAACGCCCGGCCGGCCAGGACCAGCAGGATGAAGACTGCCTCCACGCCCCCGACGCCGGTGCTCGCCACCCGAACTGCGGAACCTACGGCGGCCAGGACGCCGAGCAGCGCCACCGTGTGTGCGGAGCGGACCGAGCCATCCATGGACACAACGACGGCGACGGCAGCGAGCGGCGCGATGGCCAGCGCCGCGTAGGGGAGGGCCGCGGCTGCATCCTCCGGGAAGGCCGCCGCGAGCAGCGGCCAGCAGAACGCGGCGAGGGCAAGAAGGTTGGCCGCGGCGAGGACAGGGAGCTCAACGCCGCGCGGCATCCGGATGCGGTGCTGTCTGGCCGCGCTCTGGATGTCTGGTTCGATGACCCGTGGTTTTGGTCTTGCACCTGCTTGCCGGGGAAGCGGTAGGTGCGGTTCCGGGACTTCGGCCACCACGGAGGGCACGACGCCGTCACGCATCGGGAGGATCCGGGCGCCGAGGCCGTGGGCAAAGTCGTGGTCGTGCGTGGCGATCAGGACCGCCGCACCGGAGTCCGCTGCGGCCCGCAGCGCCGCCGAGACTGCGGTGCGCGCGGCAGGATCGAGTCCGCGGGTGGGTTCATCGATCAGGAGCACTTGAGGATTGTCCATGGTCTGCAGCGCGATGGCCAGGATCCTGCGCTCCCCGGCAGAGAGGTCCCGGGGATGCTCGTGCCCAATGGGCATCCGGACGTCTCCCCGCAAGCGGGCCAGGTGTGACGCCGCGGAGCCAGGCGCAGGGTGCCCGACGTGCTTTCGGCGAGTCTGGCGCCGTTCGGCGGCGTGGAGCTCTGCTGCCACCGTATCCCTCGTGAAAAGGTCGTCCGAGGCGTCCGGCACGAGGGCGACGCGGCCGCCGTCGACCGTCCCTTGACGAACCGTCCCTTCACCGAGGGCGAGCGCCACCAGGAGGGACGACTTCCCGGCCCCGTTCGGCCCCACCAAGGCCACCACTTCGCCGCGGTGCAGGGTCAGGGACGCATCCAGCACGAGCGGCTTGCCCTTGCGGTGCACCGCAAGGTTTGCCGCCGTCAGCACAGGCGTGTGCTCCGCCGGCGGCGCCGGCGTAGGGTGCCCAACCGTCGGGGAAGCGGACGGCGCGGCACCGGGTACCAGGGCGCCGTCGTCAATGGTCCACCAGGAGCCGGCAACCGGGA
Organism: Pseudarthrobacter sp. S3; assembly: GCF_050156905.1. NCBI lineage: Bacteria > Bacillati > Actinomycetota > Actinomycetes > Micrococcales > Micrococcaceae > Pseudarthrobacter > Pseudarthrobacter sp. S3. Next base: position 3,765,655 of record NZ_CP189583.1, on the reverse strand, counting down.
CGAGCGGCGCGGCCCGGTGCTCCGCCACGATGACGCAGACACCGGCGTCCCGGGCGAGGGCGTGGAGCACGGCGATAACGTGTGTGCGTGCTGCGGTGTCAAGGTCGGCCAGGGGCTCGTCCACCAAAAGCAGGGCCGGATGCTCCACCACTGCGGCGGCGATGGCTACGAGCGTTGCCTCACCCGCGGAGAGGGTGCTGATGGTGCGGTCCAGCAGCGCCGTCACACCGATCCGCTCGGCGACCTCCAGGACCCTGGCCTTGGCGGTACCGGAAGCCACACAGCGCAGCTCAAGGGCCAGGGAGATTTCGTCCCGGACCCGGGTGGAGGCGAAGGCGGCGCGGGGATTCTGCAGGACGACGCCGATGAGGCGGGCGGTATCGCGCGGCGGCGTGGTGGCACGGTCCGTTCCGGCGACGAGCACCGTGCCGGCAATTTCTCCACCGTCAACGTGTGAGAGGAGGCCGGCGATGCCCCGCAGGATGGTGGACTTGCCGGAGCCCGTCGGCCCGGTAATGACCGTTATGGACCCGCTGGACGGCGTGAAACCAGCAACGCGCACCTGCGCATCACCGATGCGGAATTCTGCGTCCCGGACGGTAACCGGCGCTTCGGTACCTTGCGCGGATTGGTGTGCTGCCCGGCTCCCGAACCCGCGCAGCTCCAGGGCCGCGGCAACCCGGCTGGCGTGCTCCAGGGTGCGCTCGAGCACGGGCACTAGGGCGCGCGGTCCGAAGCGTTCGCCCCGCAACCGGAACGCCAGGCGGACGGAGGTCACGGCGTCGGAGAGTGCCGGGAGCGCCGCCCACGCCACCACAAGCGTCCGGGCCAGGCCCTGCATGGGACCGCGGCGGGCCAGGTGGACAAAGCCGCGGGCCACATCTACCCAGGCGTTGAGCAGACCGAAAGCGAGGAACATCCCGGCAATCGGCAGGGCGGACAGGACCGCCTGCCACAGGCCAGATCCGGTGACCGGACCGAGGAAGACCACATGCGCGTAGGGGGCAGGCAGCCGAACCGCCGGCAGGTCGAGCAGGACCGGTTCGCCAATGCCCGCCCCGTTGAAAAGGATGCGGTAGATGACCCGCGCCGCGATGAAGACGACGGCCAGAGCCGCCGCTGCGCGTAACGGCGCGGGTCGAAAGGTCATGCTGCCGGTGCGGCCGGTTCGCCGTCGAGCGTGTACAGCAGTTCCAGGCTCTCACCCGGGCTTACCTGGAGGGTGGCGAGGCCTTCCTGCGCGTAGGCCCAGTCGCCGGTGGCCGGCTTAACCCAGAGAGACCAGTAGGCGAAGGCGGCGGGCATCTTGCCGCACTCTTCCCGGTACGTGCCGCCCTTGTGGGTGATGTCGAAGTCTGCGGCGGGCACACCATTCACACGGCACACCAGTTCATTGGGGTAGTCGGTAGTGCCCACGGTTTTCACCTTAGCCTCGTCGAGCACCTTGGAAACGGGAGTCGCCGCGTCCACAGCCACGCACACGGAGGTATCGGCAGCAGCCTGCTTCAGGGCGCCCGAATCGACGATGACCTTCACGCCCGCGCAGGGTCCAGAGGCGCTGGGTGAGGCCGTTGCCGTCGTCGTGGGGGCAGCGGTGGTTGGCTGGGTCGCGGCCGGTGCGGAACAGGCGGCGAGGGTAAACAGGAGACCGGCGGCGGCGAGGGAGCTCGCGGCGGCGGTGCGGATCGTAGTCAAAGTCACGCTTCAAGGGTAGGGCGTTGCTTGTCCGGATCCGGAGGCCGTCACGTTGTGTGACGTTAGGTCACTCATATGCGCGGGGGCCACCGGCACAAAAGGCCGACGACGGCACTCACGTGAGTGCCGTCGTCGGCCTTGCTGCTGGGCGTTACTGCGCTTCCGACGCGGCTACCTTGACTTTTAGGGCATCCTCCGGGGCTTCGTGCGGCACGGCGCCCGCCGACGACGGATGCGCTGCGACTGCCGCGGCGTGCTCGGCCAGCACCCCGGTCTGGTGGCGGATCTTCAGGCGGTAGAGCAGGGTCCCGCCAATGATCACGGCGGCCACGAATATCACCCCGCCCCACTGCAGGTACCACTCGAAGGGCGGCACCGAGTTGTAGATCTCCGGGCGGGGCCACACCAGATTCACCGTCATGGCCCCGCCCCAGAGGACCGCCACGATGTTCACCGGCAGTCCCCATTTGCCTGTTGTGAACCCGGATTCGGACTGTTCATCCCGCAGCGGCCACTGCTTCAGGAGCCGCTTCCGCAGCAGGGGAACCGTGACCAGGAGGTAGGACAGGTAGATCAGGACGATGCTGATGCTGGACAGAATGGTAAAGATGGCAGGCTGCGTGACGTTGACCAGCAGCGGGATGACGGCGATGACACCGATCACGATCGCCGCGACCTTGGGGGTCCTGCGGACCGGGTCCACCTTGCTGAGCTGCCGGCTGAACGGCAGGTTGTTGTCCCGGGCCATGGCGAACATCATGCGGATGGCGGCAGCGTGGACAGCCAGGGTGCAGACCACAACGGCCACCACGATGCATGCCAGGAAGGCCTTGCCGAAAGGCCCGCCGAGGACGGAGAGCACGATGTACTGGAGGCCGCCGTCGGCAGATCCCACCAGGGGGTCGTTCAGGTCCGGTGCGGCCAAGATGCCGAAGAACAGAATCAGCCCGCCCAGCACGAACGAGGCCGTGACGGCGCGCAGGATGGCCTTGGGTGCCGTGCGCTTGGGGTCCTTCGTTTCCTCGCCGAGGGAGCTGGCGGTGTCGAAGCCGTACATGACGTAGCCGGACGCCATGGCGCCGATCAGGAAGACGCCGAAGAAGCCCAGGTCGTGGCCCTCGCCGAAGCCGGCGGTGTCGAAGAAGACCTCGGGGCCCCGCACCACGTGCCAGCCCAGCGCCAGGATCAGCAGCACGGCCGCGGTCAGCTCTACGAAGACGCCGATGCTGTTGATCCTGGTCATCAGCTTCACGCCGAACGCGTTGATGAGCGTGGAGATGGTGATCATGATGGTGGCCAGCACCACGCCGTTCATGGCGAAGTCGTAGGGACCGGTGCCGTCACCGACGAACTGGAAGCCGGACCAGAGCTGCGGCAGGGTGAGCTGCAGGGCCAGCGCCACTGACCCGAGCGCCATGATGGAGGACAGCATCAGCAGCCAGCCGGCCAGCCAGGACGAGGTCCCGGACGAGAGCCGCTTGGCCCAGTTGTACACCGACCCGGCGACGGGGTACCGGCCCGCCAGTTCGGCAAAACACAGCGCCACCATCAGCTGGCCGACGAAGACGATGGGCCAGGACCAGGCGTACGCCGGTCCGGCCATGGAAAAACCAAAGTAGAACAGTTGGAAGACGCCGGTGAGGATGGAGATGTAGCTGACACCTGCGGCGAAGCTGGCAAACTTGCCGATGCTCCGGTCCAGGGTCTGGGTGTAGCCAAATTCGTCCATGCCGCTTGAATCAATACTCTTGCTGGGTTCCAAAATGTGAACTCCTATGTCAGAAAAGTACGACGATGCACCCCGCGGCCACCATTGGACGCGGGATCAAAAAGCCTCCAGAGTTCGCCTCTCAGGCGAAGGACGGGCTGAGCTCCACCCCTTCCCTTACAGCGCCATCGGTGTGGCCGGCGCGGATGAGGTCGGCCCGAATCAAATCAGCACAACGCTCGCCGATCATCATGACGGTGATGTTGGGATTGACGGTGACGTGTTCAGGCATCACGGAGGCATCCGCCACGCGCAGGCCGGTGACGCCCTTGACCCGCAGCTCGGGATCCAGCGGTGACATCCCGTCGTCGGGCGGCCCCATCCGGACCGTACCCACCGGGTGGTACACGGTGTTGTGGGTCTTGCGGATGTACTCCCGCAGCTCCTCGTCCGTCTGCGCCTCGACGCCGGGCGATAGCTCGCGGCCGGTCCATTCGGCCATGGCGGGCTGGGCGGCGATTTCGCGCGCCTTGCGGATGCCGGCCACCATGACCCGCATATCGTGGCCGTCGGGATCCGTGAAATAGCGCGGATCCACCATGGGCTTGTCGCGGAAATCGCGGCTGCGCAGCCTGACGGTGCCGCGGGAGCGGGCGTGCGTGACGTTCGGGGTGAGGGAAAAGCCGTTCTCGGTGGTCGGGTAGCCGTACCGCAGGGTGTTCATGTCGAACGGAACCGAACCGTAGTGCATCATCAGGTCCGGGCGGTCCAGGCCCTCCTCGGTGGGGGTGAAGATGCCGATCTCCCACCACTGGGTGGAGGTCTGCACCATGGGCTGTCTAGCCTCGAACTGGACCACGCCTTCGGGGTGGTCCTGCAGGTTTTCGCCCACGCCGGGGGAGTCCACCAGCACCTCGATGCCGTGCTGAGCCAGGTGGGCTGCCGGGCCGATCCCGGAGAGCATCAGCAGCTTGGGGGAGTCGATGGCGCCGGTGGACAGAATGACCTCGCGGTGGGCGGAGAGCCGGTGGGTCCGGCCGAAGGCGGAGTCCACCACGTCCACGCCGGTGCAGCGCTTGTCCGCGTCGAACACCAGCTGGCGGGCGCGGAGGCCCGTGAGCAGGGTGAAGTTTTCGCGGTCGATGATGGGATGGATGTAGGAGACCGAGCTGGAGGCCCGGGTGCCGTCCGCGCGACGGTTGATCTGGAAGAAGTTGGCCCCGTTGGTCACGGTGGTTCCGGTGTTGAACTTCGCACGGGGAATGCCCGTCTGTTCGCAGGCGTCCAGAAGCGCGACGCCGGCAGGGTCCACCGGGGGCACGTTCATCAGGTGCACGGGTCCGGAGTCCCCGTGGTGGGGTGCGTCCGGGCCGGCGTCCTCGTTGGTTTCCAGCCGCTTGTAGAGGCGCCAGGCGGCATCGGCGTTCCAGCCGGTGGCGCCGTGCTTTGACTCCCACTCGTCCAGGTCCTCGCGCGGTGCCCAGAAGGCGATGCAGGAGTTGTGGCTCGAGCAGCCGCCCATCACCTTGGCACGGGCGTGGCGCATGAAGGAGTTGCCGTTTTCCTGCGGTTCCACCGGGTAGTCCCAGTCGTAGCCGGATTCGAGCAGTTCCATCCAGCGGTCCAGTTGCAGGATTTCGGGCAGGTTGCGGTCATCCGGGCCGGCCTCCACGAGGGCCACGGTGACGTCCGGATCCTCGCTCAGCCGGGCGGCGACGGCGGCACCTGCGGATCCGCCGCCGATGACGATGTAGTCGAACCCACGCTCGGTGGCGTCGTCGATGGTGTCGTAGTGCATCTAGTTCTCCTTGCCGTGGTCGGCGAACCAGCCGGTCACCTGCGGGCTGGTGTTCTGGTAGATGTGCTTGGCTTCCTGGTATTCGGCCAGCCCTGTGGGGCCAAGCTCGCGGCCGACGCCGGACTGCCCGAAGCCGCCCCACTCGGCCTGGGGGAGGTAGGGGTGGTAGTCGTTGATCCAGACCGTGCCGTGCCGCAGCCGGGATGCCACGCGCTGCGCCTTGCCGGCGTCCTGGGTCCAGACTGCGCCGGCCAGGCCATAGATGGTGTCGTTGGCGGTAGCTACCGCTTCGTCCTCGGTGCGGAACGTTTCCACCGTCACCACCGGGCCGAACGCCTCGTCGATGACCACGGACATGCCTCTTTCCACCCGGTCCAGGATGGTGGGCTGGTAGTAGAACCCGCCGTCGTATTTTTCTCCTTGCGGCGCCGCGCCGCCGGTCCGCAGCCGAGCACCCTCCTGGATGCCGCGCTGAACGTAGGCGTGGACTTTGTCGCGGTGGGCCCCCGAAATCAGCGGGCCGGTTTCTGCCGCGTCATCGAATGGCCCGCCGAGCCGGACGTCCCGGGCACGCCGGACCAGCTCGTCCACGAAGCGTTCGGCAATCGATTCCTCCACCACCAGCCGCGCCCCGGCGGAGCAGACCTGCCCGGAGTGGACGAACGCGCCATTCAGGGCATTGTCGACGGCGGCATCGAAGTCCGCGTCCGCGAACACCACGTTGGGGTTCTTGCCGCCAAGCTCCAGGGCCACCTTCTTGACGGTGCCGGCGGCGGCCGCCGCGATGCGCTTGCCGGTTTCCAGCCCGCCGGTGAAGGACACGAGGTCGACGGCTGGGTGTTCCGAGAGCGGTGCGCCCGCCTCCGCGCCGGCGCCGGTCACGAGGTTGGCGACGCCGTCCGGCAGGCCGAGGTCCTGAAGCAGTTGCATGGCCAGGATGGCTGTGGACGGGGTCAGCTCGGAGGGCTTGAGGACGAACGTGCAGCCGGCGGCCAGTGCGGGCGCGATCTTCCACGCCGCCTGGAGCAGGGGGTAGTTCCACGGCGTGATCAGGCCGCAGACGCCAACGGGTTCGTAGACGATTTTGCTGACGACGGCGGGGTTCCCGGCGTCGACCATGCGGCCCGCCTGCTGCCCGGCGAGCCTGCCGAAGTACTCGAAGCAGGCGGCAATATCGTCCATGTCGATGCGGCTTTCGACCATGCGCTTGCCGGTGTCCAGCGACTCGGCGCGGGCGAACTTTTCCCGGCGTTCGCGCAGTCCGGCGGCGACTTTCAGGAGGAAGGTGCCGCGCTCGGGGGCCGGGATGTTCGACCAGGTTCCGGAGTCGAAGGCTGCACGGGCTGCGGCAATGGCGCGTTCCGCATCCTCCCGGCCGGCCTCCGAGACCGTGGCTACCAGTTCGCCGTCGGCGGGGTTTCGGATTTCGCGGACAGCGACCGAGGCGGCTGCCTCCCAAGCACCGTTGATGAACAGGGTGGAGGCTGTTTCAGTTTTTTTGGTGTGGGGGACGTCCCGAAGGGGTGTGGCGTAAGTCATAGGAAGGACAGTAGCTGACATTGAACGAGTGTTCAATACTTTTTTGAACACTCGTTCAATGCTACGTGGCGGGCCTACTCCTTAAGCGGCGCGAAGGCGATCTGTTCCGTGCGGGCGATACTTCTCTGGATGGAGGCCTCATCAACGCCGAGAAGCGCCGTCAGCCACATGCCGTTTTGGATGACCACAATGTCGGCCGCCCGCTCCCGGCAGGCCTCCCAGGAGAGGCCGGGTAGGGCGTTGGAAACCAGTGCAGCGAGGCCGTCGAGATAGCGGTCGAAGGCCTCGGCGTTGATCTGGGCATAGCCCTCGTCCGCCTGGGCCAGGGCCCAAAGGTGGAGGCGCAGGGACAGATAACGGGTGGTCAGCAGGTCAGCGGCTGCCACTCGCCGCAGGGCCTGGCGCAACTGTTCCTCCGGGCCTGACGACGGGTCCGGCGCCACCAGCAGAAGGTCGTGCTCGTCGACCCGGCGCAGGGCAGCCCGTATCAGGCTCGTCTTGTCGTCGTAGTAGTAGTTCACCAGGCCAAGCGCGACGCCAGCTTCGCGGGCCACAGCCCGCATGCTCACACCCGAGATGCCGTGGCGGGACAGCAGATCCAGCGCCGCCTCGAGAATACGCGACTGTCTGTCCATCTGTTCGCCGGTGTTCACGGCCTTGGTCCCCATCTGGCCAGACTATTGCCTAAGCCCTACCAAGTGCACTTTCAGGGGCCGCATGACCGGGGTCTCCCCGTGGCGCACCAAAAGAAGCGGGGGTGCCAGCCGGACCCGAAGGAGGTGCCGGCGATTCCGGCGGCATGGCTGCAGTCATCAGGATCAAGCGTAAGACGCACAGCGGCCTGAGAGCAGGGAATCTGGACAAATCTCTCGATCCCCGCCCTGTAGAGGTCTACCGTAGAGGAGTGAGTGATCGCCCCGATATCTTCACCGTTGGTGAACTGCGTGCCTCCGGCCACGTGCACAAGGACCTGCGCCGCGAAATCCGCGACAACCTGCTCGCCGCGCTCGCCGCCGGCACCGATCCCTGGCCCGGGATGTTCGGTTTCAGCCGGACCGTCCTGCCCCAGCTCGAGCGGGCCCTGCTCGCCGGCCACGACATCGTCCTGCTCGGCGAACGGGGGCAGGGCAAGACCCGGCTGCTGCGCACCCTGGCCGGGCTGCTGGACGAGTGGTCGCCGGTGATCGAGGAATCGGAACTCAACGAACACCCGTACGAACCCATCACCGAGCAATCCCGTGCCCGCGTCCTCACCGAAGGGGACCGGCTGCGGGTGGCCTGGCGCCACCGCTCCGAACGGTACGTCGAAAAGCTCGCGACGCCGGACACCTCCGTCGCCGACCTGATCGGGGACATCGACCCGATGCGCGTGGCCGAGGGCCGACGCCTCGGGGACCCGGAAACCATCCACTACGGCCTGGTCCCGCGTTCAAACCGCGGAATCATAGCCATCAACGAGCTGCCCGACCTCGCCGAGCGCATCCAGGTTTCGATGCTGAACGTGATGGAGGAACGCGACATCCAGATCCGCGGCTACGTGCTGCGCCTGCCGTTGGACGTCCTCGTGGTCGCGTCCGCCAACCCCGAGGATTACACGAACCGCGGCCGGATCATCACGCCGCTGCGGGACCGCTTCGGCGCCGAGATCCGCACCCACTACCCCCTGGAGCTTGACGACGAGGTGGCCGTCATCAAGCAGGAGGGGCAGCTGGTGGCCGGCGTCCCGCCCGTCATCCTCGAGATCCTGGCCCGTTACACCCGGGCGCTGCGGCAGTCCCCGGCGATCAACCAGACCTCCGGGGTGTCCGCACGCTTCGCCATCGCGGGCGCCGAAACCGTCGCCGCGGCAGCCCTTCGCCGGGCCAGTGTGCGCGGCGAGGATGAGGCCGTGGCCCGGATCATCGACCTGGACGCGGCGGTGGAAGTCCTTGGCGGCAAGATTGAGTTCGAGTCCGGTGAGGAAGGGCGTGAACAGGAGATTCTGGACCATCTCCTGCGCATGGCCACCGCGGAAGCTGTGCGGGCGCACTTCCATGGCATCGACATGGGGCAGCTTGTGGCCGCGCTCGACGGCCACACCACGGTGACCACCGGGGAACTGGTCACCGCGCGGGAGTTCCTGGACAACCTCCCGTCGCTCAACGGCTCCCGCCTCTACGACGACATCAGTGAGCGCCTGGGGGCGACGAACGACGGGCAGCGAGCCGCCGCCGTCGAACTGGCCTTGGAAGGCCTCTACCTCGCACGGCGGATCGCCAAGGAGTCCGACGACGAGGCGACGGTTTACGGCTAAAAGCTACCTCGCGTAGTTCGAAAGCTTGAGGACAGGAGGGCCATGAGCGTTCACAACCGGTCCAGGTACAGCCGGTACAGGGGCGGGCCGGATCCGCTCGCGCCGCCGGTGGACCTGGCGGAAGCGCTGGACGCCGTGGCCGAGGACGTCATGGCCGGCTACTCACCCCGGCACGCCCTCCAGGAGTACCTGCGCCGCGGCGGCCGCAGCCGCGAAGGCCTGGACGACCTCGCCGGCCGCGTCCAGCAGCGCCGCAAGGACCTCCTGGGCCGGCACAAGCTGGACGGCACCCTGAACGAAGTCCAGAAACTGCTGGACACCGCGGTGCTGGAGGAACGCAAACAGCTGGCCCGCGACGCCATGATGGACAACACCGACCGCGCCCTCCGGGAGATGCAGCTGCAGAACCTGCCCCGGTCCACGGCTGCAGCGGTCAACGAACTGGCCTCCTATGACTGGCAGTCGAGCACGGCCCGGGAAGCCTACGAGCGGATCAAGGACCTGCTGGGCCGCGAGGTCCTTGACCAGCGGTTCGCCGGCATGAAGCAGGCGCTGGAGAACGCCACCGATGAGGACCGTGCGGCCGTCAACGAGATGCTGCAGGACCTCAACGGGCTCCTCGACAAACACCGGCGCGGCGAGGACACCGACACGGACTTCCAGAACTTCATGGCCAAACACGGCCACCACTTTCCCGAGAGTCCACAGTCCGTCGAGGATCTGATCGACGCACTCGCCCAGCGCGCGGCCGCAGCCCAGCGGATGCTGCAATCCATGTCCAAGGAGCAGCGGGAGGAGCTGATGAACCTCTCCGCCCAGGCGTTCGGCTCGCCCCAACTCATGGCCCAGCTCGGCCAACTCGACGACAACCTGCGCGCTCTGCGCCCCGGCGAGGACTGGACCGGCTCCGAACGCTTCGAGGGCGAGGAGGGGCTCGGCCTGGGCGACGGCACGGGTATGCTGCAGGACCTCGCCGAGCTGGACGAGCTGTCCGAGCAGCTCTCCCAGTCCTACAACGGATCCAGCCTGGACGACCTGGACCTCGACGCGCTCGCCCGCCAGCTCGGGCAGGATGCCGCCGTGACGGCACGCACCCTTGCGGAGATTGAGCGCGCAATGCACGACGGCGGGTACCTCCAACGCGGGGCGGACGGCGATCTCCGGTTGTCACCGCAGTCTATGCGGCGGCTCGGGCGGGCGCTGCTGCGGGATACGGCGAAGCGACTCTCCAGCCGGCAGGGGCGCCGGGACACGCGCGTTGCCGGGGCAGCGGGGGAGCAGACCGGCTCCAGCCGCCCGTGGGAGTTCGGTGACGCCGAGCCGTGGGACGTTACGCGGACCATCACCAACGCGATCCGCCGGACGATTGCCGACGGCGGAGACCCGGGCAGCGGGCTGCGCCTCGCCGCGGACGACATTGAGGTGGCGGAAACTGAGGCGCGCACCCAGGCCGCCGTGGTCCTGCTCGTGGACGTGTCCTTCTCGATGGCCGCCCAAGGACGCTGGGTGCCCATGAAACGAACCGCGCTCGCCCTGCACCACCTCATTACAACGCGCTTCCGCGGCGACCGGCTGCAGCTGATCACGTTCGGCCGTTACGCGCAGCCCATGGACATTGGCGAGCTCACCGCCTTGCCGCCCTTCCAGAGCAAGGGAACCAATCTGCACCACGGTTTACTGCTGGCCGGCCGGTTCTTCCGCAAGCACCCGTCCATGCAGCCGGTCCTCTTGGTGGTGACCGACGGCGAACCAACCGCGCACCTGCTTCCCGGCGGCGAGACCTGGTTCGACTACCCGCCGGACCCGGAGACCATCCGGATCACCGTGGCCGAACTGGACCGCCTGGGGCGTGCCGGCACCCAGGCCACCTTCTTCCGGCTCGGCGACGATCCAGGCCTGGAACGGTTCGTCCAGCGGATGGCGCGCCGGGTTGGCGGCCGGGTGGTGGCGCCCGAGACCGATGATCTGGGGGCCGCCGTGGTGGGGGAGTACCTCCGCGCCCACTTCCGGGGCCGTCCCTACGACGACGCCGACTGGGCACAATAGCTGGCCGTTCGGCAGGTGCGGAAATGCCACCAGCCACGGTGGACGTGAGCGAGACGGTCGTCCAGTGCCTTGTCCGGCAGCAGCGTCCCGACCTCCGCGATCTTCCTCTGGCACGGGTTGCGAATGGCTGGGACCCGTCCACGCCGGCCGGCCGACGTCGGACTTTCCGTGGCCGTGGAGCATCGTGCGGTGGATCCCAGGCGCCGCCGCGGCTGACGTCGACCCCGCTGAGCGCGGACCGGCCGCTGAAGGTCTGGCCGCATTCCTCCTGTCGCTCCACATGCCCGCCGAAGCCGGCGTCCCGGTGAATCCGTTCCGCGGTGTGCCGCTGACAGATCGTGACTCGGGGGTGGCGGAACGGCTCGGGGACCGCGAGCGCTACCCGCAGACGGCAGCACTCGGCGCCGTATGGGCGCAGGCCTGCACCGCAGATGCCGGGGATGGTCCGGCGATGATGCTCCATGGGGACCTTCACCCGGGCAACATTCTGCTGGCGGAGGACGGCACGCTGGCTGGTGTTATCGATTTCGGCGACGTCGGGGCCGGGGACCCGGCTGTCGATCTTGCGGTGGCGTGGCTGATGTTCGACGCCGGCGCCCGCCAGCGCGTCATCGACGCCTTTGGCCCTGCGGTGCAAGGGGACACCTGGATGAGGGCCAGGGCTGGGCTCTCGTCCTGTCCACCGCCATGCTGAGCAACTCCGACGACAACCCGCGGATGTTCGCCGTAGGCGAGTTCGGGATCAGGCAGGTCCTGGAGGGCTGACTCAGGGAACAACCACAGGCAGGAAGCGGCGGATAACGACCTGAAGTAGTGAGCTGGCCGTGTTGGGTGCACGTTTCCCCGGAGCAATACCGGTGATCCAGGTGGCTCGCACTTCCGCTACCCCGCGTTCCGGCGCAGGTCGTTCTGACTTGTTCCGTCTCCGGCCGGACGCCGTACGCGGAACTATTTAACTCAGCTGTTCCGGGACCGCACGTGGCACGGGATTGAGGTATACGTATGCATAGCTGATAATTGCTGGATGAATGCAAAAATCAGCGGTCCACGTGCGGAGTCCACTCCGGCCCATCAGATCATCGACGCCGAAGGCGATGCGGCGTTGGAGGAGGTTCGCCGCGCGTTGCGCATGCCTTCATTCAGCGACACCGGTGAGGGGATCGGAGCTGCTGCGGAGTATTTTTCCGCACTGTTGGGCCGTGTGTGCCCTGACGCCGCGATCGTTCCCACGGCAGGCTATCCGGTCGTTTTGGGGACGGCCCGGTCATCTATGCCGTCGGCTCCCACCTTGATTGTGTATGGACTATACGATGTGACGCCGACAATGGCGCATGAGTGGACGGTGGACCCGCTGGCAGCTGAGGTTATTGATGCCCGCGATCTCGGACTGTTGCCCCACCTTGGCCCGGTGGTGGCCGGCAGGGGTGCCAATAATCACAAGGGACCTGTGATCGCCGCGATTCTCGCGGTCGAGGCCATGCAGCAGGCCGGTGTGGAGTTGCCGGTCAACCTGATCTTCGTGATAGAAGGAGAAGAGGAGATCGGCAGCCCGAGCTTGCCGGGATTTGTGGAGGAACACCGGGAGCTGCTGCTGAGTGCCGACGGCATCTGGCTGCCCTGCATGCAGCAGAATTCCTCGGGCGTCATGACGGTCCGCCGTGGGTTTAAGGGGTGTGTGTTTGCACAGATTACTTGCCGTGGCGGTGCATGGGGCGGTCCTGCCGATGGGCGGCATATCTGGGCTGGGAATTCGGCGTGGATCGACGCTCCCATGATGCAGCTGGTGCGGGCCCTGGGCACGATGTATGACGATGAGCAACGGGTCACCATCGATGGGGTAGGAGCTGTCGCGGAGGCGGCCTCGCTGCAGTTCGCCGACGACATCGCCAAGGTATCGGCCGGTTTCCGTGAGAATCCAGCATGGTCGGCAAATATGCTGGGCAACCTGCACGTTGAACGGGCGCTGGCCGGTAAAGACATTGCGGACCATGTGGAAAATTACATGACCGGTGTCAATATGAACATCCAGGGTATTACCGGGGGCTACCAGGGCCCGACGTTCTATACCTCGCTCCCCGGGGAAGCCAGCGCTAGAGTTGATTTCCGGTTTCCGCCCGGGTTGACTCCAGAGGAGTTTGTCAAGGCCCTGCGCGGGCATCTGGACCGGCGAGGCTTCGGCCACGTGGACATTGACATTCCGCGCGGTTATGCCGGTGCGCCGTCGATGCCCGATGACCATGATGTCCTGCTGGATGCGGGGATTGTCACGGCCGCCCGATACGGGGTGGAGACAGCGGTGTGGCCGATCGCGAACAACTGCTGCCCGGCCTCGCTCTTCACCGCTTTGGGCAAGCAGATCCCGTTCAGTGTGGCAGGGCTCGGCCATGGCGATCGGGCCCATGCCGCTGACGAGTATTTCACGGTGGGTTCTGTGGAGAAGCTGATGCACTTCACCGTCGACTATCTTGGCGACTTTGCCGACGCAGCGGCCCGTACGTCGGTGGCGGACTGACGCCGTCACAACATGACGAAAGGAGGGGCTCCGGTTGTGCCGACCGGAGCCCCTCCTTTTGATGTCTTCAGGACGTGGCCGCCCAGTCAGCCAGGCAGTCGTCGATGGCTGATTGCGCGTTCAGGACCACCATCGCGGCTCCTTGTTCCCAGGCCTTGCGGGCCTGGGACGCGGTGGAGGCGATTGCCATGACAGGGCGCCCTGCCGCAGCAGCCCAGACCTGCAGCCGGGCGTCGTCCGCCCGGGCTGCGTCATATCCCAAAGCCGCGGCCAGGTCCGAAGGGCCCACGAAGATGACATCTACACCGGGGGTCTGTGCGATGGCGCCGGCGTTGGATACGCCATCGGCGTCCTCAATCATTGCAATGACTAGGGTCCGGGCTGCGGTCTGCGCGGCGTGGTCTGCCGGGGAGGTTTTGCCCCATTGGCCCGCAGCCGTGTAGGTGGCGAAGCCACGGTCCCCGAGAGGCGGGTAATGGGACATACGGACCGCGGCCGAAGCTTCTTCGGCTGTGCGGACGTGCGGCACGATGACGCCCTCCGCGCCGGCATCGAGAACCCGTAGCGCCAGGGCGGCCTCCCCTTCTCCGATGCGCACCAGCGTCGGAAGCCCCGCGGCCCGGGCGGCGGTGATGTGCTCGGCGATGTCCTTCTGATCGGCGATCCCGTGTTCGGTGTCGAGGAAAATGAAGTCGTAACCGTTGGTCCCGGCCATGTCTATCAGCATCGGTGCCGGCACGCGGACGAGCAGGCCGCGCAGTCGGTCGCCGGCGGCGAGGCGTGTTTTGAGCGGCTCCAGTGACCGTCCTGACATCATCGGGCCACCATGCCGGCCGACAGATCGATGTCTGCTGCGGTGAGTCCTCGCATCTGCAGTATCGCGACCAGGGCCTGGCCGACTTCCTCTTCCTCTACCATGCGGCCCAGGGCTGCCCGGGAGACGAAGTCTGCCTCGGCCTGATCGTAGGAGGTTCCTGAGCGTTCAGCTTCCAGCCGGAAGTTGCGTTCCATCCGTGGTCCACGGACCGGGCCGGGCGAGAGGCTGTTGACGCGGATGTCATACGGGCCGGCCTCGGCAGCCAGGGTAGTGGTCAGCCCGATCACGGCCATCTTCGATGCACAGTAGGGAGTCCGCCCAACCAGCGGCCGTTTCCCGCTCACTGATGCGATATTAATGATGTCGCCGCTGCGGGATTTCATCATGGCAGGAAGAAAGGCCCGGCAGATCAGGTAGACGCCACGCACGTTGGTGGCGAAGACGTTGTCCCAGTCGTCCGGATCGATGTCGACCAAGTCGGACACCGGCCCGGGAATCCCAGCGTTGTTTACCAGAATGGATACGGATTCGTCCCGGAGCCTCAGTGCCAGTTGATCGACCGAGGCTGGATCGGCGACGTCGCAGCTTTCCAATCTGGACTGGTCCCCGGTCAGTCCGAGTTCATCGCGGGTCTGGACGAGTTTGTCTAGGTTCCGGCCGACCATGATGACCCGGGCGCCTGCCTCCACCAGGTGCTTGGTCATCGCCTGGCCAAGGCCGTTGCCGGCGCCGGTGACCAGTGCGGTGCGTCCTGCCAATGGCCCTGTCACGGCTGGTCCACGGTCACTGGCAGGGTGGCCCAGGGCAGGTCGGCGCCGGCATACTTAGTGGCCCGGACGTCACCGGAACGGGCGTGGCCTTCGAAGGATTCGACCCTGCTGGCGCGGCCGCAGATCTCGCCTAGGAGCGCCGAGGATGCGGTGTCGGTAACTTCCTGGTGGGTGACGGTCTTCAGGTATTTGCCCACCCAAAGGCCGCCGGTGTAGCGGGCTGAGCCCTTGGTGGGAAGGACATGGTTGGTGCCGATAACTTTGTCGCCGTAGGAGAC
Organism: Pseudarthrobacter sp. S3; assembly: GCF_050156905.1. Taxonomy (NCBI): domain Bacteria; kingdom Bacillati; phylum Actinomycetota; class Actinomycetes; order Micrococcales; family Micrococcaceae; genus Pseudarthrobacter; species Pseudarthrobacter sp. S3. The sequence goes on along the minus strand of NZ_CP189583.1, from coordinate 3,750,199 downwards.
GCAGGTGCCCTCGCCGAGGAACAGCGCGCCGTACTCATGCATCTTATCCAAGGCCTCGCGGGGCTCCTGGGTCAGGACCTCGACATGCTCGGAGGCGAAAGTGTCCGCCAAGGCATAGGCCTCGTCAAGGGTGTCGACGACATGGATCTGGCCGTGGTCCCGCCAGGCCGGCCCGGCGTAGTCCTTGGTGGGCATGCCCGGCAGGATCTGCTCAATATGTTCCAGCACCCGGGCGCCCAGTGCGGCGCTGGTGGTGATGAGCACGGCCGGGGAGTCGGGGCCGTGTTCGGCCTGGCTGAGCAGGTCCACGGCGACAATGAACGGGTCCGCGTACTCGTCGGCGATGACCAGGATCTCGGTCGGACCGGCGAAAAGGTCGATGCCGACCTCGCCGAACAACTGGCGTTTGGCTTCGGCTACGAAGGCATTGCCCGGGCCGGCAATGAGATTCACTTTGGGAATTTCCTCGGTACCCACGGCGAGGGCCGTCACGGCCTGCACACCGCCGAGCAGATAGATCTCATCCGCGCCCGCCATGTGTGCGGCCGCGATGGTCGCTGCGGGGATCTTACCGCGGATGGGCGGGGTGCACGCGGCCACACGGGGCACGCCGGCGACTTTGGCCGTGATGATGGTCATGTGCGCTGAAGCGGTCAGGGGGTAGCGGCCGCCGGGGATGTAGGCCCCGGCGGAGGCGACAGGGAGGTGCCGGTGCCCCAACCGGACCCCGGGAAGCGTCTCGATTTCAATGTCCGTCATGGAATCACGCTGGGCCTGGGCGAAGCGGCGGACCTGGTCCTGGACGAACGTGATGTCATCGATCACCTGCCGGGGCAGGGTGGCAATGATCTCCTCGATCTGCTCGAGAGTGAGCCGGAAGGATTCGGGGCTCCAACCATCGAATTTCTCCGAGTATTCGCGGACGGCAACGTCCCCGCGGGTACGAATATCGTCAATGATTGCCTCGACGGTGGCCCGGACTTCCGGCTTGCTGCTGCCGGTATGGCCGGTCGGGAGGGCTGACTTAAGGATCTGCGACATAGTTTTCTCCGGGAAGGTTGGTGATCAGGCGGCGGTGGCTGGCTGGGGCAAAGCAATGCCCTGGTGGGCGAGGGCGAGTTCGTCGTAGGCCAGCCACTGCGCCGTGACGCGGCCTTCAACGAGATGGTGGTGGCTGATGAGGCTGAACTCGACAGGGCCCCTGGCTCCGGTGCCCGCGATCCGCCACTGGGTGGCAACGCGCAGCGGCAGTGTGTCCGAGGCCGGCAGCGAGTACTGGTCATCGACCTCCACGACAAGGGGTCCGAGGGCGGCGCGCAGACCGTCGGCCCACTCCACCACGGCGGCGGCGCCGATCTGCTGGAGGTCCGGGGCAAAGTCGGTGAGGCAATCGGCGGCATAGAGCCCGGATTCGAGCCGGCCTTCCAAGGCGCTGGTAAATGCCTGCTGGACCAGGTCTCCCTCTGTACTGCGGGTGAACTCAAAGGACGGGCGCGCCACCCGGGGCGATGCGGGATATCGAGTAGCCTGCACGGCTTCCTCGAGGGAGTAGCCCAGCTGACGTGCCTGGGCGAACGGGTTAGCACCCAGCCATTCCTCGACGATGACTTCGCCGTGCACAATGCAGTTGGCTATCGCGGTGAATGTCACCGGTCGCCCGGTGGCGGGGCCGTAGACGGTCCCGCCGGTGTCGGTCCCGGTCCAGGTCCAGCGCATGGAGGTCCGGTAACCTTCCTCTTCGGAACCGGTCCAGATCGTGTCATCGATGACGCCGTGGAAGTCCGGGTAGGTACCCAGCCGCGCATGGGTGTTGGCGATGACGATCTCGTCGCCCACCAGGTCGCCGGCGTCGAGGTGGATTGCCGTGCTGGGCGCGTAGTACTTGCGGATGAGCTCGAGATCGCGGTGGGGCAGGTTCCAGATGTCGTAGGTGATGCGTTCGATGTAGTCGACGGGGCCGTCGAACCCGTAGGCCCGCAGCCCCGGGGGGGTGGTTGTCATGAAGTTTTCCTTCGATTCCAGTGGTTGATGGTGTTGGCCGTTGATGCCGGGTCCTCGAGGGTCATGAGATGGCCGGCGCCGGACATGATGTGAAGTTCGGCGTGTGGCATGGCGGCGGCGATGTCTTGGTGCATGTCCTGCGTGCATAGCTGGTCTTCGGATCCGGCGAGGACCAGCGTCCGTGCGCCGACCCGTGGCAGCTCGGTACGAAGGTCCCGGCGGCTCCGTTGTATGCCCAGCTGGTCGGCGAAGACTCGCGGTCCGTGGTGTTCGGCCATGGCTGTTCCGGTCCTGAGTAGGGCGGCGGTGATCCGTGCCGGCGCGAACAGGGCAGGCGCGAGGTCACCGGCGATTTCGGGGAAGGCGCCAGCCGTGTTGCGTCGGACCAATTCTTCCCAGGCCTGCATCTGTTCGGGCCTGGGTCCCCGGGGGTTGGTCGAGATCAGGACTGCGGCGTGGAAAATTGACGGGTCTTTCACTGCCGCGGCCATCGCGACAATTGCACCCAGTGAGAGTCCGATGATCCCCACCGGCCCCTCCTGCCTCCGGGCAAGCTCGAGGAGATGCTCCGCCGCTTCGTCCAAGGTGGTGCCCTCGATCCGTGTGTCCACTGTCGCGCCGCCTAGGCAGAGGTAGGGATCCATAGCGGTAAAGATTTCGGCGGTGCACAGCATGCCCGGCACCCGGATCCAGGTACGGATCCGTTGTGTCGCTGGGCGAGGCCCCATGATCTGCCCGCTCAGTCGTCGATTGTGGAGTATCGGACGACGTTCCACGCGGCGACGTAGCCAGCGGCGTCGGCGGCGTGGCCTTTGTCTTCGGCGTGCCGGATGGTTTCGGACGGCCATTCGAGACGGACGCGCCCGTCGCCGCTGTTCACGACCAGCATCTGGGCCTCGTCATCCATTGCGGTGAAGGTCCGCCAGGCTCCCGCCGGCACGGAAATCGTGTCGTAGGGACGGAGGACGGTCGCCACCTTGTGGTCGCCGTCGTTCAGGGTCACCAGCCATGTGCCGCGGTAGCCCATCAACACCTGGCTGTGGTCGTGGCGATGCTGGAGCATGCCCTCGTCCTTGACCGCACGCAGCCACGCGAGGTTGAAGTTGTGCGGGTAGTGTATCGGCGGTACCTGGTCCCGGTCCTCTGTCATTCCGTAACCGATGACCGTGGCGAGCTCGGCCCCGCCGCCGGGCAGTTCATTACACAGGAACGGTTGGCTGCTCCACTTCAGATCGCGCTGGCGGACCACACGTTGCTGCATCTGCTCGGCGGTCCAGGTGCGCAGCCTGTCGATCTCGGCCTGGGGCAGGGGCGGAACGACCTCCACGTTTTCCGGGATCGTGTCGCCGGCCACCGTATCGATCAGCTCGTTGTCCAGGGTCAGGAAGAGGCCATGCTTTTCGGCCTCCTTCAGCACCGAGGGTCCCCAGATGATGCCTCCGGTGTTGTCGAAGCCCAGGGCAGTGAACAGCCAACCGTGCGAACCTCCCACATTGGTGAATCCACGGAAGATCCAGGTGGGAACGCTGACGATATCGCCCTCTTCGCAGATGAATTCGCCGTCGCTGCCGTCCGCGCCCCAGCGCATCTGCCAGGTTCCGCTCCAGTTCAGGAACACTTCGGCAGTGAAGTGGAGATGGAGGTTGTTCACCACGCCATCCGGCATGGCGGCGGCCCCGATATTGAAGCCGTGCGGTTCCCGAAGGTTCACGACCTGTTGTGCGCTCTGGGTCACCCCCGGCCCAATGATCGAGTAGTTCTCCTTGGTGTCGCTCCCGGGGGTGCGGCAGTCGATGAAGGCCTGGTTGCAGCTGACATAGTCACTGCGGCGGATGGTCCGGCGCCTCAGCTCATTTTCATCGACGACCTGGGTTGCTGTTTTCTGCTTCACGTTAACGTCCATGGGTCATGTATACGTATGTATCGGATGCATGTCAAGGTTTCGCTCGCGGATTGGGACGTGCGTCGACTAGGAGGCGGTGTGCGTGCCGCGGGGCACGGCGCGCACCGGGTGGATCCGGCGCACCGGGTCCCCGGCCACAACCCCCGTCAGCCTGTCCACCAGAAGATTCGCGGCATCCCTGGCCATGTCGGCCAAGGGGATGGCGACGGTGCTGAGGTTGCAGATCGGCCAGCCGGAGGTGGGGATATCGTCAACCCCGACCAGAGCTACGTCCTCGGGCACCCGGAGGCCAAGCTCCCGGGCCGCATTCAACGCGCCGATGGCGACCGAGTCGCTGATGCAGATGACGGCGCGGGGTGGGCGCTCCAGTGCCATGAGCTTGCGCATCCCCGAAACCCCGGAATCATGCCCAAACCACCCGCGCGCAACTTGCGAGGAACGCAAGGGGATATCGGAGTCAGCCAGTGCCTCCCGGATTCCGGCCTCGCGGTCGGTGCTGGTGGAGGCCGCGGCCGGCCCTGCTATCAGCCCGATCTCTTTGTGGCCGGCAGAGACAAGCATCTGGGCTGCTACCCGGCCCGCTTGCAGGTTGTCAGCGACCACGCTGTCTGCTGCCACGATTCCGCCGATGCGGTTCAGCATGACCATGGGGATGCCTCGCTGCTGGAGCTCAAATGGCATTGTTGACTCCCGCCGCGTGGTCGTGAGCAGCACCCCGTCGACGGAGCGGTCCAGAAGTGGCGAGTAGGCAGCATCGTCATCCTCGCGTTCGGCCATCAGAACCATCCGGTAGCCGCGGCCGGCCAGGGCGTCGTGGATCGCCGGAAGTATCAGCGGGTAGAGGGGGTTGGCCAGGTCGGCGACCATGGCTACCCGCTGAGTGGCCTGCGTTGAGAGTGAACGGCCCATCTGGCTGGGGACATAGCTCAGGGCCGCCGCCGCATCCGCGATGCGGCGGCGCGTCTCCACGGTGACCCGGGGATCCCCGCGCAGGGCGCGCGAAACCGTCGGCTGGGACACGCCCGCCAAGCGGGCAACGTCACGACTGGTGGCAACCATTGTTGCCTCACTTTCCGGGGTCGGGTGGATGCTTCGCAGTAAACATCTCACGGCAAGCCTATTGACAATCATGTTAGCTGTGCCACAGTCTAGGACATACGTATTCATGCCCGCTAGGGGCACCAAATCATTAAGGTGACGTTTTGAACTTTCCCAAAAGAATCGGTCGCTCGCCCCTGCTGCTTGCTGTAGCCGCCCTTACGGCGGCGTCCCTGGCTGCCTGTGGCGCTGGCAGCCAGATTCCCGGTGCCACCGGCGCCAAGGGGACCTGTCTTGCCCCTGAGTCGGCCAGCCCGGTCACTGTCAATGTCCTGGCCTACGGTGCCCCCGGTATGGACCCGTTTACCAAGGCTATGACGAGCGCCTGCAACGGGGTCAAGAATCTCAAGGTCAACCATTCACCGGTGGACTTCTCGGCCCAACTCGAAAAGGCACCGCTTTCGCTTTCCCAGCCAGCCGACGGCGCGTCCTATGACATTGTGGAGGTTTACAACACCACCCTGGTCGAGTACGCCTCCAAGGGATGGCTGGCGCCCCTGGACGAGTGGGTGGCCAAGAACGGTGAAGCCTCCGGTGTCAACGATATTGATCCGGCGCTGCTGGAGAAGATGAAGTACGACGGGCACCTCTATGCCCTGCCCAACCAGCAGAATGTCCACATTCTGATGTACCGCAAGGACATCCTGGACAGCCTGGGCATCCAGGCGCCCACGACCTATGACGAACTGTATGCAGCGGCCGACAAGATCAAGGCCGCGGGGAAGTCCGAAACACCTTTCGTCGCTTCCTTCAACGCGGACAGTGATATCTCCACCGCGTTCAACAACGCGCTGACCAGCCAGGGCGGCTCCTGGGTCAACGGCGGGGGACAGCCCACATTGGCCTCCCCCGAAGGCGCAGCCGCGATCAACGACCTGCGCAAACTCAAGTCCTACATGTCCAGCGATGCCCTGACCCTGAACAACGCCAAGGCCGTCGCCGCCCTGCAGAACGGGCAGGCCGCGATGGGCATCATTTACGCCGGCCGGGGTGCCACCCTCATCGACCCGGCCCTGTCGAAGTTCTCTAACGATTTCGCCTTCGCTCCGGCACCGGCGGCAAAGGCCGGCGGCAAGCCGGCCGCCCAGTGGACCCAGGACGGGTTCGCCATCGCCAAGAACTCCAAGGTCGGCTTCGAGACCCTCGCCGGAGTCTTGGCCACCTCGGTCGGAGACGCGGCAATGACTAACGGAGCCCCGTTCGCCGTCATTTCCCGGGCCAGCAAGCTCAACGACCCTGCACTGCAGGCCAAAGCACCCTACTGGCAGGCAGCACTGGATACCCTGAAGGCAGGCGCGGGCACGCTGCCGCTAAAGCCGTTTATGCCCACCATCCAGCAAAGCACCCGTCCCTTCATCGTCGAAGCGGTCAACGGCACCGGGGACCCGATGGATGCGCTCGTCAAGGCCGATGCCGCAGCCAACGCCGCGCTGACTACCGCCGGGTACCTGAAGTAACAATTCCGCGGCGAATCCGCCACAACAGATTTTAGGAGGTGGGTCCACTGAGACGACGCGAATTCTTCATCTTCGTCGGCCCCAGTATTTTGGTCATGACCTTGCTCATGGCCGGGCCCTTATTCATCACGGCCTTCGACAGCTTCAGGAAGGTCAGCTACGGCGACCCCGGTCTGTTCGTCGGATTCGCCAACTACACGGCCACGTTGGGTGACCCGCGGTTTTGGGCCGCAGCCGGGTTCACGACCGTCTACACCGCCGCGATGACGGCAGGAAAGATCGTGGGCGGGTACGTTGTTGGCCTCATGCTCAACGCCGTCCGCGCCAAGGCCCGGGCCTTCTTCCTTGGGCTGCTCCTGGTGCCCTATGTCGTCCCGACAGTAATCGGCGCACTCGTTTTCTCCTGGTTGTTCAACAGCACCTTCGGCGGCTTCGTCAATGTCCTGCTGGCACCCCTGGGTATCGCACCGGACTGGTTCACCGATCCGGCGGCGGCAAAGTTCCTACTCATTTTCCACAGCATCTGGCACGAGTCGGCGTTCGGCATCCTCGTCCTGGTGGCGGCCCTGCAGTCCGTCCCCCGCGAACGGATCGAGGCGGCCGCACTCGACGGGGCCGGCTGGTGGCAGACCCAATGGCGCATCGTGATGCCCTCCATCAGGGGATTCATCGGCTTCATCGCCCTCATCTCAATCATGGACGGCTTCCGGGTCTTCGACAGCATCCGGATGATCACCCCGGCCGCCTCAACGGTCGGCACTGAGTCCCTCATGACCTACGTCTACAACGTCGCGCTCGGCGAAACCCAACAACTCGGACTCGCCAGCGCCATCAACGTCATCACGATCATCATCATCCTGATCTTCCTCGTCCCCTTCATTCGCCAAACCTGGCGGGAGATGAAATCCGCGTGAGTGCACCGAACAACGTCAGCATCCTTCCCCCGGCCCCGCTGCCGACACCCATCCCGGACCGCGCCGTCGATGGCCGTCCTCCACGTCGGCCCCGAGGGGCCCTGAGCAACACCACCATAGGACGCCGCCCCCGGTGGCGGACCGCCATGGCATACATAGGGCTGTCGGTGGCGGCGTTTGTGGCAGTCTTCCCGTTTGTTTGGGCTTTCCTGACCTCCATCAAGCCCTACACAGACGCGTTCATCTCTCCCCCCGTCTGGAGCTTCACCCCCCAGATCACGGCCTACGAACAGCTCTGGTACGCCACCGAATTCGCCTCATTCGGTGTGAACACCATCGTGGTCGGCGTGGTCACAGTCATCATTTCCCTGATCGTGGGGGCGCCTGCGGCTTATGCACTGTCCCGGTTTGATTCCCGGATCTCGTTGTGGCTGCTCGTGCTGGCACTTGTTTTCCGGTCACTGCCGCGCTTCGTCGTTGTCCTGCCCTTCTACTCCATCGCACAGGCCCTCAATATTTACGACACCCAGCTGATGCTGATCATCGCGCTCGTGGCGGTGAACCAGCCGTTCACGATCTGGCTGTTGCGGAACTTCTTCGCCGAGCTGCCCAGGGAACTGGAAGAAGCGGCCCAGATCGATGGCTGTAGCCGCTTCGGGGCATTCCGTCGGGTCATCATGCCCCTTGCCGGTCCCGGGCTGATTACCGCAGGGATCTTCACGTTCCTGCTGGCCATCCAGGAATACCTGATCCCGGTTGTACTGACGCAGCAGCATGCGACCACCCTGTCGGTATTCATCGCATCGTTCGGTATTGCTGAAGACACCGCCCTCTACCAACTCATCGCCGCCGCCAGTATTCTGCTGGCTCTCCCGATCATCGCTCTTGCCTTCCTAGCCCAAAAGTTCCTGGTCACCGGGCTGACGGGCGGGGCGATCAAGGGCTAAACCTATGACACACGGGTCCGTGCCGTGACCATTGGTGACCAAGCGTTTGGGTCGTGTGGCGCTTCTTTCCACCACATGACCCAATCGCTGTTCACGCCACCATGATCCGGTGCACTTGGACTCAATCTTCCGGCCGGGCGCCTCGCCCGGGACCGGCTTTATCGAGTCCGTGATCGCCACAGCTGACGCAGTGCGTGCCAAGGGCAAACACAAAAGGCACATCAACCTGTCCCTCGACAAGTGGAACGTCTGGTCGCAGCGCGACGTGGACACCGAGGACCAGCAGCACAATGTCGCCAACGCGGGCTGGCGCGAGCACCCCCGTGACAAATGTCAATCTGATGTGAGCCCACTTAGCTGACATTAGGCGGAGCGAGGACATCAATCGCAGAGGAGGCTGTGCGCAATCCGTCTCTGATCGAGAGCAGCCTCCTCTGGGCCGGACGGGTTCGACGCTGAGAGCCAGTTTCCGGGCCACCTAAGCGCGAAGGCGAGCGGCTCCGAACTTCGGCTCGCGCTGCCGGCGCCGTGATCGGATCTGGAGGTCGTCAAGAACTAACTCAATTGCCGCACAACTCTGAGCTGACGACGGCGGGACGTCCCGCCGTCGTCCGCTCCTGCTTCCGCTAATTCGCGCGTCATTGTGGTGGGCGCCCAACTGGGCCACCATGTTCGTATGGACGTTGAAACCCCGAAGGCGACGGAGCTGAACCTTCCCCAGGCCTTCCTCCTTCTGGCAACGAACGACGTGAACGGAAAGCCCGAAGTGCCGGTGTTCGCACTCAGGACCACTGTGGCAGGGGCAATATTGGCCGAGCTGGACCTGATCGGTGCGATCGAACTGCAGGGGAAGCGCGTCGGGGCCACCGGCGAGGTGCCGGAAACAGAATTCCGGCGCGAGCTCGAAGTCATCCGTGGCAAATCCCGGCCCCACACCCCCAAGGGGTGGGTGGGCATGTTGGAGGGCCGCGCCGTAGTGCAGCGTGTCTACGAAGCGATGGCGTCACTGGGCATCGTGGAACATGTCGGCGAAAAGCACCTGGGCAGGTTCCGGGCCGTGCGGTACCCGGAGAAGGACCACGCTCCGGAGGCGGCGCTCCTGGAAAAGATCCAGGCCGCACTCAGCGGTGCGCCGTCCGATCTTGAGGCGCCCGATACCACGGCGACCGATGCCGGGACGGCTGACGCCGTGGCGACCGATTCCCCGAAGCCCGCTGCCAAGCCTGATACCAAGGCACCCGACGCCAGGACCATCGTGCTGATCGCCCTGCTCCAGGCGTCCGGACTGCTCGGCAAGCTCTTCCCGGCAGCGGATCTGACCCGGGCAAATGAGCTGTCGAAGGACTATTGGCCGTCCCGTGCGGTGGAGGACGAACTTCGGATGATCAGGCTGGCGGAGCAAGAGGCGGCAAACCTGTGAAGCTGCCCGCAAACCGCTAGCTAGGCACGGGAGCCGTAGGGCGTCCTTATGCGGCCGGGTTCGGAAGAACCGCCAGGCTGTCGGCGACGAGCCGCCCATCGTGGATGACGGTGCGGTCGGCGCCGCGGTCCATGACGGTGCTCGTGATGGTCTCGCCATCAACCAGGACGATGTCCGCCCGATCTCCGGGAGCCAGGCCCGGCCGGTCGTCGGGACTGCTGAGGCGCTGGACGGTTCGGTCCATGATGGATGCGCCTCCGACGGTGGCGATCGCCGCGCAGTGCTCGATCAGCCGGTCCTTGCGCAGCCGGTGCGTGAAGGCCAACTGCCACGTGCGGTCGAGCATGTCGCAATTGCCGTAGGGGCTCCAGTAGTCCCTCTGCCCGTCCTCGCCCAAACCGACACGGATCCCCGCCTCGGTCATCCGGGCGAGGTCGAATTGCGACCCGCCGCTTGCCGGGGCGACCGTCGCCCAGGCAACGTCGAGATCGGCCATCTGCTCCACAAGCCGAGCGGTCACATCGGGGTGGACATTGGCGAGATCGTAAGCGTGGGACAGCGACACGTGTCCCTCCATCCCCAACGCACGGGTGCGTTCGAAGATCAGTTCCGCGCTGAAGACCCCCAGGTGGCCAGGCTCGTGCAAATGAATGTCGACGTCGACGCCGTACTTCTCCGCCAGACCGAAGACGATGTCCAGATGGCGGACCGGGTCCCGGTCCAGCTGGCAGGGATCAATGCCGCCGATGGTTGTCGCACCTGCGCGGAGGGCCTCCTCAAGGAGCGGGACAGTGCCGTCCTCCAGCAGCAGGCCTGCCTGCGGGAAGGCCATGACTTCTACATCGGCGGCGTAGGCGAAGTGCTGTTTCGCGGCCATGACTGCCTCGAAGCGCTCAAGCTTGCAGTCCACGTCGATCTGGGCGTAGGAACGGACGCGAGTGGTGCCCCGCGCAATCATTCGTTCCAGCGTTCCCCGCACTACATCGACGTAGGGGACGGGGGTGTCGCGCCAGTTTTCCCGGTCGTTGCACATCATGTTCCACACGCCGGGCGAGGCTGTGTGCTCCCGGAACGGCAGCCCGATCCTGGTCGAGTCGAGATGGACGTGCACGTCGGTGAACGCGGGCACGGCGATCCGGCCCCGTCCGTCGACCGCCCCGCCGTCGACCGCCCCGCCGTCGGCGTCTGCTGCTACGACGGCGGTCCCCGCGGGGTGAACGGCCGCGATCCGCCCTTGGCGAACTTCAAGGTCTACGGCGTCCCCGCCCCAGGGGCGGACGTTGGTAATGAGCATTGTTCATTCCTTTCGGCTGGGTAATGAATGACGGCTGGGGAGGCACCGATCCCGCGGGACCGGTGCCTCCCTACCTCAGCATGTACTGGAAGCAGCGTGTACTAGAAGTGGAAGGCAGCCTGCGCGATGGCTGCTGCGGCGACGAAGCTCGCCGTGAACGTGATCAGGGCGACGATGACGATCTTCCAGCTCAGTGAGCGCAGGGCCTTGACGTCACGGCCAAGCGACATGCCGATCAGGGCAATCAGGGGCAGGCCGGCGAAGAGGACGCTGATGTGCTGCGTAGCGGAGGCGACGAAGGGGCCGATGGGCAGGAACGTCGCGGAGGCAATGGTGGCCAGAGCCAGGACCCAGATGCTGGACGGAACCACCGGGACGAGCTTGGCGAGCACAAGCGCGATGGCTGTGAGGGCCAGCAGGATGAGGACGCCGACGGCATCCAGTGGCAGCAGTGAACCTGTGCCGAGGGCGTTGAGCAGGAAGCCGGCCACCCCGGTCGCGGCGAACGCGATGAGCCACGTCCTGGGTGTCCGGACAACAACGGGGTCTTCTTCGATGCTGTTGACGTCCACTGTGTCGATGCCCGAGGCCTCACCGGACTCGAGCGCTGCGCCGCCCGGGTGAGCCGGGCCTGACCTGCCCGCTTGGGTTCCAGTCACAGCGCCCATGAGGGCGCCGCGGCGGACACGGCGGCCGAGATCGTCCCGCCCGAAAATGCGGGACCACATCTTGTAAAGCTTCTGGCACATGGGCAGCGCGATGAAGACACCTGCGTAGAAGCCGACGATGTTGGTGACGAGGTTGGACAGTGCGGCGAGGGCCATGATCTCCCCAGCCATCTCCGGATACAGGATGGACAGGGCGCCCACGCCCCCGAGCATCATGGAGGCGGACCCCAGGCCCAGGCCCAACGCGAGGGCCCTGGGATCAAAGAAGTCCATTCCGCCGAGCAGACCGGCCAGGAGGGAGATGAACACGGCGCCAAAAACGCTGCCCAGCACCCACACAGCGAACACGCCGCGGTATTCGGGGGAGCGGACGCCGAAGCGCTGGATGGCGAAGGCAAGGTAGGACTCACGGTCGATCGACCAGGTGGCGCCGATCGCAGTGCGGCCCAGGCCAAGGGCCACCGCGACCGGCAGGGCCAGGACCACCGTGCCCACCACGTGTCCCACTTCCTGCAGGAGTATCGCGGGGCCGAGGCCGGTGAACTTCGTCAACGACGGGCCTATCTGAGTGCCCAGACCTGCCAGGAAGAAGACTATGGATACGTCCATCAGGTGGGTGGACACCGCACGCGCACGCCCGCCGATCGGTTTCCATTTCTGGACACCGAGGAATCCGCCGATGAGCACGGTCCACAGGATGGGCATCAGGACGATTGCGGCCGGGCCAAGCTGGAACTTGTGAGTGCCGATCGTGATGGCTGCGGCACAGATGGCGGTGGAGAGTGCGATCATCACCAGCCACAGGGCGGGGCGGGCGCGGAAAGAACGGGACGGCGGCGCGTCCACAAGGGCGGTCACGGAGCCGCCTGTGGTCTTCGCTTCATTGCGCATGACGCAGGCCTTTCGAGGGGGGGTCAGGATTCAGAACAAAAACATCCCGCTTTGCGGAATCTTGTTCTTGGTATACCAAGTGACTGTATACTCGTACCCATTGAGAGGCAAGTCACATTTATCCGCTGTTCGCCAAGGAGGCGCGTTGTACAAGAAAATCTCGGCCCGGTACGTTCTGGGGTTCGACGGAACACGGCACACGCTCATCGAGGACGGCGAAGTTGTCTTCGACGAAGATTCCATCGTCTTCGTGGGGCGCAACTACGGGGGCCTGGTCGATGAGGAGCGCGACTATGGCCAGAGTTTGGTCATGCCCGGCCTGATAGACCTCGACGCCCTCGCCGACATCGATCACCTCATCCTGGACTCGTGGCCCTCGCCCGATGTCGCCCCCGGCCATCTGTGGTCAGAGGACTACTTCGCCAACCGTCGCCGGGACGTGTTCACGCCCTCGGAGCGCGCCACGGTCCGCGAGTTCGCCTTGGCGCAGCTCGCCCTGCACGGCATCACGACCTACATGCCGATCGCCTCGGAAATCCACAGTTCCTGGGCCGAAGGCCTCGATGAGATCGTGGACATGGCAGAGACAAGCCGCCGGATCGGACTGCGCGGCTACCTGGGGCCGGCCTACCGTTCCGGGGTCCATGTCATCACCGCCGCAGGCGACCGCGAGGTCCACTTCGACGAGGCCCGGGGGCTTGCGGGCCTGCGCGACGCAGAGCGCTTCATGGACTACGCCGCGGGTCTCGCGGACCCGCTCGTCACCGGGGCCCTGCTGCCGTGCCGCATTGAGACGCTGTCCGAAGACCTCATGCGGCAGACGGCGCAGATAGCTAGGGAGCGGGACGCGCTGGTCCGGCTGCACTGCCTCCAGTCCCCGCTCGAGGAGGAGTTCCTGCAGCAATCCGCTGGCCGAGGCGTCCTGGAACTGCTCGAATCCACAGGCCTGTTCGGCGCGCGGCTTCTCATCCCGCATGGTGTGGTGATCGACGGCAAGGACCCCGCCGCGTCAGCGCCGGGCGGCCCGCTTGACACGCTGGCCCGCCACGGCGTCAGCATTGTCCATTGCCCGCTGACATCGTTCCGCTACCAGAAGCAACTTGTTTCATTCGACCGTTTCCGCGAGGCAGGCATCAACATTTGCCTGGGTACTGACTCCTTCCCGCCGGATCTTGTGCGCGGCATGGACGCTGGCATGCACCTGACCCGGCTGGTTGAGGGGAGGCCTGACGCCGGGACCCTGGCGGACTATTTCGATGCCGCGACCCTCGGCGGCGCACGGGCCCTCGGACGGGCTGACTTGGGGAGGCTTGCCCCCGGCATGCAGGCCGACATTACGGTGGTGTCCCTGACCAACTTCGGCGACGGCGTCGTCGAAGACCCGCTGCGGACGCTTGTGCTCAACGGGACCGCACGCCAGGTGACCGACACCTTCGTGGCAGGGCGCCCGGTCGTGGTTGGCGGCGCCCTGCCCGGCATAGACCTCGACGCGCTGCGGGTTGATGGGCAGCGGCTGTTCGACGCGATGCGGGCGGCCTACTCGGTACGGGACGCCCGGCTCCGGGAGCCTGACGAGCTGTTTCCGCCCACCTATCCACGCGCGGAAGTCGATCAGCCGATGGCTGCCCGGTAACGACCGCAACCTTCGGCTCATCATTCGGTCACTCTTGGTTTGGTATACCAAAAGCGATAGAATGAAGTTACTCGAGGGCTTCCGGCACGCTGTGGTGGAAGCCTATCCGCCCTCGGTGGAACCATGATTTTGACCTATTGACAGCGGACCCGCGCTCCTGCGCAAGGGCCTTTCTCATTGGAGAGAACAATGTGCCTGCACGATCACACCTCCGCTGTCCTGCCACCAACTGTTCCCCGCCGCGGCATCCTGGCCGGGGCGGCCGCCCTGGCGGGAATCTCGGTGGCGAGTCTGGCTGCCCAGCTCGGAAGTGCCCCGGCCGCGAGGGCAGCGGACAACGCATCAGGCCCCGGCTACCCTGCCCGCCCCGCGTCGCCCCCGCCGATGATCATCGAGGGCGGCACCATAGTGGACCCCAAGACGGGCAACGCAGTGCAGGACGGGGTCCTTGTGCTGGAAGGAGGCAAGGTCACCGCGGCCGGCACCCGGGAGGAAACACGGCGTGCGGTAGCCGCCCTTGCCGGCCGTGCCCGCATCGTGGATGCCTCCGGCCGGTGGGTCCTTCCCGGCCTCATCGACGTGCATGTTCATGCGAACGCGCTCTCGGATGCACGGGCCATCCTGCAGGGCGGAGCGACCAGCGTCAGAAGTGGTTCAAGCAGCTTCTATCAGGACGTGGCCCTCGCAGCCCTGCCTGCCTGGGCTGCCGGCGCCTCGCCGCGGATGAGTCCCGCCGGGCTGTTCATCTCACCCGATCTGGGGGACTCGCTCCTCGCTGACCCGGAGCTTGCGCCGCTCGCGGCCTTGTCCGGGGGAGTCTCAGAACCGACGGACCTTGCTTACCTCACCCGCGTCAACCTGAAACGCGGTGCCCAAGTGATCAAGACCCGGGCCAACCCGCGGGCCGGCCTGGCGGAACAAGACCCCCGCGAACTGGTCTACAACCACGACCAGCTCTCCGCGGTGGTTAAGGCCGCAGGCAAAGCAGGTGTGCTTTGCCACGCCTACAGCGCAGAGGGGATAGACGGTGCCGTCCGGGCCGGTGTGCGCAGCATCGAGCACGGCGTCTTCGTCAGCGAGGAGACCATCTCCCGGATGGCCCGCAGTGGCACTTACTTCACACCCACATTGGACGCCATCACGAGCATGGCAGGTTCTTCCAACCCGATCCTTGCCGCCCGCGGCGCGGAGTACACGCCCATCATCAAAGCAGCTGTAAGGGCTGCCCATGAAGCCGGTGTGACGGTGGTAGCAGGGACGGACTCCTTCGGTTCCGATGTGACCCCCATAGGCACAGAAGCGCGTCTGCTTGCTGAGGCCGGGCTTTCACCGCTGGACGCGTTACGGGCCGCGACAGTCAACGCCGCCGCCCTGCTCGGCTGGAGTGAGAGTGCAGGACGCCTGGTCCGCGGTTTCTTTGCAGACGCGATCATCGTGGATTCTGATCCCTTGAACAGTGCCTCGGCCCTGGAAGAAATCAGCGTAGTGGTGGCGCAGGGAGTCGTTATACGGAATGACCTCTGATCGGTCGTTACGGACAAGCGCGACGCTGTCCCCTCCCACCTTCCTCCTGCCCGAGCCACCCGGGCAAACGCGCCCTTCCAACCCAGAAAGCCACCCATGACCTTGATTCTTAAAGCCTCCGAGCTCCAGACCCTCGCCGATATGCCTGGGACCATTGCCGCCGTCGAACGCGTCTTTGCCGGCCTCAGCCGGGGCACTGCCATTCAGCCGGCGCCGGACTCGCTCCTCCTGCCGTCCTCGGACGCGAGGTTCCTGCCGATGGCAGCACTGTCCAGCGCCGAGGAGCTCGCGTCCGTCAAACTACTGGCGGACATCCCGGCAAACCGGGAGTCCGGCCTGCCCACGCAGCGGTCCACCATCATGCTTGTCTCCCAGCTAACCGGCGAAACCCTGGCCATCCTGGACGGCAAAGTCCCCACCCGGGTCCGCACTGCCGCCGCCAGTGCCGTGGCGACGAAGCTCCTCGCGAGGCCCGGCAGCACCACCCTGGGACTGGTCGGTGCAGGTGCCCTGGCCGTGGCACACGTGGAAGCCATGCTGGCCGTCCTGCCCATTGAAAACGTCGTGGTGTGGTCACGTTCCGCGGACACGGTCGCCGCCTTCTGTGACCAGATTTCCCATTACGGCCTGAACGTCACGAGGGCGGACAGCGTCCGGGAAGTGGTGGAGGCTGCCGATGTGCTGTGCACCCTCACGCCGGCGGTAGAGCCGGTGGTTAGGGGCGAGTGGTTCCAGCCCGGACTGCACGTGAACGCCGTCGGATCCCGTCCGCGGGCGGACCACCGGGAGATTGATTCGGCGGGCATGGTGAGGGCCAGGGTATTCGTGGACAGCATGGCCACGGCCAGGGCTAAATCCGGGGGGCTGATCATCCCGGTGGCCGAAGGTGTGATGAGCTTTGAGGATGTGGAAGCCGAGCTCGGTGACGTGGCGGCGGGGACAAAAGCAGGACGCCTGGGGGATGAGGACGTAACCTTGTTCAACTCGGTGGGTATCGGTCTGCAGGATCTTGCCATCGGGCGGCTCCTGTATGACGCTGCGCTCAATCAAGGGGTGGGCACCCGCGTGGAGCTGAATAACTGACTAAGCGCGCACGTATGATGTCGCAGCAATAACGGGAGGAATGGATGGCAGTCCAAGCGGAAGCCCCGGCGTCCTCGGCTGATACTGCCCGGGAACGGATCCGGGAGTTGATCATCTCAGGTGACTTCGCGCCAGGGTCCCGGCTCAGGGAGCGTGAGCTGTCCCAGACTCTGGCTGTTTCCCGGGTGCCCGTCCGGGAAGCCCTCCAGCAGCTCGAAGCCGAAGGCTTCATTGACGCCTCCCCCCGGCGTGGTGCCACCGTCAAGCAGATCACCCTGCGCGACGTCAACGAGCTCTTTGAGGTGCGGCTCAGCCTGGAAGTCCTCGCCGCACGCCTCGCGGCCCAGGCCTCGGCAAGAGGCCAGCCGTGGTCGCGGCTGCAGCAAATGATGGGCCAGGCAGAAGAAGCAACCCTGCGCCACGACCATGCGCAGATCCCTCTCAGCAATACGGCCCTGCACGCAGAGATCGTGGCGATGGGGGGCAACTCGCTGCTGGAGTACTCCATGAAGCCCCTGCTGGGCAGGATGCAGTGGCTCTTCACTTTGACCGGGCACCGTGACCCCCAGGTTCAGTGTGCGGAGCACCTGAGCCTGTGCCAGGCCATTTATGACGGCAAGCCGGATCTGGCGGCGGCGCTGGCCTTCGCGCATGTGGAGCTGGGCCGTGAACCGTCGCTCCAAGGACTGGCCGGGCGCCTGCCCGAAAGCTGACGACGGCGGGAGGTCCCGCCGTCGTCAGCTCACCTTGGCCGCGAAAGCAGCGGGGAGGGGTGGCCCAACGCGGGGTCACTTTTGGCCCAATAGGTGCCCATTATTGGGCCGTAAGTGACCCCGCGTTGCATGTTAGTGCCAGAGCCCGAGGGCGAACTCCGCGATGACGGTGGAGAGGAGGAAGGACGAGGTGATGGCCACCAGGCCCACGGGAATGATCTTCCAGCCGATGTTCTTCAACAAGGGGATGTCCTTACCAAGCGACAGGCCCGCGAGCGTCAGCATCACCGTGGCGATGGACAGGAAGTCGACCGTCTTGATGACCGTTGTGAGCGCCTCCGCCCCGAAGAACCACGGGCTGGAGATGTAGGCACCGATCGTGGTGATGTAGACGATCGCCGAGATCTTCTTGGTGACCTTCGCCAGCGCGATGCTGACCAGGACCAGTGCGAGCATAATGCCGTACCCGCCGACGATCGTGAGGCTGAAGCCCTTGGCCGCCACCGACGCCGTGCCGATGCCGAGGACCGTCAGGACCGACAGGGACAGCCACAGCGGGAGCTTGATGGCTGCGGAGGATTCAGCCACGCGCTCGCGGAAGCGCCGGTTTTCTTCGGCCTGGGCCTCTTCCCGCTCAATGTCGGCCAGGCCGCGCTCGGCGGGGGCCCCGGGTGCGCCTGGAGCCCCGGCTGCAACCGCGGCGGCTTCGCGGGTCTGCCGGCGGGTGAGGAGCTTGTAGAAACGGTCCGCAAGCGGCAGCGCAATGTAGATGCCTACGTAGACGCCAAGGATGGTGGTGATCAGGTTGGACACCGCCGCCATGCCCAGGATGGCTTCCTGGTCCGCCGGATAGGCCGCGATGATACTGGCCGAGGACGCCGCCATCATGGAGCCGGATCCTACGCCGGCGCCCATCGCCAGGGCCAGCGGATCGAAGATCTTCCAGTTGGCCACCAGTGAGGTGAGCAGCGTGATGTACACGGCGCCGAACAGCGTTCCGAAGACGTACATGGCCAGCACTCCGCGGTACTGGTCCGAGTCGGGGCCGTACTTTTCGGAGACCATGGCGAAGGAAGGCTCCCGGTCAAGGGAGAACGTAGCGCCCACCGTTGCCTTGCCCATCCGGAGCAGGACGGCCAGGGGGAGCGCCAGCATGACGGTGCCCAGCAGGTGCCCCACTTCCTGCAGCAGCAGGGCCGGCCCTGCTTTGATCAGGCTGGGGAGGCTGGGCCCGATGTTGAACGCCAGCCTGGCCACCAGCAGCAGCACGGCCACGCCCACCAGCGCAGCGGCGATCCGCTGCAGGTCCAGGCCCAGGGGCTTGAACTTCTGGATGGAGACCAAAAGCCCCAGGATGAGGCCCCAGACCATGGGGAAGATGACGATGGCGCCGATTCCGATATCGATCTTGGCCTGGCCGATGAACTGGACGGCCAGCGCAATGACAAAGGCCAGCGCGGCGACCGGAAGCGTCAGCCGGGCACCAGCTTTATCGATCCGCGTGGTTGTGGTGCTGGTACTCATGATGTGCCTTCCTGGGTGAGAGTACGACGGCGGTATGCCGCTTTGGTGAAGCGTTCCCGTTCGGTGGGGGTCGAGGCCGCGGCGGCGACGGTCCAGGCCAGCGCGGTGGCTGCCTCGAACATCACACCGTACGCCTCGGAGGTGTCGGCCAGCGCGGCGAACGCGTGCGAGTGGATGGGTACGTTGGCCCCGGGAATGCTGAGCCAGGGATGCAGGGACGGGATGACCTGGGAGATGTTGCCCATGTCGGTTGACCCGCCGCTGAGGCCGGCCGACGGGGATGTGTCCTTGCCGAACGCGTCCATCGCCGCCGTCCAGTGCGCAGCCAGGGCGTCGTCCTGGAGCAGCGGCTCGTAGAGGGGCTCCGTTGCCTCGATGGCCAGCGTGGTTCCGGTGGCCAGCGCGGCTCCCTCGAAGCAGCGGCGGACCCGCTCCAGCAGCGCCTCGTATTCCGGCAGGGTGAAGGCCCGGCACTCAAACTGGACCACCGCCCGGTCCGGAATGATGTTCGTGACGTGGCCGGCCTCGGCAACGTACAGCGCGATGCGGTGGTCGCCGGGGATCTGCTGCCGGAGCAGGCCGACGGCCACCTGGCTCAGCACGGCGGCGTCTGCCGCGTTCACGGCCTGGTGCGGGGCTGCCGCAGCGTGCGCGGCCTTCCCGGTGAACGTCGCCTTGTACCGGCCCACGGCCTGGGCGCTGGTCCCCGCGGGGTTGTACGTCAGGCCGTCCTGGACGGGATGGACCATCAAAGCCAGCCCGACGCCGTCGAACGCCCCCTGTTCCAGCATGAGCACCTTGCCGCCGCCGTGTTCCTCGGCGGGCGTTCCGATGGCCTTCAGCGTGATGCCCAGTTCGTCGACGTAGGGCTGCAGCGCAAGGGCCGCTGCGACGGAGGCGCCCGCGATCAGGTTGTGCCCGCAGGCGTGGCCGATGCCCGGGAGTGCGTCGTATTCCACGCACAGCGCGACGGTCAGTTCACCGCGGCCGGCGCTCGCTGTGAACGCGGTGGGCAGGCCCCCCGTGCCGCGCTCCACCGCAAAGCCGCCCTCTGCCAACAGGGCCGCGATGGCCTCGGCCGAGCGGACTTCCTCGAACGAGACCTCCCTGTGGGCGTGGATTTCCCGCGCCAGGTCCTGCACCCGGGGCTTCCAGCGTTCGACGCCGTCCGCGAGGGCCCCGCGGAGAGCCGCCATCGCGGGGGTTGTGTCTGTCAGTTCCATAAATACCTGCCTGCTTCAGTTGGACGCATGAGGAGGACGATTTAGTAGGACGCTTTAGTAGGACAGCGACGGGAAGGGGGAGTCTGCCGCCCGCGTGGGCACCCAGATGGCCTTCGTCTGGGTGTACTCGTCCAGGACCCCGGGGCCGGAGGAACGGCCGTGGCCGGAATCGCCGAAGCCGCCGAACGGGACCGCCACGTGGATGGTTTTATAGGAGTTGATCCAGAACGTACCGGCCTTCACCTCGCGGGCAATGTGGTGCGCCCGGGAAACATCCGAGGTCCACACGGCACCAGCCAAGCCGAAGTTGGTGTTGTTGGCCCGCGCGATGGCCTCGGCCTCGGTGTCGAACGCGTCCGCGCCCACCACGGGGCCGAAGACCTCCGTGGTTTCGAGGCGGTTCGACGGTGTGACGCCATCGAGCAGCGTGGGCATGACCCAGTGCCCGCCGGCCAGCGCGGACCCGGCCAGCGCCTCCGGAAGCGCGGCCCCCGTGACCCGGCGGCCGCCGTCGTGCATTCCGGCCTCAATCAGGGTGTTGACGGTGGCGAACTGCTGGGCGGTGATGATGGGGCCCACCTCGGTGTCCGCGCTCAGCGGGTCGCCGAGCCGTAGCCGCGCAGCCCGGTGGGCGACCATTTCAACGAACTGGGCGTGGACGCTGCGCTCCACCAGGAGCCGTGATCCGGCCACGCAAGACTGGCCGGCGCCGGAGAAGATCGCCGAGACGGCGCCGTCGGCGGCCCGGTCCAGGTCGGCGTCGGCGAACACGATGTTGGCGCTCTTGCCGCCGAGTTCCAGCAGGGCGGGAATCCCGGCCTGCGCTGCCGCTACGGCCACCCGGCGGCCGGTGGGGACGGAGCCGATGAAGCTGATCTTGCCGACGCGCCGGTCGGTGGTGAGGGCGGCGCCCACGGTCTGGCCCAGTCCTGCCGCTACGTTGAAGACGCCTGCCGGCAGCCCTGCTTCGTGGGCCAGCTGGGCGAGCCGGACCGAGGAGGCCGGGGTGAATTCGCTGGGCTTGATCATCACGGCATTGCCGGCGGCCAGCGGTGCGGCGGAGTTCCAGCCCGCCGTGAACAGCGGAGCATTCCAGGGGGTGATGGCGACCACGACGCCCCACGGGACTCGCTCCGTGTAGGTGTGCCACGGCCCGGGAACGGGAATGGTCTGCCCGGTCAGCTTGTCCGCCCAGCCGGCGTAGTAGCCGAACATCTCGGCCACCTTGGCGGCTTCGACGCGGGCGTCACGGATGGGTTTTCCGGTGGTGGCGGACTCGAGGATGGCCAGTTCCTCCGCGTGTGCCTCCACAAAGCGGCTGACGTTGCGGAGGATGGCTGCCCGTTCGAACCCGTTCAGCCCGCCCCAGACCGCTGCGCCCGCCGTCGAGCTTTCCAGGATGGCGTTGGCACCCTCGGCGCCGGGGTCCGCGTAGGTGGCAAAGGGTTCGCCGGTGGCGGCCGCGGTGAGCGTGATGCTCTTGCCGCTGCCGGAGACTACTTTGCCGTCAACGAAGGCGCCGAGGCCGGCCGGGAAGGCTGCGTCCAGGACGGCCCGGGCGGTGGCTGCCGAGGAGGAGGTGGGTGCTGTGGTGATGCTCAATGTGGTGATCCTTTGAGGCTGGGGGAGTGGCTGCTTAAGCGACGGGAGCGGTGCTTAGTTGTCCGGGCTGGTGCTGGGGGCGCCGGCGGGCGTGATGGCAGGGGCGACGGTCCTGGCGATTTCGGTGAAGTCGGCCCGCGGCCCGAGGACGGCCAAGGCCTCCTGCCACTGGCCTGCGACGGCGGCGAGCAGCGCCGGCTTTTCGCCGATCTGCGCGGCCACCTCCACGGCGAGGGCGGCATCGCGTGCCATCAGGCCCAGCGAGAAGCCCGAATTGTGGGTGCCGCTGAGGACCCAGTTCGGATACATGTTCGCGGAGACTTTGCTGCCGCCGGAGGCTTCGCTGATGCTGGCCGCGGCCGTGGCGGGATCGATGCCGTAGGCCTTGGCGACGCCGAGGGCCTCACCCACGGAGACCAGGTTGGCCGCGGCCAGGACGTTGTTGAGGAGTTTGATCACGTTGCCGCTGCCGGGGCCGCCGATGTGGCTGTACTTGCCGCCGGTGAGGGCGAGCAGGACTGGCTCGGCCGCTGCGAGGGCGGCGTCCGTCGCTCCGACGAAGGCGCTCAGGGATCCGGTTGCGGCGCCGTCGCGGCCACCGGAGACCGGCGCGTCCACAAAGGCTGCCCCCCGTGCTTCCGCCAGCTCTGCCATGTGCTTGCTGGTGCCCGGTTCGGAGGTGGTGGTATCGATGATTGCGACGGTTCCCGGTGCTGCCAGGAGCTGGGGCACAGTGGTTTCCACGATGCTGGCCGCGGGGAGGGAGAGGACTGCGTAGGCGGTTCCGGCGACGTCCGCGAGGTTGGCGGTGGTGGCGATTCCTGCTTCGGAAGCGGCAGCCCGGGCGCTGTCTGAAGGGTCGAAACCGGTGACGTCCCAGCCTGCGCGGTGGAGGGCGGCGGCCATCGCCCCGCCCATGGCGCCGAGGCCTATGACGGCGACGCGGCGGTGGGTGCTGGTGTTCATAAAAACTCCCGGGAAAGGTATGCGGTGTGGGGCCTGTCATTGGTGCCGGGGTCAGTCGAGATAGATGTCCAGGTCTTTCCAGAGCTGCTGGGTGCGGCGGATGGCGGTGCGGCTGCGTTCGGGGTGCGCCGCCTCCATGCCCGCGAGCAGGCCGTAGACCAGGGAGTTTGCTCCGGTGACGGACTGGAAGAAGGAGATCCCTTCCGATGCCACCACCAGGAGGTGGTCGGCCGCTGCTGCGAGGCGGCCGCGGCGCATGTCGCTGATGGCAATGACCGTGGCGCCCGCCTGCTTCGCTGCCTCGGCGGTGACAATGATCTGCCGGATGGAGCGCCACATGTTGATGACCACCAGTACATCCCCGGGGCCAAGGGTGTTGGTGCTGGAGGCGAGGTGGACGCCGCCGCGGTTCTCCAGGGTGATGGGGTAGCCCATAGTGGAACCCAGGTGTGCCATGACGCTGGCGGGCCCGGCAAACGAGCCAAGCCCGATGACGGTGATGGACTTCGCGGCTGCCATGGCAGCAATGGCGGCCTCGGCGTCGTCGGCTGTGTTGGAGTCCAGCGTCAGGCGCAGGTTCTCGATGTCGTGGTTGATCGCGTCGTGCAGGGGGCTGCGGTGTTCGCCGTGCTCGGTCAGGGTGTCCTCGGTGGAGATCATCACGAGGTACCGGGCGCGCAGTTCCCGCTGGAGGTCGGGCCAGCCGCGGTAGCCCAGGTGCTGGGCGGCGCGGACTACCGTGGAGTTGTTGACATCGGCGCGCTGGGCAATTTCGGCGATGTCGGCGTAGGAGGAAAGCTGCGGATTGCGGCCGATGACATCCACCACCCGGCTCTGGGCCTTGGACAGCGGAACATCGGGGAACACGTCGCCGAGCCAGGCGTGCGTAAGGTTTCCGGAGCTGCTGTCGCCTGCTGTACCGGCTTCAAGATCGACCGCGTGGGTGTTCAAACCGGACCTCTTCTGTAACGTGCATCACTCTGCAAGGCTGATTGCATTAAATGTACTCTGCAATTTCGATTGCGGATAGTGGTTTTGGTTTCCGGCTTGTAAATCATCGTTGTGGTGGGTGGCCCGGCGGGTCCACCATGATCGTATGAACGCTGAAATGCCCAAGGCGGAAGCGCTGAACCTTCCCCAGGCCCTGCTCCTCCTGGCCACCAATGACAAGGACGGCCAGTCCGCCGTTCCGCAGCCCGTCCTGAGGGCCGCATTGGCCGGTGCGATCCTGGCCGAGCTGGACCTGATCGGTGCGATCGAGCTGCAGGGGAAGCATGTCAGGGCTACCGGCGTCACCCCGCATACGGACTTCCAGCACCAGCTGGAGATCATCCGGGACAAGTCGCGCCCGCACACTCCCAAACGGTGGGTCTCGATGCTGGAGAGCCGCGCCGAGCTGCACCGCATCTATGAGGGCATGGCGTCGCTGGGCATCGTGGAGCATGTGGGCGAAAGGCACTTTGGCCTCTTCAGGACCACGCGGTACCCGGAGAAAGACCACGCTCCGGAGGCGGCACTGCTGAATGGGGTCGAGGCCGCGCTCAGGGGTGCAGCCTCCGATTCGCGTACTACCGCCCTCACGGCGCTGCTCTACTCGGCGGAGCTGCTCGGGAAAATTTTCCCGGCAGCAGATCAGGGCCATGCGAGGGAACTGGCGAACTCCTACTGGCCGTCCCGCGCGGTGGCCGGCGAGCTGCGCATGATCAGGCTGGCGGAGGCAGAAGCCGCAACGTAGGAATGCGGACCGCGGCGGGAGGTTCCGCCGTCGTCGGCTTGGCCACGCTGCCCGGTCACAGTGACCACAGGTCCTCGAGCAATCGCCTCACCTGCTGCGGCTGCTCGACGTTGGCGAAATGGCCGCAATGGGGGATCGTCACGGTCCGGACGTTCGGAACTGTGGCGGCAAGGCGGTCCAGGTCGGAAAGGGACGTGAACACGTCAGTGTCCCCGCGGGTGGCCAGGACGGGGCAGCGGATGCCGCGCCACTGGTCAAAGTCGTAGTGCGCCACAGCCCGGGCCGCCGCGGAGAAGCTGGCCGGGCGGGCGTCATGGCCGAGCCCACGGATCACGGACGCGGGGATGCGTGCGGGATCTGCGAAGAACGGTGACATCAACGGTCCCATCACGGGTGTGGCACCGACTGCACGGACCACTACCAGGCCCGCCGGACCGAGGGCCGCCATTGAGCGCATCAGCAGCCTCATGCCGACAAACGCCGGGAACCGGGACAGGTTGCGCAGTGGCTGGCGGGTGGCCTCGGACACGCCGAATGTGGTGGCCGAAATGGCGGCCGCGCTGGCGGTCCGCTCCGGCCAAACCGCGGCAATATGCAACGCCAGGAAGCCTCCCATGGAGTGGCCCACGAGGTTCCATCGCGCGTAGCCGAGCCCGTTCAACACCTCGGTGACTGCGCACGCCATCGCCTCGATGCCGAAGTGCTCCAGCCGGGCACCCGCGGTGGATTCGCCCCAGCCCGGCAGATCGATCAGGACGCGATCGCGGGGCGACGCTGCGGACAGCAGCGGCTCAAAAGTGGTCCAGGATCCCGCGGCGCCGTGAAGGTAAACCTCCGGGATGCCGGACGCTGGAAACCCGGTGCCGTGTTGGACACGCACCGTGCACGGGCCCAGTCCGGTGGGAATGATGTGCCGCCGCAGCGTGCCCGCCCTCGCCGCGGATTCCTGCCGAACGCTCATGCCCGCCTTCCTCTGGTGGTCTCTGCCAACACTGTTGATGTCTACAAAGGATTCGGAGCCGTGGCGTATCTGGACCGGAGATGCCGAGCACAGCTGCCTGGGTTGGCACCAAGCGGAAACGGACGACGGCGGGAGGTCCCGCCGTCGTCCGCGTTCTGTACGTCCCTACTCATCCAGAGCGGGCGATGCCGCCTTCTCCGCCGCTTCGGCAGCGGCCTGTGCATACGCGGTGGCGATCAATTTGCGCGTCTCCAGGTACACCCAGAACGTGCGGGCGAACCACAGGTAGCTGGTGGTGATGTTGGCGGTGTTCACCAGGATCCCGGCGAACGTGCGGGGCCGCTGCGCCGAAGTGCGTAGGGACGTGTCGATGGCGTCACGCTTCCCTCGACCTCCACAGTGCGGGCTACGCTGCCCGCACCAGAAGCCTCCGGCATCACTCGGGTGCCCGCTGGACTCCACTGCGAGATTCTTAGGGGGCGAGTTCCGGTCCCGCAGGCACCCGTGACCAGTGCCTGTCCGTCACGAGGTGCACTACTTGGGCACGCGGGCACGCGGGCTCGCCTTCGCCGACGCCTGACAAGCGCCTTGGACCACACAGGCATCCACCGCACTCTGGCGTTTGGCTCGAAACGGCACTGAAGCTCTGCCGGCGTCACCTACCATGGCCAAGCCCAGCGGGCTTAGACTGGCCTCCCACGGGACACTTGACAGCCCGCACAGATGAGCCGGTCCGAGTACGTACTCCGTGTACAAACGGAAGGACGGCCGTGGAATCTGAGGACAACAAAACGCTCGTGCGGCGCTTCTACGCCGAGATCGACGCCGGGAATATCGATGCGATGGATGATCTGGTCGCTGAAGACTACCTTGACCATAATCCGCCATTCCCGGGGCTGCCGGCAGGACGCGAAGGCCTGAAACAGGCCTTCCGCATATTCTGGACGGCGACGCCGGGCACCCACGAGATTCAGGACCAGGTCGCCGAAGGGGACAAAGTGGTCACCAGGCTGACGGCGACCGGTCGACATGAGGGCGACCTCCCCGGACCGCTGCCTCCCACAGGCGCCGAACTACGTGAGACCGCGGTGGCGATCCATCGGGTCCAAAACGGAAAGATCGTCGAGCACTGGTCGGACCGCGATGACCTCGGGCTGATGCAGCAGCTCGGTGTAATCCAGATGCCCGAAGGTTAGCTCCCCGCCACGGACCTCCTTCGTCACCCCAGCAGGTCGTCCTGGTAGCACCAGCGCCAGTCTTCTCCCGGCTCGATGCTCCGCATGACCGGGTGCCGGGTCCCGTCGAAGTGCTTGGAAGCGTGGGTTCCGGGCGACGAATCACAGCACCCCACGTTGCCGCAGGCCAGGCACATCCGCAAGTGAACCGTCGTCGTGCCTTCCCTCAGACAGCCCGCGCAGTAGGCGCCGCGGGGCACCTCCAGGGACCGGGCCGACTCCAGGTGGCCGCACACCCCGCCCGGCCTCGCGATCCCTTCGCCGCCGCCCTCGCCGGAAGTGTCCACCTCGTCCAGCGCCACGTCCAGCATGGATTCCTCAACGTCCAGCCGCTCGAGGACGTCACTGAGGACCTCCTGGGCGTAGGCGCCGCCGCGCCGCAGCTCCAGCACCGTGGCCCTTTCTGCTTCCAGCATGGCAAGCCGTAGCCGGGCGTAGCGCTCGCTGGGGGTCGCGGCTTCCGCCGACGGCCGGCCGAGCCGTTCCCAGGCAGCCAACCCGCGCTCCTGGGTGCGCCGTTTCAGCATGGCCACGACCTCCGGCGGATCGTCATCCGTACGCAGTTCCTGCAGGCGGGCCACGCCGGCAGCGGTGGCCCGCTGCATCAGCGATGCCTGGTTCAGTGCGTCCTCGCGCTGGTCCGGGCCCTGGACCCGCAGGACGCGGACCAGTGCCGGAAGAGTGAAACCCTGCAGCGTCAGCGTGCCGCCCACCACCACCAGGGCAGCCAGGATCAGCACCGGACGGTGCACCAAATCCGCGGGCAGCACCAGCACCGCGGCCAGGGTGACCACCCCTCGCATCCCGGCCCAGGAGACAATCGCCGCGAACCACCACGGCGGCGCCGGGTCGTCCCGCCGCACGGCCGGAATCAGCCTGGGCAGGTACGTCGCCGGAAACACCCACACCGGCCGGAGCAGCAGCACCGCCAGCAGGATCACAGCACAGCCGGCCCAGATCCGGCCTGCGCCAAGGGAGTCGTCCTGGACGCCCTCGATGATGGTCCGTACCTGTAGGCCGATCAGCAGAAACACCGCATTTTCCAGAAGGAACTGCACCGTGTTCCAGTTGCTGCGCTGGCTCAGCCGGGCGGCACCGTTGGGCATGGATGGCGCCTTGGTGCCCATTATCAGGCCGGTAACGACGACGGCGAGGACACCGGAGGCGTGTATCGCCTCCGCCGGAAGGTACGCGACCAAGGGGGCCACAAGCGACGTTGAAGTGTTGATGGGGACGTTCCGGATCCGCTTCCGAAGCTCGGTGAGCACGTAGGCGGCGGCCATGCCGGTTACCACCCCGCCCCCGGCCGCGAGCAGGAATCCACCGGCGATCTCCGCTGCGGACACTGACCCCGAGATGGCGGCAATGGCAGCGCGGAGGCAGATCAGTGCCGTTGCGTCGTTGACGAGGGATTCACCCTCAAGGATGGTGACGATCCTGCGCGGCATCCCTACCTTCCGGGCGATCGCTGTCGCGGCCACAGCATCCGGCGGCGCCAGGACGGCGCCGAGGGCGATTGCTGCGGCCAACGGGATTTCAGGGAACAGCCACCAGACCACAAAGCCCACGGTGATGGTGCCGAAAATGACGTAGCCCACGGAGAGCAGCCCGATGGCGCGGCGGTTGGAGCGGAAATCGAAGAGGGAAGTCCGCAGCGCCGCGGCGTAAAGCAGCGGCGGTAACAAGCCCACGAGGACCAGTTCCGGGTTCAGCTCAATGCGCGCAACGAAGGGCAGGAAGGAACCGGCGACGCCCGCCAGGACCAGCAGCAGCGGAACGGAAATGTTGAGCTTACGGCCAAGTGCACTCCCGGCACAGACCACTGCGACAAGTACCAGAAGTCCCAGTGCGATCTCCATTGGGCCATTCTCTCAGGCTGCACGAAAAGCTGTCCGGGGCCAACCAAGAAACTTCGCCCGCCTTACCTGCTGTTAAGCGTCCAGTAGTCCGCCGCTGGCCCAGCGCCGGACGGCAAGCTTCTCGGCGGCGTCGAACTCCAGGAGCGCCACCCGGCAGAGTTCCTCCACGTTCGCGGTCCAGGCTGCGGCCAGGCCTTCCGCCGTCGCTTCGTCGGTGAGCGGGAAATTGACGTAGGCCAGGCCTTGAAGGACAAAGCTCACGGCGTTGCGGGAGACCGGCTGGTCCGCGGTGACGCAGTCGTCGCGCACCATGCGGGACAGTTCGGTGCGGTTGAGCGGATGCTCGTGAAGCCTGGCTGCCATGGCCTGGAACATCTGCCGGAACTGGGCTGCTGAAAGTGCGGGCACATCGGTGACCCTGGTGACCTGTTCCTCGATGCCGGGTTGGAGGTCCGCAGGTGCGGGCAGATCCTCGCTCGCGAACCGCTTCGCGTCCCAGACCCAGCCACCTTGGGCCGGGGAGTATTCCACACCCTGACCGATCTGGGACACCCAGGTCCCGAACTTTCCCCAGCCGCCCCAGTCGGTCTTCAGGGATGGCTCCGCCGTGAGGGCCCGGTGGGCCACCATCGCGCCGTTTACCGGTCCCGGAGCGGCGCGGACGAACTCAAGGACCTCACGGATGGCGGGCGAGGCGGATTTGGTCTTTGCCTTCGCGGCGGCCGGGACACTCTGTTGCTCGCCGGACGCCACCGCACGAACCGGTTCCACGGTTGAGCCGTTGAGGATGGCGACGAAGTCGTGGGATTCCACCACATGGTCCGCCATCTCCCGGTACGCGAACGCTACGGCGCCGGCTGCGATGACTGTGGTCATCCGGTCTGCGGCCCGGAACCGTTGGATCAGGGACGTGAAATCGGCGTCAGCGGAAGCGATGAAGAACTCTTCGATGCCAACCTTGCCGGACAGTGCGTCCATGGCGTCAAGGACCAGGTTGATGTCCGTGCTGCTCTTGCCCCGCTGCGTCAGCGACGGACAGTCGATCACGCGGAAGCCGGCGCGGGTCCAGTATGTTCTGTATTTCGAGTACACGACCGGATTCAGGTAGCAGTTGCGGATCAGGAACCTGCGGGCGTCCTCCCCGGACCCTCCTGCTGACAACGCGTCGGCCCAGTGCTTCGGGTCTTCGGCAAAGCGCTTCGCCGCCAGGGGATCCAGCGCCTGCAGGCCGGTGAAGACATTGTCGAAATCGACAAACATCGCAGCCCGGATGCCGGGCCTGCGGGACGGTGGGAGCGCCTCATTCATTGGCCCAGTTTGGCAGTATCGGCGCCAACTGGCGACGGGTCCGGGCTGCGACACGCTGGACGGCGACGTAGCCTTCTTACCCTCGGCGCGGGGGCCGGCCGACGGCGGGAGGAAGCGTCGTTGTATGCAGGGTGAGCAGGGCTAATGCAAAGTCCTGGGTAGCGGCCTGATTCTTGCGAGGTTCACCGGCAAGGGTGCCGCTTCCATCCTGATGCGTTTCAGCTGGTCCGGAGCCAGGCCGCCAAAACGAAGATACGCCTGGTACTCTCCCCCCCCCCCCCCCCCCCCCCCCCCGGCGGCGGCGTCCTCAGCGAGGGATGCAAGCAGCAGAATCGGCTTCACACGCTAAGTGTGCACCGGCCCCACCTGAGGCGCCGGAACGCCGCAGTTACGCTTGCTTCGCCACGTACCGCCGGGCCTGGGCAACCAGCTGAGTGACCAAGGGCGAGGAGTCGTTCCGGAGCCAGACCAGCACAGTGGGCACGGGATAGGACACCCCGGCAAACGGGCGCCACACGACGCCGGGCGGATCGCCGGGCACCACCTGGTGCGGCACTTTGAAGGACACGCCAAGACCGGCAGACACCAGGCTCATGGTGGTTGCGATGCTTGGCGACCAGCGGTGCGGGCCGGGGAGCATCCCGCCGTCCATCATCAGGCCGAGTACCCGCTCGCGAACGTCGGGGTCGCCGTCGCGCTGTAACCAGATCAGCGCCTGCCCGTTCAGATCCTCGGGGCCCACGGCCGCCAGGCCGGCCAGCCGGCTGCCGGACGGAACGGCAACACCCATTGGCTCCGATTCCAGGGTCAGCACGCCCAGCCGTTCATCGCGGGGTGGCACTGCATGGATGAAAATCGCATCAAAGTCCCCGGCGAGAAGCTTCAGGACGCCCTCCCTCGCCGCCGCCGGTTTGACGTCTACCTCCGGCGCGACCTCAGCCGAACCGAGTCCGCTGAGCAGTTCCGCCAGCAGCGGGTACGCTACGCCCACTGCCACCCCCAGTTTGAGTGTGCCGCGTGTGGGACTGCGGAGTTCGTCCATGGCCGTTACCGCGGCGTCGTGGGACTGGATAATACGTTCTGCTTCGTCCTTCAGGCGGCGGCCGGCATCTGTGAGCGCAACGTGGTTGTGTGTCCGGTCCAGGAGCCGGAGTCCGAGTGCTCTTTCCAAGGACTTGAGCTCCTGGCTCAGCGCCGGCTGGGCGATGTGGAGCCGGGCGGCGGCTTTGCCGAAGTGCAGTTCCTCAGCCAGCACAAGGAATCGCCGGAGTTGGCGGATCTCCATGCCCCATCATAAAAATTTGTGATCGTCCGAGTCCATAGCGGTCTTGGACGCCGGAGCGCGCCCGGGCGTCCAATGGAAGTGAAGGACAAACCGCATTCGGAAAGGTGAAGACGATGAGCACAGTTGAAGGAGTTGCCTTGGTGGAAGCCAACGGCACCACGATCCACGTTGACGTGGCAGGCCACGGGGCGCCAGTGCTGCTGGTCCCCGGCGCCGGAGGTGACGCCCGGCAGTACGTTGAGATGGCCCGGCTCTTGGCCGAAAACCATACGGTCATCGCCTATGACCGCAGGAACAACGGGCGCAGCCCCCTGCAGCAGGACTGGGCGGAGACCTCCGTTGAGCAGCACGCCGGCGACATCATTGCCCTGTTGGAGACGCTCGGGACGGAACGCTGCGTCGTGTATGGAAACAGCACCGGAGCGCTGATAGCGCTGGCCGCCGTCCTGAAGGCTCCCAGCCTGTTTTCCGGTGCGGTGCTGCATGAGCCGGCACTCCTGAGCGTTCTGGCCAATCCCGACGACGCCATGGCATCGGTGCAGCCGATTATCGCGGCAGGCATGGAGACAGACGGCCTTGCCGGCGGAGCCGAAGCCTTCGTCCGGTTCGCAGCAGGGGACGCCGCTGCGCTCCTGTCGCCGGACTTCATCGAAGCACTCCGGGCCAACGCCAGGGTCCTGCTTGAAGCGGAGTTCGGCGCCTTTGCTTCCTGGCTGCCCGGACCGGAGGCCATGGCAGGCTCGAGCGTGCCGCTGGCAGTGCTCAGTGCGGAGCAGACAGCGCCGTTCTTCGTGGAGGCAGCAGAGTGGATCGCTTCCCGTGCCGGCGTTGCCCGCCGGACGGTAGCCGGCGGGCACATGGGCTTCCTTGACCAGCCCGTGGAACTGGCCGCAGCAATCGACGGGATGTTTTCGGCAGTCCCTCAGTACGACTGAGAACCATATTTTGCGCCGGATGGGTGCTTTTAAAGGAGCACTTTTAGAGGAGCAGAACAGCTGTTAAACAGGACTACCGCCGTGATCTCCCGTTAGGGCAAGTCCTCGATGCGGGGGGCCTGGCCGACGTCCGCGCCCGTTGAGATCCCGCTCAGCGTGCCAATGTAATCCAGCGTTTTGGGACTGACGTGCCGCACCTCCGCTAAGGCTTCCCTAAGGACGGCACCCTTGGTCTGATCACTGAGCGCGCCGCGGAGTTCCGCTACCGTTTCGATGCCGAGACGCTCGAACACGCGCGTGATGTCCTCTACTTGGGCCAGGCGGCCAGGCGACGGCCAGTCGATGACTTCGGAGAGCTTCCCCGTATTCAGGTGCTGCCGGAACCCGCTCGTCGTGGCGGCATCCGGCCATTCCTCGACCAGGGCTTCGACGCGAGGCTTGACGGTTTCGTTGTAGTTCTGCCGTCGTTGGAGCGTGGAATCGACAATGATGGCGCCGACGTGGTCCCAACCGCGGCTGGCTTCGGTCGGGGCGTCGGTACCGTGTGAGTCCATTGGCGCCGGAGTGTTGGCAGCATCATTATCGATAGTCATACCTGAATACTTCCACGTGCCGTACGACGGCGGGGCCTCGCGCCGTCGTTCGTGGCGCCGTCCCGCCACGGCGCGTTTCTCAGTCCGAGGAGACCTGGGCCGGCGGGGACCCTGGCTTCACAACAGAGAAATGGTCCGGGCGGTTGCATCGATTGCCAAGGACCGGCTCCCGTTTGGGCCCCACGCCCCAATCCATCCTCGCTTAAATGTCAGACCCTCACTAGATGATGAAGACATGGGAAACGCGGCGGTGGCGAAGGCATATGCGGACATCATTGCTGCCATCGCTGTGCTGAATTCCGTCCTGAACGGGGCTGGCGGGTCCGGTTCTGAAGCGTCATCGGAGGCTGATCTTTTGGGTGGACTGGGCGATAGGTGCCTGGACATCCTCTCCGGCGCGGCGGGAGTGGAGGCGCGGATGGCTGCTCTGAAGGCCCGGGCCGCCGTGGAATATGCGGACACCGTCCAAGCTGTCGCTTCGCCGGGTGCGCCGGTGCAGCTGCAGGAGATGGCGGTGACCGCGGAGGTTGCGTGCGCGCTGACCATCGGTGACCGGGCTGCGGGTGCGTTGCTGAACCAGTCACAAATGCTCATGACTGCATTGCCGCTGACCCTGTCCGCGCTGCAGGCGGGCAATATTTCGTGGCAGCACGCGCGGGCCATGGTGGATGAAGCCGCAACCCTTGACCGGGCCGGTGCCGCGGCCTTGGAAGCCCACTTTCTGGACCCGAATGAGCCGAACGCGGCCGGTGGTTGTCCCGCAGGGGAAATGCCAGCGTCCCGGTTCCGTCACAGGTCCCGTATCTGGCGGGAACGTCACCATACGGAGAGTATTGAGAAGCGGCACGCAAAGGGTGTCCTGGACCGTCGGGTCGAGTACGCCCCTGATCAGGACGGGATGGCCTGGCTCTCGGCCTACCTCCCCGCGGACCAGGCGGCCGGGATCTGGAACCGGACCACCGCGATCGCCCGCGGTCTGCAGGGCCCGGACGAGCCCCTGACCCTCACACAGCTCCGGGCCGACATCTTCGCCGCCGCCCTCCTCGGCAACCGGAACCCGGCAGGACATGCTCCCGGGCAGGTTCCGCCACCGCGGGCTCACGTCCTCGTGACGGTGCCGGTGTTTTCCCTGCTCGGCGCTACCGAGGAACCGGCGATGCTTGACGGCTACGGTCCGATCCCGGCATCGATGGCCAGGGACCTCGTGGCGAACGGGTCCGATTCGTTCTACCGGGTCCTGGTTGACCCGCGGGACGGGGCGCCCCTGGAGATCGGCCGCGCCAACTACCGTCTCACCAAGGCCATGCGGCACTGGCTCCGGCTACGCGACGGCAAGTGCCCCTTCCCTGGATGTTCCAACCATTCACTGGACAACGAAGCAGATCACCTCCTTGCCTGGGCCAAGGGCGGAACTACCGGCGTATCGAATTTGGGTCAACCCTGCCCCAAACATCACCGCTTGAGACACACGAGCGCATGGAAACCCACGCCAGGCACCAAGAACGAACCACCTGGCTGGATATCACCCACTGGCCGGCACTACAAGAGTGAACACCAGGACTGGGAACCACCACCTTGGCCTACGGAACCAAACCCGCAAGCGAGCGGGAACGGGTGCCGGCTCCCAGCGCTGCGTGAAGGTCGCGGCGATCCGGATTTTGTTCACACCGGGCTCTCTCTGGGAGAGGACGGGGTGGAACGGTTCCTCCACTCCACCGCCTGACGGGTGCCCAGGAGCAGCGTGCGACTGCACCCTGCGCAGTGCTTGCCCCAGCCTGCCTCCGGGTTTCCGCCGTCGGTGATCGCAACCCCGGAGCCCGGCAATCCGCTGCGGGCGCCAGAGACACGCGGACGACGGCGGGCCCTCCCGCCGTCGTCCGGGTTGGACATGTCGTTCGGTTGCACATGAAGCGGCGCCTTCCCGACACTGACGCGCGGTGGGACGATTTCAGTATGACTGAGAAAATCGCTGACGGCCCGCAGGATCACGGCCCGCACCAGCACGCCCACGCCGCTCCGACAACGCAACAAATGCGGACCGTAGGTCAACGCCGCCGGGAGTCGGAAGAAAAACTGGAGCAGCACCTCGAGGAAGCCCGCCACAAGGACGATCCGCACCAGGATGCAGTGTCTGAGCCCGAAGAGGCGGGTCCCCTGGACATCGAGGGCGAAGGATCCCCAGAGGAGAAATAATCCGGAGGCACGCTACCTAACGCGCAGGACCACAGTGCCCTGCTTGCGTCCGGTGTCCACGAAGCGGTGGACCTCGACGACGTCGGCGAGCTTGTAAGTCCTGTCGATGGCAGAGGTCGAGTCCGCCCTGAACCTCCTCCTCGACGGCTTCGAGTCGCTGCACGAGTGGGACTGGACGTCCAAGGCCGCGCGGCTCGAGCGGGGATAGTCAGAGGGCGGACGACGGCGGGACCTCCCGCCGTCGTGCGCATGGGTGTGTGGGTATCATCGGAACATCCGTCCCCCCTGAGAGTGGACTTACCCATGCAGCTCGGGGCCTTTTCGATCAGCCTCACCGTCAAAGGACATCGCGGCGTCAGCTGCGTTTTACGAGAAACTGGGCTTCACCAGTTTCGGTGGCGACATCACCCAGAACTGGCTGATCCTCAAGAACGGCGAGACCGTAATTGGCCTCTTCCAGGGGATGTTTGAGCAGAACATGCTGACGTTCAACCCGGGCTGGAGCCAGAACGCTGAAGTGCTGGATTCCTTCACTGATGTGCGCGACCTCCAGCGGGAACTCAAGGCCCAGAGCGCGGAGTTCGTGTCCGAAGCCGTTGAAGCTACAACCGGGCCGGGGAGCTTTATCGTTGTGGACCCGGACGGCAACCCGGTGCTGGTGGAGCAGCACGTCTCAACTGCCAGCGGCCGACTCTCGCACCAGGGTGCCGTTAAGCTAGGGCAGCCGCGACGCCCGCAAAACCGTGGCCTCGCCGGCGCGCTCGGGCTCGAGCGGCACAGGGCTGACCAGCACCGCCGGTCCGCGGTGCAGGACGCCGTCGGAAATTACCCGGCACCGCACGCCGCCGCGCCCGCGCATTGCATTGTGCGCGCCCGGGGCAAGCATCGCATCCATCCAGACGCACGGGTGTGCGGGCCGCCCGGCCGTTAGGCGAACCAGGTCACCCCGGGATTCCAGGGTGAAGTCGTGTCCCAGCAACGGGGCCAGATGGGCCCCTCGGAGCACAACGTTGCGCCGCGTCAGGAGCGGGTCAAACGGCTCCGTTCCCAGCTCTGCGGCGATGGCCTCAAGGGACTCGATGGCAAACAGCGTGACTGCCGCGTCCATGTGTGCGGCCTTGCCGAAGAACCGGTCACCGATGATGCCCTTGCCCGCCACGAGTTCGGCTCGCGCGGCATCCGTGGTGGGGACATCCGCGGCACCCTCGCGGGCCCGGCCGAAGTACGCGTGCGCCGACGAGACCAGCAGATGCAGGACCTCGACGTCATACCGGTAGCTTTCCGTCATGCCACCAAACTACCGCGCCCCGAGGCCAGCTGGTCGGCGCGATGGGGGAACGACCCCAAACGCAAGCGGACGACGGCGGGAGGTTCCGCCGTCGCCCGCTTCCTTGCCTGATCCGAAAATGGAGGTGCGCTGAAGGCGGCTGGCGCGTAGGGATGTGCCCGTCACTGTGTGGCGGTTGGTCGGCGCTATCGATATGGGTGGGTGTCAGGCTGCGGGGTCAAGGTGACGGTGTAGCCGAGGGCTTCGAGTTGGCGGACGTGATTGCGTTTGCTGGTGTCCGGGTTCGTGCGGCGGCTGAAGTGATCGACACCGAGGTCATGGAACCGTGCATCCGGGTCCTTCAGGAGGTGCCAACTGATGACCAGGATGGAACGGCCGATGGCGACGATGGCGCGTTTCTTGCCCCGCCGCCTAGCCAGCCTCCGGTGGCGTTCGCCGAGGAAGGTATCCGTTCTGCCGGCACCGACGGCGGCCTCGCCCAGGATCCGGGCGAGATAGCGGTTGCCGTGCCCGGTCGACCCGCTGCCCTTGGTCTTCCCGGCAGAGGAGTTGATGCCCGGGGAGAACTTCGCCCAGGAACACAGGTGTCCCGCGGTCGGGAACCGGGACATGTCGACCCCGATTTCGGCCAGAATGATCGCGGCGGCAACGGGGCCGATGCCCGGGATCTCATCCAGACGCTCCGCCGCTACCGCGAAAGGGGCAAGCTGCGCCTCGATCTGTTCATCGACCGCGGCGATATCAGCATCAATGCCGTCGATCCTGGACAGCATCCGGGCCAGCAGGAAGGCGTGGTGGTCATCGAAGAGGCCAGTGAACGCCTCCTCGAGTTCGCTGATCTTCCTGCGCATGCTTGCCCGTGCCAGCTGCGCGAGGACCTTCGGGTTCCGTTCGCCGTCTATGAGCGCTGCCATCATCTCCCGGCCGGAAACCCCGAAAATGTCCGAGGCCACGACAGAGAGCTTGATGCACGCGTACTCAAGAAGCTTCTCGACCCGGTTCTTCTCCGCCGTGCGGGTCCCGACCAGATCGATCCGGTACCGGGTCAGGTCCCGCAGCCGGCGGATCGGGGCAGGCGGGACGAAACTGGGACGGAGCATCTGCCGCTCGGCGACTTTGCATAGCCAGACCGAGTCGAGCACGTCAGTTTTCGGACGTCCCGGCAAATGCCTGACGTCGCGCGCGTTGACCAGCCATGGCTCGAGCCCATGCGCCTCCAGGAGATAGAACACCGGCTTCCAATAATCGGAGGTTGCCTCCATCACCACCCGCTCGACCCGGAGCTCCACCAGATGGTTGGCCAGCTCCGCCACCGACCGGCTCATCGTCGAATGCGTGGACACCTCCTGCAACCGCTTCTTCGAGTTCCCCTCCGCGGGGAAGGCACGGCGTTGACAGGCGGCCACGGCACCATTTTCAGCCCGGAACGGGCGTCCCGCAGGGGACACAAAGGCTAGAAGGCTAAGTCGGCGAACCCGTGATGTTTGGGTCGTGTTTTTGGTGGCTGGGTCAGGTTCGGTCTCATGCGGTCAGTCCCGTGATGTGGGTGAGGTTGCCGATCGTTGTTTGGTAGGAGCGCGTGGCGGCCCGCAGCCTCGTTGGTACCGGGGTTTCCAGGTCGGCCAGGCCGGTGGGGAGCCGCCGGTCGTGAACGGCGCTGATGAACATTGCGGTGGAAAGGCCGGTGTCGGTGACCCGGTAGCGATGGGAGTGTGTGTTGCGTTCGATGAGTCCGTGGTGGCGAGGCCGGCGCAGGTCATAGGTCATCTGCCCGACTGTAACGGTGCCGGGGTCGGTTCCACGTAGCTGTGCGGTGAGTGCGCGCAGGTCCCGGTTGACGAACCCGTCCGAGGCTCTCTGCGGATCCCGGAATTAGAGTCCCTGCCACGCCGGTTTACGGCCAAACGTGTCTGTGTAGTACTCGCGGTGCGCCAGCCGGGAGGCCGCTGCTTCGTCCACTAGGACGGAGACGTGCGGGTGCAACTGGAGCGCGGAGGCCGGGCAATTAGCGGCAACTGGACCCTCCACCGCAGCGGCGATGGCTTCTGCTTTGGCCTCACCCATGGCGAGCAGCAGCAGGTGCCGTGCCTCCCGGATGGTGCCCAGGCCCTGGGTCAGGACGTGGTTTGGAACATCGTCCGAGCTGTCAAAGAAGCGGGCGTTGTCTTCGCGGGTCTGCCGGGTGAGGGTCTTGATCCGGGTGCGGGAACCGAGCGATGACATAGGCTCATTGAAACCTACGTGTCCGTCGGTTCCGATACCAAGGAGCTGAACGTCCACCCCACCAGCTGAAGTGATCCGAGCCTCGTACTGGGCAGCTTCTGCCTCCAGGTCCTCAGCCATGCCGTTGAGCCCGTGCACGCTGCCGGCGCGGAAGTCGACGCTGTCGGTGAATTCGTCCCGAATGACCGAGTGGTAGGACTGCGGGTGCGCGGTGGGCAGGCCCACATATTCGTCCAGGAGATATGCCTGCGCCTGAGCAAAGCTCAGGCCGCGGCTCCGGTGCCGCTCGGTGAGCTCCCGGTAGGTTCCAAGCGGGGTGGAGCCGGTGGCCAGCCCAAGAACGGACGGGCCACGCCGAACCAGCTGTTCGATAACGTCGGCAGCCGTGCGGGCTACGTCGGCAGGGGTGGGAAGGATGATGATTTCCATACGGTGTGGGTGCCTTTCGGTTGCCGTCGCTCCTGTTAAGGGCGGGCGAATGAAGTCCAAAGTTGCGGCCCTCTGTCATACGCCGGGGACGTAACCTGCGTCGGTGCTTATGCAGCTATGCGACGTCCAGCTCACTGCCGATGAGAGCCGTGATCGCTTCAACGGCGGCGGGATCGTCGGAAGCTACCGTAATGGTGTCACCGTGGGTTGCTCCCAGCATCATGATCATGAGGGAGGAGTCGGCGTCGGTGGGCGGTTTGCCGGGGAGTGTAAGGGTGATTTCCTCGTCGTAGGCTGCGGCTGCTTGCGCCATCTGTGCGGCAGGACGGGCGTGAAGGCCGACGGACGACCCGACGGTTACAGTCTTGCTGGTCATTGTTGCTCTTTCATTTCGGCGTAGAGGCGTGTTGTGTGAAGGGCGAGGTATGAAATTTCGTCGTCGCTGATGACCCGGTTAATTGCTTTGCCGATCAGCTCGGCTATGTCCAGGGCGGCCTCGGCGGCCTCCGGATAGGCCTGACGTACGGCTGTGAGCACGTCCAGGCGGGAGGTGTTGAGTTGTTTGCCGCTGGCGGCCCGGGCGAATACATAGCGCAGGTGTGTCACGAAACGCGCCGCGCTGCTTGCGTTCTCATCGATCGGTGTGCCCCAGCGTTCGGCCAGCCGGAGAAAGACCCGGCTGATGGTTTCGGTCATGGCGACGGTTTTGGAGAAGTCTCCTTTGGTCCACTGCTGGTTGACGAAGTGCAGTGCGAACGCGACCCATTCATCTTCCTGCAGCTGGACCTTTAGGCGTTCGTTCACCAGGGTCACAACGTGGCAGCCTAACGCTGCTTCTGCCGGGTAGAGCTGGGCTACCTCCCACCGGAGTGGGAAGTCGATGTGGGTGCCTTCTTGAGCCCGGCGTACTGCGAACGTGAGGTGGTCAAGGACGGGGATCATGAGCGATTGTCGCGGTTCCAGGCCAAGAGTTGCATGTCCCAGTTCGGTGATGGTTTGGGCCAGTGTGATCTGGTCAGCGGGTGCGTCGCTGAGCAAGCCTGCCAGCTGAGGGGCCCGGTAGGGCCCCTCAGCGACGAAACGTTGATCGGCCAGGGAAGTATCGACGGTCTCGCCGGGGCGACGCTGAAAACCGATGCCTTTGCCCAGCAGCACCACCTCGGTGGCGTCCGTTTCGATCGCGAGTACGACGTTGTTGTTGTAGACGCGCTTGATGCTGGCCTGCGTCGATGCCGTCACGTCGCTGGCCATTGGTCCTGGACACGGTGGCCCGGTCTGTGGCAGTGAGTTTCCTCGAAGTCCCCGCAGCGTGTCGTTACTTCCATGGTTGGCTCCCTTATTTCCGCCGGACCGTGATCACGGACGCACCGTTGGCCTGGAACTCCGGTGAGCTCATAGAGAATTTGGTGCCGTTGGTCAGCAGGACGGGGGTCACCATGGAGGGCACCTTTGTCCTGAGGTCGTCGAGGTCGCAGCTGATGATGAGGTCACCGCGGAAGACCATGTCCCCGGCCTGCCGGTGACCGGTGAATCCCTCGCCTTTGAGGGTGACGGTGTCGATTCCGATGTGGACCAGGATCTCCGCTCCTTCGTGGGTACGGACGGCGAACGCGTGCAGTGTCTTGGCCACCAGGACCAGTTCGCCGTCCGCGGGGCTACGGAAGGATCCGTCGGTCGGCTCGATGGCGAATCCGTCGCCGACAGAGCGCTTTGCGAAGACGGGGTCCGGGACCTCGTCGAGGGAGACGATTCGCCCTGAGACGGGGCTGTAGATGGACTCGCTCTTTTTCTTGAATGGGTTCAGCATGGCGTGCTCCTTCAGTCGTCGAGGCCGAGACTCTCATTGATTGCGTTTTTGTACAAGATGGCTTTGCCGCCGAAGACCGCCTGCACGCCGCCCCGGACTTCAAACACGTCCGCAGCTCCAAGCTTTCGCAGCGCGGGCTTATCAACCTGGGCGGGGTCCTTCACAGATACGCGGAGGCGTGTTATGCATGCGTCTACCTCTTCAAGGTTGGCGGCACCGCCGAGGGCTGCCAAGACCTTGGCGGCTTCTGCATTGATTGTGCTTTCGCCACGGCGGCCGACCGTTGCCGGCACGAGGGCAGGCTCTTCCTGGCCCTGGGCTTCCGGTTCTGCATCACTGGAGATGGTGTCCTCCAGGTGCCCGGGGGTGCCAATCTTGAACCGCTTGATCGCGAATCGGAAGGAGAAATAGTACAGGGCGAACCAGACCGCGCCGATGGGCAGCACGAGCAGCCAGTTGGTCCGGTCGTTGCCTTGAAATATACCGAAGAGCGTGAAGTCGATCGCGCCGCCGGAGAAGGTGTTGCCGAGGCGGATGTTCAGGATATCGGCGAGGAAGAAGGAGACACCGTCGAGGAAGGCGTGGAACACGTACAGCAGCGGCGCGACGAACAGGAACATGAACTCGATGGGCTCGGTAATGCCGGTGATGAAGGAGGTGAGCGCAACAGAGAGGAATAGGCCGGTGTACTTGGCGCGTCGGCCCTTGGGGACGCAGTGCCACATTGCCAGGCACGCGGCCGGGAGGCCGAACATCATCGTGGCGAAGCGGCCGGCGAAGTAACGGGTGCCTTCGGTGAACATTCCAACGTGGTTAGGATCAGCCAGCTGTGCGAAGAAGATCTTCTGGGCGCCCGACACGGACACTCCATTAACCAGCTCGGTTCCGCCCAATGGGGTGAACCAGAACAAGGGGTAGATCATGTGGTGAAGGCCTACCGCGCCGCTGAGGCGCATAAAGAAGCCGTAGAAGAACGTCCCTACTGGGCCAAGGCCAGCCACCCAGGTGCCGGCTGAAACCATTCCCTGCTGGATGGGCGGCCAGGCGAGGAAGAAAAAGATACCTACGAAGATGGCGGCGAAGGCTGTCACGATCGGCACAAAGCGGGACCCGCCGAAGAATCCAAGGAAGGCCGGCAATTCGATGTTGCGGTAACGGTTGTGCAAGAAAACGGCGACGGCGCCAATGACCAATGCGCCGACTACGCCGGTGTCTACAGGTTCGGCCCCTGGCCTGAAGATGTCCAGCATCGCTTTGATGGTGGCGGTCATGACCAGATAGCCCACGACGCCGGCCAACGCAGCGGTGCCCTTATCGCGCTTCGCCAGTCCGATGCAGAGACCAATCGACAGCAACAGGGCAAGGTTAGTAAAGACCGTCGCCCCCGCGGCGGACATGACTCCGAATATGCCCTGCAGAGTCGGGTTGTTCAACGCCGGGAAGGCCTGGACCGTGTTGGGATTGGACAACGCGCCGCCGATGCCGAGCAGGAGCCCGGCGGCCGGAAGGATAGCGATCGGCAACATGAATGCCTTGCCGACCTTTTGAAGTTGCTTGAACATGGTGACTACTTTCATTTCCGGCGCGACGACGACGTCGCGCATGAAGGGAAGGGGGTGAGGTTTAGGCGAAGGCCTTGACGAAGTCCGCAGTGATTTCCAGGGGCCTGGTAATCGCACCGCCGACCACCACGCAGAAGGCGCCAAGGTCAAGCATCTGGCGGGCTTGCTGCGGGGTACGGATTCGGCCCTCAGCGATGACAGGCACCGCGGTTCCAACTACCAGCTGTTCGACCAGTCCAAAATTTGGGGCTGGTGCCCCTTGGGACTGCGGCGTATAGCCGCTGAGCGTAGTCCCGACAAAGTCGACGCCGGCTTCTGCCGCTGCCAGACCTTCATCGAGCGTGGCGATGTCTGCCATGAGGGCCAGGCCCGGGTGTTCAGTCCGGATCTGCGCGATAAACCCGGCGGGGCTGAGCCTATCAACACGTTCACGGTGAGTGCAGTCCAAAGCCACGATGTCTGCACCCGCGGCCACGAGAGCTTCCACCTCGGCCATGGTTGCAGTGATGTAGGGCTCGTACGGCGGGTATTGCTTCTTGATGAGCCCGATCACAGGGAGCCCGACAGATGCCTTGACTTCGCGGACGTCACGCGCAGAGTTGCAGCGGATCCCAACCGCCCCTCCCTGCTCGGCAGCTGCCGCCAGGAGCGGCATGACTCCGCCTTCGGCAATGAACAATGGCTCGCCCGGCAATGCCTGGCAGGACACAACAAGACCGCCGCGCAGGCCGTCTACAAGAAAAGGGATTGTCATCGGAACTCCTCGGACGCTGAAAGACGTAGTTGTCCATGCACAAGACCGCACATGAACTTCCGTCTCAGGTTTTGCCGAAAGTTACAATCCCGATGACTTACGCGAAAGACCGCGTTGGTAAAACATACACCCGCTTACCCGGTTTCGTCACCCCTTCGCGTGGGATTCCTCATTAACGGTGGTGCGCCACGAGGCGCTTGTATTTCGAATGGAGGTGGAAGGCCTTCGTCGGCTGGTAGTCGTAGTTGCTGGCTGAAGCTGACGGCAGCCTGATCGACGGATTGGTGGTGAAGGTGGGAGCAGCCGTGACAAAGTCGGGACGGTTCAGGATTCCTTGATGGGCCGGGTCCGGTGGGCGAGACGAGAAGGTATACGCGAGGAACCGGTGTCGTTACGCCTCTTGAAATGTAGGCCTGCTCAAACCAAGGAAATGCGTTCCGCTCCATTAACTCCGAGCGAGTTGGCGGATAGATGCGATGCCTGTCGAAGGGCGCATCCGGGGCAGCGCCGTCGTAGTAGTCCGAGGCTGGGAAAGCCGGCCACATGGCGAAGGGCGGCAGTGTGTCAGGTAGCGGAGTTGTTGTAATCGTTGGAGGTTCACCGGTGAATACCAGTGAGGACATGTGGGCGCGAATCGATGGTGCCCAGATGAAAGTACAGCGGATGCAGACGAAACTAC
Source organism: Pseudarthrobacter sp. S3 (assembly GCF_050156905.1). Taxonomy (NCBI): domain Bacteria; kingdom Bacillati; phylum Actinomycetota; class Actinomycetes; order Micrococcales; family Micrococcaceae; genus Pseudarthrobacter; species Pseudarthrobacter sp. S3. The sequence goes on along the minus strand of NZ_CP189583.1, from coordinate 3,706,492 downwards.
ATCGGTGGGCCAGAGGCGATTCTGGCCTGAGGTTTGATGACCTGTTCAACCTGGTGCACGACCCTGATTTCTTGCGTGTGGCGTGGCAACGCGGTGCGGGCAACAAAGGCGCGCACACTCCCGGAATCGATGAAGTCACGAAAGCGACAATTCAGTTCTGGGTAGGAATGGATGAATTCCTTGGCGGTATCCGGTTGTTGGTGAAGTACGGGGAGTTTCGGCCGGGCCGCATCAGCCTCGGAAGTCTCGTTCTTTTTCGTAGCGGTCTCCGTGTTTTTTACGGCACCCAGTGGCGCCGTCATATCGGCTCCTTCCCGCCAGACTCACAGCCTGGCGTGTCGGGCCGGATGCACCGCTATTTCCACAGTCCCCGTACTAGCGTTCGGGTGATCGTCTTCGATGAGATCGGGCGCTGGCCGCGTGTCGGGGCGAGGGTAACCGGGCATCCTGTCCGGATCGGAAGGGACGCGTCGCTTACCCGGCTGTACCGGAGCTCCGTGGACTCTGGTGGGAGTCGGCGGAATTACCCGCCTGGGGACGCGCGCCGCGCGATGTGGATGCCGCTGGCCGTTGCCGAGAATTCGAGTTCAATCAGACTGGTAATGATGAGATCGGCACATAGATCCACCGCGGGGTGTGTGCCCGCCACCGCCAGGGTCGTGCAGCCGGCATTATGCGCGGAGCGCAGGCCAGCCGATGCGTCTTCAACGACGAGGCAGCGGCCGGGCTCGAAGCCCAACCGTCGGGCGCCGAGCGCGAAGGGTTCGGGGTCCGGTTTGCCGCGTTTGACATCGTCGGCGGTGACTACCACGCGGGGCGGCACCAGCCCGGAAGCAGTGATTCGTACCGCGGCCAGGGCCCGCGTACACGAGGTAACAATCGCTTTGCGATATTCCCCGATCGCCGAGAGCGCTTCGGCGGCCCCCGGAAGGACAGTGATACCGCCGACCTCGGTGATTTCAAGTCGTTGAATGCGCTCAAAGGCTGCGTCGAACTCTTCGGGCGGGACCAGAGAAGCCACAATATCCCGTGCTGGCTGGCCGTGGGCGCCGTCGAGGAAGGATGGGTCGAGTCCATATGCGGAACACCACGCGAGCCAGGACCGAAGCACCGCGGGGGTCGAATCAATGAGGGTGCCATCCATATCGAACAAGACAGCGTCAAACGTCTGTCCGATTACGGGCCGCAAAGGCCGGCTCACCTCAGCGGCCTTGGCTTCGGAGACAAGGATGGTGCGGTCATTCAAGGGGGTCATGGATGCGGTGTCTTTCATTCTCGGCACTCGGACATAGATTTTAGGGTTGTCGCCTGTGGATTCGCCCATCCGAAGACAAATGTAGCCCTTATGTGGCTTGTATCTCTAAAGTACCCTCTGGGGACGTGGCATCGTCCTCGTTTACTGGGCGAAGGGATCGCCCTAGCCAAGAAAGCCGGCGTATACAAAGGCAGGGGCAAAGCGCTGAAAGCCCGGCAGGCGGCCGACCTGGTGCGACGTGCCGTTGCCGGCGAGGCGAAAGCCGCACTCGCCCGGGAATTCGGGGTCAGCCGCCAAACCGTCTACCAATACCTTCAACCAGGCCCCCAGTTGCAACGCAGTCGAATCGTGCATGCGTGTACTGAGCAAATGGACGCATTGTGCAGACAAGTACGGAAAACCCACCGCTCAGCAGTCACATGCACCACCCCGGAAAATCAACTCACCCGTGCAAAAGACTTTTGAAAATGACACCCGCCCTCTAAAAGCAAACTTGGCGGTTCACGACACCTTCAGGAGGACCGGGCCTTAATGGGGGTCGCCGTAGTACTCGCCGAAAATTGGGCGGATATGGCTGACCACGGCGTTCCGTCGCGTCAGGTGCTCGGCTGGAGCGTGGCGAAGTCGGCGTGGGCCTGGACAACAGCTTCGGGGTAGGCCTGACGTTTCTCGTGCTCGGTGAGCGCCCCTGGATGCTAGCCAGGCTGGGGTTGCGGCCTTTGCGTTTGCCGGTGGGAATGATCAAGTCGAGGCGGATGTCGCAGAGGGACTCGCCTTTTTCACATCCTTGACACACCTCACATCTCCCGCATTGCAGACCTAAATGTAAAGAAGTGCCCGCATGAAGATTTATCTTTAAAAGGTCTCGACTAAATGAATTTTGAGGCGTAGCTTTGGCTCTGGAACGAGCTTCCGTGACCGACATCACATCAGGAGGGCTCGGGTAGGGCCGGGCTGGCCTTGTAGCCAGCGGTCCTTCGCACTCTAAATTATTGGGCAGACCGAAAGTAGAACAGCATGATTCTTAAGGAAATTTCGTTCGAACGGTTCGTTTTCACTTGCACTGGTTGTGACCACGCTTGGGTGGCCGACTATGACGTTCAGCATGTTGAGGACAGTCACGGGCACGCACGGGACTATTTCTATCGAGGCGGACTGCACTGCTCTGATCCCACTGGTCTCGGCGAAACGACGTGTCCGCACTGCGGCCGGACCTCCGTCATTGCCGACCACAGCGCCGGCCAGACCAGTACCGCTGCTCGGGCCACAGCGTCGCAGCTTTCAGGCTCGATGTAGGCCCTCGCTCAGCGTTGATCCACCGAACCGCTGCCGGTCCTGCTTGATTTTGGGGCTGGTGGCGGTTTCTGGTTTTGGGCATCACAGGATCCCGGGCCTCTCTGCCGGTGGTGTTACACCGCGCGCTCAACAACCTTCGAAACGTGATTGACGCGGCTGGAGGAACGACGCCCGATCTGGCTTCCGTGCGCGTCTATATCAGCACCGAGGGTGCTTGGGCGGAACTTACGCCGTCTATGGTGAGTTCTTTGCAGCGACTTTCCCCGCGGACCACGATTCCGGCCGAATTGGGTATGGGTGTCAAAGTCGAAATCGACGGATCGCAATCAGCGTGATGTAACCCTCCGCGGGAAGGAAATTCGTGGATAATACGACGAGGGACGTCGAAGATTGCCCTGCTTTGAGGACATCAACCGGCGAAGGGATGGATCCAGGTGAGCATGGCACGCCGGGACGGCAGCGCTCATCGAACCGCTCTCCGTTGGCCTCTGGGCCTGCGAACGCGCCCAGATCAAGCCCGGCAGCCGGGTCCTGATCGCCGGCGCCCGCCCCATCGGCATCAATCGCCGCCCAGGCAGCCCGCGCCTTCGGCGCCAGCGAAATCTACATCACGGACATCGCCGAAGGCCGGCTGGCGTTCGCCCTCGAACACGGCGCCACGCATGCCCTGAACGCCAGGTCGGACAGTAGCGAAGGGCTCGACGTCGATGCGTTCATCGACGCTTCCGGCGCCCCGCAGGCCGTCCGCTCAGGGACCAAAGCCGTCGGGCCCGCAGGCAGGGTCATCCTCGTGGGACTCGGGGCCGACGACGTCGAACTCCCCGTCTCCTACCTCCAGAACCGCGAGATCTCGCTCTCCGGCGTCTTCCGCTACACCAACACCTGCCCGCTGGCGATCCAGCTCAAAGCCGTGGTCTAACCGGGCCGGTGACCATGACCACCGTCATCGGCGAGTCGCTCGAGGACACCATCAGCGACCCCCGCAGGCCGGGCGAAGTCCAGGCGCACGCGGGAGGCAGTCCCCTCAACCTGGCTGTGGGCGTGGCGCGGCTGGTCTGGCGACCAACCTTGTACCGCACTAAGCCGATGATCCACATGGGCACATGATCGAGGGGCATCTGAAGGCTAATGGCGTCACAGTGGTCCGGGACGGCAGTTCGCCTACGTCAACGGCGATCGCCACGCTGGGTCCCGACGACGGCGCCACCTACGCGTTCGACATCAGCTGGGACATCAACGGGACGTCGCTTGCGGCTTTGGCAGCGGTCGAAAGTTCCACCCACGTCCATACAGGATCGATCGCGGCCGTGCTGGGGCCGGGTGACCAAGCCACGCATGGACTGCTGAGGGCCGCCCGTGAGGGGGTGACGATCTCTTTCGACCCCAATTGTCGGCCGGCGATAGGCCCCGATGTGGCCACGGCCCGCACAAAAGGCGGAACGCTTCGTGGCCGCCAGCCACATCGTCGAAGCCAGCGATGAAGACCTCGTGTGGCTCCATCCGCACCGGCACCCGAGGAGAGCCTGGCAGCCTGGCTGGAACTCGGACCGGCGTTCGTAGCCCTGACGCGCGGCGCCCCAGGCCCGGTCATTCTGGCCCGCCAGGGTCGCATGGCGATGGCTCCCGAACCCGTTACCGTGGCAGACTCCGTGGGCGCCGGCGACTCCTTCATGGCGAAAGCGCACGACGGCGGGAGGTCCCGCCGTCGTGCGTCTGCTCGACTATGGTGCGTCCAGTCGGTTAGGGCCCCAGGTGTACGTTCGCGCCGGGCTCACAGCGTTGGAGCAAGGACGAATCTCCGCTCAGAGGGTCCGCAGCGACGGTCGGTGTTGTATACATAGAGTATGCGATGACTCTTTCCACGTAGAGTGGAATGATGACCATCCCAGCGGAAATCGACACACCGGAGATCATCATCGACCGGGACGTGCTCCAGCGAAATATCGACCGCATGGCAACTGCCGTCCGGGCCAAGGGCCTGCACCTTCGGCCGCATGTCAAGACGCACAAAGTGCCCGAAATCGCTGAAATGCAGCTGGCAGCCGGAGCCGTCGGGCTGACCGTGGCCACCCTGGGAGAGGCCGAAGTCTTTGCAGAGCACGGGGCCAAAGATATCTTCATCGCGTATCCGCTCTGGGTCGGTCCCCGGCAGGCTGACCGGCTCCGGAAACTTGCAGTAAAAGCCAGGATCGCAGTTGGACTGGACTCACGGGAAGCAGCCGAAACCATGGCCGCGTCACTGGGCCGTGCCGTCGGCCAGGTTGAAGTGGTGCTGGAGATCGACTGCGGCCATCACCGCAGCGGGATAGCGCCTGACGCCGTCGTCGGCGTCGCCCAGGCCGCATCCCGGGGTGGGCTGCGCGTCACGGGGATTTTCACGTTTCCAGGGCACAGCTATGCTCCGGGCATGCCGTTGAAGGCTATGGACGAGGAACGGCTGGCCCTCGGCGAAGCCGCAGGCCTGCTCAACGCGGCAGGTTTCCACGTCGCCCACCGCAGCGGCGGATCCACCCCCACCGCAGCCCTCACCGCTGGCGACTCCGGAGCCACGGAAGTCCGGCCCGGCGTATACGTTTTCGGAGACGCCCAACAACTGGAACTGGAACGCTGTGCGGCCGAAGACATCGCACTGACCATCGCGGCAACAATCGTCAGCCGTCATGAAGGCACCGACCTCATGCCGCGGAGGGTCATCCTGGACTCCGGCAGCAAGATCCTCGGCGGGGACCGGCCCGGCTGGACCACCGGATTCGGGCGGCTCCTGGACCATCCGGACGCCCGGATCACCGCACTGTCAGAACACCACGCCACCGTTGTGTGGCCGGAAGAGACAACGCTGCCGGCTCTCGGAGACCGGCTGCGTGTGGTCCCCAATCACGTCTGCATCGCCATGAACCTCGTCGACGACGTCACCGTGGTCAGCGGCGGCAAAATCGTGGACCGCTGGCACGTGGCCGCACGCGGACGAAACAAATAGTCCCCAAAAAGCGGCTACGACGCCGGGAAGTCCCGGCGTCGTAGCCGCTCGGCTAGGGCCATGCAAGTGTCAGGCCGGCGAAGCTTAGAGGCCGAGCTCTGCCTTGAGTGCTGCGACGTGGCCCTGCGCCTGGATCTGGTACTGGGTGAGCATGACCTTGCCTTCGGCGTCAAGCACCACGGTGGAACGGACCAGGCCGTCAACCACTTCGCCGTTCACGAGCTTCTCACCCCAGGCGCCGTAGGCCAGCGCCACGGCGTGGTCCTGGTCGGAGAGCAGCGGGAACGTCAGGGCGAAGTCTCCGGTGAAGGCCGCCAGCTTCTCAGGCGCGTCCGGGGAGATGCCCAGGACCTCGTAGCCAGAGGACTGCAGGCTGGCGAGGTTGTCGCGGAAGTCGCAGGCCTCGGTGGTACAGCCGGGGGTGGCGGCTGCCGGGTAGAAGTACACAACGACGTTGCGTCCGCGGTAATCGGAGAGGGAGACCTTATGGCCGTCTGCGTTGAGCAGTGCGAAATCGGGGGCCTGTGTTCCGGGGAGGAGTTTCTGGGTCATGTGAGGATCCTTGACTGGGGGGTGTGGGGCAACCGCCGTGGCCGGCGATCAATCTATGACTGCAACGGACTAGCTAGATGCAGTATTCCGCGGGTCCGCGGACAGTGCTGCCCGGTCCGGGCACAAACTGGTAGCCGCCCCCGCGCACCGTGGCGATGGCGTGGCGGGCGGAGCCCAGCTTGCGCCGGACGCGGCCAACGTACACGTCAATGGAGCGGAATGCGGCGCCGGGGCAGTCCAGCGACTCGAGAATGCGTTGCAGTTCTTCACGTTTAATAGGACGCGACTGGTTCTCCACGAGGTACCGCAGGAGGCTGAATTCCATGAAGGTCAGGCTGACCGGGACACCGTCCAGGAGGACGGTATCCGCAGCCAGATCGACAGCCACGACGCTGCGCCTTCCGGCCAGGGAGACAGGCAGGGAGACCGGTGGGGCGACGGCGGCGGTACCGTTTCCGGCGTCGGACGCCGTTCCCGAAACGCCAGCGCCGTCGAAAACGGCTGAACCGTCGGCAGCGTCCGAACCTTCGACGTCGGGCGTTCCGGTTCCGGCCGCGGTCCACAGGTGGATTCCGGCTTCCGGAGCGAGCTGCCGGGCACGAGCCAGGACCGCCTGGGCAGCCTGGGCCCAGACCGCCGGGTCGATCTCCTGGCCTTCACACGGCTGGAGCCACACCGCCAGGCCGCGCGGCTGAAGCCCCGGCTGAGGGCCGCGCGGCTGAAGCCCCGGCTGAGGGCCGGGACGAGCTCCCGGGCTGAAGCCGACGCGGGCGCCGGCGCGAGGCCGCGGGTAGGGGGCGTGGACGTTTACGGCCATCGCGCTGCGCCTCAGACGCCGCCGCGGCGGATCAGCTTGCCGCTGGGCGTGCGGCCGTCGATCTCGCTGCCGCGAAGGAACGTTTTGCGGACGACGCCGGAGAGCGCCTTGCCGTCGTAGGGCGTGATGGGGTTCTTGTGCTTGAGCTTGGTGACGTCGACGACGAAAGCGTCATCCGGCGCGAAGATGGAGAAGTCCGCGTCGTAACCGAGGGCAAGCTGGCCCTTGTTGTGCAGGCGGGCCAGTGCGGCCGGCTTCTCAGCCATCCAGGACACCACCTGTTCCAGGGTGATGCCGCGGTGCCGGGCCTCGGTCCAGATCAGGGACAGCCCCAGCTGCAGCGATGAGACGCCGCCCCAGGCCACGGCGAAGTCGCCGTTTTCGAGGTCTTTCAGGTCCAGGGTGGAGGGGGAGTGGTCCGAGACGATGCAGTCGATGGTGCCCTCCTGCAGGCCCTTCCAGAGCAGCTCGCGGTTGGAGGCCTCACGGATCGGCGGGCAGCACTTGTAGGCGGTGGCGCCGTCGGGGATTTCCTCGGCCATCAGGGTCAGGTAGTGCGGGCATGTCTCCACGGTGAGGTGAACGCCGTCGCGCTTTGCACTGGCGATCATGGGCAGCGCGTCGGAGGACGAGAGGTGCAGGATGTGGGCGCGGGCGCCGGTCCAGCGGGCGCGCTCGATGACCTCGGCGATGGCCTTGTTCTCGGCACCGCGCGGGCGGGAGGCCAGGAACGTTTCGTAGTGGTCACCGCCCGGGTGCGGGGCGCGGTCGATCGCGTGGGAGTCCTCGGCGTGGACGATCATCAGGGAGTCGAAGGACTTGAGCTCGGCCATGTCCTCCTCCATCTCGTCTGCTTCGAGGTGCGGGAATTCGTCCACGCCGGAGTGCAGCAGGAAGCACTTGAAGCCGAAGACGCCCTCGTCATGGAGGCCGCGGAGGTCCTTCTTGTTGCCCGGTACGGCACCGCCCCAGAAGCCGACGTCCACAAACGCCTGGTCCTCGGCCACTTCGCGCTTGAGCTTGAGGTTCTCCACGGTGGTGGTGGGCGGGATGGAGTTCAGCGGCATGTCGATGATGGTGGTGACACCGCCGGCGGCGGCTGCGCGGGTGGCGGAGGCGAAGCCCTCCCACTCGGTGCGGCCGGGCTCGTTGACGTGGACATGGGTGTCCACGAGGCCGGGGATCAGGGTTTCGTCGTCGGCCAGGTCAATGACCTGCGCGCCGGTGAGGCCGTTGCCGAACGGTTCGATGGCGACGATCACGCCGTCGCGGATGCCCACTTCACGGGCGGTGATGCCCGCGGTGGTGAGGATGCGCTGGCCACGGATGACCAGGTCAAACGCGCCGGCCGCCAGGGTGGTTTCTTCAGACATGGACGTTCTCCTTGGTGTCGGTACGCGCTGCACTTGCAGGCAGGTGCATGCCGATGTGCTTACCTAATTCTTCAAGCAGCGGGCCTGCTTCGGCCATACATTTCTCTACATTGTTTTCAAAATCGGTCAGGGCGTGAACTGCCCTGAACCCGGCTTCCGTGAGCTGTTCCTGGCTCAGCGTACTGCGGCCGCAGACGGCAATCACGGGAATTCCGGCGCGCGCGGCGGCGCGGGCCACGCCCATGGGGGTCTTGCCGAGCAGGCTCTGCTCGTCCAGGCTGCCTTCGCCGGTGATCACCAGGTCCGCGCCGGCCAGCCGCTGCTCCAGTTCAGTGAATTCGAGTACGACGTCGATGCCCGGCCTGCGTGCCGCGGCCAGCGCCGCGATGGCAATGTAGCCGACGCCGCCGGCTGCACCTGCGCCGGGTGCGACGGCGGCATGCTCGGCGCGGACGCCGATCTCGCCGGCAAGGACCGAGACAAAGTTCGTCAGCGCCGCGTCCAGCGCGACGACGTCACTCGGCGTCGCGCCCTTCTGCGGTGCGAAGATCGAGGCGGCGCCGCTGGGCCCCAGAAGGGGATTGTCGACGTCGGATGCCAGGGTGAAGCGGGAATCCTCCAGCCGGACGTCCAGGCCGGAGAAATCGATCCGGTCCAGGCGGGCCAGGGCGGCCCCGCCGCCGGGGAGCTCGTTGCCCTCGGCGTCCAGGAGCACTGCCCCGAGGCCCTGCAGAACTCCGGCGCCGCCGTCGGTGTTGGCGCTGCCGCCCACACCCAGGATGAACTTGCGGCAGCCCAGGTCCAGGGCGGCCCGGATCAGTTCGCCGGTGCCCAGGCTCGTGGCGGTGGTGGCCGTTCCGGAGTCAGGGCTGCCGCCTGCGATGACGGAGGGCAGCAGCGCGAGCCCGGAAGCTGCGGCCATTTCGATCACGGCCTCCCGGCCGCGGACCGCGAAGTCGGCCCGAACCGGCTGGCCGGTGGGGCCGGTGACGGTGGCGCTCCGGCGGGTGAAGCCGGAGCCGACGGCGGCGTCGAGGGTGCCCTCGCCGCCGTCGGCCACCGGAATGAGTGTGGTCTCGAGGTCCGCCACAACTGACTGCAGTCCCGCGCTCAGGCGGCTGGCGACGTCGGGGGCGGACAGCGAGCCCTTGAACTTGTCCGGGGCGATGACCACACGCATTCCGGTACCTCCTATCGGTTTCTGACTAGTCCAGCAGGGCGATGATCGCGGTGGGGGCGTCCTCGCCGCGGGCGGCCAACTCCTCGAACTCGTTCACGGCGTTGATCTCAACGCCCATGGAGATGTTGGTGATCTTTTCCAGGATCACTTCAACCACCACGGGAACCTTGAACTCGTTCATCAGGGCCTTGGCCTTGTCGAACGCGGCCGGCAGGTCCGCCGGGTTTTCCACGCGGATGGCCTTGCAGCCCAGGCCTTCGGCCACCTTGATGTGGTCCACGCCGTACCCGTTTGTTTCCGGTGAGTTGATGTTCTCGAACGCCAGGGACACGTTCTGTTCCATCTCGAAGCCGCGCTGCGACTGGCGGATCAGGCCCAGGTACGAGTTGTTCACCACCACGTGGATGTACGGCAGGTTGAACTGCGCGCCCACGGCCAGCTCTTCGATCATGAACTGGAAGTCGTAGTCACCGGACAGGGCAACAACGGTCTCGTCCGGCTTGCCGCGGACTACGCCGAGGGCGGCCGGGGCGGTCCAGCCCAGGGGGCCTGCCTGGCCGGCGTTGATCCACTTGCGCGGGCCGAAGACGTGCAGCATCTGTGCGCCGGCGATCTGCGAGAGGCCGATGGTGGAAACGTAGGTGGTGTCCTTGCCGAACGCCTTGTTCATCTCCTCGTACACGCGCTGCGGCTTGATCGGCACGTTCTCGAAGTGCGTCTTGCGCTGCAGGGAACCCTTGCGTGCGGTGCACTCGGCAACCCAGCCGGAGTAGTCCGGCAGGGACTTCGCTGCCTGGCGCTCGCGTGCCAGCTCAATCAGCCCGTCCAGCGCCGCACCGGCGTCGGACGCGATGCCCAGGTCCGGCGAGAACACACGGCCGATCTGGGTGGGCTCGATGTCGATGTGCACGAACTTGCGGCCGGCCGTGTAGGTGTCCAGGCCGCCGGTGTGGCGGTTGGCCCAGCGATTGCCGATGCCTATCACGAAGTCGGAGGCCAGCATGGTCTCGTTGCCGTAGCGGTGGCTGGTCTGCAGGCCCACCATGCCGGCCATCAGGACGTGGTCGTCCGGGATGGTGCCCCAGCCCATCAGGGTGGGGATGACCGGAACATTCAGCAGTTCGGCCAGTTCCACCAGCTGCGTGGAGGCGCCGGCGTTGATGATGCCGCCACCGGCCACGATCAGCGGGCGCTCGGCTGCGGTCAGCATGTCCAGGGCCTTCTCCAGCTGCTTGCGGGAGGCCGTGGGCTTCTGGACCACGATGGGCTCGTAGGCGTCGATGTCGAATTCGATCTCGGCCATCTGCACGTCGAACGGCAGGTCCAGCAGAACCGGGCCCGGACGGCCGGAGCGCATCAGCTGGAAGGCCTTCTGGAAGGCGCCCGGAACCTGGCCCGGCTCCATGATGGTCATGGACAACTTGGTGACCGGGGCGGCGATGGTCTGGATGTCCACGGCCTGGAAGTCTTCCTTGTGCAGCTTGGCCACGGGGGCCTGGCCGGTGATGCAGAGCATGGGGATGGAATCCGCCCAGGCCGCGTACAGGCCGGTGATCATGTCCGTGCCGGCAGGGCCCGAGGTGCCGATACAGATGCCGATGTTGCCGTCCTGGGCCCGGGAGTACCCGTCGGCCATGTGGCTGGCGCCCTCAACGTGGCGGGCCAGCGTGTGGCGGACACCGCCGTTCTTCCGCATGGCGGAGTAGAACGGGTTGATTGCCGCGCCTGGCAGGCCGAAGGCCTCGATGGCGCCTTCCTTTACCAGGATCGCGACGGCAGCGTCGACAGTGCGCATCTTCGTCATTGTGTACTCCTTGAAAGTCTGTGTTCTTCGGTGGCTGAGCTTGGTGAAGCCCGATTTTTGGTGTGCTGAAGGAAGTTTTTGTCCAGATAACGCCGTGTAGAGGGGGAATTGAGGGCGTTATCTGGACAAAAACTATCGGTTGGTCGCTAGGCCTACTTGCGGCCGCTGAGCTGCAGGACCTGCTTGAAGAGGCCGGAGTGGTCGAGGCCGCCGTCGCCCTGGTTGACGGTTGCGGCGACGAGCTGTGCGACGACGGCGCCAAGCGGGACGGCGACATTGGCTTCGCGGGCTGCCGAGGTGACGATGCCGAGGTCCTTGTGGTGGAGGGCGAGGCGGAAGCCGGGGTCGAAGTTGCGGTCAAGCATCTTCTGGCCCTTCTGGTCGAGGACCTTGGAGCCGGCCAGGCCGCCGCCGAGGACCTTGAGGGCCGCGTCCGTATCCACACCGTAGGCCTCGAGGAAGGCGATCGCTTCGCCCAGGACCTGGATGTTGACGGCGACGATCAGCTGGTTGGCTGCCTTGACGGTCTGGCCGGAGCCGGACGGGCCGACGTGGACAATGGTCTTGCCGACGGCATTGAGGACGTCCTGCGCTGCCTCGAAATCGGCTGCCTCGCCGCCCACCATGATGGAGAGTGCGGCGTTGATGGCGCCCTGTTCGCCGCCGGATACCGGGGCGTCGAGGGGGCGGATGCCGGCCTCCTGGGCGTCGTCGGAGAGGCGCTTGGCAACGTCCGGGCGGATGCTGGACGCGTCGATCCAGAGGGTGCCCTTCTTCGCGTTGGCGAAGACGCCGTCCTTGCCGCTGACTACACCCTCAACGTCGGGGGAGTCCGGCACCATGGTGATGACGACGTCGGCGTCCTTCACGGCGTCCGCGATGCTCGTGGCACCCTGGCCGCCTTCGGAGACGAGCTTGTCGATCTTGTCCTGGCTGCGGTTGAAGCCGGTGACGGTGTGGCCGGCTTTGACCAGGTTGATGGCCATGGGCAGGCCCATGATTCCGAGTCCGATGACTGCAACGTTGCTCATTGTGGTTCCTTTACTGAAAGTCTGATGGTGGATTAGCGGGCGACGCGCTGGCGGATGGCCCAGGCGAACGCGGTTTCCGCCGGTTCCTTGTATTCGAGGCCGATGTAGCCGTCGTAGCCGAGTTCGCGGCTGCGGGCGATCCATTCGCCGAGAGGAAGCTCACCGGTTCCGGGAGCCCCGCGGCCGGGGTTGTCGGCTATCTGGATGTGGCCGAAGTCCTTTGCGTGCTTTTCGATGACGGTTGCGACATCGTCGCCATTGACTGCCAGGTGGTAGAAATCCGCGAGGAGCTTGATGTTCTCGACGCCGGATTCCGCCTTGACGCGGGCGATGACCTTGAGTGCGTCTTCGGCCGTGAGGAGCGGGTACTTGGGGGCGCCGCTGACGGGTTCGAGGAGGACGGTGCCGCCGATGCCCGCGACGCCGGCAGCTGCCGCGGCGAGGTTTTCGGCGCCGATGGCGTCCTGCTTGTCGGCCGATTCGCCGTCGATGCGGTTGCCGTAGAGGGCGTTGAAGGCCTTGCAGCCCAGACGCTCGCCGATGCCGGCAACGACGTCGATGTTGTCCAGGAATTCGGTGGAGCGGGCGGGCCAGGAAACCAGGCCGCGGTCGCCGCCGGGCATGTTGCCGGCGTTGAAGTTCAGGCCCGTGAGCTGGACGCCTGCGTCCTTGATCGCGTTCTCAAACCCGGTGACCTGGGCGTCCGTGGGGACGGAGGTCTCGAAGGGCCACCAGAACTCGACGGCGTCAAAGCCGGCAGCCTTTGCGGCTGCGGGGCGCTCAAGCAGGGGAAGCTCCGTCAAGAGGATGGAGCAGTTCACTGTGTACGTCATCGTAGGTCCTTCCGGGGAGGGGCTTTGATCTATCTTCCGCTGTCTTGACCCTATGTGGGTTTCCGCTTTGTGGAATTTAGATTCTGCTTTATGAAAAGTTTAGGGAAGGTGGACGCTGGAGTCAAGGGGAGTGTCGGGACGGGCGGGGGCTGGAAGAGGCCGGTGGGACTTGCCGCAGCTCAGAACGTCGCACGGCCGCCGGGACGCGTCGAATCCCGTTTGGGCTCCTTGCGGTCCCGCCGCGCGTAGGTGCGGGCCCTTTCGCTTGAGAGGGCGGGGATCAGCGGGATGTCCAGGGTGAGGCCGGGCAAGTTTGTCTTCAGTGTTCACGTAAATCCAGCGGGTCGACAGTAAGCCGTGTCGGCTTGTTTCCGCCTGGCCGGGCCAGCCATTGCCACGGAACCCCGATCAGACCTGAGGAGAGGATCGGAACCGGGGCAACACCGGCGCTCGTGGGATATTTCGGGCGATAGCCTGAACATTGGACCCAGCCCCACCCGGAACGAGGATTTCCCCATGGTCACACGTGCCGACATCGACGAAGCCGCTGCCCGGATTGCCGGGCGGATCCGCATCACGCCCGTGCTGGCGGCAGACCGCGGCCCATTCCCGGACGACGTGTGGTTCAAGTGCGAGTTCATGCAGCACACCGGCACCTTCAAGGCCCGGGGCGCGTTCAACCGGGTCCTGGCCTGCCGGGAGCGCGGCGAACTGAAGGACGACGTGGGCATCGTGGTGGCCTCCGGCGGCAACGCCGGCCTCGCCAACGCCTACGCCGCCGCGGCAGTCGGCGTCCCGGCCACCGTATTCGTTCCCGAGACCGCCCCGGCCGTGAAGGTCAAGAAGCTCTGGGCCATCGGCGCCAACGTCATCCAGCACGGGGCCGAATACTCCGAGGCGTACAACGCCGCGATGGCCTACGCCGCCGAGACCGGCGCGGTCTACTGCCATGCCTACGACCAACCCGAGATCGCTGCCGGCGCCGGCACCATCGGAACCGAGCTGCTGACGCAGCTGGGTCACGTGGACACCGTAGTGGTGGCCGTGGGCGGTGGCGGGCTCATGGCGGGGGTCGCGGCCGCCGTGGAGGGCCGGGCCAAAGTGGTGGGCGTCGAGTCTGAATCCACGCCCACCCTCCATGCCGCGCTCGCGGCCGGGGCACCCGTGGACGTGGCCGTCTCCGGGATCGCCGCGGACTCCCTGGGGGCCCGGCAGATCGGCCGGATCGGCTTCGAAGTGGCCGTCCGTACCGGCGTCCGCGCCGTGCTGGTCACCGACGAGGACATCGTTGCCGCCCGCTCACTGCTGTGGGAGCAGTACCGCATCATCGTGGAGCACGGCGCGGCCACGGCCTTCGCCGCCCTGCACTCCGGCGCCTATGTTCCGGCGGACGGGGAACGCGTTGCCGTGATCCTCTGCGGGGCCAACACGGATCCCGCCACGGTCTGAGGCCGGCGCGTGCCCTGAGGCCCTACTGATCGACCACAGCCACGTCCCTGCCGTTGAGCGGCTGGACCGGCCGGTTGTTGCCCGCGTGCGCCGCGCGCAGTGCGGCGAGTTGCCCGGCTCCCAGCTCGACGGTGGTCTCGAGGAGCAGCCAGCGCACGCCTTCCGAGCAGGGCGGTGTGGTCAGGCTGCCGTCATACGCGACATGGTCCAGTGACGCCGGGAACAGTGCCGGGAAGTCCACGACGCCGGCCGCCACCTTCTGCCCATCGGCTGCGGCAGGCACACCGTCCGTGAACGGCGCCCACGCCGCATTGGTAGCCCCAACAGTGGCGAGGATCCCGATCACGGCAAGCCCGCCGTCGTCGGCCTGGTGGACGAAATGGAACTCGGCCTCGTAGCGGACGCCCTCCAGCGTGTGCTCGGACGGTGCGTGGAAGTGCATCTGCTTGAAGTCATACTGCTTGCCCTCCACTGTTATGCCCTGGGCCGTGCGGGCGCGCAGCTCGGTGGTGTGGCCGTTGTCGGTCATCTCGCCCTCCGAAGCCGAATAGGCCAGCGTGATCGGCGCCGGCCTAATGCCGGAAGCACCTCCGACGTCGATGGGGGACTGGGCGGTGCCGGAAGAGCAGGAACCGAAATCGGAGCTCAACGCGCCCCAGTGATCGGGGCCTTCGGCGCCGTCGTAGGACCAGGCGTGGGGCGCTGCGGGGGTGGCCGGCGAGGGTGCCGGGACCCCGGCGGCGGGCTTGCCGCAGCCGGTGATCAGTGCCACCAGCCCCAGGCCGGATCCAACGAGCAAAGACTTCCTGGTCATTATTGTGGCGCTGCGCATTTCCATCCTTCGGGTCGTGTAAGTCCGTACCGGAGAGCCCGGCCGGACCTACGACGACTATCACGGGGCCCGGTGGCAGGTCTTGTCACAGAGCCTCGCTGCAGGATGTGACCCACGGTGTTGCCGGGGTGCAGGTTCCCGAAGGGGTCCCGGGCTACAGAACCTTCTCCAGGAACGACCGGATGCGCGGGTTGGTGTTGCTTTCGGCGAAGAACTCTTCCGGCGGGAGGTCGGCGGCGATCTTTCCGCCGTCGATGAACACCACACGGTCCGCCACTTTGCGGGCAAAGCCCATTTCGTGGGTGACCACCACCATGGTCATGCCGTCGGCGGCGAGGCCGGCCATGACATCCAGGACGTCATGGACCACTTCGGGGTCCAGGGCGCTGGTGGGTTCGTCGAAGAGCATCACTTTGGGGTTCATGGCCACGGCGCGGGCGATCGCGATGCGCTGCTTCTGGCCGCCGGAGAGTCGGTTCGGGTAGACGTGCGCCCGGTGGGTCATGTTGACTTTTTCGAGCAGTTCCATGGCGCGTGCTTCCGCGTCCTTTTTGCTGACCTTCAGAACATCCATCTGCGGAAGCATGACGTTTTTCAGGGCCGTCATGTTGGGGAACAGGTTGAACTGCTGGAACACCATACCCATGCGGGAGCGCAGGCGGTCCAGGTCCACTTTCGGCGCCAGGAGGTCCTCGCCGTCGAATACAACGTGTCCGGAGGTGGGCGTCTCGAGTAGGTTCAGGCAGCGCAGGAAGGTGGACTTGCCGCCGCCGCTGGGGCCGATGACGGCGACAACTTCGCCGGGCTCGATGGTGAAGTCGATGCCTTTGAGGACGTGGTGGTCACCGTAGGACTTGGTGATGTCTTTCGTTTCCAGGAGTGCCATTAGATGTAAACCGCCATCTTCTTCTCGATTGCGTTTGCGGCCAGGCCGATGATGTTTGTGAGGACGTAGTACACCAGGCCGATGAAGACGTACACGGTCAGTGCATCGAAGGTGCGGGAAATGATGGTCTGACCCACCAGGAACAGTTCGCTGATGGTCACGAAGGACACCAGCGCGGAGTTCTTGGTCAGGGAGACGAACTCGTTCCCGAGCGGCGGGAGCATGCGCAGGAAGGCCTGCGGGATGATCACGTGGCGCAGGGCGGAGGCTGAACTCATGCCGCAGGACCGGGCGGCTTCCATCTGGCCCTTGTCAACGGACTGGATAGCGCCGCGGACGATTTCCGTGACATAGGAGCCGCTGTAGAGGCCCAGGGCCAGGATGCCGGCCACCATCGGGGAGAGCTGGATGCCCAGCTGCGGCAGGCCGAAGTAGATGAAGAACAGCTGGACGATGAACGGGGTGCCGCGGACCACGGAGACGTACACCTTGCCGATCCAGCGGATGGGCCGGATGTGCGAGAGCTTGGCGAAGCCGCCCAGCATGCCGAACAGCAGGCTCAGGGCCAGTGACAGCGCGATGATCTGCAACGTGGTTCCCAGGCCCTGCATGAGCGGGCCCCAGGAGTTGGTGATCGAGGAGACGTTGAAGAGGCTGTGCTCCTTGGTGGGCCCGGTGGCGGTGCTGGATTCGTCGCCGAACCACTTGGCGGTGGCCTTGGTAAAGTCGCCGGATGACTGCATGTCCTTCAGTGCCGTGTTGAACGCCTCGCGGATGTCCGAATCACTTTTCTGGAACGCGAAACCGTAGTTCTCATTCGTCAGGCGCTCGCCGACCTGCTTCAGGCCGCCCTGCTCGTGGATGAAGTACCGGCCGCCGGGCTGCCCGGTGACCACGGCGTCGGCCTGGCCGAGTTTGACCGAGGAAAACATCTGGTCGTTGGTCTGGACCTGGACCAGTTCGGCCTGCGGCTGGTTCTGGCGCAGCCACTCCACGGACTTGGTGCCTACCTGCACGGCAACCTTCTTGCCGGCGAGGTCCGCGAGCGTCTTGACGGTGTCGTTGGACGTGGAAACGAACATGCCCAGGCCGCCGGGGTAGTAGATCTCGGAGAAGTCCACCACCTTGGCGCGTTCGGGGCTGATGTAGATGGCGGAAGCGCCGACGTCGATCTGGTTTGCCTGCAGTGCCGGGACGATGTTGCCGAACGGCATCTGCACAAACTCGACGTTCTTGATGCCGGACTTGGACGCGAGCTCCCGCACAACGTCGATGTCGAAGCCGATCTTGGTGCCGTTGGCATCGGTGAATTCAAACGGCGGGAAGGAGGCGTCGGTGCCGACCTTGAGGGTGCTCTTGCCCGAGCGCAGGTCTGCCATCTTTCCGGCCGACGGGGTCGCCGGGGTCGTCTCGGCCCGGGCTGCCGGCGCGGCCAGCCCCAGCAACACGGCCAGAAGGGCAGCCGTCGTGGCAGCCCATCCGAATCGCGGGAATCGGTTCTTCATCTGTGCTCGTTTCTGGGGAGGGGAGTCGGACGTCCGGCTACGCATGCCGGTGCCCGGATCGCTCGGTGGCGATGGTGTGGATGAGGCGTGCGGCCGTGCGGGCGGTGCGGGAGTCGACGTCGAATGTGGGGTTCAGTTCAACGACGTCGACGACGGTGAGCTTGGGGGAGCGGGCCAGGTGACGGCATACGTCCAAGACAACGGAAAGGGGAACCCCGTACGACGCCGGTGCGCTGACGCCGGGGGCGACGTACGCGGGAAGGACATCGAGGTCGATCGTCAGGTAGAGGACGTCCACGGAGTCGATGAAGTCCTGCGTGAACTGGCGGACCTGCTCAACCCTGGACTCGGTGCATTCCTCGTCCAGGAGGTACTTGACGCCGAGGTCCCGGGCTGTCTGGAACAGTGCCTCGGTGTTGCCGGGCTGGCTGATGCCCAGCACCGTGTAGTTGAACCCGTGCCCCAGGGCTTGCTCGGCCGCGGCCACTTGCCGGAACGGGGTGCCCGACGACGGGACCTCTTCGGCGCGCAGGTCGAAGTGCGCGTCCAGGTTGATGATGCCGACGCGGCGTCCATCGGTGACCTGGCTTGCGCGCAGGCCCGTGTAGGTCCCGAAGGCGGTTTCGTGGCCGCCTCCCAGGATGACAGGCAGGTGGCCTGCGTCCAGGGCCAGGCAGACGGCCGCGCCGAGGCGCTTTTGGCCGTCCTCGAGGTTTCCGTCCACAACGCTGGTGTCGCCAAGGTCATGAACCACGAGGTTCGCCGGGGCCGCCATGGGGGCGAGGGCGGAGCGGATGCTTGCAGGACCGTCGACGGCGCCGACCCGGCCCTTGTTCCGCCGGACGCCTTCATCGCTGCGGAATCCCAGGATGGCGATCCCGGCAGCGCCCGTCTGGACAGCGCCGTTCTGGACCGTGCCAGCCTGGGCCGTGCCGGCCTGGGCCGTCTTCACTGCGTGGTGCCAGCGCCGGTGTTCCGGGCCGGGACCGTCGTCGCGGCCCGTCCACGTGTGTTGGATGGTGGGGTTGGTCATCGGGATCCTTCTCCATGTCCGAGCGCCAATGCGGCGTCACGGGTGCTTGCTATGAGTTGCTTTTCGCGCCGGATCGCCCGGTCCGCGGGAGCCATGGTGCTGACGGCACCCAAAAGCCGGCCGCCGTCGTCGAGCACGGGGAAACTGACGCCCCAGACGCCGGCATCCACCGCCCCGTAGCTGAGGCCGAAGCCGCGGTCCTGAACGATCTGGAGCTCGTGGTTCAGGTCCTCTGCGTCCTCCTGGCTCAGTCCAAGGCCTGCCACGATCCTGCCCTGTTCCTGGGGGTCCAGATGCGCGAGCAGGGCCAGCGCGCTGGCGCCCCTGAGCAGGGGGAGTGAGCGGCCCGGCGAGTAGCTGCAGCGCAGCATCTGCGGGCCCTCGATGGCATCCACGCAGAGTGCCTCAGCACCGCGGACCACCAGGTAGGCGGCCAGTTCCTGGGTCTCATCGGACAGCAGCTGTAATTGCTCCGAGATGCGGCCCTTGACCATGGCTTCCTGGTGGAAGTTGGCGGCGAGGCGCAGCGTTTCCGGGCCAGCGCTGTACTGGCCGCGGCGCCGGGTCTGCGCCACCAGCCCGGACTGCATCAGGAGTGCAAGGTGCCGGTACACGGCGCTGGTGGGGATGCCCGTCGTTTTAGTGATCTGGGCTGCAGTCAGGGTCCGGTGCCTCGCGAATTCGAGCAGGATGTCAACGAACCGCGAGGCGTTGCCTTCCGATATCACGGAATGGCTCGGATCTGTGTGCATAAAAGCGACGTTAGTGGCTGGAATCACAGACAGCCTTAAGATGTTCCCATAGGGTGGGAATTTATTTTCCGCCGGGTGGGAACTGGCCGTTAACCTGAAGTTACGTTGGTCCTTTCCTCGTTTTCCTTCTGGATTCCGGGGGAAGGACCATTTTTGTACCGACATTTGTAGCCACTAAATTATTTTGAAAATCTCTTCACTTCGACCGCGGTGAAGCGTATTGTCGGGGTATGACCAAGGCAGCGCCTGCCATGCATGTAGCCGTGAATACTTCCCGCCGGACGAACAAGTCCGGGGTGGAGGTCGAGTACCGCTCAGTGCTGCTGCGCCGCTCCTTCCGGGAGGACGGGAAGGTCAAACACGAAACCCTCGCCAACCTCTCGGCGCTGCCGGCTCCAGCCATTGACACGCTGAAGGCGTCGTTGGCGGGCAAGACGATGGTGGAGGCCGGAGTGGCGTTGCAGATCACCCGCTCCCTGCCCCACGGCCATATCGAAGCCGTGTACGCCATGGCCCGAGGACTCGGGTTCGAGGCGATGGTGGGGCCAGCGTGCCGGGAACGGGATCTGGTCATGGCGTTGCTGGCCGCACGGATCTGCGCGCCGTCCTCGAAGCTGGCGACCCTGTCCTGGTTCGCCGACTCTACCCTCGGGGCTGACCTGGGGCCGGTGAGCACCGATGACCTGTACCGGGCCATGGACTGGCTCGGCACCCGCCAAGCACAGATTGAAAAAGCCTTGGTCCTCACCTATCTGCGCCCGGAGGCGAACCCGGAGAAACTGGCCCTGTTTGATCTTTCCTCCTCGTGGGTGACCGGCACCCACAACCCCCTGGCCGCGCATGGCTATTCCCGGGACAAAAAGCGCGGGGTGGAGCAGATTGAGTACGGGATGCTGGCCACCCGTGCCGGGATCCCCGTCACGGTCCGCGTGTTACCGGGGAACACGGCGGATCCGACCGCTTTCATTGCCATCGCTAAGGAAATCCAGGCCCTCGCCGGGGTGGAAGACATGGTCATGGTCGGGGACCGGGGCATGATCACCTCCGCCCGCATCCAGGACCTGAAAAACACCGCCCTGGGCTGGGTCAGCGCCCTGCGCAACACCGCCATCCAGGCCCTCGCCGAGGACCAGGGCCCCTTGCAAATGAGCCTGTTCGATCAGCAGAACCTCGCCGAAATCAGCCACCCGGACTACCCGGGGGAACGGCTGATCGCCTGCTACAACCCCGCCCTGGCTTCCCTGCGCAAACACAAGCGCGAAGAGCTCCTTGACGTGACCGAAGAACGGTTGAAAACCATCCAGAAAGCCGTGACCGCGGGCCGGCTCAAGGACGCCGGGAAGACCGGGCTCAGAGTCGGGAAAACCCTGGGGAAGAACAATATGGCCAAGCACTTCACCCTCACCATCACCGACACCACCCTGGCCTGGGAACGGAACCCGGAAACCATCGCCAGGGAAGCCGATCTGGATGGGATCTATGTCATCCGCACCAGCGTCAACGAGGACACCATGGGCGCCGCCGAGACGGTCCGGGTTTACAAGTCCCTGGCGAACGTGGAAAAGATTTTCAAAACCCTCAAATCCCAGGACCTGCACATCCGCCCGATCTACCACCACACCGAGGAACGCACCCGCGCCCACGTGTTCCTCTGCATGCTCGCCGGGCACCTGACCTGGCACCTGCGTCAGGCCCTCACACCCCTGACCTTCACCGACGAAGACCGGCCCGTCCCCGAGGAGCCCGTCGCCTCCGTGCACCGCTCCACCGCCGCCGCACGGAAGGCCAGCACCCGCACCCTGGACGACGGCACCCCGGCGCGCTCCTACCAAGCCCTTCTCCGCCACCTCGGCACCAGGACCAGAAACACCATGAAAATGACCGGCACCACCGGCACCTTCGAGCTACTCGCCGCGCCCACCGAAACCCAGCACCAAGCCCTAAACCTCATCCACGACCACGCCACCAACCACAGAAAGTAGCCAGACACCCCAAACCAAAAGACAGGAAGATCCCCGGCAACCCGGGGATCTTCCTGTCTTAACTCACGTAACTTCAGGTTAACGCAAAATCGCCGGAACCGTGTCCGGGTCGCCGCAAATTTGCAGCGACCCGGCATGGTTCCGGCGATTTAGGCGGCCGGCCACTAAAGAGGCGGGCCGGTAAGCGGCGGCCTAGGTGAGGCGGATCTGGCGGTTCATGTCCTTGTAGAGCAGGTAGCGGAACTCGCCCGGGCCGCCCGCGTAGCAAGCCTGCGGGCAGAAGGCGCGCAGCCACATGAAGTCGCCGGCCTCCACCTCAACCCAGTCGTTGTTGAGCAGGTACATGGCCTTGCCCTCCAGCACGTACAGGCCGTGCTCCATGACGTGGGTCTCCGGGAACGGGATGACCCCGCCCGGCTGGAACGTCACGATGTTCACCTGCATGTCATGGGCCAGGTCGCTGGAATCCGTGAAGCGGGTGGTTTTCCAGGCGCCGTCGGTGTCCGGCATCGCGGTGGGTTCCACCTCGGAATCACTGGTGACGAAGGACTTGGCCTCGTAACCCTCGAGCCGCTCATAGGCCTTGCGGATCCATTGGAAGGAAACGACGTCGTCTGAGACGTTTTCCAGGCCCCAGGTGGCACCGGCGGCCAGGTAGGCGTAGCCGCCTTCCTCGAGCTGGTGCAGTTCGCCGTCGAGCGTCAGGTTGACTTTGCCCTTGGTGACGAAGATGACCCCTTCGACGCCTGCCTCAAACTCGGCCTTGGGGGCGCCGCCGCCGGGGCCGATCTCCACGATCAGCTGGGAGAACGTGGTGGCGAACCCGGAGATCGGCCGGGCCAGGATCCAGGACCGGGTGTTGCTGAAACCGGGCAGGGTGCTGGTCACGATGTCCGTCATGACGCCCTTGGGGATGACCGTGTAGGCCTCCGTGACGATTGCCCGTTCCGTGGTCAGATGCGTCTGCGGCGGCAGGCCGCCCTGTGGGGTGTAGTACTTGCCCATCGTGGGATCCTTACTTCGAAGTGGTGTGTGCCAGCCGCGGGTGCGCCAGCGCGGTCAGCTGGGAAAGTTCGACGCCGGCGAGCGCCTGGACCTCTTCGGTCCCCACTGCGCCGCATTGGACGCCGCGCAGGACAAAGGCGGCCAGGGCCCGGGCGGTGGCGGGTTCGTCCATGACCCCGCCTTCGGTGTGGTCGACATAGTTGCGGAGGCGTGCCGCGGCGGCCGGGAGGCCCTCGCGGTAGAACGCATACGTGGCTGCGAACCGGCTGGGCAGCTGGGCAGCATGCAGGTCCCAGCCCTGGTAGTAGCCCCGCTCCAGCGAACGCCGGACGAGCCGTCCGTGCAGCTTCCAGGCATCTTCGACCGCGTCACCCACCGGGATGATGTTGGTGGAACCGTCCGAGAGGCGGATACCCGTGCCCGCAACGGCCAGCTGCATGACTTCCTTGGCGAAGTCCGCCACCGGGTGCTCCATGGACTGGTACTCGGCCGAGATCTGCAGCGACGCGGAGTAGTCGTAGGTGCCGTAGTGCAGGGCGCTGATGCGCCCCGGAACCACGTGCGGCAACTGCGCCACGGGGGAGGTGCCGTCCGGCCCGAGGATCAGCTGCGGCGTTTCCACCTGCACCTCGAAGCGGAGCCGGCCGGCGGGAAGACCGTGGACTTCCTCCAGCCGGGACACAGCAAAGTCCATTGCCTGGACCTGGGCCACGGTTGTGACCTTGGGCAGGGTCAGGATGAGCCCGGCAGGCAGTTCGCCGGCCTGCGCGAGCGTGGAGACGAACAGGTCAAGGGTTTTCAGGCCGCGGGCCCTGGTGGGCGCCTCGAAGCACTTGAACCGGATGCCGATGAACGGCGGTGCGGTGCCGGCGGCAACTGCTTCGCTGACAGCCCGGGCCGCGGCAACCGTGGCAGCGTCCTCTGCTTCGTCGCCGCGGTCGCCGTAGCCATCCTCGAAGTCGAGGCGCAGGTCCTCGATCGGTTCGGTGCGCAGCTTGGCCGCGACCCGCGAGGCTACTGCCCCGGCGAGTTCGGCGTCCTGGCCCAGCAGCGCGCCGAGCTTCTCGAACCCGCCGTGTGCCTCCGCAGTCGTGAGCGCCTGGGCGCCCCAGTCGGCAGCGAACGACGGCGTGAAACGGTCCGCCGGCACGTACACGGTGTGCACTGGCTGGCGGGTGCCGTCGTCGCCCGGGTAGTTCCGTTCCAGCAGCTGGTCGGTAGCGGCCAGCTGTGCGTCGATGGCGGCGAGGTCCGCCGCTGAGAGCGACGGCGTGGGGGAGACCGCCATGCCTCAGCCCACCAGTTCGTAGGCCGGGGTGGTGAGGAAGTCCGTGTAGTCCTCGGACAGGCAGATCTCGGCGATCAGCTTGCTGGCGGGCTGGTAGTACCGGCGGAACGCCTCGTCCCCGAATTCGGTCCGGAGCCGCTCCGTTTCCTCGCCCAGGATCTTTTCCACCAGTTCCCGGGTGACGGTGTTTCCGGTATCCGCCAGAACGGACTTGTTGCGGATCTGCTGCCACACCTGCGAGCGGGAGATCTCGGCGGTGGCGGCGTCCTCCATCAGGTTGTGGATGGCCACGGCGCCGTTTCCGGAGAGCCAGACCGCGGTGTAGGCGACGGCGACATACAGGTTCAGCCGCAGCCCGCTTTCGGTGACCTGGCCGTCGGCCGAGGCGATGTCCAGCAGCTGGTCCGCCGTGACCGAAACGTCGGGGCGCTGCTTGTCCAGCTGGTTGGCGCGCTCGCCGAGCACGGCGTCGAACACCTCGCGGCAGGTGGGGACCAGGTCCGGGTGGGCCACCCAGGAGCCGTCGAACCCGTCGTTGGCCTCACGGGTCTTGTCCGCGCGGACCTTGGCGAAGGCGGCCTCGGTGACCTCCGGGTGGCGGCGGTTGGGGATGACGGCGGCCATGCCGCCCATGGCGAAGGCGCCGCGCTTGTGGCAGGTCTTCACCAGCAGCTCGGTGTAGGCGCGCATAAACGGTGCGGTCATGACCACCGAGGCGCGGTCCGGGAGTACAAATTCCTCGCCGGCGTCCCGGAAGTACTTGATGATGCTGAACAGGTAGTCCCAGCGTCCGGCGTTCAGGCCTGAGGCGTGGTCCCGGAGTTCGTAGAGGAGCTCGTCCATTTCGAAGGCGGCCGGGATGGTTTCGATCAGCATGGTGGCGCGGATGCTGCCCTGCGGGATGCCGAGGAAGTCCTGGGCGAAGACGAACACCTCGTTCCAGAGGCGGGCCTCGAGGTGCGATTCCATCTTGGGCAGGTAGTAGTACGGGCCGTGGCCGTTGAGGAGCAACTGCTTGGCCGTGTGGAAGAAGTGCAGGCCGAAGTCCACCAGCGCACCCACCGCGGGTTCGCCGTCGATCAGCAGGTGCTTTTCCGGCATGTGCCAGCCGCGCGGACGGGCCACCACAACGGCGAGCGGAGCGTCAGTGCGGAGCTTGTACTCCTTGCCTTCGGGCGACGTGAAAGCCAAGGTGCCCGTTGCGGCGTCACGCAGGTTCAGGATGGCGTCGATGACGTTGGCCCATGTGGGCGTGCTGGCGTCCTCAAGGTCCGCCAGCCAGACCTTGGCGCCGGAGTTCAGGGCGTTGATGGCCATTTTGGCCGGGGTGGCCGGGCCGGTCATCTCGACGCGGCGGTCACGCAGCGCGGCGGGTGCCTCGGCGACCTTCCAGTCGCCGTCGCGGATTTCCTGCGTCTCCGGAAGGAAGTCCAGGCGGCTGGTGCGGGCCACGCCGTCGCGCTTGGCCTGGCGGGCCTCGAGCAGCCGGTTGCGCGTGCCGGCGAAGCGCCGGTGCAGCTCCTCCAGGAAGGCCAGGGCCTTCGGGGTGAGGATCTGTTCCGCGCGGTCGACCGGCTGGCGGTCGGTGACAGTGATAGCCATATTCGTAAGTCCTTATCTAGAGAGCGCGGGCTGCGTTTGCGTGCGCAGCTGCCGCAACCGCAGCAGCCACATCGGCGGCGACATGAGGATCGAAGACGCTGGGGATAATGTAGCTGGCATTGAGCTCGTCGTCAGCTACCCGGTTTGCGATCGCGTCTGCGGCGGCCACCAGCATCTCCGGCGTGATATCGCTGGCACCGGCGTCGAGCAGTCCCCGGAAGAAGCCCGGGAAGGCCAGCACGTTGTTGATCTGGTTGGGGAAATCGCTGCGGCCCGTGGCCACCACGGCGGCGTGCCTGGACGCGATGACGGGGTCAATCTCCGGCGTCGGGTTGGCCATGGCGAAGACAATCGCGTTCTCGGCCATGGCGGCAACCTGCTCTTCGCCGATCACGTGCGGGGCACTGACGCCGATGAAGACGTCGGCGCCGGTCATGGCCTCGTGCAGGGTTCCGGAGAAGCCGTCCTCGTTGGTGTTCGCGGCAATCCAGGCGCGGTGCTCGTCGTCGTACTCCTTGCCCGAGTGGATGGCTCCGGAGCGGCCGGCGGCAACGATGTGCTGCGCGCCCTGGGCCTTGAGGAGCTGGATGATGGCCGAGCCTGCAGCGCCGACGCCGGAGACAACAATGCGGACCTCGGAGAGCTTCTTGTCCACCACACGCAGGGCGTTGTGGAGGGCTGCCAAGGTGACGATCGCGGTGCCGTGCTGGTCGTCGTGGAAGACGGGGATGTCGAGTTCGTCGCGCAGGCGCTTTTCAATTTCAAAGCAGCGCGGCGCCGCGATGTCCTCAAGGTTGATGCCGCCGTAGACGGGGGCCATGGCCTTGGCGATCATGATGATTTCCTCGGTATCCTGGGTGTCCAGGCAGACCGGCCAGGCGTCGACATTGGCGAACTGCTTGAACAGTGCGGCCTTGCCTTCCATGACGGGCAGGGCCGCGGCGGGGCCGATGTTGCCCAGGCCCAGGACAGCCGAACCGTCGGTGAGGACGGCGATGGTGTTGCGCTTGACGGTCAGGTTGCGGGCCGCCGACGGGTCCTCCGCGATGGCGAGGCAGACGCGGGCGACGCCGGGTGTGTAGGCACGGGACAGGTCGTCACGGTTGCGCAGGGCCACCTTGGGGACCACCTCGAGCTTGCCGCCGAGGTGCATCAGGAAGGTGCGGTCCGAGACGTGCTGGACCGTGACGCCGTCGAGCGCGTTCAGGGCATCCTTGACGCGGGCGGCGTGGTCGTCGTCGGTGGTGTTGCAGGTGACGTCCACAACCAGGGTGTCGTGGTGGGATTCCGTGACGTCAAGCGCCGTGATGGCGGCGCCGGCTGCGCCAACGGCGGCAGCGAGCTCACTTGTGGCGGTGAAGCTCGACGGCGCCGCGACGCGCAGGGTGATCGAATTTCCGGGGCTCGGGTTCGCCATTGAATTTCCTCCTCGTTGGGTCCGTTGCCGGACCACTGGTGCAACCGAATGTTTTCGTATTATGGATATTATTATCTGCAAAGTGGAAATGCAACCCCTTGATGGTCATGTTTGGGGACATCGCGTGGGGCTTGTGGGTGCTGTATGTTGAGTGTTCTAAGCAACTCTTTTCACGATGTGGATAAGAGATGTCAGAATCCGAGCCATAGGAGACAACGGAATGGCTGAAAAAGCCTCCGGAGGCGTGCAGTCCGTAGAGCGCGTCTTCGAACTGCTGGAACTCATCACAGACGCGGGCGGTGACGTGACGCTCAGCGAGCTCTCCTCCTCCACGGATCTGCCCCTGCCCACCATCCACCGTCTGCTGCGCACGTTGGTCTCGCTTGGCTACATCCGCCAGCTGCCCAACCGCCGTTACGCACTGGGCCCCCGGCTGATTCGGCTTGGCGAAGGCGCCAGCAAGCAGCTTGGTGCCGTGGCACGCCCGCAGCTGAAGAACCTCGTGGACCGCCTCGGCGAAACCTCCAACATGGCCGTACTGGACTCGGACATGGTCATTTATGTGGCCCAGGTGCCGTCCATGCACTCCATGCGCATGTTCACCGAGGTGGGCCGCCGTGCCCACACGCACGACACCGGCGTGGGCAAGGCGATCCTGGCCCAGCTGGACGACGAGGTGGTGCGCGGCATCGTGGCCCGCACCGGCATGCCCACCCCCACGGCCAAGAGCATCGGCGACGTTGATGCCCTCCTCGCCGATCTTAAGCTGATCCGTGAACGCGGCTACTCTATCGACGAGGAAGAGCAGGAGCTCGGCGTGCGCTGCTTTGCGATGGCCGTGCCCAACGCGCCCACCCCTGCCGCCATCTCGGTCTCCGGGCCGATCAGCCGCGTGGACCAGAGCTTCGCCGACCGCGCCGTGCCGCTGCTGCGCCAGGCCGCGATGGCCATCTCTGCGGAGCTCAACCAGAACTGACCCGCTCAATCGTCGTCCTCCCGGCGCACGCACATACGAACGCACGGTCATAGCGCGAACGGACACTTGAGGCCCACTTCTTAAGCGCGAACGAACAGTTGAGGCCCCGGAATCCGCGGATTTGGGGCCTCAACTGTACGTTCGCGCTTTGCGTGGTGGCTGTGACGCTAGTGCTCAGACTTTGAGGACTCCACCGGGACTTCCTGGCCTTCCGCGTCGATCAGCTTGCCGCCTTCGTAGCGGTCGCCGTCGGTAAGGCATTTGAGGTCTTCTTCCCGGACTACCCGGCCGGTGCCCGCCACGAATACGGACTGGTTTTCGGAGTTGCCGGCTTTGAGGTGGTTGAAGAGCAGGTTCAGCAGGATGGCCATCACGGCGGCGGAGCTGATGCCGGAGTGGAAGATCGTGGCGAACCAGTTGGGGAATTTGTCGTAGAAGGCCGGGGCGGCGATCGGGATCATGCCGAAGCCTATGGAGGTGGCCACGATGATGAGGTTCATATTGTTGCGGTATTCGACCTTAGCCAGGGTGCGGATGCCGCTGGCAGCGACGGTGCCGAACAGGACGATGCCTGCCCCGCCCAGAACCGCTGTGGGAACGGCGGCCACTACGCGGCCGAGGACAGGCAGCAGTCCCAGCAGGACCAGGATCACGCCGCCGGCTGCCACCACGTAACGGCTCTTGATCTTGGTGACGGCTACCAGGCCGACGTTCTGGGCGAAGGCACTCTGGGTGAATGATCCGAACACCGGGGCGAGGAGGCTGGAGCCCATGTCAGCGCGCAGTCCGGCAGCAATCCGCTTCGAATCGATTTTGGTTCCGACGATCTCGCCAACGGCCAGAATGTCGGCCATGGTCTCCGTCAGGATAACCAGGACGACGATCACCATGGAAATGATCGCAGCTACTTCAAAGGTCGGGGCGCCGAGGTGGAAAGGCGTGGGGAACGCAACGATTGGGCCTTCCCCGACTTTGGAGAAGTTGGCCATTCCGGTCACCACAGCCACCAGGGTTCCAATGACCATGGCCAGCAGGATCGATAGCCGGGAAATGGTGGCATTGCCGAGCTTGCTGAGCAGAAGAACGAGGGCAAGGGTGATGGCGGCAAGCCCGATGTTCTCCATGCTCCCGTAGTTCTCGGCTTTTCTGTTCCCACCCATCGACCAGTTGGCAGCCACCGGCATGAGTGTCAGACCGATGGTGGTGATGACGGTCCCGGTTACCACCGGTGGGAAGAACCGCACGATTTTGGAAAAGACCGGAGCGATCAGTAACCCGATGGCCGCCGAGACGATCACGGCGCCGAAGACGGACTGGATTCCCCCCGGGCCCGTAACGATGGCCACCATCGTGGCCACGCTGGCGAAGGAGACGCCCTGGACCAGCGGCAACTGGGAACCGAAGTACGGGATACCCACGGTCTGGAGAATGGTGGCAAGCCCGCCCATGAAGAGTGCCGCGGCGATCAAGACTCCGATATCGGCGGGGGCGAGACCCGCAGCCTGGCCGACAATCAGCGGTACCGCGATGATGCCGCCGTACATGGTCAGGACGTGCTGGAAGCCGTAGGCGAAGCTGCTCCCGAGGGAGAGGCGCTGGTCTTCGGGGCGGTCAGTACGCTGGCGGCGGGTCTTGACGGTGCCGACGGACTTTTTCTTGAGGTTCATGGCAGACTTTCTGGTTCATGGCAGACGTCTTCGTCTGGCTAACGTGGTCTGGCTAAAAATGTGGGCACTTGCCCGGTGGATTTCTCCCGGTGGTCGAGCCTGTCGAAACCCGGTGGATTCTCGACAGGCCCGATCACAGCGGATGGGTCAGCAGAACCCGGCGATGCCGGACCAGGCGAGGTCCGCCGGTGTGGCGTCGTCGCGCAGGACCGTGGCCTCGATCAGGCCGTATGGCCGGTCGGCTGCGAAGAAGACCTCGTTGGGGTTGTCGAGCCCGAACGGCGAGAGGTCCACCAGGAAGTGGTGCTTGTTGGGCATGGAGAACTTGATCTCGTCGATTTCAGTGTGGGCTTCCAGGACTTTGGTGCCCATGTCGAACAGCGTCTGCTGCAGGGCGTGGGAGTACCGCTCCGTGAAACCCTCGAGCAGGAGGCCCTTGACGTCCTCGTAGCTCTTGTTGAAGTCCAAGGTGCTCAGGTCCGTACCGGTCTTGAACCGCCAGCGGGCGGAAACGTCGGTGGCCAGGATGCGGTCCGTGGTTTCCGGGAGGGTGGTGTATTTGTCCTTGGGGTAGCCCACAAAGCCGGACTGTGTGGTCTTCAGGACGGTCAGGTCCGTGAGCCCGGAGATCAGGTGCGTTGCAGCGCCGTCGCGGACCAGGACGGCGGTGCGGACTTCCTGGCCGTTGCGCACGAAGGAGTGGTCGTGTTCGCTGCCGTGCGCCTGGATCCGGTCCCAGCTGTAGGACTCGGCTTCCCAGCGGCCACCGGTGACCCAGTCGAAGCTGGACGTGAAGTGCTCGCCGAGGCGCAGGAGGAACGCTTCGGGGGAGCCGACGCCTTCGCGGGCAAAGGCGTAGATGGTGTTCTTCTGGGTGTCCGTTGCCACCACGTGGGCGTTGTCGCCCTCGAGGTGGGCGGCCTCGAAGTCTCCGCGCAGTTGCGAGGTGACGTTCAAGTCCTCTATCTCGTGGCGGTCTGTATCGCGGGTGATTTTGACAACCCGGACTTCAGCCTTTCCGTACTGGTTGTGGCCGAGGATGATGTTGCTGCTCATGGTCTGCTCCAAACTTCCGTTATGTGAAATAAATAATCCACATTGAAAACAGGCGCACTTTGGATACGCCGTAATGGCTTGCTGTCGACCCAAACAAAAAATGAGCCGACATCACTCGATGTCAGCTCATTACAACCCTGCCTGCTGCTCCCAGGTTTCGTGACTTGCGCCACGAGTTGAATATCACAATAGCCCAGCTTTGCGGTGGTGTACATCACAATCTGAAAAATCACTTTGTGACCGAGGGCCTTCGGGACCGTTGACGTACTGAGACCCGGCGGTCTAGGATATTTCATATAGCAAAAGTTATTTTCCACTTAGTGGAATCATTGCAGGAATAGCAACCACCTCAGAGGAGGATCAGATGTACCAGAAGGACACAACGCCGGTCGCACCGGAGCACACGGCGGCCCCCGCCGTCCAGGAGTTCTACCTTCCCCTCGGAGGCGGGACGGATCCGGACTTCCATCTGCCCGCAGACCGGGAGCATATTCCGGGCCGCTTCTCCCGCTGGGTCCAGGGCCTGCCGGGCTTCGGCAGCCGGCGCCGCTAGCTCCAGCGCCGCTAGCTCTATTGCCCCGGGCGCCCTGGCCACTGCTTGCCGGCCCAGGGGTCGTAGTCGGAGATGAGCTCCTCCTGCGGCGGGCGCTCCGCTTCGGGGACGTGCTGCAAGTTCACCCGCACCCGGTACCAAAGTGAGCTGGACCCGCGCATTCCGTCGACGAGCACATCGGCCGGATGCAGGGCCGGAACGATGTCTGCATGCCGGGTCTTCCACTCGTCGAGCGCCGCGACCGCATTGGCTTTGGACTTGGTCCGGGCCACCTCGATGAGGGGCATTACCGACAGCCGGCGGCCGGAGCCGTCTCCGCTGCGGGGCGCTTTCTCCGCGGGGCCAAGCTTGGCCGCCATCGCCAGGAGCCCGTCGAGTGCACCCACCGCACCGTCGATCCCGGCGTGCGGGTCACCCGCATCGGCGAAACGCCCGGGCACCGTGCGCACCGTGAATTGTTCCGGACGGATCGAGCGCACCTCGTCCCAGGTGAGCGGCGTCGACACCCGGGCGTCGGGCAGGGGCCGGATCGAGTACGCGGATGCCACGGTGCGGTCCTTGGCATTCTGGTTGAAATCGACAAAGACGCTCTCGCCGCGCTCCTCCTTCCACCACCGCGC
Organism: Pseudarthrobacter sp. S3; assembly: GCF_050156905.1. Lineage (NCBI taxonomy): Bacteria > Bacillati > Actinomycetota > Actinomycetes > Micrococcales > Micrococcaceae > Pseudarthrobacter > Pseudarthrobacter sp. S3. The sequence continues at coordinate 3,674,751 of NZ_CP189583.1, read as the reverse complement.
GGTGGCGAGGCCGGGAGCGCGGTTCTCGATCTCGCGGGCGAGGGTCTCGGCGGCGAGCCGCACGTCGCGGTAGGACCACTGCGGCGCGATCCGCACCAGAATGTGGAGTCCGCGCGACCCGCTCGTCTTCGGCCACCCCACCAGTCCGACGTCGTCGAGCACCTCGCGCGCGACATACGCAACGTCGACGATCTGGGACCAGCTGACTCCCGGCATCGGATCGAGGTCGACCCGGAGTTCGTCGGGGTGCTCAAGGTCCTCGGCGCGCACGGGATGCGGGTTGAGGTCCAGGCAGCCAAGATTCACCACCCACGCCAGGCCCGCAGCATCCCGGATGACGGCCTCCTCGGCCGACGTCCCCGATGCGTAGTGCAGCGTGGTTGTATCGATGAAGTCGGGGTGGTTTTCGGGCACGCGCTTCTGGAAAAACGGCTCAGCGTCGATGCCTTTCGGGAAGCGTTTGAGCACCATGGGCCGGCCGCCGGCGCCGCGCAGCGCACCATCTGCCACGGCAAGGTAGTAGCGCACCAGATCGAACTTTGTCAGTCCGGGTTCGGGGAACACCACCTTGTCCGGACTCGAGATGCGCACCTCGGTGCCGCCAATGGTGAGGATCTCGGCCGGGGTCTTCGACGGGCTCATGCCGCCACGCTAGCAACGATCGGATGTTGCGGCCAGAGTTGGTGCGGCGGTCAGCAATGGGTTACCCCGCCACAAGCTTCCTCGCCGCGGCCGAGTGCATCGCGACGAGCCCGGCGACGTCCAGCCCCGGGATCTGCCCGTCCACCACGCGCCATTTCCCGCCCACCATGACGCGGTCCGCGCGGTCCGCTCCGCACAGCAGCAGCGCCGCCACCGGATCGTGGCTGCCGGAGAACCGCAGGTCGTCGAGGCGGAAGAGGGCCAGGTCCGCCTGCATCCCCGGGGCCAGCTGACCAATATCGGAGCGCCCCAGGACCGCGGCGGATCCGCGCGTCGCCCAGCCAAGGGCCCGCTCCACGGGAACGGATGCCCCGTACCGCAGTCGCTGCAAATACAGCGCCTGCCGGGCCTCGAGCATCATGTTGGAGGCATCGTTCGACGCCGATCCGTCCACACCCAGCCCCACCGGCACCCCTGCGGCCTCAAGTTCCAGCACGCGGGCGGTGCCTGACGCGAGCCGCATGTTCGACGTCGGGCAGTGCGCGACGGCGGTGCCCGCGGCTCCCAGCCGTGCGATCTCGTCGTCGTTGAAGTGGATGCCATGCCCCAGCCACGTGCGGTTGCCCAGCCAGCCGACGCTTTCCAGATAGTCCACGGAGCGCAGCCCGAACATCGCGTGGCAGAAGTCCTCCTCGTCAATGGTTTCGGCGAGGTGGGTGTGCAGCCGCACGTCCATCCGCTCGGCCAGCAGGGCGCTCTCGGTCATGATTTCCTTGGTCACCGAGAACGGCGAACACGGGGCCAGCGCTATCTGGATGACAGCGCCGTCGCCGCGTTCGTGGTACTGCGAGATGAGGCGTTCACTGTCTGACAGGATGACCTCCGGCCGCTGCACCGTGGACTGCGGCGGCAGGCCGCCGTCGTCCGTTCCCAATGTCATGGAGCCGCGTGTGAGGGTGGCCCGCATGCCCAGTTCGCGTACGACGCCGACCTCCACGTCGATCGCGTCCTCCAGTCCCGCGGGGAACAGGTAGTGGTGGTCGGCTGCCGTGGTGCAGCCGGAGAGCAGCAGCTCGGCAAGGGCCACTTTCACCGCGAGTTCCAGGCTCCCGGGAGTCAGCCGCGCCCAGACCGGATAGAGGTTCTGCAGCCAGGGGAACAGCGGGGCGTTGGCCACCGGTCCCCAGGCGCGGGTGAGAGTCTGGTAGAAGTGGTGGTGCGTGTTGATCAGGCCGGGCAGCATCACGTGGCTGCCGGCATCGAAGGTCTTATCGCAGGGTGCGGACGGCTGAGCGCCTGCCGGAACGAGCTCAGCGATGATGCCGCCGCTGACCACTATGCCGCCGCCGGCGTCGAGCCCGTTGGCGGTGAAAACGGCGAGCGGGTTCCTGATCCAGAGCCTGGGCGGGGACGGGGAGTGCGGGTGGGCCATGGATGGCTCCTTGTCTGGTCAGCGTGAGGGCGTTCCAGCTCAGTTAGGCCCTGTCTGCTGATCCAGGTGGCGTCAGCCTAGGATGCTGCCACGACGGAAGTCAATGCAACGCGGGGTCACATACGGCCCATTCCGCGCCTCCGGATGGGCCATATGTGACCCCGCGTTGCTACGCAATTTCACATCACGAAATTAAGTTTTCAGAAACTATGGCGCCACTCACACATCCGGTGCTAATCTCGATCTTGCCAAAGGCGGGCACCCGGACTCCGGGAAGCTATCTACCAGGCGAACCTTCAAAAGCACATGCTGAAGCCTGGTAGCCATCTCACTGGCGCGTCCCCCGTCTCAGGGTTACTGGGCTTCCTTGCCACTAAGGAAGTCGCAAAATGAGTACCACCGTCACGGCCGAACATTTCCTGGCCACCTCCATAAAACTTGCAACAGCCAACGTCCTGAACAGCGGCGGCCCGTTCGGCGCCGTCATAGTCACCGCGGATGGCCGCGCCTTCGAAGGCGTCAACAGGGTCACCGCCACGAACGACCCCACAGCCCACGCCGAGGTCACCGCCATCCGCAACGCCTGCCGCGAACTCGGCACGTTCGATCTCAGCGGAGCCACTCTCTACACCAGCTGCGAACCCTGCCCCATGTGCCTGGCCTCAGCCCTGTGGGCCCGGATCGGCAATGTGGTCTTCGCCGCAGACCGGCACGACGCCGCCTCCGTGGGCTTTGACGACGCCGTCTTCTACGAGTACTTCGAGAACGAAGACCGGGATGCACTGATGCCGGTCTCCAAGCTGGAACTGGGCGACCCCCAGGCCCCTGCCATCCTGGAACCCTTCAACACCTGGAACACGCTCGATTCCAGGATTGACTACTAGGTCCGGTGGCTGAAATGACAATCCTGGACCCCGCTGAAATGCGAACGGCAACTGAAAAGCAGGCTGCGCCCGCAGGCGCAGGGCACACAGCGGCACCCCGCCCCCCGGCGGCAAAATCCTTCCTGGACAGCTTCTTCCAGATCACCAAGCGTGGCTCCACGCTGGCCCGCGAATTCCGCGGCGGCATTGTCACGTTCTTCACGATGGCCTACATCGTGATCCTCAACCCGCTGATTCTGGGCGGCTTCTCGGCCGAGAACGCCCCCACCGACGTCGCCGGAGGGTGGCTTCCGGCAGCGCAGGTGGGAGCCGTTACCGGCCTCACCGCCGGCGTTATGACCATCGTGTTCGGCCTCGTCGCAAACCTGCCCTTCGGGCTCGCGGCCGGCCTGGGCATCAACTCCTTCCTCGCCGTCGCGGTCATTCAGGAGGTCACCTGGCCAGAAGCCATGGGCCTGGTGGTCATCAACGGCGTCCTGATTGTCCTCTTCGGCGCCACGGGGGCCCGGACGGCGATCTTCAGGGCAGTCCCCAAGGAACTCAAGGCCGCCATCACCGTGGGCATCGGCCTGTTCATCGCCTTCATCGGCTTTGTGGATTCCGGGTTCGTCCGCCCCACCAAGGGCGGCCCGCCGGTCCAGCTCGGCAACGACGGCTCCATCACCTCCATCCCCACCCTCGTGTTCATCGTCGGGCTGCTGGTCATGGGCATCCTCGTTGCCCGCAAGATCCAAGGCGGCCTCCTGATCGGAATCGTCGCCACAACTGCCCTCGCCGCCGTCGTTGAGGCCACCATGCATATCGGTCCAGGCAGCGCCGACAACCCCGGTGGCTGGCACCTCAACACCCCGGTGCTGTCCGGCCAGCTGGTGTCCCTCCCGGACTTCAGCCTGGTGGGCCAGTTCGATCTCTTCGGCTCGTTCTCAAGGATCGGCGGCCTGGCCGCCATCATGCTGGTCTTCACCCTGGTGTTCACCAACTTCTTCGACGCGATGGGCACCATGACCGGGCTTGCCAAGAGTGCCGGCGTGGCGCACAAGGACGGCACGTTCCCCAAGCTGAAGTCGGCCTTCATCGTCGAAGGTCTGGGCGCAGTGGTGGGCGGCGGGACGTCCGGCTCGTCGAACACGGTGTACATCGACTCCGCGGCCGGCATCGGCGAAGGCGCCCGCACCGGGCTCGCCTCCGTGGTCACCGGACTGTTGTTCCTGGGCTCGATGTTCTTTACGCCACTGACCTCGGTGGTGCCGCTCGAAGTGGCAGCAGCCGCCCTGGTAGTGGTGGGCGCAATGATGATGGCACAGATCCGTGAGATCAAGTTCAGCAAGTTCTCGATCGCACTGCCGGCCTTCCTGACCATCGTCACCATGCCGCTGACCTACTCGATCGCCAACGGGATCGGCGTCGGATTCATCTCCTTCGCGGTCATCAGCGCGGCGTCCGGGAGGGGCAGGAAGGTCCATCCGCTGATGTGGGTGGTCACCGTGGGCTTCCTGATCTACTTCGCCCGCGGGCCGATCAACGTCCTGCTGGGCGCGTAACCCGGCCATACGGGCGCCTCAATCCAACCACCGTGACCCTCCCTCTACACCGGCAAGGAATGAGACTATGAGGCAAGACCGCGCTCTGTTCCGGACAGGCTTTCCGTCCGGAACCCCAGTGGTAAAGGACGTGTTGCCATGCTGGATCTGATCCCCTCACTGGGAAGGTGGCAGCCCGCGGTCTCCGGCCAGCGTTGCGCCGTCGCCACCATCGTGGCCGCCTGCGGTTCCGTGCCCCGGCCGCTCGGTACTTCAATGGTGGTCTCCGAACACGGGGACGTCCTGGGCAGCCTGTCCGGCGGATGCGTAGAGGGCGCCGTGGTGGAGGCCGCGCTTGCGGCAATGCGCGACGGCGGCAGCCGCCTTGAGTCGTTCGGCTACAGCGCCGAGGACGCATTCGCCGTCGGGCTGACCTGCGGTGGGCAGCTGGAAGTCCACATCCAGCCGACCGGAACCGCCGGCCTGCACCTGGCCGCCCTGCGCGGCTTTGCCCACGCAGACGCGCCGTCCTCCCTCGCCATCATCCGCCGGCTGGACGCCGGCGGCGTGGCCGGGGGAGGACCCGTGCTGGTGGCCGATCCCGCTCGCTTCACGGTAGCGGGATCGGCCGCACTGGCAGCCCTGCTGGGCGGCGATGCCTCCGTGATCCGGGCGGCAGCCGTGCAGCTCGAACCCCTGCTGCGCGGTGGCCGGGCCGGCCTGGTCCGGCTGGCCCCGGCCGAAGGCTGGGGGACCACGGTGCCTGAGCCGGAGCCCATCACCCTGTTTGTGGAAAGCCGGCTGCCGCCAGCCCGGATGCTAATCTTCGGCGCCAACGACTTCGGCGCCGCACTGGTGCCGGCCGGGAAACTGCTGGGCTATGACGTCACCTTGTGCGACGCCCGGCCGGCTTTTTCCAGCCAGGGCCGCTTCCTCGCCGCCGACCGTGTGGTCACGGACTGGCCGCACCGCTACCTTGCCGCCGAAGCTGCCGCAGGGCGCGTGGACGGCCGGAGCGTGGTGTGCGTGCTGACCCACGACCCCAAGTTCGACATCCCGCTGCTGGAAACCGCGCTCGGCCTGGGCCTCGCCTATGTGGGCGCCATGGGGTCGCGGCGCAGCCACCGCCAGCGCATCGACGCGCTGCTGGCGGACGGGACGCCGGCTGAAGCGCTGGAGCGGCTCCATTCACCCATCGGCCTGGACCTGGGCGCAGTCACCCCGGCCGAAGTCGCGGTTTCCATCACCGCCGAGATCCTCGTGTCCCGTGTGGCCGCATCGAACGAAGCGCCCACGGCCGCTTCGCTCAAGGACGGCAGCGGCCCCATCCACCACCCAGAACGCCACTCTTACGAACCCCGCACGCACGAACCCCGCCAGGAGGGCCCATGGACATGAACACCATCCAGGAAGTCGTCCCAACGACGGACCCCACCGACTGGCGCGACGGCGATGCCTGGCTCGCCGGCGGCACGGTGCTCTTCTCCTACGGCAGTACTGTCCTGAAACGGCTCCTGGATCTGGGTGAAGCGGGCTGGCCGGCGGTGACCGTCAGCGACGCCGGGATTGAACTGGCCGCGACGTGCACCGTCGCGGAGCTCTACGCCCTGCCGGCTTCGGAGTCCGTTGCCGGCAGGAATTGGCCTGGCCTGGACTTGTTCCGGCCGTGCTGCGACTCCTTCGTGGCATCCTTCAAGATCTGGAACATGTCCACCGTGGGCGGCAACCTGTGCACCTCGCTGCCGGCGGGACCCATGATCTCGCTCTGCGCCGGGCTGGACGCCACCGCCACCATCCTCGGCCCCGGCGGCACCAGCCGCACGGTCCCGGTGGCCACGTTCATCACCGGGGACGGGCAAAACAGCCTGGCACCAGGGGAACTCCTGCGAAGCATCCACATCCCGGCGTCGGCCCTGTCCGCGAAAGTGGCTTTCCGGCGGCTCTCGCTCAGCAACCTCGGCCGTTCCGGGGTGCTGCTGATCGGACGGCGCGACGGTGACGGCGGCCTCGCCGTCACCGTCACGGCCGCCACGAAGCGCCCCGTGCAGCTGCGGTTCACCGCTGCCAAGATGGCTGGCCCCGCGGCACTGGCGGCCGCCGTCGGGAAGGCCATTCCCGCGGAGCTGTACCACGACGACATCCACGGGCTGCCCGAATGGCGCCGGGACATGACCCTCCGGCTTGCGGAGGAGATCCGTGCGGAATTGCTGGAAGAACGGGTCACCGTCTCGGGCGATTTCTGGACCGGACCGGCCGGCCGGCCGCACGCCTTGTCGCCGCAGCCGAGCGCGCAACCGAGCGCGCAACCCGCACCCGCATCCACCCCCAAACAGCAGAAGGAGGCCTGAGCATGGCTATCGAAATCAACGGAACCGCCACCGGGGCCACACCCCGCCCCGGCCAGTGCCTGCGCACCTTCCTGCGCGAACAGGGCAACTTCGGCGTCAAGAAGGGCTGCGACGGCGGCGACTGCGGGGCCTGCACCGTCCACGTGGACGGCACCCCCGTACACAGTTGCATTTACCCGGCCGTCCGCGCCGAGGGCAAGGCCGTCACCACCATCGAAGGCCTCGCCCAGGGCGGTGCGCTGCACCCCGTGCAGGAACAGTTCCTGGCCGAACAGGGCTTCCAATGCGGCTTCTGCACCGCCGGCATGATGATGACCGCCGCCACCTTCGATGACGCGCAGAAGGCCAACCTGCCCCGCAGCCTCAAGGGCAACCTCTGCCGCTGCACGGGCTACCGCTCCATCGCGGACGCCGTCTGCGGGACCCACAACACGCCCAATCACGACGGCGGCGTGGCAGATCCTGCGGCCCGTCCGGCTTGCGCGGATGGCACCGCCGCGGCCGCAACCACAACATCCCGGGCCGGGCAGCTCGGCGACAATGTGCCCGCCCCGGCAGGCGCCGCCGTCGTCACCGGCACGGCCCGCTACACCCTCGACGTCCCGGCGGAAGAGCTCGAAGGCCTGCTGCACCTGAAGCTGCTGCGCTCACCCCACGCGCACGCGCGGATCGTCTCCATCGACAGGACGGCCGCACTCCAGGTGCCAGGGGTCGTCGCGGTCTTCACCCACGAGGACGCCCCGGCTCAACACTTCTCCACGGCCCAGCACGAGCTCTACACCGATGACCCCGACGACACCCTCGTCCTCGATGACGTGGTGCGGTTCATCGGCCAGCGGGTGGCCGCCGTTGTGGCCGAATCCGTGGGTGCCGCCGAGGCCGGGGCCCGCGCCCTGCACGTGGAATACGAGCTGCTGGACACCGTCTTCAGCCCGCAGGACGCCATGCTCCCCGGCGCTCCAGCCCTGCACGGGGATAAGGACGCCGGGAAGGCCAGAATCTCGCGCCCGCGGCAGAACGTGGTGGCCGAGCTGCACTCGGAGCTGGGCAGCGTGGCGGATGGTTTCGCCGCTGCCGATTTCATCCACGAGCACACGTACAGGACCCAGCGGGTGCAGCACGTCGCCCTGGAAACCCATTCCTCTATCGCCTGGCTCGACGCCGAAGACCGCCTCGTGGTCCGGACCTCCAGCCAGGTCCCGTTCCTGGTCCGGCGCACGCTGGGCCGGGTGTTCGACCTGCCGGAGGACCGCATCCGCGTTCTGGCCGGCCGCGTGGGCGGCGGCTTCGGCGGCAAGCAGGAGGTGCTCACCGAGGACCTCGTTGCCCTCGCCGCACTCACGCTTCGACGGCCGGTGCAGGTGGAGTTCACGCGCTCGGAGCAGTTCACCGCCACCACCACGCGGCACCCCTTTACCATCAAGCTCAAGGCAGGCGCCGGAAAGGACGGGCTCCTCACCGCGCTGCAGCTGGACGTGGTCACCAACACCGGCGCGTACGGCAACCACGCGCCCGGCGTGATGTTCCACGGCTGCGGCGAATCGCTGGCCGTGTACAAGTGCGCCAACAAGAAAGTGGACGCGCATGCCGTCTACACCAACACCGTGCCGGCCGGGGCGTTCCGGGGCTACGGGTTGAGCCAGATGATCTTCGCGATCGAGTCGGCCATTGATGAGCTGGCTGTTGGCATCGGGATGGATCCGCTGGAATTCCGGCGCCGGAACATGGTGCGCGAAGGCGATGACATGCTCTCCACCACGCCCGAGCCGGAGGAGGACGTCCACTACGGCAGCTACGGCCTGGACCAGTGCATCTCCCTGGTGCGGGACGCCCTGGACCGCGGCAGGCAGCGCTACTGCGATGCCGGCCTCGATGATCTCGGCCCGGACTGGGTCGCCGGGGAAGGGTCCGCACTGTCCATGATCGACACCGTTCCGCCCCGCGGCCACTTCGCCCACACCCGCGTGAGCCTGCTCCCGGATGGCACCTTCGCGGCCGACGTCGGGACCGCCGAATTCGGCAACGGCACCACCACGGTGCACGCGCAGCTGGCCGCGACGGCACTCGCCACCACGGCGGGCAAGGTGGCCGTGCGGCAGTCCGATACCGACCTGGTGGAGCACGACACCGGTGCGTTCGGTTCGGCCGGGACGGTAGTGGCCGGCAAGGCCACCCTGATGGCGGCTACCGAGCTCGCCTCCCGGATCGTCACCGTCGCCGCGTCGCTGGCCGGCGTTCCGGAGTCCGAGTGCGTGCTCGACGGCGGCGGCGTGGACTGCGCCGGGCGGCGGGTTCTGCTCGCGGACATCCACGACGCCGCGTGGCACCAGGGCGTGCAGCTCGCCGTCGAGGGCACCTGGGACGGGACCCCGCGATCAGTGGCGTTCAACGTCCACGGCTTCCGGGTAGCGGTCAACACGGGTACAGGCGAGCTGCGGATCCTGCAGAGCGTGCAGGCCGCCGACGCCGGTGTGGTGGTCAATCCGCGGCAGTGCCGCGGCCAGATCGAAGGCGGCATCGCGCAGGCGCTGGGTGCTGCACTGTATGAGGAGGTCCGGGTGGACGACGACGGCCGGGTCACCACGGATATCCTGCGGCAGTACCACATCCCGTCTTTCGCGGACGTGCCGCGCAGCGAGGTCTACTTCGCTTCCACCAACGACCAAATGGGCCCGCTCGGCGCAAAGTCCATGAGTGAGAGCCCGTTCAATCCCGTGGCGCCGGCGCTGGCCAACGCCATCCGGAACGCCACGGGGGTCCGGTTCGCGGAGCTGCCGATCGGACGGGACAAGATCTACCTGGGCCTGAAGGAAGGAACGTTAATCCACACCCGCTAAAACCAACGCGGGGTCAGATACGGCCCATGGAGGAGGGTTTATTGGGCCAGATCTGACCCCGCGTTGCTGTCGAAGCAACCGTTTGTGACCGGGCCTGTTCCGGCAACCCTTGACTGATGCGTGATCCGGGTCATACCGTTATTTCACTACTCGATACCCATTTTCCGTATTGTGGAAATTGCAACGACGCTCCTTCCGGTCGTTTCCGGCATTAATCACACTGCGGAACACCTGGAAGACATCTTCAAGAAGTGAGACCACGATGCAGACAACCCCGTTGACCGGCGTCGATCCGACACCCGGGCCAGCCGTTGACATTGACCAGGGCAAAGCTGCCCACCCCTCCATGGGTGTCGATGCGCTTTGCGATGCCGCCAGCGCCGCCTCCGGCCGGACCATTAGCCCCACCCTGTACAACATCGACCTGGCCCCGACCAAGCGCGAAGGTCGCCGCTGGACCAGCTACAGTATTTTCACGCTCTGGGCCAACGACGTCCATAGCCTTGGAAACTACGCGTTCGCCATCGGACTCTTCGCCCTCGGGCTGGGCGGCTGGCAGATCCTCCTCGCCCTGGGAGTCGGAGCTATCCTCCTGTTTGCGCTGCTTAGCCTCTCCGGCTTTATGGGCGTCAAGACCGGCGTCCCATTCCCTGTCATGAGCCGGATCAGCTTCGGCATCAGGGGCGCCCAGATCGCCAGCCTCCTGCGCGGGGCGGTGGCCGTGGCCTGGTTCGGCATCCAGACCTACCTCGCCTCCGTGGTGCTCCGCGTCATGCTGGTGGCAATGGTTCCTTCCCTGCGGGAGCTGGACACCAACTCCATCCTCGGCCTGTCCACCCTGGGCTGGGCATCGTTCGTGTTCCTCTGGATTATCCAGTTGGTCATCGTCAGCTTCGGCATGGAGATGATCCGCAAGTATGAGGCGTTCGCCGGGCCGATCATCCTGGTCACCATGGCGGCCATCGCCGTCTGGATCTTCGTGGAAGCCGGTGGCTCCATCGCCTGGGCCGGCGACAACGCGCTTGAAGGCGCCGAAATGTGGCGCACCATCTTTGCCGGCGGTGCCCTGTGGGTGGCAATTTACGGGACGTTCGTCCTGAACTTCTGCGACTTCACCCGGTCGGCGGTCTCCAAGCAGGCAGTGGTCCGCGGCAACTTCTGGGGCATCCCCATCAACATGCTGCTCTTTGGTGCGATCGTGGTGGTGATGGCCGGTGGACAGTTCAAGATCAACGGGACGGTCATCCAGAGCCCTTCGGACATTGTCCAGACCATCCCGAACACACTGTTCCTTGTCCTGGCCTGCCTCGCGCTGCTGGTCCTGACCATCGCCGTGAACCTGATGGCCAATTTTGTAGCCCCCGTCTACGCCCTGACCAACCTCTTCCCGAAGCACCTGAACTTCCGCAAAGCGGCCTGGGTCAGTGGCACCATCGGCCTCATCATCCTGCCATGGAACCTGTACAACAACCCGCTAGTGATTGTGTACTTCCTGGGCGGACTTGGTGCGCTGCTTGGCCCGCTGTTCGGCGTGGTGATGGCCGATTACTGGCTGATTCGCCGCGGCAAGGTCAACGTGCTTGAGCTCTACTCCGAGGACCCGGCGGGTGCCTACTTCTACAAGAACGGCTTCAATCCCCGGGCCATCATCGCCATGGTGCCGGCTGCCGCCATCGCGCTCCTGATCGCCTTTGTTCCGGCGCTGGAAGCCGCCGCCCCGTTCGCGTGGTTCGTCGCGGCCGGCATCGCCGCGGTGGTCTACTACGTCATCTCGGACCGCAGGCAGCGGCTCGACGACGTTGACGGCGAGTCAATCGCCGTCGCCAGCGCCCACTGACGTACCTGTCCCGAATTACCTTTCCCGAAAGAGAAAAGCACCATGCGCATCCTTGTGGCCAACGTCAACACCACTCAGTCCATGACCGATTCGATCGCCGCTCAGGCACGGATGGCTGCGCTTCCGGAGACGGAGATCGTGGGAATCACTCCCCGCTTCGGCGCCGACTCCTGCGAGGGGAACTTTGAGAGTTACCTCGCGGCCATCGCCGTCATGGACGCCGTGGTCAGCTACCCGGAACCCTTCGACGCCGTCATCCAGGCCGGCTACGGCGAACACGGCCGCGAAGGGCTCCAGGAGCTACTTGACGTTCCGGTCGTGGACATCACCGAGGCGGCCGCGAGCACCGCGATGTTCCTTGGCCACAAGTACTCCGTGATCACCACCCTGGACCGTGCCGTTCCGCTGATCGAGGACCGGCTGAAGCTGGCCGGTCTCGACGCCCGGTGCGCCTCGGTCCGGGCCAGTGGCATGGCCGTCCTGGAACTGGAGGAGGAGCCGGAGCGCGCTGTGGAAGCCATCATCGAACAGGCGCTGCTCGCCGTCCGCGAGGACAAAGCGGAAGTCATTGTGCTTGGCTGCGGCGGCATGGCCGGCCTGGATGAGGAGATCCGCAAGCGGGCGGGCGTCCCCGTGGTGGACGGCGTGGCGGCTGCTGTCACGATTGCGGAATCGCTGGTCCGGCTGCGGCTGAGCACCTCAAAGGTCCGGACGTATGCCACTCCGCGGCCCAAGACAGTCATAGGCTGGCCCCTAACGGCGGCGGAAGTACCCGCCGCACCTTAGGCCGCGGTCAACAGCCCGGCCTCAACACAAGGAGCGACCCCATGACTGCAACCCACCGGCCCGTACAACCCCACCGGCCGGCACCGGTCGCCGTCGTGACCGGAGCCGGTTCCGGAATTGGCAGGGCCGTGGCGCGGCTCCTGCTGGCCGACGGCTACCGCGTGGTGTTGGCCGGCCGCCGTGAGGCTCCGCTGCTGGAGTCCGCGGCCGGCCACCGCCAGGCGCTCACGGTGCCCTGCGACGTCACAGTGCCCGACGACGTCGAGCGCCTTTTCGCTGCTGCCGCCGGGACGTGGGGGAGGGTTGACCTGCTGTTTAACAACGCCGGCGTGTTCGGCCCGGCCGCGTCGGTGGATGAAATCAGCATTGCCGACTGGGACGCTGTGGTGGCGGTGAACCTGACCGGCTCGATGCTGTGCGCCGCCGCGGCCGTCCGGGCCATGAAATCCCAGAACCCGCAGGGCGGCCGGATCATCAACAACGGGTCCATTTCAGCGCATTCGCCGCGGCCGCGGACGGTGGCCTATACCGTCACCAAGCACGCCATGACGGGCCTGACCAAGAGCATTGAGCTGGACGGCAGGGGCTTCGGCATCACCTGCGGCCAGATCGACATCGGAAACACAGCCACGGACATCATGGCCACCATCGGTGTGGACTCCGGAGCCCTGCAGGCTGACGGCAGCCGCAGGGTGGAGCCCACCTTCCCGGTGCAGGACGCCGCGCGTGCCGTGCTCCTGATGGCTGGCATGCCGCCGTCGGCCAGTGTGGGCTCGGTGGTGATCACCGCCGCCGGAATGCCGTTCATCGGCCGGGGCTAAGCGCGATGAAACCAACGCGGGGTCAGATGCGGCCCATGTTGCGAGGATTTACGGGCCGTATCTGACCCCGCGTTGTTGTTTCGAGCAGGTGGAGCTGCCCGGGGGTATCGAGGTCTTCGCCGCCGGAGAGGTCGCTGCAGTCCACGAGGTCGATCAGTTCCGGGTGGGCCTGGAGGAAATGGCGTGCCCCGGCGTCGCCGGTTGCAGTGTCGGCGGCCTCAGCCCGGAGGCTGGAATCCAGGAGCAGCGGATGCCCCCGCCGGAGATTTCCGTCCGGGCCACGGTAGGCGGCCGCCGCCACCCGGCCAGGCTGATGGGATGCCAGCATTCTGGCGACGGTTTCTGCCGTCAGGCCGGGCTGGTCCACCAGCGCGATAAGCACATGGTCCTCCGGGGCTGCTGCGGCGACCCCGGCCCGGAACGAACTTCCCATTCCGCCGGCCCAGTCCGGGTTGTCGATGACCCGGTGCCGGCTCAGGTCGGTGGCGGCACGCACCGTTACCGCGTCCGCGCCGAGCACCGCCACTACTTCCCGGCAGCCGCCCGCGAGCAGCACGTCTGCCAGGACTTCAACGAGAGTGCTGCCGCGGAACCGGAGCAACGCCTTGGGCCCGAGCCCCAGCCGCGTCCCGGCGCCGGCGGCTAGCAGCACCGCCGTCGTGCGTGGTTTGTCCAGGTCAGCCATCGCCCCAGCCTATCCAGCCACATGACAAATGACGGCAGTGTTCCCGGGGAACACTGCCGTCAACGTGTGTCTCGACGAGTGAGTCAGGCGTCGCCGCCGGTGCCGCCGGTGGTCCCGGCGTTGACGTCCAGGAGCTTGTAGCGGTCCATCGCATAGGCGGGCACGCCGCCGTCTACCTCGCCGCGCGAAGCCAGCAACTGCAGAGTCTTCACCACAATCGAGTGGGTGTCGTTCTTGAAGAAGCGGCGGGCAGCTGCACGGGTGTCGGAGAAGCCGAAGCCGTCAGCTCCGAGCGACGCGAACTGGTGCGGGAGGAACTGGCGGATCTGGTCCGGGACGGCTTTCATGTAGTCGGTCACCGCCACCACTGGCCCCTGGGCATCGGCGAGCTGCTGCGTGACGAACGGGACGCGGGCGGGCTTGCCCGGGTTCAGGAACGCCTCTTCCTCGGCGGCTAGCCCGTCGCGGCGCAGTTCGTTCCAGGACGTCACGGACCAGACGTCGGCGGAGACACCCCAGTCCTCGGCGAGGATCCGCTGGGCGTCAAGAGCCCAGGGGACGGAGACGCCGGAGGCCAGGATCTGGCTCTTGGGCCCTTCAAGACCCGACGCCGACACCCGGTAGATGCCTTTCAGCACTCCGTTGACGTCGAGGTTCTCAGGTTCGGCCGGCTGGGAGATGGGCTCGTTGTAGACCGTGATGTAGTACATGAGGTTCTTATCGGCTACAGGTCCGGTTCCATCGCCGCTTGCGGCCGGTCCGTACATGCGCTCGATGCCGTCGCGGATGATGTGGCCCATCTCGTACCCGTAGGCCGGGTCGTACGTGAGTACGGCCGGATTGGTGGAGGCGAGGATCGGGGAGTGGCCGTCGGCGTGCTGGAGGCCTTCACCGGTCAGGGTGGTCCGGCCGGCGGTGGCGCCGATGATGAAGCCGCGGGTCATCTGGTCCGCGGCGGCCCAGAAGGCGTCACCGGTGCGCTGGAAGCCGAACATGGAGTAGAACACGTAGACCGGGATCAGCGGGACGCCGTGGGTGGCGTAGGCGGTGCCGGCGGCCGTGAACGCTGCGACCGCGCCGGCTTCGTTGATGCCGGGGTGGATCAGCTGGCCCTGGGCGGATTCCTTGTAGGCCAGGACCAGGTCCCGGTCCACGGACAGATACGCCTGGCCGTCCGGATTGTAGATCTTGGCCGTGGGGAAGAACGCGTCCATGCCGAAGGTCCGGGACTCATCCGGAACGATCGGGACAATACGGTGCCCGAACTTCTTATCCCTGAGCAGGTCCTTAAGCAGGCGTACGAAGGTCATGGTGGTGGCGGCCTGCTGTTTGCCGGAACCGCGCTTGGCAACCTCATAGGTTTTGGCGTCCGGCAGCTCCACCGGAGCGTGGTCCGGCCGGCGCTCGGGGACGAAACCGCCCAGGGTGCGGCGGCGTTCCATGAGGTACTGGATCTCGGGGGAGTCCATCCCGGGGTGATAGTACGGGGGCCGGTAGAGGTCCGCGTCGAGCTGTTCGTCCGTGATGGGGATGCGGAGGTAGTCGCGGAACTTCTTCAGGTCATCGAGGGTGAGCTTTTTCATCTGGTGGGTCGCGTTGCGGCCCTCGAAGTGGGGTCCGAGTCCGTAGCCCTTGACCGTTTTGGCCAGGATGACGGTGGGCTTGCCCTTGAATTCGGTGGCTGCCTTATACGCGGCGAAGACCTTGTGGTAGTCGTGGCCGCCGCGCTTGAGGTTCCAGATTTCATCATCGGAGAGGTCCGCGACCATGTCCTTGGTCTGCGGGGACTTGCCGAAGAAGTGCTCGCGGACGAATCCGCCGGATTCTGCCTTGTAGGTCTGGTAGTCCCCGTCCGGGGTTTCGTTCATGATCTTTACCAGGGAGCCGTCGGAGTCCTGGGTGAGCAGGTCATCCCACTCCCGGCCCCAGACGACCTTGATGACGTTCCAGCCCGCGCCGCGGAAGAACGCTTCGAGTTCCTGCATGATCTTGCCGTTGCCGCGGACGGGTCCGTCGAGGCGCTGGAGGTTGCAGTTGATCACAAAGTTCAGGTTGTCGAGCTTGTCGTTCGCGGCGAGCTGGAGCAGGCCGCGGGACTCGGGCTCGTCCATTTCGCCGTCGCCCAGGAACGCCCAGACCTGCTGGTCGGAGGTGTCTTTGAGGCCGCGGTTGTGCAGGTACCGGTTGGACTGGGCCTGGTAGATCGCGTTCATCGGGCCGATGCCCATGGACACGGTGGGGAATTCCCAGAACTTCGGCATGAGGCGCGGGTGCGGGTAGGAGGAGAGCGCGTGGCCTTCTTTGGACTTTTCCTGCCGGAATCCGTCCATGTCCTCTTCGGAGAGCCGGCCTTCCATAAACGCGCGGGCGTACATGCCGGGGGAGGCGTGGCCCTGGAAGAAGACCTGGTCGCCGCCGCCGGGGTGGTCCTTGCCACGGAAGAAGTGGTTGAACCCGACTTCGTACAGAGTGGCGGCGCCGGCGTACGTGGAGATGTGTCCGCCCACGCCGATATCGGCCCGTTGCGCCCGGTGCACCATGATGGCGGCGTTCCAGCGCAGCCAGGACCGGTACTTCCGCTCGATCTCTTCGTCCCCCGGGAACGCCGTTTCCTGGTCCGCCGGGATGGTGTTCACGTAGTCCGTGGTGGTCACCATCGGAACTCCGACGCTCTGGGCGCCGGCGCGCTGCAGCAGGCTGCGCATGATGTATTGGGCACGTTCGGTGCCCTGTTCCTGAATCAGCGCATCCAGGGACTCAACCCATTCGGCGGTCTCTTCCGGATCACGATCGGGCAGCTGGTTTGTCAACCCGCTGAGGATATGGGAGGTCTCTTCTCCTGCAGCCACGTCCAGCCTCTTTTCATCGTTGAATAGTTGGCTCAAGTTTTCGTTCTGTGAGAAAACTTTATTGCATGTCGAGATTATCTAGGCGACGATCCGCGCGTCAAGGCGAGCAGACAGTCACAATCGGCGGCGAGGGGCTCCAGCGCGCGGCCGCCAAGGGGGTACTGCCTGACTACTCAGCTGCCCCGGTAGGTGGAATACGCGAACGGGCTCAGCAGGAGCGGCACGTGGTAGTGCGGCTCCGACTCCACCACGCCAAACGTGAGGGTCACCTCCGGGAAGAACGTCTCGGTGCCGCTGGCGGCGAAGTACTTGCCTGTGTCGAACGCCAGGCGGTACGTCCCCGAGGGCAGCCGCTCTGGTCCCAGCTCTTTGATGCGTCCGTCCGCGTCGGTGGCGCCGTCGGCGATCCGGACCCAACGCTCGCCGTCGAGCATGTGGAGGGTTACCGGGACCGCGGCCGCCGGTTTTCCGGAACCGGTATCGAGTACATGGGTGGTGACGTGGGAAATGCTCATTTGCCCATCAGTCCTTCGAGTCGGAGCACTGCGATTTCCCGCAACTGCTGGCCAATGATTGATTGCTCTGCTTCGGGGGTGTGAGCGAGCCTGGTGTTGAGGGCGGCCAGGATCTCCTCCCGGCTGCGGCCGGCGGCGCGGATCAGGAACACCTGCCCGAACTTCTCCTCGTAGGCCCGGTTGCCTTCAGCCAGGGCCTCGGCGATGGCCGCGTCGGCCACGCCCAGCCCGGCCTGTTCTGACTGGGACAGCTTGGCTTCCGCGCTGTCGCCCTGCGCCCGCTCGCCGATCCGCGGATGGTGGGCGAGGGCTGCTTCGATCTCTGCCGGGGTGAAGGGATTGGCTGCGTCGCGGCCTGCCGCCAAGAGTGCGTCGGGACTGGAATAGGGCCGAGCGTCGGCGAGCTCGTCGATCCAGCGTTGGATGTCCAGGCAGGGGCGCAGGAAATCGGCGGCCTCGGCGCGGCCGGCCGCGTTGAACTGTTCAAGATGCATGAGGCAAGTCCTCGTGTTTCGATGCTGGCATCCACGGTGTAAGGCTATGCGGATATTTTATTCCGCATCATGGAACTGTTATTTCAGCATATGCAAAAGTCAACCGCACGCACCTGCGGGTGTCAACTTCCGGGACGATGCCGGGAAGTGCCACAACGGAAAGCGGACAACGGCGGGAGGTCCCCGCCGTCGTCCGCTGACGGGCAAACGGTCAGCCGCCCCGCCGTGGTTACCGTGCGGTTACAGCCGCGGCACACATTCCCCGGTTCCCAGCAACGCCAACCCCGCACGGTCGCCATCGCCAAACTCGAACTGCCCGCTGTTTTCCGCATACATGAGCTGCGTGGGATCATCCACGTGGTCCAGTCCCAGGACGTGCCCCAGCTCGTGCATGAGGATCGCACGGATGTGGGCAGGCCCCTCCGGCCAGGCCAGTGTTTCCGAAAGGCCCGGTGCATCGAGGGTCACCTGGCCGGCGACGAACACATAGGGCTCGCCGGCAATGGGCGTATCGTGGGTCCATGGTGCGGACCCTGGCCGATATCGGTGCTGAAGGCGTATTGCTCGCCGGCGCGGGCCGCGCCATTTTGCTGCAGATCGCCAACCCCGCGGTTGGCCATGGCGTCGCCGAGCACAGTGACTTTACTGCCCGGCCGCTGGACCGTTTCCGGGCCACTGTCACCTACGTCTACGCCGTGGTTTACGGCACCGAGGACCAAGTCGCGGCCGTGCGGCGCAAAGTCAATCGGGCCCACTCTGCGGTCCGTCGAAAACCCGACGCCGGCTCCCGCGGGTACAGCGCGTTCGATGCCCAGGCGCAATTATGGGTGGTGGCCACCTTGTACGACACTGCCATCACCGTCTACGAGAAAATCTACGGCCCGCTGGACGACGACGCAGCCGACCTCATGTACAGCGACTACGCAAGAATCGGTACGGTCTTGCAACTGCCGGCGGACCTGTGGCCCGCTGACCGCGCAGCCTTCAGGACATACTGGGACGAGTCCCTTCGGACTCTGGAACTGGACGCCGTGACCGCCGGAGTCGGACGCGACCTCCTGTACCCACTGGCGGGTCCGCTCTGGCTGCGGATGAGCATGCCGCTGATCCGGTTCATCACCGCCGGCCTGCTGCCGGACCACTTGCGAGCCGGTTTCGGGTTGCCGTGGAGCGACCGCCACAGCCGCCTGTTCCACCGCACCACCCGGTGGTCAGCCCTGGTGTATCCGCGGCTGCCGCGGCCGGTCCGGCACTGCGTAAAAAACTACTGCCTTGGCCGGCTCCGCACCTCGTAGGGAACCACTGCGCGGGGAAAACGGACGACGGCGGGAGGTTCCCGCCGTCGTTCGCTTGCCTTCGGGGTTGCTCGCTGTCCATTGCCCCGAAACCGAGCGGTTCCCGGCTTCCGTGAAATCGTACGGACCATCCTCGAGGAATCGAACCGCTTCAACTACGTCAGGTTCACCGTGGCAGGAAACAGCGCGAAGGGGGCTGACATCCTCGCCTGGGAAAAGGTCGCCTTCGGCGGCCAGCACCAAAGACGGCCAGCACCAAAGACGGGAGGACGACGGCGGGAGGACCCGCCGTCGTCCGTCCCTGCCCGCGGCGCCTGGCCCAGCCATGGTGGCCGTGGCAGACCATCTTTCGGCGTTGCCGCAACGAATCCCTGTCATGAACTATTACAGCCAAGCAGCGCAGGAACGGGTTCGGGACGCCGCATACGACGCAGTCGAGAAAGTCCTCAACAGCATGTTCGAACCGTTGAACCGGCAGGCCCTCACGGCTCGCTGGAACCAGGCCTGCGAGGCCATGGCGAAGCACCTGGAAGCGCGGGACAACGGCGAAGAGTAGACGCCCTACTCTCGGTCGCAAATAGGATTGACAGATGATCGAGATCGAAAATTTGAGCTGTCTATGAAGGTCACCACCACAACGCTCCAGATGCTCCAGCCGCCCGCCTGGACGGCGCGCCCGTTGCCCGAGGAGGCACGGCTGGACCGGGCTGATGGAGTCACTCCGGAGTTCGGCCGCTTCCTCTATGGCCTGGTCGGCGGACCGTGGCACTGGACGGACCGGCTCGAGTGGACGCGGCAGCAGTGGGCCGAGGAACTCGCGGTGACCGGGACGGAATTCTGGGTCCTCTATGGTGAGGGCGTGCCGTGGGGGTATGTCCACCTTCAACCCGTCGTGGCCGAAGATGGCACGCACGTGGAGGTCAGGTATTTCGGCCTTTCCGAGGAGGCGATCGGCCGGGGCCTCGGCGGCCTGCTGCTGGAGCACGGCATTACGGCGGCCTGGTCGCTGACGCAACGCGTCGACCTCCCGCAGGTGTCCCGTGTCTGGGTCCACACCTGCAGCCTCGATGGTCCCGCGGCCTTGGCGAACTACCAGGCGCGCGGCTTTGTGCCGTGCGGGACCGAGAAAGAGGACACAGAAGTGGCGGCCGAGCCGCTCGGTTCCTGGGTGGCCACCGGCGGCCGGTAATGGCCGCATAACTGACGCGGGCCACTGACGGTCGCATCTGCTGCAAACGCGCTGTCAGCCGTAGGCTGGAACCGACAGGACGGTGACCGGAAGGGTGACAATGTCGGAGACGATGACGGCGGGGCTGCTGGATGAAGTGATGGCCGAGCTGGCCGTGTTTGAGGACCCGAAGGTGCGCGAGGCGAACGAGAAGCGCGGCGATGACCATGGCGTGAACCTGTCCAAGCTGCGCGCTGTCGCCAAGCGGTTGAAGACGCAGCAGGAACTCGCGCGCGCACTCTGGGCCACGAACGACACTCCGGCGAGGCTTGTGGCGCTGCTGATCTGCCGGCCGAAGGCCTTCGAACGCGACGAGCTGGAGACCATGCTGCGCGAGGCGCGTGCCCCCAAGGTGCACGACTGGCTGGTGAACTATGTGGTGAAGAAAAGCCCGCACGCGGAGGACCTGCGCGTGGCTTGGTCAGCGGATCCGGATCCGGTCGTGGCAAGCGCCGGTTGGGCCCTGACCAGCGAACGCGTGGCGAAGAAGCCCGCGGGGCTCGACCTCCCGGGGCTTCTGGACACCATCGAGGCGGAGATGAAGGACGCCCCGGACCGGCTGCAGTGGGCGATGAACCACACGCTGGCCTTCATCGGCATCGAGCGCGAGGAGCTCCGGGCCCGCGCGCTCGATATCGGCGAACGGCTCGAGGTCCTCAAGGACTATCCGACACCGCCGAACTGCACCTCGCCGTTCGCGCCGAGCTGGATCAACGAGATGGTGAGCCGCCAGGCGCGGGCGTAAGGCTATTGGCCCGGACGCAAAACGGAAGCGGACGACGCCGGGAACCTCCCGCCGTCGTCCGCTTCAGTTTTTGGCTGTGAACCGATCAGGCGGTGGCGAGCTGGCGTTCCTGGTTACGGACGCTGACCGTGAAAGTGTTGGGGCCGCTGCAGTGGACCGCGATGCGGCATTTGGTGGTGTTCGCCTTGACCGAGAGGTCGTGCACAATGCTCTCAAGGGTGTGCTCAATCGCAGACCGGTCCCAGATTTTCAGCGTGATGGAGTCAGTGTTTTCAAACGTCATTGTCAGTACTTTCGCTCATGCAGTTAACGGCTCCGCGTCGTCCTTGAGGGGGCCGCATCCTCGTCGGTGAGGATTGCTGATCTTGGTAGTGCGGGAACGGGGTCCCGATCTCATGGTTCATGCTTGCCGCCGGGATATGCAACAGAAACGGCGAAAGTGTGAGCGATTACACGCCCGCGCCGGCCTTAGTTACTGACGGCTGCGTAAAGGTTCAGGGACGCCGAAAACACCAGCCACGATACGTTCGGCAGCATCAGGACGCCGGCAGTCTGGCTGATGGGTCCGAAGCGCAGGACTGTCAGGACCGCCGTGAGCGTGAGGGCGGCGAGGAGGGACAGGGCCAGCCAGAGCGCCGCTGTCCCCAGCGCGGAGTGCAGGCCGAAGAACGTCATGGGCCAGAGCAGGTTCAGGGCCAGCTGGAGCCCGTACAGCGTGAGTGCGCGGCGGCGGGGGAGGCGCCGCTGCCGCCACACCAGCCAGGCCGCCACGGCCATGGCCGCGTACAGGACCAGCCAGACGGACGTGAACATCAGCCCGGGAGGCGTCCAGGGGGCTTTGTCGGCCAGGGCATACCAGCCGCCCGTAGCCGCGCGGACCGGGAGGGCTCCCACGAACGACACGGACCAGGAGAGCGCGAGGAAGCCGATCAGGGCAGCGATCTGCCGCCGTCGGGACGGCATGTCCGGGGCCGCCGGACCTTGCACTTCGGTGGGGATAGTGGCAGGCACTGACCCACTGTGGGCAATGGTGGGCACCCGCGTCAAACCGGGAGGCTGCCGCGGTGTCTTGACACCCTGCCGCCCCGGGCATATGAAACAACCAAATGGTTGTAGATCAGCTTAGAGATTCGGACGTTTCGCCGCCGTCCAGAGGCATGTAGCGGTGCTGGAACGGGCCTCCCTGGTAACGAAGGAGAAGAGCAGATGGTCCGGATGGGCATGGAAGAGGGCATGCGGGAAGCGGCAGGGCAGAGCGACGCCCTGCTCGCCCAACACGCCCGCGCCTGAACGGGCTGGCGCCTTTCACGCAAAGGCGAGCGCGAAAGGGCACTTGCGGCCCCAGGATCCGAGTCCTCAAGTGTCCTTTCGCGCGTGGTGGTGGTCGCTCCTACGGAGGCGGCGCTGCCGGTTAGTGCGTCAGGTCCTTGCCCTTCGTTTCAGGGATGGTGAACACAAACGCGATGCTGATGGCCAGCAGGACCACGGCGTAGACGTTGAATAGGTTGCCCTGTCCGATGGTGCCGAGCCAGGCCTGCAGGTACGGTGCGGTACCACCGAAGGCTGCAACGCAGATCGAATAGGGGACGCCCACGCCCACCGTGCGGATCCTGGTGGGGAACAGTTCGGCGTAAACGGCCGGGACGATTGCTGCGCTGCCGGCGATGAAGAACAGCATGACGGACATGGTGACCGCAAGCTGCCACGGGGAGTCCTTCAGCAGCCAGGTCATCGGGAAGTGGAACAGCGCGGAGCCGGCGGCGCTCAAGATCATGACCGGCTTGCGGCCGATCCGGTCCGAAAGCTTGCCCCAGAAGGGCAGGGCGGCGATGAACAGTACGTTGGCGATCACGCTGGCCCAGAGGGCCTCTCCGCGGTCCATCTTCAGTACCGTCGAGGCGTAGCTTGGAGTCACCACGCCCCAGATGTAGTAGGACACAGTCAGGCCGACGGTCAGGCCAATCACCTGGAGGGCCTGCTTGCGGTGCTTGTAAATCTGCGGCCACATCGGCTCGCGCTTTTCCTTGGGCGACTCTGCCTCGAACGCCGCAGTTTCCTTCATGCGGGCCCGCATGAACAGGGCGTAGAGGCCCAGGGCGCCGCCGATCAGGAATGGCACCCGCCAGCCCCAGGCGTTCATGTCGGCCGTGCTCAACACGTTGGACAGGATGGCGCCGAGCGTGGTTCCGGCAAGGATGCCCACCGTACCGGAAGTGTAAATGAGCGTTGCCCAGAAGCCGCGCTTTTCCTTGGGCGCCATCTCCGAGAGGTACGTTTGCGACGACGGCAGCTCGCCGCCGTGGGCAAGGCCCTGGATGAGCCGGGCCACCAGCAGCAGGACCGATGCGAAGGCCCCCACGGCTTCGAAGGTGGGGGCGACGCCAATGATCAGGCTGCCCAGGGCGGCGAGGCCCACGGCGAACGTCATGGACGTCTTGCGGCCGATCCGGTCACCGATCCAGCCGAACACGAAGCCGCCGAACGGACGGGCGACAAAGCCGACGGCGAAGATCGCCAAGGTGGCGAGGAAGGCCGACGTCGGATCCGCCTTGCTGAACAGTGCGCTCGCGATGAATGGCGAGAAGGTGGCGTAGATTGCCCAGTCGTACCATTCGACGGCGTTGCCGATGCCTGTGCCGACGAGCGTGCGCAGGTGGGACTTGTGAACCTGGACGTCAGCTGGGGCGCCTGCAGTTGTAGTCATTTCATGCTCCAAGGGGTGAGGGGAGTTCAGTTGGCCGAGGCCAGGGCTGCGATGCGGGAGACGGCCAGCTCTGCGTAGAGCGCGGTTCCGTCGGAGAGCACGCCGTCGTCGAAGGCGGCGTAGGGGGAGTGGTTGAACGCGGTTTCGTTGTGGTCGGCGCCGGGGGCGACGGCGCTGAGCCCGATAAACGTCCCGGGTACCTCCGCGAGCACCCTGGAAAAATCCTCGGATCCGCTGAGTGGAGTGGCCCAGCGGGTGAGGCGCGAGTGTCCAAAGAGGTCTTCAATGGTCTTTTCTGCGGTGCGTGTTTCGTCGTCGTCGTTGACGGTGAGCGGGTACTCGTGGCGGTAGTCGACGTCCACCTCGAGGCCGTGGGCTGCGGCGATGCCCTTCAGCAGGGTGGGAACGGCGGACATCATCCGCTCCCGGGAGGCCTCCGAGAAGGTTCGGATGGTGGCTTCGATGCGCGCCGATTCCGGAATGATGTTTCGCTTAGTGCCTGCGTGGAGGACACCCACCGTCAGGACCACGGGATCGAACATGTCGAACTGGCGGGTGATCATCACCTGCAGGGCGGTCACCATTTCGGCGGCCGCCGTAACGGGGTCCTTGGCTGTGTGAGGGGCCGAACCGTGGCCGCCGGCGCCCAGAACCGTGGCGGTGAGGGCGTCCGAGGCGCTCAGCATCACGCCGGGTTTGGTGCAGAACCGGCCATGCGGTTCCAAGGCGGAAAACACGTGCATCCCATAGGCGGCGTCAACCCGGCGTCCGGCCGCGTCCAGCACGCCTTCGCGGATCATGTGGCCCGCCCCGTCAAAGCCTTCCTCGCCCGGCTGGAACATCAGCACGACGTCGCCGGCCAGATGATCCCGGCGCTCGGACAGGAGCGTGGCTGCGCGGGCGAGCATGGCGGTGTGGAGGTCGTGGCCGCACGCGTGCATGGCGCCGTCGATCTTGGACGCGAACTGGACGCCGGTCCGTTCCTGGACGGGGAGACCGTCCATGTCAGCACGCAGGAGGACTGTTGGTTTTGTTGCCGATGCGTGCGGTGCGGTGCCGCGAAGAACTGCGGTGACCGACGTCGTGCTCTTGCCCAGGGTGATCTCGAACGGCAGGCCGTCTAGGGCTTTCAGGACCTTTTCCTGGGTCCGGGGAAGGTGCAGTCCGATCTCCGGTTCCTGATGCAGCTCGTGGCGGAACCGGGCGATCTCGTCCTGGAGTTCCCTGGCGTCGGTGGTGATCGACATATGCTCTCCTAATTTCTGAACGTTTGGTCAGTAACCCGCTTCCATTGTGAAGTGATGCGGTTCACAAGCGCCGAAATTGCTGGAAAAAACCAAAAGTATGATTGAAATGGCAGGATTCATTCACTGAAGCGTGGAGGTTGACGAAGTGGTGCTAAGCGAGGAAGACCTGGCACTGATCAACGCGCTGCAGATTGCACCGCGGATCAGCTGGTCGGATGCGGCCACGGTGCTGGGAGTGCATGCCACCACGCTGGCCGCACGCTGGGACAGGCTGAAGTTGTCCGGGGCGGCCTGGACGACGGCCCACCTGATTGGAGATCCCAAACAGATGTGCCTGGCGTTGGTGGACGTGGACTGCGAAATGCGGCAGCGGGACGAGGTGACCGCGGCGCTTGCAGCAATCCCCGAAGTGGTCACGGTGGAGGAAGCTGGAAGCAACCGGGATCTTATGCTGACAGTCATAGCGCCCACCTTGGCCCGGTTCACGGAGGAGGTACTTCCGCGGTTAAAGGAGATCCCCGGACTACTGAAGTACCGGACCTCGTTGTGCACCCGACTGCATTCCAGTGGCTATGCGTGGCGGCTCAACATTTTGGACAAGGCGAAGCAAAATGCGCTCAAGGCCTTGGCCGGTCCGGTGGCCACCGGTCCGGCGGCCCCGATGACCGGAGCTCCGCTGCCGCCCAGCCACCTGGATCTGATCCCGTTCCTTGCTCGGGACGGGCGCGCGGGCGCCGCGGAGATTGCCCGGAGCCTGGGCAGGAGCCCGGCGACAGTCCAACGGCAGCTCAACAGGGTGCTGGCAAGCGGGCTGCTGTCCTTCCGTTGTGAAATTGCCCAGAAGCTCTCCGGCTATCCAGTGAGCTGCCAGTGGTTCGTCAACGTGCCGGCGGGCCAGCACGAGGCCGCTGCTGCCGAACTCCGCAGCCTCCGCACTGTCCGGCTCAGCGCGTCCACCACAGGGAGCACAAATTTTGTCATCGTCATGTGGCTGCATTCGCTGGCCGATGTGATGAACGCCGAATTGGCCCTCCAGCAACGCATCCCGCAGATCGAGCTCGTGGAGAGCGTCGTGATCCTGAACACCGCCAAGCGGGTGGGCTGGATGCTGAACCCGGATTCGACGGCGAGCGGCGCCGTTGTGGTCTCGGGCACGGAGCTGCCGGTCCTGGGGCTCCCCTGAGCTTTCGGTGCCAGCCGTGGGTGGCCCTCGTTGAAACCTGTACCGGCCTTCTGAATACTGGAAGTCTGAGAGGATCGGGACGGGCGCGGAGGCGGTGACTGAACATGGGCGGCGAGAGCGCCTTCAGGCGCCGGCTGGAACGGGCTGCCGAGCTCCGGTCCTACCGCGGAGCCGGCATCAGTGCCGAGGAAGAGGCCGAACTCGAGGCCGCCGAGGCCAAGGACCGGGATATTAGCAAGAAGGTGGACGATGCGCGGCGGGCGGAGTACCTGATCCGGGACGCCATGGCACAGGGCAAATTCGACAACCTCAAATACGCCGGCAAGCCGATCCCCGGGCTGGGGGAGGCCTACGATCCTGACTGGTGGGTGAAGGGCCTGATTCAGCGCGAGAACATCAGCGGGCTGGGCCCCAAGGCCATCCTGCTCCGCACCGAAGACGCCGAACTGGACGGGCGGTTGGATGCCCAGTTCACCGAAAAGCAGGTCCGGGACCTCCTCGCAGACTTCAACGCCCGGGTGGTTGACGCCCGGCGCCAGCTCCAGGGCGGTCCGCCCGTCATCACCAAAACACGCGACGTCGAAACGGAGGTGGCGCGCTGGCGCGAACGCCGTGCCGCCCTCGCACAAGACGCACCTCCCGAACGGGAACCGAAGCGTCCGTGGTGGCAGCGGCTCTGGCGCGGCACCACTTAGGAGAACGCACGACGGCGGCGCCACCCGCCGTCGTCGGCTGTCAGGGTCGTCGGCTCCTAGGGTCTTCCGCCCGGGAAGCCGTTCTGAGGCGGAAAGCCCGGAATCTCGGACGCGGGCGGCGGGACGGGCGGCGGGACGGGCGCGGGAGCAGGAGCAGGAGCAGGAGGTGGCTCTGGCACGGGAGCCGGCGGGGGAGCGGGAGCGGGTGCGGGCGCCGGGGCGGGTGCAGGCCTCGGCGCGGCCGGTGCAGGAGTCGGTTTCGGCGGAGCCACCATGGACGCCGGCGGGGCCGGGAACGGGTTCGCCGGGTAGAGCGGGGCGGCCTGGAGCATGTAGTTGACCCACTGCGGCCCGGCGATCATGTAGCCGTCAAGGCGGGGGTAGAACTGGCCGTTGACGGTGACGTTCTGGCCGGGACGGTTTTGGCCTTCCAGCGCATCGCCGAAGAAGGACGCTGTGGCCAGCCCCGAGGTGTAGCCCACCACCCAGGTGGAGCCGTTGTTGTTCGAGGTACCGGTCTTGGCGGCAACGGGCATCAGCGTGTGGATTTTGGGGTTGATCCACACCCCGGAGCCGACCTTCAGCACGTCCTGGAGCACCGCGTTTACGCCTCGGGCAACCTCCGGTTTGACGGCGTCGCGGCAGTCACTGGTCTGGCCGGCGAGTTTCCCGCCCGACACCTCCGTCACCTCAAGTACGGCGACAGGGGAGCAGTACCGGCCATCGTTGGCGAAGGTGGCGAATGCATTGGCCAGGTGGACCGGTGCGACGCCGATGGCCCCGAGCAGATTGCCCAGCTGATGCATGTTGATCTGGGCGCCATCCAGTCCACTGTGCAGCCCCACGCTGTCCACCATCTTCTGGATGCCGCAGAAGTCGAGCTGGGTAGCCTCAGCGAACGTGGCCGTGTTGATGGAGTTGTACAGCCCGTAGTTCACGGGCATGGGACGGTAATAGCCCTCGTCAGCATTCTGCAGGTCATCGGCGGCGCCCAGCTCGGGGTTGTTCTGCGCCGTGCTGTAAGCGCCCAAGACCTTTCCGCAGCTGGAGCGCCACGGGAAACCCAGCGGATACACCCGGCGTGAGGCGTCCACCACGCCGGTCAGCGATTTGCCCTCGTTCAGCCACTCCGCGAACGTGAAGGGCTTCATGGTGGAGCCGGGCTGGAAACCGCCTGCCCCGTTGAGGTCATTGCCTTGAAGATCATGGGAATCCACATTGAAGTTCAGTTGGGTATCAAACTTACCTTCGGCCGGCAGGAATACCGTGTTCTGCGCCATTGCCAGGATCTTCCCCGTGCCCGGCTGGATCGAGACCAGGGACGCGCCCCAGCGATCTGGATTCGCTCCGGCGGTGCTGTCAACCTGTGCCTGGGCCGCCGCCTGGAGCCGGCTGTCCAGGGTGGTGACGATGGTGAGCCCGCCGCGGTACAGCTTGCGCTGGCGCTCGATCAGGGTTGTGCCGAAGGCCGGGTTGTTCAGGATCAGATGCGAAATGTAGTCGCAGAAGTAAGGTGCCATCTGGGCGTTGGCGCAGCCCTGCTTCCCCGGACTGAGCTTGAGCTCGATGGGGGTGGCCGTGGCGGCGTCGTGGTCCGCCTGGGTGATCTTGCCCTTGGCCAGCATCTCGGAAAGAACCTGGTTCCGGCGGCTCGTGGCATGCTCCGGATTGACGGCGGGGTTGTAGTAGCTGGGGCTGTTGACCAGACCGGCCAGAAGGGCGGCCTGCGGCAGCGTGAGATCGGCCGCCGTGGTGCTGAAGAAATACCGCGCCGCCGCCTCGACTCCGTAGGCCTCGCGGTTAAAGAACACGATGTTCAGGTAGCCCTCGAGGATCTGGTCCTTGCTGAATTTCTTCTCCAGCGCAATGGCCAGCTTCATCTCGCGGAGCTTGTCCCCGATGCTCTTCTGGCCGCTGAGGACCACTTCGTCGGTCTTGTCCTGGGACACGAAGGACTCATTGATCACGTTGGTGACGTACTGCTGCGTGATGGTGGAGGCGCCCTGCCTGCCCTCACTCGTCAGGTTGAAGATCGCGGCACGGAGAATCCCTTGCGGGTCGATGCCCGGGTGCTCATAAAAGCGGCTGTCCTCGATGGCCACGATGGCATCCCGGACATAGGGGGATATCCGGTCCAGGGGGATCTTGATCCGGTTCTCGGTATAGAACGTGGCTATTGGCTGGCCGTCTGAGGTGAGGACTTTGGTGGATTGCGACGGCGGCCCAACGATCAGTTCCGAGGGGAGTTCATCGAAGAAACTGATGGAGCTGCTGACGCCGAAGCCCACCGTCGCAACCGCAGGGACCACCAGGCTTGCGGCCAGGACTCCGCACATGGCGCTCGCCGCAAAGAACCCGATGACCCTTCCCAAGGTGGCGGCCAACCGGTGCCTGCGTTTCTTTTGCTGCGCCATTGTTCAGCCCTCGAGCTCGCGACGTGAGAACAGGATACGCCGCCGGGACCTGCGGCAACCAGATATTGGATTAACTGATGCCAAGCCGGTACTTACCGCCCTGTACTTTCGTTCCAGTCCTTGTTTCGCGATACATGCCGATGTATCGTTAAGTATCGGTGAGTAGTTGACCGATAACCATTCATTAAGATAAGGGAAAGGGAGGATGCCACCATGAAAGGCATTCACGACGACAAGTTTTTGGAACCTCCTTTCGGGCGGGGACGGTTTGAACGCGGCAGGGGCAGGCGCGGACCACACGGGCACCGCGGGGGAGGATTCGGCCCGGGCTTCGGTCCGGGGGGCGGGTTTGGTCCAGGCTTCGGTCCGGGTCCCCGGCGGGCAAGCAGGGGTGATGTCCGGTGGGCCATCCTGTCCCTCCTGGCCAAGGCCCCCTCCAACGGTTATGGCCTGATCAAGACCATCGCGGAGAAAACGTCGGGGGCATGGCGGCCCAGCCCAGGGTCGATCTACCCGACGCTGCAGCAGCTGGTGGACGAGGACCTGATTGAGCCCCTCAGCGAGGGCCGGCGGACCGACTTCACCCTCACTGACGCCGGTAAAGCCTACGTGGCCGAGCATGCGGAGGAGCTGGAGAATGCGTGGAACAGCGACGCGGAAGGGTCCGGGCCCGCCTTCCACCAGAGCGTGGGCAAGCTGATGGGAGTCATTCATCAGTTCCGCACGGCAGCCACGGAAGAACAGCGTAATGCTGCGGTGGAAAAGCTCGACGAAACCCGCCGCGCGCTCTACCAGATCCTGGCCGACTGAGCCCGTTCACGTCAGGCTGAACGGGCTCAACCGGAGGCATCAGAAGGCGATCAGTAGCCTCTGTCGTTAGGCGAAGGTGTCTTCCTTGGCGGGAGCGGGAGCCGCAGCAGGTTCCGGCGTCCGGCGGACCAGCGGGTTGAAGTGGCTACCCAGCCCACCGAAGGCGTAGGCGGTCTCGGCATGCTCGGAAAGATCCACGCCTACCATCTCGGCTTCGTAGCTCACCCGGAACCCGATGGTCTTGTTGATGGCCCGGCCGATCACCAGGGTCACGCCACCGGAGAGGGCCACGGTGACCACTACCGCTACGGCCTGAGCCGTCAGCTGCTGGAGACCGCCGCCGTAGAAGAGGCCGCCGCCCTGGCCGTCCACGGGGAGGGCGATGAAGCCCAGGGCGAGTGTGCCGATGAGCCCGGCGCCGAGGTGTACTCCCACCACGTCCAGGGAGTCGTCAAGCCCGAAACGGTACTTCAGGTCAACAAACACGCAGCTGGCTGCACCGGCCACCAGGCCCAGGCCGATGGCGGCCACTGGGCTGATGTTGGCGCAGGACGGTGTAATAGCCACCAGGCCGGCCACAACACCGGAGGCTGCGCCCAGGGACGTGGGGTGGCCGTGGCGGATCTTCTCCGTCAGCAGCCAGCTGAGCATGGCCGCGGCCGGGGTGACCAGGGTGTTGATCCAGATCAGGCCGGCCTGCTCCGCGGTGGTGGCGGCGCCGCCATTGAACCCGAACCAGCCGAACCACAGGATGGCCGCGCCGAGCATGATGAAGGGGACATTGTGCGGGCGGTGGCTGGGATCCTTGGCGAAGCCGTGGCGCTGGCCAACCACCAGGGCCAGGACCAGGGCCGCCGTGCCCGAGCTGATCTCCACCACTGCACCGCCGGCGAAGTCGATGACCTGGCCGAAGACCTGGGTGATGGCTCCGCCGGCGCTCATGAGCCCGCCGCCCCAGATCATGTAGGCCAGGGGGCAATAGACCAGCGTGACCCACAGCGGCACAAACACTGCCCACGCGCTGAACTTGGCACGGTCCGCGATTGCGCCGCTGATGAGGGCCACGGTGATGATGGCGAAGGTGGCGCTGAAACCGGCTTTGATGAGGTCAGGGGAGCCCATGAGGTTCTGCAGCCCGAAGTTGGCGAAAGGGTTGCCAAAAATGCCCAGGATTCCGTCGCCGGTGGTCATGGAATAACCCCACAGCACCCACACAACTCCCACGATGCCGGCAGAGATGAAGCTCATCATGATCATGTTCAGTGCGGCCTTGGCACGCGTCATGCCGCCATAGAAAAGACCGAGTCCGGGTGTCATAAGCAGCACCATTGCCGCCGCGATCATCATCCAGACGTGTTGCGCAGTGATCTCCACCGGTGGGTCCCTTTCATTGATCCTGAATACGGGGACTTTTCTTAGGTGTCCCGTGTATCCCCCGATCAATATTTGCCGCCGCGTGTTTCCGATTGCTCTTCACTAAGTTGCGGACACGTTACGGACCGGCGTCATTCGTGAAGATCGCATGACCGTGATGTTTCGGGCGTGTAAACAGAACCTGTTGAATGACGCTCCGGCAGGAAGCCTTGCGCCCCTGGTGCCAGCGACGGCGGGCGACGGTGCGCGCACGTGGTGAGAAGCCGCCGTCGGGCGCTGGAAATGGCAACGTTTCCTGAAAATGAACGGCGACTCACCGCCGTTGCGGCCGGCACCGCGGGGAGAATTCGCAGGGCCGGGCCGGGGGTCAGAAGGTCCGGGCGTTAGCCAGGACAGGCAGATTGCCGCGGACCTCTGCAACGACGGACTGGTCAATGTCGACGACGGCGAGTTCCGGTTTGCCGCCGAGGGCCATTAGGGCAGCACCCAGGGGAGAGATGACGGCGCTGTGGCCAACGCCGGTGGGAGCCTTGCCGGCGGAGGCGATGCCGACACTTGCCGGATCTCCCTGACCGCTGGCCACTACGAAGGTGGTGCTGTCCAGGGCGCGGGCGCGGACCAGGAGGTCCCACTGTTCAGCTTTGCCCTCGCCGGCTCCCCACGAGGCGCAGACAATGTTGACCTGGGCGCCGGCTTTGGCGTTGGCCGTGAACAGTGCCGGGAAACGCACGTCGTAGCAGGTGGCCAAGCCGAAAGTGGTGCCGCCCACCTCGAAGGTCACGGGGGCTGTTCCTGCGTCGACGGTATCGGATTCGGCGAAACCAAATGCATCAAAGAGGTGGATCTTGTCATAGGAGGTCTCGACGCCCGGGCCGGTGACCAGCAAGGTATTCCGCACCCGGCCGCCCCCGCCCGGGGTGAACATGCCCGCTACCACGGTGATGTCCAGCTCGTGGGCAATGCTGCGGACGGCGGCGGCCCACGGTCCCTCCAGCGGCTCGGCAATGTCCGTTAGGCTGTTGCCGAAGGCGCGCATGGCGGCTTCCGGGAACACCACGAGCTCGGCTCCGGCGGCTTTGGCCCGCGTGGCGTAGTCTCGGATTAGCTCCAGGTTGGCGGCCAGATCGGCGCCGGAGATGATTTGGGCAACTGCTAAACGCATGAAATTACTCCAGTCTGTTGTATACATAATGTATGCGAATAAGTTCGGCTACGTCGGCGTCCGGCCGCGAGAAGGCGTACGCGTACCTGCGGGAAAACATCCTGATTGACCCGGAGGTGCAGGGGAAGTTCCTGAACGAGCAGGAACTGGCCGCGGAGATCGGCGTATCGCGAACTCCGGTCCGGGAGGCGCTTCTGCTGCTCGTCTCCGACGGCCTGGTGGAACTGATTCCGCAGCGCGGTGCCTATGTTCCGCCGGTAACGGGCCGCGAAATGTCGGAACTGATGGAGCTCCGGGGTGTGCTCGAAAGCCATGCCGCCCGCCTGGTTATCGAACAGCGCCGCGTTCCTGCGGAAACGATGCAGGACACCCTGGACCAGCAGGCCCAGCTTCCCGAGGACCTGAACTCGGCGGCTGCGCAGGAGTTCATCCGGCTGGACACCCTCTTCCATCAGCTGCTGATCGACGCCGCGGGCAATGAGCTCATCTCCCGAACGTACAGCAAACTTCATGTCCGGCAGATCCTGATGGGCGTCGCTGCCCTGTTCCGCACCGGTGACCGGCGCGGACAGGTGTGCGCCGAACACCAGGACATCCTCGATTCCCTGGTGTCCGGCGATGCCGCTAAGGCGCAGGAGGCCATTGACCATCACCTGGCCGTCACCCGGGATATCCTGCTCCGCGCCTGATGGAGAGTTTTTGTCCACATAACGCGGGGTAAAAGGCGTTTTGGGTGCATTATGTGGACAAAAACTCCGGCCGGCATAGCTGGCTTCGTCGGTTGAGGTTGCCAGGTGGGCGGGCCCACCTGGGCGTTCCGGACCCCACCGCCCCGCCGGCGCTCTACCCGGTCTCGCCATACCTGGCGCAGCAGGTTTCCGAAGTCCGCGTGCAGCATGCCCGGACCTCCGGGGAAGCTGAATGGGCGCTGGTCAACCTGGACCAGATCACGCTGAAGGGCTGGGTGAGGGAGGGCGAAACTCCGGACGCGATGATCCAGGACAGCCCGCTGGAAGCCCTGCTGACCCCGGGCTACTGGCTGGACGTGCCGACCGAGCGCGGCCTGAATGAGCCGGGGTCGGTCCTCATTTCCGGCACGGTGGCCATGACCAGCGGCGTCAACCGGTTCGCCCGCAGCTGGAAAGTGGAGATGACAGACCCCGTGACCGGATCCACCGTGGACGCCCAGTACGTGGTGGAGCAGATGGCCGAGCCTGTCGGCTGATTCCGCCGGGCAGGCTCACGCTGGGGGTCGGAACTCCCGGTAGCATCATTGCTATGCCCACTGCGCTTGAAATGGCAGGTCCCATTCTGGAAATGATGACCTGGCTGTGCCTTCCGCCGGGGCTTGCCCTGTTGTTCTACTCGGGCATCCTCCGGCGGTTTGTGCACCCTTGGAACATTGCGGAAGCAGTGGTCTATGCGGACGCTACCGGAACGGGCTTCCGCTGGTTTGACCGCAAGTACCAGGTTCACCACGCCCCGATGTCACCCCACGACATCAAGGACCTGGCCGTTGGCGACACCCTGCCGATCTACTACCACCCCAAGCGCCCCACCCAGTGGCAGACCGCAGCGCCCGAATCGGTGGGGTGGACCGCCGTCGTGCTTGGCCGGGTGCTCGCCGGGATCGGCGCCGTGGCGCTTATCGCCGGCTTCCTGCTGCCGATGTTCTGACGTTCAGGGGCTGGACACCGGCAGGCTCACGGCCAACCGGGAATGCGGCCCGCCGCAGGGAGGTTGGGCCATACATGCGACGCATTGGATTCCTTTCGTTCGGCCATTGGGGCCCCGGCCAGGGCTCCCGCACCAGAACCGCCGGCGAGGCCCTGCGTCAGGGCATTGAGCTGGCGGTGGCCGCCGAGGAAGTCGGAATCGACGGCGCGTTCTTCCGCGTGCACCACTTCGCCCGTCAGCAGGCGTCCCCGTTCCCGCTGCTGGCAGCCATCAGAAAATGAAACCGACGCAGACATGGCCCACCGCCACACTGCCCGGTTCCGGAACGCCATCACTGGCGCAGGCGTGGCCGAGGCGGACCCGCGCTACGCCGGCGGTGCCACCGGCCTGTTGCCGGTCCAGCCGCAGTCGCCGGGCCTCGCGGAGCGGATCTGGTGGGGCGCGGGAAGCCGCAGCACCGCCGTGTGGGCGGCCGGCCTGGGCATGAACCTGATGAGCTCCACACTGCTCACCGAGGAGACCGGTGTCCCCTTCGACCAGTTGCAGGCGGAGCAAATCCAACTCTTCTGGGACGCCTGGGCCGCGGCAGGACACAGCCACCAACCGCGTGTCTCCGTCAGCCGGAGCATCCTGCCGATCGTTGACGATGAGGACAACAGGTATTTTGCGGGCAGCGCGCTGCGGGACAGTCGGGACCAGGTGGGCGTCATCGACGGCCTCACGGCATGCTTTGGCAAGACCTATGCCGGTGCCCCTAATCTCCTGGCCGAACAGCTGGCGGCCGACGCCGCGGTCCAGGCCGCGGACACACTGCTGGTGACGGTGCCCAACCAGTTGGGCGTTGACTTCAATGCCAAATTGCTGGGCAACATCGCCCGGCACATTGCGCCCGCCGTCGGCTGGACCCCGGCCCGTTCCTGATCCGGGGCTGATTCCGCTGGGCGATCCGCCCGGAACGTAATATCCTGAGAAGGTGCGGGCCATTGAGGCCCGGTTATCCCTCACGGCCTAGAGAGGCTCACCATGTCCGAAAAACTACACCTGACGCCGGAAGACGAGTTCCCGGAAGATCTTTCCACCGTTCCGGACCGGGAGCTACAGGTTCTGGACAGCCAGGTGCAGCGTCAATTGGACTATGAGTACGTGGCTGAGGGCGAACCAAATCCGGAGACGGAGTTCAGGCACCATGACCTCGATGAGGAATTCGAGGACCGGGACAGCCGCTGACAACCGTCCACCGCCGTCGGTCCGGCCATTCGCGTGACCTGCAGAGGAAACTAGTCAGTGTCCTTAGTAATATTGCTCAAGGAACCATCCATAAGCCACAGCCGTTAGGCTTGTAGGGGGCATAGGGGGCTAAGCGCCTCATTTTACTGCGTGACTGCGGAACGGTCAGGAGAGAGAGATATGGCTCGCGCCGCTTTAGGTTTTACGGCATGATCCGGCTACGTCAGCTGGCACAGGCGGCTTCCGTGCTGACCACGCCATTGGCACCGGAAGATATTCTGGCGCTCTTCAACCCTGTCTTCTCAGCGCGCCAGCTGCGTGGCGTGGTGACCCGTGTGGTCCAGGAAACGGCGCAGTCGGCCACCATTTTCTTTCGTCCCGGCCGCGGCTGGCATTCGCACCTGGCCGGCCAGTGGGCGCGAATCGGCGTTGAGCTCGACGGTGTCCGCCACTGGCGCTCCTATTCGCTGAGCGCCCCCGCAGGCAAGGACCCCGCTATCACCGTCACCGACGTCGGAGCAGTTTCCGGAACCCTGGTCCGGACCACCAAACCTGGTGACGTCCTTTTCCTGGCACCCCCGCAGGGCGACTTCGTCCTGCCCGAGCACCCCAGGCCGCTCCTGATGGTCACCGCCGGCAGCGGTATCACCCCGGTGATGTCCATGATCCGCACCCTTGTTCCGCGCCGCCCGGATGCCGACGTCGTGCTGGTGCACTCGGCCCGCACGCCCGGCGACAGCCTCTTCCGCGAGGAACTCGCCGAACTGGCTGACCAGTTCCCCAACTTCCGGCTGGCCCACTGGTACACCGGCGAACAGGGCCGGATGGACCTGACCAACACGGCCGAGCTCGATGAGATCTGCCCGGACTGGAAGGAACGGGCCGCGTACGCGTGCGGTCCGGACAGTTTCCTGGACGACGCCGAGGCCCTGTGGAAGCAGGCATCCCTCACCGCCGGCGCCCCCGGTTCCGATGTTGCCATCGCCGGCGATCCCGGCAACCTGATGATTGAACGGTTCAACACCACCTTCGCCGGGGGTGTGGGGCACGACGGCGGCCTGGTCACCTTTGAGGCGTCGGACCGGGAAGTTGACGCCGACGGCGATACTCCGCTGCTCGACGTCGGCGAGGACGCCGGGGTGCTCATGCCCAGCGGCTGCCGAATGGGAATCTGCCACAGTTGCCTGACCCCGCTCCTGGCCGGACAGGTCCGTGACCTTCGCACCAACGAGGTCCACGGCGAACCCGGCCAACTGATCCAAACGTGTGTCTCGGCAGCCGCCGGACCCGTCAACCTCGAACTCTGAGGAGCAATACCGCATGTCAGTAGTTTCAGAAAGTAAGAAAGTTTCCGAAGGCAAGACCGCCCCCACCGGAGCGGCAAAGACGCGCCCCGGCGCGCTGGCCGAGTCCGGCAGCCCGCTGGTCCGTCCTCCTGCCGCAGCGCACCTGTCGGATGAACAGGTAGCTGAGCTGGGCCGCGAACTCGACGCGATCCGCGACGAAATCCTGGCCAAGCGCGGCGCCTCCGACGCCGCCTACATCCGGCGCATGATCAAGATCCAGCGCGGGCTGGAGATCTCCGGCCGCGCGGCTTTGCTGGTCAGCAAGAACAAGGCAGCCTGGGTCACCGGCACCACGCTGCTGAGTTTCGCCAAGATCCTGGAAAACATGGAACTCGGCCACAATATCCTGCACGGGCAGTGGGACTGGATGCGGGACCCGGACATCCACTCCACCACATGGGAGTGGGACTTCGTCACACCCTCACGGGCCTGGCAGCACACGCACAATGACCTCCACCACCGCTGGACCAACGTGGTTGGCAAGGACAACGACGTCGGGTACAACCTTCTGCGCATGGACGAGGACCAGCCGTGGCAGCCCCACAACCTGGGCAACCCGCTGTACAACGCCATCCTTTCCCCGCTGTTCGAATGGGGCATCGCCATCTACGACCTCGAGCTTGCTGAGTACCAGGCAGGAAAGAAGTCCAAGGAAGCGCTCGTCAAGGACCTCAAGGCCCTGGGCCGCAAGGTGGTCACCCAGTTCACCAAGGACTACGCCGCCACTCCTGCCGTTGCCATGCTCACCGGTTCCGGCAAGCAGGCGCTCTACGGCACCCTGACCGCCAACGCCGTCCGCAACGTCTGGGCGCACGCCGTGATCTTCTGCGGTCACTTCCCGGAAGGCACTGACACCTTTACAGAGGAAATGGTGGAAGGCGAAACCCGCGGTGACTGGTACGTCCGGCAGATGATCGGCTCCGCCAACATCTCCGGTTCCAAGTTCATGCACCTGATGACAGGCAACCTGTCGCACCAGATCGAGCACCACCTTTTCCCGGACCTGCCGTCCAACCGGTACGCCGAGGTCGCTCCGCGGGTACGCGAGATCTGCCAGCGCTACGGCCTGAAATACACCACGGGTCCGCTGCTGAAGCAGGTGGGATCGTCCTGGGCGAAGGTCTTCAAGCTGGCGCTGCCGGGCAAGGCTGCCAAGGCTTGAGCTGACTAAGCCTTTAAAAGAGTGGAGGGGCCAGGCGAATCGCCTGGCCCCTCCACTCTTTTGTTATTCGGCCTGCTTTTTCAGGAAGGCGAGCAGGGCTTCGTTGACTTCCGCGGCGTGCGTCCACAGCAGGCCGTGCGGGGCGCCGTCGATCTCCACATACTGGGCGCTGGGAAGGGCCTTGGCAAACCGGCGGCCGGTGGCATCGATGGGCAGGATGTTGTCCGCCGTGCCGTGGACAATCAGCGCGGGGACATCAATCCGGGGGATGTCCCCGCGGAAGTCGGTCAGCCACGGGGGCTGCGCGGCCACTGATGCGGTGGCGCCTGCATCGGCGGCGATTCTCCAGCTGGCGTCCAGGACTTCCTGGCTGAGCCGCGGGGTGCCCAGGAACGTATCGGTGTTGTAGAAGTTTTTGAAGAATTCCGTGAAGAACGCATACCGGTCCGATGTCACCGCTTCGGTGAGTCCGTCGAAGACTTCCTGGGGAACGCCGTCCGGGTTGTCGTCTGTTTTGAGGAGGAACGGCTCCAGCGATCCAAGGAATGCTGCGCGGGCCACCCGGGCCGAACCGTACGTGCTCAGGTAGCGGGCAACTTCACCTGTGCCCATGGAGAATCCCACCAGCACGGCGTTGTTGAGTTCCAGCCGGTTCAGGAGCGTATTGAGGTCGGCGGCGAACGTGTCATAGTCGTAGCCGCTGGTGGCTTTGGTGGACTTGCCGAAGCCGCGGCGGTCGTACGTGATCACGCGGTATCCCGCCGCCAAAAGGGCGGTGGTCTGCTTTTCCCAGGAGGATCCGTCCAGCGGGTAGCCATGGATCAGGACAACGGGCTGGCCGCTTCCGTGGTCTTCGTAGTAGAGCTCGGTATCGGTGCTGTTCTCGGTTCCAACGGTGACGAATGCCATCTCGGCGGTCCTTTCGAAGCTTCGGGATCAATTTCGGGCGCAAGCAAAAGCAGACGCCCGGCATTCCCTACTCTAGGGACCGCCGGCCGCGGCACCAAGAATGTGGCTACTGGGATGGTTGGGGCAGTTCGCACGCGATTTGCGGGTTGACGCCCATATAGTTCAACGGCCCGGCGACGATGGTCACGGCCACCGATCCCGCTTGGGCGCAGGACCCCGGAACCCCGCCGAAGTAGCCGCGCTGCCAGGCGGCGATTCCTCCGATGATCAGCCAGATGACAATCAGTGCTCCGAGAAACTTCATGGTGTCCTCCCATGGCCGTGGCCGCTTGTGCGTTCAAGTATGCGCCGATATCCGGAATGCTCACAGGACCCAAGACGACTGTTACCTTTTTGTTGGTAAAGGGCCTTTTGGCAGGGGCCCGGGGGCGGGCGCCGAAGCCGCCTCCGCCGCCTGGGCCCTGGGCTGCGGTGGACTCGCCGGCCGTCACGGTGCCCATCTGTGCCGAGGCCCGCGATCACGCCCAGCACGCCCACGTTCATGCCCAGGTACGAGACCACCAGGTCGCGGCGGCGGTGGCGGCGGAGGTAGAGGACGACGGTGAGGATGCTGATGGCCGCGAGGTCTGCGGCAATGAAAATGAGGGAAGTCATCGGGATTCTCCGGAATCTGTTGGTGGGCTGTTCTCTACAATCCGCGGCCAAACTGCGCAGGTGCTGTGACGGAACCTGACCGGAACATGAGTGCCGGCTGGGCGCCCGGCTGCTGTTTGCCGGGCGCTGTTTCCCGGGTGTCATGCAGCCGCCGTTCCTGCTGGCGGGTTTCGATCGATAGGATCAAACCCGTGCTCCGACTTAAACGCCTTGCGGTTTTCTGCGTGTTCGCGATCTGCGTCATCACCGCGGTGGCATTCTGGGCGCTCGGGCAGTCCGGTGCGGACTCCCGCGGGGCTCTTGCTCCTCCGCCACGGTCGGAGGCGAAATTCGAAACGTCCTCCACCGGCCTTACCACTGCCGTCAATGTCACCCGGAACGCGGACGCCGAGTGGATCATCCAGGCTGCAGCGCAAACCGGCATACCTGCCCGTGCGCTTCGGGCTTACGTGGGTGCGGCCAGCGCGGCCAATCTTTCCGCTCCGGGGTGCGGGATCGGATGGAATACGGTGGCGGCAGTCGGATTCGTCGAATCCCACCACGGAGCGTACGGCGGCGGAAACCTGGATGCCGCAGGGCAGGCAAGCGGGCCAATTGTCGGCCCGAGCCTGGACGGCAACGGATTTGCCGTCATTGCTGATACCGACGCCGGCGTCCTGGATGGCGACGCTCGCTGGGACCGCGCCGTCGGACCCATGCAGTTCATCCCCTCCACCTGGGAGCTAGCGGGACGGGACGGGAACGGTGACGGCGAAGCGGATCCTTTCAACATCGACGATGCCGCCCTCAGCGCGGCCGGTTACTTATGCGCCCACGGCCGCGACCTCACCGCCACGAACGGATGGAGTGAGGCCATCTACTCCTACAACCAGTCCGACTCCTACGTGGACCAGGTGCGCGACCAAGCCACCTTCTACGCCGATAAGACGGGCACCACAGGATAAGACCTCGACTGCCCGCGTAACGTCCCGGGGTGGTGGCCGCGCCCCAGATCCAGAGACTTATTCTCAGCCTCCCGTGCTGCGCCCCAGGCCGATGGAGTGGTTGCCGAAGTTGGTGTCCACTTCGACGTCCTCAATGCCCTCGGCAACCCCGCCGTCGTCCAGCAGGGACGGGCCGAAGGAAAGGGTGTTCCAGACGCCGTCGGCGAGGAGCTGTTCGGCGGTTGTGGCGGTTTCGTCGTAGACCTTGACCGTGCTGTCGCGTTAGAAGGCAAGGCCTTGGCGGGCGCCGTCATCGCGGAACACCACTCCGTTGCGGATCACAATGCCGGTGTCACGTAAGCCGTAGTAAGTCGCCGTTGTTGGCGAAGGCCGACTGGAGCGTGGTGGCATCGTTAAGCACGACGTCGGCAACGTAGTAGGTGATAGTGCTGTCGCCGCTGCCGGTGCTCACCGTGGAGATGTGGATGTTCGAGCTCTCCGAAACGTAGGACGTGTCTGTGGTGACGGCGGTGGAATCAGTGGTGGTGTCCGCCGTCGTGCTTTCGTTGGTGCCTGTTTGACTGGCCTGGTATGCGGAGACGTCCGAGATTTTCACGTGACCCGGTTGCCGTTGCGTGGTTTGTTCTTGAGAGGAGTCATGCCTCATTTGTAGGCAACGAAGCTATCGCTTCGATTTGCCGGATATGTGCTGCGCCTGTGAACGGGTGGGCTGGCGAGAAAGTGCCGCCTAAAGCTGCCGTTGTGGCGTGGTTTCCGGGCGGGCGGGGGCTTTTGCCGGGCAGAGCCGCAGCGCGAGCTCCTTCAGTTCTGTGGGGTGGAACGGCTTGGTTAGGTAGGCGGCAGCGCCGGAGGCCATTCCGGCCAGTATGTCGTCTTCCTCGGACCGCGCGGTGAGGAACAGCATGGGAGCGGTGCTTAAGGCCCGGATTGCCCGGGCTACGACGTGCCCGTCCATGTCCGGCAGGCCAAGGTCAAGGGTGATCAGAGCGACCGATGGTTCAGCGGCTGCGGCAATTCCTTCGGCGCCGTTGGCGACCGAACGTACGGAAAAGCCTGCGCGGGTCATGACCACCGTGATCAGACCGCGGATGTCATCGTTGTCCTCGATGACAAGACAGATGCGTTTTGTTTCCATGAAAGCCCCTCAGCCGCATTTCCACCAGTGTACGTGCTGGTGACCTGGTAAACCGTCAAAGTGACGTATTCCGCAACCGTCCTCAGGTCGTCTCAGCGGTAACGCCTCGGGCCGCCGGTTGCGGGGCGGAACTCAGCCGTCGTAGTGCGTCTGGGCCGGCCCTTGGCCAAGTGCATTCACCACGGCCGCCGCGACGATATGCAGCTTGGAATTGCGCGTGCTGGACGCCGCTTTGAGCAGGTCAAATGCCTCCTGCTGGCTGCACCGGTTCTGGGCCATGATGATGCCCACCGCCATGTCGATCACGGTGCGCGATTCGAGGGTGGCACGCAGATGCGCCGCCGTCTCGCTGTAATGCGCGAAGCGCACCGCAAGCCGCAGGGCCAGAGACGTCTGGCGGACGAAGTCCTCCGCAGCCTTCAGGACGCGGCCTTCAAAGCGGGAGGTCCGGTGGGAGTAGAGGAGGAGCGTGGCTTTGGTTTCCCCCTCCAGCCGGAACGGGATTGCCAGGACCGAACGGATGCCTTGATCCAGGACGGCTTCGCAGTATTCGGGCCAGCGCGCCTCGTTCTTCACGTCAGGAACATGGACTGTCACCTGCTCCAGCGAGGAGGCCATGCCCGGACTTTGCTCGGACTGGTATTCGATCTGGCTGACAGCGCGGGCAGCGGCGCCGCTGCTGGCAATGGTGGCCGCCTTGCGCTGGCGCAGAAGGGTGATGCCGCACAGCACTTCATCGCCGGGTTCGGAAAGGTTTCGGGCCGATACCCGGGCGAGCTCATCCAGGAACTCCTCTACGTCGGAGCTGTTGAGGAGTTCTTCGTGCAGGTGCTCGGTAATTGATGTAGCTGTGTTTGCTGTTGACTCGCTGGCCACGGTTCTTAGTGCCATTCGCTCAGGTCAAGACGATCCGGCAACTCCCCGCACAACCCCTGCCGTGGAAGCAAAAAGGGTGGCGACGGTCGCTGGATCGACGAACTGTCCAACGGCCTGCTGCTAAACCGATAACCAGAAGTATATACAGGTCAGAGCCTTGGGGAGCGCCACATGGCGGGCCAGGCCGCGGAGGACTTAGGTACTACCGGTTGCCGTGCGGGCGGTACCGCACGCGGATCCGGCTGCGGGGCGTCCGGGCTTGAGACGTCCCGCCTCGTCGGCGAAAACTGAGTACCCGGCCCTGGATCCAAGAGGTCGTTTCGGGGGAGGTCCGCAAAAGTCCAGTACTCCTACGTGTTGTTGGGACCACCGAGGCCGGGAAGTATGGGCGTCATCGATCAGCCGGAACCAAGGTGCCTTAGTGGCTCCCAATGGCTGCGCGTCTCAGCATCTGTTTTTACCCCCAGCCAACAAGGAGTCTCACTCATGCGCAAAATGACGAAGAAGAATCGGGTCCTCGCAGCAGCCGGTGCATTGGCACTGGTGGCAGGCAGCGGCGGCGCTGCCTACGCCTACTGGACCACCACGGGCTCAGGTGCGGGTACCGCGACCAACTCGACAGGCGGCGGCACCGTGACCCTGCACGCGACATTCGCAGGCGGACTTGCGCCGGGAAATAGCGTCCCGGTGGCATACACGGCTGACAATGGAACAACCAGCAGCACCAAGGTGGGTGCCTTGACGGCCACGGTGTCCACGAGCGATCCGGCAAACTGCCTGGCATCGTGGTTCGGAGTCACTGCCGTGACCAGCAGCACCACGGTCGCCGCCGGCGCAAGCGGAATCTCTGTGGGCGCCGGAACCCTGACGTTCAATGACAGTGCAACGGTCGACCAGGAGGCCTGCAAGGGCGCCGTTGTCACCATCACCGTCGGCAGCGTCTAACAGTCTTCGCCGGCGGGGAGGAGCAGGACCTCCCCGCTGGCGAATTCCACCTCCTCCCACTCAATGCAGAACAGGCCAGAAGGGCTGAACGTGCAGAATGATTCTGGGTACTTCCGCACAGTCATGCGAAGAACCACCACCGCAGCGAAGGTGCTGCTGGTGGGTCTTGTGGTGATGCTCGTTTCGGCGGGCACCATCTTCGCGGCCAGCCAGGGCGGGAGCCAAAGCAACAAAACCAAAAGCGTCACCATTCAGGTGAATCCCGCCAGCCGGACGGTTGACCGGGGCGACGCGGTCACCTATTCGGTGTCCCTGACCTCCACCAACGGGTTCAGCGGCAGCGTCACCCCCACCGTTGCGGGCCTGCCGGCCAGTACGACGGCGGCCTTCGCGCCGGCGTCGGTGACGCTCGCTTCGGGCAAAACGGCCACCGTCATGCTGACGGTGGCGACGTCGGCCACCACTCCGGATGGCAAAGCGGACCTGACCATCGGCACGGCCGCCGGCGCAAGCCAGGCTGACGCCGTCGTGGTCCAACTCATTGTTCAATCATCCAACAAGACGTTCAGTATTTCGGGGAATCTCGGCACCCAACTCACGCCCGGACTAACGCTTCCGCTGAACCTTTCGATTGCCAATCCCAACAACAAGACGCTGGCACTGAGCAGCCTTTCGGTCGCTATTACAGCCATCAACCGGACGCCCGCTGCAGTGGCTGCGGGGCTTCCCTGCACCGCCGCGGACTACGTG
This sequence comes from Pseudarthrobacter sp. S3, assembly GCF_050156905.1. NCBI lineage: Bacteria > Bacillati > Actinomycetota > Actinomycetes > Micrococcales > Micrococcaceae > Pseudarthrobacter > Pseudarthrobacter sp. S3. The sequence continues at coordinate 3,630,619 of NZ_CP189583.1, read as the reverse complement.
GTAATCAACTACTCGGGCCCGTATCCGCTTAGCGTTCCGCCCGGCGCACGGACCCTTGAGTTGCTCGGCGTTGATTGGCAGAAGTGGCCCCGAATCTCCATGCTGGATACCACGCTGAACCAGGACGGCTGTAAGGGCGCCACGCTCCAGTTCGCCTACTCCGGCTCAGGGCAGGGAAGCTGACATGACACCGAAGCACAAGAAGACTTCCCGACGGCTGGCTGCCAAGACTGCGGCAGCAACCGTCACACTCTGCCTAGTCACCGGTGTGGGCGGAGCCTATGCCTACTGGGTCACAGTGGGTGCCGGATCGGGAGCCGCCACCAACGGCACCATGGCAACCGTGACCGTAGAAGCCCTTGTTGCGGGAGACACCCCGCAGACCACCCTCGTCCCGGGCGGCACCGCCGATGTTGCAGTCCGGGCGCTCAACCCCAACGGCCACGCGGTGCGTGTCTATGCCATCCGCGGCAATGGGGCCGCGACGGCGGACACCAGCCACCCCGGCTGCACCACACCCGGCACCGGAGTGACGTTCGTTGAACCTGCCGCTCCGTTGGCCCCAATAATCACTATTCCCGCGAACTCGTCGGTGCTGATCACACTGCCGGGCGCCGCCACCATGTCCACTGCATCGCTGTCAGGCTGCCAGGGCGCCACGTTCAGTTTGCCCGTCACTTTGGAGGCACGGAAATGAGCCGCCCCATTCAGACCCCGCCGCCGCGCCGGCAGGTCCGCGTGGCCGGGATCGTCGCGGCTGCCCTCGTCATCTCGTGGGGCGGCCCGGCTGCCAGCGCCTACTGGCAGACCCTCAGCAGCAATGACGGCAGGGCCAAAGCTGATTCCATCCTCGCCGTGGTGGCTCCGACGGCGTCCGCTTCGGCAGGTGCCGCCACCGTCAGTTGGGCGCAAGGCGCGACGGCGGCGGGCAAACAGGTCTCCAGCTACATCGTTGCCCGGTATTCGTCAGCGACAGGGGGCACCAAAGTTGCAGCCGGGGGAGGCTGCTCGGGAACCATCACAACGCGGACCTGCAGTGAAGCGGCATTGCCGAGCGGTACCTGGTATTACACCGTCACCCCGGTCCTCGGATCCTGGGCGGGCCAGGAAAGTGCACGCAGCACAGGAGTAACCATCGCGGCCGCCACTCCGCCAGCGGCACCAACGCTAAGTGTTGCCCCCATTGTCAACATCGCGAAGGCTGCAGGTGTCACAGTCAGCGTTACCGCCGAGTCTGGATCTTCGGTAACAATTACAGTTACCGACGCCCCGCCTGCCGGGACGCAGCAACAGACGGCCACCCAAACGCTGACTGCAAACGGCTCCGTCCAAAGCACGGACTTTAATCTCTCAGCGTTCAAGGACGGCACTATCACCTATACGGCGGTGGCCACCAATGCAGCCGGCGGCGCCAGCGCGCCCGGTACGGCGACATCGACGAAGGACACGGTTGCGCCTACGGCCAGCATCAAGCTTCAAACAGGCCCGCTGGCTCAGAAGAACGTTACCGGTCGGGCAGATCAGGACGACCAGATCATCATCACTTTCTCCAAACCCATGAATCCGTCCTCGATCTGCAGCGAGTGGACCAGTACAAGCCAGGCGCTTCTGAAAAACTCCGGAATTCAGGTCAGGATCGACTCGAACAAGAACCTCAAGGTCATCGTCCCTTCGACGGTTTGCCCGACTTTTACACTGGGGACCGCGGTATTAGGCGGGGTGTTCTCCACCGGAAGCACTGATCTCGTATTTGCCGGAGGAGGAAGCAACGCAACCGCGATAGCGTGGAGCAGCACCGCCACATCGAGTACCTTGACGATCACGCTCGGGCCGGATAACGGTGCTTCCAGGGCGGTGGTGTCTGGGAATGTGCAGTCTATGTTCACAGCCGTAGACGGGCCCAAAGACACCAACGGAAATCCGATCTCGCTCTCGCCACTACTGGGCGCGGCATCCAACTTCTGACATGAAAATTGCGGTGACGTTGTCCCGTTGACTGAATGATCTGGCGGTCGGCGTTTTGAGGCAGGATTATCCGGTGGGTTGCAGGGGCGCGAGGGTCACTTGGTAGCCCAGGGATTCGAGCTGTCCGATCGCGCGGGCCTTGGTCTTGGCAGGTGCTTGCAGCCTGAAGTAGTCGGCTCCGGGGTCTTTGTAGAGTTCCCCGGTGGTGAGCATGTGCCAGGCGGCGGTGAGCATGGCGTGTTCGACCGCGACGAGTGCTTTGGATGGCCCGCGCCGGGCGGCGAGGCGGGAGTATTTCGCGGAGAAGTAGGTGTTCTTCGAGCGTGCTGCCGAGAGCGCGGCGATACCGAGGGCTCCTTTGAGGTAGCGGTTGCCGGGGCGTGTCTTGGTGGACTTGACCCGTCCGGCGGATTCGTTGGATCCCGGAGAGGTGCCGGCCCAGGAGGCCAGGTGTCCCGCGGTGGGGAACACGGTCATGTCGGCGCCGGTTTCGGCGATGAAGATCTCCGCGACGGTGGTGCTGAATCCCGGGATGCTGATCAGGAGTTCCCGGGCGAAACGAAAGGGCGCGATCGCCTCCTCGATCCTTGCGCCCAGGTCCTCGATATCGGCGGTGTGGGCGTCGATCCGGTGCAGATAAAGTTTCGCCATGTAGCGGTGGTGGCTGCCAAACCTGCCGGTGAGCGCGTCGGTGAGCTCCGGGATCTTTGACCGCATCCTGCGCTGGGCAAGGTCTGCCAGGACCGCCGGGTCCTCTTGCCCCTCGATCAGTGCCTGCAGCATCAGCCGTCCCGAGACCCCGGTGATGTCCGAAGCTACCGAGGAGAGCTTGATGCAGGCGTCCTCGAGGAGCTTCTCCAGCCGCTGGATCTCCCGGGTCCGTTCCCGGGTGATGACGGTCCTGGCCCGGGTCAGGTCGCGCAGTTCACGGATCGGCGGCGGGGGCACGAACGAGGCACGGACCAGCCCGTGGGCGCCCAGATCCGCGAGCCAGGCAGCGTCGGAGACATCGGTTTTGCGGCCCGGGACGTTTCTGGCATCACGGGCGTTGACCAGGATGACGTTCAGGCCCTCGTCCTCAAGCAGGTAGTAGAAGGGACGCCAGTAATCACTGGTCGCTTCCATCACCACCAGGCTCACCCGCTCCTTCAGCAGGTGTTCCTTCAGGTCCAGGATCTGTCCGGTCATCGCACCCCACGTGGTGACCGTCGACGCGGTTGCCCTGGCCCCCCGCCCCTGGACACGGATACAGACCTTCGCATCCTTCTTCGAAATATCAATACCCGCACACCGCGGGTGCATCACTTCCATCTCGGATCACCCTTCCCAATCATTCCGGCAGGAATCAAAGTGCATGCGTTCCGGGGAAGGCGGATAAAACAACAAATCTGACATTCGGTTGGGTCGGACCGCAGCGCCCTGCCGGGATTGCTCCCGGTGGGTTTCTGCGGCCCGCCCGCCGAACCCGGCGTGCGCCTCTCAACGCACCGGGCTCTCCACGTGTCGTGACCGTTGGTCAGCCGCTGCTGGCGGCTGCCGGTTTGGTTGTCCAGGGGGTCGCGATGGTGCTGCCGCGGTAGCGGTAGCGGGTCACTGCGACGCTGGATGCGCCGGTGAACACGACCCCCTCATGGGCGATCCGCCATCCCTGGTCACAGAAACGGCGGCGCACCTCCTTCATGCTGACCCGGCTCTTGCCCTTATATTTCGTGCGTATCCAGCTAACGATCCGCCACCAAGCGTGGCTATCGAGTTGCTGGAATACCCGCGAGGACACACCGTGCCGGAAGTAGTTCGCCCATCCCCGCAACATCCGGTTGAGACTGATAATCAACTCTCCCAGACTCATGTGCAGGGTTGACCTACGCGTCTTGTAACGCACCTTGTCCTTGGCCGACTGGACGGCCTTCTTCGAAGGTGTGGTGTAGACGCAGCGTCTCTGTGTTCCTCGTTTCCGTCGGCGATGGATATGGAAACCGAGGAAGTCGAAACCCTCGTCAATGTGGACCACACGGGTCTTCTCCGGAGACAGCCGCAACCCCATCGGGGCTAGCACCTCGGCCACATCCTCCCGCAACTCCTCAGCGTGCCTGCGTTCTCCAGACACCATCACCACGAAGTCGTCCGCATAGCGGACGATCTTCCAGTTGCCGAGGCCATTCCGCTTGCGTTTGGCCCGCTGCTGGTCGGTTCCCATCTGTTCTCGCCGTTGCTCATCAAAGTGCTCGTCCAACGTCGATAACGCGATGTTAGCCAGCAGCGGGGAGAGTATCCCGCCTTGTGGGGTGCCGCTCAGCGTTTCCTCCCGCTGCCCGGAGGTCGTCATGACCCCGGCCTTCAAGAACGCTTTGACCAGCGCCAGGACCCGCTTGTCCTTGATCCGATGCCGTATCCGTTCCATCAACGGCGTGTGCCCGATTTCATCGAAACACGCCTGGATATCGGCTTCCAGCACCCACTCATGCGAGTGACTGGCCAGAAAATGGATCTCGGCAATTGCGTCCTGGGCCCTGCGGTTAGGTCGAAACCCATACGAGCACGGTTTGAAATCCGCCTCGAAAATGGGTTCCAACACCGCCTTCAGGCTCCCTGGACCACCCGATCCACGACGGTGGGGATACCCAGCTTGCGCAGTTTCCCGCTCGCCTTCGGTATCAGCACCTGCCGCACTTCGACCGGCTCGAACTCGCCTGACTTCAGCAAGGCACGAACGTGGCCCAGGAAGGCCTCCACCCCAATCCGGGACTCGACCCAAGCCACCGTGGCCTGGTCCACCCCCGGAGTCCGTGCCCCGGCGTTGGAGGACACCCGTTCCCACGCGTGCACCAGAAACGCCGGATCATAGACAAGGTTAAACAGGTCACCAAACTGGCGATAGAAATCCTCTTTCGCCCAACGATGCAACTTAATCTGCATGCTTCGTACCGCCCAGAAAGCCGAATCAGCATCCGGCCACTGCACGGCGCCGGTATTCACCGGCGCTTCTTCGAACATTGCAACCTCTCGTTAACTGACACGCTGCCGCCCTTCCCCATGTGCGCGGGCTTTCCCCGGCTCGGAGTACTACGGCGGCTCCGCCCCACCCCTAACCTTCGGCCGGCATCAGGCCTATCCATCCCTCCATCTCCCTGGCCGGGAGTGGGTAATGGAACGGTTACAGATGGTTCCCACGTTCACTGTCGTCCGATTAACGGGTTAGGCACCCGGCTCTACCCCTGCGGCATCGCCACGGCTACGCCGTAGACATTCACCGTGGCCTCCCAGCCGCGAAGAGCAAGCCGGACCAGGAGTCCCCCGCCCGAAATGAGGGGCGGGCGTGCACCGCATACCAGCCCACATCCACCGGATTGGAGCTGGCGTTGCCTGAAGAGGCGTAACGACACCGGTTCCTCTCGTATACCTTCCCGTCTCGCTCACCGGGCCCGGCCCATCCGGCAGTACTGAACCGGCCCGACTTTGTCGAGGCTGCTCCCACCGGTTCTCGGTGATCCCCGAGAACGGCTGCCTCCAGCTTCACTCCACCGCTACGACGGCGAAGCGACGAAGGTCTCCCACCTCCATACGTAACAAACAGCGCCTCGTGGCGCACTGCTCCAAGGCAACAGTCCACGGTCCCGCGGACAACAAAGCTGTGCCCTCCACCACCAAACTAACCCACAGGCTCACCGGCACCATAGACGAATCGGGGTCGACCGAAACACACACATCAAGTCTGTCCCCTGAGCGTCTGCCAGCACCAGATATCCCTGGGAACAGACCTGACACGGCCAAATTTTCCGTCCCCACGGCGGAGCGAAGCGCACCTCAGAAACTAACCCCCGCAAACCAACGCCAGCCTCCGGATCCCTTCCCGGAGGCTGGCGTTGTGCTGCGACTTGTGGGCAGAATGAAGCTCACGTTGGCGCTGCCGACGATGGACCCAGGACCAGCCGGCAAGGACGCCGCGGAGGGACAAGAACATGACCAGAATGCTCATCATCGGGCCGCCCGGCTCGGGCAAAGGCACGCAGGCGGAGCACATCGCCAGGCACTTCAGCATCCCGACGGTATCCACGGGCGAGATTTTCCGAACCAATGTCAGCCAGGAGACGCAGCTGGGTGTGGAGGCCGCCAAATATCTCGACGACGGTGCTTTTGTCCCGGACCAGCTCACCAACGCCCTGGTCAAGGACCGGCTTCTCGACGCCGATCTGCAACCCGGTTTCCTGCTGGACGGATACCCCCGGACAGCTCCCCAGGTCATGGAGCTGGACAACATACTGGCTTCCCAGGGCCACCGCCTCGACGCCGTGGTGGAACTCCGCGCACCGGATTCCGAACTCGAGCAACGGATGCTGCAGCGGGCCAAGGAGCAGGGCCGGAAGGACGACACCATCGAGGTGTTCCGGCACCGGCTGGACCTCTACAATCGCGAAACCCACGAGGTCGTGGCGGTCTACGCCGGCCGGGGAATGGTGGTTTCGGTGGACGGCAGTGGTGACCCCGGCGACATCACCACTCGTGCCATTGCCGCCGTCGAAAAATTCCTGGCCGCCCGGGTGTCCCCATGAGAATTGCAGTGACCGGCGGAAGCGGAAAATTGGGGCGGCATGTGGTCCGCAGGCTGACCGACGACGGCCACCATGTGCTGAACCTGGACCGTGCCGGGGAGCGGCACCACGGGTTGGCACTCGTGGACCTGCGCAACTACGGCCAGGTCCTTGACGTGGTCCTGGGTCTCGACGACCGGCACTCCGGGTTTGACGCGGTCGTCCATCTCGGTGCCGTTCCGGCGCCCGGCATTATTCCGGATGCAGCCACATTCGAGAACAACATGCTCTCCACCTACAACGTCTTCCAGGCAGCCCGGCGGGCCGGGATCAAGAAGGTGGTTTACGCCTCCAGCGAAACGGTGCTGGGACTGCCGTTCGACGTCGATCCGCCCTACATCCCGGTGGATGAGGAGTACCCGGCCCGGCCCGAAAGCACGTACTCACTCGTGAAGCACCTCGAGGAGCAGATGGCGATCCAGTTGACGCGCTGGGATCCGGAGCTGAGTATCACGGGCCTGCGGTTCTCGAATGTGATGGATCCTGAGGACTATGAACGGTTTCCGTCATTCGATGCCGACGCCGCGCTGCGCAAGTGGAACCTCTGGGGCTACATTGACGGGCGCGACGGCGCGCAAGCTGTGGCGCGTGCGCTGGAAAACGGCCAGCCCGGATTCGAGGCTTTCATCGTCGCGAACGCGGACACCGTGATGACGCGTTCCAGCGCCAGCCTTGCCGCGGAGGTGTTTCCCAACGTGACGGTGACCAAGGAGTTGGGCGAACACGAGACCATGCTGTCGATCGACAAGGCCCGGCGGCTGCTGGGCTTCGAGCCTGAACATACGTGGCGGACCTACCATTCCAACAGGACCACGCCCACGGAGGACTGAAGCGGCGAAGACTATGAATTACGCCGCTGAGGAAGACGGTTCCTCAAGAAATCCGCAGGCGCCGAAGGGTTGGCGCAGGATCGGCCCAGTTCGCCGCATCGGTGTGTGCCGGGCTCCTAATCTGGTGATAAGCGGCGATTTGTTGCCGCCAGCATCAATCCAGACCGCCACGCTAGGACCCCACCATGCTCACCCGCCGTTTTGTGCTGCCCGCTGCCGCCCTGCTGATTTCTGCCGTAGCACTGTCTGCCTCGGGCCTTCCCGCAGGGGCCGTTGAGCCGGCCCCTGCCCCCGCCGGCACCGCCGCAAGCGTCCGCTACCTGGTCCGCTACGCCGCGGAAACGGACGTCCCCGCGGAGGTGGCACGCCTGAAAACGGAGGGCATCGGCGTCGGGCGCTCCTTTTCGCACGCCCTGCGAGGCGCCGTGGTTACCGCGACGCCGGCGCAAGCCGCGGCGTTAGCCCGCTCGGCGCGCGTCGCTTCAGTGGAAGTTGATGCGCCCATCACCGTTTCTGCGACGCAGCAGCCCGCGCCATGGGGGTTGGACCGGGTGGACCAGCGGGCATTGCCGCTCTCGGGTTCCTACTCCTGGACCTCAGCCGGCGCCGGAGTCAGCGCATATGTGGTGGACACGGGCGTGCTCGCCGCCCACACGGAGTTTGCCGGCCGGGTGGCAACAGGCTGGACGGCCGTGGCCGATGGCCGCGGCACCGGCGACTGCAACGGCCACGGCACCCATGTGGCCGGGACGGTGGCCGGAACCACCTACGGCGTGGCCAAGGCGGCGACGATCGTCCCCGTCAGGGTCCTTGACTGCACAGGATCCGGCTTCAACTCCGACGTCGTGGCTGGCCTGGACTGGATCGCGGCCAACCACTCGGCAGGAACGCCCGCCGTGGTGAACATGAGCCTGGGCGGGGCGGCCAGTGCGGCCGTGGATTCCGCACTCCAGGGGGTCATTACCGACGGCGTCACTGCAGTTGTTGCCGCCGGAAACTCCGCCGTGGACGCCTGCGCGGGCTCGCCGGCGCGGCTCCCGGCTGCGGTCACGGTGGCAGCCAGCGATTCCGCTGACCGCCAGGCTTCCTTCTCCAACTTCGGTTCCTGCGTGGACCTGTATGCACCCGGTGTCGGCATTGTCTCAGCGTCGTACACTTCCACTACGGCAACCGCCTCAATGTCCGGCACGTCCATGGCGGCACCCCATGCGGCCGGCGCGGCGGCCGTGTTGCTGTCCCAGGACCCGGCGCTCACGCCCGCCCAGGTCGCTTCGGCATTGACCTCGAACGCCACTGCCGGCACTATCACGGGCGCCGGAGCCGGCACGCCTAACCGCCTGCTGTATGTTGGGGCCGCTGTGGCACCCGCACCTGCGCCCGCCCCGGTGCTTCCCGCCCCTACTGTCACGGCAAAATCACCCGCAGCACAGTCGACGGCGGTGCCCGTGGCCAGCAACGTGACGGCCACCTTCAACAAGACGGTCCAAGGGGTCGGTGCAGGAACCTTTGTGCTCCGGAACGCCGCCGGCACGGCCATCCCCGCAACGGTGAGCTATAACGCCACAACCACAACGGCCACCCTTGATCCGTCCTCGAACCTGGCCGCGGATGTCACCTACACGGCCACGCTGGTGGGCGGCACCACCGCCATCCGGGACACCGCTGGCACGCCGTTGGCCACCACGAGCTGGACGTTCACCACCGGCCCGGCGCCCACGGTCACGGGTTTCACGCCGGGCAGCAACTCCATCCTGGTCAGGCGGAACAACTACCTTTCGGTGACCTTCAGCGAGCCGGTCCAAGGTGTCAGCACAGCCACATTCACGGTGAAGAATGCCGCCACAGGGGCCATGGTCCCGGCCGCCGTCTACCGCAACGGAACCAGCAACCAATGGATTCTGGACCCGCAGAACGCCCTGACGGCCAAAACGAAATACACGGTGACAGTCACCGGTGGCGGGGCGTCCATCCGCGACCTCGCAGGCAATCAGCTGGCCACCCGGACATGGCAGTTCACCACGGGTTCGATCTAGCTGTCCGCGAGGGAAGGGGAGGCCGACGGCGGCAATTGGGGGGCGCCGTCGGCCTCTGTTGTGTGGTTGAGGGTTGTGCGCTTCGGGGTTGCGTGCTGCGGGGGCGGGCCCTGCGCCTCGCCCTGGTGGTGCTCGGACCAGATATGGCCCACTTCTTCGGCGAACTGTTCCACGATCCTGCTCATGGCTGCATGCGCGGCGGCGGCCTCACCCCGCTGGATGGCGCTGGCCACGTCAACGTGCAGCTGCAGCGCTTCGTGATGCGGCAGGTGCGGCATCAGCCCGTGCTCCGTCCGGCCGGTGAGGATCTCTGCCACAAGCGTCTGGAACTGGGCAAACATGGTGTTGCCTGATGCCTTGAGGATGGCTGCATGGAATTCCACGTCCAGCCGGAGGAAATCGTTGCTGTCGCCGCGCTGGCCGGCCGCCCACAGCCGCGCTGCCAAGGAGACCAGATCGCTGCCGGCATCCCAGGACGCCCGTTCGGCTGCGAGCCGGGCGGCCTGCGGTTCGATCGCGCCGCGGAGTTCGTTGAGGGCCTGCAGCTGCTCCAGCCGCCGGGACGAGGCAAGGCGCCAGCGGATCACTTGGGGATCGTAAAGGTTCCAGGCTTCCTCGGGCTGCACCACGGTGCCGAACCGCCTGCGGGATGCCAGCATGCCCTTGGATGACAGAACCCGGGCGGCCTCCCGGACCACGGAGCGGGACGCCTTGTGCTGCGCCTCCAGCTCGTCCAGCCGCACTACTGAATTCGGCGCGAGGGACCCCTCGGCAATGGCGAGTCCCAGACTCTGGACCAACGCAGTATGCCGGTCAGTAGGGGACTCCGCCTTTGGGGTTTTCATAGATAAATCATACTGGTCTCCGAAAAGGGTTGTTTAAGTCTGCCTTATTTACCTATGCTCTCTTCCAGAGCAGATGTAAAGATGCATTTGTAGATGGCTGGACAGTGACGTCAGCCTCGAAGCAAGGGAGTCGTCATGAAGCGACGTTCAGTAATGAAGTACGCGGCAGTTGCCGCGGCACTTTCAATGGGGCTCACTGCCTGCGGCGGCAGCGGCAGCAGCGACGCCAAGGAATCGGGCGTAGTCCGGGTAACTCTCGCAAACCACGTGTGGACCGAAGGCATCAAGGCCGCCATCCCGGAATTTGAGAAGTCCTCCGGGCTCAAGGTGGAACTGACCCAGCTCGGCGAAGACCAGCTCTCGGACCAGTACAACGTCAAGCTCAACGCAGGCAGCGATGAGATCGACGTGATGATGTACCGCCCGCTCCAGGAGGGCAAGGCATTCGCGAAGAACGGCTACCTCGCGGACCTGACCAGCAAGGTCTCCTCGGATTCCAGCTCGGACTGGAAGGACTACCAGGAGGGCCCGGTCAAGGCCACCACGGCTGACGGCAAAGTCGTTGGCGTCCCCATCATCACCGAGCGCGAAGTCCTTTACTACCGCAAGGACCTGCTCAAGGCTGCCGGCCTTGAGGTTCCCAAGACCATGGAGGAGCTTGAAGCGGCCGCCAAGGCCATCAAGGAAGCCAACCCGGACACCGCCGGCTTTGTGGCCCGCACCGGAAAGTCCGCCGCCGTAACTCAGTTCTCCAGCTTCCTCTACAGCTTCGGTGGCGACTTCACCGATTCCAGCGGTAAGTCCACCGTCAACTCGGCTGCTGCCAAAAAGGCCTACGCCTACTATGGCGGCCTGATCAAGAACTACGGCCCCGCCAACGTCAGCACGGACATGAGCTGGCCCGAGGCGATGGCCATCTTCACACAGGGCAAGGCCGCGTTCTACACCGAGGCCGACTCCCTCTACAAGAACGCCACCGATCCTGCCAAGTCCAAGGTGGCCGATACGGTCGGGTTCGCCGCACTGCCCGCCGGTCCCGCCGGCTCCAGGCCGTACAACATCCCGTCATGGGGCCTGGCCGTGAACCAGGCTTCTGGCAACCAGAACAACGCCTGGAAGTTCATCCAGTGGGCCACGAGCAAGGAACGCACCCTGGCCGCACAGAAGGCCGGCGTCCCCGGACCCCGCGCCTCCGTCTGGGCTGACTCCGCGGGAACCTCCACGTACCCGAAGGACCTGGCCGAAGCCATTGCCACCAGCGCTAAAAACGGTGTGGGCCACGACCGGCCCGAGGTAGTCACCGTAGGCAAGGCCCGCGAAATCGTGGGCCAGCCGATCGTTGCCAGCATCACCGGCGCCGACGCCTCTGCCGCAGCGGACTCGGCCCATGAGGCCTTCCAGAAATTCCTGGACGGCGAAAAGAAGTAACGCACGCGGTGCACCGGGGCTCAGCCAATGAAGCCCGGCGCACCCAACAGCCCTGGCGGGACGGCAGCGACGCTGCCGTCCTGCCCGGGCCACTCTTCACCCTCCAACTCCTTAGGTGAACCATGTCTGTAATGACTTCTCCCCGCAGCCCAGCCCGGAACGCAGGGCGTGCCCCCAGTGGCCGCGACAAATTCTCTGACTGGGCCAACCGGCACCGCAAATGGCTCTTTGCAGCCCCGGCGATGGCCTTCGTCGGCGTCCTGATCATCTTCCCGCTGGCTTGGACCTTGTACCTGAGCCTCACCGACTCGCAGGGCTCCGTCCGGGCAGCCACCGAGTTCATCGGCCTGGAAAACTACATGACGGTCCTGTCCGACGTCGAACGTTTCTGGCCTGCGGTAGGCCGCACACTCACCTTCACCGGCGTTGCCCTGGTCTGTGAAGTTGCGCTCGGCATGGGCATCGCCCTGCTGCTCTGGCGTCCCTTCCGCGGCGAAAAGTGGGTCCGGGTGGCGATCCTGCTGCCGCTCGTGGCCACCCCGGTAGCCGTCGGCATGATGTGGAGGCTGATCTTCGACCCCAACATCGGGTTTGCGAACCAACTGCTGGCCGCTGTGGGCATCCCAGCCCAGCCCTGGCTCTCCGGCCAGGACACCGCGCTCGGCACCACCATCTTCATGGACGTGTGGCAGTGGACCCCCATGGTGGTGCTGATCCTGCTCGCCGGCCTGACCTCCCTCTCCGAGGAGCCCGACGAAGCAGCCCGCATGGACGGCGCCAACGCGTTCCAGCGATTCTTGTTCATCACCCTGCCGCTCATGATACCCACCGTGATCGTGGCCATCCTGCTCCGGGGCATCGACGCACTGAAGACCTTCGACATCCTGTACGCCACCAAGGGCAAGGGTGGCGGGTCCTTCCACGAGGTGGAGACCCTCAACGTCTACGCCTACGGGCTGAGCTTCGACTACAACCAGTACGGGCTGTCCTCCGCGGTGCTGATCCTCTTCTTCATGATCATCATCGGCTCCATGTGGCTGCTGACCATGCGCAAGAAAGCGGCAAGCAAATGACCGTAGTGAACAAGAACAACAAAAACACATCAAACACCGAAAACACCGAAACCAGGACCCGCTCCGCGTCCGGGCAGCCCCTGCCGGTCCGGCGCACAAAGAAGCCCCTCGGAACCCGTGCCTACAAGGTTTTCCGTGTTGCCGCCCTCATCGCCGTGGTGCTGTTCCTGGTCGCGCCGCTGTTCTGGATGCTGCTGGCCTCGCTGAAGACCAACGTGGACATCTACGACACCGCCAAATCGTTCATCTTCAGCCCCACGTTCGAGAATTACGCAAACGTGCTGCAGCGCAACAACTACTTCGTCTTCATCTTCAACAGCTTCTGGGTGGCCTTTGTTTCCACGGTCCTGTCCCTGGTGCTGGGCGTCCCGGCCGCGTACACCATGAGCCGGTTCACCATGCATCGCTCGGCGCTGGTGGTGCTCATGGCCCGCGTCATCCCGGGTGTTTCGCTGTTGGTGCCCTGGTACTACGTGTTCTCCAACCTGAAAATGGTTGGCGGGTTCGAGGTGCTGATCCTCAGCCACATGTTCGTTGCCCTGCCGCTGATCGTCTACATCATGATGAGCTACTTCGATTCGCTTCCACTGGAACTGGAGGAATCAGCCCAGGTGGACGGGCTGACCCCCATCGGCGCGTTCCAGCGCATCACGCTGCCGCTGTCCGTGGCAGGCATGGCCACTGCCGGCATCCTGTCCTTCATCTTCTCGTGGAACAACTTCATGTTCGCCCTGGTGCTCTCCGGGTCCAAGACCAAGACGCTGCCTGTGGCCATCTTCGACTTCGTCTCCTACGCCAGCATCGACTGGGGCGGGCTGATGGCGGCCGCCACAGTGGTGACCATCCCCATCATGATCATTGCGCTCTTCACGCAGAAGTACATCGTCTCCGGCATGACCGCCGGAGCGACCAAGGGCTAGGTCCGGCATGACACTCATCAGCAGAATTGAAACTTTCCTCGTCGCGCCGCGTTGGCTCTTTGTCCGCATCGAGACCGGGAGCGGGATTGTCGGCTGGGGCGAGGCAACCTGCGAGGGTCGCAGCGAAACGGTCCGCACCGCCGTCGAGCAGCTCTCGGAGCTGCTGATCGGCAACGACGCCCTCCGGATCGAGGACCACTGGCAGGTTATGACCAGGGGCTCCTTCTACCGAGGCGGACCCATCCTGGCCAGTGCCGTCTCCGGGCTGGATCAGGCACTGTGGGATATCGCGGGCAAGCACTTCAACACCCCCGTGCACCAGCTCCTGGGCGGCCACGTCCGCGACAGGATCCGGATGTACGGCTGGGTGGGCGGGGACGAGCCCAACGAGGTGGCGGACCAGATCAGCGCCCAGCTGGAAGTGGGCCTGACCGCCGTCAAGATGAATGCCAGCGGCCGGATGAGCCCCGTCGCCTCGGTGGCCGAGATCGACGGCGTCGTCCGCCGTGTTGCCGCGGCCCGCGAGGTGCTGGGGGACCACCGCGATGTTGCGGTGGACTTCCATGGCCGCTTCAGCCTGGCCAACGCCCGCCGGGTGGCGCCGCTGCTGGAACCGTACCGGCCGTTCTTCCTCGAGGAACCCGTGGTCCCGGAAAACACGCACCTGCTACGCGAATTCACCTCGTCGACCACGACGCCGGTTTCCACCGGTGAGCGGCTCTACAGCCGGCAGGAGTTCCTGCCGGCCCTGCAGGCCGGGATCGCCGTGGCCCAGCCGGACCTGTCGCACGCCGGCGGCATCACCGAGGTCCGCAAGATTGCCTCGCTCGCCGAAATCTACGACGTGCAGCTGGCCCCGCACTGCCCGCTGGGGCCGCTGGCCCTGGCAGCGTGCCTGCAGGTGGGCTTCGCGACGCCCAACTTCCTGATCCAGGAACAAAGCATCGGAATCCACTACAACAAGGGGGCCGAAGTCCTGGACTACGTGGTGGACAAGTCCCCGCTGAAGTTCGTGGACGGCCATATCGAACGCCTGACCGGTCCCGGCCTCGGCATTGAAATCGACGAGGCCGTGGTCCGCGCCGCGGACAAGCGCGGCCACGCCTGGCGCGGGCCGGTCTGGCGCCACTCGGACGGAGCATTCGCAGAATGGTAAACAACATGACAGACAGCACTGACGTTTCTGACAGCCTTGGCATCACTGCAACAGGCCTGCTGGCCGGAATCCGGGAGTCAAGGCTCGTGGGAATCGTGCGCGGCACGGACGGGCCGGCCGCGGCCCAGGCCGCCCTCGCCGCCATGGCGGAAGGGTTCCGCTTCGTCGAAATCGCACTGACCACACCGGGCGCGCTGGAGGCCATCCGCGAAGTCCGCGCTGCCGCACCGGCCGGCTGCTACGTCGGCGGCGGAACCGTCCTGACCGTGCAGGACGTGGACAACGTCTCCGCGGCGGGCGGCCAGTTTATGGTCACACCGTCGCTGGCCGACTCGATCGCAGAATCGGCGCGGCAGGGGATCCCTGTCCTGGCCGGGGCCTTGACGCCCAGTGAGGCCTACGAAGCGATGAACCGTGGGGCCACGGCCATCAAGCTGTTTCCCGCCTCCATCGGTGGCCCGGGTTACCTCAAGGCGCTGCGCGATCCCTTCCCCGGTATCCCGTTCATCGCGGTGGGCGGAGTAGGCCTGGAGGAGGCCGCGGGGTACTGGAAAGCCGGCGCGATCGCCGTCGGGCTCGGCGGGCCGCTGTTTGGCGACGCCGGCTCCGGCGGCGACCTCGCCCTGATGCGCGGGCGTGCCCGGGCGTTTGTGGACCTGGCGGACTCCTTTGCCCGCCGGGCTGCCGCAGCGACCGCCGCACCGAACGCCGCAGCGGGCGTGCGGTGAGTGCCGCCGTCGACCTTCTGACGTTCGGCGAATCCATGGTGTCGCTGCGGTCCGCGGGGCCGTTGTCCGCCGGCGGCAGCCTGGCCATGCACGTGGCCGGCGCCGAATCGAACGTTGCTGTAGGGGTAGCCCGGCTGGGCCACAGTGTCACCTGGGCCGGCGCAGTTGGCGCCGATCCGCACGGCGAATACATCCTGCGGCAACTGCGCTCCGAGGGCATCGGGACCAAGTGCCGGGTGGATCCGTCCCGCAGCACGGGCGTGATGTTCCTCGAACAGCGGACCGCGGACGTCACCCGGGCCTTCTACTACCGCGCCGGTTCGGCCGGTTCCACCATCAGCCGGAACGACGTGGACAGTGCCCTCGCGGCAGGCCCGCGCGTCCTGCACCTGACAGGCATCACCGCCGCACTCAGTCCGGAAGCCCGCAAGGCGTTTGAATACGCCGCCGAGCGCGCCGTAGCCGACGGCGTGGTGGTCTCTCTCGACGTCAACTACCGCGGCCGGCTCTGGACCCGGAACGAAGCCCGCGCCGTGCTGGGACCCATCGCACGGCACGCCAGCATCCTGATAGCGTCCGACGACGAACTGGACCTGGTTGCCTCCGCCGCCTTGAGCGGCTCCGATTCTTCGGCGAACGACGATGCCGAAACAGTCCGCGCTGCCTCGTTGCTGGAGCAGGGGGTCGGGGAAGTGGTGGTCAAGCGGGGTGCCGCCGGCGCCGGCGTCCACACCGCCTCCGGACGGTTCGAGGCTCCCGCCATACCAGTGACCAGCATCGATACCGTGGGCGCGGGGGATGCGTTCACCGCCGGCTACCTCTCTGCCCTGCTCGACGGCGAGGACGTTGCCGGCCGCCTGCAACGCGGCTCCGTTCTGGGAGCCTTCGCCGTCAGCACTGCCGGCGACTGGGAGGGCCTCCCCAGCCGGGCCGAGCTCGCCATGCTGGGCGCCACTGCCAGCGGAACCACCCAGCGGTAGCAGCCGGGTCTTGGCCGGGGCGCGGAGCAGGCAGGGACTGGCAGTGCCTGCCGCCCGCGACCGCAGGCGCTTACCGTAGGGGTATGGGAGATGTGCGCGCGGACATAAAGGAGTTTCTAAGTTCCCGGCGGGCGCGGATTTCGCCGGAGCAGGCTGGGTTGCCTGCGTACGGCGGGAATCGGCGGGTCGCTGGCCTGCCGCGTGAGGAAGTGGCGATGCTGGCCGGTGTTTCCGTGGACTACTACGTGCGGCTGGAGCGCGGCAACCTCGCCGGGGCATCGGAAAGCGTTCTGGATGCTCTCGCGCGCATGCTGAAGCTGGACGAAGCCGAGCGGGAGCATCTTTTTGACCTCGCCCGCGCCGCCGGTCCAGTCCGCAGGAGCCGCAGTAAACCTTCCAGTACGGTCCGGCCCGAGGTCCAGCAGGTGCTCGACGCGATGGCTGACGCGCCTGCGTGGGTTCGCAGCGGCCGCCACGGCATCCTGGCTGCCAACCGGATGGGGCGTGCCCTTTACTCGCCCGTTTTCCAAAGCGCGCACCGGCCTGTGAACACCACACGCTTTACTTACCTTGACTCACCCGGTAGTGGGTGACCTCGACCTGAACTACCAGTCCATGGAGCTGCCCAGTGAGCCGGGTCTGGTGCTGAATGTTTACACGGCACCTACGGGTTCGCCGACAGCTGATGCGTTGCAGCTTTTGTCCTCTTGGGCTGCCACGCACGATGATGTGGTCGCCGAACCAGGACCAACAGCCAAGCATCCGCAGTAACGCCGCGCTGCGGCCTTACTGCGGATGCCTGTCCAGGTAGCCATGGTTGTTTGCTTTCGAGGGTGGCGCTACGGACGGACCAGGACCTTCAGGGCCTCGCGGGAATCCATTGCGCGGTAGCCGTCGGGGACTTCGTTCAGGCTGATGGTTCGGTCGAACACCTTGCCCGGGTTGACGGTGCCGTCAAGGACGCCGGGCAGGAGTGTCTCGATGTAGGCGCGGACCGGGGCAGGGCCGCCGGTGAGCGTGATGTTCGGGCCGAACATGGAGCCGAAACCGATCGGGGCGTCCTCGTACTGGGGCACGCCCACGCGGCTGATGACGCCGCCCGGGCGGATCACGCCGAGGGCCTGGTCGTACGCCGGGCGGTGCCCCACACACTCAAGAACGGTGTGGGTTCCGTCGCCGCCGCTGAGCTCGCGCACCCTCTCGATGCCGGCATCACCACGTTCGGCGACCACGTCAGTGGCGCCGTATTCGAGGCCCAGGTCAGTGCGGGCCTTATGCCGGCCCATCAGAATGATCTGTTCGGCGCCGAGCTGCTTGGCGGACAGCACCGCCATCAGCCCGACGGCGCCGTCACCGATGACCGTGACAGTGGTCCGGGCGTTGACGCCTGCCTTGATGGCGGCGTGGTAGCCGGTGCCGTAGACGTCGGAAAGGGTCAGCAGGGACGGCAGCAGCTCACTGTTCTCGCCCACCGGGGCCTTGACCAGGGTGCCATCGGCGAAAGGCACGCGGACGGCCTCGGCCTGGGCGCCGCCGATCCCGCCGGAGGCCCAGAACCCGCCGTGGCGGCAGGAGGTCTGTAGGCCTTCACAGCAGAAAACGCAGGTCCCGTCGGACCAGGCGAACGGGGCGATGACGAAGTCCCCCTTCTTCAGGGTGGAGACGTCCTTGCCCGTTTCTTCGACGACGCCGATGTGCGGGTCTCACCGGCGGCGAGGGTGAGCACCGCAAGCCAGTTCACCCGGCATGGCCACCGAGTTCCGGTCCAGCCGGGGACCCGAGACAGCCACCGACGCCGGCGCGAACCCCTGCAGCGCGAGCGCACCGGGGTGGGCCTTCTTGATCAAGGTCCGCGGGCCATGCCTGACCACCCATGCGGTGTTGGTGTCCGGCGCGGATAGCAAGCGAGCCGCCGTCGCCACTACCAGGGCTGGCGCGTGCCGCGCCACATCGTTGAGGTGGTTCGCCACCGAGCGCCGCACGTACTCCGAGGGTCCCGGCACCGGGCGTCCAGAATCGGGAGGGACGCCTCCGGCTGAAGGACGACGGCGGGTACCCGCACCGCCCAGGGGAGGTACGGCCGTGTCCCCTCGCTGGCCAGCCGCCGGACATGCTCGCGCTCCACCCCGAGAAACCGGCGCCGGAAAGGGCACTGCGGAAGGTGCGCGCCGCGGCGGCGGCAACGTGCGGCCAATCCGTTCCCGGAGCGGCCACGGCCAGGATTCCGGTGAGTGTATCCACGCCCTGCCTGTTGATCAACTCATACATCACACCCACTGAGTCAGGCTACCCCGGCAGGCTGACGTGCCCGGCGCCACGGCGAACGGCAGGGCTGAGTGGGCCCAACACCGGGCAGAAGGGATAATCTTCACCGTAGGACTCCTCAACGGCTCAACGGCGAACGGACGGAAACGCAATGGCAGAGCAGACACGTAAGAACAGTCTTTGGCGAACCTTCCATGACAAGTTCGTGGTGGAGGAACGCTTTATGGAACCGGCCGCACGCACGGCTCTGTACCGCTCCGCGGTGGTCCTTATGGCCGTGGGGGCCCTGCTGTTCGTCATTACGCTCGTGGGCGTCCTGCAGAGCAACACCGGCCCGTGGGGTCCCGACGAATCCATCCGCAACTGGCTGGTCTCGCTCCGGTCCGAGACCCTCACGGCCGTGATGATCTTCCTCGCCGTTGTCTTCGGCCCCGTTGCCCTGCCCGTCATCGTGCTGGTGGTGACGGTGGTCTGGGGGTTCGCGGCCAAGCACGCCTGGCGGCCCATTATGCTCGCCGCCGCCATGCTCGCCGGCGTCGTGATATCGCAGATCATCCTGGCGATCGTCCAGCGCTCGCGGCCGCCCGTGGACCTGATGCTGTTCGGCGCCGACCACACCTTCTCGTTCCCGTCCGGCCACGTCCTGGGTGCCTGCGACTTCCTGCTGGTGACCACGTTCCTCGTCTTCTCGCGGCGGGAAAACCCGACGTCGGCAGTCTTCGGCTTCGTTGGTGCGGGCATCGGCATAGTTCTCGCCGCTGTGAGCCGCCTGTACCTCGGCTACCACTGGTTCAGCGACGCGCTTGCCTCGATTACGCTCTCGTTCCTGATCCTCGGTGCCGTCATCGCCCTGGATACGTGGCGGACCGCCCGAATCCCCGGCGAACGGATCACGGGCGAGCTCTCCAAAGCGGACACACCGGGAGATTAGCCGCGATGGCAACCGAGGATGATGTGCGGAGCATGTGCCTGGCACTGCCAAGTGTCACCGAGCGCAGCAGCTGTTGCTGGTCCGGCTGGCCCGTATCGGCACCGAGGAACTCGGCGAACTGCTGGCGGAGTCCTACCGGCTGGTGGGAGCAGAGCCTGAGCGACGCTGGGACCGTAGCCGCTACGCCTCCTGTCGTGGCCTGACCCGGCTGAGGGCGAGGCGTAGTTCGGCGTTCGCTACCTCGAGCGCCAATACTTTGGCGATGCCGGCAAGATTGAGCCCCTGATCCAGGAGTTCTCCGATGTGCAGGAGCAGTGCTACATCCGCATCACTGTACTGACGCGTGCCCCCGGCCGTTCGCTCCGGCAGGATCAGGCCTTTGGTCTCGTAGAGTCTGATGTTCTGCTGCCCGGTCCCTGCCAGCTTTGCCGCCACAGAGATGGCATACAGTGCCTGCCCGGCCCGAGGACCCGGTTTCCGTCCTGGTGTTCCACCGACCGCGTCCACTCCAAAATTCCCTCCCATGATGTTGCATCAGTCTCGCACGAGTGCTATAAAAAATCTATATCCACCAACACAGATAACCGATGGTGGGTAGATGAACTGAATTCAACATCTCAAACTGAAGGAGTGAGAAATGATGTTGATGCGTACGGACCCGTTCCGTGAGCTGGACCGGCTCGCCCAGCAGGTCTTCGGAACCGCCGCCCGGCCGGCGGCCATGCCTATGGACGCCTGGCAGGAAGACGGCGTGTTCGTGGTGGCGTTCGACCTCCCGGGCGTCAAGACCGATTCGGTGGACCTCAACGTTGAACGCAACGTACTGACTGTCCGGGCGGAGCGCCAGGATCCCACGCAGCCCAATGTGGAACTGGTGGCTTCAGAGCGGCCGCGCGGGGTGTTCAGTCGCCAGCTGATCCTAGGTGACACCCTTGATGCGGACAACATCACGGCCAGCTACGACCAAGGCGTCCTAACGCTGCGCATCCCGGTGTCGGAGCAGGCCAAGCCGCGCAGGATCGAGATCGAAAACAAGCAGGGGTCCCTGCACGAGATCGGCAAGTAGGCCCGGACTGCCGGGGCGCCGGTTGCGGCCGGTGCCCCGGCGCCGTCGCCGTAAGATTCCCCGGAAAGTACCGCAATGACCAGCCAGCCGGACTACTACGCCGCCCTGAGGGTGAAACCCGATGCCAGCCAGCAGGAGATTTCCCGTGCCTACCGTGCGCTGATGCGCAGCCACCACCCCGACATCGACGGCAGGCCAGCGGGTGAGTGCGACGTCGATGATGGAGAGCTGCTGCGGATCATGCAGGCGTACGCTGTGCTTGGAGACCCGGCGCGGCGCGCGGCCTACGGCCGGAGCCGCAACAGAAAAAGCGCGCCGGATGGCACCACTAACGTCATCCCGATCCGGGACGTCAGCAACCGGTACGTCCCGGCCGGCAACATCATCAGGATCACGCCGGTGCGTTGGGAAAGCGGGCCGTGGGCATAAAACCTAAGCTAAGACGACAGCCATCACCGCGAGGAGGCGGACAAAAACAATGAGCGACTGGCGCCGCTACGACTCCCACCTGATTCCTGCCTTCCACGAACGCTTCGAACGGCGCTGGGGCAAGGGCTCTGCGCCGTTCCTGGACCCCGAAGCCCACGAAGAACCGGTGCCCCGGGCCCAATGGATCAACCCTGCCACCGGCGCGGCCCTGGCAGTGGTTCCCGTATGGACCAAAGAGGACGAGCAGCAGCGGTCGTATGGGGTGTTCTATCTTCCACCCGCCGGCGACGTCTGGGTGCTGCGGCCCGGATACACCGGCTATCTGGAGCCGGCAGACGGCGACGCGGAGCAGCTCGTCACGCTCCGGAATGATGCCTTCCGGAAGGCCGTGGCGCACGCCAAGGAGTTCCTGTTCGGCTCACAATGAGCCGGCCGCGTCCGTGCCGCTGCCCAGCAGGCTGCGGGTGAGGGTTTCGGCGTCGGCCATCAGGTCCTCCACGGCTGCAGCAAGGTGTGAATCGGACACCGGCGCGTCGTCCAGCGCCGCGGCCACCACGGCCCGACGGATCAGTTCCAGGGCGAAGGAGGCGGTGGTTCCCGCCGTCCGTTCCGCCGCGGCATCCAGCGCCGCGGGGCTGAATGCCACCAGGCGGCCGTAGAGTTCCAGCAGACGGATCCGCTCGGCATGGGCCGGCAGCGGGATCTCCACCGCGAGGTCCACCCGGCCCGGGCCATGCTGGCTGCCTCGGAGATCCTGGCGAGCGAACCGCCCGAGAGGAGGATCGCCGTCGAGCCTTGACTCTGGCTCAGCAGGTGCCGCACGGTGTGCGTTTTGCCGGTCCCGGGCCGGCCGTACAGCAGGATGCCGCGTTTGAGGTGCTGGCCGTGCTGCTTGAGGGATGACCGGTGCGTGGCGATGCCCACGGTGTGGTCCGCGACGTTCTGCAGCAGGCCGTCGGGCATGATGACGTCCGACGCCGGGAGGCTGGGGCGGTGGTGGAACGTCACCCCGGCCGTGCTCGGCCCATAATCGGATATCACCATTGAGATGACTTGGCCCTTGAGGACGCTGTTGTTGTCCATCAGGAGACGGAACTCGGCCAGGAACCTGTTTGCTGTTCCCGGCCCGGTGGCCAGCACTTCCAAGGTGGCCGTTTGACGCCCGGTCCGCGGGTCAGCGTCGCGCTGGAAGACCGCCAGCTTGTGTCCTTCGAAGCTGAAGAGCCAGAGCCCCATGGCCACCGCCTGGCGCTGCGTATCAGGTCCTACGGCAAGGTTGGTGTAGTCGGGCTGGGCGAGCGGAAACTGGGGAAACAGCTGCGACTGCTGCAGCATATCGCTGAGTGTCTGGTGTTGCCGCTGGGCGCCGCCGATTCCCACCAGCCTGCTGTCCGGATCCTGATCGGCGAACTCCGCCATCAGGATGTCCGCGTCCACAAACCGGTGCGGCGGGATGTTTTCCACCATGCACAGACCCTAGCAGGGACGCTCGTCAGCAGCCCGGCCGTATGTCATTCTGGGACGTACCCGTTCCACGCTTTCTCTTTCATAAGGGCTGACTCCATGCACATTTCCGCCAAGGACCTGGCCGCCATCATCCCGGCGGACTTCACGCTGGGAGTGGCAACCGCAGCCTTCCAGATCGAGGGCGCGCTCACCGAGGATGGGAGGGGCCCGGCGGGCTGGGACGTGTTTTCGGCCAAGGAAGGCACCATCGTGGATGACCACAGCCCGGCTGTGGCCTGCGACCACTATCACCGCATGCCCGGCGATGTTGCCCTCATGAAGCAGCTGGGCGTCGACTCGTACCGGTTCTCGCTGTCCTGGCCGCGGATCCAGCCCAACGGCAGCGGCCCGGTGAATCCTGCCGGGCTGGACTTCTACGACCGGCTCCTGGACGAGCTCCTGGCCAACGGTATTTCGCCCATGGTCACCCTCTATCACTGGGACACTCCGCTGGCATTGGACGACGCCGGCGGCTGGATGAATCGCGATACCGCCCATCGACTCGGGGAGTTCGCCTCGATTGCCGCTGCTGCGTACGGTGACCGTGTTGCCCGTTGGGTCACCATCAACGAGCCCGCCACAGTCAGCACCAACGGCTACACCATGGGCCTGCACTCGCCGGGCGAAGCCCTTATGCTCAAGGCGTTGCCCACCGTGCACCACCAGCTTCTGGGCCATGGGCTCGCGCTGCAGGCATTGCGGGCGGCGGGGGTCCCGGGCGAGATCGGGATGACCAACGTGTACTCGCCCATGGTCCCGAACTCCATCAACCCCCTGGACCGGATCAGCGCTGGCCTGATGGACATTGCACAGAACCGGTTGTACGCGGACCCAGTTCTCACGGGCCAATATCCGGATATCATCCGCGCCGCGAAGTTCTTCGGCTCCTTCGACCATCCGGACGAGGACATGGAGATTATCTCGCAGCCGCTGGATTTCTATGGACTCAACTACTACATGCCCACCAAGGTAGCCGTCGGTCCCGGCGACGGGGCGGTGCCGGCCACCATGGCGGAGGCCATGGGCAGCGACCTGAGTTCAGCCGGCAACGGCTCCACGCCGTTCCACGTGGAGGCCTGGCCCGAAGCAGACATCACCGCTTACGGCTGGCCGGTGAAGCCCGAGTACATGGGGGTGGCACTGAAGGAAATGGCGGAACGGTACCCGCATCTTCCGCCGGTGATCATCACCGAGGGCGGGGCCAGTTTCGAGGACATCATCGTCCGCGACAAGTCCACCAACACCACCTTCATTCCGGACGAGCGGCGGCTGAAATACCTGTCGGACCACATCGAGTCAGCGCTGAAGGCCACGGCTCCCGGCGGCGAAGCGGAGGGCATAGACCTCCGCGGCTACTACGTGTGGTCACTCATGGACAATTTTGAATGGTCGGCAGGCTACAAACAGCCGTTCGGCCTGCTGCATGTTGATTTCGAGACCCTGGAGCGCACGCCGAAGGCGTCCTACTTCTGGCTTCAGGAGCTCATCGAGGAGCGTAACCTTGCCGCGGCGGCGGGTGCCGCCGTCGCGCAGGCCATGGAACCTGACGCAACGGAAGCGCCCGACGACGGCGTGGCCACCTCGGGTGCCACCCCTAGAACCTAGCCGCCGTGGTGCGCGTCTTCCGGGTCTTCGGGGGAGTCATCGCGCCGTTTCTTCTGTAGCTTACTGGCGCTCACCAGCCGTAGCGCGGTCACCAGCAGGATCCCGCCAAGCACGTTAAAGACCACTACATTGGAACCAGCCGAGCCATTGTAGGTAGTCGATGTCGGCACCCGCGTGGATGGCACCGAAGATCGTGATGGTGCTCCCCGCCAACACGGCAAGACACACGGTTTTCCAGCTAAAGCCGGCGCCGAGAAAGTAGGTGGCTTCCTTCGTGATGGTCCCGCTCCACTGCGGGAACGCTGTCATGATCAATGCCATGAAAAGCCAACCGCCCACCAGGTTGGCAATGAGTGTGCCGCCCCAGAGCTTCCCGAGCTGCGCGTAGCTTGCCTCGCGTGCGACGACTGCGGCAATGGGCACCAGGAAGCCTTCCGTGAACAGTTCAGCCGCTGCGCGCCTTCCTCAACCGTGCGGTCGAAGAATTCCTCAACCTCCTCTTCAACCGGGCTCGAATTATCCCCAAGTTCCCGTCGCCGTGCATCGCCGTCGGTGTCGCTCATTCGTGTCGCCTATCCGCCTGAAAGTGTTGCGGATCCCCGGAATCTAGAGGAGGTCCAGGAGCTTGAGCTGTTTGGCCATACCGGCGCCGTCGGGCGAATAGATCCAAGGCACCACCGAGGTGGTGTGGTCGCCGTCCTCGGAGTGCCCGCCGGCGAAGACGGACTCGCTGACGGAGAGCTGCCGGATGGCGATGGCGGCCACCTTGTCGGCGTTTTCCTGCGCGAAGCCTGAATAGATCTGCTCGTCGTGCTGGCCGTTGTCGCCGATCAGGAGCCACCGCATGTCTGGGAATTCCTTGGCGAGGCGCTCCAGGTTGCGGTGCTTGTGCTCCCGCCCGCTGCGGAACCAGCGGTCCTGGGTCAGGCCCCAGTCGGTGAGGAGGAGGGCCCCCGAGGGATACATGTTCCGACTCAGGAACCTCGCCAGTGTGGGGGCGGCGTTCCACGGACCCGTGGACAGATAGATGACCGGCGCGTCCGGGTGTTCAATGGTGAGCCGTTCCAGCAGGACCGCCATTCCCGGAGTCGCCATTCGGGCCCGTTCGCTGAGGACAAACGTGTTCCACAGGGCTAGGAACGGCCTCGGCAGGGCGGTGACCATCACGGTGTCGTCAATGTCGGACACGATGCCGAACTTCGCATCCGCTTCGATCACCTGGATCAGCGTCTCCACGGGCTCGGTCCCGTCAGCCCGCAGGACGGCGGTGTGCCAGCCTGGCGGGAGCTGCACGTCCACTACGGTGTCGATGAGCCCGCCCCGGTCTGCCCGGACCCGGGTGGTGACGCCGTCGATGGTGATTTCGACCTCGACGAACTGCATCGGAACGCTGGTGAAGGCCCGCCAGCCGCGGACGTTTTGATTGCCGTTGCGGGCTGCGTGCTCGGCCCAGCTGCCGGGGGGAGGATTCTTGGTCAACAGGACGCGGCCAAGCACGCGTACCCAGCCGGTTGAACCGTAGCCCTGGTACGCAATGGTCTGTGACGTGAAATTCCAGCGCTTGGCCAGCTGGATGCGGACGCCGCTGACGACGTCGGAAATCCGGTGTGCCAGGCGGAGAATCCGGGTACCGGACAGTGGTGCGGGATGCGGAGTGTTCTGCGGTGAATTCTGAGGAGCCCTGTCCATGCCTCCACTCTGCCACAGCGCAGCCGCGCGCCGGCACGTCCGGAGGTCCCGCCGTCGTGCGTGACGTCATCCCTTAATCAGGAACGCGGAGTGCCCACCCAGCCCTGTCAGCAGTCCGTGTGGCAGTGTATGGGAATGGCGCGCATCGAAGACTACGCAGTTGTTGGCGATCTCCACACCGGCGCCCTCGTCAGCACTGAGGGCTCCATCGACTGGCTGTGCCTGCCGCGCTTCGACTCCCCGGCATGTTTCAACGCCCTTCTGGACACCCCGGAGGCAGGTCGCTGGCTGCTCGCACCCGCTGGTGGCGGCACGTGCACCAGGCGAAGTTACCGGGAGGGGACCCTGGTCCTGGAAACGGAATGGGACACCCCGGAGGGGACTGTCCGCGTCATCGACTTCATGCCGCCGCGTGACTCGGTGGCGGACATCGTGCGGATCGTGGAGGGCGTAAGCGGAAGCGTGAGAATGCATGGCGAACTGGCGCTGAGGTTCGATTACGGGCACATCATCCCCTGGGTGCGCCGCGACAAGCATGGCCTGCATGCTGTCGCCGGGCCCGACTCCGTCTACTTTGTCACCGAGGCCCCCCTTGTCGGCGAGAATATGCACTCCGTCAGCGACTTCACGGTCGAGGCGGGGGAGCGCGTTCCATTTGTCCTGACGTGGGCGCCCAGCCACCTTTCCCGCCCGCACACGGTGGATGCCGAGGTGGTGCTGGGCACCACGCTCGCCTTCTGGCGCGGCTGGGCGTCCCAATGCACAGTGCAGGGCAAGTACCGGGATGCCGTGGTCCGGTCGCTGGTGACACTGAAAGCGCTGACTTACGCCCCCACCGGAGGCATCGTGGCCGCCGTCACCACGTCCCTGCCGGAACAGCTCGGCGGCCCCCGCAACTGGGACTACCGCTACTGCTGGCTGCGGGACGCCGCCATGACACTGCAGGCCCTGCTGGCCGCCGGCTACACCGCCGAGGCCGCCGCCTGGCGCGACTGGCTGCTCCGCGCTGTGGCAGGCGATCCGGCCGACCTGCAGATCATGTATGGGATCCACGGAGAACGCAGGCTTCCGGAGATGGAACTGCCATGGCTTGCCGGGTACGAGAATTCGAAACCGGTTCGGACCGGGAACGGCGCCGCGGAGCAGCTTCAGCTGGACGTCTGGGGGGAGGTGCTCGATTGCCTTGCGCTGACCAGGACCTCGCTGCTGAAATATGCGGATGAATCGTGGGACGTTCAGGTCGCCCTGATGCAGCATCTGGAGACCATCTGGGACCAGCCGGACAACGGACTCTGGGAGATGCGCGGGCCGCGGCGTCATTTCACGCATTCGAAGGTGATGGCCTGGGTGGCCGCGGACCGGATGGTCAAGGGCGTCCGTGATTTCGGTCTGCCCGGCCCCGTGGAACGCTGGGAGGCCCTTCGCGACACCATTCACGGGGACGTCATGGCCAACGGTTTCGATCCTGCCCGCAACACCTTCGTGCAGTCATACGGGAGGCCCGAACTTGACGCCAGCCTCCTACTGATCCCCCGGGTGGGCTTCCTGCCACCGGATGATGCCCGCGTTCTGGGGACCATTGACGCCATCCAGCGGGAGCTGACCGAGGACGGTTTCGTGATGCGCTACCGGTCCGCCGACAGCGACGACGGCCTCCCAGGAGGCGAGGGAGTGTTCCTGGCGTGCTCGTTCTGGTTGGTGGAAGCTCTGCTGGGTGCGGGACGCACCGAGGAGTCCACCGCACTCTTCGAACGCCTCCTGGAACTGCGCAACGATGTGGGTCTTCTCAGTGAGGAATGGGGTGTCCGGGCAGGCCGGCAGTTGGGCAATACGCCCCAGGCCTTCAGCCACTTCGCGCTTGTGACAAGCGCCCTTGAGCTGCATCAGGGTACAGTTCGCCGCAGTGACGCACCTATTCCACCGGAGGCCGAAAAACCGGGGCAATGACGGGTTGACGCCCGGCCAGGTCTTCACCTCCGGAAGGAAGGTAAGTATACTTACTAGAATCGCGGAACGCTCCCAAAAGGCACAGCGCCGTGACTGAACGAGGGGTGGTTGTAATGGCCGGACATTTTGAGCTGGTGGATGCGCCCGACGGCGGCTACAGGGTACGGATGTTGGACGGTTCCGGGAACCTGATGGCAATCTCCGTGACCTTTCCCACCAAGAATGCCGCGGTGGCCGGCATTGGGATGGCCCGCGAGATTGCCGGCACCGGCCTGATCAGGGACCGCAGCGGCAACGGTGCCGGAGCAGTCATCCGGGTCCGGATTGGCGCCGCGTCGGCGTCGAAGGATAGCGCTGCCCGCGGCAGGAAGCTGTCCGGGGCCGCTCGCGCTGTGGCTGGGTGATGATCACCCAGAGCCATGCCCTGGTCCGCGGCAGAGAGCGGGGTGTCCTTTTTGACGTGGACGGGACCTTGGTGGACTCTGCGTATATCCACACGCTTGCGTGGTGGCAGGCCTTCCGCCAGCACCAGCATGATGTCCCCATGGCCGCCATTCACCGCTGTGTAGGGATGGGCGGAGCGCGACTGGTGGACACCCTCCTTCCTGCTGGCCGGGACCGGGAGGCAGATGACGACATCCTGGCCAGCCATGCGGCGGTGTTCGCACAGAGCTGGCCGTCGCTGCGTCCATTGGACGGCGCCAAGGAGTTGCTGGCCCAGTGCCACGCCGGGGGACTCGCCGTCGCCCTGGCATCATCGGCCCGAACTCAGGATCTGGCGGCCAACCGCAGGACCCTCGGTGCGGACTCGTTCATCCATGCCGCCACCAGCGCCGACGATGCGAAGGCAAGCAAGCCGGCGCCGGACATCCTGGTGGCAGCGCTGCAAGCTGTTGGTGTGGCCGCGGCCGACGCTGTCTACGTGGGTGACGCGGTCTGGGACATGCAAGCCGCCGCAGCGTTGGGTATCCCCGCCATCGGCGTCACCTGCGGGGGGACCAGCGCCGCCGAGTTGCGGGCGGCCGGTGCGGCCGAGGTCTATGCCGGGCCCCGGGACATCCTGGACAACCTGCAGGCAAGCGCCCTTGGCAGGCTGCTGACGATGTCGGACTGACTGACTGACCTTCCCCCCCGAGTTTTTGGGCAGATAACCCGCTCAAAATCGGCTGGATCGGCCAATAACAAAAACTCGAGGGTTAAAGGGGTAGCAGCGCTGAGAGGTCCGCGCGCAGACCGGAGGCGGACACCCTGCTGGCCGCGACAGCGTCCGCCCAGCTCAACCGGCCGGTCACCATGCCCAGCCAGGTGGCGGCGTCGCACTCGATCACGTTGGGCGGGGTTCCGCGGGTGTGCCTCGGCCCCTCGACGCACTGGGTGACTCCGAACGGCGGCACCCTCACCTCCACCGAATTCCCCGGCGCCCTCGCGGTCACCTCCTCCAGCGTGTATCGCACAGCCGTGGCAGTGACGTTGCGGGGGAGTGGAACGTCCGACGGCGATGCGGCGGCTTCCTGCCACGCGGCCAGTGCCGCAGTACCTTCTTCAATGCCGATCCGACGACGTGCTACGGCCATGTCAGTCCAGAAGAGCTGACACGGCCGGACCCAGCCGGATCTTGCCCACCTCGTGGCTGCCGCCCATCACCGGGGCAACCACTTTTTCGAGAACGCTGGAGACTCCGGGGACGTCCACGGCGCCAACCGCGGCAAGAAGTGTCAGGCCCACCAGCGACGTGGCGCGCAGATTCCCGTCCAGCATCTTGATAGCCACGGACACGCCCTGGGGTGTGGCCATGGCCAGGACGCCCTCTGCGCCGATCTTGGCAATGATGCCGAGTTCGTCCATCACGATGGTGTTGGCCTGGCCGCGGCCCTGGACGGCCCAAGGGTAGTCGAGCATGGACGTGGCGATGGTGGCGGCCCGGGCGTTGGAGTTCTTGTCGCCAGGCGCCTTGGCCAGCATCGAGAATGCGCGGGCCAGCCCGGTCAGCGAAATAGCGGCAACAGGGGCGCCGCACCCGTCAATGCCCAGATGGGCGATGCGCTCGCCGCTGTATTCCTCGATCACGCTGCGGACCCGTTGCTGCAGGGGATGGTTCGGCTCGAGGTAGCTGTGGGTGTCCCAGCCGTTTTCCGTGCAGGCCCACAGGAAGGCGGCGTGCTTTCCGGAGCAGTTAAAGGCTAGCTTGGACTTGCCCCGCTCGGAAAGAGCCATCCAGTTGCGGGCCGTCTCGTCCTGGGGCCAGGCGGCGGGGCACTGGAGTTGGTCCTCCCGGACGCCGGCGGCCTTGAGCATGCCCTCCACTACATCCATATGGTCCAGGGAGCCCGTGTGGCTGCCGCAGGCCAGCGCCACCTGCGCGCCGCGCAGGGGGACGCCGGACTGCATGGACGCCAGGGCCTGCAGCGGTTTGAGCGCGGACCGTGCGTACAGGGGAGTCAGGATGTCGCCGAGTTCGGTGACGACGGACCCGTCGGCGGACAGTACGACGGCGGAGCCGATGTGCCGGGACTCCACAAAACCGCTTCGTTCAACAACAGCGAGTTCTACGGCGGAGTCCACGGTGAACGTGGCATGCGGGTTGTGCGGCATATTGTCAGTCTAGGGGCGGATTCGTTGAATGCCGGGCTATTCCACGGTCACCATGACGGACTGCCAGCCGGAGGCGCCGTCGGGTACTGGATCGGCGCGCTGATCGGTCTGGACCTCGCCCGTTCCGTCGGTGGCACGGACCTTGATGTAGTGCGGTCCGGGTGTGGCTTCCCAGTCGAAGGACCACTGGCGCCACGTGATGAGGGATGCTTCGGTGGACAGGACGGCCTCGGCCCAAGGGTCATTGTCGATCTGGACTTCCACCTTGGTGATGCCGCGGGTCTGCGCCCAGGCCGTGCCGCCAATCGCCACGCGGCCGGCTGGCACCTTGGCGAAGGACTTCGGGACTTCCACCCGGGCCATGGTCTTGATGGGGCCGCGCTCGGACCAGCCGCGCTGGGTCCAGTAGGCCTTGCTGTCCGCGAACCGTGTCACTTCCAGGTCCACCACCCACTTCGTGGCGGAGACAAATCCGTAGAGTCCGGGCACCACCATGCGCACCGGATAGCCGTGCTCCAGCGGCAGCGGCTCACCGTTCATGCCGATTGCCAACATGGCGTCGCGGTCATCCTGCAGAACCTCCAGCGGCGTGGAGGCGCTGAAGCCATCGATTGACGTGGACAGCACCATGTCCGCGCCGTCCTTGGGCCGGGCCCGTTTGAGGACCTCGCGGATGGGAAGGCCGAGCCAGCGTGCGTTCCCGGCGAGGTTTCCACCCACCGGGTTGGAAACGCAGGTGAGTGTCACGTGTGATTCGATAAGGTCGGCGTCGAGCAGGTCCTGGAACGTGAGGCGGACCTCTTGCTCCACTAGCCCATGCACGCGCAGCTCCCAGTCATCGGCGTTGATTTCGGGGACACTGAGTGCGGTGTCGATCCGGTAGAAGTCCCCGTTGGGTGTGACCCAGGGTGTCACGCCGGCAGCGGGGGACTGGACTCCCGCGGGCACAGCCGCGGCGGCCTTTGCCGGGGTGGGCAGCTGCAGGGCCTCGCGGGCTTTGGAGATGTTGCTGCGGGCGGCACTGAGCAGGCGTCCGCCTGTGGCCGCGATGCTGGCGCCGACCACGGTGATTCCTGCTGCGGCGAAGAAACGGCGGCGGCTGGTGGCAGGACGGTCAGGCTCCTCGGCGCCCGTGTCGGCAGGTGCCTCAGGCCAGGACTTCAGGCGCCAGAGGGGGGCGATCAGCAACCGCAGCACTATCAGTCCGGCTACCGTGCCCAGCACGGTGGGGATGGCGTCCAGCGGCTTCACGCTGGCCCGCGTCACCACGCTGGCCACGATCACGGCGCCCAACAGCAGTACACCGGCAACACCCAGCGCCCATTTGCGGTAGGCAACAACACCCAGCACGCATGCCAACAGGAATATGGTCAGGCCCATCCCCGCGAAAAGCGCTGCCTTGTCGTTCGTGCCGAACGTGGCAATGGCAAAATCCTTCATCCATGGTGGTGTGAAGTCGATGAAAGTGGACCCCAGCGCGATCACCGGGGTTGCCCGGGCCGTAAAGAACGCTCCGATCAGTTCCGCAACGGAAAGTACGACGGCGGCAGCCGCAACGCCTGCCAGCGCGGCCATGGCGGCGGGACCCTTGAGCCACTTCACAAGTTTCTTCATGCCTTTCATTCGTTGCGCCGGGCCCCGCGGATTGCCGGGCGGGGCCACAGCTTAGGAACACCCCCTTAGGAAAGGGCAGGGTGCACAAAGTACCCTTGGAGACTGTGAAGGTACTCGTCATTGGCCCTGGAGGCCGCGAACACGCCATTGTCCGCTCCCTGCTCGCTGACCCCAACGTATCCGAGGTCCATGCAGCTCCCGGCAACGCCGGCATCAGCAAGCTGGTCCCCACCCACAACGTTGACGGGAATGATCCCGACGCCGTTGCGGCGCTTGCCACCAAG
The DNA here is from genome assembly GCF_050156905.1 of Pseudarthrobacter sp. S3. Classification (NCBI taxonomy): domain Bacteria; kingdom Bacillati; phylum Actinomycetota; class Actinomycetes; order Micrococcales; family Micrococcaceae; genus Pseudarthrobacter; species Pseudarthrobacter sp. S3. Next base: position 3,598,144 of record NZ_CP189583.1, on the reverse strand, counting down.
CTCGGCGTGGACCTGGTGGTGGTGGGCCCCGAGGCACCCCTGGCGGCTGGGGTATCCGACGCCGTCCGCGACGCCGGCATTCCGGTCTTTGGCCCCAGCAAGGCCGCGGCCCAGCTGGAAGCCTCCAAAGCATTCGCCAAGGAGGTCATGGCCGAAGCCGGAGTGCCCACAGCCATGGCGTTGGTGGCTACCGACGCCGGGGAAGCGGCCTCGGCCCTGGATACCTTCGGCGCACCCTACGTGGTCAAGGACGACGGTCTCGCAGCCGGCAAGGGCGTCGTGGTGACCAACAACCGCGACGAAGCCCTGGCCCATGCGCAGACCTGTTTCGACGCCGCCGGCACCGTGGTGATCGAGGAATTTCTTGACGGCCCCGAGGTCTCTGTCTTTGTCCTGTGCGACGGCCGCAACACAGTCGCCCTGTCCCCGGCCCAGGACTTTAAGCGCATCTTCGACAACGATGAAGGCCCCAATACCGGCGGCATGGGCGCTTACACCCCGCTGGAATGGGCCCCCGCCGGACTGGTCCAGGAGGTGATCGACCGGGTGGCCCAGCCCACGGTCAATGAGATGGCGAACCGCGGCACGCCGTTCGTGGGTGTGCTGTTTGTTGGCCTGGCGCTGACCACGCGCGGCACCCGTGTCATTGAATTCAACGTTCGCTTCGGCGACCCCGAGACGCAGGCCGTGCTGGCCCGGCTCAAAACCCCCCTCGGTGCGCTGCTGATGGCAGCCGCCAAGGGCGAACTGGACAAGGCGGAAGAGTTGCGCTGGTCCAAGGAAACGGCCGTCGCCGTCGTCGTCGCGTCCGAAAACTACCCGGACTCCCCGCGCACCGGTGACCGTATCCGCGGACTCAAGAAGGTCGATGAGCTCGACGGTGTGCACGTGATCCACGCGGGCACCGCGCTCGACGACGACGGCAAGGTGATCTCGGCCGGCGGCCGGGTGCTCGCCGTCGTTGCCCTCGGCAGCGACCTGGTGGAGGCCCGGGAACGGGCGTACGACGGCGTGGAGCTGGTTCAGCTGGAGGGCTCCCAGTTCCGGACGGACATCGGCCGCAAGGCTGCACGCGGCGAGATAAAGGTTGCGCCCAACGCCACCGGAGCGCTCCCCGTTACGAAGGCGAAGGTATAAGCATGACTGAGAACTCCGCCCAGGAACCACAGAAGCCGCGCGGCTTCAGCACCGAAACCCTGGACCTTCCGGGCTGGACGCACGTATACTCCGGCAAGGTCCGCGACCTCTACGAACCGGCGGACGAAGCCATCCGCCAGCAGGTGGGCCAGGACTGCGTCCTGGTGGTGGCAAGCGACCGCATCAGCGCCTACGACCACGTGCTGGCCAGCGAAATCCCGGACAAGGGCCGCATCCTCACGCAGTTGAGCCTGTGGTGGTTCGACCAGCTTGACGTGGTCCACCACGTGCTGGCATCCACGGCGGAAGACGGCGTCCCGGCGGCCGTGGAAGGCCGCGCGATGATCTGCCGGAAGCTGGACATGTTCCCGGTGGAATGTATCGCCCGCGGCTACCTCACCGGCACCGGACTGCTGGAGTACAAGGCCAAAGGGACGGTCTGCGAGATTCCGCTGCCGCCGGGCCTGGTGGACGGATCCCGGCTGGAACAGGCCATCTTCACACCGTCCGCGAAGGCCGAGGTGGGCGCGCACGACGAAAACATCTCCTACAACGATGTTGTGGCCATGGTGGGGGACGACATCGCCGCACGCCTCAGCGAGCTGACCCTGAAAATTTACACCGGCGCCGAGAAGATCGCCCGCCAACGCGGCATCATCCTGGCCGACACCAAGGTGGAGTTCGGCTACGACGCCGTGTCGGGGACCATCACCCTGGGCGACGAGGTCCTGACACCGGATTCCTCGCGTTTCTGGGATGCGGCCACGTACGAGCCGGGGAAGGCGCAGCCCTCTTACGACAAGCAGTATGTGCGCGACTGGCTGACGTCGGCCGAATCAGGCTGGGACAAGAACTCCGACGTGGCACCGCCCGCCCTGCCGGCAGACGTTGTGGCCCGCACTCGCAGCCGCTACATCGAGGCCTACGAAAAGATCACGGGCAGGACGTTCTCCTAGAACACTCTTACCCGGCCCGGCTTCGCGCCGGGCCCCGTCCTAGCTTGCTTTGACGGCTTTCGCTGCTGCTACGGCTCTCTGCTGGGCGAGCCTGATTTCGAGGACCGCATCCAGTGACTGTTGGACGCGGTCCGAGGCTCCCGCGGCACTGAAGGCCTTCTGCGCTTCTTCGAGGTAGACCAGGGCTTCGTCGGACTCGCCGGCAGCTTTCAGCGACTTGCCCAGCAGGAGTGAAACTTCCCCTGCCGTGTGCTTGGCCAGCTCGCCGGATTCCGCGTGGATCTCCCGGAGCTTGTTGATGGCAGCCACGATGTCGCCGGTGAGATACAGCCAGCGGGCGCGGATAAACGCAACTTCCAGCTGGTCGCTCTTGTTGCCGCCCACAATGGACAGGGCCAGCTCGGCGCGCTCGATGCTGGAAAGTGTTTCCGGTTCAACGATTCCGGAGGACAGCCGGACGGCGGCAGAAGCCTTGTTGAAACGGGCCCAGAGATCGATGTCATTGGCGGGCGAGAGCATCCGGGCCGCGCGCTCGTGGTACTTGATGCCCTCCGGATAATCGTGCCGCATAAACGCCACGTTGCCGATCACCCAGGCAACCTCACCGGCGAGCTGGGACATTGAGTGCTCGTCCATCTCGTCATTCATGGCCTGGCAGTACTTCCAGGCCTCGTCCAGGCGGCCGCTCTCCGCCAGTGCACCGATCAGCGCACGGTATGCGCCGATGATCAGGGTGGAACCGGTGGGCAGTTGGCCACAAAGTTGGACGGCCGCCAGTGCATGCTCCACGGCGGTGCTCAGCTGGCCCTGTCCCTGGCAGATAGCGGCGAGCATCTGGCGGGCACGAACGGCCAGACCGGCAGATTCGGTGGCCATCGGGTGCTCCAAGAGGTGCTGCATGATCTTTTGGCATTCCTGCCAATTGCCCTGTTTAATCAGGCACTCGGCCTGCATATAGGTCATATTCCACCACGCGCTGGTATTCCTGCCCTCCAGGGCTATCTGGGCTGCGTTGGCTGCGTGGTTGGCCGCTAGCGGGTAGTCCCTGAGGTCCCAGGCCTGGCGCGCGTAGAGGCCGGCCAGGACGTACTCGGCGTCGCTGACGGTGATGGGCTGGCTCCAGGCTTCCAGCGCCTTGGGCGCAAGCTCCAGCCTGCGGGCGAGTTCTTCGATCACTTCGGCCGTCGGCTCACGGCGGCCGGTTTCGAGGAGGGAGATATAACTGGGGGAATACAGGTCCTTGCCCAGTTCAGCCTGTGTCAGCCCACGTTCGAGACGCTCCGCTCGGAGCTTCTCCCCGAATCCGTTGCCCACGGGTATCCTCCTAATTCTGGACAGACTTTGTACGCAATGCTTGACAGTCCCTGTGGAAAACATTTTACAATGTATGTCAACAAGGACAGTGCTGACTTTGTAACGAATCCGACTCGTATTGAGGAACTTATATGTTGAAGAAGATTGCGGCCGCTGGCGTACTCGCTGCGGCCTTGGCATTTTCTGCGGCGGCCCCGGCTGTCCTGTCGGCAGGTTCCATCGCCGACACCACCGGCGTATCCGTAGCCGTTGGCAACTGGCCCGATCCCATGTCCAAGCCCGTTAAGGACAAGACCGGCACGACCTACACTACGTACGTGGGCAACTGGCCCGACCCGATGTAAGAAATCCTCTCAGGAGGCGCGGCCCCGGGGCATGGTCATCATGCCCCGGGGCTATTTCTTTGTCATGGCACTTGACCGCTCGCTGTCCGGTACGTGACAGCCGGGAGATGCAAAAGAGGGCCTCCCTTTGGGGAGACCCTCTTTCTATTGGTCGGGATGACAGGATTTGAACCTGCGACCTCGTCGTCCCGAACGACGCGCGCTACCAAGCTGCGCCACATCCCGATCCGCTGCAAAAGCAACTTTACAAGGATAGCCGACGCCAGGCCCGGATGCGAAATCGGCGGCCGCTGGGACATCCCGACGCTGGAAAAGCCCGACCGCGCGGGTCAGACCAGGGAGTCCTTCCAAGCGCCGTGGAGGTCTGCGAAGCGTCCGCCGGCACCGATGAGGTCTGCAGGCGTCCCATCCTCGACCACGCGGCCGTCGTGGACCACCAGGACACGGTCGGCTGTTTCAACGGTGGAGAGGCGGTGCGCGATGATCAGTGCTGTCCGGCCACCGCCGGCAGCAGCGGATCCAGCAACCGCAGAGCCCGCAGCTGCGGGGACCGCACTAGACGAACCCGGCGCACCCAACGTAGTGCCGGCGTCGGACGTTGCCCGCAGAAGGCGAGCCAAGCCGCTCTGGACGAGCCGCTCGGAGGGGATGTCCAGGGACGAGGTGGCCTCGTCCAGGATCAGCACCGCCGGCCGGGCAAGGAACGCCCGGGCGAAGCTGATCAACTGCCGTTGACCGGAGGACACCCGGCCGCCGCGCTTATTGACATCCGTGTCATAGCCTTCGGGGAGATCGGTAATGAAGTCATGGGCGCCCACGGCCCGGGCAGCGTCCTCGATTTCCGCCCGGGTTGCCTCCGGCCGGCCCAGGGCAATGTTGTCCGCCACGGACCCGCTGAACAGGAACGCCTCCTGGGTGACCATCACGATGTTCCGGCGCAGGTCCGTGGTGGTCAGGCTGCGCAGGTCCACGCCGTCCAGGGTCAGGGAACCGCAGGAGACGTCGTAGAAGCGGGCGATCAGCTTGGCCAACGTTGATTTTCCAGCACCGGTCTGCCCCACCAGGGCCACGGTCTGGCCGGCGGGGATGTGCAGGTCCATGGTGGGAATGATGACCGGGCCGTCGCCGTAGCCGAACTCCACACCCTTGAAGTCGATGGTGCCCCGGGCATCGCGGAGCGCCACGGGGTTCTTGGGCGGCCGGACCGTGGGAACCTCTTCCAGCAGGCCGGAGACCTTCTCCAGGGCCGCCTGGGCACTCTGGAACGAGTTGTAGAACATGGCCATCTGGTCCACTGGCTGGAAAAAGCGCTTGGTGGAAAGCATCAACGCCAGCAGCACGCCCACGGCGAGGTCCCCGCCAAGGACGCGGAACCCGCCGAACAGGAGCACCACGGCCACGCAGACGTTGCCGATCAGCACCAGGCCGGGCTGGAAGATGCCGTTGAGGTTGATGGAGCGCACGGTAACCAGCCGGTAGTCCTCGGACAACTGGCCGTACTTCCGGGCGTTCTCGGTCTCCTTGCGGAAGGCCTTCACCGCCCGAATCCCGGTCATGGTTTCCACAAAGTGCACAATGAGCCGGGCGGAAACTACCCGGGACTCACGGAACACGATCTGGGAGTGCTTCTGGTACCAGCGAGACAGGAAGTACATGGGGACGCCCGCGGCCAGCACGATCAGCCCACTGCGCCAGTCCAGCGCAAATACCGTGACCGCCGTGAAGACCATAAACAGCAGGCCCGAGGCGAGGGAGCTGACACCGGAATCGAGGAGTTCCCGCAGCGCCTCCAGGTCCGAGGTCTGCCGGGCGATGATCCGGCCGGACGTGTACTTTTCGTGGAATTCCAGGCTCAGGCGCTGGGTGTGCCGGAAGACCCGGACGCGCAGGTCCAGCAGCATGGCCTGGCTGAGCCGCGCGGTGGAGGTGACGTAGAGGGCGGTGAGTCCCGCCGTCGCGATAGCCGCGAGCAGGTAGGCGACGCCGGTGAACACCAGCGGGAGGTTGTCGCCTGCCTGCAGTGACGGGAGCGCGTGGTCGATGCCGAAAGCGATCAGGGCCGGCCCGGCCACGCGCGCGGCCTGGGACAGGACCACCGTGGCGATGGTCAGCCAGAACCTGAGCCGCACCGGCCGGATCAGTGCGGCCAAAAGGGCGAGCGACCGCCGTCGTACTGTTTTGCTGTCCGCCTTGCTGAGGTGCGTGTTGTCCTCGTTGGCGGTGCCGAAGGTTGCGTTGCTCATCGGATGCTGTCCTTTGACTCGTCCTCAAGCTCGGACAGCTCCGAGTCCAGGTCCCGGGGTTCCTGGCCCAGGCTGGCGATGACATAGCGGTAGTGGGGGTTGTGCGCCAGCAGTTCGGTGTGGGTTCCGACGGCCGCGATCCGGCCGTCCTTGAGCAGCGCCACCCGGTCGGCCAGCGCCACGGTGGACGGGCGGTGCGCGACGATCAGCGTTGTGGTGTCCTTCAGGACCGCGCGGAGCCGGATTTCCACAAGCTCCTCGGTGTGCACGTCCAGGGCGGACAGCGGGTCGTCCAGCACCAGGACCCGGGGCCGCGCCGCGATGGCCCGTGCCAGGGCAATCCGCTGCCGCTGCCCGCCGGAGAGGCTCAGACCCTCCTCGCCGATGAGGGTGTCCACGCCCTCCGGCAGCGAGTATGCGAAGTGGGCCTGCGCCACATCCAGGGCTTCGTCCAGGGCTTCCTCGCTGCGGTCCGGTGCCCCGAGGAGCACGTTGTCGCGGACGGAACTGGAGAACAACGTGGTGTCCTCGAACGCGACGCCGACCACGCGCCGGAGCCCGTCGACGTCGAACTCGCGCAGGTCCACACGGTCAATGGTGATGGAGCCATCGGTGACGTCGTAGAGGCGCGGGACCAGCTGGATCAGAGCGCTCTTGCCGCTGCCCGTGATGCCCACCAGTGCCATGGTTTCGCCCGGCCGGACGTCCAGGTTGATGTTCGTGAGGATGGGTTTGTCCGGTGCGTCCTCGAACGCGAATGTGGCGTTGTTGAAGCTGAGTGCGCCCAACAGCAGCGAGGGGGTGCGCGGCTCCGGGGGACTGGTGATGGTGTTGACCGAATCCATGACCTCGAAGTGGCGGTCGACGGCGGATTTGGCGGTGAGTGCCATGGCCAGCAGCATGCCGGAGAATTCCACGGGCGTCGCGATGACGGCGGCGGTGGCGAAGAACGCCACCAGCGCGCCGATGCTTAGCTGGCCACTGGCGCAGAGCATCACGCCCACCACCAGCCCGGCGCCGAGCGCGAGTTCCGGCAGCAGGGTGACTACCATGGTGAACGTCGCCTGGTGCTTCGCCTTCACGATCTCGGTCTGGCGGAGTTCCTCGGCCTGCTCGTTGAAGTTCTCCAGGGCTTCGCGGCTGCGGCCGAAGGCCTTCAGGACGCGGATGCCGTGGACGGATTCCTCCACCGTGGTGGCGAGGTCGCCGGCCTGGTCCTGGCTCCGGCGTGCCACCTTGCTGAAGCGGGTCCGGAACCGGAAACCGTAGGCCATGATGGGCGCCGCCGCGGCCAGGAAGATCAGGGCCAGCTGCCAGCTCATGGAGAACATGACCACAATGCCGATGACCACCGTGAGCGTGGTGACCACCAGCATGATGGCACCGAACGCCATCCAGCGACGCAGGAAGTTCAGGTCCGTCATGGCGCGTGACAGCAGTTGGCCGGAGCCCCAGCGGTCGTGGAAGGACACGGTCAGGTCCTGCAGGTGCCCGTAGAGCGAGACCCGCATCCGGGTTTCAACAGTGGTGGCGGGGTTAATCACAAACTGCCGGCGGAGGGCCACGAGTCCCGCTTCCGCGATACCCAGGACAAGGATGACGACGGCGGCAGTCCAGACGGCGTCCGACGCGCCACCGGGTGTGAGGGACTCATTGACGAGGACCCGCAGCACCTGCGGGATGGTGAGCGCCACGACGCTGGCCAGGAGTGCGCAGAGGAGGCCCATCACCAGCCGGGGGATGATCGGCCTCACGTGAGGATAAAGGCGGCTGATGGATCTGAAAAATGAGGTCTGCTTGGCCATGCCCGCTTCTCAAGCTCTAAATCGAATGTAGTTTCCCTTAGCAACTACCCTATGCCATGGCGTGAGACCATTCACACGCCCGCCCCCGGTTGCTCTATCACTTCCGGTTGCCATTCGAGCCCGTTAGCGACTCGAAGTGATAGAGCAACGGGGTTATTCGGCGGAGGTCAGCGTCAGCAGGACAGCCTCGGGTTTGCAGGCGATGCGGATGGGAGCGAACCGGGAGGTGCCGATGCCGCCGGAGACGTTGACCGGCGTCGTGCGTCCGTTGCTTTCCCAGTTGTTGAGTCCCTTCGCCCGCCACGTGGGGAGGTCGCAGTTGGCTGTCAGGGCGCCGTAGCCGGGAACGCAGAGCTGCCCGCCATGGGTGTGGCCCGCCAGCAGCAGGTCAGCGCCGTCCCGCGTGAAATGGTCCAGGACCCGCTGGTAGGGGGCATGGATGACCGCAACCCGAAGGTGAGCGTTCTGGTCTTGGTCCCGGGTGCCGCGGGGCCAGCCCGCGTAGCGTTCCCGGCCCAGGTGCGGATCGTCCACGCCGGAAAAGTCGAACCGGATCCTTTTCAACACCACGGATTGGTGCCTGTTGGTGAGATCCACCCAGCCGCCCATGCCGAAGCCGGACCGCAGCCGCGGCCAGTCCAGCTCGATGGCTTTGGGCTTGGCTTTGGATGGGCCCAGCAGGTAGGAGGCGGGGTTTTTGAAGCTCGGGCCGTAGTAGTCATTGGAGCCGGGGACGAAAACGCCGGGAAATTCCAGGAGCGGCCGCAGCGCCTTGAGCAGCGGTTCCACGGCTTTGACGTGGCTGAGGTTGTCCCCGGTGTTGACCACCAGGTCCGGCTCCAGCGACGCCAGCGACTCCAGCCAGCGTGCCTTGGTGTCCTGGCCCGGGACGAAGTGGATGTCGCTCAGATGCAGGACGCGGAAGGGCTCGTGGCCTGCGGGCAGGATGGGCAGCGTCTCCTCGCGCAGGACAAACTGGTTTTTCTCCCACAGCCCGTATCCGAAGGCTGCGAGGCCCGCTGCAGTTCCCGCGCCGGCGGTGACGGCAAAGCCGCGCCCGATGTTCCGGACGCGGCTGGCCAACGTTGGGCTGACTGCCATGAGTGGCTAGCCCTTGCTCTTGTCGCTGTTGCCCGGTGCGGGGTTCGGTGTCGGCGGGGCAGACGGCTCCGGGGCCGGGGCGGGCGCGGTGGCCTGAGGTGACGGAGTGGTCCGAACAGGCGTTCCGTTCACCATGTTGGTGGGCGGCGCCGTGAACGCATTGGTGCCGTACGCTGGAGCGACCTGGGCCATGTACTTGGAGAACATGGGCCCGGCGATCATGTAACCGTCGATCGCCTTGTAGAACTGTCCGTTGACCGTCAGGTTCCGGCCGGGCCGGAGCTGGTCACCCAGCGGGTCACCGAACCACGCTGCGGTGGCCACACCGGTGGTGTAACCGACCACCCAGGTGGAGCCGTTGGTGTCGTTGGTGCCGGTCTTGGCCGCCACCGGGAAGTTGGTTTTGGTGGAGAGCCGCGGCTTGATGAGCGATCCTGAACCCTCATCAAGTACCTTCTGCATGGCATATGCCACGCCCCGGGCGACCTCCGGTTTGACGGCATCGCGGCAGCTCGTGGCCTGGGCCGGGAGCTGCGCGCCGGTCTGGTCCGAGACAGAGGTGATGGCGATGGGCTCGCAGTACTTGCCGTCGTTGGCGAATGTGGCAAACGCGGAGGCCATCGTGAGCGGGGCCGTCTGCGTTGAGCCGATCAGGTTGGCCAAAGTGGTCATCTTGACCGGCGGATGGAAGTTGTCACCCACCGGCAGGCCACCGTGGATTCCGACCGCATCCACGATCTTCTGGATGCCGCAGAGGTCAACCTGCGCCGCGGAGGCGAAGGTGGCCGTGTTGATCGAGTTCTGCAGGCCGTACAGGACGGTCATGTTCCGGTAGTAGCCGTCGTCGGAGTTCTGCAGGTCGAAGCTGCCGGGAATCCTGGCGTCGTACCAGCCCACTGTGGGTTCCGGGCAGGTGTTCTTCCAGGGGAAGTTCTGCGGGTACGTGCGGGTGGCGGCGTTGACGTTGGTGTTCATGGACTTGCCCTCGTTCAGCCATTCGGCGAACGTGAAGGGCTTCATGGTGGAGCCGGGCTGGAATCCGCCCAGGCCGTTGAGGTCGTTGCCGTCCTTGTCCCGTTTGTCCACGTTGAAGTTCTGCGTCTGGTTGAACTTCCCCTCCGTTGGCAGGAATGAGGTGTTCTGCGCCATGTTCAGGATCTTGCCGGTGTTGGGCTGTACAGAGACTATGGACGCGCCCCAGTTGTCCGGGTTGGCGCCGGCAGCCGCGTCTGACTCAGCTTGGGCAACCTTCTGCGCGTTGACGTCCAGCGTGGTGGTGATGGTCAGGCCGCCACGGAAGATGCTATTGACGCGCTCCTCGGGGGTCGCACCGTAGGCCGGGTTGTTCAGCAGCAGGTGAAGCACATAGTCGCAGAAATAGGGTGCCGTGGAGGCGTAGGCGCAGCCTTGGCGCGCCGGCGTGACCTTCGGCTCAACCGGGGTGGCCACGGCGGCGTCGTGATCGGCCTGGGTGATCTTTTCCTGGTTCAGCATCAGGCCAAGCACCAGGTCGCGACGCTCCTTGGCGTTCTCCGGGTTGGTGATCGGGTCGAAGGCCGACGGGCTGTTCACGAGGCCTGCAAGGAGTGCTGCCTGCGGGAGGGTCAGATCCTTAGCCGTGGTGCTGAAGAAGAATTTGGACGCGGCCTCGATGCCGTAGGCGTCGCGGTTGAAGAAGACGATGTTGAGGTAACCCTCGAGGATCTGCTCCTTGGAGAATTCCTTCTCCAGGGCGATCGCGAGCTTCATTTCGCGAAGCTTATCTCCGACGCCCTTGTTAACACCGTTGAGCTTGATGTCCGCGGTGTTTCCCTCGGCGGCGAGGTTGGCGTTGAGCACGTTGTTCACGTACTGCTGGGTGATGGTGGAGGCACCCTGTTTGTTGCCACGGGCTGTGCTGACCATGGCGCGGAGGATGCCGGTGGTGTCCACACCGCCATGCTCGTAGAACCGGCTGTCCTCGACAGCGATGATGGCTTTTTTCATGAACGGCGAGATCTGGTCGAGGGCAACCTTGGTCCGGTTTTCCTCATACAGGTTCGCGATCAGGCTGCCGTCCGAGGCGAGGATCCGGGTGGACTGGCTGGGCGGGTCCACCTGCAGCTCTGCCGGGAGGGTATCGAAGAACTCGATGGAGCCGCTTGCCGCGCTGCCAGAAACAGCGGCGGCCGGGACAAGCAGGCCCGCCACCAGGACACCACAAATTGCGCTCACACCAAGGAAGCCAAAGATCTTTCCGAGGGTAGTGGCCGTGTCGAAAATGGGGTTCTTACGAGTCACCATGTTTTCCACTTTACCGGCAACGACTAGTCTTTCTTTCATGACCAAATGGGAGTACGCCACGATTCCGCTCATTATTCACGCCACCAAGCAGATCCTGGATCAGTGGGGAGAGGACGGCTGGGAGCTCGTCCAGGTAATCACCGGACCGGACGGCAACGGCCTGGTTGCCTACCTGAAGAGGGAGAAGCAGTAGCCATGAGCACCCCCGCAGAGACCACGTCCGGCCCTTTACCCACGCCGGAAAACGCGTCTGAATCAGCGCCGGTTTCCGCCGTCGAGCAGCGCCTCGCCGAGTTGGGACTGACCCTCCCCGAGGTGGCCGCGCCCGTAGCAGCCTACGTCCCGGCCGTCATCACCGGCAGCCATGTTTACACCTCCGGCCAGCTGCCGTTTATTAATGGCAAACTCGAGGCAACCGGCAAAGTCTCCACCGGCACGGAAGGCCACTCTGATGAGCCCACCGTGTCCCCTGAGGACGCCAAGGCCTACGCCGCCGTCTGCGCCATCAACGCGCTGGCGGCCATTAAGAGCGTCATCGGCGATCTGGACCGCATCACCCGCATCGTCAAGGTGGTGGGCTTCGTGTCCTCTGATCCGGCCTTCACCGGACAGCCCGGCGTCATCAACGGTGCGTCCGAGCTCCTCGGCCAGGTCTTCGGTGACGCAGGCAGGCACGCCCGCTCCGCCGTCGGCGTGTCGGTCCTTCCGCTCGACTCTCCCGTAGAGGTCGAACTGATCGCTGAATTCAGCTAAGGACCCGGTTCACTCAATTGCCGCACCTCGCCCGACGCTTGTTTGCCCTTCCTCCGGATCTTGAAGGGGCCGCCCAAAGCTGGCTCGAACACGGCGAGCGGACCCCGCGCGCCGCCCGCTACGCATCCTCTGTGGTGCTGCTGCGTGACTCGCCCACCGGCCTGGAGACGTGGCTGGGTTACCGGCCCGGCTCCTCGCCGTTAGGCGTCCTAGCCTTCCCCGGAGGTTCCCTGGAGGCGTCCGACGACGACGCCGTCGGCTGGCTGGGCCCCTCACCCCAGCATTGGGCCGAGCAGATGGGGACGAACGACGTCGGGCTGGCGCGCCGCCACGTGGTGGGCGCCATCCGAGAACTGTTTGAGGAAACCGGCGTGCTGCTCGCCGGGCCGGACATGTCCACCACGGTTGAAGGCACCTCAACCCACGACTGGATGCGTGCACGCGTGGCGGTCGCCGACCAGGAGAAGACCTTCACGGAGGTGCTCGCCAAGCGGGGACTCTCGCTGCGGACCGACCTCCTGAAGCCGCTTGTCAACTGGCGCAGCCCCGACTTCGCGCACCGCCGCTTCGACACCCGCTATTTCGCCGCCACAGTCCCCATGAACCAGCAGCCCAGCCTGCTGCAGAGCAAAGGCGTCTGGGGCCGCTGGGTGTGCGCCACACAGGCCATCGCCGCGCGCAGCACCAACGCACTGGGCGATGAAGCAGGCCAGGAGAACACCGTGGGCCTCACGCTTGGCCAGCTCCTGGTGCCGGGCTCGGAGATCATGCTCGAGAAGATGGCCGCTGCGAACGGCTGCATCGCCTACCTCAGCTACAAGCGCAAACCCCACGTGTATCAGGCGCGGCTCGTCGACGAAGAGGGCACGCTGATGCTCGAAGTCGAGGCCGCCCAAACCGTAGCCGGGGACCCGCAGCGCGAGCGCTAGCTCCGCGGACCGAAAACGGAAATCCTCTGCGTGCTGCTCCTTCGTCGCTCTGGCGCACGCTGCCGGATCCCCATTTCCGATCCGCTTTCGGCACCAACGCAGAAGGCCGGCTCCGATTCTTCGGGCCGGCCTTCTTCATGCGGAACTTTTGAACGTTTAGCGGGAGCGCTGGCGCAGGCGCTGCATGTCCAGGATCACTACGGCGCGGGCTTCGAGGCGGAGCCAGCCGCGCTGGACGAACTCTGCCAGAGCCTTGTTGACAGTCTCGCGGGAGGCGCCTACCAGCTGGGCCAGTTCTTCCTGCGTGAGCTCGTGGGCTACCAGGACGCCGTCCGTTGCGGGGCGGCCGAAGCGATCGGCCAGATCCAGCAGGGCCTTGGCCACGCGGCCGGGGACGTCGGAGAACACCAGGTCCGAGAGCGAATCGTTGGTGCGGCGCAGGCGGCGGGCCAGAGCCTGCAGCAGCTGCGCCGAAACCTCGGGGCGCGTCCGCAGCAGGGCGTTGAGGCTTTCGTTCTTCAGGCCCGCGAGGCGGGTTTCGGAGACTGCCGTCGCCGTGGCCGTGCGCGGGCTGGGGTCAAAGAGTGCCATTTCGCCGAACAATTCACCCGGGCCCAGGATGGCGAGCAGGGACTCCCTGCCATCGGGGGACGTGCGGCCCAGCTTCACCTTGCCGGAGACGATGAAGTAGAGCTGGTCGCCCTGGTCGCCCTCGCGGAATACCGAGGCACCGCGGGAGAGGTCCACCTCGGTCAGCTCGTCCGTCAGCAGGCGGAATGCTTCGTCGTCGAGCGTGGCAAATAAGGGTGCTCGGCGCAGTACCTCGATGTCCATGAAATCTCCTGAATAAAAAGTGTCGGCTGTGGCGCTTTTGCCATTGTTTCAGAATTTTCAAGCTTCTGTGACGTACTTGGCAGCGGAAACGCCGCTGACAGTGACTAATGCGGGCACGATCCGGTGTCCGGCCCCGCCGGGGGTGTGATTTTTACGACCGAACGTGGGGCGAACCCGGCCCGCAGGGGCGGGCGACTGGCGCCCGCAGAACAATGTCAGCTTGCCCCACTAGAATTGGGGCTCAACCGTATTAGAGGAGCGTCAGTGTTTGGTTTGACCGTTCTGGACCTGGCGCTGATCCTTGCCCTGCTGTCTTACCTGATCTATGGCCTGCGCAACGGCTTCCTGGTCACGCTCGGCGGTATCGCAGGCTTCGCCGCGGGCGCTGTGGCCGCATTCTTTGCCGTTCCACTGGTCAGCGGCTTCGTGGATGACTCCGGCTGGAGGCTGACCGCGATCGTGGCCGCCGCCGTCGTACTCATGGCCCTGGGCCACGGCCTCGGGACCATGATCGGGCGCACAATCCGCGGCGCCGTGCGGATCAAGCCGCTGCGCGCGGTGGACCGGCTGGTGGGCGGGGCCGTCAACGTCGTGGTTTCGGCCCTGGTGATGTCCATGCTCGCCTTCAGCATCAGCGCCCTGGGCGTTCCGTTAGTGTCGCAGCAACTGGCCGAGTCCAAAGTCATCCGGTACATCGACGGGCTGACGCCTGTTCCGTTGAAGACCACCATGGCGCAGCTGCGGTCCACTGTGATCGGCAACGGAATTCCCACGCTGCTGGAAGGTCTGGACCAGGGGCAGCCAGTGGCGGTGCCCAATGCCAGTACCGATACGCCGGCGCTGAACCTGGCCGCGCGGTCAGTCCTGAAAATTGCCGGAACCGCCTACCAATGCGGGCAGAACCAGACCGGCACCGGTTTTGTGGTTTCCCCGGGCCGGGTTGTGACCAACGCCCATGTTGTGGCGGGCGTGTCGCAGCCGGTGGTTGAAATTCCCGACGGCGGCGCGATGCCCGGCCGGGTGGTGTACTTCGACACCCGGCACGACCTCGCCGTCCTGGCCGTGGACGGGTTGCCTTCGGAGCCGCTCACATTGACGTCCGACCTTCCGAACGGCAGCCCGGCCGCCTTCGCGGGGTATCCGCACGGCGGTCCGTTCCAGTCCAAACCCGCCACGGTTCAGGACATTACGTCAGTTCTGGTCCCTGATATCTACGGCGAAAACCCTGCCCCCTCGGCGATCTATCGCCTGGCCGGCGATGTCCAGCCTGGTAACTCGGGCGGGCCGCTGCTGACCATGGAGGGACTGGTGGCCGGCGTCATTTTCGCCAAGGCAACCTCAGGCACCGAAATGGGATTCGCCATCACCATAGATGACCTGTTCCCGGTCGCGTCCCAGGCCGCAAGCCTCAGCGCACCCGTCTCCTCCGGGCAGTGCATCCAGAAATAGCCATGGCGGACTGAGCCAGCCGGCGCCCAGCTACAGCGTTTCGGCGAGGTAGTCGATGGCCAGCTTGTAGCCGAAGACCCCGGCGCCCACGATCACCGCGGCGCAGACCGGGGACAGGAACGAGTGGTGCCTGAAGTCCTCACGCTGGTGCACGTTGGTGATGTGGACCTCGACTGCGGGCAGCTGCACTGCCGCCAGGGCGTCGCGCAGGGCCACGGACGTGTGGGTGAAGGCGCCGGCGTTAAGCACAATCCCGACGGCGGTGCCACGGGCTGCGTGGATGACGTCCAGAAGCACACCCTCATGGTTGGACTGGACGCATTCCACGTTGAAACCGTGGGCCTGCGCCGTGCTGGCTGCCAGTTGCTCCACGTCCGCGAGGGTGGAGGTACCGTACTTCTCCGGCTCACGGGTGCCCAACAGATTGAGGTTGGGGCCGTTGATCACAAGGATGGTGCCGCGTCCGGCAGCGGTGGTGGCTTCAGTCATGGATGCAAATCTAGCGCCTGGGATGGCCTGCCGCGCATTCTTACGATCAGTGCTTGCGCAGGAGGCCATCTGGCGGTTACAGGGCCGTGAACCTCAGGACGAGGGCGTGTTCCGGGTTGAGTGCGGGCATGGGCAGGCCCACTTGGGCGAGGAACCGGCCGCTGGCCACTGCGCCGTCTGCTAGCCAGGCGGGGGGCTGGACCTGGGTGAAGGTGTGGGCGTAGTCGGCATCGGCCGGGGCCGGGAAGATGGCTTCTGCCTGGTAGTCCCGGTCCGGGTACAGCCCGGGGATGGTGATCCGTCCGGGTTGTTCCGCGAAGGCGGTGCGTGTGCTGACCAGGGCGAACAGTGCCGCCGTCGAACCTTTACCCATGTCTGCACCGCTGTCGGCAACTACGCCGTGGAGCATGAGCGAGTCATCAGCGAGGTCAGCGCGGACCATGTGCCCGCTATGGATCAGGGCGCGGTGTTCCTTGTAGAGGCTGATGAAGCGTTTGAGTTCCTCGCGCTCGGCGCCCTGGACGCTGCGGACATCCCACTCCATGCCGAAGTGGCCGAACAGTGCCGTGATGGCGCGGAAGGACAGATCGTGCGTGCGGGCTGTGGTGTGCGAGGTGGTGGGTCCGACGTGGCCGCCCACGAGCTCCGGCGGGATCACCAGTCCGGTCCAGCGCTGGATGGTCTGCCGTTCGAGCGCGTCGTTGCAGTCCGAGGCCCAGATCCGGTCGGTGCGTTCCAGGATGCCCAGGTCCACGCGGGCGCCGCCGGAGGAGCAGCTTTCAATTTCGACGCCGGGGTGGGCCTTTTTGAGTTCGTCGAAGAGGCGGTAGGCGGCGAGGGTCTGTTCGTGGACCGAAGAGCGGCCGGCGTGGCCGTGTTCGAGCTGGTCCCGGTTCTGGTCCCATTTGAGGTAGCTGATGTTGTTCTCGCGCAGCAGGGTGTCGACGCGGTCGAAAATGTACTGCCACCCTTCCGGGTTCACGAGGTCGATCACATGCTGGTTCCGCCATTCAAGGGGCAGGCGGCCGCCGTCCTTGTAGCTCTGGACGGACGGACCAACGATCCATTCTGGGTGCGCGCGGACAATGTCGGAGTTCAGGTTGACCATTTCCGGTTCCACCCAGAGCCCGAATTCCATCCCGCGTGAGGTCACGGCGTCGATCAGGGGCGTGAGGCCGTCGGGCCAGAGCGATTCGTCGACGTACCAGTCGCCCAGGCCGGCGTGGTCGTCGCGGCGGCCGCGGAACCAGCCGTCGTCGAGCACAAACCGTTCCACGCCCAGTTCGGCGGCGGAGTCGGCCAGCTCGATCAGGGTGGAGAGGTTGTGGTCGAAGTAGACCGCTTCCCAGGTGTTGAGCACCACCGGGCGGGGCTTGCCGGGAGTCGAAGTGCCGGCGGCGGCTGCTGGGAGCACGTGGTGGGGGCGGGACCGAAACCAGCTGTAGAACGCCTCGCTGATGCCGTCCAGGCCGCGGTCCGAGTATGCGGCGAAGAGCGCCGGTGTGGTGTAGCTGGCGCCGGGTGCGAGGATGACCTCGGCCGGGCCCAGGAGTTCGGAGCCGCCGATCATGGTGCGGCCATCGCCAATGCTGTCCGCGAACTGTTCGTGGTTGCCGCTCCAGGCCAGGTGCGTGGCCCAAACCTTACCGTGGCGGTTGCCGAACCCGGCGGTGCCGGCGGCGAAGAGCAGCGAGAAGTCGTGTCCGGTGCGGCCGTGCCGGCCGGTGCGGACCCAGGTGCCCTGCTGGATGGGGCGGCGCTGCGGGTGGCGTTCCCGGCACCAGCGCCCGGTCAGGTCCAAGAGTTCGACGGCGTCGGGCGCCGCCGGGAGGACGGTGGCCAGCTCGTCGAGCTGGTAGGGCGTGGCGCCGTCGTTGGTGAGGGTGTGCCGCAGCTCCAGCAGGCCGCCGTCGTGCAGTGTCAATGCGGACGAGACAGTGAGGCCGGCGTCGGAATCGGCCTGGACGATGACGGCGGAATTGCCCTCGGCGCTCGTTGTCACGACGCGGAGGCGGGCCGAGAAGTCGAGGCCGGAGACGCCGTCGGCGGTGCGGTGGCCGCGGAGGGCGGGACGGCCGCGCCAGCTGGAGGATGCCTGCGGCAGGAGGCCGGCGGGCACGTTGGCGTCGATGGCGGAGTGGGGGATCGGTTCGCCGAGGATGGCGAGGTCCGGCAGGGTGCTGCCAAGATCCGCGCCCCAGTGGATGACCTCGGCCTCCCCGCTGTCGAAACTGACCACCAGGCTGGTGCCGGCGGAACGGAGGTGGAGGGGGTCCATTGAATGCTGTCCTTCTAAAGGGTGGGAGTGATAAAAAAAGCCAGGCTGTGCGCCGCGGAACGCAATGCCCGCGGCGCACAGCCGGTCAAGCTTCTGGCCTACTTGAAGAGGGCGTTGACCTGTTCGTTGGCGTCGCTGAGGGAGCTGACCGGCTTCTTGCCGGAGAGGACTGCGTCCATGGCCGGCTTCATGATGCCCTCGACCTTGGCCGCTTTGTCCGCGATCGGGAGGAGGAACGTGGTGTCGTCCGTGACATGGGTGGTGAAGGCGGTGACGTCAATACCCTTGGCCTCGAACGCCTTGGCGGCGAGCTCGGAGGAGGAAGTGATGGCGGGAAAAACGACTGCTTTAGCCGCCACGACGTCCTGGCATTTTGCCGAGGCGAGGTATTCGACCCATTTGATGGAGGCTGCCGGGCTCTTGGTTCCGGCCCAGATGGAGTCGGCCAGGCCGTTGAACATGGACGCGCGCTTGCCGTCCGGTCCCTTGGGTGTGGGGGCGATGCCTGTTTCCACTCCCTTGTAGCTGGTGTACTGCCCGATCATCCAGGAGCCGTTGGTGTTGATGGCGGCCTTGCCGGCCCCGAAGTTATCAGTCACGCTGGCACCCACGGTGGTTTCGAGCTTGGGCATGTAGCCCTTGTCAACGAGTCCGGCCCACCAGGCGATGGTTTCCTGGAACTTGGGGTCGTTGTAGTTGAAGTCCTTGCCCCACGGGTTCTTGTCATTGTGGGTCCAGCCCATGGTGGCGCTGAGGAAGCTCCACTGGGTCTGGCCGGTGCCGGCGCCGGAGTTTTCCAGGCCCAAACCATAGACCGCGACGTTGTTCTTGTCGAAGCCGGACTCGTCGCCGCGGACACCGTTCTTGTCCACGCTCAAGTGCGCGATGGCCTTCTCGTAACTGCCGCCGTCCTTCGGGTTCCAGTCGAGGCCCTTGAGCTGCTCTTCCGTGTAGCCCGCATCAGTGACGAGCTTCTTGTTGTAGAACATCGCGACGGTGTCCCAGTCCTTGGGCAGACCGTAGCGTTTGCCGTCTTCGGTAACCCACAAATCGGTCAGGCCCTTGTTGTAGATGTCCAGGTCGAGCTTGTCGTTCTTGACGGCGTCGTCCAGGGCGAGGAGCTGCTTCTTGGCGGCGAACTCGGGGTATTTGGCCAGGTGGTCGGTGAAGACGTCCGGCGCCGTTCCGGCGACGAAGCCGTTGGTCAGGGTGGTCCAGTAATCGTCCCAGCCGCGCTGGGTGACCTTGACCTTGATGTCCGGATTGGCCTTGGTGAAGTCATCGGCGCACTGCTGGTAGGCAGGGAGCTGGTTGGCGTCCCAGAGCCAGTAGTTGATTTCGCCTTTGGCCTCGGTGGAGGTCGGAGCGGGTGCGCCGCAGGCGGAGAGGGACAGGGCGATGGCAGCAGCAGCAGCGGCGATGCCAAGGGTTTTCTTCATGGTGGACCTTTCGAGGGTGTTACGGGGGAGGAGTGAAGCGAGGGGTTATTTGATGCCGGAGAAGCCGATGGAGTTCACTACCCTCTTGCCGAAGGCGATGAAGAGGATCAGGACGGGCAGGGCGGCGATGAGGGTGGCGGCCATCAGGCCGGACCAGTCGGGGGCGCCCTGCGGGGACTGGGATTTGAAGACGCCCAGTCCGACGGTGAGGACCCGGACGGATTCGTCCTGGCCTACGAGCAGTGGCCAGAAGTATTCGTTCCAGGTGCCGATGAAGGTCAGCAGCGCCAGGGTGGCCATGGGGGCGCCGGCGTTGGGCAACACGATCTTGAAGAAGATGCGGAACTTGCTGGCGCCGTCGAGCATGGCGGCTTCCTCCACTTCCCGCGACATGCTCATGAAGAACTGGCGCAGGAAGAAGATCGCGAACGGGGTCATGAACAGGAACGGCAGGATGATGCCGGCGTAGGTGTTCAGGAGTCCGAGGTTCTTGATCATCAGGAAATTGGGCAGCGCGGTGAAGATCGGCGGGACCATCATGGTGGCCAGGAACAGTGCGAAGACTTTTTCCCGGCCGGGCCAGCGCAGCCGTGAGAAGGCGTAGGCGGCCATGGAGCTGAAGAACACCTGTCCGGCGGTGACAAGGGTGGAGACGATGATGGAGCTGCGCAGATACCACCAGAAGTTGATGGCAGCTCCGGAGCCGCCTTCGGCGATTGCTTCCTCGGGGGTTTGCAAGCCCAGGACGCGTTTGAAGGCGCCCCAGCTGAAGTCGGCCGGCAGGAGGTTGCCGGCGTTCGCGGCGAGGGAATGGTTGCTGGAGAGGGCGGTGCGGAGCATCCACAGGAACGGGGCGATGGTGACGACCAGCGCGATGGCTACCAGGGTCCAGGCCCCGGCGCGTCGCCAGTTGAACGGCTTGCGGGGCTTGATGATGAGGGCGGTGCGGGTGCGGGTGCGGGTGCGGGCGGCCGGGTCGTGGCGGGACGGAGTCGAAGTGGTCATGGCGGGGGTCCTTAGTCCAGGTCCGATTCGTTGCCCTTGAGGAACTTCATTTGAACGAAGGCGACCAGGGCGAGGATGACGAAGAGAATGACAGAGAGTGCGGAGGCGTACCCGAAGTCGGACTCGGTGAATGCTTTTTGGTAGATGTACATCTGGATGACGCGGGAGGCGTTGATGGGGCCGCCAGCGGTGGTGACGGCCACGGTGTCGAAGACCTGGAAGGAACCGATGACGGTGACCACAAGGACGAGTACCAGCACCGGGCGCAGCAGCGGCATGGTGATGGACCAGAACGTCCGGGTCGGCGACGCCCCGTCGAGGGAGGCGACCTCGTAGACGTGGCTGGGGATTGACTGCAGTCCGGCGAAGATCAGCAGGGCGGTGTAGCCCATGTGGCGCCAGACGTTGACGAACGCGATGGTGGGAATGGCCCACTGTTCGCTGCCGAAGAACGCGATCCGGGGCCCGCCCAGCCAGCTGATGATTTCGTTGACGATGCCCAGCTGGTAGTCGAGCATCCAGAACCAGAGGAGGGCGACAATCACGTTGGCCACCAGGAACGGCAGCAGCAGCGCCCCCCGGATGAACGTGGACTTCGCGACGCGGTGCATCAGCAGCGCCAGGCCCAGGGCAATGACTGTCTGGAAGCCGATGTTCAGCGCCACGTACTGCAGGGTCACGCTCATAGCGTTCCAGAACAGTTCGTCGGCGAAAATCGCGGTGTAGTTCTTGATCCCGATCCAGGTGGGATCACCCAGGATGCTGTACTCGGTAAAGCTGAGGTAAACACCCCGGATCGTGGGGATCAGGAAAAATGCCACGAACCCGATCATCGCCGGGAAGATAAACACCATCGCGATCCTCAGATCGCCCATCCGGTGCGTGCGGCTCTTCTTCCGGGTACTCCCGGTATTTCCTGTCTTGGACCGTGCCGCCCGGCCTGCCGGGTCTCGCTGCTGCTTGGTAAGGGTGGTCATCTTCGACCCCTTCCTGACTGTGATGTGGGTAACAACTGATAAAAAATCTACACGAGTAGATTAGAGCTGGCAAGTATTGGATTTTCTTCTTTATTTGAAGTAATTTAGCCAGTCGCGAGGCTATTGACTCGAGTAGATTCAACTGAAACACTGGGGATCCTGACGGACAGCGCTTGCCCGGTCTTCCGTCACAGCATCCAGGGAAGGCAAACAATGACGTTTTCAATCGGCGTAGTAGGAGTTGGCCAGTTCGGCGGCCAGTTCGCGCACCTCTTCAATCTCCACCCCGGCGTCAGTGCCGTCTTTGCGGTGGATGATCTTCCCGAACGTGCGGCCGAGGCAGTGGACCGCTACCACTTGGCGGGGTCGGAGGAGAGCTTTGAAGACCTCCTTGCCTCCGACGTCGACGCCGTGGCCATCTTCACCCAGCGCTGGACACACGGACCGTTGGTGGAGCAGGCACTCCGCGCCGGAAAGCACGTCTACTCAGCCGTCCCCATGGCCATTTCCGAGGAAGAGATCGCCCGCATCATCGATGCCGTGCGCGAGACCGGAAAGGTCTACATGATGGGAGAGACCAGCTATTACAACCCGGCCACCGTCTATGCGCGCCAACAGCACGCCGCCGGCCGATTCGGGCGGATCTTCTACAGCGAAGGCGACTACGTCCACGACATGGACCTGGGCTTCTACGATGCCTACCAGTACAGCGGCGGTGACCGCTGGAAGGAGACCGCCAGCTACCCGCCGATGCTGTACCCGACGCACGCGGTGGGCGGCGTGCTCGGCGCCGTCCCGGCCCACGCGGTCAGCGTCAGCTGCGTCGGAGTCAAGGATGACCGCAACGATGGTGTCTTCGACAAGGAAGTCAGCATGTTCGGCAACGACTTCTCCAACGCCACCGCCCTCTTTGAACTCAATGACGGCGGCGTTATGCGCACCAACGAGATGCGCCGCGTGGGATATCCCTCACATATCAGGGAATCCCGGTTCCGGTTCTTCGGGACGGAGGCCAGCTTCGAACAGCTCGCAAAAGTCTCCGTCTGGCAGGACAAGGAAAACGTCCAGGACATTTCCGAGCAATTTGAAACCCGGCCTAGCATGTCCCTCGACGACCCGTCGCTGGCCAACGTTGCGCCGGAACTGAGGGACGCCTTCGTCTCCGGACTCTCGCCTGTCCACGACGCTGATCGGCTGCCGGCGGAGTTCCGCGGTGCACCGAACGGGCACGATGGAAGCCACCACTTCCTGGTGGATGACTTCGTGACAGCGGTCAACACCGGCACGCAGCCGCCGGTCAACGCCTGGGTTGCCTCCCGGTTCACGCTGCCCGGCATCGTGGCGCACGAGTCGGCCCTCCGCGGCGGGGAACGGCTGCCCATCCGCGACTTCGGCGACGCCCCGGGGATCTGATAGCTAGCATGTACACCATGACGACTCCCACAGTGCAGGCCCCGCGTGGCCCGGTGACCCGCAAGGACGTTGCCCGGTACGCGGGCGTCAGCACCGCCGTCGTCAGTTATGTAGTGAATGGCGGGCCCAAGAAGGTGGCTCCGGCCACGGAGGCGAAGGTCCAGGACGCCATCCGCGTCCTGGATTACCGCCCCAACGCGGCGGCCAGAGCCCTCAAGTTGGGATCCAGCGAGACACTTGGGCTGATCGTGCCCGACAACTCGAACCCTTTCTTCTCGCTCCTCGCGCATGCTGTGGAGGACGCGGCGGCCGAGCGGGGCTACGCGCTGCTGCTGACCAACTCCGACGGCAACATTTCCAAGGAACGCCGGAACGTCAGGAACCTGGCAGCGCGGCAGGTGGACGGCGTATTACTCGCCAGCGTCCTGTTTCAACCGGACCTGGAAGACCTCGAGAAGGCCGATATTCCGTGGGTCCTGCTCAACCAGGACCGTGAGGTGGCGGGCGTCAACAGCATCGGTGTGGACCTCCTGGCCGGGGCACAGATCGCCGTGGAGCACCTCCTGGGGCACGGTCATACCAACGTCGGCCTGGCCATGGGCACCAACGTGGGGAATGACGTTGACGGGCGCGAACTCGGTTGGCTGAAGGCGCTTGCGGAGGCTGGCCTCCCTGAGGGGCCGATCGCACGCAGCCCCTTCACCCGGTCCGGTGGCTACGAAGCGGGCAAACGGCTCCTGGCCGCTTCGAATCGGCCCACGGCGATTTTCGCGAGCTCGGACATGCAGGCGGTCGGTATCCTCCGCGCGCTCCATGAGGCAGGTGTCGCAGTCCCCGGAGAGATCGCGGTGACCTCCTTCGACGGCTCCGCCGAGGCGGAGTACACGTGGCCGGCGCTGACCACCGTGGATCAGCCGGTCCGGGAGATGGCCGCGGCCGCCGTCGAAGGCATCCTGGCTGCGCGTCGCAAGGCCGCACCGCAGCAGCAGATGTTCCCCACGAAGCTCCACGTCCGCCAGTCCTGCGGCTGCCCCTGAATTAAGGGCTTTTGGTTCGCTGCCCCGCGATCCGGACTTTGCCCACGCGCTGGCCGAGGATGCGGTGGGCTTCTGGGCCCAGTCCGGCGTCGCTGATGACCTCATCGGCCGCGTCCAAGGGGGCGATGGTGCTGATGCCCAGCAGCCCCCACTTGGTGTGATCGGCCAGGACTACGGTTTTCCGGGTGGCGGCGACGAACGCCCGGTCAGTCTCCGCCTCCAACAGGTTGGGCGTGGTGAAGCCGGCGTCGGCGTCCATACCGTGCACACCCATGAACAGCACGTCCAGGTGCAGCTGCTTCAACGCGGCCGTCGCGATGGGACCCACCAAAGCGTCCGACGGCGTCCGCTCGCCGCCGATCAGGATCACGGTTGATGGGAAGCGGGCAGCGCCGCCGGAGGCAGCGTGGTGGAAGAGGTCAGCGATGCGCACGGAATTGGTGACCACCGTGATCCGCGGACCGTTCACCAGCTCCTTGGCGAGGGCCCAGGTGGTTGTGCCGGCGCTCAGACCAACGGCCATGCCCTCATACACCAGGCCGGCAGCCTCCAGTGCGATGGCCCGCTTCTCGGCGGTCAGCTGGGTGGACTTAAGTTCGAAGCCTGGCTCATGCGTGCTGACATCGCCGGGGAGCTTGGCGCCGCCGTGGATACGCTCCAGCTTGCCGCCTGCCTCCAGAAGCTCGATATCCCGGCGGACGGTCATCAGAGAAACGCCCAACTGCTGGGCGAGGTCCGAAACCCGCACCACACGCTCGCGCTGGACGGCATCCACAATGGCCTGGTGTCGTGCAGCAGGGAGCATGTGAAAGCAATCCTTAATTCCGGCGACAGGGCTGCTCCCAGCATACGGCGACGGCGCCGCCCTCCCCACCGTCCCCCTAACCTCGCAAGCTCGGTCAGGGAACCCGGACGGTGTGGGCCCAGGTGAGAAGCGCCGTCGTCGGGCTTTCTTGGCTGCGAAGCGTTATTTCCGGAGCGACTGCGCGATCTGCTGCATCACTGTGGTGTCCGCCAATGTGGTTGCGTCACCGGATTCGCGGCCCTCAGCGATGTCCTTGAGGAGGCGGCGGACGATCTTGCCGGAGCGGGTTTTGGGCAGTTCCGGTACCACGAGGATGGTTTTGGGTTTGGCGATGGGCCCGATTTCCTTGCCCACGTGGTTGCGGAGTTCCTGAACGATGGCGTCGCCGGTGTCCACGGCGTCGCCGCGCAGGATGACAAACGCGACGACGGCCTGGCCGGTGGTTTCGTCCGCGGCGCCCACAACGGCGGCCTCGGCCACGGAGGGGTGGGACACCAGGGCGGATTCGATCTCGGTGGTGGAGAGCCGGTGCCCGGAGATGTTCATAACGTCATCCACGCGGCCCAGGAGCCAGATGTCGCCGTCCTCGTCCTTCTTGGCGCCGTCGCCGGCGAAGTACATGCCTTCGAAGCGGGACCAGTAGGTTTCCTTAAACCGTTCGGGGTCGCCCCAGATGCCGCGGAGCATGGCCGGCCAGGGTTCGCGGATCACCAGGAAGCCGCCGTGGCCGTCCGGCACGGATTCGCCCTGCTCATCGACGACGTCCACGGCGATGCCGGGCAGCGGGACCTGGGCTGAGCCGGGCTTGGTGGCGGTGACGCCGGGCAGCGGGGCGATCATCTGGGCGCCGGTTTCGGTCTGCCACCAGGTGTCAACGATCGGTGCTTTGTTGCCGCCGATGACGTCCCGGTACCACATCCAGGCTTCGGGGTTGATGGATTCGCCCACGGACCCGAGGACCCGGATCGAGGACAGGTCGTACTTGTCCGGGATCTCCCGGCCCCACTTCATAAACGTACGGATGGCCGTGGGGGCGGTGTACAGGATGGAGACCTTGTACTTCTCGATGATCTCCCACCAGCGTCCCTGGTGCGGGGAATCAGGGGTGCCTTCGTACATCACCTGGGTGGCGCCGTTGATGAGCGGCGCGTAGGCGACGTACGAGTGGCCGGTGACCCAGCCGACGTCGGCCGTGCACCAGTACACATCCGTTTCTGGGTGCAGGTCGAAGACAGCCTTATGGGTGTAGGCGCCCTGGGTGAGGTAGCCGCCGGTGGTGTGCAGGATGCCCTTGGGCTTGCCCGTGGTGCCGGAGGTGTACAGGATGAACAGCGGGTGCTCGGAGTCGTGGCCTACGGCCTTGTGCTCCGGGGAGGCCAGTTCCACGGTGTCCGCCCACCAGTGGTCCCGGCTTTCGTGCCAGTCCACGTTCTGGCCGTTGCGCTTGACCACCACAACGTTCTGGACCGTGTGCCCGTCGACAGCGAGGGCCTCGTCCACGGCGGTCTTGAGCGCGCTGGGCTTGCCGCGGCGGTAGGTACCGTCCGCGGTGACAACCAGCTTGGCCTCGGCGTCCTCGATCCGGGAGCGCAGGGCGTCTGCGGAGAACCCGCCGAACACCACGGAGTGCACGGCGCCGATGCGGGCGCAGGCCAGCAGCGTGATGACGGCCTCCGGGATCATGGGCAGGTAGACAGCAACCCGGTCACCCTTGCCAACGCCGAGGGACTCGAAGGCGTTCGCGGCCTTCTTGACCTCTTCGGTGAGCTGGGCGTACGTGTAGGTGCGGGTATCCCCGGGTTCGCCCTCGAAATAGATGGCCACCCGATCGCCGAGGCCGTTCTCCACATGGCGGTCAAGCGCGTTGTACGCGGCGTTGACCTCGCCGCCCACGAACCATTTGGCGAACGGCGGGTTGGACCAGTCCAATGCCTCGTCGAAGTCTTTGCTCCAGGTGAGCAGCTCGCGGGCCTGCTTCGCCCAGAAAGCCGGGCGGCCGGCGTCGGCCTCTGCGTAATCAGCGGCGGTGACAACGGCGTCGGCAGCGAACTCGGGGCTGGGGGCGAAAGTGCGGTTTTCGTGCAGCAGGTTTTCAAAGGCGTCGCCCTGCTGGTCTGCCCTCACGGAAGCCGCGGGGGCGGTGGCCGTGGAGCCGGGAGTGTCCTGAGACATGGTGAACCTCATCATTCATCGGTCTTTAAGCGGCTGCCGTCGCCCGGCCGTGCTCCGTCGCTTGCGCGGCATCGGGCAGCGGCCGATCACGGACATTCCGCAAAGAGCTGTTCCGGAATCAAGCGTAATACGCGCCGGGGCAACCATGTGTTCGCTGTCACAGAGGCGCCCGCGAACGGCGTTTATTTAGCGTTGAATGGTTAGCGGACCCTGCGAACCGGCGGCCCACCGCTGCGGATCGGCTAGTGATCGGCCATGCGGTTGACTAGGCTGAGATTGAATTGTGAGTTTCCACGGAGTTGTCGGATCCGGTGCTGCACTGCCGGGCCTGGCCGTTGCCGCCGTTTCGGATGGCACAGTTTTGGGACATAACCGTCCCGGTGCCGCCACGCTAAGGAGTACAGAATGAACCAGCAACGCTTCGGCCAGAAATTTGGCCGCGCAACCGGGGCACAGGCTGGGACCACCCCGGAGGAGGGCTCAGCGAAGGGCGCACAGAAGCCGGCCAGCGCCAAGCCGGGCACCACCAACCAGGCCGTGCTGGGTCCATTCACGCTCCGGGACCTGGCCGTTTTCGCCGCGACCGTCATTCTGCTGGTGGCCTCGCTGCTGCCTATTTTCTTCGGCCGGTTTAATCTCTGGAATGCAGGCAGCCTGTTCTTCCTGGGCCTCGGCATTGTGTTGCCGCTGATTGTCTCGGCACTCTTTGTTGGACGCCGGCTCGCTCCCGCGACAAGAGTCCGCATCGGCTCGCTGTCCGTTGACCAGTTCGCGTCTGTGGTGGCTGCCTTTGCGCTGGCGTTCTTCTTCGTGTCTGCGGCCGCGGCCTATGTTCCCAGCCTGTTGGTGGGCTTGGTCGGTTCGGTGGTGCTGTTCGCGGGGACCGTGCTGAGTCGGTATATCCCTCACTTCGCCGGCGACTTTCTGGGGCGCGACGAATCACCGGCCCATGTGATGGCCCGCGAGTCGGCTGTGCCGTTGCCCAGGCCGCACACGCCCAAGGAACCCAAGCCTGAGGGCTCGCCCGTCCCGGCAGCTTCCGCGGCTTCCGCCACCCCTGCCGCTTCGGCTGGGGCCTTCTCCTCCCCGGCTGCGTCAGCAGCAGTCTCCTCCGCTCCGGAGGTTCAGAAGTGGACCGCCGCCGGCCACCCCGGCCCCGCAACCCAGGCCGCCGACGTCGTGCCTTCCCCAACAGCGACGAACGCTTCAGTGACGCCCGCCGTTGAGGAGACCACTGCGGGTGACACCCCGACGGCGGCTGCGGCTCCAGTTGAATCTGCGCCGACTGCTGCTGCGGCCGCGTCCGCCGCTGCTGCCCCTGAAACGGCGTTTCACGACGCCGGCGCGGGTGACCCTGCCCCGGCTCGCCAAGCTGCCGCGGAACCTGCGGCGACGGCCGTGCATCAGCAGGTGCGCAGCGTGGAGCCCATCGGCGCCACCGTGGATCCGGCTTCCAGGCCGGAAGAATCGTACGAAGAGCCTGCGCAGGAGGCATTCTGGTTTGCCGTGGCGCAGCACCGTACAGCGGTGGACGCCCAGACCGGCGCCCCCGCCTTTGTGATCGAACCGGGTGGCTGGGTACTGGCCCTGGAAGACCGCGGCCACGAATTCCTGGTCCAGCACACCGACGGCCGCGTGGGCGTGCTGCGCGACCTCAGCAACATCGAGCGCGGCTAACCAGGCCTGTGGCCCCCTCCCGTAGACCCGGATCCGGCCCGGCTGCAGCAGCCCCGGAGTCTTTGCTGGCGTTGAAGCGCCGGGCGCGACGGATCAACAAGGCATTGGCGGAGAAGTACCCGTATGCCCATGCTGAGCTGGATTTCCGGAACCCATTCGAACTGGTGGTGGCCACGGTCCTGTCGGCCCAGACCACCGATGTGCTGGTCAACCAGGTCACCAGGATCCTGTTTGCGCGCTACCCGGACGCCCGGGCTTTGTCCGAGGCCGATCCCAACGAGCTCGAAGCGATCCTGCAGCCCACCGGCTTCTTCCGGGCCAAAACGAAGAACGTGATGGCGCTGAGCACGCGCCTGGTGGACGAGTACGACGGCGTGGTCCCCGGCCGGCTGGAGGACCTCGTGACGCTGCCGGGAGTGGGGCGCAAAACCGCCAACGTGGTGCTGGGCAATGCTTTCGGTATCCCCGGGATCACAGTGGACACGCACTTCGGCCGGCTCGCACGGCGCTTCGGCTGGACCACCTCCGAAGACCCGGTGCAAATCGAATTCGACGTTGCTGGACTGTTTGAGCCCAAGGACTGGACCATGCTCTCGCACCGTGTGGTGTTCCACGGGCGGCGGGTGTGCCACTCACGGAAGCCTGCCTGCGGCGCATGTCCGGTAGCGAACTGGTGCCCCAGCTACGGGTTGGGCGAGACTGACCCTGCCAAGGCTGCCAAGCTCCTTAAATACGAACTGGCGCCCGGGAACGAACTTCTCCTGAACCGGTTGCTGGCCGAAACACACCGCGCCGCTGAAATCCGGATGGAATCACAGAGGCGGCTCCCATGAGCGCACGCCAGGACCTGATCGACCTGGTGCTCAGATCGGACAGCGGCGACGTCACCGCTCCGAACACTGCCTGGGCGGCCCTGACCGTGGATGAAGCCCTAGCCCGCAAGGCGGCAGTCCTGATGCTTTTCGGTGTACTGGACGACGTTCCGGCCGCCTCTGGCAGACCCCTGGCCGCGGCGGATCTTGATGTCCTGCTGCTGGAACGCGCGCACACCCTGGATTCCCATCCCGGCCAGGTTGCCTTTCCCGGTGGCACCATTGACGCCGACGAAACCCCCGTAGCCGCTGCCCTGCGCGAAGCCGAAGAGGAGACCGGGCTGGACACCGCAGGGGTGGAGGTTCTGGGAACGTTGCAGGAGCTTGGGCTGGCCCGCAGTAACTTCCTGGTGACGCCGGTGCTCGGCTGGTGGGCGGCGCCGTCGCCGGTGCAGGTGGTTGACTACGCCGAATCCGCCCAGGTTTTCCGGATCCCCGTCCGGGACCTGCTGGACCCGGCCAACCGGGTGACAGCCACGGCCAGCCGCGATGGCAGGACGTTCAGCAGCCCCGCGTTCGCGGTCAGCGGTGTGCTGGTCTGGGGCTTCACCGGGATCATTCTGGATGGCCTTTTTGAGCAGCTGGGCTGGGCGGTGCCGTGGGACCGGACCATGCTGCACGAGGTGGTTTTCTAGCACCGGGCTTAGCTGGTGGTGACTGGTTGCTGCCGAAGATCAACAACAATGCCCGTGGCCGCGTTTTCACGCAAGGCCTTGATGCCGTCCTTCAGGGCCCCGAGATGCTTGAAGTCGGGCGAAACTGCCACGATGTTGCCGTTTGAGTCGGTGAGCCTGAGCCGATAGCACTCGTCACTTACCCGATGTATTTCAAACCTGCCCGCCATAGGCCGGACCTCCCCTGATATGCGTCTTTGCATGAATAGCTGGAGCGTCTGTTTCAGTCGCTCTTCTGATGTAATCATGGTCACAGAGGTTCCGACCAGCTACTCGCGGGTAGGTTTTTTGGGCCACTTAGTGGGGCCAATTGCTACTTTGCGTTGTCGTATGAGTCCACCACGGCCATGCTGACGGGGAATTCCACCGGGATGGGGCCGAACAGCAGTTCCTTCGCGGCGGCGGCAGCTTCCTCGATGGCCCGGATGCAGGCCTGGACGCCGGC
Organism: Pseudarthrobacter sp. S3; assembly: GCF_050156905.1. Lineage (NCBI taxonomy): Bacteria > Bacillati > Actinomycetota > Actinomycetes > Micrococcales > Micrococcaceae > Pseudarthrobacter > Pseudarthrobacter sp. S3. The sequence goes on along the minus strand of NZ_CP189583.1, from coordinate 3,567,713 downwards.
CTCGGGGGCGTGGACCATCACCTCGTCATGCAGGAAAAACACCAGTTCCGCCTGAACGGAACCGTCGGCACGCAGGGCCCGCAGCCGCCGTCGTAATTCCGCCAGCCAGCACGCCGCCCAGTCAGCGGCGGATCCCTGCACCACAAAGTTGCGCGTGAAGCGGCCGCGGGAACGGGCAATCGATTCCGCGCGGCGCTGCTCCTCGGCCGTGGCCGACTGCTGGCTCCGGAACCACCCTTCCGACGGCGGCGGGCTGCTCCGGCCAAGCCTGGTGGTCACGGTGCCGCCGGCCGCGCCGTCCCGCGCCGCCTGCTCCACAAAGCCAACGGCGCGCGGGTAGGTCCGTGCCAGCTGTGGCATCAAGCGCCCGGATTCGCCGGTGGTGGCGCCATAGATGGCGCCCAGGAGGGCGATTTTCGCATTGGCGCGGTCGCCGCCGAAACCCTGGGCGGCGATGCCTGCGTACAGGTCCTTGTCGCGCGCCGCTCCAGCCATTTTGGAGTCCTGCGCCAGCGCCACCAGCACCCGGGGTTCCAGTTGGGAGGCGTCCGCGACGATGAGTTTGTGGCCGGGATTCGCATGGACCGCGCCACGGATCTGGCGCGGGATCTGCAAGGCCCCGCCGCCCCGTGACGCCCAACGCCCGGACACGACGCCGCCCACCACATACTCGGGCTGGAAACGGCCGTTGGCCACCCACGCGTCCAGCCAGGCCCAGCCGTTGGCAGTGTGCAGGCGGGACAGTTTCTTGTAGGCGAGAAGCGGTTCAATGGCAGGGTGGCTGGACTCCATCAGCTCCCACTGCCGGGTGCTTTTCACCTCGATGCCGTTGCGGTGCAGGGCGCGCATCAGCTCCTGCGGCGAGTCCGGGTTCAGTCCGGGCGAGTTGAGCAGTCCCCGAAGCTCGGTACTCAGGGCCTCCAGCTTCGCGGGGCGGTGACCGGACGGAGGGCGCGGCCCGAGGTAATCGGCGAGGATCTGCTCGTGCAGGTCCTCCCGCCAGGGAACACCGGTGTGCTGCATCTCGGCGGCGATCATGGCGCCAGCGGATTCGGCAGCCAGCAGCAGCTGGAGCCGCTTCCGCTTGTTTTCGTCCGGAGCCGCATCGGCCAGGGCTGCTTGTTGCGCGGCGTATTCCGCGCGGAGCTCCGCCAGTCCTTGCCGTGGGGCACGGTGGCGGACGTCGTCAAAGAGGGCCCCTTGGTCCGCTGGCGGGGGCGGCGGCTGCAGGGCGCGGGGCAGCGCCTGGGGATCGTCGAGGGGTTCCTTGTCGGCGTTCCGGGCGTACTCCGTGTGGGCCGTGAACTGTGAGTACGCCAGGATATTGCCGCACAAACCTAGGTCATAGCAGCGCTCCAGCTCCACGCCTGCCGCCAGCAGCGCGGGGTACCAGTCCTGGGTCCGCTTCCAGATCCAGCGGGGCGGGGTCTCGCGGGGACGGTTCTCCAGTTGGCGTACAACGCCGGCCAGCTCGCTTGCGCTGATCAGGCGCGGCTCGGGGCGGTCTGGGTGCGGATCGCCCGCCTGGGTGACTTGTTGGAGGGCTGCGCCGTGGGCGTGGGCGGCGAGCAGCAGATACATAGGCCTAATTCTGCCCTGTGGCGGGGGCTCTGTACGCCGTGGCGGAGCGCCAGAAGGAAGTTGGCCGCACCGAAGCGGCACTGGTCCGCAAGGCGAGGCAGGCCGGTCTGCCAGGTCCGGTCCGGGTGTTCGGGGGAGTTGTCCACATACGGCGGCATGCCCCTGTTACCTTCACCTGAGTGCGGTGGAGAGTGGCTGCATGAGCAGGCACCAGCAATCTCCACCCCCTTCCGAGCGGTCTTCCACCCAGCTGTCCCGCGCCCGGCCCTCACCTTCCCCCGGATCTGACTCCGTTGGTTCCCAGTCCCGTGATTCCAGGTCAGGTGCTTCCACGTCCCGTGCGCCTACCTCGGGACGGGCCGCGGGAGCCTGGCTACCGGACCCCGCTGGTGCCGAGGTGCTCCTCGTCACCAGCTACGACTTCCTGCAGGGCGAAGTGGAACGGATCGTGGCTGCCGCCGGCGGCCAGTTGCGGGTGGTGACGGAAGTGGCTGACGCCGCCAAATACTGGGACGCCGCGGCCGCCGTGTTGGTCGGGAGCGATGTCCGTGAGCTGCCGCCGCGGCGACGTGCCCCTGCCGTGTTGGTGGGCCTGAACGGGGAGGGGGACAGCCTCTGGCACCTGGCTACAGCCCTCGGAGCGGAGCGGGTGGCGGTACTGCCGGATGCCTCGGCCTGGCTGGCCGAGTACCTGAGCCGGTCTCGGTCGCCCGAAGCGGGAGGACTCGTCCTCGGGATAACAGGGGGCTGCGGCGGTGCCGGGGCCACCACCGCGGCAATCTGGGTCGCCCAGGCGGCGGCCGGGCTGGGTGTGCGTGTATTGCTCGTTGACGGAGACCCGTGGGGCGGCGGCCTGGAACTGGCGCTGGCGGCTGAGGCGACGCCGGGGCTGCGCTGGCCTGATCTGTCCGACGCGAGCGGAAGCATAGATCCCGAGCAGCTGGCCGATTCACTGCCGGTCGCCGGCGGGTTTTCTTTCCTGTCCTGGCCAGGCAGCCGCGACCGCCAGACGCCGGTGGATGCCGCCACCACAGGCGGCGTCCTGGATGCGGCCCGGCGGGGCTATGAGCTGGTGGTGGTGGACATCGGACGGAGCGCCGAAACCGTGCGGATGTTCGCCTGGGACTGTGACCGCATACTGGTGGTTGTGCCGGCGCAGCTGAAGGCCGCGGTGGCCACGGCCCGGCTGCTGCACGAACTTCCTCCGGTCGAGGCGGCCCTCCTGGTTCGGGGAAAGGCCGGCGCCGCACTGGACGGCGGACTGATTGCGGACGCCGTCGGACTGCCGGTCCACGGCCGGGTTCCGGAGCTGCGTGGCGTTACGGCGGCCGGGGAAAACGGACGGCTCCTGGACGTGGGCAAACGGCGGCCCGTCAGGCATTTCGCCGCCTCAGTGCTCGATCTGTTGGACGGCGACATCCCCAGCGGAGACCTGCCGTGAGCGAGCGGCAGCCAGTCCCGCCGCCGTCGCCCCAGGAGCACCGGACGGGGGCACGCCGTCGGCAGGCCCGGGTCCTCGATCCGCGATTTTTGGATTCGTCACTGTTGGAAACCGTCCGTGAATCAGTCATGGCCGATGCCGGACCTGTAACGCCGTCCCGGGTCGCCGCCGCCGTCCAGGCCACCGGGCGGCTGCTGGGGACTGGCGGCTCCCTCGCGGCTGTGGAACGGATCAGCGCCGAGCTGAACGGGCTTGGCCCACTCCAGGAACTGACGCGGGACGTCCACGTCACCGACATCTTCGTCAACGCCCCGGACTCGGTCTGGATCGACCGGGGTCAGGGCCTCGAACCGGCCAGGGTTTCCTTTTCCGGTGAGGCGCAGGTGCGGGCCTTGGCATCACGGCTGGTGGCCGCCGGCGGACGGCGGCTGGATGACGGGTCCCCGTGTGTCGATGTCAGGCTCGACGGTGGCTACCGCGTCCACGCCGTCCTGCCGCCGATTTCGACAGCCGGCACTCTGCTGAGTGTCCGCATCCGGCGGGAGCAGGTCTTCTCCATGGACGAACTCCGTGCCGGCGGCATGTTCGGCGGCGTGGTCCGGGACGTCCTTGAAGGCGTGGTTGAACAGCGGCTGAGTTTCCTGATCAGCGGGGCCACGGGTTCCGGGAAGACCACTCTGCTTTCCACCCTGCTGGGGCTGTGCTCCCCGGCAGAACGGCTGGTTCTGATCGAGGACGCGTCCGAACTGAACCCCGTCCATCCGCACATTGTTTCGCTCGAGTCCAGGCACGGAAACCTCGAAGGCGGCGGCGAAGTGGACCTGGGCGAACTCGTCCGGCAGGCACTGCGGATGCGGCCGGACCGGCTAGTGGTGGGCGAATGCCGCGGTGCCGAGGTCCGGGAGCTCCTGACCGCCATGAACACCGGCCACACCGGCGGGGGAGGAACCATCCACGCCAACACTGCCACCGCCGTCCCGGCCCGCCTGACAGCTTTGGGCGCACTGGCCGGCATGGGCCAGGACGCCGTCCGGCTGCAGGCAGCCAGTGCCTTGGACGTCGTGGTCCACGTGGAGCGGTCCAGCCGCGGGCGGCATGTTGCCTGCGTGGGTGTGGTGCAGGACTGTCCTGGCGGGCTTACCGTGGTTCCGGCGTTGGAGACCACGCGTGGTCAGCTCGGCACCGGTCCTGCCTGGAAGACGCTGAGCTCGAGGTTGGGACTGTCTCCCGCGGCGGGTGTCGCGGCATGACACTTCTGTTGGCCGTGGTCCTGGGGCTGGCGGTCGTGCTCCTCTTCAGCCCGCCCGGAGGTGCCACCGGCCGTTTCCGGCGGGCCTTGACGAGTGCAGGACCAGGCCTCGCCTCGCGGGTTCACTCCGGGGCCGGTGGCAGCAAAACGGGCGGCACGTGGCGCAACGTCCTCCGCGCACGACCGAAAAGCAATGACCTGTCCTTGACCCTTGTGGTGCAGCAGCTTGCTGCGCTGCTCAAGGGCGGCCGCACTCCGGCACGGCTCTGGGATGAACTGTGGCTGGTCCACGGTGGCCGTCCGGAGCCAGGTTCAGCAACGACGAACGCAGGTTTACGCGCATCGCAGGACCCGGCAGGAAGGGCGGAACCATCACGCGGGCCAGCGTCCAGTCGCAGCGGTCCGAGCCTCAGCCCAGGTTCCCTGGTGATGCTTGGCGCCGTCCGGGCAGCAGCGTTCCGGGGCGCACCCGTGTCTGAAGCGATCAGGAAAACCGCTCAGGCGGAGTATTCGCGCGCCGACGGCAGGGAGTTACGGATCTGGTGCGAGCTGGCCGCCTGCTTTGATATCGCCGAAGCCAGTGGCTGTCCGCTGGCTGATGTGCTGGCGCGGTTTGCCGCGCAACTCGAAGTGGAAGACGATGCCGAGGCCGCACGGCAGACGGCCCTCGCCGGACCGAAAGCCACGGTGGGTCTCCTGACGTGGCTCCCGCTGATGGGGCTGGGCCTGGGAATAGCGTTGGGCGTGGACCCGTTGGCCATCCTGATCGGGACCCCGCTGGGACTGGCGGCGCTGGCAGCGGGAGTGGGCCTCACCATCGCCGGAAGAATCTGGTCTGCCCGCCTGGTCGGTGCTGCTGCCGGGGCCGGTGTGCCATGACGGAGGTTCTTGTGCCGGGGCTCGCTGTGGCAGTTGTTCTGGCTGCGGCCGCTTGCCTGGCCCTTTCGCAGCCAAGCCGGGTCCGGAAGCGGCTGGTCGGGCTCCGAGGTGAAGTGGGTGCAGGGTCGCCGGGGGCCGATGAAGCCTTCACACAACGTGGACGTCTGCACGGATTGCGTGACTCGGCCATGATGCTTGAGCTCGTGGCGGCGATGCTGGACGCGGGGTCAGGCATCGGGCGGTCCCTGGAACTCGTCGCTGCCTCGGCCTCGACGGACTACGGCAAGGCGCTGCGTCCCGTGGTGTCAGCGCTCGCCATCGGGGCCGACTGGGAGACAGCCTGGCGCAGTTCCGAAGTCCGGCTTCCCGAAATCCTGGAACTGCGTGACGCATTGGGATTCGCCGCCCTGACCGGAGCGCCGTCGTCGGCGATCCTTTACGCGCAGGCCGCGCGGCTGCGCCGGGAAAGATTCCGTGCCGCGGAGAAACGGGCGGCCTCCCTCGGCGTGAAGCTGGTCATTCCGCTGGGCCTGTGCTCGCTCCCGGCGTTCATCTGCCTGGGCGTTGTTCCGGTCCTGCTGGCACTGGTGCCGTCCGGGTCCTGAGCGCGGGATTTGAGCTACGGTCCATTCCTCCACACCCCGTCCTGTCCTCCACAATCCGCTCAAAGCCGCGCTTATCCACTTACGGGTTGTTGGCCCTTACCGAGACTTCCGCAGCCGGGAAGAGTCGAAGCAGCCGGCAACTCGGCCGGAGCACAGAAGGGAAATGTCACTATGACCATCATCGAAAACAGCCTTTCCGCAGCACCTGCACCGGAGTCCAGCGCCGCACCTGCGGGCACCGCACCACGGGACCCGGGAACCCGCTCCGATGCGGGATTGGGAGCGTGCACCTGCCAACGACAGGAATCCACGGAGCCCGCTGGCAACGTTGTGGAGCTTTACCCTGGTGCCAGCGAGCGGTCGGAGCGCCGCGGCAGGCTTTCAGCTTCAGAAGCCGGAATGGCAACGGCCGAATACGCCATCGCCACCCTGGCCGCTGTGGGCTTCGCCGGACTCCTCGTCTTCATTCTCCGTAGCGACGAAGTACGCGGATTCCTGTTGAACCTCATCCGCACGGCGCTGGCCTTGCCGTGATTCTGTCGCCGGCAGCGCTGCAACGTCCTAATGACCGGAGCAGCCGCCGTGGGCCGGGGAATGCCCGCGGCGCCGTAACGGCGGAGTTCGCGGTAGCGCTGCCGGCGGTACTGTTGCTCCTCGCCCTGCTTTTGGCCGGAGCCTCCGCAGGCGTCACCCAGCTCAGGCTCGAGGAAGCGGCGCGGGCCGGCGCCCGGGCGCTGGCCCGCGGTGAGGACCCTTCCGCGGTGCAGGGGATCGTCAGGACGTTGGCGGGGACGTCGGCAACGGCGTCCGTTGCGGCTGACGGCGAATGGCTCAGCGTCACGGTGGCTGACGGTGTGGGCGGACCCCTGGGGGCAACAGTGCCCTGGACGCTCACAGCCACGGCCACCACGCGGGGCGAAACGCCCGCCGCCAGCGGCGATCTTCAGCCGCTGGTACTGCCAATGCCGGCCACGATGAACGGATACCTTTTCAGGCTGGCACAGTCTGCGGACGAACGGACCGAACACATCCGGGCCCCCGAAGTGGAGCCGTCGTGAAGAGGCAGCCCGGGGACAACCCGGACCGCGGTTCGGGAACAGTCCTGGCCGCGGGACTGGCTTTGGTTGTCATCATGGCGATGGCCCTGCTGCTGTTGTTCGCGCAGTCCGCGGTGATGGCCAGCAGGGCAGCGGCGGCGGCGGACCTCGCCGCCCTTGCCGCGGCCGATGCCCTGCGCGGGATCACGTCCGGCGACCCCTGCACGGTGGCCGCAGAGGTGGCGGCCCGCAATGCTGCAGCACTCGTCAGCTGCACGGAAGGGGCCGGTCAGACCGTCGTGGTGCAAACGGAGCTGAATGCAGGGACTCTGGTTGGCGCCGCCACCGGTCAGGCGCGGGCCGGGCCGCCGCCCTGAGCGGATGTGGTGCTGAACGGCTCCGTGCTGGCAGGGACTTCGGCACCGCGGGGAGGCATTTCACGGGCGTCCTTGAGGAGGACATCGATGAGCGTGACGGCGGCAGCCTTGTCCAGCGGATTGTTCTTGTTCCCGCATTTGGGGGACTGGACGCAGGAGGGGCAGCCCGAATCGCACTCACACGCCTTAATGGCGTCGCGGGTCGCCGAAAGCCACACCTTTGCCTTATCGAAGCCGCGTTCGGCAAAGCCGGCACCGCCGGGGTGTCCGTCATACACAAAGATGGTGGGCACGCCTGTGTCAGCGTGGATGGCGGTGGACACCCCGCCGATGTCCCAGCGGTCGCTGGAAGCCACCAGAGGCAGGAGGCCGATCGCTGCGTGCTCGGCGGCGTGCAGGGCCCCCGGGAACTGCGCCTCGATGAGCCCGGCGCCCGTCAGCGTACGGTTCTCCACCACAAACCAGACCGCCTTCGTGAACAGGTCCCGGGCGCCCAGCTCCAGCGGCTCCTCACCCAGGATTTCATTTGAAATCAGGGCCTTGCGCTGAAAGGAAACCACCTGCGTTGTCACCTTCACATCGCCGAAGTGCACGGCAACATCGCCCCAGTGCTCAGTCCGGAGTGTGTCGAGCACTTCGATCTGGGTCACGTCCCGGGCCGTTGTGTAGTAGTCGGGGTTGGTGCGCCGGACCACCACGCAATGGTCGTCTTCGTTCAGTTCCTCCACCACATAGCTTTCGCCCTGGTGTACGTAGATGGCCCCCGTGTGCGCCTGGTAGTGCGTCTGGGGCGAGTCCATCGTCCCGAGCAGGGAGCCGGTGTCGGCGTCGACGATACTCACCGGCCCGCCGCCGTCGGCACGGAGGTTCACCATGGCCGCAGCGCTCTGGGAGTGCGTCCAGAACCAGCCCGCCGGCCGGCGCCGCAGATACCCCTGCGCCACAAGCTGGCCCAGCAGCTTCTCTGCTGTGCTGCCGAACAGGCCCAGTTCAGCCATGCCCAGCGGAAGCTCCGCGGCAGCGGCGCAGAGATGAGGCCCCAGCACGTACGGATTGGACGGGTCAAAGACGGTGGCCTCTACCGACACGTCGAAAATCGCCTCCGGATGGTTCACCAGGTAGGTGTCGAGCGGATCATCGCTGGCCACAAACGCGGCGATGGCATCCTGGCCCGCGCGCCCTGCGCGGCCGATCTGTTGGAACAGCGACGCCCGGGTGCCTGGCCAGCCCGCCACCAGGACGGCATCCAGCCCGGAAATGTCGATTCCCAGTTCGAGGGCGGACGTGCTTGAGACACCCAGCAGTTCACCGGAGCGGAGGGCCTTTTCCAGGGCCCGGCGTTCTTCTGGAAGGTACCCGGAGCGGTAGGCGGCCACGCGTTGCGGCAAGCTGGGATCCACTTCGTCCAGAAGGCGCTTGGTGATCGAAGCGATCGTTTCCGCACCGCGGCGGGACTTAATGAAGGCAATGGTCCGGATCCGGGACGAGACCAGGTTCGCCAGCAAGTCCGCCGTTTCGGCAACGGCGGTGCGTCGTTCGTTGGCGCCGTTCTCGCCCTTGAGCTCGGTCAATGCGGGTTCCCAGAAAGCTACCGTGGTGGAGCCGTGCGGTGAGCAGTCCTCGGCAACGGCCTGGACCGGCGCCCCGATTAGGCGTCCGAACGATGTGCCCGGCTCCGATGCCGTGGCAGAGGCGGCGATGAACACCGGACCGGGATGGGCAGCCCCTGCGCCGTAGTACGCGCAGATGCGGCGCAGCCGGCGCATCAGGTTGGCCACATGCGAGCCGAACACGCCGCGGTAGCTGTGGGCCTCATCCACAATCACGTATCGCAGCCGCCGGAAGAAGCTGGCCCACCAGGCGTGATTGGGCAGGATGCCGAAGTGGAGCATGTCAGGATTGGCGAGGATGAAATTAGCGTGGTCCCGTATCCATCGGCGGGCCGTGGGGTCGGTGTCTCCGTCGTAGGTCTCGGCCCGCACGGTGGGCAGTTTCAACGAACGGATGGCTGCCAACTGGTCAGCGGCCAGCGCCTTCGTGGGCGAGAGATAAAGGGTCACGGCGCCGTCGTCGTGGATCTTTCCCGGTTCGGAGAGCACGCCCAGTTCGGAGCGGTGGATGGCGTCAATCGCCGGCAGTTGGTAGGCCAGCGACTTGCCGGAGGCGGTGCCGGTGGCAATGACCACATGCTCGCCGCCGTGGGCCAGGTTGGCGGCCTGGATCTGGTGCCGGTACGGCTCGTGGATGCCGAGGGAACCATAGGCGGCCACGAGATCCGGGTGCGCCCACTCCGGCCATGGTTCGTGGACAGCCTGCCGGGCAGGGATGATGCGGACATGACGCAGCTGCTCCGGGTCCGGGCCTCGGCCCAGCATTGGAATCAGGGAGTCATGGGGGTTCACCCCAACATTCTTTCACCCGGGAAAAAATCACCCCACGGAAAGGTCTGCGCCTTCGTCGGACGTGGAGAGCATCAGCACGTGGCAAACAGTGGACCAGCCCAGGTGGGAGTACAGCTTCTGTCCGTCGAGGGAGGCCAGGAGCAGGCCGCTTTCCACATCCGGTCCGATGGCCTGTGCGGCCAGGGCCTTCATGATGAAGCTGCCCAGGCCGCGGCGCTGGAACGTCGGTTGGACTATAATCTTGTCGAATACAGCGGTCTCGTCCACCACAAAAACCCTGCCGCTCGCCGCCACCGTGTCACCTGAACGGACCACCGCGTGGTGGACGCCGTCGAGTTCGGAGGTGACCAGGTTCAGGTCATCGTCGGAGAGCCACGGATCTTCCGTATCCTGGGTGGACATGTCCACAATCATCATGGCCTGCGAGGCGGACGTGACGTTCAGACCGTTCTGCTGGGCCAGCGCCGTGAAGCGGGCAACGTCATTGGTGAGGATGTTCAGGACCCTGGCCGGCGCCTCGACGGTCTTCGCAGCCAGGGCAGTGAACTCGTCAGCGGAGGGGTCATGGGCGAAGTACTCCCACTCCCCGGTGGTGTCGGCCCGCAGTGCAGCGGGGAAGCGGCCCTCAACTGATGTCTGGTAACCGCGGCAGCCGGCCCAGCCAGCTACCCAGACTTCAAGAAGGCGTGTGATGTCTTCAACCAAGGCGTCCGGACTCATGTCATGAGAGTATTCCAGCCCCGACACAAGCAACAGGGGTAGGGTGCCCCGATGCGACTTGCTTATGCAATCGTGACCGGACAAGTCTGACGCATGCACGCCACGATGGATCCGTCCAGGAACACCTTGCCGCTGCCACTTCTGGTCTGTGGTGCAGCACTGCTGGCGGCGGTGGGCGGCGCCCTGAACAGGCGCGGCGCCGCCATCGCAGCGGGCCAACCATGGCCCCGGCCGCACGCGGGCCCGGTGCCCGGCAACCCAGTACCCTTAAATACGTGGCTTTGAATCGAATTGTGCTCTTTTACGGCTTTACCCCCATCGCAGATCCGGACGCGGTGCGGCTCTGGCAGCGTGCCCTGTGCGAAAAACTCGGGCTGACCGGACGCATCCTCATTTCCAGGGACGGCATCAACGCCACGGTGGGCGGCGAGATAAGCGCGGTCAAGCAATACGTCAAGACCACCCGCGAATACAAGGGCTTCCACGGCATCGACGTGAAATGGTCCGACGGCGGCGCGGCAGACTTCCCGCGGCTGAGCGTTAAGGTCCGGGACGAGATCGTCTCCTTCGGCGCGCCCGGTGAACTCAAGGTGGATGAGCACGGCGTGGTGGGCGGCGGCACCCACCTCAAGCCCGAAGAACTGCACGAACTGGTAGAGGCCACGAAACAGGCCGGCGAGGACGTGGTGTTCTTCGACGGCCGCAACGCCTTCGAAGCCCAGATCGGCAAGTTCAAGGACGCGGTCGTCCCCGACGTGGCCACTACCCACGACTTCATCAAGGAGCTCGACTCCGGCAAGTACGACGCCCTCAAGGACAAACCCGTGGTCACCTACTGCACCGGCGGCATCCGCTGCGAGGTGCTCTCCAGCCTGATGGTGAACCGAGGTTTCAAGCAGGTGTACCAGCTCGACGGCGGCATCGTCCGCTACGGCGAAACGTTCAAGGACCAGGGCCTTTGGGAAGGCTCGCTTTACGTGTTCGACAAGCGCATGCACCTGGAATTCAGCGAGGATGCTAAAACGATCGGTGCGTGTGTCCGCTGCGCCTCTCCCACCAGCAAGTTCGAGAACTGCTCCAACCCGAGCTGCCGCACTCTGACGCTGTACTGCGCCGAGTGTGCCGCCAGCCCGGAGACGCTTCGCTGCCCCGAAGGCTGCGCGGCCTGAAACGCGCGTGGCCGAAGGGGCCGGGCCGGCCTGGATCCGGCAGGCAGCAAAGTTCACAGCCGGGACAGCCGGTAGGCGCTGTGGCGCCGGTCCGGATTTCTTTGGCCCGCAACAGGCCGAATTCCCTGTGCGCCACCTGCAGCCCGGTCCCCACTTGGGACTCAACCAGCCAGGCCTCCATTTCGGCCTCTCTGACGGGATCGTTCCGCCACAGGTCTGCGGGTGGCCCCGGCTCGGTCACCTCCGGCGCCGCCGGGGCCTCGGCGGGACGCCACCCTTCGTCGTACGTGTATTCACATCCGGCGAGCGCAGTTCCGGCCACAAGGGCGCCCGCCGTCCAGAGTACGACGGCGGCCCTCACCCGGGTGCGCACGGAGACTGACCGGGACGGGCAAGCGCCCGGACGACGTACCGCACTGCGGGGCGGCGGCGCCCCCTGCGTTGCGGGCATACTCCGACTCTATGCCCGGCCCGGACGCCAATCCAGAGCCTCGAGTAGGTGACGGGAAAGCCGGTCAGGCACGGGGGTTAAGGACTGCTGCTTGGGGCAGGGGCTGGACTGACTGGCGACTACCCCGCGGTTACCAGTTGGTAAGCGTAGATCACCGGCGCGTCAACGCTGGAGGCACTGAGCTCCAACGGCCCGGATTCCGGCAGAGTTATTTTGCGGGACTCCGGCGTGCCGTAGCAGGCCGCTCCGAGGTCGGCAAGCGCTTTGCCGCCGGACCGCACTGCGAGGAAGGCCTTGCCGCCGCCTTCGCAGACAAGTGTCAATGTGTACTTGCCTGCCGGCACAGTCTCCCCATGATCAATGGGCTGGGCGTTGAGAATCCTGCCAGAGTCCTCGGCAACAATGCCGCTGGCCGATGGCATCGCGGTGGCCTTCCAGGCCGGCACGTCGGCGTTCTCGACCGAAAGCTGCTGCGCGCAGCCGGAGGCGCCCAGGAGGACAGCTGCTGCCGCCACGGCGGAGAGGGCGCGCGGCAGGGAGGAAGGAAACAGAACCATGCTGCCAATTTACCCGGCCCCACCCGTGCTCCGTGATTCAGACCCTTGACCTAGACGCTACGTCAATATTTATCGTTGAACCATCAGCCGGATCACAACCCCGGACTTATTCCGCCAACAGACCGGGAAGAAGGAACACATGGACTGGTCCATCCAGGACATTGCCCGGCTCGCAGGGACCACCAGCAGGACGCGTCGCGGCCTGGGGCTGGGCCTGCCGGTAATCAGGCAGGTGCTTGACGACGAAACGGACGCGGCCAACGCCCTCACCGGGCATCTGGCATGGCTCAAGCAGGAACAGGACAGGCTGGCGCGGCAGATCGCGTCGGTCACACAAACCCTCGAAGCAGTGAAAGGAGGTGGCGAAATCATGGCAGACGACATGTTCAACAGTTTCGACCACACGCAGTACAAGGACGAGGTGGAGGAACGCTGGGGCAAGGACGCCTACGCGAAGGGGGATGCGTGGTGGTGCGGCATGAGCGCCGACGAGAAGGCGGAGTGGAAGCAGCGCTCGCAGCGGAGAACCTGTAGCCCGTCAGGGGGAAGCCTGCCCGCCAATAGACTTGGGCGGTGACTGATTACACGCTTTTCCTGGCCGGCAACACCCCCGATGCCCCGCGCAGCGACCGCCCCGAACTGCTGACGGCGCTCGCCGCGGACCTGCGCCGGGTGGACTACACGCTCGACGGCGTGGCCGGGCTCCTGGGCGAGTCCGCCTACCGCGCGCTGAACCGGGACCAGATCATCCCGGCTTTGCTCGCCACCGAAAGCGCCCTCTACAATGATGCGGCGAAAGGTGGGCCTGCGAACGGTGAGAACACGGCGTCGGCGCTCGCCGCCGTCGTACGTCTCTGGCTCCTGGCGGAACCGCAAACGCGGGAAACGCTCGACGCCGCCCTGCCGGGAATCCGGTCCGACGGCCTGGTCGAGCTGGGGCTGCTTGTGCCCGTGCCCGCCTCTGATCTGCCCGGCGCCGGTCAGCCGGCGCTGGATCTGCTGCAGGCAAGAGCGGATCTGCGGCCGTACGGCTGGGATTCCAATGAGGACGGCAGCGGCGGCGCCGAGTTGTGGGTGGCAAGTGACCTCGCCGCGCACCAGCAGGACGGCGTGCTGCGGCACGATCACGTACTCGGGATCGGTCAGGCATCCACCACGCTGGTGCAGACCACCGTCCGGCGCCACGTCGCCAAGGCCCTGGATTTGGGCACGGGCTGCGGTATCCAGTCCTTCCACCTCCTGCACCATGCCGAGCACGTCACCGCGACGGACATCTCGGAGCGGGCTCTGGCCTTCACCCGGTTCAACCTGCTCCTGAATGCCGAGGCCCTGCACGTGGACCCGAAACACCTGGCGGACCGGGTCAGCCTTCGGCTGGGGTCGCTCCTGGAGCCCGTGGCCGGTGAGGAATTCGAGCTTGTGGTGTCCAACCCGCCGTTCGTCATCACGCCGCGGACGGTAGGCGAACCTGCGTCCGGGCAGTTCACCTACCGCGACGGCGGGCTGCCGGGCGACGACATCGTGGCCTCGCTCGTGGCGGCATTGCCCGGCGCCCTGGCTCCCGGCGGCACCGCGCAGCTGCTGGGCAACTGGGAAATTCCCGCCGGGGCCGAGTGGCACGAGCGGCCCAAAGGCTGGATCGGTCCGGATGCGGATGCCTGGTTCATCCAGCGCGAGCAGGTGGGCCCGGAACAGTACGCCGAAACATGGCTGCAGGACGCATCAGAATCCCGCGACCGCATGCATTACCGGGACGCCTATGCCGCGTACCTGGCGGACTTCGCGTCCCGGAACGTGGCGGGGATCGGCTTCGGCATGATCTGGCTGCGCCGGCCGCCGGCGGAATCCAGTGCCGCCGCCATCAGCCGGTTCGAGGAAATTACGTACCCCATTGAGCAGCCCATCGGGCCCCACTTGGGCGCCGCCGTCGAGCGTTCCGACTGGCTGGCCGCCAACAGCCTGGCGGACGCGCATCTGCTCGTGGCGGACGACGTCACGGAGGAACGCCATCAGCGTCCCGGCGCCGAGCACCCGGGCGTGATTCTGCTCCGCCAGGGTGCCGCTCTGCGCCGGACCAATCTGCTCAGCACCGAACTCGCCGGATTTGTCTCCGCCTGCGACGGTGACCTCTCCGTCGGCCAGATCATCGGCGCCCTCGCGGCGCTGCTCGGCGGGAGCCTCGTGGGGGAGGACGGGTTCGACGGCGATGCGTTCCGGACCAGGCTGCTCGAGGACGTCGCGAACCTGGTCAGCGACGGTTTCCTGGTTCCCTCCGAGCCTGCCGCATAGCGGTTTGGCGCGCTTTGGAACACCCCAAAACGGGGTCCTTGACGTGCCGGATGAGTCGGCGGGTTTTCCACATGAATGCGCACGATTGTCCAAAATATGGTGAACTAGGCGAGTATGGGCTCATCTGCCCGAGCAACCTTTTTCTGTAGGAGCACCGTGCCAAGCAAGGCCAAAACCGGCAAGAAACTCGTGATTGTGGAGTCTCCGGCCAAGAGCAAGACCATCGCCAAGTACCTCGGCGAGGGCTTCATCGTAGAGGCCTCCGTTGGTCACATCCGAGACCTGCCGCAGCCGTCCGAGCTTCCCGCAGAACTGAAGAAAACCTCGGTGGGCAAGTTCGCCGTCGACATCGAAAACGACTTCAAACCCTATTACGTGGTGTCTGCGGACAAACGGAAAAAGGTCACCGAACTGAAGGCCGCCCTCAAGGATGCCGACGCCCTTTATCTCGCAACCGATGGGGACCGCGAGGGCGAGGCCATCGCGTGGCACCTGCTGGAAGTGCTCAAGCCCAAGGTGCCCGTCTACCGGATGACGTTCGGTGAAATCACCAAGGAAGCCATCCAGCGCGCCATGGGCAACCTGCGCGATGTTGATACGGCACTGGTGGATGCGCAGGAGACTCGCCGTGTCCTGGACCGCCTCTATGGTTACGAGATTTCTCCCGTGCTGTGGCGCAAGGTGGCCCGCGGCCTGTCCGCTGGCCGCGTGCAGTCTGTGGTCACGCGCATGGTGGTGGACCGTGAACGCGAACGCATGGCGTTCACCTCGGCTTCCTACTGGGACCTCACGGGCCAGTTTGGTGCCGGTTCCGCTTCGTTCAAGGCAAAGCTCGCCTCCGTTGACGGCGCCAAGGTGGCTTCGGGCCGGGACTTTAATGACGACGGCGTCCTTACCGCGCGCAACGCGGCGCACCTGAACGAGGAACTGGCTACCTCGCTGGCCGCAGGACTCCAGGATGCGGACTTCCGGGTCCGGTCCGTGGACACCAAGCCGTACACCCGCCGTCCTGCAGCGCCGTTCACCACCTCCACGCTGCAGCAGGAGGCCGGCCGCAAGCTGCGCTTCACCTCCAAGAGCACCATGCAGGTGGCCCAGCGGCTGTACGAAAACGGCTACATCACCTATATGCGAACCGACTCTTCGGCGTTGAGCGACGAAGCCGTCACGGCCGCCCGCCGCCAGGCCTCCGAGCTGTACGGCCCGGAGTACATCCCGGCGTCGCCCCGCGTCTACACCAGCAAGGCTGCGAACGCGCAGGAAGCCCACGAGGCCATCCGCCCCGCCGGTGACTCCTTCCGCACGCCGGCGCAGGTTGCCAAGCAGCTCTCCGGCGACGAGTTCCGCCTGTACGAGCTGATCTGGAAGCGCACCGTCGCCTCCCAGATGGGTGACGCCAAGGGCTCGACGGCGACCATCCGCCTTGGTGCCGTTGCTACTGACGGCCGGGACGCTGAGTTCTCCGCCTCCGGTACGGTCATCACCTTCCCCGGCTTCCTGGCCGCCTACGAAGAAGGCAAGGACGAAAGCCGCGGGGACGACGACTCCGACGAAGCCCGACGGTTGCCGAACGTGGCCAAGGACGATGCCCTCACGGCGTCGGACATTCTGGCTGTGGGCCACGAGACCTCGCCGCCGCCGCGCTTCACCGAAGCGTCGCTGACCGCCGAGTTGGAAAAGAAGGGCATCGGCCGCCCGTCGACCTACGCCTCCACCATCTCCACCATTCAGGACCGGGGCTACGTCCGGAAACAGGGCTCTGCCCTGGTGCCCAGCTGGATCGCATTCTCGGTGATCCGCCTGCTGGAGCAGCACTTCACCGACTACGTGG
This sequence comes from Pseudarthrobacter sp. S3, assembly GCF_050156905.1. Lineage (NCBI taxonomy): Bacteria > Bacillati > Actinomycetota > Actinomycetes > Micrococcales > Micrococcaceae > Pseudarthrobacter > Pseudarthrobacter sp. S3. The sequence continues at coordinate 3,551,125 of NZ_CP189583.1, read as the reverse complement.
ACTACGAATTCACGGCGGACATGGAAGGCGACCTGGACAAGATCGCCAACGGCCAGGCTGTGGGGTCCGCCTGGCTCAAGCACTTCTACTTTGGTGAAGACGCCGATCCGGGCCTGCTGAGCATCGTGAACAACCTGGGCGACATTGACGCCCGGGAAATCAACTCCATTCCCATCACGGACGAGATCACGTTGCGGGTGGGCAAGTTCGGTCCGTACCTGGAAAGCTCCGCCGCCACCGTTGATCCGAAGACCGGCGAAATCGTGGAAAACTCCCGAGCCAACGTCCCGGAGGACCTGGCACCGGACGAGCTCACCGCGGCCAAGGCCATCGAGCTGATGGAGACGGCCGCGCCGGAAGAACGCGTCCTCGGCGCTGACCCGCATACCGGGCACACCGTGGTGGCGAAGAACGGCCGCTACGGCGCCTACGTCACCGAAGTCATCCCCGAGATGACCGAGGAACAGCTGGCCAACCAGCCCGTGGAGTACTACAAAAACGGCAAGCCGAAGCCGCCGAAAAAGCCTGTCAAGGCTAAGCCGCGCACCGGTTCGCTGTTTGCGTCCATGACGGTGGACTCCGTCACGCTGGATGAAGCGATGCAGCTGATGAGCTTGCCCCGCGCCCTGGGCGAGGACGCCGAAGGCAACCTCATCACGGTGCAGAACGGCCGCTTCGGCCCGTACCTGAAGAAGGGCACGGACTCCCGCTCCATCGGCACCGAAGAGGAAATCTTCACCATCACGCTGGAGCAGGCGCTCGAGATCTACTCCCAGCCCAAGCAGCGCGGCGCCCGTGCCGCGGTAGCCCCGCTGGCTGAGTTCGGACCGGACCCCGTTTCCGAGAAGAACATCGTGGTGAAGGAAGGCCGCTTCGGGCCGTACATCACGGACGGCATCACCAACATCACCGTCCCGCGGTCCACGTCCCTGGAGGAGCTGACCCGGGAACAAGCGGTTGAACTCCTCGCTGAGAAGAGGGCCAAGGGGCCGGTCAAACGCACCACCACGGCCCGCAAGGCTCCGGTAAAGAAGAAGGCTCCAGCCAAGAAGTAAATAGGGGCGGAATTGCGCCGGGCTCTCCAACGTGGTCGAGTAGATACATGACTGAACAGCCCGGCACAGCCGATCTCACGCCGCTCAACGACCTCGAAGAGAAGCTCGCCCAGGGCGGCCAGCCCGAGGGCAGCCCGGTGGATGTCATCCTGTCCTTCCTCAACAGCGAGGTCTACGTCATCAGCACCGACGGGATCGAGGGGGAGGATTCCCAGGTGGAGCCGCTGGTATTGGCGAACGCCGACGGCGAGCCCGTCCTTGCGGTGTTCTCGCACCCCAGCAGGGTTGATGAGCAGTACCTTGAGGCTGCCCCGAACGTCCTGGGGACCCAGGGTGCGGCCATTATCGCCAACATTGGCGAGGAATTGGGCATGGTGATCAACCCCGGCGCTGCATACGGGTTTGAGATCAACCCGGAGGGCGTCGCCAACATCAAGCGCGACTTCAAGCGAGCCGATGAACTCCCGGACGGTGCACCAGAGGACGCCTCCGCAAACTGACATTTTCTGCGCAGGTTGTGAGTGAGGGCCCGGGCGGGGGAATAATGGCAGGATGCGGCTAGGCGTCCTCGATATCGGGTCAAACACTGTCCACCTTCTCCTGGTGGATGCCCACCCTGGCGCGCGTCCGGTGCCTTTTGCGTCGCACAAACGGCCCATATCCCTGGTCCAGTACCTCGATGCCGACGGTAACATCACGGACGCCGGTCAGCACGAGCTGACCGAATTTGTCCTTGAAGCCTGGGAGTTTGCGGCCAGGCACAAAGCGGACGACCTGCTGGCCTTCTGTACGTCCGCCATCCGCGAAGCCACCAACGGCGCTGCGGTGCTGGCCCGGGTCAAGCACGAAACCACTGTCACCCTGCAGGAACTGACGGGCAGCGAAGAAGCCTCTATGACGTTCTTCGCCGTCCGCCGCTGGTACGGCTGGGGTGCCGGGCCCATCCTGAACCTGGACATTGGCGGCGGCTCCTTCGAAATGGCCTTCGGCCAGGACGAGTTGCCCGAAGTGGCCACCTCCGTCCCGCTGGGCGCCAGCCGCCTGACTCGCGACTGGCTGGCCGAAGACCCGCCTTCCGCCAAGAGTGTCAAGGAGCTGCGCCGTTATATCCGGGCCACGCTGGCCCCCGCGGTAAAGCAGTTCGACGGCCTGGGGCGCGCCAATGTTGTGGCCGGCACCTCCAAGACGTTCAGGTCGCTCGCCAGGGTCGCAGGGGCCGCCCCCAGCGCTGCAGGCCCCTACGTGAAGCGCACACTCAACGCGACGGACCTGGGCGTCTGGGCGCAGCGCATTTCAGCCATGAAGGCCGAGGACCGGCTCTTTCTGCCGGGGGTGTCCGAGGCCCGCGCGCATCAGCTCCTCGCCGGGGCCCTGGTGGCCGAGGCCGCCCTGGAAATGTTCAAGTTCAAAAAGATCAGAATCTGCCCGTGGGCGCTGCGTGAAGGGCTGATCCTGCGCCGGCTCGACCAGCTGGTCTTTGCCGGTCCGCTGGATCCGGCCCCGCATATCGTGGGGCCCGCCCCGGCGCGTCAGGCGATCGAGTCCACACCCGCCTGAAACAGCGTTAACGCGAAAGCGCCGGCGTCCGCAGCAGGAAAATGGGGGAAAACCTGCTGCAAACCACCGGCGCCTCGGGCAAACATCCCCATGCTTGCCGCATCACTCGCACCCTCAATGAGGTAATAACTACATTAAGCGGCGAAGTTGTGTGCAAGCTGCAGCGAACATGGGAGTCCGCTGTGAATCAGTTTCGGCGGGTTCCCGCGTTGTCCCATTCGTTCCATTTCTGCAGCCGCCCAGCCGAACTGCAATGATGGAACCATGAGTAACCGAATCGCCTTTCTGGGCTGTGGATCCATGAACGAAGCCATCCTCTCTGGCCTTCTGGCCGCCGGAACCAACCCCGCCGACGTCATAGCTACAGTCAGGCGTGCCGAACGCGCCGAGGAGCTGGCGTTGCGCCACCACGGCATTACCGCTGTCGCTGGCGAAGAGGAACCGGACAATAACAAGGACGCCGCCAAGGGATCCGCCGTCGTAATTCTTGGTGTGAAGCCGGTGGGCATCATCGACCTGGCCCGCGAAATCAGCGGCTCCCTGTCCCCGAAGGCCGTAGTTGTCAGCGTCGCCGCAGCCGTATCGCTGGCGCAACTCGAAGCGGCACTGCCTCCCGGACAACCGGTGATACGGACCATGCCGAACACCCCTGCGAAGCTGGGCCGCGGCGTCGTCTCCGTTTCACCCGGTACCAACTGCACGCCGGAACAGCTCCAGACCGTCAAGGACATCCTGCGGGCCGCAGGCACCGTGGTGGAGGTGCCGGAGGAGCAGGTGGATGCGGTGTCGGCCATCAGCGGCTCGGGTCCCGCCTACGCGTTCTACCTTGCCGAGGCCATGGCCGCTGCCGGCGTCGAACTGGGTCTGGATCCCGAGCTGTCGTTGCTCCTGGCGCGGGAGACAGTCGCAGGCGCGGGGTTTATGCTGGCTGAGCCGGGCGCCGATCCTTCGGCCCTGCGCAAGGGAGTGACGAGCCCCAACGGCACCACCGAACGGGCCATCGCCACGTTCGAGGACCGCGGCATTCCGTCCATCATCGCCGCCGGCGCCCGCGCCGCAGCGGACCGCTCCGCAGAGATCACCCGGCAGCTCGGCTAATCCCACCGGATGGATGGGGCCACGACCGCAGGGTTCCCTGGCCGAGCTTGCGAGGTTAGGGCGCGGGTGGGGACTACGGCCGCGCGGCGAACCGTTCCAGCAGGTCCACATGCCCGGACACGATCAGCATGTCGCGGGCGGACACCTTGGTTTCAGGGCGGGCGTAGGTGAAGTCCTCACCGGGCGACTTCACGCCCACGATCGTCACACCGTACTTGGAGCGCACCTTTGACTCATCCAGCGTGAAACCGACTGTTTCACGGGGCGGATACATTTTCACGATGGCGAAGTCGTCGTCGAATTCGATGAAGTCCAGCATGCGGCCGGAGACCAGGTGCGCGGCGCGGACGCCGGCGTCGGCCTCGGGGTAGATCACGTGGTTCGCGCCGATCCTGGTGAGGATCTTGCCGTGCGAGGGTGTGATGGCCTTGACCCAGAGATGCTCGATGCCGAGATCCACCAGGTTCACGGTGATCAGCACCGAGGACTCGATGGACGTTCCCACGCCACAAACGGCGGAGCTGAACTCCTGGGCGCCGAGCTGGCGCAGCGCATCAATGTTGGTCGCGTCGGCCTCCACCACGTGGGTGAGGAGCGGTGCCCATTTCTGGACCAGGCTCGGGTCGCGTTCGATCGCCAGCACCTCGCGGCCCTGTTTCACCAGCTGCTCGGCGGTGGATGAACCGAAGCGGCCCAGCCCGATCACCAGGACCGGCGCGTTGTGGGCGGGGCGGTTGGGGGCGCCTGAGGAATTAGCCAATGATGGGCCTCTCTTCCGGGTAGTGGTACAGCTGGCTGCGCTGACGCAGGGCCAGCCCAGCTGCAAGGGTAACGGTGCCCACACGGCCCGCGAACATCAGGGCAGTTAGGACATAAACGCCCGACGGCGGCAGCTCGGCGCTGAGGTTGGTGCTCAGCCCCACGGTGGCGAAGGCGGAGATGGTTTCGAACAGCACCCGGTCCAGGGATGCGCCGCTGATCTGCAGCAGCAGGAACGCGGAGACGGAGACCAGTGTGGCGCCGGCCACGATGACGGAGATGGCCACCCGCATGGTTCCCTGGGGGATGGTCCTGCCGTACACCTTGACGTCGGAGTCGCCGCGGGCCTCCGCGACGATGGCGAGGAACATCACGGCGATGGTGGTCACCTTAATGCCGCCCGCCGTCGATGCCGAACCGCCGCCGGCGAACATCAGGGCGTCGGTGAGCAGCATGGTGGTGGATTCCATGTGGTTCTGCTCCACCAGGTTAAAACCGCCGGAGCGGGTCATGACGGACGCAAACAACGAATGGGTGATCTTGTCGCCGAGGTCCATGTGGGCGATGGTCCGCACGTTGTCCCACTCCATCAGCGCCCACAGCACGGTGCCCGCGGCGAGGAGGATGAAGGATACCTGGATGGTCAGCTTGGTGTGCAGGTTCCACTTCTTCCAGTTGAGCCCGTTCTGCTGCAGGACCATAACAACGGGAAAACCCAGGCTGCCGAGGAACACGCCGAGCATCAGCGGGATGAGGATCCAGGGATCGCTCTCATACGGCACGATGCCGTCTGAATGCGGGGTGAATCCGGCGTTGTTGAACGAAGAAATGGCGTAAAAGACACCGTGCCACACGGCCTGCCAGAACGGCTCGCCGAGGGTCAGGAACCGGGGGACTAGGGCAAGCGCCAGGACACCTTCGATCACCACGGACGTGGTGATGACGATGCGCAGCAGCGTACCCACTTCGCCGAGCCGGCCGGCGTTGTTCATGGCCTCCTGGGCAATGAGTTTGCCGCGGACGCCAAGCTTCTTGCTCACCATGAGGGCCAGCAGGGAGGCGAGCGTCAGCGTTCCCAATCCGCCCACAAAGATGCCGATCAGGATGACCAGCTGGCCGAAAAATGACCAGTGCACCGCCGTTGAAACAACGGTCAGGCCGGTCACGCAGACGGCGGACACCGCCGTGAACAGTGCCTGGTGGATCGGAGTGGCCATGCCGGTGGCGGAGGAGATGGGCAGCGACAGGAGGAAAGTGAAGATCAGGCAGACCGTCCCGAAGGCGCTCAAGGCAAGCCGTGCGGGCGACGTGTTGGCAATTTCGTCAACGAAGTCGCGTATGCGGGTGAAGATCCAGAGGCCTTCGCGCCCCGGTGCGGCCGGGTGCCAGCTGGCCGGGTTCCGGGGCCTCGACTGGCGTTGCGTCATGGGGGGCTTTTCCTCGGTTGAAACTGTTTCCTCCAGTAGTAAACCACTAATGCCCGCGTTATGGCCGGGCCGGGGCCGGGTGCGCCCTCCGGTAGCCTGTCATTGATGACATTCCTGCCCGGTCTCAGCCAGCCCGCGCCGCCAACGATGGTGGTGTGGAATTCCGCCATGACGGCCTACAATTTCGGCCCGGGCCACCCGATGGCTCCCGCGCGGCTGGACCTGACGGCGAGGCTTGCAAGCAGCCTCGGCCTGCTGGACTTTGCGCATGTGTCTGTGGAGGCCCCGGAGGTTGCGTCCGATACCGAACTGGAAACCGTACACTCGCCTGAGTTTGTGGCTGCAGTCCGCCGGGTCAGTGACGACCCGACCTCGCCGGATGAAGCCCGCGGGCTGGGCACCGACGACGATCCAGCCTTCGCCGGTATGCACGACGCCGCCGCAAGGCTTGCCGGTGGATCGCTGGCCGCTGCGTCCGCCATCCTGGACGGGTCCGCGCTCCACGCCGTGAACTTCGGCGGAGGTATGCACCACGCTGCCCGCGACCGCGCCAGCGGTTTCTGCATCTATAACGACTCCGCCTTGGCCGTCCGGAGACTGCTCGACGGCGGCACCCGCCGTGTGGCGTATATCGACGTTGATGCGCACCACGGCGACGGGACGGAAAGCATCTTCTGGGACGATCCCCGGGTCCTGACCATCTCCCTGCATGAAAGCGGACTCACACTTTTCCCCGGGACCGGCTACGCGGACGAGATCGGCGGTCCGCAGGCTGAGGGCAGCGCCGTCAACGTTGCCCTGCCGTCGGGCACCGGGGATGCCGGCTGGCTGCGGGCTTTCCATGCGGTGGTGCCGCAGCTCGTGGGTGCGTTCCAGCCGGACGTCATCGTCAGCCAGCACGGCTGCGACTCGCACCGCCTTGACCCGCTGGCCCACCTGAACATCAGTGTGGACGGCCAGCGTGAGGCGGCCACCGCCGTCGGGAATCTCGCTGCCCGGCACTGCGAGGGCCGCTGGATCGCCACTGGCGGCGGCGGATACAGCGTTACCGACGTTGTGCCGCGGTCCTGGAGCCACCTGATCGGCATCGCCGCCGGGCGTCCCGTTGCGCTCCGGACCCCGGTGCCGGAGGATTGGCGCGCCTATGTTTCGGACAAGTTCGGCAGGGACGCCCCGGGCCTGATGGGGGACGACGTGGAGCTTTGGTGGCGGTCCTGGGAAGTGGGCTTTGACCCCAACGATGCCGTGGACCGCACCGTCATGGCCACCCGCAAGGCCGTTTTCCCGCTGCACGGCCTCGATCCCTGGTTCGACTGATCTAATCACCCCGCGATGGCCGGTCACAGGCGAAATAGTTGATGCCTGACGGCGTATATGTCGCTAGGGTGGGAGTCATGGTGACAGACGACGTATTTGCCGTCATTGCGGAAGCAACCCGGCGTGACATTTTGGTTTCCCTGCGCGCCGGGGACAAGGCAGTGGGCGAGCTGGTGGAAGAACTGTCCGCGAGCCAGCCCACCATTTCCAAGCACCTGAAAGTCCTCCGCGAGGCCCAGCTGGTCAGCATGCGGGCGCAGGGCCAGAAGCGCTATTACGCGCTGAACCCCAAGCCGCTTGAGGGGATTGTCAGCTGGCTGGAGACGTTCGACGTCGGCCCGGCAGCCGCCGTCGCCAAGTCACCCCGTGCTGTGGCGGAAGCCGGCACCGAGCAAACCGTGGCTACCGCACTGCCGGACAGTGCCGCCATCGCTGCCGTCCTGGAGCGTCCGGGCGCCGAGCTGAGTCCCGCCGTCGTGATTCCGGGCGGCACCGTTGCACCGCTCAGCGACGACACCGTGCCGCAGCAGATCGGCCGCACGGTGGGCCGCGCCGCCACAAAGGCCGCGGACCTGCTGGCCAACCTCCCGAACCTCCCCAAGTTCGGCCGCAAAAAGTAGCCCCACTACTCTGAGTTTTTGTCCAGACAATGGCCGGAATATCGACTTTTGGTGCCATTATCTGGCCAAAAACTCAGGGCGGACGGGCGGGGCTACTATCTGAGCAGGCGTACGTGGTCCGGGGTCAGCTCGGAGATTTTGCTGACACCGAGCAGCGCCATGGTGCGGGCCATGTCCTTCTCGAGGATCTGCAGGGTGCGGTCCACGCCCGCCCGGCCGCCGGCCATGAGGCCATACAGGTAGGCGCGGCCGATCAGCGTGAAGTCGGCGCCCAGGGCCAGGGCCGCAATGATGTCCGCGCCGCTCATGATGCCCGTGTCCAGCATGATGGCCGCGTCCGAGTTGTCCTTGGTGAAGGCTTCCTTGACGCCCGGCAGCAGGTGGAACGGGATGGGGGCGCGGTCCAGTTGGCGGCCGCCATGGTTGGAGAGCACCACCCCGTCGGCGCCGTGGGCCACCACCTTGCGGGCGTCCTCCACGGTCTGGATGCCCTTGACCACGAGCTTGCCCTTCCAGGTTTCACGCAGCCAGTCCAGGTCCTCGAACGTCAGCGTGGGGTCGAACATGGAGTTGATGAGATCCGCCACGGTTCCGGTGTATCGGGACAGCGAGGCGAAGGTCAGCGGCTCGTGCGTGAGGAAGTTGAACCACCAGGCCGGGCGGTAGGACGCATCCAGGACGGTCTTGACGGTCAGTGCCGGCGGAATGGTCATGCCGTTGCGGACGTCGCGGAGGCGGGCGCCGGCGACGGCGGTGTCCACTGTGACCATAAGGGTGTCGTTGCCGGCCTTGGCAGCGCGCTCGATCAGCTCCAGCGACCGGTCGCGGTCCGTCCACAGGTACAACTGGAACCAGTTGCGGCCGTTCGGGGCGGCGGCTGCAACGTCCTCGATGGAGGCGGTGCCCATGGTGGAAAGGGTGTATGGAATGCCGGCGGCTTCTGCAGCCTGCGATCCGGCGTACTCACCCTCGGACTGCATCATGCGGGTGAAGCCGGTGGGGGCGATGCCCACGGGCAGCCGGGAAGGCTTGCCCAGGATGTCGGTGCTGAGGTCGATGCTGGAGACGTTGCGCAGGATGCCGGGCCGGAACTCGATGTCCAGGAAGGCCTCGCGGGCGCGGCGAAGGGTGATCTCGCCCTCGGCGGCGCCGTCGGTGTAGTCGAACGGGGCCTGCGGCGTGCGGCGCTTGGCCATGTCGCGAAGATCCCAGATGGTGCTGGCGCGCTTCAGCCGGGCTTCCTTACTGAATTCGGGCTTCTTAAACTGCATCAGCGGGGCCAGGTCCGAATACTTAGGGATCCGGCGCTTAAGCGCGGCCGGGACTCCGGCGGCGGCCGGCTTCGGCGCGCTGCCGGTGAACACCGGGACGTCCGTGGCATCCGGGGCTGGCGTGACCTCGGGATTGTCCGGCTGGATGGTGTGGGTCATGGCTGCCTCCGTTGGTGGGCCTGGCGCAGGGTTCGAGCTGTGGTCTAACCACACTGTAAACCATGTGGTCCAACCACATCAACTAGCATGGTCTTATGCGTACGCACCAACTTGTCCTTGCATGGATCGAACGGCAGCTCTCCGACGGAGCCCTGAGCGTGGGCGGACGCCTGCCTGCGGAGCGGGCACTCGCCGAGCAGCTGGCCGTGTCAAGAACCTCGGTACGAGAGGCCATCCGGATACTGGAAGCCTTGGGGGTGGTCCGCGCCGGGGTTGGCTCCGGCCCGGAAGCGGGGACTGTGGTGATTTCGGATCCGACGGCAGCGCTCGGCTCGGCGCTTCGGCTTCACGTCGCCACCCAGCATCTGCCCGTGTCCGACATCGTGGAAACGCGCATCCTGCTGGAGACCTGGGCGGCCGCCCGGGCAAAGCCCGATGCTCCGGAGCTCGAACTGGCCGCCACGCTCCTGGGCGAGATGGACGCCGTCGAGCGCGTTGCCCGGACGGCGGATGACTTCCTGGCGCTGGATATCCGGTTCCACCTGGCCCTCGCGGACGCCGCCGGCAACGCCGTGGTCAGCGCCATGATGGGCTCGCTGCGCGAATCCATCCAGGGCTACACCGCCCGGTTTACGGCCAATCTCCCGGACTGGGATGCCACGGCGTCGCGCTTGCAGGCAGAGCACCGCGACATTCTGGCCGCCATCAGGAACGACGACGGCGCGCACGCGGCCACGCTGGTGGCTGCCCACATCGAGGGCTACTTCCGCGAGGGCGGCGGGGTTGGGCCCGCGGCGGAGGAATAGTGCGCGTCAGCCGTGGGCTGCAGTACGGCGCGCCTTGGCCGGCCACTGCTGGCCCGGATTTCCAGGCGCGGCTGGTACCGGCCGCCCGGGGCGTCGTGGTCTTCCTTGCGGATGAGTGCCCGCAGTTCACGCCAGGCCTGGCCGCCGAGCTCGGCAATGGGGACTGCCGCGGTGGTCAGGGTGGGCGTGGTGTAGCGGGCGAACGGGATGTCGTCGAAGCCGGTGACGGAGATGTCGCCCGGAACGTCCACGCCGCGTTCGTGCAGGCCGCTCATCAGGCCCATGGCCACGAGGTCGTTGAAGGCCAGGATGCCCGTGGCGCCGCTGGCAAGGACCGAGTCCACTGCCCCGTGGCCGGTATCGAAGTCCGAGCCACCGTCGAGCATGGTGACATCCACCTGCGGGTGCCTGGCCTTGAATGCCTCGAGGCCCTCGAGCCGGAGGCCATTGGAGGCGCTGCCTGCCGGGCCGGCCAGGAAGGCCAGGCGCGTATGGCCGAGGCCCACCAGATACTCGGCCAGGTCCTGGACTCCCTGCCCGTAGTCCACCACAAGGCTCGGAATCCCGGCAGCCGCAGTGGTCCGGTTGATCAGGACCAGCGGGTGCAGCGATGGTGCGATTTCCTCGAGCTCAGCGTCGCTCATGCGCGGGGCACAGAGCACCAGGCCATCGCAGCGCCGGCGGGCTTCGCCGGCCAGGATGGCTTCCTCGCTGTAGGCCTCGAAGGAATCGGCAATCAGGACGCGGTAGCCATCCTCCGCCGCAGCCCGGCTCAATCCGCGCAGGATCGCCTGGAAGGTGGGGTTGGCGAGGTCCGGCACCACAATGCCGATGGTGTCCGTCTTTCCCAGCGCGAGGCTGCGTCCCACGGGATTGGGCTGGTATTTGAGCTCGACGGCGGCCGCCCGCACCCGGGCCGCGATGTCCGGGTCCACGGTGAAGTTGCCGTTCATGACGCGGGAAACAGTGGCGTGTGATACCCCTGCCTTCACAGCAACATCGGCAATGCCGATCCTGCCGGTTGCCGATTTCCTGGCCATGGCCCTGCCTTTCGTAAATCCCGGTCCCGTGAGTATCGGCGCCCGTGGGATAGCATACAACGCCCTGGGAAACCGATTTCCATTCGTTCGGCGCGCCGAATATCGCCGATTCGGAGACCAGCCTCGGCACGGTCCGGCTGACCGGCGAGGCGGCCCGGACATCCGGGCAGCTGCGGCTGTTCGCCCGTGGGATCACCGAAGGCTCCTACCTTGAAGCCGTGATTGACCACGCCGACCCGTCCGCCACGCCGCCCAAGCCGGACCGCCGCCGTATCCTGCGTCCCATCGGGCCGGTTTCCGTTTTCTCAGCCTCCAATTTCCCGTGCGCCTTTTCCGTGGCCGGCGGAGACACCGCGTCAGCCCTGGCGCTTGGCTCCGCGGTGATCGTCGAGGCCCACTCGGGCCACCTGAAGCTGTCCCAGCGGACGGCCGAAGTGGTCACCGAAGCCCTGCGTTCCGCCGGAGCGCCGGACGGACTGTTCGCGCTTGTGGCAGGCCGTGAGGTAGGCACCGCGCTGGTGCAGGATCCCGCCATCAAAGCCGTGGGCTTCACCGGCTCCATCCCCGGCGGCCGGGCGCTGTTTGACCTCGCGGTTTAACGGCCCGATCCCATTCCGTTCTACGGCGAGCTGGGCAGCCTGAACCCGGTGGTCATCACCGCGGCGCGCTGGCCGAGCGTTCCGCCCAGCTCGCGGCGGGACTTGCAGCCTCGTTCACCATGGGTGCCGGCCAGTTCTGCACCAAGCCCGGCCTGGTCTTCATCCCGGATGGCACCGGCTTCGCCGCGGAACTGGCCGAGGACATCGTAGACCTCGTGGAGCAACTGTCCGGCCTTGCGGGCGGGTCCTGTTCGACGGCTGGCCAACCGGCGTCGCAGTGAACTGGGCGCAGCAGCATGGCGACCCGTACCCGGACACCACGTCCCTGTTCACCTCGGTGGGCGCGACGGCGGTCCGCCGCTTCCATCGACCGGTCGCCTACCAGGACGCTCCGGAAACGGTCCTGCACCCGGCACTGCGTGAGAGCAACCCGCTGGGCATCCCGCGCAGCGTGGACGGTGCGCTGGTTCTTCCGTAACAGTTCGAACTTCACCCGTGTGCCGACGTCGCAGCCCTGGCTAAGAGACATTTTTTCGGTGTATAGCCGATACGATCCCTCATAATCTTCGCGAGCGACATATCCCTAGCTGAGCACACCGGCTTCGAAGCCCGGGAGCATGGTGACCCTAAATGCTTTCGCGACTCGCGCATGCATCCAGTTTCGAAGGAACGCATACCTGTTCAGGGATTGGGATTCTCCTCTATTTCACGAAGTAGCTTCCAAAGCAGTAGTGTCCCACTTCCTTGGAGCGAGACGGTCCTCCTGCTGCCGTTCCCGAGGGAAGCCTTGTTCCGTTTACGAAACGCTGAGCGGGCGTTCTGAAGGAGACGTTGTTCCTACGAAGTGGCAACGAGCTCTAGTTCGAAGCCATCGGCGTTCACGAAGTAGCGGCGTAGTGTTCGGGCCCGCCGGCGTTCGGGTACTTGTCCACGAAATGGGGCTGGATCTTGTACCGCTTGGGATATGAGAATTATCAGAATTGGTAACGCCCGCAGGGGAGTCTGGAAAAGGAGCCGCAGCATTCCAGGACGGCCGGTGAGGTTTCGTGTGCTGGCGGGTATTTCCGAACGGTCTGAGGTGAGCAGCCCTTACTTGGGCAAGAAGAACTCCAGTGCGATGCCGTCTGGGTCTTTGAAGTTCACTGCCGTGCCATACGGGGCGTCGATGGGCCCGCTGTGTACCACGCCGATAGTATCCAGATGCGCGGCCCATTCGAGGAGTTCCGCTGCGCTGGCTACGGAAAAACCCACATGGTCCAGGCCCGGATTGCGTTCACTGAAGCGGCCCTCGCCGGAAGCTGCGCGATGCTCTGTGAGTCCCAGTGACACCCCTCCACCGAGATCGAATTTACGTCGGATAAACGGCCCATCGAGCATTGTCCCGGTGGGCTCTGTATCCCACAGCCGGGAGTAGAAAGCGACGCTGACCTCAACGTCGGTCACGGTAAGAGCGAGGTGGTCAATAGCAGGCAACGCGGGCATCAGGACTCCTGGTGGGGAAGGCGGGGAAGAGTCCGCCGAGGTATGAGTCCAAATCGTCTCACAAGCCCGCGGATGCCGATTTTATCCCGCGATCACAAATGCCAATGACGTATGCTTAGCTGCGTCTTATCCCCGTCGGAACGGCTTCAGATGGGGATCTGTGAGCCGTCGGCGTTTTGAGACGCTGCCGGGGCCGGGGAACCGCTCTCCTGTTCCTGCGGCAACTGAACCTTTACTGGGGTTCTCCCGACATGAGGGGCAGAACCCCAGCGATGATGATTCGTGCAACACAGCGCCCGCGTAGGTTAGTCCGTCTGCCGCGCGCACAAACACGTAGTCGCGAGCCCTGGCGCCGAGCAAGAAGAAGAACGGAAGAGGAACCAGACCAGGCCAGCGGCGGCCGAAGCGGAGACGACGAGTAGGCCCAGGACCCTTCGGGCCCACGTCGTCTTCACCAGCCGCACGAGCGGGGTAACCAGCAGGGTCAGGGCGGTGATGGCCGCCGGCCGGGCCAACAGAACAGGGTGAACGCGATCCACGGTTCGGCCATGCCGAAGACCAGGAAAAGACGTGTCCCGTCCGCGTCCTGAAAGCGATAGGTGGCCACAAAGGACGCTGCCCAGATGCATCCGGCACTGAGCGCTGTGATGGCCAGGCCCCAGGCCATCCGTCTGACGGAGTGGACGGGCCTCTCCATTGTCACGCTCATCGGGCAGCGACGGGCTCGATGAGCTACGGTCCATTGTTGCCCACCGAGTTCACCGGGACCGGCTCTTTGTCCGGCACCAACGTCGGTTCGGGCAGGGCATCCTGCATCTGCCGCTCAAATAGCGCGGTTCATGCCCCGCCTGCCGGGATCTGGCGGCCTGCGGGTCCGTAGTCCGGCACGTCGTACACCTTGGCGTGGCCGGGGTCGAAGTAGCCGCGCTCCAGCAGTTCGAAGCTATTGTTGCCAAGCAGCAGGCCGATACTGGTCCTCTCCCCGGTTTCCCAGTCCGCTTCCGTCGGCATCAGGTCGCGCCGCGCGTCGGTCGGGAGCTGCCCGGCCTGCCGCATGACATCGGCGGCCTCCGAAAAGACCGGGCCGGCGATCCCATCGAGGTCGCACTGGCCGTGGTACTCCGATCCCGGGTGCCGGTAAATGGCCATGACCTCACCCTCATGGGGTGTGGCGCAGTCCACGGTGAAGAACGCGGTGGTCTTGGTCCGGTAGTCCTTGTCGAAATACAGGCAGTCCGCGATGGACACATCACCCAGACGCTTAGGCTCCATGGTGTCCCACGCCGTGGCCAGGAATCGATCCATGGCCAGCCGGGCGGCGTCCATTTCCTCCATGTTGAGGGCTGATCCAGCGGGGACGGAGGGCTTCGACGGAATTGGTGATGCTCCGGGTGCGGGCGTCACCGCGATCACGGTCGCGGTAGGGCCGGAAGGTGTGGCCGGTGCCGGCGAGGCCTGCGCTGCTGCCGGCGTGCCGCTCTCTGCCTGCCCGATGCTGACGCCGGTGCATCCAGTGAGCAGCGAGACCGCGGCAACAGCTACGACTGCACGTGCCCACGCGCGGCCACGCTTCGTTCCAACATCGTTCATTCTTCCCCCGAACCGAGACTCAGCCTTCATTTTGCCAGCTCCGACCGCACAGGAAGGAATCCTCAGAAGCTGAGTGCTGTGATTACAGAATTACCTGCATGGGCCGCGGCTAATCCGCCAGCGATTATGGCAGTTTGGTTGGAGCCCACTTTGCGGCTCGCCGGTTGATGGATCGCAGTTTCAGTTGAGCCCACCCCACGGTTGATTCCATCAGAGGTTTTTCCGACGGTGGAAGGCAGTGATGGAGTCGAGAGTGGAGTTATTCGCGAGGATCCGCCGGGAGGCCAGAGTCAAGGACTTCGCCGTCCTCACCCGGCAGTGGGCTCTGGATTTTGCACTTCCGGAGGGACGACGAACCTGCGATCATTCAAGCAGGCCTCCTGAATGTGGGACCAAAACAGCCGGGCGGGCTACGTTCCGTCCCTAACGGAGGTATCTCTGGAGGACCTAAATGCATCCTCTGACCCTGATCTGCATCGTGCTCGCTGCGGCGGTTATGTGGATCGCGTTTACTTGGAGCCTGCTTGCCCATCTCGCCCGGTCAGAACGCCGTGAAGGGGTGAGAGCGCCCCGTAAGAGCGCCGACGGCAACGGGCGGTGGCATGGGACCAGAACAACGAGGACACGGATGGTACGGCACGTACGGCCGCCTCGGCGGGTAGTTGTACACGGTCGAATCAGGTAGTCAGTACTCTTCTACCTGCCCCGGGCGTCCCCATATCCTGTTTACCGGGGGCCGGCGATGAGTGGTGCGGCCTGAGACCGTTAGCACCACCCCCAGCCATCGCCGGCCCCTTCTTACTCGGTCGCTTCCAGGTGGAATTCGGCCCGGTACTCCATGATCTTGACGTGCCATGGACTCACCCATTTCCTTGCCGCGGCCCCGGTGGGTTCAGTACACGATGAAGCCACACGCTAAGCGCCGTACACCGGACCCGGAATGGGTGCAGGTGTACCGGCAGGGAATTTCGTCGCCGAAAATTGCCGCCAGGGCAGGCGTTTGTCGTACTAGAAGTCGCCTGCACCGTCAGCGCCCGTCATGACATCGGATGACCCGCAGTTTCTGGAGCGGGGCCTGCTGGGCATGTCGGATAAGGGGTGGGAGCGCCTACTCCAGCAGGACGAGGTCATTGCGCCTTTGACGGCCATGGCCACGGTCACCCACGGGGCGGCGGACAGCGCGGCCGAAGAGCTGGGATTGTCGCGACGGCAGGTCTACACCTTGATCGGCCAGCGCTGAAAAGGTGCCGGTCTGCTGACGGAGCTGGTCCCGGGCCGCTCCGCCGGCGGTCGGGGAGGCAGAAGCCTGACGGAGCTTGTGGAAGCCGTGATCCGGGAAGTCATCCGGAAGACTTGCCTGAGGAAGTAAAAGCCGTCTCTCGCGGTCGTGCACCGCCAAACTGTCCGCAGGTAGCCGTGCACCGGTCAAACCAACACCGAGCCCGTCCCCGCCTGCGTGCTCGAAGCCAGAACAGCATTCTGGACCCCACTGTGACCATCAGCCCCGGGAGATCAAATAGCGCCGCTAAATATGCGCCAAATACCGCGGAGAATTACAAAATCGGGGTGTGCCGCTATTTTTCGAAGGGGCGTGCTTCGGCGTTCCACTTCCTGGGAAATGAATCGCCCTTTGAACGCTGCAGGAATTCAACAGCGGCCCGATCCAACAGCCCGTGACTGTCACTTCAGACTGGCGGTTCTTCACTAGTCAATCGGCGGGTCTATCTGATGCCAATGGTGATGTTGAGCAGGCACTCCGCGGATTCCCGAATGGGCATGGTGAGGAGTCGAGGCCATTTGTGGGGGCGACCAATGCGCAGGCGCGGGGCCCCTCCGTAAAGTCCCCGAGGAGATCGGCATCGGAAGTTCCCCGCCAGTGTGGCCGGCCCTCCAGAGCCTCCTACCTGCAAGTGTCGGGAAGAATCAAGCCGGGACTTGGTGGACGATGTCGGGAGCAGACAGCCCCTCCAGCCATGCCACCGCCGCCGGACGCGATGTGAAAAACTCCTGGAGATTGTGCTGACCGCGCCGCATCCAAGCGGCAACGACCCGGTCAAGATTCGTTGTCCCGACTATGGCGACGGAGGAAACGAAGCGGGTGTCCCGGTAGTCGTTGCAGGCTTCGACGGTCAGGTTGACGCCGATGATTTCGATCAGCAATGGCAGCTTCCGGCCAGCACTAAGAAGCTCCACGGCAAGCACAGATTCCGTAGCGTCCTCGGCCTGAAGAATGGAACCGGGCACCCAGATCAGATGAAGGGCCCCGCCGACATATAGGCTCAGCGTCCCTTTTCCACCTGCAAGCACGATCTCCGCCACGAATTCCCCTCTGCGACAGAATAGCCAAAGAATGCGCACCCCGGTAGGTGTCGGGCATGGCGGAGGCCAAAAGCGGTGCAAGGCCGTGGGATCAACAGGCGATGAACAGCGGTATTCGCTGATGCCGGCCCCTCTTTCCTCTCTTACGGCAACTGCTAGTGCGTGATCTTCCGCGACGAGACGAGGTGAAGATTCGAGGATGACCGAAGCGGGCCTTCTGGAAGCCCAATGAGAGAACCCGGACATTGCCGAAAGCCAAGGCCGGCCTCGCCGCCGGCTGTACAGCATTACCAACAACGGCAGAAGCGCGTTGGCGATGGCTTCCCGGACTGCCTCAGTGGAAATCGTGGCTCTTCATGCTTTCAAGCCGGTCCGCGTATGACAGGGCAGGGAGACCACTCATCCTGTTGGAGCGCCAGGGCTGTCCTACGGTGGGTACCACCTATACCAACTCAGTCCGGACTGAAGCCACAGTCCGCGTTGTACGACGAGGATAAGCCCTGAAGATGCGTATGCGATAATATTCGCATGGATGCAGATAAAGCCTGTGGGCGGAATGGTGACAGCGGATACGTCGAGCTGGCGGTGGAGATTTTTGCAATGCTCGCGGACGCGACGCGGGTGCGATTGATTCTGGCGCTGCGCGAGGGCGAAATGTCGGTCAATGACCTCGCAGAGGCGGTGGGAAAACCGCAGTCTGCGGTGTCGCAGCATCTAGCGAAGATGCGGTTGGCCCGAATGGTTTCTACGCGGCAGGAGGGCACCAGGGTGTTTTACCGGCTCGAGAACGAACATGCCCGTCAGTTGGTCACCGATGCAATCTTCCAGGCGGAGCATTCCCTGGGCGGCACGCCGCGCCACCACCACTCGACTGCGGAGACCAGAAACCCATGAAACAGGCCGGCAGCCACACCCCTGACCACGACACCGCCGGGCCTGACCACAGCGCCGACGAGCATAATCACCGGGCCGGGCACGGGCATGATCATGAGCACCCCAGAGGGCTGAAGGGCTTCCTCTACGGGCTATTCGTTCCTCACAGCCATGATGCCGCTGACTCGGTGGATGAGGCGATGGAGTCCTCGGTCAAGGGAATCCGGGCGCTAAAGATTTCCCTGGTCGTCCTGGCGGTCACCTCTTTGCTGCAGCTGGTCGTTTTCCTGTTCAGCGGCTCGGTGGCCCTGCTGGCGGACACTATCCATAACTTCTCCGATGCCCTGACTGCCGTTCCGTTGTGGGTGGCGTTCGTCCTGAGCCGCCGGGCGGCAACACGGACCTACACGTATGGTTTCGGACGGGTCGAGGATCTGGCCGGACTGTTCATTGTCGCCATGGTGGCGCTTTCCGCGGTGGTGGCTGGTGTGGAATCGGTCATCCGCCTGTTCCAGCCGCAGCCGCTGAGTAACCTCGGTTGGGTTCTAGCGGCCGGCCTCATCGGTTTCGCCGGCAACGAGATCGTGGCGATCTACCGGATCCGGGTGGGTAAAGAGATCGGGTCCGCAGCACTGGTGGCGGACGGCGTTCACGCCAGGACCGACGGTTTCACGTCCCTGGCCGTCGTCGCCGGCGTCATCGGCGTCTGGCTTGGTTTCCCGCTGGCGGACCCTATTATCGGCATCCTGATCTCGGTCACTATTTTCGTCCTTCTGTGGGGGACTGCCCGGGACATCGGCCGCCGGCTCCTTGACGGCGTGGACCCGGACCTACTGGAACGCACAGAAGCCGCCATCGCACCGGTAGCCCCTGCCGCCTCCACCGTCCGGTTGCGGTGGAGCGGCCACCACCTCAACGTTGAAGTCACCGCCCCCATGGATCCTGCCCGGACCGTTGCCGAGCTCGCAGCCATTAACAGGGCCGTCGAGGACACCGTCCGCGCAAACATCCGCAACGTCGGAACGGTCCTTACCATTGCCCGCTAACCCTCGACAACCCAAGCCCGTGGATTACGCAGCCCTTGCAGAAG
Organism: Pseudarthrobacter sp. S3; assembly: GCF_050156905.1. NCBI lineage: Bacteria > Bacillati > Actinomycetota > Actinomycetes > Micrococcales > Micrococcaceae > Pseudarthrobacter > Pseudarthrobacter sp. S3. The sequence continues at coordinate 3,532,063 of NZ_CP189583.1, read as the reverse complement.
CTGGGACTTCGGGCCCACAACCTGGCTTGACCATGGCCGACATACCCGGACACGGCCATTTTTTTCTCACGGCCCCGGCCATGGAAATGGCGGCAGTGTTCGGAGGGACGTTGCATTGCTATCAGGGCGACGGCGGATGCCGGAAGCAGGGCCTGTATTTCTCGCGGACCCCGCCGCGCAAACCGCTCTGGTGTGAACTCAGCCACCGATCCACGAAACCCTCGGGAAACGACAGCCGGGGAGCAGGAACATCACTGGCGATAAGTGTCAGCCATGATCTCGCACCGAAACTGGACCGCGCAGTTCTGCATTTTGGGACATACAGCAAGATGCAGCGCTTCGTGTGGCTGTCTCTGCCCGTGGCTAAAGGACCTCAATGCAGCTGCCTCCGCTCAACAGGAACCCCTGCCGGCAAACGCTCACCCTGCCTCGACGACGAAGGCGTTGGCCTGACGGATCTCTAACACCGGCCGGGTCCCTGGCAGCGCAAGGTCCCACGCGGAGCCCAAAAACCAGAAGTGGTGCAGACGACTTCTTACATTTCGTGCAGGTGACTTCTGAAACTGACAGCGGAGGGGATAGGCCGAGTTTAGGGCGCAAAGCGCAAGAGACTCGCGAAACTCCACCGGCACTCCAATCGTAAGGATCGCCGAGATCCTCAGCGGTGGCCTTCACGAGGAGATCTAATTCAGTCATGCCCGGATCATGTCTGGCACTCAATATCGCCGGCGGGACCTTCGTGCAAAAAGACCGTTTCTGATCCGACCCCGGCACGCCACCTTAAAACTGTGGATTTGAACGCTGTGTGGCGGGTTTTGTGATCGCTCGGTGTCGCACCGGCGCCCGTTGAGGGTTCCCCTATCGGGACACCAAAACCTGCGATCCACAGGCCAGGACGGTGCGTGATCAAGTCCACGGAGGCGCCAGCGACTAAAGCGACGTCAACGTTGGGCCTCTCGCAGCCTTCCCCGCGCCCGCAGACCGCTCTCCGGAAAAACCGGTCGAGACGACATTACGAGCCGGGATCGGTAGTTGGGGGAACGAATGGATCCGATCTTCGCGGAGGCCTGCCCCGGGTTGTCGGAGTCGAGAGCATCAAAATGCGCCGGCCCATCGAGGTTCGCCGGTGGCCCGATGCATTTCCCTGGAACGCGAGTGAAGGTCAGCAGCCGGAATGCGCCGGACTTCACGAGCCTGAACAGTAACATCACGTGCCTCCGGCCGCGTGGCCCGCCTTTCCATCGGGGAAACATCGGCAACCAGCCCCATGCCGGCGTACTCACGCACGGCGGCGATACCGGCAACAGCTGCGGTCTTGTTGTCAAAAGCCTTGGACACTGCCATCACGGTGCCATCCGGCGCAGTCAGACGGAACCTGAAATACGACTCCGCGTCAACGAACAGTTCGAACATTCCGGCCATAGCAATCCTCCCGGTCTGCGGGATCCGCCCCTGCGGCGTCGTTGCCACGGAGCAGACACGGACGCGCCCTTGCGTCCACTTCCCGCTGGTTTTGTCCTGCAATCCAAACGATCAGTTCATCATGTGCTCAATGAGTCTCGCTCACGACAGCCAGTATCCACAAGACCCCCAGCCCGATCACCTGGCATGGAGAGTTTCCGGAACGTCCGTCTCGGTTTCTCCGTGCTCTCTAACAGCTGGACCCTACAGCTGCAGCGTCACCGGCCGCTGGAAGCCATTGACGGTGGCAGCGGGCCAGCGGTCATCAACGGTCATCAACGGTCAGGAACTTTATCCAGGACTCGGTGAGCTGGACCGTGTCCTCGATCTTCACGCCGGGTCCCGCCGGGTTCCAAGCGGGCGGTGGACAGCACATCGGTCATGATGCCAGCCAGTTCAGCGCCGAGGCGGGCGTAGCGGGCGCTTTCGACGGGCAGCAGTTGCTGCCGGGCAGCCCCAATTCAGTCGCCACCGAGGCCTCGGCGAGCGGGGATCCGGCGCCGTCTCCAGCGGAATGTCCGACCGTGGCGGTGGCCTCGTGCAGGTTGCCATAGCAGGTTACGGTGTGGAGGGAGACCCCGGCGGGGAGCTCCTCGGCCGCACTCCGGCCGGCCTCGTTGTTGAACGCCACCAGGTGGTCGCCGTCCCGGTCCACGAGCAGCGCGGCGATGGGGTCGCCGGCCAGGCTGATGTGGACGCGGTTGCCGTCCAGGTACCAGGCCAGCGCCGTGTGGCTGGTCAGCAGGAGGGAGTCTTGCCCCGTGGCATCCAGGATCTGCAGGACACGGCGCCGCTTGATGGCACGGCCCGCTGTAGAGGCGGGCGGAGTGCGGCGGCCCCTGTCCGCAAGGGTCGCGGCCGCGGTCAGTTGCGACGGCGGCCCACGTCCAGATACGCTGCTCGGTCAGGATGGGAGCGCCATCGGGTCCGTTCCAGGAGAGTTTCTCGTTCAGCCCGACGTCGGTGGCGGCCGGTTCACCGGTCCGGACGATGCTGCCGTGGTCCGGCCGCCAGACGTACTCGCCGGCCGCCCGGGTGTAGGTGCGGCCACCCCGGAAATTGGTGCCGTGCACAGCATAGCCGCGTGCCAGTCCAGTGTGTTTGCGCGGCCGGGCGGCCCCGGAAAACCGGCCCGGGCGAGCCGACCTATCCCACGCACAGCGTCGCTGCCCCGTTGCCGTCCCGGCCGCGCCGTCCGAAGATTGGATGTGCCAATCGTGGCGCAGGTCCAAGTTGCACAGCAGGGCTTCGAGCGTGACGTTCTCCGATCCAATAGCAAGGGCATCAGTCGGGCCTGATGTTCTGGTTGAGGCTGAAGAAGTTGGTTGGGTCGTACTTCCGCTTGAGTGCTTTGAGTCGGTCGTACTTGGCGGCACCGTAGGCCTGCCTGACCCGTTCCTCGCCCTCTTCCATCAGGAAGTTGACGTAGACGCTGGTGTGGTGGGGTGCGAGGGCAGACCAGTAGTCACGTGCCCATTGCCGCTCGGCGTCAAAGCCATCGGCGGTCTTGCTGTTGCCGTTGATGTTGAACGTGAACCCGGCCTGGCGGCCGTTGAAGGCCGTGGCTTCATCATCGATCCGCCCCACGGCGCCGCCCATCTGCCACAGGGCGACGCTGGTGACCGGCGAGGTGATGTGGGTGCCTTGCTCGGCCACGATGTCGATGACGTCGTCGCTGAGGGCCGCGACGTCACAGGACCTGACGTAGTAATGCCAGCCGTGCGGGAAGGACGGATCAAACGTCCTCTGATGCTCCAGAAACGGCTTTGGCCGGCAAAAGTCGAGCACGGGCGAACCGAATTCCTTGAGCGGCCGCAGGACCTGTTCGCCTTCCGCAACCGGGCCCGCGTAGCAGGCGGTAACCCCAAGGACGAGCTTGCCCACCAGCTCGGGCGGCACGATCGGCAGCGCCGGTGCCCTGCGCTGCACGGCGATCGTCATTAGCTCGTCTGGGCAGTCTGCGATCCAGTCGCGGTAAAACCGCAGCACCTCCGGTGCGTCCTCCATCGGCCAAAAGACCGGCCCGGCCATAACGTACGGCCCAACAGGGACAAGCCGGAATTCGAAGTCGGTGACAATGCCGAAGTTCCCGCCGCCACCCCGTACGCCCCAGAAGAGGTCGGCGTTCTCGTTCTCGCTTGCCTTGACCAGTTCGCCGTCTGCGGTGACCACGTCTACAGACAGCAGTTGGTCGATCGTGAGTCCATACTTGCGCATGACCCAGCCGATGCCACCGCCGAGAGTCAGGCCCGCCACCCCGGTGTGGGTGACGATCCCAGACGGAACTGCGAGGCCGAACTCCTGCGTCTCGCGATCGAGCTCGCCGAGCAGTACCCCGGCCTGGACACGTGCCGTTCCCGCCTCGGGGTCCACGCGGATGCCCTTCATGGGCCCGAGATCGATGAGCATTCCGTCGTCGCAGACTGACAGCCCGGGGAAGCTGTGACCGCCTCCCCGCACAGAGACCCGCAGGTTCTGCGTGTGGGCGAACCGGATGGCAGCTCGCACGTCTGCGACGCCGGTGCAGCGGGCAATAAGTGCGGGACGGCGGTCAATCGATCCGTTCCACACCCTGCGGTGCTCGTCGTAACCAGCGTCAGCCGGGCGGACAAGGTCGCCCTGAAAGGATGTCTGTAATTCATCGACGGCAACGCCGTTGATCTCCGTGCTTTGTGCCATGGGACTCACGGACCTCTCGCTCTCCCTGCAGAGTCCCACCGTTGGCACCAACTGGCAAGAGGAAATTGCGGGAGCTCGGACGCCCGCCAGGGCAGGCCTGGCCGCTGACTGGCGGGGAATGCCTAAGGGGAGGTTCCGCCGGGGCCGTGCTCTGCCGAACCACCAGTTCGGGCCTGAAGATGACGGCCCGGTGCTTTGGAGTGTCAGACTCGAGCTCCTCGGCCAGCAGCTCGATGGCCGTGTGCCCCAGGGCTTCGGTGGGCTGGCGGATGGAGGTGGGGCCGCCCACAAAGGCGAGCCGACGGCGGCCGGTGTCCAGCAGGTGCCGGGCAGCGAGGTAACCGCCGGCGTCGTCGTCCACTGAGACGGAGCTGTACAGGACGCACGTGTCCTATCGCCTCATCAGCGGCGCCCCGGACGTATTGTGTGACGTAGGATCTCCGATAGCAACCCGACGAGACAGGACTGGACGGCAGCATGCCCCTCTTCGACCTTCCCCTTGACCAGCTCCGCGGCTACACCTCGAGGGTCACCCCGCCCGCGGACCTGCAGGACTTCTGGGACGCCACGCTCGACGAGGCCCGGACGTTCCCGCTCGACGCAACATTCGAGCCGGTGGAGAACCATTTGGCAGTCATCGACACGTTCGACGTCACGTTCAAAGGCTACGGCGGCTCGCCGATCAAGGGCTGGCTGCACCTCCCGGCGAACCGTAGCGCCGGAACCCCGCTGCCCGTCGTTGTGCAGTACATCGGCTATTCGGGCGGCCGCGGCCTGGTCAACCAGGACACCAAATGGGCGCAGGCCGGTTACGCGCATTTCATCATGGACACCCGAGGCCAGGGCTACGGCGGGATCCTCGGCGAGACGGCGGATCCGCACCCGTCAGCAGGCGAAGTGGCCTACGCGGGCCTCATGACCAGGGGTGCAGGCAGCCGCGAGGACTACTACTACCGCCGCGTGTACGTGGACGCTTTCCGCGCGGTGGAAGCGGCGCAATCCCACCCGGAGGTGGACCCGTCGCGCGTGGTCCTGGCCGGCGTCAGCCAGGGCGGCGGCATCGTGGTAGCCGTTGCCGGGCTGGTGGCGGGAAGGCTCGACGGCGTCATCGCCGCGCTGCCCGACGTCCCCTTTTTGCAGGACTTCCCCAGGTCCATCGATATCGCGGCCCGCGGCCCCTATCCGGAAATTGCGGCTTTCCTGGGCAGGCACCGGGACCGGTATGAGCCGATGCTCGCGGTCCTGAACTATTTTGATGGCGTTAACCTGGGCAGGGCAGCCACCGTGCCTGCCCTTTACTCGGTGGCGCAGATGGACGATGTGTGCCCGCCGTCCACGGTGTTCGCCAGCTTCAATGCCTACGGCGGCGACTCCACGGCACTATCCGCGGCGCAAAAGCAGATCGAGGTCTACCGGTTCAACAACCACGAAGGCGGCCAGGAGCACCACTGGATCAGGCAGCTGCAGTACCTCCACAGGCTCCTGGCCTGACGCCGTGCGAACTGGCAGGTAGGACGTTTCCAGAGGGATCTGGGGGTTATCGCCAGTTCACGCAACGTTACGGCCTCGATTTTGCGGCCGTCGCAGCACACGGTTATGGTTTGCCTATGACAAACCGTTGGTATGCGTATTTTTCGTTGGCTCTGGAGGAGCCCGCGTCTAACTGACACGTATGCATCTTCCTTCAGAGCCAACAGGGCAGAGATCATTCTCTGCCCTTCGCCATTTCTCCGGCGGGTTCTGATCTGGGCCCGCTTTCCTATCTGGAACAGGACCCGAACATGAGCACCGCGACAGCCACTCCCGCAAAATCCACGTCCAATCTGCGCGTCAGCGAATTCACGCCGCTCCCCACGCCCCAGGAGCTTATCGCCGAGCTGCCCATGGACGCCCGGGTGACGGACGTCGTCGAGCGTGGCCGCGACGAAGTCCGGGCCATCATGGACGGCGTGGACGACAGGCTGCTGGTCATCGTAGGCCCCTGCTCCATTCACGATCCCAAGGCTGGACTGGAATACGCCCGCCGGCTGGTCAGCCAGGCAGAAAAGCACCGTGACGACCTCCTGATCGTGATGCGCACCTACTTCGAGAAGCCCCGCACAACGGTGGGCTGGAAGGGCCTGATCAACGATCCTCGCCTGGACGGCAGCCACGACATGGTCACGGGGCTCCGGACCGCCAGGGAATTCCTGCAGCAGGTCACCGCACTGGGACTGCCCACCGCCACCGAATTCCTGGAACCCATCAGCCCCCAGTACATGGCGGATCTGATCTCCTGGGGAGCCATCGGGGCCCGCACCACCGAAAGCCAGATCCACCGCCAGCTAGCCTCCGGGCTCTCCATGCCCATCGGATTCAAGAACGGGACCGACGGCGACCTCCAGGTCGCGCTCGACGCGTGCGGCGCCGCCGCTGCCGCCCAGGCCTTCCTGGGGATCGATGGTGACGGCCGGGCCGCGCTGGTTGCCACCGCGGGGAATCCGGACACCCACGTCATCCTCCGCGGCGGACGGAAGGGCCCCAATTACTCAGCGGCCGACGTCGAAAGCGCCTCCGGCAAGCTCGCCGGGAAGGGACTCAACCCCCGGCTGATCGTGGACGCCAGCCATGCCAACAGTGCTAAGAGCCACCACCGGCAGGCGGAAGTGGCCTTGGAAATCGGCGCGCAGTTGGAAGACGGCGGCGAGGCGGCACAGGCCATCGCGGGCGTCATGCTGGAAAGCTTCCTGGTGGGCGGTGCCCAGAACCTGGATGTCACCGAGCACGCGGCGGCCCGGGCGGAACTGGTCTACGGCCAGAGTGTCACGGACGCGTGCATGGATTGGGACGTATCCGTTTCGGTCCTTGATCAGCTCGCGGCGTCCTCCCGGAAGCGGCGGACCTCATAATGATTGCCCGGATGACTTTCACTACAGCCCCATGAACCTCTAGAGTATCTAACACATGGTTGGTGGATGGCTCAGCATCGGCACACCGCAATGAAACACAGCTGGGGTTACTGTCGTCATCCATCAGCAAAGGAATAGCGAAATGTCCGCAGAACAGAACTTCTCGAACGCGAAGTTCCTGACCGTCGCCGAAGTGGCCGAGGTCATGCGCGTCTCTAAGATGACCGTTTACCGGTTGGTCCATTCAGGCGAAATGCCCGCTGTGCGTTTCGGCCGGTCGTACCGGGTGCCGGAAAACGCCGTCGAGCAGTACCTTAAGGGTGCTGTGGTGGACGGACACACCGAAACCGCCTGAGCATTACCTGCGGTCAGTGGGCATGCTCAAGAAGCGGTACCCTGTTAAGGAACGTTTTACGTCATTGTAAGAATCTGTCAGTTGTTTCAGTTCTGTAGCTCTGTCCACGGACCTTTTCCATCAGACAGGTACTGCATCTAGTTTGTGAGGAACTTTCGTGGGTTCAGTTATTAAGAAGCGTCGCAAGCGTATGGCCAAGAAGAAGCACCGCAAGTTGCTTCGTAAGACCCGTCACCAGCGCCGTAATAAGAAGTAGAGATACTTCAACAAGCGTGAAATGCCCGTTGCCTATCCGGCAGCGGGCATTTTTTTGCGTGTGAGCGGCCGCGATGCGCTCCTACGTGAAACGTCGACGGCGACAGTTGCGGCGGCGGTTATGCCCGGGGACCGCGGATGCGGGCGAAGCCTTTCCAAAGTCCGTAAATTACGCCACCGGCCGTTGCTGCCTTGAGGCCCAAGGTGGCAGCGCGTCGGCCGGATCGGAAGTCGTAGACCGGCCAGTTATTGTCCCGTGCGTGGCGGCGGAGCCTGGCATCGGGGTTGATGGCTACCGGGTGCCCTACCAAGGTCAGCAGTGGGATGTCGTTGTATGAGTCGCTGTAGGCCCAGCATCGCTTCAGGTCAAGGCCTTCGGCGCCTGCCAGTTCCCGGACGGCCACAGCCTTCGCTGCACCATGCAGGATGTCGCCCACCAGGCGGCCGGTGTACATGCCGTCGGCAACCTCGCCAACCGTGCCCAAGGCTCCTGTCAGGCCCAGCCTGGTGGAAATGACGGTGGCGACCTCAATGGGGGTGCCGGTGACCAGCCAGACCCGCCGGCCCACGCGGAGGTGCTGCTGCGCCAGTGCCTTGGCGCCGGGCCAGATCCTGGACGCGATCATTTCGTCGTAGACCTCTTCGCCCAAGGCCTTGACGTCTTCCACCGTGATGCCGGCAACGAGGGTGAGGGCAGAATCGCGGACAGCGTGCACGTCGTCCATGTTCTCGCCACGCGTCACAAATTTAAACTGCTTCCACGCAAACCCTGCAGCCTGCGTCAGCGTAAAGGCACCGCGTTGGTGCATCTTGCGCGCAACGTGGAAAAGGCTGGCGCCCTTCATGAGGGTGTTATCGACGTCGAAGAAGGCGGCTTCGCCGGTCTGCATCAACGCATCCGGCTGGGTCACCACAGCGACGTATTTCTCCTCGGGCATGTCCACGAGTCTAGTCAATACTCGGCGGCCAGGATTTCAGTGCCAGTGCCAGTGGGGCGTTACGGTTAATGCATGGCAAAACCCGAGGTAGTCCTCATCACCAAAGCAGACTGTCACCTGTGCGCAGCCGCGCGCGACGCCGTCGGACGCGTTACTGCGTTGCTGGGACTTGGGTGGACGGAACAGTTAGTGGATGAGCTGCCGGAACTGCGTGAGCGGTACGCGGAGGAAATCCCCGTGGTTCTGGTGGATGGAATCCAGCGCGATTTCTGGAAGATCGACGAAGCCCGGCTGGAGCGCGTCCTCCAACGCGCCATGGCCTGATAGGAAAGCGGCCTCGCGGAATGACGCCGGCTTTGTTGGCACTAGCGGCGGGGCTCTAGAGTGGAGTCACGACGCGATGGGATGGAGGGGATAGTGACATCACTGGATTCATCTCCCCAGGCTGTCCAAGGTGCAGAGAACGTCCAGGGGACACCGCCTGGCCACGGTCCGCAGCCTGCCCACGGTACAGAGGCGGCCAAGCAGATCCCGCCCGCAGCAGTGGCACGGCTGACCATCTACCTGCGCGCCCTTAACACGCTGCTGTCCGACGGCGTCGAACGGGTATCTTCGGAGTCCCTGGCGGAAGCATCGGGCGTGAGCTCGTCAACCCTTCGCAAGGATCTCTCTTACGTGGGCTCCTACGGCACGCGTGGCGTGGGCTACGAAGTGCAGTACCTGAGCCGTCACATCTCCGCCGCCCTGGGGCTGACCCACGACTGGAAGGTCGCCATTGTTGGCGCGGGTAACCTCGGCAAAGCACTGGCCCGTTACGGCGGTTTCGAGTCCCGCGGGTTTGACGTGGTGGCCATTTTCGACGCCGACCAGATGGTGGTGGGCAATGAGGTGGGCTGGCTGCGGGTCAGCGACGCCGCGGACATGGAGGCGGTGCTACAGCGGACGGGCGCCAACATGGTGGTCCTTGCGCTTCCGGCCACCGTGGCGCAGGCCGTGTGCGACCGCGTGGTGGCTGCCGGCGTCCACAGCATCCTCAGCTTCGCCCCCGTCATGCTCCAGGTCCCCGAGGGCGTGAACCTGCGCAAGGTGGACATGGCCACCGAGCTGCAGATCCTCGCCTATCACGCCCAACGGGCGCAGACCCCGGACCAGTCCGCCTAGTTTCGTTGGCCGTTGGTTGGGTCCACGCCCATTTGGGTGTGGTTTGGCCTTGTGTTGCTACTGGCCGTACGGGTTGCCAGGCGTGCTGCCCGGGGCGCCGTAGGGGCTGGCGAACGGCTGCGGCTTGCGGAAGTACGGGGCCGCCGCCGGCAGGTAGAGCAGCACGATGGCCGCGATCCCCGCCAGAGTCCCCAGGGTTCCGAAGCTCGGTACGCCAAAGAGGCCAAAAATGGACAGTGCCGCGAAAACGGTGCCGAGGATGCGGGCCCAGTTCTTGCCCTTCCGGACGAAGAACGCCACGAGTGCGTACAACCCCGCACCGATAATCGCGAAGACTACGAGCGATCCGGCAAGGATGCCCTTAAAGTTTTCGTAGTTGAAGTCAGCAGGAGTGGCGCCGCTGCTGAGCATGGCGTCGTCGAACGCATTCCGGATCTGAGGATCATCAAGCATGCCGATGCCCATCAGCAGGCTGATGACGTACACAACACCCGCGCCGATCAGCAGCCAGAACGAGATATTGACCAGCCGGGGCACTCCGTTCGATTCAGTAGCCTGCGGCTGTTCTGACGGGTACTGCGCGTAAGGGGACTGTCCGTACGGCGGGGTGTTCTGCCCATACTGTGGCGCCGGGGGAGTCTGCTGGCCATACTGCGGGGCGTTCTGCCCGTACTGCGGCGCCGGGGGAGTCTGCTGGCCATACTGCGGGGCGTTCTGCCCGTACTGCGGCGCAGGTGGCGTGGGCTGCCCGAACGGCGGGCTGTTCTCGCCGTATCGGGGGGCTGGCGGTTGGTTGCCGGGCTCAGGCTCGTTCGGGACAGGAGGCGGGACAGGCGTGCTCATGAGCGGTCCTTTGCAGGTCGGATGTCAGTTCGGCTGCTGGGTGCAGTCCAACTGGCCTGCCCCCAGTACGGCTTAGTTCCCACCGTACCCCCGGCGCATGCCGCGGGGGATCATTCCAGAGAGGTATTCGGGCGGAAGTCAGCCCGGTTCGTCCACGGCCCTGTTTTCAGCGGATATTCGTGCGCACAAGCTGTCTATCCAGCTTCGTCAACGCGCATATCAGCCCGGCTAACATCCCCGCCGGGTGAGATGCGTCTACGCGCGTCCCTTGACGGAGTTGAACCAGGCCTGCGAGTTCGGCAGCCACATCAGGACGGTTGCCGCGGCGGAGATGAGGAAGCCCAGCCAGTTGTTGCCGATCCCGCTGCCGCCGCCCACACTGCCGCCGATCACGGCGAGCACCAGTGAAACGCCTGCGACGATCGTGAGGGCCAGTCGGGCCCACTCCTTGCCCTCCTTCATCTTCAGGACCAGGACAATCTGGGCCGCGGCCAGGGCGAGGGCCACCAGGATGAGTAGGAGGAACACAGCAGCCAGCCCGGGTGCCACAACGAACAACGCCAGCGAGCCCAGCACTGCCAACAGGCCGCCAAGGACTCCCAACATGCCGCCGATGAGCCAGATCCAGTACGAGATCTTGAGCTCGGTGGGCAGCCCGGTCACGCTGAACATGCCGGAGAAACCGCCCTTGGGCATAACGTCATTAAGGCTGTGAGGGCCGTCGGTAGGCATCGCAAATTGGAAGCCGCCCGGTTGGCCCGGCTGGTTGTAGGCCGGGCCCGGCTGACTGTACGGCTGGGGACCAGGCTGCTCGGCACCGGGCTGCTGAGGCTGCTGGGGCTGTGGCACTTCATTGTTGCTCATGGGTCTCACTGTAGACCGCGGGTTCGCCGGTACCTAGGGGACAAAACAAAGCACCCCCGCCGCCAGATTCCGGGGTAGGGCGGCCGGGGTGCTTCAGGATGAAAACTATGCTGCGGGTGCGATGAACGCGAGCTCCAGGTTGATGGCAACCTTGTCGCTGACCAGCACGCCGCCGGCTTCCAGTACGGCGTTCCAGGTCAGGCCAAAATCCTTGCGGCTGATGGTGGTTTCCGCGGAGACGCCGGCGCGGGTCATGCCGAACGGGTCCACAGCCACGCCGTTGAACTCGGTCTCGAAAGCAACCGCGCGGGTGACCCCCTTGATGGTGAGGTCCCCGGTCAGCTCGTAGCTGTTGCCTTTGGCCACGAGTCCGTTGGAGACGAAGGAGATTTCCGGGAACGTCTCGACGTCGAAGAAGTCTTCGCCGCGGACGTGGCCGTCGCGGTTGACATCGCCGGAGTCGAAGCTGGCGGTCTGGATGATGGCGCTGACCTTGGAATCGGCCACGTTGTCGGCGAGGTCCAGTGTTGCCGCGGCATCCTTGAACTGGCCGCGGACCTTGCTGATGCCTGCGTGCCGGACGGTGAAGGCGATCTCGCTGTGCGAGTTGTCGAGGGTCCAGGTGCCGGTGGTGACGTCTGCGGGAAGAGCCATGATGTTTCTCCTTAGGGTTTGTCAGGTGGTATATCCGGATAGCTTGACGCTTCATCTGTTGAATCCTCAACTATCCGCTGCATCCAGTATAAACATGCATTTGCATGTTCTGTTCCCGGTTTCGGAACATATTTCCAAAAAATTGAGTTCTACTGGATGTAGAAGATTTCGGATCGCACGCCATCTTTGAGAAACTGGTAGACATGCCCCAATCCACTGTCCATCTGCTCCGCCACGGCGAGGTCCACAATCCTGACCGCGTTCTGTACGGCAGGCTGCCCGAATTCCACCTCTCCGAGCTGGGCCGGGAAATGGCGCAGATGCTCGCCGACCACTTCGCCGAGCGTGCCGCGCGCGGGGCCAGGATCGTCTATCTCGCGGCGTCGCCGCTGGTCAGGGCGCAGGAAACGGCCGCTCCCACTGCTGAGGCGTTGGGCCTGGAAATCCACACGGAGGGCCGCATCATCGAAGCGGAAAACTACTTCCAGGGCATAAAGGTAACCAAAGCCGAGCTCCGGAAGCCCAAGCACTGGCTGCACCTGGTCAACCCGTTCCGGCCCTCCTGGGGCGAACCTTATAAGGCACAGGCCGCGCGCGTCAGGGCAGCTGTTGAGGACGCCCGGCTCCGAGCCATCGAACTGGCCGCCGGAGACTACGGCACAGGCGGTCCGGAAGCCGTCATGGTCAGCCACCAGCTCCCCATCTGGGCCACCCGTCTCAGCGCCGAAGGCAAGCCGCTGTGGCATGACCCGCGCAAACGCGAGTGCACTCTGACGTCCATCACCTCCCTGGTGTTCGACGACGACGGCTCGCTCCTGCGTGTTGAGTACAGTGAGCCCGCTGCCGCGCTCCTTCCCGGCGCCGCCAGCACCCCCGGAGCCTGACGTGATGGACAACCGGACAACATCCCGCACAACGGCTGGCACCGCATCCCGCCGCGCAGTGCTCGCTGCCGGCGGCGCCGCCCTGACCGCCCTGACCCTGGGCCTGTCCGCCTGTGCGCAGGAAGACGCCCTCGCAAAGCAGGCCAAAGCCGGCGACAACAAGAACTACGTGGCCGGGGACGGCTCGGTGACCGAGTTCACGGCGGCGGACCGCAAGGCCGCCGTCGCCATTAACGGCACGCTGTTCAACGGCACCCAGATAGCCCCCGCGGACTTCCAGGGCAAGGTGACGGTCCTGAACTTCTGGTTCGCCGCCTGCGCACCCTGCCGGGTGGAGGCACCCATCCTGGAAGAGCTGCACCAGGAGTTCAAGGACCAAGGCGTGCGGTTCTTCGGCGTCAACCTCCGCGACGAAAAAGCCACCGCAGAGGCCTTCGACAAAACGTTCAACCTGACCTACCCCAGCTTTGATGACAAGAGCGGCGGCGTGCTTCTTGCGGTCTCCGGCCTGGTCCCACCGGGAGCGGTCCCCACAACGCTGGTCCTGGACAAGCAGGGCCGCGTGGCCTCGCGCGTGCTGGGCGAAGTCCAGAAGGGCACCCTCAAAGCCCTCATCACCGCCGCCGTGGCAGAGTAACGGCGGCCCCGGACCGTGAACAGCCCCTTCGCCGAAACTATCCTTAGTGGCTCGCTCCTGCTTGCCATCCCGGTGGCGCTGCTCGCCGGCCTGGTGTCCTTCCTGTCGCCGTGCGTGCTGCCCCTGGTGCCCGGCTACCTCGGATACGTCACCGGACTGAGCGGCGTAGACCTGGAGAAGCAGAAACGTGGCCGGATGCTTGCGGGCATCGGGCTTTTTGTGCTGGGATTCTCGGTAATTTTCGTCCTGCTGGGCGGCGCGTTCGGCCAGCTGGGCACGCTGATCACCGGCTCGCAGAATGCCTGGATCACCCAACTGCTGGGGGTCCTGGTCATCCTCATGGGCGTGGTGTTTATGGGCGGGTTCGGCTGGCTGCAGCGCGATGCGAAGATCCACGCCAAGCCGCCGGCCGGCCTGTGGGGCGCACCGTTGCTGGGCCTCACGTTTGGACTCGGCTGGGCCCCGTGCATCGGCCCCACTTACTCCGCCGTCCAGCTCCTGAGCCTGTCCGGCGGTTCATCAGCAGCCAAGGGTGCTTTCCTGGCGTTTGTCTACAGCCTGGGCCTGGGCATCCCGTTCCTGCTGATCGCACTGGCGGTCCGGCGCGGTATGGGCGTGATGTCCTTCTTCCGCACGCACCGCGTGGCCATTCAGCGGATCGGCGGCGGGATCCTGGTGGTGCTGGGCCTGCTGATGGCCAGCGGCGTCTGGGGCACCTGGGTCACCGAATTGCAGTACTGGTTCCAAACCGATGTGAAGTTGCCAATCTGATGAGCGAGCGCGTGAAAGCAAACAAAAAGTCTCCGGCCCCCGTTGGCGCAGCCAAAACTGAGGCGGCGCTGCCGGTCCTGGGGCCGGTGGAGATGCTGCGGTGGGCCTGGACCCAGCTGACCAGCATGCGCACGGCGCTGTTCCTGCTGCTCCTCTTGGCCGTTGCCGCGGTGCCCGGGTCCCTGTTCCCGCAGCGCCCGGCCAACCCGTCCATCGTGACGCAGTACATCAAGGGCAACCCGGACTACGGGAAGCTGCTGGATACCCTGCAGCTCTACGACGTCTATTCGTCGGCCTGGTTCTCGGCCATCTACATCCTGCTGTTCATCTCGCTGATCGGCTGCGTGGTCCCGCGTGCCATCGCCCACTACAGGGCCATGCGCTCCCAGCCGCCGCGGACCCCCAAACGTCTCTCCCGCCTCCCCGAGTACGGCACCCTGGTGGTTCCCGCCGACGCCGGCCTCCCGGCGTCGGACGCCATCCGCAGTGCCGCCGGAGTGCTGAAGAAGCGCGGCTACCGCGTTGACGTGAGGGACGACGACGGTGCGCGGCCGTCTTTGGGCGCCGAGCGCGGCTTCGCCAAGGAAGTGGGGAACCTGGTGTTCCATACGTCGCTGATCGGCGTGCTGGTGTCCGTGGCCGTGGGCGGCCTGTTCGGCTACAGCGGCCAGCGCATCCTGGTGGAGGGCGACACCTTCGTGAACACGCTGGTGGGCTACGACCAATTCACCCCCGGCACCAACTTCCAGTCCAGCCAGCTGCAGCCGTATTCCATCCAGCTGGACAAATTCGACGTCTTGTTTGACCGCGAATCACCAGGCAAAATCGGTCAGCCCATCGACTTCAACGCCGAAGTCACCACCCGGGAAACCCCGGACTCGCCTGCCAGGCAGGAAGTCCTGAAGGTCAACGATCCCGTGACCCTGGGCGGCACCAGCATCTACCTGACCGGCAACGGCTACGCGCCGGTGGTAACAATCCGCGACGGCGCCGGCAACGTGGCCATGCAGGGTCCCGTGGTGGCCAAACTCCAGGGTGACAACTACTACTCGTCCCTGGTGATCAAGGTCCCGGACGCCAAGCCGGAGCAGCTCGGGTTCCAGGGGTTCTTCCTCCCGACGGCGTTCGTCAACGATAAGGGCGTGTCCTTCAGCGGCGACCCCGATCTTTTCAACCCGCGGCTGTCCCTGAACTCGTATTACGGCGACCTTGGACTGGACAGCGGCTCGCCGCAGAACGTCTTCGAAATCGACGTCAAGGACCTGACCCCGCTGAACGCCCGCAACCTGGAGGCCGGCGGCATCACCCTGGCGCCCGGCATGAGCTACACCCTGCCGGACGGCAAGGGGAGCATCAGCTTCGACGGCGTGAAGCGATACGTGGGCGTAGACATCCACCACAACCCGGGCCAGCTCTACGCGCTCATATTCGCGCTGCTGGCCGTGGGCGGCCTGATCGTCTCGCTCTACGTCAACCGGCGCCGCGTCTGGATCCGGACCGGAACCCACGAGGATGGCCGGACCATGGTGGAGTATGGCCTGCTTGCCCGCGGTGAGGACCACCGGCTCGCCGCGGAGGTGGCCGTCATCCGGAAGCTGCTGTCCGAAGAGTGGCAGCTCGAGGATCCCGATTCCGACTCTGCTTCCAGCGTCACCCAGCAAACTCCCAGCCGCCAGGGCGATAATGGCGCAGTCTCGCTCACCTCCCCAGCTGGCCCCACCGGGCCGAAAAAGGACAAGTAATGCCGTTCGCCATCAACGAAACAATGGGCCAGTACAGCGAGCTGTTTATGCTGCTCGCCGCCGGCACCTACACCGTGGCCTTCATCGCCTTCGCCTGGGACCTCGCGAAGAGCAGCAAAGCGTTGCGCGCCATTGACCTGAAAGCGGCCGAGGCTGCCGGGGCCAGGGTACCCGCGATGGCCGGCGCCGGTGCGTCTGTTGGAGCGTTGGCTGGCTCAGCCGCGGTAGCGGACAGGGTGGACTCACACCTGGCCGGACCCGTGGGACGGGCCGAGCGGCCGTCGTCGTCCGTTGCCAAGCAGGGCGGGCCGGCTTCCGGGGCAGGGCAGACCGCCGACGCCGACATGCGCTACGCGGCGGAACGGCGCGTTCCGGCGCGGGTCGCCGTCGCCCTCACGGTCCTCGGTGTCTTGATCCACGGCGCCGGCGTGATCACGCGTGCCATCGGGTCCGGCCGCGTGCCCTGGGGCAACATGTATGAGTTCCTCACCACGGGGGCGTTCGTTGTCACGGCCGTGTTCCTGCTGGTGCTGATCCGCCGCGACCTTCGCTTCCTGGGCACCTTCGTGGTGGGCCTGGTAATCATCATGCTCGTGGCCGCCTCGGTGGCGTTCTGGACGCCCGTGGGCCACCTGGTTCCGGCGCTGCAGAGCTACTGGCTGGTCATCCACGTTTCCATCGCCGTGATGTCATCGTCCCTCTTCACCCTCACGTTCGCGATGTCCGCCCTGCAGCTGGTGCAGACGCACCGGCAAAAGACGGTGGCCGCCGGGGGCGCGGACAAGCTTGGCTTTATGCGCCTGGTTCCCTCGGCCCTGAGCCTGGAAAACCTGTCCTACCGGATCAACGCCATCGCGTTCATCGGCTGGACCTTCACGCTGATGTTCGGCGCCATCTGGGCCGAAAAGGCCTGGGGCCGGTTCTGGGGCTGGGACACCAAGGAAGTCTGGACGTTTGTGATCTGGGTGGTCTACGCGGGCTACCTGCACGCCCGCGCCACGCGTGGCTGGACCGGCACCCGCGCGGCCTGGCTCTCGATCGTCGGCTACCTCTGCGTGGTCTTCAATTTCACCATCGTCAACCAGTTCTTTAACGGTCTGCACTCCTACTCGGGCCTCTGAACTGGGGTTTCTCCGGGCGTCCCCGGAAGCGGCCAGTCAATACGCCAATCGATGTATGAATAAGGGTGTTGCCCCGCAGACGGTGATGCTACCTTGGTGGGAGTTGTCAGTGATGAAGCTCGCAGGCAACTAGCTGCGTTTTGCCGAGGTGCCCATGAACTATGTTCTGGCCGTTGATGTCGGGACCAGTTTCACCGCCGCCGCCATAGTCCGGATTGATCAGAATGCTTCGCGTGTTGCGGAGAGCCTGCCGCTGGGCCTCCGCGGAGCGGCCGTGCCATCTGTGGTGTACTACCCCGAGGAAGGCCCCGTCCTGGTGGGGGAGGCTGCCGAACGCCGCGGCCTCGACTCTCCGGAGCGGGTGGTGCGGGAATTCAAAAGGCGGGTGGGGGACGACGTCCCCATTGCGGTAGGCACGCTTTCCCTTCCCGCTGAGGACGTTTTCGCCACGATGGCGCGCTGGGTCGCTGACCGGGCGGAAGAGCGCGAGGGCGCGCCGCCGTCGGACATTATCCTTTCCCACCCTGTCTCCTGGGGCGCGCACCGGACCCAGCGCATCCTCGCTGCCCTGGCGGCAAAAGACCTGGCCAACGTCACCCTGATCAGCGAACCGGAAGCGGCGGCGCTGCACTACGCCGCCCAGATGCGCGTGGAGGACGGCAGCACCATCGCCGTCTACGACCTCGGTGGCGGGACCTTCGACACCGCCGTCCTGAAGAAAACAGACGCCGGACACTTTGAACTCCTGGGCCGTCCCGAAGGGATCGAGGGGCTGGGTGGCGCCGACTTCGACGCGGCGGTCCTGCGGTACGTTGCCGATCACGCCGGGCAGGGCCTGGCCAATCTTGACCCGTCGGCGCCCGGCGCCCTGGCGGCCCTGTCGCGCCTGCGGCGGGAGTGTGTTGAAGCCAAGGAGGCACTGTCCGCGGACAGCGAGGCCAGCATTTGGGTGCTGCTGCCGGGGTTCCAGCAGCAGGTGCGGCTGGTCCGTTCCGAGTTCGAGGCAATGATCAGCGAGCCCATCCGGGAGACAGTGGATGCCTTGGAGCGTTCGCTCCAGGACCTGGGGCTCACCCCGGCTGACCTGTCCGCGGTGCTTCTCATCGGCGGCTCGTCGCGCATTCCCCTGGTCGCGCAGCTGATTTCGGAGCAGCTGGACCGGCCCATCGCCGTGGATGCCGATCCCAAGTCATCCATCTGCCTCGGCGCCGCGGTTGCCGCCCTCCGCGCACAGCCGGAGGCGACCGCGCAGCCTGCTGCCTTGACCGCTCAGCCGGCAGCCGTCGTCGTCCTCACACTGGCTGAGGGGCATCCTGGAGCAGCGGGCCGACGTGCCAGCTGGTCCCGGCCTGCCGACGCCGGTGCTGCCGCACACTCCGTTGGAGCCCGTGCCGGCGGTGCCCATGCCCCCGGGCGCAAGGCCGGTGCACACGGGCCCCGTTCCACCGTGCGGCTGACGGCGGTAGCAGCGGTAGCGGCCCTCTTCACGGGGCTTACGGCGACGGCAGCCCAAAGCCCCGACGGACTCGGCAGCCTCACGGCGATGTTCGTCCCGGCGGGAGCAGACGCGGCGAATGCCGCCGCCGGAGATGCCGCGGTTCCGGGAACCGGCGCCGGTGGTTCGGCGGCGGGCGGTTCCGGGGCCGGGGGTGCCGCGGCGGGAGCAGGCGCGGCGCAGGCCCCGGTGCAGGGGATTGAAGCCAGCGCCAGGCCGGAGAACAGCAATGTGGCGGCCAGTGCTGCGGGACTGGACATCGCTGCGTCGCCCACCAGCAGGCCACCAACCGTAGCCGGCCAACCGGTCGCCGGCGGGGCCGCTGCCGGAACGGGTACCTCGGGTGAGCCCGCACCGGGTTCCGGAGGTTCCCTTCCAGGTCCGGTGACCTACCCGACAACGGACGCGGGCACGGTGCCCGTCGTTCCTGTGCCCGATCCGACCACTGACCCGGCCCCGGCTCCTACAACTGACCCTGCCCCGGCTCCTATAACTGACCCGGCTCCCGGCCCGACGACGGATCCCGCGCCGGACCCGACCACCGAGTCGGCTCCGGACCCGACGACTCCCGCACCCGACCCGACGACGGAGCCTGCACCGGATCCGACCACCTCCGCGGCGCCGGCCCCCGAGCCAACGACGGTCCTGGAGGCGGTGCCTGACCCGACGACGGACCCTGCACCGGTACCTGACCCGGTTGCCGAGCCGTCACCCACCATGGATCCCGCGCCAACCACCGAAGCGGCGGTCTGAGGCATGGCCGCCGATCAAACGCAGCACGAACGGGAACTGCACGAGGCAGGGACGTCGGCGCCCGGCGGAGCCACTGACATGGCACAGCAGTTGCGGGGCGAGAACGCGGCAGTCCGGGAACTCGTGCTGGCGTTGTCCGTGGGCTTCACCTTGCCCGGTCCGCTGCCCGGTGCGCTGGCGCACAAGCTGGAAAGCCCTGACAGTCCGGGCCTGGACGCCGTGGTACACCGCGCCGAGGCCTCGGGTCTGCTGCTTGCCGACGGGACCGTCGTCGGCCCCGCGCAGCACGCGCTCCTGAACGGCACGCCCACAGCCCGGGTGCATGCATTGCAGCGGGAACTCGTCGGTTTTGTTTCGGCCGAGCGCCGGCCCTTCGGCGACCTTGCCCGCGAGCTGGCGAGGGGCGGACTGGCGGACCCGAGGGTCGCCGCCGAACTCGAAACCGCAGCGGACAAAGCACTGGAGCACAACCCCGGTCTGGCCGCCCAGCTGTACAGCGAAGCGCTGCTGGCAGGGGCGGACGAACTGCGCATCGCTGCCCGCCGCGCCCAGGCCGCAGCCGCCACGGGCGACCTCGACGCCGCCGGCCGGATTATTGACGGGCTCCTGGTGAGCTCCGATCCGCCGGATGTCAGGCTTGGCGTCGATGTTGCTGCTTCCGTCTGGGCACAGCGAGGGCTGCTGGTCCGCAGTGCCGACCTCTATGCCTGGCTTGGTCCGGCGAACATGGGCCGGTCCGCCCCGCTTGCCGCGGTGGCCATGATCGGCAGCGGCGACCGGGCGGGCGCGGAAGAGGTCTTTCCCGCCGGGTCGGCACCGGTGTCGCCCACCCTACTGGCGGTAGCGCTTTCGCAAACGGGCAAGGGCGTGATGGAGTCGATGGAGCGGGATCCACACAAGGGCCTCCCCCTGCTGATCCATGCTTCGGACATGCTCAACGCGTCCGGTTCGGCGCTGCCCCTTCCGGACACGCCTGGAGCGTTGGCCGCGTTACTGGCCCTCCACAGCGGTGAATCCCACGTAGCGGACACCATCATCCGCTCCGCCGTCGCCGCGAGGCAGGGCGGTGACGCCGCCAAGCCACGGCTCCACCTCTTGCAGGCGTGGTCGGCCATGCAGCAGGACGATGCTGGCGAAGCACGGCTGGCCATCAACGAAGCCTCCAAAGCCAACCACTGGCCGCTGGTTCCCAGGGACGAGTTCCTGTGCGCGGCCCTGGAAGTGGGCCTTGCGCGGCGTAGCGGCGACGTCCATGACTTGGTGATGGCCTGGGAGCGCGCCCGCGAAGCGATGCTGCACTCCGCCGTCGACCTTTACAGCCTGCTGCCGTGGGGCGAACTGATGATTGCTGCCGCCCGGTTGCGGGAGACACGGCGCGTCGCGGATTATCTGGATGAAGCGTGGGCTCTGCTGACCAAGCTGGGGGAGCCACCCCTGTGGGCCGTTCCGCTTCACTGGGCGGCCGTCCAGGCTGCCCTGCTGAACCAGAGCCCGGCCGACCTTGCCCCGCATGCGGCAGCGCTGGTGCGGGCCGCGGACTACAGTCACATGGCCGCTGTGCTCGCCGCCGCAGGCAAGGCCTGGGTCAGCGTCCTGGCCGGCCGGTTCCAGACGACGGATGTGGAGAACGCTGCCCGGGGACTGAAAGTGGTGGGCATGCCGTGGGAAGGGGCCCGGCTGGCAGGACATGCTGCCGCGCAGGTAGACGAGCGCAGGGACATGATGCGGCTCCTTGCCTGCGCCAGGGACCTCCACCCGCAGGGCAGAACCACCGGGCCGCCCGACGGGCTGTCACCGGAAGTGCGCCGCAGCGCAGCCGAGAACAATCATGGCGCGCATCCTGACGCCTCGGGGCTCAGCGAACGCGAAAAGGAAGTGGCGCGGTTGGTCCTGGAAGGGAAGACCTACCGGGAAATCGGCGAAGCCATCTACATTTCCCCCCGGACCGCTGAACATCACATTGCCAGGATGCGGCGGAGGCTTGGGGCCGAAAACCGCTCCGATCTGCTGGTGCGCCTGAGGCTGGCGCTAAGGGCAGATCATCCGGGCCCGGACTGAGCCGTGCTGCCCCTAGCCACGAAACAGGCAAACCCCTAATGCGGGGCATCCGGGTACGGGGACACAACCCGATGCCCGGCCCCTACGAAGGACCTTAGGTTTGATTTAAGCCCGGCACCGAGGCCCGGCGATCCACAACTCCGAGAAGATTTGAGGCCCATCCAATGCCTACACTCGCAAACCAGCTCGTCCAGTTCCTGATGGGCCTGTTCAACAACCCCGCCGCTGCCGAGGAGTTCCTGAACGATCCGGAGCGATCGCTCGAGGATGCCGGCCTGCGCGAAGTCTGCTCCGCGGACGTTGACGCCGCCATGCCGGTTGTCCTGGACTACGCACCCATCAGTGTTAACGCTTCTTCCTTCGACCGGGAGTACAACACCGGCGGGAACACCTCGTGGACCGGCGGCAACGGCGGCGCCGGCCACACCCCGCCTCCTGGAGGCGGCGGTGCGGGTCACACCCCGCCTCCTGCCGGCGGCGGTCACCACGATCACGACGACCACGCCCACGCCGTCCAGCAGCTGAACCACGTAGTGAACAACTACTCCTACACGTCAACGGTGGATGATCGCGACACGGTCACGGACCAGTCCGTCAACCAGAACATCTGGGCCGACGGCGATGTGAACCAGTGGTTCGACAACGAGGCTGTCATCGCTTCCGGCGACCAGGCCCTGGCTGCCGGGGACGACAACAACGTCCGGGATTCCTACAACACCAGTGACTCCTACAACACGGACAACACCACGGATAACTCCACGGACAACTCGATCACCGCCGGCGGCAATGTCAACATCGGCAACAGCCAGCTGGATGTGGACGATTCGTTCAACACCGACGTTGACGTTGATGTCGCTGATTCGTTCAACGACAACTCCGACAACTCCATGGACAACTCGGTGCAGATCGAGGATTCCTTCCAGGACAACTCCGATAACTCGGATAACTCCACCAACACAGATGTTGCCGTCGAGATCGAGGATTCCTTCCAGGACAACTCCTCCGTGGACAGCTCCACCAACACCGACGTGGCCGTGGACCTGGCGGACTCCTTCAACGACAACTCGCAGACCGAGACCACCGAGGTGGAGGTTGTTGATTCCTTCAACCCGGTTGAGGTCGAGGACTCTTTCCAGGACAACTCGGACAACTCCACCAACACCGATCTGGACGTCGAAACAGACGTCGCAGTCGAGGATTCGACGATCGTTCTCTAGGCATCAGTTCCGGGTACCGGGAGCGCCCGGCAGAGGCCACCAGCCTCCTGCCGGGCTCTTCGCGGATTATCCCCCGTCCCACCCGCACCCCAGCTGCAAAGGACAAATTATGGCTGAATCGCAACGACCGGGAGTCCCTGGACGGACGTCGGTTCCGATGAACTCCGGCCAGCTGGCGTCGCTGGTGGAGCAGGGCATCGAACTGGTGGGGACCGGGGACCGCGCGGACCTGCACAAACGCCTGGACCATACCCTGCGCCGACTGAAGGATCCCAGTATCCGCGTGATCGTGGTGGGGGAATTTAAGCAAGGCAAAAGCAAACTTATCAACGCCCTGGTGAACGCCCCCGTGTGCCCGGTCGACGACGACATCGCCACCTCGGTGCCCACCCTGGTGCGCCACGGGGACCCCGCGTCCGCCGCCATCCTGCTGCCCACAGCCGGCACAGAGCCCGGCGACGAAGCCGGACTGGAGCGGCAGCCCATCAACATAGCCGACCTGGCGGCTTACGTTTCCGAGCGGGGCAACCCCGGGAACGTCAAGAAGCTGGTAGCGGCCGAGGTGTTCCTGCCCCGTAAGGTCCTGGGCGGTGGACTCACAGTCATCGATTCCCCGGGTGTGGGAGGACTGGGCTCCTCGCACACCTTGACCACCCTGACGGCCTTGCCCACCGCGGACGCCATGCTGCTCGTGTCAGATGCCTCCCAGGAGTACACCGAGCCCGAAATGCGGTTCCTGCGCCAGGCCATGCGGATTACCCCGAGCGTTGCGGGCATCCTGTCCAAAACGGACCTGTATCCGGACTGGCGGCGTGTGGAGGCCATGGACCGGGCCCAGCTCGCGCAGGTGGCGCCGGACATCCCATTGTTCGCGGTTTCCTCAGACCTCCGGCTGGAGGCCGCCCGCCTGCAGGACAGCGAGCTCAATGTGGAGTCAGGTTTCCCCGGGCTGATAGGCCATCTCCGCAATGAAATTGTGGGGAAAGCGGAACGCCTGCAACGGCGCTCCGTCAGCCAGGATCTGCTCTCCGTGACCGAGAACCTGCGCCTGTCCTTGCGGTCCGAGTTGGGAGCTCTTGAGGATCCTGAGGGGACGCCGCAGATGATTGCCGGGCTGGAGGAGGCGAAGTCGCAGGCCGATGAGCTCCGCAAACGGTCTGCCAGGTGGCAAATCACGCTCAACGACGGCATCGGGGACCTGATCGCGGACATGGAGTACGACTTGCGCGACCGGCTGCGGCGCATACAGCGCGAAGCCGAGGCCGCTATTGACCAGGGCGACCCCGGCCCCACCTGGACCCAGTTTTCCGCGTGGCTCGAGGAGTGCGCCGCCGCCGCGATCTCGGACACGTTTGTCTGGACCAGCGAACGCGCGCAGTGGCTGGCCGCACAGGTGGCGGAGCATTTTTCGGAGGACGAAGTGGCCCTGCCCGTGCTGCACGTCTCGGACACCGGCGATGCCCTGGACCCCGTGGACAATATGCCAACCCTCGACGACGGGCACGTGAACCCCCTGCAGAAGGTCCTGATCGGCATGCGCGGATCCTACGGCGGCGTGCTGATGTTCGGGCTCCTGACCGGAATTTTCGGTATGGCCCTGATCAATCCCCTGTCCGTGGGCGCGGGCCTGCTGCTGGGCCGCAAGGCGTACCGGGAGGACAAGGAAGCCCGGCTGAAGCGCCGGCAGGCCGAAGCGAAAGCGCTGGTCCGCCGCCAGCTGGACGATGTCACCTTCCAGGTGGGCAAGCAGCTCAAGGACCGCCTCCGCCTGGTGCAGCGCTCCACCCGGGACCACTTCACGGAAATCGCCGACGAACACCACCGCTCCCTGGCGGACTCGGTATCCGCAGCCCAGAAGGCAGCCACCACGTACACGCTGGAAAAGGACATCCGCATCCGCGAGATCAAGGCCGAGCTCAAGAAGGTGGACGCCCTGCACCATGCGGCTTCCCTGCTGGCCGCCGAAGTGTCGCAATCCCCGGCGCCGGGAAGCCCGACGGCGGGCGGGCCGTCGGTGGGCACGGCGCCGGTGGTTGCGGAGGCCAGATGAAGGAGTCCATCAGCACGGGAGTGGGGGACCTGATCCAGGACGCCCTGCTTCTGTATGCGGACGACCCCGCTGCGGCTGCGGCCTTGGAAGCCTTCGCCAGGCGGCTGTCCGAGCCCCTCAGGATCGCTGTGGCAGGCATGGCCAAGGCGGGAAAATCCACGCTGCTGAACGCCATTATCGGCGAGGAGATCGCCCCGACCGACACCGGGGAATGCACAAAGATTGTGACCTGGTACCGCTACGGGCACACACCCCGGATTACGGCCTACCCCATTGCCGGTGAACCGCACATCCTGCCGCTGAAGCGCGTGGACGGCCGCCTGGTGTTTGTCCTGGGCAACGCCCGCGCCGAGGACATGGAACGGCTGGTGGTGGAGTGGCCCTCGCCGGCCCTGCGCGAGCTCACGCTGATAGACACCCCGGGAATTGCCTCGTTGTCCGAAAACGTCTCTGCCCGGTCCACCGATTTCCTCATCCCCGTGGACGCGCCCTCCGAGGCTGATGCCATCATTTACCTGATGCGCCACATGCACGCCTCGGACCTGCGGTTCCTCGAATCCTTCAGGGATACCGAGGCGGGTAGGTCGGGAACCGTGAACGCCCTTGCCGTGCTGTCCCGGGCCGATGAGATCGGTGCGGGCCGCATTGATTCGTTGCTCTCCGCGGGTGACATCGCTGACCGGTACCGCCGGGACCACAGCCTGCGCAAGCTGGCGTTGGGGGTGGTCCCGGTGGCCGGGCTGCTGGCGCAGAGCGCACGCAGCATGCGCCAGTCGGACTTCGAGTCCCTGCAGGTCCTGGCCGGCATGGAGCGGTCCGCCCGGGAGCGGATGCTGCTCTCGGCGGACAGGTTCATCAGGGCCTCTGTCCCGGAAGGCCTGGGCGCTGAAGCCCGTGCCTCGCTCCTGGAGCGGTTCGGCCTGTTCGGGATTCGGTTGGGCGTGGTGCTGATCCGGAGCGGCTTCACCGAGCCCACGCCACTGGCGCATGAACTGGCCCGGCGCAGCGGCCTGGACCCGTTGCTGCATCTTGTGGCGCGACAGTTCCAGGCCCGCGGGGATGCCCTCAAAGCCCGCACTGCCTTGGTGGGAGTGGAAGGCCTGCTGCGCACTGTGCCCCGGGAGGGTGCCGGCCACCTGGCCGCTGCCCTGGAACGCCTTCAGGCCAACGCCCATGAGTTCCGTGAGCTCCGCTTGCTCGCCACGATCCGTACCACCGGTGTATCCCTCAACGATGAGTTGGCGGCGGAAGCCGAAAGGCTGGTCGGCGGCTGGGGAGCGGCGTCTGCCCTGAGGATGGGGCTGGCGCCGGATGCCGGACCGGACGAAGTCCTGGCCGAAGCCCGCCGCTGCGTGGACCGCTGGCGGACAGTATCGGAAAACCCGTTGACGGACCGCTCAGCCGTGGAGGCCTGCCGGGTGGTGATGCGCAGCTGTGAGGGTGTCGTGGCTGAATGCTCGGCGCTGCAGCTGCACGCGCAGTCCGCCTGAGCTCAGCCCTTATTGCCGCGTCCGCGCCGGCCTGAACTGCGCCGACTGGATCCGCGCTGCCTTGAGCCACCCGCCGGCCGAGGGCACGAAAACCGCCACCAGGCCGAGGAACGCAAGGAGTAGCTGGGCTCCCCAGAGCATCACAACGTAGCTGCCGGCGTCGCCGTCGGGGACGAGGAAAGCTGAGGCCACCACCATGCACACCACCTGCCCGGCCAGCAGCGGGATCATGAGCCAGCGGGACCAGCCGCGGCGCGCTGAGAAAATTGCCAGCGCCGCCGCTTCGAGCAGGATCACCAGCAGCAGGGCGCCCAGGCTGCCCCAGAAAACAATGGTCGCGGATGTGGTCACAGCGTCAGGTCCGCCGCCGGGGGACATCTGGTCCACCACAGTGCGGAGCCGCTCCAGGTGTGAGTCGCGGGTCAGGAACGAACCGATAAGCACGGCCACGCCTGCCACGAAGCTGAACAGCCAGAATGCCCCCCCCAAGCGGACACTCCGCGGTGTCGGCGGAATGACCACGATGGGCGCAGGAGCGGCGTAGGACAGCCCGGGCCGCGGCGGCGGCGGGCTGGCGGCCGCGGCGGGTGCAAGAGGCTGTTGGGATTCTCCGTCGGGGTGCTGCGCCATATTTTCCTACTTTATGTCGCCGGTATCGTGGCTGTCCGCGTCTCCCGTGCTGGCATCGTCGGCTTCGTCGTGGCCGATCCCACCGTTGCCCCGTTTGCCGGTGCTGTCCTGCCCGGTGCCCGCCGGACCGCCGTCGGATTTGGCCTTCGCCTCAAGGTCATCTTTGAGTTTCTTGAGGCGGGCGGCCTCAGCCTGGTTCCGGCGGCGCATTTCCAGGTTGCGGAGGAAATCGGGATCATCATCCGGCGCGGTGGGGTGGCTGCGTGGTTGGCGGACCGGAGCTGAGTCGCGGGGACGGCCGATCAGCAGCCACAGGATGGCGCCGAGCACCGGAAGGACAATCATCACCACGATCCAGGCCGGCTTGGAAATCCCGCGGGTGAGGCGGCCGTCAGTGCGGATCACGTCCACCAGGCCATACACAAAGATGACGAGAACGGCGACGGCGAGAACCACACGGAAGAGCATGCCATTAAGTCTATCGTCCGCAGGCCGGGGGCGTTCAGGCAGGGCGGCTAAACTTGCACCGTGGCTTTTCTAAAATACTCCCTGATCCGGCTGGCGCTGTTTGCGCCGCTCTTTGTGCTCTTTATGTTCCTGAAGCTGGGGGCGGTGCTGTCAGTCATCTGCGCAGCGCTGATCGCGTTTGCGGTCAGCTACCTTTTCTTCCAGAAACAGCGCGACGACGCCGCTGCCGCCATTCACGGCCGGCTCTCCGGCAAGGCCAAGCCGCTGCGCAGCGAAGGCGAGGTGGCCGATGCCGAAGCCGAAGACAGCCTCCTGGACGCCAACCCGGACATCACCATCCGGAACAGCGGCCCGAAGGCGCCCGAAACAAAGTCCCCCGAGGCCTAGCCGGCCTGGAGCCGGCTTAGAATCCGTGGCTGAGCACCAGCCCCAGTGAGAACAGCAGGCTGTAGCCCAGGTTAATCAGGCCGGTCTGCTTGAGTACGGGGATGAGGCTCTTGCGCTTGCGGCCGTTGATCATCAGCCAGGCGGGCATCAAGCAGGCCGGGATGAGCAGCAGCACAATCAGCATCCACGGACGTCCGGGAGCCAGGATGACCACCAGGAGGATGGCCACGGCCAGCATCAGCACATAGCTTTCGCGGGCGTGCTTGTCACCCAGACGCACGGCCAGGGTCTTTTTGCCGGCCTGGATGTCGGTGGGGATGTCGCGGACGTTGTTGGCCATCAGCAGGGCCGAGGCGATCAGCCCGGTGCCGATCGCACCGACCACGGATGGCAGACTGACCTGGCCGGCCTGGGTGTAGGTGGTGCCGAGGGTTGCCACCAGGCCGAAGAAGACAAACACGAAAACGTCGCCCAGGCCCATGTAGCCATAGGGGTTCTTGCCGCCGGTATAGCCCCAGGCGGCCATGACGCAGCCGATACCCACCAGGATCAGCCACCAGCTCTGGGTGATGATTACCAGAACCAGGCCCAACATCATGGCCAGCGCGAACGTTCCGAAGGCCACATATTTGACGTGCTCCGGGCGGGCCGTCCCGGATCCGACCAGCCGCAGCGGCCCCACCCTGTCCTCGTCGGTGCCGCGGATTCCGTCCGAATAATCATTGGCGTAGTTCACGCCGATCTGCAGCAGCAGTGCCACCAGGGCGGCCAGCACGGCATTAACGGGGCGGAAAGAATCCAGCTCGTAGGCCGCGGCGGTGCCGATCAGTACCGGGGCGATGGCGGCCGGCAACGTGCGGAGGCGGGCGCCTTGGATCCATTGTGCGGCTGTGGCCACGGTCAGTACCTCGTGTTGGGTCGGGAGAACGGTGAAACGGTGGTGGCGGCCGCGAACGGGCCGCCGGTGCAGCTCTACTCTACTTTCCCTGATGCAGCGCGTTGAGCCGGTCGATCATCGCCAGGCGGTCCGGCTTGCCGTTGGGAAGCATCAGCAGCTCCGGGCCGGCCAGCACGGTTTTCGGTGCCAGGCGGCCCAGCCGCCGGTGCCATTCCTCTTTGAGTACGACGGCGTGATCCCCGGTAGGGGTGCCCGTGGCACCGGCGCCAGAGTTACTTCCATCGAGGGCAACAAAGGCGGCCACGGCCTGGCCCCATTCCGTGGACGGGACGCCGGCCACAAAAGCCGCCGCGACGCCGTCGAACTTTTCCAGCTCTTCCTGCACATGCGCGGCAGAGACCTTGACCCCGCCGCTGATGATGACGTCGTCGGCGCGGCCCAGCACGGTGAGCCGGCCGTCCGCGTCCAGCGTGCCGAGGTCATTGGTGCGGTACCAGCGGACGCCGTCCTCCTCGAAGAACGTGTCCGTCGCTTCGGGCGCATCCATGTACCCGGCGGCCACTGTGTCGCCGCCGAGCAGGATGCGGCCGTCCTCGGCCACCCGAACCTGGACGCCTTCCAGCGGCACGCCGTCGTACACGCAGCCGCCGCAGGTTTCCGCGGACCCATATGTGGTGACCACCCTGACGCCGGCCTCGCGGGCTGCGTCCAGCAGTCCGGCCGACGCCGGTGCGCCGCCCAGCAGGATGCCGTTGAAGCGGCGCAGCACGGCCAGGGTCTCCGGCGACGGCGCCTCCAGGAGGCGTTGGAGCTGAGTGGGCACCAGCGAGGTGAAGCGGAGCTTGTCGGTCAGTTCCAGGGCGCCTGCCGTGAAGGCCTCGGGGGTGAAGCCGCCGGACATGTCCATGACCCACGGCCGGGTGCCGGCGAACAGCGAGCGCACCAGCACCTGCACGCCGGCCACGTACTGCACCGGCAGCGCCAGGAGCCACTGGCCCTCGCCCTTGAGCGCCAGGGCGGTGGCCATGGATGAGGCCGCCAGCGCCTCGACCGTGAGGATCGTGGCCTTCGGCGCGCCCGTCGAGCCGGACGTGCGGACCACCGCCACGGCGTCATCGCAGCCGGGCGTCTCGGTGTGTCCCACTACCAGTTCGCCGTTGGGGCTCACGGAAAGTTCGACGGCGGGTCCCTCACCGTGGAGGGCGGCGGCCAGGGCTTTAAGCACCGGGTCGATGTCCGTGGGACCGATGGTCTGGGTTCCGAGATTCATGTGCCGTCCTGCCTTGTGAAGTCAGCCGGAAGCCTGGAGGCCGGCCGGCTTGGAAGTTTTGTACCGAGGAGGTGCCTCGAAGGTGCCTAGAAGTAGTGCGGGAAGCGGGACCAGTCCGGATCCCGTTTTTCCAGGAAGGCTTCCTTTCCTTCCACGGCCTCGTCCGTCATGTAGGCCAGGCGGGTGGCTTCGCCGGCAAAGACCTGCTGGCCGGCCAGGCCGTCGTCGGCAAGGTTGAACGCGAATTTCAGCATACGGATGGCCTGGGGTGACTGGCGTGCGATGTCCGCGGCGTATTCCAGGGCCACCTCTTCGAGGCGCTCGTGGTCCACGGCCTCGTTGACGGCGCCCATCCGGACCATGTCATCCGCCGAGTACTCTCGGGCCAGGAAGAAGATTTCGCGGGCAGACTTCTGGCCGATCTGGCGGGCCAGCAGGGCAGAGCCGTACCCGGCGTCGAAGCTTCCCACGGTGGCGTCCGTCTGCTTGAACTTGCCGTGCTCGCGGGAGGCGATGGTGAGGTCCGAGACCACATGCAGGGAGTGCCCGCCGCCGGCAGCCCAGCCGTTCACCACGGCGATGACCACCTTGGGCATGGTCCGCATCAGCCGCTGGACCTCGAGGATGTGGAGGCGGCCGGCGCGGGCGGGGTCGATGGTTTCCTGCGTCTCGCCGTCGGCATACCTGTACCCGTCGCGGCCACGGATGCGCTGGTCCCCGCCGGAGCAGAAGCTGTGCCCGCTGTCCTTGGGGGAGGGGCCGTTGCCGGTGAGTAGCACGGTGGCGACGTCCGGGCTCATCCGGGCGTGGTCCATGGCGCGGTAGAGCTCGTCCACGGTGCCGGGGCGGAAGGCGTTGCGGACTTCCGGGCGGTTGAAGGCGATCCGGACGGTGGGCAGGTCTCGGATGACGGTGCCGTCTTCGGAGCGTTCTACCTGCCGGTGGTACGTCATGTCCTGGAAGCCGTCGAAACCGGACACGGTGCGCCAGCGGGTGGGGTCAAAGACATCGGACACCTTGGCGGGAAGTTGGTTGCTCACCGGACAAGTCTAGTAATCGGCTCAGCTGATGCAGAACTCGTTGCCCTCCGGATCGGCCATGGTGTGCCATTCGAGCGGGCCCTGGCCAGCCGTCCACAGGAAGCTGGCGCCGCGGGCTTCGAGTTCCTTCCGGACGTCATCCTTGTCCCGGCCATCCAGGCGCACGTCCCAGTGGACGCGGTTCTTGACGGTCTTTCCTTCCGGCACCGTCTGGAACAGGATGCGGCGGGCAGGTGCCTTGGCCTTGAGTTCTTCGACCGGGCGGATGGCCTGTCCTGTCCTCCACACGAGTTTGCCCCTATGGACCAACGTCTCGGCGTCCGTGGCGTAGCCCTGGCTGATCATGGAACGGATGAAGCCCTCGTCCTGTGGCTCAACGGCCCAGTCCAAGGTTTCCGCCCACCAGTCGGCGAGCTTATGCGGGTTCTTGCTGTCCACGACGATCTGGATGTTCAGTCCCATCCCACCAAAATACGACGGCGGGTGGCTGCTGGGTAGGGGGCGGCTGGGCGATGCTCCCCCCGGCATTGCAACGCGGGGTCAGATACGGCCCATCTGGCGGCCAGGCACCGGCTGTATCTGACCCCGCGTTGGTTGGGTTAGGGCTGGACCTGCTGTAGCTGCTCAAAGAGTTCGGGCGGGATGGCGTAGATGAAGATGACCGCCAGCAGGTTCTTGGCCGCGTGCACAAAGTAGGAGAACATCACGTTCTTCCCGGTCCACACGTAGACAAAGACCAGTGTGGCGCCCATGGCCAGATAGGGGAGCAATGCACTGAGGGTGATGGTTTCCTGGCCCGCGATGTGGATGCCGGCGAAGAGGACCATAGACGGGGCGCAGCAGAACCAGATGTTGAGCCGGCGGCTGAGCTTGCCGATCAGAAGGTGCCTGAAGATGTACTCCTCCACAAACGGGCCCACCACCACCAGGACAGGCACTATAAGCCAGGCGGGCACCTGCTGCATCAGTGCATGCAGCCCGGCTTGGTTTGCCGAGGTCTCCACTCCGCCGCCGGCCGCCACCACAACGGCCGTGAGGATCATCATGGCCACCACCGCGGCGGGCACCATCAGTACGGTGAACCACGGACGGGTGGCCAGCACGCGCAGGTCCCGGGCTACTACCCGGCGCGCGGCTGCCAGGGCCAGGATCCCGATGGTGCCATAAAAGATGAGGTTCACGGCGTACGATGCCGCGGCCGGACTGGGGGCAAGCTGGCGGATGAACGGGGCCAGCAGTTCCCCGGCGATGGCGAAGAGTCCGGCCACGGCCACGTAGAGGCCGACGGTGGGGAGATCAAGGCTGGAAAACCGGTACAGGTCGGGCTGCGGCGCGGGTGGTTTCCGGTGTGTGGTGGCCATGTCTTCAGCCTAGCTCCCCGTTTCAACGGGGGCGGGCGGCCCGTAGGCCCCCGTGTGCGGGTTCCGTCAGGCTTGGCCCGTGATGGTGAGGGCGATCAGGACACAGTTCAGGACAACGATCAACGCCGCGCTGGTCCAGCCTGCAATCTTCAGCGGCATTGAGTCCGCGTGGATGCCCATTACGTCGCGCCTACCGGTGAGTCGAATCAGCGGGATCAGGGCGAATGGGATACCGAAGCTGAGCAGGACCTGGCTCAGAACCAGGGCCAGCGTCGGCTCGATCCCGGCGCCGAGAACCACCAGGGCCGGGATCAGGGTGATCACCCGGCGGGTCAACAGCGGCACCCGGACCTTCAGTAGCCCGCCCATGATGGTGGCACCTGCGTAGCAGCCGACAGAGGTTGAGGCAAGGCCGGAAGCCAGCAGCCCGATTGCGAATACCACACCAATCACCGGACCGAGGGCAGAACTGACAGCGGCGTGGGCACCGGCAATGGTATCTGTTCCTTCGATGCCCCGAAGGCTTGACGCGGCCAGTAGGAGCATCGCGATATTGACTACGCCGGCCAGCATCAGGGCCCCGGCAACGTCAAATCGGGTAGCCCTTATGAGTCGTGTCCGGACGGCAGGATCCTCCGAGAAGCCATGCCTGTCCCTGGCCAGCGCTGAATGCAGGTAGATGGCGTGCGGCATCACTGTTGCCCCGAGCATGCTGGCCGCCAAGAGGACCGTATCCGTACCCTCAAAGCGGGGAATCAGGCCATCTAAGGCACTTCCGGCATCCGGTGGGTTCACGAAAAGCCCCGACACAAAGCCCAC
The DNA here is from genome assembly GCF_050156905.1 of Pseudarthrobacter sp. S3. Classification (NCBI taxonomy): domain Bacteria; kingdom Bacillati; phylum Actinomycetota; class Actinomycetes; order Micrococcales; family Micrococcaceae; genus Pseudarthrobacter; species Pseudarthrobacter sp. S3. The sequence continues at coordinate 3,498,874 of NZ_CP189583.1, read as the reverse complement.
AGCGATCACCCCCAGAAGGACAAGTATCGCGTACTCGAAAGACTTTTGGCCGCGAGCGGACTGCAGAGCCAGCAGCAGCATCGACGCAAGACCGATGATGATGCCACCGGCCAACAACGGCAGTCCGAACAGCAGGTTCAGCGCCACTGCACCGCCGATAACTTCGGCCATGTCCGTTGCCACTGCCACAACTTCAGCCTGGGCCCAATACAACCGCCGGCGCCCGTTGCCTAGGCGCTTACCCATAATCTCGGGAAGGCTCAGACCCGTTGCCAAACCTAGCTTCGCAGACTGATACTGCACCAGAACGGCCATGGCGTTCGCGGCCACCAGAACCCAGACCAGCAAGTACCCGTAGCTGGCACCGGCCGTCAGGTTAGCGGCAACGTTTCCGGGATCCACGTAGGCAATGGCCGCAACGAACGCGGGCCCCATCAGCAGTAGACGTGACCACCGCCGCCCCGTTGCTGGCCGCGCCTGGAGTGTGGGAATGGCCATCATGGTCCTCATCGTCGGGGGCAAACTGATACCACCAAGATAGCCTAATTTAGGCAAGCCGAAAACATTTATTTCGGGGTTCCGCGGGGCGTGTGCCAACGCGGGGTCACTTACGGCCCATCCCGAGGGGAAACATGGGCGTTAAGTGACCCCGCGTTGCTGGCAGATTATGGTGGCGCCGGTGGTGTCCTGGCTTGACGCTGCGGCTTCCGGCGGGGAAGCTGGAGCGATGAAGTCCTGAGCAGCAGTCCGGCCACGCCGGGTTGTTTTCCCGAATCCAGGGCCGCCGTCGAGCACCAGTTCCGGCGGCCACACTGCGGAATCTTGCGAGGACTTGTCTTGACTGAACACCTGAACCTTTCCGGCATCTCCCATGGCTATGGCGACCGGCAGTTGCTGGACGGAATCGGCCTGGTCATTACGGCCGGGGAGCATGTTGCCATCGTCGGCGAAAACGGCGCCGGCAAATCCACGCTGCTCCGGATCCTGGCCGGGCTGGAAGCGCCCGACGAGGGAACTGCTGTCAGCCACGGCCGCGTGGGCTACCTCGCCCAGACGCATGGCCTGCCGGAATCCTTCACCGTGGGGGCCGCCGTCGACTCTTCCCTGGCCTCGCTGCGCGCCCTCGAAGCCGAGCTTGACCGGCTGGAGGCCGGCCTCGCCGATGCCGAGGACGACGAGCTGGAAACGTACGGCCGGCTGCAGACCGAGTATCAGCTGCGCGAGGGCTATGCCGCGGAATCTCGTGTTGAGGCTGCGCTGGACAGGCTGGGTCTGGGTGGCCTGGACCGGAAACGGACGCTGGGATCGCTCTCCGGCGGCGAGCAGGAACGCGTGGCGCTGGCCTGTGTCCTGGCCGACCCGGCGGACATCCTGCTCCTGGACGAGCCCACCAACCACCTCGATGCGCGCGGAACCGCCTGGCTGGAGGACCGGCTGGCCGCCCATCGCGGGACGGTGGTGGTGGTGTCCCACGACCGTGTCCTGCTCCGCAAAGTGGCCAGCACCGTGATTGAGGTCGATGCCGAGCGCCTGGCCGTGACCCGTTACGGCAACGGCTACGACGGCTACCTCCGTGAGAAGGCCGCCGAACGCCAGCGCTGGGTCCAGCAGTACCACGAGTGGATCGATGCGATGGATGCCGAGCAGCGGCAGGCGGAAACAGTGACCGGGAAGATGGGCTACGCCCGTCAGCGCGACAATGACAAAGTGGGCTTCGATTTCAAGGCCGGCACCTGGCAGAAGGCGGCGAGCAGCAAGGTCCGCAACGCGCAGGAACGGCTCCGGCGGCTGGAAGCGAGCCCCATTGACCGGCCGCCGGTGCCGTTGCGGCTTGCGGCGGAACTGGCTGTGGATCCGGAGGCTCTCTCTGCGGCGCCTGTTGCACCGGTGAGGTCCGGGGCAGCTGACCTGGCCGGGGACTCCCTCTTGCCGGCGTCGGCGGTCCTCGTGGCCCGCGGCGTCGCCGTTCCGGGCCGCCTGGGCGTCACTGATTTCGCGGCCCGCGCCGGCGAGAAGATCCTCATCACCGGCCCCAACGGCGCCGGCAAATCCACCCTGCTCTCCGTGCTGGCAGGAACCTTGGAGCCCGTTGAAGGGCTCGTTCAGAGGCCTGCCCGGATCGGCTACCTGCAGCAGGAACTCGAATTGCCGCAACGGCCCGCGCTCCGCCTGCTGCCGGCATTCGCGGCCGGCCTCGGCGGAAACATTGATGAGCACGCCGAGGCTCTCCTGCGGCTGGGGCTGTTCCGCACCAGCGAGTTCCACGTCCCGGTGGGCAGCCTGTCCGCGGGCCAGCAGCGCAGGCTCGCCCTGGCCAGGCTGCTGCTGGGCGGCTACGGCACGCTGATTGTGGATGAACCCACCAACCACCTGGCGCCGGTTCTCGTGGAGCAGCTCGAAGAGGCTCTCGCCGGCTTCGCCGGGACCCTGGTTATGGTCAGCCACGACCGCGCCCTCCGGGACTGGTTTGCCCGCTGCGCGAAAAGGAGCGACACCTCGCGCACGGACGAATCCGGGCGCTGGATCCGGTATTCGATGGACAAGGGCGTCCTGGCCCCGGCCTGACGCCGCCACGGCGCGGCCGGAAAACGGTGAGGTTTCCGCAAAGGAAAAGTTACGCACAGACCGGCCGGCGGAAACATCGGCGGCGGAAGATAGGCCTATGCCAGTCTTCCCGCCGGCCGAAAGGATCTGTCCGTGATCACCAAGAACCTTTTCCTGCAGGGCATTTTCCCGTTTGTGGGTACCGGGCTGGAAAAACCCGTACCCATCCACAGTGAACTGTCGCACTACGTTCCGGACGGTGTCATCAACCAGACGCTGTATTTCCGGGGCGGAAATTCGAGCAGCGAACTCATCACGGTGGTGCTGTTGCGCAACGGCGTGCCCATGCGTTACTTCCCCATCGGCGCCAAGAGCGAAGTCCATGTGCCGCTGCGGGTGGTGGAGGACATCGACGGCGGCTCGGTGGTGGAGCTCTATCTCGCCGCCCCGGATGGTGTTGGGGGATCCGTGGTGGTGGACCTGGGCATGGTGGAGCACTGATGACCAGCGTGCTGGACCGGCCGCAGGGCAGGCACTCAGGCGCCGCGCCGCGCCGTCGGCTGGTGGTGGTGGGCAACGGGATGGCCGGTGCCCGGGCTATGGAGGAGATCCTGGCCCGCGGCGGCGCGGACCAGTTCACCATCACCATGTTCGGCGACGAGCCCTACGGAAACTACAACCGGATCATGCTCAGCCACGTCCTCTCCGGCGAGGAAAACGACGCCGACATCTTCCTGAACGCCCTGTCCTGGTACCGCGAGAACAGCATCACCCTTCATGCCGGCGTCCGTGTTGACCGGATCGACAAATTCACCAAGCATGTCTTCTCCAACGACGGCCGGGTGACCCCCTACGACACCCTCATTATCGCCACCGGCAGCCGCTCCCACATGCCTCCGATGGACGGGCTCTACACACCTGGCGGGTCCGTGAAGAACGGTGTCTTCGGGTTCCGCACCATCGACGACACCCGGAGGATGGTCCAGCACGCGCAGCAGGAGCAGCACCTACGGGCGGTGGTGATCGGCGGCGGCCTGCTCGGTCTCGAGGCGGCCTACGGCCTGAAAAGCCACGGGATCGAGGTGGAGGTGGTCCACTCCGGCGGGCACCTCATGAACGCTCAGATGGGGCCCGACGGCGGCGCGGTGCTGCGCAGGAGCGTGGAGGCCTTCGGTATCCGGGTGCACACGTCCAGCCGTACCGCTGCTGTCCTCGGTTCGGACCGGGTGACCGGCGTCAGCCTCAGGGACCGGGACGACATCGCCTGCGACATGGTGGTGGTGGCTGCGGGGATCCGTCCGAACGTGGACATGGCGGTACTGAGCGGGCTGCCGGTGGAGCGGGCCATCGTGGTGGATGACCGGCTCCGGGTCCAGGACGAAGACGAGATCTACGCCGTGGGGGAGTGCGTCCAGCACCGCGGCGAGGTCTACGGCCTGGTGGCGCCGCTGTGGGAACAGGCAGTAGTGCTCGCCAACCACGTGACCGGCGCCGACACCTCCGCGGCCTACCTCGGCTCGCGGACCGCCACCAAGCTCAAGGTGGCCGGCGTCGACGTCGCATCCATGGGACTGCACGGTCCCGAACTCGACACCGACGAACACATTGTCTTCTCGGAGCCCAGCCGCGGGGTGTTCAAGTCCATCGTGGTCCGCGACAACAAAATGGTGGGCGCCACGCTCCTGGGCGACAGCCGGAAGGTGGCCTACCTGACGCAGGCCTACGACCGCGGGTTGCCCCTGCCGCAGGAGCGGATCGCCCTGATGTTCGACGTCGGCGGGCCGGGGGAGGACGTGGGCGTGGCCGAGCTCGACGACGGCGCCCAGGTCTGCAACTGCAGCGGCGTCAGCAAGAAGGCCCTGGTGGACGCCGTGAAGGGCGGCTGCACCTCGGTTTCCGGCGCTATGGACGCCACCCGGGCGGGCAAAGGCTGCGGTTCCTGCAAACTCCTGGTCAAGCAAGTGGTGGAGTGGGCGGCGGACGGCGCAGTTGAAGATGACCCGGCCGCAAGCTACTACGTTCCCGGGATCCCGCTGGACAAGCCGGCCCTGATGGCCGCCATCCGCAAGCAGGGCCTGCGCTCCGTGTCCCAGGTATTCACGGCCCTGGCTCCCGGCAGGGCCGAGGACGCGAAGTCCAAAATGGGACTGGCCTCACTGCTGAAGATGATGCTCGCGGACCGGTACATCGACGAACGCGACGCCCGCTTCATCAACGACAGGGTGCACGCCAACATCCAGCGCGACGGCACGTTCTCCGTGGTCCCGCAGATGAAGGGCGGAGTGACGTCCGTGCAGCAGCTGCGCCGGATCGCCGACGTCGCCGAAAAGCACAAGGTACCCCTGATCAAGCTGACCGGCGGGCAGCGGATCGACCTGCTGGGAATCCCCAAGGAAGCCCTGCCGCAGGTGTGGGCGGACCTGGACATGCCCTCCGGGTACGCCTACGGCAAGAGCTTCCGCACGGTGAAGACCTGCGTGGGGAAGGACTTCTGCCGTTACGGCACCGGCGATTCCACCAAGCTGGGCATCGAGATCGAGTCCCGGTTCCAGGGGATCGAGTCGCCGGCCAAGCTGAAGCTGGCTGTGTCCGGCTGCCCGCGGAACTGCGCGGAATCGCTGGTCAAGGATGTGGGTGTGGTGGCTGTGGAGGGCGGCCGCTGGGAACTCTACGTCGGGGGAGCGGCGGGGGCGCACATCCGCAAGGGCGACCTGTTGGCCACCGTGGACGATCCGGGGAAGGTCAAGCTCCTCACCGGCCGCTTTATGCAGTACTACCGGGAACAGGCCAACTGGCTGGAACGGACCTACGCCTTCGTGCCGCGGGTGGGCATCGAACACCTCCGTGCGGTGATCGTGGACGATTCCGAAGGCATCGCCGCGCAACTGGACGCCGCGATGCAGGCCGCCGTGGACAGCTACGTGGACCCGTGGAGCGAACGCGACGATCCGCTTACGCCTGGCCAGTTCCGGACGGCGCTTCCGCTCACCGTCCTGCCCCAGGTGCCGGTCCAATGAGCACCGTGCCCGTCAGCACCAACAGCCACAGCCTTGGGCCCGTGGACCAGATCCCGTTTGGCGAAGGGCGCGCCTTCGGGGTTGACGGCGAGCAGGTGGCGGTCTTCCGGCTGAGGGATGGGTCCCTGCGCGCACTGTCCGCCGTCTGTCCGCACCGCGGCGGTCCCATTGCGGACGGAACCATCGACCTGCAGGTGGTGATATGCCCGCTGCACCAGCACGCGTTCAGTCTGGAAACGGGCTGCTCCAGCACCGGCGCCGAACCTCTGCGCACGTTCAGCGTCCAGGAGGATGCCGAACAGAACATTGTTCTGCAAAGCCACCATATACGTGGCAAAAGTTTGCCTTAACCGGGCTCGGGTGTAGCCCGCGTCACTTGTTGCGGTTCGGATCTTGTAGGATGGACAGGCCGTGCGAACCTTCGACGCCTTAGAGTTTTTGTCCATATAAATACCCCAGATGCGGGATTATCCCGAATTATCTGGACAAAAACTCGAGGTTTCCGGTTCCGGCCAATCCCCTACCCACAAGGAATTGTTGTGCCTCAAAGTACCCCCACAGAACTCGAGAGCCCCACGGCGCAATCCGCCGTTGTCGACTCCACCCTCAGCGCCGAGGGCTACAAAAAATCCCTGAGCGGCCGCCAGGTGACCATGATTGCCATGGGTGGCGCCATCGGCGTCGGCCTCTTTATGGGTGCCGGCGGACGCCTGGCCTCCACGGGCCCCGCCCTCATCTTCTCCTACGCCATTGCCGGCGTCATCGCCTACCTGCTGATGCGGGCCCTGGGCGAGCTGATCATGTACCGCCAGACGTCGGGTTCCTTCGTCAGCTACGCCGGTGAAATGTTCGGCAAGAAGGGCGCGTACCTGTCCGGCTGGATGTACTTCATCAACTGGGCCATGACCGGCATCGCCGAACTCATTGCGATCGGACTGTACTTCCAGTTCTTCTTCCCCAACGTGCCTGTTGAACTGTCCGCCATCGCAGCGCTGCTGCTGCTCGTGGGCGTCAACCTCCTGAGCGTCAAGGCGTTCGGAGAATTCGAATTCTGGGCCTCCTGCCTCAAGGTCGGCGCCATCTTGATCTTCCTTGCCGTGGGCACCTTCATGGTGGTCACCAACGCCCGGGTGGGCGACGGGAACGCTTCCGTGAACAACCTCTTCGCGGCCGAAGGCGGGATGTTCCCCAAGGGCGCCCTGGTGATGATCCTGGTCCTGAACGCCGTGATCTTCGCCTACAACGGCATTGAGCTCGTCGGCATCACTGCCGGTGAAATGCAGGACCCCGCCAAGGAAGTTCCCAAGGCCATCCGCGCCGTCGTCTTCCGCATCGTGGTGTTCTATGTCGGTTCCGTGACCCTCCTGGCCATGCTGTTGCCCTCGGACCAGTACGTGGCGGGTACCTCGCCGTTCGTCACCGTGTTCGGGCAGATGGGCCTCGGCTGGATGGGCGACGTGATGAACATGATCGTCATCACGGCCGCACTGTCCTCCTGCAACTCTGGCCTGTACTCGATCGGCCGGATCTTCCGCACCATGGCCAACAACGGACACGCTCCGGAGTGGCTGACCAAGATGTCCAAGAGCCACGTGCCGTATGCCGCCATCCTGGCCATCGGCGCCGTGTACCTCGTAGGCATTTTGCTCAACATCTGGCTCGGCGGCTCACACGCCTTTGACCTGGCGCTCAACTCCGCTTCGATCGGCGTGATCTTCACCTGGGGAGCCATCTTCGCCAGCCAGATCGCGTTGCGCAAGAAGAAGGGCAAGGTTTCCTCCCTGCCCGCACCCGGCGGAACCTGGAGCAGCTGGGCCGGCCTGATTGCCCTGCTGGCCATCACGGTGCTCATCGGCTTTGACACCATGACCAGCAAGTCCGGCGAGGTCTTCCACCTTGGCCTCTGGACCCTGGCCACCATCCCGTTCTTCGCCCTGGTCCTGTGGCTCGGCTGGCAGAAGGTCCGGAACAACGAGCCCAAGAGCGAGCTGTTCTGCTAGGACGTTCGCCTCTGCGGCCGGCCGCTCTGCAGCCGCCCGCTTAGCGGACGGACGCTAAGAAGTCCGACGACGGCGGGTCACCCTTTCGGGGGCGGCCCGCCGTCGTCGTCCGTGCTCGTGAGGTGCCGGGCGAAGTGGTCTTCGATCCGCTGCCAGGCTTCGGGGGCGGATTCCGGGTCCGGGCCGATGCCCATAACCCGCATCAGCGGCCGGAAAACTGCCGGGCCCAGGTCGGTTTCGTTGAGGAACGCGTGCCCGGCGGTGGGGAATTCCTTGACGCTGTTTTCGATGCCGAGGTTGTCCAGGGCGGTCTGGAGCTTGTCAGCCGCGCCTTTGAGAGTGCGGTCCCGTCCGCCGAAGTTGGCCACGATGGGGCAGGCGCCCCGGAGGGATTCCTCGAGATTGCCGGGCAGGCGGCCGTAGTTGACCGAGGCCGCGTCGAAGCCGTCGCGGGCCACCAGCAGCGCGAATCCGCCGCCCATGCAGAAACCGATCACCCCGGTTTTGCCGGTGGACAGCGGCGAACTGGCCAGCCAGGTGCGGGCGGTGGCAAGGTCGGTGAACGCCCGGCCGCTTCTCGTGACCATGCTCCTCATGGTGCTGACCAGGCAGCGGCGCGGGCCGCCGTCGCTGAACAGGTCCACCGCGAGTGTCAGGTATCCGGCGCGGGCCATCCGGTCGGCATGCCCGCGGACCAGGTCGTTCAGGCCGAAAGCCTCGTGGATCATCAGGACCGCGGGAAAAGGTCCGGGTCCGGCAGGTGTGGCGAGATATCCGCCGAGGGAAGGTGAACCGCCGGCGGCGGCACCCTGGGTACTCAGGTCTACGTACGTCATGGGCCAAGGGTAGCCGCCGATCTTCATCGACGGGATGGGCAGAGACAGGAACGGCGGCGGATCCCGATGGGAATCCGCCGCCGTTCGAATGTCGAGGACTAGTCCTTGAAGGTGTCCTTGACGTTTTCGCCGACCTTCTTGGCGTCAGCCTTGACCTGGTCCGCCTGGCCTTCGGCTTTGAGTTTGTCGTTATCCGTGGCGTTGCCGGTCGCTTCCTTGGCCTTGCCGCCCAGGTGCTCTGCTTCGTTACCGATCTTGTCTCCGAGGCCCATGTGTCTGGCCGCCTTTCGTTTCCCGTTGAACTGACAATGCCTTTTCAGAATAACACAAAGCATGCTTACTATTTCAAGGGATCCGAAGACGGGTTGCCTGACGGATGTCAGTGCCCCCGGCTAGGCTCGAAGCATGGTACACAGCACAAGCCTGACCCAGCACATCCATGCCACGCCGGAAAAGGTTTGGGCGGTCATCTCGGACATCCCGGGCTCCGCAGCCACCCTGTCCGGCATCGACGCTGTGCAGATGCTCAGTGACGGGCCCTACGGCGAAGGGACGCGCTGGAAGGAAACGCGCACAATGATGGGCCGTGCGGAGACTGTGGAGGTGTGGGTGGCGCAGGCCGATCCTCCCCGCAGCACCGTGGTCAAGGCGCTCCAGGGCGGGGCCGATTACACGTCCCGCTTCAGCCTGGCCGAGCGTGACGGCGGGACGGCCCTGACGCTGACCTTCGGCGCCGACGTGGTCAAACCCACGTTCGTCAGCAAGGTGACCATGGCACTCTTCGGGAAGCTGGGCATGAGCATGACGCGCAAGGCGCTTGCCAAGGACCTGGCGGAAATCGCGGCCAAAGCCGAGTCGCTCTAGTGGCGGCAAAGGCCCCCAAGGTAACGGCTCCCCGGCTCTCGCCGGTCAGCCTGGAGGATGTCACGGATAATCCCGCCCCGCACTTCCAGCGTGGTGAAAGGTACGACGGCGTCCGGTACAGCCGTGCGGCGGCCGACGGTCTGGAGCTGAGCGGCACGGATTTCGCCGAGTGTGAGTTCCAGGGCGTCTCCTTCAATGACACCCAGCTCCGCGGGGCCACTTTCCGGGATTGCATTCTGTCCGAGGTGTACGCGCCGGTGTTCCGGGCCGCCCGCTCCACCTGGCGGGACGTGCAGCTGAACAATCCGCGGCTGGGATCGGCTGAACTGTATGAGACCGGCTGGCAGTCTGTCCGGATCGACGGTGGCAAGCTGGACTTCCTCAATTTGCGCGGGTCCAAGCTGACCGACGTCGTCATCAGCGACTGCATCATCAACGAACTGGACCTCGGCTCCGCCTCCGGGACGCGTGTGGCGCTGAAGAACTGCACCATCGGAACCCTGGATCTCACCGGCGCCCGGCTGAAGGACTTTGACCTTCGTGGCACGGATTTCCGCACCATCAGCGGCCTCGGGAACCTGGCTGGTGTGGTGATCGACCATTATCAGCTGAGCCTGCTGGCGCCGCTTCTGGCCGGGCATCTCGGCCTCGTGGTTCTGTGAGTGTACTCTTTATAGAACGAACGGTCGGTAAATAGGGCGGTCACTGGACGGTCCCGAATATTCCGGCTCCCTGGCGTAAAGGATGTTCTGATGGTCGAGGCTTTTCTTGTTGGCGGTGTCCGCACTCCCGTGGGCAGGTACGGCGGTGCGTTGTCGGCGGTCCGCCCGGATGATCTGGCTGCACTGGTGATCCGCGAGGCCGTGTCCCGAGCGGGCCTGGATCCGGACAGTGTTGAGGAAGTCATCCTGGGCAATGCCAACGGTGCGGGTGAGGAAAACCGCAACGTCGCCCGGATGGCCACCCTGCTGGCCGGGCTTCCCGTCCACATCCCCGGCATCACGGTCAACCGGCTGTGCGCGTCGGGGCTGAGCGCCATTATCCAGGCCAGCCACATGATCAAGTCCGGCGCCGCGGATGTGGTGATTGCCGGCGGCGTGGAGTCCATGAGCCGTGCGCCGTGGGCCCAGGAGAAGCCGGCCGCGGCGTTCGCCAAGCCGGGCCAGATCTTCGATACCTCCATCGGCTGGCGCTTCGTCAACCCCCTCTTCCAGAAGGGCGGCCTGGCGCGGGACGGCAAGATGACTTACTCCATGCCGGAAACCGCCGAAGAAGTGGCCCGCGTGGACGGCATCACCCGCGAGGACGCCGACGCCTTCGCGGTCCGCTCCCACGAGCGGTCCCTCGCCGCCATCGCCGCGGGCCGGTTCAGGGAAGAGATCGTCCCGGTGACGGTCAAGTCCCGCAAGTCCGAAACGGTGGTGGACACCGATGAAGGCCCCCGTGCCGGCACCACCCTGGAGGTCCTTGCCGGGCTGCGCCCGGTGGTTCCGGGCGGTTCCGTGGTCACGGCCGGGAACTCGTCCACGCTGAATGACGGCGCTTCGGCCATCATCGTCGCGTCCGAGGCCGCCATCGCTCGTCTTGGCCTGACGCCGCGGGCCCGGATCATCGACGGCGCCTCCGCCGGCTGCGAACCCGAGATCATGGGCATCGGCCCGGTCCCGGCGACGCAGAAAGTGCTCGCCCGGAGCGGCCTGAGCGTTGGTGACCTGGGCGCCGTCGAGCTTAACGAAGCGTTCGCCACGCAGTCGCTCGCGAGCATGCGCCGGCTCGGGCTGGACCCGGAGATTGTGAATAACGACGGCGGCGCCATCAGTCTGGGGCATCCGCTCGGTTCAAGCGGTTCACGGCTCGCCATCACCCTGCTGGGCCGGATGGAACGCGAGGATGCCAGGATTGGTCTGGCCACGATGTGCGTCGGCGTGGGCCAGGGCACCGCGATGCTGCTGGAGCGTGTCTGATGCCCGCCCCGGAAGGCGCGAACGGGCACTTGAGCCCCTCCCCAGACAGCGCGAACGGACCCTTGAGCACCGTTGACTTCGGCACCCTCTTGGTCGAGGAGCGGGAAGACCGGGTGGTGGTCCTCCTCAACCGCCCGGAAGTCCGGAATGCCATCGACCAGCAAATGGTGGACGAACTGCACGTGATCTGCGCTGCGCTGGAGCAGAATCCCAAAGTCCTGATCATCTCAGGGGTGGACGGCGTCTTTGCCTCGGGTGCGGACATCGCCCAGCTGCGCGAGCGGCGCCGCGATGATGCCCTGCAGGGCATTAACTCCACGATCTTTGTGCGGATCGCGAAGCTGCCCATGCCGGTCATTGCCGCCCTGGACGGGTACTGCCTGGGCGGCGGCGCCGAGCTCGCCTATGCTGCGGATTTCCGGATCGGAACGCCCAGTGTCCGGATCGGCAACCCAGAAACAGGGCTGGGGATCCTGGCCGCGGCCGGGGCCAGTTGGCGGTTGAAGGAGCTCGTGGGGGAGCCTCTGGCCAAGCAGATTCTGCTCGCGGGCCTGGTGCTCAGGGCTGAGGAGGCCCTGGCTGCCGGCCTCATCACCGAAATCCACGAGGCACCGGACCTGCTGGATGCCGCGCACAGCCTGGCGGACAGGATCGGCCGCCAGGACCCGCTGGCCGTCCGGATCACCAAGTCGGTGTTTCACGCCCCGGCCGAGGCCCACCCGCTGATCGACCAGCTGGCGCAGGGGATCCTCTTTGAATCCCAGGCCAAGTTTGACCGCATGCAGGCGTTCCTCGACAAGAAATCAGAGAAGAAACAATCATGACGAACCCGAACCTTCCCTCCACAGTCGGCGTCCTGGGCGGCGGCCGCATGGGCGCGGGAATCGCCCACGCGTTCCTGATCAAAGGGGCCAACGTCCTGGTGGTGGAGCGCGATGAAGCGTCCGCCGAGGCCGCCCGTGAACGCGTGGAAGCCGCGGCGGCCAGGAGCATCGAGCGTGGAGCAGTTGACGGCAACCTGGATGAGATGGTCTCCCGGCTCAATGTCACCGTGGATTACGACGACTTCAAGGACCGCCGGCTGGTGGTCGAAGCCGTCCCCGAAGACTGGGACCTGAAGATCACCTCGCTCCGCGGCATTGAGGAGCGACTGAGCATTGACGCGTTCCTGGCGTCCAACACCTCGTCCCTGTCCGTGAATGGCCTGGCCCGTGAGCTCAAGCGCCCGCAGAACTTCCTCGGCCTGCACTTCTTCAACCCTGTCCCCGCTTCCACCCTTATTGAAGTGGTTCTTGGCGAGCGGACGTCCCCGGACCTGGCTGCAGCGGCGAAAAGGTGGGTCGACGCACTCGGCAAGACCGCCGTCGTCGTCAATGACGCACCGGGCTTTGCCTCCTCGAGGCTGGGCGTGGCGATCGCGCTGGAGGCCATGCGGATGGTGGAGGAGGGCGTGGCATCGCCGGCGGACATCGACAACGCCATGGTCCTGGGCTACAAACACCCCACCGGCCCGCTGCGGACCACTGACATTGTGGGCCTGGACGTGCGGCTCGGCATTGCCGAGTACCTGCAGTCCACGCTGGGGGAGCGCTTCGCCCCGCCGCAGATCCTCAAGGACAAGGTGGCCCGCGGAGAGCTTGGACGGAAGACCGGCAAGGGATTCTTCGACTGGGCTGAGTAGGATTTCCGGGTGATCCTCTTTGAACCCCTCACCCTGACCGGCAAGCACGTCATCCTCGAGCCGCTGCGCCGCGATCACCATGATGGCCTGGTGACGGCCACGCAGGATGGCGAGCTGTGGCAGCTCTGGTACACCTCTGTTCCCGCGCCGGAGGGGATGGCCGCGGAGATCGAGCGCCGGCTGGCCCTGCAGGAGGCGGGGTCCATGCTGCCGTTCACCACGCGCCTCATCGACCCGGCAACGGGCGGCCCGGGCCGGATCATCGGAATGACCACGTACATGAATATCGACGCCGGCACTCCACGCGTGGAGATCGGCTCCACCTGGAATGCCGCGTCAGTACAGGGCACCGGCACCAACCCGGACTCCAAGCTGCTGCTCCTGCGCCACGCGTTCGAGACCCTTGGCTGCCCGGCGGTGGAGTTCCGGACGCACTGGCTGAACCACCAGTCACGCGAAGCAATTTCCAGGCTTGGTGCGAAGCAGGACGGCGTGCTGCGCAACCACTCCCGGACCGCGGATGGTGTGCTGCGGGACACTGTGGTGTTCTCGATCCTGGAGCACGAATGGCCCATGGTCCGGAACGGGCTTGAACACAGGCTCGCCAGGCACGCTTAGCGCCCCAACCGCCGAAACGCCCCGACGGGAGGGGCTAGTTCAGAACGAAGGCGCCCTGGCTGACCAGACTTGCATAGTAGCCAAGGCGGTAGCCCTTCCCGGTGGGATGGAAGTTGGCGGGGTCCAGGATGTTGGTGGCGTTGAAGTTGATCCATGGCGCCGCGGAACCCACGCCGTGGTCCGCAAAGGCACCCGTAACGTCGACGAACGAGGAGCCCGTAACGCCGGCGACACCTGCGATGACAGCGTTGAGCCCGTCCACCATGGGGTTGGCCACCGCGGCGAACGGGTGGTTAGGAGCGAAGAGGCGCGGATAGCCCGTCAGGACGATCTTGGCGGTGGGGGCTTGGTACCGGATGGCGCCGACCGTTGTTGCCAGGGCAGTGGCCAGCGTCCCGTCCGTCAGTTTTTCCTGCGCGGCACCCAGGGCGCCTCCGCACGCTGCTGACGATGGGGCTGGCAGGCAGGCCAGGAGTATGCCAGTGGTGCCGATGTCGTTCGCGCCGACCGTGATGGTGATGACCTCTGCGCCACTGACGCTGGCCGGGAGATTGGCGGCGACCGCTCCGGTTGTATACCCGGAGCAGCCGGCATTTATGTTCAGCTGTATGTCCTTAAGGTTGTCCGCAATGGCCGGGTACCCCTTGCGGCTCACGTAGCAGGTCGGGTCCGTGTACGGTGCCGCGCCCTGCCCGGCGGCGTAGGAATCGCCCAGCGCCACATAGTCCGCCTGGGGCGGCGGGGCCGCTTGTGCCGGGATGGCTGCGAAGCCCAAAGCCATTGCCATGGTGGCGAGGCCGGCCCCAAAAGCCGAGCGCCGCCGTCGTACTGCTGAAGTTGCCATCGAATTTCCCCTTTTGACTATCAATTGGACAAGTGACACAGGGCGTGTAACAGCCAACGTACGCCTCGCGCAAAGGTCCGTCGTCGGGTCGGAGTACCCGTCTTTTCCGCGCCCGGTACCTGCCCGGTAACTGCCCCGCGCGTGCATGCGGCAACGGCTTTGTGGTTAGCTGTCCGGGTGGAGACGACAGGGGGAGCCGTGGGCTGGGACGGAGCCGTGAATGCCTGGCACGTTGCCGGCCGCGTTTACCGGATAGGCCGCCGTGAATGGCTCACCGCGGCAGGTTGGCGGCAGGCGTACGACGACGGCGTCCGCACCGTGATTGATCTCCGTAACTCCCGTGAAGCGCGGCGCCGGGACACCGACCCTGACGTGCCCGAATCGGCCTGGTCTGGCATCAGGATCGTCTCGGCACCCACAGAAGAACCCGATGATCCGCGGTTCACCGCCGTCTGCGGGCCGTACCTCAACGACCCCGCCCACTATCTGCACAATGTCCGGCTCTACCCGGCAAAGTTCGTGGACATATTCCGCGCCATCGGGGCAGCCGAGGCCGGCGCCGTCGTCGTTCATTGCGCGGCGGGCCGGGACCGCAGCGGAATGGTCGCAGCCATGCTGCAGGACCTTGCCGGCGACCCGGATGACCGCATCGCCGACGGTTACGCCAAAGCCGCCCGCGGCATCAACGAACGCTTCCGGACCCACGGCCCGCCCCATGCCGGCGAACGCTACATCGACGACGCTGAACTGACACCCCTGCTTGAGCGGCGCGGCCGGGCCGCGGTGGAGTTTGTCCGAGAGCTGGACACGCGAACCTTCCTGCTGCGCAACGGCCTGTCCGAGGCCGAACTCGGCGCCGTCCTGAACCTGCTCGGCAGCCGGGTGGCGCCATGAATTCCGAGACGTATGTGGCAGCGTCGCTCGCAGTGGCGGGAGTGGTGATGCTTGTGCCCGGGCCGTTCTGGGCCGTCCTCGCGTCAGATTTCGGGACCACGGAAGAGAACTTCGGGCTCGGCGACGGAACGGTCGGCGGCGAGTGGCTCCCGGGCCAGATCGTCCTCATGGTGGGCGGGGCAGTTTTGTGCCTGGCCGCGGTGGTCGCCGCGTACATGGCACGGCGGAGCGATACAGATGAATAGAACGAAAGTGACGGCACCCAGTTTGAAACGTGTATTTGCAGCAGCAGCGGCTGCCGGAGTGGCACTTTCCGTGGGGCTCGGGGCCGTGCCGGCCTGGGCTGTAGAGCAGCCGGCGGTTGAGCCGTCTGCGGTTTCGGAAAGCCCGACGGCGGGTGGTTCCGGGGTCAGTGACGTTCAGTCGAGTGCCGTGCAGCCGAGCGACGCGAAGCCCAGCGATGCCGGCCTTCACAAAGCCGCCCTCCGCGATCTTGGCCTGACCCCCGAGGAGTTTGCTGCTGCGGGCCAGCTGGGCAAGCAGGCCGCGGACGTTGCCGGGGCCCTGCGGGACATCCCCGGCTACCTCGGAACACGGATCCGCGAGGGCAGCATTCTGGTTGCCGGCTCCGGAGCCGAGCTGGAGGCTGAGGTGGCCAGGCTCAGCGCGGCTATCCCGGCCGTTGCCCTTGACGCACCGTCCGCCGCGCCGCCGTCGAACGCTGCTTCTCCCGCAGCCGGTACCGAACTGGCCCGGAGCACCCAGGACCTGTACCAGGCGTACCTCCGCGACGTGGGCGCGGTGGGGTTGCAGGCCGTGGCGTTCACCGGCAGCAGGTTCGTAGTCCGTACGGGCGGCATCAACGGGTCCGAGGCCACGGTTCCTGATGTGGCCGCCGGAAATCCGAGTCTTACCGGCCCCAACCGCACCAGCCCCATCGCGGACGGCAAGATCTCGGCCGCCGAGTTCGTGGCCCGCTACGCCAACGTGGAGCTCGACGCCGGCGCGCCGCTCGCGCCCGAGGCAGACGTCCCCGGAGGATTGGGTTACGCCGCTGACAACGGCATTATCTGTTCCACAGGTTTCTCGGCCTTCGACTCCGCTGGCCTCCCCGCAGTCCTCACGGCCGGCCACTGCAGCGCTGACGGCGATGCGGAGACGGCCACGCTCCAATTCCAAGGGGTGCCTGCCGGGTTACTCGGAAAGTTTGGCTTCAGCCAGTTCGGCGGACCTGGAAACTCCACCGTCCTGCATCCGCTGGACCCAGCCAACCCCGGCAACGTCGGAACGGATATCGCCGTCATTGAGGAACTCCGCGCGGACCTGGACCCATTGCCCGCCGCCAGTACGTGGGGCGATCCGTCAGAGCCGGGCCCGGACGTCAAGATCATCGGAACGGCTGCCCCTGTTGTTGGCCAGCCGGTCTGCCGCTCCGGCCGCACGTCAGCATGGTCCTGCGGAACCATCGACGAGGTGGGGATCTACGTGGTCCGGGGCATCACGTCGGCCCCCGCAGACCTGCGGGCCTTCAACGGTTTCCTGTCCTTCGACGTCCAATCCAGCGGCGGAGATTCCGGCGGGCCCTGGGTCAGCGGGAACTACGCAGTGGGCACACACTCGGCCGGGGATACCCCCGATGAGAATGGCCGCTTCGTCAAGAACTTCGCCATCGCCGCCACGCTCGACGACGCGATGGCCGTGCTCCCCGGCTACCAGCTGGAACTTTTCCTCAACAAGCCAACGGTGACGTCGCCCGCGCCGGGGGCAACGTTCGACGCCGGCCAGACCGTCACAGGAGTGGTGGCCGCGGCTCCGGCATCGACTGTCGCGGCCGGTACGAAGATCAGGATCACCGTCAGTGGACGGGCGCCTGTTGAAGTGCCCGTGGATGCCGGCGGTGCGTGGTCGTTTACTGCCCCTGCTGTGGCCGGACCGCTGCGTTTCACGGCCGAAACGGTCAACGGATTCAGCACCTCCGGAGCCGTGGCCTTCGACTTCACCCCGGTCAGCCAGCTCTCCCCGCCGGCCCCGACCCCCGTAGTAGTCCCTGCTGCCGCCGGGCCGGCCGAGGTACCAGCCGCGAACGGTGCGGCGCCCCCGGCAGGTGACAGCGCCGGCGTCGTACGTCCGCTGGGTGACAGCCGGGCGGCTAGCTTGGCCAATACTGGAGCGTCCGGGCTGGTTCTGTTCGCCGGGCTCGCGGCCGGTGCGCTTGCCGTCGGCGGTGTGTTCCTGGTCTTGGTGAAGCGGCGGAAGCGGCAGCGCCCCACCCGCAGTTGACCTATCACTTAGCGTCGTCATCAGCGTCAGATGGCGACGTTAAGTGATACGGCAACCGGGGGTGGGAGGGTTATTCCTTTGGCTTCATCAGCAGGTTGGTGATGCGCAGCGTGCAGAGGCGCTGACCGGCGTCGTTGGTGATCAGGACCTCGTGCGTGGTCAGGGTGCCGCCGAGGTGGATGGGCGTCGCGGTGATAGTGATCTGCCCCTCGCGCGCCGAGAGGTGATGCGTCGCTGAGACGTCCACGCCCACGGCAGTTTTTCCCAACGTACTGGCGTGGATCACGGCCGCCCAGGAGCCCACAGCCTCGCCCACCGCCAAGGACGCGCCGCCGTGGAGCAACCCGAACGACTGCCTGTTGCCCTCCACCGGCATCGTGGCCACCACGCGCTGGACCGATTCCTCCAGGATCTTCACACCCATCTTCTCGTCGAGTTCGCCGAGGACGATCTTCCACGGGGCAGCACCATGGGCGGTGGCGTCCGGCGCACCGGCGTCGGGGGATAGGGCGCTCATGGGTCTCCTTTGTCGAGGCTGAACTTCCAGTGTGCAGTACGGCACAGTCATGTACTGTAGACATATTACCGAACGGACGGTCAGTAAAGCCGTGGCCCCGTTTGTCCCCGTGTTGGAAGGACCCGTCAACGATGACCACCACTGCCGAAGCCACAGTCGACACAGCCCAGACCGTTCCCAGTTTTGTCCAGGATTCCTGGTGGACTCCCGACCCCGGTTCGGCAGCTTCGGCTGTCCCCGTACGGGATGCGAGCACCGGGGAAGTCCTGGCCAAGGTGAGCACCGACGGCCTGGACCTTGCCGCCGTCGTGGATTACGGCCGCACCACGGGACAGGCTGAACTGGGCAAGCTGACCTTCCACCAGCGCGCGCTCAAGCTTAAGGAGCTGGCGCAGTACCTGAATGCCCGGCGCGAGCATTTCTACACGTTTTCGGCCCAGACCGGTGCCACCAAGATCGACTCGATGATCGATATTGACGGCGGCATCGGCGTCCTTTTCACGTTCGGCTCCAAGGGCCGGCGCGAGCTGCCAAATTCGCACGTGGTGGTGGACGGTCCCATGGAGGTGTTGTCCAAGGACGGTTCATTCGTGGCCGAGCACATCTACACGCGCATTCCCGGTGTTGCGGTGCAGATCAACGCGTTCAACTTCCCGGTCTGGGGCATGCTGGAGAAACTCGCGCCGGCCTTCCTCGCAGGGGTCCCCACCATCGTCAAGCCGGCCACCCCCACCGGGTACGTGGCGGCGGCCGTGGTGAAGGCGATCATCGAATCCAACATCCTGCCCAAGGGCTCGCTGCAGCTCATTTCCGGTTCCGTCCGCGGCCTCCTGGACGTGCTGGACTACCGCGACCTGGTGGCCTTCACCGGCTCCGCGTACACCGCGCTGTCCCTGAAATCGCATCCCAACGTGGTGCAGGGCGGCGTCCGGTTCACGTCCGAAACGGACTCCCTCAACGCCGCCATCCTTGGGCCCGACGCGGTGGAGGGCACGCCGGAATTCGATGCCTTTATTAAGTCCGTGGTCACCGAAATGACGGTCAAGGCGGGCCAGAAGTGCACGTCCATCCGCCGCGCCATCGTCCCGCAGGAGCTGGTGCCGGCGGTGATCACCGCCATTGGAAAACGGGTGGACGAGCGTGTAGTGCTGGGGGATCCCCGCGCCGACGGTGTCACCATGGGCGCTTTGGCGTCGCTTGAGCAGCTCGCCGACGTCCGCGCCGCGGTGCAGTCAATGCTCGACGCCGGCGGTGAGCTTGCGTACGGAACGCTCGATTCGCCGTCGGTCACCTCTGCCGGCGGTACCACGGGTGTAGTGGATGCCGGTGCCTTTATGTCGCCGGTGGTGCTGAGCTGGGCTGACGCAGAGACCGACGCGATCCACTCGCTGGAGGCGTTCGGCCCGGTAGCCTCCGTGATCGGATACAAGGACCTGCCCGACGCCGTCTGGCTCGCCACCCGGGGCGGCGGCTCCCTCGTGGCATCGGTGTGCACCAACGATCCGGCCGTAGCACGCGAACTGGTCACCGGGATCGCCGCGCACCACGGCCGTGTCCTGATGCTCAACCGTGAAGATGCCCGCAGCTCCACCGGCCACGGGTCCCCTGTCCCGCATCTGGTCCACGGCGGCCCCGGCCGCGCCGGCGGCGGCGAGGAACTGGGCGGCATCCGCTCGGTCATGCATCATATGCAGCGCACCGCTATCCAAGGCTCGCCCAACATGCTCACCGCCGTCACCGGCCTCTGGCACACCGGGGCGGACCGGAACTTCACTATGGAGACCGAGGGGACGCACCCGTTCCGGAAGCCGCTGGCTTCGTTGCGGATCGGCGACGCCGTCCGGTCCGGCCTGCGTGAAGTGTCCCTGGCGGACATTACGGCGTTCGCCAACTCCACCGGAGACACCTTCTATGCCCACACCAACCAGGAAGCGGCCGAAGCCAACCCGTTCTTCCCGGGCATCGTGGCGCACGGATACCTGCTGCTGAGCTGGGCCGCCGGACTGTTCGTGGAACCGGCGCCGGGCCCGGTCCTAGCCAACTACGGCCTGGAGAACCTCCGCTTCATCACACCCGTGGCTGCCGGGGATTCCATCCGGGTCACCCTGACGGCAAAGAAGATCACGCCGCGCGAAACGGACGAATACGGCGAGGTGGCCTGGGACGCGCTCCTGACCAACCAGAACGACGAGATTGTAGCCACCTACGACGTCCTCACCCTGGTCGAAAAGTAGCCCCCGTTTGGATCTTTCCGGGTTGCCGCGGCGTAAACTTTCCACCGTAGGAGGTGGCGAAATGAACCTAGCCATGAGCACAGCCACAACCATCCTGCCCGTCGATGACGCAGCGCGCGCCCGCAGTTTCTACACCGAAAAACTGGGCCTCCCGCACCGCGGAATGACGGACAATGGAAGCGAATTACTCGGTAGCGACGGCGGCCCGATGCTGCAGTTGTTGCCGGTCTCGGACGGGAAGCACTCCGAGCACACCGCCCTCAGTTTCGAGGTGCGAAACATTGAGCGGATCGTGCAGGACATGGAGGCCAAGGGCGTCCGGTTCCAGGACTACGACCTGCCCAACCTCAAGACCGAGAACCACATCTGCACCACGGACTCCGAGAAATGCGCCTGGTTCATGGACACGGAGCACAACATCCTCTGCGTTCACGAGACGTTGGGTATGCAGGCCGAATACCAGCTCTGACCGCCCGGTGGTTGAGCTTGTCGAAACCCTAGTGCTGCGCGTGGAGCCCGTCGAACGCGATGGTGATGACGTCGTCGGCCAGTTTCTCCGGTGTGAGGGAGCCGCCCGGTTTGTACCATTCGACAATTGAGTTGATGGTCCCGAACAGCAGGCGCGTGACGGTGCGCGGATCGATGTCCTGGCGCAGCGATCCTTCGTCGCGGGCTGCGGAAATGAGGGCGGCCACCTCGTGATCAAACGCGCGACGCCGTTCCAGGGCGTCGCGCTCAATGTCAGTATTGCCCCGCAACCGCAGGAGCAGCGTGACGAACGGCAGCCGCTCTACGAGTACCGCCACGGTCTGCCGCAGGACAAATTCCAGCCGCGCATCCGCCGCGCCGCTTTGCGCGCCGGGCTGTTCGAGGATTGATTCCAGGCCGCCCAGCGCATGGTCGAGCGCGAGCTTCAGGAGGTCGCCCTTGGACGGCACGTGGTGGTAAATGGCTGATTTCGAGATGCCCAGGTTCTCGGCGAGGATTCCCATGGACGTGGCGTCATAGCCGTGCCGGTTAAAGACGTCGACGGCGATGAGCAGCACCGACTGTTGGTCGTAACCGGGACGGCCGCGCTTGTTGGGGGCTGCTGTAGTGGGCATACCTGCTATTTTCCCATGAACGTTCGGTAATTCCCGCAGCGGCGCAGCAGACCCGCAGGCCGGGACCCCAAGCGACCCCCTCGCGCGGGAAGGTGGCGGGCCCTATGCCTTGGGCCGGAGGTCGTAGATCCGGCGCAACTTCCCGTTTGACCGCTCCAGCGAGCCGGGGTCCACCACGTCAACGGCGCACGAAGAACCCACATGGATCTTGATCTGTTCCTGCAGGGCGCGCGCCGCCGTCGTGCTCTGCTCGGGGGTGACGGCGTCCCGGCGTTCGATCCTGACTGTGAGCTGGTCCATCCGCTGGCCTTCGGGGCGGGTGAGTTCGAGCTGGAAGTGCGGGCTGAGTTCGGGGATGCGCAGCGCGATCTCCTCGATCTGGGACGGGAAGAGGTTCACGCCGCGCAGGATAATCATGTCATCGCTGCGGCCGGTGATGCGGCCCATCCGGCGGTGCGCGGGGCGGGCCGTGCCGGGCAGGAGGCGGGTGAGGTCCTTGGTGCGGTAGCGGATGATCGGCAGGGCTTCCTTGGTGAGCGAGGTGAATACCAGTTCGCCGTGTTCGCCATCGCGCAGCACGTTTTCCTTGCCCACCGTGGGGTTGAACGCGTCAATGATTTCGGGGCGGAAGTGGTCCTCCCAGATGTGGCTGCCGTCCTGGGTTTCCACAGCTTCCCCGGCGACGCCCGGGCCCATCACCTCGGACAGACCGTAGATGTCGCACGCCTTGATGTTCATGGTCACTTCGAGTTCGTGCCGCATCTCCTGCGTCCACGGCTCGGCGCCCAGGACCGCGTACTTGAGGGAGGTGGACGTCGGGTCGATGCCCGTGTGTGCCATCGCGTCGGCGATGGTGAGCAGGTAGGTGGGCGTGGCCAGGATGGCGTCCGGCGCGAAGTCCTGGATGAGCTGGATCTGGCGTTCGGTCTGCCCGCCGGACATCGGGATCACGGTGCAGCCCAGCGCTTCCGCGCCGGCGTGCGCGCCCAGTCCGCCGGTGAACAGGCCGTAGCCGTAGGCGTTGTGGACCTTCATGCCGGGCCGGACGCCGGACGCCCGGAGGCAGCGGGCCACGAGTTTGGCCCAGTCGGCCAGGTCCTGTTTGGTGTAGCCGACGACGGTGGGCCGGCCCGTGGTGCCGGAGCTCGCGTGCACGCGGGCTACTTCGCTCTGGGGGACGGCGAACATGCCGAAGGGGTACTCAGCGCGCAGGTCTTCTTTCGTGGTGAACGGGAAGTTGCCGAGGTCGCTCAGTTCGCGCAGGTCCGTAGGGTGAATGCCGGCGGCGTCGTACTTGCGCTTGTACAGCGGCACCCGGCTGTAGGCGTAGGCGACCGTGTGCTGCAGGCGGGTGAGCTGGAGGGCCTCGAGCTCATCGCGGGAGATGGTTTCCTCGCGGTCCAGGATGGCATTGGCAGGTGCCTGCGGTACGGGAGTTTCGGGGGCGTGGAGGGTCATGGTTTTCCTACTTCTTGGGGATGGTGCGGCTGCGTCCGCGGAACTCGGCAATGAGTTCCCCGGGCGTGCCGGAACTGGGTAGCGAATCGGGCTGGGCACCGCCGTCGGCCGCGAAAATCTGGATGTCGTACAGGCCGCTGCGGCCCGAGCTGGACCGGCGGTCCGCGACGGCGGTGATCACCTGGCCGCGGTAGGCGGGCTTCAGGAAGTTGATGTCCACGCCGGCGGCAACGGTGATGTTGTTGATCTCTCCCGGCGTCGGGTTAACCGGATTGCAGGCCAAGGCGAAGGCGGAATCGGCGAAGGCGAAGATCATTCCGCCGTGCGCCATGCCGAAGCCGTTGAGCATTTCCTGCCGGAGTGTCATGCGGATAGTGGCGTGCCCGTCGCTGACGGCGAGGACTTCAATGCCCATCCATTCGGAGGCATAGTCGTTTTCCAAGATGGGGTGGGTGGCCCCAGAGAGTGCTGCTTCAGCCATGCGTCATTGCCTCCAGCTTTATTTACCGAATGTTCATTAGGTAATCCCAGATGCAGGTCCGATGTCAAGGGCGCGGCGGTTTCAGGTGCCCTGTGGCGGGCCCGGAAAGTGCAAGGATGGAGATACCGGCACCACGCACAGCAAAGGGCGGACCATGGCCAAAGGCATCTACGTCAGCGCGACCACCCCGGGATCGGGCAAATCGCTCGTGGCTCTGGGCCTCGCGGACACACTCCACCGGCACGCGGACCGGATCGGGTTCTTCAAACCGGTGGTCCACGGCCCGGATGCCGCCGAGGACCCCATGGTTGCCCTGATGAAATCACGCTTCGCGCTTGACGACGATCGGTGCCGGGGCGGGCTGACGTCTGCCGAGGTGCGGGCCCTCCTGGCCGGCGGAAAACGCGCCGACATCGATGCGCGCTGCGTGGAGATCTTCGCCGAGATCGCCAGGCATTGCGACGTAGTGATCGTGGAGGGGACGGACCTCACCGGCCAGGACGCCGCCGTCGAGTTTGACCTCAACGCCCGGCTGGCCAACAACCTGGCCGCGCCCGTGGTTGCCGTGGTGGGCGCCAAGGGGCTCAGCGTCGCGGAGGCCGCGGCCGCCGTCGAGGTTGCCCGCAAGGAGTTGGCGGCCGAAAAGTGCACGCTGCTGGCCATCATGGTGAACCGCGCGGACCCTGAATTGGTGGCGGAGATCGCCGCGGAGATCAAGCCCGGTGCATCCAGCCGGCCCGTGTACGTCCTGCCGGAGCTGGAGGAGATCGCCCGGCCTACCACCGGCGAGGTTGCGGCGGCCCTTGGCGTGCGGCAGATTGCCGGCCTCGCGGACATGGAACGCGACGTCCGGGACATCAAGGTGGCCGCCATGAACGTGGGCAATTTCCTGAACGTGCTGGACGAGGGCGCCCTGGTGATCGTTCCCGGCGACCGCGCCGACGTGATGGTGGCCTGCCTGGCGTCGTCGTTCTCGCCGGAATTCCCGGTGCCGTCTGCGCTGATCCTGACCGGCGGCCTGTCCCCGGACGCCAACATCTACCCGCTCCTGGCGCAGGCCCCGTTCCCTGTGTTCGCGGCGAGCGAGGACACCTACACCACGGCCAAGCGCGTCTCCGAGGTCCGCAGCGAGATCTGGTCCGGGCACCGCCGCAAGGTGGCTTCCGCGCTGGGCCTGTGGTCCAGACGGGTGGATGAGGCTGAGCTCGTGGAGCGCCTCCACCTGCCGCGCCTGGAACGGATGACTCCGCTGCGGTTCCTGCATGACCTCATCGAACGGGCCAGGGGGCAGCGCCGGCACGTGGTGCTGCCGGAGGGAACGGACGTCCGGATCCTGCAGGCCGCCGAAATCCTGCACCGCCGCGACGTCTGCGACCTCACCCTGCTGGGACCGGATTCGCAGGTCCGTGAGCTGGCGGCGGCCAACGGCATCGACCTCGCCGGGATCAACATCGTGGACCCGGCCACCTCGGAACTGCGGCAGGGGTTCGCGGAAAAGTACGCCGAGCTGCGCGCGCACAAGGGCGTGGACCTGCCAAAGGCACTGGAAATCATGCAGGACGGCAGCTACTTCGGCACCATGATGGTCCAGCTGGGCGTGGTGGACGGCATGGTATCCGGCGCCGCGCACACCACGGCGCACACCATCCGCCCCGCGCTGGAGTTCGTGAAAACGCGCGACGGCGTAAAGATCGTGTCCTCCGTGTTCCTGATGCTGATGCCGGACCGGGTACTGGTCTACGGCGACTGTGCCGTGAACCCGGCTCCCAACGTGGAGCAGCTCGCGGACATCGCCCTCGCCTCGGCCGAAACGGCGGTCCAGTTCGGGGTGGAGCCGCGGGTGGCCATGCTGTCCTATTCCACCGGCGGCTCGGGCTCCGGCGAGGCCGTGGACGAAGTCCGGCAGGCCACCGAACTGGTGCGTGCACGCCGCCCGGATCTCGCCATCGAGGGCCCCATCCAATACGACGCCGCCGTAGACGCCTCCATCGCGGCCTCCAAGATGCCCGGCTCGTCCGTGGCAGGGCAGGCGACCGTGTTCATCTTCCCGGATCTGAACACCGGCAACAACACGTACAAGGCGGTGCAACAGAGCTCCGGGGCGGTCGCCGTCGGGCCCGTCCTGCAGGGCCTGCGCAAGCCGGTCAACGACCTCTCGCGCGGATGCACCGTGGAGGACATCGTGAACACAGTGGCCATCACGGCCATCCAGGCGCAGGTGCCCACGCCCCAGGGTTAACGCCCGACGGCGGCACCCGGGCTGGGTGCCGCCGTCGCCGGTCCCAGCTCGCTGGCTTAGCTGTTTTCCGGCTTGGCCACGCTGTCCGGGTCTTCCTGCTTGGCCGGCTCATCGGAGAGGCCCTCGGGCGTGAGGTCCAGGTTTTGCGGATCCTCGGGCTGCTCCGGAGCGTCACCCACCTCGCCGGCTTTGGGGCTTCCGGTGTCGTCGAGGGCCGGGTTGGCACCCTCGACGCCGGTGGGGTCCTTGGTGCCTGCCGTGTCAGATTCCGCGGTGTCGGGTTCGGTGTTGTCGGGCTGAGTGGTGTCGTTCGGCATGGAAGTCCCTCTCTGCGTAGTGCAACGTGTCCGCCGACTCTAAGCGCCTGCCGCGGCTTGCGCAACGGGGTGGCCTGCGCAGCGGCAATAGCGGGGTGAGCCGGTCCGCAGCCTCAGCCCTGACGGGCCTTCATCCGCGGGTTCTTTTTGTTGATCACAAAGGTCCGGCCCCGGCGTCGGACGATCTGGGCGCCGGGAACCTCCTTCAGGGCGCGGAGGGAATTTCTGACTTTCATGGGCTTGCTCCTTGTTGTTGGTGGCGGTTGGTGGGTGGCGATTTGACCGGTTGGGCAGCGTGTAGCCGGGCCGTTCAGTTCGGGGCGGGGTCGAGCTGGAAAGGGTCGGTGAGACCGGCCAGCCGCGGTCCGGTATTTTCGAGCCAGACTCGCGGGCCGATGCCCTGGATGGCGATCCGGCACTGCGGTGCGGCGGCGATCCACAGGTGGCCCCGCAATCAGCAGCAGCCCTCCGCGAGGGATGCCAGGGCGTGCCGGAACCGCTCAGGGGGCAGCGGACGTTCCCGCACAAGCTGCACACCGCGAACCCTCAGGGCGGGGTCGGCCGGAAACAGGTCCACCCCCGCCAGGAGGATGGTGGGCGCCAGGTCCAGCCGCACGGCGCAGCTTAAGCAACCGTGTTCCAACTGCGTTTGGGTGCTCACCAGGAGCCTGGACTGGCTGAAAATCCTGCGGATGACCACGCCGTTCTCCAGCAGGTCGTGCAGGACCACCACGGCGCCGGGATTGGCCGCAGCCGCGTCTTGGCAGGCTTGCTGGCGGCACAGGGCGTCCAGGGAGCTGATGACAGTGATATGCATGCCGATCACTCTAATGAGAATCATTATCATTTGCAATCGAAGTATCCAAGGGGCAACTTATAGAGTGGATTCCGGGGCGCTGCGCCAGGCTCCAGCACCACCTCGTCAGCTGTGCACGCGGTACCAAGGCTTCAGGAGGCCCCATGCTTGTGCTTGTCATTAATTCCGGCTCGTCCTCGCTCAAGTACCAGGTCCGTGACGTGGCCGCCGGCATTGTGCTGACGGAGGGGCTGATCGAGAAGATCGGCATGGGGAACGGCGGTGATGGCGACGGCGAAATCGAGGGCCCCCGGGACCATGCCGAGGCGCTGGTACAGGTAGATGCCGCGATCCATGCCGAGCTCGGGGACCTCGAGCTGGCGGCGGTGGGCCACCGTGTGGTCCACGGCGGCGAGCGGTTCGCCGAGCCGGTGCTGATCGACAACGAGATCACCCGTGCCATCGAGCGCCTCAATCCGCTTGCGCCGCTGCACAACCCCGCCAACGTCCTGGGCATCCGAGCCATCAGCAGGAAGTGGCCCGACCTGCCGCAGGTGGCGGTGTTCGACACCGCTTTCCACCGCACCCTGCCGGAGCACGCATGGCGCTACGCCGTCCCGGACGAGCTCTACACGAACCACGGCATCCGCCGCTATGGCTTCCACGGCACCTCGCACGAGTACGTCACGCAGCGCGCCGCCGCGCTGCTGGATCTTCCCATGGAAGAGTTCGACGGCGTGATCGCCCACCTGGGGAACGGTGCCTCCGTCACGGCCATCAGCCGTGGTCATTCGGTGGACACGTCCATGGGCTTCACTCCGTTGGAGGGCCTGGTGATGGGCACCCGCTCAGGCGACCTTGATCCCTCCATCCTGGTATTCCTCGGCCGGATCGGGTGGACGCCGGAGGACATCGACACCATGCTCAACCGTGAATCGGGGCTGAAGGGGCTCGCTGGGAACAACGACATGCGCTCGGTGGTGGAGGCGTCAGAGGCTGGCGACGCCAAGGCCTCAATGGCGCTCGCGGTCACGTCCTACCGGCTGGCAAAGTACATCGGCGGCTACCATGTGGCCGTCGGCGGGGCCAAGGCACTTGTGTTCACCGCGGGGATCGGCGAGAACTCGCACCAGTTCCGCGCACTGGTGACTGAAAGGCTGCGTGCGTTGGGGATAGAGCTCGACGCCGGCCTGAACAGTCAGCGGTCCAAGGAGCCGCGGGTGATTTCCACGGCTGCGTCCGTCATCCCCGTTTTGGTGGTGCCCACCGACGAGGAGCGCGCCATCGCAGAGGCGACTGCCGCCGTCGTCCACTCCGGGTCCATGGCATAGCCTCAGTCCATGCCTGATATCACTTTGCCCCTCCGCACCGAGCGGTTGATCCTGCGCCGGTTCGAAGCTGCGGACCTGGACGCCTTCCATGCCTACCATTCGCTGCCCGACACGGCCCGCTTCCTGCCGGGGGAGGCCAAGAGCTACAACAAGTGCATGGAGTCCGTGGGCAAGTACGCCAATTTCGTCTTCGAGAAGGAGAGCGACTGGGTCTGCCTGGCCATCGCAGCGAAGGGATCGCCGGGACTGCTGGGCGAAGTGGTGCTGAAGTGGCTTCCGGGGCGCGGCCAGGGCGAAGTCGGATGGACCCTGGCACCAGCCGCGCGGGGCAAGGGCTACGGGGCCGAGGCCTCGGATGCGGTGCTGAAGCTGGGATTCGAGGAGCTGGGGATGCACCGGATCGAGGCAAGGCTCGACGCCCTGAATACCGCCTCCGCGGCTCTGTGCGAACGGCTGGGCATGCGGTTGGAAGCCAGGTTTGTGGACAAATGGCACTACAAAAACCAGTGGGCCACCGAGTTGGTCTACGCGATCCTCGCCGAAGAATGGACTGCGCGGAGCTGAGCCCACCGGAGGTTTCCGGACGCCATTGACTGCCTGCTGGGTCAAGGCCAAACTGGCGTTGTGCCTAGCTGCCGGCCATGCCGCGCTGGCAACAGGCGTGTCTGAGGAGAATCCAATGCCTGTCGTGGAAGAAACTGTCTACATCGCCCGCCCGCCACAGGAAGTCTTCAATTTCCTGTCAAAGGGCGAAAACATTCCAGTCTGGGACTCCTCGGCCGTCCATGCCGAAACGGTCGGGACCGAGCCTGTTGCAGTCGGCACCCGGGTCAAGGGCGCCAGCAAGGTGGTGGGCAGGAAATTCGACTGGACAACGGAGGTCATCGAATTCCAGCCTCCAACCCGCTTTGTATCCCGCTCGGTGGAAGGAAAGCTGGAATTCACTGTCACCAATGTCCTGGAACCTGAAGGCGACGGCACCCGCCTGAACTACCGGATCGACGCCGCGTCGGGACTGGGCGGGGTATTCGGCAAACTCGCCGACCGGTTTGTGGAAAAAGCCCAGTCCCGCACCGTCCATGCCAACCTCGAGACTCTGGCCGAACTTCTGGCCGAGCACCCCGAATACGGCCGGGATGACGGCTGAGTCGCGGGATCCGGGTTTCGACAAGCTCAACCACCGGATTCGGCCCGGTGAGGGAGCGGATGGGAAGCGAGATCCAGGAATCCGATGGGCTACTTGAGGCCAGCCCCGGGCAGCAGGTCCTTGGCGCCGAGGGAGTCGGCGAGGAAGGCGTAGTCCCACGCCCGCTCGCGCCACTGGACATAGCGCCCGGACGCGCCGCCGTGGCCGCCGTCCATCTCGATCTTCATCACCACAGGCTCCGTGCCGGTGGTCCTGTTCCGCAGCTCCTGGACCCACTTGGCGGGCTCCACGTATAGCACGCGCGTGTCGTTGAACGAGGTCACCGCGGCCACCTTGGGGTACGCGACTGAATGCACATTCTCGTACGGCGAGTACGACTTCATGTAGGCGTACACCTCCGGGTCCGTGATGGGGTTGCCCCATTCCTCCCACTCCAGAGCGGAGAGCGGCAACTCCGGGTCCAGGATGGTGGTGAGGGCATCCACAAACGGCACCTGCGCCACCACCGCTGCATACTTTTCCGGCGCCAGGTTGGCCACGGCACCCATCAGCAGACCGCCCGCAGAACCGCCCAGCGCCGCAATCCGGGACGGATCAACCCACCCGGAGGCGGCCAGCCAGTCGGTGGCGTCCACAAAGTCGGTGAACGTGTTCTTCTTGGTGAGCTTCTTGCCGTCCTCATACCAGTGCCGGCCCAGCTCGCCGCCGCCGCGGATGTGCGCGATCACAAACACCACACCACGGTCCAACAGTGATAGCCGGGCGATGCCGAAACCGGGGTCCATGCTCAGTTCGTAGGAGCCGTACCCGTAGACCAGGCCAGCCGCCGTCGAATCCTGTTTGACGCTCTTGTGCCGCAGCACAGACAGGGGGATCCGCGTGCCGTCCGCTGCGTCGGCCCATTCGCGGGTGGCCACGTAGTCGCCGGCGGAGTAGCCGCCCAGCACCGGGCTTTCCTTGCGGAGCAGCAGCTCACCAAGCGGCAAAGCCGGGGTGGGCAGCACAAAGTCGTAGACGCGCGACGGCGTGAAGTAGGACGTGTAGCCCAGCCGGATCACCGGCGCCTCGTAGTCCGAACCGCCCACGCCGGCCGTGTAGAGCTCCTCATCGAACGCCGGTTCCACCGGGGCTTCCTGAGCGGGCGTACCGAGGCCGGCCAATCCCATCACCTGGACGCGTTCGATGGTGTCCTTGCGGACGGAGACAATCAGGTGCGTGGAGGTGACGCCGGCACCGTTGACGCGGACGTCGTCGGAATGCTCGACGACGGTGATCCAGTGCTGCTCGGCCAGCGGCTTGGCGAGCTCGGCCGGGTCCGCCAGGGAGACCATGGAGTTGATGGCACCGCGGTTGTGGGTGAGCAGGATGCGCTCTGACGTTTCGCCGTCAGGACCGGTGAGCAGGAACGGTTCGGCCTCATAGAGGACGCGCTCGTCCCGCGAAATCACCGTGGTGAGGGCCGACGTCGGGTCATCAAAACGCAGCAGGCGGGTCTCGCTGTATTCGGAGCAGCCGATGCCCAGCACGAGGTGACGCCTGTCAGAGGAGAGCTCAAAGCCCAGCCACATGGCGACGTCGTCCTCCTGGTAAATCACCTCATCGTCGGTGACGGGGGTGCCCAGGACGTGGGACTTGACCTGGTACGGGCGCCACGAATCGTCCACCACGGTGTAGAAAATGCGGGTGCCGTCGGGGGAGAAGCTGACGCCGTAAAAGATGTTCTCGATGACGTCCGGCAGGAGTTCGCCCGTGCGGAGGTCCTTGATGTGAAGGGTGAAACGTTCGTCGCCGGCGTTGTCCACGGCGTAGGCATAGAGGTTCCCGTCCACGGTGACAGCCGATCCGCCCACGGAGAAGAACGGCTTGCCTTCGGCTTCGATGTTGCCGTCCAGCAGGACTTCCTCGCCGGGGATCTCGACGCCGGCCTGCACCGCGGGGGGAGTCCAATCGGCCACGGGGTTGCCGGAGTCCTGGGCGCGGACGCGGCACTGGATGCCGTACTCCTTGCCCTCAACCGAGCGGCTGAAGTACCACCAGCCGTCCTTGCGGTTTGGGACAGACAGGTCTGTTTCCTGGGTGCGGCCCTTGATTTCCTGGAAGATGGCCTCGCGCAGCGGCTCCTGGTGCGCGGTGACCGCCTCCTGGTAGGCGTTCTCGGCTTTCAGGTGCTCCACGACCTCGGGGGATTCCTTATCGCGCAGCCACTCGTAGTTGTCCACGAAGGTGTCCCCGTGGTGCGTACGCTCGTGCGGGACCTTCTTGGCGACGGGCGGTGCGGCGGGCGCAGGGGCAGCGGAAGAGTTGGCGGAATCCTGCAGCGGAGTCTGGGTCATGCCTTCAATATATAGAGCCGCGCGGACAACGGCGCGGCCGTTCGCTACCGGGGTAGCGCGGCCCCTTCCCGCCTCGGTTGATCTATCACTTATGGTTCCTAAACCCGGGGCAAAGCGACTCTAAGTGATAGATCAACGGGGCGGGCTGGGCAGGCAGCCAAAGTTACCCGCCGGAACCCCTTGAAACGTCCCCCGCCCGGTGCTAGAACGGCATTACCGGGAGGATCCGGACGCGTTTCTTTTTCATCTGCCTCTTGAGGGCGAATAGCCGTTTGGGCACGCCACAGCGCCAGATAGCGCATCGGCAGTCTGCGGGTGACCCTCCCGATACGGTGGCCCCCGGCATTGAGCCGGGGGCCATCTCAACTCCCGACGGCGGCCGTCCTCACCGCTCCGGCGTCAGCACCTGCGAGAAGAGCGTGGCGCCGTTGGCGTTCCGCAGGCTAGCGATGAAGCTGTCATCCTCGCCCAGTTGGACGTGGCCGAAGAACTGGTTCTCGCCGTCGCGCGGTGATTCGCCAGGGAACCGTCCGGCCTTGGCAAATACCACCTCGGGGCCGAAGGTCCCGTCCATCGGGTTCGGCCCGAAGGATCCGGCGGCGATGGGCCCGGCCACGAATTCCCAGAACGGATCGAAGTCCGTGAACGCCGCACGCTCGGGGGAGTAGTGGTGGGCGGCGCAGTAGTGCACGTCGGCCGTCAGCCACACCACGTTCTTGACCCGGTTGCGCTTGAACGCGCTCAACACCCCGGCGATCTCCAGTTCACGGCCCAGTGGAGCGCCCGGATCCCGGTTGGAGACGCTCTCCTCATTGACAGGGCCGTCCGGGACGATGATGCCCAAGGGCAGGTCCGCGGCGATCACCTTCCAGGTCGCCTTGGACTTGGAAACCTCGCGGATCAGCCAGTCCACCTGCTCCTGGCCAAGGATGGAGGTGGCGTGGGCCTCCTTGCCGTCGGTGTTGGGTGACTTGAAGGTGCGCATGTCCAGGCAGAACACGTCCAGCTGAGGACCGCGGGGGATCTTCCGGTAGATGCGGGCCGGCTGGTAGTGCCCGCCGTCGTCGAACGTTCCCGGGCGCCACAGCGCGGAACTGTCAGCGATGGGCATGTTCTCCTGCCACGCCTGCCGGCCACGCGCTGCGAGGGTGTTGACGTCGCGGACGGTGTAGCGGGGGTCGTCGATGATCTGGCCCGGGTACCAGTTGTTGTGGGTCTCGTGGTCGTCCCACTGGGCGATCACCGGGACGTCGGCGAACATGGCGCGCATGTTGGCGTCCAGGGAGTTGTAGCGGTGCCGGCCGCGGAACTCGGTGAGCGTTTCGGCCACCTTGGAGATCTCCTCGGTGACCAGGTTGCGCCACACCTGCCCGTCCTTCTCCACCACGGTTTCGGCAATGGGGCCGTCGGCGTAGACGGTGTCGCCGGAGTGGATGAAGAAGTCGGGCCGGGTGTTATGCATGGCCCGGTAGCCGCGCATGCCGCCGATCTCCTCGTTGATGCCCCAGCCCTGGCCGGCGGTGTCGCCGGTCCAGACAAAGCTTTGGGCGTATGACCGCGGGAGGTCACCGCCGGTGCGTCCCTCGCCGTTGAAGGTCCCGGCGTCGGGTGCCGTGCGGAAGGTTCCCTTGACGGTTTCCCCGGCCGCGCCGCCGTCGTCCTCGAAACTGATCTCCAGCGCGAAGCGGGTGTTGGCGGGGAGGTGGCTGGCGTGGATTTTGGCCGTGAAGTCCGACGCCTGGGTGGCTCTGGGACCGCGGAGGGTGCGTTCGAAGGCACCCCGCCCGCTCAGTGCAGTGCCGCCGTCGTCCACGGCGCGGAAGGTGGCGGTCATCCGGCCAGCGGCGGAGGCGCGGGACCAGAGCACAGCGGAATCCGAGGTGACGTCGCCGGTGGCGATGCCGCTGGGCAGGGTAAGGCGGTTCCGGACCAGGGGGATCCCGGACCGGCCGGCCCGGAAGCTGCTGGCGTTCGCGGCGGCGGGCGCGGCCGCCAGCGCTGCTGCGAGGACGGAACCTTTGACGATGGTGCGGCGTGAGATATCAGTCATAGGCCCACCCTGCCGGGGGCGAATACACAGCCCGTTTCCACCGGATGAACACCCGGCGTGGCGCGGGTTAACTTGAGCTCTTGTGGCTTGCCACAGAACGCGGAGCGGGACCTTGACAGGGCGTCATTATCGCGTCTAATTGTAAGCACTCTTAGTAATTTTTGGGGGCGATGATGCGAAACCTAATTCCGAAAGGCATCCTCCGGAAGGTGCTCCTGCCGCCCACATACGGCTTGCACCTGACACGGGGCGCTGAGTTCACGGTGCTCTCCGTCGAAGTCTGGAGCACGTGCCTGGTGGTCAACATCCACGTGGAATCCGCTGCCGGGAGGGCCATCCCGGAAATTGCCATCGAAGACCATTGGGGCACGCTCTACACGTTGAGGGATTCGGCCAGTGTGGGCTCACGGAACTTGCAGGTATTCACCCCGTCCGTGCCGCCCGGCACCAGAAGCTTGACCATCAGGTCCACGGACGACGCGAACGCCCGCCTGGTGGTGACCTTTGCCATCCCGCGGATGCAGGAAGCCGGCCAAGCAGCCAAGGCGCCGGTTTCCCGCCCGGTCCGACTGCGCCGTCCGGCCTAGAAGCAGGTCGGACTAGAACGCACTCACAGCCGGAGTGAGAGAGCGTTCGGGAAATTTCTGCAGGATGTGAGGGAGCGTTGATGGCGGGCGGGAGTATCCTGATCACGCAAAGGCGCACGCGCCCAGAGTGATGAGGGGAAGTTCCATGACCATCCCGCCAGTGCACGAACCAGAGCCGTTCCCGCCCGAACCAGGTCCGGACCCCTTTAACCCGGGCCCCACCCATCCCGGCCACCCGGGACCGGACGGGCCCAGCCCCATCCCGACGCCGGAACCTCCAGGCCCGCTGCCCGTCCCGGATCCGGGGCCGGCACCGCTGCGCCCGGACCCCACCCGGAGTTAAGTCACCAATGAAGCGGCCCCTGGCACGGCCGGGGGCCGCTTCATTGGTGCCCGCTGATCCGAAAATGGAGGTGCGCTGAAGGCGGCTGGCGCGTAGGGATGTGCCCGTCACTGTGTGGCGGTTGGTCGGCGCTATCGATATGGGTGGGTGTCAGGCTGCGGGGTCAAGGTGACGGTGTAGCCGAGGGCTTCGAGTTGGCGGACGTGATTGCGTTTGCTGGTGTCGGGGTTCGTGCGGCGGCTGAAGTGATCGGCACCGAGGTCATGGAACCGTGTATCCGGGTCCTTGAGGAGGTGCCAGATGATGACCAGGATGGAACGGCCGATGGCGACGATGGCGCGTTTCTTGCCCTGCCGCCTAGCCAGCCTCCGGTGGCGTTCGCCGAGGAAGGTATCGGTTCTGCCGGCACCGACGGCGGCTTCGCCCAGGATCCGGGCGAGATAGCGGTTGCCGTGCCCGGTCGACCCGCTGCCCTTGGTCTTCCCGGCAGAGGAGTTGATGCCCGGGGAGAACTTTGCCCAGGAACACAGGTGTCCTGCGGTCGGGAACCGGGACATGTCGACCCCGATTTCGGCCAGAATGATCGCGGCGGCAATGGGGCCGATGCCTGGGATCTCATCCAGACGCTCCGCCGCCGCGGCGAAAGG
Source organism: Pseudarthrobacter sp. S3 (assembly GCF_050156905.1). NCBI lineage: Bacteria > Bacillati > Actinomycetota > Actinomycetes > Micrococcales > Micrococcaceae > Pseudarthrobacter > Pseudarthrobacter sp. S3. The sequence goes on along the minus strand of NZ_CP189583.1, from coordinate 3,463,749 downwards.
GGCAAGCTGCGCCTCGATTTGTTCATCGACCGCGGCGATATCAGCATCAATGCCGTCGATCCTGGCCAGCATCCGGGCCAGCAGGAAGGCGTGGTGGTCATCGAAGAGGCCAGTGAACGCCTCCTCGAGTTCGCTGATCTTCCTGCGCATGCTTGCCCGTGCCAGCTGCGCGAGGACCTTCGGGTTCCGTTCGCCGTCTATGAGCGCTGCCATCATCTCCCGGCCGGAGACCCCGAAAATGTCCGAGGCCACGACAGAGAGCTTGATGCACGCGTCCTCAAGAAGCTTTTCTACCCGGTTCTTCTCCGCCGTGCGGGTCCCGACCAGATCGATCCGGTACCGGGTCAGGTCCCGCAGCCGGCGGATTGGGGCAGGCGGGACAAAACTGGGCCGGAGCATCTGCCGCTCGGCGACTTTGCACAGCCAGACCGAGTCGAGCACGTCAGTTTTCGGACGTCCCGGCAAATGCCTGACGTCGCGCGCGTTGACCAGCCATGGCTCGAGCCCGTGCGCCTCCAGGAGATAGAACACCGGCTTCCAATAATCGGAGGTTGCCTCCATCACCACCCGCTCGACCCGGAGCTCCACCAGATGGTTGGCCAGCTCTGCCAACGACCGGCTCATCGTCGAATGTGTGGACACCTCCTGCAACCGCTTCTTCGAGTTCCCCTCCGCGGGGACCCGGACACAACACACGAGTTCAGCCTTGCCAATATCGATCGCGGCGACCCTGGCAATGATCTGTTCCTCATCCTGGGATTCGGCCAGCATGATCCTGTTCATCTCCTCACGTGCGAACCTGTCGATTATCGACGCGGCCGCCCGTGGGGATCGCCGGGAAAAATCGGAATCTAATCCACGTTCTCAGCAAAAGAAACAGTGAAGGGCCCAGAGCGCGACCCCCAACGCCCGGCTAGATGACGGCCTAGTGGAACCATAGAGGCACGGCGTTGACAGGCGGCCACGGCACCATTTTCAGCCCGGAACGGGCGTCCCGCAAGGGACACGAAGGCTAGATGAGTAATTCCGATTGGCTTGGTCGGTGTGGAGGCTTTTAAAGTCAGGCGGAGAGTGTTAAACCCAGTATGTGAACCCCGAATTGAACACTCTCCTGACCACACTCTATGTCCTTCTTACCGACCGTGTCCTGCCGGATCTTGGCGTGTCACGCGACCGCCGGCCTGGGCGCAAGCCCAGCCTGTCGGATGCAGAACTGCTGTGCCTGGCAGTGGCCCAGCAACTGCTGGGGTACTCCTCCGAAACCAGGTGGATCCGGTACGCCCGGACGCACCTGACCGGCATGTTCCCCTCCATTCCTCAGCAGCCCGGCTACAACAAACGGCTCCGGGCCGCCGGGACTCTGATCTCCGCGACTATCACAGCCTTGGCCAAGGACACTCCGTCCTGGCATGACGTGCTCCGCCTGGTCGATTCCACCCCGCTGCCCTGCGGGATGTCACGGGAAACCGTCAAACGCAGCGATCTCTCCGGTCACGCCGGTTATGGCTACTGCGCTTCCCATTCCCGCTACTTCTGGGGCTTCCGGCTCTACCTCATCAGCACCCCGGACGGCATGCCTGTCATCTGGGGTCTGGCGAACCCGAAAATCGGGGAACGCGAAGTCACCCAGGCCCTGCTGGAAAAAGACCACCACCTCGTCCGCGCCGGCCAAGTCATCCTCGGAGACAAAGGCTTCGCCGGCAAAGACTTCGAACGGTTCATCACCGAAGACCTCGGCGCCCACCTCATCAGACCCGACCGCAAGGACGAAAAGCCACGCTTCGGCAAACTCGGCGGCATCCGGCAATGGATCGAATCCGTCTTCGACACCCTCAAAGGCCAACTCACCCTCGAACAACACGGCGGCCGAACCACCGAAGGCGTCTACGCACGCGTCGCCGCCCGGCTCCTGGCCCTCGCCGCCGGAATCTGGCACAACTGGCTAACCGGAGCACCCCGCAAACGCTCCCTGATCGCCTACGACCACTAAATCCAATCGGAATTAATCATCTAGTACCGGATCGTGTTGCCCGGCGTGCTATCCGCCGGCGTACTCGGGCAGCCGGCCTTCGCGCATGGCCGCCGCCACCTGGGCGATCCCGCCGTAGTCCGGGAACACCACCGACGCCCCTCCAGGTGCCGTGCCCACCCCGGCTGTCGGCAGCGTGAGCGAAACAATGGCATTGGGGTCGATGCCGCGCATTCCGTAGGCAAGGATCGCCACGCCCACAGGATCAAAGCCCTGGTCCACGGTGAGGTAGCCGGCGGCGAAATTCACCAGGGCCCGCACTGCGGTCACATCGTGCAGGGCGCCGTCGCTGGTCAGCCGGGCGAGGATGGCGCGGAGGAACGTCTGCTGGTTTCGGACCCGCTGGAAGTCGCCGTCAACGAAGGCGTAGCGCTCGCGGACGAATTCCAGTGCCGCCTGGCCGTCCAGGTGGTTCACCCCCGGCGTGAAAACGTGCTGCGTTTCGTGCGTGGACTGGAACGGCACTGTGACGTTCACGTCGATTCCGCCCAGCCCGTCCGTGAGCGTCTTAAATCCGTTGAAATCCAGCATGACGGTGTGGTCGATGTGGGTCTCCATCAGGGACTCCACCGTCCGGGTGGCCAGCGGTATGCCGCCCGCCTGCAGGCTTTCGTTGATCTTGGCGAAGCCATAGTCGGGGATGTTGACGTAGAGGTCCCGCATGAGGGAGACGACGTGCACACTGCGGCGGTCGGCCGGGACGTGGACCAGCATCAGGGTGTCGGCGCGGTGGTCCTGGGATTCGCCGGTGGCTTGGGTGATGGCCGCCTGCTCCCGGGCGTTGGCGCGGCTGTCGCTGCCGATCACCAGGATGTTCATGGGCGCCGCCGGGAGTTCCGCGATGGGTTCGGGCGGCGGGGGAGGGGCCGGTGCCGGCGGCGGCGGCGGCGTCTCCGAAGGAGTGGGGGTCGCGGAGTCAGCGATGATGGGCGCCGGGGCCGCAACATCCGCGGCTGGCCGGGTGAATACCAGGGCGGACACGACGACGACGGCCACCAGCACCAGCGACAGCACCGCCGCGATCACGCGCCGCCGTTTCAGCGCGGCAGGCGCGGCAGCTTCGGGGCCGGACGGGGCCGGGTCAATCGGATCCGAACCGCTTGGGGTGCTTACCATGACTTAGTGTCCGCCCTCGTGCCCGGTTACGGCTATAACGCGGGGCGTGTCGTTTCCGTGCTGTGACGTACGACGGTGGCTCGCCGGGTTCGGTGAAAAGCGCGCTTGCTTAGGCGGGAACGTTGAGGCGGGCGTGCCGCAGGACGGAAACGATGGCGGGGGCCAGCTCGTCCTCCATCTGGCGGTATACCTCCGGGCTGCGCCGGTAGGGGTCAATGATGTCGTTCTCCGAGGAATCCGCCGGCAGCGACAGGTGCCGGACGGACGCGGCCCGCGCGGGCAGCCCTCGCCAGAAGGCGGTGTTGGCACTGAGGGGATTGCCGCCGTCGGCCGTTACCGGACCGATTGCGGCACTGTCCGCACGCTCGTCCAGGACGTCGAGCATCCGGGCGAACTCGCGGATGGTGAAGGTGCGCTTGAGCAGGGACGCGTCCAGTTGGAGTACTTCGCCGCGATGGCCCGAGGTCATGGTGAGCACCAGGTCCACGCCGCGCAATATTTTGCTGGTCAGTTGCCGCGAGACGAAACCGTCCGGGTTCCCGCCAAAGGTGCGCACGATGTCTCCGGACAGCGGCTGCATGGGGTCGCCCAGCATGGCCCGGGTTCCGGCGCTGGTGACCTCGAAGCCGCCCGGCATCACCTGGTCCAGCCCGGCCTGCAGCAGGCGTTCGGCCACTGGGGAGCGGCAGATGTTGCCGGTGCAGACCGTCAGGATCCTCACGGGTGCGGGGGCAGATGCGGGGGATTCCACGGAACTTCTCTTTTCCAGCCGGGGCGCCGGACCGAGACGGCCCGTCGTGGCTCTCAACTTAACATGTGCGGGCGGGGTGTGCTCAGCGGCTGCCGTGTCGCTGGGTGCCGGGCCAGTCATGGCCCAGAACGCAATTGCGGCGGAGAAAACCGTGACGCTGACGGCCACCCTCATGCAGCTTAACGGCTCAGGCGCTTCGGGCGCCGCAACCGCGGTTGTCCGCAACCAGAAAATCGGGCATATCGAGGTTCACCCTACTGGCTTGACGCCAGACGCCCCATCAGCACGGCACCGGCCGCGGGGGACGGCACCACCCAGGCGAAGGCAAGGACGCCCGCGGACAGCGGGACGGACACCACGTCCGCCCGTCCACCGTGGCGCGGACGCCCCGGCCTGTTCGCCCGGGTCATCGCGACGTAGCGGTCCACCGCTCGTCGAACCTGCCGGCCGGCTCGATCGCCTCCACCATGTCCGCGGACGATTTCAAAGAGCCGACCTCCTGCTCGGTCTCGATCGCTGCGGCGGCTCCCTCAGGAACGAGGTCCCGCAGTCCCGAGCCGGGTTGGCCGCCGGCAGCAGCTTGGTGCCCACGTTCAGGCTAACTGTGGGCCTTGAAGGACGGAGATGCGGGTGCAGGCCGGTTCCCTGGCTTCTGGGGGACGGCGGGTGCAGGCCCGTTAGCCGGTCCGTTGGCTGGCGGGATCACCGGCGATGACGCGGGGTTCGTGCCGGACCGCCCCGGGTCGCCTTGCGCAGGTGCTGGAAGATCGGGAACGCGGGCGGGCGTCTTCGTGGCACCGGGGCCGGGTGCGGGTGTTGGCTTTCCCGAGTAGCCGTGCGTGACCGCGTCGATCACGGTGGTGATGGCCTGTTGTGCATGTTCGCGGAATCCGGGATCGGCCGCGGCCACGGCCGCTGTGCCAATTCCCATGGACGCTGCAATGGCCACCGCCGTGAAGGCGGTTCGGCGGTGGTTGCGCCGGCGGCGGGCGTCCAGGCTGGCCGGTCCGGTGGCCATGAGTGCTTCAAGTTCAGCGGAAGGAACCACAGCGGGACTGGCCACAAAACAGCGCAGGTCCAGCAGTACGGCTCTCAGATCAGGGGCATCTTCGCTGCCGGTTTCCAAGAGTAGTTCATCGACGACCTGTTCGTCGCGAAGTGTGTGCCTGGTGATCATGAGGCCACCCTTGTCTCAACTTTGAGCAGCTTCCGTAGGCTGGCCAGGGCCCGGTGCTGGAGCTGCGTTATGGCACCTGGCGACTTCTGCATGATGGAGGCGACGTCGTTCACGGACAACTCAGCGATGATACGCAGCCGGAGGACTTCCCGATGATCCTCGCTGAGGCCCTCAAGCATCGCGAGGGCGTTGGCTTCTGCGTTGCCGTCCAGGACCGTGTCCTCGGCCGATGCGCTCAGACGGTCGTCCCTGCCGGGATCGTACTCCATCGGGACGGGTGTTCTGCTGCGGCGGCGGTGGTGATCTACGAGGCGGGCGTGGGCGATGGAGAAGATCAGCACCCGGAGGCCTTTCGCTCCGCCGCTGACCGCCGTCAATCTGGGGTATACGGCCAGGAACACATCGTGGGTGACGCCCTCGGGATCGTCCACTCCGCCGGCCCGCAGATAGCCAGCGACTGCCGGTGAGAATGCCCGGTATACGGCGGAGAACAACGATGCGCAGTCCCCGTGGCCCGCTGCCACCAGGTCGTCAGTGATCGTATCCATCCCCCGCCTCCCAGACATCCCCGTTCGGCCTGGCTTAGGGTTTCCCTGCCGTGGCAGGCTTGTGGGACAGGCCCTTGTCAGCCTGCGCCAGCGGCGTTCCCTTGCCCGGTGATAGGGATGTGCCCGAGTTAGCCGGTTTGTCCTGCCGATGGTCAGCCGCCTGGCCGGGCGCTGGCACGGATTTGCAATACGCTGCGATACCCGCGCCGCCATTCGCTGCCGTCGCCAAGGACTCAGAGGCGGTTGAGGCCGGGTCCAGGCCGCCGTTGGTGAACGCCGTGCACAGTCCGAAGGCTGCCGGACCGGTAGCGTCCGGGCCCGCAGGTGTTGCGTCCGGCCGCGGCGCTGGCGCAGCGGCGGCCTTCGATGCTTTCCCGTGCCGGGCCGCGGCGGGCGTATGCTCAGCGGCCGTGGAAGCGGCCGCCGGTGCTGGGGCGCCCATGACCTCATGACTGGCCTGCTGGAGCGGCGCGGGAAGTGTCCCGGTGTAGGCTGCGGTGGCCGCGCCCCCGGCGGCGAGGGTTCCTCCGGCCAGAATCCCGGCCGCGATCTTGCTTGTCACCAATGCGGTAAAGAACGACATGAAGTCCTCCAATGTGAATACCCTGAAAAATGCTGATGGACGTCAGGTCCATATTTAAGTAATCGCCCGACGTGCGGGAATATGACGCAGATTGCACGCTAAATCCGAAAGACTTGATCAAGGGACGTGATGAACTCCCGCCGCGCGGCCGCCCAAGGTTCCTGAACGGGCGACGACGGGCGGGCAGCAGCGATGGTCCCGCCCCTGCGCTGCCCGTCGCACTGCCGGAACCTATCCGATGCTGTACCAGTTCGTCCCGTCGCGGGTGACCTGGAGGCCGCCGCCGGATTCGGTCGTCACCGCGTTTCCGTCATAGACGAAGCCGCTGGGGTCAGCCGGGCAGGAACCTGGCGCGGGTCCGTCCGTGCCCAAGACAGGCGCGCCTTCATAGCCAGTGAGGTAGAAGCCTGTCACGGCTCCGTCCTTACCCTTGGAGTTCTCACGCGCAACCGTGGTGACGAGTCCTTGGGCAGTGCTGGTGGTGCTGTGCTGTTGAACAATTTCCCGTGTTTCAGCGTCGCCCTGCACGACGATCTTCGTGCAGGTCCACGTCGTCTCGCTAACAGAATTCACGCGGAAGTCCACGGCAAATGCGTTGTCCTGGAGCACTTTGTTATTCCAGGAAAAGACAAGCTGCACATCCCCCTTGCCGACAAACCCCGTCCCCGTGGCCGGATCAAATATCACGGACGCCATTGCCGGAGCCGCCACCGCCATAAGGCCTGCCAACGCCGCCGACGCGCCGGCCACTCTAAGTGAAGTTGTTCTCATGTGAGCTCAATGCCCCTTCAGATCTGGTTCGGACCGGGGCGCGGATCGCAGCGTCCGGTAGCCGGAGTCTACGAACGTACGCCGACCGAAAGTACGAGTACCCAGTACTCGACTTATCGGAACCTGCCATGACTCCGCTTACCCGGTACTCGCCTCAGCCGGAGGCGCGACTCACCCGGAATGGTCCGACTGATCCCGAAACGACCCTTGCGAACCCTGGCGTGACCCCATGTGACCCACACGCCGCACAGTTACGGGTGGTTGTGGCCGGCACAAACGTCATTCGACGGCCCCCGCTGTCGCTTCTGGGCTCATCGCCACTGCCGGCCTCCACCTCTGGCAGCGCCACGCCAGAATGAGCGTCCCCGGCGAAACAGTCAGCCAGGTGGCACTGGCATCCATCCTCCCCGCGCCGCCTTGCAAGCGGCCTGAAATCCGGTTATCCTGTGAGACGTGTCACTGACGAAGTGGCACATGCTTTTGATCTGCGGCGGGAGAGTCCTGCCGGTACGTTCAGCAGGCGCCGTAGGAGCAAATCCTCTCCGGGAATCTCTCAGGCCCAGGTACCGCCGCGGTTAGGCAACTCTGGAAAGTAGTCCGGCAACGGGCTCACCGACGGTGCAAGTGTCACCCTGTGAAAGCAGGTAGGCGCGGAAACTCTCAGGTCCAATACAGAGCGGGGAGGAACCCGAGTCAATGTGGCGTACCCAGCACGCCACCTGAATTATGGAGTTCCTTCATGACCATCCAGTCGTCCCCCTCCACTTTTGCCGATCGGCATATTGGCGCCCGCCGCCAGGCCGATGTTGACACCATGCTCAAGGCCGTTGGCTATGACAGCGTTGACGGCCTCGTGGACGTTGCTGTCCCAGACTCCATCCGCCAGGCCAAGCCGCTGGCCCTCAAGGACGCCCTGAGTGAGGTTGAGGTCCTTGCCGAGCTGCGGAAGTTGGCTGCGAAGAATAAGACTGCTGTGCAGATGATCGGGCAGGGTTATTACGGCACGGTGACGCCCGCGGTGATCCGCCGGAACATCCTGGAGGCCCCGGCCTGGTACACCGCGTATACCCCGTACCAGCCGGAGATTTCGCAGGGCCGGTTGGAGGCGTTGCTGAACTTCCAGACCATGGTCCAGGACCTGGTGGGCCTGCCGATCGCGAACGCCTCCCTGCTGGATGAAGCCACGGCGGTGGCTGAGGCTGTGCTGATGATGCGCCGGGCGAACAAGAACAAGGAAGCCCGGGATGGCAAGACGGTCCTGGATGCGGATTGCCTGCCGCAGACCATCGCGATCGTGAAGGGCCGCGCCGAGGCCCTCGGGTTCGAGGTGGAGGTCGCTGACCTGTCCAGGGGCATGCCGGAGGGTGTCATTAACGGTGTGGTGCTGCAGCAGCCGGGTGTGTCCGGCCGGGTCTTCAACCACACCACCGTTATTGCCGCTGCCAAGGAGCGCGGCGCGCTCGTGACCGTTGCCGCTGATCTGTTGGCGTTGACGCTGATCACCCCTCCCGGGGAGCAGGGTGCGGACATCGCGGTCGGTTCGACGCAGCGTTTTGGGGTGCCGTTGTTCTTCGGCGGCCCGCACGCGGCGTATATGGCGGTGGCGAAGGGCCTGGAACGGTCCATGCCCGGCCGCCTCGTCGGTGTCTCCAAGGACGACGCCGGTGTCCCGGCGTACCGTCTGGCGCTGCAGACCCGTGAGCAGCACATCCGCCGTGAGAAGGCCACGTCCAACATCTGCACCGCGCAGGCACTGCTGGCCATCGTCTCCTCCTTCTACGCCGTTTACCACGGCCCCGACGGCCTCAAGGCAATCGCGGAGCAGGTCCATCACAACGCCCGCACCCTGGCCACCACGCTGAAGGTCGCCGGCCGCGACCTGGTTACCGAGACCTTCTTCGACACCGTCACGGTCCGCGTCCCGGGCAAGGCGGCCAAGGTCATCGCCGCCGCCGAAGCGCGCGGAATCAACCTGCGCCAGATCGATGCGGACACCGTCGGCGTCTCCGCTGATGAAACCACGACGACGGATGTTCTCTCCGCGATCGCCGTCGCCTTCGGTGCCGGTCCGGTGGTGGAGGCGAAGGGCTTTGAACTGCCCGAGTCCGTGCTCCGCACCTCTGAGTATCTGCAGCACCCGGTGTTCAACACGCACCGTTCCGAGACGCAGTTGCTGCGCTACATCCGCAGGCTTTCGGATCGGGATCTGGCGCTGGACCGGACCATGATCCCGTTGGGTTCGTGCACCATGAAGCTGAACGCCACGGCGGAGATGGAAGCCATTTCCTGGCCGGAGTTCGCCTCGATCCACCCGTTTGCCCCGGATTCCCAGACCGTGGGCTGGCGTGAGCTGATCGGCGGGCTGGAGTCTGACCTCGCGGAAATCACTGGCTACGATCAGGTGTCGCTGCAGCCGAACGCCGGGTCCCAGGGTGAGCTCGCGGGCCTGCTGGCGATCCGTGGCTATCACCTGTCCCGCGGCGATGACCAGCGGACGGTGTGCCTGATCCCGGCTTCGGCGCATGGCACCAACGCGGCCTCGGCTGTCCTGGCCGGCATGAAGGTGGTTGTGGTGGCGACCGCTGCGGATGGCAGCATTGATCATGCGGACCTGAACGCCAAGATCGAGGCGAACAAGGACGTCCTCTCGGCGATCATGATCACCTACCCCTCCACCCATGGTGTGTACGACGCGGACGTGACCGAAATCTGCGACGCCGTGCACGCCGCGGGCGGCCAGGTCTACGTGGATGGTGCCAACCTGAACGCCCTTGTGGGTCTGGCGCAGCCGGGCAAGTTCGGCGGTGACGTCTCGCACCTGAACCTGCACAAGACGTTCTGCATCCCGCATGGCGGCGGCGGACCCGGTGTTGGTCCGGTCGCAGCGAAGGCGCACCTGGCACCGTTTATGCCCGGTGACGCTAACAAGTCAGCCCACGAAGCGGGCCACGGCGTGGCCATCAGCGCATCCAACTACGGTTCCGCGGGCGTCCTGCCGATCTCGTGGGCGTATGTGAAGCTGATGGGTGCCGAGGGCCTGACCGAGGCGACGAAGTCGGCGCTGCTGGCGGCGAACTACGTTGCGGCACGCCTGAACGAGTACTTCCCGGTCCTTTACACCGGTGAGGGCGGACTCGTGGCGCACGAGTGCATCCTGGACCTGCGGGAGTTGACGGCGAAGACCGGCGTTACGGCTGAGGATGTGGCCAAGCGCCTCATTGACTACGGTTTCCATGCCCCTACCCTGGCGTTCCCGGTTGCGGGCACGCTGATGGTGGAACCGACGGAGTCCGAGGACCTGGTGGAGATCGACCGGTTCATCGACGCGATGATCACCATCCGGAAGGAAATCGACCAGGTGGCCAGCGGCGATTTCAGCGTCGAGAACAGCCCGCTGCGCCACGCACCCCACACCGCGTCCGCCGTCGTGAATTCCGATTGGAACCGCGCGTACCCGCGCGAGCAGGCTGCCTTCCCGCTCCACCACCTCAAGCAGGACAAGTACTTCCCGCCCGTAGGCCGGATCGACGGCGCAGCCGGGGACCGCAACCTGATCTGCTCCTGCCCGCCCATCGAGGAATTCGCGAACTAGTTTCGTGTGAAAGGCTTTCATAATGACTGAGAACTACACCGCTCTTTACGAAGAGCACAAGAAACTCGGCGCTTCCTTCACCGATTTCGGTGGCTGGCAGATGCCCCTGAAGTACAGCTCGGAGCTGGCCGAGCACCACGCGGTGCGCAACGCTGCCGGCCTGTTCGACCTCTCCCACATGGGCGAAGTCTGGGTTTCCGGCCTGGAAGCCGGCGCGTTCCTGGACTATGCACTCGTGGGCAAGCTCTCCGCCATCGCGGACGGGAAAGCCAAGTACTCACTCATCTGCAACGCCGACGGCGGCATCATCGATGACCTCATCGTGTACCGCTTCGGCGACGAGAAGTACCTCGTGGTCCCCAACGCGGGCAACGCCCCCACCGTCGCCGTCGCCCTGGCCGAACGTGCCACGGCTTTCAACGTGAAGGTGGAGGATGCCTCCGCCATCACCTCGCTGATCGCGGTCCAGGGCCCCAAGGCCGAGGCCATCCTGCTCAAGCTGACCGATGAGGCCCAGCACGCACTGGTTACCGGCCTGTTGTACTACGCGTTCAACGAACTCACCGTGGCCGGCCACAACGTCATCCTGGCCCGCACCGGCTATACCGGCGAGGACGGCTTCGAGCTCTTTGTAGCGAACGACGACGCCGCCTCCCTTTGGGCGTCCGTCGCCGAAGCGGGGGCCGAGTTCGGGATCGTTCCGTGCGGCCTCGCCTCACGCGATTCGCTCCGCCTCGAAGCCGGCATGCCGCTCTACGGCAACGAGCTTTCGCTCGAACGGTCACCGTTCGATGCCGGCCTGGGTGGCGTTGTGGCACTCAAGAGCAAGGAAGGCGACTTCGTGGGCCGCTCCGCCCTGGCAGCCGCCAAGGAAGCCGGTTCCAAGCGTAAGCTTGTGGGCTTGAAGGGACTCGGACGTCGCGCCGGCCGCGGGCACTACCCGGTGCTCAAGGACGGCGCAGTGGTTGGCGAAGTCACCTCCGGCCAGCCCAGCCCCACCCTTGGCTACCCGGTCGCGATGGCCTATGTCGACGTTGAGCACGCCGAGATTGGCACCGCCCTGGACATCGACCTGCGCGGCAAGGCAGAGCCTTTCGAGGTTGTCGCCCTGCCGTTCTACAAGCGCCAAAAGTAAGTCCACCGGCTCCCTGAGTCCGGGACCGGCGGACCGGAGTTTTCACGCGTGCTGTTCGTTCCTCGCTCTGACGCACGCTTTCGAATACTCCCGCCCACCGACCGCACGACCACAACTGACTTCGAAACCTAAGGAAACACACATGGCTAAGGTTGCCGCTGAACTGAAGTACTCCGCCGAGCACGAGTGGATTTCCACTGATGGCTCGGGCCCGTCCGTTGTTGGCGTGTCCGCTGTTGCCGCTGAGGCGCTGGGCGACATCGTGTACGTGGACCTGCCCGAGGTTGGCTCCACGGTGACCGCGGGGGAGACCTGCGGCGAGATCGAGTCCACCAAGTCTGTCTCCGACCTGTACTCCCCGGTGACGGGCGAGGTCACGGAAATCAACGACGACGCCGTCGGCGATCCTGCACTCATCAACTCTGATCCCTACGGTGCCGGCTGGCTGTTCAAGGTCACCGTCGAGTCCGAGGGCCCGCTGCTGTCGGCGCAGGAATACGCCGAAGTAAACGGTGGCGAACTGTGAGCGCCGCTGCCGGTACCGCAGTTTTTGAGCAGGTAGTCTCCGCGAGCCTGGACACCGACCTGTCGGTGCTGGACCCGGAGATCGCTGCCAAGATCGATGACGAACTGGGCCGCCAGCGCAATGGCCTGGAAATGATCGCCTCGGAGAACCACACAGCCGTCGCCGTGATGCAGGCGCAGGGCTCCGTCCTGACCAACAAGTACGCCGAGGGCTACCCGGGCAAGCGCTACTACGGTGGCTGCGAGCACGTGGACGTCATCGAACAGCTCGCCATCGACAGGGTCAAGGCACTGTTCGGTGCCGAGTTCGCCAATGTGCAGCCGCACTCCGGCGCCCAGGCCAACGCCTCGGTGATGCACGCGCTGATCAAGCCGGGCGATACCATCATGGGCCTGAACCTGGCCCACGGCGGCCACCTCACCCACGGCATGAAGATCAACTTCTCCGGCAAGTTGTACAACGTGGTCCCGTACCAGGTCCGCGAAGACACCCACACCATTGACATGGCCGAGGTGGAGCGCCTGGCGCTGGAGCACAAGCCGCAGCTGATCGTTGCCGGCTGGTCGGCCTATGCCCGCCAGCTGGACTTCGCCGAATTCCGCCGGATCGCCGACCTGGTGGGTGCCTTCCTGATGGTGGACATGGCGCACTTCGCCGGACTGGTGGCAGCTGGGCTGCATCCGAGCCCGGTGCCGCACGCCCACGTCACCACCTCCACCACGCACAAGACCCTCGCCGGTCCGCGCGGCGGCATCATCCTCTCCAACGACGCCGCGATCGCCAAGAAGATTAACTCGGCCGTCTTCCCCGGACAGCAGGGCGGACCGCTCGAGCACGTGATCGCCGGCAAGGCTGTGGCCTTCAAGATCGCGGCCTCGCCTGAGTTCAAGGAACGCCAGGAACGCGTCCTGCTTGGCGCCAGCATCCTGGCCGACCGCCTGGTCCAGCCGGACGTCACCGCCAAGGGCATCAACGTGATCTCCGGCGGCACCGACGTCCACCTGGTCCTGGTTGACCTGCGCAACTGCGAGCTGGACGGCCAGCAGGCCGAGGACCGCCTGGCCGCGATTGACATCACCGTCAACCGCAACGCCGTGCCGTTCGATCCGCGGCCGCCGATGGTCACTTCAGGTCTCCGGATCGGCACCCCCGCGCTGGCAACCCGCGGGTTCGGCGAGGCAGCCTTCCGCGAAGTTGCGGACATCATCGCCGAGGCATTGATTGCCGACGCCGACGCGGACCTTTCCGGCCTGCGTCACCGGGTAGAGGCACTCGCCGCCGCCCACCCGCTGTACCCGGGCATTTAGCTTCTGCCCGTACCGGTGGGACTGACATCCTCTGCGTGCTGCTCCTTCGTCGCTTTGACGCACGCTGCCGGATGCCAGCCCCACCGGCACTCGCGGGGACCGTCGCCTTTGGTGACGTTCGCGGGTGACTGGGCGGATTCCGGAAGCGTGCGTCAGAGGCGAGGTACGAGCCAGCACGCGGAGGAATTCGGCCAGGCGCCACCCAACCCGACCAATTAATTAGTTAGTTAGGAAACGCACATGGCCGTTGGAGTCTTTGATTTGTTCTCCGTCGGGATCGGGCCTTCGAGCTCGCACACCGTTGGCCCGATGCGGGCTGCCGCGGTGTTTGCCGAGGAGTTAAAGGGCTCCGGCAGACTGGACAAGGTGGCGGGGCTGCGGGTGGACCTCTACGGGTCCTTGGCGGCGACGGGCCACGGACACGGCACCATGACGGCCATCCTGCTGGGCCTGGAGGGTTTCCACCCCGAAAAGATCCTGCCGGCCGAGGTAGAGGAGCGGCTCGCCGCGATCGCCGAAACCGGCACCCTCCAGCTCGCCGGCTCCGTACCCCTGCCCTACGGGGTCAAGGACATGGTCCTGCGCCCGCTCACTGTCCTGCCGCGGCACACCAACGGCATGACCTTCACAGTCAGCGACAAAGAAGGCGAGGTCCTGCACAAGGCCACCTTCTTCTCCGTGGGCGGCGGCTTCATTGTCCGCGAAGGTGAAGAGGACGCGGCCCTGAAGGAACTCGACGAGTCCAAGAAGGAGCTGCCGCTGCCATTCCGCACCGCCGCGGAGTTGCTGGGCCGGTGCCAGTCCAAGGGCCTGTCGATCGGCGAGGTCATGTTCGTGAATGAGCTTGCCTCCCGGTCGGAGGCGGAAATCCGCGAGGGCCTGCTGCACATCTACTCCGTCATGGAGGAGTGCGTGGCAACCAGCCTCAAGCGTGAGGGGCTGCTGCCCGGCGGACTGAAGGTCCGCCGTCGTGCTCCGGACTGGCGTGAGCGCCTCGAAAAGGAGGACAAGGACCGGGACCCGAAGTACTGGCAGGAATGGGTGAACCTCATCGCCCTGGCAGTGAACGAGGAGAACGCGTCCGGCGGCCGGGTGGTCACGGCACCCACCAACGGTGCCGCGGGGATCATCCCGGCAGTCCTGTATTACGCACTGCATTTCGCACCCGGGATGGACAAAGCCACGCAGGAAGACCGCGACGACGTTGTGGTCAAGTTCCTGCTCACGGCCGGTGCCATCGGGGTGCTGTACAAGGAACAGGCGTCCATTTCGGGCGCCGAGGTGGGCTGCCAGGGCGAGGTGGGATCGGCGTCGTCCATGGCGGCCGGGGCCCTCGCCGAGGTCATGGGCGGCACACCCCAGCAGGTGGAGAACGCCGCGGAGATCGCGATGGAACACAACCTGGGCCTGACGTGCGATCCGATCGGCGGATTGGTCCAGGTCCCGTGCATCGAGCGCAACGCGATCGCGGCGGCGAAGGCCATCAACGCCGCGAAGATGGCGCTTTGGGGCGACGGCACCCACCGGGTGTCGCTGGACGAGGTGATCGTGACCATGCGCGAGACCGGCAGGGACATGAGCTCCAAGTACAAGGAAACAGCCATGGGCGGCCTCGCCGTCAACGTCGTGGAATGCTAAGGGAAGAGAACTGATGACACTGGCACCAGAAGGCCGGAAGCTGCTGCGCGTTGAGCAGCGTAACTCTGCAGTACCGGTGGAGCGGAAGCCGGAGTGGATCAAGGCGAAGGTCCAGATGGGTCCGGAGTATGTCCAGCTCAAGAACCTGGTTAAGAAGGAAGGCCTGCACACGGTGTGTGAGGAGGCCGGCTGCCCGAACATTTTTGAGTGCTGGGAAGATAAGGAAGCGACGTTCCTGATTGGTGGCTCCGAATGCACCCGGCGTTGTGATTTCTGCCAGATCGATACGGGTAAGCCGTCCCCGGTGGACGTGTTTGAGCCCACGAAGGTGGCCCGTTCGGTCCTGGCCATGCAGCTGCGCTACGCCACCGTCACCGGGGTGGCCCGGGATGATCTGGCCGATGAGGGTGTGTGGCTGTATGCCGAGACGGTGCGGAAGATCCACGAGCTGAACCCGGGTACCGGCGTTGAACTGTTGATCCCTGACTTTTCCGGCAAGCCCGAGCACATCGAGGCGATCTGTGATTCGAAGCCGGAGGTCTTCGCGCACAACGTTGAAACCGTGCCCCGGATTTTCAAGCGGATCCGGCCCGCGTTCCGGTACGAGAGGTCCCTGGATGTCATCACCCAGGGCCGGAACCTGGGCATGGTGACCAAGTCCAACCTGATCCTGGGTATGGGTGAGACCCGCGAGGAGATCTCCGAGGCGCTGCGGGACCTGCACGAGGCCGGCTGTGACCTGATCACCATCACCCAGTACCTTCGCCCGTCCGAGCGGCACCTGCCGGTGGACCGCTGGGTCAAGCCGCAGGAGTTCGTGGACCTTCAGGACGAGGCCAAGGAGATCGGCTTCCTCGGCGTCATGAGTGGACCGCTGGTCCGTTCCTCCTACCGGGCCGGCCGGCTCTGGGCCACCGCGATGCGCAAGAAGGGCTGGGAAATCCCCGCCCAGCTCGCCCACATCGAGTCTTCCGGCAGCACCCGCCAGGAAGCCAGCTCACTGCTGGCAGCCCACGCCAGCTGACCCTTCGATATCAGGAAAGGACCGAAGATGCTCCCTACAAGAATCGAAATCATCCCCTCAACCGGGATCGTTGACCAGGTCCGGGCGCTGGTTCCGCTGACCACCACGCTGACCATGACGTGCCTGCCGCACCACGGTGTCGAGCGGACCATGCGCACGTCGGTTGAGCTGAGCGACTTCGGCTACACCGTCATCCCGCACCTGGCCGCGCGCAGCATCCATGACCGGGCCGAACTGACCCGGATCATGCGGGACTGCGACGGCGCGGGCATCGGCGAGGTGTTTGTGATCGGCGGCGACCGGAAGCAGCCCGCCGGCCCGTACGGGTCCGCACTCCCGCTGCTCGAAGACATCGCCCAGTACACCGGCGGCCGGATGCGCGCCGGCGTGGCAGGCTACCCGGAAGGCCACCCGACCGTGGCCGCCCTGGACCTGCTCGAGGCCCTGCAGGACAAGCAGCACCTGGCCACCCACGTGGTCACCCAGATGTGCTTCGACGCGCCCAAAATCCTTGACTTTGCGGCGCTCCTGCGCCGTGAAGGCGTGAACCTGCCCGTCTGGGCGGGCGTGGCGGGGTCCGTCCCGCGGACCAAACTGCTGGCACTTGCCACGCAGATCGGCGTCGGGAGTTCCCTGAAGTTCCTCAGCAGCAAAGGAACGCTGGCGCGCAAGCTGCTCAGCGGCGACCGCTACTCACCCCACACCCTGGTGGCCGGGCTCGAAAGCCAGCCCGACATCGCAGGGATCCACCTTTACAGCTTCAACAACCTCGATGCGGTCCCCAATGAAGCGGGCCACGCATCATCCCCAACGGCACTCCAGCCAGCACTGATTCGAGGAGCAGCACGTGAGCAGTAAGACCACCGTTTCCCCCCAAACTCCCCACCTGGCCGCGGCGAAGGATTCACGGGAGTGACTACCGAACATGTTCTGACAGTCAATTGCGCCGAGTCCCCGGGCATTGTCCACGCGATCACGGGGTACCTGCTGGATCACGGGTGCGACATCATCGACACCAATCACTTCGGTGACCGCCAGGCCCAGCAGTTCTTTATGCGGGTGCATTTCGCGGCAGGGAAAACAGCCTTCAGCACCGAGGACCTGCGCCGGGACTTCGAGCCGCTGGCCGCTGAGTGGGCTATGAGCTGGCAGCTGGAACCGCACGGCCGCAAGCGCCGGGTCCTGGTGATGGTGTCCAAGTTCGGGCACTGCCTCAATGACCTGCTGTTCCGGGCCCGCACGGGTGATCTTCCGGTGGAAATCGTGGCCGTGGTCTCGAACCACACGGACCACGAAGAGCTGGTCAAGTGGCACAACATCCCGTTCTTCCACCTCCCGGTCACTCAGGGGACCAAGCCTGCGCAGGAAGCCCGCCTGCTGGAGCTCGTGGACGAGTTCGAGGTGGAACTGGTGGTCCTGGCCCGCTATATGCAGGTCCTTAGCGATCAGCTGTCGGCCCAGCTGACGGGCAAAACCATCAACATCCACCACTCGTTCCTGCCCAGTTTCAAGGGCGCCAAGCCGTACCACCAGGCCTATGACCGCGGCGTGAAGACAGTGGGCGCTACGGCGCACTACGTCAACGCGGAACTGGATGAGGGACCGATCATCGCCCAGCAGGTCATCGACGTGGACCACACGTACACGGCCGATGACCTGGTCCGCGTGGGCCGCGATGCTGAGTGCAAGGCGCTCAGTAGCGCGGTCCGGTGGCACTGTGAAGGCCGGGTAATGCTCGACGGCGGGCGGACGGTAGTTCTGCGCTGACCGTACCGAGCGTCCCACCACGCAATGCCCGACGGCGGGAGCCGGCTTAGGTGCGGTGCTGGAAGTGTGTGGTCGGTACGCCGCCTTTCAGGGTGCTCAGCATCCCTTCGGCGACGTCGCGGAGGGTCAGGTTCTGCTCGCTCGAGGCGGCGGTGAGGATCTGGACCGCCGCGTCGTAGGAGCACTGGTTCTGGCCCATGATCACGCCGCAGGCGGTGTTGATCGCGGTACGGCCGGCCATGGCTGCGCGGAGATCCGCGGATTGGGCCAGGCCTGCCCGGACCTGCAGTGCCAGGACCAGGCTTTTGGCTGCCACGACGGAGAATGCCAGCACCTCGGCTGCCACAACCGGGGTGAACACGTTCGTTTCCGCCGTATACAACGTCAGTGCGGCCCGGTAGCCGCGTTCCAGCGGCAATGGCACGGCGAAAGCGGAACGGAAGCCTGCTGCCCTGAGAGTGGCCGGGTACTCATCCCAGCGATTGTCCAGGGAGCGGGCATTGAGAATGATGGTCAGGCGGCCGCCCAGTGCCCGCGAGGTGGGACCCCGTCCGGCGAGCTGGTCCCAGCGGGAAAGGCCGCCGGCGCCGTCGGTGGTTGCCGCAGTGGAAGGCGTTCCGTCGGGCCTCACGATGGTCACAGTGCTCTCCACCTCGGAACCTGCCATGTCGCTCACCGCGGGAGCCGCAATCCGGGCAAGGGTGCACGCCGATGCTGCTTCCGAGTGTCCCCGGATGTCCAGCAGGGCGCCTGAGACGCGCCAGTCCACCAGTTGATCGATCATGATGCCCCAGTCCTCATGTGTCGGTACGCCTTCATCATAAAAGGGCCGGCGGGCAAGGACACGAGTAGTGAGTACTCGCTTTTTTACGGCCAGGCCCGGACCAGGTTGCGGCTGCACACTGAGCCCGGCTGAAGTTCAGGCTGAGCGCTGGACGGGGCTAACTACGCCTACTTGTCGAAGTAGGTGGTGGCTTCCTCGCCCGAGACCTTCCGGACGATCTCGTCGGCCACGTCCCGGAGCTTCTGGTTCCGGTGGCTGGAGACGTTCATCAGGATGGACATGGCATCGGACTGGCTGCAGCGGTTCTGGGCCATGATGATTCCGCTGGCAAGGTTGATGGCGGTGCGGCTCATCATCGCCGCGCTGAGGTCATCCGCGGCGCTTTCGGCGGTTCCCACCCTGACGGCCAGGCGGACGGCGCTGCCGGCGACGGCGGCGAAGCTGGCTGCCTCGGTGATGGTGTCCTCTGTGAACACGCCGGTGGACGGCGCGAAGAAGTTCAGGACTGCGGCGGCGTTTTGACCCAGTTCAAGGGGGACGCCCAGGGCGCTGTGGATGCCCTCCTCCATCAGGCGTTTCTGGTAGGTAGGCCAGCGCGTGTCTGTGCGGACATCGGCCAGCAGGACAGGGGTGGCCGCCTTCAATGCTGTGAGGCACGGCCCTTCGCCCACGGCCTGTTCGATGCGGTCCAGCTGGATGGCCCGCTCGGTGCTTCCGCCCACCGTTGCCGTCTTCCTGGCGAGCTTGAGGGTGACCCCGCATTCCACCGTGGCGCCGGCGCTGCGGCTCAGTGCGGATGCGGCGATGATGGACAGCCCGCCCAGGAAGTCGGCCACCGATCCCGTGCCGATGATCAGGTCCTGCAGCTCAAGGAGCAGTTCGTGTTCGGGCGAATTGGTCATGCCCAAATCTAGGCCGAACGCGGGGTGCCCACAAGTTGACGGCGGTGATCTCGCAACCTGGCTGGTCCGATGATGTCGCTGCGGATCTTGAAGTCACACGTGCGGCTTTCAGGTGAGGGTGCTGAATTTTTCGGCTTGGGTTTTGCTGCCCTGGACTATGATCTGGTCGTCGTCGTAGAGGACCGTCTGCGCAGTGGTGTGGCCCCACGTGCCGCCGAGGCGTTTGACGGCGACGACGGTGATCCCGTATTTGTCGCGGAGCCCGAGGATTCCGAGCGGCCGGTCCAGGGCCTGGCTGGGTGGGCTGGTGCGGACCATCACAAAGTCGTCTTCGAACTCGACGTAATCCAGGATGCCACCGCGGACCAGGTGCGCCACCCGTTTGCCCATGTCATGCTCGGGACGGATGACATGCTCGACGCCGAGCTGGCCAAGGATTTCCGCGTGGGGTTCCGAGATGGCTTTGGCCCAGATCTGTGGTCCCTGGAATTTCAGGAGCCGTGAGGTGGTGAGGATGCTGGCTTCGATGTCTGATCCGATGCCCACCACGGCGCGGTCGAATTCGTGGACGGAAAGCTGGCGGAGGACTTCCTCCTTGGTGGCGTCGGCGCGGACCACGTGGGTGAGGCGGCCGTTGAAGGACTGGACGATGTTTTCGTCCGCGTCAATCCCCAGTACCTCCGTGCCTTGGGCTTCCAGTTCCAGGGCGAGTGCGCCGCCGAAGCGGCCCAAGCCGATGACGGCGACGGACCCGGCCTGGGCGAGGCGTTCCGAGCCGCGGGAGAAGATTTTCCTAGCCAATGAGGGGCCTTTCTTTGGGGTATTCGAACAGGACCGGGCGGGTGCGGACTGCCAGTGCCACTCCGAGGGTCACCGGGCCGAGCCGTCCGATGAACATCAGCAGTATCAGCACGATCTGTCCTGCCGGGGGCATCGCCGCGGTGATGCCGGTGGACAATCCGACGGTGGCGAAAGCGGAGATGACTTCAAACAGAATCTTCTCCTGCCCGAAATCGGTGATCAGCATCAGGAACATGGTGGAGCCCATGATCAGGGCAAGGGCGAGCAGGACCACGGCGATGGCCTGGCGGTGGACTGCGCGGGAGAGCCGCTTCGCAAAGATGTTCACGGCGGTGTCGCCGCGAAGTTCTGTTGTGAGGATAAAGAGCAGGACGGCGAAGGTGGTGATTTTCAGGCCACCGGCAGTACCCGCAGGTCCACCTCCGATGAGCATGAGAATGTCCATGCCCAGCCAGGAGACGGGATGCAACTGGCTGATGTCCACGCTGTTGAAACCGGCCGTGCGGGTAATCACAGACTGGAAGAACCCCGCGAGGAGGCGTTCACCGGGGTGAAGGGCGCCCAGGGTGGCCGGGTTGGCCCATTCCACGGCTGTCAGGAACACGGTTCCGCTGACCAACAGGGCTCCGGTCCCGGCCAGCACAAGTTTGGTATTCATGCTCCAGTGGACCGGGGTGCGGTATCGGCGCCGCAGTTCGAAGAGGACGGGGAAGCCGAGACCTCCGATAATCACGGCCAAGGCGATGGGCAGGCATACCCACGGGTCACCGGCGAAGCCCATGAGGCTGTCCGGGTACAACGCGAACCCGGCATTGTTAAAGGATGAGACCGAGTGGAAGACCCCGTGCCAGAGGGCCTTACCCAACGGGTAGTTGTAACCCTCCATGAAGCGGGCCGTGAGGATCCCGGCGAGCAGGAGTTCCGTTGCCGCGGTGACGGTCAGGACGCCCAGCAGGACCCCCCGGACGTCGCCGAAGCCGGTGCTCTTGGTTTCGGCCGCTGAGGTCATACGGGACCGCAGCCCCAGCCGGCGGGCCATCAGTACTCCCAGCAGCGTGCCGAAGGACATCACGCCGAAGCCGCCCACCTGGATGAGGACCAGGATCACCACGTGCCCGAAGCCGGTCCAGAAAACGGGGGTATCCACGGTGACCAGGCCGGTGACACACACCGCGGACGTCGCGGTGAACGATGCTTCCAGAAAGCTGGCACCGCCGGGGCCTTGTTTAGCAGCCGGCAGCATCAACAACCCCGTACCGATGGCGACCGCCGCCGCGAAGCCCAGGACAATTACCTGGGCCGGGTGTTTGGGCGTAAACGCCCGGGCGGCTTCACCGGTGCGGGACGTCGCGGCTCCCAGGGCCGCCCAAAGACGCCCGGTCACGCAGAGATTCTTCGCCATACGGCGGGCAGGACATGCATAGCGTCACGTTATCACCGCCAGGGCGCTCCTCTCGGTCATGCCAATACCGAGCCGGGGCCGTCCTTCGTGGAGAATGCGTTCATGACCAATCACGAGATTCGGCCTGTCTACTTCCTTTCGGACAGCACCGGCATCACCGCGGAAACGCTCGGCAACACCCTGTTGACCCAGTTCCCCGCCAATAACTTTGACCGCATCACGGTCCCGTTCATTACCACCGTCGAACAGGCCAGGACCGTGGTGGGCACCATCGACAAACTGGTCGCCACCGGTCCGCGGCCCATCGTCTTTTCCACGGCCGTCAGCAGCGACATCAGGCAGGCCATTGCAACGTGCCGGGGGATCATCGTGGATCTTATCGGGATGCATGTGGGACAGCTGGAGGAGGCCCTCGGGTCCCAGGCCAGCCATGAACCCGGCAGGGCCCACGGCCTTGGCAACGCGGAACGATATCAGTCCCGGATGGCCGCCGTCGAGTACGCCATGGAACACGACGACGGCCAGAGCCTGCGGGCGCTGGAAAAGGCGCAGGTCATCCTGGTGGCCCCGTCCCGCTGCGGAAAAACGCCCACCACCATGTACCTGGCGCTCCAGCACGGCATCTTCGCCGCGAACTTCCCGCTGGTGGACGAGGACTTTCAGCGGGAAGGGCTGCCCAAGCCACTGCGGCCCTTTGTTGAGAAGTGCTTCGGGCTGTCCTCCAACCCCCTTCGGCTGAGCCAGATCCGCACCGAACGGCGCCGCGGCTCACCCTACGCGTCGCTGCGGCAGTGCGGCTTCGAGCTGCGCAGCGCCGAGCAGTTATACGTTTCCCACCGGATCCCGTACCTGAATTCGGCGACGGTCTCCGTGGAGGAAATGGCCGCCACCATCCTGCAGCGCATGAACCTCAAGCATTAGGGAAAATTTTCACAAGCCCTATGTGGCGCACATCATGTTGGAAGAGCGCTCTGAACCTGTCACTGTAGACAGGATTCGCGCCCACCAACCGGCTACAGCCGCGAGCGGGGCGGCGCCCCCGCATGCCATCATCTGCAAAGGAGCAGCAACCATGACGACAGACATACTGTGGTTCTCAGAACTCGGACTCAAGGACCTGGACCGGGTAGGCGGCAAAAACGCCTCCCTCGGGGAGATGGTGCAGAACCTGACCTCCGCCGGCGTGCAGGTCCCGGACGGCTTCGCCACAACAGCGGACGCCTACCGCAGCTTCCTGGCTGACTCGGGCCTGGACCGGAAGATCGTGGACCGGCTGGTTGGCCTGGACACCGATGACGTGACGGCCCTCGCCGCGGCCGGCCAGGAAATCCGGACGCTGATGCGCGAGACGCCCTTCCTGCCGGACTTCGAGGCGCAGATCCGGAACTCCTACCAGCAGCTGGTGGACAAGCACGGGGGCTCAGAGGACCTGTCCTGGGCCGTCCGTTCCAGCGCGACCGCGGAAGACCTCCCGGATGCCTCCTTCGCCGGTCAGCAGGAAACCTTCCTGAACGTCCGCGGCATCGAGAACATCCTGATCGCCATCAAGGACGTGTTCGCCTCCCTCTACAACGACCGGGCCATCGCCTACCGCGTGCACCACAAGTTCGAACACGCCGAGGTGGCACTCTCCGCCGGCATCCAGCGGATGGTGCGCTCCGACGTCGGGGCCTCCGGCGTGATGTTCACCATGGATACCGAGTCCGGTTTCCAGGACGCCGTGTTTGTCACGTCCTCCTACGGACTGGGCGAGGCCGTGGTCCAGGGCGCCGTGAACCCGGATGAGTTCTACGTCTACAAGCCTGCGCTGCAGGCCGGCCGCCCTGCCATCCTCAAGCGCGGCCTGGGCGAGAAGGCCCTCCAGATGACGTACACGGAGAGCCGCGAGATCGGCCGCACCATCGACTTCGTGCCGGTGGAGGCTTCGCTCCGGAACCGCTTCAGCCTCAGCGACGAGGACGTCGAGCAGCTCGCGCGGCACGCCGTCGCCATTGAGAACCACTATGGCCGCCCCATGGACATCGAGTGGGGCAAGGACGGGATCGACGGCGGCCTGTACATCCTGCAGGCACGCCCGGAGACCGTGCAGTCCCGCCGCGCCGCGGGCAGCCTGAGCCGTTTCCGCCTCAACGGAACCGGCCGGGTGCTGGTGGAGGGCCGCGCGATCGGCCAGCGGATCGGTGCCGGCAGCGTCCGGATCCTGACCGCGATCGACCAGATGGCCGCCTTCAAGACCGGCGATGTCCTGGTCGCGGACATGACCGACCCGGACTGGGAACCGATCATGAAGCGGGCCTCCGCCATCGTCACCAACCGCGGCGGACGCACGTGCCACGCGGCCATCATCGCCCGCGAACTGGGGATTCCCGCCGTCGTGGGCACCGGAAGTGCTACGGATGCCCTCACCGACGGCCTCGAAGTGACCGTCTCCTGCGCCGACGGCGAGACCGGCACCATCTACGAAGGGCTCCTGGACTTCAGTGTCGAGGAAACCGCCATCACCGAGCTGCCGGAGGCCCCGGTCAAGGTCATGATGAACGTGGGTACGCCGGAGCAGGCGTTCACGTTCGCGCAGCTGCCCAACCACGGCGTGGGCCTGGCCCGGCTGGAATTCATCATCAACCGCCAGATTGGCATCCACCCCAAGGCGCTCCTGAACCTGGACAGCCAGCCGGCTGACGTGGCCGCGGAAATCCGGGAACGGATCGCCGCCTATGACAGCCCTCGCGAGTACTACATCAAGCGGCTGGCCGAAGGCGTGTCCACCATCGCGGCGGCCTTCGCCCCGCACCCGGTGATTGTGCGCATGTCCGACTTCAAGTCCAACGAGTACGCCAACCTCACCGGCGGACCGGCCTACGAGCCGCACGAAGAGAACCCGATGCTCGGCTTCCGCGGCGCCTCACGCTACCTGGAGCCCTCCTTCCGGGACTGCTTCGACCTCGAGTGCGAGGCCCTGTCCTTCGTCCGCAACGAGATGGGCCTGACCAACGTCAAGCTGATGATCCCGTTTGTGCGGACCCTGGACGAGGCCCGCGGCGTCATCGAGCTGCTGGCGGAGAACGGCCTGGTCCGCGGCGAGAACGGCCTCGAGGTGATCATGATGTGCGAGATCCCCTCCAACGCGCTGCTGGCGGACGACTTCCTGGATTACTTCGACGGCTTCTCGATCGGCTCCAACGACATGACCCAGCTGGCCCTGGGCCTGGACCGGGATTCCGCGATCGTGTCGGGCGGCTTCGATGAACGCGATCCTGCCGTCAAGAAGCTCCTGAGCATGGCCATCAAGGCCTGCAAGGAGCGCGGCAAATATGTGGGCATCTGCGGCCAGGGTCCCAGCGACCACGCGGACTTCGCCGAGTGGCTGGTCGGGGAAGGCATCGATTCGGTCTCCCTGAACCCGGACACCGTGGTGGATACCTGGCTCCGGCTCGCCGGCACAGCAGTCACCGCAGACGCGAGCTGAACGTAAGCCGGACCTGGTAAGCCGGACCTGGCGCTGCGCATATTCCCTGTCGACACCCAAATATCGGTGGCGCCAGGGAATGTGCGCGTCAGGGTCGGGTTTGCGCGTCGAAAACGGCAGAACGCGTACGACGGCGGGGCACGCCGGCCGCTGCCAGCATGCGTTCCAGCTTCCCGGGCTCCGTCAGATCGGCCCAATCCCACCTGACCACGTTGAACCCAGCGGCCCGGATTCGGTTCTCGCGCTTCTTCTCCTCCACCACAGCCTGCGACGCGGTCCGGCCCTTAAGGAACTCGGGTTTGACGTACTTCTCCACACCATCGAATTCGCCAACGACCCTGGCCTGTTTCCAACAGAAGTCCGTGTAGCCCACCAAACCGGCCTCATCGGAAATAGCCTGCTGCAGGACCGGGGCTTCGAAACCGGCCACATGGATCAGTGCGCGGCTGAAAGACTCGCCAGCCGATCCCGAGGCGTGATCCGCGAACTCGATGGCCGCCCGAATTCTTCGCCCCGCCGCAGCGGAATACCACGTTCCGATGCCCGCCTCCAGTTCAGCCTTGGTCACGGCAGGCAGCCGCAGGATCCGGTCTGGTCGAAGCACATGGTCCAGGGGAGCGACAGCTTCGGTGAACGGCGTGAACGCCGCCAGATCCAGGACCGTGCGGATGCGGTCGGTGACCAGCAGGCCCTCCCGGCGGGCCACGATCAGACCCGCCGGCGCAGCAAAGTGACGGCGGACTCCGGCACGTGACCGGCCGCCGTCGTTCTTCACAGCGAGGGCCTGGACCGGGTGGTGCAGGCCAATGGTGGGAATTTCCCACACGCTGGCGGCAGAGTGCCTGGCGAAGACCGTGGGTTTCTCGAACGTTTCCGCAGCTGCCTGGACGCGGAGCCGATATTGTTCCCACGGCTTCAGCCCTTTCCAGGTGGGCCCGTCGGTGTAGACGCCGTGGCGGACGCGGACCAGGTTGCCGGCCTTCACCCGCCTGGCAAGCTCATTCGGGGTCAGCCCATGAAGGACGCGGTCGCGGGACAGGACAAGCTGCGGAAGGTCTCTCATATACCGACGTTGCCAGCTGCGCATCCGCTGGGGGAGAGGCCGGGGCGGCTATGTGGAGAAGTGCTGGCGACGCGCTTGTTCGTTTTCGACCCGCAGCTACCCTGGCGCACCCGGAAAATGGACTGCGTATTGGAATATGGGCGTCGGTAGCGAAGTTGCGCGTCGCACAGAACGTCAGCCCTGGTTGATGCGGATCATGTTGCCGGACGGGTCGCGGAAGGCGCAGTCGCGTGGCCCCCAGGGCTGGACGATGGGTTCCTGGAGGACCTCGGCGCCGGAGGCCCGGGCGGCCTCGAAGGCGGCGTCGAGATCGTCCGTGCTGAACACGAGCATGGGCATAACGCCCTTGGTGACCAGCTCCTGGATGGCGTCCCCGTCGGCCTGGGAGCGGCCGGCGTGCGGCGGGGACAGGACAATCTCAAGATCGGGTTGGGCAGCGCTGCCCAGGGTGACCCAGCGCTGGCCGTCCGAGCCGACGTCGTTCCGGACTTCCAAGCCAAGGGCGTCGCGGTAGAACGCGAGGGACTCATCGAGATCGTTGACGGTGACGTGTGCGTACTTCAATGAAATGTTCATGGGTCACACGCTATGTCAGTGGCTATGAAGAAGCTTCTTCAATCCTGCTCGGCTTGCGCGCGGGCCGGGTGTGCTGCCGGGCGATGCATGAGGGCATCGCATTCACAGCGTGGTGTTCGCGGGCCCGGTAGGCGCTGGGCGTCATGCCGACGATCTCGGTGAACCGCGAGCTGAACGAACCCAGGGAGGTGGAGCCCACTTCCATGCACGCGTCGGTCACGCTGGCACCGGCGCGCAGCAGCGCCATGGCGCGTTCGATCCGCCGCGTCATGAGGTAGTTGTACGGCGTCTCGCCGTAGGCGGCCTTGAACCGGCGGGAGAAGTGCGCCGCTGACATGAGCGCGCCGGCGGCCATGGTGGGCACGTCGAGTGGCTGGGCGTACTCGCGGTCAATCAGGTCGCGCGCCCGGCGCAAGTGGGCCAGGTTAGCCAGCTCCTGCGGGTTCATGGGGCAATTCTAGTAGGGCCATGCGGCAGCTTCACGGATCCCGTCTTCGGTACGTGGCAGGCCCAAGGTGCCGGGTCTGGCCGCAGGGACTATGCGCCGGCGGGCGGCCCGGGCCGCCCCGGGATTACCGGACTCCCGACCACCACTGAATAGCACATCCCAGCCGCGATCAACGGCTGGTGCGGGAGTTGTGGAAGGCGACGTCAATGAGGATTTCCGCTGCTGCGCGGGCTTGGCGGGCCGGTTCTGCGCTGGCGGAGATCGCCGCTGTTGTGATTGCCCCTTCCGCCAGTATGGCCAGCTGCGGAGCAAGCGCAGCGGGTGCTCCCGCCCCTGCGGCCAGCTGGGCCAGATAGTCCTGAAAGTGCTTCTTCTGTTCCCTGACGATGTCGGTGATGCGTCCGGATGCCCCTCCCACCTCACCAAAGGAATTGATAAAGGCGCACCCGCGGAATCCCTCTGATGTGAACCAGCTGGCCAGAAAGTCGTAAACCGCCAGAAGTTGTTCTCGGGGCTCCTGTGCTGCCTCGACCTGGGCGGTGACTCCGGTGGTCCAGATGTCCCTCCAGATGTGGAGGACGTCCTCCACGATGGCCTCCTTGGCCGGGAACAGACGGTACAGGCGCTTGAGCGAGACACCGGATTCGGCCCGCAGCTCATCCATCCCCACCGACGTGAACCCGCGGGCATAAAAGAGTCGGCTCGCGGCCGCGAGCACGAGCTCTCTGGCGGCGTCATCATCCGGCTTACCGGGGGCAAGGGCCTTCCCGACTGACTCGTGTGGAGACACAGAGAGTGTTTCTTCCTGTTCGCTTGCATGGACAACGATCGTTCTCTATTGTAAAGGTCAAGCTAGAGAACATGCGTTCTCTAGCTTGCTGAATAACCCGTTTGGCGCCTCTTCGCAGGCTCTGGCCGGTGAAGGCCACGATGCGCACGGTGCGAGGTGGGATCTGTCTCGACTAGGCCGAGGGCCCGGTTGCAGGCCCTGGTGACGGCTGGCCCGATTGCAATACCTGCTGGACCAGGGCTGCCCGCTGGGGGTGGTCGCACCTGACGGCTGAAGGCACGATGAACAGTTTGAAAGAGCCACAACTTCCCTTGTCCTCCGAGACGGCCAGGGATGCCCTGGCGCATCTCCTTGGCCGGACAGCGCAGGGTGATCATCAGGCGTTCAGCGATTTTTATGGTCAAACGTCGGCACGGGTTTTCGGCCTGGTCCGCCGCGTTCTCATCGATCACGAGCTAAGTGAGGACGTAACCCAGGAAGTTTTCCTCATGGTCTGGCAAACGTCGTCGAAATACAGCCCGATCGCGGGAAGCCCCATGGCATGGCTCATGACGATCGCGCACCGCAGAGCGGTTGACAGGGTCCGTTCGCAACAGAGCAGCCAAATCCGGGACAGGCGTTGGGCCGGCTATACCGAGAACACGGCTAATGACGAAGTATCCGAGACGGTCATCAACAGGATGGACGCCCAAACCCTTCACCAGAGCCTGGGTTGCCTGTCCCCGCTCCAGCGCGAGGCCATCGTCCTGGCCTATCTTGGTTGCCTGACCTACCGCGAGGTCGCCGAACGGCTCGCCACACCGCTGCCCACCATTAAGTCCCGCATCAGGGACGGCCTCTCGCGGCTCCGAGCGGAACTCGAACCGGCGTAGTCCGCCACTTCAGGCCTTGCTGCCGGCGCCCGGACCGCAGAGATGCCGTACCGGGCAGTCCGTGGCGCCGTCGGCGGCGAATAGTCTGCGCGGGGTAGTTTCCTGACGTTCGCCACCGGGCGTGCGCGGAGGAACAACAACACGCCCGTCGAGGAGATTCTCATGAGAACCATCAATCGTGTTCTGGCCGTAGTTGCGGCCGTGTCGCTCGCCGGCATCACCGGATGCGGGGTGCAGGGCGGGAACCCGGCACCCCCGGCCGGCAGCAGTACCTCCGCCCCGTCCCCTGATGCGCCGGCACAGTCCGGTGACGCCGTCATCACCATCAGGGACTTCGCCTACGAAGTTCCGGCATCCGTAAAACCGGGAGCGACGGTCACGGTAACGAACGCGGACAGCGCCCCGCATACCCTCACGGCCAAAGACAAGCGCAGTTTCGACATCGAGGTCCCGGCGGGCGCGACGGTGATCTTTCAGGCACCGGCTGTTCCCGGTGAGTACGGGATCATTTGTACTTTTCATCCGCAAATGACCGGGACGCTGGTTGTGAAATGAACCGGCCGGAACTAAGCCCCGCCGCACGGAAGAACACCGTTTGGGTGCTGCGTGGCTGTGTCGCGGCGGCCCTGGTTATCAGTGCCGTGGTCCATGTCCAGCTCGCCCCGGGGTATCAGCAGGCCGCGCCCGGCGGTCTGGGGCAAGGCACACTGTTCCTGGTCCAGGCGGGAGCCGCAGTGGTGGCCGCGGCGTTTGTGCTGCTCAAGGGTTCGCCGGCCGCCTTCGCGGCCGCCGCAGTGGTCGGGTTCTCATCCCTGGCCGCGGTCATCCTCTACCGGTACGTCCAGGTGCCTGCTCTCGGGCCGCTGCCTGCCATGTATGAACCCGTCTGGTACGCGGCAAAGGTCCTCACTGCGGTGGCCGAGGCCGTTGCGGGCGGGTTGGCTGTGGCCGGCTACGCCCTTCACCGGACGTGGTGGCCGGGATCGCCGCCAACTGCCCGGGGCCGCCGCAAGGCTGCAGCTGCCTGATCCACGACGGGTCCCCCGCCCTGATCACGGCCAGTCGTCCCCGGCCGAGCCGTGCGGAATCAACCATTGGTGTGTCCGGGTTCACATCCGTTCCCATCCTTTTCCGCTGCGGCTCCGAAGTACCCGTGCCCCCTTCTTCGGGGGGCACCAACATCACATGCGCGTGTATGAGGAGATCTTTCAATGAATAAGACACTTCGCTTTATGGCCGTCCCCACCCTGGCTTTGGCCGCACTGGCCCTTTCCAGTTCCCCCGCGATGGCAGCGGATCAGTCTTACCAGTCGACGCTGGGCCAGATTAACGGCAGCACGGGCTCGGGCACCGTCACTGTTGACGTTACGGGCAATCAGGCTCACGTTGTCCTGAATGTTTCGGGCCTGGCCGCGACTTTTATGGACGCGCCGTACCCGCACGTCCAGCACATCCACGGCGGAGCCAAGGGCACCTGTCCGGCACCGTCGGCCGATAAGGACGGCGACAAGGTCATTTCCACCACCGAAGGTGCCCCGTTCTACGGCGGAATCCTCACCACGCTCTCCACCAGCGGGGACACCAGCCCGGCAGCGGGCTTGGACCTTAAGGTCGCCGGGCAGGGTGCCTCCTACACCATTGACCGCACGTTCGAGGTGAACGCCGAAACCAAGGCCGCCCTGAAAGCCGGTACCGCCGTTGTTGTGGTCCACGGCCTTGACCCCGCCACCCTCAGCGCAGCCGGCCAGGCCGCCAAGTCAGACCTCGCGCCGACCCTGCCGCTGGCCGCGACGTCCCCCGCGCTGTGCGGTACCTTGACGGCCGGGCAGATGAAGATGCCTGCCGGCGGTGCTGACACCGGTGTCAGCCAGCAGGCAGGGAACGACGCCGGAGCCCTCGCCCTCGGCGGTGGCCTGGTCCTGGTCGCTCTCGCCGGTGGAGCGTACGCTGTGCGCCGCCGCAACGCCAACGCAGCAGCCTAAGCCCAGGCTGAGCGGATCACTACTGTGAGAACCAAGAACCACGGCCGCCGCGGGGGCTTCCTGGCCCCCGCGTCGGCCGGGGTTCTGCTCCTGCTGGCCCTGACCGGCTGCGCCGCCGGAACAGCGGGAACTCCCGAGGCCGGCGCGGTGCCTTCGGCCTCTGCCTCGTCTTCGGTGGCGGCCAGCCCGCCCTCGGCCACACCCGCCGTGCCGTCACCGGCTGCACCGGCGGCGGCTGCCCAACAGCTTCCGGTGTTGGGTGCTTCAGCTCCGGTCACCCTGAGCATTGCCTCGATCGGGGTCCGGACCGACCTGCTCCACTTGGGCCTGCGGGAGAACGGCTCCCTGGAAGTCCCGCAGGACACCGGCAGCGGCGCACCAGCGGGCTGGTACAACGGCTCACCAACCCCCGGCGAACGCGGGCCCGCCGTGATGCTGGGCCACGTCAACGCGCTCGGCGGCAACCAGGGTGTTTTCGCGGACCTCCGCAAACTCACACCCGGTACCGAGATCAACGTCTCCCGAACCGACGGCAGTACGGCCGTGTTCACCGTTGACCGCGGAGCCCTCTACAGCAAAAACGAGTTCCCCACCCTCGAGGTCTACGGCAACACCCCGGGAGCCGAACTCCGCCTGATCACCTGCGACGGCTACGACCCCGCCACCGGGCTCTTCGACGACAACTACGTCATCTACGCCAAACTCAAAGCCTGAAACGGACCTCGATTGATCCAGCCGCCGACGAAAGGTTTGACCATGAAGGCAAACAGCAGCACGCGTAAGTTTCTCGGACTGGCAGCGGCAGCAGCTACGCTGCTGGCTCTGGCCGGTTGTGGAACCCCTGGCATGTCCGGGTCCGGCACCACTGCGGCACCGACTGTGACGGAACGATCAGCCTCAGCGGTGCCCACCACCCAAGCCCCCGCCCCCTCCAACTCGAGCCCCGGATCTTCGCCGGCCGCAGCCGCGGCAAAAATCCTGATCAAGGGCTTCAAATACCAGGGATCCGAAACCGTAAGCCCCGGAGCGACGATCAGCGTCGTCAACGAAGACGTAGAAGCGCACACCATCACCGCGGACACCGGCGCGGCGTTCGATACCACCATCCAAGCCGGCGCCGGCAGCTTCACCGCCCCGGCCGAGCCCGGAACCTACCCGTACCACTGCATCTTCCACGGCAACATGAAGGGCACCCTCACCGTGAAATGACACGTCAGCACAACCCGAGGGAACCTGGACATCGCCGCCCTTCGCGGCATTACCCGTCCGGTATTCGCCCATTACGCCAGCAACCGTGGAAATAGGGCACACTTTGGTTTCTTAATTCACCCAAGCCCGGTGTACTGTTTTCGAGTTAGGTTCCCCTAATCTCCCCGAAGACACCTTATGGACCACGCGCGCTATGAGCATCCACCTTGACCTCCAACGCCTGCACTTTGCCGCCAACCTTGCGGACAACGGTGCCAGGACTGCCGTTGCCACCAGCAGTGGTGTCCTGACGTACCGGGAACTGGCTGACCGTGTTGGGGAGCTTGGCCGGCGCCTCGGCACCGAACGCCGGCTGGTGGCCCTGACGGCCGGTAACGACGTCGAATCGCTGGTGGGGTATCTGGCGGCCATGGCTGCCGGTCATCCGCTGATCCTCCTGCCCGCGGACAAGCCTGCCGCCCTGGAGTCCCTTGTCGCGGCCTACGATCCGGACGTTATCCTTCGTTCGGCAAACGGCCAGATGGTCCTGGAGGAGCGAAGGCCTGGCACCGGACATACTCTGCACCCGGACCTGGCGCTTCTGCTGAGCACCTCAGGGTCCACCGGCTCACCCAAGCTCGTGCGGCTGTCCTATCAAAACCTGCAGGCCAACGCGGAATCCATCGCGGAATACCTCGGCATCACCGGAGATGACCGGGCAATGACCACGCTGCCCATGTCCTACTGTTACGGACTGTCAGTGATCAACAGCCACCTGTTGCGTGGCGCCAGCCTGGTCCTGACGGATCTGTCCGTGGTGGACCCCTGCTTCTGGGATCTGTTCCGCAGCGAGGGCGCCACGTCGTTCGCGGCCGTTCCCTATACTTTTGATTTGCTCGAACGGGTGGGCTTCGCGGCAATGAATCTGCCCACGCTCAGGTATGTCACGCAGGCCGGCGGCAGGCTCGGCCCTGACCTGGTCCGGCGCTACGCTGACCTGGGTGCACGGAGCGGCTGGGACCTCGTTGTGATGTACGGCCAGACGGAGGCCACCGCGCGCATGGCATACCTCCCGCCGCGGCTGGCAGGTGCGTCGCCCGGCGCCATCGGAATACCGGTCCCGGGCGGGACCTTCCGGATCGACCCGGTCCCTGGACTGGAGGATGGGGAGCTGGTCTATTCCGGGCCCAACGTGATGCTGGGATACGCCGGGACGCCGGAGGACCTGGGCCTCGGGCGGACTGTGGATGAACTCCGCACCGGAGACCTGGCCCGCCTGAATGCGGACGGATTGTACGAGGTGGTGGGGAGGCGCAGCCGGTTCGTCAAGATCGTGGGTCTCCGCGTCGACCTTGGACAGGTGGAACGGATCCTTGCCGACCTTGGCATTCAGGCGGCGAGTGCCGGCACGGACCTGGGGCTCGTGGTCGCCGTCGAAGGTGAACACGACCCGGCACTGGTGGGCAAGCTCCTCGCCCAGGGCATCGGCCTGCCGCGCACTGCCCTGGAAGTCTACGCGGTGCAGGAACTCCCGCGGCTGGCATCGGGCAAACCGGACTACCCTGCAGTCCTGGCCCTCTCCCAACAGGGTGGCCCCGCAGTTCAGGACCCGGCGTCCAGCGCTGAAGCCGGGGCTGACCCGCAGGACAGCGTGGTGCGGATTTTTGCGGACACGCTGGAGCTGACTGACATTTCCGACGGCGACACGTTCGTTTCGCTCGGCGGGGACTCGCTTTCGTATGTGGCAGCGTCGGTGCGGCTTGAGCAGGCATTGGGACACTTGCCAACGGCCTGGCACATCACCCCGGTGGGAGTGCTTGGGGCCCGGCTTGAGCAGCCACGGACGCGGAAGCGGAGCCGCGTGTTTGCCCGGCTTGAAACCAGCATCGTGTTGCGGGCGGCCGCGATTTTCCTGGTTGTCAGTACCCATGTCGGATTCCTGCACTGGCAGGGTGCCGCACACGTGCTCATGGCCGTGGCGGGGTTCAACTTTGCCCGGTTCCAGCTTGCCGGGGAGCGTGTGCCCCGGCTGCGAAAACAGGCAGCCAGCCTGGCCAGGATCATCATCCCCAGCATGGCCTTCATCGGCTTCGCCTACCTGATCACGGACACGTACAGCCTCGCGAATATCGTCCTGCTTAACGCGATTATCGGACCCGAGGAGGTGACCACGCAGTGGCATTTCTGGTTCATCGAGGTGCTCGTCTACCTGCTGGTCAGCATGACGGCACTACTCGCCCTGCCCTGGGTAAGCCGGGCCGAAAAGCGCTTTCCTTTCCTCTTTCCGCTTGCACTGTTCGCCGCCGGACTGCTCACCCGGTATGAGCTTTTTGAGCCGGGAATTCCGCACACCACGCCGGCGCTTTGGCTCTTTGCTTTGGGGTGGGCGGTTGCCCGGGCCCGTCACGTCCTTCAGCGATGCGGCCTGAGCCTCGTGGCGGCTGTGACCATCCCGGGCTTTTTCGACAATCCCTACCGCGAACTGACGGTCATTGCCGGGATCCTCCTGCTTCTGTGGCTGCCCAGTCTTCCCGTCCCGGCCGGGCTGCGGCGCCTCACGGTTCTGCTGGCCAGCGCGTCCCTGCACATCTACCTTGTGCATTGGTTGGTCTACCCCCTGGTGGTTGAGTTCAGTCCCGCCCTCGCCGTGGTGGCCTCGCTGGCCGCAGGCTCCGCGTACTGGGCACTCTGCAACTATGCGCCAACGGTCATCGGCCGCGCCAAAACCCGGTGGTTGAGCCCGTCGAAACCCGGTGCTTGAGCCTTCCCCGCCCGGTGATTGAGCTTGTCGAAATCAAACCGCTCCCGCCCAGTTGCCCTCCAAGAAACCACCGCAACCCCGGGACACACCGTGCTTTTGCGTGTCCAGGGCGGAGGAAGTGGGGAGGGACGTCCGACGGCGGCAGTCGCCCGCCTAGCCTTCAGGCCGGCAGTCGACGATGAAGTCTATGAGCGGCGTTGCGTCGTAGCCATAGCAAATGTATGGACGGTTTATTCACTTTTAATAGGGCGCTGATACGACGACGACGCCATCGAGGCCATCACACGCCCCGCTCTCGACAGTGGATTGTCAGCGGCTAGGAAGAGGCTTCTTCAATCCTGCTCGGTTTGCGTGCGGGCCGGGTGTGCTGCGGGCGATGCATGGGGGTATCGCTTTCACGGCGTGGTGTTCGCGGGCCCGGTAGGCGCTGGGCGTCATGCCGACGATCTCGGTGAACCGCGAGCTGAACGAACCCAGGGACGTAGAGCCCACTTCCATGCACGCGTCGGTCACGCTGGCGCCGGCGCGCAGCAGCGCCATGGCGCGTTCGATCGGCCGCGTCATGAGGTAGTTGTACGGCGTCTCACCGTAGGCGGCCTTGAACTGGCGGGAGAAGTGCGCCGCTGATATGAGGGCCCTGGCGGCCATGGTGGGCACGTCCAGCGGCCGGGCGTAGTCACGGTCGATCAGGTCACGGGCCCGGCGCAAGTGGGCCAGGTTGGCCAGCTCCGGCCGTGTCATGAGGTGGTGATCGAGCTTGTAGAACCCCAGTGAACGCACGACGTCGTTAACCGGACTTTTGTGGAAAAGCTTGGCTATTTTTCGGCTTGTTTTAGGACCGCCTATGCGTTGTATTGCCGGAATACGGAGGTAGGGCTGGGAGCAGCTGAAATAGGACTGAAAAGCTCAGCGTTCCCCATGCTTTTGCATTGACTTGAAATGTTTCCAGTAAGTATGTTCATACCGACTTGCAGTGGCGGCATCGTCCCTCTAATCTAAGCTTTGACTTATAAATCTCCATCGAATGTTCTATGGAGACACATAAAAACATTTGGGGGAATGCCGTGGAACAGACCATTTTTAGTGAGTCCACAAAGGATGGAACACCGAGCGGAGCCGCGTCATTCTGCCCGGCGTGCGGGACGGCTCTCGCGCCGCGAGCACAATTTTGTGCGTCATGCGGTTCCCGTGTCCTGCTGACTGACCAAGTCAACCCGGGAGCTGCGCCTCCGCCCGCCCCCCAGCCCAGGACGCCGCGCAAGTCCTTCAAGCTGTCGCGGCGCCTGACAATTCTGTTGTCTGTGCTGGGCGTGCTCGCCATCGCGGGTGTAGTGGGCGCCATTGTGCTGACCAACATCCTGCGCGGTGGTGCGGACAGCCCCGAGCAGGCGGTCACGAAGTCCCTCGAGGCTGTGACCAACAAGGACTTGGTGGGACTCTTCACCATGGTGTCACCGCACGAGCGCGACGCGGTGATGCGGGTCCAGGATGCAGTTGTGAAGAAGGTCAAGGATGAGGGCATCGCCGACGCTGCCAAGTCCGTTTCCACGAAGGACAGCGCGGACGCAGGTTCAGAGCTCGTATTCGACGGCGTGGATGTGACGTTCTCGGGGATCAACCCCTCCGTCAGCCAGGTGTCCGAGGACGTTGCAGTGGTTCACATCAGCAGCGGCGAGATCAAACTGCACGTCGATCCGGCCCAGACCAAGGGCGCCATCCGTTCCTTCGTGGACAACTTTGAAAATGCTTCGGTCACAGACCAGACCTTGGACATCAGTGACCTGGGGCCGTCCAACTCCGGCCTGTCGTTACTGGCGACCAAGAAGGACGGGCGCTGGTACATCAACGTGGCCGGTTCAGTGCTGGAGGCTGTCAACAGCTACCAGGCAACACCGCGCGGATTTATCCCGGCGTCCAGCCAGACAGGCGGCGATAGCCCGCAGAGCGCAGCCAAATCGGCTGTCCAGGCGTCCCAGTCACAGACTGCTTCGCAGGTTGCGCCGTTCCTGGTCAAGGACGAAGCCAACATCCTGTACCTCTACGGGCATCTGTGGAACAAGGTCAACACGAGCTCCAGTTCCAAGTTTTCCTTTGGCAACGTGGACTTCACCGAAGGTCCCCGTGAAGGCAACCGGGCACAGGCCTACGTCAGCCAAATCAACGTCTCCACAGGCAGCAGTGACAAGTTCACTCTGACGGACAAGTGCTTCAAGAACAGTTCCTCCAGCCAGGATGGCAACTGCCTCAACGGTTCGGCCTACCAGACCAGTGGATATGGCTACGGCGAGATCAACTGGGTCAGTGCCCTCCTCTCGCACGATGGCAAGTTTGCCCTGACCACGGTAAATGAGGACGGCAAATGGCGGGTCAGCGTCCTGGACTCTGCGGCTGATCACCTGGTCAGCGCCGTGAAGAGCCTTACGCATGAGCAGTCACTGGCTGTGAGCAGCCTGGCGCGTTCGCAGGCTGCCTCAGGTTCGATCAGCCTGGGCGAGTCCAAGGACCTCGACTTCAACAATGCCGGGTACGCGGTGTCCACTCTCAAGCTGGAAGAGGCCACCAAGTTACAGCTTGAGAACAAGTCCACCCTTGGCGCGGTGAGGCTCTATTCCGCCGACGGCAAGGAGGAAAAGGGAGGCGTCGCCACGGGCGACTACAACTCCGTCACCTTCGAACCAGGTGAGTACAAGGTCATGGCCTGGGCGGGGAGCGAATTCCGGGATGCTGCCCGCACGGGC
The DNA here is from genome assembly GCF_050156905.1 of Pseudarthrobacter sp. S3. Taxonomy (NCBI): domain Bacteria; kingdom Bacillati; phylum Actinomycetota; class Actinomycetes; order Micrococcales; family Micrococcaceae; genus Pseudarthrobacter; species Pseudarthrobacter sp. S3. Next base: position 3,426,012 of record NZ_CP189583.1, on the reverse strand, counting down.
AAGAGCGCAGGGCTTAAGGGCAAGATCCACATCCTGGAATACGTGGAGCCGGCAACCATCAGTGGAAGCAAAACCGTTTCCAGCACGTACATCTCGTCGTCGTCAAAGAGCTTTAGCGTCACCGTGCCCACGGACCGGGCCGGCGCGCTCTTGCTGAAACCGACTTCCGGCACAAGCTCCGGCATCAAGATCGTAGCCACCATCAACGGAAAGAGCTATGACGTTGATCCCACTGTCGGGAAGAGCACAGGCATCCCCGTGGGCGTGGGAAGCCACACTCTCATGCTGGATGTGGAGTCCACATCCTCCAAGAGTTACTTTTCGGGCTACGCATACCTCGACCTGTCTTATGAGAACCAGTAGCCGGCGAAACAGCCGCTCCCGCACTTCCATCAACCACTGAAAGGCAGTCATGTCTTACTGCACCAATTGCGGAGGCCAGCTTGCGCCGGGCGCACGGTTCTGCACCTCCTGCGGAACGCCGCAACAGGCCCCAGCTCAGCAGGCCCAAGCCCAACAGCCCCAGCCCAAAGCCCAGCAGGCCACGCACGAAAACCCGCACCAGGGCCTCGCTCCAGCACCCCGCGTGACGTCGGGTGCGTTCGCATCCGTGCCTGTGTCCGATTACGTCCGGGACGGACTGTCGGTCTTCCTCCTCCTGATCTCCATGTTCATGGTCTGGACTTACGGCACCACCGCCGCCGGGAGCGTCGCGGCCACAAGGATCGACGTCATCCTCATCACGCTGGTGAGTATGTTCAGCATTGCAATTCCTTACCTTTGGCGTTCCGGGGTCTTCGGGCACGCCTGGGATTACCGGAAGACACAGCTGGCCCGGTTTGCTGCCAACGCCCCGTACTTTGTACTCGTGCTGGTCTACCTGGTCCTGGAACTGATCAACAAGAGCGGTCTGGGTCCGGCCATGGCATTTGGCCTCGCCGGGGCGATTTTGGCGGCCCAACCCCGCCGCGCGGAGCTGGGATCGGCAGCGGCGGACGCAACCACGGATAAGCGGTGGGGCATCGCGCTCCTCGGTTTCGCCGTCGTCGTCGGTGTGCTCTCTGTGGTTCAGTTCATTGAACGGATGACCCTGATGCCGTCCGTCGAGTGGGCTAGCACGCTTGCCACTGTCCTGCTCGCAGCAGCCAATGTGGCCCTCCTGGTCTGGACCGCCAACGGGGCAAGCCGCGGGCACAATCTGCGCCGCCTCATCGGAATCGGTGTGGGCGTGGCCGGTACCGGAATGGCGCTGTTGGCACTCATCCCCGCCGTAACCGTGACCTCACTCAACTTCCAGGCATTCTCGCCAGAGCTCAGTATCTTCTTCTGGATGGCCTTCGGAGCGCTGGCGGCGTCTCCCTCAGTGGCCAGGATTTGCACCCACGCCGAGGCGGGGGACGCCAACGGCGCCCTGGCGAGGACCCGGGTGCTTACAACGCTCGCGATCATCGTCCTGGCCCTGCTGGTGGTGGTGTCCGCGCTCGTGCTGATTTCCTACGCAACCTACGCAGGCTACGGCGTGGCCGCCAATGCGGTCCCCTGGGTCGTGGTTATCTTCCTGGCAGTGGTCGGCGCGGCAGGCGGCTTCGTCGCAAAGTCTGCCCTGAAGCAGCACACCAGGCAGTCCTACCTTGTCACGGCCGGTTACGCTGCGGTGCTGTTCATTCTTGGCCTCGTCATCGTCATCATGGCTGCCACGGCCCACATGGCGTGGAACGGTACACCGGGCCTGCTGATCGCTTTTGCGCTCCCGGTAGCCCTGGTTCTGTCGATGTTCGGTTCAACGTCCCAGCGGGAAGCTTTCCGGACTGCCGGTAACGCCGTCCAGGGCGGTTTCACCTTTGAGAATCCCGCGCCCGTGTGGAGCCAGCCGGAAAGCACGACGCCGGATGTAGCCTTCCAGCCGAGCGACGCCTTCCAGCCGGCCCCCGTGGTCCATGGCGCCTCCGGCAGCGAGCCGGAGATGCAGGGTGGGGGCACGGCAGTTCAGGTAGACGAGGCGCTGGCCCGGATCCTGGCGGAGTCGGCCGATCCCGAAGCGCCGCCTGCCCGCCTCTATGAGATCGCCGCGCAGTTTCCGCAGGCCCGCGCCCTGATTGCCGGAAACCCTGCGGCCTATCCGGCTCTCCTCACCTGGCTTGCCGAGCAGCAGGACCCCGAAATCGACGCAGCCCTGGCGCAGCGCCGGGAGTGAAAAAACGGCCAGCCTCGGTGGCCGTGGCAATTCTTGCCGCGGCCACCGTTGCTGCGCTCACCGGCGTGGGACAGGCGGTCGCTCCCGCCACGCCCACCGCGGCAGGACCGACTTCGGTCGCCACAGCCACTGCTTCCTCGCCCCAGCCCGTTCAGCCGCCGCAGGACCCCGCCGCCTTAGCCGGGGTGACCATCATGCTACTGGGGGATTCCCTGGCGGCGGGTGAGGGTGCCGGCAGCTACTTCAGCGGCACGGACGGGCCGCAGCAGCGCTGCCACCGAAGCGCGGCTGGCTGGTTTTCCGGGACGGCTGCAGACCTCACCAACGCAGGGTGTTCCCGGGCCATCATCCGGAACCTTGACGCTGTTCAGCAGGACGAAGAGTTCAACGCCCGCGCCGAACCAGCCCAGTTGGAGGCGATTTCCGGCGAGGCCCCTGACATCACGTTGGTGATGCTGGGTGGCAACGACATGCGCTTCGCCGAGATATTCAATCAATGCGTCCTCTCAGAAGCCGACTGCACCTTCGACCCGGCGTTCACAGCGGGAGCGCTCCGGTCTGCAGGAGCGTTGACCGACGCACTGGCGGGCGCATACCGCCGCGTGGCGGACCGGGTCGACGGCAAAACAGTCCTGGCCCCTGCGTACCCACAGCTCTTTGGGGAGACCTCTGGGGAGTGCGGCCGGATCAGCCCGGCGGAGGCCGGTTTCGCCAGGGAGCTGACGGCCGCCCTGAACAGCTCTATCCGCAGGGGTGCGGAAGAAGCCGCGGCCTCGTACCCAGGCATCCATTTTGTCCCCGCCACCGAGGACGCTTTGGCGGGCCATGGCGCCTGTGGTCAGGAGCCTTACGTCCACACCGTTCTGCCCACTGCGCTCATTGACGCAGCCCAGAAGCAAAGCGCTGCGCAGGAACTTCTGCATCCCAACCGGGCCGGCTACGGCCGGCTGACCGAAGCCCTCATGGGGTGGCTGGCCAACAACCCTTCAATCGCCACCAAAGCCACGTAAGGGGCTCTTCAAGGTTCCCGGGGAAATAGGTTCGTGTTGTAGTCAGCAAAGGACTCGTGGTCCTGCTGGGATGAGTGTTACTACGCATTCAACCTGAACAGGAACCACGAGCCTTGATAGAGCCTACTTGGGCTGGCCATGATGCTGCCAGCATGATCTTCAACCTGCATGATTATCGTGTCTTGGCTACTGCCGTGCTCCCTGACGGGGTTCGTCATGTCACCGTGGAGTCCACCTTCCCGCCGGGCTGCCCGAGCTGCGGGGTCATCGCTTCCCGGGTCAAGGAACGCCGCTGCCAGAAGCTCCGCGACATCCCGGTCGCCGGCTCCGTAGTGCTCCTCTGGGACAAGCGGCGCTGGTTCTGCGACGAGTACTTATGCGATCGGAAATCGTTTTGCGAGGCAACCCCTCAGGTCCCTCGCCGGGCACGATCTACACGCAGGCTCCGGGAGACGCTGGTGGACGCGGTCATCGATTCTGGCCGTGCCGTATCCGAGACGGCCACGGCGTTCGGGATCTCGTGGTGGCTGGTCCAACAGGTCATCGGTGAGGCCGCGCTCCGCCTGCCCGACGTGGACCTCCTTTCGCCGCGGATGCTGGGCATCGACGAGCACCGGTACCGGTCGGTGCGGTTCTTCCAGGACTCCGGCACGAAGGCCTGGACCCGGTATGAACCGTGGATGACAACGATCGTGGATCTGGACACCGGGCAGGTCCTGGGCATCGTGGACGGACGCGACCACAAGGGTGTCGGCGACTGGCTCTTCGCCCGGCCGCTGGACTGGCGGCTGGGGGTGCAGGTCGTCGCGATTGACCCGTCCGCGGCGTTCCGGAAGGCGCTGCGGATGTGGTTGCCGCGCACGGCGGTGTCGGTGGATCTTTTCCACGTGACGATGCTGGCCAACGACATGCTCACCACGGTCCGTCAGGGCCTGTCCCAGCAGGTAAGGGGCCGGCGGGGCAGGGCCACGGACCCGGCGTGGGCGAACCGGATGCTGCTGCTGAAAGCAAACGAAAACCTTTCAGAACGCGCCCGCCACCGACTCGCCGGGGTGTTCGCCGCTGATGACCCGACGGGCAGCCTCGAGGTCGCCTGGCAGGTGAAGGAGCAGCTCCGCACCCTACTGAACACAAGTTCCCTGGAGGACGCGGGTGCGGCGAAGAACGCGCTTGCTGACCTCGTGGAACGGGCAGCAATGCCCGAGACCAACAGGCTCTACCGCACCGTCTGCCGCTGGTGGAATGAGATCGAAGTCCTCATTGTCACCGGCGCGACAACAGCCAAAGTCGAGGCGAATAACACAGCGATAAAGCACATCAAACGCACGGCGCGAGGCTACCGGAACCCGGACAACTACAAATCGCGTATCCTCTTGAGAAGTGCAGCCCGGATGGCAGCATAAGCGTTCATCTCAGCAGACCATTCCCCGGGAACCTTGAAGAGCCACGTAAGGACCACACAATGTCGCAGCCGCCTCCGCCACCCCCGCCCGCGCCCGGTCCTGCAGGCGTGCCGTCCGGCAACACAGGGCCGCGAAGGGGCCGGATAGCCCTGCTGGTCTTCGCGGGGCTTCTTCTCCTTGCGGCCGTGGGGGCGGCGGCTGTTGTGTTCATCCCGGGACTCTCCGCACTGGCCGGGTTCGATGGGGCGGCGCCGTCCAGTGCCGCACCGGCAGTCTCCGGCTCCAGCGCAGCCTCCGCCTCCAGCGCAGCGTCCGCAACGCCGTCGGCAGCTTCACCCAGCGCCATTTCCACGCCGACGTTCCAGATGGCACCTGTCATCACCAGCCCGCCGCCCGTGGCCGAAACCGCGCCTCCGGCGGCCGCGACGGCGAATGCGGGTTCCGGAATCTCCAGCCTGGATCTCGGACTTACTGTGCCGGTGAAGATTGTGCCGTGCGACGGCCAGTACCTGACGTTTTACGCTTCGGCTATCACCCCCGGCAGCTACGCTACCGAGATCCAGAAGTCACTGAACGCCTACCCTGGCAGCAGCTACTTGGTGACAGAAGGAAGCTGCAGTGCCCTGAACCAAGTCTCAAAGAACGGTACGCGGATCTACGCCGTCTACAGCGGTCCCTACACCAGCGCCTCGGACGCGTGCCAGGCCCTGGCCGGAGTCGCGGGGGCCTACGTCAAGGTCATGAACCCCAGCGGCAATTCGGAATCGACGGTGGCCTGCAGCTGAGGGCACTCCTGGGACGGAATGCCGCTACCCGTTGTTCCGCGGCAGTTTGATCAGCCGCGCCCAGGCAAGGATCCAGGAGAAGGCCCCCAGCGCCAGCAGCGCCCCCGTGGCGAGGCCTGCACGCTTGAGCGAGTGGGTCCACAGCCAGTCATCCTCGGTGGTGGGCACCAACGCCTTCAAATCAATGGACTGCGCCCCGATGGCAAAGCCCCAGCGGGTGGGGGACAGCCAGGAGACCTGCTCCAGGCCGGCCCGGCCAGTGACGGGAATCAGGCCGCCGGCGAGGACAAGCATGGCCATGGCAGTGACAACCAGCAGCGGCATCACCTGCTCCGAGGTCTGGACCCAGGCGGACATGGCCAGCCCCAGGAAACTGCACACGCAGGCCGTCAGGGCAATGGCGAAGAAGATTTCCAGTCCCGGAATTTCGGACACCAGATAATTGTCGGGCGCGGGCTTCCCAACCAAGACAATTCCCGTCATCACGGCAGACTGAATAAAGCACACAACGGTGCAGACAATTGATTTAGCAAGAAGATAAGGTCCAGGGCGCAAGCCGACTGCATTCTCGCGACGGAAAATAGCTCTTTCGCTGACCAAATCCCTGGCGGAAAGCGCCATTCCCATAAACGCGGACCCGAAAATCAGTACCACGAGAAGTTGGCTGGGTTCGCCTATTTCTTTTAGCGTGGGTGTGCCGAAGCCTTTAGTGCCGGGAACCACTAATGCGAGGCCGCCCAGAACGAGGGGCAGAAGCGTCAGGAAGATGAAGTAGCCCTTGTCTGCCCAGAGTAGGAACAGTTGCCGTGTGATGATCGCCCGCAATTGGCGGATGCGGGACGTCGTCGGCGGAGCAGCTGCTGCCGGTGGTGCTGTCGCCACGTCCGAGGGCTCCGGGTGGACGTTAGGCTCGGCAGGGTTCAGTTTGCGGAAGTTTCCGTAAAGCTCGTCCGCTTCCTCGGAGGCTTTCTTGAACACACCGGCCCAGTCGGCCGTCTTGAAGTGGGACAGGATGGTGTCGGGCCGCCCCGCGTAGGCGGGCAATCCGCCCTTGGCTAGGAGAATCACCTGGTCGCAGACCCCCAGGTTGGCCACATTGTGCGTCACTACCACCACCACGCGCCCTGCGTTGGCGAGCTGCCGCAGCGTGTCCATCACCTGTTTGTCCATGGCGGGGTCCAGCCCGGACGTGGGTTCGTCCAGGATCAGCAGTGAGGGTTCAGTCAACAGCTCCAGGGCCACGGACGCACGTTTTCGCTGCCCGCCGGACAGCCTGCTGACCTTCGTTCCGGCGTGCTCCACCAGACCCAATTGCGCCAGGACGCTGTCGATCTGCGCGCGGCGCTCTTCGGCAGTTGTATCCGCGGGCAGGCGAAGCCTGGCGGCGAACTCCAAGGCCTGCCGGACGGTCAGGGTCCGGTGCAGGATATCCTCCTGCGGGACAAACCCGATCCGGGTGCGGAGGGCTTCGTAGTTCTTGTTGATGTCCTGGTCATCGAAACGGACGCTGCCCGACGTCGGACGGTTGGCGCCGGTCATGACGCTCATAAGCGTGGATTTTCCGGCACCCGACGGGCCGATGACCGCCAGCAGGCGTCCGTGGGCGGAGGCGAAGTCGACGTCCCGGAGCAGCGCCTTAGCCTTGCGTCCATCGCGGATCTCATAGCCAACCGAATCCAGCCGCAGGCCTTCCCCGTCCGGAACTTTCTCGACTGTCAGGCCCGTGCCGGCCATGGCGATCCGGTAGTCGGTATTGCCGATCGTGAGCCGGTCGCCAGGCTGGGCGGTGGCCTCTCCGGAAACGCGCCGGCCGTTAAGGAAGGTGCCGTTGAGGCTGCCCAGGTCTTCAACCAGGATCTGCATTCCGGCCGGACGAAGAACCGCGTGGTTCCGCGAGGCCATTACGTCGGAGATCGCGACGTCGTTCCCCGCGCCGCGGCCCAGCCGCACAGTCCCTGCCGTGAGCATTGCCGGGGCAGGACCGGCCGCGAAAGCGGCGGGCGCACGCTCGGGCGCGCGCAGCGTCAGGGTGACCTCGGGTGCACCCGACTCTGGATTGCCTAAATGGGCGAAGGTGGCGGCGTCGATCCTGGCATGGGGCTCGTGCCTGCCTCCTACCCAGAGCCCGGCGGCACTCCCCTCATCCTGGATCCACCAACCGTCGTCGTAGTGGACGAAGGCATGGATCCGCGAAACGGACGGCTCCGGGACGCTGATTTCCACCTCGGTGCCCCGCCCGATCCGGGCTGAATCGCCCGGCGCAAGTACCCAGGAGCGGACGCCGAAGCGGACTTCAAGATGGGTTCCCGCTGCTGTCATCACGGTGCCGTAGTGGGTACGGGTACGCGGCCAGGCAGACCCAGGAGCTTCGCACTGCCCAGCGCAAGGTTCGCTGAGCCGTTGTTCTTGTTGCACGAGGTTGGCTGCCATTGGATCTTCATACGCAGTACGTCCGTCATGTCAGCGTTGATAGGGAACGCTTGACCATACGTCACCGATTGGCTCGACACCTTGCGGCCGTCGGCGAAGACTTCCACCAGGACCACCGCCGTACTGTCCTGGGAGCCATCCCCCAAGCCAGCGGTGGCATTGAACGTCTGGTAGTTGCGGCCCAGGTTGTACTCAACGGATTCGCCCGAGTTGTAGCCGCAGGTTTGCGCGGCAACGCTGTGCGCGTATGTGGTCCCGGAGATAGTGACGGCCGGTTCAAAGTTGCCCCAGCGGCCGCTGACGGGGATCCGGTCTGCCAGGTACGCCACTACTTCCGAGCGCGCCACCGTCAGTTCAATGCGCGACGTCGACCCGGTCACCGCTGCCTGTGCCAGCACCGTGCCGTCAGGCTTGGTGGCGTCATACTTGTCCACCACTTGCACGGTTACAGAAGTGCCCAGGGTCTTCTGTGCGTCAGGCAGGAGCTTGCCCACTACATTCACGAAGCCCGATGCCGACGCAGCCGCGCTGGCACTGGCGGACGAAGTGCTCTGCGCGGAGGCAGATGCTGAAGGCGAAATGGAAGATGTTGCGGTGGCCGACTGCGACGCCACAGCGGTCTCGCTTGCCGTTGCGTCCTTGCCGGCGCCGCTCAGCGCGTTGACGGCCGTGAATGCGCCGGCGGAAACAGCCAGCACGGCCGCCGCGATTCCGGCGATTATCACCAGACGCCGCTTCTTATTTGGCTTGTCGGGCACTGAGGCCGCAGCTGCCGGCGCAGGCGCAGGGGGAAGCGGCAGGGCAGCGGGCCTGTCCGGCGCGCCCTGGCGCGGAAGTGCCGACGTGGCGGGCAGTTGGGTGAACGGCACTGCCATGGTCACACCGGACTGGAGGCCGGTGACAGGAGCCGGCGGTTCTGTCAGAACCTGGCCCGGAGGGAAATTGGTCAGGGAAGGGCCCAGCGCGTCAAGGATGGTGGCTACCTGCCTGGCAGTGGGCGGACGCTGTCCGGGCTGCTTGTTCAGCAGCCACGAAATGAGGTCCCACAGTTCGTCCGGAAGGGAGTCCGGGCGGCCGGGAAGAACATCGCTGTGCCGGCGCAGCACTGCCATCACCGAACCGCCGGCGAAGGGCGTGACCCCGCAGGCCAGTTCGTAGAGCATGATGCCCAGGGCATACAGGTCCGACGAGGCCGTGACATCGTGGCCTTCGCTGACTTCCGGGGCGATGTACTGGGGAGTTCCCACCAGCATGGTGCTGCGGGCGCGTTCGGTATCCACCAATGAGGAAATGCCGAAGTCTGTCAGCTTGGGAAGGGCGTGGCTATCAGAGTCCTTCATGAGGACGTTCTCCGGCTTGATGTCGCGGTGGACTATTCCGGCGGCATGGACTGCTGCCAGGCCCGTGGCCACGGCAGAGCCGATCCGGCACACTTCGGACGGGGCGAGGGTTCCGCGCTGGCTGAGGTATGACCGGAGATCCGGTCCGTCCACTAGTTCCATGACGATTGCCAGGGTTGCGCCCTCAACAACAAGGTCCACCACGCCCACCAGATTGGGGCTCTTGAGCGCTTCCAGGATGCCGCGTTCTTTGACAAACCTGCCCACGACGTCGGCATCGCTTGCGAGGTCCGGATGCAGAACTTTGAACGCCAAGGCGGTGCCCTGATGGTCGTGCCCCCGGAAGACCTCACCCATGGCCCCCCGGCCGATGCTGTCTTCAAGAATGTACTTACTGCCAAGCTGACGGTTCAAGACGCCCCCACTATCCCACCTGAGACAGGTGTGAGGGCAAAACCACGATGCCCCCACAACCGCGATCAACGACTCGGAACGACTCGTGTCCGAAATTCGTGCCCGTCCATTACTTGGCCGAGCGTGACCAGTCTATGGCCGCGATGAGGCAGAACAGCGTACCGGCGCATTTGTGTCACGAAATGGAGCGAGACCAGGCAACGGCGGCGTACTGGCGGACGGAACGTGGGATTCGGACGGGCCGGCGCTGCCCGGGGCGGCGGTCCGGCTGGATCGCCTCCCACCGATGTTCCCGGATGCTTTAGGGGTCAACCCCAGGCCCCTCCTTGACGCCCTCCGCACTCGCCGCATATCCTGAACGAACGGTCGGTAAATAAATCGGACCAAATCCAGGCAGGTGCAGAGGAGTAACCATGGAAGCCAACGCCCAGCGCAACGCGGACAGCCAAGAAGCAGACGGTCGGGCCAACTTTGACCGCGTCATGGCCGAGGATTCCCGCATTGAACCAAAAGACTGGATGCCGGACGCCTACCGCAAGACCCTCCTGCGCCAGATCTCCCAGCATGCGCACTCGGAGATCATCGGGATGCAGCCGGAAGCCAACTGGATCTCCCGCGCCCCGAGCCTGAAGCGCAAGGCCATCCTGATGGCCAAGGTCCAGGACGAGGCCGGCCACGGGCTCTACCTGTACTCGGCGGCGGAGACGCTCGGCCAAAGCAGGGACAAGATGATGGCGGACCTCATCGCCGGCAAGGCCCGCTACTCGTCCATCTTCAACTACCCGGCCCGGACCTGGGCGGACATGGGTGCCATCGGCTGGCTGGTGGACGGCGCAGCAATCTGCAACCAGGTGCCGCTGTGCCGCGCCTCCTACGGCCCCTACGGCCGCGCCATGGTGCGCGTCTGCAAGGAAGAGTCGTTCCACCAGCGCCAGGGCTTCGAGATCCTGCTGGAACTCGCCCACGGCACCCCGGAGCAGAAGCAGATGGCCCAGGACGCCGTGGACCGCTGGTACGCCCCGGCGCTGATGATGTTCGGCCCGCCGGACGACGATTCGCCCAACTCCAAGCAGTCCATGGCCTGGAACATCAAGCGCTTCAGCAACGACGAACTCCGCAGCCGCTTCGTGGGAATGATGGTGGAACAGGTCCGCGTACTGGGCCTCACCCTCCCGGACAGCGAGATCCGCTTCCACGAGGACACCAAAAAGTGGGAACACGGCCCGCTGGACTGGAATGAATTCCACGAAGTCCTCGCCGGCCGCGGCCCCTGCAACGCCCAGCGCCTGGAGCGCCGGAGGGAAGCGCACGACGACGGCGCCTGGGTCCGCGACGCAGCCGCGGCGTACGCAATGAAACAGTCAGCGAAGATAAAGGAATACGCAGCATGATCCCCACCGACTCCCCAACCTCGCAAGCTCGGCCGGGGACCCCTGTCGGCGTGGCCCCAGCCGAAACGACCGACCGCAATGCCTGGGGCCTGTGGGAGGTCTTTGTCCGGTCGAGCCGCGGCCTGTCCCACGTTCATGCCGGGTCCCTGCACGCGCCGGATGCCGCCATGGCCCTGCGCAACGCCCGCGACCTCTACACGCGCCGCAACGAGGGCGTGTCCATCTGGGTGGTCCCGGCCGATGCCATCGCCGCCAGCGATCCGGACGCAAAGGGCTCGTTCTTCGAGTCCCCGCAGGGCAAGGACTACCGGCACGCCACGTATTACACCAAGAGCGAAGGGGTGAAGCACCTGTGATCCCCACCGACTCCCACAGCTCGCAAGCTCGCAGCGGGGCCCTCGTCGGCGTGGGCCCTGCGTCGGCCACCCGCATCACCCCCGGCAATGCGCTTCGCCCGGAGGACATCGCACTCGAGGTCCGCACCGGCCTGGCCAAGCCCACCGAGGACGTGGCCGAGTACGCGCTGCGCCTCGGAGACGATGGCCTGATCCTCGCGCAGCGGCTGGGCCACTGGATCTCCCGCGGCCCGGAGCTGGAGGAGGACGTGGCCCTGGGCAACATCGCCCTGGACCAGCTGGGCCACGCCCGGAGCTTCCTCACCTACGCGGGCGGCGCCTGGGACAAGTCCGAGGACGAGCTGGCGTACTTCCGGCGCGAGCATGAGTTCCGGTCGGCCGCGATCTTTGAGCAGCCCAACGGCGACTTCGCGGCCACCATCGCCCGCCAGTTCATCGTGAGCTACTACCAGTTCGAGCTGTACCGCAGGCTCACCCAGTCGAGCGACGCCACGCTCGCGGCCATCGCTGCGAAGGCCGTGAAGGAAGTCGACTACCACCGGGACCACAGTGCCCAGTGGGTGCTCCGCCTGGCCGGCGGCACCGAGGAATCCCGTGCACGGATGATCCAGGGCCTGAAGCAGATGTGGCCCTACGTCGCCGAGCTCTTCGAGGACGACGAGCTGACCACGCGCCTCGCAGAGTCGGGCGCCGCCGTCGAGCCTTCCACGCTGAAAGCGGACTTTGACCGCCTGACCGGTGAGATCTTCGACGAAGCGGAGCTGGAGGTGCCGGACGTGCCGGCTGCCCCCGGCGGCGGGCGGCATGGCCGGCACTCCGAGCACCTGGGCTACCTCCTCGCGGAGATGCAGGTGCTGGCGCGCGAGTACCCCGGAGCAAGCTGGTGACCGCCGTGGCCACCGCTGCGCCCGAGCGGACACAGCAGCAGCAGGCCTGGGACATCGCGGCCACCGTCTGCGATCCCGAAATTCCCGTGCTCACCATCGAGGACCTGGGGATCCTCCGCGACGTGCAGGCCGAGGGGAAAAGCGTAAGGGTCACCATCACGCCCACGTACTCGGGCTGCCCGGCCATGGACGCCATCCGTGACGACCTGAAGACAGCGTTCGCCAAGGAAGGCTACACAGCAGAGGTGGACCTGGTGCTCGCGCCGGCCTGGACCACCGACTGGATGACGGAGGCAGGGAAGGCGAAGCTGCAGGAGTACGGCATCGCACCGCCGTCGGGCATGGCAGCAGCCGGCGGCCACCACGGCCCCATCCGCCTCCAAATGGCCGTCAAGTGCCCGCAGTGCTCCAGCCTGAACACCAAGGAGCTCACCCGGTTCGGCTCCACGTCCTGCAAGGCGCTGTACGTCTGCAAGGACTGCCTGGAACCGTTCGACTACTTCAAAGTCCTGTAAGGAATCCCATGCCTGTTGTGCGCCAGACCGCCGCCGAATCGGCGCTAGCCAGCGGCCGCCGTCGTCCGTCCTTCCACACGCTGACCGTCACCGAGGTAAGAAGGCTGACCGAGGACGCCATCGAGGTGACCTTCGGAGTGCCCCAGGAGCTCGCCGGACAGTTCGACTACCTGCCCGGCCAGTACGTGGCCCTGCGCACCACGCTGGCGGATGAGAACGGCGAGCCGCATGAGGTGCGCCGCAGCTATTCCATCTGCGCCGAGCCGCGCACGTTCCCGGACGGGTCCAGCGAGATCCGGGTGGCCGTGAAGCAGGACCTGGGCGGGCTGTTTTCCAACTGGGCCAACGCGGAGCTGAAGGCGGGAGACACCCTGGACGTCATGAGCCCCATGGGCGCGTTTGTGTCCAAGTACGGCCGGGACGGCAAGGCCGTGGAGCAGAACGTCATGAACTCCATGAACCGGCCGCAGGAAATCGCTGGCGAGCTGGCAGGGGAGCCGGGCACCTTTGTGGCCATCGCGGCCGGGAGCGGCATCACCCCGGTGATCGCCATCGCCCGCACGCTGCTGGCGGCCAACCCGGAGACGCGTTTTGACCTGATCTACGCGAACAAGGCCGCCATGGACGTGATGTTCCTGGAGGACCTGGCGGACCTGAAGGACAGGTACCCGCAGCGCCTCGCCATCCACCACGTGCTCTCCCGCGAGCAGCGGATCGCGCCGCTGCTCAGCGGCCGGATCGACGCCGGGAAGCTCCGGCAGCTGCTGGGCACCGCCATCCACGCGGACGATGTGGACGAGTGGTTCCTGTGCGGGCCGTTCGAGCTGGTGCAGCTGTGCCGGGACACCCTGGCCGAGCGCGGGGTGAAACCGGAGCAGGTCCGGTTCGAGCTGTTCACGTCGGGCAAGCCGGACCGCCCGGAAGGGAACGCCGGCCGTCCCGTGGTGGTGGACGAGTCCCAGGAGACGTTCAAGATCACGTTCAAGCTGGACGGCCTGCAGGGCGAGGTGGCCAGCCCCACGCACGCCCGCGAATCGATCCTGAACGCCGCGCTCCGCGTCCGGGCGGATGTGCCGTTCGCGTGCGCAGGGGGAGTGTGCGGCACGTGCCGGGCCAAGCTGGTCACCGGCACCGTGACCATGGACGAAAACTACGCCCTCGAGCAGGATGAACTGGACAAGGGGTACGTCCTGACCTGCCAGAGCCACCCCACGAGCAAAGAAGTCACCGTCGACTTCGACGTCTAAGGAACCCATGATCTCCCTCTCCATCGCCAACAACGTGGCCGAAATCGTCCTGGACGCGCCGTACAAGCTGAACTCCCTTGACGAGCAGGCGCTTACGGATTTAGCGCAGGCGTACGACGACGCCGCTGCCGCCGCCTCCCGCGGTGAGGTGCGGGCGCTGCTGCTCAGGGGAGAGGGCCGCGCCTTCTGCGCGGGCCGGGACATTTCGGCCGTGACGCCGGAGACGGACGACGCCGAAGCGTACCTGGGCGGGCTGGTGCAGCCGCTGCTGAAGAAGATGAGCGCGTTCCCGGCGCCGACGTTCGCCGCCGCACACGGCGCCTGCCTGGGCGTGGGGCTGGGCCTGCTGCTGGCCACGGACGTGGTGTACGTGGCGGAGAACGCAAAGTTCGGCTCGCCGTTCGCCAAGCTGGGCGCCACGCTGGATTCGGGCGGTCACTGGTACTTCACGGAACGGCTGGGCATGCACCGGACGCTGGACCTGATCTACACGGCAGAGCTGATGAGCGGTGCCGAGGCCGTTTCCCGGGGAATGTTCAGCCGGGCGATGCCGGCGGATGAACTGTTGGCCAACACCCGGGAAATTGTGACGAAGGTTGCCACCGGGGCCACGGGCGCATTCACAGCAAGCAAGGAGCTGGTGGCGCACATCCGCGATCAGCGGCTGGGCCTGTGGGACGCCATGGCCGAGGAGAACGCCGAGCAGGCAAGGCTCTGTAAGACCGATGACTACGCGGAGGGCTTTCGGGCATTCCAACAGAAGCGGGCGCCAGTCTTCAAAGGTCGGTGAAATTTGCCCACCAGCTCAACGTAGCCTTCATCCCTTAGGCGAGTTCTAGCGGTCGTTGCATCACTCCCCCGTCTTCGGTGGGTTGCATTGACCGCTAGAGCTCGCCACAGGAAGCCGCCTCGGAGCGATCAAGCCGCCAGGTTTCTACGCCCAAGAGTCCAAGTCCTGTCAAAAGGATCCCTTATCAGGACCGGAGGGCCGGCCAAGCGGGGCCCGGCCGAAGCCCAGCATTCGCGGCGGTTCCAAAACCCAGGCTCATCTCACCAATGCGTCTCACCCTGGGTTTTTCTCAGGAAAAGGGACTTCGGCCTTTTATGACCCTCGAACCGCGCAAGACGACTTTCGCTGGTGATGGTTACAGGGACTGAAACCAGGCAGATCAAGGAATCCGAACTGTCAGGTCAATCGTCGTGTCCGGGGCTTTGGACAGCTGAGAGTGTGGCGTGGATCGCGTCGAAATACTGAAGTCTGGTGTCATAGTCCCGGGCCTTCGCCGAGGGGAGGAATCTGTCGTTTCGTTCAGATGATGCCATGAGTTTCCGGCTGGCGGGGTTCCAGAGGGTCCCCAGCTGGTCGGCAAGGTCGTCCCCGATGGTGGCGCGGATGTGTCTGCCCAACAGATATGTGGAGGCCAGATCCTGGTCGAAGTTGGCCAGCTCGAAAAGGTCGGCGTCCTTTTCGTAGTCGTAGAGGGAGTCGTTGAGGCCAGGACTGTTCTGGTACCACATACATACGTAGCTGAGGTCCCGGGCATGCTTCGTCCATCCCAGGGCTCCCTTGTCCACCCAGGCCTTGATTTTCAAGGCGGCATATCCGGCGGCCGTCGGCACCCGAACTTCAATGCCCTCAGGCAACCGGTACAGTTCGGCTCCGTCAAGGACTTCCTGAAATGCGAAGACATCGACGGTCTGTCCGTCAGGGTGGGGAACGGCTGTTCCCGAGGGGTTCTCGATCCCTCCAAAGGGTATGAGGTCCACGGACCACTTGTCGATGCGAAAGCGGATCCGGGTGTCTCCCTCGGGTTCAAGGTTCGTTACGACCGATTGGTAGGCGAAACGGTCCGCAACGGCGATGGCAATGTCTATGTCCGTGGTGCTGGCTAGCTCCGAGTCAAATCCCAAACCCCGGTGGATAAGGTCACGTGCCGAAGCGCCGACAAGCATGATCGGCTCTCCCGGTTTGGCGGTGATGTCCATAACGCTCCGCAGGACAGTGCATAAGGGGCCGAACTCATGAGCGGAATATGCGGAGAAGTCGCTCATCGTGCTCCTTCAGTATTAGGGCGGCATCGCGCTGTCGGGGTTCTCCGCTGGCGAGCAGATCGGCGTATACGAGTGTGCTGGGAACGGTCGGCAGGTTCCCGGCCATTGTCGGGGCTTCGATGTCGAGGCTGCTCGGATCCGTCCAGAACTTGTGTCTGACGAAGACATTCGGATGCTCATCCCTGCGCCACTTATTGACGACGGCCATGCGGGGTGTGAACTCTTCGACGTAGACGGTCAGGCTTGATGGATTCAGCAGTTCGGGAAGGGCGCTTTCTCCGCTGACTTCCATCCCTGGCGCCAATGGTCCGTGAAGACCCGGTTCAGATGATCTGAAGGCCTCCAGCGACAGCCGAGGGGCCAATTGATGAGGATAGGTCATGACCCATTGCTCGAAGAGCTCGCGTTGCCTCAACAGCTGGGGGCCGGGCCCGACTGAGAGATATTCCTCTCGTTGTAAGAGTTTTAGAGTCTCCTGGGCAAGACCCACTGAAACCCCGGACAGCGTGCTGATCTCCCTGATCGTCAGGCGCGGCACGTATGGCCAGGTCAGCAGAACGAACAGCAGACGCGACCTGCGTGCGCTGAACAGATTCACTCCCGAAGCGGAAACGCCGGCCCCTGCGTCCTTCCTCTCGGGGGTTCGGCGGCTCACACGGCGGCCTCGTACGTCGACATAGACGTTCCCGAACGCAATGAAGGCATTACCGGCCTCATCCACGAAATTCAGATTCTGTGCCCGGTATCCTCTGGCCTGCTTTTCGTCGATGTAGCCCTGGGCAATCAGGGGCTTGGCCTGATCCTCGAAGGGAATGACTCGTTGCGCCAGAGCATCATCCAGGATCACAAACTTCTGGCGTTCGGCCTCCCGCTGCAGCGTGAGAAGCGGGTACTCGAACGCGGGGCGGGTCCAACCGGAGTCTTCCACGCGTACGTCGATGCCGTACTGGGTCAGATGCTGAACAATGATGTTGATACGGCTTTCCAGCATCTCCCCTCCTCTGTTCACCTTGATTGAACATTCACTATAATTGAATTTTCATAAAAAGTGAACAGGGTTGCCCATGCGTCGGTACAGGGTCGCCCGGGACATGCCGAGGTCCCGGGAAACCTGGGTGGCCGGCTGGCCGGCCTCGATCAGGCGGCGGGCATTTGATCTGGCTGTCAGTGAACCGTTCCCGGCGCCCGCCCAGGTCCCTGCCGGCGGCCCGGCGCTTGGACACTGAATCGGTGATCCGTTCCCGTTTAATCTCCAGTTCCATCTGCGCCAGGGCTGCCATGACAGTGAAGACCATGCCGCCCATCGGGGTGCCGGTGTCCACGTCCCCGCCGCCAAGATTCAGCACATGAAGACCGGTCCCTCGCTTTCGCAGCACGGTGGCCAGCTCCAGCATGTTGGCGGTGGAACGTCCCAACCGGTCCAGTGTGGTGATCACCAGGGTGTCGCCCTTATGCAGTGCATCAAGAGCTTTGTCGAATTGCGGCCGCGCTGCCCTGGCGCCGCTGACCCCATGGTCAATGTAGAGGTCAAAGGTGTTGGGATCTTGAACCAGGACGGCAGTTTCCGGACAATGTCCTTCAATTCTTCTGTTTGCACTTACTTGGCCCTTTAGATTCCTGTGAGTTTGACGCGCGTCCTGACGGTCCGGATCAGTGAGCATGCGCATGACGTGATGGGCATGCGCATCAGGCCGGATGAGCATGCCCATCACTCGATGGCATAGCTACAAGCTTTAATCTCAGTCGGACTGCATCCTGTCGGACTGGCTCGGAAGCTGAGCGCAGTGAATTGCTGGCGCTCGGAAGGCATGCGAGGCATCGAGGCTGCAGATCACGGTCCTTCTTGACTTCATTTTGGGTAGTGATTTCCTTTGCCGGTCAGGGTGGTGGGGCGCCCGTGATTTCGAACCAGGCAACGATCGCCCGGGCCAGTACGTGGCCCTGCGCACCACGCTGGCGGATGAGAATGGCGAGCCGCATGAGGTGCGCCGCAGCTATTCCATCTGTGCCGAGCCGCGCAGCTTCCCGGACGGGTCCAGCGAGATCCGGGTGGCGGTGAAGCAGGACCTGGGCGGGCTGTTTTCCACGTGGGCCAATGCGGAGCTGAAGGCGGGGGACACCCTGGACGTCATGAGCCCCATGGGTGCGTTTGTGTCCAAGCACGGCCGGGACGGGAAGGCCGTGGAGCAGAACGTCATGAACTCCATGAACCGGCCGCAGGAAATCGCTGGCGAGCTGGCAGGGGAGCCGGGCACGTTTGTGGCCATCGCGGCCGGGAGCGGCATCACCCCGGTGATCGCGATCGCCCGGACGCTGCTGGCGGCCAACCCGGAGACGCGTTTTGACCTGATCTACGCGAACAAGGCCGCCATGGACGTGATGTTCCTGGAGGACCTGGCGGACCTGAAGGACAGGTACCCGCAGCGCCTCGCCATCCACCACGTGCTCTCCCGCGAGCAGCGGATCGCGCCGCTGCTCAGCGGCCGGATCGACGCCGGGAAGCTCCGGCAGCTGCTGGGCACCGCCATCCACGCGGACGATGTGGACGAGTGGTTCCTGTGCGGGCCGTTCGAGCTGGTGCAGCTGTGCCGGGACACCCTGGCCGAGCGCGGGGTGAAACCGGAGCAGGTCCGGTTCGAGCTGTTCACGTCGGGCAAGCCGGACCGCCCGGAAGGGAACGCCGGCCGTCCCGTGGTGGTGGACGAGTCCCAGGAGACGTTCAAGATCACGTTCAAGCTGGACGGCCTGCAGGGCGAGGTGGCCAGCCCCACGCACGCCCGCGAATCGATCCTGAACGCCGCGCTCCGCGTCCGGGCGGATGTGCCGTTCGCGTGCGCAGGGGGAGTGTGCGGCACGTGCCGGGCCAAGCTGGTCACCGGCACCGTGACCATGGACGAAAACTACGCCCTCGAGCAGGATGAACTGGACAAGGGGTACGTCCTGACCTGCCAGAGCCACCCCACGAGCAAAGAAGTCACCGTCGACTTCGACGTCTAAGGAACCCATGATCTCCCTCTCCATCGCCAACAACGTGGCCGAAATCGTCCTGGACGCGCCGTACAAGCTGAACTCCCTTGACGAGCAGGCGCTTACGGATTTAGCGCAGGCGTACGACGACGCCGCTGCCGCCGCCTCGCGCGGTGAGGTGCGGGCGCTGCTGCTCAGGGGAGAGGGCCGCGCCTTCTGCGCGGGCCGGGACATTTCGGGCGTGACGCCGGAGACGGACGACGCCGAGGCGTACCTGGGCGGGCTGGTGCAGCCGTTGCTGCAGAAGATGAGCGCGTTCCCGGCGCCGACGTTCGCCGCCGCGCAGGGTGCCTGTCTGGGTGTGGGGTTGGGCCTGCTGCTGGCCACGGACGTGGTGTATGTGGCGGAGAACGCGAAGTTCGGCTCGCCGTTCGCCAAGCTGGGGGCGACGCTGGATTCGGGCGGGCACTGGTACTTCACGGAACGGCCGGGGATGCACCGGACGCTGGACCTGATCTACACGGCCGAGCTCATGTCCGGGGCTGAGGCCGTGGCGCAGGGGATGTTCAGCCGGGCCATGCCCGCCGACGAGCTGCTGGACCAGACGCGTGAGATCGTCGGCAGGGTGGCGCTGGGTGCCACGGGCGCGTTCACCGCGAGCAAGGAGCTGGTGGCGCACATCCGCGACCAGCGGCTGGGCCTGTGGGCCGCGATGGCCGAGGAAAACGCCGAGCAGGCCCGGCTATGTAAAACCGATGATTATGCCGAAGGGTTCCGGGCCTTCCAGGCGAAGCGCGCACCGGCGTTCAAAGGTCGGTGATGGAGCCTGTCGAAATCCCCCGGTGGTCGAGCTTGTCGAGACCAAGCCCCCGATGATTGAGCCATCGAAATCAAATGAATTTTTTACCAACGATTTTGTAAGGTTCACCTATGACCTAGGGAAATCTAATCCTGCTTGGTCCGAAACCTCAGGTGCCCGACGGCGCCTGACCGGCAAGTGCACGGCGGGCCGTCCTGCCCTCGAGCAGTTCGCCGGCCCGCGCGGCGACGAGTTCGTTCAGGAAGCCAATCTTCTCCGGCGCGGGCACCGCGGCCGCCGCCGCGGCCACGGCTTCCAGCACGGTAGCCGCGGTCTCCCGTGCATCCCCGGCGTCCATGCCCCACGCGGCACCTTCCCGGGTGACGTGGTCCAGGGTGAGGTAGTTCAGCCTTGATTGGCCGCCCACCAGATGGCCTGCGTTGTTGCTCGGTGCGTAGAGCAGCAGGGTGGGGGCGACGTCGTAGAGCGGGGCGAGCATCACTTCGCCGCCGTCCCGAAGCAGCATCGAGTAGTTTTTCGAGTGCGCGTCCCCGTTACCGATCACGAGGTTGAAGGTGATAGCCCGCAGCAGCGCGCGCCGGAATTCCCGGTCGTCCCTGGTGTGCGGTGCCGCGGCTTTTGCGAGCTGGGTCAGCCGGGACGGCGGGGCCGTGGAGGTTTCGTACTTGGAGGTGCTGGCCAGTGCCAGGGCCTGGGTGAAGTCCTCCTGGTGCAGCCGGCCGCCGTCCGGAGTCCGGTCGTACCGGGTCACCACGATCGCTTGGCGGGACCCGAACGTCTCCAGACGGGCTTCGGCGGCGGGCAGGCCGGCGGCCGCAGCCACCTTGAGCGCCCAGTCTTCGGAGGCGAGCAGGTGCGGGACCGGCGAGTCCAGGGGCTCCGGCTTGATGATGTGTGTGGACACTGCCCCACGGCCCGGCCAGGCCCACCCGCCCCCGTGCCGGCTCAGCAGCACCTTGGACTGGATGCCGCCCAGCGAGGCGGTGATCGCGAAGTCATCGGGCAGGTCCCAGCTAGGCAGCGCCTCGACGACGCCGGCGACCTCGTCAACTGTCATGGGCCGGGAGCCGGCTGGGCCGTCCGGGGACGTGTCCGCGGGCAGGGCCTGGACGGCGCCGGCGCAGTCGGCGCCCAGGACGGCCAGCAGCCCCAGGGCATCCGGGGTCGAGAGTCCGTTCTCTGCTGCGATGTGCGAACGGGCCTGGCCCTCGGGCAGAAGCCCGTCAAAGTAGTTGTACACCGCGGCGCCGTCGATCTTCTTCCGGTTTATCGGCAGCGACAAGGACAGCAGGATGGAGGAGGCACCGTACTCTGCGACGATGTTCTGGTCGTACCGGAAGGACATCTTCAGGCCGGATCCGGTCAGGACCCCGACGTGTTCCCCGTTGAGGAACACCTCCAGGCTCTTGTTCCTCGGGCTCATGGCTTCACCTGCAGCTTCGCGAACCGGGGGATCAGGGCGACGTCGCGGCCGAGCGCCCGGATGGCGTTCATGGCGACGACGACGGAGACAGCTTCGCCATGCTCGAGCCGGACGATGGTCCGGCGGGCGGTGCCGAGCCGGTCGGCCAGGTCCTGCTGGGTCAGCGAGGCCTCCTTGCGGGCATCACTGATGGCCCGCCCGAGTGAGACGGCGTCCACGGCCCGGTAAAACGGAGTTTGTGACATATATTGACCATACTCGGCCAGACCCCGTTTGTGCCAGATATTGCCCATTCACCCTTTACTGGCGGTTGTGACAGATCTGGCGCACCGCTGTAGACGGCCCCAGTATGCCGAGGCCAGCCCCAGACGTATATCGCCCCGATATACTTGACCTATGATCAGCGAGATAGCCGAGAAAAGGGTTCGTGCCGGGCTTAGCCAGAAGCGGCTCGCGGAACTATCGCACGTCAGCCAGCCGAATCTCTCAGCCTATGAATCCGGGAAGCGCATCCCGCGGCCCGAAACCCTTGGCCGGATCATGAAGGTATTGCGGCGCCGGCCCTCTGAGATCCTCGCTGAACACCGCAGCGAGACACTGGAGATCGCCCACAGGTACAAAGCACACAACATCCGCGTTTTCGGATCGTTGGCACGGGGCGAGGACACGCCGGAGTCCGACGTCGATCTCTTGGTTGACCTCGAGCCGGACGCAACGCTTTTCGACCTGTCCGGTTTCCGCCTGGACATGATTGACCTGCTCGGCGTGGAGGTGGACATCGTCCCGTCGGGTTCGGGGGGCCCGATAATGGAGCGCATCCTCAGCGAAGCAGTTCCCCTGTGAGCCGGCACCCCGAAGAGATTCCCGTGGGCGGCCAGTTCGTGCCTCGGGAGCAGAAGGATCCCTCCTTCTCCCTCACGGCGGCTCCGAAGGACCGGGTCCTGCAGCTGATCGGCGACATGGAGGAACGGCTGGGCTGGGCACAGCAGATCGTGGACGAGGGCGAGTTTGCTTTCAACGATCCTGACAATTGGCGGTCGCGCGAGGCCATGAAGTCCATCTTTATCGACCTGAATACTGCCGCGGACCGGATCCCGGAGCCAGTTCGTGAACAGTACCCCGCCATACCCTGGCGCCAGATGCGCGGACTCCGGAATGTGCTCTCGCACGACTACGCGGCCATTCGTAACGACACCGTGTGGCAAACGGCAGCGCGCAGTCTGCCGGAACTCAGGAACCAGCTTGCCTACATGCGTGCCGACGTCGAACGCTGGCTCTAGCGCCGCCAAATTCATCGGGAGGCCACGGAAGCAGTAACGCACCGGTAACGGGCAGTCACGTCTACTCAGCTCAGGCTGGCGGCTGCATGCTGCAGAAAATTCAGTCAGGACGGAGTTAACCATGGATGCCCGTGACGATGCGCCGAAGATACAGGCGCGCAGGCCTTCCCGCCTGGTTGCGCTCTTGTTGGTCCAGTTTGCCGTCAGCGCCATGCTGGTCACGTGCGGGGGACCGGCCTGTACCGGCAACACGAGAGAGTACAACGGCCAGTGTCTGGGCGGAGTGGCCATCACGTACATCGAATGCACTAAAGGGCGCGGGTTCGACCTGACAACAAAACTGGGCGGAAAACTCGGAGGAACCTTCAAAGTGGTTGCGGACGCATCCGTCGAGGCGGCGTACGAGGAGCAGAAACAGGAAAATACGGTAGTTGCCCTTCAGGTCGTTTCCGACTGCCTGAAGATTGCCCAGACTGAGGCCGATTCGGCGGTGGATAAGTCTGCGGCCGAGGAATCCCGGAACCGCGCCGACATGATCAGGCGGCAGGTCCAGGAAACGGCGAGCATCGAGATTGCCCCGACTCAGGCACGGGTCGGGGAGACCCTTAGTGTCAGTGGCCGGAACTTCTACCCGGACGAGACGGTCGCTATTTATCTTCACGCCACGCTTGTTAAGCAGGGGAAAGCTGACGGTCGAGGTGCATTCAGCACCACAATCGGCGTACCGAAGAGTGCACCTCCCCCCGGTTTCCCGACCACCGTCACTGCCACCGGTGCAACGTCGTCGAAGTCGGCCCAGGCCCCGTTTGAGGCGCTTCCCTAGCGGCATCGGAAGTGCACACGCTCACGCCGTGGTGTTCTCACGCCGCTGGTAACGAAATATATGGTCTTATAACAAAAAGCGTTATATCTCGTTATAAGTGAGTATCACTGGGGCATGGATCCAGCACTGAACCCCTTTAACCCCGGCTCCGGCGTCCGGCCTCCGGAGCTTGTCGGCCGTGATGGAGAGATCGATGCCTTCGATCTGTTGGTCGCACGCGCCAAGTCCAACACCGTGGGGGACCGGGGCATGGTTCTGTCCGGCCTTCGCGGAGTGGGCAAAACCGTTCTGCTGAACGTCTTCGCAGAGCACGCGCGACGGAACGACTGGCTGGTAATCCAGCTTGAAGCCCAACCAGGGGACGCCGGCAAAAAGGCCACCCGGGCGAAGCTTGCCCGTGAGCTTGAAGTAGGTGCGCGCAGACTCCGCGGAAAGCCAGCCTGGAGCTTTCTGCATAATGCCTTGAACAGCATCGGCAACATCTCAGCGAGTTTGGGGGTTGCCGGCGTCTCCGCGTCGGTGACGACCAAACAAGGGCGCGCCGATTCAGGCAACCTGGACATCGACCTCGAGGAACTTGTTGAGGATGTATCACTCGCGATGCGAAAAGCCAGGGTCGGGTTCGGCTTGTTCATTGACGAAATGCAAGACCTGGACGAAGAGCTCCTGACCATACTGTTGTCCGTTCAGCACCTTGCGGGCCAGCGCGGATGGCCTTTTTACATCATCGGTGCGGGCCTACCCAACCTGCCCGGCAAGATCTCGGAGGCCAGGACCTATGGTGAGCGGCTGTTTCTCTACAGGACCATAGGCCAGGTCAACGAAGAGGCCGCCTCGGAAGCCCTCGCCTTGCCCATCAACAGGCTCGGCGCCTCCTTGGCGCCTGATGCGCTGTCACTCCTGCTCTCTGCCGCGAACGGCTACCCCTTCTTCCTTCAGGTCTACGGACGTGCCGCCTGGGAAGCATCATCGGAGAAGATCATCAGCGCTGACGACGCGCACGTGGCAGTCCGCCACGGCACCAACGACCTGGACCATGGCTTCTTCGAGGCCAGATGGCAGCGTGCCACCAATGCAGAACGCCTCTACCTCAGGGCCATGGCCCAGGACAGCGATACCCCTTCCTCGACTGGAAAAATCGCCGAACGCCTTGGGAAGTCGACCAGCAAACTTGCCGTCATCCGCTCACGACTCATCGACAAGGGTGTTGTGTATGCACCCGAATATGGCTCTATTCAGTTCACGGTGCCCGGAATGGCTGCCTTCATGGGGCGCCAGACCGAGGACTGACATGCGCTAGTTTCAGCGCTCGGCTGATTCAGGCGGGTCAGCGTCCGACGCCAGGCGGCCACGGCGCGACGTAGGCAATCACGTGTGCAGGGGCGGAAGAGTCTGAAGCCCGACATGTTCGTCGGCTCCGGCACCGTCGAAGCCGGCTGCAATGCCATCGTCGGCCAACGCCTCAAACTCTCCGGCATGCGCTGGTCCGGCCCCGGAGCCACCAGCATCATCACCCTGCGCTGCCAACACGACAGCACCCACCACAACCAGACCACAGCCGCCCAACCACTACACACGGCCCCAGAAACATGCCACAGCACAGCTACCTACAAATCTGACGCACACCCGAACCCGGCTTGCAGCATTCCTATGTTGAATCCTTGGTCCGTGACAAGTCTCAGCGGGGACTAAGCGCAGTGGGGCGTGGCTGACGCCTGGAGGAGCTGGCGGACCTGAAGGACAGGTACCCGCAGCGGCTGGCCATCCACCACGTGCTGTCCCGGGAGCAGCGGATCGCGCCGCTGCTCAGTGGACGGATCGACGCCGAGAAGCTCCAGCAGCTCCTGGGCACCGCCATCCACGCGGACGATGTGGACGAGTGGTTCCTGTGTGGGCCGTTCGAGCTGGTGCAGCTGTGCCGGGACACGCTGGCCGAGCGCGGGGTGAAGCCGGAGCACGTGCGGTTCGAGCTCTTCACGTCCGGGAAGCCGGACCGCCCGGAAGGGAACGCTGGCCGTCCCGTGGTGGTGGACGAGTCCAAGGAGACGTACAAGATCACGTTCAAGCTGGACGGCCTGCAGGGCGAGGTGGCCAGCCCCACGCACGCCCGCGAATCGATCCTGAACGCGGCGCTGCGGGTCCGGCCGGATGTGCCCTTCGCGTGCGCCGGGGGAGTGTGCGGCACGTGCCGCGCCAAACTGATCACCGGCACCGTGACCATGGACGAAAACTACGCCCTCGAGCAGGATGAACTGGACAAAGGGTACGTCCTGACCTGCCAGAGCCACCCCACCAGCAAAGACGTAACAGTCGACTTCGACGTCTAAGGAACCCATGATCTCCCTCTCCATCGCCAACAACGTCGCCGAAGTGGTCCTGGACGCGCCGTACAAGCTGAACTCCCTCGACGAGCAGGCGCTCACGGATTTAACACAGGCGTACGACGACGCCGCTGCCGCCGCCTCACGTGGTGAGGTGCGGGCGCTGCTGCTCAGGGGAGAGGGCCGCGCCTTTTGCGCGGGCAGGGACATCTCGGGCGTAACGCCGGAAACGGACGACGCCGAAGCGTACCTGGGCGGGCTGGTGCAGCCGCTGCTCAAGAAAATGAGCGCGTTCCCGGCTCCGACGTTCGCCGCCGCGCACGGTGCCTGCCTGGGGGTGGGGCTGGGCCTGCTGCTGGCCACGGACGTGGTGTACGTGGCGGAGAACGCGAAGTTCGGCTCCCCGTTCGCCAAGCTGGGCGCGACGCTGGACTCGGGCGGGCACTGGTACTTCACCGAGCGGCTGGGCATGCACCGGACCCTTGACCTGATCTACACTGCCGAGCTCATATCGGGGACAGAGGCCGTGGCACAGGGGATGTTCAGCCGGGCCATGCCGGCGGATGAACTGTTGCCCAACACCCGGGAAATTGTGACGAAGGTTGCCGCCGGGGCCACGGGTGCCTTCACGGCGAGCAAGGAGCTGGTGGCGCACATCCGCGACCAGCGGCTGGGCCTGTGGGACGCCATGGCCGAGGAAAACGCCGAGCAGGCACGCCTCTGCAAGAGCGCAGACTATGCCGAGGGTTTCCGTGCTTTCCAGGAGAAGCGCGAGCCCAAGTTCACCGGCGCCGGTGGTTGAGCCTGTCGAAACCGTCGAAACCCCTCGATGATTGAGCCAGCTTCCATAGCCCCGTCTGACACTTTGCGCAGACCCTGTGACTTGACGCCATTGATCAATGTGCAACAAAAGAGGCCCGCCGCTGTTCAAGCGGCGGGCCTCTTGCTTTGTGGTTCGCTGCGTCGGGGCCGGAGCCCGCCTTAGCGTTGGGCGAGTTGAAGGCGGTTTGTTGCAGCGTCGAGGCCTTCAGTGAGCAGATCGAGAAGGTATTTCCCGTAGCCACTCTTGGAGAGGGGTGCGGCCCGTTCCCGAAGTTCATCGTCATTGAGGAAACCCAAACGCCAGGCGATTTCTTCGGGGCACCCGATGGAGAGGCCTTGGCGGTGCTGAACTGTACGGACGAATTCGGATGCTGCGTTGAGGTCATCGAAGGTTCCGGTGTCTAGCCACGCGGTTCCGCGAGGCAGGATTTCCACCTGCAGCTTGCCGCGTTCGAGGTAGACGCGGTTGACGTCCGTGATTTCCAGTTCGCCGCGGGGAGAAGGCTTTAGGTCGCGTGCGATCTGGACCACATCGTTGTCGTAGAAGTACAGGCCCGGCACCGCATAGTGGCTCTTCGGTTTTGCGGGCTTCTCTTCAAGGGAGATTGCCTTGCCCTCCGCGTCGAATTCCACAACACCGTACGCGGACGGGTCCTGGACCCGGTATCCGAAGACTGCGCCGCCGTCGATGTTTTCGAACCGTCCTAGCTGCGTGCCGAGGCCTCGGCCATAGAAGATGTTGTCGCCGAGGACCAAAGCAACCGGGCCATCGCCGATGTGCTCGGCCCCCAGGACGAACGCCTGGGCCAACCCATCCGGGGACGGCTGCTGGGTGTAGGTGATATTGACGCCGAACTGACTGCCGTCACCAAGGAGCCGCTGGAACTGATCCGCATCGTGCGGCGTAGTAATGATGAGGACGTCCCGGATGCCGGCCAGCATCAGTGTGGACAACGGGTAGTAGATCATCGGTTTGTCGTAGACAGGGACCAGCTGCTTGCTGATTCCGAGAGTGATTGGATGAAGACGTGAACCGGTTCCCCCGGCGAGGATTATTCCGCGCATAAGGACATTTTCGCGGTGGTTACAAATTCAGCCAAATCGTGTAGCTGTGGAACGATGAATGTTATGCAGAAATTACTGGTTACCGGGGGCGCCGGTTTCATTGGTTCGAACTTTGTCCACTATGTGTTGGAAAACACGCTTGATCATGTAACGGTGCTGGACAAGCTGACTTATGCCGGTAATCTCGCGTCCCTCGAGGGTCTCGCGGAGGACCGTTTCAAGTTCGTCAAAGGCGACATTACAGACGCGGACGTCGTGGACGGGCTCGTCGCAGAATGCGATGTGGTGGTTCATTACGCGGCTGAGTCGCACAACGATAATTCGCTGCATGACCCGCGCCCGTTCCTGGACACGAACATCATCGGTACGTACACGCTGATCGAGGCGGCCCGGAAGCACAACAAACGCTTCCACCACATCTCCACCGACGAGGTGTACGGCGATCTGGAACTCGATGATCCGGAGCGGTTTACCGAGGACACTCCGTACAACCCGTCCAGCCCGTACTCCTCCACGAAGGCAGGTTCGGACCTGCTGGTCCGTGCCTGGGTGCGTTCCTTCGGTCTGCAGGCCACCATCAGCAACTGCTCGAACAATTACGGCCCGTACCAGCATGTGGAGAAGTTCATCCCGCGCCAGATCACCAACGTGATCGACGGAATCCGTCCCAAGCTCTACGGCAAGGGCGAGAACGTCCGTGACTGGATCCACGCTAACGACCACTCCTCGGCCGTGCTGGCCATCATCGCCAAGGGCCGGATCGGCGAGACGTACCTGATCGGGGCCGACGGCGAAAAGAACAACAAGGACGTCGTCGAACTCATTCTTAAGCACATGGGCCAGTCCCCGGACGCCTACGACCATGTCGTGGACCGCCCCGGGCACGACCTGCGCTACGCCATCGACTCCGCCAAGCTCCGCGACGAGCTCGGGTGGGAACCGCGCTTCTCCAACTTTGACGCCGGTATTGAGGACACCATCGCCTGGTACCGGGAGAACGAGGACTGGTGGCGGCCGCAGAAGGCCCAGACCGAAGCGAAGTACCAGGAACAGGGCCAGTAGAGCATGTCGATCGAGTTCTCCAAGAAGCTGACCGCGCACGAAACCCCGATCCCCGGCGTCGTCCTCTATGACCTTCCGGTTCACGGTGATAACCGTGGCTGGTTCAAGGAAAACTGGCAGCGGGAAAAGATGGTGGCCCTGGGGCTGCCGGACTTCCGCCCTCTGCAGAACAATATTTCGTTTAACGAAAAGGCCGGCACCAC
Source organism: Pseudarthrobacter sp. S3 (assembly GCF_050156905.1). NCBI lineage: Bacteria > Bacillati > Actinomycetota > Actinomycetes > Micrococcales > Micrococcaceae > Pseudarthrobacter > Pseudarthrobacter sp. S3. The sequence goes on along the minus strand of NZ_CP189583.1, from coordinate 3,397,202 downwards.
CCGCGGTATCCACGCCGAACCGTGGGACAAGTTCATCTCGGTCGCCACAGGCAGGATCTTCGGCGCCTGGGTGGACCTGCGCGAAGGCCCGTCCTTCGGTGCCGTCTTCACTGCCGAACTGGACGCGAGCCAGGCAATCTTCATTCCCCGTGGTGTGGGCAACGCCTTCCAGACCTTGGAAGACAACACGGCTTACACCTACCTCGTCAACGACCACTGGTCCGCCGACGCGAAGGGCCAGTACACCTTCCTGAACCTCGCGGACGAGACCGTCGCCATCGTCTGGCCGGTCCCGCTGGCGGAGGCAGAGCTCTCCAATAAGGACAGGGCGCACCCGCGCCTCGCGGACGTCGTGCCGATGCCGGCGAAGAAAATCCTCGTGGTTGGTGCCGACGGGCAGTTGGGCAAGGCGCTGCGGGAACTGTACGACGGCGACACGACCGTCGAGTTCGTCGGCCGGGCCGGGTTCGACCTGTCCAGTGAGGCCTCCTTCGCGGAGCGGTACTGGAAGAACTACTCGACGATCATCAACGCTGCCGCCTACACCGCCGTCGACACCGCGGAAACCGCGGAGGGCCGCGCCGCCGCCTGGGCCGTCAACGTCACCGCTGTGGCGCGGCTGGCCCGGACCGCCGTCGAGCATGACCTCACCCTCGTGCAGGTTTCCTCGGACTACGTTTTCGACGGCGTCGGCGAGAGCCACGATGAGGCTGAGCCGTTCGCTCCGCTGGGTGTATACGGGCAGACGAAGGCAGCCGGCGACGCCGTGGTCAGCGTCGTTCCCCGCCACTACATCGTCCGGACCAGCTGGGTCATCGGCGAAGGCAACAACTTCGTCCGCACCATGGCATCCCTCGCCGGCCGCGGCATCGAGCCGTCCGTCGTCAATGACCAGATCGGCCGGCTCAGCTTCACCGCGGACATCGCCGCAGGGATCCGGCACCTGCTCGAATCCGGCGCGGAATACGGTACCTATAACCTCAGCAACGACGGCGAGCCACAGTCCTGGGCCGACATCGCAGCCGAAGTGTACGAGCTCTCGGGGCGGCCGCGGAGCGCCGTCACCGGCGTCAGCACCGAGGAATACTTCAAGGACAAAGCTGCGGCGCCCCGGCCGCTGAACAGTGTGCTAGACCTGACCAAGATCAAGACTTCAGGTTTCACGCCCCGTCCGGCGGCGGAGGCGCTCCGGGCCTACGTTGCGGTCACGCAGACAGCAAACGCCTGAGAAGAGTCATTGGCGTAGGGCTGGGCCTTCAGCCGGGCGATACCCCCGAATGAATTGTTGGTGATTGAGCTCGTCGAAATCAAGTCCCTCAATTGCAAATTCCCACCATTGATTTGTAAGGTGCACCTATGACTATGGGGAAATTTATTACTAAAGCCGTCATTCCTGCTGCCGGCTTGGGGACTCGCTTCCTGCCGGCCACTAAGGCGATGCCGAAGGAAATGTTGCCGGTGGTTGACCGCCCGGCTATCCAGTACGTCGTGGAAGAAGCCGTCAAGGCTGGCCTCAACGACATTTTGATGATCACGGGGCGCAGCAAGCGTGCCCTTGAGGACCACTTCGACCGTGAACCCGGCCTGGAGCGTGCGCTGGAGTTGAAAGGCGATCAGGGTCGCCTGGACCTGGTGCATGAGGCGTCCGACTTGGGCCCCATCCATTACGTCCGCCAGGGCGAAGCCAAGGGCTTGGGCCATGCCGTGCTCTGTGCGCGTCAGCACGTGGGCAACGAGCCCTTCGCCGTACTGCTGGGTGACGACCTCATCGACGAGGCCGAGACCCTCCTGATTACCATGATCGAGGTACAGCTGAAGACCGGCGGTTCGGTTGTTGCCCTAATCGAGGTGGACCCCTCGCAGATCAGTGCATACGGGTGCGCGGACATCACAGCCATCGAAGGCGAAGACTACGTCCGCGTCAACAAACTGGTCGAGAAGCCGGCCATAGCCGAAGCGCCGTCCAACCTGGCCGTCATCGGCCGGTACGTGCTGCACCCCTCGGTGTTCGGCGTCCTGGAGAACACAGCGCCCGGCCGTGGCGGGGAGATCCAACTGACGGATGCCCTCCAGACCCTCGCTGCCGGTGAGGGCGAAGGCTCCGGCGTGTACGGCGTGGTCTTCAAGGGCCGCCGATTCGACACGGGTGACAAGCTGAGCTACCTGAAGGCAGTCATCACCCTGGCTTCCGAACGCGTGGAGTTTGGCGAGGACTTGAAGACCTGGCTGAAGGCCTTCGTCGGCTAGCTCCTGATGCCTCTGTGACGCACTACGGGCCTGCCGCTGACCCGCGACCGGCCTGTAGGCGTTTAAGGGCCGCAGTGACCAAGAGAGCGCCAATTACGGCCCCTCCTGTGTTTGTGACAAGATCCAGCGCACTCGCGAACCGATTGTGAAGAAACAGCAGCTGGCCCAGCTCGATGCAACCCGAGACAATCAGCCCAAGAATTCCGAGCTGCCACACGTGTTTTTTCGGATATGCCAGGGCCGCAACTGCGCCGAACGGAAAGAATAGCGCTACATTGGCGGATGCTTCGACGAATTGGTGTTAACAATTGGTAATTGAACCAAGCGGGAATTCCGCGTGCATGGAGGAATCCCAGGACGCTGGCGAGCTGGCCCTGCACCGGAGCATCAACCGGGCTCGGCCAGAACGCCAACAATGCCAGCGGCACGAGCATGGCAACTAGAATCGGACGCCAAATCCTAGGGTTGTCTGGGCGTCTCAAGAGGCACTCAGGCTGTTCTCAGCAGGGCCAGGGCGGCAGTTCCGAGCGCGCCTACGGCCAGCAATACGAGGAGTGCATATGGAAGTGCCTGTGGACGCGGGACGGGGACGGACAAATCCCACTGCCATGGTGTTTTGCGCCAATGTCTCCCCATAGATCAAATAGATACCACAAGGCTGGTGCCTGCGCCTGGCCATTCGGTGGATCAGCCTGTCTCGTCGGTGGTTAAGCCTGTCGAAACCTTAAACGCAGAGGGTGGGTGGTTCTCCGGATTCCCGGAGAGCCACCCACCCTCTTGAGTGCTTGGAAGATGCCGCCGTTATGCAGCAACCTCGTTCTTAGCGCGGCGGCGAACAACAACCACTGATGCTGCGCCAGCGGCCAGTGCGCCTGCGCCCACAAGGGTCCAGAGGATCAGGCCCGAGTCAGCACCGGTGTTGGCAAGGCCAGCCCCGGTGTTTGCGAGCGGAGCGCCGCCGGTGTTGGCCAGTGCTGCTGCAACCTGTACCGTAACGGGTCCGACAGTCACGCCGGAGATGGTGCCCGTTGCTGTGATGGAGTAGGTTCCAGCTTCGCCGAGCGAGAGCGGGAACACGATTGCGCCCTGAGCGTCAGCCGTTGCGTTGAACGACTGGGGAGCCAGGAATACAGGGATCTTTGTTGCGACCGAGCGGCCGAGACCGGCACCGGAAGCTGCGGGCGGGTTGCCCGGCGTGACGGTAATGACCAGCGGTTCGCCGGCAAGGAAGCCCTGGCCGCGGAAGGTGAACTGTTCACCCGGGCCGACGGTGCCGTCAGAAACAGCAGCCTGGGGCGGGAGAGCCGGGTATTCGGCGGCAACAGCGGGTGAGCCGATGAGCGCGATTGAGCCTGCAAGTGCGAGTGCTGCGAGTGTTTTTTTCATTGTTGTCCCCCCGGAGACGTTAAAGTTTTTTTGAAGTACCCGAATTGAGGAGGTTTCCTCTCTGCACGAGACCTGCGCAGAAATCCCGGATAGATATCCCAAAACAGACGTTACCATCCGATTCGAGTGTGGAGCAATGTCAGTCCAGACGGTTTACATAGTGTTAACACGGTGTCCATAACTTATTGCCCGCAAGATGCGACCCCTGTGGGCAAGATCACATCATTTACATCCTGCACTGTGGGCGTGACAAACAGGTTAGGTTCTGTGTGCTGCACGATTTTTCCGAAAGTAAACTCCACCGTGCGACTCTCTCCAGGGGCGAGTCGCACGGCAAGAACTCCTACAGGCCTGCCGCTGTGTAGATAGGGTGCAAACTCTGTTTTCTGTCCGTCTAGTCTTGCAATTTCCACATTGGCTTGGACTGGTCCGTAGGCCATGATGTTTGTCTGGACGGACCCTGGAGGAACACCAAAAATACCGTCTCCGGTAACATACGCTGGCAGCGATGTGGCTGCATCAGCAGGGGCCGTGTTGGTGCTTGTGATACGAACCGTGGTTTGCTCGTAACCGTCCTTTGGGCACTCTTTGATCAACCCGACGGAGTGCTTGACGTAGTAATCCATCTTCGCGCCCGTGCCGTCGTTGAAATAGACCCCGAATTGTGCGGCGGCCACGCTCGGACCTGAGATTGCGCCGGCAATAGGATACCTGTCGATGACGGCTTGTTCCTGAGGCTCGTCGGACCAAACTAGAATGCGACCCTCGGAGGCTCCTCGTCCAATGCCCTCCATGAGTCGTTTGGGATCCGCCTTGCCGGTCGACAAGGTCGCGAAAATCTCTTGTGCTACACCAGCGAAGTAGGCATCCTGGAGTTTGGGTTGCGCGATCTTTGCGTACACATCGGAGAGAAGCGTTTGAACAACGTTGGTCCCTGTGAGCTCAGCTGGCAGTCCCAGATTAGTCAACGAAGTCAATTCAGGGTTGGAGATCTTCACTGATCCGGTTGCATCAAGAATGTAGCCAAGCGCCACGGGGTCAATGGAGAGGACCCCGTCAACTCGCTGTCCAGTTTTCCTTTCCCACATAGCCTGGGCAGTAGCCGCCGCAGTGGGGAAGTCGGGCGTGAGATTTACATCCTGCATGAACTTGCCGAGTCGTGCTGAGTAGATCTGCTGTTGAACCGAATCTACAGGCACGGTTGGGGCCATGATTCCGAGTTCCCCTGCGCTGCTTTGCGCGCTCAGAGTTAGCTTGCCACCATCGAGGCTAAGGATTGCCAGCGCCCCAGGGATGCCACCTGACGCACGAGCCTCTGCATTGTTTTGAATCATGAGCAAGTAGTTCCGTGGTGCATCGGATCCGAGCATGGCGGGTAACGTCGCCGAAGCGTGTGCAGCGGCATCCAAAGTTCCGGTGACGTCCAGTAGCTCGCCACGGGCACGAATCAACGGATCGGCGACTTGAGGCAACAATTTCGTCGTATCAATCTGATGAAGTCGTTCAGCTGAGAGGCGGACGGCTTGCGCCGCTGAAGAAACAGTCGGCGCAGCGGCCTCAATTGAGCTCAAATCGGCACCTGAACTACTTGGGAGCAGAGTATCCCAGTCCAGGACATCGAATACCTTTACAAGAGGCTCCAATCCTAGGGTTGCGACGTCGTCGGCGGAACGCGCTACTTCGGACACGGCGCTGAAGTTTGGGCCAGCGATCGGGATGGATGACGCCAGAGTCCAGACTGGATCTTCGGCAGCCCGCTTTGCTTCTGCTGTGTGTGACCGAAGTTTTTCAGTCACGGCCGTCGCCCTCTTCGAGTCGTTGGCGGCGACGGCATCCTTAATTGAAGGGATGAGCTCTGATGCGGTGTTCAGTTCATAATTGATTGTTGTGGCTCGTTCGCCCAGCCAGGCCGCCGCCGCTAAGGCAACCACAGCCAGAGTTGACGACCAACAAACGACTACTAAAATACGACGGCTACGGCGTTTCTTTCGAGAGAGTTCCCCGTCATCAGGAACGCCAAGCTGTTTTGGACCAGCGGATAGCCTGGTTACGTCGTCGCCCATACCTAAGGGCGCCCAAGTCCACGGTAACTCCAACCAGCTGCCCGCCACTTCGCCGCGTCGAGTATGTTACGGCCATCGAGGATGCGGCGAGATGCTACCGATCCAGCCAGAGCGTATGGATCGAGATCGCGGTACTGCTGCCATTCGGTCAGAAGCAGCAATGCGTCCGCACCACTGATGGCCCTGTCAAGGTCAGCCTCGTAGTGGAGTTCTGGGAATCTACGGGCTGCATTCGTCAGGGCTTTTGGATCCGTTACCGTTACAACAGCCCCTTGGAGTTGGAGCTGTGCAGCGATGCTAAGAGCGGGCGAATCGCGGACGTCATCGCTTTCTGGCTTGAAGGCTGCACCGAGGACAGTGATCCGCTGTCCCAGGAGAATGTCGCCGCAGACCTCTCGAGTCAGCTCCACAACTCGTGAGCGACGTCGCATGTTGATTGCGTCTACTTCACGCAGGAATGTGAGAGCTTGGTCCGCGCCAAGTTCCCCGGCTCGGGCCATGAAAGCACGAATGTCTTTGGGCAGGCAGCCGCCACCGAATCCGATGCCGGCGTTAAGGAATTTTCGACCGATTCGATCGTCCATGCCAATTGCATCCGCGAGTAGTGTCACGTCTGCACCCGCAGCCTCGCATACTTCGGCCATGGCGTTAATGAACGAAATTTTGGTGGCCAAGAATGAATTGGCTGCCGTTTTCACGAGTTCAGAAGTTGGGTGATCTGTCACGAGGCGTGGAGAGCCATTGCTCAGCGCGGACGCATATACTTCATCCAGAACCGCAACGGCCGGATGGTCCTCCGAGCCATCAGAGACACCGTAGACCAAGCGATCAGGACTGAGAGTGTCTGAGACTGCATGTCCCTCGCGTAGGAACTCTGGATTCCAAACCAAGTGGGCTGTGTGTTCCTGCGCTTTCACGAGGTCCGCAAGCCTGGATGCCGTCCCGACGGGAACCGTCGACTTTCCAACAACAATATTCTCAGGCGATAAGTATGGGAGTAATCCAAGAACGGCGGCATCGACGAAAGTCATGTCGGCGCCGTTTTCACCCTTCTTCTGTGGCGTGCCGACGCAGATGAAATGCACTTCGCTGCCGGAGGCCGCGGACATATCGGTCGTGAACGAAAGCCGTCCCGTGTCTTGGACGTCCCTCAGCAGAGACTCGAGTCCGGGTTCATAAAACGGTGCAATGGCTTGCGAGAGCTCGGCAATTTTTCTCTCGTCCACGTCGATGCCGACGACGTCATGACCGAGCTTAGCCATGCACGCTGCATGGACGGCCCCCAAATAGCCGCAGCCTATTACGGAAATACGCATTTAGATAATTCCTTCCCCAAGAGGGCAGTCGTGCGAGTTTGATTACTAATAAGCGCCCGTACTGCGAAAGACAGCGCGAACGGTGCGAAGAATAATGACCAGATCTGCCGCCAAAGACCAATTCTCTACATAGTAAAGATCCAGTCGGACGGAATCCTGCCAGGAAAGGTTAGAACGTCCGCTTACTTGCCAAAGACCAGTGAGTCCCGGCTTGACTAGTAACCGTCGGCGAACATCGTGCTCATATGCTTCCACTTCTCGCGGCAGTGGTGGTCTCGGCCCAACCAGGCTCATTGAACCCGTGAAAATATTGAATAGTTGCGGGAGTTCATCCAGGCTGTACTTTCGCAAGAATCCTCCCACACGCGTTACGCGGGGATCATTCTTGATCTTGAACAGGACACCATTGCCCTCGTTGAGGTTCGCGAGTTCGGCAAGCCTTGCTTCCGCGTCGACGACCATGGACCGAAACTTCACCATTCCAAAAAGCTTGCCTTCCATCCCTACTCGGTCCTGCACAAAGAATACGTGCCCCCTGCTGTCCGATTTGATCATCGCCGCAATAACTAACATGACAGGACTGAGCATCAGAATCATGAGCCCAGAAGTTGCGACATCGAACAACCGTTTGGCCACTCGCTGTCCGCCCTCGAGGGTAGGGGTCGTTACATGGATCAGAGGCAACCCAGCCACTTGTTGAGTGTGAATGCGTGGACCGGCGATGTCGGTAAGCGCTGGTGCCATGATGAGCCCCACATTTCGGGAGGCTAGTTCCCAACCCAGGTGCCTTAGCGTCTGCGGATGAAGCTGGACGCCGGCCGAGACAGCGACAGCGTCGGCTTGACAGAGTTCTATGGCCTTAAGTATTGAGCTGGTGTCGGCCTTGTGACCCAGAATAGGCAAGCCTGATGACGGTTCTTCAGTGGGCCCATCGTGCACGCCTGGTGTGTAGGCCGCTACCGGAAGGTATCCAGCGTGCTTGGCGCGCTCCAGTGACGAAGCCAGGTGGGCCACAGCGCTTGGACCACCAAGCAAGAGTAACCTTGACATACTGCCGCCTTGTTGGCGGGCGATGCTCAAATGCTGACGTAACAACCACCGCGCTAAGAGAAGTCCGGCCAGACCCGTGGGCAACGCGATTCCTACATAGCCGCGTGCGGTGTCCACCCGAAACACATAAGAAAAAATCGCCACCAGCCCGAACAACCACAAAGAAGCTGCTGCGACACGCTTATATTCATCCGGCCCAGCGCCTAGGATCCGACTTTGACGGCTGTTCCACGCTCCAAGCATCAGCCACCATCCGACAACTAGCGCGAAAGATAGCCACACGTAACTGAACTCTTGACCCACGACCATGAAGTCGGGCTCCGCGCCAAACCTTACGACATACGCGCCCGCGACGGCCCAGGTGATGACAAAAGCGTCCACAACTTTCAACAGACGTGCTGATCGAACTCGCCAGTCCTGCGGATCATTCTGCGTCAAAAGTCCCCCATCGAATGAATATTTGTGGCGTGAGCTGTGTTATCTATCAACCGGCAGTTGTTGATAGTTCGAGACGGTGTCACGGCTATCTGTGGTGTCTCTTGCATTACTGAGCCGGCGCGCGGGCCGCGCAGTATTGACTGGAGTTGTTCCTGTGGAAGTGTGGTAACTCGAATATCCGTATGCGTACGCGTCAGGGCCTCGTCGGAAGCAGGTTAAGTACAACTCCGAGAAGGTCTGCGTCAACCATTTCAAGGGCACGCAGCGATTTCTCCAACTCAGCGAACTTCACCTTGGACGACCCAATCACCAGGACGACTCCACCAACTTGCTGCGCCAACACGGCCGCATCTGTAACCGGAAGCAGTGGCGGGGCATCAATGATGACAGCGTCGAAAGCGGACTCCAGTCCGAAAATTAGTCGTTTCATGGCGTCCGAGCCGAGTAACTCGCTCGGGTTGGGAGGGATCTGCCCCGAAGTAAGGACAAAGAGTTCATCCTCGCCCCATGGCTGCAGCAATTCATTTACGTCCGCTGCCCCAACTAGCGCGGTTGTGAGGCCAGCATTTCGATCTAAGCCCAAGTAGTCGTCCACGCGAGGTCGGCGAAGGTCAGCGTCCACGAGCACCACGGATTGCCCTGCTTGCGCCAGGGCAATTGCGAGGTTAGTTGCCGTCGTCGTCTTGCCCTCACCCGGTAGAGAGGAAGTCACGAGAAGGGCTTTTGAATCATGGCCTACCTGCGCAAATTGAAGGTTCGTTCGTATCTGGCGAAACGATTCTGCACGGGGGCTCTGCGGATGCACCTGAGTGAGCAAGGTGTTCTTCGCTGCTTCGCTATCGTAAGCGATACCGCCAAGCACGGGAGCTTGCGATAACCGTCGGACATCGTGTTCGCCGCGAACACGCGTGTCAAGAGTCGTCCGCAGTACCGCTATACCTATGCCCAGGCCTGCACCCCCAACGAGACCAACTAGAAGGTACAAGCGAGTATTCGGAGCTGAAGGTGCAACAGGTGCGATTGCCGGCGTGACGACTGAAAGTTTCACCGGCGAGAGACCTTCGGTTGAAGGCCTCTCCAACTTATCAACGACTTCGATGAGACTACTGCCCACAGCTTGAGCAATGGCCGCAGCCGTGACAGCCGAGGAATCGTTAACGGAAATCGTAATGATGACAGTATTCAGATCAGCCCCAGCGCTTACCTTCTCTTGAAGTTCGGCGGGTGTCAGGTCCAGGCCGAGCCTATCTATTGCCGGCTGAAGGACAGCTGGCGTGCCGACCGTCTCCACATACGACCTGACTCGCGCCTGACTAAAGGTATTGCCCTGTTGCAGCTCAGTGATGGATCCAGACCCTTGGATCGCCACAAAGAGCTTTGTTTCCGCTACGTAGCTTGGTTTGATGATGAGGGATGCGGCTCCGGCCATCAGAAGGCCTAAGAGTGCGGTTGCGACGATAGTCAGCCAATTTCGCTTTGCTATCTTCAAGTAATCATTGAGCTCCAATATCGAGACCTCTCATTCAACTGGTTTCAGACTGGAGCGTTAATCACGACCACGCCGCCCGCAGAAGTCTGACCTGTAGCCAGACCACCCGGTGCCCCCATGATGATTTTGCCATATCGCGGAACCACAGCAGACAGAGATGACTCGCGACTGCCCCAATTGGTCAGGCAGGTTTGAACTGCGGTGCAGTAGGCATCGACGGCGGGCACCTCGGGTACCATAGCATTGAGTTGGGTCGTCACTTCACTTCTGATGCCGCTTTGGACATGCACTTTGGTGTGCTGGCTCCGGGATCGGCGGCGTATGACAGCGCAAACTTGATATCGATGGCCGGCGGGAAGACTGGCACAACAATGACTCTGCAACTCATCCCTGAAGATTCCATGACGTCGGCGCCGTCAGCCTATGCATGTGTGTTTAGACTTGTGGCTGATAATATGACGAACGCATAGATGTCAACGTCTGCGTTGGTCTCACATCAATAGCAGGCAAGGCAAGGCACGACAGTCCGGTTCCTTGCCATCTGTCACTGGCGACCACATTAAGCCGAGTGGATGCATTCGCTGTAGCTAGCTCAACTCTGAGCCAGACTGCGACGGAAAATTCTACGGCCTGTTCCTTCGCTTGATCACTTCAGGTCTTGTGCATCGCTGTGCCGTATTTTGCTTCAGAAACAAGCAGGGGGAGTCCTAAATGAGGATATTGCACGTAACTGAGGCCATGGGTGGAGGAGTGCTCACTCTAATGGACACCCTCAGCCGAAGGCAGGTTGAACAGGGGGCAGGAGTTGAAGTTTGGTTCTTACCCCGCACCGAAACGCCAAGTGACGACGAACTGCAGGACATGTTCGATGAGCGCGTCGTCCTGCAGCCCTTATCGGAAGACTGCACCGGGCCGAAGAGGTATCTTTCGTTGATTGGGGCAGTGCGTAATGCAGCTCGCAGCGGTAGATTCGATGCCATTCATCTGCACTCATCCATAGCGGGCGCCGTGGGACGGTTAGCAACCCTCTTTATCAGAAATCGCACCGGGGTAATAGTTTATTCTCCTCATGGGTTCGCATTTCTCCGGGAAGACACTACTAAGTTCGAACGCAAAGCGACGAGACTAGCCGAAGTATTTCTCTCTCGATTCTGCGATGGCTTAGTCCTCACCTCAGACTCAGAGCGCAAGTTGGCGCAATCTCATATGGTCGGGGCGAGCACGCACCTTCTCAGTACCGGTATCCCGAAAGAACGACTTCGAGTTCCCGCGGTTGCGGTACGCGCTACGAACGATCGACCGCTGCGTGTCGGGATGGTCGGGCGAATCTGTTATCAGAAGGCGCCCTGGCGATTTGCGACCGTCGCCCGTGCGTTGAAGGATCAAGCTGAGTTCGTTTGGATCGGGGGAGGCGCGGATACTGACATTCAGCGTTGGCTTCTTGATCCAGCCGTCAAGATCACGGGCTGGCTAAATGCAGACGAGCTCACTCGGCAAATAGACGAGCTTGACGTCCTGCTCTTCCCAACGTTATGGGAGGGAATGGCACTGTCTCTCATGCAAGCTCAAGCGCAAGGCATTCCCGCGGTTGTGTCGGACGTGGTGGGTAACGTCGACACTATAGTGCACGGAAGCACGGGCTTTGTATGTTCAACCGACGATGAACTGATTTCCCGCCTTCATCAACTACTTACCGACGAAAAACTGCGAGATGACATGTCTAAGGCTGCGGTGGAGTGGGCCAAGGATACCCTCTTGGATACACGCGTGGGAGCAGAATCCATATCCATCTACCGCTCGATTTCTGCTCCAGATGAAGTCGCACTGAGTCAATAATCGATCTCGTGAAAACGGAATATGGTTTTTACTCACCGTCTAAGCCCTGTTCAATTGAGCTATTTATTGTTCCAGTTTCTTTGCTGGCGATAGAGAGGAAATATCTAAAATGCGCTCTGTGTCTGTTGTGATTCCTACTATTGGTAGACCGGTGCTCAGACGGGCCGTGGAGTCTGCCCTCTCTCAAGAGAGCGCGCCTTTCGAGATACTCGTGGTCGCAGATACGCTGGCACCTATTGATCTTCCAGTAAACCCGAAAGTGAAATTGATAAGGGTCGGCCCAGGGGCGGGAGGAAACGTCGCGCGTCAGGCAGGAATCCAAGCTGCCGAAGGTGAACTGGTTGCCTTATTGGACGACGATGATGAGTGGCTAGGGAATCATTTGGCCAATCAGCTTCGATTGATTCCGTCCGAAGAAGGCGGACATTACTGGATCGCTAGCTCCAGGCTCTTCGCGCGGGATGCAAAGGGCAAATCAAGAGTCTGGCCGAAACGACTGATGAACGCGTCGGAGACACTTCCTCAGTATATTTTTCGGAAGACCGCACTCGTAGGTGGTGTCGGATTCATTCAGGCCTCCACTCTTATGTTCCCCCGGCGCTTAGGGTTGGAGGTTCCCTTCGATGCAGACTTGAAGTTTCACCAGGATGTGAGCTGGCTCGTTGACCTCTCCAAGATTGATCATGACGTAGCTGTTTTCCAATCGCCTGAGCCATCGGTCGTCTACCATATTGGTTCTGCAACGGTATCCAAAAAGATTACTGCGTCGCAGTCAATAGCGTGGGCGAGCAGATTGGATCCGGAAGACCGCAGAACTATTGGCGACTTTGTCGTGGTTCATTCAATTCAGGGAGCAAAAAACTCGGGGTCATTGACGGCGATGCTCAAGACGGTAATTGCTGGGCTGAGAATAGGTAAGCCGAGTGGCTGGGCCGTCGCATATGCAGCCGCATTGGTTGTTCGCATGGCGCTCGCTAAATTCGGAACTCGCAATCGCTAGTATGTTGAGTTTTCAACTGGCTCGTCACGCACCTGGCCGACCGATCTATTGGTCTCCCGGTATTTGTTTGATGGGTGATTCATAATGGTTGCACTACCAATCGGAATTACCATTTGCGGTCTTCTTGCGACCATTTTCTGCAAGGCCAACAAAGCTTCGCAGTGCGCTCTATTTTTCGTTCTAGCGCTGGCTGTACTTGTGCCATCACACTCTCCATCACGTGACGTTCTATCGGCTGCTGTTGGGGGTGCGGTAGTAGTTCTGGTCGTGGCAATACTGCGGAGTCATAGTCTGATCGCCAAGGCAGCTCCTAATATGTCCTTGGTTCTATTCATCCTCTACTCGTCGGGGATCATGTTTTTCGAGGCAGATGGGCCGTACGCCTGGTTTATTCTTCTTTCGTGTACTTCCTATTTGCTGGTTTCTTTACTTGTATCCCAGCCCAGTTTCAACGGAACGGCCGTTCTCTACTTTGCGGTTCCAATTTTTGTAGTTATTCAATTTTTATTCTCGATTGCCGAAGAGTTCCTTGGTGTGAAGGCAATTTGGCCTCTGACAAATGGAACTGACTTTATTACTCATCGACTTAATCCTATTGCACCGTGGCTTGCCGGACGTGCGATGGGGTCAACGTCGCATCCCATACCACTAGGCACCCTGATGGCGATCTGCCTAGTCGTTTGTCTGTGGGTAGCAATCAACGGTGGCCGCCGAAGGTACTGGCTAGTTAGCCTGCTTGCAGCGACTGTAATCCTATTCTCCGGAACGCGGAGTGCAATTCTTGCTGTTCTGGTGGCTCTTGCATTTTGGTTTAGTACGGCGGCGGGATCGAAACGACTTCCGGGGTACGTCTTGGGTGCAGCAACATTCTTCATTATCGCAGTCTCGGTGGATCCTCGGACGCTTCCCGGTCTGTCGGGATTTTACTCGTCGGAGTCCTATACGCATAGAGCGGATGTTTTAGAGTTCCTGCCGGAATTGATGCAACGGTCCCTTGGGGATTTAGTCTTCGGGTCTGGTTATGGTTCTATAGCCTCACTATTGCAGTCATCGGTATTTTCTGGGGGCAGCGGAATTCAGGTTTTTGACCAAGAGTATATTCGAACCTTGACTGCCACCGGACTCGTGGGCTTCATGTTGCTCACATCGTCGATTGTCGAAGGATTTCGTCGTGGAAATGTTCCATCGCGTTTGGTTATTATTTGTCTAGCGGTCACGTTCTTTTCATTTGACGCCCTGAGCTGGAATCTCCTGATGACTTTATTCGTGGTCGCCGCGTCCGGCCCACTTTTTCACGTTGACGAGAGACGCGAAAAGCAGATGGAGATAGACAGTTTGCAGGCCAATAATCGGGGCCTTCGCATTTAGGCAAGGCCTGTCTGCTTGATCCGGTTGGGGGCAGTGACCGCCAGCGTCGAGACGATTCTACGGGTGGTTTTGATGACGCCGGTGATCGCGCGTCGGTAGGTTGTTGGCGGCGCCAGAGGTATCGACGCACTCCAGGCCCGCAGCCTCCGGCCGAGCCGGGCGACTTCCGCAATTGGTCAGGTTGGGAGCGACGCGATCACCTGATGACTGCACTCTCGCCGCCTGCGCCTGAATCTGGGGGTGATTGTGGCAGGGGCTTCGGCCAGCGTTTTGTTCCTCGGGCATCCCCGGACGAGAACGGCACCCACCATCCGCAAAGGCATGCGGAAACAGGGATTTCGTGGATGCGGACCTGACAGTGTCCGTGGTCGACCGCGAGGACGCCCAGGAGCAGGCCGGCCGCGTGTACCGTGACGGTACAGACGTGGATCCCCACGACGCTTAGCAACCATTCAAGCGCGGGCACCGGCGGCCACCGGAACAAGTCATATACAGGTTCGGCCACTGAAATTCGGACAACTAGAAATCGCGTATTTCCATGAGAAGGGTCTGCCCAAGGTTTGATTGACATCTGATTTGTGAGTTTTGGCTCGCAAGTGAAGGATGTTGAACATGCCTAAAGCTTTTCCTGAAGAGTTCCGCCGTGATGTGGTCGCGGTGGCCCGCAAGGGTGAAGCCACCATTGTCCAGATTGCAAAGGACTTTGGGGTTTTCCCGGCTGCCCTGCATCGGTGGTTGAAGATCGCTGACGTCCAGGACGGGGTGGTTCCCGGGGTAACGAAGGAAGAATCTGTCGAGCTGCGTGAGGCGAAGAAACGCATCAGGCTCCTCGAACAGGAGGCGGAGGTGATGCGCCGGGCGGTGGCGTACCTCTCCCGTGACATCAACCCAAAATGATGTACCCGCTGGTCCTTGAACTGGCCGCCCCGGAAGCCCCTGTGCGGGTGCCGGTCGCGGTGACCTGCCGGGTACTGGGATTCTCCCGCCAAGCCTTCTACCAGTGGTGTGCGAACCCTGTCAGCGACCGTGACTGGGAAGAAGCCCACCTGGTCAACGCCGCCCTGGAAATCCACGCCGAGGACCCGACTTTCGGGTACCGGCTAATCCATGACGAACTCGTCCACGAACTGGGGCTGGTGGCTTCCGAGACCAGGGTAGGGCGGCTGTGCAGCGAGAATAGGATTCTCTCTGTCATTCACCGTCGGCGCGGCGCGGGAAAGAAAGCCGGCCCGCCCGTCTGTTAGCGGCCATGAAAAACTGCCCATAGGCGGCCACGGAACTGCCCACTGGGCGAGTTCTAGCGATCGTTGCAACACCCCCGAAAATCGGGAGTTGCAACACCCATGGAATTACCATCGAAAAATAGTTCGTCCTTAAAGAAAAAATCTCCTTCAACGGTGGAACAATCGGCTGCAGCCGGTGCGTCGGTGAAGCGTCGTCAGCAGTCACACACCCCTACGCAAAAGCAGGATTTCCTGTCCGCCGTGGAGCGGTTGGGAAGCGTCGCCGACGCGGCCAAGGAGCTCGGCATCAACCGGAGCACTTGCCAGAAGTGGGCCAACGCTGCCGGGATCAGGCCTCAGCGCCGATACACGCAGGCGGACAAAGACCAGTTCTATGCCGTTCTGGACCGGACCGGCAACATCGCCGAGGCGGCCCTGGAATTGGGAGTGAACATCAGCACGGCGCACAATTGGGCCGGCAAGGTCAATCCAGCGACCAGGAAGCCACGGAACACCCGATCAATGAATGCCGGGCGGCCGCAACGCTACTCACCGGCGGTGGTTGAGGAGTTCCTGACCCTGTTGCGGAACGTCGGCAGCGTCAGCGCGGTGGCGAAGCAGTTGGGTCTGAACCTATCCACCTGTTCGAACTGGGCGAAGGATGCTGGCATGGCCTCCACCTGTCTGCGCCGCCCCTCCGCGAAACAGCTTCACTACCTTCGTCTTCGCGAAGAAGGAGCCGGCCGCAGGGACGCCGCCCGCACCGTTGGCGCCAGCAAACAGAGCTCCTACCAATGGGACCGGCAACAGACTGCAAAGGACACGGCCGCAACCGAGGATCATGCCGTGGATCTGCCGTATAAACAGGAAGTGATAACGACATTCGCGGAACCTTCGACCCCTGCAACGGCGACGGAGCCGCCAGCCTCAGCGACGGCGCCCGTACCCACCGCGGTGGCGTTGGAAGCTCTGGAGCGGGCCATCAGCGCCCGCTACCTGTCCCTGCAGGAGCGGGAGAGGATCGCGGACCTGCGCTCCCACGGGACCTCGATGCAGGACATCGGCAGGGCATTGGGCCGGTCCGTGGGCACCATTAGCCGGGAGATCAGACGCAACAGCCACCCCGTGCTCGGCTACCAGCCCTACGGCGCTCATCGGGCCGCGACCGCGGCCAGGGCACGGCCCAAAGACAGTAAGCTGGCAGAGCCCGGGGAGCTGCATGACTATGTGAAAATCAAGCTCCTCACACACTGGTCCCCGGAACAGATTTCAAAGCTGTTGATCAAGGAATTCCCCGATGACGAGCAGATGCGCGTGAGCCCCGAAACGATCTACCAGGCCCTCTACTTTCAGGCCCGCGGCGGACTAAAACGCGAAGTCAAAGAAGCACTGCGCACCGGGCGGACACGCCGGAAAAAACACAAGAACCCCGAGGAGCGCACCAGTCGTTTCCGGGACCCGATGATCAACATCTCCGAACGCCCCGCAGAGGTCCAGGACCGCGCCGTCCCAGGCCACTGGGAGGGGGATCTAATAACCGGAGCCTACAACCAGTCGGCGATCGCAACCCTGGTCGAACGCACCACCCGCTACGTGATGCTCGTGCACCTGCCCCTCGATCACACCGCCGAATCAGTCCGCGACGGGCTGATCAAGACCATGTCCACGCTACCGGCGCACCTGCGCGGATCCCTCACCTGGGACCAAGGCGCGGAAATGGCCAAACACAAGGCCTTCAGCATCGCCACCGACATGGACGTCTACTTCTGCGACCCCGCCAGCCCCTGGCAGCGCGGATCCAACGAAAACACCAACGGGCTCCTTCGCCAGTACTTCCCCAAAGGCACCGACCTGAACGCCTACGGACCCGAAGACCTCGAACACGTCGCCCAGGAACTCAACGGACGGCCACGCAAAACACTGGACTGGGACACCCCAGCCGAGCGTCTTCGTGATTTACTGATAGCCAGCTAACCACGGGTGTTGCAACGACCCCTAGAATTCAAGCAGCGGGCATTTCTGCTGGCCGCCCATGGGCACAAACTATTGGCCATTGACACCCGTCCATGACGATCATGTCCGGCGCGACTTCACCGCCACGGCGCCGAATCTGTTGTGGCTGACGGACATCACCGAGCACCACACCGGCGAGGGCAAGCTGTACCTTTGTGCGGTCAAGGACGTGTTCTCCAACAGGATTGTGGGCTACTCCATCGATTCACGGATGAAGGCCTCCCTGGCTGTTGACGCGCTCCGGGCCGCGATCAGTCAACGCGCCCCGCAGGGAACCCTCATACATTCGGACAGAGGCTCGCAATTCCGGTCCAAGAAATACACTCGCTTGATAAGCACGGGGGGCTTGAAGGGCTCCATGGGACGGGTTGGGGCATGCGCAGACAACGCCGCCATGGAAAGTT
The DNA here is from genome assembly GCF_050156905.1 of Pseudarthrobacter sp. S3. Lineage (NCBI taxonomy): Bacteria > Bacillati > Actinomycetota > Actinomycetes > Micrococcales > Micrococcaceae > Pseudarthrobacter > Pseudarthrobacter sp. S3. The sequence goes on along the minus strand of NZ_CP189583.1, from coordinate 3,379,369 downwards.
TCTTCTCCCTGCTGCAAAAGAACGTGCTGAACCAAAAACGCTGGGAAACCCGGGAGGAACTGCGCCTGGCCATCGTGGTCTGGATCGAGAAAACATACCACCGCCGACGGCGCCAACGACGACTCGGCAAGCTAACGCCGATCGAGTTTGAGACAATAAACAAGACCTCTCAACCGGTCGCCGAAATACCAGCCCAAACTGTCAACTAAACCTTGGGCAGACCCATCCGGTTTCCTATGAATCTCACGAAGGACTGAAAAATTTCGGTCTAAGAGTTTCGTCTAGGTGTATTGACCACGGACGTTAGGAACGTTCGGCGTGGTTAGGTGACAAAAAGAAGACCTCCGAGTGGAGTGGGGCTTGTCTAAGAGTCCGATCCACAAGGAGGTCTTCAATGTCCCATGCTAACGCCATCCTGACGCCCAAGGGCAGGCTCCGGCTGGCTCAGTGCATCGTCGATGACGGGTGGCCGCTGCGCCGGGCAGCTGAACGGTTCCAAGTCTCGGTGACGACCGCGGCGCGGTGGGCTGGCCGCTACCGGGATCACGGCGAGCACGGGATGAATGACCGGTCCAGCCGGCCCGTCAGCTCCCCGGGCCGGACGTCCGTGCGGCGGGAGCGACGGATCATCGCACTCCGGATCAACCGCCGGTGGGGACCTGCCAGGATCGGTTACCTGCTGGGCATCCACCCCTCCACGGTGCACCGGGTCCTCTCCAGGTTCGGGCTGGCAAGGCGGCTCTTCAAGGTTCCCGGGGAATGGTCTGCTGAGATGAACGCTTATGCTGCCATCCGGGCTGCACTTCTCAAGAGGATACGCGATTTGTAGTTGTCCGGGTTCCGGTAGCCTCGCGCCGTGCGTTTGATGTGCTTTATCGCTGTGTTATTCGCCTCGACTTTGGCTGTTGTCGCGCCGGTGACAATGAGGACTTCGATCTCATTCCACCAGCGGCAGACGGTGCGGTAGAGCCTGTTGGTCTCGGGCATTGCTGCCCGTTCCACGAGGTCAGCAAGCGCGTTCTTCGCCGCACCCGCGTCCTCCAGGGAACTTGTGTTCAGTAGGGTGCGGAGCTGCTCCTTCACCTGCCAGGCGACCTCGAGGCTGCCCGTCGGGTCATCAGCGGCGAACACCCCGGCGAGTCGGTGGCGGGCGCGTTCTGAAAGGTTTTCGTTTGCTTTCAGCAGCAGCATCCGGTTCGCCCACGCCGGGTCCGTGGCCCTGCCCCGCCGGCCCCTTACCTGCTGGGACAGGCCCTGACGGACCGTGGTGAGCATGTCGTTGGCCAGCATCGTCACGTGGAAAAGATCCACCGACACCGCCGTGCGCGGCAACCACATCCGCAGCGCCTTCCGGAACGCCGCGGACGGGTCAATCGCGACGACCTGCACCCCCAGCCGCCAGTCCAGCGGCCGGGCGAAGAGCCAGTCGCCGACACCCTTGTGGTCGCGTCCGTCCACGATGCCCAGGACCTGCCCGGTGTCCAGATCCACGATCGTTGTCATCCACGGTTCATACCGGGTCCAGGCCTTCGTGCCGGAGTCCTGGAAGAACCGCACCGACCGGTACCGGTGCTCGTCGATGCCCAGCATCCGCGGCGAAAGGAGGTCCACGTCGGGCAGGCGGAGCGCGGCCTCACCGATGACCTGTTGGACCAGCCACCACGAGATCCCGAACGCCGTGGCCGTCTCGGATACGGCACGGCCAGAATCGATGACCGCGTCCACCAGCGTCTCCCGGAGCCTGCGTGTAGATCGTGCCCGGCGAGGGACCTGAGGGGTTGCCTCGCAAAACGATTTCCGATCGCATAAGTACTCGTCGCAGAACCAGCGCCGCTTGTCCCAGAGGAGCACTACGGAGCCGGCGACCGGGATGTCGCGGAGCTTCTGGCAGCGGCGTTCCTTGACCCGGGAAGCGATGACCCCGCAGCTCGGGCAGCCCGGCGGGAAGGTGGACTCCACGGTGACATGACGAACCCCGTCAGGGAGCACGGCAGTAGCCAAGACACGATAATCATGCAGGTTGAAGATCATGCTGGCAGCATCATGGCCAGCCCAAGTAGGCTCTATCAAGGCTCGTGGTTCCTGTTCAGGTTGAATGCGTAGTAACACTCATCCCAGCAGGACCACGAGTCCTTTGCTGACTACAACACGAACCTATTTCCCCGGGAACCTTGAAGAGCCGGCAAGGCTGTCCTGGCTGGACCGTGCCACGGGCAGGGTGATCCGCCGCTATGAACACCACAGCCCCGGAGAGCTGGTCCACGTCGACATCAAGAAACTCGGGCGGATCCCTGAAGGCGGCGGACACCGCACGGTGGGCAGGGCCGCAGGCAATCGGAACAAGACCGGCACGGCAATGAACCGGCGACCGGGCTACGCCTTCCTGCACAACGCGGTCGATGACCACTCCCGACTGGCCTACACCGAGATCCTGGCCGATGAGAAGAAGGAAACCGCGGCCGGGTTCTGGGAACGCGCCAACGCCTACTTCGAAGCCTGCGGAATCACCGTGAAACGGGTGCTGACCGACAACGGCTCCTGCTACCGCTCCTACGCATTCAAGGACGCACTGGGCCCGGACATCAAGCACAAACGCACCCGCCCCTACCGGCCACAGACCAACGGAAAAGTTGAGCGCTACAACCGCACCATGCTCGATGAATGGGCCTACGCCAAACCCTACGCATCAGAGTCCGAGCGTGTTGCCGCTTTCACCGAGTGGCTGCATCACTACAATCATCATCGAGGCCACACCTCACTCAAAGGTCAGCCGCCCGTCAGCCGCGTTACCAACCTCTCGGGTCAATACATCTAGGCTTCGGGCGCGTTGACGCACTGGGTTCCAGGGCTACGCTCATCTCGTCCTTGGCTGAGGTTGTCTTCGTCCCACTTGATCTGAGAATGGTCGCCAGTCTTGCGAGATCTCCCGATCGAATGCCGTAGAAACTGGCGATGGAAAATTTGAAATGAGTTCGCATAAAGATCACGCACATCACTCCTGCAGTCACGTTCCCCAGCAATGTCGCCCAGGCGGCTCCGATGGCGCCGTAGCTAGGCACCAGCAGGAAAACCATACATAGGTTGCCAGCGAAAGCTATGGAGAGAGCGACGCTTCGCAGGCCCGGGCGACCTCGAGCCGATAGCCCGGCCCCCGCTACCGAGCCTGGATTCCCGAGTAGGACGCCTAACAGCAAAATCTCAACGACAATAACCGAGCCGGCAAAATCATCGCCAAATAGCACGGGCACAAGCCATACAGACGAGACTCCGACAAGGATCGCACCCAGCAGCGTCAGGAACGTGGAGACTCTGGAAGCCCGAGTCAAGCGCGAATCGTTCGCCTTGACGGATTCAGCGGAAAAAAGCACGTCTCTAACGGCGCTGTTAAATATTAGCGTGACTTCGCTGATGCTGACTGCAACCGCATAGAGACCTATCTGATAGGCCGTTGAAAGTGGGATCATTAGTACTTGATCTAGGCGTGACAGCAAAATTCCGGTGAGCGCTCCCACCCAAACTCTCGTGCCATAAGAGAACAGAGGAATCTTTCTGCGCACGCGACTCGTGGCCTGGAGTGTGGGTCCCTTTCGAAGTAGGTACAAGTAGATAGCGAGACCGACAAAACTTGACACGGCGATGGTAACTGAAGCGGACAGCACGGTGAGCGAGTCAAGAGCCACCAGCACGAGAAAAGCGACTAACCGTAATATGGCGCTAAAGAATCTCTCTATGCTGATCAACGCCCATCGACCTTGGCCTGCGGCGTATGCTCGGATCCCGCCCAGGAGCAAAGAGGGTGCCAACGCCAGTGCAGCCAACGACATGGCTTGCAATATCGGTGACTCCGGAGGGGCAAGCATCGGTGCCAACACCCAAAGAGCCAGGCTCCCGGCCAGTCCGAGAACGACTAGGTATAGTGACCCCTTCGCGATAACCCTAGTATTGTCTCTTTTTCCGGAAGCCGTGAAGTACGTAATTGCTTCAGGTAATCCGAGAGTGATGGCGTTGACTGCCAAGAGCAACGGAGCAGTGGCTGCAGCAACTTCCCCACGGCTAGTTACGCCTAATGACTGTGCGAGGATTGGGGCGCTGATAAGAGCAACGAGTGGTGCCCCAAGATTGCCGATAGTGCTAATGGCAATTCCACGACCAACGCTAGGCAATTGCTTCACTTCACTTAGGCCTTGTCGCATCGTCGTAAAACTGCTCCAAGACGCAGGACTGTATCCGGATATTGTATTCCGCGGCAACTTTCTGGCGGGCATGTTGGGCCAGATCGGTTGCGTACTGTTCGTCCTGTATCAGCCTACGGATATTTTCTGCTAGCGCTTCAACGTTTCCCTCGTCAGACAGTAGTCCCGAAACGCCATGTGTGATGAATTCCGGTATTCCGCTGTGCCGTGTAGCTGCTATGGGCAAGCCCATAGCTGCGCCTTCGAGAAGGATCATTGGGAGCCCCTCGCGGTCGCCATTAGCTGCTGTCTTGGAGGGAACCGCTAATACGTGTGAGCGAACCATTATGGATTGGACCTGGCTCGGACTCTGCCCACCCAGAAAATCAACTGACACTTTCAGTGTTTTCGCGAGGTCCTCAAGTGAACTGCGAAGAGGGCCATCCCCGATCACTGCGATCCGGAGCGGCATACCATCCCGGCTTGCAACTAAGGAAGCGGCCTTTATGAGGTCGTCGATGCCTTTCTTTTCGACCAATCGCCCCACAATCAGGACATCCCAATCCCACCGCGTCGCCGCACCTCGGGTGTCTTCGTCTGGGATTGAAATGCCCAGCCGGTGTACAACGAGCTTGTGGCTTGGTGCTCCAAGCTGCAGAGCTGCGTCAGCTAGGTGCTCCGAAACAGCCAGAATCTTTGAGGAGCTCTCGAACATAGACGCGAGACGTCTCCGGTAGATGGCGCCCCGCATTCCTGGTCGCGCCGCGAGTGCTGTCACATCGATTCCATAGATGGAGACTATGAGCGGAATACCAAGTTGCCGGCATAATGGGGCGATAAGAATACCGTCCATCGCGAAATGTGCATGGACAACACTAGGCCTCAACTGTTTGAGACGTCGACGGAGCCTAAATGAAATTCGCGTGTACGCGAATAGCCGTCTACGTATCGTGTCAATAGGACTCTCAGTAAATAGCACTTCATCTCTATTTGTGGACAGCGGAGATGAAATCCTGGTGACGCCTAAAGCGAGCCCATTCCATTCGACTAGGTTCTCCAGTTGGCTTCGAACAAATGTTTCTGAGCCCGGAAGGAGATCGCGCCGCCACATGATGACTTGTTTATTTTTGGATTCGATCATTACTACTGCCCCCAAATCGGAATGCTAAAGGGTTCGTTAAATTACTTTTGACATGTCGGGCTTCTTTAGTCGCAGCTGCTCCATAATTTCTGTGACACAGGCACTTGCTAGAGCTGTCGCTGGACCTCGCAACTGCGGATATCCCTTGATGGGTGGAATTCCATGACGGAACATGTCGTAGGCCGCATGTACATAAAGGCGAAGCGCCGATCTATTCCAAACTTCGTTGTCGGCGAGCGAGCCGCCGTACGTATTGTGCAGCCCTAAGCGATCGGCCTGCGCTGTACCTGAGCTAACATGCGAGATGGTTGCGTTCGCGTCGTGCGAACGGTGGAACGCTACTTCGGTTGGCAAGCTTACTGCAGTTGTTCCTTCTGACGCGAGGCGAAGCCATAGTTCTAGGTCAGCCGCATGACGAAACTCAGTGCTGAAACCGGATGTGCGCTCAAAATCCCGCCGGCGTATCAGGGTCGAACATGGGTCACCCAGTACGTTGCCGAATGAGAGACCTAGCGCTATCAGTGCGGCAGGGGACAGCTGAAGTTTCTCAACGGGCAACACGGCGTCGCGGCGAAGACTACGGCTGGGACTTTCGATGCGTTGTCCCTTCGCTCCGATATATCCCTGCCCGCCGAATACCAGTCCAGCTCCACTCGACATAGCTGCCTCAACCAGGGTTTCAATCCCGCTTTCTACAAGTAAGTCGTCTTGCCCCACGACGACTAAAAACTCGCCTTTGGCGGACCGCGCGGCTTCATTCCAGTTACGTGCCATACCGAGTCGTTCCGTTGCGCGTACTACTGTGCGATGGAACTTGGTGACCGACAGGCCGGACACAACTTCATCGAAGTTTGAGCTGCAGTCGTCAGAGATCAGGACTTCAATGTGGGCCCACGTCTGTCGTTCGATTGATTCGAGTAGCTCATGGAGGTAGGCGATGTCGGGGTTGTACGTTGGAATGCACAGAGAAACCAAGGGCTGAGTCAAGGAAGGATCCATTCTAGTGTGCGATGGTTGTCGCGACGTCCGAGTAATGATGATCGTCTGGAGTCTTGAGTCTTAGCCCAGCGTTCCGCGACGTGATGTTCCGTATCGCCGTTGAGGTCCTTGCAACTTGGCCTCCGAGTGTGCCCCGCGGAGGGAATCAAATTGCAGAAGTCGTGCTGTCAGTAGATAGTACCAACAGACATGACTGGAGGTTCTAGCCGAAGTGAGGAGTTAGCCTGGAGAGACGGGCGTGGGGTCAAGTTCCTGACGTATTTGCTCTTGGATGGCTGCATAGGTTTGGCTTATGCCTTCGTCCAGTGGTGTCAAGTCACAGGCGCCGAACTCATTCAGGAATCGCTTTGTATCGAGTACAACTCGATCCACGAAAGTCGCTGGCTTAGGCCGTTCAACTATCGCGAAGTCTTGACCTGTGACGCGTCGTAGTGAGTCAAGGACTTCAGTCACGGAATGGCCGCGGCCGCTTCCCAGGTTGTATATGGTGTGTCCAGGTGATTTCCCGACCACTAGCGCAATCATGCTCACCAAGTCGTCGACGTAGATGTAGTCGCGCACCATCTGTCCGTCGCCTAAGCGTACGACGGGCTCTCCGAGAGCTATTTGTCGCAACGCGATGGGAATGAGTCCTTGTTTTCGGTTAGCTCGCTGGCGGCCACCGTACGGATTGGAAATGCGGAAGACCGTTGAATCCAGGCCGTGCTTGGCCTTGAAATAGCTCAGGTAATTCTCGATAGTAAGCTTTCCAATTCCATATGGTGAGATCGGAAGAGCCCTGTCCGTTTCAAAATACTGGGACTGCCCTTGGCTGCCGTAGATAGCTCCGCCAGTGGATGCAAAATAGAAGTGCTTCACCGACGCAGCGACACAAGCCTCAAGAAGTTCTACAGTCTGGGCCACATTCGTTCGGAGATCGAACGTGGGGTCGTTTTCCGCAGTTGCTGGCGTGGTTGTCGAAAGAAAATGGAAAACATAATCTTGCCCCGAAACGGCACGTTCGATGTCGGAGCGGCTGAGGAAGTCCCCCGCAATTAAGCGAGGCGCGCTAGCAAAGAGGGGTGATCGATCAGATCGGAACCTATCGAAGGCCGTGACCTCGTGTCCGTCAAAGGAAAGTGCATCAACAAGGTGTGACCCGATGAACCCGTTTGCCCCAATAACCAGAGTTTTCGCCATGATCAGCCCTTCAGCTCGTATTGATCCAGCCTGAGGATCACGCCGTTAGCTTTTCACGTCCGGTCACCAAATCAAAAAGAACGTCGCATGCGGCCCGCGGGACGCTGTTCACGAATCAAATTTTACCCGAAGGGTTGATGCATATTGGCTGTGACTAAGTGCTCTGCTGCATGGTGTAGGTCGCAACTCGGAATGCCCCGTCACTGGACCGGCGTTAGCAGGTGCCCACGTCCCCCACACGAGAAGCCACTGCGTATTAGGTACTCCATGCCTGGATTGCAAGCGGTCGAATACACCTTTCGGATGCCGATGTTGTCGGGCGGCCGCGCCGGAAAATTCATCGAAATCACCGCCCGCCAAGGCGATGTGGCGCACCTCCGCTGGACTGCGCAGTTCCCGTCGTGAGTGCTACTTCACGTTCAGTCATACGTGTCGTGTGGCCGCGATGGTCACTCCAGTACCCGATGCGGCGATTCCTTGCATAGGCTCAGTCAACGACAAAGGGTGGGTGGTGGACGCGAGTTGGCTGTGGGCCGGTGTCTGATATGGCACTGTTTCAATCGCAGTGTCTGCCGGATTCTTGCGCTTTGTTGCCGGTGGGATTGAGGACCCGGCGTCAGCGCCGGTCGACGTGTTAAGACGTAGGGCGGGCGGCAAGGGGATATTGACGGTTCGTTCGGTAGCGTCGGGTACCAGCCTTGAGCCTCAGCGGTTCGACATGGAACGCGAATCGAGGTAGCTTCGAAGCCCGCCGATAGCGTCGGCGGCTTTGGGACGGCTTGCACTGACACGGACAAGTTGAACATCTGAGTAGGCGGTCAGGTTCAGCTTTTTGCCCGTTGCCTGCTGGATCGGTGAAGCACTCACTAGCGGCCGGTAGACCGAAATGGACGGCCAGTTCTGGCCAAACGTTGCCGTGATCGGGACGCCGGGGTCATAGAGGTCGTAGCCTGCCCGGGGCTGGCCGCCCCCGCCGAGCTGGAAGTCCGATACCTTCGAGGGCTCCCAGATGATCCACCACATTGTTCCGTCCGACTGCTGCGCAGCCAACTGGTTGAACGAGTTGAGGGCGATCCCCGACACCGTCACGTCCAGTGAGCCAGGCGTAAAGGTGGCGCCGGGGTCGGCAAGTAACGTGCACCAGTTCTTGAGAACGTGCGCGGTCAGCTTCGGGGACAGATCCGGGTTGAACAGACCATGCCTGTCCTCAATCGCCCGCCCATTCGAGTAACCGTAGTGATCATCCAGCAGTTCGTACATGTATGCCCTCTCTGCGCCCATGCCACCGAAGCCGGTGAACTTCGGGTAGGAGTTGATCGTTGTAACCGTCGCCGGGGCGATGGCATACAGCAGGAACCGAAGCAGGAGCTTCGCTGCAGTGAACTCTTCAACTTCGACGGCGGGGTCTCGCCCGTCGCCGTGCGCCAGGCCCGTCTCCGTCAGCCATAGGCCCTTCCCCGGCGCTATCGTCTTGAATTGCCCAAGCGTGGCATTGGCAAGCGACGGGACATACTCGACGATCTGCGCTGACCGGGGGTAGCTGTGCAAGTTGTTGAAATCGACATATGCGCTTTGATCGCTCAGCTGTGCGTACTTCGTGGCGTCAGCGAGAGAGGGCCCTAAGACGGGTACGGTGGGCCACGCCGCTTTCACGGTTTTGTAAAGGGTTGGTTGGAATGACGCGATGTCAGTCGACCATGTCTGGAGATGATCTGAGTCTTGGTCCAGTTCGTTGTATGTTTCGACGGCTTCAGGAGGCGGCACTTCGCCGTTCATGAGTTCGGCAAGTTTCGCCGGGCCGGTGATCGAGCGGAGCACGCCGACCCCGGCATTCTGAAACTCAATCGCGGCGTTCAGGAGGGCTGTACCCGAGGCGCCCGTTACGCTCGGAGACCACATCTGATCACGGACGTGGCGCAGCCCGAGCCATGAGACGAGCCGGGTCCAGCCGGGCTGGTTATAGCAATACGTTGCACCGGCCCGGCCAGGGGCGCCAAAGGCCGCGTGAACGTTGACACCGAGCCTGTCTACGAGATCGTCAGCCTTGATCGCTGGCAGGATAGCCATTAGGCCGGTACCAGGAACCCGACGCGGACGACGGAGCCGGACACCGCGTTGACAGCGAAGTCACGCAAGGGGCCCGACTGCGCGGCACCATTGAAGCCTCCCACCGCCTGCATCGCCCCCGGCGAGGCGGTCCCGAGCGGGAACGGCATGATGACGCTGCCCGGCGCTACTCCGCCCATGATGGGCGCGACGGACGTGACGCCCTGCGCCACGCCGCCCGCCCAGTAAAGCCCCGGCGGCAACGTGACGGTGAGGCCGCCTGGGACGGCGATGACTTTGACTCCGGTCGTTGCTCCGGCCGGGACGTTGCCACCGTCATAAACGAGTCCGCCGGGCTGACCGTAGCCGTTGTCTTTCCAAACGCCAATACGGAAGACGCACGCAGCATCGCCGATCGTGCGGACTTCTGCGATCATTGCCGTGATGATCAGTGGTGAACTCACGCTGAAAGGCGAAGCGGTGGGCCGGTCAGCGGTGGCGGTGACCGGTGCTGTCGCACCTGTCGAGCTGCACCAGTAGTAGTTCCCCGGTTTGTAAGCGACAGGCTTGCTAATTTGCCCCGGGATGGGGGCACAGTAGAACTCGACCCATGTCTGCGAGGTGATGCCGACTGTCATCGTGGGATAATTCGTGTTCCTCCACCCGTGCCCGCCTTGCAGCCATCCCTCGTTAACGTAAACGATTGCACCCGAAATATCCGTCGGCTGGCTTACATCGGTGGCGCGGTTCATCGGAGTGCTCGCGGTGGCGTAAACGTACACGCCGTTTTCGTTCGCATTCGTCTGCCCCACAAGCAGGACACGGTCCCCATTATTGAGGGTTATGGTGTCGATCGCTCCACCGGGGACACTAATCGTGACGTTGCTGGTAGCGCAAACTCGGGCGGACTTCTTCGGCCCGGCCGAGAGCGGAGCGTACCGTGCATCGAGTCCTTCAACGGGGAGATAGTTGTTTAGGGGCCGCCACACGCGGGTCGCAGAGTCGAATTGGAGGTTTTGCGCCTGGTTGGCGATCATTAACCCCATTGTGCTGGCGCGGCTGCCAACCTGGTACAGCACGTCGCCTGAGCCTGTCTGGATCAGCACAACGTTCGCGCTGTCGATTTTCTCGACTGAAACTAAAGTCTTGTCGGCGGGGTTCGTTGGCAGTGTGACAGTTATGGGTCCGGTGACGGCGTTGCAGAGAACATGCTCGTTTGCCGCAGCTGTGTAGTTTGTTGTCTTCGCCGCGCTGCGGGCGAGTCGTGGCGCATAGCTGGGCGATCCAGCGGCAGGAGCATAGGTGGCTGAAAGGTCAGGAAGCTGCGAAGGCGGGACCTTGGCCGAGCCGTCCAAAGCTGCCACACCTGAAGGGGCACCCTTTTCCGCTTGTGGAACGTACTTATCGCCTGGAGCGGCATGGGCGCTACTTGCACCAAGTCCGACCACGGCGGAAGTACCAGTGAATGCAGCCATTAGGGATCCGAATCTGAGAAGCCCACGGCGCTTTACCTCGGTATCCGCTGGGGGCACCGACTCATCCCTTTTGCCAACCTCGCTAGCCATGACTAAAAGCTATTTTGGCGCAACGGCATGAACCAGCGTGGAAGTTACGTGCCTTTTTCGGCAGTGAGTACTTGGGTGAAGTACACAGTTACTCAGTGAGCAAATTAGCTTAGGGTGCCGCATGTGAACCTAACTGTGCGCAGGCCGCGCAGCACGACAAGACCGCCCGCCATCAATAGGGGCGGGCGAACAGCACTTATCCCGCCTTATAGACCCCTAGCCGACCGCAGTTTCCACCGCGATGTGGCCTTCAACGGGACATCTAACAAGTCCGGGAAGGTGGCTGTCGGTTGATATTGTCTCGTTTCACTGTTGTCGTCCCCGCAACAACCGGGCATTTGTTTGACGTGGAGGAGCACCAGAGCGCGGTGTTCAGATACTTCGCCCGGCCCAGAGATGTTCGCACCAGCGGACGCCGTCTTCGAATTGGGCGAAACAGGAATGATGCAAGCAGACTGCTCGCTTACGTTGGTCGCTCCGGTCAAGTTCCTTACCGTAGGGGGCGGCCCACCACGAACCATTCGAAGGATCAACCTCGTGAGCGGAACGGTCTTGGATCCGCAGGGGCAACGGCCAGGCCTCGCCGGACCCCGCAAAGGCGTGCGTGCGCTGAGCCGCTGGTTGGCTCCCCAAAGGCCCGCAATATCGGCCTTTGACCCGCCGTACCCAGCTCGCGCCCAGCCTGCACTCAGCGGGGTTATGTAAACGTTATATATGCTTGATGAGTGAATTTTTGGTCAAGTAGCGAAATCCTAAACATGAGCGAACGCCCGGCCGCGCCCGAACCTGGGCTGGTGTCCGGGCGGCAGCATGCGCTCGATGGCCTGCGCACTGTCGCGGTAGCTGGCGTATTTCTCTTCCACACCGTCACCGGTTTCGCCCCCGGTGGATCCATTGGCGTGGATGTTTTCTTCGCGCTCAGTGGGTTTGTCATCACCCTGCTGATCATGAAGGAGTACCGCTCCACGGGCCGGCTCCGTCTTGGGGTTTTCTACGCCAAACGGCTCGCCCGGCTCTGGCCGGCGCTGCTGGTTCTTTGTGCTGTCGTGGTCATGGTCGGGCTGGTCTTTCCGTCGTCCGGGTGGGGCGGTCAGGAAGCCGATGCCATTCCGGCGGCCGGCTACGTGATGAACCTGTCCAACTTTGGGGCCTTCGGTTCCTCCACCGGTGGAGGTGCGTTGAGCCCAGCTTGGACTCTCGCCGTCGAGGAGCAGTTCTACCTGGTCTGGCCGGTGCTGCTTCTTGTCATGCTGCGGTTCTGGAAGGTCCGCACTGTCGCCTGGATCACGGCCGTCCTGGCGGCTGGGTTCCTGGTTTCACGGTTCTTCCTGGTTTCCGGCGGGGCATCGTTGGCCCGGATCTACAACGGGCCGGATACGCGGGCCGACGAGTTGCTGCTGGGATGCGCCATGGCCCTGGTGTTGACGTCCATCAGCCCGGGCTCGGGGCTCCACGTGTCCCTCCAGACCGGTGTGCGCCGGGTTGGTCCGTTCGCGGGGCTCGCCCTGGTGCTCGCCGTGTTCATGTTCAAAGAGCCGACCACGCCCGGTGCCTGGTTTGACGTCTTCTGGACCGTGGGCCCGACCGCCTTGGCGGTACTGTCCGGGCTCGTCGTTGGGTGGTTTGTCCTTCAGCCTGACGGCCTGATCTCAAAGATTCTGGCCCATCGCTGGCTGTCCGGCCCGGGCCGGGACCTGTCCTATGGCATGTACCTGTGGCACTTGCCGGTCTTTATCCTGCTGATTCCCATAGTTCCGTCACTCGCCGTGCGGGTGCCGCTGGCGGCAATCCTGACCGTGATGATGGCTTACCTGTCATTCCGGTTTGTGGAAACACCCATCCGCCGCTGGGCCTCCAGAAAGCTGGAGCCCGCCGTCGTCCGTCCTGTTCCGGTGCCTGCCCAGGAGCCCTCCCGCGAGCTGGAGCTGGCCGGACGCACGAACTAGGCCGCTGCGGGTCCTCCGGAGACCTACCGCGTATCAACATCCTCAAACACCAGGAAAGTCTGCGTGTCCTGGACGCCCGGCATGGCCTGCAGCTGATCGAAGATCACCCGCCGCAGGTCGGTGTTGTCGATGGCGCGCACCAGCAGGATCACATCAAAATCGCCGCCCACGAGGGCGATGTGATGGACCTCCGGGATGGAACTGAGCTGCTCGCGCAGTTCGCGCCAGGAGTGCTGGCTTACCTTCAGGGTCACGTAGGCGGAGGACTTTAGCCCGGCCTTGATGGGGTCCACCAACGCCGTGAATTTGGTCAGCACACCCTCGCCGGTGAGCCTGGCGATGCGGGTATAGGCATGGGCGCGGGAAATGTGGACGTTCTCGGCCACCTGGGTCACGGACATCCGCCCGTCCCGGGTGAGTTCGGCGATGATCCTGCGGTCCACGTCGTCCAGGGGCACCTCCCCGGAATCTCCGTCAAGTCGCGCCAATTCGTCCACCGCTCCCGCTCGTTGTCCAGATCACATCTCAATTCGTCTTCCAGATTAGGCCCATTCTGCAGAACCTTCCATGATTCTGGGAAGTACTGGATACGAAACTTCCCTTGGGGCGATACTGGGGGTGACTAGTGGCTACAGAAGGACGGACCAATGACGATCTCCGCGGACCACCCTGCGCAGGACCAGGCCGAGCGCCTGCCGGCTGAAGATGCCGTATCCGAAGCGGTGCGCAAGTTCGGCATCACGGTGGAGGACTACATGCTGCCCGCCCGTCACCAGATCCAGATGGTGGACCCGGACGGACGGCTCAAAGCAGACAGCGAGCAGGGCACCGAACCCGGCCACGAGTACCCGTTGCCCTCCGACGAGGAACTGCTGGCTGCCTACGAGCAGCTCGTCGTCGGCCGCCGGGTCAACGACCAGAACTCTGCGCTGGTCCGGCAGGGCCGCATGGCCGTGTACCCGTCCAGCCACGGCCAGGAAGCCTGCCAGGTGGCAGCCGCACTCTGCCTCTCCGACGGCGACTGGCTGTTCCCCACCTACCGGGACGCCGTGGCGGTCATGGCCCGCGGAGTTGATCCCGTGGAAACCATGACCATCTTCCGCGGCGACTGGCACAGCGGCTACGATCCGGCCCGGCACAAGGTGGGCATCCAGTGCACGCCGCTCACCACCCAGCTCCTGCACGGCGTGGGTGTCGCGCACGCGGCCAAGCTCCGCGGCGAAGACACCGTGGTCCTGGCGATGTGCGGGGACGGCGCCACCAGTGAAGGTGACTTCCACGAGGCCCTGAACTTCGCCGCCGTCTTCCACCTGCCCGTGGTCTTCTTCGTCCAGAACAACAAGTACGCCATCTCGGTTCCGCTGGCGCACCAGTCCGTGGCGCCGTCGCTCGCCCACAAGGCGGTGGGTTACGGCATGGCCGGCGAACGGGTGGACGGCAATGACGTTGTGGCTCTCCTCGCAGTGCTGGACCGGGCGGTGAAGCTCGCCCGCGAAGGTTCCGGGCCGCTCCTCGTCGAGGCCCATACGTACCGGATGCAGGCACACACCAACGCCGACGACGCCACCCGCTACCGGCAGGACAGCGAGGTGGCCGAGTGGCTGGCCAAGGATCCGATCAGCCGGATGAAGGCTTACCTCACCGGGCGCGGATTACTGGACGACGACGGCGCCGCGCGGATCGCGGACAAGGCGGAAGCGGTTGCCACCCAGTTGCGGGACGGCCTGGGCGAGGACGTCCCGGTGGACCCCCAGGAACTCTTCCGGCACGTGTTCTCGGTGCCAACACCACAGCTGAAAGAACAGTCGGCCATGCTGGCCGACGAACTTGCCCGCGAAGCGTCGTCTGAGGAGACTGCCAAGTGAGTCCGAGCATCACCACGTCGTCCGAGGCGAACGGCAACGTCAGCGCGGCAACTGCCCGGGCTGCGGCGTCCGCAGCGGCGACCGTCGAGGCCAGCGGACCGCAGGCCGTCACCATGGCCAAGGCCCTCAACACCGCTTTGGCGGATGCGATGCACGCCGATCCGTCCGTCCTGGTCTTCGGCGAGGACGTGGGTCTGCTGGGCGGGGTTTTCCGCATCACGGACGGTCTCACCAAGACGTTCGGTGAGCAGCGCTGCTTCGATACCCCGCTGGCCGAGTCCGGCATTGTGGGCATGGCCGTGGGGATGGCCATGAACGGGATGCGGCCGGTGGTGGAGATGCAGTTCGATGCCTTTGCGTATCCGGCGTTCCAACAGATCGTCAGCCACGTGGCCAAGATGCACAACCGGACCCGGGGGACCGTGAAACTGCCCATGGTGATCCGGGTTCCCTATGCCGGCGGGATCGGGGGAGTGGAGCACCACTGCGACTCCTCCGAGTCCTACTACGCCCACACCGCCGGCCTGAAGGTGTTCACCCCCGCCACCGTGGCCGATGCCTACCGGATGCTCCGCGAAGCCATCGATTCGGACGACCCCGTCATGTTTATGGAGCCCAAGAAGCTCTACTGGTCCAAGGACCTGGTGGACCTTGACGATCTCCGGGCGCAGCACTCTCTTAACGTCGAGGCTGGCACGTCCTCGGAAGGCCGGGCCGCCGTCGCCCGCTCCGGCACCGACGCAACGCTCATCGCCTACGGACCGTCGGTGCCCACCGCGCTGGCGGCTGCCGCCGCCGCCGCGGAGGAGGGGCGCTCGCTGGAAGTCATCGACGTCCGCTCCATCGTTCCCTTCGACGATGAGACGGTGTGCGCGTCCGTCCGCAAGACCGGCCGGGCAGTGGTGATCGCGGAAGCGCACGGGTTCGCTTCCGTGTCCTCCGAGATCGTGGCGCGGGTACAGGAACGCTGCTTCCACCACCTCGCGGCGCCCATCCGCCGCGTCACGGGATTTGATGTTCCGTACCCCGCGCCGAAGCTCGAGCACTACTACCTGCCCGGCGTGGACCGTATCCTCGACGCCGTAGACGACCTCCAGTGGGAGAACTGACCATGAGTGAAACGAAAGTATTCCTGCTGCCCGACCTCGGCGAAGGCCTCACCGAAGCCGAGCTGGTCAACTGGCTCGTTTCTGTGGGGGATGAGATCCGGGTGGATCAGCCCATCGCCGAAGTGGAGACAGCCAAATCCATGGTGGAAGTCCCATCCCCATACGCCGGCACGGTGACGGTGCTCCACGGCGAGCCCGGCCAGACACTGGACGTGGGCAAGCCGCTGATCTCCGTGCTTCCGGTGGGCTCGACGGCGCCGGTAGTTGAGCCTGCCTCGGTGGTTGAGCCTGCCGAAACCAAGCCTGCTGAAACCGGCGCAGCGGATACCTACCGTGAAGAAGAGAAGGCCGGGTCCGGAAATGTGCTGATCGGCTACGGGACTCCCGGCGGCAGTGGCGCTGCCCGGCGAACCAGGGCCCCCCGAACAGTGCCCGTCGCTTCGGTGATTGAGCCTGTCGAAATCCCGGATGTGGACATCTCGCTCCTCCGGACGAGTGTCCCTGGCAAACTCGGCGCCGTCATTTCACCGCTCGTCCGGCGCATGGCACGGGAACACGGCGTGGACCTGGGCAACATTCACGGCTCGGGTGATAGCGGACTGATCATGCGACGGGATGTTGAAGCGGTCATCAGCACTCCGGTGGTTGAGGCGCGCCCGGTGGTTGAGCCGGAGCGCGTGGTGAGCGAAACCCAGGGGGATGCCGATTCCCGCACAGGACTGGGAATTTCCTCCCGGACGCCCGTCAAGGGTGTCCGGAAAGCCGTTGCCGCCAACATGTCCCGCAGCCGTGCGGAAATTCCTGAGGCCACCGTCTGGGTGGACGTTGATGCCACGGCGCTGGTGGAACTCCGGGCAGGCCTCAAGAAGTCTGATCCGCACCATACGCCCGGGCTCCTCGCATTCATCGCGCGTTTTGTCACCGCTGGGTTAAAACGATTCCCGGACCTGAACACCCGCATCGAAACGGCTGCCGACGGCTCCCAGGAGATCGTTGGCTTCGCCGGCATCAACCTGGGCTTCGCGGCCCAGACGGACCGCGGACTGATGGTCCCCTCCATCCGCAACGCGGACAAACTCACTGCCCGCGACCTGGACGCGGAGATCCGCCGGCTCACCGCCGTCGTACGCGAGGGCAAGGCCACGCCAGAGCAACTGGGCAGCGGCACCTTCACGCTGAACAACTACGGTGTTTTTGGGGTCGACGGATCCGCAGCCATCATCAACCACCCCGAGGTGGCGATCCTCGGGGTGGGACGCATCATGGACAAGCCGTGGGTGGTGGACGGGGAACTCGCCGTCCGCAAAGTCACCGAACTGACGCTCACGTTCGATCACCGCGTGTGCGACGGCGGCACCGCGGCCGGGTTCCTGCGGTTGGTCGCTGACGCGATCGAGAATCCGGGATCCGTGCTGGCTGATATTTAGTTGCTGCTGGGCGCCGGTCTGAAGATCCACCGCATCCAGCTGGCGCCCAGCCTCCACCCAGCGGGGTTATCAAAACGTTATATATGCTTGCTTAGTGAATTTTTTGTTAAACCGGGAAACCTCGGTAGTAAAGGAACGCCCGTTGCAGCCCGGATCCGGGCTGCTGTCCGGGCGGCAGCACGCACTCGATGGCCTGCGCACCGTCGCGGTAGCGGGAGTCTTCCTCTTCCACACCGTCACCGGGTTCGCCCCCGGCGGATCCATTGGTGTGGACGTCTTCTTTACGCTCAGCGGCTTTGTGATCACTTTGCTGATCATGAAGGAGTACCGGGCCACGGGCCGGCTGCGCTTGCGCGTCTTCTACGCCAAGCGGCTCGCCCGGCTCTGGCCGGCGCTGCTGGTTCTTTGTGCTGTTGTTGTTACGGGCGGCCTGATCTTTCCGTCGTCCGGGTGGGGCGGTCAGGCTGCCGACGCCATTCCGGCCGCCGGCTACGTGATGAACCTGTCCAACTTCGGAGCCTTTGGTTCCTCGACCGGCGGCGGCGCGCTGAGCCCCACCTGGACCCTCGCGGTCGAGGAGCAGTTCTACCTGGTCTGGCCGGTGCTCCTGCTGCTGATGCTGCGCGTCTGGCGGGTCCGCACGGTCGCCTGGATCACAGCCGTCCTGGCGGCCGGGTTCCTGGTCTCGCGGTTCTTCCTGGTCTCCGGTGGGGCATCGCTGGCCCGCATTTACAACGGGCCGGACACGCGGGCCGACGAGCTGCTTCTGGGGTGCGCCGTGGCCCTGGTGTTGTCCTCCATCCGCCCCGGCTCCCGCCTCCACGGCTCGCTGCACGCCGGTGTGCGCCGCGGCGGTCCGTTCGCGGCACTCGCCCTGGTGGCCGCCGTGTTCGCGCTCAAGGAGCCCACCACACCCGGGGCCTGGTTTGATGTCTTCTGGACCTTCGGCCCTGCGGTGTTGGCGCTCCTGGCCGGGCTGGTGATCGGATCGCTCGTCCTCCGGCCAGTCGGCCTGGCCTCACGGGTCCTGAGCCACCCCTGGCTGGCCAACCCCGGCCGCGACCTGTCCTACGCCGCCTACCTCTGGCACCTGCCCGTCTATCTCCTGCTGATACCGCTGGTCCCGTCACTCTGGCTCCGCGTCCCGGCGGCTGCGGCGCTGACCGTGCTTATGGCCTACCTGTCGTTCCGCTTTGTGGAGAGGCCCATCCGCCGCTGGGCCTCCAAAAGGCTGGAGCCCGACGTCGTCCGTTCCGCCCCGGAGCCCGCCCGGGAACTGGAGCCGGCCGGGACGCGGTAAGCAACGCGAAGCCGGGGCTCTGTGTTCGCCGCGGTCGGAGCCGTCTCCCTAGCCGGTAGGGCCTACCGAGAGCCTGAGAGCAGCGGCGCCGTATCCCAATCGATGCTACGGGCAGGGGCGGGTATGTCCGCCGGCAACTCCGGGGCCGGGGCGGGTGTTTCGACCGGCACCTCAGGGGCCTCGTCCGTGGCAGGGGGACCGGGCTGCCGGGCGCTGTGGTGGGCAATGACCGCGGTCCGGCCGCAGTGGGGACACGTCGTTTCGCCGAGGCCGGTGGGATCGGTGCAGTGCAGTCCGTTGCGAAAGAAGTAGTCCCGTTCGTGTCCGTGGCCGTCCTCAACATGCTGGACGTCATACTCGGCACCCCAGGCATGGTCGCACCCAGTGCAGGTGAACATAAACCGGTCGAACGAAATTTCCCTAAGAATCATGGCTTTCTCCTTTCAGTCTGCCCCACCAGTCCTGCTCTAATCCGAGCCCCACTGGTGTGATACAGATCACGGACGCTTGTTCCAGATGCAAAGTTACGCCGAAGAATTCATATAGTCGAGACTTTTAAAGAATAAATGTTTTCTCAATTCGGTGTACAGGTACGGGCGCGGCTTCGCGTGGCGGGATCGGATGGGCCGCGTTCTGCCGGCCCGGCCATGCCCGTTGGCCGTGATCAGCGCGTATCCACATCCTCAAACACCAGAAAAGTCTGCGTGTCCTGGACGCCCGGCATGGCCTGCAGCTGGTCGAAGATCACCCGACGGAGGTCGGTGTTGTCGATGGCGCGCACCAGCAGGATCACATCAAAATCGCCTCCCACGAGGGCGATGTGGTGGACCTCCGGTATGGCGCGCAGCTGCTCGCGAAGCTCACGCCACGAGTGCTGGCTCACCTTGAGCGTCACGTAGGCGGAGGACTTCAGTCCGGCCTTGATGGGGTCCACCAGGGCCGTGAATTTGGTCAGCACCCCTTCGCCGGTCAGCCTGGCGATCCGGGTATAGGCGTGGGCGCGGGAGATGTGGACGTTCTGCGCCACCTGCGTCACGGACATCCTGCCGTCCCGGGTGAGTTCGGCGATGATCCGGCGATCGACGTCGTCCAGCGGCACCTCGCCGGGCTCGCCTTCAAGTCGTGCCAATTCGTCCACCGCTCCCGCTCGTTGTCCGGATCACATTTCAATTCGTCTTCCAGAGTAGGTGCAACCGACGGAACCTTCCACGATTCGGCGAAGTGCTGGATACGAAACTTCCCTCAGGGACGGTTAGCGGTGGTGGGCGTGTTCAGAGGACGATGTTGCTGGTGTAACGGATCTTCGCAGCAGTTGCCATCACATCGGAGACGATGCCCGGCGCGTTCAGGGGTGAGGAGAACTCTGGGGCGGCCGGTATGGCGTCCTCGGTCCACAGTGTCACCACCTTGCGGCTCAGGGCCATGGCCGAGAGGGAGTACACGCCATCAAGGTCCGGCCACGTCTCATGGATAGCACGGGCCCAGGCTCGGGTTCGCTCCTTCTCGCCGAAAGCGATCTGCGCCGAACCGCCGGCCGGCAGCAGCCAGTCTCCCGTGAGGTCGGCCAGTACCAGGTCACGCGTGGTACTAAACGCAGTGACGTAAGGGTCGTCGCGGTCGACGTCGACGAAACGGGTCAGCTGGAATACCTCCGCCAAGCACGTCAGCACGTCCTCACCGAGGTAGGCGGCACCCAACGGCGCGGCATCACCTGGCGGCAGCGGGTGAGGTTCCCAGCGTGAGCCCGGCACGGGCCCCCAGGTGCGCAGGCGGTTCCACGGCACCACATGCCACGAGGTGGTGAAGTGGATCCGCCACAGCACGGAGCCAGCCGGTATCGTCTTTGCTTCGTACCCCAGAGCCCGCAGGGTAGCCGTGTCCGGCGGGTACTGGTCCGGCATCAGTAGCCGGCCGCCAGTCCCTCGGCAAGGTCGACGACGACCTTCTTGCTGCCGCCGGCCTCCAGCCATGACTTGGCCGAGACGTGCATTCCGTTCAGGACCAGGTCGGGTTGGGGCGTTAGGAAGAACCCGGCCACCGCCTGCGGGTGCAGGTCGTCGGGCAACGCACCAAGAACGTCCTCCAAGGAGGGGATCGACTTGTCACCCGTATCGTTAAACTGCCATTGCGGGAAGGCTAACTTGCCGTTGATTAGGTACGAGTAGAGCTTCCGTGCCGATTTGTAGTGTCGGATGGTGGACGCGGACATGCGCATGCGCTCGGCGACCTCGGCGGCTGTGAGGGCAGAAGCGTCAAGAACGAGCCGGGCGGCGGCGTTCGCCGCGGAGGCGATAGCGACGGCGGCATGGTCGGCTGCGATTCCCGAGTTCTTGTCCCAGAAGTCCCGGTCGCGTGCAGACAGGTCGGCTGCCGTCGTGCTGCGGGTCATGTCTACCAGGGCTGAGACCAGGTCCTGTTCAGAAAACGAGGGACGGGCAGAGCTGATCCATGCATTCAGGGTGCCGGCCCCGTGGCCAAGCTTCATTCTGGTGCGGCGGTCCTTGACAGCGATGACGTCTCCTAACGACCTCCACAGTCTATGCCATTGCTAATGATTGTGGAAAAGGGGAGTTCTAGCCGCTAGCTCCTCGGAAAGGCGCCAGCCCAGGCCCAGCGTTTACCGGCTGAAGAGGCTGCCACGAAAGCGGTCGTTTGTTTGTTCGGGCAGCTCCGCGTGAGGCAGGCGTGGGGCCAAGACGGTTTTACCCTTTTCAATCTGGTCTCAGAGGCGCGGTGTTCACGGAGCAGTTTATGGCTGAGGGATCATTGGCCCGGTCTGCAATTGAGAGCGCCGAACTTGGGCTCTGCGGATGCCGGTATCCGTACGGACTCCGACGAACAAGGCATACGAAATTATCGCCCCCGGCCAAAAGGGCGGGGGCGATCTCTAATCCCTGGGGGATGCCCACTCCGCCGGACCGATAGTCGTGCCAATTCGTCCACCGCTCCTGCCCGTTGTCCGGATCACATTTCAATTCGTCTTCCAAAATAGGTCCATCCGGCGGAACCTTCCATGATTCTGCGAAGTACTGCCGCCGACGGCTCCCAGGAGATCGTTGGCTTCGCCGGCATCAACCTGGGCTTCGCGGCGCAGACGGACCGCGGACTGATGGTCCCCTCGGTACGCAACGCGGACAAACTCAGTGCCCGCGAACTGGACGTGGAGATCCGCCGGCTCACCGGCGTCGTACGCAAGGGCAAAGCGACGCCGGAGGAACTGGGCAGCGGCACCTTCACGCTGAACAACTACGGTGTCTTCGGGGTGGACGGCTCCGCAGCCATCATCAACCACCCCGAGGTGGCGATCCTCGGGGTGGGACGCATCATCGACAAACCGTGGGTGGTGGACGGCGGGCTCGCGGTCCGCAAGGTCACCGAACTGACGCTCACGTTCGATCACCGTGTCTGCGACGGCGGCACCGCAGCCGGATTCCTGCGGTTCGTTGCGGATGCCATCGAAAAGCCCGCCACGGTTCTGGCCGATATCTGACCCCGGCTAACGACACCTGACTTGGGCGATGGAAGGGATTTGGTCGCCGAGCCCGTAGTGGTGGAGAAAAGATCGGGTACCGGCTACTCGTGTACGGCAACGGCACATTCGGTTTACTTATTGTGCCGGCGGCTTCCAGGGGTGGTGCCCACAGGGTCGCCGCCGGCGCCATCATCTGAAACGACTAGAGCCCCCGTCGATGGCGGAGTGGACGGAAAACGCAGGATCCCATGCGAATCAGAGTGACTTCCGGGGACGGCTTGGAACTTATGAATTGCCCGCACCAGTTTGTGGGCCGTGGTGACGACTGCTCCGCTTCGGCGACGCAGGGAGAGTCCGTCGAACCGCAGAATCGCGGACAGCTGAGAACGTAGCTGGTCCGGACTGCCCCGGCTGCTCGGAACACCGGACCGTCGCAATTAGCCCGCCCGCCGCCGTCGGCCATTTCGGGCCAGTATGATGTGCCGGGTGACGAGCAACGGTAGCAGCCCAGCATGACCAGGCGGGAGTGGATCAAATACGGTGCACTTTTTCTGCTGGCCGTAGCCGCGTTCGGGGTAGCGGGTATCGCCCTGACGAATCCGCGTGGTCCAGGCGATGCCGTAAGCCCCATGCCGGCAAGCTCGCCGGCGGCCACGCCGACTATGGCGACCCCGGCACCCACAGCCACTGTCCAACAGCTGAAAATCCAGCTTCCCACCCAGCCTGTCCTCCTGATTCTTGGCGATTCGTACACTGCCGGTGTGGGCGCGGACCAGCCAGGCGAGGGGTGGGCGTACCTTGTTGCCGACTCACTCGGATACCCCGCCAACATCGACGGCGTAGGCGGAACCGGCTTCGCGTGGGGCGGTGGTCCGCAGGACAACCAGGCACGTGAGTACGAAGTCCGGTTGCGGGAAATCGCTGAGGATCCGCGCTTCGTCCCCAACGTCCTCATCCTGCAAGGCGGCCAGAACGACGCCCTGATCACCAGCCCCGATGAAATTCAAACCGCCACGGCGCAGACAATCGAGACGGCCCGCAGGTTGTGGCCCGGCGTCCAGACAATTGTTCTTGGACCCTCGGCCCCCCAGCCGCTAGCGGAGGAACTGCAACGTGTGAACAGCGCCGTCCGCGCCGGCGCCGCAGCCGCCGGTGCTCCGTTCATCGACGCCTACGAGGCCGGCTGGTTCACGGGTGCCAACAGCCCGGGATTCGACTTTGACGGTGCGCACCCGAACACCGCCGGCCACGCCCATCTTGCTGAGAAGTTCCTGGAGTCCTGGGCCACGCTGATTCAGTGAGCCGGCTCCTGCGGACGCGGCGATGCCTCGTGGACGCCATCTACTAGCGCGTATCCACATCCTCAAACACCAGGAAAGTCTGTGTGTCCTGGACGCCCGGCATGGCCTGCAATTGATCGAAAATCACGCGCCGCAGGTCGGTGTTGTCGATGGCGCGCACCAGCAGGATCACGTCAAAATCGCCGCCCACGAGGGCGATGTGATGGACCTCCGGGATCGCGCGCAGCTGCTCGCGCAGCTCACGCCATGAATGCTGGCTCACCTTCAACGTCACGTAAGCAGAGGACTTGAGGCCGGCCTTGATGGGGTCCACCAAGGCCGTGAATTTGGTCAGGACACCTTCGCCGGTCAGCCTGGCGATGCGGGTGTACGCGTGGGCCCGGGAGATGTGGACGTTCTCGGCCACCTGCGTCACGGACATCCTCCCGTCCCGGGTGAGTTCGGCGATGATCCTGCGATCGACGTCGTCCAGCGGCACCTCCCCGGACTCTCCTTCAAGTCGTGCCAATTCGTCCACCGCTCCCGTCCGTTGTCCAGCTCACATTTCAATTCGTCTTCAAGACTAGGTCCATCCGGCGGAACCTTCCATGATTCCGCGAAGTACTGGATACGAAACTTCCCTTGGGGCCCGTCGTCAGATCCAGATGGTGGACCCCGGACGGGCCGATCCGTCCGTCCTAGTCTTCGGCGAGGACGTGGGCCGCCTGGGAGGGGATTTCCACATCACCGACGGGCTGACTGCTGAATTCGGGGAGCATGCAGGAGACTCGGCCGCTGCATTAGCTTTTGCGCCGGGCGCGGCACATGGGGCGTAGCGCTCACTGTTCGGACAGGAGCTTCAGGTATTGCTTGCGGGCGGGCATGGCATGAATGACCATTTCGTTTCCGCTGTCGAACCGTAAGACGACTAGCTCCAGCAGCGTCCCTTGAATGTCGAAGCCCAAGATGAGCCGGCGTGCAGGGCTTCCATCGTCGAGGTAGCTTTCATGGATGCCGTTAGCAACTGCGTGTAGAGCGTCTTCCTCACTTACTCCATGTTTTCTGGCCGAAATGTGGACAGTTCGTTTCACGAAGCGTGCAAGTAGTGCCGAACCGCGTCGCGAATCAGAACGGATTTACTGATATGCCTTTCGGCAGCGCTCTGCGACAATAGCTCCGCCAACTCCGGTTCCAGGCGCACGGACAGCTGCACGCCGGGACTTTGCCCCAACGACGGGCGGCCTCGCCGAGGAGGATGCAGCTTCTCGACTTCATAGCCTGCCTCAGCTTCATTTGCCCAGGCCTGAATCATCTCTTCCGTGACCGGCAGGCCGTCGATGGTTTCCCGTATTTTTGTCATACATAAATAATACGCTTCGACCCCATTGTTGGTAACCCCAAATACCGGGCGGGGGAGCGGCTCCGGCCGCGCTGCCCCCGAGCCGGTCACCGGCTTGCCGCCGGAGGTTCGACGGCGGTGGCCTGCTCCTCGCCGGAGTCGTCGCCACGATCATTCTCGCCGGCGTGCTGGCGGCAACGCGCGGGCACCTTCCCCAAGTCCACGCCGCCGCCGACTCCCAGCGCGTCGCTCACTGCCGAGCCGCCGTCCGCCGCACCGGACAACGTGAAATGAATTGACGCGAATATCGGTTGTAGCCGATAGTTAGATGACCGCGAAGGGAGACGGTAATGAGCAAACTCTTTGACGAGCTCGGCATTGACGCTGAAGACTCGTCGGTAGTTCATGCGAAGGAGGATGCCCGTACGCTGACGGAAACCATCCTTCAGCTGGTGGAGCGCCGGAAGCACCTGAAAATAAAGCAGAGCCAACTAGCCAAAATTATGGGAACGTCCCAGTCGACGGTCTCCGAGTTTGAGCGACTCGGAGGCAACCCGACGCTGTTCACGCTCCAGCGATACGCTCGCTCCGTGGACGCAGAGCTTGTTATTCAGGTGAAAGCCCGCAAAAGTCGCTGCCACCAGCCCGATGGGTGGACCGTGAACTCTGACGAACAAGTCGAGTGAAATTGTCGCCTCCGCCATTAAGGCTGGGGCGATTTTTTATCCCTGGGCGATGCCGACACCGCCCGGACCGATATGCGCGCCAATACGTCCACGGCTCCCTGCTGCAGCGCCACCGCTGGTTGCGATTCGTCTCTCAAAATGACCTTATGCACCTGTCTTCTCCACGATTCGCTCAGGTACTGGATACGAAACTTCTCTGAGGGACATACTGGAACCGACTAGTGGCTACAGAAGGACGGACCAATGACGATCTCCGCGGACCACCCTGCCCAGGACCAGGCCCAGCGTTTGCCGGCTGAAGATGCAGTATCCGAAGCGGTGCGCAAGTTCGGCATCACGGTGGAGGACTACATGCTGCCCGCCCGCCACCAGATCCAGATGGTGGACCCGGACGGGCGGCTCAAAGCAGAAGGCGAGCAGGGCACCGAACCCGGCCACGAGTACCCGTTGCCCTCCGACGAGGAACTGTTGGCTGCCTACGAGCAGCTCGTCGTCGGCCGCCGGGTCAACGACCAGAACTCTGCGCTGGTCCGGCAGGGACGCATGGCCGTGTATCCGTCCAGCCACGGTCAGGAAGCCTGCCAGGTGGCAGCCGCACTCTGCCTCTCCGACGGCGACTGGCTGTTCCCCACCTACCGGGACGCTGTGGCGGTCATGGCCCGGGGGGTTGATCCCGTGGAGACCATGACTATTTTCCGGGGTGACTGGCACAGCGGCTACGATCCGGCCCGGCACAAGGTGGGCATCCAGTGCACGCCGCTCACCACCCAGCTGCTGCACGGCGTGGGTGTCGCGCACGCGGCCAAGCTCCGCGGCGAGGACACCGTGGTCCTGGCGATGTGCGGGGACGGCGCCACCAGCGAAGGTGACTTCCACGAGGCCCTGAACTTCGCCGCCGTCTTCCACCTGCCCGTGGTCTTCTTCGTCCAGAACAACAAGTACGCCATCTCGGTTCCGCTGGCGCACCAGTCCGTGGCGCCATCGCTCGCCCACAAGGCGGTGGGTTACGGCATGGCCGGCGAACGGGTGGACGGCAACGACGTTGTGGCCCTCCTCGCAGTCCTTGACCGGGCGGTGAAGCTCGCCCGCGAAGGTTCCGGGCCGCTCCTGGTGGAGGCACACACGTACCGGATGCAGGCGCACACCAACGCCGATGATGCCACCCGCTACCGGCAGGACAGCGAGGTGGCCGAATGGCTGGCCAAGGATCCCATCAGCCGGATGAAGACCTACCTCACCGGGCGTGGACTGCTGGACGACGACGGCGCCGCGCGGATCTCGGAAAAAGCGGAAGCAGTTGCCACCCAGTTGCGGGACGGCCTGGGCGAGGACGTTCCGGTGGACCCGCAGGAACTCTTCCGGCACGTGTTCTCGGTGCCCACACCACAGCTGAAGGAGCAGTCAGCCATGCTGGCTGACGAACTTGCCCGCGAAGCGTCATCTGAGGAGACTGCCAAGTGAGTCCGACCATCACCACCTCGTCCGAGGCGAACGGCAACGTCAGCGCGGCAACGGCCCGGGCTGCCGCCTCTGCCGCTTCTGCGGCTGAAGCATCCGGGCCGCAGGCCGTCACCATGGCCAAAGCCCTCAACACGGCGTTGGCGGATGCCATGCACGCCGACCCGTCGGTCCTGGTCTTCGGCGAGGACGTGGGCCTCCTCGGCGGGGTCTTCCGCATCACGGATGGCCTCACGAAGACCTTCGGGGAGCAGCGCTGCTTCGATACCCCGCTGGCCGAGTCCGGCATTGTGGGCATGGCCGTGGGGATGGCCATGAACGGGATGCGGCCGGTGATCGAAATGCAGTTCGACGCGTTTGCGTACCCGGCGTTCGAGCAGATCGTCAGCCACGTGGCCAAGATGCACAACCGCACCAAGGGCGCCGTGAAGCTGCCCATAGTGATCCGGATTCCGTACGCCGGCGGGATCGGGGGAGTGGAGCACCACTGCGACTCCTCCGAGTCCTACTACGCCCACACCGCCGGCCTGAAAGTGTTTACCCCCGCCACGGTGGCCGATTCCTACCGGATGCTGCGCGAGGCCATTGATTCGGACGACCCCGTCATGTTTATGGAGCCCAAGAAGCTCTACTGGTCCAAGGACCTGGTGGACCTTGAAGATCTCCG
The DNA here is from genome assembly GCF_050156905.1 of Pseudarthrobacter sp. S3. Taxonomy (NCBI): domain Bacteria; kingdom Bacillati; phylum Actinomycetota; class Actinomycetes; order Micrococcales; family Micrococcaceae; genus Pseudarthrobacter; species Pseudarthrobacter sp. S3. Next base: position 3,351,718 of record NZ_CP189583.1, on the reverse strand, counting down.
GGCGCAGCACTCTCTTAACGCCGAGGCTGGCACGTCCTCGGAAGGCCGGGCCGCCGTCGCCCGTTCCGGCACCGACGCAACGCTGATCGCCTACGGACCGTCGGTGCCCACGGCGCTGGCGGCTGCCGCGGCCGCTGCGGAAGAGGGGCGCTCGCTGGAAGTTATCGACGTCCGTTCCATCGTTCCCTTTGACGACGAGACCGTGTGCGCGTCCGTCCGGAAGACCGGCCGGGCCGTAGTGATTGCCGAAGCGCACGGCTTCGCGTCCGTGTCCTCCGAGATCGTGGCGCGCGTCCAGGAACGCTGCTTCCACTACCTCGCCGCCCCCATCCGCCGCGTCACGGGATTTGACGTCCCGTACCCCGCACCGAAGCTCGAGCACTACTACCTGCCCGGCGTGGACCGCATCCTCGACGCCGTTGACGACCTCCAGTGGGAGAACTGACCATGAGCGAACCGAAAGTATTCCTGCTGCCCGACCTCGGCGAAGGCCTGACGGAAGCCGAACTGGTCAACTGGCTGGTATCCGTGGGCGACGAAATCCGTGTGGACCAGCCCATCGCTGAAGTGGAGACGGCCAAGTCCATGGTGGAAGTCCCATCCCCGTACGCCGGCACGGTGACGGTGCTCCACGGCGAACCGGGCCAGACGCTGGATGTGGGCAAGCCGCTGATCTCCGTGCTTCCGGCTGGCTCGGTGGCCAGCGCGGATGATGCCGCCCCCGCCCCTTCGCCGGACGGCATTGCTGCAAGCAGCACGCCGTCCGGCTCCGACAGGCCCGATGCCACTCCCGGGGCGGCATCATCCGCGCCGGCTGCTGCTCAGGCCTACCGCGAGGAGGAGAAGGCTGGTTCCGGAAACGTGCTGATCGGCTACGGCACTCCCGGCGGCAACAGCCAGGCGCGGCGCACTCGGGCTCCGCGAAAGGAGGCCCCGGGGGTGGACGACCTCTCGCTGCTCCGTACTCGCGTCCCGGGCAAGCTCGGCGCTGTCATTTCCCCGCTCGTCCGGCGGATGGCCCGTGAACACGGCGTGGACCTGGGCAACGTTCACGGCTCGGGTGACAGTGGACTGATCATGCGCCGGGATGTTGAAGCGGTCATCAGCACTCCGGTGGTTGACGCGAGGCCGGTGGTTGAGCCGGAGCGCGTGGTAAGCGAAACCCAGGGGGATGCCGATTCCCGCACAGGTCTTGGCATTTCCTCCCGGACGCCCGTCAAGGGTGTCCGGAAAGCCGTTGCCGCCAACATGTCCCGCAGCCGCGCGGAGATCCCTGAGGCCACTGTCTGGGTGGACGTGGATGCCACCGCGCTGGTGGAACTCCGGGCAGGCCTCAAGAAGTCCGATCCGCACAATACGCCGGGGCTGCTCGCGTTCATCGCGCGTTTTGTCACTGCTGGGTTAAAACGATTCCCGGACCTCAATACTCGCATCGAAACTGCTGCCGACGGCTCTCAGGAGATCGTTGGCTTCGCCGGGATCAACCTGGGCTTCGCGGCCCAGACGGACCGTGGGCTGATGGTCCCCTCGGTACGCAACGCGGACAAACTCAGTGCCCGCGAACTGGACGCGGAGATCCGCCGGCTCACCGCCGTCGTACGCGAAGGCAAAGCGACGCCGGAGCAACTGGGCAGCGGCACCTTCACCCTGAACAACTACGGGGTCTTCGGCGTGGACGGCTCGGCTGCCATCATCAACCACCCCGAGGTGGCCATCCTGGGCGTGGGGCGCATCATGGACAAGCCATGGGTGGTGAACGGGGAACTCGCGGTCCGCAAGGTCACCGAGCTGACGCTCACGTTCGACCACCGTGTCTGCGACGGCGGCACGGCAGCCGGATTCCTCCGGTTCGTGGCTGATGCGATCGAGAACCCGGGGTCGGTGCTCGCGGACCTCTGACCCCCGCCCCACCCCACTAGGTAACAGCAGATGTCGTTATGAGCCTCCAAAACGAAATCTGCTGTTACCCAGTTTGGGGCACCACTGCTGGCGCTGCCGTGAAAGTGACCCCTGCGGCTTCAGAGCGGCCGGTCGGAGTACCAGTAGCGCTTGGTGACGCTGTTCGTAGCCATCACCACGATCCCGGTCGAGCGGTTCACGGCCTGCTTTGTAGTGGTGACGTCATTAACGTGGTCCGAGGCGCCGTCTTGGATCACCGGCGTTCCGCGGCCCGTGCCGAACACCGGGCTGTCCATTGAGGCCGTCTTCTCGTAGATGCTGCCCGTCGCGCCGATGTAGGCGCAGCCACTCGCGGACGGGGCGGTGAGGAATACATGAACCTTGTTATTCTGTGTGTCCAGAAGAAGTTGGGGTCGCGTGACGCAGTCGCCGACGGTAGCAATGGTGGATTTGGTGAACGAGCCGGTACCGGGTTTGAAAACGAGCAGCTGTAACTGCGGCAGCGACTTATCCGAGGACGTGGTGTCCAGGCTGGTCTTGGCTGCTGCGTAAACCCTTCCGGACGGGTCCGCGAGAAGCGCCTTGAGGTTCAGGTGGTCATCAGCCTGCCCTTTGCCCTGAATGGCCGGCTGCATATTCCAGGACGAAGTAGCCGTTGGCGAGGTGCCGTCGGTTCGGGTTGCCCACCACATGCTTCCGGTGCGTTGGTCGCTCCACATCACGCCGATCTTGTTCTTTGCGTAGGAAACCACAGCAGAAATGTCGTCGGGCGCAGGGCGGGGGTTGGACACGGGAAGGACAAAGGGTGCTGGCCAGCTCGTGCCGCCGGGTGCGGACGCATTGACGTACACGGTATTCGTGAATCCGGAGGTGGAGTTTCCGGCGACCTGGGTCCAGGTGGCCCAGATGGCACCGGTGGAGTCCCTGTCGATGGTCATCGATTCGCTGCTGTTGTTGGTGATAGTGGTCGGGAATCCGGCATCGCGGGTGTATTTGCCGGCCGTGTAGCTGTAGCGGTACAACTTGGCAGGCTGGCCGGAAATCGAGGCTTTGGTGGTTCCATCGCTGCTTATCGTCACCACGTGGGAAGCGATGTAAAGGTGGGAGCCGTCCCAGAGGGTATCGGCGAGTGTGCTAGACCGGCTGTCGTTCAGCACGCCGGTATCGACCCACTTGTGTGTGCTGCGGTCCAAGCGAAAGATGTGCCATCCACTTCCTGTGGTCCACATGTCCGCCCACCAGGAACCGTCGTTGAACCAAAGCTTGCTCTGGGGCTTATCCGAGGTTGGCGGGTTGGCCACCCCTGAATAGGCGATGCTCTGGTAGCCGTATGTGGTGGCCGCCTGCGCGGCCGGGGCCGAGGCAACCATCAGTCCGGTAACGGCAAGGCAGAAGGCGAGGATCTGGCCCAGGAATCGCTTGGTATCTGATTTCATGACGGCTCTCCATGGCGCTGATTGAAGTAACCGGCGGCTGAGACCATGCTGCCAGGGTGTGGGTAGGACGAGCCTAGGCTTCACCAACAAACGTGGCAAGGGATTTTGCCCCAGGAGGGGGACAGGGTTAGGGGTTAGGGGCTGGCACCTTCAGGTTGGGGGGCCTGTTTAGTACCTGGTGGACCTGGAGGATCTCCGGGCGCAGCACTCACTTAGCGTCGAGGCGGGCACATCCTCGGAAGGCCGGGCCGCCGTCGCCCGTGCCGGGACTGACGCAACGCTCATCGCCTACGGACCATCTGTGCCTACGGCGCTTGCGGCCGCAGCTGCTGCTGCGGAGGAGGGGCGCTCGCTGGAAGTCATCGACGTCCGCTCCATCGTGCCGTTCGACGACGAGACAGTGTGCGCGTCCGTCCGGAAGACCGGCCGGGCCGTGGTGATCGCGGAAGCGCAGCCACTGTCTGGGTGGACGTGGATGCCACCGCGTTGGTGGAACTGCGGGCAGGCCTTAAGAAGTCCGATCCGCACAATACGCCGGGAATATGGCGTTCATCGCTCGGTTTGTCACGGCTGGGTTGGCCATCCTCGGAGTTGGCCGGATCATCGACAAACCGTGGGTGGTGGAGGGGGAACTGGCCGTCCGCAAGGGCACCGAACTGACGCTGACCTTTGATCACCGCGTGTGCGACGGCGGCGCCGCGGCCGGGTTCCTGCGGTTTGTTGCTGCCGATCGAGAACCCGGCGTCGGTGCTCGCGGACCTGTGAAAGCGCGGGGCCTGGTTCTCCTCCACGCCAACTTCGGTCTCGTGAATGCCGCGAACGCAGAGGCGTCTCTCGATATGAGTGACGATTCAAGAAGCATCGACTCAGGGATGGGGAGTAATTGTCACAATGGTGATCACTCGGGTTCCCGGGCCGTAATGCCAGAAAATACGCCATGCAGAAGGAGTGTTGTTCTCCACGTATGAGTCCCAAACCTCTTCGCCGTTAGTACCGGCCATGGATGAATACTTGTGTGAATTCAGTCCTGGATGGGACGGATTGGTTTGGAGCCGGCCAAGTGCCCTGCGGACCTTCTTCAGCTTCTTTTCCGCGTGGCCATCACCAGTCAATGCTTCCATCTGCTCGGCCGCTACGCGTGTGAAGCGCAGATCGAATGGTTCTGTCACTCGTCGTCCTGATCGTCTGCGTACTGGCTGAAGTCACCCAGGCTCGTGGTCTCGTTGGCAGCGGACTGGAGGAGGCCGAGGCTGACTGCCTCGCGGATTTGAGCGTTCTCCCAGATCAGCAGTTCCCGTTTCGGGATGGAGACGAGCGGAGTTAAGAGGATTTCGCCGTCGTCGTTTACCGCAACGGCGTAGCGATCGTCCCTGCGCACCCCGGCCTTGCCGACGGCGATCCTTGAGCGTTCGTCGGCGCTGACTTCCCCGACCGGCACAAATTTGGCAGCGCTGTCCACGGTTTCCTCCCACATGGTTCCTGCATGAATTCTTTGATGATCATACGCCCTGCTCGGGGATTTGCCCATATTCCCATTTACTACCTGGCCTCGTTGTCCCTTTGGAGCCAGGACGAAGTTCGGTTCCGACGCCTGGACAATGTGAAAAGCGTTTAAAAATCCGGTGGAGATCTTGGGCTTCGCGGCAGCAACCTGGGTTTCGCGGCCCAGGCGGACCGCGGCCTGATGGTCCCCTCGGTACGCAACGCGGACAAACTCAGTGCCCGCGAACTGGATGCGGAGATCCGCCGGCTCACCGCCGTCGTACGCGAGGGCAAAGCGACGCCGGAGCAGCTGGGCAGCGGCACGTTCACCCTGAATAACTACAGTGTTTTTTGGGGTTGACGGATCTGCGGTCATCATCAACCACCCCGAGGTGGCCATCCTCGGAGTTGGCCGGATCATCGACAAGCCGTGGGTGGTGGACGGGGAACTTGCGGTCCGCAGGTCACCGAACTGACGCTCACCTTCGAGCCCCGCGTGTGCGACGGCGGAACGGCTGCCGGGTTCCTCCGGTTCGTTGCTGATGGCATGGAGAGCCCGGGAGCTGCCCACCAGCACTCCTACCCGCATCGTTGCGGGGCTCACCCGCGCCCTGAGGTAAACACAGCCCAATCATGTCAAACAGATTTAGCCGCACGGCGGCGCGCCGCGACTGCTCGCCGGGCTTCCCGAAGATCAGCGAGAGTTTCGTCCATATCTCGTCTTCTGAGTTAATGGCCACTGATGTATCGTCGGCGTCTAGTAACTTCACGAGCGTTGGCCGGCTGATTCCGAGAAGGTCCGCTGCCTCCTGTGTTGTCAGTGTGCGGCTCTGCGGCGAGACGGTTACCGCCAAGCCTTGGCTCATTGCGTTCACGCCGTGAAGGCCAGCGCTCGAGTGCCGCCGTGTCGGTAAACAAACTCAAACGTTCCTTTAGCGCAGCTAACACAACATGGGAGTACCATTGGGGTGGAAGGGAGCGTTTCTTGGTTAACGACACCGCAGAGCTGCTGGGCGAGCACCTGAAGCAATGGAGAATCCTGCTTGGCCTCAGCCAGGAGCTGGCCGCGGACCGGGCCAATCTCTCCATGCCCACGCTGCGCCGCATTGAACGGGGCGACACTGGCGTCAGGCTGGGAAGTGTCCTGGCCCTGATGGAAGTGCTCAATCTGACCGAGCGGCTCACCGAGGTGTCCGATCCACTGAGTACCGATCTGGGGCGCATGCGCGCGCACCTCCTTGACCGCCAGCGCGCCAGGAGGACCCAATGAGCCACGAAGTGTGGGTGGACGAAGTCCATGTAGGTGACTTCTCAGTGGACGTACGCCCTGGTTTCCAGAAGCCCTCGATGACCTTCACCTACCTCGACGGGTGGCTTGCGAACGCCGATGCCTTCGCCATCTCTCCGGACCTGCCCCTGCAGCGTGGGCCGCACACGCCTGCCGCGCACAGAACCACCTTCCTCGCCTTTGACGACGCCGCCCCTGACAGCTGGGGCCGCGATCTCATCGACGCACGGCTGCGGAAGAAAGCCCGCGACGACGGCGTTAGGTTCGCTTCGCCGTCGGAGATTGAGCTCCTGCTCGCCGTTGACGACGCGACGCGCCAAGGCGCCCTGCGCTTCCGCAAGGACGGGACCTTCCTCGCTCAGCAGCACTGGCGGGCCGGGATCCACGAGATCCCCATGCTTGTCGATGCAGCCCAGCGGTTTGCCGAGAACGGCGAAATCGACGACGACGTCAGCGAACTCATCGGCGTCGGCTCCTCGCCCGGAGGCGCCCGGCCAAAAGTCTGGGTGCGCGACGAAGACGGCGAGATGCACCTGGCCAAGTTCCCCCGCACATCCGATGTCACTGATGTCTCTGCCTGGGAGCTGACCGCGATCAGACTGCAACGCCGTGCCGGTATCCAGGTCCAGGAGTCCTCGGCGGTCCCCCTCACCGAGGGCCGCTCTGTGTTTCTCACCCGGAGGTTCGACCGGAAGGCCGGACACCGCATTCCCTACATGAGCTTTCGCAGTGCCTTCGCGCTGGCCCAGCACGAGCACCCCGACTACGCCACGCTCGCCAAGAGGGTCGCTTCGATCTCTGCGAGCCCTTCCGCCGATGCTGCCGAGCTCTTTTCACGGGCAGTGTTCACGGTGATGGTCAACAACATAGACGATCATATGCGCAACCATGGCCTGCTCCATATCGGAAATGGCTGGCGCCTGGCACCATCGTTCGACGTGAACCCATCAAGGGCCGGCCGCTCCGACGTACGCCTCACACCAGAGGATGATGCCGGGGACCGGGACATCAGGCTGCTCATCAAACATGCCGACGACTTCAGGCTGACCCAGAATCAAGCAGTCCAGCGAATCCGGATTGTGGATGAGGCCGTCTCTCACTGGCGAGAGGACGCCCGTTCATCCGGCGTTCGCCCTGACGCGCTGGACTTCATGGCGCAGGCTTTCGAGGGGGCGCATCGGGATCGCGCCACCGGCGTGCGCGACAGCAGCCCGACCATCATCGACCTGGCGACGGGCGGCCAGACAGGGCTTCCCGGTGAAGTCTGGGTAAATCCCCACACCAGAAACGGGCGATTCATCGAGGGGCATTTCAGGCGCGGGGCGCAGTAGGGGAGGGTGGTTGGGGCGGCGCGGACAAACTCAGCGCCCGTGAACTGGACGCGGAGATCCGCCGTCTCACCGCCGTCGTACGTTCCTCAGGTTACCCCCGTGCCCGCGGAGGACACCGAGCTGATGGTCCGGAGCGGAACGGTCGTAGCGCGGTCATTGGGTGACGAGCTGTTGCGCTCGCTGGTGTGAGACGCCAAGTACCGCGCCGATGTCGCGGACGGTGACACCCTGCCGCTTCAGGACCATGGCCGCCTCGTGGCGTTCCTTGGCTGATGCCGCCTTCAGCTCGTCGGACCTGGCAGCAAGCTCACGGGCTTCGCGGAGATGGGCTGCGACTTCAGGCGTGTCGAAGGTGACCTCGACGTCGAAGTCGGATTCGGGGCGTCCCGTGATCATGGCCGCCAAACCGCGGACCATTTCGGGGATCTCGGCGAGTTGTGCACCTCCGCGTCAGATGGCTTCCTCTGCATGCTCAGCGCACTGCACCGTCGCGATCAGCCGGCCACCGCCGTCGGCCTTTACATAGTGGGTCACGTGGTTCGTGATCCTGCCGCATTCCTCGCAGAAGCACGTGTGTTGTTTTGTCTGCATAGCGAAATGTTACGCAGGTCGATGGATTTAAGGTGGGAAATCGGCCAGTAATGTGGATCTCCACATGCGGCCCCGACCGCGTCCCGCATCCCGGGAACTCCAAGGGCCCGAGGGTAGAATCGGGGCCAAGAAGAACGCAGTCGCTTTCCGGAGGTACGGAGAAACAATGTCAGAATGGCTCGACGTCGGCGCGGACAACTACGTGCTGGTCACCGAAGGATCACTGTTGAACACCGGCCTGATTGTGGGCTCGGAACGTGCCATGGTGATCGACACCGGCTGCGGGCCGCGGCAGGGGCACGAAATCCTGGACGCCGTGCGGGAGAAGACCGACCTGCCGCTCGTGGTCGTCAACACGCACGCCCACTACGACCACTTCTTCGGCAACGCCGTGTTCGCGTCCGACGGCGCCACAGAGTTCTGGGCACACGAAAACTGCGCCCGGGAGATCGACGACCACGGGGACCTGCAGCGCCGGTTCGTAGGAACACTGGAGCCGGAGATGTCCACCGGCGAGGGCGAGAACGTGGAACTGGTGGTGCCCAACGCCATCGTCAAGGACCAGCCCGTGCTGGTGGACCTGGGCGGGGTGACCGCAACCCTGTTCCACCTGGGCCGCGGCCATACCGACGGCGACCTCCTGGTAGGTTCCCCCACCACGCTCTTTGTGGGCGACCTCGTGGAGCAGGGCGCGCACCCGTCCTTCGAGGACTCCTACCCGGAGGAATGGGCCGGCTGCCTGCGCCACGTCTCCGCCCTTCGCCACCGCTACGAGTTCCTGGTCCCCGGCCACGGCCAGCCCTGCAGCGATCAGTTCGTCAAAACCATGGCCAACACCATGACCACGGCCGTCCGCCAGGCCCAGCAGTCCATCCGCGAAACCCCCACGGACGCCACCAAGGCCATCCCCATCCTGCCGTACGGGCCCGAGCAGTCGCGCTGGTTCATCAAGCGGCTGCAGGAGACCCGGCCGCTGCACTAATTCCCAGGTCACAGAATACGTCCGACGCGCAACTGCGGTCCGGACCGCGAATGAACGCAGGTCCATATGACATGGCGGTTGGCGCCCTGGCTGAGGTGGTGGGCAAGTCTCCTGCTGCGGTCTCCCAGCACTTGGCGAGGACTGAGGACCCCAAGGACCGAAGGTGAGTACTCCCTAAGTACCCCCAAGTACCAGAGGTGAGTACCTCCCAAGTACTACAGCGCTTTTCCCATGCTTCAAAGTAGGTACCTGTTACTCGTGACACCCGCTTGACCTGAATCCTAGGCTGGTGATCACAGGGCGGCTATGGTCAATTGTGCTGCAGATGCTGCCGTGAATATGGAGTTCAACTCCTGGGAGCAACATTGCTAGACAATGGATTTTTTCACACGGGCGGGCGTGGCACAGGCCGTACGACTTCTGGCCCTCATTTACGCACGGCGCGGGCGAAGCGGCTTCAGGCACTGCTGACAGCGACGCTTCTTGCGCTGGAGGGCGGCCTGGTGGTGGTGGCAGTGGTGCCCGTTGCGGCGTCGGCTGCTGGGGGTGACATGCGCGCTGCCACAAACTGCACGGTGAGCCTGCTCGCCGGCCTGGGTGGCCGCGGCAGCAACGTGATCGCGGCGAGCAGCAACGGGCTGGTGGTCGGCATCGCCGACACTGCCACGGGCGGATCCGCGCCGGTGCTCTGGCGGCAAGGTCGGCCGACCCCGCTGGCAATCCCACTCCAGACCGCGGTCCCCACCTCGGTGAACCAGGCCGGAGTCGTCGTCGGCACGGGGTATGACGACACCCTTCAAATGCTGGTGGGCTGGTGGTGGCAGGGCGGTCAGTACCACCTGCTCCCCGTTGGCCCCGGTGACATCGCGCTCCCGTCGATGGTGTCGGACAGCGGCGTCGTCGTCGGGGCGCTGGTCGCCGACGGGGAGCACTCCGACGGGCCGGGCGCCGACGACAACGAGCGCCCCGCTGTCTGGTCCACGGTGACCGCGGCACCCCGCGAGCTCATGCTGCCCTCCGGTGCGCAGGCCGGTCATGCGTTCTCGATCGGCCCTGACGGTACGATCGGCGGGGTGGCCCTCGCCGAGGGCGGAACGCCGGTCCTGTGGGCGCCGGACGGCACCCCGAAGGCCCTGCCGTCCCTCGCCGGGCGCGGCGGTGTGGTGCTCGCGATCGACTCCGACGGGCATGCGCTCGGCCAGAGTGCCGTCCCCGAGGGAACCCACGCGGTCGGCTGGGACGCCTCGGGCCTCATCACCGACCTGGGCGCAGCGGCCGCCGGCCCCACCTCGAACGCGCTGGCAGGCGTTGCTGGGATCGCTGTCGGATCGGGCAGCACGCCCAACTTCCGCGCGTCGCGACCGCAGGCGGTGATATGGGTGGGCAAGAGCGCGCAGATCCTGCCACCGGGTTCGGACAACCAGTTCGCCGGAGTGTCCGGGACGGCCACCGCAGTGTCACGGCAGGGCGCGACCACCGTTGTTTTAGGGTTCTCCGCGGCAGCCAACGGGCTGCGCCGCGCGACTGAATGGAGCTGTCGATGAGCGGCCACCGGCGCGTGCGCCGCCCACTGCGGCGGGCGCTGGCCGTCCTGCTCGGCGGCGCACTCGTTCTCGCCGGCGCCTACATTTTCGCCACATCGCGGGAGTCCCGGGCCACTGCCGCATCCTCGGTGAGCCTGGGTTTCGCCGGCGACACCGCCGCCACCACGGCGGCGGGGAAGGTGATCGACACAGCACGCAACGCGGGGACCGCTGCGATGTTCCACCTCGGCGACATGTCCTACTCCTCGACCACCCCGGAGTCGTCCTGGTGTTCGTTCGTTACGCAGCACGCCGGGACGATGCCCTACGAACTCCTGTCCGGGAACCACGAGGACGACGGACCTGACGGGCTGTGGTCGAGGTTCGCGGCGTGCCTGCCGGACAGGCTCGGCGTCGCAGGATCCTATGGCCAGCAGTACTACACGGACTACCCGGCCGGCAACCCGCTGGTCCGCGTGATAATGGTCTCCCCGAAGCTGACCTTCAGCGGCACGACCCTGAACTGGTCCTACCAGGCCGGCACACAGGGCTACCAGTTCGTGTCGTCGGCGATTGACGCGGGGCGGGCTGCCGGGATCCCGTTCGTCGTCGTCGGGATGCACATGTACTGCCTGTCGATGGTCAACTACCCCTGCGCCGCCAGCCCTGACCTGATGAACTTGCTGGTGGCGAAGAAGGTGGACCTTTACCTGCAGGCACACGACCACGCGTACGCGCGCAGCTACCCTCTCGCGCTCCGGGGCACCTGTACGGCAATCCCCGTCGGCACCTTCAACCCCGACTGTGTCGCCGACACGAACCCCACTGCCCAGTACACCGCCGGCACCGGGACGATCCTGGCCACCGTGGGTTCGGGCGGGAAGTCGCTCAACAGCGAGAGCAACACGACGACGGCGCCCTACTTCCAGACCTTCATGGGCAGCAACAACAACCCGACGTACGGCTTCCTGAACGTGTCGGTGACCGCCACGACCCTGACCGGTCAGTTCGTCGGCGCCTCGGGCGGGACCTACACCGACCGTTTCACGCTCACCCGGCCGGCGCCTTCGCCGACACCTACTCCGACACCGACGCCGACGCCGACGCCGACACCGACTCCTACGCCTACTCCGACGCCTACTCCGACGCCGACTCCTACTCCTACTCCGGCCTCTGTCCGGTCGACGGCAACCGGATCCGGCGAGCTGACCGCTTCGGGCTCCTACGCGGCCACCCTGCCAGCAGGTTGGCAGCCCGGCGACGTCGTCTTCCTGTTCTCGCAGGTGACCGTGTCTGGGGCAGCGAACGCCACGAACCCCACGGGATGGACGCGGGCAGTCGCCGACTTCACCAGCGCCGGATCCACCTCGGCGCACCAGGCGGTCTGGTATCGGGTCATGCAGTCCGGCGATACAGCGCCGAGCGTGCCTGAACCCGCCTCCCGGTATGCCTGGGCGACGGTTGCCGTGCAGGGGGCAGACGCCACCACGCCGCTGGACGTTACGCCCACCACTGACACCAACGGTGGAGTGCTCTACCCGGTTGTCCGGGCGCCGTCGATCACGCCGGTGACGTCGGGGGCGTTGTTGTTGACCGCACACGGCGCGAGGAACGGCACCAACTCGGCGACCACGACATTCACACCGCCGTCGGGGATGGCTGAGGAAGGCGACGTCACGTCAAGCATTGCGTCCAAGTCGAACGCGGCCATCGAGGTCGACTCCCTCTCGCTGATCGACACGTCCGCCACCGGAGCGAAAGCCGCTACCGCGGCCTCAAGCTCGGGCACAGTCATCAACCAGACCGGCACGGCCATCGTCGTGCGCCCAGCCTCGCACTGACCGGTGCGGGGCCGCGATGGCCGTTGCGGGCATGTTGGCCTGGTCCCTGACCCCGGCAGCGGGGGTGCTTGCGCTCAACCGGTGACCGATAGCTGCGGACAACGGCACACATGACTTGACTTGTCATCAACGTGACCAACGGATAACGTGACCTCTGATCGCATGGGGGATCACTCTAACGTTCGGAGACCGTAGTGGCTCTCATTGACTATGTCCTGGCGCTGTGCGCACTGTTGGGCACGCTGTTGATTCCTTTCTATGCGATGTACCACGTGCTGCGCCGGAAGCGACGCGCAGTGCGGGTGACCGCCACGAGGAGTAACCGCAGCTAGCCATGCCTTACATCGACATCAACCCGCACAAGGGCCGCCCCAAATGGCAGGCCTACGCCATACTTGCCGTCCTTCTGGTCCTTACCGCCGCGGTGGTAATGGCCGCGCTCACCCGCGGCTGACCTCACAATCCCGCCCCAGCGCCTAGACTTACAGACTGAATCAGTCCGTAACGTGCCGCAGAACCTTGTGCCGAAAGTCCTGGGGGGACAGACATGCCCGATCCGGCGGATCAGAACGCACGCCCCATCGCAGATGCAGGGCTACCGCAACCGCCCCGACGACGCCGTGACCTCCGTCGCGCCGACGGCGCCCTTTCGGATGCCCAGACAGGAACCATGCCAGCCCTAACGCCAGATCTCTCCAACACCCCCGACGCCGGCACCCCCGTACCGCGCCGCAGTTCCTGGGCCGAGGCGGCGGCCGCCGCCGACCAAGCCAGTCCCGCGCCTTCTGCCCCCAACACTTCTGTTCCTGCACCCACCCGCCGGCCCGCGCGGCCGCCCGTGACCGCGCAGCCACAGGTACCGCAGGCCGGGCAGTCTGCCGAGCCGGACTCAGGCACCTCCGCAGTGGCGTACGACCGCGACGAAGCCGCGCCGCCGTCGTCGTACGTTCCTGAGGAAGCACCGACGCCCGCCTTCCGCCGCGTCCGCCCCACCGCGGCGGACGTCATCGCCGAGAGCCCCATGCCTGACTTCATCAGCTCCCCGGGCCTGTTTGTGCGCGAACAGAAACCGCGGCCGGTGGGCGGCGTCCGCGGCGCCCTCTACGCGCTAACGGGCGGGGCCTGGAACCTGGGGCCCGGCGCCAAGCAGCGCGAGGAAGACGAACTGGGCCGCCGTATCTCCCGTCAGCTGCAGGGCAGTTTCAACACCGCGGTACTCAGCCTCAAGGGCGGCATCGGCAAGACCTCCACCACGGTGGGCGTGGGCCTGACGCTGGCCGAATTCCGTGGCGACCCGCCCTGCGCCATCGACGCCAACCCGGACTCGGGCGACCTCGTGGAACGCGCACTGGGCGAAGGCATCTACCAGCAGGCCAGCCCGCGCACCATCACGGACCTGCTGGCGAACATCGAAGGCGTTGACTCCCTCACCGCGCTGGCCCGGTACATGCACCACGCCGGCCGGCTGCACCTGATCGCGGGGGAGCAGGACCCGGAGGTCTCGGACTCGCTCACGGCCGCCGAGTACCTGCGGATCCGCAAGCTGATCTCCAGCTACTACTCCGTGGCCCTGACCGACTGCGGCACGGGCGTGACGCACAATGCCATGAGCGGGATCCTGCAGTCGGCGGACAACATCATCATCGCCGCGGGGTATGCGGTGAGCGGGGCCAAGCGTGCCCGCAGCACCCTGCACTGGCTGGCGAGCCACGGCTACGAGGACCTGGCCCGGAACGCGATTGTGGTCATCACGGACAAGGAGGAGGTCTCTTCCCGCGTGGACAAGGACGCCATCGAGGAACACCTCGCCGGGATCTGCCGCCAGCTCATCGCCGTCCCGCACGACAGGGGAGTGGCCGACGGCGACCTGGTCACCCTGGACGTGCTGAAGCCGGAGACACGGCGGGCGTACAAGGAAATCGCGGCGTCGATCGTGGACGGGTACCGGTAGGTCCGTTCCCGCCTCCTTTTGGTGGGCGGGCTAGAACGTCAGCGCAGCGAAGAGGCTGACGGCGCCGAGCAGGACAACTCCTGCGGACAAGGCGAAGACGCCGCCTGCATCGGCGTGGAGATTTTCGGCGTTGATGCCCCGGGAGCTTCGCCGGTACCGGATCCGTTGGGTGGCGAAGATGCCACCGGCCGTGACCACTGCCGCGGCAACAAGGGCTAGAACCAGCGGCCCGTGAGTGGGGAACCAGCGCAGGAAAATGGAGCTGACGGTGAGCAGGGCCAGCAGTGTGCGTCCCCAGGCCATGACGGTTCGTTCGGGCTGGAGCCCCGGGTCCGTATGCACGGACACTGGTCAGCCCGCCAGGATCAGGAAAATGATGAGGCCAGCGGCTACCGCTCCGCCGAGAGCCAGCAGCGGAACCAGCAGCGGCAACGGCAGCGGCGTTCCGGCCCGCATGCTTCGCTCCACCGAGAGCCACCGGGCGGCGGCACCCGCGCTGATCAGCATGCCAAGGACAAGCAACAGGACGGACAGCCCCTCCCGGACGGGTCCGCTGAACAGCCCGCCCGCAAACGCCTCGATCGCGATACCGCCGGCCAGGAACGCCAGCGACGTCCTGATCCAGGCCAGGAACGTGCGCTCGTTGGCCAGGGTGAAACGGGGGTCCGGTTCGGTACCACCCGGCAAGAGCTTGCGGGCCAGCCAGCCGCGCGGTATCGGAGTGGCATCGGATGAGGGCTCGGGCAGTGGGGGCACGTTCCTAGTCTAGGGATGGTGCGGGCCGGTTTCGGTCAGCACCGGCCGGTGGCACAGGGCGGAATCTTGCAGGAATACACCCTGCCATCTTTGGCTGATCCTGAGCATCAATAACTAGCGTCAACGCATCAGCCATATGAAAGGTGCGTCAACGATGACCATTCTTGAATACCTCACAGGCCTGGCAATCATCCTCGGATCCCTGATGGGCACCATGGGGCTCGCGGCGGCGGTCATGCGCCACAGGCAACGCCACTAGTCGGCCGGAGGCCTGGCCTGCAGCCACTCGTGGAACGTCTGGCGTCCGACGGCGGCGTCCGCCGCCGGGACCAGATCACCACGGCGCATGGCCAGACCCATGGCGCCGGGAGCCCGGACCTTCACCACCAGCTTCCGCTGCCCGGGTTTGCGCAGGTATTCGCGGACCAGATCCGCGAGCAGCTCCCGGCGGGGACCGCCAAGATCAGCAACCCGCCCGCGGGGACCCTGTTCTGCCGCGATCACCAGCGCCTCAGCCACTTCCCGCGCCGCGACCGGCTGGGTGATCATCTGTGGAACCAGGACCACCGGGCCAATCGAGGCCGCGTGGATGGCCATCGGCACAAACTCGTGAAACTGGGTGGACCGCAGGATGGTCCACGGCACTTCTCCGTGCCGGACGGCATCCTCCTGCGCGAGCTTCCCGGCGTACAGGCCCGAACCAGCCCTGTCGATGCCTACGATCGAGAGCGCAACATGGTGCCGTACTTGGGCTGTTTTCTCAGCCGCGAGCAGGTTTCGGGTGGCAGCGGCGAAAAAGTCCACGGCCTTTTTGGTGGAGAGCGTCTGGATCCCGGAGACATCAATCACGGTGTCCACACCGCGCAGGGCTTCGTTGAGCCCGCGGCCGGTGAGCAGGTCCACGCCTTCTGATCGGGTCAGGCTTGTCACCCGATGTCCGCGGTCCCTGGCAATGGCCACCACATGTTGGCCAACGGCCCCGGTACCTCCTGGAACGGCAATATCCATGCTCAAATCCTATGGCGCATCCCGCAGGTGGCCGACGGCACCTGCTGACCCACGCGGCACTACGTCCAGATGTAGGACCGGAGGGGACAGGAATGGTCACTGCTACACTCTGCTCATGATCGGGCTTCCCCTCGCGGGAGACGGGCTGGTGCACGCTGGCCTGTTAGGGCTGGGAATCCTCGCAGCCCTGCTGTTCTACGCCTATGAGAAGCGCCGGCGCGGCCTGTCCGACCCACGGCTGTGGCCCATTGCCGGTTTCGCTATTGCCTTCGGGGCCATCGGCTCAAGGGTCCTCACGTGGGATGTTTCCCGTCAGGTCTCCTTGGCGGACTGGTGGGGCAACGGGGACCGCAGTATCCTCGCGGGCCTGGTGGGCGCGTGGTTCGGCGTCCATTTGGGTAAACGGCTGACAGGTTACCGCGAGTCCACCGGGGATTTGCTTGCGCCCGCGGTCGCCTTGGCGCTGGTCATCGGTCGGGTGGGCTGTCTCCTTACGGAACTGCCCGGCACCCCGACTGGGGGTGCGTGGGGGATATCGCTCACGCCCGGGCAGGCTGCGATGTTGGGCGGACCGCCCGGGGTAGGGCTCCACCCATCCTTTGCCTATGAAATCGTGTTCCACCTTGCAGCATTTGCCGTGATGTGGCACTTTCGTGACCGCTTGCCGCGTCCTGGCGACCTCTTCATCTGTTACGTGACCTCCTACGCCTTGTTCCGGTTCGGAGTCGAGTTCGTCCGGGGCAACGAGGTGCTCTGGCTGGGGATGAGCCGTCCCCAGTGGTTCCTTCTGGTGATTCTCCCCCTGCTGTTCTGGCGGATGCTGCGGGTATTCGGGAAACCACTCCGCCCCGAGTTGGAAGGAAGAGTGGCATGAGCGATGACAACCCCGAAGAAGCCTGGAGCCCGCTGCCACCGCCCCGAGAAGAGGAGCCGCCCCCTGAACCAAGACGCGGCTCCATGGTGCTCGGCATCCTGCTGGGGACTGTTGCCCTTTATGCCCTCTATTTCGGGACAACAGCTGGTATCGCTCCGGATGAAGGGTACAAGACCTTCCTCGCCGGGCCTGCAGTCTTCATTCCAATCGGCGCGTACCTGGCGATAGCCGGTGCCCTGGCAATCCGGCCACGCACCTCCCGCTGGGGTGCGGGGCTGTTGATTGGACTGGGGATCTTCATCCTGCTCGGCGGCGGGATCTGCGTCATGGCCCTCTCTCAGATGAGTAGCCGGATATGAATCCGTCCCCATTTACTTCCCGGCACGCGCTGCCCGGCCCCGGCCAGCCGCTGCGCGGGGACCGCATCCACCGGTACGTCACAGCATTCTGTCCCCACTGCCACGAGACAAACCCCCCGCTCGCGCAGGTGCGGCGCCTCTCCGGTGCGCTACTGATCCGCGATGGCCGGGTCTGGCTCGAACGCGGCTGCCCGGACCACGGCCTCGTCAGCACCTTGTACGACGAGTCTCCGGAGATTCTGCGCTACCTGGAGAAGTGGCAGGCGCCGACCAAACAACACATCCCGGACCAGGCCGGCAATTACCGCCAGGTACCGGAGGCTTACGCCTACGGGCTGCCCGCCATGCAGACGCAGCACACGTGCATCCTCCTGCAGGACATCATCGAGCACTGCAACCTGCGCTGCCCCACCTGCTTCACCGCCTCCGGCCCCCAGCTGCAGGGAGTGGCGCCGCTCAGCGAGGTGCTCGCGAATATCGACACCCGGCTTGCCCGCGAAAACGGGCGGCTGGACGTGCTGATGCTCTCCGGCGGCGAGCCCACACTGTATCCCCATCTGTCCGAACTTCTGGATGAGCTCGTCGCCCGGCCGATCGTCCGGATCATGGTGAACAGCAACGGGATGCTGATGGCCACCGACGATGAACTGCTTGCACTGCTGGCCAGGCACCGGGACCGCGTGGAGGTGTACCTCCAATACGACGGACCGTCCAAAGAAGCATCCATCCACCACCGCGGGGGAGACCTGACCCGCTTCAAAGACATGGCCATCGCACGCCTGTCCGAGGCAGGTGTTTTCACCACCCTGACGATGACAGCGACACTCGGCGTCAACGACGGTGAGGTCGGCGCCGTCGTCATGAGGGCCTTGGAAACCCCGTTCGTGGGTGGGGTTGCGCTTCAGCCAGTGTTCGGTTCAGGGCGCGGCCACGGCATCGACCCCCTGGACAGACTGACCCATACGGGGGTACTCGAACGGCTCGCGGAGCAGACCGGAGGTGTGGTCTCATGGCACGACCTGACAGCCCTCCCGTGTTCACATCCGCACTGCGCGTCCGTGGGCTACATGCTGAAGGACGACTCGGGGGTCTGGCGTTCGCTGACAGCCCTCATCGGGCACGATCAGCTGCTCGCCTGGCTGGAACTTAATCCTGACAGCATCGCCAACCGTATCGCAGACAGCGCGATCCCGCTCGAGCTGCGCACCCTCATGAAGTCCTCCCTGCTGGACCTGTTAAGCGAGCAGGCCTCGCTGTCCCACCCGCGGACAATGGATCTTTGGAAGAACATCTGCACCCAGTGCGACCTCGGCATCGGCACACTCACCACACTGGCTGCCGGCAAGCTCCCGGGCCAACAACAGCGGCTGCGCCGGCTCCTCGCCGAACGGATCACCCGCATCATGGTCAAGCCCTTCATGGACATCTCGACCATGATCGAGGAACGGCTCACGCAATGCTGCGTCCACGTGGGAACCAAGAGCGACGCCGGCGATCACCAGTGCGCCCCGTTTTGTGCTGTTCAGGCCTGGCCGGCCCTGGCCAGGCAACGAATGAGCACAGCCACGGGCCGCGAACTTCTCCCGGTCCGCCAGGTCTTAGTCAGCGACAGGGAGGAATGATGAGTTCCGCTTCTGATGCGCGGCGTATTGCAGCCGGGCCATCGCCGTCCAAGCTCGTGCGCTCGAAGGTCGCAGGCCAACACGGACACAGTCCTGATTCTGAAACGGATCCGGAGTCACCGCCGACTTTCGATCCGCTGCGGCTCTGCATCTTCGCCACCATTGCCCTCCTCGGCTGGGCGGCCGGTCCCGTGGCACTGGCCGTGTTCGCTGCAATCGGATTCGCAGGATATTGGAAAGCGCGACGGAGGGGCCTGACGAGGTCAAACTGCTACCTCCGCGATACGAGGCTGGTCCTGGCCTACCTGGGCATCCTGTTAGCGGCTGGGTTATGGGGTATATATTCGCTGGCAGCTCAACTGTTCGGCTTTTAGAACCAACAACAGGGGCACTGTTCGGGGCTACCGCCGGATCCGTCAGAAGTCCCGGTCCAGCGTCCCGGTCTCGGCGGCCGGCGTCGCTGAGGAGGCGACGCACGCGCTGCCGGTGACGGACGCCGTCGGGCTCCACACCATGGCTGCAGCCGTGGAAGAGGTGCGCAGGCCGCCGTTGCTGCTCGCCGTCGCGATCACTATGGATGAGTCTCCTCGAGAGCTTCCATGTTGTCTGAACAGCCCCTAAGCTTGGGGGCTGTGCCCCTTGTCCCGCAGCCCGTGTCCAAACCGAATTCACCCGGCTTCGCTAAAACAGCCGAAGAGGCCCGTGCCTGCATGGCGGAGGCCAGATGCGATGGCAGTCCGCCCCGTGCCCTTAAAGCCATGGCATCCGTTTTCCTTGCGTTGTTAGCACTGTCTTTGACCCCTGCTCACGCCGATGCTGTCACTGACAGCCCACC
Source organism: Pseudarthrobacter sp. S3 (assembly GCF_050156905.1). NCBI lineage: Bacteria > Bacillati > Actinomycetota > Actinomycetes > Micrococcales > Micrococcaceae > Pseudarthrobacter > Pseudarthrobacter sp. S3. The sequence goes on along the minus strand of NZ_CP189583.1, from coordinate 3,331,940 downwards.
CTTACCGGTCCCCTCTTCTCATCCGTCCTCCTCTGCTCTACCCGAAGGGGAACAGCGATACATTGTGCACTATGGCAGCGATGTGAATGCAGAAGCGGAGTCCAATTCTCTCCAAGAGAGAGGGATCGAAGTCAAAGAGACGCTCTCTCATACGATGAAAGCTTCAGTGGTTGTAGCGACCTCCGATGAGATAGAGACACTGAAGAAATCAGTAAACGTAGCATCGGTTGAACTGGACACCCCTGTCTCAATCACCGGCTCCACGTCCATCTGGGGGCTTGATCGAATAGATCAACGAACTGGAAGAGACGGCCAATTCGCTATGGGTAATGAAGGCGCCGGGGTAAATGTCTACGTTGTGGACACCGGGCTCTACATGTCGCACTCCGAATTTACCGGCAGGGTTCCTGCCAGCTGGACGGGCATCAGTGATGGCAATGGGGTCAATGACTGTAACGGACACGGGACGCACGTCGCCGGAACAGTCGCCGGAACAACCTACGGTGTTGCCAAAAAGGCCGCTATCATTCCCGTCCGAGTGGTCGAATGCGATGGTAGCGGCTGGAACTCGACAGCCATAGCAGGAGTCGACTGGGCGGTTGCACACCACGTTGCCGGCCAGCCAGCAGTTATGAACCTCAGCATTGGTGGTTTCACCAGTTCCTCCTTTGACCAGGCTGTTCAGAGCGCGCTAAATGACGGCATCACGGTAGTTGCAGCCGCAGGTAACGACGGTGCGGATGCCTGCAATTCTTCTCCTGCCCGAATTCCGGCTGCCATTACCGTTGCGGCGACAGACATCAATGACGCTCAGGCATCATGGTCCAACTACGGTTCATGTGTGGACATTCAAGCGCCGGGAGTGTCCGTCAGGTCGGCTTGGAACGATTCTTCTACCGGCTACAACACTTTGAGCGGCACTTCAATGGCTGCCCCTCACGTTTCTGGTGCGGCGGCTATTATGCTCTCCCGAGACCCCGCACTGTCTCCCGCACAGGTTCACCAGTCAATGATCAATAACGCTACAACAGGTGTAATTAGTGCCAACAAAGGTGGAACGCCTAACAGGTTGCTCTTCATCCCCGGTACGCCTCCTGTTCCTCCCTCCTGCTCGAATCTCCAGCCAGGGGATGCCTGGGCTGGGGTAGGTACACATTGTGGGCTCCAGGGATCGGCAGCTTCTACTCTCGCTATAACTGAAGGCGCCCCGGGGCCCGCCTCCGCTGTAACTACTCCTGAACTTCCTGCTCCTGAGGGTCCCGTTACGGCTCCCGCACCCTCACCTGCACAACAGGCGCCTGTGCGGACTGATGCTCCATCTCAGGAGGTTGCAGCCACTTTCGCCCGGCTTGTGCCTGCTGCTGGCAATGCGGCCCAGGAAGCAGCTGCGGCAAAACCTGAAGTGATTTCACCTGAGGCTATGGCGGACGAAGTGACTAAAGAAGCTGAAACGACACCCTCGGAAACGCCGTCGTCAACAGCGATGGTGACCCCGCAAGTGAGCGCGACTTCTGCTGCCTCACCAGGTGGTGTCACCTCCTTGACTCCTGTTGGCGGTACATACGAGGGTGCTTCGGAAGTTCGTGCCGTCGCCGGAGCGGATAACCCTGTCTGGGCGATCACGACCGGGGCATTTATGGCCGTGATTGGTGGAGCGGCCATTACCGGAATGGTTAGGAGACTGGCAGCCGCAAGACGCCAAAGATCAGGATGAGAAACATTGGTGTATGCCGTCGATGGCGTCAACGGCCTCACCGATGCCGGAGACGATTCCTGCCCTGGACTCCACGGCGACCCCAACATCGCCAAGGCAACCCGAGGCGCACGCAACTACCCCAGCCAAGACCTACAACTCGCCGGCATCACCATCGCCTGAACGACTTTGCAGGAGCCCTGGAGCATGGCCCGGGTTTGGCTGGCCAGACGCGGGCGGCTCCGACACAATGAAACCTGGTGTTGCGCAGATCACATTCGTTGCCTACCCTGAATGAGGCTGCAGAGGCGCGGCCATTGGCCGCAGCGTCGCGGCCTCCCCGGCTGCAGCGTCGCAGCCACGCAAGGAAGGCTTGATTATCTTGTCCGAAAAGCTCAGCATTCTTGTCCGTGTAGATCTCGACCACGCGAAGGCCCAGGTTCTCGCCAAGGGCCACGTCACCATCCACAGCATCCAGGCCCTCTACGTTGTGGTGAAGCGCGCCAACGCTTTAAAGCACAACCTCGATCTGGAATTGGACGTGCGGGACGCCCGCGTCGACCCCGAAGCCCTGCGGCAGCTGCAGGCCTGCTCCGAGACTCATCACCTGCCCGCCAGGATTGACCCGCAGCAGACCCACTGCACGCTCAGCATCCTGGCACCCCGGCGCGTCACCGCGAAGGCCACCGAGTTCAGCCACGTCGCAGCCTGACCCGCTCACCCTTTAGCGGAGGGCCGCCGTCGGGGGTTATCCGACGGCGGGAAGACCGCCGGCCAGTTCCGCCGCCGCGGCGAGGGTCCAGCGGTCGCTCTCCGGATCGAAGAAGACCACCATGGATGCGTCGGCTTCGCGGGCCTCGTCTAGGGCGAACAGCAGGGCATCCTCCAGATGCTGCGCGTGCTCCAGCCGTTCGGGAAGCGTGCCCGGAAGACCGCCGTCGTCAATGACGACGTGGGCCTTGCCGTCCACGATGACCTTCAGCGCAAAACCCTGGTCCTCATGCAGGGACCCCCGGGTGGACGCGATTTCCGTGACTTTGTCGGCCCGGACCAATCCGTTGTTGATGGTGCGGATCCACACTTCACCCATGAGACCTCCTTGGCGGTGAGGGGCAGGCGGGAGCGCCCCACAAGGCAAACGTTAGTCCTCGCAGGGCCGCTTGTGACCCCCTGAAGGCTGGCGAATTTCCGGCGGCATAGGATAAATCTGATGACTTCGCCAGGGACCCCGCAGCCGTTCAACTTCCGAGGCATCACCATACCCGCCTTCGGGCCGGCGCTGCTGTTCTGCATCGGCGAAGGAGCGGTCCTCCCGGTGGTGGTCCTCTCGGCCCGCGACCTCGGTGCCTCAGTGGCAGTCTCCGCGCTGATCGTCACACTGATCGGGCTCGGTTCCTGGTTCTTCAACCTGCCCGCGTCCCTCATCACGCTCAAGTTCGGCGAACGCTGGTCCATCGTCGGAGCCGCCGCAGTGGGCGCCCTGGCGCTCGTGGCCGCTGCGATGTCCTCCCTGATCCCCAGCGGACTGTGGCTGCTCGCAGTGGCGATGATCGTCGTCGGAATGGCCGCAAGCGTCTTCAGCCTGGCTCGGCAGAAGTACCTTACCGAGGCCGTGCCTGTTCAGTTCCGGGCGCGGGCGCTGTCGACGCTGGGCGGGGTCAGCAGGATCGGCATCTTCCTCGGCCCGTTCCTTGGTGCCGGCGTGATGCAGTTCGCCGGGATCGCCGGAGCGTACTGGGTGGGGGTGGTGGGCATGGCCGCGGCCGCCGTCTTGGCGGTCACCATCCCGGATCTCGTCGTCCCCCCAGCGCCCGACGGCGGCCACAAGGGTCCGGAGCCGACGCTGCGGAATGTGGCCGTGTCGCATTCCCGCGTCTTCCTGACGCTGGGTGTGGGGGTCCTGCTGCTGAGTGCGCTGCGCGCGTCCCGCCAAGTGGTCATCCCGCTGTGGGCGGACCACCTGGGCCTGGATCCGGCCCAGGCTTCGGTGATCTACGGGCTGTCCGGGGCGATCGACATGCTGGTGTTCTACCCGGCCGGCAAGGTGATGGACCGCCGCGGCAGGCTCTTCGTGTCCATCCCGTCCACCATCATCATGGGCATCGCCATGCTGCTCATTCCCTTGACTGCGTCCTTTGCCGGGCTGCTGCTGGCCTCACTGCTGATCGGGTTCGGCAACGGCATCAGCTCCGGCCTTATCATGACCCTCGGCGCCGATTTCTCGCCCGACCGCGGCCGCGGCCAGTTCCTGGGGCTGTGGCGGTTCATCGCCGACGCAGGCTCCACCGGCGGGCCCGTCCTCCTCTCCGGAGTGACGGCGCTTTTTACGCTGGGCGCGGGTGTCTCGGCGACAGGGCTGTTGGGGTTCGCGGCGGCTGGTGTGTTCGCAGTTGTGCTGCCGCGGCTGAAGCACCGGCGGAATTACTAACTTTGATTTACAGTTGATTTGACGAAACCGCAGGTCAGATGGCTGTTTTCTTGAGTAAACCTTGACGGGTTCCCCCCTGAAGTCCTGATTTAGGACATGCATTGTTGTTTTCAGCAAGAAGACCACGCAAGCAAAGCCTTAGGGAACACACCATGAAGAACATGACACTGATCACCGGATCCGCAGCCATCGCACTGGGCGGGGCTCTGCTGCTGGGCGGCGGCGGCACACTGGCCAACTGGAACGCAGAAGCCACAACCACCCCGGGCACCATCGTTTCCGGCAACCTGAATCTGGTGAACTCCACCGCAGGCACCTGGAAGGACCGCAACGGTGACGCGGTCACTATCGCCACCTACAAGGTAGTGCCGGGCGACAAGCTCACCTTCACGCAGGACCTGCCCGTCACCCTCGTGGGAGACAAGATGGCCGCCAACGTCGCCACCACCGGCATCACCGCCACCAACGGCTTCACCCCTGCCAATGTCTCCGTTTCCGCTCCGGTGCTGACGGTCGGCGGTACGGCTGTAGCAAACCCGCTGAAGCCCACCGGCTCCGCCCAGACGGTGACAGCCACCATCACCTTTGAATTCCTCTCCACGACCGCCGGCCGCGCCGACGTGGGTGTTTCGTACAACTTCAACAGCGTTGCCTTCCAGCTGACGCAGGTCACGCAGTCCGGCCTGTCCTAGTCGGAGATTGGCGGTTGGCCAATCGGCCAACCGCCAGGCTGGAAAGATTAGGATCAGGACCAGGAGGAACAATGCGGATCCCGCGGATGCTGCGAACCGGTTTACTCATCGCAGCAGCGGTGGTGCTCGGACTGCTGACAGTCCAAGGCACCTACGCCTTGTGGAACGCCAGCACCACCGCTGCCCCGGGAATCGTCTCCGCTGCTTCGTTTGATGTCGCCCTCACCGCGAGCCCCTCGGGGCAGGTGACCAACATGACCCTCGCCGGAGGACAGGCAGGAAGCCTGAACCTTACGCAAACCGCTACAGTCTCGCCAGGAAACTCGGTCTACGCCAACGTTGCAATCACCAACGGCAGCAACGCCGGCGGAACCTTCAACGCGACGCTCACCGTTGGCCAGGCAACCCTCGCCAACGTCAGCAGCGGCGTCCTGGCCCAGTACCTCACGGTCAGCGCCAAGAATGTCACCTCGACCGCACAATGCGCCACAACCACCGGATACACGGCGCTGACACCAGCCGGGCTGACGTCAGCGTCCGTCCCCAAGTCCACGAGCACCGTGTTCTGTTTCCAGGTCAGCCTCAGTTCCACCGCCCCGTCCACCGTGAAAGGCCAAGCCGTGAACATCACCCTTCCGATCACCGCCCGCCAGCTCTGCGGGGTGCCCAGTGGCTGCTGATCTGTACTTCGCAGGCGGCCGCGGTTCAGGCTTCGGCTCCACCCGATCGGACTCCGCCGGCAGTGAAGGCTCCAAGCCTGCCGGCAGTGTTTTCTGGGCCGCGGCCTGGCGGGTGCTGAACCTGGTGGTCATGATGATCGCCGTGTTCGCCGCATTGGTGCTGGTTGTGGTTCCCCGGGCCACAGGGTCCCAGACCTACACCGTTCTGACTAACTCCATGGCGCCCAAGTTCCCGCCCGGCACGTTCCTGGTGATGAAGCCCGCGGCCTTCGACGAACTCTCCTACGGGGACGTCATCACCTTCCAGATGTACTCAGGCCGGCCCGACGTCGAAACGCACCGGATCGTGGGCTTTGGCGCCACCCAGTCGGGGGACAGAACCCTCGTGACCAGGGGCGACAACAACGGTGCCAACGATGCCGAACCGGTCACCGCCCCACAGGTCACCGGCAAGCTGTTCTATGCGGTTCCATACGCGGGATTCGCCGCCAATGCGCTGGGCAATGTGGACCGCGACCTTTGGACCAAGCTGGCCGCAGCCGGCCTTATTGGGTACGGCGCCACGGTGGTCTTCAAAGCAGTGCGCAAAATGCGTAAGTGGGGCACCGGGGCGGAGCCGGCGGCGTGAGTGAACTCCGCAGCCTCCAGGTGCCGGCCTTGGCCGTTGGAGCCTTCGCCCTCACAGTTCTGCTTGGCCTGGGCGGCGGCCCCGCGGCGGCGCTGTGGCAACAGTCAGCCGCCGCCACGATGACCGTGACGGCGAACGGCAGTTGGCCCGGGCCCGCCATCACCTCCATCACCTGCTCAAACACCTCCTCGCAGAAGGAAGCCACCCTCAGCGTCACCGTGCCCTCGGCGCCAGCCACACTGACCTACGCCGCGCTCCAGGCCGACGGGAGCTATGGGCCCACCTATTCCGTGGCCACTACCATCAACTCCACCACGACGCCAGGCACCATTACCCTTGCTGGAAGCTCGCAGATCGTGGTGGACGGCGGCGCGGCCACCCTACTGACAGTGCGCGTCACTGCCACATACACCACAGACCAGACACAGGCCTCTGCTAACTACACCCTGAAGGTGGAATCCAAAAACCAGAAGGTCTATTGCTAGGCAACCAGCCTGCGAAGGCCTGTGCGGCCGCAGTGGTGCCGTCAGCGCCTCGGCGAGTCCCGCCGTCGTGCGGAGTACGCGAACAGCGACGTGGTGGCCACGGTGGCCAGGTATCCGGCAATCACAATGAGTGAGATGCCGGCCCAGAAGTAGTTGGTGGTGCTGTCCTCCTGGAGCGGACCCGGGGCGATCTTGGCCAACGAATACACGGCAACCCCCGCCGACACGAGCCCGATCACCACCGGCAGTGTGAGCCAGATCTTGGCCGAACCCACGTGCGTGCCAAGGCCGTCCCATACGTTCCACGCCGCGCCATTCCGGATGATCAGCCAGCCTGCGGGGATCATAAAGGCGCCCACCAGGAGGAACGCTGCGACGACGTCGGCCGGGCGGTGCCACTGGTTGATCAGCGTGGAGACGCCGGAGGCGATGGCGAACGTGCCGCCCACAAACCCGGCCATCGGACGCCACCGCGGCGAGGCCATCAGGAAAACCGCCGCCGCAGCCGACGCCGCCAGCGTGGTGTGCCCGGACGGCAGGGAATTCAGCTCCAGCGTCACCACGCCCTTGTCCGGACGCGCGGGCAGTACTTCCTTCAGGACCTGCGTGGCGATATTCGCCCCGATGCACGCGGTGACTGCAATCCCGGCAGCCGACCACCGCCGTCGGATCACCGTGACAAACAGGACCACGACGGCGGCCACCACCAGTGAGATGGTGGGCAGCCAGTCCAGGAACTCGGTGGCTGCCTTGCCCGCGGGTCCGTAGATGTCCACAGCCTCAACCAGCGCGGATTCATCGATGAACTGGCCCGTGCTGGTCTGGACGAAGTAGTAGTAGGTGGCGATCAGGCCCACAATGCAGGCGAGCCAGGCGAACGCGAACATAAAGCCGGAGCCCGGGGTGGGGCGGGCAGGGGTCCGCGGTGGTGCCTGGCGTGGAATGGTCATCGGTTAAGGGTGTCACAGAAAACTGGGAGGACCCGCAGGGCTGTTTCGTGGCCCCAGACTGGCCGAATTGCGTAACTTTTGGGCATTCGCCGCAGGCCGGACCGCGAGCGCCAGCAGCACGGATGTGACACTTGACACGTGTTAGGTCAGCGCCATAAGCTACCTGACACGCTTAGCGGTTCATGCTGGGTTTCCTCCCGCGTGCGGTATTTCCAGCAGTCTACCTAACGCGTGTGAGGTGCGCCCGGACCCGGGGTAGCGGCGTTCGGGAGGCGCGGGATGCTGGCCGCCGCGACCAGCAGTGCCAGGGCCCCGAGACCGAACGGCAGGGCGGTGAGGGTGGCGATGCCGCCCACCAGCAGCGGCCCGCCGGCGTCGCCGAGTTCACGGCCGAGCTCCGCCGAACCCATGGTCCGGCCCATGCGCTCCGGCGGCGTGGTGTCGGCCAGATGCGCGAACCCGAGCGGCGTGGCCAGGCCGACTCCCGCGCCAATGGCCGCCGCGGCAATGAACAGCGTGACCGGACCCGGGGTGAGGGCGATGAGGGCGACGCCCGCGGCGGTAAGGAGGAGCCCCGCCGTCGTCCCTTTGTTGTCGCTGATGCGGTGCGCGTCGCGCATCCTGCCGATCCAGGGCTGGGTGAGCACCGAGGTGATGGCCAGGACGCTGACCGCGGCTGTGCCGGCAACCGGGCCAAGGCCGTGCCGCGTGGCGAGGGCGGGGATGAACCCGATCGCCGCGCCGAGCGCTCCCGTCGAGGCCGCTAGCACCAGCGTCGGCACGAGGAAGCGCCGCTCCGTGACCTGGCGGCCAAGGTCCAGAACGGTGTAGCGCTGCCGGGGGAGCGGCGGCAGGTGGGGAACGGACACCAGCACCCACACGGCGGTGCCCGCCGCCAGCACCGAGAGGGCCCCGAACAGCAGGGCAAACCCGCCCGCGAGGATCAGTCCGGCACCCAGCAGGGGGCCGATGACGTAGCCCAGGCTCTTCCAGGAACCGTACCGGCCGAAGTAGGTCCCGGCTTTCTTACCCGCCGCCAGCCGCGCAACCATCGCGGACGATGCCGGCGAGAAGGCCGAAGCCGCAGCGCCCTGCCCCAGCCGCGCCAGTCCAAGCATCAGGGGATCCGCCGCCCAGAGGCCGATCAGCGACAGCACCGCGAAGGCCAGGAGGCCGCCGACTATGACGGGTTTGGTTCCGATCCGGTCGCTCAGGGCGCCGAAGACCGGCTTGAGGAAGACCTCGGAAACGTCGTACAGGGCCAGCAGGATACCCAGGTTAAGCAGCGTCAGGCCGATGTTCTCGCTTTGCGCGCCCATGCCGGCGGCGATGCTGTGGGCGCCGAACGCTGTGACGAACCCGGCCGCGTACAGGGGGAGGGTTGACGCCCGGGCGTAGACCACCGGTGCCGGGGCGCTCACGCGTGCACTTCGAGACAGGGCGCCGGTTTTAGGGAAATCACACCGCAAAGCGTAACAACCGCCGATAAGGGTCGGATAGCTCGTCTGCACCCAGTGCCACTCAGATGAAAGTCGAGTACCGACTACTGATGCTTTCGGCCTCCACGTGCGAATAGCTTCGAGTGGGGGACTCACGGGACGTCCATCGGTATACCGCTTCTTGGGGCAGGAAGGACAGTCATGGCGCCGGACGACGGCAACGCCCTGCCCCTCCTGGATCCGGCAGTGCTGGACAGGCTGCGCACCGAGCTCGATGACGATGACGGCGTGTGGAAGGTGTTCGTGCAGAACTTCATCGAGCACCTGCCCCTCCGGACTGAAAAAATGCGGCTGACCCTTACCACCGGTGACCTGGCCGGCGCGATGGATGCGGTCCTGAGCCTCAAGACTTCCAGCCAGATGGTGGGCGCGGAACGCCTGGCCGGACTTGCCATGGACCTTGAACGGTCCCTTCGCGAAGAGACCGTCGATGCTGAGCCTGCCAGGGTCCTGCCCCGGCTGGCAGCGGACCGCCTCCGGGAGATCATTCGCTGCGCCCGGCAGACCACCCATATCTTGCAGAGATGCCTGCACTCCGCCTGAAGCCGGGTTCAGCTAACGCTGCAGAGACCAGCGCGGACCTTGCCGCGCTTGTACAGTGAAGGGCATGCCCGCTGATGCCGCCCTGCCGCCTGCCGCCTTCCCCGCCCTGGACGAACTGCTCGCTGCTGCGCACGTGGTGAGCCTGCCCATGCGGGTGAAGTTCCGCGGCATCATGGAACGCGAAACCCTGTTGCTGCGCGGCCCGCACGGCTGGGGCGAGTTTTGCCCGTTCCCCGAATACGCCGATGCCGAGGCTTCCCGCTGGCTAGCCGCCAGCATCGAGGCAGGCTGGGCCGGCTTTCCGTCACCCGTCCGTTCGGTGATCCCCGTCAACGCCACCGTGCCCGCCGTTTCCGCGGACCGCGTGCCCGACGTCTTGGCCCGCTTCGGCCGGGTGGATGCCGTCAAGATCAAGGTGGCCGAATGCGGGCAGACACTCGATGACGACGCCGCCCGGGTCGCCGCCGTCCGTGCCGCCCTGCCCGACGCCGCCATCCGCGTCGACGCCAACGGTGGCTGGGACGTGCCTACCGCCGTGGCGGCACTCACCCTGCTCGCCGCCGCCGGGCTTGAATATGCCGAGCAGCCCGTGCCCACCATCGAGGGGCTCGCCGAGGTGCGCCGCCGGCTGCGCGCCGCCGGAACGCCGGTGCTGATCGCGGCCGACGAAAGCGTGCGCAAGGAATCCGACCCCCTACGCGTGGCGCGGGCTGGCGCGGCGGACCTGCTGGTTGTTAAGGTCGCGCCGCTCGGGGGAGTGCGGCGCGCGCTGGACATCGTGGCGCAGGCCGGCCTCCCCGCCGTCGTCAGTTCTGCGCTGGACACCTCCGTGGGGATCCGCGCCGGGCTGGGGTTGGCGGCTGCCCTGCCCGAGCTGCCGTACGCGTGCGGGCTGGGGACGGTGTCGCTGTTCGCCTCGGATATCACGCTGGATCCGTTAGTGGCCGACGACGGCGCCATCCGCCTCCGCGACGTCACCGCCGACGCCGGGCTGCTGGAGCGGTTTGCGGCTTCCGCCGAACGCCGCGACTGGTGGCTGGCCCGACTCGGCCGCGTCCACGCCCTCCTGGCTTCCTGACGCTCTCTCACTTAACGTGGGCTTTTTACGAACGCTCTCGCATATCTCTGCAGGTCATCGCCGGTTCACCGGAACTTCACCCGGCGGACGGCTGAGCGTCGGAACCGGCTGACAGGGTGGCCGGGACCCGATCGTAAATTTGGAGGCACCCCTTGTCTGAAACGACAGCCCGCAAGTTCACCCTGCTGCCCATGCTCGGCCACACCAAGGGCAAGCGCAGTGCCGTCACCTGCGCCTTGAAGTGCGACAACGCCTGTTCCGGCGATGTCTGCAACACCAGCGCCAACAGCTATTTCCGCGACATCGCGTCCGCCAGCATGTCCCGCCGCGCCGCCCTGGGCTTCGGCGCCGCCGGTGCGCTCGCCGTCGTACTCGGCAGCGCCATTACCTCCGCGGAACCGGCCGTTGCCGGCGGTCCCGGACTGGCGCCCGCCGCCAAGGAGGGCTTCGCGAAGTCGAAGCTGAAGTTCACGCCGATCGCTCCGGTGGACGCCGCCGTCGACGCTTTCACGGTGCCTGAAGGCTTCACCTGGCAGCCCGTGATCCGCTGGGGCGACCCGATCTTCAACGGCACGCCGGACTTCGATCTGAACAACCAGACGGCCGCCGCGCAGGAGAAGCAGTTCGGCTACAACAACGACTACACGGACATCCTGGAGATCCCGAACAGCAAGGGCCGCCGTGGCCTGCTGTTCGCCAACCACGAATACACGAACGAGAACATCATGTTCCCGGCCACCATGCCTGCCGCCGACGTCCGCGCGGTGGGTGCCGCAGCGCACGGGCTGAGCGTCGTCGAGCTGGAGCGCAAGAACACCACCAAACCGTGGACCTACGTCAAGGGCGCGCCGCTGAACCGCCGGTACCTGAACAATACGGTCTACGAACTCACCGGTCCGGTTGCCGGCTCCCCGCTGGTCAGGACCGTCGCGGACCCGAGCGGCCGCAAGATCAAGGGCACCCTGGGCAACTGCTCCGGCGGCACTACGCCGTGGGGCACCATCCTCTCCGGCGAGGAAAACTTCAATGGCTACTTCGTCTCCCCGGGCACGTCCGTTTCTGACAAGCGGTACGGCCTCTCTTCCAAATCCACGGCCCGCAAGTGGGAACTGGACGAGCCCCGCTTCGACACCCGCAACGCCGGCTACGAAAACGAAACCAACCGCTTCGGCTGGATCGTGGAAGTTGACCCGTTCGATCCCACGTCCACCCCGAAGAAGCACTCCTCGCTGGGCCGCTTCAAGCACGAGGGCGCCAACGTGATCGTGGCCGATTCAGGGCATGTGGTGGCCTACATGGGCGACGACGAACGCTTCGACTACCTGTACAAGTTCGTCTCGGCCGGGAAGTACCGGGAGGGCGACCGAACGCACAACATGACGCTGCTCTCCGCGGGCAACCTCTACGTCGCCAGGTTCACGGGCAACTCACCGTTGGAGGAGATTACCGGAGCCGGCAACGTGCCCGCCGACGGTTCCTTCGACGGCACCGGCGAATGGCTGCCCCTGGTGGTGGACGGCGCCTCCGCCGTGCCCGGCATGACATTGGAAGAGGTCCTGGTCTACACCCGCCTCGCCGCCGACAAGGTGGGCCCCACCAAAATGGACCGCTGCGAGGATGTGGAACCGAGCCTCCTCACGGGAAAGGTCTATGTGGCCTGCACCAACAACTCGGACCGCGGCAAGGTTGGCAAGGAAGGCGCCACGGAGATCAACCCGCGCAACGCCAACCGCGACGGCCACATCGTGGAAATCACCGAGGCTCCCGGGCAGATCGGCACCGCGTTCACCTGGAACCTGCTGATGGTCTGCGGCGATCCCGCCACCGGTGACGTGACCTACTTCTCCGGCTTCCCGGTGGACAAGGTCTCGCCGATCTCCTGCCCGGACAACCTCGCGTTCGACTCCGTTGGCAACCTGTGGATCTCCACGGACGGTGCCCCCGCCGGCATCGGCAAGGCCGACGGCCTCTTCAAGGTCACCCTCGAAGGAGCCGAGCGCGGCAAGGTGGAGCAGTTCCTGGCCGTGCCGAGGGAAGCGGAAACCTGCGGACCGATCGTCCACGACGAGGAGCGGAACGTGTTCGTGTCCGTGCAGCACCCGGGTGAAGACGGCTCGTTCGCGGACCAGCACTCCTTCTTCCCGGACTACGTTGCAGAAGGCACGACGCCGGCCCGCGGCCAGGTGCGTGCGCCCCGTCCGGCGGTAGTCCAGGTGTTCCGCGGCTGATTCCTTTACGTTGCTCTATCACTTTTGGTCCCTTTGCCGGCCTTTTAGGGACTGTAAGTGATAGAGCAACGGGTGGTAGACGGGAGAGCCGGGACATACTGGCGTCCGCAGGATGGCAAACTGGTTCGGTGACTTCCCTGAACTCCCTCGCCGCCGCGCGGATCGCCGTCGACGCCCTGATCGACGGCGGAGTCCAGTTCGTGGTGGTCTCGCCCGGATCGCGTTCCGCCCCCATGGCCTACGCCCTGGCGGAGGCAGAAGCGGCCGGCCGCGTGGACCTCCTGGTCCGGATCGACGAACGTTCCGCCGGCTTCACGGCCCTGGGCCTGGCGCTGTCCACCGGCTCCCCGGCGGCCGTCCTCACCACCTCAGGCACCGCCGTCGGGAATCTTCTGCCCGCCGTGATGGAGGCCAACCACGCGGCCGTGCCGCTGGTGGTGGTGTCCGCGGACCGGCCAGAGGAAATGCAGGGGACCGGCGCCAATCAGACCACCATCCAGCTGGACCTGTTCGGCGAGCACGTGCGCTTCGCCGCCGACGTCCCGGCCGGCAGCAGCCCGCAGCGCGCCGTGGAAACGGCACTGGCCGCGGCCACGGGTGCGTTTTCCGAGTTCGCGCCAGGGCCGGTCCAGCTGAACCTGGCGTTCCGCGACCCGCTGGTCCCAGCACCGGAAGAGGAACTTGCGGCGGCGGCCGGGCACTCCAGGTTCCGGATCGGCACCGACCCGCTCACCATGAATCTCCCGCCCGCGCCGGCCTCGCTGGAGGAACGGCGCACCGTTGTGCTGGCAGGGCACGACGCCGGGCCCGTCGCCGAGGCGTTCGCCCGCTCACACGGCCTGCCGCTGCTCGCGGAGCCGTCCTCCAACGCCCGGTTCGGCCCCAACGCTGTGGGCCCATACCGGCTGCTGCTGGAACACTTCGGACCGTCCGCGGCACAGCCCATCGAACGGGTGGTGATGTTCGGCCGGCCCACCTTATCTCGCCCGGTAGCTGCGTTGCTGGAGCGGGCCGACGTGCCGTCCGCGCTCTACCAGCCACTTCCTGTGGCCTGGTACCAGCCGGGCCGGCGCACGGAACTTCCGCTGGAGAACCTGGCCGACCTCGCGGATTTCGCCGGCCGCGGCCCGTCCGACTGGCTCGATACCTGGCTGCTGGCCGGGGCCGGAGCGCAGCACGCACTCGACGGCGTCCTGGCCGCCGAGCCCGCCGCCACCGGACCCTCGGTGGGCGCCCTGGTCTGGCAGCATGCCCGCGGCCAGTTGATGCTGGGCTCCTCCAACGGCATCCGCGACGTTGACCTGGCCGGCCTGCCCGCCGCCGAGCCAGCCGCGACGGTGTACGCCAACCGCGGCCTCGCCGGGATCGACGGCACCATCTCCACCGCCACCGGTGTTGCCCTCGGCGGCCGCCAGGACACCACGCTGCTGTTGGGTGACGTCACTTTCCTGCACGACGCCGGCGGCCTGCTCCTCGGTTCGGGCGAATCCGAACCCGGGCTGCGGATCGTGGTGCTGAACGACGCCGGCGGTGCCATCTTCGATCTGCTGGAGCACGGGGCCGTGCGTGAATCCGGACGCTACTCCGACGCCGTCGAACGGCTCTTCGGCACCCCCCACACCGTGGACATCGCGGCACTCGCCGCAGCGTACGGCGTCGGGCATTGCTCGGTAAGTACGACGGCGGGACTCGCCGAGGCGCTGGCCGCACCGCTGAAGGGGCGCAGCATCATCGAAGTCCGCACGGACCGCGTTGGCCTCCGCGCCCTGCACGCCCGCATCAAGGCCGCCGTGGCCGCCGCCGTCGGCCTATAAGAAGCAACGCGGGGTCACTTACGGCCCATCATGTACTGCATAATGGGCCGTAAGTGACCCCGCGTTGCTCGAGTCAGAGGTTGATTGGATCAGAGGACCCGGCTCAGGAACTCCTTGGTGCGGGCGTGCTGCGGGTTGGCCAGAACTTCCCGGGGATCGCCCGATTCGACCACAACGCCGCCGTCCATGAACGTCAAGCGGTCGCCCACTTCGCGGGCAAAGCCGATTTCATGGGTCACCACGATCATGGTCATGCCGGACTTGGCGAGGTCCTTCATCACGTTCAGGACGTCGCCCACGAGCTCGGGGTCCAGGGCGGATGTGGGTTCGTCGAAGAGCATCAGTTCCGGGTCCATGGCCAGAGCCCGGGCAATGGCCACGCGCTGCTGCTGGCCACCTGAAAGCTGCGACGGGTAGTGGTCGGCACGGTCCGCCAAACCAACTCGGTCCAGGAGTTCCAGGGCCCGCTTCCTGGCGGCAACCCGAGACTGGCCCCTGACCTGCATGGGCGCTTCCATGACGTTATACAGGGCCGTCTTATGCGGAAACAGGTTGAACCGCTGGAAAACCATGCCGATTTCCCGGCGCTGGGCCGCGATTTCCTTCGTTTTCAGGTCGTGGAGCCGGCCGTTGACCTCGCGGTAGCCGATCAGGTTGCCACCCACGGAGATGCGCCCGGCACTGATGGTCTCCAGCAGGTTCACGCAGCGCAGCATGGTGGACTTGCCCGAACCGGACGGCCCGATCACCACGGACACCTCACCCTGGTTGACGGTCAGATCGATGCCGCGCAGCACATGGTGGTGACCGTAGTACTTGTGCAGGCCCTCGATCTTCACCAGCGGTTTCTCGGCGGTGATGGTCATTTTGGGTCCTCCTCGGGGAAGTCCATCCGCAGGGCGGGCTCGGCGGTGGCGCTCGGAGCCGCTGCGGCAGCTGCCTTGGCGGCCGCCGGGTTGATTGCTGCGGGGGCCAGGTTGTCCACACCTTTGCCGTAGTAGGCCTCGATGAAGTGCTGGCCAACCATCAGCAGGCTGGTGATCACCAGGTACCAGATGGCCGCCACGATCAGCAGCGGAACAGGCAGGTAGGTCCGGTTGGCCAGCGTATTGGAGGCGAACGTGAGATCCAGCGTGAACGGTACGGCCAGGACCAGGGATGTGGTCTTGAGCATGCCGATGGTCTCGTTGCCGGTGGGTGGAACAATGACGCGCATGGCCTGCGGCAGGATGATCCGCCACATGATCTTGGTTTTGCCCATGCCCAAGGCCTCTGCGGCTTCCATCTGGCCGCGGTCAACGGACTTCAGACCTGCCCGGAAGATTTCGGCCAGATAGGCCGATTCGTTTAGGCCCAGTCCCAGGATCGCGGCCGCGAGTGCCGTGACCACGGTGCTGGTGTCCAGGCTGAATAACTCGGGTCCAAAGGGGACTCCCGCGCTGATCTTCGGGTACAGGACGGATACCAGGCCCCAGAAGATCAGCTGGGTGTACACAGGCGTGCCCCGGAAGAACCAGACCCACGCCCAGCTGGACCAGCGGAACACGGGGTTGTCCGACTGGCGCATGAACGCCAGCAGGATCGCCAGCACAATGGCCAGGACCATTGACGCAACGGTCAGTAGCAGGGTCCAGCCGACGCCTTGGACTACCTTGGTGTCCAGGATGTAGGTCCCGACGATGTCCCAGCGGAAGTTCGGGTTGGTCACCAGGCTCTGCAGGAAGAGGACCAGGGCGCCAAGGATGATGATGGCGCTGATCCAGCGGCCAGGATGCCGCACCGGTACTGCTTTATTCAGTACCGGTGCTTCGGGAGGGTGGTGTTCCATTAGGGGACCTGCTATTTGGTCGGTTGCGGTCACGTTCAGGAGACGGCCGGGTTGACTTCGGACTTGGTGATGGCGCCGTCCGCGTTGCCCCAGCCGTCCAGGATCTTCTTGTAGGACCCGTCCGCGATCAGTTTGGTGACCGTCTTCTGGATTACGTCCGCCAAGGCCGTATCCGCCTTAGCTACGGCGATGCCCTGCGGCGCGGCGTCGTAAACGGCGCCAAGCCGTTCAAGCTGGCCGTTCGTCTGGGAAAGGGCGTATCCAATGATGGGGGAGTCCGCTGCCATGGCGTCAATGCTGCCGTTGACCAGACGGGTGGTGACGTCGGTCTGGTTCTTCAGCGTGATGATATCGATGGCCTTCATGCCGGCGTCGGTGCACTTCTTGTTACGGGCGGCCAGGTCCGGATCTTCCTGGACGGTTCCGGTCTGGACGCCGATTGACTTGCCGCACACGTCATCCATGGAGAACTTTTTGGGGTTGCCCTTCTGGACGGCCCAAGCAGTTCCGGCATTGAAGTAGCTGACGAAGTTTACGGCCCCAAGCCGCTCAGGGTTGATCGTGAAGGAGGAGATGCCCAGATCGTACTTCGGGCCGAGGGCGGGAAGAATACCCGTGAATTCGGCCGTCTGCACCTGAACCTTGAGGCCCAGGGTGGCGCCGATTGCCTTGGCGATGTCGACGTCGTAACCCACCGGCGTCTGTCCGTCCGGGCCGAGGAATTCCGCCGGGGCGTAAGAGGTGTCCGAACCGATGGTCAGTGTCCCTTTGGACTTGATTGCCGCCGGAACCATGGCGGCCAGCGAATCATCTTTGGTGATGGTGGACGGATCGAAGCTGGCTTTGGCGCTGTCGGAATCCGTTGATGTGCTGCCGGGCGTGGCATTCTGCGACGCGTTGGTGCAGGCGGAAAGCGCGATGGCGCCAATGGCGAGGACCGTCATGGCCTTGAGTTTGGAGGTGCCCAAAGGCTTGCGGGAAATCAGCATATTCTTACCTTTTGTTGCAGGAGGGATTTTTTCCTAAGCGGCTAATAGCGTACCGCCGAAAACGAGATGTGCGTCACAGAAAACTTTGTTTCACTATTGGATAACTTTGTACCCCAAAGCGCAAGGGTTTTTTGACGGTGAGTGTCTGGAATTTTAGATGCCCGCCCAACTAGGTCGCAGTTAACGCTGTGCAAACGCGATTTCGCTACGTTATCTGCGAGTCAGTTGGGAGGCTGGGCAGTGGATTAGGTGCCGCCGAAGCCCAGCGACTCCAGCATCGGCCGGAACTTCGCCCAGGTTTCCGCCAGCTCGGCTTCCGGCTGGGAGCCGTCAACTATGCCGCAACCGGCATATAACCGCACGGTATGAGGATCTTCGATCACGGCTCCGCGCAGGGCGATGCCCCACTCGCCGTTCCCGGCCGCATCCAGCCAGCCGACCGGTCCCGCGTACGGGCCGCGGTCCAGGTGTTCAAGCTTGCGGATCAGGGCGCCGGCTACCAGCGTGGGTGTGCCGCAGACCGCGGCGGTGGGGTGCAGTGCATTGATCAGCGCGAGGCACGTGGGCACATGGCCCTCCACTTCGGCGAGCTCCGCCTTTACGTCCGACGCGAGGTGCCACACGTTCGGCAGTTCCAAAATGAAAGGCTCGTCGTGGGCGTTCATGGCCTCGGAAAATGGTGCCAGCTGTGACGTCAGCGATTGGATCGCGATCTCGTGCTCGTGGCGCTGCTTCTCGGACCCGGCGAGCACCCGCTCGGCATAGTCCATGGGAATCCCGGCCTCGCCGTGCGCATCGCGGCGGTCCAGCGTCCCGGCCAGAACGCGCGCCTGGGCTGTGCGCCCCTCCACCTGGATCAGCATTTCCGGGGTGGCGCCCACCAGCCCGTCCACGCCATAGGTCCAGCATTCGCGGTACCGCACGGCCAGCTCGCGCAACACCTGCGCGGCGTTCACGCCCGATGGCACCGTGGCCACAATGTCCCGTGCCAGCACCAGTTTCTCCAGCGCACCGGTCCGGATCTCCTCCACACCCGCGGCCACTGCGGCCATCCAGTCTTCCTCGCTGAGCGAGCCGGTGTGCAGGGTGGCCCCGTCGGCGGAAGGCAAAGGACGCACGACAGCGCCGTCCTCCTTCGACGTGAGTGCGACGGACGTGCCGTCCCCGGCAGCGCCGGACTCACCCACGACGCCGGGCTCACCCACGCTGCCACCGCTCAGCCAGCCGTCCAGCGCGGCGAGTGCGCCCGCTTCGGTGAGTTCGCCGTCGTCGAACGTTAACTGGGTGAGCCAGTACTGGCCGTCCCGGACGCCCACCACGATTTCCGGCACGATCAGCCGCGATACATGGGTGGACTTCTTGGAGAATGCGAAGGAGCCGAAAGCCACCGGGCCGGTGCCGGGCAGCTCCACGGAGTCTGTGATGTCCGCTTCGAGGACCTGGTGGCGCCACCAGATGTCGGCCTCGAGGAAACGCTCAGGGCCGGTGGCCGTGAAGCGGGCGATCTCGCCGAAGCCCACCAGGCCGGCTTCGCGGCGGGTCCAGCAGAGGACGTCGTCCCGGACCAGGAACTGCGGCAGTCCGCCGTCAGATGCGTTGCCATCCAGGTGGACTGTGAGGGTGCGGAACGTGCTCGTCATGATGAGACAACATTACTCCCGCGTATGCGGCGCGGCCGCGTTGGGCCGTGCCGGTCGCAGTGGGGGAGCGGAAAGGACGCGCCCGCGAAGTCCCGGACTTAGACCCGGGCCGGCCGGCCGGTGCGTCGCTCCGGCCCGGAAGGGGCGGAGAACAGGTCCGGCCGTGCCGCGCGCATGCTCGTGACGTCGTCCAGGATGAAGCGCAGGTGGCTGCGCAGGCCGTCTTCCGCAGCCGAAAGGTCGCCGGCGAGGATCGCGTCCAGCACGTGCCGGTGATCGGCCGCGTATTCCGTGATGCCGCGGTAGCCGCTGAGCCCCAGGTAACGGGCGCGGTCCAGGTGGCCCTTGGCATTGGAAACGGTGGCCCAGGCTGTTTCATGGCCGGCGATCGCCAGCAGGGACCGGTGGAAGTCCTCGTCCAGCGGGTAGAACTCCTCGCGCGTCCTGCAGGCGTCCTGCCGGTCCAGGAGTTCGTAGAGTGCGGCCGCGGCTTCAGGGGTGATGTTGCGGGCGCAGTCAGCCAGCGAGGCGACTTCGATGGCCTCGCGGATGAACTGGGCCTGGGCCACGATGTCCGGGTCCAGGTAGGTCACGTAGGTGCCGCTCTGCGGGCGGATCTCGACCAGGCCTTCCTGCGCGATGAGCATCAGGGCTTCCCGGATGGGCTGGCGGCTGGTGCCCAGGTGGTGCGCGAGTTCGTTCTCGGAGAGGAGCGTCCCGGGAGCGTTCTCGCCGGAGATGATGCGCTCACGGATCTGCGCATACGCCATCATCCGGGCGGAGATGCGCGGGGTGGTATCGGGGACGGCCATGCTTCCACAGTAGCTGTGCTGCCCAGTCCGGGCACCGTCAGCCCGGGGCGGGGGGTAAGAGTCGGGTCACCTGTTGACAGACTGGTATGGCAGTGCTTGAATGGCAGTCGTTGTTCCAATGCGGGGACAAGAAAAAACGTCTGGCCATGCCGCATCATTGAAGCTGTGCATCCGGCCAGACCCGTAGAACAGAGGGGTTCATGACGGCAACAATCCAGATCGGCGCCACCCAGCGCTCATCCAAAGACCTGATCAAAACAGCAGTATCCGGCTGGCTCGGCACGGCCATGGAATACATGGACTTCCAGCTTTACTCGCTGGCAGCCGCCATCATCTTCCCCAAAATCTTTTTCCCCAATTTCGACCCCGTAGTGGGCCTGCTGGTCGCGTTCATCACCTACGGCGTGGGCTTCCTGGCCCGTCCGGTCGGCGCCTGGTTCTTCGGACGCATGGGTGACCGTGTGGGCCGCAAGAAGGTCCTGGTCATCACCATCATGATGATGGGCGTGTCCACCATGCTCATCGGCTTCCTGCCCGGCTACGCCCAGATCGGCATCGCTGCGCCGGTCATCCTGGTGTTGCTGCGCCTCGCCCAGGGCTTCGGCGCCGGCGCTGAACTCTCCGGGGCTTCGGTTATGCTGGCCGAATACTCCCCGCCGAAGAAGCGCGGCCTGATCGCCTCCTTCGTCTGCCTCGGCACCAACTCCGGCACGCTGCTGGCCGCCGGCCTGTGGGTCCTGCTGACCCTCCTGCCCGAAGAAGCCCTCATGAGCTGGGGCTGGCGCCTGCCGTTCATCGCCAGCATCGGCATCACGCTGTACGCCCTCTGGATGCGCCGCAACCTGAAGGAAAGCCCCGTTTTCGAGGCCACCCGTGAGCAGGAAATCGCCGACGCCGCTGCTGCCGCCGCCTTCGCCGCGACGTCCGGCACCGCCGTCCGGCAGTCCACACAGGCCTCCGCACCGACCACCAAAGCCAAGCGCAAAGGCAAGGCCTTCTTCCTGGCCATGGCTCTGCGGATCGGCGAATCCGGCAACTCGGCCATGATCCAGACCTTCCTCATCGGCTACATCGTCACCGGTCTGAGCATGGACAAGAGCGTGGGCACCTTCGCGCTGCTGATCGGCTCGTTCCTCGGCTTCGCCACGGTTCCGCTGGCCGGCTGGCTCTCCGACACGGTGGGCCGCCGCACCATGTACCGCGCCCTGTCCGGCTTCCAGATGTGCTTCGCCATCCCGGCCCTGCTAATGATGCAGTCCCGCGATCCGTTCCTGGTTTCGCTGGCCCTGATCATCGGCCTGTCCGTCTCCGTGCTGGGCATGTTCTCGGTCCAGTCCGCCTACGTCAACGAACTCTTCGGCTCCCGCAACCGCTACACCCAGCTGGCCATGGCCAAGGAAATCGGCGGCGTACTCTCCGGCGGCCTGGCCCCCATCATCGCCGCAGGCCTGCTGGCCCTCTTCACCAACTCCTGGTGGCCGGTTGCCGGAATGATGGTCCTCTACTCCGCCGTCGCCTTTGTGGCCACCTTCTTCGCCCCCGAAACCAAGGGACGCGACCTGACCCTCGTGGAGGACGCAGTATGAAAGCAGTCGTTGTCCATTCCGCCGGAGACCTGCGCCTCGAGGACCGTCCGGACCCGGACTGCCCGGCCGGCTCGGTGATCGTCGACGTCGAATACGGCGGCATCTGCGGCTCCGACCTCCACTACGTCAGCCACGGCGCCTCCGGGCTGAGCCTCCTGGCCGATCCCATGGTGCTCGGCCACGAGGTCGCCGGCCGGATCTCCCAGCTCGGCGAAGGCGTGACGGGCTTCGCGGTGGGCGACGCCGTGACCGTCCACCCCGCCGTGTCCTGCGGCGAATGCGCCGACTGCCTCGCCGGACGCACCAACCTCTGCCCGCAGGTCACCTACTACGGCAGCGCCACGCACCGGCCCCACACGGACGGTGCCTTCGCCTCCCGCAAGGCCGTCCCGGCGGGCCAGCTCCGCCGCCTGCCCGACGGCGTCACCACCCGCCAGGCCGCCGTCGCGGAGCCGCTCGCTGTGGCCATCCACGCCGTCGGCCGGGCCGGCAGCCTCGCAGGAAAGGACGTCCTGGTGAACGGTGCCGGGCCGATCGGCGCGCTGCTGGTGGCCGCCGCCCGGCGCGCCGGCGCAGCCAGCGTTGTCGCCAGTGACCTCTCGGAGACTTCGCTGGCGATCGCCAAACGGATGGGAGCCGACGACGTCGTGCTGGTGGGTTCCGGCGCGCAGCTTCCCGAGGTGGATGTTGCGTTCGAGGCCTCCGGCGCTGCCCGGGCCCTGGGCGGTGTCCTGGCGGCCGTGCGCCGCGGGGGGACCGTGGTCCAGGTGGGCAATCTGCCGGCCGGGCCCGTGACGGCCGAGCTCGCCGCTCTGGTCTTCCGGGAGATTGATTACCGCGGGACCTTCCGCTTCGCGGACGAACTGGATGACGCCCTCGCGTACCTGGCGGACGGGCTGGACGTTGAGCCGCTGCTGACCCACACGTTCGACGCCGGTGACGTGGCCGAGGCATTTGCGGTCGCCTCGGACCGGGGGACCGGCTCGTCGAAAGTCCTTCTCAAGTTTGTCTGACACAATTGCATGGTGAACCGAGCATCCTTGGAAAAGCGTCCGGACGAAGTAGCCACGATGTTTGACGACGTCGCACCTAAGTACGACGTCGTCAACGATGTCCTCTCCATGGGACAAACCCGCCGCTGGCGCAGGATCGTGGTGGACGCCATGGACATGAAACGGGGCCAGCGCGTGCTGGACCTGGCTGCGGGAACCGGCACCTCCAGCGAGCCGTATGCCGATGCAGGCATAGATGTCATCGCCTGTGATTTCTCCCTCGGCATGCTCAAGGTGGGCAAGCGCCGCCGCCCGGACATCAACTTCGTCGCCGGCGACGCCACCAACCTGCCGTTCGCGGACAACAGCTTCGACGCCAGCACCATTTCCTTCGGGCTGCGCAATGTCAACGAGCCCAAGAGGGCGCTGGCCGAGATGCTCCGCGTCACCAAGCCCGGCGGCAAGCTGGTCATCGCCGAGTTCTCCCAGCCCGTGGTTCCGCTGTGGCGCACCATGTATACCGAATACCTCATGCGTGCCCTGCCGGCCATCGCCGTCAAGGTGGCCTCCAACCCGGACGCCTACGTGTACCTCGCCGAATCCATCCGCGCCTGGCCGGACCAGGACCACCTGGCCGCCTGGCTGCAGGAATCCGGCTGGGAAAAGGTCACGTATCGCAACCTGACCGGCGGGATCGTGGCCGTGCACCGTGCCACCAAACCGCTGGAATCCACGCCGGAGGGTGCCGCGGAAGCCATCGCCGCGCACAAGGGCCCTGTGGCCAAGCTTCGCCGCAACATCGTCCGCTGAACGGCATGAATGTTCTGATTGTCGGCGCGGGGCCAGCCGGTTCAACCGCCGCGTACTACCTTGCCAAGGCCGGCATCAACGTGACCGTCGTGGAAAAAACCAGCTTCCCGCGCGAGAAGGTCTGCGGCGACGGCCTCACCCCGCGGGCGGTCCGCGAAATCCAGAAGCTCGGCTTGCCGCACCCTGAAGCGGACGGCTGGCGCCGGAACAAGGGCCTCCGCCTGATCGCCGGCGGACGCACCATCGAACTGCCCTGGCCCGAGGTGTCCGACTTCCCGCAGTACGGCCTGATCCGCACGCGCCTGGGCTTCGACGAGGAACTGGCCCGCCACGCCCAGGCCGCCGGCGCCGAAATCCTCGAGCGGCACAGCGTCACCGAAGCCCTGCGGTCTGAAGACGGCCGTGTGACCGGTGTCCGCGCAGCGCTCCTGGACGAGTCCGGACGCAAGACGGGGGAGACGCGCGACTTCAGCGCCGACGTCGTACTCGCCGCAGACGGCAACTCCACCCGAACCGCCGTGTCGCTGGGCATTCACAAGCGCGACGACCGCCCCCTCGGCGTCGCCGTCCGCACGTACTTCACGTCACCCCGGCACGATGACGACTGGATGGAAGGCTGGCTGGAGCTCCCCGGCCGCGACGGAAAACTGCTCCCCGGTTACGGCTGGGTGTTCGGCGTGGGCGACGGAACCTCCAATGTGGGCCTCGGCATCCTGAATTCGTCCCGAGAATTCGGCAAGCTCGACTACAGGCAGGTCCTGCGCGAATGGACTGCCGGCATGCCCGCCGAGTGGGGCTTCACCCCGGACAACCAGGTGGGCGAAATCCGTGGCGCCGCGCTGCCCATGGGCTTCAACCGCACCCCTCACTACTCGCCCGGCCTCCTGCTGCTGGGCGACGCCGGTGGCATGGTCTCGCCGTTTAACGGCGAGGGCATCTCCTACGCGATGGAATCGGCACGGTTCGCGGCCGAGTTCATCATTGACGCGTCCGCTCGCTCCTCTGCTGCAGGGGCAACCTACGACGCCGACGCGCACCTGGCGGGGTACGCGGACTATGTGCGGGGCCAGTGGGGATCGCACTTCACGCTGGGCCGGGCATTTGCCGCGCTGATCGGAAAACCCGCCGTCATGAAGCTCGCGCTGCGGACCGGGATGCCCATTCCCGTGCTGATGCGCTTTGTGGTGCGGCTGCTCGCAAACCTGACCGACCCGGCCGCGAAAGGCTTCGAGGACAGGGCCATCCGCGTCCTGGAGTCACTGGTTCCGGCCACATCCAATACAGCGTCGGCCTCGAATCAGCGGTATCCGCAACAAAAAGTTAGGGTTAACCAGTGACTAACTCCGCAGACCACAGCTGGACGCACGCCGGGCACGGCCTGCCGGACTCCGAACCCAGCCTCAATACCACCGCCATTGCCACGGAATTGCAGCTGCCCGCCGGCTTTGCGGCCATCGCGGAGGACGCCGAACTGGGCCCCGCGATCACCAATAACCTGGCCCGCGTGGAGAAGAAGCTCCGCGAGGCCATTGCCAACTCAGACCCGCTGGCTGATGCAACGTCGCGTCACCTCGTGGAAGCCGGTGGCAAGCGTATCCGGCCGCTGCTGACGCTGCTGTGCGCCCACCTCGGCGACGCCTCGCTGCCCGCTGTTGTGCAGGCTGCCGTGGTGGTGGAGCTGACCCACCTGGCAACGCTGTACCACGACGACGTTATGGATTCGGCCCCGTTCCGCCGCGGCGCCCCCACGGCCCACGAGGTCTGGGGAAACTCCGTGGCTGTCCTCACCGGCGACCTCATCTTCGCCCGCGCGTCCATCCTGGTGTCCGAGCTGGGCTCACGCGCGCTTGGAATCCAGGCCCGGACGTTCGAGCGCCTGTGCCTGGGCCAGCTGCACGAAACCGTGGGCCCGCGCCCGGACGAGGACCCGGTGGAGCACTACCTGTCCGTCATCGCGGACAAGACCGGTTCCCTGGTGGCCGCGTCCGGCCAGCTCGGTGCCATCTTCGCCGGTGCCGACGAGGCCTACGAGGAGCTCCTGGTGGAGTACGGTGAAAAGGTGGGTGTGGCCTTCCAGTTGGCGGACGACGTTATTGACGTCACCGGCGTCAAGGTGAAGTCCGGCAAGTCACCGGGCACGGACCTTCGCGAAGGTGTGCCCACCCTGCCTGTCTTGTTCCTGCGGCGCGATGCGGCGGCCGGTGACCAGTCCGCCGTCGACCTTTTGAAGCTCATTGATGGGGACCTGAGCTCCGATGCTTCCCTGGCTGCCGCCGTTGCCGGGCTGCGCGAGCACCCCGTGACAGCCGAGTCCTGGGTGATCGCCCGCCGCTGGGCCGACGAAGCCATTGCCGCGCTGGCGCCGCTTCCCGAAGGTGTTGTGAAGTCTTCGCTGGCCAACTTCGCCCTGGCTGTGGTGGACCGCGCCAGCTGATTCTCTTGGTGTGCAGCGGGGCCTCGGCGGGTTTGAACCTGGCCGGGGCCCCGCTGTTTGCTTGGGTGAGTTCGTTAAATGCGATAGCCCCGGTTCTCAGCAACGAAACGAATCACACGTTGCGTCGAACCGGGGCTATATCTCCGTTCGCATCAGACCCGCCGGAGGCGTTTAGCGGATCCGTGAACAGTGTATGACAGCTCTGTCACAGGGTGCAAGCCTGCTGTTACTGCGCGTGTCACAGGCCTTTTCTTCCTCTCTTCGTCTCATTCGTGGGGCACATTGAGGCCTCCGGTGGGCATTCCGGGCTGGAGGGACAGAGTGTCCGTGGCGAAGTGCCCCACGACGGCGCAGTTGTCC
The DNA here is from genome assembly GCF_050156905.1 of Pseudarthrobacter sp. S3. Lineage (NCBI taxonomy): Bacteria > Bacillati > Actinomycetota > Actinomycetes > Micrococcales > Micrococcaceae > Pseudarthrobacter > Pseudarthrobacter sp. S3. Next base: position 3,305,771 of record NZ_CP189583.1, on the reverse strand, counting down.
ACATGCGGCATCTTGGGTCTGCCCTTTGCTGTTATCCGCGTTCACCGTGGAACGATGGATATTGAGACTTTTCTCGGCACGCGAGCCGGCGTGACCCGGGCGTCGACGCTCCGCGAGGCCGGATTTTCCCGGGCCTCCGTCGACAAGGCACTGGCGGCCGGGCGGGTTGTGCGGATCCGACGAGGCATCTACAGCATGCCGCGTGAGGCAGGCGTATTCGCCCTGGCGCTGCAGCACAACGCTCTGCTGACGTGTCTGTCGGCTGCCCCCATATACCAGCTGTGGACGCTTCATGAACCAAGATCCGTGCACCTCAGTCCAGGGCATAAGGGGACACCGCCGGGGACGCTGGCCCACGGCCGATGCCCCCACCCGGCCCACCCATGGCTGCCGGTGGCCGGCCTGGCCGATGTCCTGATTCATTCGTTGCGTTGCTTGCCCGCAGTGGAATCGCTGGTCATGCTTCAGTGCGCAGCCCAGAGGGGCGACATAAGCCTGGATTTCCTGCGGCGTAAGCTCCCCGGAAACCGGAATGCCCGCGCCAGGGCCGTTCTGGACATGGTGATCCCTCGGGCGGATTCCATCCTGGAGGTGCTGGCCAACCGCCACTTCCGGCGGGCGGGACTCCATGTCCGAAGGCATGTGGAACTTCCCGGGGTTGGGGAGGTGGACTTTCTTATCGAGGAGTGCCTCGTGGTGGAAACCGACGGTGACACTCACCTGGAGCCCAGGCAAGTTAAGAAGGACCGAAAGCGCAACAACGCCACACTCATCGGTGGTCGTCTTGGCCTTAGATTCGGCTATGACGACGTCGTCTATCACCCTGACCGCATGGTTGGCCAGGTGTTGGCGGTACTGGAACAGTCGCGGCAGGGGGCTTTCGGTGCGAGGTGAGTCGCGCCGTCGTGGGGCACTTTGGGCGACGTTTCCGAAGAAACTGGCTTAGGAAGCGGCGCGTCCGTGTCGAAGTGCCCCGTTTCGGCCGGACAGGGCACAAGGGCACAGGCGGGGAGGACCCTAGTTTTCTTCCTCGTCGTTGAAGGCCCACTCGAACATGTCGAAGACGAATTCGGAGAACGTGCCTTCTTCGCTCTTCCACTGGCCGCGGGCGTTGTTGCGGCGGTACACGATGGGGTCAGGGATGCCGAGGTCGCCCACACGGAAGCCCCAGGTGAACTGTTCTTCCTCATCCTCGAGGAACATCAGGAAGCCTTCGTCATCCACTTCCAGCTCTTCGGGATCCCAGAAGTAGTGGTACGCCTCCATGATGTCCTCGCAGCCGCCCACCGCCAGGTAAAACTCGCGCAGGGCCAGGGGAACCTGGAACTGGTGCTCGGCGAGGGCCGCGTCCAGTTCATCCGCAGGCAGGCCGTCTTCTTCCTGCCATTCGTCCTCGAGATGGGTCGGAACAAGCGCGCGGAACTTCTCGAGGAACATGTCAGTCATGCTCATATCCTAGCTAACTGCGGCCCGCTCCCGAGCCGCTGCCAGCCCCATCAGCCCCGCCACCACCGGAGCCCCGCCGGTGCAAGCCATGTACGGCCAGCGGGACATACCAGGACCGGCGCCAGGCAACCACGCGGAACGCGAACACCACGGCCGCCACCGCGCACGCCGTCAATGCGTTGAAGGCCCCTGTTACCCAGAGCAGCGCGGTCAAGGCCGCCCCACTGAAGGCCGGCAGCGCGTAGAGGTCCCGGGGGTTGAACAGCTGGGGCACCTCGTTCGCGGTGATGTCCCGCAGCAGGCCGCCACCCACCGCCGTGGTCACGCCGAGCAGCACGGCGGCCACCGGATTCATCCCAAAGGCCAGGGCCTTCAGCGTTCCGGTGATGCAGAACAGGGCCAGCCCGCCAGCGTCGAACAGCACCAGCAGCGAGGTGTACCGCTGCACGCTGGAGTACAGGAAATACACCAGGACGGTGGCCAGGACCGGGGGAACCAGATACGCGGGGTTGGAGAAGGCCGCCGGTGTGGTGTTGAGGATGATGTCGCGGATGACGCCGCCGCCGAGGGAGACCAGGGACGCCAGCAGCAGCGAGCCCACCAGGTCGAACTGTTTCCGTGCCGCCAACAAGGACCCGGAGACGGCGAAGAAGAAGACCCCGGCCAGGTCCAGCCACACCAGGTCGATGTCGAACGGCAACGTGTCGAACGGCAATGTCATGAGGCGTCCCGGCGGTTTCATGGTGGGCGGACAGGGCGGCTCCAACGTTACGCTAGCCCCTATGAACAACCCGATCATGATCGCCTGCGCCCATGGGACATCCAGCACGCAGGGCGCCGCGGTGGTCAACGCGCTGCGCGCTGACATCGCCGCCTTGCGCCCTGGCCTGGACGTGCGGGAAGCCTACGTGGACGTCCAGCAGCCGGACCTCGTAGACGTGGTGGCGGGCCTGCCCGCAGACTCAACTGCCGTCGTCGTGCCGTTGTTGCTGAGCGTGGGCTTCCACGTCAAGGTGGACATCGCCCGGGCCGTGAAAAGCCGTCCGGGGAGCCTGGCTGCCGCGCCGCTCGGCCCGGACCCGCGGCTCGCAGCCCTGCTGGACCAGCGCCTCCGCGAAGCCGGCGTGACGGACCGTGACGCGATCGTCCTCGCCGCGGCCGGGTCCTCCAACCCGAAGGCCGCTGTCAGCGTGGAAGAGCTCGCCGCCCAGCTCAGGGCGCTGCGGCGGAACCGGATTCTGCCCGCCTACGGTGCCTCTGCCCAGCCGTCGGTGCCCGACGCCGTCGCCATGCTCCGCCTGGAACTGGAAGGGGGTGCCGGGGCGGGGGAGTCCGCGGGGGCCGTGGACGACGGCGGCCGCGTGGTGATTGCCTCGTACCTGCTCGCGCCGGGGTTCTTTCACGACCAGCTGGCCAAAGCCGGAGCCGACCTCGTGACAGAACCACTGCTGCCCTCGCCGGTGCTCGCCGAGATCGCGCTGGAACGGTTCGACGCCGCCGTCGCCCACGGTCAATAGCCGCCCGCCAGGAAACGGCAACCCAGCACAGCGGGCGGCCTTCTTCAAGGCTCTCCGGCGGTTCGTGACGAATTGTTTCCCTAGGTGACCTCCCGTTTCCGGACCTTTGTGACGCACTTCGGCAGGCACCTACAGTCGATGCATGACTGATACAGCTCTAGCCGGAGCGTCCGTGGACCCCGCCGCCGCCAAGCGCCCCGCGCGCGCCTCCCGCCCCGCTGCCAAGCCGCACGGGCAGTGGAAAGTGGACGGCAAAACCCCGCTGAACGCCAACGAAACCTGGAAACAGGAAGACGACGGCCTCAACGTGCGCGAGCGTATCGAGACCATCTACTCCAAGGACGGCTTCGACGCCATCCCCAGCCAGGACCTCCACGGCCGCTTCCGCTGGTGGGGCCTGTACACCCAGCGCAAGCCCGGGATCGACGGCGGCAAGACCGCCACGCTCGAGCCGCACGAGCTCGAAGACAAGTACTTCATGCTCCGGGTCAGGATCGACGGCGGCGCCCTCACCACCGAGCAGCTGCGCGTCATCGGCCAGATTTCCGTTGACTTCGGCCGGGATTCCGCCGACCTCACCGACCGCCAGAACATCCAGCTGCACTGGATCCGGGTGGAGGACATCCCCGAGATCTGGAAGCGGCTTGAGGGTGTTGGCCTGTCCACCACCGAGGCCTGCGGCGACGTGCCCCGTGTCATCCTGGGCTCGCCTGTGGCCGGCATCGCCAAGGACGAAATCATCGACCCCACGCCGCTCATCGCGGAGCTGGGCGAGCGTTTCATCGGCAACCCGCTGCTGTCCAACCTGCCGCGTAAGTACAAAACCGCCATCACCGGCCACCCCAGCCAGGACGTGGTCCACGAGATCAACGACTTCGCCCTGGTGGGCGTCCGCCACCCCGAACTGGGCGTTGGCTACGATCTCTGGGCCGGCGGCGCGCTGTCCACCAACCCGATGCTCGGCAAGCGCCTCGGTGCGTTCGTGAAGCCCGAGGAGGCTGCCGAAGTCTGGCTCGGCGTCACCAGCATCTTCCGCGACTACGGCTACCGCCGCATGCGCACCAAGGCCCGCCTGAAGTTCCTGATGGCCGACTGGGGACCGGCGAAATTCCGCCAGATCCTCGAGGACGAATACCTCGGCTACAAGCTGGCCGACGGTCCCGCCGCGCCCAAACCAACCACCCCGGGCGACCACATCGGCGTGCACGAGCAGAAGGACGGCAAGTTCTTCATCGGCGCCACCCCGCTGGCCGGCCGCCTGTCCGGCGCTCAGCTGGTCAAGCTCGCGGACACCCTTGAGGCCCGCGGCTCCTACCGTCTGCGCACCACCCCGCACCAGAAGCTCGTAGTGCTGGACGTTGCCAAGGACCACGTGGAACCGCTGGTTGCCGAGCTGGACGCCCTGGGCCTGTCCGCCCGCCCGTCCGTGTTCCGCCGCGGCACCATCGCCTGCACCGGCATCGAATACTGCAAGCTGGCCATCGTGGAAACGAAGGTCACCGCAGCCACCGCGGTCGCTGACCTGGAACGCCGCCTGGCGGACCTCGCGGAGTCCGGCGAACTGCCGCACGCACTGTCCCTGCATATCAACGGCTGCCCCAACTCCTGCGCCCGCATCCAGACCGCGGACATCGGGCTTAAGGGCATGATGCTTCCCACGCCCGACGGCGACCCCTCCCCGGGTTTCCAGGTCCACCTGGGCGGCGGGCTGGCTTCCGACAGCCGCGAAGAGGCAGGCCTGGGACGCACCGTCCGCGGCCTGAAGGTGTACGTCGAGGACCTGCCGGACTACGTGGAACGCGTGGTGCGCACTTTCGTGGCCAAGCGTTCCGAAGGCCAGACGTTCGCCGAATGGGCCCACGCAGCTGACGAGGAGGCCCTCCAGTGACCAACGCTCAGCCGGCGGCATCGCCTGCCAAGCTCCGCACCCATGACGAGCTCAAAGTCATCGCCGAGTCCGGCGCTGCCGAGCTCGGCTGGGACGCCCCCGCCCGCGACGTCATCGCCTGGGTGGAGCGCAACTTCGACCTGTCCTCTGTTGCCGTTGCGTGCTCCATGGCCGACGCCGTCCTGCCGGCCCTGGTCGCAGACCAGCTGCCCGGCGTCGACGTCCTGTTCCTGGAGACCGGCTACCACTTCCCGGAAACCTACGCCACACGTGATGAGGTGGCCGCGAACCTCCGCGTCAACGTGGTGGACGTGCTTCCCGAGAACACCGTGGAACAGCAGGACCGGCTCCTGGGCAAGGACCTCTTTGCCCGCGACGCCGCCCAGTGCTGCGCCCTCCGCAAGGTGGCCCCGTTGCGCCGCACGCTGGCCGGCTACGAACTCTGGTTCACCGGCGTCCGCCGCGACGAAGCCCCCACCCGGACCAACACCCCGCTGGTGACCTGGGACGAGGTCAACGGCCTGGTCAAGGTCAACCCGGTGGCCGCGTGGACGTTCGACCAGCTGGTCCAGTACTCCGACGACAACCTCCTGCCCGTCAACCCGCTACTTTCCCAGGGTTACCCCTCCATTGGCTGCCAGCCCTGCACCCGCAAGGTGGCGCCCGGAGACGACCCCCGCGCCGGCCGCTGGGCAGGCACCGACAAGACAGAATGCGGACTACACGTATGAGCACTTTCCTAACTGAGGAGACCACCCAGGTGACTGAAGCCGCCGTATCCACGCGCCTCTCCAGCCTGGACACCCTCGAGTCCGAAGCGATCCACATCATCCGCGAAGTCGTGGCCGAGTTCGAGAAGCCTGCGCTGCTGTTCTCCGGCGGCAAAGACTCCGTGGTGATGCTGCACCTGGCCACCAAGGCGTTCTGGCCGGGCAAGGTCCCGTTCCCCGTGCTGCACGTGGACACCGGCCACAACTTCCCCGAGGTCATCGGCTTCCGCGACCGGACGGTGGAGCGGCTGGGACTCAAGCTCGTCGTCGGGAGCGTCCAGGAGTTCATCGACCGCGGCGAACTCGCCGAGCGTGCTGATGGCACCCGTAACCCGCTTCAAACCGTGCCGTTGCTGGACGCCATCTCGCAGAACAAGTTCGACGCCGTCTTCGGCGGCGGACGACGTGACGAGGACAAGGCCCGCGCCAAGGAGCGCATCCTGAGCCTCCGTGACGAGTTCGGCCAGTGGGACCCGCGCAACCAGCGCCCCGAGCTGTGGAACCTCTACAACGGCCGCCACACTGTGGGCCAGCACGTCCGTGCGTTCCCCATCAGCAACTGGACCGAGCTGGACATCTGGCGCTACATCGAACGCGAGAACATCGAGCTGCCGGGCCTGTACTACGCCCATGACCGCGAAGTGTTTGCCCGCGACGGCATGTGGCGTGCGGTGGGCGAGGTTTCCCAGCCGCTGCCGCACGAGGAAGTCATCGTCAAAACCGTCCGCTACCGCACCGTGGGCGACATGTCCTGCACCGGTGCGGTTGAGTCGGACGCAGCCACCGTGGGCGACGTTGTGATCGAAGTTGCCGCCTCCACCATCACCGAACGTGGCGCCACCCGTGCAGATGACCGCATCTCCGAGGCCGCCATGGAAGACCGCAAGAAGGATGGTTACTTCTAAATGAGCACCGAAACTTCATTCCTGGCCGCCGAGCTGGAAACGGCCCTGCCTACCACTTTGTTCCGCTTCGCCACCGCCGGATCGGTCGACGACGGGAAGTCCACTTTGGTGGGCCGCCTCCTGCACGACTCCAAGGCGATTCTCGCTGACACGCTCGACGCCGTTGCCCGGACCTCCTCCGACCGCGGCTTTGGCGGCGAGAAGGGCGGGATCGACCTGGCCCTCCTGACGGACGGCCTGCGTGCCGAGCGGGAGCAGGGCATCACCATCGATGTGGCCTACCGTTACTTCGCCACAGACCAGCGCAGCTTCATCCTGGCCGACTGCCCCGGGCACGTCCAGTACACCAAAAACACGGTGACCGGCGCGTCCACGGCGGATGCCGTCGTCGTACTCATTGACGCCCGCAAGGGTGTCCTGGAGCAGACGCGCCGGCACCTGTCCGTGCTTCAGCTGCTGCGCGTGGCGCACGTGATTGTGGCCGTGAACAAGATCGACCTGGTGGACTTCAGCGAGTCCGTGTTCCGCGAAATCCAGGCCGACGTGCAGCAGGTGGCCCGCGAACTGGGCATCGGCTCCGCCGAGCTGGGCAGCGCGGACCACATCGATGACCTGCTGGTGATTCCGGTGTCCGCCCTCGACGGCGACAACGTGGTGGACCGTTCCGAACGCACCCCCTGGTACGACGGCCCGGCCCTGCTCGAGGTCCTCGAAACCTTGCCGGCCGCGGACGAGATCGACACGCAGCTGGAGAGCTTCCGCTTCCCCGTGCAGCTGGTCATCCGGCCGCAGGGTGCGCTGGCTCCCGATGCCGTTGCCGGTGGCCTGGATGTTGAGGCCTTTCGTGACTACCGCGCCTACGCCGGCCAGATCACCGAGGGGTCTGTGAAGGTGGGGGATTCGGTGTCAGTGCTGACCCCCGGCCAGGCTGCCCGCACCACCACCGTGACCGGCATCGATTTCGCCGGCGAATCACTGCAGGAAGCGTTCGCCCCGCAGTCTGTGGCGATCCGCCTGGCGGAGGAATTCGACGTCGCCCGCGGTGACACTATTGCCGCCGCCGGGACCTTCCCGGAGGCCACCGCTGACCTGTACGCCGCGCTGTGCTGGCTCTCGCCGAAGCCGCTGCGTGAAGGCGCCAAGGTGCTGGTGAAGCACGGCACGCGCACTGTCCAGGCGCTGGTCCGCAGCGTCAGTGGCAAGCTCGACCTGGCCACGTTCAAGCTCGAGGGCGCGTCCAGCCTGGAGCTGAACGACATCGGCCACGCGCAGCTGAGGCTCTCCGCGCCGCTGCCGTTGGAGAACTACCTGCACCACCGCCGGACCGGCGCGTTCCTGGTGATCGACCCGCTGGACGGCAACACGCTGGCCGCGGGCCTGGTCAAGGACCACCCCGGGGACCACGAGGACGAGCGCTACAGCATCTGAGTTTTACCCGAGACCGCGGCTTGTTCGCAGATCCTGGCCTTCACGGGCCGGTTTTGCGAACAAGCCGCGGTTTTGTCGTTTCGTATCCTTGGCAGGAGGTGGTCCGGGTCGCAGTCACCGTCGGAGAACTGGACGATGCCATCTTCGGAGCGGCATAGGCGGCCCAGGCCATCATCCAGTAGGGATACAGGTAGGCAACGGCCTCTGGCGACACCGAATGCGCGCCACTGCTAAGGGGAAGGGGCAAAGCGGCTCTTCAAGGTTCCCGGGGAATGGTCTGCTGAGATGAACGCTTATGCTGCCATCCGGGCTGCACTTCTCAAGAGGATACGCGATTTGTAGTTGTCCGGGTTCCGGTAGCCTCGCGCCGTGCGTTTGATGTGCTTTATCGCTGTGTTATTCGCCTCGACTTTGGCTGTTGTCGCGCCGGTGACAATGAGGACTTCGATCTCATTCCACCAGCGGCAGACGGTGCGGTAGAGCCTGTTGGTCTCGGGCATTGCTGCCCGTTCCACGAGGTCAGCAAGCGCGTTCTTCGCCGCACCCGCGTCCTCCAGGGAACTTGTGTTCAGTAGGGTGCGGAGCTGCTCCTTCACCTGCCAGGCGACCTCGAGGCTGCCCGTCGGGTCATCAGCGGCGAACACCCCGGCGAGTCGGTGGCGGGCGCGTTCTGAAAGGTTTTCGTTTGCTTTCAGCAGCAGCATCCGGTTCGCCCACGCCGGGTCCGTGGCCCTGCCCCGCCGGCCCCTTACCTGCTGGGACAGGCCCTGACGGACCGTGGTGAGCATGTCGTTGGCCAGCATCGTCACGTGGAAAAGATCCACCGACACCGCCGTGCGCGGCAACCACATCCGCAGCGCCTTCCGGAACGCCGCGGACGGGTCAATCGCGACGACCTGCACCCCCAGCCGCCAGTCCAGCGGCCGGGCGAAGAGCCAGTCGCCGACACCCTTGTGGTCGCGTCCGTCCACGATGCCCAGGACCTGCCCGGTGTCCAGATCCACGATCGTTGTCATCCACGGTTCATACCGGGTCCAGGCCTTCGTGCCGGAGTCCTGGAAGAACCGCACCGACCGGTACCGGTGCTCGTCGATGCCCAGCATCCGCGGCGAAAGGAGGTCCACGTCGGGCAGGCGGAGCGCGGCCTCACCGATGACCTGTTGGACCAGCCACCACGAGATCCCGAACGCCGTGGCCGTCTCGGATACGGCACGGCCAGAATCGATGACCGCGTCCACCAGCGTCTCCCGGAGCCTGCGTGTAGATCGTGCCCGGCGAGGGACCTGAGGGGTTGCCTCGCAAAACGATTTCCGATCGCATAAGTACTCGTCGCAGAACCAGCGCCGCTTGTCCCAGAGGAGCACTACGGAGCCGGCGACCGGGATGTCGCGGAGCTTCTGGCAGCGGCGTTCCTTGACCCGGGAAGCGATGACCCCGCAGCTCGGGCAGCCCGGCGGGAAGGTGGACTCCACGGTGACATGACGAACCCCGTCAGGGAGCACGGCAGTAGCCAAGACACGATAATCATGCAGGTTGAAGATCATGCTGGCAGCATCATGGCCAGCCCAAGTAGGCTCTATCAAGGCTCGTGGTTCCTGTTCAGGTTGAATGCGTAGTAACACTCATCCCAGCAGGACCACGAGTCCTTTGCTGACTACAACACGAACCTATTTCCCCGGGAACCTTGAAGAGCCGGCAAAGCCGCGCCTGTCAAAGGTCCCTTGGGGACGCATCCCTTAGAGGCGGTTGTGGAAGCGGTACCCGCAGTACCCGGCTCGGAGTGTGCTCGCTGGAGGAGTTTGTCCCCGAAGTCCGGGGGTGATCGCACGCGGTTAGTTGGGAGATAACAGCAGGGGTGCTGCTGCTTCAGCCATCTGTTTATGGTTGTGGGCGGCACCTGGAATTACCGACAGGGCCCAATTGAATTCGTCGCCTTCCTGGGCAGCGTTCCGTGCGGCCTGGTAGAAATTCAAGCCTCGAGTGAGTCTGTTGTCTCCTTGGGCATCTGTTCTTCGGTCACGTTGAAGGAGCGGGTCCTTCGGATCTATGTCGTTGGCTCCCAGCAGGATGACGAGGCGCCGCGTAAAGGCATTCCGCAACTCCTTGGATGAAAGCGAAGAATTCTTTACTCCGTAGGGAAAATCTATATCCTGATCCGGCATCGTGTACCAGCCGGCATTTGCTGCAACGGCAATTCGGACATGGTTTTCCGCAGTGAACTCCATGAAACGGTGCACGAACTGGCCACCCGCTGAGTGCCCAAAGAGGGCGTAGTCTTTGGCCTTGCTGTTTGTGTCGCGGACAACCGCTTCGAAGAGGGCTTCGACCATGTTGAAGCTCCAGGCCTCGGGCGGATTGATATTCCCGTTGGTGTCCAGGACGTTGCCTTGGTTGTAGGAGGACGCTCCTGGGTAGTCGTCTCTTGAGAATTCGAGCACCAGCAGCAGGGTGTTGCGCTCTTGCACTATCGGCAGCCAGTCCTCCCTGTAGGCTTCCCCATCCCGGTGGGCTCCGGTCATGACCATCAGGATTTGGGCCGACGATGGATCCTCCGGCGCGTGATACCAGACCTTAATGGGCTGGTCGGACAGCGGGCCGTCCCAAGAAAAGGAGAAATTTCCCTTAGTGCCTGGCTGGATCATGCTCGTCTGTGGGCCGGTGCCGCCGGGGGCTGGCATGTTTTCTCCCTGATTGGATTTTCTTGTTTTTTGGCGGTCGTCTCCTGCCAGGAAGGTGCTCGTCGCAAGGACTGCCAGCACTGCGACGAGCCCAGACGCTAGCACTCCACGGAGCCACTTACGCCGTTTTGGTTGACCACGGGGTATGGTCACCTCGGCGGCTCCAGGCAGCGGCATGGCATTCTGGCTACAGTGCCTTGGATCTGCAGGGCTGGATTGATAACCGACATGATACCCAGCATCTGCGGAGCACTACACGGCTGGGTTTGGAATCCTGTTACGAAGTTATCTGTGACAATGCATTTCACCGCCACTTGCGTAGGTGCATCCCGGCTCAACTCCAAGCTGAGCATCAGGCCGAAGCCCTGTTTTCCATAGGAATCGTAGCGCCCTGGCGTGCCAAATACGAAGTTACCTAGGTTGTACGCGACCGGAACATCCCCAATAAATTCGATCTTGTCTGCGATGTGGCTACCGGTACCGACTATCGCGTCGTAGCCAGCGGCAACCATTACCTGGGCCCAATAACGCTGCTGTGGTTGTGTGTCAGTGTAATTGTCTCCCCAATGCACGTAGCCGATCACCCAGTCAGCCCCCGCAGCGGTGGCGAGGTCGTAACCGCGCTGCACTGTTCCGGGGCTGAACGCCACGGTGCCGGGACTAATCTCGGTGGCCGTTGTCGCCTTGCCGAAGTTTTCGCCGAGTGACACCACGCCTATCGTCCCCAATTCGGTGCGCAGCATCAAAGGCCGCTCGGCCTCGGTCAGGTTGCGCCCGGCACCAAAAGTGGCCATCACGGAATTACTGGCAACCTTCATAGTGTCTTCAAGTCCTGCGAGTCCCATGTCCATGGAATGGTTATTGCCTAGGCCGATAGCATCAATGCCAGCCTTCGATAATGCCCATGCTCCTTTTGGTTCGGCCTTATACGAGTATGCCTTTCCGGGGTTCAGCGGCTGGGTCTGGGACGTCATCGGCCCCTCAGCGTTGGCTATCACGAAGTCTCCGTCTATGAGCGGTGCAACCGCTGCCAGCGCCGTGTCATGCCCCAGCGGGTCCAACATCGGGGTTTCGCCGTCCCCCAGCATGGTGTCGCCAAGGAATTGGACAGACCACCGGCCCTCAGTGAGATTGCCGGCCGGCACGACGATGGCCTGAACGTCCGGTGCCTGCTTCGCCCCGTAATTGGCTACGATCGCGCCCGTACCGGCGAGGGACACTGCCAGCGCCATTGCCATGAGGAGCCTGTCGCGTTTCTTCGGATGCATGGGGCTACTCCCTTTTCAGGCTGGTTCCGCTAATGCGTGGATCTGTGCCCGTTCGGACGTGCTCAACCTCGGCAACGGAGGGTGGGGACGACGCTGGGAGGTTCGTCTCCAGCCAAACCCGGTCCCGGTACTCTTCACCGGTCATCACTTCTGCGATGGTCCCCTTCGACAGAACCACTATCTTGTCCGCCAGTGCGAGCTCTTGGGGATCCTGGGTAGCCAGCAATACTGTTCCCTGGAATCTTCTTAGCGTGGTTGCGAAGGCTTCCTTCGCGGCCTTGTCCAAGCCAAGGGTTGCCTCGTCCAAAAGCAGGATAGGGGGATTGCCCATCAGTGCCCGGGCAAGTGCTATCCGTTGCCGCTGGCTCTTGGACAGGTTGAGCCCGCCTTCGGCTATCCAGGTCTGCGGACCGTAGGGCAGGTCTGCGAGGGCTTCGTCCAGCCCGGTTGCCGCCAGCACCCTGTCAACGTCCTCTTGCGACGCGTGGGGGGCGGCATAAGTGAGGTTCCGCCACAGCGATCCCCGCATCAGTGGCAGTTCAGGACCCATGGCCCCTATCCACTGGGCGGCCGACCGGAGTGCTGTATTCGCCAGCACCTGGCGGTCGATGATGACGCACCCTCGGTCAGGATCGACTGTTCTGGAGACCAACCCGAGCAGGGACGTTTTGCCGCTCCCGCCCTCTCCGGTCACAGCAACCACTTCACCCGGTCTAACATGCAGATTGATATCGTGGAGGGACCCCGTTACCGATACTGAGGAAAACTCGATTGCGCCGTGACGGACCTTAAGGGGACCGTGGTCGTTGCCGTCCATGTCCCTGCTCGAACTGCGAAGGTATTCCTTGATCTTGCCGACGGAGACCTGAGCACGGTGCCAGTAGTCGTGGGACAACCCCAGGGTACGCACCGGACTGGAGAGTTGCCGGGTGACAACGACGAATGCAATAACGGTCCCGATGCTCGCGGTTCCCTGCCGGACTTCGAACAGCCCGGCAGTAAGGACGGCTGCCAGTGCCAGCAGGGCAAAAGCGGTTGCGACGCCACGAAGGTAGCCGCGCAGGCGGGCAACCCTGATGAGCGCACGGGTGAGTTCATCGTTTTGGTGTGAGAGGCGTGCGTACTCTCCCGCTGAGCGCCCGAAAACCTGCACCACAGGTTGGGCGTTGAGCTGCTCGTCGAGGTTGCTCATGACGAGTGAGCGGCGCCGGCGCATGATGCGTGTTGCCTGTCGCATTCGTTGTCCGGCGACCACCGAGGCCGCGGCCCCGGCAGATATTGCCGCAACGATCGCAAGTGTCATCCAGAAACTGAAGAAGAACAGTACTGTCAGGGTGCCGACCAGCACTAGGACCGCTATCATCCCGCTGAGCACTCCGCGGCTGATCCACATCCTGGTCATCGAAAGGTCACCAAGAAAGCGAAGAAGCAGGCCTCCTCGAGCCCTGCCCTGAAATTGCCGGGGTGCCATACCCTGAAGGTGCGCGTACATTTTCATCCGCAGGTCCCGAACCACGTTGTAGCCTGCCGTCTCGGCTACGTTGAAGGCCATAGCCCGGAGCCAACCGTGGAGCAAGGCGACAGCGCCCAGGATTGCGGCCTGAACCAAAGTCCAGCGCCACTGCAGGTCGGCAGCAGCTCCTACAGTCACCGGTTCGAAGTTGTCCACGATGCTGCGTAACAATAAGACGTAGGACACCAAAGTAAGGACCTGCGCCAGTCCGATCGCAGTGACTTTCGCGAAGACGCTTGCTGGGATCCGGTAAAGCCTGTCCTTGTCAGCCACCGCGCTTACCACGCGTCCGGGCTGCCAGCGGAAGTCGCCGGCCTCGGGAATCCGAACAGCCCCGGCCGTGGCCGCGGCCGGGGCTGGTCAGGAGATGCGTTGAAGGGGCCAATCAGCACCTCGCTGGTCGCGGGGACTTGCTGAGCCTCGATCGCGGATTGGGCCTTGTCCGCGCTTGCCGCGTGAAGGATGTCGGAGATTCCAAGCAGAGGGGCTGCCGTCGCTGGACTGGTGAGCTCCTCGCGGGTCAGCACCGGCAGCCCCGTCACGGCCTCGGCTTCCCGAATCGCCAAGGGTGAGCGGGTAAGAAGCCCAGTAACAGCCAAGACATTATGTCCAAGTTTTTGCAAATGACTTACGCCGGCCATCGCACCCATCGAGTCAGGCGCAGCGAAGATTACTGCGTCAATCATGGACCGGAAAACCTCGGACTCCAGCAGCCGGGACGTCTCGCCTTGGTAGATGCCGTCGGCGACTTCCACGAGGTTTAGATCAGTTCCTGACGCCGTGAGGTGATTGATCAGCTCGCCGAGTTTGGCCTCCACCACATCCATAGGCTGACGGTAGGTAGAGGCCAGTCCAACGTCAGTAAAGTCCAGCATCAAGTGGGCGCCGGCATCGAGCATGCACCAGTAATCGTTTCCGGACCCCGTCCCGGTTGCTTTCGCAGCGCCCACGCGGACACCCGCCTTGCCCAGGCCGTGGACGAGGCAGTGGACAGTGGTGGTCTTACCGGAATTCATCGCCGTTCCGATGACCGCTATTGTCCGGGGACGGGGAAGCTGCGGCCTGACTGGCTTCAGAGCGAAATCGTCTACGTTCAGAGGGTTGCCCTTGGCGTTACCAACCAGACCGATGGGCTCGATTTCCGTTGCCCGCCTGACTGCCTGACTGCGGCTGAGTACTTCAGAGGCAATACCACCCGATGCCACCAGTTGGGCTTGGCCCAGTGTCGCGGGAACCTGTGACTCAAATTGGTCAGTGGCATACCTGTCGCCGTAGGTGACGATGATTTCATCGTCGTCGTGCAGCACGGCTCGGCGTCCGTTTGGCTGCTCGATGTGACGGTGATGGCCCAGTTGGACGATACGCGCAAGGACGAAGTCGCCGGACCTTGGGCGGACCGCCCCGGAGATCAGCGAACTCATGCTGTTTGGCAATACTCGTCTAGTGGTGAAAGCAACCTTTGCCTTTGTAACTCGATCCGCTTCCAGTGGCTTAACCCATACGCGTCGGTTCGTCGTCATATGTGGCACCGTACGCGGTGCTTTGGTACGGGATAAGGGAAGGTTGTACCCCTTCTGTCAGCACCGCTCACGCGAACTCCCGGAATTGGTACGCAGTTTTAGGCAGGGCACTACTTGAGACAGAAGGCCCCTAGTCAGCCGTTCCGTTGGAGTAGGCGCATTAGTGCAGGTCAGAGGGGTATCAATGTGTTGGAAGCCACATAAGAGACCGGAGCGCCGAACGAGGCCACTTTGCGTCCAGTGTCACAGGCAAAACCCCCTATTTTGTCATCAAGCAGCAGTATGGCCCTCTTCTCACCACTAGGCATGTGACGCTGCATGAACCCGCGTGACCCCCCGTTTCTGCTTCATTGAATGGGTTTATGTCTCTCCCTATGGTGAAACAATGACCAGTTCAAGGCCCGGGATGACCCGCATCGTGGCAGGCGAAAACGCAGTACCCCAGCGCAAACGCGCCGTCGAGGCGGCGTTGGCGATCGCACTCGTCCTCCTGATCGCTGCCGGTGCCGTGGTGGCGTCCACCATTTCCCGCAATACGGCGGCTGAGGCAGCCATCCCGTCGCCCAGTCCGGCCGCAGAACTGAAGCTGGGCTACTTTGGAAACCTGACCCATGCCCCCGCCCTGGTAGGCCTGAAGGAGGGGATATTCGCCCGGAACCTGGGCGACACCAAGCTCAGCACCGAAACTTTCAACGCCGGACCCGCCGCGATCGAAGCGCTGAACGCCGGCGCCATCGACGCCACCTACATCGGCCCGAACCCCGCTATCAACTCGTTCGTCAAGAGCGAAGGGGAGTCCGTGAGCATCATTGCCGGTGCCGCTGCCGGTGGTGCGCAGCTGGTTGTGCGTCCCGGGATCACGTCCGCGGCCGAGCTCAAGGGAAAGACCCTGGCGTCGCCGCAGCTGGGCGGGACGCAGGATGTGGCCCTCCGCGCGTGGCTTGGCTCGCAGGGCTACAAGACCAATGTGGGCGGCAGCGGTGACGTGGCCATTAACCCCACCGAAAACGCCCAGACGCTGAAACTGTTCCAGGACGGAAAGCTCGACGGCGCGTGGTTGCCCGAGCCCTGGGCCTCCCGTTTGGTGCTCCAGGCCGGAGCCAAGGTCCTGGTGGACGAAAAAGACCTCTGGGACGGCTCGCTTTCCGGCAAGGCCGGCGAGTTTCCCACCACCGTCCTGATCGTCAACAAGAAGTTCGCCGCCGCGCATCCGGAGACCGTGAAGGCACTGTTGAAGGGCCACGTCGAGTCGGTGGCATGGCTGAATGACACGCCCGATGCACAGAAAACGGCCGTCATCAACGAGGCCCTGCAGGAATCGGCAGGCGCGGCGCTTCCCGCCGATGTCCTTGATCGGGCCCTGAAGAACGTGGTGTTCACAGTGGATCCGCTCGCGGGAACCTACCCCAAGCTCCTGGAAAACGGGGTGCAGGCCGGCACCACCAAGCAGGCGGACATCACGGGACTGTTCGATCTCCGGGCCCTGAATGAAGTCACCGGGACCGCCCGCCGGGTCTCCGCTGCCGGCCTCGGCCGGGACTGACCGCCACCTACCGCACCACTACCTAAGGACGGGACCATGCCAGTCGTACTGGAAAACCTGGGCAAGCGCTTCGGCGACGGCGCCCCGGTGCTCGACGACGTCAACGCCACCATCGGCGCGGGCGAATTTGTAGCCCTCCTCGGTGCGTCTGGCTGCGGCAAGTCCACGCTGCTGAACATCATGGCGGGACTGGACGTCCCGACGTCGGGCGCCCTTGAAGTGCCCAGCGACGGCGCAGCTTTTATGTTCCAGGACGCCGCCCTCTACCCCTGGCTGACCGCCCGGGAGAACATCGAACTGGCCCTGAAGCTGCGACGTGTGGGGAAATCTGAACGCCGGAGCAAGGCCGATGAGCTGCTCGAGCTGGTGCACCTCGGCGGGGCCGGGGACAAGCGCCCGCATGAGCTTTCCGGCGGTATGCGCCAGCGCGTGGCGCTGGCCCGGGCGCTGTCGCAGGACCGGCAATTGCTGCTGATGGATGAGCCGTTTGCCGCCCTGGACGCGATCACCCGCGACCTCCTGCATGACGAGCTGGAACGCATCTGGAAGGAAACCGGGCGCACCATCGTTTTTGTGACCCACAATGTCCGCGAGGCCGTCCGGCTGGGCCAGCGCGTGCTGCTGCTGTCGTCGCGCCCCGGCCGCGTGGTCCAGGAGTGGGCCGTCACCGAGGAACACCGAACCGACGCCGGCCTGGCCGGACAGCTGACCGGGGTCATCACCGCCCGGCTGCGGGAGGAGATTCGCCGCCATGCCAAATAACCCCACGCCCCTCGCCGGGAGCGCCCCGCTGGTCGCAGCTGAGGCTGAGACTGAGCCGGAAACCATCAAAGTCCACGCCGCCCTGACGCGATCCTCCACCGGGCACGAGGATCTGCGCGAGCTCGAGGCCGGGCTGGATTCGCTGCAGTCCGATGCCGCGCGCAAGCACCGGATCGACTGGGGCCGTGTGCTCCTGCCCGTCGCGGCCCTTGTGGCCCTTGTCCTGATCTGGCAGTTCTACGTTTCCCTTGGCCTCAAGCGCCGCGACCAGGTTCCCGGTCCGCTGGATGTCCTTGGCCAGTTCGGTACCCTCTGGGGCGAGGCCAAACTGCAGGAAGCGGTGTGGACTTCGCTGCAGCGCGGGCTGGTCGGGTTCCTGATCAGCGTTGCCATCGCCACCCCGGTGGGGTTGCTGTTAGCCCAGGTCGCGCCGTTGCGCAGGGCCTTCGGGCCGCTGATTTCGGGACTCCAGGTACTGCCGTCTGTGGCCTGGGTGCCCGCGGCCATCATCTGGTTCGGCCTCACGGACGCCACCGTCTACTTCGTCGTCTTTATGGGCGCGATCCCGTCCATCATCAACGGGCTGATCTCCGGCGTGGACCAGATCCCGCCGCAGTACCGCCGCGTGGGCACGGTTCTGGGCGCCAACCGCTTCCAGATGGCCGTGCAGATCATCCTGCCTGCGGCCCTGCCCGGCTACCTTAGCGGGCTCAAACAGGGATGGGCGTTCTCGTGGCGGTCGCTGATGGCCGCGGAAATCATCGCCGTGGGCGGCACCATCGGGTTCGGCCTCGGCTCCATGCTGAACCAGGGCCGCGACCTGTCCGACATGACCATCGTGATGTCAGCGATCCTCCTGATCCTGGCCGTCGGCATCCTGATCGAACTGTTGGTGTTCGCGCCGATCGAGAAGCGCCTCCTCCGCAGCCGCGGCCTCCTCGCCGGCAGCACCCGCTAACCCTCCATCCAACGCGGGGTCAGATCCGGCCCGATAACCACCGTCTATTGGGCCGGATCTGACCTCGCGTTGGTTTCTAGTGCCCAGCAGCGCCCGACAGCCAGTCCCGTCGGTCTGGCAGACTGGCGCCATGACTGTCAGCTTCGTGTGCCGCACCGCATCCGCCCTCCCGCGGGAGCGCCTGTTCGATCTCGCACGCAGCATTGAGGCGCACCTGGATTCCCAGAAAGTCGCCGGGGAACGGGCGGTTGGCGGGGTCACCTCGGGCCTGATTGGTGAAGGCCAGGAAGTGACGTGGGCGGCCCGGCATTTCGGCGTCCCGCTGAGGATCACAAGCCGGATCACCGCACTCGACTTTCCCAACAGTTTCACGGACGAACAGGTCAGGGGCCCATTCAAAAGGTTCCGGCACGTCCACGAGTTCGAGACCACGGCCACCGGCAGCATCATGACGGACCGCGTGGAGTTCACGGCACCTTTTGGGATCCTGGGCCGCCTGGTGGGGGACCTGGTCCTGCGCCGCTACCTGCAGCGGCTCATCACCGACCGCGGCCGGTTCGTGGCCGGCCTTGAGGACTAACGGGTCCCGAGGCTAAGCCTGAGGGAACGGCGGCGGCCCCAGGATCTCGATGCCGCCGTTCAACCGCCCTGATTCACGGATGCGGCCGAAATCCACAACGCCTGTTCCTTCGCCATCAACCAGCGGTTCGCTCGCGCCAAAGTAGAACGCCTGGGCGCCGCCGGGGGTGTGCAGGCACAGCATGCGGGTCCCCTCCTGAAGGACTTTGAAGGCGTGCGGGACTCCCCTCGGCGCGATGACCACGCCACCCGCCGCGATCCGGTGCTCCGTGCCGTCCATGTTCATCAGGATCTCGCCGGCCAGGATGTACATGGTTTCGTCCGAATCCGGGTGTGTGTGCAGGGGTGTGACTTTGTCGAGGGCCATTTCGTCCTCGAAGAGCAGGAACGCCCCGGCAGTGTCTTCCTCGGTCGCCTTCCAGGTCTGCACCCCGCCGCCGAAGAACCAGCGCCTGGCCCCTTCGCCGGGCTGCCGGACAACTGCGGATGTTGAATTCTTCGTCGTCATGGTGGTCGCCTCGAGAGTGGTCGGAAGACTTATGGGACTCGTGTCCCATAACAAGACTGGAGTACCATAAAGATCATGTCAAGACCCTATGTAGACGTCGGCCGCACCGGCCAGAAGCGCCGCACCCTTGATGCGCTGGTAGCTGCGGCGCGCCAGCTTGTTGCGGATGGCGCCGCGCCCACGGTGGACGACGCCGCACTGTTGGCCGGAGTGGCCCGCAGCACCGCCTACCGGTACTTCCCTGGGCAGCGGGAGCTGCTGGCTGCAGCCCATCCGGAAACCGCAGCCACGTCGATGCTGCCCGAAAATCCGCCGGCCGACGTCGCCGAGCGGCTGGACGCCGTGGTGGTCGCCTTCACCCGGATGATCGTCGAGACTGAAGGGCAGCAGCGCACCATGTTGCGGCTCTCGCTCGAACTTCCTGTGGGCCAGGAGCGGAGCCTGCCCCTCCGGCAGGGCCGCGCCATCGCCTGGATCGCAGAGGCCCTGGCCCCGCTTCAGCAACAAATGTCCGAGATGGAGATTCATCGGTTGGTCCTGGCGATCCGCAGCGCCACAGGCATTGAATCCCTGGTCTGGCTGACTGATGTCGGCGGCCTGAGCAGGGAGGAGGCGGTCGCTTCTATGCGGTGGACTGCCGGTGCACTCCTGAAGCGGGCGCTGCTGGACGGACCCCCGGAACGCGGCTGACACGTCCGCCCCGTTGCACCGGAATATGCCGCGACTCCCGGTTCCTGAGGGGTATACCTTGGGACTTATCCGGAGTCATCAGGGCAGGCATTGCGCGATGCGAGGAAGGCCATGGAACGTGCGGTGGGGGCAGATGAGGGCGTACTGGCGGGAATCGGCTCTACGCCGCTGATCGAGCTGGGCAAAGTGGTGTCGGCAGGATCGGCCAGGGTGCTCGCCAAACTTGAGTTCGCGAACCCCACCGGGAGCATGAAGGACCGGATGGCCGTGGCTGCGATTAGAGGTGCCGAAGCCCGCGGCGATATCACCCCCGGCGATACCGTCGTCGAGTACACCGCCGGGACAACTGGCATCTCGCTTGCCCTGGTTTGCGCAGCCAAGGACTACGGGCTCCACATCGTCTTTTCGGACGCGTTCAGTGACGAGAAACGCCGGACCATGGAGGCGCTGGGGGCAACGGTCGAGGACGTGCCGAGCGACCACGGACGGATCACAGAGCGGCTGATCAAGGCGATGATCGCCCGGGCGGGTGAACTGAGCGCGCAGCCAGGCCATTGGGCTTGCGACCAGCTCAACAACCGCGACGCCATGACGGGTTACCTTACGTTGGGCCAAGAAATCTGGCAACAGTCGTCCGGCCGCGTCGACGCTTTCGTCCAGTTCGTCGGAACCGCCCATTCGATCCACGGGACGGCGCGTGCCCTTCGTGCGCACCTTCCCGGGCTGCGGGTCGTCGCCGTCGAGCCCGCCGAGTCTGCCGTACTCTCCGGGGGCCCGACGGGCTCCCACCGGATCGAGGGGACCGGCATCGGCTTTATTCCCCCGCTCTGGGAGCCAGCGGAGGTGGATGCGATTGAACGGGTCTCTTACGAGGAAGCGATGGCGATGAGCCGGCGGCTCGCCCGCGAGGAAGGCATCTTCGCCGGGACCTCCTCGGGAGGAAATGTGGTTGCCGCGCTCCGCGTGGCCGAACAGCTCGGTCCAGACGCAACCGTTGTCACAGTCATGGTCGACTCCGGCTTTCGCTATCTCAGTACCGGTCTTTACGGGCAGTAGCCAAGACTGGCACCGCGACGCCGCCAGGGGAATCCCAGAGTTTCAGCGCACCCTTGTTCTGGTCCGGGCAGCTTCCTAGACTCTGGAATAGGCCGGCAGGCGGCCGATTCCGCTGATGTTCTTGAGGAGACTGCAATGGCGCTTAACTTTGGAGTACTGGCACTGGTCGAGGCCAAGCCGGGGAAGGAGCAGGACGTCTGGGACTTCCTCAGCGGAGGCCGTGACATTGTGGCCACCGAGCCGGGCACTAAGACCTGGTACGCCTTTCGCGTCGACGAAAACACCTTCGGCATCTTCGACACCTTCGAGACCGAGGAAGCGCGGCAGGAGCACCTCAACGGTGCCATCCCGGCGGCGCTCGGCGAACATGGCCCAAGCCTCTTGGCCAAGGATCCCAACATCCGGCTGATCGAGCTCATAGCCGTGAAGGAGGCCCGAACCGGAACTGAATAGAATGTGACGCCCCGTTACCTTACGTGAACTGGTGTTTCCGCTGCCGTTGTTGGTGAAACTGCGCGGCCCTACCGTTGATCCATGGCAATTCAGGATATTTACCCCACGGCACTGCGGCTGCTCGGCCGCCCCGTGCTGGTGGTGGGCGGCGGCCCCGTGGCAACCCGCCGTGCCAAGGGTCTTTTCGACGCCGGTGCGCGGGTCACCGTCGTGGCTCCCGTTGTCTCCGCCGCGCTCCGCGAACTGTCCGACGCCGGCCTCCTGGCCTGGGAGCCACGCACTTACCTTCCGTCCGACGTCGACGGCGTCTGGTTCGTCCAGACGGCCACCGGCGACCCCGCTGTGGACACCCAGGTGTCGGCCGACGCCGAGGCGCAGCGCATCTGGTGCGTCAACGCCTCCGACCACGAAGCCTCAGCCGCGTGGACGCCCGCCGTCGCTGTGGTGGATGACGTGCAGATCGCCGTGAACGCCGGGGGAGACCCGCGCCGCGCCATGGCCCTGCGTGACGCCGTCGCCACCGCCCTGGAGACCGGAGATCTCCCGCTGCGCCGCCGCCGAGCGTCTGGCGGTTCCGTGGCCCTTGTGGGTGGCGGGCCCGGCGACACGGGCCTCATCACCGTCCGCGGCCGCCGGCTCCTGGGCCAGGCCGACGTCGTCGTGGCAGACCGCCTCGGCCCGCGCGAACTGCTCAACGAACTGGCCCCCGACGTCCGCGTCATCGAGGTGGGCAAGACTCCCGGCCACCACCCCGTGCCGCAGGCCGAGATCAACCGCATCCTCGTGGACGAAGCCCTGAAAGGGCACCGAGTGGTCCGGCTCAAGGGTGGCGACCCGTACGTTCTGGGCCGCGGCGGCGAGGAAGCCGAATACTGCCGGCAGCACGGCGTTGAGGTCGAAGTGGTCTCCGGCGTCACGTCCGCGATCTCCGTTCCCGCAGCCGCCGGCATTCCCGTGACGCACCGCGGCCTGGCCAAGGGATTCAGCGTGGTCACCGGCCATGAAGAGCTGTCCGAGGTCCCCGCGCGGGCGGACCACACCATCGTTCTGCTGATGGGCGTGGCCGCACTTCGCGACTCCGCCGCCGCCCTGGCCAGCGCCGGCTTGCCTCAGGACACTCCAGTTGGCATCGTTGAGAACGGCTATCTGCCGAATCAGCGCGTAACGATCGGCACGCTCGGTTCCATCGCCGACCAGGCGGAAGCCACCGGCGTCGCAAATCCTGCCGTGATTGTGATCGGCGACGTTGTCCGCGTCAGCCCGTTCGCGCCGTCGCATTTCAGGACAGCGGACTACAGCACCACCACCCCGAACAGCCCCCGCACCACCGCAAGAGCCTTCACTATCTAGCCCCACCCACGTTCTTACCCCCTGAAGTCCATGCAGAAGATAAAGGAACACAGCCGTGTCATCAAGCACCTCCGTAGGATCAGCCGAGCGTCCGCTGCGCGTTGCCGTCGTGGGCTCCGGCCCGGCGGGCGTTTACGCCGCGGACATCCTCACCAAGAGCGAAGCCGTCAAGAGCGGCGAGCTGACCGTGAGCATCGACCTCTTTGACCGCTACCCGGCACCCTACGGCCTGATCCGCTACGGCGTTGCCCCGGACCACCCGCGCATCAAGGGCATCGTCAACGCCCTGCACAAGGTCCTGGACCGCGGCGACATCCGCTTCTTCGGCAACGTGGACTATGGCACGGACATTTCCATCGAGGATCTCCGCACGCACTACGACGCCGTCATCTTCGCCACCGGCGCCATCAAGGACGCGGACCTGAACATCCCGGGCATCGAGCTGGATGGCTCCTACGGCGGCGCAGACTTTGTCTCCTGGTACGACGGCCACCCCGACGTTTCCCGCGAATGGCCGCTGGACGCCACGGAGGTCGCGGTGATCGGCAACGGCAACGTGGCCCTGGACGTGGCCCGGATGCTGTCCAAGCACGCCGACGACCTGCTCGTCTCCGAAATCCCGGACAACGTCTACGCAGGCCTGAAGAACTCGCCCGTCACGGATGTGCACGTATTCGGCCGCCGCGGCCCGGCCCAGGTGAAGTTCACCCCGCTGGAACTGCGCGAACTCTCCCACTCCAAGGACGTGGACATCATCCTCTACGCCGAGGATTTCGAGTTCGACGAGGAATCGGACCGCCAGATCCAGAGCAACAACCAGACCAAGACCATGGTGGGCACGCTCACCAACTGGATCGCCGAGCAGCCCGAGGACCTCTCCGAGCTCACCGCCTCCCGCCGCCTGCACCTGCACTTCCTGCACAGCCCGGTGGAGATCTACGACGACGCCGCGACGCCGGGCAAGGTTGCCGGCATGAAGTTCGAGCGCACCGAGCTGGACGGCACGGGCAACGCCCGCGGCACCGGCGAGTTCGTGGACTACCCGGTCCAGGCCGTCTACCGCTCGATCGGCTACTTCGGTTCGGCGCTGCCGGAGATCGAGTTCGACCACAAGAAGGGCGTGGTACCGAACGACGGCGGCCGCGTCCTGGATGCCGCCGGCACCCACGTGCCGGGCATCTACGCCACCGGTTGGATCAAGCGCGGACCGGTAGGCCTCATCGGCCACACCAAGGGCGACGCCCTCGAGACCGTGACGTACCTGCTGGAAGACCGCGAAAACCTTCCGGTCGCCGATGTTCCCGACGCTGACGCCGTCGTCGAACTCCTCGACGCCCGCGGCGTGAAGTTCACCAGCTGGGAAGGCTGGCTGGCGCTGGACGCGCACGAGCTCGCGCTTGGTGCCGCAGCCACGGAGGCCGGCGGATCCCACGGCGTTGAGGTCAAGCGAGAGCGCATCAAGGTGGTGCCGCGTGAGGACATGGTAGCCATCTCCCGCGACGGCGTAGCCGCGAACGTCTAGTTTCTGAACATGCAAGCAGCGCGGGGCCACACCGGCCCCGCGCTGCTTCGTTTCACCGGTGAGACCTCAGCAGGCGTCCGCTTCCGAGTTGAGGTCTCGCCCCCTGGTTTCCGGCGCAAAGTACCCGGATATCCAGCCGATTGCAGCGTAGCTCATAAGGATGGCAGCTACCGGAATCCAGCCCGGGCCGGTGGCAGCCACCATAGCGGCGGCAATGATGGGGCCAAGCCCGCCGGAGAGCACCGATCCCACTTCCTTGACTGTGGTCATAAATGAGAACCTGCGCTTGGAACCAAACATTTCCACCAGCCACGTGGACTCAACGCCGTACATATTGGGAATGGGGCCGCCAATGTAGATCACGAACACCATTGCCACCATTATGGGGTTCCGGGTTTCAATGAGGAGCATGGCCGGAATGGTGAACGCAAACTGGAACGCTGAAAGCCACAACCATACTTTTCTGCGGCCGAACCTGTCCGTAAGCTTGCCTGTCAAAAGGACTGTGGCGATGCCCATGATCGAACCAAGCATGACGCCCGTGGTGACGACGTTGGCGTCCATCTTGACCACAGAAACGGTCCAGCCAATCAGGAAGCCCTTCACCAAGTAAACCGAACCGTTCTCACCCAGCTTGATGCCCAAAGACACGAGGAACGGTTTCCGGGCAGCCGCCACATCCCGCCACACGCTCTGCTGCTTTTCTTCCGCACGCAGCGCCGCCCTGCGTTCTTTGATTTTCTCGAAGACCGGGGATTCGCTGATGGAGCGCCGCAGATACAGGGCCATCAGGGTAGTGACGATGCTCAGCAGGAACGGAATGCGCCAGCCCCAGCTCAGGAACTGGTCTTTGGGCAGTTGTGAAAGCAAGAGCCACATGGAGCTGGCCAGCAGGACCCCAGTGGCAGTCCCCATGGCCACCACGGCACCGTAAAAGCCGCGGCGACTATTGGGCGCGGACTCCACCAACAGCAGCGAAGCGCCGGAGAGCTCCGCGCCCGCGCCGAACCCCTGGATCAAGCGGAGCAACACCAGCATGATCGGCGCACCGACGCCGATCTGGGCGTACGTTGGCAACAGGCCCATGCCCAGGGTGGCCACCCCCATCATGGCCAGCGTAATGATCAGGACGAACTTCCGGCCGTACCTGTCGCCCAGGTAGCCAAAGTAAATGCCACCCAGGGGCCGGACCAGGAAGCCCGAACCGTAGGCTGCAAAACTGGCCAGCAACGCCATGGCCGGGTCCGCGTTCGGAAAGAACAGCGGGCCGAAAACCACGGCGGCCGCCAGCGTGTAAAGCGTGAAATCCATGTACTCCAGCGCCGAGCCAAGCCACGAGGAGATGGATGTGCGGCGAAGTTCAGCCGGAGACACGTTCGGTTCTTGGATGGTGGTCTGCGGAGTTGAGGCCGCATCCCTTAACTGCAGGTGTTCTGTAGCCACTGAGGATCTCCTTAGCGACGAGCCCGTTAGCAGGCTCTGCCGTAACGTCATTGTTCGGATGTTGCCCGGGCGAGAGGAAATTCCACCTCGCGGGCAGTAGTAGTGTTTTGCTGTCTTGCGGTCCTGCCGCCGGGTCAGCGCCTCAGCAGGGCAACGGTCTCCGCGATGCAGGCGGGTTTGGCCGAGCCTTCAAGGTCGATCTCATGCAGGAAGACCAGCTGCCGCCCGTGTGCCGTCTCGGTCACGGATTTTAACGTGAGCCGGTCCCGGATGCGCGAATTAACCGTGGCCGGAGCCGGGAACCTGACCTTGTTCAGCCCGTAATTGATCACCATCGCCGCGCCTTGGACGCTGTACACCTGCGCCGCAAGATACGGAAGCATGGACAGGCTGAGGTAGCCATGTGCCACCGTCGCACCGAAGGGCCCGCTGGCTGCGCGCTCCGCATCAACGTGGATCCACTGATGATCCAGTGTGGCGTCCGCAAACGCCTGGATCTGTTCCTGTTGCAGCTGGTGCCAGCCGCTCACCCCGAGCTCCTGGCCCGCCGCATCCTCGAGCTCCGCGGCGTTCTCGAAAATCCTCATCTCATACCCTTTCCAGCAGCATGGCCACGCCCTGGCCAAGGCCCACGCACATCGTGGCCAGTCCCCGGGAGGCGCCTTCACGTTCCATCCGGCCCAGCAGCGTGACCACGATCCGTGATCCGGAGGAACCCAGCGGATGCCCCAAAGCGATCGCGCCGCCGTCGTTATTTACCGTTCCTGCATCCAGTCCCAGCAGACGCATGCATGCCAGCGACTGGGAGGCAAAAGCCTCGTTAAGTTCGACGGCGCCAATACCGTCAAGCGTCCACCCCGCCTTCGCCAGTGCCTTCTGCGTTGCCGGTACCGGCCCGATGCCCATCACTTCCGGGGCAACGCCGGCCACCTGGCTGGTGACTATCCTTGCCCGCGGCGTCAGCCCCCAGCGCGCAACAGCCTCGCCGCTGGCCACCACAATGGCCGAGGCGCCATCGTTGAGGGAACTCGAATTCCCGGCCGTCACAATGCCGCCAGGCTTCACAATCGGCCGCAGCGCGGAGAGGGCATCCAGGCCGGAACCGCGCCGCGGCCCCTCATCCGTATCAACCAGCGACGGCCCACCTCGGTGGCCAGGCACGGGTACGGGCACAATCTCATCCCGGAACCGGCCGGCGTCGATCGCGGCGAGCGCCCGGCCATGCGAGCGCAACGCAAAGGCGTCCGCGTCCGCCCGGGAGACGCACTCCCGTTCCGCGACTTCCTCAGCTGTTTCCGGCATGGTCATGGTGGCGTTGGGCCGCTCCTTCATCCGGGGATTGACAAATCGTGCACCGATGGAAGTATCTGCGAGTTCACCGGGTTTGGCGAACGGCTTCTCTGGTTTGGCCAGCACCCAGGGTGCCCGGGTCATGGATTCCACACCGCCGGCCACCACGATGTCTGCGTCACCGTTGCGCACAGACTGGGCGGCCATGCTGATGGCGGTCAGTCCGGAGGCGCAGAGACGATTGACGGTCACGGCGGGGACAGTGTCCGGGAATCCGGCCAGCAGCACGGCCATCCGCGCGACGTTCCTGTTGTCCTCTCCCGCCTGATTCACACAACCGAGGATGACTTCGTCGACGCACGATGCATCCAATCCGGCCCTGGCGACGGCCGCCCGAAGCACAAGGGCGGCAAGATCGTCAGGCCGGACTCCGGAGAGAACGCCTCCGTAGCGGCCGACAGGGGTGCGGGCCCCGCCGACAAGAAACGCTTCCGTCATCAGCGGGCACCGCCATTGATATACAGGGTCTGGCCCGAAACGTAAGAGGAGTCGGCGCTGGCAAAGAAGGCGACAGCGGCCGCTATCTCCTCGGGCTGGCCGACGCGTCCCAGCGGGGTCCGGGCGGCCACTGCTTCCTGGTGCTGGGCCGGGCTGCTTCCAACTCGCTCCGCTGTTGCCGCCGTCATTGACGTGTCAATGTAGCCGGGGGCCACCGCGTTGACATTGATATTGAACGGGCCCAGCTCAATGGCAAGGGTGGACGTCAGGCCCTGGATGCCGGCCTTGGCGGCGGCATAGTTTGCCTGGCCGCGGTTTCCCAAGGCGCTGCGGCTGCTCAGGGAGACGATCTTGCCGTACTTCGCTTCCACCATGTAACGCTGCGCGGCCCGGGAGCACAGGTAGGCGCTGGTCAGGTTCGTGGTGACCACCGCCTCCCATTCACTGAGGTTCATCTTGAAGAAGAGATTGTCCCGGGTGATGCCGGCATTGTTCACCAGGATGTCCAGACGGCCGAACTCGCTGTGGATTTCTTCGAAGACCCGATCGACGGCGGCTTCATCCGTTACGTCGCAGACGGCGGCAACGGCCTGGCCGCCCGCTGTCGACACGTCCTGGTGGGCCGAAATCTGTTGCGCAGTTGCCTTGGCACCCTCCGCGTTGAGGTCCAGTACCACTACGGTTGCGCCCTCGGTGGCGAGCCTCAGTGCCGTGGCGGCGCCGATTCCCTGCGCGCCGCCGGTGACAATTGCCACCCTGTTCTTGAATCTGTTCATGGCTTTTTCCTTCGGTTGCGTTTGGACCGGGTCTAGCTGAAAGCTGAGATTCCGGTGATTTCACGGCCCACCAGGAGGGACTGGATGGAATCCGTTCCCTCGTAGGTGGAGACCACTTCCATATCCGTCATATGCCGTGCCACGTGGTTTTCCAGCAGCACGCCGTTTCCGCCGAGCATGTCCCGTGCTTCGGAGCAGATCCAGCGTGCTTTCTGGGCAGTGTGCATCTTGGCAAGCGAGGCCATCGGGCCGGTCATGCGGCCGTCCTCGGCCAGCGCCGCCAACCTAAAGCAGATCAGCTGCATGGCGGTGAGTTCAGCCAGCATGTTGGCCAGCTTGTTCTGCACGAGCTGGAAACTGGCAATCGGCTTGCCGAACTGCTGGCGGGATTTTGAATACGCCACGGCCGCTTCGTACACCGCAATGGCGTGACCGAGCGATTCCCAGGAGGCCCCGCTGCGGGTGGACGTCAGCACCCGTGTCACGTCCTTGAAGGAGTGGCACTCAGTGAGCCGGTTCCGTGCGGGCACCCTGATGTTGTCCAGTGTGATGTCCGGCTGCAGGATGGCGCGCTTGCCGATCTTGCCGGTGATCACCTCGGTGCTGTACCCCGCAGGGTACGTGCCGTCGTCGTTCCTTTCCATCACAAAGGCCTTGACCTTTGAGTCGGCCTCATCCCGGGCAAAAATAATCACGACGTCGGCCATGCTGGCGTTGCCGATCCAGCGTTTGCGCCCGGAGATGATGTAGCTGTCGCCGTCCCGCCGGGCGGTCGTTTCCAGGGCTACCGAATCTGACCCGTGGTCCGGTTCAGTCAGCGCGAACGCGCCGATCTTTCCCAATGCAGCCATTTCGGGGAGCCAGCGATCCTTCTGTTCCTGGCTGCCCAGCATGTTGATGGTGCCCATGGCCAGACCGGACTGGACTCCAAGAAAGGTGTTAACTGACCCGTCGCCGCGTGAAATTTCGGTGGCCACCATACCGGCGGCGAGCCGGCTCAGCCCTGGGCAGCCGAAGCCTTGGATGGTGGACCCGATGATTCCGAGCGCCGCCAATTTGGGAATGAGTTCGAACGGAAACTCTGCCCGTTCCCAGTAGCCATTGATGACAGGCAACAGATCCTTGTCCACGAAATTCCGGACCCTGCCCCTCAGTTCGCGCTCTTCGGCGGTGAGGAACTCGTCCATCAGGTAGAAATCCGTGCCGCTTTCGGCTTGGTCGGGTGTGATCACATCTGCTCCATTGGATTGCGGGTGGAATGTTGGTGCGCTTCCGTTTGAAAGTCTTCAAGCCAACGCCGTTCTGGTTCCTCAAGCGGCCGCGGAGCACCGGCTTCCGGCGTGACCGAAACGAGTACCGTACGTCCGTCGACAGCAAGCAGGCCGTTTTGCCTGGCTTCGCAGTTGAGGGTGAATGAAGACGAACCGATCCTGGTAACCCAAAGGTCCACGGTCAGGTCCTCGCCATGGGTTACGGGCCTGCGGTAGTTCAGCTCGAGCGCTGCCACCACTGTGGGAGCGCCCGCCGGCCACGGATGCCCCGGCATGCCCGATCGCCAGCGGATCCTCGATTCCTCCAGAAGTGTGACAACCGCGGCATGGTTAACATGGCCGTTGGGATCCTGGTCGGACCAGCGCGGGGAGACCGTCGTTCGGAACGGTTCAGGCATTGGCCAGGGCCTTCTGCGACTGGAGCCAGCCGCGGACCAGTTCCGAACTGTTGTTCAGCTCCGGCGGCGCCAGCTCATAGTCAACGGGTGTGCGGCTGTACGCCACTGGATGCCGGACCGTTGGAATCTTGCGCGATCCCGTGCCCGCCAAAACCACTGGCTCCAGGCCGAGCCGCTCTGCAAATTCGATGCCCCCGCGGACATCCTGAATGGGGGCACACGGCAGACCTGCCTCGGAGAGCTGCCTGAACCACTGATCGGCAGACTGGCTGGCCAGCCGACTGTGGAGCATGTTGCGGAGCTCGTCCCGGTTGGCATTGCGCTGCAGCGTCTTGGAGAACTTCGGGTCCCTGGCCACTTCCGGCATTGCCAACGCTGCACAGAGTCTCGCGAACTGGGCGTCATTGCCGGTGGCAATGATGATCATGCCGTCGCCAGTCTGCATAGATGCGTACGGGTACATGCTGGGGTGTTCATTTCCCATCCGGGTTGGCACCACGCCGCCAGTGACGTAGGCCGCGGACTGGTTCACCATGCCGGAAAGGGCGGAGTTCAGGAGGTTCAGTTCCACCAGTTGGCCTTCGCCTGTCTGGTCCTTGTGGTGGAGGGCGCCCAAAATCCCGATAGCCGCGTGCAGGCCCGTGATGACGTCGAAGAGAGCCACTCCCGCACGAAACGGTTGAGTGTCCTGATCCCCGGTGAGACTCATCATGCCCGAGGCTGCCTGAACCAACAGGTCATAGCCGGGGATGTGGGCTCCGGCACCAGTACCGAAGCCGGTAATCGAGGTGTAGATGATCTCCGGGTTCAGCTGCGCCGCCGTGTCATAGTCCAGCCCAAGTCGTTCCATATTGCCGGGCTTGAAGTTTTCAATCATCACATCCGAGGCCCTCACCAGATCCCGTGCAATCTCAAGGTCTTTTGGATCCTTCAGGTCAAGGGCGATGGAGTGCTTGTTGCGGTTTACGGACAGGAAGAAGGTGGCTTCACCATCGCGTACCGGTGGCATGTAGGTGCGCGTGTCATCACCGTCCGGCCCCTCGACTTTGATCACGGTGGCCCCCATGTCTGCCAGGAGCATGGTGGCGTATGGGCCTGCCAGCACGCGGCTGAAATCCGCGATGACGATCCCGCTAAGCGGACCGGAACCTGAGCGGCCGAAAACCTCATCAACTCCCCGTCTGCTTCGCGGGCCGCCAAGGCCCGCGCCTTCGCGGCTCGTTGGGTCGGTGCTCGGCTGTTTCATCTGTCTCCTTCGGCGTGTGGTCTACGTCACCTACCGTCGCAGGACTATTGATCTGCGTCCAATACATATTCGGTGTCGGATTGATACCCAGGAGTCATTAGCGTCGACGGCCGGACTGTTCGGTATGTTGGGCACATGAACAATGTCGTTTGCCGGGCCCGGAGCTAGCCAGACAGTGGAATTACACCAGATCAGGGCCTTCCTGGCCGTCGCCGAAGAGCTGCACTTTGGCAGAGCCGCAGCGAAACTGCACATGGCCCAGCCACCCCTGAGTCGCGCAATCCAGCGGCTGGAGCACGAGCTCAAGGCTCCGCTTTTTGTCCGCAGCACCCGGACCGTCCACTTGACGGCAGCAGGCGAGGCGCTGCTGGCACCTGCCCGGGACGTCCTGGATGCCTGCCGCAGGTCCGCCCTGGCAGTGGCTTCCGTGGGTAAGGGGGAAACAGGACGCGTGCGGGTGGCGTTCGCAGGAGTTTCATCGCACGTTTTGGTTGGCAAACTCGCCAAGCTCGTCCGGGAGACGCATCCCGGAATCGAGTTTCAGCTCTACAGTTCAAATTTCGCTTTGCCGGCCATGGACAAGGTGATCAGCGGCGCCATGGAAGTTGGGCTCGGCCGGTGGAACTTCATTCCGGCAGCCCTCGGATCACGCATAGTGGCCAATGAACGGCTGGTCATCGCCCTGCATGAGGGCCACCCGCTGAGCCAGCGTCCATCGCTGCTGATGTCTGACCTGGAGGGACAGCCTTTTGTCACGCTGCCCCAGTATCCGGGAGCCATCCTGCACGACTTTCTGCACCGTTTGGCCAACGGCGCCGGTTACGCTCCGGCAATAGTGCAGATGGCCCCGGATTCCCAGACGCTGATGGCACTTGTGGCCGCAGAAATCGGAGTGGCGCTGACGGTTTCCTCGGTTCCGGCTAATTTCCAGTACCCAGGGGTGGTGTTTCTGCCGCTCGACGACCCCGTAGAACCCATTCAGCTGAGGCTGATCTGGCGAAAAGACAACAACAGCCCCGCGCTGCGCGAAGTGCTCAGGCTGTCAGAAGAAGTGCTGCCGACACCTGGGTCTTCACCCGATTCATGACTTCGCGGTATCGGTTGATGTCCCATTAAGTATTGGATCTGCCGTAATTCGACTGGCACAGTAGTGAGCACTCGCTGGCTACCCGGAGTCGACCGGGTGGCCGCCCCCATCCCAGGAGAATTCTGTGACCACAGCTGCGACCGCGATGCTGAACGACGACGTCCTCAACCTGGACAGCTTGCTGACCACTGACGAGCTGGCACTCCGCCGCAAAGTCCGCGGTTTTGTGGCAGAGCGCATCAGACCCAACATCAACGCCTGGTACGAAGACGCCCATTTTCCGCTGGACCTTGTACCTGAGCTGGGAGAGCTCGGCGTCCTGGGCATGCATCTGAAAGGGTACGGCTGTCCCGGCCGGACCGCCGTCGAATACGGCCTCGCCGCGATGGAGCTGGAAGCTGGCGATTCCGGTCTGCGAACCTTCGTCAGCGTCCAGGGCTCCCTGGCCATGACCGCCATCCACAAGTGGGGATCCGAGGAACAGAAGAACGAGAACCTGCCGCCGATGGCGCGCGGTGAACTGATCGGCTGCTTCGGACTTACCGAACCCACTGCGGGTTCGGATCCTTCCAGCATGGCTACCGTGGCCAGGCCGGACGGTCACGGCGGATGGATCATCAATGGTGCAAAGCGCTGGATTGGCCTCGCGTCCGTGGCTCAGATTGCTGTCATCTGGGCTAATACCGAAGACGGGATCCGCGGGTTCATCGTACCCACGGACACTCCCGGGTTTACCGTCACCGCCATCGGATCGAAGCTCTCCATGCGGGCCTCGATCCAATGCGACATCACCCTCGAGGACGTCCGGTTGCCGGGAACGGCAATACTGCCGGGAGCCAATGGACTCAGGGGGCCTTTTTCCTGCCTCAACGAGGCGCGCTACGGAATAATCTGGGGCGCCATGGGTGCTGCCCGCGATGCCTACGAAGTCGCATTGGGCTACTCGAAGGAGCGAATGCAGTTCGGCAAACCGCTGGCCGGCTACCAACTTACGCAGGAGAAGCTGGTGAACATGCTGTTGGAAATCCAGAAGGGCACGCTGCTGGCCATTCACACCGGCCGGCTGAAGGATGCGGGCGCACTGGAACCGGTCCAGGTCTCCGTGGGGAAGTTGAACAACGTCCGCGAAGCCATTGCCATCTGCCGGGAGGCCCGGACCATTCTTGGCGGCAATGGCATCACCCTGGACTATTCACCGCTGCGGCATGCCAATAATCTCGAATCCGTCCGCACCTACGAGGGAACAGACGAAGTGCACACCCTGATCCTTGGAAACCACATCACGGGTGTGTCAGCGTTCCGCTAGAAGAATGCGGCGCTACCCCGGCTCAGCTCCCGCCCCACCGGCCGCCAGGAGTTCCAGCCGGCTGAGGGTTTCGCGGTTCCGGGCGCCAATCAGTGCGTCGCGCAGCACTTTGGGGACAACCTTGCCCGGTCCACGGATGGCGTCCTCGGCGATGGAAACCCGGCATTGTGTGCCCAGATCCTCCAGTGTGATCACCACTTTGGCTTCACCCAGAGGCCAGCCACGCGCCACGAGTTCCAGGAAGCGGCCGGGTTCGACGGCGGCCACGCTGGTGCTGTCATTGATCACCAGTGGCCAGGGGCCCACGGAGTGGTGCAGCCGGGAGCCGGTCCCGGGCCACTGCGCGTCGACGGCCCGGATGCGGGAGGCGCCCACCACCCAGCCGGAGTAGAGCCAGCCGTCGGCGATCACTTTCCAGACGTCGACGGCCGGGGAGTTGAACAGTTGGCTCACGGTTGACATTGGCTTCCCTTCCCTTGGTGGCTACATCCTGCCAAACCGGGCCCGGACCAGCGCGAACAGGCCATAGCAGATAAAACCCACCCCGATCGCGACAAGCAGGTACGGGCCGAACGGATGGTCTCGGAGCGCCTTGAGGCTTCCGTCCAGCCCGGTGGATTCCTCGGGACTCTGCTTCCCCGCGGCGATCACAAACAGCAGTCCGGCCAGGTTCAGCGCGATTCCCTTAGCCACGTGCCCGGTGACGCCCAAGGAATCGATGAGCTTGCCGCGGCGGGTGCCCTCGAACCGGAAGAGTTCCTCCTTGAATCCGCGCCGCAGTCCCTTCACCACAAAGTAGACGCCGACGCCCATGGTGGTCAGGCCTACCGCCACCAGCGCAGGCAGCCCGAACTGCGTGTTCAGGAGGGCCGTGCTGAAATCGCGTGTGGTGTCTCCGGAATCTCCGCGCAGGCCCACGGCAAACCCGGCGAAGCTGACGCCCACACTTCCGTAAGCTACGGCCAAAAAGCCGGAGGAGATCAGCTTTCCGAGCCGCTTCGCTCGGGGAAGACGCCGCGAACGGAGGGTGGCCTCACTGAGTTGCCACAAAGCCAGGCCGGTGCACGCCACGACGCAGGACCACAGCACGGCCGGTCCCCAGGGGTTGGCGCCCAGCTGCTCGATGGCACCCGTGGCTTCAGCCTGCCCCGGCTGGCCGAAGGCCAGGGCGATGGCAATCGCACCAACGATGATGTGAAGCAGGGCCATCACGGCAAAACCCGAGCGCGCCACAACGTCCAGCGCCTTGGTGTCGGACGCCTCCTCGACGGCGTCTGCCGCCTCGCTGATGCTGGATTCCCCGTCTGCCATGAGTCAGCCGTTCATGGGCCCCTCGGCGTGGAGCTTCCCGGCCCCTTGGCCTTCAATGCGCACCGTGCAACGGACCACCAGCTTGCCCGGAGCGTGATCCAGCTCCACCAGGCTGTCATTTGCGCCCAGGGCCGTGAAAACCTCGGAGCCAGCAACCACGGTTACGCCCTTGGCCTTGGCGGTCTCCCTGGCATTCTCCAGTGCATCCTTCTCAAGGCCCGACACATACGCGCCATTCTTTTCCCGGGCGGGTTCGCCAAATGCCCAACCGAACAAGGTCCCTGTTTCCATGGCAACGATGTTACGCGTATCCGCTGTTGAAGACGGGGTTCCGTAATATTAGTAAGTGTGCTTACGATAGCGTGAGCATGAACGTCATGGACCAGTGAGAACCGCACCGGCGGCACCTCAGAACCAACTCAACGTAAGGAAGCTCATCATGGCAGGAAATCTTGTTGCCCGCTCCGTCCACGATCTGACGGCTGCGGCTTGGTTCGGCGGTTCACTCATGGGCGCCATCGGATTGAACGGTGCGGCCGCGGATGCCAAGGACCCGGCCGAACGGACCCGGCTCTCCAGTGCAGGCTGGATGAAGTGGGCGCCGGTCCAGACTGCGGCTTTCGCCTCGCATTTGCTGGCTGACCTCGCGATTGCCTTTGAGAACAAGGACCGCATCGCGAAGCAGGACGGCGTGGCGCGGGACACTGTGATCAAGACGGCGGTGACCCTGGCCGGCGCCGCCGTGACACTGTACGCCGGGCTTCTCGGCAAGAAGGTGGACCAGCTCGCGGACCAGGGCGGCGAGGGGGCCACGGAGCCCAGGGCAGGGGCCTCCGATGAGCTGAAGTCGGCGCAGCAGCAGCTCAAAATGCTGCAGTGGGCCATTCCTGCTTTCGCCGGTGCCGTGATTATCCTCGGTGCCAAGCATGGTGAGATGCAGCGGCCCAAGAACGTGTTCCAGGGCCTCCGCCCCTGACCGGCAGCGGCAGCCGCAGCACGCGGTAACGCCCGACGGCGGTTCGGCATCCAGGTGCCGGACCGCCGTCGTGCGCTGGACTTACGCCCGCAGCCACTCCGCGCAGGTGTTAAGGTTCTGGTTGACGCTGGCCACCGCGGAATCGGCGTCGTGGGCCTCGATGGCGTCCACCACGGCACCATGGCCTTCATTCGTGAGGCCGTCCAGCCTGCCCTTGCGCTGCTGTTTGAGCAGGTCCTGGTGGAACACGTCGCCGAAACTGACGTAGAGCTCGTGCAGCAGCGGGTTCCCGGAGGCTTTGGCAAGGCGCGCGTGGAAGGCCCAGTCCGCCCGGGCCCACCCCTCGAAGTCACCGGCGTTCCAGGCGACTTCCCGGGTGGCGAGCACCGTGCGCAGGTCGGCGACGTCGTCGGCCGTTGCATTCCGGGCCGCGAGGCGCGCCGCCTGCGTGTCAAGGCCGAGCCTGACCTCGAGGATGTGTTCGTCCGTGTGGTCCTGGTACATCCGCCGGGCGGCGCCGGACATCTCGCTGGTGGCGCGGACGTAGGTGCCGTCGCCGCGGCGGACCTCCAGCATCCCGCTATGCGCCAGGGCTTTGATGGCTTCGCGCAAAGTGCCGCGCGAGACCCCCAGGCCATGCATCAGCTCCGGCTCGGACGGGATGCGCTGGTCCAGGGGCCATTCGCCGGAGTGGACCATCTGACGGAGTTTGGCGGTGACCTCGTCGGCGAGGGGCTGGCGGGGTGAGGTGCTCAGGGTCATGGCGCCTACTTCTTCAGGGCGGACAAGGGGGCACGGGAGATGAGGTGTGCAACCACCACTTGGACCACGGCGAGGCCCAGCAGCAGTGCGAGGGGAAGCGTCCAGCCGCCAGTCCCGCTGAACAACAGGCCGGCACCGAAGGGGCCGGCCGTGGCCAGCAGGTAGCCGGTGGACTGCGCCAGCGTGGACAGGGCAGTGGTCTCCGCGGTGCTCGTCCCGCTCCGGCTGATCATCACCATCACCAGCGGGAAAATTCCCAGGCCGAAGCCAAGCAGGACGGTGGGGATGACGGCCAGGCCCACCGGCAGGAACATCAGAGCGGCCAGGCCGGCCACCATGGTGGTGCTGACCAGATACAACGCTGGCCGGAGCATCCGCGGCCGCGAGCCGATGGCGAGCAGCACCATGCCGGCCGGTACGGACATAAGCTGCATCAGCCCGTACATCAGGCCGCTGTCAGCTGAATTGATGCCCATGTTTATCAACATCGACGGGAACCAGCTGATCAGCGAGTACGCGAGGAGCGCCTGGAGGGCGAAGAGGGCGGTGAGAAGCTGGCCCTTCCGGGTGCGGAGCAGTGGCCATGGGGAGATGCGGGCAGCAGTGTTCCGGACGCTGTTGCGGTGCGCATGCAGAACAACGGGCAGGAAGCCCAGGAAGGCGGCCACGGCAAGGAATCCGATGGTGCCGACTGCGGCGGACGGTGAGCCGAGTGCCAACGCCAACGGGACGACGGCGACCGCGGTGACGGTGGCGCCGGTGGTCATGGTGACGGTGTAGAGCGCGGTCATCGCCGAGGTGCGGCTGGCGAAATGCTCGCGGATGAACGACGGCATAGCCACATTGCAGACCGCCAGGCCGGACATCCCGATTACGGTGCCCGCCACCAGCATGCCGGTTGCCGGGATCCCTCGGAGCAGCAGCCCGCCGGCCAGGAATCCGAGCGCCAGCAGGATTGCCTTCTCCACGCCCAGCCGTCCGGTCAGCCACGAGGTCGCGGCCCCCGCCACCGCAAAACAGAGCGTGGGGATGGACGGGATGATCGCTGCCACCAGCGGTCCGTAGCCAAGGACTTGCTGAAAATCGTGGAGGAGGGCCGACGCCGCCGCAATCCCCGCGCGCAGGTTCAGGCCAATAAGCACCAGCGCAATGACGCCGAACACGACGGCGGCACGCGGCTTGGGCGGCGCGTCGGACAGCGTCGGGGTACCGGAAGGGGAAACAGTCATGTCCTTAACGTTAGACGTCAGACGTTTGATGTCTAGGGTTCTGTGGCCAACCTCTCCCGGCTATTAATGATGCGGGCATAGACTCGGGCCACAAGAGTTCCGTCCCGGGCTCCTGAGAACTTGTCCAGCTGGATCTGGCGCCCATCATTGAGGAAGGACGGCCGGTCATGGCTTCGCAGGCAGTTGAGGTCGAAAAGAAGTACGACGTCGGCCCGGACGCCGAGGTGCCGGCGATCGCGGACATCCCCGGGGTGGCCCGCGTGGGGGAGCCACACGTGGACACCCTGGAAGCGGTGTACTTCGACACAGCAGGCCATACGCTCGCCGCCCGCGACATCACACTTCGCCGCCGCACCGGCGGAGTCGACGCCGGCTGGCACCTGAAGCTGACAGCGGAGGGCCCCCGGTCCGGCGACGGGGCCGGTGGCACGTCGGTCGTCTCCGGCTCGGAACCCCAGCGGCGCCGCGAGCTGCACGCCCCGCTGGGCCAGCCCGGCGTCGTTCCCGACAGCCTGTTGGCGCACGTGCTGGCGTACCTCCGGGGTGAGGATGCCGCCCCGGTGGTCCGGCTCGAAACCCGGCGCACCACTTATCCTTTGTACGGCGCGGACGGAGTCCACCTGGCGGATTTGGCCGATGACCGCGTGAGCGCAGAGTTGCTCGGCGCGGCAGATCTCGCTGCGGGCGGTGCTCCCGACCGTGCTCCCGACGTCGCTGAGGGCCGCGCGGCCGAGCCCGACGGGGAAGCCGCCCCTGACCGCAATACCCGTACACGGCAGTGGCGCGAATGGGAGCTCGAGCTGGTGCACGGGAGTCCTGACCTGTTCCCGGCCGCTGAGCAAATCCTGGCGGCCGCCGGGGCTCACCCCGCCAAACACGGCTCGAAGCTGGCAAAGGTCCTGGCGCTGCCTGCCACGGAGTCCGGTGCCGCGGCCGGGCCAAAAAGTCCCGGCAAGAAGGATCCGGTGTCAGACCTGCTGACCGCCTACCTGGCTGCGCAGATCCGCGAAATCCTGGCACATGATCCCGGCGTCCGGCTGGAGGAACCCGAGGCTGTGCACGATCTGCGGTCGGCCACCCGCCGGGCCCGTTCCGCGCTCGCAGCGTACCGCCGGCTCTACAGTCCCGTGGCCGGGCGGCGCCTCAGTGCCGAACTGAAATGGCTCGGCAGCGTGCTGGGGTCGCCCCGCGACGCCGAAGTGATGCTGGCTCGCCTGCTCGGGCACACGGCCGAACTGCCGCCCGGGCTGGCCTCGGCAGTGAAGGGCCGGCTGGACGATGAACTCGGCAACAGATTGAACAAGGCCTACCGGAAACTCCAGAAGGCACTGCTTTCCGAACGGTACTTCCGGCTCCTGGATGACCTGGAAGCCTTCCGTGACCACCCGCCGGTCCGGTCCGAAGGCGCAGCCCCGGCCCGTAAGGCGGCAGGGAAGCTGGTGGCCAAGGCCGCCAAACGCCTGCAGCGCGCAGCGAGGACGGCCAAACGTGCACGCCGGGGAGCGGACCACGAGACATGCCTTCACGACGTGCGCAAGGACGCCAAACGGCTGCGGCACGTGGCGGAGTCCGCAGCGCCGGTGCACGGTAAGCGCGCCGCGAAGATCGCCAAGGCCGCGCACCGCCAGCAGCAGGTCCTCGGAGACTTTCACGACAGCGTGGTGGCACGGGACCTGCTGGCCAAGCTTGCGGCCGCGCCGGACCTGCCCGAGGCTGTTGCGTCGGCCTACGTCACCCTCCATACGCGGCAGGTACAGCTCGCGGCCGACGCGGAAGCCGAGTACCGGAAGGAACGCAAGAAGTCCCGCCAACGCCTCCAACGCGGGGTCATTTAGCGCCCATCCGGGGCCGTAACATGGGCGCGATGTGACCCCGCGTTGCGGTCGTCAGGGGTGCCGCGCTCCGAGCCGCGACACGGCAAGCGACAGCCACAGCTGCACGCGGTCCGCTGTGACCGAAGGATCGTAGCCGGTGAGTTCGGTGATTTGCGCCAACCGGTACCGCACCGTGTTCCGGTGCAGGGTCAGGGCTTCGGCGACGGCGGCCACGGAACCGTTGTTGTTCAGGTAGCTTTCCAGGGTGGTCACCAGTTCCGCGCCGTGGGCAGCGTCGAAGGCGCGGAGTGGGTTCAACGACTCGTGTGCCATGTCAGCCAGCGGAACGTCTTCGCTGGCCAGCAACAGGGACGTCAGGCTCAGGCGTTCCGGCTCGTTAACCGGCAGGCCGTGGCTGGCCGCATCGCGCGCCTCGAAGTAGCTCCAGCGCAGGCCATTCGGCTTGGTGTACCCGCCGCCGATCCCGATCGTCGCGTGGATCCCTGCCTCAGCCAGGTGGTCGCTGAGGCGCCTGGCCAGCGCAGGTGCCGCACCGCCGTCGTCGTTGATCACCACCACCAGGTCCTTCCCGACGACGGCGGCCACCGCGTTCTCCAGCGGCTGCGGCACCGAGGTGCTCACCAGCGCCTTGTGATGGGCGGCGGACACCGCCAGCAGCACCACGTTTTTGCGCGTGCTGTTCAGGCCCACGCCGGCCAGGCGCCGCTGGGCCTCGCTGG
Source organism: Pseudarthrobacter sp. S3 (assembly GCF_050156905.1). Classification (NCBI taxonomy): domain Bacteria; kingdom Bacillati; phylum Actinomycetota; class Actinomycetes; order Micrococcales; family Micrococcaceae; genus Pseudarthrobacter; species Pseudarthrobacter sp. S3. The sequence continues at coordinate 3,265,270 of NZ_CP189583.1, read as the reverse complement.
TCTCCAGGGCGCCGTGGATGACGTCCTCGAGCACCTGCCCGCACAGGGCGCGCTGGGCCTGGCGCTGCTTGACCATGTTGTTCAGCTCCACGCTGATCAGGTTCTGGGCATAGCCGATGATCCCTGAATCCTCGAATGGCTGGCGGACCCACAGTGTGCAGGCATCGCGGCGGCCGGTGGGGATGGGGTAGGAGGACCACGTGTCAGCGGAGAGGAGCTCGGAGCTGCTGTTGTACAGGTGGGCGGTGAACTGGGTGAGGGCAATCTCCGTCCGCAGCATCCCGCCCAGGTGCTTCAGGAGTTGGGCGAGGCCGCCGCCGGTGAGGAGCGCGCGGGCCAGGACCTGGTGGCCCGCGATCAGACGTTCCAGCTTCGCGACATGATCCGCGGCCTGCGCTTCCGCCACCAGTTTGCCGATGGCAATGAACGGCGTTTCGTACGGCACCTGGACGATCGGCAGCCCCCAGCGGTTGGCCTCGGCAATCAGGGCCGGCGGGACGGCGTCGTGCGTCAGACCGGTCCCGAAGCCGATGCCCACGGCTCCGGCGCGCTGGACCTGCCGGACAAAGCGCCGCTGCTCGGGCGCGGACCGCAGGCGCATGCCGGTGGTCAGTACCAGTTCGCCGCCGCTGAGGAAGCGCTGCGGGTCTTCCAGTTCCGTGACGGCAACCCAGTTGATGTCCTCGTGCCAGGTGGTCTCGGCAAGGCCTGCATTGGAAAGGTGGAGGGAGTGCACGCCGAGCAGGGTGGCGAGGGAAATGGCCATGGTCCAAGGATAGACGGATGCTGGTCAACCGCACTAAACAGTGAGGCTAAGGGTGTGCAGGTGGCTATTCCCCGGGGTGAAGGTGCTGGCATAGGCTCAAGGCAGTCGCAACCATCCGCTTTGCAGCTTATGTTCCCTTATGAAAGAGGTTGTACACCGTGGTTCAAACCTTGCAGAACTTCATCAATGGTGAGTTCGTCACGCCTGCGGGCACCGACCTGCTGGACATCGTTAACCCCACCAACGGCGAGGTTGTGGCTCAGTCTCCTGTGTCCATCCAGGCCGACGTCGACGCTGCCATGACCGCGGCCAAGGACGCCTTCAAGACCTGGAAGCACGCCACCCCCGGGCAGCGCCAGTTGATGCTCCTCAAGCTCGCGGACGCCGTTGAGGCCAACAGTGACGAACTTGTGGAGGCCCAGCACCGCAACACCGGGCAGGTGCGCAGCCTGATCGCGTCCGAGGAAATTGCCGCAGGCGCGGACCAGCTCCGCTTCTTCGCCGGTGCCGCGCGCATCCTCGAGGGCAAGTCCGCGGGCGAGTACTTCGAAGGCCACACCTCCTATGTACGCCGCGAACCCATCGGCGTCGTGGCCCAGGTTGCCCCCTGGAACTACCCGTTCCTGATGGCCATCTGGAAGATCGGCCCCGCCCTCGCGGCCGGCAATACTGTGGTCCTCAAGCCGTCCGACACAACCCCGGAATCCACCCTGGTGCTGGCCCGCCTGGCCGGCGCCATCCTGCCCGCCGGCATCCTGAACGTCGTTCTGGGAACCGGCGCAACCGGTGCGATGATGGTGGAGCACCGGGTCCCCGGCCTGGTCTCCATCACGGGTTCCGTCCGGGCCGGCATCGCCGTTGCCTCCGGGGCCGCGAAGGGCCTCAAGCGCGCCCACCTGGAGCTCGGCGGCAAGGCCCCGGCCATCGTGTTCAAGGACGCGGACATCAAGAAGAGCGCCGCGGCCATCGCCGAGTTCGCCTTCTTCAACGCCGGCCAGGACTGCACCGCCATCACCCGTGTGCTGGTTGAGGATTCAGTCCACGACGACGTCGTGGCGGCCATGGTTGAGCACACCAGGACGCTGCACACCGGCTCGCAGAACGACGAAGACAACTACTTCGGCCCGCTGAACAACGTGAACCACTTCAACGCCGTCACCTCCGTGGTGGAGCACCTCCCGGAGAACTGCCAGATTGTTACGGGCGGGCACCGCGCCGGGGACAAGGGCTTCTTCTTCGAACCCACTATCGTCACCGGCGCCAAGCAGACGGACGACATCGTCCAGAAGGAAACCTTCGGCCCGGTCATCACCGTGCAGAAGTTCTCCTCCGAAGCGGAGGCACTCGAGCTGGCCAACGACGTCGAATACGCCCTCGCCTCCAGCGTCTGGACGTCCGATCACGGCACCGCCATGCGGATGAGCCGCGACCTGGACTTCGGCGCGGTCTGGATCAACACCCACATCCTCCTCACCGCCGAAATGCCGCACGGTGGCTTCAAGCAGTCCGGCTACGGCAAGGACCTCTCCATGTACGGCGTCGAGGACTACACCCGCATCAAGCACGTCATGAGCGCACTCGACGCCTAGCAACTCCCGGTGGTTGAGCTTGTCGAAACCAGGATCTCGACAGGCTCGATCACCGGGCCCTGAAAGGAAACCCCATGAGCACCACAGCAAGTGAAATCACCTTCCGCATGGAACAGAAGCGCCGTGTCCAGGCCGACTTCCCGGGCCCCAAGTCCATCGCCCTGACCGAGCGCCGCAAGGCAGTGGTCGCCGCTGGTGTTGCCTCCGCCGTTCCCGTCTACGTTGCGGACGCCGACGGCGGCATCATCCACGACGTCGACGGCAACTCCTTCATTGATCTCGGCTCGGGCATCGCGGTGACCAGCGTCGGCGCGTCCGATCCCGCCGTCGTCGGGGCCGTGAAGGAAGCGGTGGAGCACTTCACCCACACCTGCTTTATGGTCACTCCGTACGAAAGCTACGTTGCCCTCGCGGAGCAGCTCAACCGCCTGACCCCGGGTAGCCACGAGAAGCGGACCGTGCTGTTCAACTCCGGCGCCGAGGCTGTGGAGAACGCCATCAAGGTGGCCCGCCTCGCCACCGGGCGTGACGCCGTCGTCGCCTTTGACCACGCCTACCACGGCCGCACCAACCTGACCATGGCGCTGACCGCGAAGGCCATGCCGTACAAGACCAACTTCGGCCCGTTCGCGCCCGAGGTCTACCGCATGCCCATGAGCTACCCGTACCGCGAGGAGAACGCCTCGATCACCGGTGCGGAGGCCGCCAAGCGCGCCATTACCATGATCGAGAAGCAGATCGGCGGCGACCAGGTGGCCGCGATCATCATCGAACCCATCCAGGGCGAGGGCGGCTTCATTGTCCCGGCCGAGGGTTTCCTGCCGGCACTGGCCGCCTGGGCCAAGGCCAACGGCGTGGTGTTCATCGCCGACGAGGTCCAGTCCGGTTTCTGCCGCACCGGCGAATGGTTCGCGGTGGACCACGAGGACGTTGTCCCGGACATCATCACCATGGCCAAGGGCATCGCCGGCGGCATGCCGCTGTCCGCAATCACCGGCCGCGCGGACCTGCTCGACGCCGTCCACCCGGGCGGACTGGGCGGCACCTACGGCGGTAACCCGGTTGCCTGCGCTGCCGCGCTGGCCGCGATCGGCTCCATGGAGGAATACAACCTCGCCGGCCGCGCGCGCCACATCGAGCAGCTCGCCGCGGGACGCCTGCAGGAGCTGCAGGCTGAGCTCGCCGGCGCCGGGACTGCCGTGATCGGCGACATCCGTGGCCGCGGCGCGATGCTGGCCGTCGAACTGGTCCAGGCCGGTTCGAAGGAACCCAACCCCGAGCTGACCAAGGCCGTGGCCGCCGCCTGCCTCAAGGAAGGCGTCATCATCCTCACCTGCGGCACCTACGGCAACGTCATCCGCCTGCTGCCGCCGCTGGTCATCACCGACGACCTGCTGAACGACGGCCTGGACGTCCTCGCTGCGGCCATTAAGGCCAACGCTTAGGACCCAGCCCCACAGAGTTAGCGTCCCCTCGCAACGGCGCGAACGAACACTTGAGGCCCTGGAAACTCACGTTTCCAGGGCCTCAAGTGTTCGTTCGCGCTCGTTTCATGAGGCGCGTGCGAGTTTCCTTGCCATCGAGTTCTTGCGGGTTGCCCGGAGCATGTCGGCGGTCAGCAGCAGCAGGGCCAGCCACACCACCCCGAAGCCGATCCAGCGGCTAACGGTCATGGCTTCTTGGAACACCACCAGCGCCACGATGAACTGCAGGAGCGGGGCGACGTACTGCAGCAGCCCGAGGGTGGTCATGGGCAGCCGGCGGGCCGATGCGCCGAAGAACAGCAGCGGCACCGCAGTGATCACGCCGGAGGCCGCCAGGAGCCAGAAATGCCCGGGGCCCTGGCTGGCCAGGGTGGCCGAGCCGCTGACACCCAGGAACACCATGGTGGCCGCGGCGATCGGGGCCAGCACGATGGTTTCCAGGCTGAGGCTGGTCACCGCGTCCACTTTCGGGCCAACCCGTTTCTTCACAAACCCGTACAGCCCAAAGCTGAAGGCCAGCGTCAGCGCGATCCACGGCAGTTTGCCGTAGCTGACCGTCAGTACGCCTACTGCGACAAAACCAATCCCGACGGCGGCCCACTGGAGGGGGCGCAGCTTCTCCTTGAGGACGAACACACCCAGGAGGACCGAGACCAGCGGATTGATGAAGTAGCCCAGCGCGGCTTCGACAGCCTGGCCAGTGGTGACGCCGTAGGTGTACGTCAGCCAGTTCACGGCAATGAGGGCAGCCGCCAGGGCCAGTGAACCGAACACCGAGCGGTCCCGGAAGGCACGGGCCAGCGCGCGCCAGGACCGGGTGACGGTGATCAGGAGGATGCAGAAAAGCAGGGACCACACCACACGGTTGGCCACGATCTCCACCGCTCCGGCGGGCATCAGCGCAAAGAAGTACAGCGGAAGCAGCCCCCACAACCCGTACGCGCCGAACCCGAACAGGACTCCCGCCGTCGTCTCCTTGTCCACAGCCTTAAGACCGGATGGAGCGGTGACAGCGGTCTTGGGCAAGGAGTTCGTTTCAGGGGGAGTAGGCACCTAACCAATAACACCAGTTGTTGGACTCGTATTCCAGTCAATAGTCAGTACGCTGTCCTTCATGGAACCGATGAACTCCCAGGTGGCCGTCCCGTGAGGCTCCGCCGCAGCAACGCGAACGGCCGCGGCTACCGTCGCGTGCCCGCCGGGACGGGCTTCAGCTACCGGGACCTGGCCGGCTCCACGCTGCCGCCCGGGCCGGTCCGGGACAGGCTGGAGAGCATCGGCATCCCGCCGGCCTGGACCGATGTCTGGATTGCACCGTTCGACAACGGTCACATCCAGGCGACCGGCCTGGATGCGATGGGCCGGCGGCAGTACATCTACCACCCTGCCTGGCGCGAGCGGAAGGACCGGGTGAAGTTTGACCGCGCCCTGCAACTGGCCGAGTCGCTGCCCACCGCCCGCCGGCTGGTCACCCTGGACCTGCGCAGCGACGGTACCAGCCGCGAACGTGTACTGGCGGCGGCTTTCCGGATGCTGGACAGCGGGTCCCTGCGCGTGGGATCCGAGCGGTACACCAACGAGAACGGCAGCCGCGGCCTGGCCACGCTCCTGTGCGCGCATGTCCACGTCCGCAGGGAGTGCTTGGAGCTGAAGTTTCCGGCCAAGAGCGGCAAGGACTGGGAATCGGAAATCCACGACGCCGACCTCGCCGCCCTGGTGCGGACGCTTAAGCGCCGCGGTGGAAATGCCAGGCTGCTGGCGTACAAGGAGGGCCGGACCTGGCGGCCGGTCACCAGCGCGGACATCAATGCCTACGTCAAGGAGCGGACGGGCCTGGACTTCACCGCCAAGGACTTCCGGACGCTGCGCGGAACCGTGGCGGCCGCCGTCAGCTTGGCGCGCAGCGGCCCGCAGAGGACTGTTTCGGCGCGGAAGGGCGCCATCAGCGTGGCCATGCAGGAGGCTGCCGCGGTACTGGGGAACACGCCGTCCATCGCGCGCAAAAGTTATGTTGATCCCCGGCTGCTGGACCACTTTGCCGCGGGGGAGACCATCGACCCCAAACGCCTGGACTCCGCGGAGGCCGAGCTCCGGGCGCTGTTGTACCGGGAAGGCGACGTGGTGCCGCTGGAACACATTTAGAATGGGACATTGTGCGCAACTGCACTGCGCGCTGCACTGCGCGTCTCCGTCGCAATCTCCTCGTTCCAGAAGGGCTCCCGGTGTCCAACCCAGGCGAAACCACCTCCAAGCGTCCACTCCGCGTTGCCATTGTGGGTGCGGGGCCGGCAGGTGTTTATGCGGCGGACATCCTGACCAAGTCCAACGGTGTTAAGGACGGCGATTTTGAGGTCAGCATCGACCTTTTCGAGGCCTACCCTGCCCCGTACGGCCTGATCCGCTACGGCGTAGCGCCGGACCACCCCCGCATCAAGGGGATCGTGAACGCGCTGCACAAGGTCCTGGACCGGGGCGACATCCGCTTCCTGGGCAACGTCACGTACGGCCGCGACCTCACCCTCCATGACTTCCGGGCCTTCTACGACGCCGTAATTTTCTCCACCGGCGCCATCAAGGACGCCGATCTGCCTATCCCGGGCATCGACCTGGCGGGATCATTCGGCGGCGCCGACTTTGTGTCCTGGTACGACGGCCACCCCGATGTGCCCCGCGACTGGCCGCTGGAAGCCAAGGAAATCGCGGTGATCGGCAATGGGAACGTGGCGCTGGATGTGGCCCGGATGCTCGTCAAGCACGCCGAGGAACTCCTCACCACCGAGATCCCGGACAACGTCTACCAGGGCTTGAAGAACTCACCGGTCACGGACGTGCACGTCTTCGGCCGCCGTGGCCCGGCGCAGGTCAAGTTCACGCCGCTGGAGCTGCGCGAGCTGAGCCACATGAAGGACGTGGACATTGTCCTGTACCCGGAGGACTTTGAGTTCGATGAGGCTTCCGATGACGCCATCCGCAGCAACAACCAGATCAAAACCATGGTGAACACGCTGACCAACTGGCTCGTGGAAGAGCACGCCGAAGCGGAAGAACCGTCCTCACGCCGCCTGCACCTGCACTTCCTGCACAGCCCCGTTGAGGTCTACGAGGACCCCGACGACGGCGGGTCCGGCCAGGTGGCCGGCATCAAGTTTGAGCGGATGGAACTGGACGGCACCGGCAACGTCAAGGGCACGGGCGAGTTTGTGGACTACCCCGTCCAGGCCGTGTACCGAGCCATCGGCTACCACGGCTCGCCCCTGGACGAGCTGGAATACAACGCCAAACGCGGCGTGATCCCCAACGAGGGCGGCCGCGTGCTCGACGCCGACGGCAACCCCGTCCCCGGCATCTACGCCACCGGCTGGATCAAGCGAGGGCCGGTCGGCCTGATCGGCCACACCAAGGGCGACGCCCTGGAAACCATCGGCTTCCTGCTGGAGGACCGGCTCACGCTTCCCCCGGCCGAGAATCCTGATCCGCAGGCCATCATCGACCTCTTGCAGGAGCGCGGCATCGAGTTCACCACGTGGGAGGGCTGGATCAAGCTGGATGCGCACGAAGCAGCCCTCGGCGCCGCGTGGACCGAAGGTAAGCCGGGCACCGACGGGACCGCCGCCGTCGTGCGTGAACGCATCAAGGTAGTCCCGCGCGAGGAAATGATCAGCATCTCCCGCGCCTGACCCCCGCCCTCCCTCACTCCATCCCTAGGCGCGGGTGCGGGGCGGCGTTAGACTGGGCTAAACCCAGGCTGGCTGCAATGTGCCGCGCCTGCAAGCCGAGCGCAAGTGGGAGTTCGATGAGGAACCTGATCCTGCCGCCGGCATCTGACGGCGAAGCGACAGCGCTGGCCCAGCGTGATGCCCTGGCCGCGCATGAGCAGCTTGGCGCCCATGCATTTCCGGACGCGCCGGAAATCCCCGGGCTGCGCAGGCTGATCCGGGAATCCTGGCAGCGTTCCGTCAAACTGCAGGCCAACCCGGACAACCCTGAAGCACCCCTGGTTCTGGACACTGATGAGCTTGAGGAATACCGGCGGCAGCACCCCTTGGCCATCATCATGCCCGTGATCCACAAGCTCCTGGTCCAGCCCAGCCACGATAGCGGCCTGCTCGTTGCCGTCGGTGATGAGGTTGGCCGGCTGCTCTGGGTGGAAGGGGATCCCGCCCTGCAGCGCCGCGCCGAAGGCATGATGTTCGTCCCGGGCGCCGACTGGTCAGAGGCCACGGTGGGGACCAGTGCGCCCGGAACTGCCCTGGCCCTGGGCCGCGGGATCCAGATTTCCGGGGCGGAGCACTACCAGCGATCCGTCCACGCATGGAGCTGCACCGCCGTCCCGTTTCACGATCCGGATTCCGGTGCGCTGCTGGGCGTTGTGGACATCACGGGCAAAGCCAGTGCGGTGGCGGCCCACACGCTGTCCCTAGTAGAGGCGACCGTCGCTGCCGCTCAGGCGCAGCTCCGAGTTGAGCGCCTGCAGCTGGCGGCGACCCTAGCCAGCCGGCCGGCCCGACGGCGGAACACCAGTACAGCGTCTGGGGCACGGTCGGCCAGCTCGGATTCGACGCGGGCCGGGGGAGCCGGCGGTGCTAAGGAAGGCAGCCTGTACCGCAACAGCCTGCAGCTGCTGGGCCGTGACCAGGCGCTGCTCAGTATCGAAGGAAAAACGGTGGCGCTGTCCGCCCGCCACAGTGAAATCCTCGCCCTGCTCAGCACCCACCCCGCCGGGCTGAGCGCCGAGGAGCTCAGCTTCTTGCTCTACCCGGGCGACGGCCCCACCATGACGCTCCGCGCGGAAATGGTCCGGCTGCGCAAGATCCTCCAGCAGCTCAACCCGGCCGCCGTTCCGGAATCCCGGCCGTACAAACTCACCATGGACCTGGTCCCGGACAGCGGGCAGGTGCTGAACTGTCTGCAGCGCGGCGCCCACCGGATTGCACTTGAAATCTACCGCGGCGCCGTGCTGCCGCGCTCCGAAGCGCCGGGCATCATCGACCTCCGCGACAGGGTCTCCTCGCTCATGCGCGAAGCGGTCCTGACAGATGGCAGTGCCGAGACGCTGCTCAAATACGCTGCCCTCCCGGAGGCGAGGGACGACGTCGACGTCCGGACTGCGGCCCTGAAGCTGCTGCCGCTGCGCTCGCCGAAGCGGGCCGCCATCGTTGCGGACCTTGAGCGGCTGGAAGCTGAACTCAGCGCCTGACCACCGGGGCCGTGAGCTGGCTCACACCCGCGCAACCTGACTGCAACCTTCACACTCCTACGCTGAAACCAACGGCGGACGCCATCATCAGGCGCCACCTTTCATGCACAGCAAAGGAGCTAGCAATGACTGTTTACGCACAGCCCGGTACCGAGGGTTCGAAGGTCACGTTCAAGGACCGCTATGAGAACTGGATCGGCGGCGAGTGGGTTGCCCCCGTCAAGGGCCAGTACTTCGAGAACATCACACCCGTCACCGGCAAGGTCTTCTGCGAAGTGGCACGCGGCACCGCGGAAGACATTGAACTCGCCCTGGACGCGGCCCACAAGATTGCACCGTCCTGGGGCAAGACCTCCGTGGCCGAGCGCGCCGCGGTCCTGAACAAGATCGCCGACCGCATCGACGAGAACCTCGAGATGCTCGCCGTCGCCGAATCGTGGGACAACGGCAAGCCCATCCGCGAAACCTTGAACGCAGACATCCCGCTTGCGGCGGATCACTTCCGCTACTTCGCTTCCGCCGTCCGCGCCCAGGAGGGCCGGCTTTCACAGCTCGACGACGACACCACCGCCTATCACTATCACGAGCCCCTCGGCGTCGTGGGCCAGATCATCCCGTGGAACTTCCCCATCCTGATGGCCGTTTGGAAGCTTGCCCCCGCCCTCGCAGCCGGCAACGCCGTGGTCCTCAAGCCCGCAGAGCAGACGCCGTCGTCCATTCTGGTCCTGATGGAACTCATCGGTGACCTGCTGCCCGCCGGTGTGCTCAACGTGGTCAACGGCTTCGGCGTCGAGGCCGGCAAGCCGCTCGCGTCCAGCCCGCGGATCCGCAAGATCGCCTTCACCGGCGAAACCTCCACGGGCCGCCTGATCAGCCAGTATGCGTCCCAGAACCTGATCCCCGTCACCCTCGAGCTCGGCGGCAAGAGCCCGAACATCTTCTTCAACGATGTTGCCGAGTCCGATGACGCGTTCTACGACAAGGCCCAGGAGGGCTTCGCGCTCTTCGCCTTCAACCAGGGTGAGGTGTGCACCTGCCCGTCCCGCGCCCTGGTCCAGGAGGACATCTATGATTCCTTCATGGCCGACGCCGTGGCCCGGGTGGAGAAAATCATCCAGGGCAACCCGCTGGACACCGAAACCCAGCTCGGAGCACAGGCCTCCAACGACCAGCTTGAGAAGATCCTCTCCTACATTGACATCGGCAAGCAGGAGGGTGCCAAGGTGCTTACCGGCGGCGCCCGCGCCGAAATGCCCGGCGACCTGGCCGGCGGATATTACGTTCAGCCCACCGTTTTCGAGGGCCACAACAAGATGCGGATCTTCCAGGAGGAGATCTTCGGACCTGTTGTGTCTGTAGCCCGGTTCAGCGACTACGACGACGCAATGGAAATCGCCAACGACACCCTCTACGGGCTTGGCGCCGGCGTCTGGTCGCGTAACGGCAACGTCGCCTACCGCGCCGGGCGCGAGATCCAGGCCGGCCGTGTCTGGGTCAACAACTACCACGCCTACCCGGCTGGCGCCGCGTTCGGCGGGTACAAGTCCTCCGGCATCGGACGTGAAAACCACTCCATGATGCTGGACCACTACCAGCAGACCAAGAACCTGCTGGTCAGCTACAACGAGAACAAGCTCGGCTTCTTCTAAGCCCTCAGGAAGGCAGCACCACCTCCACCGCTCCAACGCTTTATCAACGCAAGGATTTCGCCAATGACGACGACAATGCAAGCAGCAGTAGTAACCGAGTTCGGCAAGGATCTTCAGATCCAGACCCTCCCCATTCCAACCCCGGGCCGGGGTGAGGCGCTGGTCAAGGTCATCACCACCGGCGTCTGCCACACCGACCTCCACGCGGCGGCGGGCGACTGGCCGGTCAAGCCGACACCACCGTTCATCCCCGGCCACGAAGGCGTAGGGGAAGTGGTTGCCCTGGGCGAAGGGGTCACCGACCTGGCTGTCGGCGACCTCGTCGGCAACGCCTGGCTCTGGTCCGCCTGCGGCGACTGCCAGTACTGCCGGACCGGCTGGGAGACCCTCTGCGAAGTGCAGAAGAACGCCGGCTACAGTGTGGACGGTTCCTTCGGGGAGTACATGCTCGTCGACACGCGTTTTGCCGCCCGCATCCCGGCGGGCTCGGACCCCGTTGAAATCGCCCCGGTGCTTTGCGCCGGCGTCACGGTCTACAAGGGTCTGAAGATGACCGAAGCCAGGCCCGGACAGTGGGTCACCATTTCCGGCATCGGCGGTCTCGGGCACATTGCTGTCCAGTACGCCGTGGCGATGGGCCTGCGGGTAGCGGCCGTGGATATCGCGGACGACAAACTTGCCCTGGCCAAGAAGCATGGTGCGGAGCTTACCGTCAACGCGCTGCACGAAGATCCCGCTGAAGTTATCCAACGCGAAACCGGAGGTTGCCATGGAGTACTGGTCACCGCAGTACACCCGTCTGCTTTTGGCCAGGCGATCGGCATGGCGCGTCGGGGCGGGACGATTGTGTTCAACGGCCTGCCGCCGGGCGACTTCCCGGCACCGATCTTCGAGATTGTGCTCAAGGGCCTGACCGTCCGCGGCTCGATCGTGGGGACCCGGCAGGACTTGGAGGAAGCACTCGAGTTCTACGCCGAGGGCAAGATCCATCCCACGGTGTCCACCCGGGAACTCTCCGAGGTCAACGCCGTTCTTGACGAGATGAAACACGCCAAGATCGACGGCCGCGTCGTCATCAAGTACTGATGATGGAGGCGAGGCTTGACGCGGCAGTGACGCTGCCCGGGGAGGACATCTCCCGCGTGGCGCTCACGGCCGAGGCCCTGGAACTGCTCAGGAAACTATGGGGCCAGCACGGACCCCTCATGTTCCACCAGTCCGGCGGCTGCTGCGACGGGTCCTCGCCAATGTGTTATCCGGCCGGGGAGTTCATCACCGCGGAAGCTGACGTCCTCCTGGGGCTGTTCGACATCGCCGACGGCCTGGAGCCGCGGCCCCTCGAGTTCTGGATGTCCAAGGAGCAGTTCAACTACTGGAGCCACACCCATCTGACCGTGGACGTGGTCCAGGGCCGGGGGAGCGGATTCTCGGTTGAGTCGCCGGAAGGCAAACGATTCCTGATCCGGTCAAAGCTGATGGACTGGCCCGTCTAAACGGTTCGATCGAAAGGCCCTTGAGGTCCTCTAAAGGAGGGCTTCAGGGGCCTTTTCGCAATTATCTTCGGCATTAGTTGCGTCTCACCATGCGGGACGGGTGTGAACGTCCAGTGAGTGGACAAGTATCGTTGATGGGTCTGTTTCCAACACAAATCAGGATTGTGGAATTCCTTATGAACCTTCTCCGGACCAAATCCATCGAGCAGTCCATAGCCGACGCCGATGAACCCGGACGCAAGCTCAAGCGGTCGCTGAGCAGCTGGGACCTGATGATCATGGGTGTCGCCGTCGCCGTCGGCGCCGGTATCTTCTCGGTGGGCGCCAAGGCCGCGGCCAACTTCTCCGGCCCCGCCGTGACGCTGTCCTTCGCCGTTGCCGCCGTGACGTGTGCACTGGCCATCATGTGCTACGCCGAGTTTGCGACCGCTATTCCGGTCGCCGGGTCGGCCTACGTCTTCACGTACGCCACCATGGGCGAACTGCTCGCCTGGATCATCGGCTGGAACCTGATCCTGGAACTGTTCACCGCTGCGGCAGTGATCGCCAAGTATTGGGGCATCTACCTCAGCAAGGTGTTTGCACTGATGGGCGCCGACGTCCCGCCGGCGCTGTCGCTCGGCGGCGTGGACCTCTACTGGGGCGCGTTCCTGATCGTTGCCGTCTTCACTGTGCTCCTGGTTATGGGCACCAAGCTCTCCGCCCGCGTGGGAAACGTCTTCACCCTGATTAAGATCGCCGTGGTGCTGTTTGTGATCGTGGTGGGCTTCACGTACGTGAAGTTCGAGAACTACGTGCCGTTTGTGCCTGCGGCGGAACCCACTGCCGGCGGCGCCGCGGATGTCCTGAAGCAGTCATTCTTCGGCTTCCTCACCGGCGCCGCGCCTGCACAGTACGGCACTCTGGGGATCTTCGCCGGCGCTGCCCTGGTGTTCTTCGCCTTCATCGGCTTTGACGTCGTGGCCACGTCCGCGGAGGAAGTCAAGAACCCGCAGAAGACCCTGCCGCGCGGCATCTTCGGCGGCCTGGCCGTGGTGACGCTGCTATACATCCTGGTGTCCCTCGCGCTCACCGGCATGGTGTCCTACACGGACCTCGCGGCAGCTGAAACCCCCACCCTCACCACCGCATTCGAGGCCGTCGGCAACACCACCGCGGCCAAGGTCATCGCCTTCGGCTCCCTGATCGGCCTCACCACCGTCATCATGGTGCTGCTGATGGGGCTGTCCCGCGTGGTGCTGGCCATGAGCCGCGACGGGCTGCTGCCCCGCGCACTGTCCAAGACCAGCGAAAAGCGTTCGACGCCGGTCCGCCTCCAGATCATCTGCGGCGCCGCAGTGGCACTTGTGGCCGGCCTGACCAACGTGGACCTGCTGGAGGAAATGATCAACATCGGCACTCTGTCCGCGTTTGTGGTGGTGAGCCTGGGCATCCTGGTGCTGCGCAAAAAGCGCCCGGACCTGAAGCCGTCTTTCCGCGTTCCGTTCGGCAAGGTCCTCCCGGTGGTTTCGGCCGTCCTGTGCCTGTACCTGATGACGAACCTCGCCGTGGAGACCTGGATCTTTTTCGCCGGCTGGCTGGTCATCGGCGTGGTGATCTATTTCGCCTACGGTCAGCGGCACTCCCGCCTGAACGAAAGGTTCGCCGAAGCAAAGTCCGCCGTGGACGCCACGGAATCCAGCGCGGACGCCGCCCTTGCCGGCCGTGCAGCAGCCGAGGACGAAGCCCTCAGCCGCCAGTAGGCCCGTACCCGCGCAGTCAGGGCGCCGCGTGCCGACCTACCCAGTCCACCAGGGGCCGCAGCTCGTCCCATAGCCCCGCGATTTCCCGAGCCGCGGCCGATGAATCCAGCCACTCCGGCTGGCCCAGCTCGATGCCGGCGGACAGCGATCTGTGCTTCAGCAGCTCCGCCCGGGGATGGTCCTTGTCGAAACCGCGCGGCACTGTCTTGAGCTTTTCGCCTTCCACGACAAAGCCCGCGGCAGCCACGGACTCCACGATGTGCCGCAGCGATTCACCGGTCCCGGAAGCATCAACCGAGTTCCGGAAGCGGGACAGCTGGGCTGGCGAACTGGTGTGGCAGCCGCCGCCCACCAGCAGCCCCTCGGCGCTCACCTGGACGTAATATCCCACGCCTTCCTGGGACGACGCGAACGCTCCTTGGGAAGTCTTGTACGGCGATTTGTCTTGGGAGAACCTGATGTCCCGGTTGGGCCGGAAGATCTTGCCCGGCCCGAACCGGGGCTCCAGTTCGGCCAGCAGGGCCGTGACCGGATCCCGCACGAGGGTGTTGTAGCTGTCCTTGTGTTCCAGCCACCACTCCCGGTTGTTGTTGTGCTCAAGCTCGGCATAGAACTCGAATGCCCCTGCAGGGATGCCCTGGAATGTACTCATGCAGTGATCCTAGGTACCACCGGGCGGCCCCGGCCAGAGGCATTGTCCCTATGTGGAAACAAAAGGCTGGGGAACAAGAGAGATGCGGAAACACGTCCGCCCCGCCACGAAACCGTGACGGGGCGGGCGTTGCACCACAAGGGGCGGAGAAACTAGCCGATCTTGTTGGCAGCCTCAGCGTCGGAATCAGGGGAGCCCGTGCCCAGGTTGGCGCGCAGCTTGGCGCCGAGTTCGGCGTCCACGTTGGTCCAGTACTGGATGGCTCGTTCCTTGATCTCGGCGATCTTCACGCCGCCCACAGCACCGGTGATGGTGTCCAACAGGCGGGCCTTGGCGCCGTCGTCGAACACCTCGCGGTACAGGGTGCCGGCCTGGACGAAGTCGCCGTCCTCGGCGTGCAGGGAGTGTGCGGAGAGCGTAAGCTCGCCGTCGTTCTCCCAGCCACCGGCCGGGGAAGCCGGCTCAACGGCAGCGGGACCGTTAAAGGAGTTCGGCGCGTAAACCGGTACGGAGGGGGCGTTGAAGTGGTAACGCCCGGCACCGTCCTGGCTGTAGTTGTTGACCTGGTTCTTCGGCTGGTTAACCGGGATCTGCGCGTGGTTGGTGCCCACGCGGTAGCGGTGTGCGTCGGCGTAGGAGAAGATGCGGGCCTGCAACATCTTGTCCGGGGAAGCGGCGATACCGGGCACGAAGTTCGACGGCGCGAAGGTGGCCTGTTCGATCTGCGAGAAGTAGTTCTCCGGGTTCTTGTTCAGCTCCATGGTGCCCACGTGGATCAGCGGGTAGTCCGTGTGCGGCCACACCTTGGTGAGGTCGAACGGGTTGAAGCGGTAGCCCTTGGCATCTTCGTACGGCATGACCTGGACGTGCAGTTCCCAGGACGGGAAGTTGCCCTCGGCGATGTTTTCCTGCAGGTCGCGGATGTAGAAGTCCGCGTCCGAGCCGGCCAGCTCTTCAGCCTGGTCGCCGGACATGGTCTTGACGCCCTGGTTGGACTTGAAGTGGTACTTGACCCAGAAGCGCTCGCCCGCGGCGTTGATCCACTGGTAGGTGTGCGAGCCGTAGCCCTGCATTTCACGCCAGGACGCCGGCAGGCCGCGGTCGCCCATGAGCCAGGTGACCTGGTGTGCGGACTCGGGGGACAGGGTCCAGAAGTCCCACTGCATGTCTGCGTCGCGCAGGTGGGTGCCCGGGAGGCGCTTCTGCGAGTGGATAAAGTCCGGGAACTTGATGCCGTCGCGGATGAAGAAGACGGGGGTGTTGTTGCCCACGAGGTCGTAGTTGCCCTCGGAGGTGTAGAACTTGACAGCGAAACCGCGGGGGTCGCGCCAGGTGTCCGGGGAGCCTGCTTCGCCGGCGACGGAGGAGAAGCGGATCAGCATCTCGGTTTCGACGCCCGGCTGCAGGAACGCGGCCTTAGTGTACTTGGAGATGTCCGAGGTGGCCTTGAACGTACCGAACGCGCCGCCGCCCTTGGCGTGCACTACGCGCTCCGGCACCCGCTCGCGGTTGAACTGGGCGAGCTTTTCGATCAGGTAGTGGTCCGTGAGGATGATAGCGCCGTCGGCACCGACGGACTGTGCGTGCGCGTCGGAAGTGACGGGCGCGCCGGACTGGGTTGTTGAGATGTTCGCAGTCATATTTCTCCTATTTCTCGATTACTTGTGAGGGACGTTCAGAAGGAAGTTTTTGGGACGCCTGGCAGTCCTGGCAGATGCCCTGGTACATCACGTCGGCGATCTGGATGGTCATCGGCTTGGAGTTCTCATCCCAATGCGGGGTGAGGCAGGGCGCGTGTCCGACAGCGCAGTCGACGTCCTCCACGCGGCCGCAGCTGATGCAGATGGCGTGGTGGTGGTTGTCACCGACGCGGGTCTCGTACAGGGCCGGGGAATGCGGCGGTTCGAAGCGGCGCAGCATGTGCAGATCGGTCAGGTCGCCGAGGACCACGTATACGGATTGCGCGGTCAGCTCCGGAAGCTCGGTGCGCGCGGCGGCCAGGATGCTCTCCGCGGGGGAGTGCGGGTGATGTTCGACGGCGGTGAGCACGGCGAGCCGCTGCCTGGTCACCCGGCGGCCGTGGGCGCGCAGGGCTGCAGCCCATGCATCGTGGCCGCCAAAGTGTTCCGTCATGCCTCTATTGAAACACTTATTATGAGTCGATCACAATAAGGCTTGGCTTACTTTCGGCAAATCCAGGAATTCCTGCATGGGGTTGAGGGATTCTCCTGCCGAGCGGCCCATGGCATGGAATTTCAGGCCGCCGGCTCCGGGCTCCGGCACCACACAGCTTAGACCCGTCACGCCGGGGCGGTCCGTCAGGCCCTGGATGGCGGCGGCCAGCGCCAGCAGGTGACCCGGGGTCAGGACGGCTCCGCCCGGCGCCGGCGGCAACGCCGGGGAGAGTAGTGTGTGGTGCGCTCCGGCCTTGACCTGCGGGGCCCTGGCAGTGAGTTCCGGGAAGGTGCCGTCCGCCGGCGGGACGGGCTCTGCCTCTTGCTCCGCAGCCAGCCGGCGCAGGGCGGTGCGGAGGCCGCCGTCGTACTCTTTGAGCTCTTCCGCTGGGGCCGGCACCCGGCGCTGCGCGGGAAGGCGCAGCTGTTCGCCGGGGGTGACCGGCTCGGCGTCCCAGCGCCCGAACAAGTGGAAGGTGGGGGTGGAGGATTCCGCCTCCGGTTCGCCTATGGCCGCTCCGATGGGGTGCCACCGGTGCGCAAACATTACCGTGCAGCGGCTGGCTCCCAGGACTTCGGCGAGGGCCTGCCGGGCAACGTTGTCGCAGTGCAGCCAGTCAGTGGCCGAGCGGAGATCGAACGCGGTGGCCGGATTGGTGAGCCGGATCAGCAGATGGCCGGCGTTCAGAGCAGTCCGGGGCCGGGCAACCTCCCAGAAATCCGAGGCAAAAAGCAGCCGCCTGGACACATTCATAAGCCGATTCCTTTCCCCCGACTGAGGATACCAATCGTGTGACAGAACAGGACGCCGCTGCCCCATTAGGGTTGAGGTGTACCGGCTCACGCAGGACAGCTTCTATGTGGGCCTGCTGGGCGCGTTTGCGTTGGTGCCGCGTCAACCAGCCGGCCCGCGGGTGGGCGACCTGCTGGCAGGCTCCGGGACTAAGATTTTGAGTGAGGGATGGGTCCTGCATCCGGGCGGGGTTTAGCGCATCGCGGTGGTCTGGCCGGAGGCACAGCTGCAGCCGGGCTTCTACATATACGATGCCCGCGACCCGGTGCTTTAGGACCGTGCCTTGTTGGGGGAACTTTGTCAGGGCGAGCAGGAGGAGCGGACGTGCACAAGCATTACAACGGCCTGAAAACTGCGGCGCTCTTCGGCGTCCTGTGGGCCGTGCTCCTGGGCCTGGGCGGACTGATCGGGATCAATACCCGCAGTGCAGCGCCCATCTGGATCATGGCCCTGATCGGCGTGGCCACCACGGCGTACGGCTACTGGAACAGCGACAAGATCGCCATCCGTTCCATGCAGGCCTACCCCGTCACGGAGGCCCAGGCGCCACAGCTGTACCAGATTGTCCGGGAGCTCTCGGTCCGGGCCAACCAGCCGATGCCCCGTATCTACCTCTCACCCACCATGAACCCGAACGCGTTCGCCACCGGCCGGAACCCAAAAAACGCCGCCGTGTGCTGCACCGAGGGGATCCTACAGCTGCTCGATGCCCGGGAACTGCGCGGGGTTCTGGGGCACGAGCTGATGCACGTGTACAACCGGGATATCCTTACGTCCTCGGTGGCGGCCGCGGTGGCTGGCGTCATCACGTCCGTGGGCCAGATGTTGCTGTTCTTCGGGGGCGACCGGCGCAACTCCAACCCGCTGGCCATGCTGGCGATGGCGCTTTTGGCGCCGTTTGCGGCGTCGCTGATCCAGCTGGCCATCTCCAGGACCCGCGAGTACGACGCCGATGAGGACGGTTCGGAGCTCACTGGCGATCCGCTGGCCCTCGCCTCGGCCCTGCGCAAGATTGAGCAGGGGGTGCGGATTGCGCCGCTGCCGCAGGAGCAGAAGCTGGTCAACACCTCGCACCTGATGATTGCCAACCCGTTCCGCGGCGGGGCGATCACCAAGCTGTTCGCCACACACCCGCCCATGAAGGAGCGGATCGCCCGGCTGGAACGGATTGCCGGCCGGCCGCTGAACTGAGGACAACCGAGGAGGGGTGCTAGCTGCGGAAGTTGACGAACTGCAGGTCCGCCTCGTCGAAGTCCTTCAGCAGCGCCATAACAGACTGCAGGTCATCGCGGGACTTGGACGAGACGCGGAGTTCGTCGCCCTGGATCTGGGATTTGACCCCCTTGGGGCCCTCGTCGCGGATCAGCTTGTTGATCTTCTTGGCCAGATCCTGCTCGATGCCTTCCTTGATGGAGGCTTCCAGCCGGAATTCCTTGCCGGATGGGTACGGCTCGCCGGTGTCCAGGGACTTCAGGGAGATGCCGCGGCGGATCAGCTTGGACTGGAGGACGTCCAGCACGGCCAGGACGCGTTCCTCCGAGTTCGCCTTCATCAGGATCTTCTCGCCGCTGAATTCGACCTCGGCGCCGACGCCCTTGAAGTCGTAGCGCTGGACCAGTTCCTTCTGTGCCTGGTTTAGCGCGTTGGCCACTTCCTGCTTGTCCACTTTGCTTACGACGTCGAACGTTGACTCGCCTGCCATGATTCTCCTTGTGTCGGTGGGTGCCCTGAAATTGGCTCTGCAGGGCGTGGATCTCTGCATTCCAGCCTAATACGGATCGCCCGGCTGTGGCGCTGTGGCGGTTGCGGCGCTGGAGCGGATGTGGCACGTTTCCGGATTCACAGTTCCCTCATAGCGGACGCACTGGGGGAACGAAGCCGGGTGATGGAGAGTTGAACGCGTTGGAAGTAGCTCGAAAGGGAACACCATGCCACGCACCGCCGTCCGTTACGTCACCCGAACCACCGCCGCAGCCGCCGGCGCCGTGGCCACCGCCGCAACCTCCGTTGCCGCAGCAGCCATCGCCGCCTCCATTATCTTCAGCCCCGTCCCGGATGCCTCGGCCCGCATGGACGGTGTGAGCGAGGACCTGCTGCGGGCGGTCCAGCTGAACCAGATCACCGAGGAGCAGGCCGTGAAGTTCGAGGCAAGGCTGGCCGGACGGATTCTCGGCGACGCCTGACGCCCGGTTTTCCACGGAATTGCGGGGCGTCCGGCGGCGTTTTCAGGGGCCTGCCGCCTCGATTCGATGTTTCGGCAGAAGTTCTGTAAAGTTGTCTTGCCCGCGGTTACTGGAAGCGGAACGGCCCGGAAACGGACGTTCTGAACACTGCAGCCGGGGGTGATCTTCTTTTGAAGTTCGGCAGATTACCCGAGCGGCCAAAGGGGGCTGACTGTAAATCAGCTGGCAACGCCTACGGGGGTTCGAATCCCTCATCTGCCACCCAAGGAAAGGCCTCCGGAACCCATCAGGTTCCGGAGGCTTTTTTGTGCCCGAAATCAGGGGGAGGGGCCGTCGTCGACATCAGTGTTGGCCCCGGCGTAGGCTGGCACCATCGGCGCATATGTCCCCGATGCCTTGCGTCGATACATCACTCGATGAAGGAGAACCAATGAGCGTTGTACGTGAATTTATGACCACGGATGCACAGTGTATTACGGAGCATCAGTCCCTCGCAGATGCCGCTCGGATGATGTTGGATCTGGACTGCGGATCGCTGCCGATCTGCGGCGATGACGGCAAGTTGAAGGGCATGATCACCGACCGCGACATCGTGCTCAGGTGCGTTGCCGCCGGCCTGGATCCCCGCGAGATGCTGGCCAGCGAGCTGGCCACCGGCAAGCCCTACTGGGTTGACGCCGATGCCAGTGTTGACGCAGCGATCGAAATCATGGAGCGGCACCAAGTAAGGCGGCTCCCGGTTATCGTCGACCACAAGATGGTCGGCATCATCAGCCAGGGCGACATTGCGCGCAACTACACCGAGGAGCGCGTGGGCGAACTGGTGGAGCACATTTCGGAACGCCACCCGATGTCTGCATAGTCAGGCAAATTCCCGCATGGCCTTGTTCGCGGCTCCTTGCCTTAAGGTTCGGAACCGCGAACAAGCTTCGGAAACGCTGGACCGCATACCCGGCCGGTGCCTAGTTGAGCGCGATCAGCAGCATCTGGTTGGTCCCGGGGATGCAAGTCTGCAGGATAGCCCGGGGGAACCCGCCGAATACCGCGATGACATCGTTGGTGGTTCCCGGGTTGGGGACCTGGCCCCTCGCTGTCGCTGTGTAGGTCCCGTAGCCCGGAATGCTGACGGTCTCGCCCACGCCGATGCCGGAGAAACGCGCCCACCCGCCGCAGAAGTCGTGCTCCGTGATGAAGAGGGAGTAGCCGTCGTTTGGCGTGTAGTGGATGGGCCCCATGCAGGCGTCCAGCATGGCCTGTCCGCCAGCGCCCGCGACGTAGATGGTGCGGACAGCGGGCGCGGCCTGGACCGGCGCCGGGGCGGGGACGTAGGCCGGTGAAGCAGCGACGGGTGCAGCCCATGCCGTAGCCGGGGCTGGAGCGGAAACCTCGACGGCGGGTCCCGTCAGCTTCAGCGTTTGGCCCGGGACGATGATGCTGTAGAGGCCCAGCCCGTTGGCGGCCAGCATCGCGTTCGTGTCAACGCCGTACCTGGCCGCGATCCCACCCACGGTGTCGCCGGGAACCACCGTGTAGAGGTTGGTATCGCCCGCGGGTGCCGGAGCAGGTTCGGGAGCTGGTGGTGGGGGAGCCTCGGCCGGGGGCGCGGGCGCCGCAGCTGCGATCTCCGGCTGCGCGGTGCCGGCTGCCGCACCATCAAAGTCAACGTACCCAACATACGGCGCGTCCAATGGCACCGCCGCCAAAGGCCGGGCAACGCGCACAACTGGTGACGCCGCCGTCGTAGTGGCCCCCGGTGGCACCGACAACTCTGCCGTGGGGGCTGGGCCGGCCAGGGCGCCGACGCCGAAGGCGGAAATGACGGCGGCGCTTGCCATGCCTGCCCACAGCTTGTTGCTGATGGGCCGGCGGCCCGGTATGAGTTCGACCCGCGGCTCGTCGGTTTCGAAATTTCGGCGGGGTGGTTCGGGAATTTTTGGACTCAACTGATACATGGGTGGCCCGTCGCAGGTCGGGCCCGCAACTGAGGCGGCAAGGCCGCCGCAAACTACATATGCGGGACGGATCGAGGTGTGATGCGCTGCGCGGTCCCGGTCTTTGAACGGAACCGCGCACTGAAGCGCATGATGGGAACCCCCGCATACCCAGAAGATACGGATGTTCCGCTATGAAGCGGCATCATCCACCCCAGCTCGGAGGATGCGCCGGCAACTTGTTCAGCCCTACGAGTTTCGAGTCTAGGAAGCTGCGACGGGCGCTGCACCAGTAGGCAATACCTGAATTTTTGCGTCGGGTACGTGGCCCCGCGGCGGCGCCTACTCGCAGTCCTGGAAGCGGCTACCCGGTGTCCGGCTCCCCGGCCCGCTGGAAATTTCTACAACGTTGGGCGGTCCGTGAGCTCGGCCACCTCGCGCCGCAGCGCAGCGATCTCCGTGACCAGGCCAGCCAGTTCTGCCCGCAGGGGTTCTTCTATGGACTCCGCGGCAGCTTCAGTGGACTCCTCGACGCGCTGGACCAGCCAGGAAGCGATGGATGCCGTTACCACACCCAGCACGGCGATGCCACTCATCATGACGGCCGCGGCAACCATCCTGCCGATCGGCGTTGCTCTCTGGCCAGCCACAGGTTCGCGGCGTAATCCAGGGCAAAGATACCCCACGTCAGCAACATCACGGTCTCGAGCCATTCCGCACTGCGGCCTTCAACGCGGCCAATCACCTGCCACGTCTAGGCCGCCCTGAAAACGAGTGCCGTTCCCATCAGCGGCCACTCGGCGAGGTCCCGGTAGCGTTGTTGCGTCATGCGCCACATCGTACGTGGCTGCCCAGCTTCTTTGGACTTGCCAGTAAGTTACCCCCGGGTAACATAGAGGCATGCACCTGCTTTTGCGAACGCTCCTGATGCTGTTCACCGCCGCCCGCCGTTCTGCGCTGACCATCTGGGACACATCGTCCCTGCCGCTGCGCGTCCTGCCCACCGACATCGATATCGCCATGCACGTTAACAACGGCATGTACTTTTCCCTTATGGACCTGGGCCGGTTCGACCTGATGGTCCGCAGCGGCGTGTGGAAGACGATGCGCCGGCGCAGCTGGACCCCGGTGGCGGCGGGGGAGACCATCGCCTTCCGGAAGTCGCTGCAGCTGTGGCAGCGGTACACAATCGAAACAAGGATCATCGGCCTGGATGCCAAGGCCATCTACTTTGAGCAGCGCATGGTTTCCGACGGCGAGATTTACGCGCGTGCCTACATCGCCACCCGCCTGGTCAGCAAGGGCGGGCCCGTGAGCCAGGAGGAGATCCTGCGCGAGTTCGGGCAGCCTCCGGCAGGTCTGGTGCTGCCCCAATGGATCCACGAATGGCGCGAGACCAACGCACTGCCCGGCAGCCGGACGCCGGCGCCGCACCTTTGGGAAAGCCTCAACCGGGAACCTCGGCCCTGACCGCAGACCCCGGCCGCTGGCCACCCTGACCGCCGGTCACCCGGAAAGCTACGTGCCGACGTCGCGCCTGTTCACAGCGAACGCGGCTACGGCCACCAGCGCCGCCGAAATTCCCCAGATCCACCCTGCCGCAGCCCAGTCCGCGCCGTTGACCACCGGTGAATTACCGTAAGCCCAGTGGTATGGGCTCAGATTCAGCAGCCACTCAACGTCCTCGCTCTGCCGGCCGACGGCGTTGAAGGTGTATCCAAGGACTCCGACGGCGGCGCCCGCGGCCAGTCCGTACGTCCGCCTTCCGGACATAGCGCCGGCGCATAGCGCGGTCGTTCCGCTCAGCAGTGCCAGCCCTGCAAACAGCACTGCTGCGCCGAAGAGGTTCTCGGGCCGTATGGCCAGGTGGGCCGAATCATTGAGCAGCCGGACCATGACAAAGACCAGGGCCGCGAGCAGCACCACACGCAGGAAGAGGGAGAGTGCGCGTTCCAGGACCACCTGGACGCGGGTCACCCCGTGGGCGAGGGTCAGCTCCAGCTGCCCGGACTCTTCGTCGCCGCCCACCGCGGCGGCACCCCACCCGACAGAAGCGATGGTCATCAGCAGGAAGCCGAGCAGGCCGAACAGCGTGGCCTGGGTGTACCCGGGACCGGTGGCGATCTGGTCGTAGTTCAGCGCCTTGGTCATCTCGGCCGGGAGGGAATCGATCATGCCCTGCATCTCCGTACTCCCGCCGATGGACGGGTACAGCGGCAGGTAGAGGAGCGTGGCGCCGGCCAGGGCGGCGGCCCATGCCGTGGTGGAGCGCCAGGAATCCAAGAAGGCCCGGCGGAACAGCGGCAGCGTAGTGCTCATCGCACGGCCTCCCGCTGCTCGGTGTCGTCGGGGTTCGCGTCCGCGGGACTTGAATACATCTTCAGCACTGACTCCTCAAGATCCGGTTCCGCCAGCACCAGGTCCGTCAGCTCCAGCGTTCCCAGGGCCCTGACCAGCGGCTGGATGGCCCCCTCCACGGTCGCCGAAAGGGTGATGCTGCCGTCGGTCGCCAGCACCTCAACGTGCCCGACGCCGGGTACCCCAGCCAGCAGCGCGCCGGCGTCGTGCGCTGTTATTCCGATCGCGGTGAACCGGACCCGGCGCACCGCACCTTCCCGAAGCCCGCTCACGGACTCGACGGCGATGATCCGGCCGTCCCGGAGTATGGCCACCGTGTCTGCGGTCTGCTGGACCTCGCTGAGGACGTGGGAGCTGAGGAAGATGGTCTGGCCGTTGTGCTGCGCCTCGCGGACCATGGCATGGAATTCCTGCTGGACCAGCGGATCCAGGCCGCTGGTGGGCTCATCGAGGACCAGGAGCTCGGGGTCGTGCATAAACGCCTGGACCAGGCCCAGCTTCTGTTTGTTGCCTTTGGACAGCTTGCGCGTGTGGCGGTCCAGGTCGAGCCCAAGCCGTTCGGCCAGGTCTTCGATCCTGCCCGGGGGCACCGGACCGCTGATGGCCTGGTAGTGGGCCAGGAGTGTCCGGCCCGTGAGGCGGCCCTCGAGGAACAGCTCACCCGGAAGGTAGCCGATCCGCCGGCGGAGTTCCGGACCACCCGCCCGGGGGTCCTTGCCCAGGACCCGGACCTGCCCCGAGGTGGGACGGATGATGTCCAGTAGGCAGCGCATGGTGGTGGTCTTGCCGGCGCCGTTGGGGCCGATCACGCCGAACACGGAGCCTGCCTCGACCGCGAAATCCACCCCGTGGAGCACCTCGCGCCGGCCGAATTTCTTCGTCAGGGACTGGGCGGAGATAGCCTGGGCCATGAACCCTCCTGGATGCGGCAGTCAGCGGCTGATGACCCCAAGGGTAAGCCTCGCAATGCCCGGTGTATACGGCCCCGCGGCGGGTATTCCCGATGACGCGGGGAGCGAACAGGGGACGCCCGGCCGGGACATCGGCCTGCGCCTCGCGTACCGTTGAAGGCATGGCTACCGTAGATATCACAGGTGAACAGTTCGCATCGACCATCGAAGGCAACGACATTGTCCTGGTGGACTTCTGGGCTGAATGGTGCGGTCCCTGCAAGCAGTTCGGGCCCACGTACAGCGCTGCTTCGGAGAAGCACTCCGACGTCCTGTTCACGAAGGTGGACACCGAGGCCCAGCAGCAGCTCGCCGCCGAGGCCGGCATCACGTCCATTCCCACTCTGATGGCGTTCCGCGAAAAGGTCCTGGTCTTCTCCCAGCCGGGCGCCCTCAACGCCCAGCAGCTGGAGCAGGTTGTTGACGCGGTCAAGGCCCTTGACATGGATGAAGTCCACGCCCATGTGGCGCGCTCGCAGGCAGACGCCGCAGCCGCCGCGGAAAGCAACCCGGCCACCGCCGGAAAGACGTCCGGCCCCCAGGACGGCACACAGATCCCGGATATCTAAGCGCCCTTAACTGCAACGCGGGGTCACTTCGCGCCCATAAACCTTGGTTAGATGGGCGCGAAGTGACCCCGCGTTGTGGTTTGCGGAAGGTTACAGGCGTTCCAGCTGCACGGGCTCGGCCAGTAGCGCGCTCAGGGATTCGTTCAGGTCTTGGACGGCGGTGCCCTTGGAGTGCTTCGCGAGCAGTTCCTCGGATTCCCACTGTTCCGTCAGGACCAGCTTCTCTTCGGAGGCTTCGGTCAGCTCGTAGCGGATGCAGCCGGCTTCGTTGACCACCTCGTCGATGGCGATTTCCAGGGCGAGCTTCACACGGAAGAACTCGCCGTCGTTGGGGATGAACGTTGCCTGCAGGTCGATGGGTGCACTCATGGATTTCACAATACCGGGACTCGGCATGCAGGCCTGCCCTGTTTACGCGCGGACACTCTCCTGTTGCGCTTCTCATGCGCTTTCATTGCCGGGGGCCAGGCGGTAGCGTGCCAGCATGCGCGCTTATACAGCCGGGGACACTGACGTCCCGCTTCTCGAGGAAACCATCGGCCGGAACTTCGAGCGGGTGGTGGCCCGGTTCCCCTTCCACGACGCGCTGATCGAGGCCGCGCCGGTGCCGGGCGCCGATGCCCGCCGCTGGAGCTACACCAAAATGAACGACGACGTCGATCGCCTTGCGCGTGCGCTCCTCGCTTCGGGGGTGGCCAAGGGGGACCGGGTTGGCATCTGGAGCCCGAACTGCGCCGAGTGGACGCTGCTGCAGTACGCCACGGCCAAGGCCGGCGCCATCCTGGTCAACGTGAACCCGGCCTACCGGAGCCACGAGTTGGAGTTTGTGGTGAAGCAGAACGGCATGCGGATGCTGGTGACGGCGCCGTCGGACCGGAACAGCGACTACGTGGGGATGGCGCGCCAGGTGCTCGCCGGCTGCCCTGACCTGCGGGAACTGGTGTTCCTGCCGGATTACGGCATGGACGGGCTCGACGCCGGCGACACCCAAAGTGACGGGGAGCTGACGTACGCCGAGCTGCTCAAGCGGGCCGACGCCGTCGGCCATTCCGGTCTGAAGGCGCGGATGGCGGACCTGGACCCGCACGATCCCATCAACCTGCAGTACACCTCCGGGACCACGGGCTTCCCCAAGGGCGCAACGCTGACGCACCATAATATCCTGAACAACGGCTACTCCATCGGTGAACTGCTGGGCTACACCGAGCACGACCGGGTGGTGATTCCGGTGCCGTTCTACCACTGCTTCGGGATGGTGATCGGGAACCTGGCGGCCCTCAGCCACGGTGCGGCCACCATCATCCCCGGCCGCGGCTTCACGCCGGCGGCGGCGCTGGAAGCCGTCCAGGATTTCGGTGGGACATCGCTGTACGGCGTGCCCACCATGTTCATCGCCGAACTGGCACTGCCGGACTTTGCCTCCTATGACCTGGCCACGCTTCGGACTGGTGTCATGGCAGGATCGGTGTGCCCCATCGACGTGATGAACCGGGTGATCTCGGAGATGCACATGGTAGACGTGGCCATTTGCTACGGCATGACCGAGACATCCCCGGTGTCCACCATGACCCGAAAGGGTGACACTCTGCAGCATCGCACCGAGACTGTGGGCCGCACCATGCCGAGGCTGGAAAGCCAGATCATCGACCCGGGCACCGGCGGGGTGCTGGAGCGCGGCGAGATCGGCGAGCTGTGCACCCGGGGCTACGCCGTGATGGCCGGGTACTGGGCCCAGCCGGACAAAACCGCGGAAGCCATCGACGCTGACCGCTGGATGCACACCGGCGACCTCGCCCGGATGGACGACGAGGGCTATGTGGTGATCGAGGGCCGCATCAAGGACCTCGTGATCCGCGGCGGCGAAAACATCTACCCGCGCGAGATCGAGGAGTTCCTGTACAGCCACCCATCCATCCAGGACGTGCAGGTGATCGGGGTGCCCGATGCCAGGTACGGGGAGGAACTGATGGCCTGCATCATCCTCACGCCCGGCGCTGAACCGCTGGACGCGGCCGCCGTCGCCGAATTCTGCCGCGGGAAGTTGGCACACTACAAGATCCCGCGCTACGTGGACGTCCGCGAAAGCTTCCCCATGACCGTTTCCGGGAAGATCCGCAAAGTGGAGATGCGCGAGGAAGCCGTCGTCCGGCTGGGCCTCTGACCCACACCCATAGCAACGCGGGGTCACGTAGGGCCCATGTTGGCATCCCGGATGGGCCGTAAGTGACCCCGCGTTGGGGTGGATGAAACCGGGCCTGTGGATAACTCAGTATCCTCACAACGGTGCGGACAGAATGGTGCACATGGTCCGCATCACGCCCTTGCCGCAGACGCTCAACACCCAGCCGTTCACCATCTATGAGTCCCGGATGCTGGGGGTCGCGCCCAAGCGTCTTCGCGCCAGGGACGTGCTCGACGGCGGACGGCTGATTTACCTGCCTGCCGGCCGTGAGTTTGTCCTTGCCGAACGGTCCCGGGTCCTTGCCGCGGCAACGCCCGGAGCCTGGGTTTCCCACGAGAGCGCGGCAATACTGACCGGGCTCGGCCTGCCGCCCTGGCTGGGTAAGGAGGAAACGATCCACCTCAGCAAACCCCACGGACTTCCTCGGGTCCGCCGTGCCGGAGTGGCCGGCCACCGCGTGCATGCGCTGCCCGGCGAGGTCATGGAAATCGACGGAATCCCAGTCTCCGTCCCGCCCCGGACCTGGCTTGATCTGGCGCATCACGTACCGCTGGCATATGTGATCGCCATGGGAGACCAGCTGATCCGCATGCCTCGGCCCGGTCTTGAAGGAAGGACCGAACCATACGCCTTCAAGGAAGGACTGCGATTGCTCATCCGGCAGCATCCAAACATGAAGGGTGTGGAGAAGGCCCGGCTTGCCCTGGACGAGATGAGAGTCGGCGCGGACTCGTTTCCGGAGACATTCCTACGCCTGGCCATGCTGGACGCCCGACTTCCTGAGCCGGAATTGCAGCTCCGCCTGGATCCGGATGACCCGTGGTCTCCGGCCGCGGACCTGGGCTACCGGCGGTTTCGGATCGCCATCCAGTACGACGGCGCCCCTCATCTCACCCGCGATCAGCAGTCGCGGGACAATCGCCGGGACGAAGGCTTCACCAACGCCGGTTGGTCCTATTTCAAGGCCAACGCGGAGGACCTCGCCGAAGGATTCACCAGCCTCATCGCCAGGATCAAGAAGGCCAAACTCCGCTCCCTCTAGTCCAGCGCGGGGTCACTTAACGCCCATGCGGGACGCCAACATGGGCGCTAAGTGACCCCGCGTTGCTTTCGGTGGTCAGTGCCGGCGGTGGTCCTGGATGGTCATCCGTGGCCCGAACGTCGGTTTGCGGAAGCCGCTCAGCCCGATCATCCGGACCACTCGCTGCCGGTGCCCGGTCCACGGCTCAAGCAAGGCCAGCATGCCGGCGTCGTCCGTCCGGCGGCCGGTGAGCGCGGCACCCACATAGGCGGCGAGGTGGTAGTCACCCACCGCGATGGAGTTCGGGCAGCCGTGCGTACGCTGCACCACTTCGGCAGCGGTCCACACCCCGATGCCGGGGATCACCTGCAGCTTTGCTGCCGCCTCCGCGGACGGCAGGGCAGCCAGCCGTTCAAGCGCGACGGCGGATCGCAGGGCCCGCATGACGGTCGCCGAACGCTGGGGTCCTACGCCGGCCTGGTGCCATTCCCACGAGGGGATGCGCAGCCACTGCTCAGGGGTGGGCTGGAGGCGGAGCCCTTCCGGCGCCGCGCTTCCGGCCGCCGGAGCCGGCGAGCCGAACCGGTACATCAGGTACCGGTAGCCGCGGCGGGCCTCAATAACGGTGACCTTCTGCTCGAGGATAGTGGGCACGAGGCAATCAACCACCCGCCCGGTCGAAGGGAGATGGACAGCCAGGTTCCGGCGTCGGGCGTCCCGGACCATCCTTGGGAGCGTGGCGTGGAAGTCCGGTTCGTCAAACGCCGACCAGTCGTCCCCGGCGCCCAAAAGCCGGGGCACTCCGGCGAGTCCGGCGGCGGAGCCGGGACCCCAGGCCTGGGCATCAACAGCCCCGTCCGCAGCAGCGGTGAGGCGCAGCGTGACCGGGCCGTCCGGCGTCGTAAACGCTGTCCATATCCCGTTAGGCCCGAACGAAAACGACAGATCACCGGTACCCCGCAGGAGAGTTCCCAGCGTCTGGTGCAGGCTGTACGGGCCGTCCGGATGCCACCGCAGGGACGCATCCGCGGCGGCTGCAAGCCGGGCCGGAGCGTCAAGGATGGTCATGTATTCATGGTCCCACGGTGGGCTGACAACGTGGCTTCCGGAGGCCCTTACAGTCCGAAGACGCCAGGACTAGACTCCATCGTGTGGCGCAGGGCGTCCGCGACTTTCCCCGCATTCAGAGGAAAACGCAGCGGCTGGAGTTGTGCATTTCGAGAGCCCCGCCGGTGACAAAGTACGCGCCAACACCTTCTACCAGAGCGCGTTCGGCTGGACCCTGATCCCCATGCAGGGGATGGACTACACCAGCGCCATCACTGCGCCGTCGGACGAACAGACAGGCATGCCGAGCGCGCCGGGGGCCATCAACGGTGCCCCAGGCCAAGGACGCCGTTCCCGGCATGGGCTGGTACGCCTATTTCAAGGACACCGAAGGCAACATCATGGGCCTCTGGCAGACGGATTCCTCGGCGGGGAGCTGAGCCCCGGGCAGGACCAACGGCGGCAGGCGGTAACTTTGTACCTATGAAGTACGCGCAGTCCGTCCTGGACCTCATCGGAAACACGCCGCTCATCAAGCTCAACCACGTAACGGAAGGCCTCAAAGCCACTGTCCTGGTCAAGCTGGAATACATCAATCCTGGCGGCTCCATCAAGGACCGCATCGCGGTGAAAATGATCGAAGAGGCCGAACGGACCGGCAAGCTCCTGCCTGGCGGGACCATCGTTGAGCCGACGTCGGGCAACACCGGTGTTGGTCTGGCGCTCGTTGCCCAGCAAAAGGGCTACAAATGCATCTTCGTGGTGCCGGACAAGGTCGGCGAGGACAAGCGCGCCGTGCTTCAGGCGTATGGCGCCGAGGTAGTGGTCACCCCCACGTCCGTGGCCCCGGACAGCCCGCAGAGTTATTACAGCGTCTCGGACCGGCTCGTCACGGAAATTCCGGGTGCCTACAAGCCTGACCAGTTCTCCAACCCGGCCGCGCCCGGCAGCCACTACGAGTCCACAGGACCGGAGATCTGGCAGGACACGGACGGCACGGTGACGCACTGCGTGATCGGCGCCGGCACCGGCGGCACCATCACCGGCACCGGCCGTTTCCTCAAGGAGATCTCGGCGGAGCGTCCGGAGGCCGACGGCGGCCGGGTCAGGATCATCGGGGCGGACCCCGCAGGTTCGGTCTACTCCGGCGGCACTGGGCGCCCGTACTTCGTGGAGGGAGTGGGTGAGGACATGTGGCCGGCCAACTACGACAAATCCGTGCCGGACGACGTCATTGCCGTCACCGACGCCGATTCCTTCGCCATGACCCGGCGGCTGGCCCGCGAGGAAGGGCTGCTGGTGGGCGGCTCGTCCGGCATGGCCGTGGTGGCAGCACTGGAGACCGCCCGCGACCTCCCCGATAGCGCCGTGGTGGTGGTCATCCTCCCGGACTCCGGCCGCGGCTACCTGGCCAAGATCTTCAACGACCAGTGGATGCGTTCCTACGGGTTCCTCTCCGGCGGCGAAGAAGCCTCCGTGGGTGAGGTCATCAAGACCAAGAACGGCGAGCTGCCGGACCTGGTCCACATCCACCCCAACGAGACCGTCCGTGATGTCATCAATATCATGAACGAGTTCGGCGTCAGCCACATCCCGGTCCTCTCGCAGGAACCGCCGGTGGTCATGGGCGAGGTCCTCGGCGCAGTGGATGAGCGCAGCCTGACCTCCAAGCTGTTCCGCGGCGAAGCCAAGCTGACGGACAAGATCTCTGAGCACATGGGGCCCCGTCTGCCGGTCATCGGCTCGCTGGAAACCATCTCCGCAGCCCGCGAGCTGCTCTCCGACGTGGACACCGTGATGGTGACGTTCGTCGGTGCCCCCGTGGGAATCCTCACCCGCCACGACCTCCTCGCCTACCTCAGCAACTAATCCTCCGGTGGTTGAGCCTGTCGAAACCAGGATCTCGACAGGCTCGATCACCGCATGAAAGGACCTTCAAATGTCTGCAGAAAACCAGGGTTTCAACACGCGCGCCGTCCACGCCGGCCAGGCCTTCGAGCCCCGCACCGGCGCCGTGGTCCCGCCGGTGCACTTCAGCTCCACGTACGCCCAGGACGGAATCGGCGGGCTCCGCGACGGCTACGAATACGGCCGCGGCACCAACCCCACGCGCGACGCCCTGCAGGAGCAGCTCGCGGCGCTCGAAGGCGGAAGCCATGCGTACTCCTTCAGCTCCGGCCTCGCGGCGGAGGACTCCCTGATCCGGGCGCTGACCAGGCCTGGCGACCATATTGTGCTCGGCAACGACGCCTACGGCGGCACCTACCGGCTGATCAACCGCGTGCTCGGGGACTGGGGGATCGGAAACACGCCCGTGGACATGGCGGACCTGGACGCGGTACGCGAAGCCGTGGCCGCGAGCAAGACCCGCTTCGTCTGGGTGGAGACCCCTTCCAACCCGCTGATGAAGATCACCGATATTGAGGCGCTCGCCGCGATAGCGCACGACGCCGGTGCCCTCCTCGTGGTGGACAATACCTTCGCGTCGCCCTACCTTCAGACCCCGCTCGCCCTGGGTGCCGACGTCGTGGTCCACTCCACCACCAAGTACATCGGCGGGCACTCCGATGTGGTGGGCGGCGCCATTGTGGTCAACGACGCGGAGCTCGCGGAGAAGATCGGCTTTGTGCAGTTCGCTGTGGGTGCGGTGTCCGGCCCGATGGACGCGTTCCTCACCACCCGTGGCCTGAAGACGCTCGGCGTGCGCATGGACCGGCACAGCGACAACGGCCAGGCCGTGGCCGAATGGCTGCTGCAGCGCCCCGAGGTGGAGGCCGTCCTGTATCCGGGCCTGCCCTCCCACCCCGGCCATGAGCTGGCCAAGAAGCAGATGAAGAAGTTCGGCGGTATGGTGTCCGTCCAGTTCAAGGGCGGCGAGGCGGCGGCCCGCACGGTCGCGGAAAACACGCAGGTGTTCACGCTGGCAGAATCCCTGGGCGGCATCGAATCACTGATGAACTACCCCTCGGAGATGACCCACGCATCGGTCAAGGGCACTGAGCTCGCGGTTCCGGTTAACCTGATCCGGCTCTCCTGCGGCATCGAGGACGTGGAGGACCTCATCGCCGACCTTGAGCGGGCCTTCTCGTTCCTCAAGTAGCACCGCGCCTCAAGTAGCACCTTTCCAACCACGGGCACCCTGGCTTTCTTCAAGAAAGTTAGCTAGGGTGCCTTTATGGTACTCCGCTCCGACTGGTCCCAGCGCAACTGCAGCATGGCACGAGGTCTCGACATTTTGGGTGACCCCTGGAGCATGCTTGTGCTCCGCGAGGTCTTTTTCGGCAACGGGCGTTTCGACGCCATGAAGTCCCGGCTCGCCGTCGCGGACTCGGTGCTCACCAGGCGCCTGGCGGGTCTGGTGGAGTCGGGGCTGCTCGAGAAGAAGGCGTACGACGACGGCGGCCGCGCCCGCCAGGAATACGTCCTGACCCCGAAGGGTGAGGATGCCCTCCCCGTCCTGAACGCCGTGGTCATGTGGGCGGAAAAGCACCTCCCTGCACCCTCGGACCAGGCCCACATGTTTGTGATCCATTCCGGCTGCGGCCAGCGGACCGGCTCCGCGGACACCTGCACCGGCTGCGGGGAGCGGCTGACAGCCGCCAACACCAGCTGGCACAGCCTCACCCGGACGGACGCGCCGGTGCAACTGGCCACCGCCGCATGAGCGCCACCGAAACAACCCGCCGCCGGCGACTGCACCCCGCCTGGACCGTCGCGGCCGTCGCCTTCCTGGCCCTTGTGGGAGCCGCCGGATTCCGTGCCGCCCCCGGTGTGCTGATGGTGCCCCTGCAGCAGGAGTTCGGCTGGTCCACTACCGTTCTGTCCGCAGCCGTTAGCATCAACCTGGTGCTGTTTGGCCTGACCGCCCCGTTCGCCGCGGCCCTGATGGAAAAGTTCGGGATCCGGGCCGTCACCGCCAACGCCCTGGTGCTGATCGGGGCCGGCAGCGCGCTCACGGTGCTGGTCAACCAGTCCTGGCAGATCCTCCTGACCTGGGGACTGCTGATCGGGTTGGGCACAGGCTCCATGGCCCTCGTCTTCGCCGCCACCATCGCCAACACCTGGTTCTCCAAGAGCCGGGGCCTGGTGATCGGCATCCTCACCGCCGGCAGCGCCGCCGGCCAGCTGGTCTTCCTGCCGTTCATCGCCATGCTGGCCCAGGATCCGGGCTGGCGGCAGGCATCGCTGCTGATCGCCGCCGGCGCGCTGGCTGTGGTTCCGCTGGTGCTGAAGTTCCTCAAGAACTCACCGGCCGACGTCGGTGCCTTGCCTTACGGTGAAACGGCCCCTGAGGAGGGAACGGCTGCGGAAGCGGATGCCGTGGACAGCGGGCGCAGCAGCAACGCCGCGGTGCGCGCCCTCCAGGTGCTCAAGCGGGCCAGCAAAGTACGGACGTTCTGGGCGCTGGTGGCAGGTTTTGCGATCTGCGGCGCCACCACGAACGGGCTGATCGGCACCCACTTCATCCCCTCCGCCCACGACCACGGCATGCCCGAAACCACCGCGGCCGGGCTGCTCGCCGTCGTCGGGATCTTTGACATCGTGGGCACCATCGCCTCCGGCTGGCTGACCGACCGCTACAACCCCAAGATCCTGCTGGCCGTCTACTACCAGTTCCGGGGGATCGGGCTGCTGGTGCTGCCGCTGCTCCTGAGCGCCAGCATCCAGCCGAGCATGATCGTTTTTGTGGTGATCTACGGCCTGGACTGGGTGGCCACCGTGCCGCCCACCGCGGCAATCTGCCGGAAAACGTTCGGCGCGGACGGCAGCGTGGTGTTCGGCTGGGTGTTCGCGGCCCACCAGCTGGGTGCGGCCGCCGCTGCCCTTGGCGCCGGCGTCATCCGGGACGCCACCGGCCAGTACACCTACGCCTGGTTCGGCGCGGCGGCCATGTGCACCATCGCCGCCGTGATCAGCGCGACCATCCGCAAGGACGCCGGCCAGAAGGAGCCGGTGGCCGTGGCTGTTTGAGCTGGCCGGCTGATCGCGCGGCTGATCGCGCGGCTGCCGGGCCGCTACCCGGCTGTCCCGATCCGCAGCGTCAGCGTGCGGGCCTCCGGACGAAGCGCGAAGTCCGGCCAGACGTCCGGGCCGCAGGCCCGTGAACCCAAACCGTGCTGGGCAGCGTCCAGGTAAAGGTAGCTGTGCTCACTCCGGGGCAACTCGTGGGGATGGGCGGCGGCGCTGACCTCCTGTGCGGTGTGACGGGCCAGGGTGAAGCCGGGCCGGCGCCCGCGGGAATCCGGCACTGTCTCGATTTTCAGCCAGGGCGCGCCCGCGTTGTTCAGCTCGAGTGAACGCACGGCACTGCGGTGCCCGCTTTCCTGCGGCTTCGCGTACGGGACTCTGAGGTCGTCGATTGCTGCCGAATACCGCCCGATCAGTGCCGCGTGCATGCTGTCCGGATACGATTCCCGCGGTCCGGCGCCGAACCAGGAGGCGCCGTCCACGGAGCCGGGCAAATCGAAACTGACCCCGATGCGCGGCCAGATCATGTTCCAGCCGGCACTGGGAACGATGTCCAGGCGCAGCCACAGCTCGCCATCCGCGAGCTGCCAGTGCTCTTCGACCGTTACGGAGTCGGCGCTGTCCGCGGGTGCGTACCGCGTCCGGACCACTACTGATTCGTCGTTCGCCGCGACCTTTTCCACCCG
The DNA here is from genome assembly GCF_050156905.1 of Pseudarthrobacter sp. S3. Lineage (NCBI taxonomy): Bacteria > Bacillati > Actinomycetota > Actinomycetes > Micrococcales > Micrococcaceae > Pseudarthrobacter > Pseudarthrobacter sp. S3. The sequence continues at coordinate 3,229,836 of NZ_CP189583.1, read as the reverse complement.
GGCAGTCAGGCGGTCCAAGCCTGCTGTCCGCCACACCTCGGCCGACGGCGGGGCCGGCACGCCAATTCCGTTGTTCAGCCACGGGTCGGCGAGATCGTAACTGCCGTGGCCCGCTCCGCCGTCGTTGTCCGTCGGTGCACGCCAGAGCTCCAGGCGGGGACCGGCCACCGACAAACCGCCAAGCGACACAAGCCGGCCCTCCTCGAAGACCGCGGGTCCGAGGGTTACCGTTCCGGCCCCAGCGGAACCGGCACCCGCAGACCCGGCCGCCAGGCTGCCTGTCCTGCCGGCGGAAGCCATGGGGCGCGGGACCTGAACGGACGGCGCAGGCGCCGAGAGATCCAGCTGGGCGGCCGAAATCACGTGCCCGGCCGGAGCCCAGCCGGTGTCCTTGCGGAGTACGGCTTCAACGGTGAGCCAATGCTCGCCGCTCCCTGTGACAGCAAACCCCGGCAACTCCAGGGTCACTGAGTCGCCTGCCGCAAGAGCCTGGCCGGAGGTGCCGGCCACTGGCAGTTCGCCTGAGTCGCTGCGGACCCCATCCACTTCCGTCCGCCACTGGAACACGACGTCGGACGAGTCCGCCGAGTGCCGCAGGTTGGCGACCGTGCAGAACCGCCGTGCACCGCCGTCGGACGCTGTTCCAACGGCCACCTCGGTGCCGAAGCCCAATCGGATCGGCGCCACGATCTGCTTGTATTCGAAAAGTCCCGGGCTCGGTGTCGAATCGGAGAGAACCATTCCGTCCATCACGAAGTTGCCATCGTGGATGACCTCGTTGAAATCGCCGCCATAGGCGAAGAACTCGGTTCCGTCTGCCGTGCGTGTGCGGATGCCGTGGTCACGCCATTCCCAAACGAAGCCACCGTGCAGCCGTGGGTAGCGGTCAACGAGGTCCTCATATTGGTCGATGGCGCCGGGGCCGTTGCCCATCGCATGAACGTACTCGCACAGGATGAAGGGTTTGGTCCGCTGGCGTGCCGACTCGGCGGCGGAACAGCCGAGCAGCAGCGAGCCCGAGCCGTCCCGTCCGATCGCTTCAGTCTCGGGCACAGAGGAGTACATCCGCGAATAGACGTCCGTGTAGGCGCCGCTGTAATCACCCTCATAGTGCACGGGGCGTCCGGTGTCGCGGGCGTGGGCCCACGCGGCCATGGCGGCGAGGTTGGCGCCTGTGCCTGCCTCGTTGCCGAGCGACCACATAACGATGGAGGGGTGGTTCTTGTCGCGCTCGATGGTGCGCTCGATTCGGTCCACGTAGGCTTCGCGCCAGGCGGGATCGTCGCTGGGATTCCCGGCCCACTGCTGAGTATGGAATCCGTGCGTTTCGAGGTCGCACTCAAGAATCACCCAGAAGCCCATTTCATCAGCCAGGTCCAGCAACCGGGGATGCGGGGGATAGTGGCTGGTGCGGATCGCATTGACGTTGAACTGCTTCATAAGGGCCAGATCGGCGCGGGCAAACTCTTCGTCGAAGACGCGGCCCCGGTCTGGATGGGTCTCATGCCGGTTCATGCCGTGGAACACCACACGCCGGCCGTTCACGAGAAAGCGGTCCCCCACAATTTCAACCGTGCGGAAACCGAGGCGTAGAGAGAGCGTTTCGGCAGCGCTGCCCACCGTTGCGTCGTACAGCCGCGGGATCTCGGCAGACCACGGTTCGACGGCGTTGATCGCCACCGGGGCAACGTCCGCAGCAGAGTTCCACGTGACGTTGACGTCCAGCTCCGGAACGGACAGCGTCACCGGAAAGGCGTCGCCCTTTGCCATGATTTCAGGGTCAATGGTGCCGGCGCCGGAATGACCGGAGCCGCTGAACGAGGTGCGCAGCCAGACGTCCTCGATCCCGCCCGCCGGCCGTGCCTGGAGCGTCACATCGCGGAAGATGCCAGGCAGCCACCACTGGTCCTGGTCTTCGACATAGCTCGACGCCGACCACTGGTGCACCCGCACGGCGAGCACGTTGGATCCCGGGCGTACCGCATCGGTTACATCGAATTCCTGAGCCAGCCGGCTCCCGACGCCGACGCCGATCTGAATCCCGTTAATCCACGCCTTGTACCGCGATTCGACGCCGTCGAACCGCAGCAAGATCCGCTCGGCTTCGGTCCATGCCGCCGGCAGTTCGAAGGTGCGCCGGTAGTCGCCGGTGGGATTCTCGTCGGGGACGTTGGGTGCATCGGTTGGAAAGGGGAACTGGACGTTGGTGTAAATGGGCCGCCCGTAGCGGCCGTCGCCTTCCAGCACCCAGTGGGCCGGGACAGCGATCTCGTCCCACGACGAGTCATCGAATGTCTCCTCGGCGATGCCGTCGAGAGCCTCGCCGGCGGGCAGGACGCCGCGGCCCCCGGGGGTTCCGGGTGCACCAGGCAGGCGCCGGAAGCGCCAATTGCCGTTGAGCGACTGGGTGGGCGCAGTGGTGTGCAGCCAGGAGCGGGCGGCCGTCCGACGGCCCGAACCCGGTCCGCGGTCAGTTATGTAGGAAACATCGGCGGTGCGGCCGGACGCTGTGGACTGGGACATTACTGGTCTGTTCCTTCTGTAAGCCCGCCGCGCCGGAAGCGCATGCCGGGGACTGTGATGGCCGGCACATCGGGAGTCGATACGAGACAGGCTAACACAAAATTCGAGCGAGCACTCGAATTTTGTTTCGATCGGATATTTTCCGCCTGTACACTGGCATGCCATGACCACAAACGAGGCGGGGCGGCCGTCCCGGCGGGGACCATATGCGAAGTCGACGGAACGCCGGCAAGCCATACTTGTTGCCGCGCACGCAGTCTTTGCGGCCCACGGGTACCGCGGGGGCTCCTTGCAGGATGTTGCAGACCACCTCGGAATGAGCCAGACGAGCCTCCTGCACTACTTCCCGTCGAAAAGCGATCTGCTGCTTGCCGTGCTCAACTGGCGCGACTCGAATACCGGAGATGGCACAACGCCGCCCGATCCCGGGGAAGGGCTCGTTGACGCCGTGATCCGCCAGGCCCGATTCAACGAAGAAGTCCCGGGCGTCATTGAGTTGTACACCGTGCTGTGCGCGGAATCAGTCACGGACGGCCATCCGGGGCGCGAATTTTTCACCGAACGATTTGACCGGCTGCGGGGGAGCTACGCCCGTCGGTTCACGCAGCTCGCAGAGGAAGGGCGGCTGCGCCCCGGTGTGGAACCGGAAGTCGCCGCGGCATCCTTGATTGCCCTGTGGGACGGCATCCAGACACAGTGGCTGCTGTCGCCCAACAGCGTCGATATGGCAAAGTGCCTGCGCGGCTACCTTGAGCTGGTCATCCTGCCCGATTAGCCACGCGGGGCAGGCATGTTTACCGGAACGCGCCGAGGCCGGTGATGTGTTGACCAAGGACGAGCATGTGGACCTCGTCGGTTCCCTCGTACGTGCGGACTGACTCCAGGTTGGCAGCATGCCGCAGCGGCGAATAGTCCAGCGTGATGCCGTTGCCGCCGAGGATGGAACGGGCTTCCCGGGCGATCTTTATGGCCTCGCGCACGTTGTTCAGCTTGCCCAGCGAGATCTGCTCGGGCCGCAGCTTCCTTTCGTCTTTGAGGCGCCCCAGGTAGTAGGCCAGCATGGTGCCTTTCTGGATCTCCAGCAGCATATTCACCAGCTTTTCCTGCGTCAGCTGGTACCCGGCCAGCGGCTTGCCGAACTGCAGCCGGTCCTGCGAATACGCCAGGGCGGCCTCGTAGGAATCACGCGCGGCGCCCATGGAACCCCAGACGATCCCGTAGCGGGCCTCGTTCAGGCACGTGAACGGTCCGCGAAGGCCCAGCGCGCCCGACAGCATGGCCTCGGGTGCCAGCCGGACGCCGTCGAACGCCACATCGCACTGGATGGAAGCGCGCATGGAGAGTTTCTGCGCGATGGGGGTGGTGGTTACGCCCGGCGTGCCGGCCGGCACCAGGAAGCCGCGGACGCCGTCGTCGGTTTTGGCCCACACCACCATCACCCCGGCCACGGACGCCAGCCCGATCCAGCGTTTGGCGCCGTCCAGGACCCAGCCGGCGTTGTCCCCGTTACCGTCCCGGCGGGCAAAAGTGGTCATCGAGGACGGATCCGAGCCCGCCGTGGGTTCGGTCAAGGCGAAGCAGCCGATCACTTCGCCGGCAGCCATCCGGGGGAGCCACTCCTGCTTCTGGTCCTCCGAACCCCATTTGTGGATGGCTGTCATGGCCAGGGATCCCTGCACCGAGACGAAGGTCCGGATCCCGGAATCGCCGGCCTCGAGTTCCATCGCGGCCAGGCCGTATTCGACGGCGGACCGGCCCGGGCAGCCATAGCCTTCCAGGTGCATCCCCAGCACGCCCAGCTCGCCGAGCTCGGGAGCCAGCTCCAGCGGAAAGACGGCGTCATCATACCAGCGGGCGATGTTTGGTTTGATCCGCTGGTCGGTGAAGTCGCGGATCCGCTGCCTGAGTGCTCGCTCGTCCGCGCTCAGCAGCGCGTCAAGGGCCAGAATGTCCGACGGGTCCGGTGCGGCAGTTACTTCGGCAGTGACATCAGCGTCGCTCATCTGAGTATCTTAGGCCGACGTCGGTGCGGCAGCAGCGGCCGTGGGCTCCCCGGTGAAATACTCCCGCGTTGACGGCAGGAACCGGCAGACAACGGCAAGGACCACACCCAGTGCCAGGAGCACCACGCCGCTGATAAACGCCCCGCCGACGCCGAAGATCTGGGTGTCACCGTAGGCCGGATCCCACATCTGGACGGCGGAAATGAAAAAGGCCGCGGTGAGAATCAGTGCACCGAGCAGCGGAAAGATGCCCCGGAACCAGAGGTTGCGGGCCGATTCCCGCAGCGTGCCGCGGAAATACCAGAAGCACGCGAAGCCGGTCAGTGCATAGTAGAACGCGATGAACAGGCTGATGGCGCCGATGGAATCGGAAAGCAGGTTTTCGCTGAGAAAGCTCATGGCCACGTAATACACCACGGCTGCTGCGCCCATGACCTGGGTGGAGAATCCGGGGGTCTGGTTTCGGGTGTGGACTTCGCCGAACTTCGGCGGCAGCGCGCCGTGCACACCCATCGACAGGGTGCCGCGGGCCGTTGGCAGGATGGTGGTCTGCGTGGACGACAGGACCGAGGCCAGCACTGCCACCACAATCAGCCAGCCCCACGGACCCAAAACAACGTCCTTCATGGCCAGGAAGACGTCGGCCTGGTTCGCTTCGTTGCCCAGGCCAATGCCCTCGGTACCCACGGTGGCGTACATCATCACCAGGAGGGCTACCGAGACGTAGATGGCCACCAGGACAAAAGCTGAAATGACGGCGCCGCGGCCGGGAGTGACTGACGGGTTTTCGGTCTCCTCGTTCACCGCCAGGCAGGTATCCCAGCCCCAATAGATGAACAGGGCAAGGAGCGCCCCGTGCACCACGGCGCCCGCATCGGCGAAGGCTCCGGCTGGGTTGAACCACTCGACGTCGAAGGCCTGGCCCTCGGGCGCACCGCCCGCGATCCGGATAATGATGGCCAGGGCGAAGATGCCGAGCGATACGTACTGCACGTAGGTCAGGACCCGCTGGACGTGCTCGCCCAGCCGGATGCCCCGGTAGTTCACCAGGGTCATAAAGACGATGAACAGCACACCGGTGGCCGTGACCACCACCTTGTTTTCGGCCAGTGAGCCGTCGCCGATCAGCAGCCACAGGTACTGGCCTGCCACTTGCGCCAGGTTGGCCAGGACCACGATGCCGGCCAGGCCAACTCCCCAGCCGCCCAGCCAGCCCGCCCAAGGACCGAACGCCCGGCGGGACCAGGTGAACGTGGTGCCGCAGTCCGGCATGGCGCTGTTCAGCTCACGGAACCCGTAGGCGATGAACAGGACAGGGATGAACCCGAGGACCAGGATCAGGGGAGTGTAGGTTCCGTTCACGGCGACGATCAGGCCCAGCGTGGCGGCCAGCGAATACACGGGCGCCGTGGACGCGAGGCCCAGCATGACCGAGTCGCCGAGGTCCAGGATTCCCGCGTGGAGCCCCTTGGCGGGGACGGCACCGCCGGAACCGCCGCCCGCCGTCGTCGTCTCCGCACTCATACGGTCACCGGGCTCGGGAAGGTCAAGGGGCTCATAGTGCGATACCTGCTTTGCTGGAGTGCGCCTGCGCTGAAAGCGGCGCCGGGGCGTCAATGGTGTTGGGCACAAAACGGCAGAAATAATCGGTGATGGGGCCCTTCGATTCGCGGATCCCGCAGCCCACGGACTCGCCGTCCACCACCCAGAGGCCAAGGACGGGGTGGTTGCCGGCGAAGTCGGGCAGCGCGTGGAACTGCTGGTAGCACCAGCCCTCACGGCCGTACCCGCCGGGCTGCTCCAAGCTGATGCCCGGAGCGTGGATTTTGATGTTGTCGCCTTCGCGCCCGTGCAGCGGCTTGGCCACCCATTCTTTCAGGGGTCCGGGTTCGTTCAGGTAGGCGGGCAACAGGTTGGGGTGGTCCGGGTACAGATGCCACAGCGCGGCCAGCAAGGCCTTGTTGGAGAGCAGCATCTTCCATGCAGGCTCCACCCAGCGGGGATTGTGCGCTCGCTGCAGCAGCCGGTGCCCGAACGGCTCCTTCATCATCAGCTCCCACGGGTACAGCTTGAACATGGTGCTGATCATGAAGTTGTCCAGGTCCACAAAGCGGTTCAGGTTGGGATCCCAGCCGATGTCGGACATGTTGATGCCGATGGTGGTCCAGCCCGCCTGGCTGGCCACGTCCCGCATGTATCCGGCCGTCATCCAGTCCTCGCCGGACTCCTCAGCCTCGGAATGGGCGATATGGAGCGTGCTCATGCCGGTGCGGTACTGCATTTTCTTCCACTGCCGGATCAGGGCCTCGTGGATGCCGTTCCACTGGTCCTTTTCCGGGAACACGTCCTGCAGCCAGAACCATTGCGCTACGGCGGCCTCGATCAGGCCCGTGGGGGTGTCGGCGTTGTACTCCAGCATCTTGGCGGGTCCGCCCTGGCCGTCATAGATAAAGTCGAACCGCCCATAGACATCCATGTCAGCGGCCTGCAAAGACTCAGCCGCGAGGTCCAGCGCCTGCGGGCCGATGCCGATGTTCCCCATGGCGCCGGTGGCCAGGAATTTGGCTGCCTCCAGGCACATCCTGTGCATGTCCTCGGCCGTGACCTCCAGCGTCTCCACCTCGTCCATGGTGAATTCGTAGTAGGCGGCCTCGTTCCAGTATTCGATCTTCTTACCGTCGGGCATGGTGGTGGTGGAGAAGACCAGGCCCTGCTCTTCGATCTTCTGCTTCCATTCGGGCCTGGGCTCCGATAACAAGCGCTTCACGCCTAGCCCCCAGTGCTTCCGCCTTTGGAGCTGCTACCAAAGCCGCCCCTGCTGACTGTTCCGCCCTTGGTGCTGTACCCGGTGGAAGCCTTGGCGCCGCTGGGGATGGTGCTGGTGTAGCTCGGGTACGAGGACCGGTTCTGGCCCACCCCGGGAACGCTGGCGCCGCGGGAATAGAAGTACCATGCGTAGAGTGCGCCGCTGCGGCCGGCGGAACTGTTGCACTGAGTATCTTCCACGCGCTCGCCGGTTTCGTCATTGAAGCAGACCTGGGCGTAGTCGGCCTCATCCTGGTTGCTGGCCACAACGGCGGTGATGGTTCCGGCAAGGAGGGCCGTGACTCCCAACCCCACCACGACGGTCCGCCGCTGGGAACGCTTTTTGTGCGCGGCCGCTTCATGGGCCTGGCGCTCGCGGTCACGGGCGAAGGGATCAACCGTGGGAATGGGTTCGTTCAGGAGTCCAGGGCGCAGTTCCGGCTTGGGAACCTGCCAGGGCGGCGGCTTCGGCACGCCGTGATCCTTGCCCTGACCGGCGCCCTGGTCTTTGGGCTGGTCTCTGTCCGGACCGTTGCCTTGGCCCTTTTCCGGGTCCATGACGTCCCCCCTGGTAGTCCATGCTGAATGTGGGCGCAACTGTGCGCCGGAAGCTCAATCCTGAGTTCAGCCTAGCCGCTGCCCTGGCTGGCTGCGAGCGGAAACCGGGGGCAGAAGTCCCCACCCTGCCGCCCAGTCCCAATGCGGGCCCGGGAACCTACACTGGAGCCATGGAAACCGCATCTGTGCTGGCCATCTGCCGCGTCCACCAACTTCTCGCCACTGAGGGGAGCGTGGGGGTGACGGCTATCGACAAGCGCCCGGTGGAGGGCCCGGTCCGTGTCCATCGGCTGGGCCTGCACGGCGATGTCCAGGCGGACCGGATCAACCACGGCGGGGAGGACCAGGCCATCTACGCCTACTCCCAGGAGGACGCAGGCTACTGGGCCGGCGAGCTCCAGCGGGACCTCCCGCCCGGGATCTTCGGCGAAAACCTTCGCGTGGCCGGCATCGACACCACCGGCGCCGTCATCGGGGAGCGCTGGAAGATCGGACTGGACGTGGAACTGGAAGTCACTTCTCCGCGCACGCCCTGTGCCACCTTCCAACAGCGCTTTGACGAACCCCGCTTCGTCAAACGCTTCACGGAGGCCGGGCGCGTGGGCGCCTACCTCAGGGTGATCCGCACCGGCAGCATCCAGGCCGGGGACCACATCCACCGCTTCTTTGTGCCCAACCACGGCATTACGGTGGGCAAATGGTTCAGCGAGCCTGACCTGGAGTCCATGGAACTCCTCCGGGACGCCGACGCCGACCGCGAGATCCGCCTGCAGCAGCCCGAATTCAACCAGAAATTCGAAGCCTTGCTGCGGCGTTCACGCGGGTAACGGCCCAGCTGAGTGGCTGGCAGGGGAGCCATGTGCGCAAGCTCACCGCCGTCGTCGTACGTTCAATTAGCCGCAAAGCGGATCTGTACCTTACACTTGAAACATCCCCCACTCCGGAAATCCCTTATTCCTGCCCAATTTTTGAGGCAGGACTGGCAAGTGTTGGGGCCCGCTATTGTGATGCGGGCATTTTCATAGGGAGAGCCGGCTAAAGAAAACGCTGTACAGACTGCTGAGATAGCAGCCAAGAGATGCAGCGGGAAGTCCTGCCACGGGATTGCGAAAGCGCCGGACTTCTAAGTGACCGGCCGGTCAATGTATGCCCGGCACCCACGGCACACGTACTGCGGCTCCGCTCACCTCGGGTTGTGCCGCCTGGCCCCCTATGGATGAGGAAATTTCCCTATGCCCGAAAATCAAAATGACGCCACCGTTGAAGCAGTAACTGTCGAAACCGTCGCCGTCGAATTCACCGAGGCCGTTGCCCCCGCAGCAGAGCCCGCCGTCACTGAAGCCGAAGCCCCCGCCGCTCCCGCCAAGGTTGAAGAAGCTCCCGTAGCCAAGGCTGAAGAAGCTAAGACCGAAGAGGCACCCGCCAAGGCTGAGGAAGCCGAAGAAGAGGGCGTCAAGTTCGCCGATCTCGGTATCGATGCCCGCGTCCTCGCTGCGCTGCAGGATGTCGGCTACGAAAAGCCTTCCCCCATCCAGGCAGCAACCATCCCGCTGCTGCTTGAAGGCCGCGACGTTGTGGGCCTCGCCCAGACCGGCACCGGTAAGACTGCAGCATTCGCAGTACCGGCCCTGTCCCGCCTGGCCGAGCTCCACGACCTTAACGGCCCGTCCCGCAAGACCCAGGCCCTGGTCCTGGCTCCGACCCGCGAGCTCGCGCTTCAGGTCGCCGAGGCCTTCACCTCATACGCCAAGCACATCGATGACTTCACCGTCCTCCCCGTCTACGGCGGCTCCGCTTACGGCCCCCAGCTCGCCGGCCTGCGCCGCGGTGCCCAGGTTGTTGTCGGTACTCCGGGCCGTGTGATCGACCACATCTCCAAGGGCTCCCTGGACCTGTCCGAGCTCCAGTACCTGGTGCTGGACGAGGCTGACGAAATGCTGCGCATGGGCTTCGCTGAAGACGTGGAACAGATCTTCCAGCAGACCCCGTCGGACCGCCAGGTTGCACTGTTCTCGGCCACGATGCCGAGCCAGATCCGCCGGATGTCCAAGCAGTACCTGAACAACCCGGCCGAGATCTCGGTCAAGTCCAAGACCACCACCGGCGCCAACACCCGCCAGCGGTACCTGCAGGTTATGGGCCCGCACAAGCTTGACGCCCTGACGCGCATCCTCGAGGTTGAAGAGTTCGACGGCGTTATCGCCTTCGTGCGCACCAAGATGGCTACCGAGGACCTGGCTGACAAGCTGAAGGCCCGCGGCTTCCAGGCTGCCGCCATCAACGGCGACATCCCGCAGCAGCAGCGCGAACGCACTGTCGAGGCGCTGAAGGAAGGCCGCATCGATATCCTGGTGGCCACCGACGTCGCCGCCCGTGGCCTTGACGTTGAGCGCATCAGCCACGTGGTCAACTACGACATCCCGCACGACACCGAGTCCTACGTCCACCGCATCGGCCGCACCGGCCGTGCAGGCCGTTCCGGCGACGCCATCCTGTTCATGACGCCGCGGGAGAAGTACCTGCTGCGTTCCATCGAGAAGGCAACCCGCCAGCCGGTAGAGCAGATGCACCTGCCCACGGCCGAGACCGTCAACACGCTGCGCCTGGGCAAGTTCGCCGAGCGCATCACGGAGACCCTCGAGTCCGAGGACGTTGCCGCGTTCCGCGACCTCATCTCCTCCTACGAGGAAGAGCACAACGTGCCGGCCTCGGAGATCGCTGCTGCACTGGCCGTGATGGCCCAGGGCGGTCAGCCTCTGCTCGTCAAGGAACTGGCCGCAGCTCCCGATTTCCAGAAGCGCGAGCGCTCCAAGGACGGCTTCGGCTCACGTGGCCCCACCCGTACGCTCACCGAAGGCAATGCCACCTACCGGATCGCCGTCGGACGCCGCCAGCGCGTTATGCCGGGCTCCATCGTGGGCGCCATTGCCAACGAAGGCGGCATCTCCTCGGCCAACATCGGCGGCATCGACATTCGCGCCGACCACTCCCTCGTGGAGCTCCCGGCAGACCTTAGCGCCGACCAGCTGAAGGCGCTGTCCCGCACCCGGATCGGCGGCGAGCTGATCCACCTCGAGCTGGACAACGGCCGCAAGCCCTCCGGCGACGGCGAACGTGGCGGCTACCAGGGCAACCGTGGCGGCGACCGCGGCGGTTACCAGGGCAACCGTGGCGGCGGCGACCGCGGCGGTTACTCCGGCGGCGGCGCCGGCGGTGGCGACCGTGGCGGCAACTTCAAGGGCAACGGCGGGTTCAAGAAGGAATTCCGCAAGACCGACGGCGAGCGTAGCTCCGCTGACCGTGGCGGCCGCTCCTTCAGCGACCGCAACGAGCGCAGCGTGGGCACAGACGCGGCACGCAAGCCGCGCACCGAAGGCGGCTTCAAGCCCCGCAACAAGTGGTAACCACTGCTTTCTAAAGTGAACTGAGAACGGGCTGGCTGTCTGCCAGCCCGTTCTGCTTTAACCTTGCCGCTTATGTTCGCTTGGTCACATGTCCTCAGGGATCCGTCTCCGGGCCCGTGCATGGTCCGCCCGAAGGCCCCAGGAGTCCCGTATTTCCGGCATTTTTGGCCCCTTTCGCACCGTTCTGCAGCCGATTTGTTGGTGGCCAAATCTTCCGGTAGAGTATTTACTCGTTGCCCCCCTAGCTCAGTGGTAGAGCGCGTTCTTGGTAAGAACGAGGTCACCGGATCGATTCCGGTGGGGGGCTCTGGATGAGGGCCTGTGTCAAGGCGGTTTTTGACCGGCTTGGCGCAGGTTTTTCTCATTCGTGGCGGTGTAGCTCAGTTGGTTAGAGCGCACGACTCATAATCGTGAGGTCGGGAGATCGAGCCTCCCCACCGCTACAGGCCAAACCCCCGGAATCCCCGAGATTCCGGGGGTTTTTCTGCATCTCCGCACGACGTGTGGCCGCCGCGGCACGAGGCCGTGACAAGCGCTGCTTTTCGCCGTAGCTTTGCTGCAGCCGGCGATGGGGGATATCAGTGGACTTCTTCGAAACAATAATGGTGCCGTTCAATTGGCTGGTGTCCGCCATTATGGTCGTTTTCCACGACCTCCTGGGCAGTGCCGGAATGCCTGCGGCAGGCGGCTGGACGTGGACTTTGTCCATCATCGGCCTCGTGCTGATCATCCGTGCCGCCCTGATTCCGGTGTTCTTGCGGCAGGTCACCGCCCAGCGCCGGATGCGTCTCCTGCAGCCGGACCTGAAGACACTGCAGGCGAAGTACCAGGGCAGGACTGATCCGCTGTCCCGGCAGGCCATGGCCCAGGAACAGATGGCGCTCTACAAGAAGCACGGGACCAACTCTCTTTCCGCCTGCCTCCCGATGCTGATCCAGGTTCCGTTCTTCTTCGCGCTGTTCCAGGTGCTCTCCGGCATCCCAGCCGCGGCCGGGCAGGGCCAGGCCATCGGAGCGATGAGCCACGAACAGGCGCTGCAGTTCAATGCCTCAAGCATTTTTGGTGCTCCGCTGTCTGCGTCCGTGCTGCACGGCGGTGCCGGCGACCCCGCGGCTGTCGCAGTACTGACTGTCCTGATGATCCTGGCCATGACGGCCTCGCAGTTCATCACGCAACGACGGATTATGGCCAGGAACGTGCCTGACGAATCTCCGGACAATCCCTTCGCGCGCCAGCAGAACGTGATCCTGTACATCCTGCCGCTCGTCTTCGCCGTGGGCGGGGTCCTCTTCCCGATCGGCGTCCTGATCTACTGGACCACCACCAACCTTTGGACCATGGCGCAGCAGTTCACCATCAAATGAGGGGTGACGTTTCGGCGCTAAGGCCGTGGCTTAGCGCCGAGAGCTCACCCCTCACCGCATGGCCCGGCGGGAGCCGGCGCCTACCCATCCACCGCGGCCCGGGGCAGAATGGGGCGCATGGGCCAGCTCATCTACTCAGGAATCGCGTCCCTGGACGGCTACATCGCGGACCGGGACGGCAACTTCGACTGGAGCGCCCCGGACGAGGAGGTCCACGCCTTCATCAACGATCTCGAACGTGGGGTTGGCACCTTCCTGTTGGGGCGGCGCATGTATGAGGTGATGTCGGCCTGGGAAGCATGGGACACCACCGACGAGCCGCCCGTGATCCAGGACTTCGCCCGGATCTGGCAGGCGGCAGACAAAGTGGTCTACTCCGCGTCCCTCGAATCCGTGGTCACCGCCCGCACCAGGATCGAGCGGACGTTCAACCCCGACGCCGTCCGGGAACTGAAGGCAGCCACGGAGGGCAGCATCAGCATCGGCGGTCCCACTCTGGCCGCCGCGGCGCTGGACGCCGGACTTGTGGACGAATGCCAACTCTTCCTCAACCCGGTGGCGGTGGGCGGTGGGCTGCGCTTCCTGCCGGACGGAATGAAGCTGCGGCTGGAGCTCGTAGAAGAGCGCACCTTCGGAAACGGCGTGGTCTACCTCCGCTACCGCACCCTCGCCTGAACGCAGCGAATACGCCGGAGGGGCAGAATGGGGGAATGACCCGCATCGCAATCATCGGCGGCCACGGCAAAGTGGCCCTCCACCTGTCCACCCTGCTAACGGAAGAGGGGCACAGCGTCACCTCGATCATCCGCAACCCGGACCATGCGGCCGACGTCGCGGCCACGGGGGCAACGCCGTCGGTCCTGGACGTTGAAAATTCGACGACGGCGGCGATCGCCGGGTGCCTCGAGGGCCATGACGCCGTGGTCTGGTCAGCCGGGGCCGGCGGCGGGAATCCCGAGCGGACGTACGCCGTGGACCGTGACGCGGCCATCCGGTCGATGGACGCGGCGGCGGAGGCCGGCGTCGGGCGGTATGTCATGGTGTCCTACCTGGGCGCGGGGCGGGACCATGGCGTCCCGGCGGACCACAGCTTCTTCGCCTACGCGGAGGCCAAGGCGGCAGCGGATGAGTACCTGCGCGGCACGCGGCTGGCCTGGACCATCCTGGGTCCCGGCGCACTGACGGACAAGCCGGGGACTGGGCACATCGACGTCGCCCCCGTACTCGGAGTCGGCCGGGAAACCTCCCGCAGCAACACCGCGAGCGTGGTCGCGGCCGTGCTGGACCTGCCGGAGACGGCGGGACGCACCATCGAATTCCGCGACGGCACGCTGCCCATTGCCGCCGCGCTGGAGCCGCAGCCGTAGCGGAGCAGCCCAGCGCCGCAACGGCTAAGCGCGAACGTACAGTTGAGGCCCCGAATCAGGCGCGGATTTGGGGCCTCAAGTGTACGCTCGCGCTCTTCGCCGGAGTAACTTAGGCCTGCGCTGTGAGCTCCAGGTCCAGCGTGTTCTTTTCCACGTAGTCGAGGGCGCACCGTACGGCGCCCACGGTCACGATCGAATCGCCCAGCGGGGACACCGCCACCCGCGGGGGAGTGACGGTGTACTTCGTCAGACGCTCGGCGATCGGCTCCAGCAGCACACCGGCGGAGTTCGCTACCGCCCCGCCAATGACCACGAGTTCGGGGTTGATCATGGTGGCGATGGCCCCGATAACCCTGGCCATCCTGTCGGCCAGCCGTTCAAGGATCTTCAGCGCCACGGCGTCGCCGTCCGCTGCGGCTGCGAAGACGTGCTCTGCTTCGGCGCCTTTGGCGGCGTACTCCCGGAGCGACGTCTTGGCCTTGCCCGCGAGGGCATCGGCCGCCCAGCCGCGCGCCAGCGCCGCAATGCCGAAGGTGTCTCCCACGCCCTCCACCATGTCCAGGAAGGCAAGCTCGCCGGCACCTCCGCCGCGGCCGTGCAGCAGCCGCCCGCCGTCGATCACTCCGGAGCCGAGGCGCTCACTGGCGAGGATGACCACAACGTCGTCGACGCCGGCGGCAGCTCCCCGCCAGCGGTCACCCAGGGCGGCCAGGTTCGCGTCGTTTTCCAGCAGTACAGTCCAGCCCCGACGGTCGCGCAGCGCGGACTTCAGGCCGACGTCGAACAGGCCCCAGAAGTGCTGGGTCACCAGCACCTCGCCGTTGCGGTCCACCGGCGCCGCGATGCCGGCACAGACGGCAAGGACTGATTCGGGGGTGGCCCCCACGCTGTGAAGCGCCAGCATGGCGGCGCGGTCGATGACCGAGATGCGTTCTTCTGCCGAAATTTCGGCGTTGGCGAAGGGCAGGCTTGACCTGCCGAGTGCCTTTCCTCGGAGGTCGGACACCACCACAGTGGCCTTGGAGATGCCGATGTCCATGCCCAGGACGCACCCGGCGCGTTCGTTCAGCTCGAACCGGCGTGCCGGCCTGCCCTTCTGGTAGCCGCCAAACGCCCGCTGGTTCTCCAACTCCCTGATCCAGCCCCGCTCCATGAGGTCCTCGCACACCGAAATGGCCGTGGCACGCGTGAGGCCGGTGGCCTCCATGACCTCCGTGACCGTCACCGCGTCCGACGCGCGCATGAAGTCCAGGACGGCTCCGGCGCTCACGCGCCGCAACAGCTGGGGCGTTGCCGAGGAAACTTCCGACATGGTGTTGACCTCTCTGTGCTTTACACCACATAATACTTGAGGAACTAAATTTAGATTCCAAATAAACAACTTAGAGCATGGTGGGCCGGACGGCCGCCGACCACCGGCTTTCTACCAGCCCTTTGCAAAGGAGCAACTGTGAACTGCATCCCGAAGCACTGCCCGCCCCAGTCCCAGCCCCATCGGCGCCAGTCCCGTACGACAGCCCCCGCCCTGTGACCGCCGCTGTCCCCGTATCACTGCTCAGCAGGCGTTCCCTGCTCCGGGCCGCCGGCCTGGCCGGCGCGGCAGCCATCTTGCCCCTCACCGGCTGCGGCGCCAGCGCCAGTGCCGGCAAGCAGGACGGCGTCACCACCCTCCGTTTTATGCAGAACAAGCCGGAAGTGGTGGACTACTTCAACCAGGTGATCAAGGACTTCGAAGCGCTGAACCCGGACATCAAGGTCATCCAGGACTTCAATGAGGGCAACTTTGTTCCCGGCCTGGTGCGGAACGATCCGCCCGACGTCGTGACCCGCGGCTTCGCCCAGGCCACTGCCGACTTCGTGAAGAAGGGCATCTTCGCCGACCTCGCCGACCTCCCGGCAGCGTCCACCATCAACCCGGAGATGCAGGAGCTGATCAGCTCCTGGGGCCAGTACAACGGCAGCGAGACCAGCGCCCTGCCGTTCTCGGTGGCTGCGGCCGGGGTCATCTACAACCGGGACATCTTTGACGCCAACGGCGTGGCCGTCCCCACCACCTGGGACGAATTCGTGGCGGCCTGCGCAATCTTCAAGGCGGCCGGAATCGTCCCGATTTATGGGACCTACAAGGACCCCTGGACCCTCGCGCAGGGCATGTTTGACTACGTGGCCGGCGGTTCGCTCGACGTCGCCGAATTCTTCACGAATCTCGTGGCCGCCGGTGCCGACATCAGCACCGCCGCCCCCGAATCATTCACCAACAACTTCGGACCGGCCCTGCCCAAGATGCTGCAGTTGGCCTCCTACGCGCAGAACGGTGCAGCCAGCAAGAACTACGCTGACGGCAATGCGGCGTTCGCCAAGGGCCAGGCAGCCATGTACCTGCAGGGCCCGTGGGCGCTGTCCCAGCTTGTCGCCGCCAATCCGGCGATCCGGCTGGGCACCTTCCCGCTGCCCGTCACCAACAACCCGGACGAGACCAAGGCCCGGGTCAACGTGGACATGGCGCTCTTCATCACGAGGAACACCCCGAACATGGCAGCGGCGCAGCGGTTCGTCAGCTACCTGCTGGAGCCGGACGTGGTGAACACCTACAACGAAAAGAACGCCGCCTTCTCACCGCTGAAGGAGGCCCCCGCCGTGACCAACCCGCAGATCAGCGGACTCAACGACTCCATCACGGAAGCCCGTTACTTCCAGGGCGCCGTCACGTATTTCCCGCCCTCAGTTCCGGTGAACAACTACATCCAGTCCTTTGTGTACGGCAAGAACGGCGACCAGTTCCTCTCCGCGCTCGACGACGAATGGCGCCGCGTCGCCGAACGGACAGCGGTCTGATGCCCACCCCGATTCAAGGAGCCCCCATGACCACAACTTCCCTGGCGGCCGAGGCAGCCCCGTCGCGCACAGCATCCGCCGAAAAGCCGCCCGTCCGGTCCAAGGGCCGGATCGATCCCACGTACTACTGGATGGTGGTGCCGGTCCTGGCGCTGTTCGCCTTCTTCATCACCCTGCCTGCACTGGTGGGTGTGTTCTTCAGCCTGACCAACTACGCCGGCTACGGCGACTGGAAGTTCATCGGGCTGTCCAACTACGTCAACATCTTCAAGGATCCGGCGGTCCTGCAGTCCTACATCTTCACGTTCGTCTTTGCCCTGACCACCACCGTGGTGGTCAACGTCGTGGCACTGGCCATCGCTCTTGGCCTGAATGCGAAGATCAAGTGGCGCACCGGCATTCGCACCGTGTTCTTCATCCCCATGGTGCTGTCCGCCCTGATCGTGTCCTTCGTGTTCAACTACCTGTTCTCGAACACGCTTCCGGTCCTGGCTGAGCGGTTCGGCGTCACCCCGTTGGCCACGAGCATCCTCGCCAACGAAAATCTCGCCTGGCTGGCCATTGTGCTGGTCACCGTATGGCAGGCCGCGCCCGGCGCCACCATCATCTACCTCGCCGGCCTCCAGAGCGTGCCCGCCGAAGTCTACGAGGCCGCGGACCTGGACGGGGCCGGCAGCTTCCGGCAGTTCCTCAGCCTCACCCTGCCGCTCATCCTTGGCTACCTGGTGATCAATGTGATCCTCGGCTTCAAGGGATTCCTGGGAACCTACGAGATCATCGTGGGCCTCACCGGCGGCGGTCCCGGCATGGCGACGCAGTCAGTGGCCATGCGCATCTTCTCCGGCTTCACGGGCGGCGACTACTCGTACCAGATGGCCAATGCCGTTATCTACTTTCTGATCACGTTGCTGATCTCCGTCATCCAGTTGCGCCTCATCCAGCGCCGGGGGGTTTCTCTCTAATGACTTCACCAACTCTCACCCGCACCGCCCTCGCCGCCACGAAGGCAACAGCCCGAAGGAACCGCAGGTCCAGCCGCGAGGGCTTCAAGGTCAACTGGTGGCTCGCCGCCCTAATGCTGGTGGCCACGTTGACTGTCCTGCTGCCGCTGTACTTCACCGTGGCCATGGCACTGAAATCCCCGGACCAGATCGGCACTGGGACCGGCCTTGCCTGGCCCAGCCCAATGAACTGGGAAAACTTCGCCGCAGCATATGTGGCCACCAACTTCCCGCGCGCCTTTATGTCCACGGCCTTCGTTACCGTCTTCAGCGTGCTCGGCTCGCTGGCCTGCAGCTCGCTGGTGGCCTACGCCATCGCGCGAAACTGGAACCACCGATTCTTCCGCGGCTCCTTTGTGTACCTTCTGTCCGCCATGTTCATTCCGTTCCCGGTGATCATCCTGCCGCTGATCAAGCAGACGGCATTGCTCGGCCTGGACAACCCGGCTGGCGTCGTCTTCCTGCACGTGCTCGGCGGAATCTCGTTCAACGCGCTCCTCTACATCGCTTTCGTACGCTCCATACCCGCGGAGCTGGAGGAATCGGCCAGGATTGACGGCGCCACCACGCGGCAGGTGTTCCGCAAGATCATCTTCCCGCTGCTGGCCCCCATGAACGCCACGGTGGGCATCTTCGCTTTCCTGGGCTCGTGGAACGACTTTCTGCTGCCGCAGATGATGATCGCCGACCCGTCGCTGCAGACCCTCCCCGTGGTCCAAATGCTGTTCCAGGGCGAATTCAACACGGACTACAGCCTCGCGTTCGCGTCCTACCTGATGGCCATGGCGCCCACACTGGTGGTTTACATCCTGGCCCAACGTTGGGTACTGTCCGGAGTCATGCGCGGGGCCGTTAAATAGCCAGACTTATTCACCCAGCAAGAACAACCCAAACAAGAGAAAAGGATCATCCTTTGTCCACCACTGCCATGCTGGCAACCCTGTCCGATTCCGACCGTCTGGCCGATCCCAACTGGTGGCGCCAGGCCGCGGTTTACCAGATCTATCCCCGCAGTTTCTCCGATTCAAACGGGGACGGCATGGGTGACATCAAGGGCATCACGGCTAAGGTCCCCTACCTGCGGGAACTGGGCATCGACGCCGTATGGCTCAGCCCGTTCTACCCGTCAGCCCTCGCCGATGGTGGATACGATGTTGACGACTACCGCGACGTGGACCCCAAACTGGGCACGCTGGCGGACTTCGACGAGATGGCCAAAGCGCTGCACGCCGCCGGCATCAAGCTGATCGCCGACATTGTCCCCAACCACTCCTCGAACCGGCACAACTGGTTCAAGGAGGCACTCGCCTCGCCGAAGGGTTCCGCCGCGCGCGAGCGCTACATCTTCCGTGACGGTAAAGGACCCAACGGCGAATTTCCGCCGTCGGACTGGGACTCCGTCTTCGGCGGACCCGCCTGGGAACGCATCATCGAGCCCGACGGAACCCCCGGGCAGTGGTACATGCACATCTTCGCCAAGGAGCAGCCGGACCTGAACTGGGCCAGCCGCGAGGTCCGCGATGACTTCCTGAAGACCCTGCGTTTCTGGTCCGACCGCGGCGTGGACGGATTCCGCGTGGACGTTGCCCATGCCCTTACCAAGGACCTCACCGAGCCGCTCCTCTCCAAGCTGGAGCTGACCGAGGCCAACACCGGTACCGACGGGTTCGACGACGGTTCGCACCCGTTCTGGGACCGGGACGACGTGCACGACATCTACGTCGAATGGCGCGAAGTCTTCAACGAATACAACCCGCCACGCACCGCCGTCGCCGAAGCCTGGGTGCATGCCACCCGCCGTGCCCGCTACGCCAGCCCGGAGGGCCTCGGCCAGGCCTTCAACTTCGACCTGCTCCAGGCTGACTTCAACGCCGAGGATTTCCGCGAAATCATCACCCGCAACCTCGCCGAAGCCGCCGCGACCGGCGCTTCCTCCACCTGGGTTTTCTCCAACCACGACGTCGTCCGGCATGCCACACGCTACGGCCTGCCCAAGACGTCCGCACGCAGGAAGCACGCCAAGGGCCAGGACGGCAAGGACTGGCTGCTGGCCGGCGGCCCCAAGGAGGAATTGGACGTGGAGCTCGGCGAGCGCCGTGCCCGCGCCGCCACCCTGCTGATGCTCGCGGTTCCCGGTTCCGCCTACCTGTACCAGGGCGAGGAACTGGGACTGCAGGAAGTGGCAGAGATTCCCGACGCCGAACGCCAGGACCCCGCCTTCTTCCGGAACAAGGGTGTTGAGGTGGGCCGTGACGGCTGCCGCGTGCCGCTGCCGTGGACGGTTGAGGGGACCTCCTTCGGCTTTGGCGACGGCGGCGCGCACCTGCCGCAGCCGGATTGGTTCAGCAAGTACGCGGTGGAGGCGCAGGACGGGGCCGAAAACTCCACCCTGGAGCTGTACCGCACGGCCCTGAAGCTGCGCCGGAATCTCCAAGCCGGGGAGGAGCTGGAATGGGTGGAGACCGGTTCCCCGGATGTCCTGCATTTCCGACGCCCCGGCGGCTGGCAGTCCGTTACCAACTTCGGGGACACCGCCGTCGAACTGCCGGGAGGAGCGCTGCTGGTGAGCAGCTCAGCGCTGGAAGACGGCAAACTGGGCGCCTACAGCACCGCCTGGCTGCGCTGATGCAGGAACTCATCTACGGCTGCATGGGCCTGGGCGGCCGCTGGACCGACGAACCGCACGGAACCGAACATGTGGACCAAGCCGCTGCCGCCGTCGAGGCCGCACTGGATGCCGGCATTACGCTGTTCGACCACGCGGACATCTACCGCAGCGGCAAGTCTGAAGCGGTGTTCGGCGAGGTGCTGGCGGCAACGCCCGGGCTGCGCGACCGGATCCGGCTGCAGACCAAGTCCGGGATCCGCCTCAACGAACGCGGGCTGGCCACGCACTATGACCTCAGCCGGGAATCCATCCTGGAACGGGTGGACGGCAGCCTGAAGAGACTGCAGACGGACTACGTGGACGTCCTCCTGCTGCACCGCCCGGATCCCCTGACGGACCTGGCGGAGGTGGCGGCCGCCGTCGGGCAATTGCTGGCTGACGGCAAGGTGCGGGCGTTGGGGGTGTCCAACATGTCCGGCGCGCAGATCGATGCGCTGCAGGAACGGCTGGAGGTGCCGGTGGTGGCCAACCAGCTGGAGATGAGCCTGCTGAAGCGGGCCTGGCTGGAGAGCCAGGTGCTGGTGAACCATCCGGAATCGGTGGATTACAGCTTCCCGCACGGGACTCTGGAATACTGCAGCAGCAACGGCGTCACCGTGCAGGCTTACGGTGCGCTGGCGCAGGGCCTGTACACCGGGGCAGCTCCGGAAAACCCGACGGCGGCCGAGACTGCCGCGGCCGCGATGGTTGCGGAGCTTGCCGGTCAGTACGGCACCACGGGGGAGGCTGTCCTTCTGGGATGGCTGATGAAGCATCCGGCTGGCATCGCGCCCGTGATCGGCACCGTTAATACGGCGAGAATCGCGGCCTGCGCGGACGCCGCCCGCGTTGCGGAGGCCATGACCCGGGCCGACTGGTACGGGCTATGGGTTGCGGCACGGGGCAGCACCCTCCCCTGAGCCCCGGTGATCGAGCCTGTCGAGATCCAGAGTTTTGACACTAGCTCGTCAGGCTCGATCACGGGGGAAGCCTTATGAGTTGGTCACGGCAAGACGGAACGCTGATGGTAAGTGTCAGAGGCCGTGGTTCGTCAGGGCTTCCATCACCTGATCGATGGTCGGAACGCCGGCAAGACCGTCTGGCGTGAGGTAGATCCTGCAGGCTAGATCGCCGGCCGGCGCCCCGACGGGAAAGATGTCAGCCCCGTCTGCCGTGATCGTTGGAGAACCGGCAAAGCCTGTCCCGGCCGTATCTGCCGAAGTCTTGATGCGCCGCATATGGACGCGGATGTCCTGGCGACCCAAGGCTACCAGGGCGGCTTCCACCTGCTCGAGTGCTTTTGCCACATTCGGGCAGTCATCGATGTGCAGGAGTTCTATTCTCACTTTACTGCCGGTACCCGATTCGGCTACGGCGCAGCAGCCGGAAGCATGGCTTTGCGCAACATCCGACTTCCGGGATGCCGGATCGAGCAAATCGGCCGGTCCGGTCCCCGGCTCAGGGACGGCGCAGCAAACATCCCCTTTCCAGGCGTTGAGGCCTTCGCGAGTGGCGATCCCGGCGATGATCAGTGCCGCGCCGGCGTCTGCCCACCACCATCCCAGTGCGCTGTTGAGAACCAGGCCCACCAGTAGAACGGCGGACAGATATGTGCATAGCAGGGTCTGTTTTGAATCTGCGACCGCGGTTCGGGAGCCAAGTTCTCGGCCCGCTCGGCGTTGGAGCCAGGACAGGACGGGCATGATGGCCAGGGACAGGGCAGCGATCAGAATACCGGGGCTGGAATGCTGTGCCTGGTCGCCTCCGGACAGGGTCCTGACCGAGTCCGCGGCGACGAACAGTGCGAGGGCGAAGAAGGATATCGCGATGAGCCGCAGGGTGATGTGCTCGCGCCGTTCCGGGTCCCGCGCGGAAAACTGCCAGGACAGGGCGACCGCGGAAGCGACCTCGATCAACGAATCAAGCCCGAATCCGACGAGGGCCGAGGAACCGGCCAAGTTGCCCGCCCACAATGCGACCACGGCCTCAACGACGTTGTAGGTGATCGTCGCGGCCGCGAACATGCGGATGCGGCGGCTCAGGACAACACGGCGGTCAGCGGTCGGCCCACTTTGAATTCCCGTGGTCACGCCAGGCACGTCCCGTCGGGTGCGCAGCAGGCAGGATCCACGGACAGCACTACGCCCAACAGATCCATGATCGCGTGGCCCAGCCGTGCATCAGCAAGCTCATACCGGGTCCGCCGGCCGTCCGGGACGGCCACCACCAGGCCGCAGCCCCGCAGGCATGTCAGATGATTGGACATGCTCTGCCGCGAGACGCCCAGTGAATCGGCCAGGTCGGACGGGTATCCGGGCACATCCGCCAAGGCGAGCAGAATCCGCGCCCGGGTAGGGTCGGAGACCGCGTAGCCGAACCGGGCCAGAACCGGGGCACGTACAAGGGTTTCCATCAGTCAATAGTACAGCCAGGAATGTATTCACGGATATATGTATTCAAGGCGGATTTTCAGACGGCGTTGCGTGGTGCGAACATGATTACGACCACCCCGAGCAGGCAGATCACGGAGCCGGTGACATCCCACCGGTCAGGCCGGAACCCATCGAAGATCATGCCCCAGATCAGTGATCCGGCCACGAACACTCCTCCGTAGGCGGCGAGTATCCGGCCGAAGTGGGCGTCCGGCTGCAGGGTCGCGGCGAAGCCGTAGATCCCGAGGGCGAGCACTCCCAGGCCCGCCCACCACCAGTCCTTGCCCTCGCGGACAGACTGCCAAACGAGCCAGGCCCCACCAATTTCGGCCGCGGCGGCGAGGATGAACAACAGAACTGTTTTTGCGATAGTCACGGATTCATCATTGCAGGGCGATTGCCGAGCGTCCTGCCGGTGCGGCTGTGTTGAAAGTTTCCCGCAGCTTGGGTGACCCGGACCTTGAAGCGGCTGAGTTGGCTCGGCACGGACTAGGGGCGATCCGTATGACACACTGCCCGGGACGCGCCGATGGGCTTAGATGGCGGGGGAGCGGCGTTCGATCAAGATCGTGTCCCGCCACTGGCCGGCAAGGGGCCCATGTGACATGCGGGCAATGCGGTTTCTGTGTCCGATGATAACGAAACCGGCGGTCTGGTGGAGGCGGAGGCTGGGTCCGTTCTCGGGAAACACGGTGGCCTGGATCGTCCAGATTCCAGCGCTCTCCGTGGAGTTGATGAGAGCGTTCAGGAGGGCTTTGCCGAGACCGAAGCCGCAGGCTTCCGCGGTCACGTAGATGGAGTGTTCCACTACTCCTGCGTAGGCCGGTCGGGAGGAAGTGGGCGATGCCGCGGCCCAGCCCAGGACTTGACCGTCGGTGGATGCTGCGACGTGGCGGTGGCCGGGCAGCCTGGACCGGTCGAACGAGTCCCAGTCAGGGGCTTGCGTTTCGAAGGTTGCCTGGCCGGTGTCGATACCTTCCTGGTAAATCCGCCGGACTGACGGCCAGTCGGGCGGCTCCATGTTCCGCAGGGTCACCGTGGAGGTCATAAGTTGGCCAGGATGCCGGCGGCGGCGTCGAGGGCGCCGGGGACGAGGGAGTAGTAGGCCCGGGTGCCGCGTTTTTCGCGGTGCAGCAGCCCTGCCTCCACCAGGATTTTCAGGTGGTGGGAGACCGTGGGCTGGCCCAGGTCCAGCGGTGCCGTCAGGTCGCACACGCAGGTTTCGCCGGAAGCATCGGCCCTGACGATGGAGAGCAGCCGCAGCCGGTTCGGATCGGCCAGTGCCTTGAAGACCAGGGCTTTCTGCTGCGCTTCCTCGGCCCCCAGCGCTGTCGGCCCTGCCGGAGTGCGGCAGTCGTCATCCGTGGCCTGGTCGAGGAGGGGCGCCAAGTTCATGTACCCATTATGCCTCAATATTGACTGTCATCAATATATGGGCATTGCGGTTCCGTCGCGGCTCGGCTGCCGGGGGCACCCGGCCCGGCCGGCCGGTGACGTACTAGGAGCTGGCCTTTTCCGACGAGCGCGGAAGGACGACGTCGTCCGCATAGTTCGCGGCGGAGGGGAACAGGAAGAGCAGCAGCCCCAGACCTACGGCTGCCCCGAGCAGCTGCGCCACCACGAAGCCGGGGACGGAGCCCGGCGCGATGCCGGCGAAGGTGTCGCTGAAGATGCGGCCGACCGTCACGGCCGGGTTGGCGAACGACGTCGAGGACGTGAACCAGTAGGCGGCGCCGATATAGGCACCTACCGCCGGAGCCGCAAGGGCGCCCCGGTTGGTCGCGGCCAGGGCGAAAATCAGCAGGACGAGTCCTGCGGTGGCGACGACTTCACCCAACAGGTGCCCGGTGGTGGCACGGTCCTTCATCGAGATGGAGGTTCCCACCTCAAACATGGCGTTCGCGAGCGCGCTGCCGCCGACGGCACCCACGGTTTGTGCAATCGCGTAGGTGCCGAGCTCCGGCAGTGTCAACCCGGTACCGCGGCGCCGCCCCAGGACCCAGTCGACGAGCGAGACCGCGGGGTTGAAATGAGCGCCGCTGACGGGGCCGAGGATGAGGATCAATACAGTCAATCCCAGGAATGTGGCGGTGCTGTTCTGCAGTAGCTGTAGGCCCACGTCACCGGGGGATAGCTGCTGCGCCGCGATCCCGGAACCGACAACGATGGTGACGAGCAGGCCGGTGCCCAGCAGTTCGGCGACGGCGCGGCGCCACAGTGGCGGCTGATTGGAAGTCATGCCAACTAGCTTGACCCACGATATTATCTCAGTCAAAATTGAACCAATGAATACTGAGCCAGCTGAAGCCTTTCAGGCGCGGGTCGCCAAGCATGCCGCCCTCGCGGATCCCGCACGGCTGCGCATCGTGGACCTGCTGACACTGGGTGATCTTTCCCCGACGGAACTGCAGGCCGAGCTCGGGATGCCATCGAATCTGCTCTCCCACCACCTGCGCGCGTTGGAGGGGGCGGGCCTGGCGACCCGTCACCGCTCAGAAGCAGACAGGCGGCGCAGCTACTTCCGGCTCGCCGCCGGTGCGCTCGAAGGGCTCGCTCCGGGGGCCGGGCGCGGGGCCAGCCGCGTGCTTTTCTTGTGCACGCGGAACAGTGCCCGGTCGCAACTGGCCGCCGCGCTCTGGAAGCAGGTCAGCGGAATTCCCTGCATCTCGGCCGGAACGTATCCGGCGGGCAGTATTTCCCCGGGGGCCATCGATGTCGCCCGCCGGCACGGCGTGGCCCTGGCCCACGTTTCCCCGCGCCGGCTGGAGGATGTTGGGCGCGACGACGACTTCATTGTGACCGTGTGCGATAACGCCCATGAGGAGCTCTCCGGTCTTCGCGGTATCCATTGGTCAATTCCGGATCCCCTGCGACTGAACACCAGGGAGGCCTTTGACAATGCCTTTACCGACATTTCACACCGCGTCCGAGACCTGGCGCCCCGACTGCGTGCCGCCTAAACGAGATATTGACAAGCGTCAATATCTAATCCGATACTCACTGTATCGACAAGTATCAATGTTTGGATCCAAGGAGAACCACGTGAGCATCGAAACCGTCAAAAAGCCCTCCGTTCTGTTCGTCTGCGTCCACAACGCCGGCCGGTCCCAGATGGCCGCCGCCTTCCTCGCCACACTCTCCAACGGCGGGATCGAGGTCCGCTCCGCCGGTTCCCAGCCCGCCGGCAAGGTCAACCCGGCCGCCGTCGAGGCCATGGCGGAGCTCGGCATCGACATGTCTGCCGAGATCCCCAAGGTCCTCACCACAGAGGCCGTCAAGGAGTCCGACGTCGTGATCACCATGGGCTGCGGCGACGAGTGCCCTTACTTCCCGGGCAAACGCTACGAAGACTGGGTCCTGGAGGATCCGGCCGGCCAGGGCGTCGAATCCGTCCGGCCCATCCGCGACGAGATCAAGACCCGCATCGAAGAACTCATCGAGTCACTGATCCCGGCGAACAGCTGACGCCGCGGCAGTGCGTTTGCTGGAACCCACCGGTTGGGAGGCCCCCCGCCTGACGGCACTGCCTTGTGGCGGTGAGCTGATTGATCACTACCTTGCCCCGCTGGCCGCGACGCCGGAGATATCCTTCCGGCTCCAGAGGTGCGGCGAACTCCGGCTGAACCTTGACCCCGCCGTCGAAGCACCCGCCCGGCTGGGGCCGCTGATCGAACCCGAATTCCACTCCTGCGGCACGGTCCAGCCGCACGGTGCCAGGCTGCTCGCCCACCCGGAGGCAAACTTCTACATCGTCGGCATGAAGTCCTATGGCCGTGCCCGACGTTTCTGCTGGCTACGGGCTACGAACAGGTCAGGTCTGTCGCCACGGCTCTCGCCGGCGACCAGGCCGCGGCGGGCACTGTTCACCTGGAGTTGCCCGAAACCGGGGTGTGCTCCTCCGATGGCGGCACCAGCTGCGACGTCCCCGCGGCCTCGACAGGTTTCCCTACCGGGCTGGTCCACGGCCTCTCCGCAGAACAGAAAGAAGACACCAACTCATGACCGAAGGCGCCAACTCTCCCCGCATCCTGTTCGTTTGCAGCAAGAACGGCGGCAAATCCCAACTGGCGGCCGGCCTCATGCGCGATCTCGCCGGGAACGACGTCACCGTTTACTCGGCAGGCACCAGGCCGGGCAGCTGCCTGAACAGTGAGGCCGTGGAATCCCTAAACGAGCTCGGCATCGACATCACGGGGGAGCACCCCAAGGCCGTCACTGACGAGGTGCTTGACGCCGTCGACGTCGTTATCGTGCTGGGCACCGAAGCCAAGCTCGAAGCCCGCGAAGGCACCCGCTTCGAAACCTGGGAAACCGACGAACCTTCCACCCGGGGCATCGAAGGCACCGAACGCATGCGGATTGTCCGCGACGATATCAACACCCGCGTCCGAAAGCTCTATGCGGAACTCACGGGCAACTGAGCCTGCCGTATCCCGGTCGCATCTGTATTGTTCGGCACGTCCGGCGCCATGGCTTAGCGCTGGCGGTGCCCGGGCAGATACGGTAGTAGCATGACGTCACCCACCGCCACCGAGACCTTACGCCCCAAGCGCAATATCCCAGCAGAAATCGCCCGTTCGTGGCTTCTGGTCAACGCCATGAAAACCGACCTGTTTGACCAGTCGGCTGTTTCGCGCGCTGACTCGATTATCCTGGACATCGAGGACGCCGTGGACCCGTCGCAAAAGGACGAGGCACGCGGACACGTGATTGACTGGCTCAGCGGCGTCGGCCAGGCCTGGGTCCGCATCAACGATGCCACCAGCCCGTTCTGGGCCGATGACCTGGCAGGGCTGCGCGGTACGCCCGGCCTGCTCGGCGTGATGCTCGCCAAGACCGAATCAGCTGACCAGGTGACCGAAAGCTTCCACCGGATGGACGGCAAGACGCCCGTCATCCCGCTCGTGGAATCGGCGCTCGGCATCGAGGAAGCCAACAACATCGCCAAGGCCCAGGGTGCTTTCCGCCTCGCCTTCGGCTCCGGCGACTTCCGCCGCGACACCGGCATGGCGGCCACCCCGGAGGCCATGGCTTACCCGCGCGCGAAACTGGTGGTTGCCAGCCGCGTCGGCAACCTGCCGGGCCCCATCGACGGCCCCACCGTCGGCACCAACCACCCCATTCTGCGAGAGCAGACCGGCATCACCGTGATGATGGGGATGACCGGCAAGCTGTGCCTGGCCATCGATCAGACCAACGTCATCAACGAGGTCATCAGCCCCACGCCGTCGGACGTCGCCTGGGCCACGGACTTTATGTCCGACTTCGAAGCCAACGGCCGCGTCATCCGCGACGGCTCGGACCTGCCCCGTCTGGGCCGCGCCGAGAAGATCATGAAGCTCGCGGTAGCGTTCGGCGTGCAGCCGGCGCTGTAGCCCCACCCGTACACCCAAAGCACAGGAGACCCCGTGACCGTTACCCGCTATCTGGTTCACGGGGTCTTTTTGGATGGCGCCCCGGCGCAGTCGGTCGGGCACGACGGCGGCAGCCCGGCCGTGCAGGAATCGCTGTTCTGAACCTGCTCGGTAGACTGTCACGGTGCTCAAAGAATTCTGGGAGTCAGCGCCCACCTCGTACAAAGTCCTGGTATTCGGCGCCATGGGCCTCATCGGCGTCGGGATCATCCTGAACCTGGTGGGCAACACCACCAACAACCGTGACCTCGCCATGGCGTCCCTTGCGGTTATCGGCCTGGGCCTGGTCCTGCACATCGTCGGGATTGTGGTGCGGGGCCAGACCATCCGGAAGAACCTCAAGCGTTAGCGGCAGCGTTCCGGAGTACGTGGCTGCGGGCGTGCTCCACAGCCTCGGGCAGGGACGTGAACAGGTGCTTGTGATGCCTCAGTGAGCGGATGACGCCGACGTTGGTCACGAGCTCGAGGTGTTGGGGCTGAACACCTTTCAGCAGGACTGTCACGCCGCGCAGCTCCAGCGCCGAGATGACCTCCACCAGCATGTGGGCTCCGGTGGCGTCGAGCATCCGGACCTGTGACAGTCGGATTATTGCCACCTGGATGTCCCGGACCTGGCTAATTTCCTGCAGGACGCGTTCCGCGGCGCCGAAGAACATGGCCCCGTCCAGCCTGAATAGCGCGATGTGCTCGTCCCCCTCCTCGTGCGGTCCCGGAATCTCTTCACGCTTTACGCTGCTGAGCGTGGCGAACTTCCGCAGCGTAAAGAGGGCCGCGGCGACAAGCCCGATCTCGATGGCCACGATCAGGTCGAAGGTCACGGTAATAAACGCCGTCAGGATGAACACGAAGGCGTCGGCTCGGGTGGAGCGCATGATGGCAGTGACCGTGTGCCGTGACACCATGCGGGTTGCCGTGACCATCAGGATTCCGGCCAGGACCGCCAGCGGGATCTTTCCTACCAGGCCGGCTGCCAGGTAGATGATGGCCAGCAGCACGAGCGCGTGAACAATCGCAGCGAGCCGGGTCTTGGCTCCGGAGCGTACATTGACCGCGGTCCGGGCGATGGCGCCTGTGGCCGGCATGCCGCCGAAGAACCCCGCTGCAACTGAGGCCAGCCCTTGCCCCATGAGTTCCCGGTCCGGACTGTACGCCCCGGAGGGCCTCCCGCCAGGGCCAGCCAGGCCGGCCGCCACCCGTGCGGACAGCAGGGACTCGATAGCGGCAAGTATCGCAATGGACACCGCGGGCATCAGCAGCCCGCCCAGCGCTGCCGGATCAAGGGACGGCATCGATGGTGCGGACAGGGAGTGCGGCAGGGCGCCGATCCGTGGAATGTCCAGCTGCAGCAGCTCGGCCGCCACGGTGGCCAGCAGCACCGCGACCAGGCTCGCGGGCAGGGCTTTGTTCAGCTTCGGGAGCAGGAGCATCACGGCAGCCACACCCACCACGACGCCGAGCGTCTGAAGAACTGCGGGCAAGGTGGCCTGGGAGGCGCTCTCGACGGCGGCCAGCAGGGTGTTGTGGCCCGGTATCCCCGCGGTGCCGGTGGCCATGGGGACCTGCTGGAGGAAGATGATCGCGGCGATGCCGAGCGTGAAGCCCTCCACTACCGGCCACGGGATGAAGGCCACCGCCCGGCCCAGCCCGCTGATGCCCAGGATGGCCACCAGCAGCCCTGCGATCAGGGAGACCAATGCGATGCTGCCGACGCCGTGCGTGGCGACCACCGGGGCCAGCACCACGACCATCGCGCCGGTGGGGCCGGAGACCTGGACGTGCGAGCCGCCCATGACCGCAGCGACCAGGCCGGCCACGACGGCGGTGATGAGTCCGGCTTCGGCGCCGACGCCTGAACTCACTCCGAAGGCCAAAGCCAGCGGCAAGGCCACAATCCCCACGGTGATGCCGGCCAGCAGATCCGTTTTCCAGGACGAACGCAGCCCGTCATAGTCGCGGCGGGACGGCAGGAACCGGCTGAGATGCGCCAGGGCAGCACTCATGAATTTGAACCCTTCAGATGCTCGCTGGGCAGTCCCTGCGCGAGTTTGAGCTGTTCGTTGGAATCGGTCAGGCTGTCGAGGAGGAAGGTCCGTGCGATGGCCAGCAATTCGGCGATCTTCGGGTGGGCCAACCGGTAGGTCACGGTGTTTGCGGAACGGACCGAGGTCACCACCCCGTGCCGGCGCAGGGTGGCGAGATGCTGGGAAAGGTGGGATGCCTCGAGGCCCGTCTCGGCCAGCAGGTAGCTGACGGTGCCCGAGTTGTCCGGCGCCGCGGACAGCAGTTCGAGCACTCGGATCCGCGCCGGGTGGGCGAGGGCCTTGAACAGGTTTGCCTTGATCTCGTATAAGGGGGATTGCGCTGCCGAAATCATCGCTGCCTGTGCTTTCTCGTCACGGCCGAGCGGAGGTACGGCCATGAATTGATGAATTGATGTATTCATCATACCGTAGTGTTATTCCTGTCCTTCCCCATGTCATCAGCGCGGGCGCCCGGACGCGTGCCGCTAGGCTTGATTCCATGACTATCAATCCGGACCTGCAGGGCCGCAGCTACCCTGCCGCAGAGGTTTACGACGTCGGCCGCGAGAAGATCCGCGAGTTCGCCCGCGCGGTCAAGGCCGCGCACCCAGCCCACTTCGACGTCGAGGCCGCCAAGGCCCTGGGGCACAAAGACCTGGTGGCACCGCCCACGTTTGCCATCATCATCGCCCAGCGCGCCGATGCCCAGCTGATCGAGGATCCGGATGCCGGCATCGACTTCTCCCGAGTGGTCCACGCCGACCAGCGTTTCATCCACCACCGCCCCATCGTTGCCGGAGACCGCCTGGTTGCCGAACTGCACGTTGACGGTGTCCGTGCCATGGGCGGCGGCGCCATGATCACCACCCGCCAGGAGATTTTCGCCCTCGCAGCAGACGATTCGCGCGAGTCAGTCGCCACTACCACGTCATCCATCCTCGTCCGTGGAGAGGGACAGTAACCATGAGCCCCAGCATCCACGAACTCAGCGCCGGCCAGGACATCGGCAGCCGCACCGTCGAGGTCACCCGCACCGACCTGGTCAAGTACGCCGGCGCCTCCGGCGACTTCAACCCCATCCACTGGAACGAAGCCTTCGCCACCGGCGTGGAACTGCCCGGCGTTATTGCCCACGGCATGTTCACCATGGGTGCCGCCGTGCAGCTGGTGACCGACTGGGCCGGCGACCCCGCCGCCGTCGTCGACTTCCAGACCCGCTTCACCAAGCCGGTCCTGGTCACGGACACCACCGGAACCTCGGAGGCCGGGGCCACCATTGAGGTCAGCGGCGCCATCGGAAAGCTCGACGCCGAGGCGGGCACCGCCCGCATTGACCTCACCGTGGTTGCTGCCGGCCAGAAAGTGCTGATGAAGGCCCAGGCCGTCGTCAGGCTTTCATGATCCTTTGACCGCCAACACAACCGCCGCTGCCGAGGTCACTGCCTGGCGCAATGCCGTGGTGGTGGCCTATGCCGGCAGCGGATCTGCCCCCGGCACTGTTGGTTTGCTGTTGCTGTGCATGACGCTAGGGTCGTTCGGGTGGCTTTCCCTATAGTGTGGTCTGGTGACTTCCACTTTGCTCTCCGAGCTGACCACCGCCGCCGTCGGAGGACCCGCCGGCAAGTACATTGAGGCCACAACCGAGGCGGTGATCATCGACGCCGTCCGCACGGCGGACGCTGCGGGGGAGCAGGTACTCATCATCGGCGGCGGCTCCAACCTCCTGATTTCCGACGACGGTTTCCCCGGCACCGTGATCAGGATCGCCTCGCAGGGGTTCACCGTCAACGCCGAGGATTCCTGCGGCGGCGTGGCAGTGGTGGTCCAGGCCGGCCACAATTGGGATGCCCTGGTGGAACACGCCGTGCTGCATGCCTGGTCCGGCCTTGAAGCGCTGTCCGGTATCCCGGGCGCCACGGGCGCCACGCCGGTGCAGAACGTCGGTGCCTACGGATCGGACGTCTCCCAAACCATCGCGGCGGTACGCACCTGGGACCGGAGCCGGAACTCGGTCCAGACCTTCACAAACTCCGAGTTGAAGTTCGGCTACCGCGATTCCATTCTGAAGCAGACCACTGTCGAGGGCTCACCCCGCTACGTGGTGCTGACCGTGGAATTCCAGCTCCCGCTGGGCCGGATGAGCGCGCCCATCCGCTACGCCGAACTGGCCCGCTCACTCGGTGTGGAGGCAGGTAAACGGGCTTACTCCAACGATGTCCGCCGGGAAGTCCTGCGGTTGCGGGCCTCCAAGGGCATGGTGCTCAACCCGGCCGACCGGGACACTTATTCCACCGGTTCGTTCTTCACCAACCCGATAGTCCCCGTGGACGTGGCGGCAACGCTGCCGGAGTCCGCGCCGCAGTACCCCGCCGGGGCGGACGGGCTGGTGAAGCTGTCCGCCGCGTGGCTGATCGACCAGGCAGGGTTCGGCAAGGGCTATGGCCTGGAAGGGGTCAGCGCCTCCGGCGGCCGGGCGTCATTGTCCACGAAACATACGCTGGCCATCACCAACCGCGGCACCGCCAGCGCCACGGACATGCTGGCCATCGCGCGCGAGGTGCGCGCCGGCGTCGTCGAACGCTTTGGCATTGAACTTCACCCGGAACCGCTGCTCATTGGCCTGGCGCTCTAGCGTCAGCCTGCCTGGGTGACCGGAGCCAGGAGCCCGTCAACGGCGCCCATCAGCCGGACGTTCGTGGCCATGCCCAGCAGGGCGGCGGCCCAGCCGGTCAGCGCCAAATATGGCCCCATAAAAAGCCAGACCACGAGTCCCGGAAGCCCCGCGTTGCTGGCGGCAGCGAGGACGCAGGCCACCAAACCGATCGATGGCCACGCCGGCCAGGACCGAAATGCTCCCTGCCAGCAGCCATAGCTGTGTTCCGCGCGCGAACAAGTGCCACAAACTCCCCAAAGTCATGGTTACACCCTATCGGGCAAGGCCCTACGATGAGGGCATGGCCGTGAACCGCGTGAGCCCCAAGGTGATGGGCAGGTTGCGCCTTGCCTCTCAAGGACTGATTGGCTCCGGACGTGGCTCTGTTGAGGATGCGGTCCGCTGGATGACGGCCACGCAGGCGCAGGACCTGCAGGCCGCGCTCTGGGCCATCGGCCTCCGCGTTCCGGGTGCAGGGTTGACGGACGTCCGGGCAGCCCTGGACAGTGGCAGCGTGGTCCGGTCCTGGCCGATGCGCGGCACGCTGCACTTTGTAGCTCCCGAGGATCTGCGCTGGATGCTGGGCCTGACCACAGAGCGTCTCAGCCGCATCCTTGCCAGCCGGCACCGGGAACTGGACATCACGTGGGCGGACATCGAGAAATGCCGCGACGTGGCCCTGGAGCGGATCGCGGCCGGCGGTCCCGTGAGCCGGACCGAAGCCTTTGACGTGTTTGAGGCAGCCGGGCAGCCCACCACCGGTCAGCGCGGGATCCATATCCTGGGGACGTTGTGTCGGCACGGATGGTTGGTCCAAGGACCATTGGCCGGGAACCAGCAGCTTCTGGTGGCGTTCGATGACTGGATCCCGGTGTCTCGGGACCTTGAACACCAGGAAGCGATTGCCGAGTTCATGCTGCGTTACTTCCGCAGCCACGGCCCTGCCAGCGTCCGCGACTTCGCATGGTGGACGCAGATTCCCCTGACCGACGCGCGGGCGGCGTTTGAACTCGTCCGCGGGCAGCTGGCGGAGCTGGAATTCGGGGGTGCGAGCTATTGGATGTCATCGGAGACTGCGTCAATGCTCGACGACGGTGTGCCCGGACAGCGGTCTGTCCTCCTGCTTGCGGGCTTCGACGAGTTTGTGCTGGGCTACCAGGACCGCAGCCTCGTCTTGGCGCCGGAGCACGCCAACAAGATCGTCCCGGGCGGCAACGGAGTATTCAAGAAGACAGTCGTGGCAGGGGGAGAAGTGATCGGCACGTGGGCGCGCGCCGGCAGGACCCGGAGCGCCGCAGTCGTGCCTGAACTCTTTGACGAGACGCGACTACTGGGACCCGCCGCTCAGGCGGCTTTCGAGAAGGCGGCCGAACTATACCGCGCGTTCCTCAACACCTGACACTGATAGCAACGCGGGGTCACTTAAGGCCCATCCGACGGTATGGAATGGGCCTTAAGTGACCCCGCGTTGCTGCTTAGAGTGAGGCGGACCTACAGGTTCCCGGTGGCGATGTTGAGCATGCGGCGCAGCGGCTCGGCGGCGCCCCAGAGCAGTTGGTCACCAACGGTGAAGGCGCTGATGTATTCCGGGCCCATTTCCATCTTGCGGATGCGGCCCACGGGGATGTCCAGTGTGCCGGACGCGGCCACGGGGGTCAGGCCTGCCATGGAGTCTTCCTTGGTGTTCGGGATGACCTTGGCCCACTCGTTGTCTTCCGCGAGAAGCTTCTCGATCTCGGCTACGGACAGGTCCTCGCGGAGCTTGAGCGTCAGCGCCTGCGAGTGCGACCGCATGGCGCCGATCCGGATGCACAGGCCGTCCATGATGATCCGGTTTTCGTCCGAGGTGCCCAGGATCTTGTTGGTTTCAGCCCCGGCCTTCCACTCTTCCTTGGACTGTCCGTTGCCCAGGTCCGCATCGATCCACGGGATGAGGGAACCGGCCAGCGGCACGCCGAACTGGGTGGCGTCGATGTCGGTGCGCTGGTGGGCCAGTACCTTGCGGTCAATTTCCAGAATGGCCGACGCCGGGTCGTCCAGTTCGGAGCTGACCTCGGCGTTGAGCGTGCCGAACTGGCTGAGCAGCTCGCGCATGTGCCGGGCGCCGCCGCCGGAGGCCGCCTGGTAGGTCATGGAGGTGCCCCATTCGACGAGGCCGTTCTTGAACAGCCCGCCGAGGCCCATCAGCATGCAGGAAACCGTGCAGTTGCCGCCGATGAAGTCCTTGGTGCCGTTGACCAGGCCCTTATCGATGACGTCGCGGTTGATCGGGTCCAGCACGATGATCGAGTCGTCGTTCATGCGCAGCGTGGAGGCGGCGTCGATCCAGAGGCCGTCCCAGCCGCGGCTGCGCAGCTCGGTGTGCACGCGCTTGGTGTAGTCCCCGCCCTGGGCGGTGACAATGATGGGCAGCTTGGCCAGCGTTTCGACGTCGAACGCGTCCCCAAGCTTGCCGGCCGCGCCGGCGGCAGCACCGGCAATCGACGGGGCGGCAGCTCCCGAGTTTGACGTGGAGAAGAACACCGGGTTGATGTTGGCGAAGTCGCCTTCGTCCTGCATACGCTGCATCAGGACGGAGCCGACCATGCCGCGCCATCCGACCAGGCCGACGGAGGGGGTAGCTGCTGTAGTCATTCGTACAGTTTAGACGCCGGAACGGGTCAGGCGCAGTCGGTTACGTCATACCCCGTGGGGACGGCGTGCGGCAGCGTGCGGCAGGAAACTGATGTCAGCCGCGGTTATTTTCCGCCAGCACCGCGGCTTTGCGGAGCCGCAACGCGTAGAAGGCGCCGAAGGCGAAGACCTGCGTCACCACCACCAGGATGATGGCCCCGGCGATCTTGTTGCCGCCCAGGATCATGGTCAGGCCAACGATCGCAGACAGCAGCGCCAGCAGCGGCAGCAGCATGTAGCCCAGGACAAACAGTGTTTCCGGTTTTTTCAACATCTCAGCCCTGCGTCCTAATCCATTTGGTAAACCTGTAGCGTGTTCCGTTGGCTGCTGTCAGCCACCCATCCGGCGGAACGGACGCCGCCGCCTCCCAGGTTTCGTCGAGCTCGGGAGCGAACGTGTCGCCGTCGGCCTCCACATCGATGGTGGTGACCACCGCGACGTTGGCGAGTTCGGTGGACTGGCGGAAGACTTCGCCGCCGCCCAGGATCCACACGGTCCCGCCGCCGTCGACGAACTGAGACTCCATGAGGGCATCATCCAGGGAGGGGACCACGACGGCGCCCTCCGCCTCGGGCGTTTCGCCCCAGTTTTTCTGCCGCGTGATCACAATGTTGGTCCGGCCCGGCAGGGGACGGTACTTGTCCGGGAAGGACAGCCACGTCTTGCGGCCCATGATCACCGGATGCCCCATGGTGAGGCGGTTGAAGTGCTTCAGGTCTTCGGGCAGGTGCCAGGGCATGTCGCCGTTTTTGCCGATCACGCCGCCGGACGTCTGCGCCCACACGAGGCCGACGCCGGTCACGGAGCCGGCAAGCTCCTGGGCGAAGGACTGGGGGTCTGCTGCGTTTCCGGTACTCATACGGCGATCGGGGCCTTGATCGTGGGGTGGTGCTGGTAACCCACCACCTCGAAGTCCTCGATCGTGTAATCGAAGATCGAAGCCGGCTTCCGGTTGATCAACAGCAGCGGGTATTCATACGGTTCCCGGCCCAGCTGTTTCAGGACCTGGTCCATGTGGTTCTCGTAGATGTGGACGTCACCACCGGTCCATACAAACTCGCCGGGCTCCAGCCCCACCTGTTGCGCCATCATGCAGGTGAGCAAGGCATAGGAGGCGATGTTGAAGGGCACGCCCAGGAACATGTCCGCCGAGCGCTGGTAGAGCTGGCAGGACAGTTTGCCGTCAGCCACATAGAACTGGAAGAACGCGTGGCACGGAGGCAGCGCCATATCCTTGAGCTCGGAGACGTTCCACGCGGACACGATGTGCCGGCGTGAATCCGGGTTGGTTTTGAGGTTCTCCACAAGCTCGGCGATCTGGTCAATATGGCCGCCGTCAGGGGTGGGCCAGCTGCGCCACTGGACGCCGTACACGGGACCCAGTTCGCCTTCCGCGTCAGCCCACTCGTTCCAGATGCTCACGCCCTGATCCTGCATCCACTTTGCGTTCGATTCGCCGCGCAGGAACCACAACAGCTCTACCGCCACGGACTTGAAATGCACGCGTTTGGTGGTGATCAGCGGGAAGCTCCGGCCAAGGTCAAAGCGCAGTTGACGGCCGAAAACACTGGTGGTTCCGGTGCCCGTGCGGTCGGATTTGTGCGTGCCATGGGCCAGGACGTCACGCAGGAGGTCTTCATAAGGCGTCGGGATGCTCACGGCTAAAGTCTACCCGGGGCGCTCCGCCCGCGGCCGCCGATGACATCGCCCAGACAGGGACCGGATCCGCCATGCCGGGATACAGCCGGGCGCCAACGGTTGTGGTGGCCAGCAACAGCAGCAGCGACGGAACGAACCGGTTCGCTGGCGGCCGGGCGCTCAAACCTTAGTCGTCGAAGGGCTTCAATTGCTCCACGGCCACGATGCGGTGCTTGTTGCCGACGGCCACGTGGCATACCACCATCTCGCCAGGGGACAGATAAGGGTCCGAGTCCGGCAGGAGCGTGCGTAGACGGCCCGGCATGTGCTTGCCCAGCTGGCCCAGGACTGTGGGCAGTGCAGGTCGATGCGTGCAGACGGCGACGGGCTGTGCCTTTTCCAGGAGCGACTCGATGACGGCAGCGGTTTTTTTGGGCGTCCGGTTGTGCTTATGTTCTGTCAGCGCCTCCACCAGCTTGACCTTGGCCCCGGTCGCCCTCAGGTATGGCGCCACGGTTGACACGCAGCGCTGCCAAGGGCTGGTCACCACGCGCGGCGGCTTCCAGGCCTGCAACAGCCGGCCCACGGCCTGGGCCTGCCTGATCCCCGTCGCGGCCAGCGGCCGTTCACCCTCTGCTTTGGACCAGGACGAGCGCGGTTTGGCCTTCGCATGCCGCACCACAATCAGCGGCCATGTGTTCAGGTCGCCGCGGCTATGGGCAGCCTGCAGATACTCCAGGGGAACGACGTCGGACGGGTTGGTCAGCAGCCCGGCGGCCGTTTCGGGGGCGCACCACACCACGCGGTCCACCTCCTTGCCGTCTGGAACGAGCCGGGCACCGTTAACCTGGACCGCCCAGTAGTGGACCACCTTCAGTCCGGACGGCACGTGGTAATGGATGGGTGGGAGCGGGATGCCCAGGGGCGCGGCAAGCCCGATTTCCTCCTGCACCTCACGTGCGGCGCATTCGGGAATGGTCTCGCCGGGGTCGATCTTGCCCTTGGGCCAGGACCAGTCGTCATACCGCGGACGGTGGATCAGCAGGACTTCAAGACCGTCCGAGTTGATCCGCCAGGGGAGCGCCCCGGCCGCGACGACG
This sequence comes from Pseudarthrobacter sp. S3, assembly GCF_050156905.1. NCBI lineage: Bacteria > Bacillati > Actinomycetota > Actinomycetes > Micrococcales > Micrococcaceae > Pseudarthrobacter > Pseudarthrobacter sp. S3. Next base: position 3,191,397 of record NZ_CP189583.1, on the reverse strand, counting down.
GCAACTGCCTCGTCGGGATGGTCAGTCTGGTCTGCTACGAGGATGTCGCTCGCCAACGCCGTAGCCCTACCGCCGGCTCAGGCTGCGCTGGCGGGTGCGCGAGGCCAGCAGCCAGGACTGGATGTCGTCGAGGGGGCTGCCGTCGTCGGCAATGTGGTGCCGGTTCCACAAGCCCTCGTTATCCAGGTGCCAGCTGGCTGTTTCCGGGTCCATGTAGCGCTGCAGCAGGTCGAGGACATAGCGGATGTCGTCAGGATTGGCCAGCTGGACCAGGGCCTCGACCCTGCGGTCCAGGTTTCGGTGCATCATGTCGGCCGAGCCGATGTACACCACGGGATCGCCGCCGTTGGCGAAGGCGAACACCCGGGAGTGTTCCAGGAAGCGGCCCAGCACCGAGCGCACGGTGATGTTGTCGCTGAGGCCCGGGACGCCGGGACGCAGCGAGCAGATGCCGCGCACAATGACGTCCACCATCACACCGGCCTGGGAGGCGCGGTACAGGGAGTCGATGATGGCTTCGTCCACCATGGAGTTGACCTTGATCTGCACCCTGGCGGCCAGCCCGGCGCGGGCGTTGCGGATCTCGGTCTCGATGCGGTCAATCAGTCCCGAGCGGACGGAGCGGGGAGCGACCAGGAGCCGCTTGAACGTGGACTTCGGCGCATAGCCGGAGAGCTGGTTGAACAGCTTGGAAAGGTCCTCGCCCACCTGGTCATTGGCGGTCAGCAGGCCAAGGTCCTCGTAGTAGCGGGCCGTGCGGGGGTGGTAGTTGCCGGTGCCGATGTGGCAGTAGCGGCGCAGCCCGTCCACTTCCTGGCGAACCACTAGCGACAGCTTGCAGTGGGTTTTCAGGCCCACGATGCCGTAGACCACGTGGACGCCTGCCTGTTCCAGCTTGCGGGCCCAGGAGATGTTGGCCTGCTCATCGAACCTGGCCTTGATCTCCACGAGGGCCAGCACCTGTTTGCCGGCCTCGGCGGCGTCGATCAGGGCGTCAACGATGGGGGAGTCGCCCGAGGTCCGGTACAGGGTCTGCTTGATGGCCTGGACCTTCGGGTCCGCGGCCGCCTGTTCCAGGAACGCCTGCACCGAGGTGGAGAAGGAATCGTACGGGTGGTGGAGCAGGATGTCGCGGCGGCGCATGGCCGAGAAAACGTTGGCGGCCTTGGACGTCTCGGACTCGTTCAGGAACCGGGACGTGTGCGGCAGGTGCTTGGGGTAATGAAGGTCGGCACGGTCAATTCCGGCAATGACGGACAACCCGCGGAGGTCCAAAGGAGCCGGCAGCGAGTACACCTCGGACTCTTCCACGCCAAGCTCACGGATGAGCAGGGCCCGGATGTTCGGGTTGATGTCGTGGGTGACCTCAAGACGTACCGGAGGGCCGAACCGGCGGCGCAGAAGTTCCTTTTCCAGCGCCTGCAGGAGGTTCTCGGCGTCGTCCTCTTCCACCTCAAGGTCTTCATTGCGGGTGACGCGGAAGATGTGGTGTTCCAGGACTTCCATGCCGGCGAAGAGCTTGTCCAGGTGGACGGCGATGACTTCCTCAAGCGCGATGAAACGCGCCACGCGTCCCGCGACAGCTCCGGCCCGCGGACCGTCGATGGAGATCAGGCGGGGAAGCTGGTCCGGAACCTTGAGGCGGGCGAAGAGCTCCTTGTCGCTCACAGGGTTGCGAACCACCACGGCCAGGTTCAGGGACAGCCCCGAAATGTAGGGGAACGGGTGCGCCGGGTCCACAGCCAGAGGCGTCAGGATGGGGAAGACCTTTTCGGCGAACATCGCGCTGAGCTGCTGCTTGGCGGCGTCGTCCAGTTCGTCCCAGTGCATCAGGTGGATGTGCTCGTAGGCCAAGGCGGGGCGGATCTGTTCGGCGTAGACCTGCGCATGGCGCTGCTGGAGGCGGTGGGCTTCGTCGCCGATCTTCTCCAGGACCTCTACCGGGCTAAGTCCGGCAGGGGAGGGCACCGCGAGGTTGGTGGCGATCCGCCGCTTCAGGCCTGCCACGCGGACCATAAAGAACTCGTCAAGGTTGGACGCGAAGATGGACAGGAAAGCCACACGTTCCAGGAGGTGGAGCGCGGGATCTTCGGCGAGCTCCAGGACGCGGGAGTTGAATGCCAGCCAGCTGAGCTCGCGGTCCAGGAACCGGTCCGGCCGGATGTCCCCTTCGGGCACAGGGTTTGGCGCAAATTCGGGGATGTCGATCCGGTCCTGCGTTGCACGCGAGGCAGGGACTTCAGACGAGCCGAAGCGCGCGCGCACCGGCACTGAGGCGCCTTCGGACGTGACTGTTCCGGCGGGTTCCGGTTTCATGGTCTCTCCTCTTGCCTGGCGCTTGATGCTGGCCCTCGGCCGGCACGGTTCTCTACCAACCTTACAATCAATCAGCGTCCACGAGCCTAGATTTCGGCCCGTCCGAAGCCCTTAGTCACACGAGTGGGCTAACTCACCCGGGCTCTTAATCGGAGGTCAGCGGGCCGTACATCACGTCCATGTCCCAGCGTGTGAAGCCCAAGCCCCGGTAGAGGGAAACGGCCGCAGTGTTGTCGGCATCCGTATAGAGCATCACGGCGTGAAGTCCCAGGCCCTGCAGATGCCTGATACCGGCCACTGTGAGCGCTTTGCCCAGGCCCATACCCTGTGCGGCCGGTGTGACGCCCACCGCATAGACCTCGCCGATCGCCGGATGGGCGCCGTGGCGCGGATGCACCTTGGTCCAGTGGAATCCCAACAGCCGGTCCTCGGCGTCCACCGCCAGCAGGAAGCCGGCGGGATCAAACCAGTCCTCGGCCAGCCGGGCATCCAGGTCCGCGCGGGACATAGAGCCCTGCTCGGGGTGGTGGGCAAAGGCGGCCCGGTTCGCAGCCAGCCAACCGTCCTCGTCCTTGCCCGGCACAAAGGCGCGGAGCGTGACGCCGTCCGGGAGGTCGGCGTCGGGCAGTTCCGCAGTGGCGGTAGTCAGCCTCATCTTCCAGAGTTCGCGGACCGGACCGTAGCCGTAGCGGGCGGCGAGGTCCGCTGCCGCCTCGTGGTTGCCATGGGACCAAGCCTTCAGGCCGTCCAGGCCGCGCCCTGACTTCAGTGCGCCTACAAGGCGGTCCGCCACGCCCTGGTTGCGGTAGCTCGGATGGACGGCAATTTCCAGCACGCCGCCGCCGTCCGCTTCCGCGACGACGACCGCAAACCCGGCCAGGTCCTGACCGGAGGAAGGATCGGAATCTTCGTCCGGCGCGTAGAGCGCAAGGGTCAGGAGGGACTGCTCCGCAGAGTCCCCGGCGCGGAGCGTCACCACCGTTTGTTCAGACAGTGAGGGGTTGCCGTCAGACTCCTCGGCAGCTGCCAGAAGCGTCACGCAGTCCTTCAACAGTTGTTCCTCCACGCCGCCGTGGACAACAAGGACGGGCCATTTTTCCGGGTGCGCAGGACTCATGAGGCTAGGCTATACGCCCCGGCCGGAAGGCGCTCCGATTTGATGGCCCCGGGGCAGGCACGTATAGTCGTTATCTCACCCGCTTGTTACGGCGGGAACGAGGGGGATCCGCCAGTGGGGTGGCCTCGATACGTTCGACCCGTATGTCCTCCACAACAAAGCTTCACAAATACAGGAACAGCCCCGGACCACTCGTCCGGGGCTGTTCCTGCCTGAAGGTGCTGTTGAACGGTGTCAGGCTTCTGTCAGTTCGTCTTCCTGCTGCCGCACCAGGGTCAGGCGGTAGCCGACGTTCCGGACCGTGCTGATCAGGTTTTCGTGGTCGGCTCCAAGCTTGGCACGCAGCCGACGGACGTGGACATCCACGGTGCGCGTGCCGCCATAGTAGTCATAGCCCCACACCTCGGTGAGCAGCTGCTGGCGGGTGAAGACGCGGCCGGGGTGCTGGGCGAGGTATTTGAGTAGCTCGAATTCCTTGAACGTCAGGTTCAGGGGCGCTCCGTTGACGCGCGCCGTGTAGCTCGCTTCGTCGATGACCACACCAGCCGCGCGGATCTCCGTGGGGGCGTCATCCTTGTCCGGCACAGCCCGCGCTATGGAGAGCCTGATGCGGGCTTCCACTTCGGCGGGACCAGCTGAATCGAGCACGATGTCATCTACTGCCCAGGCCGAGGAAACAGCGGCCATGCCGCCTTCGGTCAGGATCAGGACCAAGGGTGCGCTCAGGCCGGTGGCTTTCAGCAACTGGGTGAGGGAGCGGGCGCCCACCAGGTCCTTGCGGGCGTCCAGGAGCACGACGTCGCAGGGATCTGTCTCCAGCAGGGCTGTGGGTTCCGCGGCGAGGATGTGCACACGGTGATTCAGCAATTCCAGGGCAGGCAGGATATTTACCGATGAACCGGTGCTGTTCGTCAATAGCAGGATGTGCGACATTGTTCCTCCAAGGGGCGTCCGCGCATCTTCGGGCGACTGAACCGGGTTTTCACCGGCCGGTACTATCTGTACTGCAGCGAAATTCGCCGACTTAAGGATCAATCCGGCAGGCATCCGTTGCAGGAAGCGTAGCTGAACCTTGAGTATACCCACCAGCCCGCGCGACGGCACGGATTCCGGCTTGGCAAACTTCCGTTTTGCGACATATCCGGGTCATATAAGGCAGGATTGAGCCGTGGGGCAGAACGCCCTGACGCGGTAGGCAGAGCCGCCGGGTCCACAGCCAGAATGGGATGCCACGAATTGAGTGCAGAGTCGAAGCCGCCGCGATCCGGCCGGCGGGGTCCCCGGTGACCGCTGAGGTGCAGGCCCCGGCAAAATCACTGGGCTCGTGGGTCATCGGTGTTGTCGGAGTGGCGGGTCTGGTGGCCATCATCGCCGGCGTGTACGTCTCCCGCGAGGCACTTGTCGGCGTCGCCGTAGTGATCGCCATGGCGGTCGGCATCGGCTGGCCTCACTTCCTCCGCATCCCCGCGAAGAAGACCCTGGCAGCCGTCATTGCGCTGGCCGGCGTCGGGTCTGCGCTCGCTGCCGGTTTCGTCCCCGCGCCGGGCTTCCTGGACTGGACGCCTGCATTCATGGCGCTGGGCATGATGGCTGTGTTCATCGTGCAGCTCATCCGAGGCACCGGCCAGGCCCAACGGCTTGAATCCACCCTTGGCTGCTGCGCCGGTGTGCTCCTCTCATGCCTGGGTGCAGGCTGGATTGCCGGCGCGCGCTTCAACGGCGTGCGGGAGATGCTCCTGGTGGCTGCCATCAGCGCCGGCGTGGCACTGCTGGCCGGCCTGATCCGATGGCCGGACAGCATCGTGGCCCCTCTCGGCATCGTGATGGCAGGACTTGCCGGGCCGCTGGCAGGCCTGGTCTTCTCCGACATTACAGTTGTGCCCGCGGCGATCTTCGGCGTTGTGGTGGGCGCCGTGCTGGTCAGCTTCCGCCGCCTGGTAACACTCCGCGGCGGTCCGCTGAATCTTTTGGCTGCGGTTAGCATGGGGCTTGCACCGGTTTCGGCCGTGGGCTCCCTGGCTTACTTCATAGACAAACTCCTCATCTACTAACCGGTTAGGATGGCATCATGTCCGTACTTGCATTTGAAATCTTCTTCCTCGTCCTGCTCGGCATCGCCAGCCTGTCTATGGCCTGGTTCGCCGGCTTTGTGGTTTACCGCCTCTTTAAAGGCCAGAAGTAAACCCGTTCAACGAACTAGCATTTTCCTGAGGTAATTGCCGTGCCGTTAGAAATTCCTACAGACCTGACACCGGAACTTGTTCCGCTTTCCTGGCTCATTGGTGAGTGGGAAGGCAGCGGCCGGCTCGGGAGCGGGGACGAGGACTCGGAGCACTTCCTCCAGCATGTGTCCTTCACGCATAACGGTCTGCCGTATCTGCAGTACCGCGCGGAGAGCTGGTTAACTGACAACGACGGCACACGCCTGCGGCCGCTGACGGTTGAGACCGGCTTTTGGGCGCTGGAGCGCAAACAGCTTGATGCCGACGGCGGACCGGGCCTGATTCCGGCCGATATTGTTCCCGCACTCAAGAGCGCCGATGAAGTCGAAGCGCTGCGCAATAAAGACGACGGGTTCGATATCTCGGTGTCCATCTCACATCCCGGCGGGATCTCTGAGCTCTACTACGGGCAGATCAAAGGCCCGCAGATCCAGCTCAGCACCGACATGGTGATGCGCGGCAGCCATTCCAAGGACTACAGCGCGGCCACCCGGATCTTCGGCCTCGTGGACGGCAATTTGCTCTGGCGCTGGGACGTGGCCCCCGGCGGAACATCACAGCCGGGCAAAGGTCTCGAGGCGCACGCCTCGGCTTTCCTGAAAAAGGTTTCCTGACACCCAGCCGCGTCACCGATTCTCAGTAGACTTGGCATCCTGGGCAACACCGGCGAGTGAATCAAGGGAGCATCATGGCTACACCGAAGAACTCCACCGATTACAGCGACCTGAAGGCTGTGTTCTTTAATGGGACCCTTAAACGGTCGCCGGAGACCAGCAACACCGAGGGCCTGATCAACGTCAGCCGCCTCATCATGGAGAAGCAGGGCGTCAGCACCCGCGTGATCAGGACTGTCGATCACGACATCGCCAGCGGTGTCTACCCCGACATGACCGAGCACGGCTGGCCGTCCGATGAGTGGCCGGAACTGTACCCGGCTGTTGAAGAAGCCGACATTGTAGTGGTTGCCGGTCCCATCTGGCTCGGCGATAACTCCTCACAGACAAAGATGCTCATCGAACGGCTGTACGCCCACTCCGGGCAGCTCAACAGCAAGGGCCAGTGGGCGTTCTACCCCAAGGTGGGCGGCTGCCTGATCACCGGCAACGAGGATGGCATCAAGCACTGTTCCATGAACGTGCTGTACAGCCTGCAGCATGTCGGCTTCACCATACCCCCGCAGGCGGACGCCGGCTGGATCGGCCCGGTGGGTCCGGGCCCGAGCTACCTGGACGAAGGCTCCGGTGGCCCCGAATCCGACTTCACCAACCGCAACACCACCTTTATGACCTGGAACCTGCTGCATTTCGCCCGGATGCTCAAGGACGCTGGTGGGATTCCCGCGTACGGCAATCTCCCTGAAGAATGGAAAGCCGGAACCCGCTTCGACTTCGAGAACCCCGAATACCGCTGACGCCGCCCCCGGGCGGGCGACCAGCGGGTCTCGAGCCCAGCGAGACCCGCTGCCCGAGACCGGAATACCTACCCACCTAAGGACGTTGCCCCCAGTATGACTACCCCCAGCCCCCTACTGTCGCGCCCCGGCGCCGTCGAGGCTACCGGCGCAGACGCCGGCATCGCATCCCACTACGGTGAGCCGCTGCGTGAGCAGCGCGCCCTCGCAGCCGGTACCGCCGTCGTCGACCTCTCCCACCGCGGCGTGGTGACCGTCAGCGGTCCGGACCGGCTGACGTGGCTGAACACCCTCTCGTCCCAGCAGGTCACCGGCCTGCAACCGGGAGAGTCAAGCGAGCTGCTGTTGCTGAGTGTCCAGGGCCGGATCGAGTTTGACGCCCGCGTAATGGACGACGGCGGGACCACCTGGCTGATTGTTGAGGCCGCCGAGGCTGCGCCGCTGGCTGAGTGGCTGAACAAAATGAAGTTCATGCTGCGAGTCGAGATCACCGACGTCTCCGCCGACTGGGCCGTGCTCGGGTCCACCAAAACCGTGGAGGAATGGTCCGGACTGCTGGCGTGGCGGGATCCGTGGCCGCACGTCGGCGCCGGCGGCTACTCCTACGCCGTGGTCCCGGAAGAAGGACACCCGGGGCTGGAGCGGCCCTGGATCGAGTACCTTGTGCCGGCCGCCGAACTCGAGGAAACATTGGCGGACCGCCCACTCGCCGGTGCTATGGCGGCCGAAGCCCTCCGCATTGCGGCGTGGCGCCCCAGGCTGGGCGCGGAAACCGACGACAAAACCATTCCGCACGAACTGGACCTGCTCCGGACCGCCGTGCACCTCTCCAAGGGCTGCTACAAGGGCCAGGAGACCGTCGCCCGCGTGCACAACCTGGGCCATCCGCCGCGGCGCCTGGTGTTCCTGCAGCTGGACGGGTCGCAGCACACCATGCCAGCTCCCGGCAGCCCGGTGATGCTCGGCGAGCGGAAGGTCGGGACAGTGACCTCCGTTGCCCAGCACTACGAAATGGGCCCGGTGGCGTTGGCCGTCATCAAACGGTCCGTCGCACCGGATGAAATACTGACCGTGCTGGACGGCGAAGAGCCTTACATCGCTGCCCAGGAAGTAATTGTTGCTCCCGACGCCGGCCAGGTAGTGGGGCGCCAGACTGGATTCCTGAGGGGGACCCGCTGATGACCGAGAACACCGCACCCGACGACGCTTCACCCGGCGATGCCAGCGCCGATGCCTCGACGCCGGACGACGAGGCCGTGGCGTTGGCGCACCGGCTCTTCCAGGCTGCCCGGGAGGGGGACGCCGGACTCCTGCGCGGCTATTTGGACGCCGGCGCCCCGGCCACAATGACCAACGCGGCCGGCGATTCCCTGCTGATGCTGGCCGCCTACCACGGCCACGCGGAGACGGTGCAGCTGATCCTTGAGCACGGCGGTGAGGCTGACACGGCCAACGACCGCGGCCAGACGCCCCTGGCCGGTGCAGCATTCAAGGGGTACGCGGACGTGTCCCGGGTGTTGCTGGACGCCGGTGCAGATCCCGACGCCGGCAGCCCCTCCGCCCGGGCCGCTGCGCAGATGTTCGCCCGCACGGACATCCTAGATCTGCTGGAGTAGCGTTTCCGCAGTGTGTCACGACCGGCCGCCAACGTAATCGAAGGAACGCCATGGAAACTGTAGCCAGGCCTTGGTTGGCTTTGTGGTCGCTGGTGGTCGGGTTCTTTATGATCCTGATAGACACCACCATCGTGTTCGTGGCCAACCCCAGTATCGGGAAGGCGCTCGACGCCGATATCACGGCCGTCGTCTGGGTTACCAGCGCATACCTGCTGTCCTATGCCGTGCTCCTGTTGATTGCCGGGCGTCTGGGGGACCGTTTCGGACCGAAAAAGGTCTACATTGCGGGTCTGGCGGTATTTACACTCGCGTCCCTGTGGTGTGGGCTGTCCGGCGACATCGCGATCCTCATCCTGGCCCGGAGCGTGCAAGGAGTGGGCGGTGCCCTGATGACGCCCCAGACCATGGCGGTGATTACCCGCATCTTCCCGCCGGACCGCCGTGGCGCGGCCATGGGGCTGTGGGGTGCCACGGCGGGCATGGCCATCCTGGTGGGGCCCATCCTCGGCGGCGTCCTGGTTGACTCCCTTGGCTGGGAGTGGATTTTCTTCATCAACATTCCCATCGGCGTCGTTGCGTTCCTGTTGGTGATGCGCAACGTCCCGGAACTGAAAACGCACAGCCACTCCTTCGACGTAGTGGGGGTGCTCCTGAGCGCCGTGGCCATGTTCCTGATCGTGTTCGGGATACAGGAAGGCCAGACGTACAAGTGGGGGACCATTGATGGCGGCCCGTTCACCGTGTGGGGCCTGATCATCGCAGGCGTAGGTGTGATGGCCATTTTCATCGGCTGGCAGTGGTGGCTTGAACGGAGAGGCGGCGAACCCTTGCTGCCGCTGGGCCTGTTCCAGGACCGGAACTTCGCGCTGGGAAACGCTGGAATAGCCGTGGTGGGATTTTCCATCACGGCCTACCCTTTGGCTTCCATGATTTTTTACCAGGTCGCATTGGGTCTGACTCCCACGCAGTCTGCCCTGTTGCTGATTCCGATGGCCGTCCTCACCGGTGCGTTGTCGCCCATAGTGGGCAAGCTGATTGACCGCGTCAATCCGCGCTGGTTTGCAGTCGCCGGGATGCTGCTTTTCACCTTGGCCATCTCCTGGACGTCGGTGCTTATGACGCCCGATACCCCTGTCTGGATGTTCCTCCTGCCGAGTGCGGTACAAGGCCTGGGCATGGGCTGCATCTTCGGGCCGATCGCCAATGCCACCACACGAAATCTGGCGCCGCGCCAGGCCGGTGCCGGCTCGGGTGTTTTCAATACCAGCCGGCAGATCGGTTCAGTGCTGGGGGCAGCCGCCATGGCCGCACTGATTCAGGCCCGTATTGTGGCCGAATTCCCGCCCCTGCCGCCCGGACAGGCGGCGTCCACTGAAGGCTTTGGCGCGGCCCTGCCGCAGGCGCTGCACGCACCGTTCGCGATGGCGATGGGCCAGTCCGTCCTGTTGCCGGCGGCAGTACTTCTCGTCGGCGCTCTGACAGTAGCGTTTTTCGCGAAGCCCGAGCCCGTTCCCCAGCCTGGGGATGGTGCTGAGGCGGAAGTCCCCGCGGCCGGCTGATGTGCAGTTCAGCGCAGGTGCACGCTGGTCTGGATGCCGCCGGCGGACAGGCCCAGCTGACGTGCCAGGGCCACGGCGCCGGTGTTGCTGACCTCGGCGCGCCACTGGACGGTGAGGCCCGCCGCGAGGGCCTCGTGGGCAGCGATGGATGCGGCCGCGGTTCCCAGCCCGCGGCGCCGCCACCCGGGGTCCACCAGGACTCCCATCTGCGCGAGAAGGCCTTCCCATTCCCCGTAGGCGCCGCACGCCACCGGAAGGCGCAGCCCGTCCACTTCGTGGAGGATTGTGTACCGGTTCTCAAGGTCTGACAGGTGCACTTCGTTGACGTCGTCCGGCGGGCACAGGCCTTCGAGCTCGATCGCTTCCGCATTTCCGTGGGACACGGTGAGTTCTTCGGAGGGCTGGCGCAGAGGCAGGTCGTCGGCGAAGAACAACGCCGCAGAGCCCAGTCCGTGGCCCCCGTGCGATCGTGTCAGGGTGAGCAGTGTCACATGTTGTGCCATCTCCTCGTCCGGAATTCCGGCGGCGGCATCAATGACCCATTGCGGTCCCACAAGTGCCGAGCTGCCGAAGAGCCTGACGAACTCCACCGTCTCTGCAGCATCGTCGGCTCTGACCATCCGCTCGCCTGAACTCAGCGACGCAGCGAATGCGCCGTCGTCGAGCCCCAGATGCCGGGCCCAAGCGAGTTGGATGATGGCGGCAGAACCGGAGTCAAGAGTCATATCCCCAGCCTACCCAGCACAGCGGCGACGGCTTAGCCGAAGAGGACTGCAGCCTCGTCGTAGCGCTTCTGTGGCACAGTCTTCAGCTGGCCCAGGGCCTTGTCGAAGCTCACGTGCTCGATGTCGGTGCCCTTAAGCGCCACCATAGTGCCCCAGTAGCCCTCCACGACGGAGTCGATCGCGGCCATGCCCAGACGGGTGGCGAGCACACGGTCGAACGCGGACGGCACGCCGCCGCGCTGGATGTGCCCCAGGATGGTGGCGCGGGTCTCGATGCCGGTGCGGGCTTCAATCTCCGGGGCGAGCTGGTCCGCGATCCCGCCCAGCCGTGGCCGGCCAAACGTGTCCAGGCCTCGCTCGGAGTGCGGGGATTCCATGTGGTCCGGCACAAAGCCCTCGGCCACCACAATCAACGGTGCGCGGCCACGGTCGTGGGCTTCCTGGACCCACTCGGTGATCTGCTCGATGCTGACCTTCTGCTCGGGGATCAGGATGGCGTGCGCGCCTGCCGCCATGCCGGCGTGCAGCGCGATCCAGCCCACGTGACGGCCCATCACCTCGGCGATCATGCAACGGTGGTGGGACTCGCCCGTAGTCCGGAGCCGGTCAATGGCTTCGGTGGCGATCTGCACGGCCGTATCGAAACCGAACGTGTAATCCGTGGCGTCGAGGTCGTTGTCCACGGTCTTGGGGACGCCCACAATCTTGAGGCCGGCATCCGTGAGGCGCTTCGCAGCAGCCAGGGTCCCTTCTCCGCCGATCGCGATGATGGCGTCGATGCCGAGGCGGTCCATGTGAGCCTTGATGACCTCCGGGCCGCCGCCGTTCTCAAATGGGTTGGTGCGGGAGGTGCCCAGGATGGTGCCACCCTGCTTCGCGATGCCCCGGACCAAAGTGCGGGGAATATCGATGACGTCGCCTTCGACGACGCCCCGCCAGCCGTCCAGGAAACCCACGAATTCGTGGCCATGGATGGCGATGCCCTTGAGGACGGCTCCGCGGATGACAGCGTTCAGTCCGGGGCAGTCGCCACCGCTGGTAAGAATTCCAATTTTCATGTCTCGGCTCAAATCCTGGTGTGAAGGTATACAGGCAGAGCGCCACGCTGAGCTCACCTAGATTGTAGTCGGCGGTGTGCGTTACGACACAAACCGGTTACAAAACGCCGCGTTCCATGGCAAGGACCACGGCACGGGTCCTGGCGTCCACATCCAGTTTGTTGAAGACCCGCAGCAGGTGGGTTTTGACCGTCGCTTCGCCACCGCCACCGGATCCGTGCGGCACGGGACTCTCTACTTCTGCGGTGGCCACTTGAACGCCAACCGGGCCAGCCCTGCGCCTGCGGCCACCCAAATGCCCAGGACCAGGAACGTCAGCGGCAGGTTGTACGTGCTCCCGGGCTCAACGGTTTCAAAGCAGGCCGGCAGGAAGACAGGCCTGAAGGCGCTCGCCGTCCAGCGCAAAGGGAAGAAATTGGTCATGGACTGCAGCCAGTCCGGAAGCTGGGAGAACCGAAAGTACACGCCCGACGTGAAGGACAGGAGGAGTACCGGCAGGACCGCCAGGGTGGACGCGCTTTGTGCCGCCCGAAAGGGTTGAAATGCGGACGCCGCCCTTGCCGTTAAGTCCCACGGCCTCAATGACCTCATCCACCGGCCGGGGAGTGGGGAAACAGGAAGCCAGCCACCGCAGCGCCTCGGAAACCCTGAGTTCCCCGGAATCTGTGGCCTCCTGGTGCATAATGCCGATCCTGGCACGGAAAGACGGTGCCGCCTTCCAGGAGCGCGTCCCCAGAACCATGATCTCGCCGCTGTCCGGTTTCCGGTGGCCTTCCAGGATCTCGATGGTGGTGGACTTGCCGGCGCCGTGGGGGCCCAGGAGGGCGTAGGTTTCGCCGGCACAGATGGTCAGATCTAGCTGGTCCACGGCCGTGCGGGTTTCGCCCTTGGGCAGGCCGTACGTTTTTGTTGAGGCCGCGGACGGTGATGGCATCGGGGGCTCGCCGCTGCCCCGGGCTGAGGAAAGTGTTCATGCTTCCAGCGTGGCAGTCCTGTGGTGTCAGCTGATGGACCGGCGGTCCAGGAAGTTCTGCAGCGGGATGGAGTTCCGCTGGTCGGGAAGGACCAGCCAGGCCGCGATGTACAGTACTACGGCGGGGCCGGGGAGGAGGCAGAAGACCAGGAAAGCGATCCGCACGAAGGCCACATCCACGTTGAGCTTGGCTGCGATGCCGCCGCACACGCCGCCTATCCAGCGTTGGGGTCCACGTTTCAGGCCGAAGCCCCTGACGATGCTGAAGAATTTGTCCATGGTTCAAGACTTCCCTGTTGTGCGTTCGTTGTCACGTTTCCGGGCCGAGAGGAGACCGCCGATCACCAGCGCGGCGCCGGCGCCGACCATCAGGCCGATCAGGACATAGGTGCCGTTCAGGGTCACCACACCCAACTGGGCGATGATGATCAGGGCGGCCAGCGCCATAACGATCAGGCCCCAGACGACGGTTCCTATGCGGGTGGCTGACGGAGTTGCGTCGGCTCCTGGGTGACCGGCCGCCGTCGTGCTTTCCGGAGTGTATGGGTCCGGTGACGGATTGACGTTGCTCATGTCAGTTCCCTTCCTGGATGGTGACGTTGCTGAAGGTGCCGTCGATCTCCACGATCAGCTTGGCGCCGGGCTTGTCGGTGTTGTAGCTGCTCTCGCGGGTGGAGATGCCGCTCCGGTGGCCGTTGCCTTCGGTGAGGTTGCCCATGGTCATGTCCGCCCTGATGTCCACGGGGACGTTGTCCGGAATGACCACCTTGACGTTGCTGGCGGTGATGTCCAGGGAAACTACGACGTCGGAGGCCAGCGGGGCGGTGACGTTCAGCTCCGTGAGGTCAATAGTCCCGCGGCCTGCGGTGATGTCGAAACCGTTCCGTGCCTGTTCGATGCTGACGGGTGCCCAGTCGACCTGGGTGAAGCGGACCCTGTCGCCGTTGCCCGCGACGTTGAAGATTCCGCCGATCACCAGGGCCACAACGGCGAAGAAGCCGAGGATTCCTGACGTCCTGCCGCGCAACCCCGCAATGAGGATGCCCAGGCCCAGGACCGCTGCGCCGCTGGCCCAGACGATCGCGTTGGTGGCGTCGCCGAGGTTGATCACGTTACCGGCGTTAAGGGCCTTGAGCCCGCCGCCCACCACAAGCGCTGTTCCGGCTGTAATGGCTACGGCTGGGGCGCCGGGGCCGGAGGGACGGACCTTGGGTGCCCGGGCCGGACCCTGCGGTGGCTGGTAGCCGCCGTAGGCACCTCCGTCGCTACCGCCCCCGCCGTAGGAGCCACCGCCGCCGTGTGGCGGGTTGACGCTCGACGGCGGGACCGGCAGGTAAGATCCGCTCCCGGACGGGCCGGCCGTGCGGGTGGAGGTGGAATCCGTCGCAGCAAACGGCGAGGCGTAGGGGTTTGTGGGATAAGCAGCCGAGTAACCGGAGTTTCCGCCGGCCGGCTGCGGTGTGGTGTTCATAAGTGCTCCGTTCCGGGCCTTGCTGCGCTGGGTCAGGTAGTAGATCAAGTAGATGGCGCCGCCCACCCAGAAGACGGTCCAGAGGAATCCGCCGAAGCCGTTGCGGCTCCAGCCCCAGAATCCGCCGCCGAGCCCGGTGAGCCCCACCACGGTGGTGATCAGCGAGCCTGTCATACCGCTGGACCAGCGGCCGGCACCGGCTTCCTGGACGTGGATACGCCCGTCGGGTTCGGGAAGGAATGCCCAGGCCAGTCCGTAGAGCAGGCCGCCGATTCCGGCGAAGAGGGTGAGAACAATGAAGATGCCGCGCACAATCAGCGGATCGATGCCCATCCGGTGTGCGATGCCGCTGGAGACGCCGCCGATCCACCGGTCACCGCCCCGCTGGATGCCGTGGCTCCGGACCCAGGTGAAGAAGTCATTCGGCTGGCCCGGTGCTTTGGCGCCGGTCTGCGGGCCGGCGTACTGGCCCGCAGACGGGCTCGAATACGGGCCTGAATATGGTCCGGCGTACGGCGGTTCCGTGGGCTGGCCATCAGCGGGGGTAGGGGTCTGGGAGTTCATACTTCGATCCTGCCGTCCGGCGCGGCGGCGCTCTACTGGGGAACACCCTGACTCGCCCCTGAGTTACCCCCGGTTCAGGCCGAAATCGGGTCCGGGGAACCCTGATCCGTGCTTGGATTGACACATGATCCCCGCCCTCACCCGCCCACCGCTTGTCCGCAGCAGCGACCGCGTCATCGCGGGCGTCTGCGCCGGCCTCGCGGCGCATCTGGGCTGGCCGGTGAAAAGCGTGCGGATCGGCATGGCATTCGCAACCCTCGCCGGCGGCGCCGGGTTCGCCTTCTATGCGTGGCTCTGGATCATGGTCCCCACCGCCGACGAAAGCGCCCGCCGCAACGCCAGGCGTCCGGCGTCGCCCATTGCGCCGGCGGTCAGCCTTGACCCGGCATTCAGCGCCGGGCCTCCGCCAGTGCCGACCTCGCCCGGTCTGCCCGTTGCCGGTCCATGGTGGGGAAATCCCGACGCCGGTGCTGTCGCCCCCGGTTTCGCTCCCAGGGGTGTCTCCGGCCGCGGGCCCCGTGCCGGCTACCCCGCCGGCTACCCCGCCGGTTACCCGGCCGCCGTGCGGCCGCCGTGGTTCCGGGTCCGCCGCACGCGGTACGGCAAGGAAATGCTGCTGGGCGCAGGGCTCCTCCTGGTGGCGGGCATCATGATTGCCCGGCTGCTCGGTGTGGACGTGCCCCTGGGGACCCTCATCCCCGCCGCCGCCGTGCTGGGCGGTGCAGCCATCGCCTGGATGCAGCTCGACGAAACCCGCCGTGCCGGGCTCGTGGACAAAACCAAGGCCGACCAGGCAGGCGGCTGGGCGCGCCTAGCCGCCGGATTGGCGCTGGTGGTTGCCGGCGTGCTGCTAATGGTCTCCGGTTCCGGATCCTGGGAACAAACCTGGCTGGCCCTGCTCGCATCGGTGGCGGTGCTTGGCGGCGTGGTTCTGGTGCTCCTTCCGTGGGCCCTCAAATTCTGGCGGGACCTGGAAACAGAGCGTGCGGGCCGGATCCGCGAAACGGAGCGGGCCGAGATTGCTGCCCACCTGCACGACTCCGTCCTCCAGACCCTCGCCCTGATCCAGCGGCGGGCGGGAAACGAACACGACGTCCTCCGGCTCGCCCGGGCCCAGGAACGTGAACTCAGGAGCTGGCTGTTCCAGGACCCCGGTAAGGAGGCAGGCCAGCTTTCGGCCCGCATCAAGGCGGCGGCGGCCGAGGTGGAAGACTCCCTCGGCAACGCCGTGGAGGTGGTCAGCGTCGGGGACACCGCCATGACCGAATCCCACGAGGCGATGCTCCAGGCCAGCCGTGAGGCGATGCTCAATGCGTCCCGTCACGGCGGCGGGACCGTCTCTGTCTACGTGGAAGTTTCCGATGGACGCACGGAAATCTTCATCAAGGACAGGGGTCTTGGCTTCGACCTGCAGGATGTACCCGAAGACAGGCTCGGCGTCCGTGAATCGATCATTGGACGCATGAAACGGCACGGTGGATCTGCGTCTATAACCAGCACGCCGGACGGTACGGAGGTGCGGCTGGGCATGCCGGCGCTCCAAACGGACAACGCGGAAGGGAAATCATGAACAACGTACAGGGGACCGGGACCATCCGCCCCGCACAGCCGGTCCGGGTGGTGATCGTGGACGACCACGCCATCTTCCGTTCGGGGCTCAAAGCCGACCTCGATCAGAGCATCCTCGTTGTTGGGGAAGCGGCCACTGTTGAGCAGGCCATCGCTGTAATCGCGCAGGAGCGTCCGGAGGTGGTGCTCCTGGATGTGCACCTGCCTGGCGGCCTGGGCGGTGGTGGCCGGGATGTGATCGCGGGTTCCGTGGCGCTCCTTGGCACTACCAAGTTCCTGGCCCTGAGCGTCTCCGACGCCGCCGAGGACGTGGTGTCGGTCATCCGCGCTGGCGCCCGGGGGTACGTCACCAAGACAATCTCCGGGGCCGAAATCACCGACGCCGTGTTCCGCGTGGCCGGCGGCGACGCCGTGTTCTCGCCCCGGCTGGCCGGCTTCGTGCTGGACGCCTTCGGCACCGCTCCGGCGGACATTGCCGACGACGAGCTGGACAGGCTTTCGGCCCGTGAGCTCGAAGTGATGCGCCTGATCGCCCGCGGCTACAGCTACAAGGAGGTGGCCAAGGAGCTGTTCATCAGCATCAAGACCGTGGAAACCCATGTGTCAGCCGTGTTGCGCAAACTCCAGCTTTCCAGCCGGCACGAGCTCACCAAGTGGGCCGCCGAACGCCGCCTGCTCTAGCCCCAAAGATGCGCTATCACTTTTGGTCGTTATAAGCCGTGCATAAGGACCAAAAGTGATAGCGCATCTGCTGTTCGGGGAGGCCTACTTGGCTTTGCCCAGGAAGTCCTGGAGCCGGGCGACGCCGGTGGCCAGGTCCTCGTCGCCCAAAGCGTAGGAGAGCCGCAGGTAGCCGGAGGGGCCGAACGCCTCACCGGGCACCACAGCCACCTCAACTTCATCCAGGATCAAAGCAGCGAGCTCGGCGGAGGTGGACGGCGTTGCGGTGCCCGCCGCCGTCGGGAATTCCTTCCCCAGCAGCGCACGGACGTCCGCGTAGACGTAGAACGCACCCTTCGGCGTCGGGCACTCAACACCGTCAATCGCATTCAGGCCGGCCACGATCGCCTTGCGGCGGCGGTCAAACGCCACCTTCATCTCGTCCACGGCGGTCAGCGGTCCGGAGACGGCGGCGAGGGCTGCAATCTGCATGATGTTCGAAACGTTGGACGTGGCGTGCGACTGCAGGTTGGTGGCCGCCTTGATGACGTCGGCCGGGCCGATCATCCAGCCCACACGCCAGCCGGTCATCGCATAGGTCTTGGCCACGCCATTGAGGATGACCACTTTGTCGCCGAGTTCCGGAGCTGCCGTGGCGATCGAGGTGAACGGGACGCCGTCGTACGTCAGGTGCTCGTAGATCTCGTCGGTGACCACCCAGAGCCCCTTGGCGGCGGCCCACTTGCCGATCTCAGCCACCTGCTCGGGGCTGTAGACGGATCCTGTGGGGTTGGACGGCGAGACGAACAGCAGGATCTTGCTCTTGTCCGTCACAGCGGCCTCAAGCTGCTCAACGGTGACCAGGTAGTCCTGCTCAGGTCCGGCGAACACCTCAACGGGAACACCGCCGGCGAGCCTGATGGCCTCCGGGTACGTGGTCCAGAACGGTGTGGGGACAATCACTTCGTCGCCCGGATCCACCAGCGTGGCGAAGGTGTTGTACACGGCCTGCTTGCCGCCGTTCGTCACCAGGACCTGGGACGGATCCACGGCGTAGCCGGAGTCGCGGAGCGTCTTCTCGGCGATGGCCTTTTTGAGTTCCGGCAGCCCGGCGGCAGGGGTGTAGCGGTGGTACTTGGGCTGGCTGGCGGCCTCGATGGACGCCTTGACGATGTAGTCCGGGGTGGGGAAGTCCGGTTCCCCTGCCCCGAAGCCAATAACCGGCCGGCCCGCTGCCTTCAGCGCCTTGGCCTTGGCATCAACGGCCAGGGTTGCAGATTCGGCAATAGCGGAAATGCGTTTGGAAACGCGGGCGGCAGACATGGCAGGGTCCGTTCTTCGCTTGCAGCCCGGAGGCTGAATGGTGGAATTCGACGTGATCTACTCTATGCTGTTCAGCGGATCGTTCGGGCTGCCGGCGTGGATGTGACAGCAGGTCAAGTCACCCACCAGGGCGGATTGGGCGGTCCGGAATGAGGCTGGTTCGACGTAGACGAAGTTGTTGCGTAGACTGGTTCTCCGGTGTTGAAAACACGGATGATGACGTGCGCCCCAGTGCAAACTGTGGAAGTTTTGTCAGGCTGCTGTTTTCGATCCATAGGGTAGTGGCGCAATTGGTAGCGCAGCGGTCTCCAAAACCGCAGGTTGCAGGTTCGAGTCCTGTCTGCCCTGCGCAAGCTGTTCCGGCGGAAAGCCGGAGCAAGCGCAGCAACCATGGTTCTGATCAGGACCGGGTAATCCAACATTGCGAAGATGAGCGAGGACCAGGTGACCGAAACAGCTGCCAGCAGCTCCAAGGGCCGCCCAGCTAAGAAGGACGCCAAGGCAAACTTCTTCGCTCGAATTGCACTCTTCATTCGCCAGGTCATCGGCGAACTGAAGAAGGTTGTTGCACCAACCCGCAAGGAACTGATCAACTACACGCTCGTGGTGCTGGTGTTCGTGGCCATCATGATGGTGATCGTCAGCCTGCTGGACATCGGTTTTGGAACCGTGGTCAGCTGGGTCTTCGGCGGGATAGCTCCCGGGGACCGCTAAGGCATATCGTCCGCAGGCCGCGTGGCCTTGTCCGGGTAAACCGGAAGAACCCACGCGGTGTGCGGAATTGAGCCATTTAAATAGGCATGTTAGGCAATGAGGAAGCAGGAGACCAAGTGTCTGAGCAGGAGCTCGAGGTAACCGAGACTGAGCTGGAAGAGTCCACGGACAACACGGCGGCCGCCACGGTTGAAGCCGGTGAAGAGTCCGAGGTTGAGTCCGCTGCGCCCGAATCCGCCGACGCCGATTCCGCCGACGATTCAGAGGATGCCGATTCAGAGGGTGACGCCGTAGAAGGCGAACTCGCTGAGGGCGACTCAGAGGGCGACGACGCTGATGCAGACGCCCTGGCAGCCGCGGCCGCCAAGGCCGAAGTTGACCCCGCCGACGAATTCAAAGCCAAGCTGCGCCGCCAGGAGGGTGACTGGTACGTCATCCACTCCTACGCCGGCTACGAAAACCGCGTCAAGGCCAACCTTGAGACCCGCATCCAGACCCTGGACATGGAAGATTACATCTTCGAAATCCAGGTGCCCATGGAAGAGGTCGTTGAGATCAAGAACGCGCAGCGCAAGGTCATCAACCGCGTCCGGATCCCCGGCTACGTCCTGGTCCGCATGGATCTGACGGATGCCTCCTGGGGCGCCGTCCGCCACACCCCCGGCGTTACCGGCTTCGTGGGCAACGCCCACAACCCGGTGCCGCTGCGACTCGACGAAGTCTTCTCCATGCTCGCGCCGGTCTTCGAAGAAGAGCAGGCCGAAAAGGGCAAGCCCGTCAAGCACGCTGCCGCCCAGGTCGACATCGACTTCGAGGTCGGCGAATCGGTCATCGTCAAGGAAGGTCCGTTCGAGACCCTCCCCGCCACGATCTCCGAGATCAAGGTGGAATCCCAGACCCTCGTGGTGCTCGTATCGATCTTCGAACGCGAAACCCCAGTCACGCTGGCATTCAACCAGGTCAGCAAGATCTAGTTACCCGCACAGAATTCGTTCCGGACTGCCCGCTTAGCAGCCCCGGAACGGCCGGTCGCCTCGCCATGGCGGCCAAAAACCTGAGGCACGCTCCTGTGTCCCAGGAAGATATTGAGAGAAGGACCTTACATTGGCTCCCAAGAAGAAGGTCACCGGCCTCATCAAGCTGCAGATCCAGGCAGGCGCCGCTAACCCGGCCCCGCCGATCGGTCCTGCGCTTGGCCAGCACGGTGTCAACATCATGGAATTCTGCAAGGCGTACAACGCTGCCACAGAAGCCCAGCGCGGAAACGTTATCCCCGTGGAAATCACGGTCTACGAAGACCGTTCCTTTACGTTCATCACCAAGACCCCGCCGGCTGCAGAGCTCATCAAGAAGGCTGCAGGCGTTGCCAAGGGTTCACCCACCCCGCACACCGTCAAGGTTGCCAAGCTGACTCAGGCCCAGGTCAACGAGATCGCCACCACCAAGATGGAAGATCTCAACGCCACCAGCCTCGAGGGCGCAGCGAAGATCATCGCCGGTACCGCCCGCTCCATGGGTATCACTGTAGAAGGCTAATAGCCTTCACCGTCGGGAAACCGGCACCACTGCCGGACAACCGGCACAAACCGTAATGCCGCAGGATCCATTCAGGATCCTCGGCTGTGGCAGGGCCCAGCGCGGTCCGCAGACCACAACTGCACAAGGAGAAATAAGCAGCATGGCAAAGCGCAGCAAAGCATATGAGGCAGCAGCCGCCAAGATCGACGCGGAGAACTTCTACGCGCCGTTCGAGGCAGTAACGCTCGCCAAGGACACCAACCCGTCCAAGTTCGACGCCACCGTTGAGGTTGCATTCCGCCTGGGCGTTGACCCTCGCAAGGCTGACCAGATGGTCCGCGGCACCGTTATCCTGCCCCACGGCACGGGTAAGGTCTCCCGCGTACTGGTTTTCGCAACGGGCGACAAGGCTGAGGCAGCAATCGCTGCCGGCGCCGACTTCGTGGGTTCCGATGACCTGATCGAAAAGATCGCAGCCGGCTGGACCGACTTCGATGCAGCCGTTGCCACCCCTGACCTCATGGGCAAGGTTGGCCGTCTTGGTAAGGTCCTGGGTCCCCGTAACCTGATGCCGAACCCGAAGACCGGCACCGTGACCGCAGATGTCGCCAAGGCTGTCAACGACATCAAGGGTGGCAAGATCGACTTCCGCGTCGACAAGCACTCGAACCTGCACTTCATCATCGGCAAGGTCTCCTTCGACGCCCTCAAGCTGGCCGAGAACTACGCAGCAGCACTGGAAGAGGTGCTTCGTTTGAAGCCGTCCGCTTCCAAGGGCCGCTACATCCAGAAGGCCACCGTGGCCACCACGTTCGGTCCCGGCATCTCCGTCGACCCCAACGTCACGAAGGTCCTGACCGAGGTCTAGTCCTCAGCAGCACTTCCGCCGGTTCATTCCGGCACACCCTAGGACCGTCCGGCACTGCGCCGGGCGGTCCTTTGGTTTACCCCGCTGAACCGTCCGGATGGTTAGGCTGGGGGCATGACCGGCCAGCAGCTGAAGATCACCGCAGTCGCCATTCCTGCAGCGCTCGACGCCGGGACGGACCACAGTGCCGGCGGCACCGCCGGCGTGATGGACTTCCACGAGTGCCACGCCTTGCGCGAGAAACACGAACTGGAGAAATGGGGCGACCTGGACCGCTGCCCCACAGCCATGGAGAGCCTGGAATACTGGCGCGGTAATCCGTACGAGGATCGCCGGCTCTTCATCGCACGGCTGGGCCAGCAAACCGTGGGCACCTGCTCCGTAACCCTGCCCCTACGCGAAAACACGTCCACGGCAGGGATCCTGGTGGACGTGGCGGCAGCCTTTCGGCGGCAGGGCTGGGGCCGGAAGCTGCTGGAACATGCCGAGGCTGTTGGCGCGGACAAAGGCCGCACCTCTTTTGATGGCTACTGTGAGCTGCCCTCCGGGACGGTGGATAAGGACACCCGGCTGATTCCCGCCAAATCAGGAGCAGGTGGGCTGCCCGCAGATGATCCTGCCGTCGTCTTTGCAGCCCGTGCGGGTTACGAACTCGAACAGGTGGAGAGGGCCAGCCGGCTCACGCTGCCAGTCCCGGCGAACAAACTCGATGCACTGGAGCTGGAGGCATCTTCACGGGCAACCGGATACACCCTGGTGGGCTGGTCTGATCGGTGTCCTGACGAACTCGTGGTTGAATACGCAGTCCTCAAGAACCGGATGAGCACGGACGTCCCTATCGCCGGCCTGGACTGGGAAGCTGAGGACTGGGACCCAGCCAGGGTCCGGCAGGAGGAGCAGTCGAGCAGCCGCGGCGGCGTGCAGAGCCAGGTCGCGGCGGCGCTGCACAGGCCTACCGGCAAGCTGGTGGCCTACACGGTCGCGAACTGGCGGCCGGGCATTCCTACGAGCATTGCCCAGCAGGACACGCTGGTCACGTCCGATCACCGCGGCCAGAGGCTGGGATTGCTGATCAAGACAGCGAACCTGCGGGCGGCCCAGCATCGGTGGCCCGCGGCGCGATCGGTGCTGACATGGAACGCTGTGGAAAACCGGCATATGCTGGCGATAAATAGTTTGCTTGGATTCACACCTGCTGGTTATGAGGGCGAGTGGCAGAAACGGCTGGGATGACGCACCTGATGGCAGAAGACGTAAGGATCGAGCAGCTGTGGATCCCGGATACCTTGGACGCGCCTGACGCAACGGATTTTTTGGCTGCCATCGAGGTGGGCCGCAAAGTCCGGATGCAGACCTGGGGCACTGATGACCTCGCTTACACGCCGCTGGAGAAGCTCCTTGAGCTGGCCGATCCCTATGAGCGCCAGATTATCTTGGTGGCCAAGGCCGGGGATCAGATCATCGGCACGGTGGACATTGCCCTGCCGCTGACGGACAACCTGGACATGGCGGAGTTCACGCTGGACATCCTGCCGGAATTCCAACGCCAGGGGGTGGGCCGCAAGCTGCTCCTCGCGGCCGAACACCTGGCGCGCAGCGAGGGCCGTACCTTGATCCTCGTTGACACCAACCATCCCGGCGCGTCCCTGCACGAGTTCGAGGCTGCCCAGCTGGTGCCGGGTTCAGGCCAGGGCTTTGTGCCGCTGGAAAGCCGGGAAGTCGAATTCGCGCGCCGGACGGGCTACACGCTGCAGCACATCGAACAGTTCAGCGCCTGTGCACTGCCCCTGGACACCAAACTCGTGGCCGATCTCCAGGCCGAGGCTGATGAAGCCAACAACGGGCGGTTCCGGCTCCATCACTGGACTGACCGCTGCCCGGATGAGTGGCTGGAAGCCGTAGCCGTGCTCGAGAACCAGGCGGGCGCCGACGTCGATCCTGCCCTTGAGACCCCCGTAGACCAGGACATGGTGTTCGACGGCGGCATCCTCCGCGGGGCGGAAGAGGTCACCATCGCGCAGGGGAGGCGGACCGTGGTGACCGCCGTTGAGCATCTGGCCACCGGGGCACTGGTGGGCCTGACCACTATCAGCGTCCTGGCCCACCGGCCCGATGTGGTGTTCCAGGACGACACCCTGGTCCTGCAGGAGCACCGCGGGAACAAGCTGGGGCTCTCGATCAAGGTGGCCAACATGGGGCGGCTCACCGAGCAGTTCCCGGACGCCCGGGTGATCTACACCTGGAACGCGCCGGAGAACAGGTACCTGTTGACGGTCAACCAGCAGCTGGGCTTCACCACGGCCGGCGTGACCGGCATCTGGCAAAAAGAGCTCCCACACCTGGGGACCAGTAAGAGCTGAGGCCGATTTGGTGGTCCGGCGGCCCGTCCCGTAAGCTTGAACTACCAAAGACCGTCGGTTGTTGGAAATCCATTCTCCTGAACGCAGCTCAACTCTGCAGTTGTGTGCGGGAGGCCAAATGTATTTCTGGACGAAGGACCCTGAACATAGGGCGGCCGGCGCAGGTGAACGAAGCAACGCTCCACAGTGAAAGCCGTGTCGAGCCAAGCCCCGTGCATCTGCGCGGGGCGTTTTTTAGTTTTAGCTCATCTGAGCGGGGACCGTCGCATACCGGCACTATCCCCGGAAGGAGGGTTATGGCAACGCCTACAAAGGTTTCAGCAGTAGCTGAGATCACTAACGATTTCAAGGAATCGAACGCCGCTGTCCTGACCGAATACCGTGGGCTCACCGTTGCACAGCTCAAGCAGCTGCGTGTTTCTCTCGGCCAGGACACCAAGTTCTCGGTCGTCAAGAACACCCTGACCGCAATTGCAGCCAAGGAAGCTGGTGTCGAAGCATTCAACGACCAGCTCTCCGGCCCCACTGCAATCGCGTTCATCAAGGGTGACGCAGTTGCCGCTGCCAAGAGCCTGACGGATTTTGCCAAGGCCAACAAGCAGCTGGTCATCAAGACCGGTTACTTCGAGGGCAAGGCACTGAACGCGAGCGAAGTCGCTGCCCTGGCAGCACTCGAGTCCCGCGAGCTGCAGCTCGCAAAGGTTGCAGGCATCCTCAAGGCTCCTGCTGCCGCCGCTGCACGCACCATTGATGCACTGCGCCTCAAGCTCGAAGAAGCGAACGGTTCACCGGCAGCAGCCGAGGCTCCCGCCGCGGAAGAAGTTCCGGCCGCAGACGAAGCCCCCGAAGCAGGTGCAGAGGCTCCCGCCGAAGCACCCGCTGCCGAAGAGAACTAGTTTCTCTTCACCCACCAGACTCCGGTGTGAAGGCAATGGCCCAGGCCGCCAAGCACCACCTATAGGAAGGACGCCACACCATGGCGAAGCTCACCAACGAAGAGCTCATTGAAGCTTTCAAGGAACTGACCATCATCGAGCTCTCCGAGTTCGTCAAGCTCTTCGAAGAGACCTTCGAAGTTACTGCAGCTGCAGTTGCTGTTGCTGGCCCCGCCGGTGGCGGCGCAGCTGAAGAAGCTGAAGAGCAGACTGAATTCGACGTTATCCTCGAATCTGCTGGCGAAAAGAAGATCGCAGTGATCAAGGAAGTTCGCGCAATCACTTCCCTGGGTCTGAAGGAAGCTAAGGACGTTGTTGACAGTGCTCCGAAGGCTGTTCTCGAAGGCGTCACGAAGGAAGCTGCCGAGAAGGCAGTGGAGCAGCTCCAGGCTGCCGGCGCAACCGTTACCCTCAAGTAACTCACGCCTCTTCACGGAAACCCCGTCCACTTCGGTGGGCGGGGTTTCCTGCGTTTAACCCAACGATTAACCCAAACGCGGGGTCACATATGGCCCATGAAGTGCCCATTGATAGGCCGTAAGTGACCCCGCGTTGCTAATTCGGTTCGGAGATATCGGCGACAACGGCGCGCAGGGCAGCGGTAAGGGCGTCGGCGTCCACAAACGCACTGTAGCCGTGTTCGCCGGCGCCCATGGAGATGCGGCGGCCGGCAATGGTGGCGTCCGCGTACACCGGCCAGGCGGTGGTGCTGCCGAGCGGGGTGATGGTCCCGCGTTCGTAGCCGGTCGCGTCGAGCGCTACGTCCGCGGACGGTAATGAGAGTTTGTTGACGCCCACCAGGGTCCGCAGTTTTGGCCACGAGATTTGCCGGTCACCCGGAATCAGCGCGAACAGGAACGTTCCGTCCTTGTGTTTGACCACCAGGGACTTCACGATTTCCGCAGGCGTGATGCCCAGGATCCCGGCAGCCTCCTCGAGGTTCCGCGCAGCGAGGCGCTCCACAATCTGCACGGCCAGGCCGCGCGCGGCGGCGTCAGCAAGGAAGCGCTGACGTCCGACGGCGGCACTTGGGTCGCCGGCCTGCCCCACCATCAGTCCCTGCCCGCCATCAGTCGCGGTACAGCAGCAGGGCTTCACCCTGACCGCCGCCGCCGCACAGGGAGACCGCAGCCTTACCGCTGCCACGCCGTTTAAGTTCGAGGGCCGCGTGCAGCGCCAACCGCGCACCGGACGCCCCGATCGGGTGGCCCAGCGCAATGGCGCCGCCATGGATGTTGCACTTCTCCAGCGGGTAGTCCAGGTCCTTCAGCGACTGCACTGCGACCGAACCGAACGCTTCGTTAATTTCGATGAAGTCCAGGTCGGTGGTGCCCCATTCTGCCCGCTGCAGAGCGTTCTTGATGGCGTGGGACGGCTGCGAATGCAGGGAGTTGTCCGGACCGGCAACCTGGCCGGGTTTCCCCACCACAGCCAGGTATTCCAGGCCGTTCTCCTCCGCGAACCGGCGCGATGCCAGCACAAGGGCGGCGGCGCCGTCGGACAGGGGAGAGGAGTTGCCTGCCGTGATGGTTCCGTCGCTGGCGAAGGCTGCCCGCAGTCCGGCCAGGGACTCGAGGGATGTGTTCGGGCGAACGCCTTCGTCGGTGTCCACAACGATGGGGTCTCCCTTGCGCTGCTTGACGCTGATGGGTGCGATCTCGTCGTCGAAGACGCCGTTCTTCGCCGCCAGCGCCGCGCGCTGGTGCGATTGGGCGGCCACGTTGTCCTGCGGGGTCCGGTCGATGCCCAGTGTCAGGTTCTTGGTTTCGGTGGACAGCCCCATGGACTGACCATCGAAGGCATCCGTGAGTCCGTCGTGCGCCGCGACATCCAGCGCCTGGATGGCGCCGTAGGTCCAGCCCTGGCGCGAACCCGGCAGGAGGTGGGGCGCACGGGACATGGATTCCTGGCCACCGGCCACCACCACCGAGGCGTCGCCGCTGCGGATCATCCTTGCGGCGTCGATCACCGCGGTCAGCCCGGACAGGCACACCTTGTTGATGGTGAGAGTAGGAACGTTCCAGCCAATCCCTGCGCCAATGGCGCTCTGGCGTGCGGGGTTTTGACCGGCACCGGCCTGCAGTACCTGGCCCATGATGACGGCATCCACCTGGCCGGCCTGCACGCCGCTCGCGGCGACCGCGGACCTGATCGCGTGCGCTCCGAGTTCGACGGCGGTGAAGCTCGCCAGTTGCCCGTTGAGCCGGCCCTGCGGCGTGCGCGCACCAGCCAGGATAACAACGTCAGTATTGTCGTTGGAGTTGCCCATTGTGATCTCTTCCGCTCTGAATCGATGTACTTCCAAGGCTACCGTGAGACATGTCACCCATTAATCCAAACGCCGAATGGGTACCGGAGATTCCAGTCGTGCCGGCACGGCCAATAGGGGGGGAACTGCCCATCCGCCGCCTCGCCGGGCTCACCGCCTGCAGCGTTGCCACTCTTGCGCCGGACAGCTCTTCATCAACAGCAGCCCCCAGTGCGTCCACTCCGCGCCCTCCACCGCGTCGCCGTCGCGCTCTTTCAGTCCGGACGCTGCGCCTCTGAGGCCTCTTCCGGTACGAAAAATCAGTGCTTGCAATAAGTCCAGTTGTGGGGTAGACACGTAATTGGTTTTGCCGTATCGTAGATATTTGCGTCTTCCCTGTTTACCTTCAGCCTTCATATAGCGGTGGGCTTTGCCTGGCAGCTGACCATCAACGTGCCGTCAACAACGTCATTGTATGGAAAGCCCCGGCCCGGGTCATATAGCGGAACCGGATGGTAGCACTGCGGAGTCATTCCGCAGGGTGCACAGCGGGGGAGATCTGAAAACGCCTGAAGGTCTGTGGAAGGATCCCTCTTGGTCGCCTCGAGCACCTCTAATGTAAATAACACTGCCACCGCTATCGAATCAAACAGCACTGATGGTGCCACGCGCCGGCTCTCATTCGCAAAGATTCACGAACCGCTGGACGTTCCGAATCTCCTTGCCCTGCAGACGGACAGCTTCGACTGGCTAGTCGGAAACGAACGCTGGCAGGCCCGCGTAGCGAAGGCCGTCGAAGAAAACGATCTCAGTGTCGCCACCTCGTCTGGACTGTCGGACATCTTTGAAGAGATCTCCCCGATCGAGGACTTCCAGGGCACCATGTCCCTGAGCTTCTCCGATCCGGAGTTCGCTGACCCGAAGTACACCATGGCCGAGTGCAAGGACCGGGACGCAACGTATTCGGCACCGCTGTACGTCAAGGCCGAGTTCATGAACAACAACACGGGCGAAATCAAGCAGCAGACCGTGTTCATGGGCGACTTCCCCCTCATGACGGAGAAGGGCACCTTCGTCGTCAACGGCACCGAGCGTGTGGTCGTCTCCCAGCTGGTCCGTTCACCGGGCGCCTACTTTGAGCGCACCGCCGACAAGACCAGTGATAAGGACATCTTCACTGCCAAAATCATCCCGTCCCGCGGTGCATGGTTTGAACTCGAGATCGACAAGCGCGACCAGGTCGGCGTTCGCCTCGACCGTAAGCGCAAGCAGTCCGTCACTGTTCTGCTGAAGGCCCTGGGCTGGACCGAAGGCCAGATCCTCGAAGAGTTCGGCCAGTACGACTCCATGCGCGCAACGCTGGAGAAGGACGCCACCGAGACCCGCGAAGACGCGTTGCTGGACATCTACCGGAAGCTGCGACCGGGCGAGCCGCCCACAGTCGAGGCTGCCCAGTCCCTCCTGGACAACCTGTACTTCAACTCCAAGCGCTACGATCTGGCCAAGGTTGGCCGTTACAAGATCAACCGCAAGCTTGGCATCGACCGCTCCCTTGGCGACAAGGAAGCTTCGGTCCTGCACGTTGAAGACATCGTGGCCATGATCAAGTTCCTGGTTGCCCTGCACGCTGGCGAGAAGACCCTCACGGGCAAGCGTGATGGCCAGGACCACGAGCTGCGCGTTGATATCGATGACATCGATCACTTCGGCAACCGTCGTATCCGCGCCGTCGGCGAGCTCATCGAGAACCAGGTCCGCACCGGCCTGTCCCGTATGGAGCGCGTTGTCCGCGAGCGGATGACCACCCAGGACGTCGAGGCAATCACGCCGCAGACACTGATCAACATCCGCCCTGTTGTTGCAGCCATCAAGGAGTTCTTCGGAACGTCCCAGCTGTCGCAGTTCATGGACCAGAACAACCCGCTCTCGGGTCTGACCCACAAGCGCCGTCTGTCCGCGCTTGGCCCGGGTGGTCTGTCCCGTGACCGCGCAGGCATGGAAGTTCGAGACGTTCACCCGTCCCACTACGGACGTATGTGCCCCATCGAAACCCCTGAAGGCCCGAACATTGGTCTGATCGGTTCGCTGGCATCCTACGGCCGCATCAACCCGTTCGGCTTCATCGAGACTCCTTACCGTCTCGTCGCTGAAGGCGTTGTCTCCGATGAGGTCCAGTACCTCACGGCCGACGACGAGGCAGAGGTTCTGATCGCTCAGGCCAACGCTCCGCTGGATGAGAACAAGAAGTTCGCCGAAGAGACCGTCCTGGTCCGCGCCCGTGGTGGTGGAGGCGAGCCTGTGCTCGTTCCCGCCGGCGAGGTCGAGTTCATGGACGTTTCCCCGCGCCAGATGGTGTCCGTGGCTACGGCACTGATCCCGTTCCTCGAGCATGACGATGCTAACCGCGCACTCATGGGTGCCAACATGCAGCGCCAGGCCGTGCCGCTGGTCCGTTCCGAGGCCCCGTTCGTGGGCACCGGCATGGAGCGCGCCGCCGCCGTCGACGCCGGTGATGTCACCATCGCGAAGAAGGCCGGTGTGGTTACCGAGGTCTCCGCTGAGCTCGTCATCATGCTCAACGACGACGGTACGGAAACCAACTACCGCATCAACAAGTTCGCACGCTCCAACCAGGGCAACTGCTACAACAACCGTGTCCTGGTGAACGAAGGCCAGCGACTCGAGGTCGGCGGCATCATCGCCGACGGTCCGGCAACGGACCAGGGCGAACTCGCCCTCGGTAAGAACCTGCTCGTGGCATTCATGTCATGGGAAGGCCACAACTTCGAGGACGCCATCATCCTCTCGCAGCGCATTGTTGCCGAGGACGTACTTTCCTCCATCCACATCGAGGAGCACGAGATCGATGCCCGCGACACCAAGCTTGGTGCCGAGGAAATCACCCGTGACATCCCCAACGTGTCCGAGGAAGTCCTGGCAGGCCTGGACGAGCGCGGCATCATCCACATCGGTGCCGAAGTTGAAGCCGGCGACATCCTGGTCGGAAAGGTCACCCCGAAGGGTGAAACCGAGCTGACCCCGGAAGAGCGCCTGCTGCGTGCCATCTTCGGTGAGAAGTCCCGCGAAGTGCGCGACACCTCCCTGAAGGTTCCGCACGGCGAGTCCGGCACCGTCATCGGCGTCCGCGTCTTCGACCGCGACAACGACGACGAACTGCCCCCGGGCGTGAACCAGCTGGTGCGCGTCTACGTGGCCGCCAAGCGCAAGATCACCGACGGCGACAAGCTCGCCGGCCGTCACGGCAACAAGGGTGTTATCTCCAAGATCCTCCCGATCGAGGACATGCCCTTCCTTGCCGACGGTACCCCCGTTGATATCGTCCTGAACCCGCTGGGTGTTCCGGGCCGTATGAACGTCGGCCAGGTGCTGGAAACGCACCTCGGCTGGGTTGCCAAGACCGGTTGGAAGATCGAAGGCGAGCCCGAGTGGATGAAGCAGCTGCCGAACCTGCCGCGCGAGAGTGGCTCGACCACTGTTGCAACGCCGGTGTTCGATGGCGCCCGTGAAGAGGAAATCACGGGTCTGCTGGACTCCACCAACGTCACCCGCGACGGCGACCGCCTGATCAACTCCTCAGGCAAGACCCGCCTCTTCGACGGCCGCTCCGGCGAGCCGTTCCCGGATCCGATCTCGGTCGGCTACATGTACATCCTGAAGCTCCACCACCTGGTGGACGACAAGATCCACGCCCGTTCCACTGGCCCGTACTCCATGATCACGCAGCAGCCGCTGGGTGGTAAGGCACAGTTCGGTGGCCAGCGCTTCGGTGAGATGGAAGTGTGGGCGCTGGAAGCTTATGGCGCCGCGTACACACTCCAGGAACTCCTCACCATCAAGTCGGATGATATTCACGGTCGTGTCAAGGTCTACGAAGCAATCGTCAAGGGCGAGAACATCCCCGAGCCGGGCGTTCCTGAGTCCTTCAAGGTCTTGATCAAGGAAATGCAGTCACTGTGCCTGAACGTGGAAGTACTCTCCACGGACGGAACCACAATTGAAATGCGTGACTCTGATGACGCAGTCTTCACGGCTGCGGAAGAACTGGGCATCGATCTGTCTCGTGCAGAGCCCAGTTCCGTAGAAGAGGTTTAGCAGGGCGTCCGACGGCGGTGATCGCCGCCGTCGGGCCCCTCCCTCTTCCCGTAACCAAGACTTCAGAATTTAGAGAACAAGAGAGAACAGGGACCATATGTCCAGCGAATCCTCCTTCGGCCTCATGCAGATCGGCCTCGCCACCGCGGATGACATCCGTGGCTGGTCTTACGGCGAGGTTAAGAAGCCGGAAACCATCAACTACCGCACACTCAAGCCCGAGAAGGACGGCCTCTTCTGCGAGAAGATCTTCGGCCCTTCCCGTGACTGGGAATGCTACTGCGGTAAGTACAAGCGTGTGCGCTTCAAGGGCATCATTTGCGAGCGGTGTGGCGTTGAAGTCACCCGTGCGAAGGTCCGCCGTGAGCGCATGGGCCACATCGAGCTGGCCGCCCCGGTCACGCACATCTGGTACTTCAAGGGTGTTCCGTCCCGTCTGGGCTACCTCCTTGACCTGGCACCGAAGGACCTCGAAAAGGTCATCTACTTCGCTGCCTACATGATCACCAGCGTCGACGCCGACAGCCGCCACGAGGAACTGCCCAACCTGCAGGTTGAGCACGACATCGAGAAGAAGCAGCTGATCGACAACCGCGACTCCGACATCGCCACGATCGCCCGTGACCTCGAAAACGAGATCGCGCGCCTCGAAGGTGAAGGTGCCAAGGCTGCCGACAAAAAGAAGGCCCGCGACTCGGCAGACCGTCAGATGGCTAACGTGCGTAAGCGTGCCGATGCCGAGATCGAACGCCTCGAGCAGGTCTGGGACCGTTTCAAGAACCTGAAGGTCGCAGACCTCGAAGGCGACGAAGGCCTCTACCGCGAGCTGCGCGACCGCTACGGCATGTACTTCGAAGGCTCCATGGGTGCCGAAGCGATCAAGAAGCGCCTTGAGAACTTCGACATGCAGGCCGAGTCTGACCTGCTGCGCGACATCATTGCCAACGGCAAGGGCCAGCGCAAGACCCGCGCCCTGAAGCGACTG
Organism: Pseudarthrobacter sp. S3; assembly: GCF_050156905.1. Taxonomy (NCBI): domain Bacteria; kingdom Bacillati; phylum Actinomycetota; class Actinomycetes; order Micrococcales; family Micrococcaceae; genus Pseudarthrobacter; species Pseudarthrobacter sp. S3. The sequence continues at coordinate 3,159,072 of NZ_CP189583.1, read as the reverse complement.
AAGGTGGTCAACGCGTTCCTGACCACCAACAACAGCCCGCTCGGCATGGTGCTGGACGCCGTCCCGGTGATCCCGCCGGAACTGCGCCCGATGGTCCAGCTGGACGGTGGCCGCTTCGCGACCTCCGACCTCAACGACCTCTACCGTCGTGTGATCAACCGCAACAACCGCCTCAAGCGCCTGCTTGATCTCGGTGCCCCGGAGATCATCGTCAACAACGAGAAGCGCATGCTTCAGGAAGCTGTTGACAGCCTCTTCGACAACGGCCGTCGCGGCCGTCCGGTTACCGGTCCTGGCAACCGTCCGCTGAAGTCCCTGAGCGACATGCTCAAGGGCAAGCAGGGTCGCTTCCGCCAGAACCTCCTCGGCAAGCGCGTTGACTACTCCGGCCGTTCGGTCATCGTCGTCGGCCCGCAGCTGAAGCTGCACCAGTGTGGTCTGCCCAAGCAGATGGCACTGGAGCTCTTCAAGCCGTTCGTGATGAAGCGCCTGGTTGACCTCAACCACGCACAGAACATCAAGTCGGCCAAGCGCATGGTCGAGCGTTACCGTCCGCAGGTCTGGGACGTGCTGGAAGAGATCATCACCGAACACCCGGTGCTGCTCAACCGTGCACCCACCCTGCACCGCCTTGGCATCCAGGCGTTCGAACCGCAGCTTGTTGAAGGCAAGGCAATCCAGCTCCACCCGCTGGTTTGTGGCGCCTTCAACGCTGACTTCGACGGCGACCAGATGGCAGTCCACCTGCCGCTGAGCCCCGAGGCCCAGGCCGAGGCACGCATCCTGATGCTGTCCTCGAACAACATCCTGAAGCCGTCCGACGGCCGCCCGGTCACCCTGCCTTCGCAGGATATGATCATCGGTCTCTACCACCTGACCACCAAGCGTGTCGGTTCAGCTGGCGAAGGCCGCGTCTTCTCCTCGGTTTCCGAAGCCATCATGGCCTACGACCTCCGCGAGCTGCACTTGAACTCGCAGGTCAGGATCCGTCTCGAAGGCTTTGTTCCGTACTCGGGCTGGGAAGCTCCGGAAGGCTGGGAAGCCGGCCAGCCGGTGATCGTCCAGACCTCCCTGGGACAGGTCATCTTCAACCAGACGCTGCCGGCCGATTACCCGTGGGTTGAGAACGTTGCGGACAAGGGCGAACTGTCCACGATCGTCAACGATCTCGCCGAGCGCTACCCGAAGGTGGTCACGGCGGCAACGCTGGACAACCTGAAGGACGCCGGTTTCTACTGGGCCACCCGCTCGGGCGTTACCGTCGCCATCTCGGACATCGAAGTACCCAAGGACAAGCCGCGGATCCTCGCCGGCTACGAAACCATGGCTGCCAAGATCCAGGGACAGTACGACAAGGGCCTGATCGACGACGACGAGCGTCGCCAGGAACTGATCGAGATCTGGAACAAGGCAACCAACGAGATCGCACAGGTAATGCGTGACAACCTGTCGCCGATGAACACCATCAACCGCATGGTGTCCTCCGGTGCACGTGGTAACTGGATGCAGGTCCGTCAGATCGCGGGTATCCGTGGCCTGGTGGCCAACCCTAAGGGTGAAATCATCCCGCGTCCCATCAAGTCCTCGTACCGTGAGGGCCTGTCGGTGCTGGAATACTTCATCGCCACGCACGGTGCCCGTAAGGGTCTGGCTGACACCGCGCTGCGTACCGCCAACTCGGGTTACCTGACCCGTCGTCTGGTGGACGTGTCGCAGGACGTTATCGTTCGCGAAGAGGACTGCGGCACTGAGCGCGGCCTGGTAACGGCAATCGCCGTGCCGGACGCCAACGGCGAGCTGGTCCTGGATGAGAACGTTGAGAACAGTGCCTACGCCCGCACGCTGGCTGTTGATGTTGTGGACTCCAAGGGCAATGTCCTTGCGGCCGGCGGCACCGACTGCGGCGACGTCGTGATCGCTGAACTGTTCGCAGCAGGCATCACCGAGGTCAAGGTCCGCTCCGTACTCACCTGTGAGTCCAGCGTCGGCACCTGCGCCCTGTGCTACGGCCGTTCACTGGCCACCGGCAAGACCGTGGACATCGGCGAGGCTGTCGGCATCATCGCCGCACAGTCCATCGGCGAGCCCGGTACCCAGCTGACCATGCGTACGTTCCACACCGGTGGTGCTGTTTCCGCCAGCGGTGGCGACGACATCACCCAGGGTCTGCCCCGTATCCAGGAGCTCTTCGAAGCCCGTACTCCGAAGGGTGTCGCGCCGATTGCTGAAGCAGCCGGCCGCATCGCCATCGAAGAGTCCGAGCGTCAGATGCGCCTGGTCATCACCCCGGATGACGGCTCTGAAGAGATCGCCTACCCGGTACTGCGCCGTTCACGCCTCCTCATCGAGGATGGCGAGCACGTCACAGTAGGCCAGAAGCTCATCAACGGTCCGGTGGATCCCAAGCAGGTTCTGCGCATCATGGGTCCCCGTGCCGCGCAGAAGTTCCTGGTGGACGAGGTCCAGGGCGTGTACCGCAGCCAGGGCATCGGTATCCACGACAAGCACGTCGAGGTTATCGTCCGCCAGATGCTGCGCCGCGTCACGGTCATCGAGTCCGGCGAATCGGATCTGCTCCCCGGCGAGCTCGCCGAGCGCAGCCGCTTCGAGGAGGCCAACCGCCGCGTTGTGTCCGAGGGTAAGACTCCGGCTTCCGGACGTCCTGAGCTCATGGGCATCACCAAGGCGTCCCTGGCCACCGAGTCCTGGCTGTCGGCCGCTTCCTTCCAGGAGACCACCCGCGTTCTGACGCAGGCGGCCATGGAAGGCAAGAGCGACCCGCTGCTCGGCCTCAAGGAGAACGTCATCATCGGTAAGCTGATCCCGGCCGGCACGGGTCTCCCGCGCTACACCGAGGTCACCGTGGAGCCCACTGAAGAAGCAAAGGCCAACCTGTTCACCGGCCCCAGCGCGTTCAGTGACTTCTCGTATGACTCCCTGGGCGGCGACGGAGCTCCTGAGTTCCACGCCATCCCGCTGGATGACTACGATCTCGGCAACGATTTCCGTTAGTCGATTGCGTTGAAAGGCCCCGCTTCCACTCCGTGGAGGCGGGGCCTTTCGTCTACACCCGTTTAAGGTCCCGGGTCCAGCCGTGCTAAACTTTGTGTAATTGTTCTGTGTGGCAGTGGATGAAGGCCGCCGCAGCATCATTTTGGTTTTGTTCTCATGATGCTGGGTGGAGCTTGTTTCCGGGTTGCGGGTAAGGTGCGCAACGAATGCCACGCTTTTGCACGCCTACGCAAGCTTCAAGAGCCGCAGCTGCAAGGAACAACGCCAAAACCATTGTGCTCGGGCTGGCGCTTGAGCGTGAAGGTAGAGATCAAACCAACGGAGAACACGAGAGTGCCTACGATTAACCAGCTGGTCCGCAAGGGCCGCACGCCTAAGGTCAAAAAGACCAAGGCTCCCGCGCTTAACGGCAGCCCGATGCGCCGCGGTGTTTGCACCCGCGTTTACACCACCACCCCCAAGAAGCCGAACTCGGCTCTTCGTAAGGTTGCACGTGTGCGCCTCAACGGTGGCGTTGAAGTTACCGCTTACATCCCCGGTGTAGGCCACAACCTGCAGGAGCACTCCATTGTGCTCGTTCGCGGCGGTCGCGTGAAGGACCTCCCCGGTGTCCGTTACAAGATCGTCCGTGGCGCCCTCGATACCCAGGGTGTGAAGAACCGTAAGCAGGCACGCAGCCGCTACGGCGCAAAGATGGAGAAGAAGTAATATGCCTCGCAAGGGTCCGGCCCCCAAGCGGCCGCTCGTACTAGATCCCGTTTACGGCTCCCCGCTGGTAACCCAGCTGATCAACAAGGTGCTGGTTGACGGCAAGAAGTCCACCGCAGAACGCATTGTTTACGGTGCCCTCGAAGGCGCCCGCGCCAAGTCCGGCGGCGACCCCGTAGCAGCCCTCAAGAAGGCCATGGAGAACGTCAAGCCTTCCCTCGAGGTCCGCTCACGCCGCGTTGGTGGCGCTACCTACCAGGTTCCGGTTGAGGTCAAGCCGGGCCGCTCCACCGCCCTCGCCCTGCGTTGGCTGGTTGGCTACTCCAAGGCCCGCCGTGAAAAGACCATGACCGAGCGCCTCCAGAACGAAATCCTGGATGCCTCCAACGGTCTCGGTGCCGCTGTGAAGCGTCGCGAAGACACCCACAAGATGGCCGAGTCCAACAAGGCCTTCGCACACTACCGCTGGTAATACTTCCCGGACGCCGCCGGCTCGACTGAGCCGGCGGCGAACGCGTAGTCCATCCGAAAGGGAGACACCGTGGCACAGGACGTGCTTACAGACCTTAGTAAGGTCCGCAACATCGGCATCATGGCTCACATCGATGCCGGCAAGACCACCACCACCGAGCGCATTCTGTTCTACACAGGTGTGAACCATAAGATCGGCGAAACGCACGACGGCGCTTCGACGACTGACTGGATGGAACAGGAAAAGGAACGCGGCATCACCATCACGTCTGCCGCCGTGACCTGCTTCTGGGACAACAACCAGATCAACATCATTGACACCCCTGGCCACGTTGACTTCACCGTCGAGGTTGAGCGCTCACTGCGCGTCCTCGACGGCGCCGTTGCCGTGTTTGATGGTAAAGAAGGTGTCGAGCCGCAGTCTGAGACCGTTTGGCGCCAGGCTGACAAGTACAACGTTCCGCGTATCTGCTTCGTCAACAAGATGGACAAGCTCGGTGCTGATTTCTACTACACGGTAGATACCATCATCAGCCGCCTCGGTGCCAAGCCGCTCGTTATGCAGCTGCCGATCGGTGCCGAGAACGACTTCACCGGCGTTGTCGACATCCTGGAAATGCGCGCGCTGGTCTGGCCGGGCGACTCCAAGGGTGACGTCACCATGGGTGCCAAGTACGAGGTTCAGGAGATCCCCGCGGATCTGCTGGAGAAGGCCAAGGAATACCGGGCTGCCCTCGTTGAGACGGTGGCTGACGCTACCGAAGAGCTCATGGAGAAGTACCTCGAGGGTGAAGAACTCACCGTCGAGGAGCTCAAGGCCGGCATCCGCAAGATGACGATCAACTCTGAGCTCTACCCGGTCTTCTGTGGCTCCGCGTTCAAGAACCGTGGCGTTCAGCCGATGCTTGACGCCGTGGTTGACTACCTGCCGAACCCGCTCGACGTCCCGCCGATGATCGGTCACGATCCTCGCGACGAAGAGAAGGAACTCACGCGCGCGCCTTCCTCCGAGGAGCCGTTCTCGGCTCTGGCGTTCAAGATTGCTGCGCACCCGTTCTTCGGCCAGCTCACCTTCATCCGCGTGTACTCCGGTCACGTCGAAGCGGGTGCTCAGGTGGTCAACTCCACCAAGGGCAAGAAGGAGCGCATCGGCAAGCTGTTCCAGATGCACGCCAACAAGGAAATGCCCGTTGAGGGCGCTACCGCGGGCCACATCTACGCAGCGATCGGGCTGAAGGACACCACCACGGGCGACACCCTGTGTGACTCCGGCAACCAGATCGTCCTCGAGTCCATGAGCTTCCCGGAGCCCGTGATCTCGGTTGCGATCGAACCGAACACCAAGGGTGACCAGGAGAAGCTCTCACTGGCCATCCAGAAGCTCTCCGCTGAGGACCCGACCTTCCAGGTCTCCCTCAACGAGGACACCGGTCAGACCATCATCGCCGGCATGGGCGAGCTCCACCTGGATATCCTGGTGGACCGCATGCGCCGCGAATTCAAGGTCGAGGCCAACGTTGGCAAGCCGCAGGTCGCTTACCGCGAAACAATCAAGAATGTTGTTGCGCGTCACGACTACACGCACAAGAAGCAGACCGGTGGTTCGGGTCAGTTCGCAAAGATCCAGATTGCCATTGGGCCGCTGGACACTTCCGAGGGCGAGCTGTACGAGTTCGAGAACAAGGTCACTGGTGGCCGTATTCCGCGCGAATACATCCCGTCGGTTGACGCCGGTATCCAGGATGCACTGAACGACGGCGTCCTGGCCGGTTACCCGGTTGTTGGCATCAAGGCGACGCTGATTGACGGCGCTTACCACGATGTTGACTCTTCGGAAATGGCGTTCAAGATCGCCGGCCGTATGGCTTTCAAGGAAGCCGCACGCAAGGCGAACCCCATCCTGCTCGAACCGCTGATGGATGTAGAGGTCCGCACCCCTGAGGAATACATGGGTGAAGTAATCGGTGACCTCAACTCCCGCCGTGGCCAGATGCAGTCCATGGAAGATGCACAGGGTGTCAAGGTCATCCGTGCGCACGTCCCGCTGTCCGGCATGTTCGGCTACATCGGTGACCTGCGTTCGAAGACCCAGGGCCGCGCTGTGTACTCCATGACTTTCCACAGCTACGCCGAGGTCCCGAAGGCATTTGCCGACGAGATCATCCAGAAGAACCGCGGCGAGTAGTCTTCGGACTTTCGCAGCAAAAAACTCGGGTGCGTTTCCGGTTCACGGAAGCTCACCTGGTGCAGGTGGCCGGGTCCGGTCAAGCCGGGCCCCGGCCATCTGCACGAACAGGCTCGAGGGACTAGTATTAGTTCCTGAATCTGCAATTTCACCAATCCAAAGCCCCCCAAGTAGACTTGCCTGAGTTTCTGCCGCGATAAGCGCGGTTGAAGGGTAAGTCATTTGAAAACGTTCTAGGAGGAACCTGTGGCAAAGGCAAAGTTCGAGCGGACTAAGCCGCACGTCAACATCGGCACCATTGGTCACGTTGACCACGGTAAGACGACGCTGACTGCCGCCATTTCCAAGGTGCTGTACGACAAGTACCCGACTCTCAACGAGCAGCGCGACTTCGCGTCGATTGACTCTGCTCCGGAAGAGCGCCAGCGTGGCATCACGATCAACATTTCCCACGTTGAGTACCAGACCGAGAAGCGCCACTACGCACACGTAGACGCTCCGGGTCACGCTGACTACATCAAGAACATGATCACCGGTGCTGCACAGATGGACGGTGCAATCCTCGTGGTTGCCGCCACTGACGGCCCGATGGCTCAGACCCGCGAGCACGTTCTGCTTGCCCGCCAGGTTGGCGTTCCCTACCTGCTGGTTGCGCTGAACAAGTCCGACATGGTTGACGACGAAGAACTGCTGGACCTCGTTGAAATGGAAGTTCGTGAGCTGCTTTCGGCTCAGGGCTTCGATGGCGATGAAGCTCCGGTTGTTCGCGTTTCCGGTCTGAAGGCTCTCGAGGGCGACCCCATCTGGGTCAAGTCCGTCGAGGACCTCATGGCAGCCGTTGACGAGTCCGTTCCGGACCCCGTACGCGACCGTGACAAGCCGTTCCTGATGCCGATCGAAGATGTCTTCACGATCACCGGCCGTGGCACCGTTGTAACGGGCCGCGCCGAGCGTGGAACCCTCGCCATCAACTCTGAGGTCGAGATCGTCGGCATCCGCCCGGTCCAGAAGACCACGGTTACCGGTATCGAGATGTTCCACAAGCAGCTCGACGAAGCATGGGCCGGCGAGAACTGTGGCCTCCTGCTCCGCGGTCTGAAGCGTGATGACGTAGAGCGTGGCCAGGTTGTCGTCAAGCCGGGTTCCATTACCCCGCACACCGACTTCGAGGCCAACGTCTACATCCTCTCCAAGGATGAAGGCGGACGCCACAACCCGTTCTACTCGAACTACCGCCCGCAGTTCTACTTCCGCACCACGGACGTAACCGGCGTTATCACCCTGCCGGAAGGCACGGAAATGGTTATGCCTGGCGACAACACTGAGATGACCGTTGCGCTCATCCAGCCCATCGCCATGGAAGAGGGCCTCGGCTTCGCTATCCGCGAAGGCGGCCGCACCGTTGGTTCAGGACGCGTTACCAAGATCATCAAGTAATTTACTTGTTGATCACGGAGCCGATGGCCGTCTGACGGCTTGACGCAAAGTTTGCAACAGCCCCGCTGCTAGTGCAGCGGGGCTGTTCTTTTGTCACAGTTAATCCAATCAATGGATTAACTGTGCAGGCAGGCCTGCCTTTGGAGGGAACGCGGTGAGGGACGAATCTTATGAAGCGGCCTACCCTGCCGGTCACCTTCAGGGGTGGCTTGACGCCGTGGCCAAGCTCCAGCCGTCAGGCCAGCCAGGTCAGGGCGCCACGCCAGGGCCAAGTTCCATCGGCGCAGACTTGGCGTCGGAGTGGTCGAACGCCGGCCGAGGGGCCGGAGATGACTCCTGGTCCTGAGTCCAACCCGCTGTCCCGCGACGACAGTTACCGTCACGCTGGCCCTGATACTGTTGCTGATAGCGAGAGGAGTACATCATGGGATGGCTGATATTTCTGATCATCGCAGTAGCCGTGGTTGCCGGAGTTTTCTGGGCGAAGAAGCATTTCCGCACCGAGATTGACCGCGCCAAACGCATCAACCGGGCGAACAAGGACAAGTAGCAGGGCCGGGCCGCGTCAGCGTGGCGTTCGTCCGGGGTCGCCGGGGGTCAGCCTGGTGTTAGCCGCAGTTCAGCCAAGCGGGCTTCACGCCGGAGGGCCTTCGCCGGCCAGGGATCTCCGGGCGTGGCTGAGTGCCCGGTACCAGTAGAACGATTCCTTGGGAGTTCGCTCCAGGGTGTCGAAATCCACGTGCACCAGGCCGAAGCGCTGTGAGTACCCCGCAGCCCATTCGAAGTTGTCCATCAGGGTCCAGACGTAATAGCCGCGGAGGTCCACGTCGTGGGCGATTCCGCCCGGTGCCGTCGCTTCCAGCGCGTGCCGCAGGTGTCCCGCGATGTAATTGATCCGCTGCTGGTCCTGGATGGGGCCGTTCACATGGTCAGGCTCCGGGAAGCTGGCGCCACTTTCGGTGATGTACAGCGGGGGCAGGTCCCCTCTATAGCGGTCCTTGAGTTCGCGCAGCAGGATACCCAGATGCTCCGGTGCTACCGGCCAGCCGAAACCAGTAGTGCCGTATTCGGGAAACGGCTCCTGGTGGAACGGCACCCGCACCATGGCCTCGGCGGGACCCGTGGGACTTTCGGCCGGCCCCCGTCCGGCTGCCACCTTCGTGGGGTAGTAATAGTTCACGCCGTAGAAGTCCAGGGGCTGGTGGATAGTGCGGAGGTCGGCGTCGGGGATTCTGCCGAAGGACCGGAACCAGGGCTTGGCGATGAGCGGCGGGCGGGGGTAGCGGCCCAGGAGGACCGGATCGGCATATATCCGGTTGAGCATCAGGTCGAACACCAGCGCGATGTACTTGTCCGTGATTTTCCGCGTGGCTGGCCGGACGGGGGAGTGGAGGTTGGTCACGCCGATTCCGCCGCGGACCCCTGCTGCACGCAACGCCTGGACAGCCATGCCATGGGCAAGCAGTTGGTTGTGGACGGCAGGAAAGGCGTCAAAGAGCAGGTCCTGTCCGGGGGCATGAACGCCCAGAGCATAGCCGTTGAGCACTACAGAGGCGGGTTCGTTGAGGGTGACCCATTGGTCCACGCGATCACCAAAACGCCGGCCGGCCTCCCCGGCATACTCAGCGAAGCGTTCGGCGGTTGCCCTGTTCATCCAGCCGCCACGGTGCTCCAGGGGCAGGGGCGTATCCCAGTGGTAGAGGGTGGCCATGGGGGAGATGCCGGCCTCAAGCAGTTGGTCGATCAGGCGGTCGTAGAAGTCCAGACCCTGTTCGTTGAACGCGCCGCGGCCGTCCGGCTGGATCCGCGGCCACGAGATGGAAAAGCGGTAGGAATCTACGCCGAGATCCCGCATCAGAGCCACATCTTCGGGCGAGCGGTTGTAGTGGTCGCAGGCCACGGCGGGGGAATGTCCATCGATGATGGCGCCGGGCTTCTCCGCGAAGGCGTCCCAGCCGGAGGGACCACGCCCGTCAGCAGAGAGGGAGCCTTCGATTTGGAAGGCGGCCGCGGCAACTCCCAGGGTGAATGAGCTGGGTAGACGGCCGGCCAGGTCCTGGACGGAAACGTCATTTGCGACGGTCATTCCCCCATCATCCATTCGGATGTTGCCGAAGGCAATGACCGCAGGCGGTGCAGGGCCCGAATGAGCGGTGTGCTGGCCCATCTGTTGTCCGGGGAGGCGCCAGCCTGCAGATTCGCTTCTGGGCATAATATCCGGCATACTAGATGAGTTGTTCAAGCGCTTCTTCGTGTCCCGATCCGGATAATGCCGGGTGTCAGGGTCCAAGTGGAAGCCCAAACATAACCCACTCCCCATGGAACTGCGGATTTGTATGCGTGCTAAGCACGACACGCCCGACCGCGGGGGTCGGTTACGTCGGCAGGTTGAGGAACCCGGATTCATCCGGATTCAGCTTGTGCGGCGGGTGGTAGTTCAGACTTCAAATGCTTCGGCAGCCACATGCAACAAGAAAGTGAACAGAGCAGCCCTCACCGGGAGCAGCACTAACTGAAAGAGAGTCAGGCGACATGGCGGGACAAAAAATCCGCATCCGGCTGAAGTCATATGACCACGAGGTCATTGACGTTTCAGCACGGAAGATCGTTGAGACGGTCACGCGCGCAGGCGCAACGGTAGTTGGCCCCGTGCCGCTGCCGACGGAGAAGAACATTTACTGTGTTATCCGCTCTCCGCACAAGTACAAGGACAGCCGCGAGCACTTTGAAATGCGCACGCACAAGCGTCTTATCGACATCATCGATCCCACGCCGAAGGCTGTTGATTCGCTTATGCGTCTCGACCTGCCGGCCGACGTGAACATCGAAATCAAGCTGTAGGGAGGTGCTGAGAGACTATGACCGCAACCCGTAACGTAAAGGGCCTGCTGGGCACGAAGCTCGGCATGACCCAGGTCTGGGACGAGAACAACAAGCTCATCCCCGTCACTGTGGTCCAGGCAGATTCGAACGTCATCACCCAGCTGCGCAACGCAGCCACTGATGGCTACGTAGCTGTTCAGATCGGCTACGGCCAGATCGATCCCCGCAAGGTCACCAAGCCGCTGGCTGGTCACTTTGAAAAGGCAGGCGTCACGCCTCGCCGCCACGTCGTCGAACTGCGCACTGCAGATGCTGACACTTACGAGCTGGGCCAGGAGCTTTCTGTTGAGCTCTTCGAAGCCGGCCAGAAGATCGACGTTATTGGCACCACCAAGGGTAAGGGCTTCGCCGGTGTTATGAAGCGTCACGGCTTCCACGGCGCTCCCGCCTCACACGGTGCTCACAAGAACCACCGTAAGCCCGGTTCAATCGGTGGCGCATCCACCCCGAGCCGCGTCTTCAAGGGCATGAAAATGGCCGGCCGCATGGGCGCCGTTCGTCACACCACGCTGAACCTCACGGTTCACGCAGTTGACGTCGAGAAGTCGCTGCTCCTCATCAAGGGTGCCGTCCCCGGCGCCCGCGGCCAGGTCGTCCTCGTACGCACCGCCGTGAAGGGAGCCTAGTTCAATGACTAGCACTGTCAAGGTTGACCTGCCTGCAGAGATCTTCGACGTTCAGACCAACGTGCCGCTGCTGCACCAGGTCGTCGTAGCCCAGCTCGCTGCTGCTCGCCAGGGTACCCACAAGACCAAGACCCGCGCCGAAGTTTCCGGTGCTGGTCGCAAGCCGTTCAAGCAGAAGGGCACCGGCCGCGCCCGTCAGGGTTCAATCCGTGCTCCTCACATGACCGGTGGTGGCGTAGTCCACGGTCCCACACCGCGTGACTACAGCCAGCGGACCCCCAAGAAGATGATTGCTGCTGCACTGCGCGGCGCACTCTCTGACCGGGCACGCAACGGACGCATCCACGTTGTTGCCGAACTGGTGGAGGGCACCAAGCCGTCCGTCAAGAACGCACTGGCAACGCTGCGCGAAGTTTCTGAGCGCAAGAACCTGCTGGTTGTCATCGAGCGCGCCAACGATGTTGCAGCACTTTCCGTGCGCAACCTCGCCGGTGTTCACGTTCTGTACGCAGACCAGCTGAACACCTACGACGTACTCGTCTCTGACGACGTTGTCTTCACCAAGGCTGCCTACGAAGCATTCGTTGCTGACCGGGCAGTAGCAAAGAACGAGGAGGATGCCAAGTGAGTGCAGCCACCATCAAAGACCCGCGCGACGTCGTGCTTGCACCCGTCGTATCGGAAAAAAGCTACGGCCTGATCGATGAGGGCAAGTACACCTTCCTGGTGGACCCCCGCTCGAACAAGACCGAGATCAAGCTGGCCGTGGAGAAGATTTTCTCCGTCAAGGTCGAATCGATCAACACCATCAACCGTGCCGGTAAGCGCAAGCGAACCAAATTCGGATGGGGTACCCGCAAGAACACCAAGCGTGCAATTGTGAGCCTCAAAGAAGGCACCATCGACATCTTCGGCGGTCCGCTCTCGTAGCGGAGACCACTTTAACGAGGAAATAAACTATGGGAATCCGTAAGTACAAGCCGACTACCCCGGGCCGTCGTGGCTCGAGCGTAGCGGACTTCACCGAAATCACGCGGTCGACGCCGGAAAAGTCGTTGGTACGTCCGCTGCCCAAAAAGGGCGGCCGTAACAACTCCGGTAAGATCACGACCCGTCACAAGGGTGGTGGCCACAAGCGCCAGTACCGTCTGATCGACTTCCGTCGCCACGACAAAGACGGCGTCAACGCCCGCGTTGCCGAAATTGAGTACGATCCGAACCGCACGGCTCGCATCGCCCTCCTGCACTACATTGATGGCACCAAGCGTTACATCATCGCCCCGAACAAGCTTTCCCAGGGTGATGTTGTTGAGGCAGGTTCCGGTGCTGACATCAAGCCCGGTAACAACCTGCCGCTGCTCAACATCCCGGTTGGTACCGTAATCCACGCAGTTGAACTGCGTCCGGGTGGCGGCGCCAAGATGGGCCGCTCCGCCGGCGCATCGATCCAGCTTGTTGCCAAGGAAGGCCGCTTCGCCCAGCTGCGTCTGCCTTCCGGCGAAATCCGCAACGTTGACGTGCGCTGCCGCGCAACCGTCGGCGAGGTCGGCAACGCCGAGCAGTCGAACATCAACTGGGGTAAGGCCGGCCGCATGCGGTGGAAGGGCGTTCGCCCGACCGTCCGTGGTGTCGCGATGAACCCGGTTGACCACCCGCACGGTGGTGGCGAGGGTAAGACGTCCGGTGGACGTCACCCCGTCAACCCGAACGGTAAGCGGGAAGGCCGCACCCGGCGTCCCAACAAAGAGAGCGACAAGCTTATTGTTCGTCGCCGTCGTACTGGCAAGAACAAGCGATAGGAGCCTGGACACATGCCACGCAGCCTGAAAAAAGGTCCTTTCGTTGACCAGCACCTCTTTGTAAAGGTAGCCAGGGAAAACGATAAGGGCACCAAGAACGTCATCAAGACCTGGTCCCGCCGTTCGATGATCATCCCCGACATGCTCGGGCACACGATCGCCGTACACGACGGACGCAAGCACATTCCGGTGTTTGTCACCGAGTCGATGGTCGGGCACAAGCTCGGCGAATTCGCTCCCACGCGGACATTCCGCGGCCATGTCAAGGACGACCGTAAGGGCAAGCGCCGCTAGGCGCCTGCACTTACGTCAAAGACGAGAGAAGGAAAGCAATGGAAGCCAAGGCAATTGCGCGTCACATCCGCGTAACGCCTATGAAGGCCCGGCGCGTCGTCAACCTTGTTCGTGGTAAGCAAGCGAATGAGGCTCTGGCAATTCTGAAGTTTGCCCCCCAGGCAGCTTCGGAGCCGGTATTCAAGGTAGTACAGTCGGCAATCGCAAACGCCCGGTCCCTCGCGGACCGCGACGGTGTTTCGTTTGACGAAAGCGACCTCATCATCAGCGAAATGTTCGTTGATGAAGGCCCGACCATGAAGCGGTTCCAGCCGCGTGCTCAGGGTCGTGCATTTCAGATCAAGAAGCGCACCAGCCACATCACTGTGGTAGTGGCTACACCTGAGAAAGAGGAGGCTCGCTAAGTGGGACAGAAAGTTAACCCGCACGGGTTCCGACTCGGCATCACCACCGATCACGTATCGCACTGGTTCGCTGACAGCACCAAGCCCGGACAGCGGTACAAGGACTTCGTTCGCGAAGACATCCGTATCCGCCAGCTCATGTCAGTTGGCATGGAGCGCGCCGGTATCGCCAAGGTTGAGATCGAGCGCACCCGTGACCGTGTCCGCGTGGATATCCACACGGCACGTCCCGGTATCGTTATCGGCCGCCGCGGCGCTGAAGCAGACCGCATCCGCGGCGAGCTTGAGAAGCTGACGGGCAAGCAGGTCCAGCTGAACATCCTCGAGGTCAAGAACCCCGAGATGGAAGCACAGCTTGTTGCCCAGGGCGTTGCTGAACAGCTGACTTCCCGTGTGGCTTTCCGCCGTGCGATGAAGAAGGCAATGCAGTCCGCCCAGCGTGCAGGTGCCAAGGGCATCCGTATCGCTTGCTCCGGTCGACTGGGTGGCGCAGAAATGTCCCGCTCGGAGTTCTACCGCGAAGGCCGTGTGCCCCTGCACACCCTCCGTGCGAACATCGACTACGGCTTCTACGAGGCCAAGACCACCTTCGGCCGCATCGGCGTGAAGGTCTGGATCTACAAGGGTGACGTCACCGCCAAGGAATTGGCTCAGCAGGCAGCTGCTGCTCCGTCCCGTGGCCGCGGCCCCAGCGACCGTCCGGGCCGCCCGGGTGGCGCCGGCGGCGCTGACCGTGGTGACCGCCGTCGTCGTACCGACCGTCCGGCAGCGGAGGCAGCTCCGGCTGCCGAGGCTCCGGCAGTTGAGGCTGCACCTGCTGCAGTAGAAGGAGGACAGGCTTAAATGCTTATCCCACGTCGAGTCAAGCACCGTAAGCAGCACCACCCGGGTCGTTCCGGCGCTGCTACGGGCGGCACCAAGGTCTCCTTCGGTGAGTGGGGTATCCAGGCTCTGAGCCCGGCATACGTCACCAACCGTCAGATCGAGTCTGCCCGTATCGCGATGACCCGCCACATCAAGCGTGGCGGCAAGGTCTGGATCAACATCTATCCTGACCGTCCGATCACCAAGAAGCCTGCCGAAACCCGCATGGGTTCCGGTAAGGGTTCGCCGGAATGGTGGGTCTCAAACGTCAAGCCGGGCCGGGTTCTCTTTGAGATCTCCGGTGTCGAGGAATCGGTAGCTCGCGAGGCCCTGCGCCTGGCAATCCACAAGCTCCCGTTGAAGGCACGCATTTTGCGTCGCGAAGGTGGTGAATAGAAATGTCAGTAGGATCCAAGGAACTTGCATCCGCACAGCTGGACACGTTCGACAACGAGCGCCTCGTTGAAGAACTCCGTAAGGCTAAGGAAGAGCTGTTCAACCTGCGTTTCCAGTCCGCCACCGGTCAGCTGGAGAACCACGGTCGTCTGCGCGCGGTAAAGAAGGACATCGCACGCATCTACACCGTTCTCCGTGAGCGCGAGCTGGGCATTCGTGCCGAGGTTGCCGCACCGGTTGTGGAAGCCAAGGAAGAGAAGAAGTCCAAGAAGGCTGCAGCCAAGAAGGCCGAAACGGCTGAAACGGTTGAGGCCGAGGAGGATGCCAAGTGAGTGAAAAGGACGAGAACGTGACGGAAACTGTTTCCGCAGCAGCTACGGCTGGCGAACGCGGTGACCGTAAGACGAAGCGTGGCTACGTAGTCTCGGACAAGATGGAAAAGACCATCGTTGTCCAGGTAGAAGACCGCGTAAAGCACGCTTTGTACGGCAAAGTCATCCGGCGCAACACGAAAATCAAGGCTCACGACGAAGAGAACAGCGCCGGCATCGGCGACCTCGTTCTCCTCGCCGAGACCCGCCCGCTGTCCGCTACTAAGCGGTGGCGTCTGGTCGAGATCCTCGAAAAGGCTAAGTAACACCCGCAGCCTGCCTGCAGGTACTGCACCGGAAACCCCCGTTCCCTCTTGGGAGCGGGGGTTTCCTGCGTTTTGCGGCGGGTGGGCTGGCTGGGCTTACCGGTGTCCGATAGTTGTGCTCTGGATGCCGCCGTGTGATATGGGAGATGGCCCCAACTGTGCTAGGATATTGAGTTTGTATGGCGCCCTCTGTGCGCCGTCATCAACCTCGTAAACAATCGTGCCACGGCATAGTGCCCCCTAGCGCCTCGGACCTGTCCGGATCCGCCTGGGAAGCAAATGTTTTTGGCACGGGAGTTTAGGCCTGGTCTGGCAAAATCCAGGCAGGTCAAGAGACACCCCGATCAACCGTTCCGCAAGGCTCATTCCGTAGGAAGATTTTCGGTCTGAGAACCGGCGCGACGCAAGGAGTAAATAGTGATTCAGCAGGAGTCGCGACTCAAGGTCGCCGACAACACGGGTGCTAAGGAAATCCTTACCATTCGCGTTCTCGGTGGATCTGGCCGTCGCTACGCAGGCATTGGCGACGTCATCGTCGCTACCGTCAAGGATGCAATTCCGGGCGGCAACGTAAAGAAGGGCGATGTTGTTAAGGCAGTCATCGTCCGTACCAAGAAGGAACGCCGCCGTGCGGATGGTTCCTACATCAAGTTTGACGAGAACGCAGCTGTGATCCTGAAGGCTGACGGTGACCCCCGCGGTACCCGTATCTTCGGACCGGTTGGTCGTGAACTTCGTGACAAGAAGTTCATGAAGATCGTTTCTCTGGCTCCGGAGGTGCTCTAGTCCATGGCTAAGATCAAAAAGGGTGACCTCGTTCAGGTCATCACTGGCGCCAAGGCTGAGCGCGGCGGCGACAAGGGTAAGCAGGGCAAGGTTCTGCGCGTATTCCCCGAGACCAACCGCTTGTTGGTTGAGGGCATTAACCGCGTAACCAAGCACACCAAGGCCGGTCAGTCGCAGCGCGGCACCAAGACCGGTGGCATCGAGGTCGTAGAAGCTTCGATCCACATCTCCAACGTGGCTCTGGTTGACCCGTCCACCAAGAAGCCCACCCGCGTCGGTTTCCGCACCGAGACCGTTGAGCGCGATGGCGTGAAGCGCGAAGTGCGTGTCCGCGTGGCCAAGAGCTCCGGGAAGGACATCTAATGACTGAGACTCTCGAGACTCCGGCAGCGAAGATCGTTCCTCGTCTGAAGACCAAGTACGCCGATTCCATCAAGAGCACGCTCGTTGAGGAATTCAAGTACAGCAACGTGAACCAGGTTCCCCGCCTGGTGAAGGTCGTTGTGAACATGGGTGTTGGAGATGCTGCTAAGGACTCCAAGCTGATCGACGGCGCTGTCCGCGATCTGACCCTGATCACCGGCCAGAAGCCGCAGGTAACCAAGGCCCGCAAGTCGATCGCTCAGTTTAAGCTGCGCGAAGGCATGCCCATCGGCGCACACGCAACTCTGCGTGGAGACCGCATGTGGGAATTCCTGGATCGTCTGGTCACGCTGGCTCTGCCCCGTATCCGCGACTTCCGCGGCCTCAGTGGCAAGCAGTTCGACGGCAACGGCAACTACACCTTCGGTCTGACCGAGCAGGTTATGTTCCACGAAATCGACCAGGATTCCATCGACCGCGTACGCGGCATGGACATCACGGTTGTAACCACCGCCAAGACCAACGACGAAGGCCGCGCGCTGCTTAAGGCACTCGGTTTCCCGTTCAAGGCCGAAGACTAATCTAACTACGTAACAGGTCCTTCGCTGAAGCTTAATGCGGCAGCGAGGAAACCGTTATGAGGAAGGGCAAGAGCCCAAATGACAATGACTGATCCGGTCGCAGACATGCTTACGCGTCTGCGCAATGCAAACTCGGCGTACCACGATTCCGTGTCCATGCCGTACAGCAAGCTCAAGGCACGCGTTGCGGACATCCTGAAGGCTGAAGGTTACATCGCCTCCTGGAAAGAAGAAGACGCAGAGGTTGGCAAGAAGCTGACCCTGGACCTTAAGTTCGGACCGAACCGCGAGCGTTCAATCGCTGGCGTTCGCCGTATTTCCAAGCCGGGCCTGCGTGTTTACGCAAAGTCCACCAACCTCCCGCACGTGCTCGGTGGCCTGGGTGTCGCAATCCTGTCCACCTCTTCCGGCCTCTTGACTGATAAGCAAGCCGGCAAGAAGGGCGTGGGCGGCGAAGTCCTCGCCTACGTCTGGTAACGGGAAAGGAAGAGAATAATGTCACGTATTGGACGTCTCCCCATCACCGTTCCTGCCGGCGTTGAGGTCAAGGTTGACGGCTCTGTCGTCAGCGTCAAGGGTGCCAAAGGCGAGCTGAACCACACTGTGGCCAGCCCGATCGAGGTTTCCCTGGAAGCAGAGACCCTGACTGTCGCCCGCCCGAACGACGAGCGCGCCTCCCGTTCACTCCACGGCCTGACCCGCACCCTGATCTCCAACATGATCGAGGGCGTTACCAAGGGCTACGAGAAGAAGCTTGAAATCGTTGGTACTGGTTACCGCGTACAGGCCAAGGGATCTGACCTTGAGTTCGCTCTCGGCTACAGCCACCCGGTAAATGTCACCGCACCGGACGGCATCACCTTTGCAGTTGAGACCCCGACCAAGCTCTCTGTTTCAGGTATCAACAAGCAGCAGGTCGGCGAGGTTGCTGCCAACATTCGCAAGCTGCGGAAGCCGGACCCCTACAAGGGCAAGGGCATCCGCTACGCAGGCGAAGTCATCCGCCGCAAGGTCGGAAAGGCTGGTAAGTAACCATGGCCATCTCAATTAACAAGAAGCGAACGAACAAGAGCAAGTCTGCTTCGCGCAGCCGCCGCCAGCTTCGTATCCGCAAGCGCATCTCCGGCACGGCTGTACGTCCTCGTCTGGTCGTCAACCGCTCCGCACGCCACGTATTCGTCCAGGTTGTCGATGACACCAAGGGCCTGACCGTAGCAAGCGCCTCCACACTGGAAGCCGACCTTCGTGCATTCGAAGGCGACAAGACCGCCAAGGCCAAGCGCGTTGGCGAGCTCGTTGCCGCTCGTGCCAAGGCTGCCGGTATCGAAGCTGTTGTCTTCGACCGCGGTGGTAACAAGTACCACGGCCGGATCGCCGCCGTCGCTGACGGTGCACGTGAAGGTGGGCTGTCACTGTGACGGAAGCAAACAAGGAAAAGGACACTGTGTCTGCAGATCAGAAGGCTACTGAAGCCGTAGCTGCTCCGGCCACTGAGACCACTGCGCCCGCAGCTGCTGCCGATGACCGCCGTGGTGGCGCTCGTCGTGGCGGCGAGCGTGGCGACCGTGCTCAGGGCGGTCGCGACGGCGGCCGTGGTGGCCGTGGTGGCCGCGACGGCGGCCGCGAAGCCGAGAAGAGCCAGTTCATTGAACGCGTTGTCACCATCAACCGCGTTTCCAAGGTGGTCAAGGGTGGTCGTCGCTTCAGCTTCACCGCTCTGGTCGTCGTTGGTGACGGTAACGGCATGGTCGGCGTGGGCTACGGCAAGGCTAAGGAAGTTCCCGCCGCAATCGCGAAGGGCGTAGAAGAAGCCAAGAAGTCCTTCTTCCGCGTTCCCCGCATTGGGAACACCATCCCGCACCGCGTTCAGGGTGAGGCCGCTGCCGGCGTCGTAATGCTGCGTCCGGCTTCCGCCGGTACCGGTGTTATTGCCGGTGGTCCGGTCCGCGCCATCTTGGAGTGCGTGGGCATCCACGACATCCTCTCCAAGTCGCTGGGTTCCTCCAACGCCATCAACATCGTTCACGCGACTGTTGCTGCGCTGAAGCAGCTCGAAGAGCCGGCAGCAGTGGCAGCACGCCGCGGCCTGCCGCTGGACGAGGTTGCTCCGCCGGCAATGGTGAAGGCAATCCTGAACCAGAAGGCGGGTGTCTAAGCCATGGCTAAGAACCTGATTCCCTCCGACCTTCAGTTGGAGATCACTCAGATCAAGTCCGCCATTGGCGGCAAGCAGAACCAGCGCGACACCCTTCGGTCCCTCGGCCTGAAGCGGATCGGACACACCGTTGTCCGCACCGCCGACGCCGTGACGGTTGGAATGCTCAACACGGTTCCGCACCTGGTAAAGGTAGAGGAGGCGAAGTAAATGGTAGAGAAAAAGATCGCCGCGGAGACTGCTGAGAAGCAGAACACGCTGAAGGTTCACCACCTGCGTCCCGCCCCGGGTGCCAAGACCGCCAAGACCCGAGTTGGTCGTGGTGAAGGTTCCAAGGGTAAGACCGCTGGTCGCGGTACCAAGGGTACGAAGGCCCGCTACCAGATCAAGGCTGGCTTTGCCGGCGGCCAGTTGCCGCTGCACATGCGCCTGCCGAAGCTGCGCGGCTTCAAGAACCCGTTCCGGGTTGAGTTCCAGGTTGTAAACCTGGACAAGCTCAACGAGCTGTTCCCGGAAGGTGGCGCAGTCACCGTGGAGAACCTGGTCGAAAAGGGTGCCGTTCGCAAGAACCAGCCCGTCAAGGTGCTTGGCACCGGCGACATCACCGTCAAGGTTGACGTCACCGTCCACGCATTCTCGGCCAGCGCCGCGGAAAAGATTGCAGCAGCAGGCGGAAGCACCACCGCGCTCTAGTAGACGGTGGGCGAACGCCCGTTGTGAACTCCCGGTGTGCAAGGCCCTCAGGGCCCTGCACGCCGGGAGTTTTTTTCACATCCGCCGGCCGACTATTTCCGCCCGTTCGCCGCAATCGCGGGTTCGCGGATTGTTCGCATGGCCGATCCACCCGTTAGACTCGGTTGTTGGGATTATTGTCCCCCATCACACCACGCTTATAAACAACACAGGAGGACGCTTGCTTAGCGCATTTGGCCGGGCCTTTCGCACGCCTGACCTGCGACGCAAGTTGTTGTTCACGCTGGCAATCATCACAATCTTCCGCTTGGGTGCCTTCATCCCCTCGCCTGGTGTGAACTACCAGAATGTCCAGCAATGCTTGCAGAACGGTCAGAGCGCTGGCGGGCTTTATCAGCTCGTCAACCTGTTCAGCGGCGGTGCCTTGCTTCAGGTGTCCATCTTCGCGCTGGGCATCATGCCGTACATCACGGCCAGCATCATTGTGCAGTTACTTCGGGTGGTCATTCCCCGGTTCCAGGAGCTGTACGAGGAGGGCGCCTCCGGGCAGTCCAAACTCACCCAGTACACGCGGTACCTCACCATTGCCCTGGGCCTGCTGAACGCCACGACGCTGGTATCGCTGGCACGTTCGGGCCAGCTGCTCCCTGGCTGTGCCCTGCCGATCATTCCTGACAACAGCATCATCACCACCATCCTGCTGATCATCACGCTGACCGCCGGTACCGGGCTCATCATGTGGATGGGCGAACTCGTTACCGAAAAGGGTGTGGGTAACGGCATGTCGCTGCTCATCTTCACCTCGATCTCGGCACAGTTCCCCACCTCGCTCGGTGCCATCTGGAGCTCGCAGGGTCCGGGAACCTTCTTCCTGGTCCTGATCATCGGCCTTGTGACGGTTGCCCTGGTGGTGTTCGTGGAGCAGTCCCAGCGCCGAATCCCGGTGCAGTACGCCAAGCGGATGATCGGACGCCGGACCGTCGGCGGCACCAGCACCTACATCCCCATCAAGGTGAACATGGCAGGCGTGATCCCCGTGATCTTCGCATCGTCCATGCTCTACCTGCCGGGACTGATCTCACAGTTCAATCGGCCCAAAGCGGGCGAAGCTCTCGCGCCGTGGGTTGAGTGGATCAACAACAACCTGACCCGAGGCGACCACCCGATCTATATGGCGCTGTACTTCGCCATGATCGTGTTCTTCACCTACTTCTACGTCGCGATCACCTTCAACCCTGAAGAGGTCTCCGACAACATGAAGAAGTACGGCGGTTTCATCCCGGGTATCCGTGCCGGAAAACCGACCGCGGATTACCTGCAGTACGTGCTCTCCCGGATCACGCTGCCCGGCGCCATGTACTTGGGCTTCGTGGCGCTGATTCCGCTGGTGGCATTGGTACTGATCAACGCGAACCAGAACTTCCCGTTCGGTGGCACCTCGATCCTGATCATGGTGGGCGTTGGCCTTGAAACCGTCAAGCAAATAGATGCACAGCTACAGCAACGTCACTACGAAGGGCTTTTGCGATGACGAAAATGTTGATTATTGGACCCCCCGGTTCCGGAAAAGGAACGCAAGCGGAACGCATTTCCGAGCGCCTCGGCGTCGTGGCGATTTCCACCGGTGATATCTTCCGCGCCAATGTGAAGGGCGAGACTCCTCTTGGCATCGAAGCCAAGAAGTACATGGACGCCGGGGATTTCGTTCCGGACAGCGTCACCAACAAGATGGTGCGCGACCGCCTCAGCGAGCCGGACGTGGAAAACGGCTTCCTCCTGGACGGCTACCCGCGCACCACGGCGCAGGTGGACTACCTGGACGGTATCCTCGCGAACAGCGAAGAAAAGCTCGACGTCGTCCTGCAACTCACAGCCGATGACGAGGAACTCGTCGCTCGCCTGCTGGGCCGTGCCAAGGAAACCGGCCGGAGCGACGACAACGAAGCCGTCATCCGCCACCGCTTGGACCTGTACCACGAGCAGACCGAAGCCGTTGTGGCCAAGTATGCCGAGCGCGGCATCTTGACCCAGGTTGACGGGATCGGCGGCATCGACGAGGTCACCGACCGCGTGATGCAGGCTATCAAGGCAGCCCAGGCCGCCTAAGCCTGGCACACCAGCTTTTCGAGGCTCCTCCCGGCATCCGGGAGGAGCCTCAGCTATTGAGAGGACACACCATGGCCTTCGGCCAGCCCCGTATCGAATACAAGACCAACGCCCAGATGCGCCTCATGCACGACGCCGGGCTGGTGCTGAGCCGCGCGCTCGACGCCGCTGTGGCGGCCGCCGCTCCCGGCGTCACCACCAAGCAGCTGGACGATGTTTTCGCCGCGGTGGTGAACAAGGCTGGAGCCAAGTCGAACTTCCTTGGATACCACGGCTTCCCCGCCACCATCTGCACCTCCGTGAACGAGGAAGTGGTCCACGGCATCCCCGGCGGCAAGGTCCTCAACGACGGCGACATCATCTCGATCGACGGCGGCGCGATTGTTGACGGCTGGCACTCCGACTCTGCACGGACCGTCATTGTGGGCAATGTTGACCCCGAGGACCAGCGGCTTTCCGATGTCACCCAGGCCGCGATGTGGCGCGGCATCGCCGCGCTGGCCACGGGCAGCCACGTGGGCGACATCGGCGCAGCCATCGACGACTACGTCGCGTCCGTGCCGGGCAAGCCGCTGGGCATCCTGGAGGACTATGTGGGCCACGGCATTGGCTCCGAAATGCACATGGCCCCTGATGTCCTGAACTACCGCACCAGCCACCGCGGTCCCAAGATCAAGCCCGGACTGTGCCTCGCCATCGAGCCCATGCTGGTCCGCGGCAGCATTGACACCGCCGTGCTGGAGGACGACTGGACCGTGGTGACCACCGACGGCAAGCGCTCGTGCCAATGGGAGCACTCGGTTGCGGTCCATGAAAAGGGGATCTGGGTACTCTCAGCCCCCGACGGCGGAGCGGAGCACCTGGTGCCGCTCGGCGTCGTGCCTGTTCCGATCCCGTAGGTCCTTCGACGCAGCTTTGCCGTCGACGCGCAAAATCCCTGCCGCTACCTGAATACCGGTAGCGGCAGGGATTTTGCGTATCGCAGGGCACTTAGTGCATCGTCAGGCCTTGAGCTTCGGCTTAACGTCCTTGTTGTAGATTCCCTCGAGTGTGGCCTTCAGCTCGGTCATGGTGGCCTTTACGTCGCCTTCCTGGGTAAGGATCTTGGCGGCAGCCTTGGCCATCTCCTGGTCGGCGCCTGGGAGGAACACGCGGGCGCGGTCCTGCACCTTGGTTACGGCAAGTTGGTCCATGGCGGTCTTGATCTGGGGAGTTCTGGCCAGCACTGCTGTCATGTCGGCGGAGGTGCGGGTCGGCATGTATCCGGTAGCGGCGGAGAATGCTGCCGTGTTTTCAGGCTCGGTCATGAACTTCAGGAACGTTCCCGCGGCGAGCTGTTCCTCCTTGCTGATACCGCTCGGGATGCCCAGGCCGGCGCCGCCTGTGGGGCAAACTCCGGTTTTCGCTTTGGGGCCGCCGGGAAGGAAACCTACGCCAACGTTGAAGGTGGCAGACTTCAGCACCCCGAGCAGGGAACCAGTCGAGGAGATGGTGGAGGAGGTCAGACCGGCCGAGAAATCGTCGGCGGCTTCCTTGGACGAGACCCCCGCCCAGGCGTGCTTATAGATGGAGTCCTGGGCCCACTGCAATGCTTCCACCGATTCGGTCGAATCACAGGTGATCTCCCAGTCCGTTGACCAGCCGCCGCCCCAGCCCCAAAGGTTGTTCTGCAGGGTCCAGCCTGCGTAGCCGGCCAGGGCGGGGTAGATGTAGGCATACTGTGCACCCGAGGCCGCTTTCAACTTCGGGGCCCACTCGCCAAATTCCTGCCACGTTGCGGGCGCCCGGTCCGGCAGGCCTGCGGCCGCAAAGTGGTCCTTGTTGTAGTAGAACAGCGGCGTAGAGCGCCCGTAGGGGAGCGCCCACTGCCTGCCGTCGTACTTGTAATCGTCAACGAGGGATTGTCGGAAATCGTCGACTTTGATGTCCAGCTCCTTGATCAGCCCGTCGACCGGAATGATGCTGCCGTTCGTGAAGTAGCGGAACCACCAGACATCGGACAGGACCACAACAGCGGGCAGCCCCGATTTGGCGGCCTGCGAGGTCTGGAACTTCTGCGCGATTTCCTCGTAGTTCGCACCGGCCGTGACCAGGTTTACTTTGATGTCCGGGTACTTCGCGTGGAATTTTTCGATGATGGATTTCTCGACGTCCTGGGACTTGCCCGGGTGGTTGGACCAGAAATCGATCTTCGCGGCCGGCTTGACGCCGCTGAAATCAATGTCCGCCGCTTTACTTGCTGCCGGGGTGCCGCCCGTGTCAGGGCCCCCGCAGGCGGAAAGCGCGGCCGCACTGGCGGTGACGCCGGCCAGGCCCAGGAAGTGCCGTCGGTCAAGATTCGTGGTCATGATGGTTCCTTTCGGTTGTTGCCTTAAAGGGAATTGCTGCTTCTGGTGGAAGAACGACGGCGGACGCGGGTCAGCCGGTAACGCTGCCTTGGGTGAGGCCGGCAACGATGTAGCGCTGCAGTGCTGCAAAGATCACCAGGATGGGTACGATGACCAGCACAGCGCCGGCCATGAGGATGCCCCAGCCGGAGGCGTTGCTTTCGGAGTTCTGCAGCAGCGTCAGGCCGACCGGCAGGGTCATGGTTTCCGGACGGTCCGTGATGATGAGCGGCCAGATGTATTCGTTCCATTCACTGACAACCGTCACCAGCGCCACTGTGGCAATGGAAGGAACTGAGACAGGGACCACGATCTGCCACAGGCGGCGCCAGTGACCTGCGCCGTCAATCTCGGCGGATTCCAGGATCGACGCTGGCAGGGTCAGGAAGTGTTGCCGAAGGAGGAACGTTCCGAATGCGGTTCCCAGTCCTGGGAGGATGATGCCCCAGAGAGTATTTTTGCCGCCCATGCCGGCAATCAGAATGTAGTTGGGCAGGATGGATACCTGCGGCGGCACCATCAGGGCCACAAGAATCAGTATGAAGATGGCGTTTTTGAACGGGAAGCGGACAAACACCAGCGCATAAGCGGTCAGGATGGCCAGTAACACCTTGACGGTGGCGCCAACCACGGTCACGATCGTGCTGTTGATGAAGAACTGGGCGAACGGCACGGTGGTCATGGCGATGTTGTAGTTCTCCACGTTGACGCTGTTCGGAAGAATCTGCAGGTCCGTGGTGATGATTTCACCAGGCTGTTTGAGGGAACTCAGGATCATCCACAGCAGGGGCAGGAAAACCACCATCGTGGCAACAACGAGCGGAATGTACCCGCCGAGAATTGTCTGGAGCAGGTTCCGGGCCGAGAACGGACGCTCCCGGGGCACGAATGCTTCAGGATGGACCAGCGGGGGAGCGCTCGGGTCGGGGTTGACCGGCGACAGGGAACTCATGAGTAGTGCACCTTTCGTTCCACGAAGCGGAGTTGGAGCAGGGTGACAACCAGCAGGATGGCAAACAGGACCACGGAAATCGAGGCGGAGTATCCGGCCCTGTTGAAGGCCCCGAATGCCTGCAGGTAGGCCTCGTAGATCAGGGTGCTGGTGCCAGTCCCGAGCGGCGTCATTATCCGGATCAGGTCGAAGGCCTGAAGGGAGCTCAGCATGCTGGTGATGAGCAGGAAAAAGGTGGTGGGTGACAGCAGCGGGATCGACATACTGACGAAGCGCCTGAATCCGTTCGCCCCATCGAGCGAGGCGGCTTCCATAACGTCCTGGGGCAGTGACTGCAGGCCGGCAAGGTACACCACGGCGCAGTATCCGAGGTTTTTCCAGATGTAGACGAGGATGACCATCACCAGGGAAAGCTGCGGGTCATTGATCCACTGCGGGCTCTGCTGTCCCAGACCGCGGAGGATCCAGGCCAGCACACCGTAGCCGGGATCGAAAATGAACAGCCAGACCAGGCCCACCCCCACGCCGGACAACACGTACGGGGCGAAAACAGCCGACCTAGCGAACGTTGTGCCGCGGACCTTGGAGTTCAGCGCCAGAGCTATGAGCAGGCCTAGGATCATGGAACCGCCCACTGTCACCAGGGTGAACACTGCCGTGGTGCCGAGCACTTTGGTAGCGTCGTTGCTGCTGAAGAAGGTGACGTAGTTGTCCAGTCCCACCACCGTTGCCGATGCCGAACCCAGGGTCCAGTCAAGGGTCGAGTAGTAGATATTGCTGATGAGCGGGCGGTAGGTAAACACGGCAATGAGTACGAGGTTTGGGAGTGCCAGCGCCAGGAACACGAAGAAGTCCCGCCGGGCCCGACCGGACCAGTGCCTCGGGCGTCGCCGCATTGGCGGGCCAGGAGGGCCCGGCGGCTCTGTGGAAAGTGTGGAGGCGAGTTGACGAGTCATGAGGGTCTCCAACGGATCGGGGCCCGCACTAGGCGGGCCTTGCGGGCAGGGGATCTAGCCATACTTCACCACACGGACGGTGAGCAGAATCCCGCATAAGCCCTCGCCAGAGGATTGTTGTTGGAGGCTTCATCGCCCATTAACGCCGTGTTTCCAGCAGTATTGCACAATGTTTGTTTGAGGCGCCGGAGCGCCGTTCTGCGATGGAGCACAATGGAGCCCATGGGAGCCATAACTGACGTTCCGGGGATTCGGGTAGGACACCAGCAGAAGACCGGCGACGGCTGGCTGACGGGCGTAAGCGTGGTTCTGCCGCCGCCGGGGACAGTCGGTTCCGTGGACGTCCGCGGCGGGGGCCCGGGTACGCATGAGACTGACGCGCTGGACCCCACCACGCTGGTGTCCACCGTGGACGCTGTGGTCCTCACCGGCGGCAGTGCCTACGGGCTCGTCTCCGCCCACGGTGCGCAGAGCTGGTGCGAAGAGAACGGCCGGGGCTTCGCCGTCCCCGGGGGAGTGGTGCCGATCGTCCCCGCCGCCGCCATCTTCGACTTGGGCAGGGGCGGCGACTTCTCTGCGCGCCCGACGCCGGACATGGGCTACGCAGCAACTGTTGCGGCCGCTGCCGAAAAGGACGGGCACGACGTCGGACGCGGCAGTGTGGGCGCCGGCACCGGAGCTCTTATTGGCCGGGGACAGTTCAAGGGCGGAGTGGGTACCGCATCGGTCACGCTCGAGAACGGCGTGGTTGTGGGGGCGCTGGCCGTGGTCAACGCCCTTGGCTTTCCGGTGTCGGACGGGCGGCAGGAGCCGCAACCCTCCGCGCGCTCGGTCGTTCCTCCCCACGAGCCCCCTAACCTCGCAAGCTCGGCCAGGGAACCCGGCTCGCGTGGGCCCACCTTAGACGCGCCGACAGCGTTGAATACGACATTGGTGGTTGTTGCGACTAATGCTGTCTTGGACCCCGCCGAATGCAAGCGGACTGCTTCCGCCGCGCATGCGGGCTTGGCTCGGGCGCTGAACCCTTCGCACACGCTGGCCGACGGGGATACTGTGTTCTGCCTCGCCACTGGCGAGGTGGCGCTGGACCGCAGCACTGAAACTGCCCGGCAGGTGAGTCTCATTTCCCTGCAGAGCGCGGCAGCCGACGTCGTACGCTTGGCGATCCTGGACGGGATTGTGTAACTCGGCATTTTTTGGTAACTGAGTACAGATGTAGTAACGTTGTTTGTTGGTTGTCTGCCCAGCTGTGCCCTGTTTGGGGCCGGAGGCGGTCACCGATCCAACAAAAACGTTCGTGGTCATGTCCGGTGCAATCCGGCAGGGCTGCGGCAACAACAGTTAGCGGAGGGTATGGCCAAGAAGGACGGGGTCATTGAGATCGAAGGCGTTGTGACTGAGGCGCTGCCTAACGCGATGTTTCGCGTTGAGCTGACCAACAAGCACATCGTACTCGCGCACATCTCAGGCAAGATGCGCCAGCACTACATCAGGATTCTCCCAGAGGACCGGGTAGTGGTGGAACTGAGCCCTTATGACCTCACTCGGGGTCGTATCGTCTACCGCTACAAGTAAATTCTGGGCGGCCTCAGCGTGAGCTGAAGGTTGCACCAGTTGACCAACTGCCACACGCAAAGGAACGCCATGAAGGTCAAGCCGAGCGTCAAGCAGATCTGCGAAAAGTGCAAAGTGATCCGCCGTAATGGCCGGGTCATGGTGATCTGCGAGAACCCGCGCCACAAGCAGCGCCAGGGCTAATTTCCCTCCCGAGGGAAATCCTGGGTTGCTAACCCACGCAAGTAAATAAAAGGCAGCACAAGCTGAACTGGGACGTATGAGCCCGGACAGCTAACCCCCGGTCGGAGGCTGGGGCCGCACAGAACGTGCGGGTGTACTGCCTACGACCTCCGGTTTATTCAAGGAGCACTGCCACTATGGCTCGTCTCGCTGGCGTAGACATTCCCCGCGAAAAGCGGTTGGAAATTGCGCTTACTTACATCTACGGCGTGGGCAAGACCCGTGCACACGAAACCCTGGCTGCCACTGGCATCAGCGCTGACGTCCGCGTTAAGGACCTCACCGATACCCAGTTGGTAGAACTTCGTGACTACATTGAAGGCAACTACAAGGTTGAGGGTGACCTTCGCCGCGAAGTAGCAGCTGATATCCGCCGCAAGGTTGAAATCGGCAGCTACGAAGGTATTCGCCACCGTAAGGGCCTGCCAGTGCGCGGACAGCGTACGAAGACGAACGCACGTACCCGTAAGGGTCCGAAGCGCACCGTTGCAGGCAAGAAGAAGGCTCGTTAAGTCCCATTTGCCCCCTAAAATCGCTGGCGCGATTTTAGGTAACCCGGCGAATGAGGGAATAGCGGATCTTTCCCCCAATAACTTTCTGTAGGAGAAAAAATGCCCCCGAAGACTCGTGGCGCGGTTCGCAAGCCGCGTAAGAAGGACAAAAAGAATATCGCGCTGGGCCAGGCGCACATCAAGAGCACTTTTAACAACACCATCGTGTCCATCACGGACCCGAACGGCGCTGTTATCTCTTGGGCTTCCTCAGGTGAGGTTGGCTTCAAGGGCTCACGCAAGTCCACCCCGTTCGCAGCCCAGATGGCTGCCGAAGCTGCTGCCAAGCGTGCGCAGGAGCACGGCATGCGCAAGGTTGACGTTTTCGTCAAGGGACCGGGTTCAGGCCGCGAGACCGCAATCCGCTCGCTGCAGGCCGCTGGCCTGGAGGTTGGCTCCATCCAGGACGTCACCCCCGCAGCGCACAACGGCTGCCGTCCGCCGAAGCGCCGCCGCGTCTAAGGCTTTTCCAGCAGCTTGAGCTTGCCCGGACCGTCAATGGTCCGGGCAAGCCCAGCCGCGTTAAGTCTTCAGACCAAATTTCCACCACCTGTGTTGCGTCATATAGCGGATGCTCGCCGAAAGGAAACCTAAGTGCTCATTGCACAGCGCCCCACCCTCTCCGAAGAGGTCGTCTCCGATAACCGCTCGCGTTTCATCATTGAACCGCTGGAACCGGGCTTCGGCTACACCCTAGGAAACTCCCTCCGCCGTACCCTGCTCTCCTCCATCCCCGGTGCCGCTGTAACCAGCATCCGGATCGATGGCGTGCTGCACGAGTTCACCACGGTTCCGGGTGTCAAGGAAGATGTCACTGAGATCATCCTGAACATCAAGAGCCTCTCGGTTTCCTCCGAGCACGACGAGCCGGTTGTGGCTTACCTGCGCAAGCAGGGCCCCGGAGTCGTCACCGCCGCGGACATCGCTCCGCCGGCCGGCGTCGAATTCCACAACCCGGATCTGCACATTGCCACGCTGAACTCGAAGGGCAAGTTCGAACTCGAACTGACCATCGAGCGCGGCCGCGGCTACGTTTCGGCAGCTCAGAACAAGTCCGGCGACTCCGAGATCGGCCGTATCCCGGTCGACTCGATCTACTCGCCGGTCCTGAAGGTTACTTTCCGCGTGGAAGCAACCCGTGTTGAGCAGCGCACCGACTTCGACAAGCTCATTGTCGACGTCGAGACCAAGCAGGCCATCGCCCCGCGCGATGCTGTTGCTTCCGCAGGTACCACGCTGGTGGAACTCTTCGGTCTGGCCCGCGAGCTGAACACCGCAGCTGAAGGTATCGAGATTGGCCCGTCGCCGACGGATGCTGCCCTGGCAGCAGACATGGCACTGCCGATCGAGGATCTGGACCTCACCGTCCGTTCCTACAACTGCCTCAAGCGTGAGGGCATCCACACCGTGGGTGAACTCGTTGCACGCTCCGAGGCTGACCTCATGGACATCCGTAACTTCGGTGCGAAGTCCATTGACGAGGTCAAGGCAAAGCTGGTTGAACTGGGCCTGTCCCTCAAGGACTCGCCTCCCGGTTTTGACCTCGCAGCACGCGCCGCAGCAATTGAAGAGGACGACGCCGCCTTCGGCGACGACGAACTCTAACAAACAGATCTTGGCCGGCTGGCTGGATGCACCACGGTGTGCGCAGACAACTGGCTTCCATATGAGGAGAAACTATTATGCCTACCCCCGCTAAGGGTCCGCGCCTCGGAGGCGGAGCGGCTCACGAGCGTCTTATGCTCGCGAACCTGTCCGCCGCACTGTTCGAGCACAAGCGGATCACCACCACGGTGACCAAGGCCAAGCGACTGAAGCCCTACGCCGAGCGTCTGGTGACTTTCGCCAAGCGTGGCGACCTGGCTTCCCGCCGCCGTGTACTCGGCCTGATCAGCAACAAGGGCATCGTCCACGAGCTGTTCACCGATATTGCACAGGCAGTGGAGAACCGCAACGGCGGCTACACCCGCATCACCAAGATCGGCAACCGTAAGGGCGACAACGCTCCCATGGCTGTCATCGAACTGGTTCTCGAGCCGGTTTCCGCCAAGCAGGCCGTTGTGGCCGAGGCTACCCAGGCTGCCGCTAAGGCTGCTCCGGTTGCTGAGCCTGTCGAAACCGAGCCTGTCGAAACCGAAGCTGCTGAAGCCAAGTACGCCGGTTCCAAGCCTGCTACGGCTGACAACGTTGCCCCTGAGGGCTTCGAGGTCAAGGGCAACGAGGACTCCATGAAGTACCACGTTCCCGGCTCACGCTGGTACGACGCCACGGTTGCTGAAGTCTGGTTCGACTCTGCTGAGTCCGCCGCAGCCGCAGGTTTCGTGCCTGCCGGTGGCGACGCTGCACAGGCCGTCGAAGCTGAGTAATCAGGCTCTGACGCTCCAGTAGACTTATGTCTATGAACGACCAAAAACCCGCTGCCCCCGTTTTGGGGGGCGGCGGGTTTTTGCGTGTCCGGTTCGATTTATCGTACGACGGCGGCCCCTTCAACGGGTGGGCAGTGCAGCCGGGATTGCGGACAGTCCAGGGCATCCTGGAAGAGGCCCTGGCGTTGTTGATCCGCCGGCCCATCCGGGTCACCGTGGCGGGACGTACCGACGCCGGTGTGCACGCCCGCGGCCAGGTGGTCCACCTGGACCTGACCGAGGCAGAGTGGCTGAAACTGCCGCGCGGGCACGAACTGGATCCCGCCGTCGCGTTCCTTCGGCGGATTCGTGGCGCCCTCAGCAGGGGGTTGGGAGACCTGAGCGGGGCTATCGAGGTCCACCTGGTGTCCCTGGCGCCCGTGGGTTTCGATGCCAGGTTCTCTGCACTCTGGCGGCGCTACAGCTACCGCATCGCGGACGGACCTGCCCTGTGGGATCCGCTCGAACGGTACTTCACGCTCTGGCACCAAAGCCCGCTGGACGTAGACCTGCTGAACGTGGGTGCCATGCAGTTGCTGGGGCTGCAGAACTTCCTGTCCTACTGCAAGCCGCGGGAGGGTGCCACCACCGTCCGTGAGCTGCAGCGCTTCGAGTTCCACCGCAGTGAAGACGGCGTCATTGTGGCCACCGTCCAGGCAGACGCCTTCTGCCACAACATGGTTCGCTCCCTGGTTGGCTCAGCCCTGTTCGTGGGCGAGGGCATCGAGGAGCCGGGCTGGCTGCTTGAGCGGCTGCTGGCCAAAAAGCGGGACGCCAAGTCCGTGCTGGCTGCACCGCACCCGCTGGTCCTTGAGGAAGTGGCTTACCCGTCCGACGACGAGATGCTGGCCCGCGCCGAGCTGACGAGGGCAGTCCGCAAGCATTGAGCTCCGGTGGTTGAGCTCCGACCCATCGACGGGCTCAATCACCGTGGCCGAGCTCAACCAGCGGATTCAACGGGCAGGGTCATGGTGAACGTGCTGCCGCCGCCCAGTGCACTGGCGCAGGCGATGGCCCCGCCGTGGCGTTCCAGGATGGTCTTGGTGATGGCCAGGCCCAGCCCGGCTCCGGGGATGGCCGCGTCCCGGGCAGCCTCGGCGCGGAAGAACCGGCTGAAGACCTTGGCCGCGTCCTCCGGTGCCATGCCCATCCCGGTGTCCTGAATAACCAGCTTGACCCAGTCTTCGGTGCCGGCCGCGCTGATGGTCACGGTGCCGCCGTCGGGGGAGTACTTGATGGCGTTCGACACGAGATTGTCCAGTGCCTGGCCGATCCGGAGCGGGTCGGCGTAGGCCCAGAGCGGGGAGGGCACATCGGCCACCAGCGCCACATCTGCTCGCTCCGCCTGCGCCTGCGCCGAGCCGATGCTGGTCTCCACCAGGCCGGAAATGTCGGTGCGCTTCGGGTGGACGTTCAGGGCGGCGGCGGCCTCGAGCGTCAGGTCCGAGACCAGGGCAAGCAGCCGTTCGGAGTTGCGCTGGACCACTTCCAGCCGCCGGACCGTAACGTCGGGAAGTCCGTCGCTGTCCTCGAGCACCAGGTCAATGTTGCCGAGGATCGAATTCAGCGGCGACCGGAATTCGTGGGAGACGTTCGAGACCAGTTCCTCGTTCGCGGCCATGGCTTCAACCAGCCCCGTGACGTCGTTGTAGACGACCACCGCTCCGGTGAGGCGGCCGGCGTCGTCCATTAACGGCCTGGCGGCGGTGGACACCGCGCGCGGCTGCGGGGCATCGCCGATCCAGACGAGATAGTCCGCAAATGATTCACCCTCGATGGCACGCCGGAGCGGACGCTTGTCCGGCGGCAGGGGAGTCACTTTGTCCTGGGCGAAGACCCGCTGTTCGCTGTGGTCGGCAGGCTCGACGCCGGCGGGTGCAGCGGTCTGCTGCCAACGCCTCATCATATTGTTTGCCAGCAGTTGGTTACCGTTCGAATCGACGGCAATAATGCCGACGTCGGTGGCATCCAGGATGGTCACCAGGAGCTTCTCGCGTTCCCGGCTCGCGGCGAGCAGCTCCCGCAGATCCTGGCCCATGGCTTGTAGCTCGCGCTGCTGGACGCGCATATTGACGCTGGCGAAGCGGATTGCGAGAGAAACAGCAAGCATCACCAGAGGGAAAAGGACAAGTGGAGTAAGGTCCGTTGCCGTGAGGTTGGGCAACTTCGGAGCTGTTGATGGAACCATGATCAGGAGCGGACCCACAGCGCTCAGTACAAGGCTGGTCCGGACCAGCATCCCGGAAGCAGCGAGCCAGATCACCGGAAAAACCACCAGGATTGCCAGTCCCGGCAGGAGCGGCGCGGCGCCGTTGCGTAGGAGTCCTACGGCGAGAAGGTCCAGCACCGGAATGATTAGGTAGGCACTATGGCGCAGGCGCTCCCAGGGAGTCAGGAAACATGCCAGGAAGAGGGCGCCGTGCAGTGCCAGCCCGGCAAGGTAGAAGGGGCTGGACAGCAGGGATGGCCAGCCGAAGGGTGTCATCACGCCAAGGACGGTAACAATCAGGGATAGCGGAAGCTGGCACAAGGCCACTTGGGTGCGGGGACCGAGGTTCCTGAAATAGAGGGCCACCGCCCGGGGCGAGGGACGTCGAGCCATGCGGAATCTCCAACTTTCCTGACGGGCCCCATTCCGTCCCCAATGAAATGATGTCGCCG
Source organism: Pseudarthrobacter sp. S3 (assembly GCF_050156905.1). Classification (NCBI taxonomy): domain Bacteria; kingdom Bacillati; phylum Actinomycetota; class Actinomycetes; order Micrococcales; family Micrococcaceae; genus Pseudarthrobacter; species Pseudarthrobacter sp. S3. The sequence continues at coordinate 3,124,963 of NZ_CP189583.1, read as the reverse complement.
AATGTCTGAATGCTGAGGTAATCAACCCTCCGAATACTAATGTGCTGCGATGTCATGGTAATTGACTTTCCAAAACTAAATGCAGGAAGGCGTGTCATCCGACGTTCATACTTGTAGCGTATAGAGAGTTGGAGTGGACGAGGGATTAGCGCTGGGCTGATGGGGGCCTCGTTCACCTGGCAACGGGGATATACATGGAAGATCTTGGGGTAGCAGTAGTAATTGAAGACGACGCCGATGTGCGGAACCTCCTGGAGGGGATTCTGCGTCAGGCCGGATTTGAGGTCCATACTGCCGCCGAGGGGCGGGCCGGCGTAGAGGTGGTACGACATAAGAAGGCCCAGGTGGTCACCTTGGACATCGGCCTGCCGGACATTGACGGCTTTGAAGTCCTGCGGCGCATCCGGAATTTCAGTGATGCCTATGTTGTCATGCTGACCGGCCGCACCGAGGAACCCGATCTGCTCTCGGCCCTGAACGCAGGCGCGGATGACTACATCGCCAAGCCCTTCCGGCCTCGTGAGCTCCGAGCAAGGGTTGCAGCGATGATGCGCAGGCCGCGCCATGAAGGCACCAATACACCTCAGCCGGCTTCATGGCCTGAACCTCCGGCCGCGCCGGCAATCTTCACCCAAGCGGGCGTTATCCAACACAACGGGCTCATTCTGAACTACCGGACCCGCACGGTGGTGATTGGTGAGGTCAACCTCGGGCTCACACGCAGCGAATTCGACCTCCTGCACACCTTGCTCCGCGGCGAGGGGGCAGTATGCAGGCGGTCGGATCTGGTGCGTGCGGTCCGGGGCGACCTTTATGAGGCCGATGCCTATATCAGTGAGGCTGACGAGCGGGCTGTGGAAGTCCACGTGGGGAACCTTCGCCGCAAGCTGCGGGAAGATCCGCAGTCACCGCGCTGGCTGCAGACCGTGCGGGGGGTGGGCTACCGGCTCGCACCGAACAGGACCAACCTGCAAGGCTGGCCGGGCGCTGATCACTAGTCGTTCTTGAGGATGTAGCTTGCCTGGAGCTCGGAGACTGTACGCACGCCGTGCTCGGCCACGATTGCCAGCAAGGCCTGGCCATGGACGAAGTCGTTGCGGCGGATTGCGTCCTCCAGACCTTGGGCCAGGGCTGACAACCGGATCCCGCCCACCATGGCGGAGGCGATCCGCAGGCTGATGACGGCGTCCAAGGCAGCAGGGCGGTCCTCAGTGTGGACCGCTGCGGCCAGCCGGCTGAAGCGCAGGTCCCATAAAGACGCGTAATCACGGGCAAATCCAAGGGCAAGTTCCGGGCCGTCCAGTTCTTCTTCCAGCTCCGCCAGGATGTCCGGTTCGACCCAGCGGACGGGTGCGACGCCCGCCTGCGGCTGTCCGGAACGCACGTCCGCAGCAGACCCCGCGGCCAGCGGCTCGGCAGGGACACCCCCGCTGCTGGAAGTGAGTGGTGGACTATCCATGTTTCAAGGCTACTTCCTGTAGTTATGTGAGAGCCCATTTTCAGTAGATCCTGTGGAAACCTTGAGTCATCCTTGACTTCTCGTGGCCGGCGTCACTGCCCGCTGAATGTGACAACAGTGTTGATAACCGCTGGCCCCAGAATGGCAATGAAGAGCACCGGAAAGATAAAGAACAGCAGAGGGAAAAGGATCATCACGGGGAGTTTCATGGCCTTTTCCTCGGCGCGCTGGCGGCGTTTGACGCGCATGACCTTGGCCTGGATCCGCAGCACGCGGCTGATGGCAATGCCGTACGTATCGGCCTGCACGACCGCCTGGACGAAGCTTCGCAGTTCCGGGATGCTGGTCCGCTCAGCCAGTGCCTGGTACGACTCGCGCCGGCTGCGGCCCACCTGCATGTCCTGCAGCGTGCGGACCAGCTCATCGGCCAGCGGTCCCTTGCCGTTTTCGCCGGCGCGGGCCATCGCCCCTTCGAAGCCAAGGCCCGCCTCCACAGAGATCAGCATCTGGTCCAGGGTGTTGGCCAGTTCCAGCTGCATGGCCTTCTGCCGCTCCAGGCCCTTGCTGTACAGCATCAGGTCCGGGATGAAGTAGCCGAGGAACAGGAGGAAGATGCCCGCGAGCTTCATCATGGGCGTGGTGCCGACGGCGGCCAGGTAGAGCCCGAGGGACGCACCCGCCAGGCCGATGGCAATCTTGGCGCCGAGGACCTTTTCCAGTGGCATCGATACCGGCCTGCCGGCAAGTGACAGTAGGCGGTCGAGGAACGCCACGTACGCAGGCGGGGTGAGCCGACGCCCGATGGCTTCGAGCACGCTGGCCCTGGGCGGAGCGCCAATTCCCGAGAGTGCTGCGCCTCGGCTCAACAGCTCAGCGGTGGCCACCCGGCCTCTTTGATCGGCCGTCAGAAGGGACCAGGCCAATCCGGCCACGGGAACGCAGACCAGGACAACGGCCAGGAGAATCATAGGGTTCATCATGTCCTCAGAACTTCAGGTCGATGATCTTGCGCATCCACAGCGCGCCGATGGTCATGAGGACAAACGAGCCGCCGATCATGGCCCAGCCGAGGGGGTGGCTGAACATCGGGTTCATGTAGTTGGGGCTGACCGAAAGCAGCATGCCCACGATTCCGAATGGCATGGCAATGAGGATGTAGGCGGAGAACTTTCCTTCCGCGGCAAGGGCCTTGATGTGGCCCTTGATCTCGCTGCGCTCGCGGATGGTCTCGTTCACCTGGTCCAGGACCTCGGCCAGGTTACCGCCCACTTCGCGGTTGATCTGGATGGCCTGCGAGACCCAGACGAAATCCTCATTCTTCATCCTGAGGGCCGTATCATTGAGGGCTGCGAGCAGGTCACGGCCCAGGCTGGTCTCGGTGATAACGCGCCGCATCTCCTCCGACGTGGGCTTCTGGGATTCCGCCGCGGCGGCGTCGATGGCGCGAAGGATGCTGTGGCCGGCGCGCAAGCCCCCCGAGAGGAGCTGAAGAGTATCGCCCAGCTGGGTATCAAACTTCGCGCGCCGCTTCCCGGCTAGATATCCCAGGACCAGGTGCCCCACGAACGGGGAGAATATTGCCAGCAGCAGCCCCACTAGCGGCCCGACGGTGACAATGCCCACGAGGAATCCCACACACGCGCCGGCGGCCACCAGGATAAAGAATTCGGACTGGCTCAGCCGGAGGCCGGCGATTTCCAGCTGGGTGCGAGAGAAAAGCTGGACGTTGCGTCCGCCCAGGATCCGTTCGGAGGAGGTCACGGCGGACGCTGCGAAGCGAGCAAGCGTGGACGGCGCGTTTGATTCGAACGGACGACGGCGGTCCATCGGCACCTCGGGTGTGCCGGGGACCAGCACCGCGATGCCCAGAAGGCTGACGGCCGCCAGCAGGACGACGATCCCAATGGTGAGAGCGGTCATTTCGTGACCGGGGAGAGGGAACCGGCAAACACAGACGGTGAGACGTGGATGCCGAGGTCTTCGAACCGGTCGATGAACCGTGGCCGGATGCCGGTGGCCACGGGTTTGCCGAGGAACCGGCCATGGGCATCCATCCCGGCAGAGTAGTCGAAAACGAACGCGTCCTGCAGCGTGACGATGTCCCCTTCCATACCCTGGACTTCGGTCACGTGGGTGATGCGGCGGGATCCGTCACGCAGTCGGGAGATCTGGACGATGAGGTTGACGGCGGAGGCGATCTGTTCCCGGATGGCCCGCAGCGGCAGGTCCATGCCGGCCATCAGCACCAGGGTCTCCAGACGGGCCACGGCGTCACGCGGTGAGTTGGAGTGCACGGTGGAAAGGGATCCGTCATGGCCGGTGTTCATGGCCTGCAGCATGTCCAGGGATTCGCCGCCGCGGACCTCGCCCACCACGATGCGGTCCGGCCGCATACGCAGGGAGTTGCGCAGCAGTTCACGGATAGTCACCTCGCCCTTCCCTTCAGTATTTGGGGGACGGCTTTCCAGCCGGACCACGTGCTGCTGCTGGATCTGCAGTTCAACGGCGTCCTCGATGGTGACGATCCGTTCGTCGGCCGGAAGGAAGGAGGACAGGACGTTCAGCAGCGTGGTCTTGCCGGTGCCCGTACCGCCGGAGACGATGATGTTCAGCTTGGCCTTCACACACGCGTCGAGGAGCTCAGCCATCTCCGGGGTCAGCGTGCCGAAGTCAATCAGGTTGCGGACCGTTAGGGGTACCTTGCTGAACTTTCGGATGGTCAGCGATGACCCGCCCACGGACAGGGGCGGGATGACGGCGTTGACGCGGGAACCGTCTTCAAGTCGGGCATCCACCAGCGGCGAGGATTCGTCGATCCGACGCCCCACCTTGGACACGATGCGCTCAATCACCTTGCGCAGGTGCTCTTCGGAGCTGAAGCGCGATTCGGTCAGGGTGAGCTTGCCCTTGCGCTCCACGTAGATCTGGTCCATCCGGTTGACCATAATTTCCGTGACGGCCGGATCGTCCAGCAACCGTTGCAGCGGGCCGTAACCCAGGACGTCGTCGGCGACGTCGCGGACCAGCCGGATGCGTTCCTCCGCGGACAGGGGTACCTGTTCCGCATCGATGATCAGGGTGAGTTCTTCCTTCGCGGTGCGCCGCAGCTCCTGCTCGGTCACTGTAGCGTCGTTGAACCGTGCGCCCATGCGTTCAAAGAGGGCGCTCGCGGCACGGAGTTTCATCGCGGCAAAGACATCCACCGGCTGCACCTTGGGTGCCTGGGGAGCCGGGTCGGGTGAATCGGCATGGGAACGTACGACGGCGGGAGGTTGCGTTCCAGCGGATTCCGCAACCCGCGCCGCGCTCGGGGTGCGGTGGGGCACTGTGGTGCGTACCGCCGTCGTACTGGCCACGGCGGGGTGCACGGCGAGAGACGGTTGTGCGGCCTGGTTCCGGTCCTGGACGGTTTGGATCCGTTCGGAGAGTTTCATTAGATGACCACCCTTCGGTGCAGCTTGCGTTGGGCCTGGGTCCGCCAGACGGGGTTGAAGCGTTCAACCAGCTGTATCAGGCTCTTGACGGCCGGGTCCTTTCTGGATTCCTGAAGGACTGGGATGCCCCGGTTCGTGGACAATGCCACTGCGCGGGACCGGGGAATGCTGATGTCCACGGGGGCGCCGATGGTGGACTCCACGTCCTGGACCGTCAGGCCGGCCTTGGCATCGGCCATGTTGAGGACTACGTGCCGTGACTCCGGCATGATCTCAAGCTGGCGGAGAACCTCCAAGCCGGACCTGAGGCCACGGAGGCTGGGGATGTCCATGGCGCTGACCCACACCACATCGGTGCACTGTTCCAGCGCCGCGATCCCGATCTCGGGGAGGCCGGGCGCGGTATCCAGGACCACGTACTGGAACTCCCGGGCGAGCTGCTCCAGCAGGTGCGTAACCTGCTCGGGCGTGACATGGTCAGCGTCCACCGGATTCGGCGGCGCGCACAGGGCGTATATACCGGCCGGATGGACGGTCAGGAAGGCCTTCAGAACCAAGGAATCCTGGGCCGCCGCCGGGCCGACCGCATCGGTGACGGTGTGCTCGGGATTGAGGTAGAGGCCGGAGGCAACATCGCCGAACTGGAGGTCCAGGTCCACGATCACCACGCTCATGGGGGCGATCTGGCCCAGGCCGATGGCGATGTTGGTGGCGAGGGTGGTTTTGCCGACGCCGCCTTTGGGGGAGAAAACGCCTATGACGAGTCCCTTGCCGCTGTTTTCGGCGGGCGGTGCGCCGAAGGTCCGGTTGCGGGTGGCGAAGGACTGGCAAGCAAGTTCCAAGATTACCCGGATCTCGGCGGCATCCGCGCCGGGGCTCAGGATGTCCCTGATCCCGGCCCGCATGGCGTGCAGGAGGACCGCGGGATCGGCGTCGCTGACCAACACAATGCTGAGGCCGGGCAGTTGAACGTCAAAGACTTTGGCGAATCGCATCGCCTCGTCGGGGGAGATGTCCGGGCCGACGATGAGGACCTCGGGCTGTTCCTGGTTGAGGAGGGCGAACAGCTCCTGCGGCCCGGCGGGCAGGATGTCCGACGCGATGCTCTGCACGGAGCCGCGGAGACCGTGCGCTACGGCCTCGCGGAGTTTGTGGTCGAAGTCGGTGTTGGGGGAGAGGAGGACGAAGCGGCTCATTTGTACACCACTTCCTTGCGCTCGATGCGGGGTCCGTTGTCCTGGGCGTCGAGGGGTTCCTTGGTGAGCCAGATGCGGCCGAATTCGGAGGCGAAAACGATCTTCCCGGCGTCGACGTCGTTGACCGCGACCGTGAGCATTAGTGAGCCCTCCGGGAGGGTGGTGTCCTGAGGGTTGGGTTCACCGGCGGCCGGCTTTTCGGCGGGTTTGGTCTGTGGTGCGCGCTGGACGGCGGTCACCAGGGCCTTGCGGACGGTTAGCTGGCTCGTGTAATCCTCGGGCTTGGCTTTGAAGGCTCCGCCTTCGAACGAGAGGAAGAAGCCGACGTGATCGCCGACGTCGATACGTCCGCCCACAACCCTCTTGGGCTCCACTTCGAACGAGACTTCCTGGAAGCCGGCCGGGACTTTCACAGCGCCCTCGGACTTGACCGCCTCAGGGGCGACAAGGCGTTCGGCGAGGAGCTGCTCACCGGGGATGAGGGCTACGGCGCTGACAGTGCCGGCTTTGTCGTCCAGTGTGCTGAGCGCGGTGTCGGCGACGCCGGCGGCGGGAACTTTTTCGATGACGAGGGACGCAGCCATCTCGTTAACGGGAGTTCCAGCGGGGATGGCGGTCTTGACCACCAGGACATCCGCGGGCTTGGTGGTGGCCAAGGCTCGCTGGTCGGCACCTTGGGCGTAGAAGATGATAAGGAGGGCGCCCACAACCGCCAACGCAATCGCAGCCGTTCCGGCGAGCAGGCGAGACTTCACTGTCAACTCCGTGGTTCTAGGTATTTGCGGGATCAAAGGGTGAGGCGGGCGATGGTGGCGCCATCGGCGTGGACGGGTCCCAAGGTGTAGCCGCTGGCCAGGGAAACGTACTTGACGAATGTTCCGATAATTCCCTTGCACTGGGTTGCTTCCCGGCACTCCAGGGCGGCCGGTACATCTGGAGCCCTGTTTCGAAAGGTATAGGGAAGAGTGCTGCCGCCACTGAACTTCCAGCCCGCCACCTTGAAGGCAGCAAAGGTTGTGAGGCCGTAGACGGCTCCAGCTCCGGTGCCGGTTACGGCGTTGAAAACCGGCAGCAGGAGGATTACCTCCTTGCCGGCAGTGATGTCGGCACCCCAGCCGTTCAGCAGCGCCTCACAGTTTGGCGGAGGGTTGCTGCCAGTGTCTCCGCCAGCGGTGGCTTTGGAGACGTCGATGATCGCCCCGCAGCTTCCGGTGTCCTGCTTCAGGCCTCCGAATCCACCGGGAACCGGAGCGCCTGACGGGCCGTAGTTGCATCCGGGATTCTTCAACTTTCCGTGGAGCTGGAGGAGCTGCATGACGCCGGTCTGGCCCCGGACCTGGCAGACGGAGACTGTAATGGGGAAGGCTGCCGGTCCCTTCAGCGGACTGCCCCACTCCGCCGAAGCCTTGGTCCCGACTTCCTTGGTTGGAACACCGAGGGCGCCCGCGAAGAAGAGGGAGACGGAGTTGTCCGTCCCCCCGGGCTCCTTCGCCGATGTGGTGACGCTGACCTTCTGCGCCGTTTTGTCGAGAGCGATGGAATGGACCTTGCTCATGCCATCCAGGGCGTTCTGGTTTGCGAGGCTGGTGGCGAGGGTCGACGTCGTCGAACATAACGGATCGCTGGCATTCCGGGCGCATTTCTGAGCCACGCCGAGGGCAGCGGCATCTGCGCCGCTCTGAAGCTGAGCGCGTTCGGAGTAGATCACCCCGACGTCGACGGCGATTGCCGCGGATCCTAGGAGGACCACCATGAGGAGTGCCACGATAACCGTGATGGCGCCTCGGTCCGTGGCCTGCGCGTCCCCGGTCAGCCGCCGCAAAGCATGACTCCTTTGCCTGTCATCGGAAACGGGCCAGCGATGCCGGTGATGGTGGACAGGCTGTACTTGATGGTGAGCGTCACCTGGGTGCCCGTGCTGCAGATGGTGGTGCTGAGCGTGACGTCTGACGTTGGAATCGCTGTGCTGACGGACGCTGCCGCATTCCTGGCCGCAGTCTTCGCTCCGGCCGGGTCGTTCGCGATGGCCATGACGCGGGCGCCGTCGCGGGCGGCATTCGTGAGTGTGATCTGGGCGTTGTAGGCCCGGCCGAATTCGATGGTCCCCAGTACCAGCAGCAAGAGGAGGGGCAGCAGGATCGCGAACTCGACGGCGGCTGCCCCGCGTTCATTGTTCTGCATTTCGCTGTGCCCTTCCTGGTCTGTTTCTGGCCTCACGCTGGGCGGGAATGCGACGTGCGGTACAGGTACGCCTCCTGCACCGCACTGAGCGTGGATCCGTCTGTAACGGGGTGTTACGGGGTGGCCGGTGTCGTCGGCGTGATCTTAGTGTCGACGGATTCGAAGAGCCCCGTCAGCGTGCCACCCAGGCTGCTTACGGCCACGATGATGACAACGGCGATGAGTGCGACCATGATGCCGTATTCGACGGCGGTGGCACCCTTCTCGTCGCTGCGAAGACGGATCATGAGGTTCGTGTAGAGAGAAAGCATTTCGTACTCCTGAGCGAGTCGGATGGCTGGCCCTGCACCAGCTCTGAAACGAAGCTAGCAACCCTTGATTCGACGTTGATCGGATCTTGCAGGATCCTGCGTGAACGCTTCCACTGCTGCGCATTTCCTGCGCTTTCCCTTCGCGTCTACTGTGCTGAACCTCGGAGTGGCTCACTGTCCGGGCACACAAACGGACCCCCTCGGTTCTGGGTTCCGAGGGGGTCCGGTATTTGGGGCGCCTTATGGCGCGATGGGTGCGGCTTCAACGCATCAAAATTTGCCTACGAAGTTGTTCATCACATTGATAACAGCAGGCCCAATGATGACGATAAAGAGCACGGGAAGGATGCATAACATCAGTGGAAATAGGACTTTCACCGGCAGTTTCATGGCCTTCTCTTCGGCGCGCTGGCGGCGCTTGACGCGCATTTGCTTAGCCTGCGTGCGAAGGACACCCGCCAGCCCTATGCCATAGGCATCGGCCTGCACTACTGAACGTACGAAGCTACGAAGGTCCGGCACATCAGTTCTCTGCGCCATGGCCAAATATGCGTCTTTGCGGCTTCGCCCCACCTGCAAGTCCTGAAGTGTGCGGACAAGCTCCTCAGCCAGTGGACCCTTGCCATTCTGACCGGCTCTTGCCATTGCCGACTCGAATCCCAATCCTGCCTCGACCGAAATCAGCATTTGGTCCAAGGTGTTGGGCAGTTCCATCTCAATAGCCTTTTGCCGTTCAGCCCCTCGGCCGTGGATCAGAATATCCGGAGTGAAGTAGGCGAGGACCGGGAGCAAGATCGCGAAGAGTAGAGGGAGACCCGTTGGCGACTTCATCACAAACAAGATGCTGAAAAATGCGGCGACGAGTGCCAACATAGGTTTCGCAATCAGTAGCCGTTCCAATGGCACGCGTGCTGGGCGGCCAGCCCTGGCCAGAAGCTTGTCCAGCCAGCCTGCGTACCCCTTGGGCGTGAGGCGAACGCCGAGACCGACTACGCCTCTCGGCTCGCCAGCGTTGGTTCCTTCAGCGGCCAGATGACCTCGCCCAAGGTTGGCTCGGACAGCCGCAATACCATTACGGTCAATGGATATGAACGACCAGACCATCGAAGCAATTGGAACTATGATCAGGCCAACAAGTAGCCATGCCATTGCACTCATAGCGATCCTTCCTAGAACTTGATCTTTACGACGCGGCTGAGCCACCAGGAACCGAGTGCTAGCAGCACCACTGACATTGCGACCATCACCCAGCCGAGCAAATTCGTGTACAGGGCACTCATGTAGTCTGGACTAGCTGTGCTCAAGTAGAGGAACATGCCCACTGGGAGCGCAACCAGAATGTAGGCAGACAGTCTTCCCTCAGCGCTCAGGGACTGAACCTGGCCCTTTATCTCGGACCGTTCGCGGATAGTTTCACCCACATGGTCGAGGACTTCGGCTAGGTCTCCGCCAACTTCGCGATGTATTTCGATGGCTTGTCCTGTCCAATCGAAATCTTCGCTCCTGAGTCGTCTGGCCGCATCCACCATGGAATCCTTGAGATCTCGCCCGAGCCGCGATTCGTTGACCAGTCTGGCAAATTCTTCGGAGGTGGGTGAGTCGGCCTCTTGAGCGACGGCATCAACGGACCGCAAGAGGCTGTGACCGGCGCGCAAGCCACCAGCAAGCATCTGAAGGGTGTCTCCAAGTTGCGATTCAAACCTGGCGCGTCGGCGACTCGCCATGATCCTGAGGAAAAGTGTCGCACCCAGCGGAGTCAGCACTAGAAATAGCAGGCACATGAGAATGCCACCTGCTACAAAGCCAATAAGGCTTGCGGTGACGCCGATACAGCAGACCAAGAGAATAAAATCCGGCTGCCGCATGCGTAATCCAGCCTGCTCAAGCGATTCTCTGGTGCCGAATCTGGCGTTCTTGCTGACCTTGCGGTCCACGAAGGCAACCGCAGCGCCCGTAGCACGAGTTAGGATGGATGGCTCGTTGGTAACGCCGGGCCGCCGCCGCGACAAAGCGATCCCGCCCTTGCCAATGCCTAGTGTGGAAAATAGGAAGATGGCGAGGGCCACAAGCGAGAGGGCGATGCCCAGCACGAAGAAAATGGGGCTACTAGCGGTCACCTGTAACCACCACCCATTTGGACGCTCCCGAATACTGATGGCGAAAGCGCGATGCCCAGCTCGGCGAAGTGATCAACGAACCGCGGCCTGACCCCCGTCGGGATGGGGCGACCCAGGAATCTACCGTTGGCGTCAACGCCCGCACTGTAGTCGAAACAGAAGGCATCCTGGAGGGTAACGATGTCACCTTCCATGCCTTGAACCTCCGTAACATGTGTGACGCGGCGCGTTCCGTCCCTCAGTCGCGAAATGTGGACGATCAGGTTGACCGCCGATGCAATCTGTTCCCGAATGGCTCGCAACGGAAGGTCCATGCCGGCCATGAGGACCAAGGTTTCCAAACGGGCGATGGCGTCCCTGGGCGAATTGGCGTGGACTGTGGAAATCGAACCGTCGTGGCCAGTGTTCATGGCTTGAAGCATGTCCAATGACTCACCGCCTCGGACTTCGCCGATGACAATCCGGTCCGGCCTCATGCGAAGCGAATTTCGAACGAGATCCCTGATGGAGATTTCACCCTTGCCTTCTATGTTGCGCGGCCGGCTTTCGAGTCGCACCACGTGGTCCTGCTGCAATTGGAGCTCTACAGCATCCTCGATCGTTACAATTCGTTCGTCGGCTGGCAGAAACGACGACAAGACATTAAGCAACGTAGTCTTTCCAGTCCCAGTACCACCGGACACAATGATATTGAGTCGGGCGAGGACGCACGCTTGCAGCAACTCCGCCATTTCTGGGCTCAGGGTTCCAAACGAGATCAAGTTGTCAACGGTCAACGGGACATGACTGAATTTTCGAATCGTTAGTGATGATCCGCTTACGGCAAGTGGGGCAATGATCGCGTTAACGCGAGAGCCGTCAGAAAGCCTGGCGTCCACCATCGGCGAGGACTCATCGATGCGCCGCCCTACCTTTGACACGATCCGTTCGATGATCCGGCGCAGATGTTCCTCGGAACTGAATCGGGCATTCGTGAGGAATAACCGGCCGCCACGCTCAACATAAACTTTGTCCGGCCCGTTGACCATAACTTCGGTCACGGCAGCGTCTGCGAGGTACTTCTGCAACGGTCCGAGACCCAGGACGTCGTCGATGATTTCCTGTACGAGGCGCTGGCGTTCGGGAGCACTGAGCGGGATTTCATCTTCGTCGATGATGGCCCGGAGTTCGTCCTTGACGTATTTCTGCAGGTCGGATTCGTCCAGAGAAGCATCAGTAATCCGGCTGCCCATTCGCTCGTAGAGAGCAGCGGCTGCGCGATCCTTGACTGCATTTAGGGCCTCATTCGCGTCGCTGCCAAGGGTGCCTGCGTCGGTTGCTGATCCCTGCGGTGACTCGACTGGAGGTGTTGTCCCTCCGATCCAGGACACATTGGCTGCGGCCCGTCCGGCATTTACGGTGTCATTGCCTCGGGCGGACTCAAGGCGCTTGGCTAGGTTCACTGGACTACTGCCCTTCTATGGAGTTTCTTATGGGGGCGAGCCTCCCAATTGGCGCTGAACCTTTCAACGAGCTGGCGCAGACCCTTTGTTGCCGGATCCCGAGTGCAGTCCTGCAGCAGAGGTACGCCCTTGTTGGTGGAAAATGGAAGGGTCCGCGATCGAGGCAAAACCACGTCGACGGGGCACCCTATAGTGGCCTCAACGTCCTGCAAAGTTAGCCCGGTTCTGCGGTCCGCAAAGTTGAGCACAACGTGACGATTTTCCGGTACCAGGTCAAGTTCGGTCAGGATTCCCAACCCGGTGCGAAGCCCACGAATACTTGGAATATCCATGCCACAAACCCAGACTGCATCCGAGGCGACTTCCAGTGTGGCAAGAACGTGTTCGCCCAGGCCGGGTGCCGAATCAACTACGACGTACCGGAATTCGTTAGCAAGTTGGCTAAGCAATCGACCGACCTGTTCGCCGGAAATCTGATCGGCGTCGGTCGGGCGCAGGGGCGCGCAGAGCGCGTATATGCCAGATGGGTGCAGCGTCAGATAGGACTTCAGCACAACGATGTCCTGGACTGCGGCCCCAACCACCGCATCAGCCAAGGTTCGCTCAGGGTCCAGCATCAGGCCGGATGCAACGTCACCGAACTGGAGATCAAGGTCGACCACCACAACTCCCATGGGTGCTTCCTTGCCCAATCCGACGGCAAGGTTCGTCGCAATGGTCGTCTTGCCCACTCCGCCTTTTGGAGACATGACCGCGATAATACGGCTGCTTCTTGGCCCACCTTCTACCGAGTTGCCCAAGCCACGGCGTCTCCCGGCGGCCGCTAGACTTGCTCGCTCCAGCAACTTGCGGATGGCATCAACATCCGAGGCCGGGTCTAGGAGGTCCCTTATGCCGGCTCGCATAGCGGGAAGTGCGATGTTCTGTTCGGCTGCGGTGACCAGGACCATGCTGATTTCCGGATATTGTAGGTCGAAGAGACTAGCCAACCGGATGGAATCATCAAGTGGAAGTCCCGGCCCGAGCAGGATGACTTCGACGGGATCTCCAGTCAGTACCTGGAGCAGGTCGTCCGGACCCGGCGGCAGGTAGTCAGCAGCGATTGCGTGAAAGGTTCCGTGTAAGCCGGCCGTCGCCTGCCTTACCCGCTTTTCAAATTCCTGATCTGACGTGATCAGCACGTAGCGGCTCATCGGTACAGCTCGGACTTCTTCGCCACGAATGGGGCGCCTTCGATGGTCGTCGACGGCTCCTTCGTCAGCCACAGGGTTCCGAATTGTGCAGCAAGGGCGATCTTTGAAGAATCGGTGTCATTCCGGGCAAACGTCACGATCATTTGCCCCGTCGGAAGCTGAGTATTCGCTTGCTCGGCAGGATCGGTCGTCGTTGTTCCCGTGGATTTAGGCAACGAGCGCTGGACACTCGTCACCAGAACCTTATGAAAGACCTGCTGGCCGGATTCGATGTCGGGGCTGTCCTTTGCCCCACCCTTATCAAGGAGGACGATGATTCCAACAGTATCTCCCGCCGCAATCCGACCGCCCACCACGCGCTGGGCGTCCAACTGAACCGAAATTTCCTGCATACCGTCGGGAACAGCTACGGAACCAGGAGCAGACAGCGTAGCCGGATCCGCAAGGCGCGCTCCCAAAAGCGCTTCTCCTGGTATGAGTTCGACTGCCGCGACTTTTCCGTTAAGTCCGTCAAGGCTTTTCAGTGCCCCGCTGGGCACAGAGTCGGCTGGCAGGGATGTGAGTTTGGTGGCTGCCTTGATCACTTCAAGGTCAGCACCCTGTGGGACCTGTTTCTGTACCACTAAGACGTCGACTGGCTTCAGGCCTTCTTGGGCCCTGGCCTCAGATCCTTGAACGTATGAGACTAGAAGCAGTGTGCCAACTATTGCGAGCACAAGTGCAACGATGCCTCCCAGTAGGCGAGTTTTCACTTTGACTTTCTCCTTTTCTTTCCTGCATGAGTTCACTTCTTGAGCCGTCTACCTTCACTGCGGAAGCACGGTCACTTACTCAGCGCCACACCTATCGCGCCATAAGTGGTAGGGCCTTTCAGGGTCGCTGCTTCGGCTAAAGTGACCTTCTTTATGAATTTGCCGTAGATCCCGGTGTCAGAATTACCTAGTCCCAAGGAGTTCTTCAGGGCAGTGGCGTCGGGTGGCATATAGTCGCCACCACCACCGATGAAGTGCCAGCCCTTTAGTTCGATCTGTGAAAAGGCTTCGATTCGGAATACCTTCGCAGTTGCCGGGTAGGTAGAAGCGGCGCAGACATTGATGCCTGTGTATTTCTTTATAGGGCATGCCGTGTCAAAAATTGGAATCAATATTTCGACCGCCTTACCCGCTTTGATTTGCTTCTCATAGTCGGCAAAAGTCGACAGGCAAGTCGAATCAAAGTTGCCGCCTTCGCTTTGTAGAACCCACGGATGAGTCACGTCGACGTGAACCGTGCATTGTGAAGTGTCATTCTTCAGCCAACCGAACCCGCCGGGAACTTCAGAACCGGATGACGACTTGTGGGCGCATTTGTAGCCAGGTGCGAGGCCATGCTCAGGAAAGAACTGCAGGACACCTACTGTTGATGGCCCGGCTTCGCATTGTGAAAAGGCAAGCGGGATGACATCCGCAGCGGAGTATCCACCGAAGACGGCTTGAGAAGATGCGCCGATGTCTGCCGTATCGATGCCCAAAACACGGGCAAAGACGAGGGAAAAGTGGTTGTTATTGGCGGTATCCCGGGCTTGAGTGGTGACGTCGACGGTTCCCGAGCTGAGGTTTACCGACGCAACCGGAACATTGCTGACGCCGTCCAAGGCGTTATCACCTGCGAGTGCCGTCGCTGCATCTTTCGGAGCTAGACAGTCGGTTGACGACGCATTGTCCGCGCACGCTTTCGCTATTGCTAGCGCCGAAGAGTCAGCGCCGTTTTGCAGTTGCGCGTGCTCGGAGTACATCATCGCTGTATCGACGGCGAAGGCCGTCATTCCGAGCAGCGCTACCATGAGAATGGCAGCTAGAGGTGCAATCACGCCACGCTCATCGGACGAACCACTTCGTGGGATGCTGATTATCCTCCGCATCGCATTACTCCTCGTCCAGTCAGCGTAAACGGCTTGTCGGTTTTGATCAGCTTGTCGAGACCAGTTATGAAACCAGTTGGAAAAGTGACGGTGCTTATAGCGTTGACGCCGGCACCACACTTTGTAGCTGCTGATCCGTCAGGATTCTTGTAAGAAATACCCACATTTGCGGGGGACAGGGCCACCGAAGGCGCGGCGGCGACACCGGCTGCTTGGGCGGCGTCGGGGGTAAACCCGGCTGTGGTGCCATGGACCGCTGCATAACGGGCGGATTCCCGGGCCGCCTCTGAGAGCGAAACCTGGATGTTGAATGCCCGACCGAACTCGAAAATACCGAGAACAAGTACGAGGAAAATAGGGATTATCAGGGCGGCTTCCACCGCGACGGCGCCTCTTTCTTTGCCCGATGACGGCTTTCCGGCTTTCCGGAGCCTGATGAACATCACAGGCCAGCTATCACGGCTTCAAACCCGGGCAGCAACTGCCCCCCGAGCGTTCCGACAACACCGATGATTGCCGTTGCAATAAAGGCGATCAGCAGACTGTACTCAACCGCGGTTGCGCCAGCCTCGCCGCGAATGCGGTCGCTCCATCTGGCAGTGGATCTGCACAGCTTGACTACTCGAGTGAACATGAGACTTGGCACAACCCCTCTTGAATTGATGCGTGCTAGAGATGCAGAAAGCCCAGGCGTGGAGCGGTGGCTGTGGAATCGACGCTCCATGTGCCGCCGCCCCACCCCTGAGCTTCCGCGAAAACTCTTTAGGCGGCGGCGGGCAGTGCCTTCACGATTGTGTCGAATGCCGTGTTAATCTGGCCGCCAAGGGTTACGACCGTGCCGATGATGACGGCTGCGATGAGCGCGACGAGCAGGCCGTACTCAACTGCGGTTGCGCCCTTTTCCGAGTCGAGGCGATCCTTGACGCCGGCAACAAAAGCCATCATTGAGACCATGAGAGAAGTCATTTTAGTTTCCTTAATTCGATGAAAGTGATTTTTTTGATATTTCAACGAATTTCCAGCTCCCCCCATAATTCCTAGCGGTTGCTGGACTTCGCTAAGAAGAGATTGTCATTGGGGGTTCTCGGCAACAATGCGTAGTCGTACTCGACTTTTTCAGGGGCTTTTTCCAGGCGTACTCGGAACCTATACGGGAGTACTCAGATTGATGGACGGATCCATGCGCGGCTACTTGGATTACTGTTGCGCGGGCAGCCTGAGGATTACGGTTTTGTCCGATCCCAGGACTAGAAAAAAAAGAGCCCGATGCCGACGGCGGCGCCAATCATCGATGGTCCATGAGCCACTTCTGCGGTGCGTCCTTTGCGGTTACGTGCCACGACGAGCACGGTCACCACGCCGTTCAGAATGAACCCGAGCAGGCCGCCGTAGAGGAGTTGGCTCCAGCCTAAGTACCCCAAGTAGAGGCCCACGGGAGCGGCGAGCTTTACGTCGCCCATTCCGAGGCCCGCCGGCGAAATTAACGCCAGAATCAGGTAGATGACGAAGAGAATTGCGGCGCCGGCCACTGCCCGAAGGAGGTTAGCCCACTGTTCCCCGCCAAAGGTGGCTCCCAGGAGGCACAAGAGCCCCCCTGTCAATAGGGAAAGAACCACGGGGTTCGGCAGCAAATGGAGCGAGACATCTATTCTCGCTAGCTGCACACCAAGAACGGCAAGGAGTAGGAATGCCGGCAATCCCGGGTCAGCACCGAACCGGAACGCGAAGGCTGCACAGAGAGTGGCGGTGATCATCGCCGTCGTGATCCTTGCGCGCAGGCCAGGCAGGGGACCGACGCGGGGGAGGAGTTTGGCAATCAGCAGCTCGGCCAACGGTGAGAGAATGAGTCCTAAGAAGCCGATGACGGCCACGAACAGTGGTCCGGCTGAGCCGGCGTCGCCCCAAGAAGTCACTGCATCCCCTTCTTACGTCGTGCCGGCAGAGTAGTGGATGAGCGGCCGGCTACCCCATTTTGCCTCACTTTGACCCCGAGGCCCGGTTCAAGCTAATATTGGTAGTCGTTGTGCGTGTCCTTTCTCGATGATGCGTGCCCGCTTGAGAATCCGGTTGCAGGATAACTACTCAACGTGCACATTCGAGACCCCAGGATCACTGGTTACATAGAGCCCTCACCTCTGTTCCGGTAGCGCATAGATAGTAGGTGCACACGCTTGAGTGACACCTAAACAAGAACGCCAGAACAAGAACGAGGCAAAAACCGTGCGTACGTACACCCCGAAGCCCGGCGATATCAACCGCCAGTGGCACGTCATTGACGCCACAGACGTTGTCCTTGGTCGTCTCGCGAGCCAGACCGCAATCCTGCTGCGCGGCAAGCACAAGGCCACCTTTGCGTCCCATATGGACATGGGCGACTTCGTCATCATCATCAACGCTGAGAAGGTCGCCCTCACCGGCGCCAAGCTCGAGCAGAAGCGCGCATACCGCCACTCCGGCTACCCGGGCGGCCTGACCTCCGTCAACTACGCGGAACTCCTGGAATCCAACCCGGTCCGCGCCGTTGAGAAGGCCATCAAGGGCATGCTCCCCAAGAACTCCCTCGCTGCACAGCAGCTGGGCAAGCTGAAGGTGTACCGCGGTGCAGAGCACCCGCACGCCGCCCAGCAGCCCAAGACGTTCGAAATTTCCCAGGTCGCCCAGTAGTCCTGGCCACCAAACAACTTATCTATACAAGGAGAATCGTGGCTCAGAACGAAGAGACCACCGAGGCCGTTGTGGCTGAGGAAAACCTGACCAGCTACACCTCGGAGAGCGGTCCTGCGGAAGCAGAAGCGCCCAAGAAGGAGCGCCCGGCACTGACCGTTGCCGGCGCCGCAGTTGGCCGTCGCAAGGAAGCTGTTGCCCGCGTGCGCATCGTCCCCGGCACCGGCAAGTGGACCATCAACGGCCGCGCGCTGGACAACTACTTCCCGAACAAGCTGCACCAGCAGGACGTCAACGAGCCCTTCAAGATCCTCGATCTTGACGGCGCCTACGACGTCATCGCCCGCATCCACGGTGGCGGCATCTCCGGCCAGGCCGGTGCCCTGCGCCTCGGCATCGCCCGTTCACTCAACGAGATCGACACCGAGAACAACCGCGCCACCCTGAAGAAGGCCGGTTACCTGCGCCGTGACGCACGCGTCATCGAGCGTAAGAAGGCCGGTCTCAAGAAGGCCCGTAAGGCTCAGCAGTACTCCAAGCGCTAAATCCGCTTACACAGAAGCCCGTCCCGCCATTGGCGGGGCGGGCTTCGGCCGTTAACGCGGCGCCCCCGTCCGTTGAAGCTGGAGTCACGCTGACCAGCCGGTTCAAAGCCCAGCGCGTCCATCACCTAGACTTGACCCCGATGTCTAGATTATTTGGAACAGATGGTGTCCGGGGCTTGGCTAACGGCCTGTTGACGGCAGAGCTTGCGATGCAGCTTGCCCAGGCAGCCGCCGTCGTGCTTGGTCATGACCGCAATACCAACGGCACCCGGCCTCGGGCCGTGGTGGCGCGTGACCCCCGCGCCAGCGGGGAATTCATCGCCGCCGCCGTTGAGGCGGGGCTCTCCAGCTCCGGTATTGACGTCTATGACGCCGGTGTCCTCCCGACGCCGGCTGCGGCATACCTCGTGGCAGACCTCGACGCCGACTTCGGCGTGATGATCTCGGCCTCCCACAATCCCGCACCGGATAACGGGATCAAGTTCTTCGCCCGTGGCGGCCAGAAGCTCCCCGACGACGTCGAGAACGCCATCGAGGAACAGATGAGCAAGGAGCCGGTGCGGCCCGTCGGCAGCGACGTGGGCAGGATCCAGCGCTTCTCCGACGCCGAGGACCGCTACATCGTCCACCTCCTGCAGACGCTCCCGCACCGCCTGGACGGGCTGAAGGTTGTGCTGGACTGCGCCCACGGCGCCGCCAGCGGCTGCTCACCCCAGGTCTTCAAGGACGCCGGCGCTGAGGTCATAGTGATCGGCGCCGATCCGGACGGCCACAACATCAACGACGGCGTGGGCTCCACCCACCTCGGCCCGCTGCAGGCCGCCGTGATCAAGCACGGTGCGGATCTTGGCATCGCCCACGACGGTGACGCTGACCGCTGCCTGGCCGTGGACCATGAAGGAACTGAAGTGGATGGCGACCAGATCATGGCGATCCTCGCCGTGGCGCTCAAGGCATCCGGCAAACTGGCTGACGACGTCCTGGTGGCCACAGTAATGAGCAACCTCGGCCTCAAGATCGCCCTCCGCGAAGCGGGCATCAGCATCCGCGAGACAGCCGTGGGGGACCGCTACGTTCTGGAAGGCATGCGGGACGGCGGATTCAACCTCGGCGGCGAACAGTCCGGCCACGTGATCTTCGCTGACTACGCCACCACCGGCGACGGCGTCCTCACCGGTTTGCAGTTGGCGGCGCAGATCGCGCTGACGGGCAAACCGCTCAAGGAGTTGGCTACCGTGATGACCAAGCTCCCGCAGGTACTCATCAACGTCCAGGGCGTGGACCGCAGCCGCGTGGGCAGCTCCGAGGTGCTGGCTCAGGCCGTGGTCGTGGCCGAAGCGGAACTGGGCGACACCGGACGGGTCCTGCTCCGCCCGTCAGGTACTGAACCGGTAGTGCGCGTCATGGTGGAAGCGGCCGATGAAGCTACGGCCGAGTCCATCGCCGAGCGTCTTGTCCAGGTGGTCCGCACCGAACTCGCGCTGGAGCTAGTCGCGGACTGACAGCGCTGACAGTACAATCAGCAACTCGCGACATCATGCGAGAAGGGAGTTGCTGATTGTGGGGCCTTAAGGGACGCAGGCCTCGGGGTCAGCTCCCCGTAAGGGAGCGCCCCGGGAGGCGGTACTTGCAGCCGCCAGCAGCATGGTCAGAACAGGCCGGGAACAAATCGCTTAGTTCGCAGCTTGTATGCTGCATATTCGGGCAAGTTCTCCTCTAGTAGCAGCTCCTCCTGGATTGCTCGGTAGGCCTGAATTGCGCCCAGTGCCAAAAGGATTGCCGTCTTCAACAACGTGGGACTGAAGCACACTGCGCCGGTCAGAGTCACCATCTCTCCGACGTAAAGAGGGTTACGGATTAGCCGATAGGGACCGTGCTGCACGAGCGTTCTCACTTGGGGTTCCACGCCGAAACTCTTACCGAGCGTCATCAGGGAATAGACAGTGAAGGACATTCCCAGAGCCATGAGCCCCACCGCAAACGAAGCTAATCCCTCGGAAACTTCCGAGCCACCAGCAAACACGAACAGGAAAGGCAGGAAGGTCCCCACGTAGGCAGCGGCCGTGGGCGCAATCCGTCCGCTCCGGGCACTTGCAGGGTTCCTTGTGAGAAGGAAGAAGACCAGCATGATATAAAAGACGGTCATCAACACTTGGTAGGTCAGGTGCAACGCAGTGACAAGGACAGAAACCGACGCGCGATTCCCACCCGAAAATAGTGCGGATATCGACCACAATAACAAGAGTGCCATGACCGGGACCAGAATCACCCGTTCAATGTCAATTGACCTCAACTGCGCGCGAAGTTTCATCGAAAAATAGCCTTCCAGAGAGTTGCAGACCCATCCAAAAAATCCGCAGTCGCTATTCCGCGGCTTCCCCGGTTGAGGTGGCGGTGCAATGAGCCTAACCCGAATTTTTCATGATGGTCGGGTTGGACGTCGGGTTCTGGTTTGATTCTGGTCCGGATTGGATTTCGTCGTTTGGGCGCGTGGGTTTGGGCCTGTTGGTGAATATTGGCTTCCAAGGAGGCCACGTGTGGTGCGGGTCAGAGCCACCTCCCTAAACCACGGATCGTGTCGTTCAGAGCCACGGTTGGTGTGGTTGAGAGCCACCTGTAAAGCTCCTTCCACCATGTGATGGCCACGTGGTGGAAGGAGTACCGGTAATGGTACGGAAGATCAAGGCGAAACTGGTCTTGCAGTTACGAAATCAGGGGTTGTCGGGCAGGGCGATCGCCTCGGCGCAGGGCATCGCCCGCAATAGCATTCAGGCGGTCCTCGATGCGGCGGAGCTGGCAGGTCTCGGTTGGGATGATGTCGCGGAGCTGTCGGAGGCCGAGGTGTATGCGGTGTTGTTTCCGGGCCGCGGGGTGCACGAGAGCGTGTTCGCGCAGCCGGACTGGGTTCGAATTCACACCGAGCTGGCCCGGGTCGGGGTGACGTTGAAGCTCCTCCATCAGGAGTATGTTGACGCGACTTCAATGGCGGCGCAGGCAACGATGAGTTATGACCGGTTCTGCCGGCTCTATGGCGACTACGCCGCGGTGTCGGGGGCGACGTCGCGGGTCGGGCATAAGGCCGGCCGCAGTATCGAGGTCGACTGGTCCGGGCCCACGATGCAGCTGCTGGATCTCACCACGGGCGAGATCTCGAAGGTGTATCTGTTCGTCGCCTGCCTGCCCTTCAGCCGGTATGCGTTCGTGGAAGCCTGCCTTGATATGCGGCAGGAGTCGTGGCTACGCGCCCACACATCGATGTTCACCTTCTTCGGCGGCAGCGTCCCGCGCCTGGTGCCCGACAACCTGAAGACCGGGGTCATCTCCCACCCGAAGGAGGGCGAAGTCGTCCTGAATGACGCTTACCGGGAGATGGCGGCGCACTACTCGGCCGCCGTACTCCCCGGCAGAGTGAGACACCCTCGAGACAAGAGCAGTGCCGAGAACACGGTCTCCCACGTCGCGACCTGGGTCATCGCGGGCTTGCGGCATGAGCAGTTTACGTCGCTGCCGCAGTTGCGCACCCGGATTTATGAGCAGATCGATTCCTATAACCGGCAGCCGTTCCAAAAACGCGACGGGTCCCCAGGGCTCCTGACACAGGAGGATGCTGGGGAGTGACTTCCGCGTGGTTCCGCTGATCTTGTCTGCGGGCTGGCTGTTAATTTTTCCCTGTTTGCGATAAAATCTAGACAAGATAATTGATCGTGATGAGCGGGGTGGGAAGATGGGTGCGATGACTGCTCAGCTGCCTCTTCCTGCCTCGATGGACGCCGGAGCCGTCCCGATAGGCGCCGCCGCGTCGCTGGTCGAAGACGAGGAAGGCGGCCGGGTTTTCGTCCATGGCGAGCTCTCCTACGGTTGGGATGCCGGGGATTCGGTGTCCCGTCGGTTCGCGGCGGCGAAACTGGCGGACATCAAAGCCGGTTCGGTCGCCGAGGTAGCTGCCGCGTTCGGAGTGGATCCGGGCACGTTATGGCGGTGGCGCCAGGACCTGGCCGCGGCCGGTGTGCTGGGCCTGTCCCCGGAAAAGTCCGGCCCGAAAGGGCCCAGCCGGCTGACGGACGCCGTGATGTCCCGGATCCGTTCCCTTCGTGCGACGGGATTATCCCTGCGCGCCGTTGGAGCGGCTGTGGGCGTCTCCGAATTCAGTGTCCGCCGCACCCTGGCCATGGAAACCCCGGCCCCGGAAGAGCCGGCTGCTGCGCACCCGGGTCCTCCGGTAACGGAGCCGGTCCAAGAGGAGTTGCCGGTGCTCCCTGCACCGGTGGACCGGTCCGGCGAACGGGCGTGGGCCCGGACCGGGTTGGTCCAGTGCGCGGCACCGGTGTTCGCACCCGCAGCAAGGGTGCCGCTGGCCGGACTGTTCCTGGCCCTGCCCGCCCTCGAGCGCACCGGGCTTTTGGAGTGCGCGAAGGAGGTCTTCGGGGCGTTGCCGAACGGGTTCTACGGGTTGGAGACCATCCTGACCGGCGCCGTGTTCCAGGCCCTGGCGGGGGAACCACGCGCCGAGGGGATCACCCGGATCGACCCGGCAGCGCTCGGCAGGGTCCTGGGCCTGGACCGCGCCCCGGAAGTGAAAACCCTCCGCCGTAAAACCGCCGCCCTGGCCACGAAAGGCAAGGCCGGAGAGCTGCTGACCGCCATGGCTGCCAGACACCTCAATGGCAGTCACGACGAGGGCGGGGATCTGGCTGCTGTGCTCTATGTTGATGGGCATGTCCGCGCCTACCAGGGCACGCGGAAGATCGGGAAAGTCCATTCAACGAGGTTGAAGTTCCCGGTCCCGGCGACCGAGGAAACCTGGGTCGCCGACGCTGCCGGCGCCCCCGTGCTGGTGGTCATGGCCGAGCCCGGGGCCGCGCTGACCGGGGAACTGCGCCGTCTCCTGCCGAGACTGCGCACCATCATCGGGGATGACCGCCGGGTGCTGGTCGGGTTCGACCGGGGCGGCTGGTCCCCGGCACTCTTCAAACACATGGCAGAGAACAACTTCGATGTGTTGACGTGGCGCAAAGGCACCACCGAAGACATTCCGTCATCCCTGTTCACCGAGGTCGCCCACACCGACGAACACGGACAAACCCGGACCTGGGAAGCCGCCGACACCGCCGTGGAGGTGCCCGTCGGGACGACCGGGGAAGTGTTTCCGATGCGCCAGCTCAGCCGCCAGGTCAACACTCCCGGCGGCGGGTCCCGGCAGATCCACATCCTCACCACCAACACCAACATGCCCGCCGGAGAGATCATCTACCGGATGGGCGCGAGGTGGCGGCAGGAAAACTATTTCCGCTACGCCAGGATCCGCTTCGCCCTGGACTCCCACGACGCCTACACATCCACTGATGATGATCCGGAACGGTCAGTGCCGAACCCGGCCAAACGCCTCGCCTACCAGCAGGTCCTCGCCGCCAGGACCCGGTACGAGAAGACCCTGGCCGAGACCGACGCCGCGATGCTCGCGGCCCGCACCCCGCCGCCGGGAACATCCACAATCCTGATCACGAACACCATGCACAACAAGATCACCGCGGACCTGCTGACCGCCGAAACCGCTCTCGAGGCCGCGCAGGCAGCCCACAAGGGGATCCCTGCCCGGGTTCCGCTCGGCGAGATCGCCCCGGGCCAGCGGGTCCTGGAGAGCGAGACGAAACTGCTCAGCCATGCGATCCGGATGGCCGCGTTCAACACCGCATCAACGCTGGCGAGGGAGGTCCGGACCAACACCGGCTACGCCCGCGGCGAGGACGAAGCCCACACCCTGATCCGTCAGGTCCTCACCGGCAGCGGCGACATCGACCCCCGCATCGACGGCTACCTCACCATCCGTCTCGATCCGCTCCCCACCCAACGGGCAACCACCGCGATCAGCGAGCTCTGCACCCACCTCACCACCACCGAAACCCGTTACCCGGGCACGGACCGGATCCTACGATTCGAAATCAAAAACAAAGAAACGTCACTCAAAAACTAAATCGCTACGTCCAGAGTCCTGGGTCCCGGCTGAGCGTCTTCACCACGGAGGAGAAACCGCTGCTGCAACCGCTGCCGGCGGCGCCGTTCGAGATCAGCACGTGGTCCTACAAGCGCAAGGTGAACAAGAACGCTCACGTGGTCTGGGCGAAGAACTTCTACTCCGTCCCCTTCAGCCACATCGGCGCCCTGGTGGACCTTCGCGTCACCGAGACGATGCTGGAGGTCTATCGGCGTGATGAGCGCCTGACCAGCCACCTGCTGCTGCCGGTAAGCACGGTGAATCAGTATCAGACGAACGACGCGGACCTGCCCGAGGGACGCAGTTGGCAGGCCTGGGATCGGGCCCGGATCGAGGAGTGGGCGGCGCGGATGGGCCCGGCGACCGTCACAGTGATCGGGAAGATCTTCGAGACCGTATTCATCGACGAGGCCGGCATCGACGCGGCGCTGGCCGTATTGCGCCTGTCGCGCCGGTTCTCACCGGCCCGGGTCGAAGCCGCTTGTCAGCTCGCGCTGCGGGGCCGGGTCCGCTCTCCGCGCTACGCCCATTTGCGGCCGATCCTCGACACCGGGCAGGACAAAACCGGACACACACCCGAACCGGAACCGGATGATGGCGGCTATGTCCGCGGCGGCGCCTACTACGCCGGAGGCACCCGATGAGCGCGCTGGATGGAGAGACCAAACGCAAGCTCCGGGAGATGAACGCCGGCGAGCTGCTGGAGGCGATCGATACCCAGGACGAGACCTTGTCGATCAGTTTGACGTTCGAGGAGCGGGTGAGGTTGGTCGTCGATGACGCCTACTCGACCTTCATGCATTCCAAGGTCGCCGGGTTGATCCGGCGGGCGGGGCTGCGTTATCCGAACGCGGATTTGCGCCGCATCGACCTGCTCGACGAGCGCGGCCTGAACCGGCAAGTGCTGACCCAGCTCGGCACCTGCTCGTTCGTGACCCGGCAGCAGAACGTCGTCTTCCAGGGCTTCACCGGGTCGGGGAAGTCGTATCTGGGATGCGCGATCGCCAAACGCGCCTGCGAGCACCGCATCCGCGCCCACTACGTCCGGATGCCCGACCTCGAGGAAGCCTGGGCCGCCGCCCAGGACACCCCCGGCGGCGCCGGGAAGTTCCTGCGCAAATATGCCGCCTTCACGCTTTTGGTGATCGACGAGTGGTTGCTGGACCGGCCGACGGAATCGATGCGGACAATGCTGCTGGAGTTGATGGAGCGCCGTTACGGCGAGACATCGACGGTGTTCTGCACCCAGTACCAGCAGAAGGACTGGCACCAGCGCCTCGGCTCCGGTGTTCACGCCGACGCGATCATGGACCGCATCATCCACAACACCGTCTGGGTCGAGACCGGCACCCACAACATGAGGGAGCAGACCGCCCTCACCAGCGCTTAAGGTCGGGCCGAGGGCCAGTGGCTCCCAACCACACCACCACTCGCTCTCTTCCGCACGATCGCTGGCTCTGAACCGCACGATCGGGTGGCTCTCAAGGCATCAAATACTCACTGTTGGTTCTCAGGCCGGGAGCGGACCCGTTGTCGGAGATTGTTTTTCAGCTCGGTGATGGCGGCCAGGAGTGTGGTGATCGTGCCCCCGATCTGCCACCACCGGCGACGGCGTCCTTACCGGCCTGCAGACCGCTGCCACGTGGCAATCAAGGAGTTGGCCACCGTGATGACCAAGCTCCCGCAGGTACTCATCAACGTCAAGGGCGTTGACCGCAGCGGCGTGGGAAGTTCCGAGGCGCTGGCACAGGCCGTGGTCCTGGCCGAAGCCGAACTGGGTGACACCGGACGTGTCCTACTCCGCCCCTCAGGCACCGAGCCCGTAGTGCGCGTCATGGTGGAAGCGGCCGATGAAGCGACGGCTGAGTCCATCGCCGAGCGCCTTGCCCAGGTTGTCCGCACGGAACTCGCGCTCGAACTGGTCACCGACTGACTGGTTATTGACCGATCCAAGACACAAGCAAGTGTGGCCCGCCTCCTTCAGGAATCGGGCTACAGTTGGTTGCCGTGAAGTTAGGGGGTTCGGGACTTCAGCGCATCCCGGATTTCGGTAAGCAGGGCGATCTGCGGGTCTTCCGCAGCCTCTTCCTTGACGTCCTTGTTGATTCCCAGCTTGCGGTTACGGAGCTCGATCATGTGGTTCATGGGAAGTACCACCACGAAGTAGATGGAGGCGGCCACCAGCACGAAAGAAATGATGGAGGAGATGACGGACCCATACATGAATCCCTCCCACTGCATCTCTTCAACGCCCTTCGCACTGAACAGACGTCCGATCAGCGGCGTCAGCAGGCCCTGGACGATAGAGGTTACGACGGAGCTGAAAGCAGCACCCATCACAACTGCGACGGCAAGGTCAACGACGTTGCCCTTCATAATGAAATTTTTGAATCCTGTCAGCATGAGTACCAAGCTAGCGCATCGCCGTTAACAGAGGATGACGCCCCTGCAACACATCAGCCCGGTGTTTAGGCATATCCTGGCGCCGCGTCCACCCCGAAGTACTCCTCCACGGTGCCGATACCCCGGGCCGCCATGTCCGTTGCGGCTTCCACGCCGATGAACCGCAGGTGCCACGGCTCGTAGTAGTAGCCGGTGATCGGGTGGAACATCCACGGGTACCGCACCACAAAGCCGAAGCGATGGCCGTTTGCCTTCGCCCACACGGCCGCCGGCTGATCCGCGAAGCAGGGCTGGAAGCTGCACGCCCCGCCGCCGTCGCCGATGTCGAAGGACCAGCCGGTCTGGTGCTCCGAGTAGCCGGGCCTTGCGCTGGCGGTGTCGGCATCGGCCTGGCCGCGGGCAGCCACATAGCCGTTGTACGTGGCCACCTGCGTGCCGTAGGAGCGGTAACCGCTCGCGAGCGTCATGACAACGCCGTCCTGCCCGGCCGCGGCGAACATCGCTTCCGCGGCAGCCGCCGTCGTGCTGTTCAGCAGTGCCGCCTCGCCCGAAACGGCCAGCCGGACGTTGGGCTGGACCAGATCCGCCGGAACGTAGTCCGCCGGCGCCAGCGGACGGTGTTTGTTGACCACCAGCCACGGGCTGGCCGGATCCGTCAGCGAGAACTGACGGGGCAGCGCCGCCGACGGCGGTACGGCAGCCTGCGGCGGCGGCTCAGCTGCCGCCGTCGTGCTTTCCACTGAAGGGTCCGCGACCGCAGAGGGGGACGCGGAGGTCACCGCCGGGGCAGCGGAGGACGACGGCGCCACCCCGGCCGGTGCCTCCGGCGTACACGCTGCCAGGACAGTCAGTCCCGCTCCGGCGGCGAGGAAACGGGCGAAGGAGCGGCGGCTGGCCCCCGAAAGGCCGCCTGCCATGCAGTCGTGGCACACGTGGGTTAAACCTTCCGCAGGAGCATGCGGCGGATGGAGTGGTCCGCGTCCTTGGTCAGCACCAGCTGGGCGCGGCCACGGGTGGGGAGGACGTTTTCCTCCAGGTTGGGCTCGTTGATGCGCTTCCAGATGTCCCGGGCAGTGGTCTCCGCTTCGGACTCGGAGAGGGTGGCATACCTGTGGAAGTAGGACTCCGGCTGCGCGAATGCGGTGCTCTGGAGCTTCCGGAACCGCTCCACGTACCACTCCTCGATGAAGGAGGTCTTGGCATCCACATAGATGGAGAAATCGAAGAAATCGCTCAGCGCCAGCCCCTGCTTGCCGTCGTGGCGCGGGCGGGCGGGGGCCAGCACGTTCAGGCCCTCCACAATCAGCACGTCCGGGCGGCGGACCACCACTTCCTTGTCCGGAACGATGTCGTAGGTAACGTGGGAGTACCAGGGTGCCCGGACCTCCTCCGCGCCGCCCTTGATCTCGCTCACAAAACGCAGCAGCGCGCGGCGGTCGTAAGACTCCGGGAAGCCCTTGCGTTCCAGCAGCTGGCGCCGTTTGAGCTCGGCCAGGGGATACAGGAAGCCGTCCGTGGTGATCAGCTCCACGTTGGGGGTGCCGGGCCAGCGCCGCAGCATTTCCCGGAGCACGCGGGCGATGGTGGATTTGCCCACGGCCACCGAGCCGGCCACGCCGATGACGAAGGGAGTGCGCTGGGTCTGCTCTCCCAGGAAGGTGGTGGTGGCCGAATGAAGCTGGCCCGCGGCCTCCACATAAAGGTGTAGGAGCCGCGACAGGGGCAGGTAGACCTCGCGGATCTCCTTCATGTCCAGAGGATCGCCGAGGCCACGCAGACGGACAATGTCCTCTTCGTTAAGCGGCTGCTTCATCTGGGCGGCGAGCCGGGACCACGTCTGGCGGTCCAGCTCAACGAACGGGGAGACACCCTCTCCATTCGCTTCATTGCGTTGCAAAGTCACTTTAGAGATTCTGCCCCGCGGGCGGCTGAGAGCGAAATGGAGCACCCTGTTGTCACGACTTACCATCAGGATGATCGCAACCGTGTTGCGCTGGCCTCAGGTATTTTTGCTCGCGCGGATGGCGCTGCTTTATGCCAAAGAATCCACAATTATCGTGATTTCGAAATAATTTCCGCTGGGCCTCTCGCCGCTCGTGCCGCCGCAACGGGAGTTCTGCTGGCTGTCGATGAGCTGCAGGAAGCACCAAAGGAGGACCTGGAGGCGCTCAACGTCGCCTTGCACCAGCTCGGCCAAGATCCGCGTCCCGCGACGCTCATGTTCCTCGGCACGGGCCTCCCGTCGCTGCCTTCCGTCCTTTCCAAAGCTTCCACCTACGCAGAGCGCATCTATCTATACCGAACTGTGGGGCTCCTAAGCGACGAGGACACCAAAGACGCCCTCGCAACACCATCGCAGCGGGAGCGCGTGACCTGGAGCGAAAATGCCTTGGTTGTTGTCCTGAAAGCATCCGGCGGGTACCCATATTTCGTCCAGGCCTGCGGCAAGCACATCTGGGATGTTGCGGCTTCCCGGACAATCGACGCAGATGATGCACGCATAGGGATCGGCAGGGCCCGCGACGAAGTGGACGCCGGACTCTACAACTCACGCTGGTAAAGGGCGACCACTGCCCAGCAGGAGTTTATGGCTGCCATGGCCCAGGACAACGACGCCCCTTCACTGGTCAGCGACATCGCTACACGGCTGGGCAGGGTTCAAACCGCGGTGTCCGCAGCGAGGCATTCACTAATCCACGCGGGTCTCATCTACGCCCACGCCGCGGCTATCTCGCCTTCACCGTTCCTGGGATGGCGGATTACATCAGCAGGTTTGGGCGTGAGCCTCGTCACGCGGTTTAGATCTCAGCGCAGCTGCCGATAAGCTGGGGCCCATGTGTGGAATCGTTGGATATGTGGGCCATTCTGACCGTGGGAATTCCGGTCACAGCGCGTTGGATGTAGTCCTTGAAGGATTGCGCCGCCTGGAGTACCGGGGTTACGACTCCGCGGGCGTGGCGGTGGTCTCGCACGGGTCCATCGAGTCCCGGAAGAAGTCCGGCAAGCTGAGCAACCTCCTCGCCGAGCTGGAGGAACACCCGCTGCCGGAGACGTTCACCGGTATCGGCCACACCCGCTGGGCCACGCACGGCGGCCCCACGGACCAGAACGCGCACCCGCACCTGTCTGACGGCGGCAAGCTGGCCCTGATCCACAACGGCATCATCGAAAACTTCGCCGAGCTCAAGCTCGAGCTCGTGGCCAAGGGCTACGCCTTCGAGTCCGAGACGGACACTGAAGTCGCGGCCGTGCTGCTGGGGGATATCTTCCGCACCAAACTCGATGGTGGGGCGTCCGAGGGCGGCCTGACCACCGCGATGCAGCTCGCCTGCCAGCGCCTTGAGGGTGCGTTCACGCTGCTTGCCGTGCACGCTGACCAGCCGGACGTTGTGGTGGCTGCACGCCGTAACTCACCCCTGGTGGTGGGCCTGGGCGAGGGCGAGAACTTCCTGGGCTCGGACGTGTCCGGATTCATTGACTACACCCGCCGTGCGGTGGAGCTGGGCCAGGACCAGATCGTCACCATCACCGCGGACACGGTGGAGATCACCGATTTCTATGGCGCCCCGGCCGAGGGCAAGGAATACCACGTGGACTGGGACCCGGAATCCGCGGAAAAGGGCGGGTTCCCGTCCTTCATGGAGAAGGAAATCCATGACCAGCCCAACGCCGTGCTGCAGACCCTGCTGGGCCGCTCGGACGTCAACGGCAAGCTGACCCTCGATGAGCTCCGGATCGACCCGCAGCTGCTGAAGAACATCGACAAGATCATTGTGCTGGCCTGCGGCACGTCCGCGTACGCCGGGCAGGTGGCCAAGTACGCCATCGAGCGCTGGTGCCGGATCGCCACCGAGGTGGAACTCTCCCACGAGTTCCGCTACCGGGACCCGATCGTGGACGCGAACACCCTGATCGTCTCGATCTCCCAGTCCGGCGAGACCATGGACACCCTGATGGCTGTCCGCTACGCCAAGGAACAGGGCGCCAAGACAGTCTCGATCTGCAACACCAACGGCTCCACCATCCCGCGTGAATCCGACGCCGTGCTCTACACGCACGCCGGCCCGGAAATCGCGGTGGCCTCCACCAAGGCATTCCTGGCCCAGATCACCGCCGCCTACCTGCTGGGCCTGTACCTGGCGCAGCTGCGCGGGAACAAGTTCCAGGGCGAGATCAAGGACATCCTGGCGGACCTGAACAAGATCCCGGCCAAGATCCAGCGGATCCTGGACAACGAGGCGCAGATCAAGGAACTCGGCACGTCCATGAAGGATGCGAAGTCCGTGCTGTTCCTGGGCCGCCATGTTGGCTTCCCGGTAGCCATGGAAGGTGCGCTGAAGCTCAAGGAGCTCGCCTACATCCACGCCGAGGGGTTCGCTGCCGGTGAGCTCAAACACGGCCCGATCGCCCTGATCGAGGAAGGCCAGCCCGTGTTTGTGGTGGTCCCGTCCCCGCGCGGCCGCGACTCGCTGCACGCCAAGGTGGTCTCGAACATCCAGGAAGTCCGGGCCCGCGGCGCCAAGACCATCGTGATCGCCGAAGAGGGCGACGAGGCCGTGAAGGCCTACGCCGAGCACGTCTTCTACGTCCCGGAGACCGATACGCTGCTGGCCCCGCTGCTCAGCACGGTCCCGCTGCAGATCTTCGCCCTGGCCCTCGCCTCGGCCAAGGGCTACGACGTGGACCAGCCCCGCAACCTCGCCAAGAGCGTCACCGTAGAGTAACCGCAGGCTGATGAACACCGACGAACTGTTGGACCGGGCGGGGAACCTCAAGGAAGCACTGGTCGTCTACGCATCCTCACCGGGGTTCGCCCGGCGTCTTTCGCAGGCCATGTCAGACTTCTCCGGGCTTGGGGTGGGGAACAGAATCAGTGGGCGGAGGCCGTCGAGTCGCTGCTCTATGACCCGGACCAGGGCGGACGCGAGCCGCTACTCGACCGCTATCTGCGCACCAACAAGAATATTGAGTCTGACGAGCGACTCGTCTTCGAGGGTTGGCGGGAGCGTAGGCCAAGGGCCTGGGCGCCGACCTCCTGGTGGATACGCTCCAGGCTCCGACCGGCCATGCGGCGGTCGTAGCCGATCCGCCGCGAAAGCTCCAGGCAGAAGGCCTCGGCGTGCAGGGCGTGCTCGTTCCCGGCGGCCACCGGCTTGAGGATGTGGGTGGAGGCGGCGCCGTCGTCGCCCGCGTGCCAGACCCCGTCCAACAGGGCGAGGGCGGTCTTCGGCTGATAGCCGGCCAGGGAGCCACCCCCGCCGACGGCGCCAAGCGCGTGGTCGTGGATGACGGTCAACCGCTCGGCGATCTGCTCATCGGTCAGGGCCTCAAGGTTGGACCTGCCGGAGCCTTCTGGCAGCAGCCCACCAAAGAATGCGGTAGCCGCCTCCGGTGTCGAGGGCTGGCTGACGTCGAGCCGGCGGGCAAGCTCCCGCTGGGAGGGCCCGCTGCGCTGGCGGACGCCGTAGACCATCAGGCCCAGGTCGGCCACTGTTTTCATGACGCCGTGCAGACGGCTTCCTTGATGAGCTATTCGTAATAGGCGGGCATCGATTACCTTTTCGTAATCATGCCAGCGTGATTACGAAGACGTAATGGCACGAGGCCTTAGCGCCGGTAAACTTCCCGGCGGTGTCCCACACGCAATACCAAAATCAAAAGTTCCTGATCCCGGATCTCATAGATAATCCGGTAATCGCCGGTGCGGATGCGCCATTCCCCATCCCCGCCAACCAGCCGCATTCCCTTGGGTGGCCGCGGCGTGTCACTGAGGATTTCAATCACCTTGAGCACCCGCAGCTGTGCCTGCCGGTCAAGCTTCCGGATTTGTTTGGCCGCGACCGCCGTATATCGAACGCAAAACCGTCCCGTCATGCCTCGATGCCAAGGTCACGCAGCAGCTCCTCGTGAGTGATCGTCGGCCCCTCATCCGCCCGGGCAGCCCGTGCGGCGGCAACATCCTCGGCGTCCTCCAACGCCTCTACGGCGCGTTCATAAAAATCCGGGTCTACCACCACCGCGACAGCCCGCCCGCGGCGGGTGATATGAACCGGCTCGGAACGCACACCATCAATCAGCTCAGCCCAATGAATCCGGGCTTCATTCGAAGTAGTCGTTGTCATCTATCAACCTTACGAACCAAACGAACCGTAAGCAATACGTCCGTAGAGGTGGACATCCAGCGCGAACGCAATTGCGTCACTTGTGGGGCGCGCGGAGGGCGGCGGCCCGGAAATCCGGGGAACCGCGCCCGTCCCGGTCCAAAAGTGACGCAATTGCGCTGGCAGCACGTCGGCAGCAACTTGGTGCGGAGCGTCCCCGTAGAATAGCGCCATGATTGTTGGCATTGGCGTAGACGTTGTAGACATCGAGCGGTTCGGCCGCCAGCTTGAGCGCACCCCCGGGCTCCGGGACCGGCTGTTCGTGCCCGCTGAACGTGAACTGAACACCCGCTCGCTGGCCGCGCGGTTCGCCGCCAAGGAAGCGGTGGCCAAGGTGCTCGGCGCGCCTGCAGGCATGAACTGGCAGGACTGCTGGATCGGCCTGGACCAGCATGGACCCACCATCCAGGTTAAAGGCACCGTCCTCGCGGTGGCCGAGTCAAAGGGCGTCAAGCGGTGGCACGTCTCCATGAGCCACGACGGCGGGATCGCCACCGCCACGGTACTGGCCGAAGGCTGAGCCACCTCCTGCTCAACCCGACAATGCACCTGATGCCATGATCAGCGCCTATACCGGAACCCAAATCAGGGCTGCCGAACAGCCGTTCCTGTCTGCAGGGATGGGTGCTGTTCTGATGCAACGGGCCTCCCACGGGCTCGCCAACGCGGCGGTCCACGAGCTGAAGTCATGTGGCCGGCGGCTTTACGGCGCGAGCGTGACCGTGCTGGCGGGTAAGGGCAACAATGGCGGAGACGGCCTCTTCGCCGCCTCGATCCTGGCTGCCAGGGGAATGCGTACGACGGCGGTGCTCACCGCCAGAACCGCCCACGCCGAGGCGCTGGCTGCTTTTGAGCGCGCCGGCGGGCGGGTGCACCTTCTCACTGAGGTCAATGCCGGCCAGCTTGCGGCACACGTGGCGAGTGCCGACGTCGTGATTGACGCAATTCTGGGAACGGGCGCCAACGGGGGTCTACGCGGGGCGGCCGCTGACCTGGTCAGGGGTCTTGCGGAACTGCGGCTATCGTCCGGGGAGCCGGGGATCGTGGTGGCCTGCGATGTTCCCAGCGGCGTGGATGCCGATACCGGGGAAGCGCATGCGCCGGTGCTCACCGCGGATGTGACCGTAACATTCGGCGCAGCCAAGGTGGGACTGCTGGCGGACCCTGGCGCCGATCACGCCGGCCGCGTCCGTGTGGTGCCCATAGGCATCGAAGAAGACCTGCCGTGGCCGGCGCTGCGCAGGTTTGAGCTGCCGGACCTGGCCCGGCTCCTGCCGCAGCCCGGGAGGCGCTCGCACAAGTACTCCCGCGGCGTCCTGGGCGTTGTGGCCGGATCCGCCGACTATCCCGGCGCCGCCGTGCTCGCCTGCCGCGGCGCGCTGGCTGCCGGCGCGGCGATGGTCCGCTACCTGGGTCCGCCCGAGGTAGCCAACCTGGTCCGGCAGTCCTGCCCGGAAGTAGTCTGCAGCGCGGGCTCCGTTGCGGACACCCACGTCCAGGCGTGGCTGGTGGGTTCAGGCATGGGCCCCGGTGACACCGAACAGCTCCAGCGCGCCCACGACGCCGTAGAGTCCGGCCTGCCCGTGATCGCCGACGCCGGGGCGCTGCCTGCCCTGCCCGCGGTCCTGGCGCCGCAGGTGGTGCTCACGCCGCACGCCGGAGAACTGGCGTCCCTCCTGCAACGGCTTGCCTCGTCCCCGGACAGCCCCGACTTTGATCCTGCCCCCGACCGTAGCGCCGTCGAGTCCTCCACCCTCGGTGCTGCCCGGCATGCTGCCGTGCTGACCGAGGCCACCGTCCTGCTGAAGGGCGCCACCACGCTGGTCGCGTCGCCCTTCCAGGATTTCTACAGCCAGGCGGACGGCACACCGTGGCTTGCCACCGCCGGAAGCGGCGACGTCCTGGCCGGGATCATCGGCGCGCTGCTCGCCCAGATGGGGTCCGACGTCGGGCGCTTCCGTGACGCAGGCATCGATCCGGACGAGCGCTGGGCGGCTATTGCCGCCCTCGGTGCCAGCCTCCACGGCCTCGCGGGCGCGGCCACCTCCGGCGGCGGCCCGCTGACGGCCGGCCGGATTGCGGACGCAATACCAGACGTTTGGCATAAAGTCAGCCTGCTTAGTAAACCGGTGGGCCGGAAACGTAATAGTCACAGCCACCAGCTACCGTAGGCATAGGTTTTGTACCGGCAGGGGCGGTTTTGTGTCCACACACCGGCTGTCGAACAACGATGAGGAGCACGCATGGAAATCTGGCCCGGATCGGCTTATCCGCTTGGCGCCACTTTTGACGGGACCGGCACGAACTTCGCGCTGTTCAGCGAACACGCCGAGAAGGTGGAGCTGTGCCTCTTTGATGAGGACGGCGTGGAATCGCGGTACAGGGTCGACGAAGTGGACGGCTATGTATGGCACTGCTACGTCCCTCAGGTCCAGCCAGGCCAGAAGTACGGTTACCGCGTGTACGGTCCCTACGACCCGGATTCCGGCAGCCGCTTCAACCCGAACAAACTGCTGTTGGACCCCTACGCCAAGGCTGTGCACGGCCAGGTGGACTGGGATCCGTCACTCTTCTCCTACAACCTGGGCGAGCCTGACTCGGTCAACAACGAGGACTCCGCTTCGCACATGATGATGGGCGTGGTCATCAACCCGTTCTTCGACTGGGATGGCGACCAGAACCTGCGGGTCCCGTACCACAAGTCGGTTATCTACGAGGCCCACGTCAAGGGCCTCACCCAGCTCCACCCCGAGATTCCTGAGGAACAACGCGGCACCTACGCCGGCGTCGCGCACCCGTCAGTGATCTCACACCTGCAGAAGCTCGGCATCACTGCCATCGAACTCATGCCCGTGCACCAGTTCGTCAACGACGGGACGCTGCAGGACCAGGGCCTGAACAACTACTGGGGCTACAACACCATCGGCTTCTTCGCACCCCAGAACACTTACAGCTCCACCGGTGACGCCGGCCAGCAGGTCCAGGACTTCAAGGCCATGGTCCGCGCGCTCCACAAGGCAGGCATCGAAGTCATCCTGGATGTGGTCTACAACCACACCGCCGAAGGCAACCACCTGGGGCCCACGCTCTCCTTCAAGGGCATCGACAACCCTTCCTACTACCGGTTGATGGAGGGCGACGAGAAGCACTACATGGACTACACGGGCACCGGCAACTCGCTCAACGTACGCCAGCCGCACTCGCTGCAACTGCTCATGGATTCGCTGCGGTACTGGGTCACCGAAATGCACGTGGATGGCTTCCGTTTCGACCTCGCCTCCACCCTGGCGCGCGAGTTCTACGATGTGGACAAGCTCTCCACGTTCTTCGAACTCATCCAGCAGGACCCGGTGGTGTCGCAGGTCAAGCTCATCGCCGAGCCCTGGGATGTGGGTCCAGGCGGCTACCAGGTGGGTAACTTCCCGCCGCAGTGGACAGAATGGAACGGCAAATACAGAGACACGGTCCGGGACTTCTGGCGCGGCGAACCAGCCACGCTGGGCGAGTTCGCTTCGCGCATCACCGGTTCGGCCGACCTCTACGAGCATTCGGGCCGCCGTCCCGTAGCGTCAATCAACTTTGTCACCGCCCATGACGGCTTCACGCTGGCAGACCTGGTGTCCTACAACGAAAAGCGCAACGACGCCAACGGCGAGGACAACAACGACGGCGAGTCCCACAACCGGTCGTGGAACTGCGGGGCCGAGGGTCCCACCGACGATCCCGCCGTCCTCGGTCTGCGCGCCCGCCAGCAGCGGAATTTCATCGCTTCGCTGCTGCTGTCCCAGGGCGTTCCTATGCTGCTGCACGGCGACGAGCTGGGCCGAACCCAGCAGGGCAACAACAATGGCTATTGCCAGGACTCCGAACTGACCTGGATCAACTGGGAGAACATCGACCAGCCGCTGGTCGAATTCACGGCAGCAGTCAACGCGCTCCGTGCCAAGCACCCCACGTTCCGCCGAAGCAGGTTCTTCGACGGCCGCCCCGTCCGCCGAGGCGAAGGCGAACGGCTGCCGGACATCGTATGGCTTGACGTTGAAGGTAACACCATGAAGCCGGAGGACTGGGACAGCGGCTTCGGCCGCTCGGTGGGAGTGTTCCTCAACGGCGACGGCATCCAGGGTAAAGACATCCGCGGCCGCCGGATCACTGACGTGAACTTCCTGCTGTACTTCAATGCCCACGATGACATGGTGAATTTCACCCTTCCGGCCGATGAGTATGCGCCGGCCTGGGACATTATCATCGATACCGCCGGCCACAATGCGGACACCGAGCCGGTCAAGGCCGGGGAAGCCCTGCCTGTGGACGCAAAGTCCCTGGTGGTCCTCCGCGCCCACAGTGTTCCTGACGTCGAGCCGGACCACTCCGTAGCTGCATCGTTGGCCGCGCTGACCCAGACGTCCACCAGCGAGACCGAGTCGCTGAGCGCGCCCGTGGTGGCCGACCCGGGTAGAACCACGAAAGTCGGGGACCGGAAGGACACCGCAAAGTGAAGGTTCCGGCGTCCACCTACCGGCTCCAGATCCGGAGCAGCTTCACGCTTTTCGATGCTGCCGAAACGGTTCCGTACCTGAAATCACTGGGTGTGGATTGGGTCTACCTGTCTCCGATCCTGACGGCGGAACAAGGATCCGATCACGGCTATGACGTGACGGATCCGTCGTCGGTGGATCCGGAGCGGGGCGGCCCGGAAGGACTGCTGGCGCTTTCTGCTGCCGCGCGGGAACATGGCATGGGCGTGCTTGTGGACATTGTCCCCAACCATGTGGGTGTGGCCTCGCCGGCGCAGAACCCGTGGTGGTGGTCGCTGTTGCAGGAAGGGCGCGGCTCGCCGTACGCGGAAGCGTTCGACGTCGACTGGGACTTTGGTGCTGGCCGGATCCGGATCCCCGTCCTGGGCAGCGATGACGACCTTGATGTGCTGGAGGTTGCCGATGGCGAGCTCCACTATTACGGCCACCGCTTTCCGTTGGCCGCAGGTTCATTCTCCGACGGCGACTCTCCGCGGGCTGTGCATGAGCGGCAGCATTACGAACTCGTCTCCTGGCGCCGGGCGGACAATGAGCTGAATTACCGGCGGTTCTTCGCGGTCAACACCTTGGCGGGTATCCGGGTTGAGAACCCCTGGGTCTTCGACCAGGCCCACACAGAGGTGAAGCGGTGGTTCGATGCCGGCCTGGTTGACGGGCTGCGCGTGGACCACCCGGACGGCCTGGCGGATCCCGCCGGGTATCTTCGGTGGCTCAAGGACCTCAGCGGCGGAGCGTACGTCCTGGTGGAGAAGATCCTGGAGCCGGGGGAGGAGCTCCCGACGGAATTCGCCTGCGAGGGCACCACCGGCTATGACGCCCTGGCCGACCTGGACCGGCTGCTGGTGGCGCCGGCCGGCGAGGCTGCTCTGAACGCGTTGGATGCACAGCTCCGTTCCGGGGAGCCTGCCGACTATGCGGGCATGATCCTGGGGACCAAGCGTGCCGTGGCTGATGGCATGCTGCGGTCCGAGATCCTGCGGCTGGCCCGCCTGGTCCATGCTGACGCCGGGCTGTCTGCTGACCTGTCCGCTGACCTGTCCGCGGAGGCCTCGGCGGATGCCCTGGCCCAGGTCATCGCGGCTTTCCCCGTGTACCGCACCTACCTGCCCACGGGTGAGGATGTGCTGCGCGAAGCCTGCGCGGCTGCTGCTCGCCAGCGTCCTGACCTTTCCGACACGCTGGACGCTCTGCTTCCCCTCCTGCTGAAGCCCGAGACTGAACTGGGCCTGCGGTTCCAGCAGACGTCCGGCATGGTGATGGCCAAGGGTGTTGAGGACACGGCCTTCTACCGCTACAACCGGCTGGGGACGCTGACGGAAGTGGGAGCGGACCCGTCCCACTTCTCGGTCGCCCCGGAAGAGTTCCACCGGCGGATGGCCGAGCGCCAAGAGTCCCTGCCGCTGTCCATGACCACGCTGACCACGCACGACACCAAGCGCAGCGAGGACACGCGGGCACGGATCTCCGTGATCGCTGAGCTGCCGGACGAGTGGGCAGGAACCCTGGACACTCTTCGCGGGCTTGTCCCGGTGCCCGACGGCCCGTTCGAGGCGTTGCTGTGGCAGGCGGTCATCGGTGCGTGGCCGGCGTCGCGGGAACGGTTGCAGGCCTACGCCGAGAAAGCTGCCCGGGAGGCAGCCAACTCCACCACGTGGACGGATCCGGACGAGAAGTTCGAATCACGGGTCACGGCTGCTGTGAATGCTGCGTTCGACGACGACCGGGTCACCACGGTGATCGAGGGCTTCGTCGCCCGGACGGCTGCCTTTGCCGCAGCCAATTCGCTGTCCCTGAAGCTGCTCCAGCTGACCATGCCGGGGGTACCCGATGTTTACCAGGGCACCGAATTCTGGGACCGGTCGCTGGCCGACCCGGACAACCGGCGGGCTGTCGACTTCGAGGGGCGTGGCGTGGCCTTGGCTGCCTTGGACGCGGGCACACTCCCGGCAGACTTCCGGGACGAAGTAACGAAACTGCTGGTGACCTCCCGGGCGCTCAGGCTCCGCCGGGACCGGCCCGAACTGTTCGAGGGCTACCGGCCCGTTCTTGCGTCAGGCCCCGCCGCTGACCACGTGGTGGCGTTCGACCGCGGGGCTGGCGCCACACCTGGCGCCCTGACTCTGGCAACTCGGCTTCCCTGCGGACTGGAACGCGCCGGCGGATGGCGGGACACCGCCGTCGAACTTTCCACGGCCATGTGCGACGCACTTACAGGACGGACGCACGGCCCAGGCCCGGTGCCGTTGGCCGACATCCTCCAGCCTTACCCTGTGGCGCTGCTGGCGCCCGTGAACGGAGACAACGCATGAGCCTGACGCACCAGGGTTCCGGCCGGTTCGATGTCTGGGCCCCTGACGCCTCGGCCGTCTCGCTGCTCGGCAATGGGCAGCAGTACCCCATGAAGCGGGTGGCGGGAGCCCCCGGTGCAGATGGCTGGTGGTCCGCGCCGGACGCTCCCGCGGACGCAGACGTGGACTACGGCTACCTGCTCGACGGCGAGACGCATCCGCTGCCGGACCCCCGGTCCCGCCGCCTCCCGGACGGCGTCCATGCCCTGTCCCGCACCTTCGATCCCGGCTCCTACGCCTGGCAGGACGCCGGCTGGCAGGGCAAGGAACTGCGCGGTTCGGTCATCTACGAACTTCACGTGGGAACCTTCACCCCCCAAGGAACGTTGGACGCCGCCGCGGATAAGCTCGGTTACCTCGCGGACCTCGGCATCGACTTTGTGGAGCTTCTGCCGGTCAACGGATTCAACGGCACC
Organism: Pseudarthrobacter sp. S3; assembly: GCF_050156905.1. Lineage (NCBI taxonomy): Bacteria > Bacillati > Actinomycetota > Actinomycetes > Micrococcales > Micrococcaceae > Pseudarthrobacter > Pseudarthrobacter sp. S3. Next base: position 3,084,663 of record NZ_CP189583.1, on the reverse strand, counting down.
CACAACTGGGGTTACGACGGTGTCCAGTGGTTCGCGGTCCACGAAGGCTACGGCGGTCCTGCGGCCTACCAGCGCTTTGTGGACGCCGCCCACGCCGCCGGACTGGGCGTCATCCAGGACGTGGTCTACAACCATCTGGGCCCCAGCGGCAACTACCTGCCCAAATTCGGCCCCTACCTCAGGCAGGGGGACGCCAACACGTGGGGCGATTCGGTCAACCTCGACGGCCCGGGCTCCGACGTCGTCCGTGAATACATCCTGGACAACGCGGCCCTGTGGCTGCGCGACTATCACGTGGACGGGCTGCGACTGGATGCCGTTCACGCACTCCGCGATGAGCGGGCCGTGCACCTCCTGGAGGAGTTCGGCGCGCTGGGCGATGCCATCTCCACGGAGACAGGGCTTCCCAAGACTCTCATCGCCGAATCGGACCTGAACAATCCGCGGCTGATCTATCCCCGCGGTTCCAACGGCTTCGGTCTTGCCGGGCAGTGGAGCGACGACTTCCACCATGCGGTGCACGTGAATGTCAGCGGTGAGACCGCAGGGTATTACGGCGATTTCGCGTCCCTCGGCGTGCTGGCGAAGGTCCTCAAGGATGGCTTCCTGCACGACGGCAGCTACTCCAGCTTCCGCGGACGCCACCACGGCCGGCCCATCGACACCTCGCTGGTCCACCCCGCGGCGCTGGTGGTTTGCAGCCAGAACCACGACCAGATCGGCAACCGTGCCATCGGCGACAGGCTGTCCCAGTCCCTCCCGTACGGCCCGCTGGCCGTAGCCGCCGTGCTGACGCTGACCGCGCCGTTTACGCCCATGCTGTTTATGGGCGAGGAGTTCGGGGCCTCTACCCCTTGGCAGTTCTTTACCTCGCACCCCGAACCGGAGCTGGGCAAGGCGACGGCGGAGGGCAGAATCCGCGAGTTCGAACGCATGGGGTGGGATCCCGCCGTCGTCCCCGATCCACAGGATCCCGAAACGTTCCGGCGCTCCAAACTCAACTGGGCGGAGGCCGCTGAGGGTGACCACGCGCGGCTCCTGTCCCTCTACCGTTCGCTGACGGCGCTGCGGCGGGCTCACCCCGAACTGGCCGGGCTGGGGTTCGAGGAAACCGACGTGACGTTCGACGACGACGCCGGCTGGTTGCGCTTCCGGCGCGGGTCGATGGAGGTGCTGCTGAACTTCTCGGCATCGACTGTGCGGCTGGACGGTTTGGGCGGCTCGGTGCTGCTGTCGACGGACGAGGACACCCTGTTCCACGGCGATTCGTTCGTGCTGGCGGCGCACAGCGGGGCGGTTCTTACTGCTGGGGCAGAAGTAGCCTTGAGTTAACCTAGACACTGGAGTGACCCCGGCATACTTTGCGCGTATGGACCAGCCGTGATGGGCGGCTCGGTGGTGTACGGGCGATGGAGGCCGTCATGGGTGACCCGCGGAAGAGTACGCTTCCTGCCACGCTCGAACTCCGGATTCACGGCATCCGGGCGATGATGCGGCGGCTGATGGTGGCCCCGGGCTTAATAGTTCGCTTTTGTGCTGTTATGTGAGACAGGGCTGGCAGGATAGTCATTATGACTTACATCGCTGCGGAGAACCGCTACGACTCCATGCCCTACCGCCGCGTCGGACGCAGCGGACTGAAACTGCCAGCCATTTCCCTGGGCCTCTGGCACAACTTCGGCGACGACAAGCCCTTCGAAGTGCAGCGCGCTATCCTGCGCCGAGCCTTCGATCTGGGCGTCACCCACTTCGACCTCGCGAACAACTACGGTCCGCCCTACGGCGCCGCCGAAACCAACTTCGGCCGCCACTTCAAGGACGACTTCAAGCCGTACCGCGACGAACTCATCATCTCCAGCAAAGCCGGCTACGACATGTGGCCAGGCCCCTACGGCAACTTCGGCTCCCGCAAGTACCTGCTGGCCAGCCTGGACCAGTCCCTGGAGCGCATGGGCCTGGACTACGTGGACATCTTCTACAGCCACCGTCCGGACCCGGAAACGCCGATGGAAGAGACCATGGGTGCACTGGACCATGCCGTCCGCTCGGGCAAGGCCCTGTACGCTGGCATCTCGTCCTACACTCCGGCCCAGACCCTCGAAGCGGCCCGGATCCTGAAGGAACTGGGTACGCCGTTGCTGATCCACCAGCCGAGCTACTCCATGCTGAACCGCTGGACCGAGAATGGCAGCCCCAGCCTCTACGAGGCGCTGGAGCAGGTAGGCGCCGGCTGTATAGCCTTCTCGCCGCTGGCCCAGGGGATGCTCACAGGCCGCTACCTCAACGGCGTGCCTGCAGATTCCCGGGCAGCGCAGCACAAGTCCCTCGACCAAGCCATGATCAGTCCAGAGAACCTGGACCGCGTGCGCGGGCTCAACCGGATCGCCGAGGGCCGGGGCCAGACCCTGGCGCAGATGGCGATCGGCTGGATCCTGCGCGAGCAGGGCAAGGGCTCGTCCGTGACCTCAGCGCTCGTCGGCGCATCCAGCGTCCGGCAGTTGGAAGACACCCTGTCCGCCATCAACAACCTGGACTTCACCGCCGACGAGGTTGATGCCATCGACGAGTTCGCCGTCGAGTCGGACATCAACCTGTGGAAGCAAAAGTAACCACGTAACGCTTCGACTGAAGGGGGCCGGGAACAATCCCGGCCCCCTTTTGGTTGGGTAAGATGAAATGGCGCCGAATGGCGCACTGCCAGCGTGCCGCCGTCGTACCTTTCCGGTACTGACCGTCCTGGCGGCTGAAGTTTTCTTCAAAGGAGTTCCGTGTCTGCAAATCCGATTCGTGTTGCCATCGTTGGTGTAGGTAACTGCGCCGCCTCGCTCGTCCAGGGCGTGCAGTATTACCGTGACGCCGATCCCCAGGCCACGATCCCGGGTCTGATGCACGTGGAGTTCGGCAAGTACCACGTCAACGATGTCCAGTTTGTTGCCGCTTTTGATGTTGACGGCAAGAAAGTGGGCGTGGACCTCGCCGACGCCATCCTGGCCAGCGAGAACAACACCATCAAAATCGCCGACGTGCCCCCCACAGGTGTGACCGTCCAGCGCGGCCACACCCTCGACGGCCTCGGCAAGTACTACCTCGAGACCATCGAACAGTCCGCCGAAGAGCCCGTTGACATCGTCGCCGTGCTCCGCGAATCCAAGGCAGACGTTATGGTGTGCTACCTCCCGGTTGGTTCCGAGGATGCTGCACACTTCTACGCGCAGGCTGCCATCGACGCCGGCGTGGCGTTCGTCAACGCCCTCCCCGTCTTCATCGCCGGCACCAAGGAATGGGCCGACAAGTTCACCGCCGCCGGCGTCCCGATCGTTGGCGATGACATCAAGAGCCAGATCGGTGCAACCATCACGCACCGCGTGATGGCCAAGCTCTTCGAAGACCGCGGCGTCACCCTGGACCGCACGTACCAGCTGAACGTCGGCGGCAACATGGACTTCAAGAACATGCTGGAGCGCGACCGCCTTGAGTCCAAGAAGATCTCCAAGACCCAGGCGGTGACGTCCAACGTTGAAGCTGACATTGCACCGCGCAACGTCCACATCGGTCCGTCTGACTACGTCCAGTGGCTCGATGACCGCAAGTGGGCCTTCGTCCGCCTCGAAGGCCGCAACTTCGGTGACGCCCCCGTGTCGCTGGAATACAAGCTGGAAGTCTGGGACTCACCCAACTCCGCCGGCGTGATCATCGATGCCATCCGCGCCGCCAAGATCGGCCTGGACCGCGGCATCGGCGGCCCGCTGCTCTCCGCCTCGAGCTACTTCATGAAGTCCCCGCCCGAGCAGTTCAACGACGACCTCGCCCGTGAAAAGGTCGAGGCCTTCATCCGCGGCGACCTGGAGCGCTAACCCCGCTCCACCCTCTCGTTGCTCTATCAGTTGTGGTCCCCAAATCTATGGTTTGGCGACTGCAACTGATAGGGCAACAGGCGTTTAAGGGGACTTGAGTGCAAGCCGGACCTGATTGACCGCGCGGTGGAAGCCGTGGGCCAGATCGTCCGCGTTGAATTTGAAGTACCTCCAGCCAGCGGCATTGAACGTTTCGTCGCGGCGATTGTCGCGCGACTGCTGCTCGCTGGTCAGGTGATGGCCGCCGTCGTACTGGATGGCGATTCGATGGGCGCGGTAGCCCAGGTCTGCCGCCGGCGAATACGGGTCGGCCTTCACAATCCGTAGTTGCAGTTCTGGCTCCGGCAGGCCCGCGGCAGTTAATGCGAGGCGCAGGAACGTCTCAGGCGCGGAATCTGCACCGGGACGGATGAGCTCGACAGCTGCCCTTGCTTTCACGATGCCCTTGAGCTTCGGGTGCCTCTTCAGCATTTCTTCCAGCTCCGGAAGGGTTGACCAAGGCTCCGCGCGATCTTCGAAGCCGGGCCGAGGCAGACGGATCAGTTGGTCACCCACAGCCACGAGGTCCTCCAGCGGCACGAGGTTGGCAAGGTCAAGCCAAGTGCGGGCCGGCGTGGAGATCCGCATCCCGTCCAGCATCATGATCTCCCCATCAAAGGCAAGGACGGTATGGCCGACCACGCCTTCGCGCCGCACCGGTGGCAGGTTCCTGGGCTTGCTCAGATGGAGTTCCCGGCAGTCGCGGAACCAGGTAGGAAGCCAGAGCCCAAGCACGACGGCGGCCGTCAGGTGCGAGATCCAGGCGCCCGGAGTGGCAGCGGAGAGTGCCCTGGCAAGGCCCCGGATTTCAAAGTCCCAGCCCGTGGGCAGATACAGCAACCGTCCGGCGGACGCGAGGTCGGAGGAACGAAGTCTTCCGCTGCTCAGGCTGGCAGCCCGCGCCTCATGGACAGTGAACGGAGCGGACGAAAGGCTGAACGGCAGAGGTGCGGAGGGTCGCATGCGCACCATTGTCGCCCGGAGCCAATCTCTCCCGCAGAAGTTATCCACAGCTCCCGTTGCTCTATCACTTTTGGTCACTCTGGCCCCGGAATAAGAGCTCAAAGTGATAGAGCAACGTGGGTCAGGAGAGGCCTACCGGGTTGCCGGCGTCGTCCACGTCCATACGCATGGCGGCGGGTGCGGCGGGGAGGCCGGGCATCGTCATGACCGCACCGGTCAGTGCCACGATGAAACCCGCGCCGGTCTTGGGGATCAGGTCCCGGACGTGCACGGTGAAGCCCTTGGGAGCCCCCAGCCGGGAGGCGTCGTCGGTGAAGGAATACTGGGTCTTGGCCATGCAGACGGGAAGCCCGGACCAGCCGTTCTTTTCTATGTCCGTCAGGCGCTTCAGCGCGGGGACGGAGAAGTCCACCCCGTCCGCGCCGTAGATCTCCTGCGCAATGGTCCGGATCTTCTCCTCCACGGGCAGGTCCAAGGGATACAGATGCCGGAAGCTGTTCGGCCCAGCAACCGCGGCGGCGACCTTCGCGGCCAGCTCGTCGCCGCCGTCGCCACCGCCGCCCCGGCCCCACACATCCGCCACCGCAGCCTGGACCCCCTCCGCCGCGCACCACTCCAAGAGCCAGTCCAGCTCCTCTTCCGTGTCGGACGAGAACCTGTTGATGGCCACCACCGGTGCCACCCCGAACTTCTCCACGTTGTGCACGTGCCGCCGAAGATTTGCGACGCCGGACTGCAGCGCCTCAAGGTCGGGTTCCGTCAGCCGGTCTTTGGGCACGCCGCCGTGCATCTTGAGCGCTCGGACAGTGGCTACAACCACGACGGCGGACGGCGCCACGTCAGCGATCCGCGCCTTGATGTCCATGTACTTCTCCGCGCCCAGGTCTGCGCCGAAGCCAGCCTCGGTGACCACGATGTCCGCGAGCCGCCGGGCCGTCTGGGTGGCAATCAGCGAGTTGCACCCGTGCGCGATGTTGGCGAACGGCCCGCCGTGCACCAGTGCGGGAGTGCCGGCAATGGTCTGCACCAGGTTGGGCTTGATGGCTTCCTTCAGGAGCAGGGTCAGGGCGCCCTGGACGCCGAGGTCCGCCACGGTGACCGGAACGCGGGAGTACGTGTAGCCGAACGTGATCCGGCCCAAGCGCTCGCGGAGGTCGGCCAGGCTGGTGGCCAGGCAGAAAACCGCCATGATCTCCGAAGCCACGGTGATGTCGAAGCCGTCCTGCCGGGGCACACCTTGGGTGGGACCGCCCAGGCCAATGATGACCTCGCGGAGCGACCTGTCATTCATGTCCAGGACCCGCTTGAACGTCATCCGCCGGGGGTCGATGTTCAGCTCGTTGCCCTGGTAGATGTGGTTGTCCACGAGCGCCATCAGGGCATTGTTCGCAGACGTCACGGCATGGAAATCACCGGTGAAGTGCAGGTTAATCTCGTCCATCGGCAGCACCTGGGAGTAGCCGCCGCCAGTGGCGCCGCCCTTCATTCCCAGGATCGGGCCCAGCGAGGGTTCCCGCAGCGCGATCATCACCTTGTGCCCGGCCCGGGCCAGCGAATCGGCGAGCCCCACCGTGGTGGTGGATTTCCCCTCGCCGGCGGGCGTCGGCGACATCGCAGAGACGAGTACCACTTTTCCGGCGGGCGCCGGCGCAGTCAACAACGCCGGATCAACCTTCGCCTTGTACCGCCCGTAAAGTTCCAGAGCGGCGGCGTTGATGCCCGCGGCAGCTGCAATCTCCTCGATGGGCCTCATCGGTGCCTGCCGTGCGATCTTGAGGTCGCTGAGGGAATTTTGTTCAGACATCCTTGTCCTTTTGTTGGGGGCCGGGTACTAAAGGCAGACGGCGGCTGACCACCGCTTAGGGTGCCGGAACCGCCGGGATCAGCCCGCTGGCCAGCTGCTGTTCGACGGCGGCGTGGTAAGTCTCGAGCGTGATCGCGGCAGTGCGGTTCCAGCCCAGGTTCTCCGCCCGGATGGCCGCGGCCCGCCCCATGTCGGCCCGCGTGTCCGGATCGTCGTACATGGCTTCAAGCGCGTCCGCCCAGTCCGAGGCGTGGTGCCCGTCCACCAGCAGCCCGGTCCGGCCATGGCAGATGGCGCGGGACAGTCCGCCCACCCGGGTGCCCACCACGGGGGTCCCGCAGGCCTGCGCCTCGATGGCCACCAGCCCGAACGATTCGCTGTAGGAAGGCATCACCACAACGTCAGCCGCCCGGAACCAGGACGCCAGGTCAGACGCGCTGACAGGGGGAAGGTGCGTGACGACGTCGTCCATTCCGGACTCCGAGATCAGGTGCCGGAGGTTGAAGTCCTTGTTGCCGCTGAGGGCACCCAGGATGGTGAGCCGCAGATCGATCCCGGGCCGCCGGGCGCGAAGCAGGGCAGCCGCCTTGAGCAGGATCTGCGGGCCCTTCAGCCGCTGGATCCGGCCGGCGAAGACCAGGTGGAACGTCTCCGGCGAAACACCGTGTTCGGCCCGGGACCGCGCGCGGAACGCGGGTGTGAAGGTGCTGAGGTCCACGCCCGGCGGCGCCACATCGATACGGTCGTAATCTGCATCGTAGTGGGACACCAGCTCTTCGGCTTCGGCCGTGGTGTTGGCAATCAGGCGGGCGGCGCCGTCGACGATCCGGTGCTCGCCCTCCTCACGCCGCCGCGGCTCGGGCTGTTCGCCGGACTCCAGCAGGAGGTTCTTGACCTTGGCCATGGTGTGCATGGTGTGGACGAGCGGCACGCCCCAAAGTTCCGAGAGCTCCAGTCCGGCGATCCCGGACACCCAATAGTGCGAATGGATGACGTCGTAGCGGCCGTGCGGCTGGCGCTGCCGGATCTGGTCGATCTCGGCCACCATGCTGTGGAGCAGCGCCGGCAGTTCCTCCTTGGGGATCTTCCGCGGCGGGCCGGCCAGCACGTTGTGGACGCACACGCCGGGGAAGGGATGTTCGACGGCGGCCTGCTTGGCTGAGGTGGAGCGCGTGAAGATCTCCACTTGCACGCCGGTCTCGGCGAGCGCGGAGGCCAGCTCCCGGATGTAGACGTTCATCCCGCCGGCGTCGCCGGAGCCGGGCTGTTCCATCGGGGAGGTGTGGAGGGAGAGTAAAGCGACCCTGCGGATCAATGTCATGGCTTCTCCTTCCCAGCGCTGGCGCGGCGGGCCTCAGGCTGTTGCCCGCTCGGTAAAACACTACTCCAGCCGCCCCCGGACGGCATTCCGGCACGTGATGTACAGGAACCCCTAGCGGCGCCAAAGCTCCAGCAGCGCAGGGAAGGCGCGCTCGTAGCCGGCCAGCAGCTTGGCCCCGAGCACGGGGGAGTCCACCAAGGGATGCCGGCTTAAGGCGTCGACGGCGGCCGTCCGGTCTCCGTGCGTCGCTGCCCGGACAGTGAGCCGTTCCACCTCCTTGACGCGCCGGAGCAGGGTGAGTTGCTCCGCTCCCGGGGCTGACTGTGGAAGCGGCACTGCGCCGTCGGGCGTTACGGTGCAGGGGACCTCGACGACGGCGTCCGCCGGCAGCCCCGGAATGGCCGGTTCCGTGGTGGTCCTTCCGAGGGCGGCACCCCCGCCCGGATCGGACGGAAGCGTATTGGGGGTGTTGAGGATGAGCTGGGCCTCCCCGGCCCCCGCCAATGCGCGCATCACGGCGAGGGCCACGCGTTCGTAGCCGCCGCCGGCGAGGTCGTCCTCGTCGCGCTGCTCGCCGTGGGTCCGTGCCTCGGCGAGGTAGCCTTCCTCCCGCGAGCGGCGGGCGGCGTCCCACAGTGTGTAGGCGTCCGGGCCGGCTGAGGCCAGCCGCGGGTACAGCTCGGCCTGCTGATGGTGGATGGACTCGCCGCGGGTCTGGGCCATGGCGCGCATGGCCGCGGTGGCGCTGTCCCGCTGATAGTAGTAGTGGAGGTATTCGTTGGGCAGGATGCCGAGTTCCTTGAGGAACGGTTGCGGGAACAGCCTGCCTTCCTCGAACGTACTGAGGGCGGCCGGGTCCGACAGCAGGCCGGGCAGCAGATCCTGGCTGCCGGACTCCAGCCGGTAGAGCCAGCCCAGATGGTTCAGTCCGAAGTAGCCCACGCCGTCGAGCCTTCCGTCCGGCAGCGGCAGGCCGGCCGCGCGGGCCGCACGGTGCACCAAGCCGCCCGCGGAATCGCAGATCCCAATGACCTTCCGGCCGAGGACAGGCAGCAGGGCCTCGGTGACCATGCCCGCCGGGTTGGTAAAGTTGATCAGCCAGGCGTCCGGGCAGAACTCCCGCATCTGCCGTGCCAGGTCCAGCATTTCCGGGATGGTGCGCAGCGCATAGGAGATGCCGCCCGCGCCGGTGGTTTCCTGGCCAAGAAGGCCGAGGTCCTGGGCCACCCTTTCGTCGTGGATCCGGCCGGCAGTACCGCCGGGGCGGATCGCCGCGAACACCAGGTCTGTCCCCGCCAGGGCCCCGGGCAGGGACGTGGTGGAACGCACGGCGGGCGGCCGGACACCGGAGCGAGGGCCAGCGGTGGGGCCGCCGGCGGGGCGGCCGTCGGACTCCGGCATGGCATGCAGAACCGCGTTGATGGCTCGCAGGCGGGCGGGATCGACGTCGAACAGCACCAGCTCGCTGACCAGCCCCGCGAACGCGCCGGACGCCAGCGCTCGGTAGACAAGCGGCACGCGGAATCCGCCGCCGCCGGCAATCATAAGCCGCATAGTCAGCAGTGTAGGCCTCCGCCAGGCGCGCCCCTACCGTGGGGCCGCGGCAGGGCGTAGTCTGCCGGACATGGACGCCATCCCGGACCGCCGCTTCGATCCGCTCGCAACCGTCCGCGCGCAGTCTGGCGGCGGGTTCGACCTGATCCTCGCCGGAACGGTCTTCCAGGACATCATCTTCACCGGCCTGCCCCACGCGCCCGAGCCGGGCACGGAAATCTGGAGCGATGGCATGGGCAGCTGCCCCGGCGGCGTCGCGAACCAGGCCATTGCGGCGGCGAGGCTGGGACTGCGCACCGGATTGGCCGCCGCGTTCGGGGACGACGGTTACGGGGACTACAACTGGAAGATATTGGCCCGGCAAGAGCACGTGGACCTGAGTATGTCGCGCAAAGTCGAGGGGTGGCATTCGCCGGTCACCGTCTCGCTCTGCGTGGCGAAGGACCGGTCGCTGGTGACCCACGGCCACCCGGCCCCCGTGACGTCGTCCGAACTGATTGGTTCACCGCCCCGGGCGCTCGCCGGCATTGCCGAGCTCGGCGTCGAGATTGAACCCTGGGCCGTGGCCGCGCAGAAGGAAGGCGTGAAGTTGTTTGGGGATGTGGGGTGGGATCCCAGCGGTGAATGGTCACGGGTCCGGCTGGACAACCTGCAGTACTTCCATGCGTTCCTGCCCAACCAGCGCGAGGCCATGGCCTTCACCGGGAAGGACAATCCGTGGTCCGCGCTGTACGCCCTCGCCGATCGCGTGCCCGTGGCCGTGGTGACGCTCGGCGCGCAGGGTGCCATGGCCGTGGACTCGGAGACGGGGGAGGAGGAGTGGGTACCGTCGCCGCCGGTCATTGCTTTGGATCCCACCGGCGCCGGGGACTGCTTCGACGCGGCCTTCATCGTGGGCAGCCTGGCAGGCTGGCCGCTGGGCAACAGGCTTCGCTTCGCAAACCTCTGCGCTTCCCTCGCCGTGCAGGAAGTGGGCGGTTCGCTGGCGGCACCCGGCTGGGGAGACATCGCAGACTGGTGGCAGCGGGCCAACTCCAGGCCGGAACGCCAGAGCAGCCAGTGGCTCCGCCGTTTCGGCTTCCTGGCCGACATTCTCCACGACATACCGCTTGCGGCCCAGCGCCGGGCCACCGCCACGATCGCGCACCTGTCCGATGCCTGAGGGCGCCGCGATTATCCCGCCCTGAGCGCCCGCACTAGAATCACTAGCGTGACTTATCCCGTAACAGCAGGTGACTTCCGCGCGGCCTCAGGACCCGATCCTCGGTACGAGCGCTCCGCCGTTATAGACCTGGACGCAATCCGCCACAACGTGCGGCGGCTGGCGGACGCGGCCTTGCCCGCCAAGGTCATGGCCGTGGTGAAGGCTGACGCGTACGGACACGGCGCGGTTCCTGTAGCCCGGGCCGCCCTCGAAGCCGGCGCATCCTGGCTGGGCGTCGCACACATCTCCGAAGCGCTGGCACTGCGGGCGGCCGGCATCGAAGCCCCCCTGCTGGCCTGGCTGCACACGGCGGAAAGCAACTTCGCGGCAGCGGTGGCTGCCGGCGTGGACATCGGCTGCTCCGGCTGGGAACTGGACCGGATTGTGGCCGCCGCGCGTGACCAGGAACGTCCCGCACGGATCCACCTGAAAGTGGACACGGGCCTGGGCCGGAACGGCGTAGCGCTCGATGCCTGGGACCAGCTGCTGGGCGAGGCCATGGAGTACCAGGACCAGGGCCTCCTGCGGGTAGTGGGCATCTTCTCCCATCTGTCTGTTGCGGATGAACCCGAGCGGCCGGAAACCGACGATCAGCTGGCGGCCTTCCGCGAGGTGCTGGCTGTGGCCGAGGACGCGGGCGTGGACCCCGAAGTCCGCCACCTGGCCAACACACCGGCCACGCTGACGCGCCCCGATACCCACTTTGACATGGTCCGCGTGGGCCTGGGCATCTACGGCCTCTCGCCTTTTGAAGGCCAGACCTCCGCCGAACTGGGTCTCCGTCCCGCGATGACGCTGCGCACCCTGGTGTCCCAGTGCAAGCAGGTCCCGGATGGGCAGGGCGTTTCCTACGGCCTGCGCTACCGCACCAGCGGCCCCAGCACCCTGGCGCTGGTCCCGCTGGGCTACGCGGACGGCGTGCCCCGCATTGCCACCGGCGGTCCCGTCCGGGTGGCCGGCCGGACCTACCCCGTGGTGGGCCGGATCGCCATGGACCAGATGGTCATCGACCTCGGCAACATCGGCCCCGCCGGCGCGGACCTCTTCGGCGCCGAAGCGGTGCTGTTCGGTAACGGGGACGACGGCGGTCCCACGGCGGACGACTGGGCGGTCGCCGCCGGCACCAATAACTACGAGATCGTGACCCGGATCAGCCCGCGGGTGCCACGCCGGGTCATTAACGAAAGTCCCGCCGTCGGCCATCCTGCCGTGGGAAATTCCGACGCCGGGCAGGCAACACCGTGAGCATGGCCACGGCAGAGATGCCCCACTGGGAAGAGACGCTGAGGGTCACAACGGCGGACCAGACCCACGCGCTCGCCGCCGCATTGGGCGCGGAGCTGCAGGCCGGGGACCTGGTGGTACTGACTGGCGAGCTGGGTGCCGGGAAAACCACCTTCACGCAGGGCCTCGGCGAAGGCCTCGGTGTGCGTGCGGGCATCATTTCGCCCACTTTTGTCCTGGTCCGTATCCACCCCAACCTGCCCGACGGCCCGCGGCCCGGTGGCCCCGAGCTGGTGCACGTGGACGCGTACCGGCTGGGATCGGCGTCGGAAATCGACGACATTGACCTGGAAAACACGCTGGACTCGGCCGTGACCGTGGTGGAGTGGGGACGCGGCCGGGTGGAGCACCTGAGCGAGAGCCGGCTGGAAGTGGACCTGCACCGGGCGATCGGGCTGGAACCGGTCGGGCCGGACGGGGAGACGGATCCGGCGGAACGGAAACCCAACCCCGCCCACACCGAAATCCTGGACTTCGACACCGAGGACCTCGACGAGCCCCGCACCATCGTGCTGCGCGGCTTCGGTCCCCGCTGGAGCACCAAGCCTGCCCTGGGCGGGGCCTTCGAAGGGACACCCTGATGCTTATTCTTGCCATCGACACCTCCGCCGTGGCCAGTGCTGCGCTGGTCTCGGACGACGCCCTCGAAGGCGTTGTGGCCAGCTTCTCCACCGAGGACACCCGCAGCCACGCCGAAGTTCTGGCCCCCGGCATCGAGGACCTGCTTGCCTCCGCCGGCGTCACCGGCCGGGACATTGACGCGATCGTGACAGGCGTGGGCCCAGGCCCGTTCACCGGACTGCGCTCGGGGATCGCAACCGCCAGGACGCTCGCCTTCGTCTGGGACAAACCGCTGTACGGGCTGATGAGCCTGGACGCCGTGGCGCTGGAAGTGGCAGAGTCCACCGAGGCCGCGGCCGAATTCCTGGTGGTCACGGACGCCCGGCGCAAAGAGGTTTACTGGGCACGGTACAGTCTCGCCGACGGCCAATTGCCGCAGCTTGAGGACGGCCCGCACGTCAGCTTCGCCGCCGACCTCCCGGACCTCCCGGCCTACGGCGCCGGCGCCGGACTCTACAGTGACGTGCTGCGCGCCGACGCGGGTTTCAGTAACGAGCAGCCCGACGCTCTCTACCTCGGACAGTTCGCCCTAGCCCGGCTCGCCTCCGGCAAGCAACTGCTCGACTCCACGCCCCTGTACCTCCGCGAGTCGGACGCCCAGGTCCCGGGCCCACGGAAGCGGGCCCTGTGAGCATGCCTACCAGCGCAGACAGTTCCAGCGCCGACGGCGTGGTGTTCCGGGATATGACCCTGGAAGACGTGCCCGCAGTGGACGCTCTGGAGCAGCGCCTGTTCCCGGCGGACGCATGGCCGTTGCACATGTTCCTGTCCGAACTGTCCCAGCACGAAACGCGCCGCTACCTCGTGGCGGAAAGTGGCGGGGACATTGTGGGCTACGCCGGCCTGATGTGCATCGAGCCGATCGCGGATGTCCAGACCATCGCCGTCGTGCCTGAATGTGAAGGCCGGGGCATTGGCTCAAGGCTCCTGACCCGGCTGATCGATGAAGCCCGGCTCCGCGGGGCCGCGGACGTCCTCCTGGAGGTCCGTGCGGACAATCCCCGGGCGCAGCAGCTGTACGTGCGGTTCGGCTTCGAGCAGATCCACGTCCGCCGCGGGTATTACCGCGACGGGGTTGACGCCCTCATCATGCGGCTGCAACTGGTCCCCGAAGGCACAGCCCCCGCACCAGCCGACCCGGCACCAGCCCCAGATCCCACAACAGAAGCAGGCAAGGCATGAACAGCTCGCAGCCCCTGGTGCTGGGCATCGAATCCTCCTGCGACGAAACCGGCGTGGGCATCGTCCGCGGCACCACGCTGCTCACCAACACGGTGTCCTCCTCGATGGACGAGCACGTCCGCTTCGGCGGCGTGATCCCCGAGATCGCCTCCCGCGCACACCTTGATGCCTTTGTGCCCACTCTGCGGCAGGCCCTGGCCGACGCCGACGTGACCCTGGCGGACGTGGACGCGATTGCCGTCACCTCCGGCCCCGGGCTGGCAGGCGCCCTGATGGTGGGGGTCTGCGCCGCGAAGGCGTTGGCCGTGGCCACCGGCAAGCCGCTGTATGCCATCAACCATTTGGTGGCGCATGTCGGCGTCGGGCTGCTGGACGTAAACTCCGACGGCGGTGCTGCCGCCGGCAGCAGGGCCGGCCGTCCCGCCAGCCTCGCGGTTGGGCTCGGTCAGGCCGGCCGTCTCCCGGAGAACCTGGGTGCCCTGCTGGTCTCCGGCGGGCACACCGAGATCCTGAAGATCAACAGCATCACCAGCGACGTCCGGCTCCTCGGCTCCACCATCGACGACGCCGCCGGCGAAGCCTACGACAAGGTGGCCCGCATCCTGGGCCTCGGCTACCCGGGCGGCCCGGCCATCGACAAGCTCGCCCGCACCGGCAACCCCAAAGCCATCCGGTTCCCGCGCGGCCTCAGCCAGCCCAAGTACATGGGCACCGCCGAGGAGCCGGGAAAACACCGCTACGACTGGTCCTTCAGCGGCCTGAAGACGGCAGTGGCGCGGTGCGTCGAGCAGTTCGAGGCCCGCGGCGAAGAGGTGCCGGTGGCCGACGTCGCCGCCGCCTTCCAGGAAGCGGTGGTGGACGTCATCACGTCCAAGGCCGTCCTGGCCTGCCGCGAGCATGGCATCAAAGACGTTCTCTTGGGCGGGGGAGTGGCAGCCAACTCCAGGCTGCGGGAACTCACCGGTCAGCGCTGTGCGTCCGCCGGAATCAAGCTCCATGTGCCGCCGCTGGAGCTGTGCACGGACAACGGCGCCATGGTGGCGGCCCTCGGTGCCCAGCTGGTGATGGCCGGGATCGGGCCCAGCGGCATCCGCTTTGCCCCCGACTCCTCGATGCCGGTCACCGCGGTGTCACTCCCCGCCTGACCTGCCTGACCTGCCTGCCTCACCTGCCCGCCGAACACCCAACTTGCTCTATCAGCTGTGGTCCCTAAACCGCCGGGTTAGTTTCTGAGGTGCGCTTCGCTCCGCCGTGGGGACGGAAAATTTGGCCGTGTCAGGTCTGTTCCCAGGGATATCTGGTGCTGGCAGACGCTCAGGGGACAGACTTGATGTGTGTGTTTCGGTCGACCCCGATTCGTCTATGGTGCCGGTGAGCCTGTGGGTTAGTTTGGTGGTGGAGGGCACAGCTTTGTTGTCCGCGGGACCGTGGACTGTTGCCTTGGAGCAGTGCGCCACGAGGCGCTGTTTGTTACGTATGGAGGTGGGAGACCTTCGTCGCTTCGCCGTCGTAGCGGTGGAGTGAAGCTGGAGGCAGCCGTTCTCGGGGATCACCGAGAACCGGTGGGAGCAGCCTCGACAAAGTCGGGCCGGTTCAGTACTGCCGGATGGGCCGGGCCCGGTGAGCGAGACGGGAAGGTATACGAGAGGAACCGGTGTCGTTACGCCTCTTCAGGCAACGCCAGCTCCAATCCGGTGGATGTGGGCTGGTATGCGGTGCACGCCCGCCCCTCATTTCGGGCGGGGGACTCCTGGTCCGGCTTGCTCTTCGCGGCTGGGAGGCCACGGTGAATGTCTACGGCGTAGCCGTGGCGATGCCGCAGGGGTAGAGCCGGGTGCCTAACCCGTTAATCGGACGACAGTGAACGTGGGAACCATCTGTAACCGTTCCATTACCCACTCCCGGCCAGGGAGATGGAGGGATGGATAGGCCTGATGCCGGCCGAAGGTTAGGGGTGGGGCGGAGCCGCCGTAGTACTCCGAGCCGGGGAAAGCCCGCGCACATGGGGAAGGGCGGCAGCGTGTCAGTTAACGAGAGGTTGCAATGTTCGAAGAAGCGCCGGTGAATACCGGCGCCGTGCAGTGGCCGGATGCTGATTCGGCTTTCTGGGCGGTACGAAGCATGCAGATTAAGTTGCATCGTTGGGCGAAAGAGGATTTCTATCGCCAGTTTGGTGACCTGTTTAACCTTGTCTATGATCCGGCGTTTCTGGTGCACGCGTGGGAACGGGTGTCCTCCAACGCCGGGGCACGGACTCCGGGGGTGGACCAGGCCACGGTGGCTTGGGTCGAGTCCCGGATTGGGGTGGAGGCCTTCCTGGGCCACGTTCGTGCCTTGCTGAAGTCAGGCGAGTTCGAGCCGGTCGAAGTGCGGCAGGTGCTGATACCGAAGGCGAGCGGGAAACTGCGCAAGCTGGGTATCCCCACCGTCGTGGATCGGGTGGTCCAGGCGAGCCTGAAGGCGGTGTTGGAACCCATTTTCGAGGCGGATTTCAAACCGTGCTCGTATGGGTTTCGACCTAACCGCAGGGCCCAGGACGCAATTGCCGAGATCCATTTTCTGGCCAGTCACTCGCATGAGTGGGTGCTGGAAGCCGATATCCAGGCGTGTTTCGATGAAATCGGGCACACGCCGTTGATGGAACGGATACGGCATCGGATCAAGGACAAGCGGGTCCTGGCGCTGGTCAAAGCGTTCTTGAAGGCCGGGGTCATGACGACCTCCGGGCAGCGGGAGGAAACGCTGAGCGGCACCCCACAAGGCGGGATACTCTCCCCGCTGCTGGCTAACATCGCGTTATCGACGTTGGACGAGCACTTTGATGAGCAACGGCGAGAACAGATGGGAACCGACCAGCAGCGGGCCAAACGCAAGCGGAATGGCCTCGGCAACTGGAAGATCGTCCGCTATGCGGACGACTTCGTGGTGATGGTGTCTGGAGAACGCAGGCACGCTGAGGAGTTGCGGGAGGATGTGGCCGAGGTGCTAGCCCCGATGGGGTTGCGGCTGTCTCCGGAGAAGACCCGTGTGGTCCACATTGACGAGGGTTTCGACTTCCTCGGTTTCCATATCCATCGCCGACGGAAACGAGGAACACAGAGACGCTGCGTCTACACCACACCTTCGAAGAAGGCCGTCCAGTCGGCCAAGGACAAGGTGCGTTACAAGACGCGTAGGTCAACCCTGCACATGAGTCTGGGAGAGTTGATTATCAGTCTCAACCGGATGTTGCGGGGATGGGCGAACTACTTCCGGCACGGTGTGTCCTCGCGGGTATTCCAGCAACTCGATAGCCACGCTTGGTGGCGGATCGTTAGCTGGATACGCACGAAATATAAGGGCAAGAGCCGGGTCAGCATGAAGGAGGTGCGCCGCCGTTTCTGTGACCAGGGATGGCGGATCGCCCATGAGGGGGTCGTGTTCACCGGCGCATCCAGCGTCGCAGTGACCCGCTACCGCTACCGCGGCAGCACCATCGCGACCCCCTGGACAACCAAACCGGCAGCCGCCAGCAGCGGCTGACCAACGGTCACGACACGTGGAGAGCCCGGTGCGTTGAGAGGCGCACGCCGGGTTCGGCGGGCGGGCCGCAGAAACCCACCGGGAGCAATCCCGGCAGGGCGCTGCGGTCCGACCCAACCGAATGTCAGATTTGTTGTTTTATCCGCCTTCCCCGGAACGCATGCACTTTGATTCCTGCCGGAATGATTGGGAAGGGTGATCCGAGATGGAAGTGATGCACCCGCGGTGTGCGGGTATTGATATTTCGAAGAAGGATGCGAAGGTCTGTATCCGTGTCCAGGGGCGGGGGGCCAGGGCAACCGCGTCGACGGTCACCACGTGGGGTGCGATGACCGGACAGATCCTGGACCTGAAGGAACACCTGCTGAAGGAGCGGGTGAGCCTGGTGGTGATGGAAGCGACCAGTGATTACTGGCGTCCCTTCTACTACCTGCTCGAGGACGAGGGCCTGAACGTCATCCTGGTCAACGCCCGTGATGCCAGAAACGTCCCGGGCCGCAAAACCGATGTCTCCGACGCTGCCTGGCTCGCGGATCTGGGCGCCCACGGGCTGGTCCGTGCCTCGTTCGTGCCCCCGCCGCCGATCCGTGAACTGCGCGACCTGACCCGGGCCAGGACCGTCATCACCCGGGAACGGACCCGGGAGATCCAGCGGCTGGAGAAGCTCCTCGAGGACGCCTGCATCAAGCTCTCCTCGGTAGCTTCGGACATCACCGGGGTCTCGGGACGGCTGATGCTGCAGGCACTGATCGAGGGGCAAGAGGACCCGGCGGTCCTGGCAGACCTTGCCCAGCGCAGGATGCGGTCAAAGATCCCGGAGCTCACCGACGCGCTCACCGGCAGGTTTGGCAGCCACCACCGCTACATGGCGAAACTTTATCTGCACCGGATCGACGCCCACACCGCCGATATCGAGGACCTGGGCGCAAGGATCGAGGAGGCGATCGCGCCCTTTCGTTTCGCCCGGGAACTCCTGATCAGCATCCCGGGATTCAGCACCACCGTCGCGGAGATCTTCATCGCCGAAACCGGCGCCGACATGACCGTGTTCCCCACCGCGGGACACCTGGCCTCCTGGGCCGGCACCTCTCCGGGATCCAACGAATCCGCCGGACGGGTCAAGTCCACCAAGACACGCCCCGGCAACCGCTACCTCAAAGGAGCCCTCGGTATCGCCGCGCTCTCGGCAGCACGCTCGAAGAACACCTACTTCTCCGCGAAATACTCCCGCCTCGCCGCCCGGCGCGGGCCATCCAAAGCACTCGTCGCGGTCGAACACGCCATGCTCACCGCCGCCTGGCACATGCTCACCACCGGGGAACTCTACAAAGACCCCGGAGCCGACTACTTCAGGCTGCAAGCACCTGCCAAGACCAAGGCCCGCGCGATCGGACAGCTCGAATCCCTGGGCTACCAAGTGACCCTCGCGCCCCTGCAACCCACCGGATAATCCTGCCTCAAAACGCCGACCGCCAGATCATTCAGTCAACGGGACAACGTCACCGCAATTTTCATGTCAGGGACCGCAACTGATAGCGCAAACGGGTGGGGTTATCCAGTGGGCCCGTTCCGCATCTGCTTGACCAGGTCCAGCACCACGGCCTGCAGGTCGCCGCCGTGCTCTTCAGCGACGCGGCGCTGCCGCTGGTACCCCGCGCCGCGGCGGATGATCTTTTCGACGTCGGCCAGTTCGTCGGGGCAGCCGAGTTTCGCGGCCACCGGCTCGAGCCGGTTCAGGGTCTCCAGGAGGTGGTCGGTGACCAACTGTTCGTGGCCGGCGGCGTCGAGGATGATGATGGCCTCCATGCCGTAGCGGGCGGCACGCCACTTGTTCTCCTGGATATGCCACGGCGGCATGGTGGGGATAGTGCCGCCGTTATCCAGAGTGGTGGAGAATTCATCGACCAGGCACTGGGTGAGGGCTGCAATCGCGCCCACTTCCTCCAGGGTGGCCAAGCCGTCGCAGATGCGCATTTCGATGGTGCCGAGGTTGGGGACGGGCCGGATGTCCCAGCGGATCTCGGACAGGGTGTCGATCACACCGGTGGTGAACATGTCCTGGACGTAGGACTCGTATTCGCCCCAGGACTGGAACTGGAAGGGCAGGCCCGCCGTCGGGAGCTGCTGGAACATCAGGGCGCGGTGCGACGCGTAGCCGGTGTCCTCGCCGCCCCAGAACGGGCTCGACGCCGAGAGCGCCTGGAAGTGCGGGAAGTAGTTGACCAGCCCATCCAGCACGGGGAGTGCCTTTTCGCGCCGGTCCAGGCCCACATGGACGTGCACACCATAGATGACCATCTGCCGGCCCCACCACTGGGTCCGGTCGATCAGCTTGGCATACCGGGCCTTGTCCGTCACGGGCTGCAGCTGCGGCGGGCTGAACGGGTGGCTGCCGGCGCAGAAAACCTCAACGCCCATGGGGTCGGTGATTTCGCGGACGGCGGCCAGGGACCGGTTGAGGTCTTCCTTGGCTTCGGCGGCAGTTTCGCAGATGCCGGTGACCAGCTCCACGGTGTTGAGCAGGAGTTCCTGCTTGATGTGCGGGTGCTCGTCGTCTTCGTTGAGTTCGGGGTGCTTGGCAACCACGCCGCTGAGCACTTCGTTGGCGACCGATGCCAGTTCGCCGGTCTCGCCGTCCACCAGTGCCAGCTCCCACTCCACACCAAGAGTTGATTGCTTCGATGAAGCGAAATCAATCTTCATGCGTTCCCCTAACTGTTCGGATAGCACTGGGCACGCGCCGCGTTCAAGTCTAGTGCAGGGGTAGCATCGTCATAATGGCCTTATTCATATGGAGCCGTGAGTGTATTCACAAATCCACCCTCTTTTTCGTGGCCGCCGCAGTGGCCGCGATGACGGCCTGCACGGCGGTTCCCCCCACCACCCCGGCGACCTCCAGCCCCGCGCCGGCCTCAACCCCGGGATCAGAGCGTCCGACGACGGCACCTCCGTCCGCTTCCCCCTCACCTGACCCCGGGCTGCTGCCGCTGGGCTGGGGCCCCGAACAGCGGGACCAGGATGCCGCCGCTGCCGCCGTGATGGCGATGTCGGTGGAGCAAAAAGCCGGTCAGGTGCTGATTCCGCTGTATGCCGGTACCGACGCCGAAGCCCAGGCCGCAACCATTGAACGCCTCCATCTGGCCGGGTCCATCATCATGGGCGACAACGTCCCGCTCGACGCCCGCGGCCAGACGGATCCGGCTGCCATGGCGACGGTCAACGCCCGGCTGGCCCAGGCCACAAAAGCTGACGGCAGGCCCTGGCCCGGGCTCATCGGCGTGGACCAGGAGGGCGGGATCGTGGCGCGGCTCGGTGCGCCCCTGACCGAATGGCCAACAGCCCTGAGCTACGGAGCCGCCGGAAATGTGCCGCTCGCCAAGGATGCAGGCCGCGCCCTGGCCGCGGAGCTCGGGTCGCTGGGCTTCACCGTGGACTTCGCGCCTGTTGCGGATGTGACCATGGGGCCCGCAGATCCAACCATCGGTGCCCGGTCAATGTCCGGCAACCCGGACGCAGCGGGAGCGCTGGCCGTGGGGTTCTCTCAGGGCATGCAGGAGGCCGGCGTCCTGCCCGCCCTCAAACACTTCCCGGGACATGGCTCCGTGACGGTTGACTCGCACCAGGACCTTCCGGTGCAGCCCGCGGGCATCGCAGAGCTCGAGGCTCGGGACTGGAAGCCCTTCCGGGCAGCCATATCCGCCGGTGTGCCTATGGTCATGACCGGGCACATCGCCCTACCGGCCCTGGAACCCGGCGTCCCGGCGTCGTTGTCCGGCCCCACCTACGCTGCGTTGCGCGGCATGGGTTTTAAGGGTGTGGCCGTGACCGATGCCCTCAATATGGGGGCAGTCCAAAAGCAATACCCGGGCGGCTCTGCAGCAACGGCGGCGCTGGCTGCCGGCGCGGACCTGCTGCTGATGCCCACGGACGTGGGGCAGTCCCATGCGGCCATCGTCAGCGCCGTGGCGGCCGGAACCCTGCCCGCGGCGCGCCTGGACGAAGCAGCCATCCGGGTGGCTACCATGATGATTTGGCGCGGCCGCGTCACCTCGGCGTCCGCCGGCTCGGCCCCTGCCAGCGCAGCCCCCGGCAGCGGCGGCGATATCTCGGCGCGGGTCTCCGCGGGCGCCGTCACAGTTCTGTCCGGCCACTGCGGCATCCCAATCGTCCAGGGCAGCCTCCGGATCACGGGCGGATCAGCGCAGGACCGGGCACGGTTTGAGGCGGCCGCGGCGAAGGCCGGGCTTGGCACCGGGGCGGGCCCGCTGGTCAGCCTTATCGGTTACGCCGGGCGGCCGGGCGGGGGCGATATCGCCGTCGCCCTGGATGCGCCGTGGCCGCTGCAGGATTCCAGCGCGCCGGTAAAGATTGCGCTGTACGGCCGGACCCCGGGTGCGTTCGACGCACTGGTTGCCGTCCTGGCAGGCAAGGCGACTGCCCCGGGAAAGCTGCCCGCCGCCGTCGGAAGCTATCCGGCCGGAACGGGTTGCCCGTAACCTGGCCCGCAACACATCGCCGAATCGCTCAACGGCGGTTTAATGGTCGGGTGCCCATTCTGAATAAAGACATGACCTTGTGTATTTCGCTGTCGGCCCGGCCCAGCAACAACGGGACCCGGTTCCACAACCACCTCTACGACCAGCTGGGCCTGAACTGGATCTACAAGGCCTTTGCCCCCACCGACCTGGCCCAGGCGATCGCCGGCGTCAGGGGCCTGGGCATCCGCGGCTGCGCTGTGTCCATGCCGTACAAGGAGGACGTGATGGCCCTCGTGGATGAGTTGGATCCCTCCGCCAAGGCCATCGATTCGGTCAACACCATCGTGAACACCGACGGGCATCTGTTGGCCTACAACACCGACTACACCGCCATCGAGCAGCTCCTTGCCGGCAACGCCGTGCCCGCGGATTACTCGGTGCTGGTCCAGGGTGCCGGCGGCATGGCCAAGGCCACCGTCGCGGCCCTGCGCGACGCAGGCTTCACGGACGTCACGGTCATCGCCCGGAACGAAGACGCCGGCCGGGCGCTCGCTGAGCAGTACGGGTTCCAGTGGCGGGCAACGCTCGACCGCGGGACGGCGGACCTGATCATCAACGTCACGCCCATTGGTATGGCGGGCAGTCCGGAAGTGGACTCCTTGTCCTTCCCGGAACATGCCATCGCGGCAGCCAAAGTGGTGTTCGACGTTGTGGCGCTGCCGGCCGAGACGCCGTTGATCAAGACGGCCCGGGCCGCCGGGAGACAGGTGATCACGGGCGCCGAGGTGGCGACCATCCAGGCGCTCGAGCAGTTTGTGCTCTATACCGGCGTGCGGCCCACCGACGAGCAGGTCCGGGCCGCCGAGGACTTTATGCGCGCCCAGTAGGGCCCGGTCTCGGGAGCGTTCGCGGTCTCAGACCGGTTCCACCGAGATGGCCACCCGGTCCTCCCCAATACGGGTCAGGACCAGGGTGGCTGTTTTTTGTCCGGCCTTCTTGCCTGCACCTTTGTTGCCGGCGAACAGCTGCTTGCGCAGTTCCTCCGGGGTTACCGATGTGCCGCGCTTTTTGATGTCCAACACCGTGATGCCGTTCTGCTTCACCCAGGCCTTGAGCGCCTTGACGTTGTACGGCATCACTTCCAGGACCTTGTACGCCCGGGCGAAGGGCGTGTCCACCAGTTCCGGAGCGCAGATATAGGCGATGTGCTCGTCCAGCAGGTGCCCGCCCAATTGAAGCGCGACGTCGGCCACCAGGCCGGCACGGATCACCGCACCATCGGGCTCATACAGGTAGCTCTCTGCCGGACCCACCGGCGCCGCGGGACCGCCGTCGAAGTCGTCAGCGCTGGTCAGCTCGGCGGCACCTTGCGCACCAAGCAGCAGCGCGGCGCGGCGGATTCCGGGCCGGCGCACGGAGTTGAACCACAGGGCCACCTCGGTGACGTCGCCGCCCACCGATATCCACTGCGCCTCGCAGCCAGCGGGAACAGACTCGTGCGGCATGCCGGGGCCCATTTTTACGCCAACGGCGCGCCCGGTGGCCGCGAGCGATTCCACAAAGGACAGGGGCGGTGAAAATGCCTCAGGATCCCAGATCCGCTTGGTACCCGACGTGGAGGTGACGCGGCGTGCGGGATCCAGCCAGACGCCGTCGACCCCGTCCAAAGGGACGGTGGTGGCGTCCGAATGCACCACCGTGGCGTTGGGGAAGGGGATCAGGTTGACCGTGGCGCAGGCGGCGGTGGTTTCGTCCATCTCCACGGCCGTGACCGTGATGTCCATTGATGCCAAGGCCAGGGAATCCGCGGCAAGGCCACACCCGAGGTCAGCCACATGGCGGACGCCGGCCTGCGCAAAGCGCTCGGCATGCCTTGCCGCGACCGTGAGACGCGTGGCCTGTTCCAGCCCGGCCTGCGTGAAGAGCATGCTCCGGGCGAACTCGCCGAACTTCAGCTCGGCCTTGGTGCGGAGCCGGGACTGGGTGAGGACGGCGGAGACCAATGCGGGGGAGTGACCGGCCTTGCGTAGGGCCGCGTTGAGTTCGAACGCCTTGTCCTCGCGGTACGGGCCCAGGGACGCCAGGAGCTCCCAGCCTTCGCTCGTGAGCAGTGGGGCGATCTGGTCCTGCGGTGCTTG
Source organism: Pseudarthrobacter sp. S3 (assembly GCF_050156905.1). Taxonomy (NCBI): domain Bacteria; kingdom Bacillati; phylum Actinomycetota; class Actinomycetes; order Micrococcales; family Micrococcaceae; genus Pseudarthrobacter; species Pseudarthrobacter sp. S3. The sequence goes on along the minus strand of NZ_CP189583.1, from coordinate 3,060,699 downwards.
AGCCATGGGTTCAAGCCTAGTGGAGGGGGCCGGTGGCCAGATCCGGCTAGGGTTGAAGGCATGGAAGACAGTGCAGGCACCCAGCCGTCCGGACCACCGCAAGCCAGTAAGCCGGACCTGGTGAAGTTCGCCCGCCCCGCGCTGATTGCAGGATCCGCAGTGGCCGTTGTCTGCGTCGCGCTGCTCGTGATCATCTTCTTCCTGGACACGTTCAACGCCACTGTCTACTCCGTGGGCGGCAAGAACATCCAGGACGCCACGGATGAGGCAGGGGAGATTCGCGGCCTATACGCCGGAGCACGCGTAGGCGGCATCATCATGCTGGTGGTCTCGCTGCTGGCTGCCGTGGGCGGCGCCGTGGTTCTGTATCTGCAGCGGGGCATAGTCGAAGAAGGGGACGACGGCGACGAGGACGTCGACCTTGAGGACCTCACCGGCCGGTAAAAGGCTGTTCGCCGGAGACATAATTCTGGCACTCGCCTTGACCGAGTGCTAACCAAAACATAGAGTCATCATTAGCACTCTCCCTAGGAGGGTGCTAACACATGACGAGCTGCCAGCCAGGCTGCTGCCGGCACCGCGACGACGGTTTGCCAGCCACGGCGAAACAGCTCAACTGTCCACAAATTTCGCTGACGTAGAAGGAGAGGTCCGAGTGTCGGTCTCTATTAAGCCTCTTGAGGATCGTATTGTTGTCCGCCCGCTCGAAGCCGAGCAGACCACGGCTTCCGGCCTGGTTATCCCGGACTCCGCACAGGAGAAGCCGCAGGAGGGTGAAGTTGTTGCAGTAGGCCCCGGCCGCTTCGAAGACGGCAACCGCGTGCCTGTCGACGTAGCCGTTGGCGACGTTGTCATCTACTCCAAGTACGGTGGAACCGAAGTCAAGACCGGTGGCAACGAGTACCTCGTGCTGTCCGCCCGCGACGTTCTGGCGATCGTCGTAAAGTAACTCTTTGGATCCCCGTGCCGCTGATCATGCATTCCGCTGGTCAGCTGTGCGGGGTTCTGTCTTGAAAGGACAAAACCATGGCAAAGCAGCTTGCGTTTAACGACGCTGCCCGCCGGTCGCTTGAAGCCGGCATCGATAAGCTCGCCAACACTGTCAAGGTGACGCTCGGCCCCCGCGGCCGCAACGTTGTCCTCGACAAAAAGTGGGGGGCACCCACCATCACCAACGATGGCGTCACCATCGCGCGTGAAATTGAGCTTGATGACCCGTACGAGAACCTTGGCGCGCAGCTGGCCAAGGAAGTCGCCACGAAGACCAACGATGTTGCCGGCGACGGCACAACCACGGCTACCGTGCTCGCCCAGGCCCTGGTCAAGGAAGGCCTGCGCAACGTTGCGGCGGGCGCCGCTCCGGGCCAGATCAAGCGCGGCATCGAGGTTTCCGTAGAAGCCATTGCAGCCCGCCTGCTCGAGAACGCACGCCCGGTTGAAGGCACCCAGGTTGCCAGCGTGGCAGCTATCTCGGCCCAGAGCGACGAAATCGGCGAGCTCCTCGCCGAGGCATTTGGCAAGGTCGGCAAGGATGGTGTGATCACCATCGAGGAGTCCTCCACCACGCAGACCGAGCTGGTCCTCACCGAAGGCATGCAGTTCGACAAGGGCTACCTGTCCCCGTACTTCGTGACCGACTCCGAACGCCAGGAAGCCGTTCTCGAAGACGCCCTTATCCTGATCAACCAGGGCAAGATCTCCTCCGTGCAGGACTTCCTGCCGCTGCTGGAGAAGGCGCTGGCGAGCTCCAAGCCGCTCTTCATCATTGCCGAAGACGTTGAGGGCGAGGCCCTGTCCACGCTGATCGTCAACCGCATCCGCGGCACCCTGAACGTTGTTGCCGTCAAGGCTCCGGGCTTCGGCGATCGCCGCAAGGCCATGCTGCAGGACATTGCAACCCTCACCGGTGCGCAGGTCATCTCCGCGGAACTGGGCCTCAGCCTGGATTCGGTTGGCCTTGAGGTGCTGGGTACCGCCCGCCGCATCACGGTCACCAAGGACAACACCACCATCGTTGACGGCGCCGGTTCCGCAGAAGACGTCGCAGCCCGGGTTTCCCAGCTGCGCGCCGAGCTCACCCGCACCGACTCCGACTGGGACAAGGAAAAGCTCCAGGAACGCCTGGCCAAGCTGGCCGGCGGTATCGGTGTCATCAAGGTCGGCGCAGCCACCGAAGTTGAGCTGAAGGAAAAGAAGCACCGCATCGAAGATGCAGTGTCCTCCACCCGCGCCGCCCTCGAAGAGGGCATCGTTGCCGGTGGCGGTTCCGCTCTGATCCACGCCCTGAAGGCCCTCGACGAGGATCCTGCAGTCAAGGCACTCGAAGGCGACGCCGCCGCTGCTGTGGGCATCGTCCGCCGCGCGCTGGTGCAGCCGCTTCGCTGGATCGCCCAGAACGCCGGTTTCGACGGCTACGTTGTCACCGCCAAGGTTGCCGAGCTCGAAACCAACAACGGCTTCAACGCCAAGACGGGTGAGTATGAGGACCTGATCGCAGCCGGTGTCATCGACCCGGTCAAGGTCACCCGTGCAGCCCTGCGCAACGCGGCATCCATCGCTGCGCTGGTTCTCACCACCGAGACCCTCGTAGTGGAGAAGCCCGCAAACGAAGACGAGCACGCAGGCCACAGCCACTAGTCCCCACCGGCTCCCAAGTCTCGCTTCGCTCGACTTGGGTCCCTCGCCGGTGTGGGCCCACCCACCGGCTCCCAAGTCTCGCTTCGCTCGACTTGGGTCCCTCGCCGGTGTGGGCCCAGTGCCTCTGCATCAAGTCATCGCACAAAGAACCGGTCCAGCTTCGGCTGGGCCGGTTTTTTGTCGCCCCTACGTGGCCGACATTTCCTGCGTTTCAACGTCGCCCGCACGCTCGTAGACCAGAGACACCGCCCCCTTCGGGAAAGTGCGTGCCGGCTCCGCGAGGCGGAATGAGGCGGGGATAGTCCCGGCGTCGAAGAGGCGCTTGCCCTGCCCTAGGGTGATCGGATAGAGCCACAGGTGGAGGCGGTCGATCACGTCTGCCGCGAGCAATGAACGGATGAGGACGCCGCTGCCGAACATGTGCACTTGGTCGTACTCCTCGCGTAGCCGACCCGCGGCCGCGGTATCCGCCAGTACCGTAGTGCCCGCCCAGCTCGGAGCAGTCAGGGTGCTGGAGACAACGAACTTGGGCACCCGGTTGAGCGTGCCGCCGATATCGTTGGACTGGTGCGGCCAGTAGGCCGCGAAGATGTCGTAGGTCTTCCGGCCAAGGAGCAGGGCGTCGATGCGGTCGATCTCGGCGCCGATGGCCGCGCCGGCCTCGTCATCGGACACCGGCGCTTGCCAGCCACCGAAAGGGAAGTCGCCCTCGGTGTCCTCCTCGCGACCGCCGGGTGCCTGGTAGACGCCGTCGAGGGTGATGAACAGGTTCGCGACGATGACTCCCATGCGTTCATTCTGGAACTGCGTTCCGGCACTGTCCAGAGTCGGCGGCCGTGGCAGACTGATGCCATGCTGCTCGATGAGCTCGTGAAAACCTCGGATGCCGTCGCGTCCACCCGCTCCCGGCTCGCGAAGGTCGACGCACTGGCCGATCTCCTGCGCCGGCTCGAGCCAGTGGACATCGCGACGGCCGTCGGCTTGCTTATCGCCCAGCCGCGGCAGGGCCGCGTCGGCATCGGCTGGCGCGGCATGACGGCGGCCATGGGGGAGCCGGCCGCTGAGCCGAGTCTGACGCTGGCCGACGTCGACGCTGCGCTGGACGGGCTGCTTGCCACCGCAGGCGCTGGATCAGCCGCGGAGCGCGCCGCGACTCTCCGGTTGCTCACGGCGGCGGCCACCGAGCGCGAGCAGGCCTTCATCGCCGGCGTGCTGCTCGGTGAACTGCGTACCGGCGCCCTCGAAGCGGTGCTGACGGACGCCGTTGCCCGCGCTGCAGATCGGCCTGTCGACGCCGTACGCCGCGCCGCGATGCTCTCCGGCAATCTCGGCGAGACGGCCTTGCTGGCGATTAAAGGCACGGCGGACCAGCTTGACGACGTGGGCCTCGTCGTCGGCCGTCCCGTGCGGCCCATGCTCGCCGCAACCGCGGCCAGTGCCAGCGCGGCGCTGGAGGCCACGGGGGAGGCATCCGTGGAATACAAGCTCGACGGGGCGCGCATCCAGGTGCATCGCGCCGGCTACGATGTTCGCATCTACACACGCACCCTGGCCGAGGTGACCCACCGGCTGCCCGAGGTGGTGGAGGTGGTGCGCGGACTGCCGGTACGCGATGTGATCCTCGACGGCGAGACCCTCACCCTCGACGAGGACGGCCGCCCCCGACCGTTCCAGGAGACCATGTCGCGGTTCGGGGCGGACGCGGCGCGCACCACGGTGCTGCACCCGTGGTTTTTTGACGTGCTGCACGTGGACGGGCGCGACCTGCTCGACGAGCCGCTGTCAACGCGCCTCGGTGTGCTCGAGCGCATCGCCCCCGAATACCGGATCCCGGGGGAGATCACGGCGGATGCGGCCGTTGCTGAGAGAGTGTCGCGCGATGCGCTCGCCGCGGGCCATGAAGGCGTGGTGGTGAAGGCGGTCCGATCGGCCTACGCGGCCGGTCGGCGTGGGTCCAACTGGATCAAGGTGAAGCCGGTGCTCACCTATGACCTGGTAGTGCTCGCCTGCGAGTGGGGGTCAGGGCGGCGCACCGGGCTGCTGTCGAACCTGCACCTGGGAGCCCTCGACCCGACTGGGGAGTTCGGCGAACCCGGTGGCTATGTGATGGTGGGCAAGACATTCAAAGGCCTCACCGACGCCCTGCTGCGCTGGCAGACCGAGAGGTTCCAGGAGCTCGAGGTGCGCCGCACGGCGGGGACCGTCTGGGTTGAGCCCATCACGGTGGTTGAGATCGCGATCGACGGCGTGCAGCAATCCTCGCGGTATCCGGGCGGAATCGCGATGAGGTTCGCACGAGTCAAGCGCTACCGCGACGACAAGACGGCAGCGGAGGCCGACACCATTCAGACGCTCCGCGGGCTGCTGCGTTCGTAGGGGCGGATCCCTGTCCCGGCCCACCGCGAATCCACACGCACGGCCACCTAAGGTGCCCCACGCGACCGGATCCTGATTGGCCATCGGCACAGCGGCTCCGTAGGCTTGATGCTTTGCTTACCCGCTTGGAGAGGTCTCTGTGTCCAGTGCACCAGCCGAGGCTGCCCCGCGCCCTGCGCTGGACGCAAAGACCGTCACGCGGACGCCCGCCCGGAAACCGACGTTCCGTCCCGAAGTCCAGGGCCTCCGCGCGCTCGCCGTTCTGATGGTGGTGACCTACCATGTGTGGCTTGGCCGGGTGTCCGGCGGTGTGGATGTCTTCCTCCTGATCTCGGCCTTCCTGCTGACGCTGTCCTTCGTCCGGAAGGTGGAAGCCGGTACCTCCCTCAATCTCCTCCGGCACTGGCTGCACCTCTTCAAACGGCTGCTGCCCGCTGCCGTCGTGGTGATCCTCGGGGTCCTGGCAGGCACCTGGCTCATCCTCCCGCAAGGCCGCTGGCCCGTCATCCTGGACCAGGCCTGGGCAGCGCTGCTGTACCGGCAGAACTGGCTGCTGGCGGACACCGCCGTGGACTACTACGCCCAGGACCACGCCTCGGCGAGCCCCCTGCAGCACTTCTGGTCCCTGTCCATCCAAGGGCAGGTCTTTATCCTGTGGCCGCTCGTCTTTGCCGCCTCCGCTGGAGCGTGGCGGCTCCTCCGGCACCGGTACAACGTCAGCTATCGGGCCGTAGTGGCAGCCGCGTTCGCCGGGATCCTCGTCGCCTCGCTCGCGTTCTCGATTGACCAGACGGCCACGAACCAGGCGTACGCCTACTTCGACACCCGGACCCGGCTCTGGGAATTCGCGCTTGGATCGCTGCTGGCGCTTGGCCTGCCGCACCTGAAACCGGGGAAACTCCTGCGTGTGGTGCTCGGCTGGGCCGGCCTGGTGGCCATGGTCTCCTGCGGTCTCTTGCTGACAGTGGACCGCGCGTTTCCCGGTTTCGTGGCGCTGTGGCCCACGCTGGCTGCCGCAGCGATCATCGTGGCTGGACAATGCGGGAGCCGGTACGGCGTGGACCGCCTCCTGAGCTGGAAACCGCTGGTCTCTCTGGGCGACAACTCCTACGCCCTCTACCTGTGGCACTGGCCGGTCCTGGTGCTTGCCCTGGCAGCTACCGGCATCGAGGCTCCCACCTTCATCCAAGGCGCGGCGATCATCGCCGCCTCGGTGGTCCTGGCCGTCCTCACCACCAACTTTGTGGAAAAACCCCTCCGGGAGTGGCGCTGGCCGCAGGTGCGCACCTGGCGCACCGCCGTCGTCGTGGTTGCCTGCTGTGCCCTTCTGGCCGGACCGGTGGCGGTCTGGCAGACGAGCCTCACCGCGGAGGAAGCCGCCACTGCCGCCCAGCCCCGCGAGCTGACGCCGGGAGCCGCCCTGCTGGCCCCGGGCAACGCCGGGGCGTCCGCTCCGCAGGGGAGGATCATTCCCGGGCCCACCGCGCTGGATAACGACTGGGCCGGAATCAATGCGCCGTGTGTCGGTCCCAATGCCGCGGAGGACACTGTCCTTGAAGGGTGCCGGCAGGCCGCCCCCGAAGGTGAAGCCACCAAACGAATCGTTGTGCTGGGTGACTCCCATGCCCAGCAGTATCTGGCCGCCCTGGCTCCCACCGCGGAAGCCCGCGGCTGGGAGCTGGTCACCCTGCTGATGCCGGCATGCCGTTTCGGGGCTGAATTTGAGACGCGAAGTGCCGAGTGCAACGCCTACAACCGCGCCAGCGCAGCGTACGTGCTGGAACACCGGCCGGATGCCGTCTTTACCGTGGCCACCCAGACCCACGAGGAAGCACCGTTCGAGACCGAGGTGCCGGCGTACCTCGATGGCATCCAGCCCATTGCGGACGCCGGCATCGAGATCGTCGGCATCCGGGACAACCCGCGCTTCACCATCAACATGCCCGAGTGCGTCCAGCGCCACGGCGCGGACGCCCCGGCCTGCAACCCGCCGCTGAACGAGTCCCTGGTGGAGCCGTCCCCGCTGGAGAGTTACCGCGGGAAGGTGGACGGGCTGTACCTGATGGACCTTAGCGACTTCATTTGCGCCGGCGGTATCTGCCCGGCCGTGGTAGGCAACGTCTACGTGTACAAGGACGACAACCATCTCAGCAGGACGTATGTGGAAAGCATGATTCCCATGTTTGAGGAGCGGATGCTGGCGGCGACGGGCTGGAACTGACACGCGCCCTGAGTGCCGTTGCTCACAATGGGCTTCCGGAATAGGGGGATCGGCGTGGAGGTTCTAATATTTATTCAAAGCTTTCTGCACGGTGTCCGCGCATGAGGCACCGCATGTACCAAGGCCCTGCACGGACCAGTCCCGTAATGACGGGCTGGTCATTAGCTGCAACCCCTACCCGTGAACCCATAACCAAGGTAAGAGGCGCACTCATGACCCAGCCCGAGCACAATCCTTTCGGCTTCATCGGCCTGACCTACGACGACGTCCTGCTCCTCCCGGGCCACACGGATGTCATCCCGTCCGAGGCTGATACGTCATCGCGGATTTCGAAGCGGATCACCGTCCACACGCCGCTGCTGTCCGCCGCTATGGACACGGTCACCGAATCCCGGATGGCGATTGCCATGGCGCGCCAGGGCGGCCTGGGTGTTATCCACCGCAACCTGTCCATCCAGGACCAGGCCGACCAGGTGGACCGCGTGAAACGCAGCGAGTCCGGCATGATCACCAACCCGCTGACCATCGGCCCTGAGGCAACGCTGGCGGAACTTGATGAGATCTGTTCGCAGTACCGGGTGTCCGGGCTCCCCGTTGTGGACGAGGGCTTGCGGCTCCTCGGCATTGTCACCAACCGCGACACCCGCTTTGTGCCCGAAGCCGACTTCCCGCTGCGGCTGGTCAGCGACGTCATGACCAAGATGCCGCTGATCACCGGGCATGTTGGCATCAGCCGTGAGGAGGCCTCCCACAAGCTGGCCACGAACAAGATCGAAAAGCTTCCGCTTGTTGACGAGCAGGGCCGGCTCAAGGGCCTCATCACCACCAAGGACTTCACCAAGGCCGAGCAGTACCCGCTGGCCACGAAGGATGACGAGGGCCGGCTCCGCGTCGGTGCCGCCATCGGCTTCTTCGGTGACGGCTGGGAGCGCGCCATGGCACTTGTCGACGCCGGCGTGGACGCATTATTCGTTGACACGGCCAACGGCCACTCCCAGGGCGTGCTGGACATGATCCGCCGCCTGAAGTCCGATCCCGTCACGGCGCACGTGGACATCATCGGCGGCCAGGCTGCCACCCGCGAAGGTGCCCAGGCCCTGATCGACGCCGGTGCCGACGGCATTAAGGTGGGCGTGGGGCCCGGCTCCATCTGCACCACCCGAGTGGTGGCCGGCGTGGGTGTCCCGCAGATCACCGCCATTTACGAATCCGCCAAGGCAGCCATCCCTGCCGGCGTACCGTTGATCGCCGACGGCGGCCTGCAGTATTCGGGCGACATCGGCAAGGCGCTGGTTGCCGGCGCCGACACCGTCATGCTTGGTTCCCTCCTGGCCGGGTGCGATGAGTCCCCGGGCGAGCTCATCTTCGTCAACGGCAAGCAGTTCAAGAGCTACCGCGGCATGGGCTCGCTGGGCGCCATGCAGTCCCGCGGCAAGAACACGTCCTACTCCAAGGACCGCTACTTCCAGGCCGACGTCTCCGGTGATGACAAGCTCATCCCCGAGGGCATCGAAGGCCGCGTTGCTTACCGCGGCCCGCTCGCCTCAGTGGCGTACCAGCTGGTGGGCGGCCTCCGCCAGACCATGTTCTACACCGGCGCGCCAACCATCCCGGAGCTCAAGGCCCGCGGCAAGTTCGTCCGCATCACCCCGGCCGGCCTCAAGGAATCGCACCCGCACGACATCCAAATGACCGTGGAGGCCCCGAACTACGGTTCGCGCTAATCCCCGGCGCCTCCCTGACCTCGCTGCGCTTCGGCCAGGGAACCCGGGCGCCGTGGGCCCACCCGGCGCCTCCCTGACCTCGCTGCGCTTCGGCCAGGGAACCCGGGCGCCGTGGGCCCACCCGGCGCCTCCCTCCGGGCGGAACTAGGCTGGAGCCATGTCCCAACCACGCCATCCCGCCGATCTGAACCCAAAAAGGGACCCCCAGCCGCGGTTGGCCCTGAGGCCTTACGCCAGGGCTGTGGCGCAGGTGCTGCGGGTCAGCTTCCAGGCCTCGCCGGCCGCCGTCGTGATGAAAGTAATCGGTTCGCTCATTTCGGCGACGCTGCCATTGGTGACCACCTACTTCGCAGCGCTGACCACCACGGCGCTGGCTGCCGCTTATTCCGGTGATTCCGCAGCAGGCCAGCAGGCCATTGTGTACGTCATCATCACGGCTGCCCTGGGGCTCTTCTGGGGCGGCTTCAGCAGCGTGGACCGCTACATCCAGCAGCTCATGAGCTTCAGGGTGGGCGCGATTGTGGGCGACCAGATGTATGAGCGGTTCCTGGCCCTGGAGTTCTGGCGGTACGACGACAAAGTAACGGTCGACCTCTACGACCGGGCCAAGCGGTTCTCTGATTCCTATGCGCGCGTGCTGGACCGGATCGCGGCCATCTTCACCCAGCTGGTCTCGGTAATCCTGGCCGTGGGGGCCCTGCTGCTGGTCAGCTGGTGGATCGCGGTGATTGTCCTGGTGGCCATCGTGCCCAGCGTCTACCTGCAGTTCAAGCTCTCGCGCGAACAGATCGCGCACTGGAACACGCAGGTGGACTCCCGCCGGCAGCGGCGGATGATCGAGACCAACCTGCTCCGCCCGCAGCACATCGCCGAGATGCGGCTCTACGGGATTGTGGGCTACCTGATGGATCTCCGCTCCCGGCTGCGCGACGCTGATGAGCGGCGCCGCCTGGACTTCCAGAAGCGCTACATTCCCAAGCAACTCGCCGCCGATGCCCTGCAGTACGGCGCCGAGGTGATCTCCCTGATCTGGGTGGTGGGCCAGATCATCGCCCGCGCCCAGCCCGTTGGCCAGTTCCTCTATGTCCAGCAGATCGTCAGCCGCGCATTGTCCACAGCCAACAGCCTGGTCTCCTCTCTCAGTTCGATTGACGAGGACCTTGCCAATCTCAAGGACTACGAGCTGTTCATGGCCATGCGCGTGCATTCGGACCACTCGCCGCCGTTGCTGCAGGGACCCAAAACAGTGGAGCTGCGGGACATCCACTTCACCTACACAGGCAGCGACACCGAGGTGATCCGCGGCATCAACATGACCATCCGCGAGGGCCAGCACATCGCCGTCGTAGGTGAGAACGGTGCCGGAAAGTCCACCCTGATCCGAATCCTCGCCGGGCTCTACCGGCCGGACTCAGGGCAGGTAATGCTCGACGGCGTCGATCTCGCCGCCGTCGACGTGAAGTCCTGGCACCGCCACCTGGCGGTGCTGAGCCAGGAGTTCCTGAAGTACGAGTTCGCCACTGCCGCCGACAACATCCGCTTTGGCGACGTCGAGTCGCCCCGTGATGATGAACGGATCCGCCGGGCGGCCAGCGACGCCGAAGCGCTGGAGTTCATCAATAAGCTGCCCAACGGCCTGGACAACTACGTCAGCAACTGGATGGAGGATCCGCGCGGCCGGAAGGGGAGCGGGCTCTCGGGCGGCCAGTGGCAGCGGCTCGCGATGGCCCGGAACTTCTACCGTAACGCCACCTTCATGGTGATGGACGAGCCGACGTCTGCCATTGACGCGCTGGCCGAGCACCGGATCTTCACCCGGCTGTTCGCGGACCGCAGCAGCACCATCATTGCCATCAGCCACCGGCTCGCCACCATTGAGAAGGCCGACATTGTCTACATGCTCGAAGACGGTCAGATTGTGGAACAGGGGACGCACAAGGAGCTGGTGGCCTTGCGCGGCCGCTACTTCAGGATGTTCGAATCGCAGTTGACGGCCGTGGAGGATAACCTAGAGCAGTGACTTACGAGATCGAGATCGGCCGTGGCAAGCGTGGGCGTCGTGCCTACTCCCTGGATGACATTGCGATTATCCCCAACCGTCGTACCCGCGACCCCAAGGACGTTTCCGTTTCCTGGCAGATCGATGCCTACAAGTTCGACATGCCCGTGATTGCTGCCCCGATGGATTCGGCCATGTCCCCGGAGACGGCCATCGCCCTGGGCAGGCTGGGCGGACTCGGCGTGTTGGACCTCGAAGGCCTCTGGACCCGGTACGAGCACCCGCAGTCCATCCTCGACGAAATAAGCGCCCTCCAGGACGAGGTTAACAGCCCTGCCGTGACCGGCCGGATGCAGGAGCTGTACCGCGCTCCCATCCAGCCGGAACTGATCACGTCCCGCCTCGCCGAGATCCGCGCCGCGGGCGTCACCGTGGCGGGCTCTCTCACCCCGCAACGCACCCAGGAACACTACAAGACCGTGGTGGCCGCCGGCGTCGACATCTTCGTGATCCGCGGGACCACGGTCTCGGCCGAGCACGTCTCGAAAGACCACGAACCCCTGAACCTCAAGCAGTTCATCTACGAACTGGACGTCCCCGTGATTGTGGGCGGGGCGGCCGGCTACACGCCCGCCCTGCACCTGATGCGCACCGGCGCCGCCGGCGTCCTGGTCGGCTTCGGCGGCGGAGCCACCGCAACCACCCGGCGCGCCCTGGGCATCCACTCGCCCATGGCTTCCGCCATCTCCGACGTTGCGGCCGCCCGCCGTGACTACATGGACGAGTCCGGCGGACGGTACGTCCATGTCATTGCCGACGGCGGCATGGGCACCTCAGGTGACATCGTCAAGGCAATTGCCATGGGCGCCGACGCCGTGATGCTGGGCAGCGCCCTCGCCCGCGCCGAAGAAGCCCCCGGCAAGGGCTGGCACTGGGGCCAGGAAGCCCACCACCTGGAGCTTCCCCGCGGGGACCGCGCCAACGTCGGCACCGTCGGACCGCTCGAAGAGGTGCTCTTCGGGCCCGGCCACCACACTAACGGCACGTCCAACCTGATCGGCGCACTCCGCCGTTCGATGGCGACCACCGGCTATTCGGACCTCAAGGAGTTCCAGCGCGTCGACGTCGTAGTTTCTCCTTACACCGGTAACTGACGCCCGCTCACTGATTAACGGCCGCCGCCCCCGATTCCATCTGGAGCTCCTCCCTCGGTGGACCCTGCCCTGCCCAACCGGGCGGCAAAGAAGTAGTGTTGATTAACTACCGGCAGCAGCGGCAAGGGAGGCGTTCAGTGAACAACGTTCCAAACGAAGGCGGGGTTCTTGGTCCCGCGGCCAGGGAAGCATCGATCGCCAGGCTCAGGGCTACCTCGGAACCCGGCAACGAACTGGACATCCTGATTGTCGGCGGCGGCATCGTGGGCGCCGGAGCGGCGCTGGACGCCGTGACCCGAGGCCTCAGTGTGGCGATTGTGGAAGCCAGCGACTGGGCGGCCGGCACGTCGTCGCGTTCCTCCAAGCTGATCCACGGCGGCCTGCGCTACCTGGAGATGCTGGATTTCGGGCTGGTGAAGGAAGCGCTGCACGAACGTGGCCTGATTCTTTCGGTTCTGGCACCGCACCTGGCCCGGCCCGTGCCGTTCCTGTATCCGCTGACCAAACCGTTCCTCGAGCGGCCCTATGTGGGCGCCGGGATCGCACTCTATGACGCCATGTCCATTACCGGCGGGCACAGCCGCGGCGTGCCGTTCCACAAGCACCTCAGTAGGCGGGGCACCCTCAGGGCCGCCCCCAGCCTGAAAAAAGACGCTTTTGTGGGCTCCATCCGCTATTACGACGGCCAGGTGGATGACGCCAAGTACGTGGCGAACCTTGTCCGGACGGCCGCACACTACGGCGCCCATGCGGTGAACCAGATGGCGGTGGTGGACTTCCTGCGGGAAGGTGAACGCGTGGTGGGGGCCAAAGTGGTCAACCACGAAGACGGTACGCACTTCAACGTCAAAGCGAAGCAGGTCATCAACGCCACCGGTGTATGGACTGACGAAACCCAGGCGATGGTCACGGACCGGGGGCAGCTCAAGGTCCGGGCGTCCAAGGGCATCCACCTGGTAGTGCCCCGAGACCGGTTCCAGTCCACGGTGGGGCTGATCCTGCGCACCGAAAAGTCCGTGCTCTTCGTTATTCCGTGGGGCAGGCACTGGATCATCGGCACCACGGACACTGAGTGGAACCTCGACAAGGCCCACCCTGCAGCCTCCAGCAAGGACATCGACTACATCCTCGAGCACGTCAACCGGGTCCTCAAACGCCCGCTGACCAGGGAGGACGTTGAAGGCGTCTACGCCGGACTGCGCCCCCTCCTGGCTGGGGAGAATGATTCCACGGCGAAACTGTCGCGTGAACACATCGTGGCCCACCCCGTACCGGGCCTGGTGGTGGTGGCCGGCGGCAAATGGACCACCTACCGGGTTATGGCCAAGGACGCAGTGGACGAGGCCACCCGCACCATGGATGAGCGGGTCCCGGCGAGCTGCACCGAAACCATCCCGCTGCTCGGTGCCGGCGGATTCAAGGCAGCCTGGAACCGCAGGAGCAGGACCGCCGACGAGTCCGGCGTACACGTGGCCCGGGTGGAGCATCTGCTGAACCGTTACGGGTCCATGACTCCGGAGGTACTGGACATCATCGCCCGGAATCCCGAATTGGCTGAGCCGTTGCCCGGTGCTGACGATTACCTGCAGGCCGAAGCCGTATACGCCGCTACCCACGAAGGCGCCCGGCATGTCCATGACGTCCTGACCCGGCGGACACGCATTTCCATCGAAGCCTGGGACCGTGGTGTATCGGCGGTGCCGGTTGTCGCTAAACTTATGGGCGAAGTCCTTGGCTGGAGCGATGTACAACGCGAAAGCGAAATAAAGCACTACATAGCACGCGTTGAAGCTGAACGGCTGAGCCAGCAGCAGCCGGACGACGAATCGGCCGACGCCGCACGGCTGGGTGTGGAGGACATTGTCCCTTTGCGCTGAGGCGGCACCGCATACCAGCACTTCTCCTGACTGAAGGGATACGCCTTGGCGGAACCACTTGACCGGTACGATGCCGATCTCACCACGTCCGATCTGGTGATTCTGGAGTTGGAAGCAACGGGCAAGTCGGACGCCGCGGCGCAACTCGCAGAGCGCCTCTTCGCCGCCGGGCGCGTCACAGACCTGCCGCGGTTCATGGAGCACGTCAACGCCCGCGAACACCAGCTCGCCACCGGCCTGCCGGGCGGGATCGGGCTCCCGCACGCCCGCAGCGAATTCGTTTCGCGGACGTCCATCGCTGTAGGCATCACCAAGTACGGCCACTCCCTGGACTTCGGTGCCGCTGACGGTCCGGCCACCGTCATCCTGCTGATCGCTACCCCGGCAAGCTCGTTTTCCGATCACCTCGAAGTCCTGGCCACGCTGGCACGCTCCCTGTCCAAGGAATCCTTTCGGGAGTCGCTGCGCCGGGCCTACGATGCCGAAGTCATCGCTGAACTTATCAACTCCAGCCTCGTGTTCTTCGACCACTAGCGATCGGGGGCTATTAGTTGTTCTACAGAGGAACGAAGTACGGTTAAGACGTGTGGAAAACAGCCCTTAAGCCCCGATGGATCGCAGGCCTGGTCTTCGCGATCGCCGTCTCCGGGGTGTTTGTCTTGCTCAGCCAGTGGCAGTTCGGGCGCTCCACGCAGCCCGAGGTTGCGGTGAATCCCGGCACCGAGGACGTGAGGGTGCTGACGGAAACGCTTGTCCCCGGATCATTCTTCCCCGGGTCAGTGTCAGACCAGATGGTCGCCGCCGAAGGAACCTACGACCCCGCCAAACAGGTTCTGGTGCCAGAGCGCCTGAAGAATGGCGAGAGCGGCTACTGGGTGGTTTCCGCCTTCGCCGTGACCGGAGCGCCTGCGGTCACCGGTGTCGCTGCTTCCCCGCAGACCTGGATTCCCGTAGCCCGCGGTTGGGTGGCAGAGCCCGACGACGCCGGCGCACCGCCGTCGGGCATTGTGAACCTGACCGGACGGCTGCTGCCGTCTGAATCGCCGCTGCCTTCCACCGCGCCGGACGCCGGACGCGCCACCGCCGTGTCGGTTGCCGAACTCATCAACTACTGGGACGTCAGCATGTACCCGGGATTTGTGGCCGCGACCTCGGAACTGGCCGCCGGGTCCGACCTGTCCGCGGCGGCCGTTGACGGAGCCCTGAAGCCCCTGGAAATCGGTCCCCAGCCGCCTGCCCAGCAAGTCAACTGGCTCAATCTCTTCTACTCGCTCGAATGGGTAGTGTTCGCCGGCTTCGCCCTGTTTATCTGGTGGCGCCTCGTGAAGGACGACTACCGGCGGGACCTCGAAGAGGAACTCGACGACAATCCTCACCATGATGCTCCGCCCGCCGAAGCAACTTCTGAACAGCTCCAACAAAAGGTAAAGCCATGATCGAACCGAAACCGGCCATCCAGCAGGGTCCTGCGCAGGGCAAAGGCAAGAAGCGCCGCTTCGGCGGTACCGAGCGGCAGATCCGGTCCGCGCTGAAGTTCTACAAGGTGCTGGCGTACCTCACCGGCGCCATGCTGCTGCTGCTCTGCGCCGAGCTCATCGCACGTTACGCCTTTGGTCAGTACCTTTTTGCCGGCGGCACCAGCGCCGTCACGGGCCAGACGTTCGGCCTGGGTTTCGCCGACGCCGAGCCCAAGGGCGTGGAGGGCGGCGCGAACATCTCCGTCGCCGTGCTGATCCTCCACGGCTGGATGTACGTGGTGTACCTGATCTCCAACTTCCGCCTGTGGTCGCTGATGCGGTGGCCTTTTATGAAGCTGATCCTCCTGGCACTGGGCGGCGTGGTGCCTTTCCTGTCCTTTATCGTGGAGAAGAAGTTCCACGCCGAGGTGGAAGCCGAACTGGCCGCGCACCCCCAGGCCACACAGCGCTACTGAACGCTGCAGCGGTGGGGAAGTCCCGCCGTCGGACGTTCACTGCGTCACACCCACGGTCCTGAATGTGCGGCAGGGCGATGCCGCAAAGTAGGCTAGTGAGGTGACTACTCCCACTGCATCCCAGACTTCCCAGAAGCCGGTGCTGGTTGTTGACTATGGTGCCCAGTACGCGCAGCTGATTGCCCGCCGCGTCCGGGAAGCGAATGTGTATTCGGAAGTGGTTCCGCATACCTTCACCACCGAGCAGCTCCTGGCCAAGAACCCCGCCGCCATCATCCTTTCCGGTGGTCCCTCCAGCGTTTACGCGGACGGTGCACCCGCCGTCGGCGCCGACCTGTTTGAGGCCGGCATTCCGGTCTTCGGCATCTGCTATGGCTTCCAAGCCATGGCCAATGCCTTGGGCGGGAAGGTCGACAAGACCGGCCTGCGCGAATACGGCTCCACCGAAACCACCATCCTCGGTGAGGGCCGCTCCGTCCTCGAAGGGATGCCGCAGCACCAGAACACCTGGATGAGCCACGGCGACTCTGTGCACGAGGCCCCCGAAGGCTTCGAAGTGCTGGCGACGACGGCCGGCGCTGAAGTGGCTGCCTTCGCCAACGAAGAGAAGGCCCTCTACGGCGTGCAGTGGCACCCCGAGGTCAAGCACTCGGCCTATGGCCAGCAGGTGCTGGAAAACTTCCTGTTCAAGGGCGCAAAGCTGGAGCCCAACTGGACCACGGGGAACATCCTCGAGGAGCAGGTGGACCGGATCCGTGAGCAGATCGGTGACGCCCGGGTTATCTGCGGGCTCTCCGGCGGCGTTGACTCTGCCGTTGCGGCGGCGCTCGTCCAGCGGGCCGTTGGCGACCAGCTGACCTGTGTGTTCGTTGACCACGGCCTGTTGCGCGAAGGCGAAGCCGAGCAGGTGGAACGCGACTTCGTTGCCGCCACCGGCGTCAAGCTGTACGTAGCCAACGAGCAAGAGCGCTTCCTGTCGGCCCTGGCCGGCGTCAGCGATCCGGAAACCAAGCGTAAGATCATCGGCCGCGAGTTCATCCGCGCGTTCGAAGAGGCCGAGCTGGCCATCATCGCCGAGGCCGCGGCCCACGGCGAGAAGATCAAGTTCCTGGTCCAGGGCACGCTGTACCCGGACGTCGTCGAATCCGGCGGCGGCGAAGGTGCTGCGAACATCAAGAGTCACCACAACGTCGGTGGCCTTCCCGAGGACCTGCAGTTCGAACTGGTTGAACCGCTCCGCGCACTGTTCAAGGACGAGGTCCGCGCCGTGGGCGCCCAGCTGGGCCTGCCCCAGGAAATCGTCGGGCGCCAGCCGTTCCCCGGCCCCGGACTGGGAATCCGCATCGTCGGCGACATCACCCAGGAGCGCCTGGACCTGCTACGCAAGGCAGACGCCATCGCGCGTGCCGAGCTGACCGCAGCCGGGCTGGACAACGAGGTGTGGCAGATGCCGGTAGTCCTCCTGGCCGACGTGCGCAGTGTCGGCGTCATGGGTGACGGCCGCACGTACGGCCACCCGATTGTGCTGCGTCCCGTTTCGTCCGAGGACGCCATGACGGCGGACTGGTCCCGCCTGCCGTACGATCTCCTGGCCCGGATTTCGAACCGGATCACCAACGAGGTGGAAGGCGTCAACCGGGTGGTGCTGGACGTGACCAGCAAGCCGCCGGGAACCATCGAGTGGGAATAGCAGTGTGAGTGGCCGGTCTCCGTCAGCGGAGGCCGGCCATTGTTGTCATCCGTTGAAATCCACGGCAATTTGGCCTGATCCAGTGTTGCGGTCTCTCATCCCGGCTTCATTGCGGCTACGCTCGAAAGTATGCCGGTATGGTCCAGGGCGTCACGTGCAAACGCAGAAAAGAAGGCAGTAGTGTCAGTTGGTCAAGGCCACCCGGAGGGTTCTGAGGAGCTTGGAAAATGGCTGTCCGGGCTTAAACCCGTCACCGGGGCAGACACCATGCTGCGTTTCACCAAGACCCCCGAAGGTTCCATTGACCTGACCCATGCGCACCCGTCCGGCCTGGCCCAGCTGATGGCCGGCCGCCGCACACGGCTGTCCACACTCATCCGGGACCACCAGCAGTACGTCGTCGCGGCCCGGGCATCGCGGAACATCCGCTCCAAAATCTTCGAACTCGGAAATGACCGTGGCATTGATGCCGGTTACCTATCGGCAGGCACCGTCGTGTGGACCTCCGCCGTCGGCGGCAAACCCCAGCGCATCTCCGCGCCGGTGATGCTCACCGCAATCTCGCTCACGGTCCGGCCAGGTGAGGACGACTACGAACTGCAGCTCACCGAGCAGGCCAACATCAACCCGGCCCTGGTCCGGCACCTGAAGACTGTCCACGGCATTGTGTTTGACGTTAACGCCGTGACCCGCCTCGCTTACAGCACCGCGCGCTTCGATCCCCAGCCTGTCCTGGACAGGCTCGCAACGCTTATCCGGCCCATCCACGGCGCCGAAGCCCAGCACAATTTGCTGGTGTCCACTTTCGCGGACCTTTCCGGAAACCTGGACGATCCCTGGATCAACGAGGGCAACCCGCTGGTCGCAGCCCTGGCCAAGGCGGCCGGCGGTGGGGTCATTGACGTACCCGTGCCGGACCCCTCCCGCTTCCCGAGCGTGGACACTCGCCACCCGGACGACGAACTGCTCCTCCTCGACGCCGATCCGGCCCAGCAATTCGTTATAGATGCCGCCCGTGCTGGAGACTCCCTGGTGGTCAGCAGCCCGCCGGGAACAGGACAGACCCAGACGGCCATCAACACCATCGGTGCCCTGGTGGATGCGGGCAAGTCTGTCCTGGTGGTAGGCGACCGCCGGGCCAGCCTGAACGAAGTATCCGCACAACTGGAATCGCTTGGACTTGAATCCATCCTGTTCCAGCTCTCCGGCACAGCCACCCCCCAGCAGCTCAAGGCCCAGCTGGTGCGGGCCATCGTGCGGAACGAAAAATCACTTGAGCCGCAGCTGGGGAACCTCCACCGGACCCTAACTGAGCACCGGCACGCGCTGATGGATCACGTGGCGTCCCTGCATAACGTGCGCCAGCGCTGGGGCTGTTCGCCGTATCAGGCCATGCAGTCACTGGCCGAGCTGACTTCCATCCATCCGGCTCCCGCCACCACCGTGCGTCTCAAACGCAGTGTGCTGGACAGCATCCGCGACCGCAATGAGCTCGCCGGCCGGCTCCGCCGCGCCGCCGAGCTTGGCAGCTTCAGCCGCGCGTCCACCGCCAGCCCGTGGCACGGCGCCCGGCTGCTCACCCGCAAGGAGACCGAGGAAGCCCAGGAGCTCGCCCGGTCAGTGGCGAAGAACCTGCCTATTCTGCGTGACCGGATGAACAGCGTGGCCGAACATGCCGAAATCCGGCTTGGCGAGTCCTTCTCGGAGTGGGGGAAGCAGCTCGAACTCCTCATGGCTGTCCGCGAAAGCCTCGATAAGTTCACACCGGACATCTTCGACAGGCCGGTCAACGATCTCATTTCCGCCACGGCGTCCTCCGCCTGGCGCCGGGAGCGGAACGTCGACATGGCCTCCATGCAGCGTTCCCGCCTGCGCCGGGTCGCGAAAGAGTACGTCCGTCCGGGCGTCCACATCAGTGATCTCCACAGCTCGCTGGTGCTGGTGCAGGAGCAGCGTGCACTCTGGTCCGGGTACGCCACCTCACAGCGCCACCCGGCCGTCCCCTCGGGCCTTGCCGAAATGAATGTGATGTACCGGTCGCTGGACCGGGAACTGACCCAGCTGGGCGAGGCCCTCCGGCACACACAGTCCGGTGGCTCGCTGGCAACGGCCCGCTATGAGGAACTCATGAAGCGGCTGGAGCGGCTCGTGGCCGACACCCACACGCTCAAAACGCTTCCCGAGCGCACGCTGCTCGTGGAAAACATGCGCGAGCACGGCCTGGGGGAGCTCCTGGCCGATCTTGCGGACCGGGAGGTTCCCGCAGGTTCCGTCGGAGCAGAGCTTGAACTGGCCTGGTGGCAGTCCGCGCTGGAAGCGATGATCAGCGGCGACGATT
The DNA here is from genome assembly GCF_050156905.1 of Pseudarthrobacter sp. S3. Lineage (NCBI taxonomy): Bacteria > Bacillati > Actinomycetota > Actinomycetes > Micrococcales > Micrococcaceae > Pseudarthrobacter > Pseudarthrobacter sp. S3. Next base: position 3,040,750 of record NZ_CP189583.1, on the reverse strand, counting down.
ACCTCGCCATGTCTGACGGGGACGCGCTCCGGCAGCTTGAGGCCGAGTACCGGCTCGCGGACAACGCTCACATTGCCAGCGGAGCCGCGCGCCTGCGCTGGGAACTGTCCGAACGGTGGGGGGCCGCGCTTGCGGAACACCCGCGCCAGGCCCAGCTGCTCAGGAGCCTGCTCAAGGACGGCAGGGTTACCCTCGCGGCGCTGACGGCCCAGGCCGCCGAGCTGGTTCCCATGCTGGTGCCGGTCTGGTCGGTCAGCCCGTACCTCATGACCGGGCTCTTGCCGGCCGAACAGCACTTCGACGCCGTGGTCATCCTGGACGCCGAAGCGACGTCGCTGCAGGCCGTCCTGCCTGCCATCGCCCGAGCCGGGCAGGTCATTGCCTTCGGTGATGCCAAGATTGCCAGCCCCCGGACTTTCACTGTTGGTGTTGAGCGGCTGGCCGCCGGTGAGGCGGCCCACCATCGCGTCGAAAGCGCGTATTCGGCGCTGTCTGCGGTCCTGCCTGTCTGGCGGTTGAATTTTGTCTACCGCGCGGTTGACGAGGACCTGGTCCTGCAGCTGAGCAAGAACTCCTACGACGGCGCGCTCCGCAGGCTCCCGGAGGGGCAGTCGGCCACAGGACTGGACAGGGCGCTCCTGGTCGAGTACCTGCCCGACGGCACAGGGCTGCCCAGCGCCGACCACGAAGGCGTGGAATCCGTGGTGGCCGAGGTTAACCGCGTGGTCCAGCTGGTCTTTGAGCACGCCCGGACGCGGCCGCGCACGTCGCTGGCAGTGGTCACCGCCAGCCTGCGCCATGCTGCCCGGATTGGTGAGTCAATCCGTCTTCAGCTCCCGAACCACCCGGGACTGGCCAGTTTCTTCAGCGCAGGATCCGAGTCCTTCCGGGTGGTTGACCTTGAGCGTGCCCAGGGCCTGGTCCGTGACCACGTGATCTTCTCACCCGGTTTCGGCCGCACTCCGCATGGCCGGGCGCTGCACAATTTCGGACCCCTGTCGGCTGAGGGCGGGCGGGAAAAGTTCGCTTTGGCCATGACGCGTGCCCGCCGATCGCTCCACGTCCTGACGTGTTTCCAGCCCGAAGACCTTGACCACACGCGGCTGTCCTATGGTGCGGTGGACTTCTACGAGCTCCTTAACCGTGAAATTGCCGGAAAGACCGATCTCGGTACCCCGGCCTCGCGCGCCGCTGCCAGCGAGCAGGCGCTTGGGGCCGATCCCCTCGTGGCCGATCTTGGCGACCGGCTGCGTGCCCGCGGCGCCCGAGTCTGGCACCAGTACGACGGCGTGATTGACGTAGTGGCCGCAGCAGACCCGCTCAGCACCATGGGCCAGGACGACGCCGATATTCCGCGGCCGGTGGCCATCGAGTCGGACGGCACGGAGCAATACCGCACCATGAGTGTCCGAGAGCGGAGCCGGCTCCGCCCTCAGCTGCTGGAACGGATGGGCTGGCGGTACATGCCGCTCTGGACCATCGAAGTCTTCACGGACCCGTCCGCCTGCGCGGACCGGATCGCGGGTTACCTGGGCCTCGAGAATGTTCTGCCGCCCGGACGCGGCACTGCCTCCGGCGGATTCTTTGACGAGGACATGGACGCGCTCGCGCTGGGAAATATTGGAAACAACAGGAACGAAGACCAGGCCGGACGCCTGGCCAGTGAGGAGGCGGTTGTTGTGACGTCACGGAATGCCGATCAAGCCGAGACGCAAGGTGACGACCAGCCGGATGAGGCAGTTGACGGGACGGCCGCTGCGCCGGACCGCAAGGTGCCAGGGGCAGCAGGCATCTTGCCCAACAAGGCTGCGGAGGATGACCCGAAGCGCTGGGGCGACGGCCCGGACAACGATCACGACGCGTGGCTGAAGGAAAACAAGCCGCCGCACTGGGGCTGACCTCCAAGCTGCAACGGCTTCACCGCGCGATGCCTTCCGGTCCCACCAGGACGAAAAACAGTTTGCCCTGGGCGGAGGCCCCGGCAAGCCGCGCAGCCTGCTCCGGAGCTGCCGCCACGACAATCAGCCCGTCGGTTTCGCCGGTGCTTAGCCACTGACCCGTCCTGCCGCCCTGTCCTGATGTCCACAGGACGGGAACGGACGTTGCCAGCACTTCTGAGGGGGACTGCTGATCGTAGCCGTTCGCCCCGGTTAGTACCACGTTGACCAGTTGCCCGGGCGATACGAGCTGGATGGAGGAAGGATCGGCCATCCTCAAGGGCACGGCTGCGGAGCCCGGCGGCGTTCCGGTCAGCAGGCCGGGTCCCAGCAGCAGGGAGTCGGTCACAAGCTGGCCCTTCCGCAAGGGGGCTGCCAGTTGTTTTCCCGCGGCTTCACCGGTGTGGGATATGGCCCCGGCGGTCAGCATCCCCGGCGGGATCTTCGTTGCCGTCATGTCCGTGGCCGACAAGGCCGTGCCTGCGGGGAGGTCCCGCGCCGCAGCCAACACCGGGACAGTATCGGCGGGCGGGGGAGTGAGCTGATGGACCGTGATCCCCGCTGCAAGGCACAGCAGGAGCGCTATCGCAAGGCGCCGGTTCCGGCCCAGCCAGGCTAACAGCCTATGGCCACGCACGGCGCGGGGGCGTGCTAACGGGAGCGGACGGCGGACCTGGCGTCCCGGCGGGGCGGATCCGCGGCTGGAACGAAAGAGAGTAGCGGGCATGCAAACCACGCTACGTACCGGCAACGGAGTCCGACAGAAGCGAAGGTGCCTATGTGGAAAACCGAGCCGCCGGCGTCGTACGTCTTGTTAGAGGGGAGGTCAGCTGGCGGCAGCGGCCGTGGCAGGCGCCGGCGCGGCCACGGGGGCGGCAGGGGCAGCCGAAACGGTGCTTCCCTTGGTATCCCGGGAGTCAGTCCGGTAGAAACCGGAGCCCTTGAAGACCACGCCCACGCTGTTGAACTTCTTGCGCAAGGCGCCCTGGCACTCCGGGCATGACGTCAGGGTGCTGTCGGTAAACGACTGGAAAACGTCGAAGGCGTGGCCGCAATCCTTGCAGGCGTAAGCATAAGTGGGCACTGGGTGATCCTCCTCGGGGGCAAACGAGAGGTCCTGTGCCGCGCTGAACGAAAACCGTCCATTAGCAGTCGCAGGGCCTGAGTGCCAATTCTATCACCCCCGGAAAGTAGCCCTCCGTCAGGCTTTGTCCGGTAGCCGGATCAAACCTGACGGCGTCAGGGCAGCCGGCACCCTCCGGTCAAAGTCTTCGGCGGGAATGCTTCCGGCCGGAAGCAGTTCGGCATCGAAGACAACGGCCGCTAACGGGATCTCAAGTCCGTCTCGGCCAAGGGAGCCCAGCAGGACGTCGTAGTAGCCGCCGCCCTGGCCTACGCGGTTGCCGTCCCTGTCCACGGCCGTGGCGGGGATGAAGAGTGCGGCAACAGACGTCATGATGCCGAGGCCAAGGCGAGGTCCGGCCGGTTCCAGCACCGGTGCATAACGGCTGCGGACAAACTCGACGCCGGGGGTCCACTGCGTCCAGTTCAGCCGGCGTCCGGGCTCACAGACAGGGAGCAGGACTGTGTGGCCATGCCGATGGAGTTCGATGATCAGGGGCAGTGTGGGCGGTTCGGGTTCTACGCCCAGGTATGCGCAAAAGGTCGACGGCGTCCCACCGGTGAGCTGTTCAGCCCAGGCAACGCCGTGGACGGCCAGGGCGGCACCGGTGGTGTCGCGGTGAGTGGGATCCGTCGCGGCACGGCGCGCACGATGGCGTGCGCGGATGTCCGCCTTGGCTGCGCTGCTGTCTTCGGACATGCCGCTCCTTGGTTGCCGTTCCCTGTGGACGTTGCAGTCGCTGCGGTCCGTTGGCGCTGGAGCCACCAATAATTACTGAATGATCAGCCCCTCCGTTAGATTAGTCCAGTGACTACCACTCAGCAGACAGTACGCAAGGCCGTTATTCCCGCTGCCGGACTGGGCACCAGGTTCCTGCCGGCCACCAAAGCCATGCCCAAGGAAATGCTCCCGGTGGTGGACAAGCCGGCCATCCAGTATGTGGTTGAAGAAGCCGTCAGCGTTGGCCTGAACGACATCCTGATGATCACGGGACGCAACAAGCGTGCCCTGGAGGACCACTTCGACAGGGTTCCTTCGCTGGAGGACACCTTGGAAGCCAAAGGCGACCTCGCCAAACTTGAGTCCATCCAGGCAGCAAGCAACCTCGGTGACATCCATTACGTCCGGCAGGGTGACCCCAACGGCCTCGGCCACGCAGTGTTGCGTGCAAAGCAGCACGTTGGCAATGAACCATTTGCCGTCCTCCTCGGCGATGACCTGATCGATGCCCGGGACGAACTTCTCAGCACCATGATCGACGTCCAGTCCAAGACCGGCGGATCTGTGGTGGCCCTCATCGAGGTGGACCCCTCCCAGATCAGTGCCTACGGTTGTGCCGACGTGCAGGAGATCGACGGTGAAGGCTATGTCAGGATCAACAAGCTCGTTGAAAAGCCCAGTGTGGAGGAGGCGCCCTCCAACCTGGCCGTCATTGGCCGCTACGTCCTCCACCCGGCAGTATTTGACGTGCTCGAGCGCACCGGCCCGGGCCGGGGCGGGGAAATCCAGCTGACGGACGCCCTACAGGAACTGGCTGCCGGCGAAGGCGAGGGCCACGGAGTTTACGGCGTGGTCTTCCGCGGCCGCCGCTACGACACCGGCGACAAGCTCAGCTACCTCAAGGCCTGCGTCCAGCTCGCCATCGACAGCGAAGACCTCGGCCCAGGCCTGCGGGAATGGCTGCCGGGCTTCGCAGCCGGCCTCGCTAAATAACTGCCGTGCGCCCCGGACCCATCTGGCCCGTAACACTCGAATGTGGCGACCTGATCCTGCGCCCCATCCGGTATCGGGATAAGAAGGAATGGACCCAGGTCCGTGGGCGCAACAGCGAGTGGCTAGCGCCCTGGGAAGCATCCAACCCGGCACCCGGCGGTGCGCTGCCTGACTACCGGCAGATGGTGCGGTCCTTGAAAATCCAGGCTGCCCAGGGGACGGCTTTGCCGTTCCTGATCACTGAGCGCACGCCCAGGTTGGCCGGCCCGGTCATCGTTGGCCAGCTGACTGTGTCCTCGATTGTGTGGGGTTCGGCCATGATGGCCACGCTGGGGTACTGGGTTGACCAGGCGCGCGCCGGTCACGGCATCGCGCCCACGGCGGTGGCCATGGCCACGGACCATTGTTTCCAGGCAATGGGCCTGCACCGGATGGAGATCAACATCCGGCCCGAGAATGGCCCCAGCCTGCGCGTGGTTGAGAAGCTGGGCTTCCGCGACGAAGGCCACCGTCCACGCTTCCTTCACATCAACGGGGAGTGGGCGGACCACCGGTCCTTTGCGCTGACCGCTGACGAGGTCCCGGAGGGGCTGCTCGCGCGGTGGCTCGCGTCCCGGTCCTGACCCGCCGGACCTGAACCGCCCATGGGTACTTCCAAGGTCATAAATCCAATGAATTGCCACGTTGCCGGCGACACACCGTGGCTAATGCGGGGGCGGCTGCCCTAATGCTCATACGGTTTTGATTGTGGACTTCCCCCTAAGCAGCTCAGTGATCCTTGTGGTTGCCGTTGTGCTCTGGATCGTGTGGGTTGCGCCCTACGTTCTGCGGAACCGCCAGCACCAGGTCCAGGCCGCTGGCGACTTCCTGGCGGACGTACCAGCCATTGAATCATCGGACCCGAGAGCCGGGACGGTAATGAACATCGCCGCCCCGCAGGAGAAAGCCATGGAGATCAGGAAGAGCCCCGAAACCGCCACGGAAACGTCCGGCAACGCGACGACGCGCGGCGCGTTCCGGATCCGCTATGGCAGGGCAGGGATCGCCCTCGTTGGTGTCACAGCGTTGCTGAGCGCCTTTGTTTCGGGTGTTCTTCTGCCGTTCGGAATCGGAAGCGCGCTGCTGCCGGTAGCCGGTCTGGCCACCACCGGCGCAGCTGTGGCGGTGCTCCGGACCTTGGCTGTCCGGGACCGCAAAGCGAAGGTGAACGCCGCGTTTCGCTCAGCGATGAGTGCCCCCGTGCAGCGTTCAGGATCTGTCGCCACGAATGCAGCGGCCCGCCCCGCCGCCCGGCCGGAAAGCCGGCTCTTTGACGCCGAGGCCCATCAGCCCAAGCCGAAGCCCGAGCCCCTGACTGCAATGGAACTCCGGGAAGCGGCACTGGCTGTGGCCGTTGCCGCCGGAGATGCCAGCGCCGCCGCTGCTTTGGCGCCGGCCGACACAACCTGGGAACCGGTGGACGTGCCAAGGCCGGTGTACGTTGAGGCCGCCAAGGCCGAGCGCCCGGCGCCCCAGCCGCTTGACCTTCCAGAGGCGCCCAAAGCCGTCGGCAGGCCGTCCCTGAAACAGGGCGTCACCGGAGCCACGCCCGCCGCGACCGCCGCGAAGCCCCTCACCAAGGCGCAGAGCGCCCTGAGCAACCTCGACGACGTCCTGCAGCGCCGCCGCGCCTGATAGCTTGCCAGGGCAGCCCAGACCGTTTGCCAGTCCGGGTGTGGAGTGTCAATTCGCAATGCGGGACGAAAATTTGTAGCCTAAGGTCACCGGTACCGCCGTTCATCAGGGAAGGTGGACTGTTCCGGGGCTATAGCTCAGTTGGTAGAGCGCTTCGTTCGCATCGAAGAGGTCAGGAGTTCGAATCTCCTTAGCTCCACAAATAAAGCCATTTGACCTGCGGAAACGCTGGGTTGAAGGGCTTTTCTCTTGCCTTGCGATCGCTCAAGCATACGGAAACCACACGCAGTTGGGCCGATTCCAGCTTCACGACATGGAATGATGCAGAATAACCCGACTCATCCGAATCCGTAAGAGGTCCGCCGCACCCATTCTTAACCGCCGCGAGAGGAACTGATGAGCCTGCGGTCGACTACCATCACCCGTCACGCCCAGAAGGAAGCGTGGCTGAACAAGGTGCTGCCGCCCGTGGAGCAACTCGGCCGTGACGTGTGGCCCATCCTGTTCCCCGACAACCCCATGCGCTATACCCTGAGCTACATGCTCTTGGGCGACGGCGACGCCGTCCTGATCGATCTGGGCTGGGACAGTGACGCCGGTCTGGACCATCTGGCCGCCGGTCTACGGCAGGCGGGCCTTGGCCTCACCGATCTGACGGGCATTGTGGTTACTCATTTCCACTCGGACCATCTGGGTATGGCCGGCCGCCTGCGGACGGCGTCCGGGGCCTGGGTGGCTCTCAGCGACCGGGAAGTGCGGCGGCTCACCGCCTCCGCTGACCTGGACCTTGTCCTCCGCGCCGACCGCGTGGGCCTGACCTCGTGGGGCGTGCCGGCCGCAGCCGTGCGGAGGTGGCCTTGAACCGCACCGGCCCTCTAGCCTCAGGGCATATCGTTAGCTATCGTTTAGTATCGTTCGCGATCTACTAGGGAGGGCATGATGCATAATTCATTTCCTGCAGGCGGATTTATGGGCAACAACCTGGACGGCATGTGGCAGGCCGTTGAGGAGTTTCGCTCGCGGTTCGAGAAGCGCTCCGGCACCCGTGCGGGTCGAGGGGAGTTGCGGTCGGCAGTGCTGGCACTGCTCGCGGAGCGTCCCATGCACGGATACCAGATCATGCGTGAGATCGAGGAACGCAGCGGCGGCACTTGGATACCCAGTGCCGGATCTGTCTACCCAACACTGCAACTGCTCGCCGATGAGGGGTTCGTAAGCGCTGAGGAATCCAACGGCCGCAAAATCTACTCGTTGACAGAAGCCGGCCGGGAGGACGTCGCGAGTACCGAAACGTCTGCGCCCTGGGACTCCATGGGTCAGGCGTCGGGGACCGGGTTCGCGGCGCTGCCCAAGGCGGGGGTGGAGCTTGCCCAGGCCGCGGCCCAAGTGGGGCGCACCGGATCGTCGAAGCAGGTACAAGAGGCTGTGACAGTGCTCCAGGACGCTCGCCGCCGGCTGTACTCGATCCTCTCCCAGGGCTGAGCCTAGTGACCTCAGTTCGCCGGAACCGGGAAAATCCGATACCCGGCACTGGGGATACCCGAGCCCGTTACCGTCGCATCTTGGGCTTCGCCGCGTGGCATCTTGCGGTGACCTGGTGGTTTGAGCTGTTCCTACCTCGAATCGGGCTAGTCAGGATTGCTGAACGCACCCGAACGCGAAGGATGCGTCGCTTCGCGCAGCGCTTCCATGTGCTCGCGATGGAGCTTGGCGGTCTAATGATCAAAGTGGGTCAGTTCCTGTCGTCGAGGCTCGATGTGCTCCCTCCGGAAATCACCGCTGAACTGGAAGGGCTTCAGGACGAGGTACCGCCCGCTACGTTCCCTGCAATCCGTGGCCTTGCCGAGGCAGAACTGGGTGCGCCGCTGAATGCCGTGTTCGCCTCAGTCGAGGAGGTGCCCATCGCCGCCGCATCCCTCGGGCAGGCGCACGGGGCGCGGCTTCTTCCTGGAAATGCCGCAGACACCGGGCTCGACAATGTGGTGTTGAAGGTGCAGCGGCCTGGCATCCACACGATTGTCGACGTCGATCTGGCCGCCCTGCGCAAAGTGGGAGGCTGGCTCAGCCATGTGCGCTTCGTGTCCAACCGTGCCAACGTGCCTGCGCTGGTCGAGGAGTTCGCGAAGACCAGCCTCGAGGAGATCGACTATTTGAACGAGGCGGCGAACGCAGAACGCTTTGCCGCTGATTTCGCCGACGATGTGAGGGTCACTGTGCCCGGCGTCGTTTGGGAGCGGACCACCCGCCGCGTGCTCACCCTCGAAGATGTCACGGCGATCAAGATCACGGACGCGGAGGCGCTTTTTGCGGCGGGTATCGACCCGGCACAGGTTGCCCCGGTATTCGCGTCGGTCATGTTCGACCAGTTGTTCACGAATGGCTTCTTCCATGCCGATCCGCACCCGGGCAATATCTTTGTCACTCCGATCAAAGATTCATGGGAAGAGCATCCATGGAAGCTGACGTTCATCGACTTCGGCATGATGGGCGAGGTTCAACCCAAGACGCGCAGCGGCCTGCGGAAGCTGCTGATCGCGGCAGCCTCGCGTGACGGGAAGGGTTTGGTGGCGGCGATCAGCGACGTCGGTGTGCTGGTGCCGTCGGCTGACACCGCCGGGCTTGAGCGGGCCATGACGCACCTCTTCGCCCGGTTCGGCGGGATGGGTTTTTCCGAGCTTCGCGAGGTGGACCCGCGGGAGTTCCGTGATTTTGGGCTGGAGTTCGGCGACGTCGTCCGCTCGCTGCCGTTCCAACTGCCGGAGAACTTCCTGCTCATCATCCGTGCGATGTCCCTGACCTCGGGTGTTTGCAGTTCGCTGGACGCAAAGTTCAATCTGTGGGATTCGGTGGAGCCATATGCAGCGCAGCTGCTGCGAGACGAGCGCAGCAATATCGTTCAGGATTTGGCCGCTCAGGCGCTGGATGCCGCAGGGGTGGCCTTGCGTCTCCCGAAACGCCTGGATGGGCTTCTCACCCGAGTCGAGGACGATTCACTGAAGGTGGCCAACCCGCGCCTCGAAAGGCAGCTGGCACGGCTTAGCCGCACGGCACAGCGAGCAGTATCGGTGCTGATATTCGGCGCACTGCTGATCGCGGGTTCAGTGGTCCGGGCGGACGACACAGTGCTCGGCAACGTGCTGATGATCGGGTCGGTGCTTCCGTTGCTCCATGGGCTTTGGGTGGGGCGACTCTAACGTAAACTTGTCCATCGGGGATCAGAAGCTACTAGCACTGGATTGGACACCATCAATGAGTTTGATCCGGCTGAACGACGTCAACGTGAGCTTTGACAAAACCCAGGTTCTCCGCGAAACCTTTTTCAAGCTTGAAGCCGGGGACAGGGTTGGCCTGATCGGCAAGAACGGCTCGGGCAAGTCCACTATCCTGAAGCTGATCCAGGGCCAGGTGGCTCCCGATTCCGGGACCGTCGCCGTCGAGCTCGGAACCAAGGCCGCCTACTTCTCCCAGTTCTCCGAGCTGAACGGCGAATTCACTATTGCGGAGGTCCTGGACGGGCTCTTCGCCCACGTGAAAGAGATCGAAGTCGAGCTGGCCGGCATCGATGCGGCCATCGCCGCCGATTCCTCGGACGCAGCACGGCTGGATGAACTCATCCACCGCCAGTCTGAACTCTTTGAGGCGATGGACCGGCTGGATGGCTGGGACTATCAGCGCAGCATCGATAAAGTACTCACCACCCTCGGCTTCAGCGACCACCACCGCACCTGCGCCATCGACGAACTCTCCGGCGGCTGGCGGAACCGGGCCGCACTGGCAAAGATCCTGTTGGAAGCCCCGGACGTCCTCCTGCTTGATGAACCCACCAACTACCTTGACGTGGCCGGCGTCGAATGGCTCGAAGGCTGGTTCCGGACTTTCAAGGGCGCTGCGATCATCGTCTCGCACGACCGCAAGTTCCTGGACTCCGTGGTCACCCGGATTATCGAGGTGGAGAACTTCCACCTCCACGAATACCCGGGCAACTTCGCCGAATACGTGGTGGCCAAGCAGTTCAAGCTCAAGAGCCTGGAGAGCCAGTTTGTCCACGAGTCCGAGCTGCTGGCCTTCGAAGCCGAAGGCATCTCGGACCGGCGGGAAGCCGCCAAGGCGGCAGGCAAGGGACTCGCAAACCAGTTGGCCAGGATCAAGAAGTCCCGTGCGCCCCGGCCCGTGGACCAGATCATCACGGAGATTTACGGCGGTCTGTACGTCAAGGATGTCCTGTGCCGGGTGGAATCCCTGAGCAAGGCCTACGGTGGCAGGACGTTGTTCAGCGGCCTCACTTTCGAGATCGGGCGCGGTAACCGGATCGCCGTCATCGGGTCCAACGGCAGCGGCAAGACCACGCTGCTCCGGGCGCTCACCGGCGAAGAGCCAGCCGATTCAGGCAGCGTGGCCTGGGCCAAGGGCGCCGGGATGGTCTCCTACAACCAGGTGCTGGAAGAACTCGACGACGACGACACCGTCAGCCACGCGGTCAACGCGATGCCTGACAGCCTGGCCCTGACGGCGACGAAGAAGTCGGTGAACAGGTTTCTTGCTATGTTCCAGTTCTCGGAAGCTGATCTCAAGCAAAAGATTGGCAACCTCTCAGGCGGCCAACGCGCCCGAGTGGCTATGGCCCAGTGCCTGCTCTCGGGTGCTTCGGTCCTGCTGCTGGATGAGCCCACCAACCACCTGGACCTCTCCAGCACCCAGGTCATGGAGCGTGCCCTGCTGCATTTCCCAGGTGCGGTGGTGGTGGTCAGCCACGACCGTTTCTTTACGGAGAAAATTGCCAACCGGCGTCTGGTTTTCAGCGCTGCAGACTCAGGCCACGGGAGCGTGGAACTCCACGTCGCCTGAGGCTCGGCGAGCCCCGGGGCTCGCAGCCTCCGGCCCTACAGCCAGCCTTTCCTTTTGAAAATGGTGTACATCAGGGCGGCGGTGCCGGCCATCAGCGCGATGGCCATAGGGTAGCCCAGAGCCCAGTGAAGTTCCGGCATGTGGTCGAAGTTCATGCCGTAGACGCCGGCCACGAAGGAAGGTGCGAAGAAGATCGCCGCCCACGAGGAGATCTTCTTGACCTGTTCGTTCTGTTCCGCGCTGGCCTCGTTCTGCCGGTTGGCGGTCAGCGTTCCGTCCAGCGTGAGGGCGTTCTGCAACAGGTCGCGAAATGAATCCGCGCGGGAGATGACCCGCTCCACGTGGTCCTCGACGTCCCGCAGGCTGTGCTGCAGTTCAGAGTCCACGCCGTACTTTTCAAAGCCACGCTTGAGCTGCTGCATCATGTCCGGCAGGGGATGGATGGCGCGCTGGAACTGGATGACTTCGCGGGCCAGTTCATAGATGCGGCGGGAGACGGTGGTGTCCCCGCTGAAGAGCTGGTCCTCGATCTCGTCTATGTCGTTTTCCAGCCCGGCCACCACCGGTGCGTAGTCGTCCACCACAAGGTCCAGCAGGGCGTAGAGAACGGCTTCCGGGCCGTGCCGGAGCAGGTCGGGGCGGCCTTCAAGGCGCCGCCTGACGCGGGCAACGCCGGCCATTTCGGCATGGCGGATGGTGACCACGAAATTCCGGCCGGTGAAGATGTGCAGTTCGCCGAACTCCACGGTCTCGGTGGCGTCCAGGTACCGCGCCGGGCGCAGCACCGTAAAAAGATTGTCCTCGTAGCGTTCAAGCTTGGGCCGCTGGTGCGCCGAAATGGCGTCCTCCACCGCCAGGGCGTGCAGCCCGAATTCTGTGGCCACAGCCGTCATTTCCGCCGCCGTGGGCCGGTACAGCCCGATCCAGGCCATGCCTCCGTGCTCGGAGAGGGTTTCGAAGGTCTGTTCCAGGCTCTGCGGCTCTGCGCTGCGGACGCCGTCCACGTAGACGGCATTGTCGATGATGGTCACGTCAGGGCATGGTCCCGATGATGGCGCCGGCCACCGTCATGGCGAACAGATCGTGTCCGGAATCGATCAGCGTGACAGCGGTCGGGCGGCCTGCGAACCCGTTATGGATGACATGCCCGCCAGCGCGGAACACCAGCGCTAGCACCAGGGCGAACCCGCCGCCCGCCGCTGCGCTATCCAGGCCCAGCGTGCTGGTCAGGACCGCCAGCAGGATGGCAGTCACGGCGGCCGCAACCATCATGGGAACCCAGATCCCCGCGCCGCCGCCAATGTTCTTCAGGTCCTCTTCAGTCTTTCCGATGGCGGCCATCCACCGCTTGCCCAGCACTGCCGGCATGTACCAGATAAAGCCGATCGCCATGCTCGAGACGAAGGCCAGTGCCACGGCGAGCCAGTTGATCTGTGAAATATGTGAAAGCCAATCCATGCTCGAATCCTAACTGCCATCAGGGGAGCCGCCGCCGCGCCCGGACAATTACTTGGGCCGTGTTGGGGTGCCGGGCACGGCCTGTGCGAGGCGGCTGATGAGGGGTTCGGTCCGGTACGGAATGTGCGTGTGGAGAGCCAGTACAGTCTCGGTCCGGATGACGCCCTTGATGCGGAGGATCTGGCGGAGGGCGGACTGCAGATTGTGCGTATCGGTGGCCACCACCCGGCACCACACGTCACCTCGCCCCGAGATCTCATGGACCTCCAGGACCTGGGGGAGCAGCCGGAGGGCGCCCACAACTCCGTCCAGTTCCCGGTGCGTCACTTCGATCGTGACGAAGGCGACGACGTCGTACCCCACCGACTCAAGGTCGATCTCGCGGCCGCCGTCGTGGAGCACCCCGGCGCGGAGCAGGCGCCGGACACGCGACTGCGCTGTGTTGCGCGCAATCCCCAGCGCCTCGGCCAACTCGCCGATCTGGATGCGGGGATCGCGGATGAGTTCCACGAGGATCTTCAGATCCGTGGGATCAAGGGTAGGCAAAGCGTCACTTTCAGTTATTTGAGGAACCAAGAATTGCGTACTTTGCTCAATTGTTCCACGAACTAACGCCCAATCAGTCAGCCCTGAAGCATTCTGTAGGTATCAATTCCCATCCGGGGCGGCGTCCCACAAGGACCTCCCGCCCCGGTCGACGCCAAGGCAGCAGCAATGACAGTCTTTAATGAACTCCGTATGCGTCCGGCCACAGCCGGGCGTCAGGGCTGGGATGCATCCACCACGGCACGGCTGGTGATGGCAGGTGCCGTCATCTTCACCTTGCTGGTCGGAGCGAACCTGGCCACGCCCCTGTATCCGCTGCTCCAGGCAAACCTTGGCCTCTCGGCACTTGGGGTCACGGCGGCCTTTGCCAGCTATGTCCTGGCGCTGGTGGCCACATTGATGCTGGCCGGCCACTGGTCGGACCACATCGGCCGGCGGGCGGCGCTCATCCTGGCTGTACTGGCCGGGCTGGCGGGCAGTTGGGTCTTCTCACAGGCCGGAAACCTGGTGGCGCTTTCGGCCGGACGGGCCCTTCAGGGCGTGGCCGTTGCCCTGGCCACCGGTGCCAGTGCCGCCGCGCTGCGGGAATTGCTCCCGTCCCGGCCGGAATGGGCCACACGCTTCACCCTGTTGGCTACGGCGGGTGGAGTGGCGGCCGGTCCCGTCATCGGCGGCCTGTTGTCGCTGCTGCCGGGGCCCACCACCGCCCCGTACTACGTTCACTCGCTGGTCCTGGCGGCAATGCTGGTGCCGCTCTACCTGCTTCAGGCCCGGCCGGCCATCAAGCCTCCGGCTGGCCCGCGCCCCGTCATGGTCCTGGCGCCCCGCCGGCCCGCGGTATCCACTGAAGCGCGGGGCGCGTTCTGGCTCGCGGCCGCCGTCGGATTCCTCAGCTTCTCCGTCTTTGGATTTTGCCTGTCGCTGGCACCGGCCTATTTCGCCCCGATCATTCAGACCGATTCACGGCCGTTGATCGGCGCCCTGGCCGGGATGACGCTCGCGGCCTCGGCGCTGAGCCAGGTACTGTCCGTGCGGGGACGCTTTGTGGTGCCCGCGGGGCTGGCAGTCTTGGGAGCCTCGGTGCTGCTCCTGGCCGCAGCGGCCGCCTGGAGCAGTCCGCTGCTGCTGGCCGCCGCCAGCGTCTGCGCGGGGCTGGGCCAGGGGGTCGCCTTCCGCACGGTCTTCAATGATGTGGCCGCCAAGGTGGAATCGTCACAGCACGCCCAGGTCATCAGCACCGTTTATGTCATCACGTACCTGGGCAGCGCCGTGCCGGTCATTGGACTGGGCTGGGCTACAGCGGTGTTCGGGCTGCCGACGGCGGTCACGGGCTTCGTAGTGCTATGCAGCGCCGCCGCACTGGCGCTGTCCGCGGTCACGTTTCGGAAAGCGCTGCCGCACGGAGGCTAATCCGGCAGGGGACCATGGTTTCCCTGGATGTGCTCAAAGACGAGGGTGGTCTCGGTGTGGCCCACCACAGGATCGGTGGCCAGGTTGTCGAGGACCCAGTCCCGCAGGTCCTCGGTGCTGGCAACGGCGATGTGCAGCAGGTAGTCCACGGAGCCTGACGTGTGGAAGGTGGAGAGGACTGCGGGCAGGTGCGGAACGCGGGCCGTGAAGCGGTCGATCTGGTCCCTGTCGTGGGCCCGCAACCGGACGGCCACGAGCGCTTGGACGGACCTGCCGATGGCCGAGAGGCTGAGCTTCGCCTCAAATCCCTGGACAATGCCACGTTCGGATAATGCGCGGGTCCGCATGAGCGCGGTGGACGGTGCAATGCCCACGAGTTCTGCCAACTGCTTGTTGGAGATCCGTGCATCGTCCACCAAGGCGGCCAGAAGCCGTTCATCGATGGCATCCAGCGGCTCAAAGTGGCTGGCCGGCCGGATGCTTTTTGGGTTGCTGCTCATGGAATCTCCTTGAATGTCCGTCAGTTCATCCTAGACGCCGGATTCCTGTTGATCACCCCGGAACGCAACCATCCCTGCCGAACAATCGCCAGACACACTTGCCATTTAATGGCGGATAGTTCTACGGCCGCGCGGCTTCCGCCCGCCCTTGTGTGGCGGCCGTGCGGTTTCGTCGTTCCCCCGGGGATGTACGACGGCGACTGTCACCGCCGTGATGCACGCCAGGACCATGATCGCCACGGCAAGCGCCGTCCAGCCCAGGGACTGGAACACCAGTCCGCCCGCCCAGCCGATGAAGCTCGAGCCCAGGTAATAGGCCAGATTGTAGAGCGACGACGCCTGGGCACGGCCGGTGGTGGCGATGCTTCCGGTCCAGCCTGCACCGATGCTGTGGGCAGCGAAGAAGCCGCCGGTGAAGATCACCAGGCCGGCAAGGATCAGGGCGAGCACCGGCATCAGCGTCAGTGCCAGCCCAACCACCATCAGGGTGATGCCCGCAAGCAGCACATTTCTGCGGCCAAACCTCGCTGTCAGCCCGCCGGCCCAGCGCGACGAAATCGTTCCCGAAAGGTAGGCCAGGAAGATCAGGCTGATGAAGGTGGCCGGCAGCGTGTAAGGCTCAGCGGACAGGCGGAAGCCAAGGTAGTTGTAGACGGCTACAAACCCGCCCATCATGAGGAAGGCCTGGATGTAGAGCGCCAGAAGCCGGGGATTGCGCACATGTCCGCCGAGCCTCGCCATGGCACCCCGGACCCCGGAGGCTTTGGCGGCTGTGAATCCCTTGGCCTGCGGTACCAGAACGAGGAAGAGTGCCGCGGCCACTGTTGCCAGCAGGGAAACGGCCAAAGCGGCTGTGCGCCAGCCCCAGAGCTCACCTGCCGGCCCTGCCACCAGCCGGCCGGCCAGTCCGCCCAGCGTGGTGCCGGCAACATAGCTGCCTGCGGCCATGGCCGCATGGGCCCTGTTCACTTCCTCGTTCAGGTAGGCGATGGCGATGGCCGGGATCCCGCCCAGCGCCATTCCTTCAAACAGCCGCAAAGCAAGCAGCGCGCCGAACGTGGGGGCGAGGGGTACCAGCAGGCCCAGTACGGTGGCGGCGGAGATGCCCCAGGCCATGGCCTTGACCCGGCCGATCCTGTCCGCGAGGAAGGACCAGGGAATGACGGTGATGGCCAGGCCCACAGTGGCCAGCGATATAGTCAACGCCGCCTCTGCCGCGGTCACTTTCAGGTCTGCGGCCAGGAGCGGCAGTACTGCCTGGGTGGAGTAGAGCTGGGCGAATGTGGCCACGCCCGCGAAGGCCAGGCCGGCCAAGATCTTGTTGTAGGCAGCGGAGCCTTTGGGATGTCCCGCCCAGCCGCCCTGCGGTGGAGCGAATGGTCCCGGGGCCGCGGTATTTTGTGGCATAGCCCAAGGGTAGGCTTCCGCAATGTATGCTTCCAATGCATCTTTAAGAAGCAATTCATGTCAATAGTGGAACGTTTGGAGAGGTGGGGCCAATGCACGCCGACCACAAGCAGTTGGTGAAGCTCCTGCCGCTGCTGCCTATCCTGGCTGAGCTGGGCCGGACCCAGCACGTCACGGAAACGGCCGAGTTCCTTGGAGTACCCCAGTCCACGGTGAGCCGGGCACTGTCCCGGGCCAGCGCCGTCGTCGGAACCGAACTGCTGATCCGTGACGGACGGGGCATCCGCCTCACGGCGGCCGCCCGGACGCTGCTCCCATACATCGAGTCGGCCCTGACCGAATTCCAGGCCGGGCTGGACCTGGTCCGGCACGAGTCGGACGTGGTGCGGGGAAAAGTGGCGCTCTCCTTTCAGCACACGTTCGGCGAGGCCACCCTGCCGTTGCTCATCAGCGCCTTCCGCAGCCGCCATCCGGAGGCCGGCTTCATCCTCCGACAGGGGGCGCGGGACGCCTGCCTCGCGGAACTCGCCTCGGGCCAGGTGGATCTGTCACTGACAGCACCGGTTCCGTCCGCAAGCAGCATCATCTCCTCGGAGTCGCTCTACCGTGAGCCCCTTCGCCTGGTGGTTCACCACGGCCATCCGCTGGCCGGCCGGGGCAGCGTCAGTGTGCAGGACATCCGCCGGGACCCTTTCGTGGCGCTGGAGCCGGGGTACGGCATGCGGTCATTGACCGATGCGCTGTTCCGCGAGGCAGGATTCCGGCCGCGGATCGCGTTCGAAAGCCAGGACTCCCACACAGTCCGTGGTCTGGTCGCCGCGGGCCTTGGTGTCAGCATCCTCCCGCCCGGCGGCAATGCGCCGGGGCGCCATGTCAGCCCGGAAACGGGCAATCTGGGCTGGGTCGAGCTTGCCTTGGAGTCCGGCCTGGCCTACCGCGAGATCGGGTTGGGCTGGCGGCGCCGGAAGCCCGGTCCCGATGCCGAGCCCTATCCTGTCCGCTTCTTCCGGGAGATGGTCCTGCAGGAGGGGCCCCACCTGCTGGCGGGCCTGGTGGCCGCCCGCTCAGGGACGGGATAAGCGCGGGATGTTGAGGCACAACGTGTTGAGACACGACGGCGGCCCGCGGCCCGGCCGCGATTCGCCGGCAGCATTTCAGTAGGCTGGGTGCGTGACTGACAGCGAGCACCCCCAGACCGCATTGCCCGGAAACCACCAGGCGGGCGGCGCCGCGTCCGCCCCGGGTCCCCTCGCGGGGGTCATCATCGGCCTGGACATCGGCGGTACAAAGACCCGCGGCGTCAGGTTTGAGGACGGAGTAGCCGTCGCCGACGAGTCCGCCGGCAGTTCCAACGTCCAGAACGTCAGCCGCAAACAGGCGGCACTGAACCTCGCGGATCTCTTCTCCCGGATCGGCGGCGGCCAGGTGGCCCACGTGTATGCGGGGGCCGGGGGCATTGATACCGACGACGACGCCGCCGCCCTGGCCGCGCTGATAGAACCCCATGTTCCGGGAGCCAAAGTCACGGTGGTCCACGATTCGCGGCTGCTGCTGGCCGCGGGCGGAGCCAGCACCGGTGTTGCCGTGATCGCAGGAACCGGCTCCGCAGCCTGGGGACGGAACGCCGCCGGCGACGAGGCCCGGGCCGGCGGCTGGGGCTACCTGCTTGGTGACGAAGGCAGCGGCTACTGGCTGGGCCGTGAGGCGGTCCGGCACAGCCTGCGCCGGATGAACCAGGGACTCCCGGCGGACCAGCTGACCGAGGCTCTGCTTGCCTCGTGCGGAGTGGACCACCCCAACCGGCTGATTGCGCTCTTTCATTCCCCGGATACCGGCCGCCGGTTCTGGGCCCAGCAGGCACGCCTGGTGGTGGACGCGGCAGCGGCTGGCCACCCGGCGTGCCTGGAGCTGCTGGACCAGGCCGGCAAAGACCTTGCCGGCCTGGCTGCCCAGGCATTGCAGAAGCTTGGCATCGACGGACCGGTTATTCTCGGCAGCGGACTGGGCATGAACGTGGTCCCGCTGCAGGACTCTTTCCGGAGCCATCTGGCTGCCGTCGGCGTCACCGATGTCCGTGTCCTGGACCAGGATCCCGTGTTTGGCGTCCTGAAGCTGGTCTCGGAAGGGTCAGGGGCCCACTGACCGCTTCCGTGGTGTCAGCCTGACGGCCGGCATGATGGGGGCGGGGATGCGTCCGGTTTCGGCGCCTGCGTCCGGGCCGTGCCCCTCAACCAGCCCGTAGCGTGCCCCACGCGCGGCATCGTCGGCCAGTGCCGCCTGCGCTTCCCAGTCCTGACGCGCCTGCTCCACTTCGTCGTGCGTGCGGCCCACGAAGTTCCACCACATCAGCAGCTCCTCTTGAAACGGCTCCCCGCCGATCAGGAGGAACCGGGTTCCGGGCAGGGCCTGGAACTCCAGTGACGGGCGTCCCGCGCCCAGGTAGCCCAGCGGACCGGGCGGGACCTCCTGTCCGTCCAGCGTCAGCCCGCCGTCGAGCACCAGCACGGCATGCTCAAAATGTGCGTTCAGTGGCAGTACGGCCGGCCCCGCGCAGGAGATGTCTGCTCCGACGATGGGGGAGTACATCGTGGCCGGTGACACCGCCCCGGCGAATTCGCCCACCATCACAGTCGCAGTGAAACCCGGCCCCGTCACCGAGGGCAGTTCCCGGTGCTGCTCGAACGCGGGTTCGCGGTGGCGTTCAGCCTCCGGCAACGCTACCCAGAGCTGCAGGCCGCGCTGCACGGGCAACTGCGCGGCGGCGTCGGGATCCAGCCGGACGGCGAACTCCGAGTGGGACACCCCGTGCCCGGCGGTCATGATGTTCAGCTCACCCGGACGGACCACAACATCGCTGCCCACGCTGTCCCGGTGCCGGATGTTCCCGGCAAGTGGCCAGGTGACCGTCTGCAGCCCGGTGTGCGGGTGCGGGAGAACGGCCAGGGCGGTGCGGTCCGGGCCGAAACTGTCCAGGAAACACCAGGCGCCGATGGTGGGTAAACCCCGCTGCGGCAGCGTGCGCCGGACGGTCATGGCCCGCACGCCACCCAGCGGAACCTCCCGTTCGGGCCAGATCTGGAGGCAGGGTTCGGACGTCCCTTCAGGGCCGGCGGGCGGACAAAGTTCCTGTTGGGGAGCTACTTCCAAGTTGGTCACGGTCCAACTCTAGGCGCGGGCAGGGCCGGGCGTAAGCGCATCCCGGCACGGGGTGATCGGGGGGACCCATCCACGCGGGGTTGTGCAACGAATGATTACAGTAGGGATTCTCTTGCCCGGATTGCCCGCAGATCCAGTTACGCTGATCACGGATTGCGTTACCGTAAATATCAGTGAACTTATGACCCAACACTGTCCGATGCCGTCCAACAGAACAGGTAAGTCCGGGAATGGACCCAGCCATGATTGAGTTCCAGAGCGTCACCAAGCAGTATCAGGGCGGGCAGCCTGCTGTGGACCAGCTCACCATGTCCATCGACAAGGGCTCAATCACCGTATTTGTGGGGCCATCCGGCTGCGGCAAGACCACGTCGCTGCGGATGATCAACCGCATGGTGGAACCGACGTCCGGTGCGATCACCGTGGACGGGCGGGACGTGACCTCGGTGCCTGCCGCGGAACTGAGACGGTCCATGGGCTACGTCATGCAGTCTTCCGGGCTGATGCCGCACCGTTCGGTGCTGGACAACATCGCCACCGTGCCCCGGCTCAACGGCGTTACCAAGGCTGAAGCCCGCAAACGCGCAACGGACCTGCTCGACGTCGTCGGGCTGGCTTCCGCGCTCGGGAAGCGTTACCCGTCCCAGCTCTCCGGCGGCCAGCAGCAGCGAGTCGGTGTAGCCCGGGCGCTCGCAGCCGATCCACCCGTCCTGCTGATGGACGAACCGTTCAGCGCCGTTGACCCCGTGGTGCGTGACGAATTACAGCAGGAACTCCTGAGGCTGCAGAAGGACCTCGCAAAAACCATCGTTTTCGTCACGCACGATATCGACGAGGCAACCATTCTTGGCGACAAGGTGGCCGTTTTCGCTGTCGGCGGCCGGCTGGCCCAGTACGCCACCCCTGAGGAAATCCTTCGGGCACCGGCGAATGATTTTGTGGCTTCCTTTGTGGGGCGGGACCGTGGCTTCCGCCATTTGGGGTTCACCACGTCCGACGCCGTCACCATCCACCCGGTGCCCACGCTTGTGATGAGTGCCGGCCAGTTTGCCGGCGATCCCGCCGCGGTGACCGACTGGCAGCTCGTGGTGGATCCGGACCTGCGCCCCCTGGGCTGGGCAAAGCCGGGGACGGACTCTGAGCTCATCCCCGGCGGGTCACTCTTCCGCCCAGGTGAGACCCTGCGGAGGGCACTGGACTCGGCCCTATCGTCCCCGTCCGGCCAAGGTGTGGCGGTGGATGGCGACGGCAAGGTCCTGGGAACCGTGAAGGCTCAGGAAGTCCTCGGCGTGATTGAAGAGGCCCGCCAGGTCCGGCAGGCGGCGCTCTGATGGATTGGTTCCTGGCAAACGGTGGCATGGTCATGGGATTGGCCGGCCAGCACCTGGTCTTGGCCCTCATTCCGATGGTGCTGGGGCTGGTTATTTCCATTCCGTTGGCGCAGTTGGCGCGGACCCACCCGGCACTTCGGTCGGTGGTAGTCACGGCAAGTTCATTGTTGTACACCGTCCCCTCGCTGGCGCTGTTCATCATCCTGCCCTCGATTCTCGGAACCCGGATCCTGGACCCGCTCAACGTCATTGTTGCCCTGACCATCTATGCGGTGGCGCTGCTGGTCCGGGCCGCCCTGGATGCTTTTGACTCCGTAGGGGAGGATCTCCGGCAGGCTGCTATGGCCATGGGGTACACGCCGTGGCCCCGCTTTGTCCAGATTGACCTGCCGCTCTCTCTGCCGGTGATGTTCGCGGGACTGCGGGTGGTTTCCGTCAGCAACATCTCTTTGGTGAGCGTCGCGGCACTCCTGGGCGTGGGGAACCTGGGCATGCTGTTTACGGATGGACTGCAACGGAACTTCGTCACGGAAGTGGTGGTGGGAATCATTGCCATCCTCGTCCTCGCACTGCTGATGGATGCCGTGCTGGTCGTCCTGGAAAGGCTGCTGACGCCGTGGACCCGCGCCGCTAAGACCTCTGGCCCGCCGGCGACTTCGGCCGCCGGCTATCTGGCCGATGCCAACGTCCACGCCGGGGCCTCACCATGAGCAATATTTTTGTGGACACCCTCGCCTGGATTGCTGATCCCCTGCACTGGACCGGCAGTTCCGGCATCCCCGTCCGGCTCTTGGAGCACCTCCAGTACAGCGGGCTTGTCTTTCTGATTGCCACGGCCATCGCCGTTCCGGCCGGGCTCTACATCGGACACACGGGCCGTGGGCGCGTGGTGGCAGTAGCGGTGGCAGGTGCGCTGCGGGCGCTGCCTACCCTGGGCCTGTTGGTCCTTTTCGCGCTCCTGGCCGGGAGCAGCCTGATGCCGCCGGTGTGGGCGCTGGTCATCCTGACCGTGCCGCCGCTCCTTGCCGGAACGTACGCCGGCATTTCGAGTGTGGACAGGACCATGGTGGATGCTGCCCGGGCCATGGGGATGACCGAGCTGCAGATCCTGTTCCGGGTTGAGCTGCCCAACGGGCTGCTGGTTATGTTCGGCGGCGTCCGAACGGCAGTTCTGCAGGTCATCGCGACGGTTTCCGTGGTTGCGTACCTCCCCTTGGGCGGCTTGGGCCGCTATCTTTTTGATGGCTTGGCGCTGCAGGACTTCCCGCGGATGCTTGCCGGGTCCTTGTTGATTGCAGGGCTGGCCATCATCGTTGACCTCATCCTTGCCGCGGCGCAAAGAGTCCTTCTTTCGCCTGGCCTCACATCCGATCTGCACGGTGGCCAGCAGGCCGCCGCTGATCTCCCAGCTGCCGCGCCTGCGTCAGCTGCCGTTCAAGGAGGTACCCCATGAAAGACAACATCAGGACAATCCTTACCCGCCGGGGACTGGCCGGCATGGCTGCTGGCGTCGGCCTTGCCGTTGCGCTGACAGCCTGCGGCGGGAGCGACCCGTTGGCAACCCCCAGCACCAGTGCCGGGAGCGCCGGCGGCGGATCATTGGTGGTCGGCTCTGCTGATTTCCCGGAGAGCCAGATTGTGGCAGAGATCTATGCCGGGGCACTGACTGCTGCAGGGGTCACGGCAACCACCAAGCCGAATATCGGTTCCCGCGAGATCTACTTCAAGGCCGTCCAGGACGGCTCCGTGGACCTGGTGCCCGACTACTCAGGCAACCTGCTGTCGTTCGTTAATACGTCGGCGTCGGAGGTCTCTGCCGACGACATCGTCAAAGCCCTGCCTGGAAAACTTCCCGACGGGCTGGCCATCCTGGAGGCATCCAAGGCAGAGGATAAAGACGCCATGGTGGTCACCAAGGCCACAGCCGAGAAGTACCAGCTCAAGTCCATCGAGGACCTGGCCAAGGTCTGCAAGGACCTCACTATCGGTGCGCCGGCGACGTTCGAGACCCGCCAATACGGCCTTCCGGGGCTTAAGGACAAGTACGGCTGTGAACTCAAGGCGCTCAAGCCGTTCAGTGACGGCGGCGGAAACCTGACCCTGCAGGCCCTCCTCACTGATGACGTCCAGGTAGCCGACATCTACACCACTACCCCGTCCATCGCGGACAACGACCTTGTGGTGCTGGAGGATCCGAAGAACAACTTCAAGGCCCAGCAGGTCCTGCCGCTCTACAACAAGGCAAAAATGACCGACAAGGCAAAGGATGCGCTCAATGCCGTATCGAAGATCCTGACCACTGAGGATCTGGTCAGCCTCAACCGTGCAGTCAGCGGCAGCCAGAAGCAGAATGCCAAAGACGCCGCCGCAACCTGGCTCAAGGACAAGGGCATCGTCAAGTAACACCTGACTCCACAACGCAAATCACGACGGCGGCTGCCGGACCCACACGGGCCGGCAGCCGCCGTCGTCTGCTCTCTGCGCTTCTGTGTCTGAGGTCTCAACGGGAAGTACATCCGTCATATGGCATATTTGATGGATGGCAGAATTCAAGCAGTCCACCAAGCTTCACAACGTCCTATACGACATCCGTGGACCGATCCTTCAGGCCGCCCAACAGATGGAGGCGGAGGGTCACCGGATCCTCAAACTGAACATCGGAAACCCCGCGCCGTTTGGATTTGAAGCCCCGGACGCCATCCTGGTGGACATGATCCGCCACCTGCCCCATGCCCAGGGCTACAGCGACTCCCGGGGCATCTTCTCGGCCCGGACCGCCGTCTCCCAGTACTACCAGACCCGCGGAATCCAGAACATCCATGTGGACGACATCTACCTGGGCAATGGCGTCAGCGAACTGATCACCATGTCCCTCATGGCGCTGCTCAACGACGGCGATGAAGTGCTGATCCCCACACCGGATTACCCGCTGTGGACAGCTTCCGTTGCCCTGGCGGGCGGGAAGCCCGTGCACTACCTCTGCGATGAGGAATCAGGCTGGCAGCCTGACATTGAGGATCTTGAAGCCAAGATCACGCCGCGCACTAAAGGCATTGTGGTGATCAACCCCAACAACCCCACTGGCGCGGTCTATCCAGAAGAGACGCTGAAGAAGATCGTGGCCCTGGCCGAAAGGCACGGACTGATCCTTTTCGCCGATGAAATCTACGAAAAGATCCTGTACGAGGACGCCGTGCACATCAACATGGCCGCGCTCACGGGCGACAACGTCCTGTGCCTCACCTTCAGTGGACTGTCCAAGGCCTACCGCGTCTGCGGTTACCGTGCCGGCTGGATGGCCATCTCGGGCCCGAAGAAGGATGCCTCGGACTACCTGGAAGGCATCAGCCTCCTGGCCAACATGCGCCTCTGCGCCAATGTGCCTGCCCAGCATGCCATCCAGACCGCACTCGGCGGCTACCAAAGCATCAACGACCTCATTCTGCCCGGCGGCAGGCTGCTGGAACAGCGGAACAAGGCCTACGACATGCTCAACGCCATCCCCGGTGTGAGCACGCAGCAGGCCCGTGGCGCCATGTACCTCTTCCCGAAACTCGATCCCGAGGTATTCCATATCCGCGACGACGAGAAGTTCGTTTTGGACCTGCTGCGCGAGCAGAAAATCCTGGTCTCCCACGGCCGGGCCTTCAACTGGGTCCGCCCCGACCACTTCCGGATGGTTACCCTCCCGCTGGTGAAGGACCTCGAGGAGGCCATCAACCGTATGGGGGACTTCCTGAGCAGGTACAAAGGGAACTAGCCTGTGGGGATGCGCCAGATGGCGCGGACACTGCGGACAAAGGACCCCAATGGCCGACTTGGTTGAGTTCAAGAAGCACCCCGTCGATACGCTGAGGGTGGGGAAAGGCTTCTCGCTGGCCGAGGCCGACCCTGACGCGACGCCCGGTTACAAGGGCAACAAAGCCGATGGCCAGACAATTCTGGCTGAATTGGACGGCGCGTTGGCCGAACTTCAGGAAAAGCTGTTCGCGGAGTCGCGCTTCGGCGGGAAAAAACGGCTTCTGCTGATCCTGCAAGCCATGGACACTGCGGGCAAGGGCGGAATCGTCAACCATGTGATGGCTTCAATGGATCCGCAGGGCGTCCAGTTCAAGGCTTTCAAGGCACCCACCGAGGAGGAGAAGTCCTATGACTTTCTCTGGCGGATCGAGAGGGAGGTTCCCGGAGCGGGCATGGTGGGCATCTTCGACCGCTCGCACTATGAGGACGTCCTGATCCACCGGGTCCATAACTGGGCTTCGCCTGACGAACTTAAGCGCCGCTACCGGGCCATCAATGAGTTCGAGGCGCGCCAGACTGATGCCGGAACAAAAATCATCAAGGTGATGCTCAATATCAGCAAGGATGAACAGAAGACCCGGCTCCTTGCCCGACTGGACAACCCCGCCAAGCACTGGAAATACAGCAGCAATGACCTCAAGGAACGGGCGTTCTGGGGCGACTACATGGGCGCCTACCAAGCTGCGTTCGACGAGACCAACACGGAAGCGGCACCCTGGCATGTGGTTCCGGCCAACAAAAAATGGTATGCCAGGATCGCCGTACAGCAGCTGGTGTTGGGTGCGCTGTCTGATATGAAGCTGGACTGGCCGAAAGCTGAGTTCGACGTCGCTATCGAACGGGAACTGGTCGATCGGTCCTGACTTGTTTGGGGCCGGTTGTTCCGAGGGCAGGACCGCACTGGGTATTCAGAGGGCTCGTCAGAGCGGCTGGTCGCGGGCGGCAGCGAGCCGCTTGCGGGCGCCTTCCAGCCACTCCTCGCAGCGCTTAGCCAGGGCTTCGCCGCGTTCCCACAGTGCCAGGGATTCCTCAAGGCTGGCGCCGCCCGCCTCAAGCCTCCCCACCACGTGTACCAGCTGTTCGCGGGCTTCCTCGTAGCTCAGTGCTTCCATTTCCGGGTCAGGCTTTGTCTCGGGCATGTGCTTCTCCTTGTTGTAGTTCCCCAGTGGATGTGGCGCCGAACAGGCCCTGGGCCACGCGTACGGACAACGCAGTTCCCGACGGCGCCTCCGAAGGGTCGCGGACCACAGCGTGGCCGGCGGCTTCAGCGGCGTGGGCCGGCCGTCCGTTGGCCAGTTCGACCACGGCGTAGCCGCGGTCCAGCGTCTTTTGCGGTGACAGCGCACGGACCTGTGCCTGCAGGTGAACCAGCTGGTCAGCCGCCCGGACCACTGTTGAGCTGACGGCGGCCGATGATCTCCTCAGGAGGCGTTCGATTTCCTCCGCGCGTCCGGTGACCATTGCTTCGGGCGTGGCCAGGACCGGCCGGGAGTGGAGTGCGGACAACCGGTCCGACTCCCGGTCCACGAGCCTGCCGATGCTCCTGCGCAGGTGCTCGCGTGCCTGGCGCACACCGGCCAGTTCCTCGGCAACGTCAGGCACAATCCGCTTGGCGGCATCAGTGGGCGTGGACGCGCGGAGGTCCGCCACGTCGTCGAGGAGGGGGCGGTCCGCTTCATGTCCGATGGCGCTGACCACAGGGGTGGTCGTGGCCGCGACGGCACGGATCAGTTCCTCGCTGTTGAAAGGCAGCAGGTCCTCCAACGCTCCGCCGCCCCGGGCGATGACAATGACGTCAACGTCGGGGCGGCCGTCCAACTCCTGCAGAGCTCGGATGATCTGCGAGACCGCGGTGTTGCCCTGGACTGCCACCTCACGGATCTCGAATTCGACGGCGGGCCAGCGCAGTGCGGCGTTCTGGACCACGTCCTTTTTGGCGTCGGAGTCCCGTCCGGTAATCAGGCCGATGCGGTGGGGGAGCAGCGGCAATGGTTTCTTCCGTGAATCGGCAAACAGCCCCTCGGCTGACAGGGCATGCCGCAACCGTTCGATCCGCGCCAGCAGATCGCCAAGCCCGACAGGCCTGATGTCCCTTACCTGCATGTTGAGCCGCCCGGTCTTCAGCCAGAACTCCGGCTTGAGCAAGGCCACCACGCGGGAGCCACGCTCCAGGGGCATGTTCTGCCGGTCCAGGACCTTCGTCCAGACCGACGCCGGCAGGGAAACTTCCGCGTCCACATCCCGGAGGGTGAGGTACGCGTTGCCGCCCCGGCGGTTCATCTCTATGACCTGACCCTCCACCCACGCCGAGGGTGTGCGGTCGATATGGGCCTTGAGTTTCTGGGACAGCAGTTGCAGCGGCCAGGGATTGTCCGGGCTGGTCTCAGCGGCTGTGGCAGGCACCGTAGTGGCAGCAGTGCCTGGCCGGGCGGCCTGGTCAGACATGTCCGCCGCCCCGGGAAGCTGTGGGTGGCGGCATTGCGGTCCTTTGTTCGGGAGGTGGCGGTTCGTGTTTGAATGGCGGCGGTCAGTCAACTGGCTGCTGTCAGCGGGCTGGCGGATGCCATTCAACCTTATCCATAAGCTGTAGCACCCTAGACTGACATTCTTTGTCCAGACACCAGCCCTATGATGGCTGTGCTGCCGCCAACCCGTGAGGACCCGTTTTGCGCACCTTCGTTTCAGCCATCGCCGTCGTCCTGGGCGTTTTGCTGTCCGCATTGGCCGTTCCCGCCATCTGGCTTGACCGCAACGTGGTTCAGGAGGATGGCTTTGTGGCGCTGGCCGGTCCGCTGGGGAAGGACGCAGAATTTCAGCAGCGGCTGGCCATCGCCGCTGTTGGCACCATTGACACTGGGACCATCCCGGACGCTCTGGCAGGTCTGGTGAGGCCAGTGCTTGAGGCGGCGGCCGGTTCCCTCACTGCGTTACCGGGCTACCAGGCGGCCTGGGAGGAGACACTGCGGAAGAGCCACCGGCTCAACCTAGCCGCACCGGCAGCAGTTCCTGCCGGCCCGGACTCCCCGTCGTCGCTCACTTTGGACTTGGCGCCACTGGTAGCGCTGGCGACGGAGGAGCTCGCGCGCACCACGGGACTGCCGCTGACTGCGCCGGAGCAGACGCTGATCAACGTTGGAGAACCGGAGCAGCGCCAGCTGGTCGAGAGGGTGTCCGTTTACGCGCCGCTCGGTTATCCCCTTGCCATCGGAGCGGGTATTGCCTTTGCGCTTGCCCTTGTTTCCGCCCGCCGTCGCTGGTCAGTGGTTTTTGCGGTGGGACTTGCGGCGCTTGCGCTGACCGGCCTGTGGTCTGCCGGTTCGCAGCTAGCAAGGGATGCTGTTGTGGGGGCGGCGAGCGGCAATGGGCTTGCGGACATGTTCAAGGATGCGTTTGTGGCGGCCGCTTCCAGCAGCTTCCAATCATGGGTCGGCGGTGCCGCGATAACCGGCGGTGTGCTGGTCGCGGCGGCCCTTGTGCTCCGGATCGCCTCGCCGGGGCGGCGGCCCCCAACCCGGTAGCATGGAGAGATGACTTCCTCTGCTGTGTCCCTCTCGATGCCAACGGTCCCGCGCAGGCGGCGCTCGCCTGAGGAGGTAGCCGCGGCGGCTCCGGTGACCGGTCCCAAAAAGGTACTCCTGGCTGCGCCCCGCGGTTATTGCGCCGGTGTGGACAGGGCCGTGATCGCCGTCGAGAAGGCCTTGGAACACTACGGTCCGCCGGTGTATGTCCGGAAGCAGATCGTGCACAACGTCCACGTGGTGAGCTCGCTGGAGGCACAGGGCGCCATCTTCGTCGACGAGACGGACGAGGTCCCGGAAGGCGCCCTGGTGATATTTTCCGCCCACGGGGTATCGCCGGCCGTCGTCCAGTCCGCCGAGGACCGCGGGCTGCGCACCATTGACGCCACCTGCCCGCTGGTGACGAAGGTTCATAAGGAAGCCGTGAGGTTCGCCAAGGACGACTTCGACATCCTGCTGATCGGCCACGACGGTCACGAAGAAGTGGAAGGGACCGCCGGCGAGGCCCCGGAGCACATCCAGATCATTAACGGTCCCCACGAAGTGGACAAGGTAACCGTCAGGGATCCCGAAAAGGTCATCTGGCTGTCCCAGACCACCCTCAGCGTGGACGAGACCATGGAAACCGTCCGCCTGCTGAAGGAGCGGTTCCCTACCCTGCAGGATCCGCCCAGCGACGATATCTGCTACGCCACCACTAACCGTCAGGTGGCCATCAAGAAGATCTCGCCCCAGGCCGACCTGGTCATTGTGGTGGGATCGGCTAACTCCTCCAACTCGGTCCGCCTGGTGGAAGTCGCCCTGGAGTATGGGGCCAAGGCCTCCTACCGGGTGGACTTCGCCAATGAAGTGGATGAAGCGTGGTTTGAAGGCGTGGAAACGGTCGGAGTCACGTCAGGGGCTTCAGTGCCGGAGATCCTGGTCACGGACGTCCTTCGCCTGCTGGCCGACTACGGCTACGGCTCCGTAGAAGAAGTTGTCACGGCCGAAGAGGACCTCCTTTTCTCGTTGCCCAAGGAACTCCGCGCAACCCTGAAGGAAGCCGGGGACGTCAGCCGGGCACTCGGCGGACGCCGCTCCCGCGACTGACCAGTCTCCGGCAACGTCAGGCTGCGGCCTCGTCCTGCTGAAACTCCGGCGCCGCCAGCGTGCGCGGCGTAACCTCGAGTGCCGGCGGGGTGAGCAGCCCTGATTCATCCATGGCATTGAGTTTCCGTGCGGTGGGCAGGATCCGCGCTTCCAGGGTGCCGATCATGGCGTTGTACCGGTCCACTGAAGACTTGAGTGACGAACCTAGCTTGCCCACGCTCTCCCCGAGTGTTCCCATGCGTTCGTACAGCTGACGGGCGAGGTCAAAGAGTTCGCGTGCACTGTCCGTCAGCACATCCTGGCGCCACGTGAAGGCCACCGATTTGAGTACGGCCAGCAGGGTGCTTGGAGAGGCGAGCACCACATTCCTGGAGAGCGCGTGGTCCAACAGCGTCGCGTCGGCTGTCAGGGCGGCAGCCAGGATGGATTCCGCCGGCAGGAAGCAGATCACCAGCTCAGGGGAGTTCCCGGGGATGTCCCAATACTTCTTGTTACTCAGCGAGTCCACGTGGGCCCGCAGCGCCTTGGCATGGGCAGCCAGCAGGGATTGCTGGTTGCCGGGGTTCCCAGCTGTGCCCGAATCCTGACGCGCACCCAGCTCCTGGGCCTCCAGATAGGAGGACAACGGCACCTTGGCGTCCACCACCAGCTGCTTCTGGCCCGGAAGCTGGACTACGAGGTCGGGGCGGACCGCTGAATCTGTTCCGGCGCTGTGGACCTGCTCCAGGAAATCCACGTGCTTGAGCATCCCCGACGCTTCAACCACACGGCGCAATTGAACTTCACCCCACTGTCCACGCGCACTGTTGGAGCGCAGGGCGGACTCGAGGGCGTGCGTGGAGCGGATCAGCTGGGCATCAGAGAGCCTGGCCTCCTGCAGTTGCTGGGCCAGCTGGCCGTACTGTTCAAGGCGGTCGCGTTCCAGCAGGGCCACCTGCTGCTGCACGGCGGACAGCTTTTCCGCCACCGGGGCCAGTGCGCGGAGGACGCTCCCGTCCTGGTTGCGAGACTCGCCGAGCTCCCGGTTCTGCAGGGAAAGGAGGCGGCGTTCCGCGTCTGCGGCGGCGAACTGGGCGCTGACCTCGGAAAGGCGCGACGAGACGGCGTCGAAGTCTTCCTCCAGGGCACGACTGTGCCGGCGCAGGAAAAAGTAGGCGGTGGCGGCGCCGGCGACGGCACCCACCAGCAGCATCAACAGGGCGAGAATCAGGGCTAAAGCATCCATATCCTCACTGTTGCATGACCCTGTGACAATTTGCGGAAGCGACATATTCGGCCACCCGTTCCACCACGGTGTTGCAGCGCCGGGGACCGGCTGGGGCCCATGTCTCCGGCAACCGGTAGAATCAATGCTCGTGGCTCTTACTATTGGCATCGTCGGACTGCCCAACGTCGGCAAATCAACTCTTTTCAACGCACTGACCCGGAATCAGGTGCTGGCCGCGAACTATCCGTTCGCTACCATCGAACCCAATGTCGGCGTCGTGAACCTGCCGGATCCCCGGCTCCAGCAGCTGGCGGACATCTTCGGCTCGCAGCGGCTCCTGCCCGCCCCGGTGTCCTTCGTCGACATAGCCGGAATCGTGAAGGGCGCATCGGAGGGCGAAGGCCTGGGCAACAAGTTCCTTGCCAACATCCGTGAGGCCGAGGCTATCGTCCAGGTGGTCCGGGTGTTTGATGATCCCGACGTCATCCATGTGGACGGCAAGGTGGATCCCCGTTCGGATATGGAAACCATCAACACCGAGCTGATCCTGGCTGACCTCCAGACCATCGAAAATGCGATTCCCCGGATCGAAAAAGAAGTCAAGATCAAGAAGCGGGAAGCCGCTGAGCTGGCAGCCATCAAGGCCGCGCAGTCGGTCCTGGAACGCGGCGACACCATCTTCTCCTCGATCAAGAGCGACAAGCTGGAGATGGAGCACCTCAAGGAGCTCAGCCTCCTGACCGCCAAGCCGTTCATCTACGTCTTCAACGCCGACGAAGGCATCCTGGGCAGCCCGGAGAAGCAGGACGAGCTGCGGGCCCTGGTTGCCCCCGCGGACGCCATCTTCCTGGACGCGAAGCTCGAATCCGACCTCGTGGAGCTGGACGAGGAGGAGGCGCGCGAAATGCTGGAAATGAACGGCCAGGACGAGTCCGGCCTCGACCAGCTGGCGCGCGTCGGCTTCCATACCCTGGGGCTCCAGACCTACCTCACAGCCGGTCCGAAGGAAACACGCGCCTGGACCATCCACCAGGGCGACACCGCGCCGCAGGCAGCAGGCGTCATCCACAGCGATTTCCAGCGCGGCTTCATCAAGGCCGAAGTGGTGTCCTTCCATGACCTCATCGAGGCGGGGTCCATGGCTGAAGCGAAGTCCCGTGGCAAGGTCCGGATTGAAGGAAAAGAATACGTGATGGCTGACGGCGATGTGGTGGAGTTTAGATTTAATGTCTAATTGATTCCGGGTAACTGTCTAAGCCAAGTGGACTTTCCAACGCTGCAAGCAATGGTGACGCGTGGAGCTCGGGGACGGGATGTAGATCAATCTCGTGGCGGGCGAGAGCCATGATGGGCCCACCGAACGAGTGAGGTAGCCGGACCGCACTGCTTGTTCGTGACTCTCAGGGTGATGGCTGCGCTCAGGTGACCGGTTGCGTCCAAATCGGTCTAGCTGTCGCTAGAGTCATATCATGCGATATAATTCGACCATGGTGAATCCAGTTCGAGCGCTTCGAGAGGCCGCCGGCCTGAGCCAGGCAGAGCTTGCCCGACGATCCGGGATTGCTCAGCCGAATGTTGCCGCCTATGAGGCAGGGCGGCGCAGCGTCTCGGTCAAGATGCTCGAGCGCCTGCGGACGGCCGCGCGGCCACTGCCTCATGATGCGCTCGCTGCGCGCCGTGCCGACCTTCTGAGCCTAGCGGGCCGGTATGGCTTCGACAATGTCCGTGTCTTCGGCTCGGCGGCTCGCGGCACAGACAGTTCCAGCAGCGATCTGGACATCTTGGTCACCCGATCGCCCGGCACCGGGTTGCTTACGGTCGCGGCGTTCGCTGCTGATGCGAGCGAGTTGCTCGGTGTCGAGGTCGATGTGGTGACCGACGGCGGTCTGCGTGCCGATCATGAGATCATGGCGACGGCTGTCGCGGTATGAACAAGCGGGATGATGCAGCTCTGACGGAGATCATCCGACTGTGTGGCGTCGGCGCGAATCTCGTGGCACGCGGCGACGAGTGGTACCTCGGGGACCCCGACAACGTTCCGGGCCTGGCGTCAGAGTCACTGATCATCAAGATTGGCGAGAATGTGGCTCGTCTGAGCGACGCTACGACCGACCGGCATCCCGAAGTGCCATGGACATTGATCAAGCGGATGCGGGACCGCCTGGCGCATCACTACGAGGTAACTGACTACGGTGCGGTCTGGGACACGATGATCGTCGACCTGCCGGCGATCAGCAGATACATTCAGTCGCTCTCAGCAGAGTGAGACCGCGAGGCCAATCGGGGGAAAGATTGCTCGGCTACAGAACGTGGTGGAGTTCCGGTTTAACGTGTAGTCGAGTTCCGCTTCAACGTTTGACTCGGGGATTACGAAGGTTGATCTCGATTCGAACCCTTTTGGAGTGGATGCATCAGCACCCGGTGCTTTGGCAGTAAGGGATAGAGTCCATGCCAGCAGGAGGGCGCTGGCCCTTACTGCCAAGGAACCACAGGGTTATCCACATACCCGAATGTGGCGGTTACGTGCAGCCCGCTGTCCGGCGATGCTTGGCGAATGGGAATCAGATACTACGCGTACGCCTTCGACGACAACGTTACCGATCAAGCGCTTGCCGATCCTCTCAGCGTTCTCTCCGTTGATCCGCTCGCCGATGCATGGGGATTCGAACACGGTGCCATGATCAGCACCCCGACGTTTGAGCAAGCGGTGCCTGAACGGGACATGCTGTACCTCGACAAAGTATGGCGGCAAGTGCAGTGCCTCACTGCACCAGCGGAACCAGACCGGATCGCCCGTCCTGCCTATCGGATGTTCGAGGGCGACGTGGCCATGAACGGCATGGGCTGGGAGGCTTGGGTGCGGACGTTGACCCCACCGGAGGTTTTGGCCGTCGCAAGGGACCTGGAAGATGTTTCCGACGAAGACGTGGCGTTGCGGCTGCGGGAATCGCATTGCTTCAGTCGGGACTTTGAAGGTGAGTTCGACTATGTCGTGAGCTACCTTCGGCAGGCGCGGACGTTTGCGGTGAACCTGCTTCTGAGGGACGCGGCATGGTCTACGTGATCGGATGATGCCCATCCGGTGTCATTGTTCAGCCGGCAGGCAGTCAACGTCTACCCTGCCCGGGACCACCCCAGGGCGGGACCCAACTTGGTGGCGATGTCGGTGAGGATCTGGATGTAGTCCTCGTGGCCGAAGCTGAAGGGCAGCGCGAACGCCACTTCGTCGACCTCTTGGAAGCCCGCGTGTGCGTACAGCTGTTCCGCAATCTGATCGCTGGTGCCGATGAGATCCTGGGCGAACAGCATTCGCTTCGGCCCCTGCGGCGCACGGGTGCGGGGAGTTCGTTCGTCGACGTAACGCTGGTACTTTTCCCGCTGTTTCGCCGACGCCGAATCGGTCGGGATCACCACCAGTCCCTGCGAGACCCGGGCTTGTCCTCGCGCTTGGGACGATGTCGCGGCTGCTTCACGGTAGGCGCGGATCTGCGATTGCTGGATGTCGGCGAATGACGGTTCTTGGTCAGCCTCCGGGAACATCACACTGCTGGAGAGCAGGTTGAATCCGTTTGCGCCAGCCCAGATAGCCGATTTCCTGCTTGCCGCCCCATACCAAAGTCGTTGACGCAGCCCGGGAGAGTGGGGCTCGACGCGGTTGGAGAATTCCTCGACCACACCCTGCCTGCCGGAAAATTCCCGGACGGGTTCCCCTGCGATCAATCGGGCAAACCGATCCACGCGGGCGTAGCTGAAGTCCTCCAGCTCGGCTGAATCCGGATACAGCTCGTGCTTCACCGTGCCATAGTTCATAGGTTCGCCTACGCTCAGGCCCGGATTGATGCGTCCGCCCGCGAGCAGGTCCACGGTGGCCAGGTCCTCGGCCAGGCGCAATGGGTTTTCCCAGCCCATCGGGGTCACTGCGGTTCCAAGCTCAATCCGGGAGGTTCGCTGGCTGGCCGCGGCCATGATCGCAATGGGGGCAGAGATTCCGAACTGCAGATGGCGGTGGCGCAGCCAGGCGCTGTCGAACCCAAGCCGCTCGCCCAGTTCGATGACCTGCAACGTCGATTCGTGCCCCGCGCCCGGATCCGCCGGATCGAAGAGGCCAATAGTAAGGAATCCAAGCTTGCGTAACGGTCGTGAAGAGTGGGGCATGGGCTTCCTTCAAGGATTGGTGTACGGCTGATCCTCATGGTAAGCCGACATTGGGTCACGCCCTGAACCACTAGAATTCAAGGAAAACAAAGGAGGCGGCATGCCCCTGAGGCATCTGATTAAGGTCATTACCGGGGCCGTCGGTGCGGCGCTGGTTATCTCGGGGTGCTCCGCGTCCGGGGGAGCGCCCCCGGTGGTGGTCGGCGAGACGAACCGCGGCGGCAGCGCCACCGTGGCCGAGGTGAATGCTTTCACGTCCTTCAACCCGTTCAGTGCCGCCGGAAACACGGACATCAACACCAAGATCGGCCACATCACCCATTCAGGGTTCTTCTATGTGGACGACACCGAAAAGGTGGTTCGGAACGAGAAGTTCGGCCGGTTCGAAAAGATTTCCGACAAGCCACTGAAGGTGAAGTACACCGTCAATGAGGGTGTGAAATGGTCCGACGGCGCACCCGTCGACGCCGGCGACCTCCTTCTGTCGTGGGCCGCCGGATCCGGCTACTTCGACAACGCTGACCCCCAAGCCCGGACCGGCACTACCTACTTTTC
The DNA here is from genome assembly GCF_050156905.1 of Pseudarthrobacter sp. S3. NCBI lineage: Bacteria > Bacillati > Actinomycetota > Actinomycetes > Micrococcales > Micrococcaceae > Pseudarthrobacter > Pseudarthrobacter sp. S3. The sequence continues at coordinate 3,005,325 of NZ_CP189583.1, read as the reverse complement.
TGCCGCCGCTGACAAAAGCGGCCTTGCGGCCACCGCCCTCCCCGAGGTCGGCAGTGACGGCCGTTCGATCACCCTCGAGTACGCCTCACCGTACGCCGACTGGGAAGTGGCGTTCGACGTCGGGCTCCCCGCCCATGTTGTAGCCGCCAAGAGCGGACTGAACGACGAAGCGGACCTCATAGACCTGATCAAGGGCTCGCCCCGGGGCGACACCAAAGAGCCCGTAATCAATGCTCCGCTGAAGCGGGTCAGCGATTTTTGGAACTCGGGTTTCGACACAAAAACGCTTCCAGATGACCCTGCCATGTATCTCTCCAGCGGCCCGTACATTGTTCGCGACATCGTTCCAGGCTCTTCGATGCGGCTGGTCCGGAACAGGGACTATGTGTGGGGGCCGGAGCCCTATCTGGATGACATCACCGTGCGGTTCACCGGGGCCGCCTCCACAGCCATTGCCGCCCTCCGGAACGGACAGGCGGACATCATCGCCCCGCAGCCTTCTGCCGGTACCGAAAGCCTCTTCGACGGGCTGGCGGAGCAGGGCAATACCATCCAGCGCTTCAGCCAGTCCGGTTACGACCACCTCGATCTCAACTTTTCGGGACCGTTCGCGGACAAGGACGTCCGGGAAGCGTTTCTGAAGACCGTACCGCGGCAGAAGATCGTGGATGACGTCGTGGGCGGATTTGTAGCCGACGCGAAACCGCTGGACTCACAGGTCTTCCTGCCAGCCCAGCCCAAATATCGGGACGCCGTGAAGGGCAACGGTTCGGCCAACTACTCCGACGTGGATATCAAAGGCGCTAGGTCGAAATTGCGGGATGCTGCTCCTACCATCCGGGTCCTGTACAACAAGGACAACCCCAACCGGGTGCGGGCCTTTTCCCTGATCCGCGAATCCGCGCGCTTGGCCGGATTCAGCGTTGAAGACGCGGGCCTCGGCAGTTCGGATTGGGCGAAAGCGCTCGGCGGCGGCAGCTACGACGCCGCCATCTTCGGCTTCATCGGACCCGGGGTCGGCGTCAGTCGTGTCCCGCAGATCTTCAAGACCGGTGGCGGCAGCAACTTCAACGGATTTTCCGACCGCGACGCGGACAAAGCCATGGAGCAACTGGCTGGCACCACGGACCTGGCGAAGCAGGACGAACTGCTGGCTGACATCGACAAACGCGTCTGGGAAAGCGCCTACGGCCTGCCGCTGTACCAGACCACGGGAACTGTCGCCCTCAGCAGCCGCGTGACGGGTGTCAAGCCCAGTTCCGGCCCTTTGGGCGTCTGGTGGAATGTGTGGGAGTGGCGCCTGAAATAGGCCGTCCTGGGGGCTCGTCGACGTTGTGGGAGTCCGTCCCCGGCCTCGATTCGCAGCATCCCTTACCAGCGAGTAGCATGTGACTTGCGCAACTTACGGGTACCGGCTAGTTATTGACGATTAACTGGTTACGGTTTGGCAACGGAGTACCAGTATTTGGACTTTGTGCGGTTAGGCTACTCGTATATGTATGCCACGTCACAGTGAGAACCTGTGTTTGGCCTGCCGGGGAGCACAAGATTTCCCCTGAATTTCTCCCACAACTCATAGGAGGCGGAATGCGTTTTACGCGCACTTCCAAAGCACTCGGCATCGTGGCAATCGCCGCCCTTGCCTTGACCGGCTGCGGCGCTGGAGGCGGCAGCACTGACGGTGCCAGCCAATCTGCCGGTGACCCCAATAAGGTCATCACCGCTTACAACGGCGAACCCCAACACCCATTGCTACCGGCAAACACCAACGAAACGAGTGGTGGGCACGTGGTAGAGCTGCTGTTCGAAGGCCTTCGCAGCTACGACGCCGACGGCAAGCCGATCAACGCCGTTGCTGATTCCATTGACTCACCTGACGCTCAAAACTGGACCATCAAGATCAAAAAGGACCAGAAGTTCACCAACGGTGAAGCCATCACGGCGAAAACCTTCGTTGACTCTTGGAACTTCGCCGCCAACTCCAAGAACCTGCAGAACAACGGATTCTTCTTCGAGTCCATCGCCGGTTACGACGACGTCTCGGCCGTGACCACTGAAAAGTCCGCGGACGGCAAGACCACCACCACGCCCGCCCCGAAGGCCGACACCATGTCCGGCTTGGCAGCAACCGACGATTCCACCATCACGGTCAAGCTGGCCCAGCCTGAGGCTGACTGGTCCCTGCGTCTTGGCTACTCGGCCTTCTACCCGCTGCCCTCCGCTGCGTTGAAGGACCCTAAGACGTTCGGCGAAAACCCCGTTGGCAACGGCCCCTACAAGTTTGAAAAGCAGGGAGCCTGGGTCCATGACCAGTCGATTTCCCTGGTAAAGAACGCCGACTACAAGGGTCCGCGGGAGGCCAAAAACGGTGGCGTCACGTTTAAGATCTACACCGATCCCAGCCCCGCTTACACGGACCTGCAGGCCGATAACCTGGACATCACTGACGTGCTGCCCTCCAACGCCACGAAGACCTACGTCACGGACTTCTCTGGCCGCAACGCCACCAAGCCCGTTGCCAGCGACGCCACGCTGGACATCCCGGGGTACAACGTGAACTTCCAGGGTGAAGCCGGAAAGCTGCGCCGTCAGGCTCTGTCCTACGCCATCAACCGCGAGGAAATCACGAAGGTGGTCTTCAACGGAACAAAAACGCCGGCCACCGGGTTCGCCCCGCCGGTGATCGACGGTTACACGGCCAACATCCCGGGCAACGAAGTCCTGAAGTTTGATCCCGCCAAGGCCAAGGACCTCTGGGCCCAGGCCGAGAAGATCAAGCCGTACGACGGCTCGAAGCCGCTCCAGATAGCCTCCAACACTGACGGAGGACACAAGGAATGGATTGACGCCGTGGCCAACGGCTTCAAGAACAACCTCGGTATCCAGGCTGAAATCCAGCCCTTCGCCAAGTTTGCTGAAGTCCTCAACCTGCGCAAGTCCCAGTCCCTCCCAGGTCTGGCCCGCTCCGGCTGGCAGGGTGACTACCCATCGCTCTACAACTTCCTCGGACCGGTCTGGGCAACGGGCGCATCGTCAAACTACGAGAAGTACTCGAACCCCGAGTTCGACAAGCTGCTCAAGGAGGGCCTTGCTGCCAAGACTACCGACGAGGCTAACGCCAAGTTCAACAAGGCGCAGGAGATTCTCTTCCAGGACCTTCCCGGACTGCCGCTCTGGGATTATGCAAGGCCGATTGTGTGGAGCAACAACGTCTTGAGCGCCGAGACCGGCTGGAACGGCGGAATCCTCTACTACAACATCACGGCCAAGTAGTCTCCAGGATCTAACTTGCCGCCAGGCGTATGGGGGTCCGGTCAACAGCCGGGCCCCCATTGTCCTGTACGGCAGGAAGGCACAAATGAAACTCAGCACGTACCTCCCGGAAGGCCGGTGATCCAGTGGTCCGCTTTATTCTGCGACGACTCCTTCAGGTGATCCCGGTCTTCATTGGCACCACCCTCTTGGTCTATTACATGGTGTTCGCCTTGCCGGGTGATCCCATTGCTGCACTCTTTGGCGACCGGCAGCCACCCCAGGCCGTCATCGATACTCTGCGCAGCCAGTACCATCTGGACGAACCGTTCTGGGTCCAGTACGGAATCTTCCTCAAGAACCTTTTCACCTTTAACCTGGGCAACGACTTCACAGGCCAGCCAATTGCAGCCACCCTGGCCCGGGTCTTCCCGGTGACCGCAATGCTCGCTGTGGAGGCGCTCATCATCCAGGCCGTGTTCGGGGTGGCCTTCGGAGTATTCGCAGGACTCCGCCGCGGCCAGTGGTTTGACTCCACCGTGCTGGTGGCGTCGCTGGTTGTCATCGCGGTTCCCACTTTCGTTCTTGGCTTCGTTTTCCAACTGATATTCGGAGTCCGGCTCGGATGGGCGAAACCGACCGTCGGCGCAAGCGCGGACTGGGGCAACCTGCTGCTTCCTGCAGTGGTTCTGGGACTGGTGTCGTTTGCTTACGTACTGCGCCTGACGCGCGCGTCGGTCAGTGAGAGCATGAACGCCGACTACGTCCGGACCGCCACGGCCAAGGGCCTCTCGCGTCCCCGAGTGGTGTTGGCCCACATCCTGCGCAACTCGCTGATCCCTGTGGTGACCTACTTGGGGGCGAACCTTGGCGGACTGATGGGCGGCGCCATTGTCACTGAAGGCATCTTCAACGTTCCGGGCGTAGGTAATAAGCTCTACCAGGCCGTCTTGCGGACTGAGGGCCCCACCATCGTTTCCATCGTCAGCGTGCTTGTGCTGGTCTTTGTGGTGGCTAACCTGCTCGTTGATCTTCTGTACGCCTGGCTCGACCCGAGGATTCGTTATGATCAGTAAAAACAGCCATTTTGTGGCACCCATGGAAGAAACACCCCTGCTGGCCACGGATGACCTGAAAACCGATCAGGCGCCGCTGAGCCTGTGGGCCGATGCCTGGCGGAAACTTCGCCGCAGGCCCCTGTTCATCATTTCCAGCCTGCTCATCGTGGCATTGACGGTAATTGCACTCTTCCCGGGCCTTCTTTCGACGGTGGCACCAAACGACGGCTGCGAGCTGGCCAATTCTGAAGCCGGTCCCGCTGCGGGGCATCCTTTCGGTTTCACGTTCCAGGGTTGCGACATCTACTCGCGGGTTGTCCACGGGACTCAGGCCTCACTCTCCGTCGGTGTCCTCTCCGTGATATGCGTCCTGATTGTCGGTGTCACTTTCGGCGCACTCGCCGGATTCTACGGCGGCTGGCTTGATACCGTTCTCGCCCGTCTCGGTGACATCTTCTTCGCGTTGCCCTTGATCCTTGGCGCGCTCGTTATTACTCAATTGCCGGCGTTCCGGACCAACAAGAGCGTATGGACCGTCGTGATGGTCATTGCGCTGCTTTCATGGCCGCAGATGGCGCGCATTACGCGCGGTGCAGTCCTGGAGGTGCGCAATGCGGACTTTGTCACCGCTGCCCGGGCTTTGGGGGTCTCCAGGTTCGGTGTTTTGGTCCGGCACGTCCTGCCGAACGCGTTGGCACCCGTCATTGTGCTCGCCACATTGGAACTCGGCGTGTTCATTGTGGCCGAGGCCACGCTGTCATTCCTGGGGATCGGGCTGCCGGAAGGTGTTATGTCCTGGGGGCACGACATCGCCGCAGCGCAGTCCTCAATTCGGACCAAGCCGGAAATCATGCTGTATCCGGCGGCGGCCCTGTCCATCACCGTCCTGAGTTTCATCATGCTTGGCGATGCCGTGCGTGATGCCCTAGACCCGAAGAGCCGGCAGCGATGAGAGATAAGAAGTTGACAAGTCCTGACATTCACGTCGCCGAGGCCGGATCTTCAGGAACCACGCCCCTGCTCGAAATCCTCGACCTCGCCATCACCTTCAAAACCGGCAGCGGCGATGTCCAAGCGGTCCGCAACGCGCACCTGACCATCATGCCGGGTGAAACCGTAGCCATCGTAGGCGAGTCTGGGTCCGGAAAATCCACCACGGCACTTGCCGCAATCGGACTCCTGCCCACGAACGGGAAGGTGTCCGGCGGACAGATCCTGCTCGATGGCGAGGACATCGCCCACGCAAGCGAAAAGCGGATGATTGAGCTGCGCGGCAACACCATTGGCATGGTTCCGCAGGATCCGATGTCCAACCTGAACCCCGTCTGGAAGATCGGTTACCAGGTCAGGGAGACGCTGAGGGCAAATGGGCGTCCCAGCGGTCCGGATGATGTTGCCAAGGTTCTGGCCGAGGCGGGCCTCCCGGATGCCCGCCGGCGCGCCAACCAGTACCCGCACGAGTTTTCCGGCGGCATGCGGCAGCGTGCGCTGATTGCCATCGGCCTGTCCTGCCGGCCGCGGCTGCTGATCGCTGACGAGCCGACGTCCGCCCTGGACGTGACCGTCCAGCGGCAGATCCTGGACCACCTTCAGACCATGACCCAGGGGCTGGGTACGTCGGTCCTGCTCATTACCCATGATTTGGGACTCGCAGCCGAGCGTGCGGACAAGGTAGTGGTCATGTACCGGGGCAACGTTGTTGAGGCGGGTCCGTCGCTGGAACTTCTCCGGAATCCGCAGCACCCGTACACCCGGCGGCTGGTTGCTTCGGCACCGTCCCTTGCATCACGGCGGATCCAGGTTGCCAAGGAACTCGGCGTGGGAACGGATGAGCTGCTCGCCCCAAGCGAGGCGGTAGTTCAACCGGCCCCAGCCGATGCGGAATTCCTGCAGGTCCGGGACCTCACCAAGGTCTACAAACTGCGCTCCGGGGTTATCAAGGCCACGGACTTCACTGCCGTGGATAACGTGTCCTTCAGCGTCAAACGCGGAACCACCACTGCGATTGTGGGGGAGTCCGGCTCCGGAAAGTCCACTGTTGCCAAGATGGTCCTGCAGCTGGAGAAGCCCACCGCGGGCACTATCCTGTTCGACGGTGTTGATACGTCGGTGCTGAAGCCCGCGGAGCTTTTCAAGTTCCGGCGGCGGGTGCAGCCGATTTTTCAGGACCCCTATGGTTCGCTGGACCCGATGTACAACATCTTCCGGACCATCGAGGAGCCGTTGCGGGTCCACAAAATCGGCGGCAAAGCCAGCCGGGAGAAGAAGGTCCGCGAACTGCTTGACCAGGTGGCCCTGCCGCAGTCCAGCATGCAGCGGTACCCGAACGAGCTGTCAGGCGGCCAGCGGCAGCGTGTTGCCATTGCCCGTGCCCTTGCGCTGGATCCCGAGGTGATCATCTGCGACGAGGCCGTATCCGCGCTGGACGTCCTGGTCCAGGCACAGGTACTGAACCTGCTCGCGGACCTGCAGGCGAACCTCGGACTCACCTACCTCTTTATCACCCACGACCTGGCCGTGGTGCGGCAGATTGCCGACCACGTCTGTGTGATGGAAAAGGGCAAGCTGGTGGAGACCGGTTCCACGGATAACGTCTTCGAGTCCCCTCAGCAGGAATACACGAAGGCACTGCTCAACGCCATTCCCGGTGCGAAGCTGATGCTTCCGCCCGAAGTGGCCTGATCGGGCCGCAGTATCCCGAGTTAAGGATGGAGCCGGTGCCTCAGGGCACCGGCTCCATCGCCATTTAAGATTCTGTTCAGTCCGCCGAGGTGAGTGCGGAGGCTGTTGCCGGGACCGTGCCGTCCAGCGCCGGGCCTTCGAGCCCCAGCTGCCGGAGCCTGATTTCAAGCAGCCCGCCCAGTGACCTGCGGCCAGCGGCATCCATGTGGACGGCATCTGCCAGGTTCTTCGCGAGGTTGTATTTCGACAGCCAGTCGCCCACGCCCACAAACGGAAGGCCGTGCCTGGCCGCCACAGTGCCGAGAAGCGCGTCCACTTGCGTCCTGCGCCCGCCGCCGTAGTTGGCGCCGCGGGCCAGGGTGCCGATCATGGCCATCCTGGCGCGTGGATAGCGGTCCTTCAGCGCAGCGATCAGACGGTCGGCGTTGGCCACAATCTGGGCATCCGTGGCCCCCCGCGCGGCATCGTTGCCGCCGCCCTGGATGACGATCAGCGCGGGCGTCCCGTAAGGCAGCTTCCAGTCACCGCGCTGCAAAGCGTCGATGTAGTTCCCCGTCTTGCCGTTGGACGCCACGAATCCCGTCCCGCCGAGCCCGCAGAAATGGACCTTGTAACCGATGGCTGCAAGGCCAAGCCGCGGCCAGCCGTCGGCGGGCTCGGATTGGGAGTCGCCGATCAGGAGGGCGGTGTGGCGCATGTCCGGCACTACAACCTCATCACGTCCGCTGGCCAGATTGCGGTACACAAAGCCGTCAGGCAAGCCGATCGGTTCCCTGCCGCCGGCTTGGTATCCGCCGGCCGCGGCTTCCCGAACCGGGAATGGCACGCCGGAATCCGGTGTGGCTGCTGGGGCCTTTCCGCAGCCGCCCAGGAGCGCGGCTATCGCGATTCCAGATGCGACAAAGCGGGTAAGAGCCGAGGCTTTTCGCATCAGGGATTCTCCGGGCTTGCTGTGTTATCACAGCAATGATCGGCCATCAAGTCACAAAAATCCAGTGAGCTTGATCACTCTTTGAGGCATGGCGCGCCGAAATTGCCCACCGGACGAACTGGACCGATCCGAAATTTTTTAGGCCAAAATAGGCCCAGCGTCTAGAATGAGGTAAGGAGCCCTGTGTTATTGGGCTAATCCGTCGTGCGTTCCGGTTGGAAATGTCGCGATACAACAGCTGACTTCACCACTGAATCGAGCACTTACGCATGTCTGAAACCACCACCAACACCGCGGTAGCCACTGCCTCACGCAGTGACCTCCGCAACGTCGCGATCGTGGCCCACGTTGACCACGGCAAGACCACACTGGTCGACGCCATGCTCAAGCAGACCAACTCTTTTGCCGAACACAACCACCTCGAAGACCGCGTGATGGACTCCGGCGACCTGGAGCGCGAAAAGGGCATCACCATCCTGGCCAAGAACACCACCGTGGCCTACAACGGACCGTCCTCCAACGGTGAAACCATCACCATCAACGTCATCGACACCCCCGGCCACGCCGACTTCGGCGGCGAAGTGGAGCGCGGCCTGTCCATGGTGGACGGCGTTGTGCTCCTCGTTGACGCATCCGAGGGCCCGCTGCCCCAGACCCGCTTCGTGCTGCGCAAGGCCCTGGCCGCGCACCTGCCTGTCATCCTCCTCGTCAACAAGACGGACCGCCCCGACGCCCGCATCGAGGAAGTTGTCCACGAATCCATGGACCTCCTCCTGGGCCTCGCCTCGGACCTCGCTGACGAAGTTCCGGACCTGGACCTCGACAAGATCCTTGAAGTTCCGGTTGTCTACGCAGCAGCGAGGGTGGGCCGCGCCTCCCTGGACCAGCCCGCCGACGGCTCCGCTCCGGACAACGAAGACCTTGAGCCGCTGTTCAAGACCATCATCGAGCACATCCCGGCCCCGACGTACAACCCGAACGGCGTCCTCCAGGCACACGTGACCAACTTGGATGCCTCTCCGTTCCTGGGCCGCCTTGCCCTGCTTCGTATCTACAACGGCACCCTGCGCAAGGGCCAGACCGTTGCCTGGGCCCGCGCCAACGGCGAGCTCAAGAACGTCAAGATCACCGAGCTGCTGGCCACCAAGGCACTGGACCGTGTTCCCACCGAGTCTGCAGGCCCGGGCGAAATTGTCGCCGTTGCCGGTATCGAGGAAATCACCATTGGTGAGACCCTGACTGACGTCGACAACCCGCAGCCGCTGCCGCTGATCACCGTGGATGATCCCGCGATCTCCATGACCATCGGTATCAACACCTCGCCGCTGGCCGGCCGGGTCAAGGGCGCCAAGGTCACGGCCCGCCAGGTAAAAGACCGCCTGGACAAGGAACTGATCGGTAACGTCTCCATCAAGGTTCTCCCCACCGAGCGTCCCGACGCCTGGGAAGTCCAGGGCCGTGGCGAGCTGGCCCTTGCCATCCTGGTTGAGCAGATGCGCCGTGAAGGCTTCGAACTGACTGTCGGCAAGCCGCAGGTTGTCACCAAGACCGTCGACGGCAAGATCCACGAGCCGATGGAACACATGACCATCGACGTTCCGGAAGAGTATCTCGGCGCCGTCACCCAGCTGATGGCCGCCCGCAAGGGCCGCATGACCAACATGGCCAACCACGGCACCGGCTGGTGCCGCATGGAGTTCATCGTTCCGGCCCGTGGCCTGATCGGCTTCCGCACCAAGTTCCTCACCGACACCCGTGGTGCCGGCATTGCTTCCTCCATCGCCGAGGGCTACGAGCCGTGGGCCGGCCCCATCGAGTACCGCACCAACGGTTCGATCGTGGCTGACCGCTCTGGCGTGGTCACCCCGTTCGCGATGATCAAGCTCCAGGAACGCATGTCATTCTTCGTGCAGCCCACCTCCGAGGTCTACGAAGGCATGATCGTTGGCGAGAACTCACGCGCCGATGACATGGACGTGAACATCACCAGGGAAAAGCAGCTCACCAACATGCGCGCAGCGTCCTCGGACACCTTCGAGAACATGACCCCGCCGCGCAACCTGACTCTGGAAGAATCCTTGGAATTCGCCCGCGAAGACGAGTGCGTTGAGGTGACCCCGGAGTCCATCCGTATCCGGAAGCTCATCCTGGACGCCAGCGAACGCGCCAAGGCCACCCGCGCCCGCGCCAAGGCGTAGTCCTAAATCGCACGTCACCGAAGCTGCCGGTACGGCGGGCGGGATTCCCGCCGTCGTGCCGGCAGCTTTTTTGTGTCAGGAGAGCGTCAGTTGCGGACGCGGGCGGGGCGCCGCTCCGGTGCTGGCGGCACTTCCTTCGCAGCCACCACAAGGTCCAAGGGGATCACGACGTCGGCCTTCCGCGTGCGGACCGTGGAGCCGCCGTCGTCAGTTGCCACCAAGTACCCCAGTGCATCGGTCAGGCCGCCGTCGATCCGGTAGCGGACTACAACCCGTGTTCCGGGCGGGGCGCTGGCCAGAAATTCTCGGGGCGTAGGCTGGGCGGGACTCACCAGTTCATACTAAGGCGGCCGGCTAGGTTCGCGTGGATGGGCTGGGAGATAATAGGCTCAGAAGTCAACAGTCCGGCCGGTGCCGGATTCAAGTGCCGGCCATTGCCGGGAAATATCGTGGAGAGGCAAGGGACGTGACGTACGTAATCGCGCAGCCGTGTGTAGATGTCAAGGACAAGGCATGTATTGAGGAGTGCCCCGTTGACTGCATCTATGAGGGTGAGCGTTCCTTGTACATCCACCCCGACGAGTGTGTCGACTGTGGTGCCTGTGAGCCGGTCTGCCCCGTGGAGGCCATCTATTACGAGGATGACACTCCTGAAGAGTGGGCTGACTACTATAAGGCCAACGTCGAATTCTTCGATGACCTGGGCTCGCCCGGCGGCGCCGCGAAGGTGGGCAACACGGGCAAGGACCACCCGATGATCGCCGCCCTGCCGCTCCAGAACCAAGACCACTGAGCCGGGCAGCGCGTTGACAGCAGCCGTGAACAGCTTCGGCCTGAGCCTGCCCGACTACCCCTGGGAGGCCATGGCTCCGTACCTGGCCAAAGCAGCTGAGCACCACGGCGGGGCCGTGAACCTATCGATCGGCACTCCCGTCGACCCTACTCCCGCACTGATCCAGGCTGCCCTCAAGGCCGCCGCGGACGCGCCGGGATACCCTACCGTTCACGGCATCCTTCCCTTGCGGGAAGCCATTGCGGCGTGGTTTGAGCGGCGCCGCGGCGTCCCCGGCCTGGACCCTAAGAACGTCATGCCCACCGTCGGCTCCAAGGAACTGGTGGCCTGGCTGCCGCTCCTGCTCGGGCTGAAGCCGGGCGACGTCGTCGTCCGTCCCAAGGTTGCTTACCCCACCTATGACATCGGGGCTACGTTCGCCGGCGTTACCTCTGTGGCTACCGACAACCTTGACGAGTTGGACCACTCCACGCGCTCCCGCGTGCGGCTGATCTGGGTGAACTCGCCGGGCAACCCCACCGGAAGCGTTAGGGGCGTTGAGTCACTTCAAGCCATTGTGGCGCAAGCCCGCGAACTGGGCGCTGTGGTGGCGTCGGACGAGTGCTACGCCGAACTCGGGTGGGGCGCGTGGGACGCACAGCGAGGCGGCGAGCCAGTTCCCAGCATCCTGGATCATCGCGTTTCCGGCGGGTCTCACGAGGGTCTCCTGGCCGTGTACTCGTTGAGTAAGCAGTCCAACGTGGCAGGCTACCGCGCAGCGTTCGTGGCCGGTGACCCGGCCATCATGGCTAGCCTCGTCAACAGCCGCAAGCATGCGGGCATGATCGTCCCCTACCCGGTGCAGGAAGCAATGCGGGTTGCGCTGGGCGATGACACCCACGTCCAGGCCCAGAAGGACCTGTACCGCGGACGCCGGGAGCGCCTGATGCCGGCACTGCAGGGTTTCGGGCTAGAGATCAAGGATTCCGACGCCGGACTGTACCTTTGGTCCACCGCCGGAGATAGCACCTGGGACACGGTGGCGCGGCTGGCTGAGCGGGGCATCGTGGTGGGTCCAGGCGTCTTTTACGGCGAGGCCGGAAACGGGTTTGTGCGTGTCGCCCTGACCGGCACGGATGAGCGGATTGACGCGGCCGTGGCCAGACTGGCCACGACGCCGTAACAATCATGTGACTCGCGCCACAAAGACGGCATTTTACGGGGGTTTTCCGCGCCTCCGATTAGTGACACCCGCAATCGGGCGGTACTTTTTAAGTGACTATCAATGGTGGCTTTCTACAAGAAGGCAGCCCGGGTGTTGGATTCCTGGAAGAACAGGGTCAGTGCCGCGGCTCACCGGATGTTGGATCAAGCTTTCGACAGAGGCCTACGCGCCTCATGAAGGGGACTCCATGACTGAGACCAACAGTGCAACACTGCACCATGCAGGAGGCGAGCTCAAGCTCCCGCGCATCCAGGTTGTTGAAGGAAACGAAGGCTACGACGTTTCCAAGCTGCTCAAGCAGACGGGCGCAGTCACCTTTGACCCCGGCTTCATGAACACCGCAGCAACCACGTCCGCTATTACCTACATCGACGGCGATGCCGGCATCCTGCGTTACCGCGGGTACCCCATCGAACAGCTGGCGCAGCACTCCAGCTTCCTCGAGGTGTCCTACCTGCTGATCTACGGCAACCTGCCGACCGCCACGGAACTGGACGCCTTCGACCAGCGGATCCGTCACCACACGCTGCTGCACGAAGAGCTCAAGGGCTTCTTCAGCGGCTTTCCCCGTGATGCTCACCCGATGCCTGTGCTCTCTTCGGCCGTGTCGGCACTGTCCACGTTCTACCAGGACTCGCTGGATCCGTTCAACGCTGAGCAGGTAGAGGTCTCCACGTACCGGCTGCTGGCCAAGATGCCGGTCATCGCCGCCTACGCCCTCAAGAAGAGCATCGGCCAGCCCATGCTGTACCCCGACAACTCCCACAACCTCGTGGAGAACTTCCTCCGCCTCAGCTTCGGCCTTCCCGCCGAGCAGTACGAAGTGGACCCGGTCATCGCCAAGGCGCTGGACCTTCTCCTGATCCTGCACGCCGACCACGAACAGAACTGTTCGACGTCCACGGTGCGCCTGGTGGGCTCCTCAAACGCCAACCTCTTCGCCTCGGTGTCGGCCGGCATCAATGCCCTCTTTGGTCCCGCACATGGCGGCGCCAACGAGGCAGTGCTGAAGATGCTGCGCCAGATCCAGGCCGACGGCACCAAGCCGGAGGATTACATGGAGAAGGTCAAGAACAAGGAAGACGGCGTCCGCCTTATGGGCTTCGGACACCGCGTCTACAAGAATTACGATCCGCGTGCCAAGATCGTCAAGGCCACGGCCCACGAGATCCTCAGCAAGCTCGGCGGCAACGATGAACTGCTTGAGATCGCCATGCGCCTGGAAGAAAAGGCGCTGAACGATGACTACTTCATCCAGCGCAAGCTCTACCCGAACGTGGACTTCTACACCGGCCTGATTTACAAGGCCATGGGCTTCCCCGAGAAGATGTTCACCGTGCTGTTCGCGATCGGCCGCCTGCCGGGCTGGATCGCCCAGTGGCGTGAAATGATCAGCGACCCGAACACCAAGATCGGCCGCCCGCGCCAGCTGTACATCGGCGAGCCCGAGCGCGACTACCCGGTCCGCTAAGAGCTCCGCTACAGAACAACGCGGGGTCACTTACGGCCCATCCCGAGCTTCGGGACGGGCCGTAAGTGACCCCGCGTTGCTGCTTAAGCGGAGTAGCCTTGGGGGTTGTTCTTCTGCCAGCGCCAGTGGTCCTCGCACATCTGGTCCACGGTCTTGGTGGTGGACCAGCTCAGGTCGGCGAGGGCGGAGGTGGCATCGGCCCAGAAGGCCGGGAGGTCGCCGGCGCGGCGTCCGGTGACCTCGTAGGCGATGGGCTGGCCCACGGCCTTCTCGAAGGACCGCAGGACCTCCAGGACCGAGGACCCCTTTCCAGAGCCCAGGTTCCAGCGGTAGACGCCTGGGCGGTCGGCAACGTGGTTGAGGGCGGCGACGTGGCCTTCGGCGAGGTCGACGACGTGGATGTAGTCCCGCAGGCAGGTGCCGTCAGGTGTGTCGTAGTCGCCGCCGAAAACCATGAGCTTGTCACGGCGACCCACGGCCACCTGGGCGATGAAGGGCACCAGGTTGTTGGGGATGCCCTGGGGATCCTCGCCGATGCGGCCTGACGGGTGTGCGCCCACCGGATTGAAGTAGCGCAGGAGGGCTATGTGCCAGCGGCTGTCAGCGGCGCCCAGATCGGCGAGGATGTCCTCGATCTGTTCCTTGGTGCGGCCGTACGGGTTGTTGGCGCCGATCTCCATCTTTTCCACGTAGGGGATGGGATTGTGCTCCCCGTACACGGTGGCGGATGAACTGAAGACGATGGAGCGGACATCGTGGCGGTCCATGACCCGGATCAGGTTCAGGGTTCCCACGAGGTTGTTGTAGTAGTACTTGAGGGGTTCGCGGACCGACTCGCCCACGGCCTTGAGCCCGGCGAAGTGGATCACGGCGTCGATTGTGTGGACGGCAAAGACGCCTTCGACGGCGGCTTCGTCCACCAGGTCCACGTTGTGGAATTCCGCGGTCTTGCCGCTGAGTTCGGCAACCCGGCGCAGGGACTCCTCGCTGGAGTTCACCAGGTTATCGATCACCACCACGTCGTGGCCGGCTTCCTGCAGGGACAAGACTGTGTGCGAACCGATGTACCCGGTGCCACCTGTGACCAGAATTTTCATGCCTCTACGCTATCCCAGTTCCGGCGATGAGTGGATTTAAGCACGGGTGTGCTAAATACTAAAGGTGCCTAAACTTGTTGATGCCGAAGCCCGGCGCGCAGAAATCGTTCAAGCGGTCTTCAGGATCATCGCCGGCGACGGCCTCGAGCGTGCGTCCCTGCGGGAGGTGGCCGACGAAGCCGGCCTCGCCGTGGGCTCCGTCCGGCACTACTTTGCCGGCAGCGAAGAGCTGCTCAGCCATTCCTTTGCCGCGGTTGTGGATCGGATCATGGTCCGCCTCACAGCGGCATTGCCGGCGATGGCCGCCAGCGTACCCGGGACCGGCCCGCATCGTGAAGCGGTTTTAACCCTGTTGAGTGAATTTCTGCCGCTAGACGAGGAACGGGCGGTGGACGCCTGTGTGTGGATGGCCTTCAAGAACGCGGCCAGGATCCGCCCCTTCCTCGCAGCCGAGGCCGATCGGAGCCACCGGGAGGTGGCCGCCGTGGTCGGGCAGGTCATCACCGCACTGGTACCGGACGACGGCGACGGGCAGCAGTCGCTGGCGGTCGAGGCGGAGAGGCTGCTGGCTACGCTGGACGGGCTGTGCATGCACGCCCTCCTGCAGCCCGCCTGGATGACGGCACAGATGTGCCATGACGTCCTGGACCGGCACCTGAAGAGCCTGGCCGCCTGACGTTACCGTCCGGTGGCATCGGGAATAGACTGGGAGCCGGGGGAGCGGAACCGGCTGGTCAGGCCGGTACAGGCAGGCCACAGGAGGAGTAGGGATGCATCACACAGGTGGTTCCGGCTGGCAGATTACTACGGATACGTCCGGGCCTCTGATGATCGCGCTCTTTGTCCGCGATGCGGCAGGACTCGACGGCGCAGGCCACCCCGCGTTGTCGAATACCGCGCCGAAGATCCGCCCTGCCGACCACTCGCATCTCACCTCCGACGTCGGCGGGCTGAGCGCCCTCAAGACCGAATGGGAAGCCTGGTGGGAGCAGCTGCTGAAGGCGCATCCCCAGACGTCACCTGAGCTGTCCCCGCCGGATTTTGGGGAATTCGGAAATTCCCCGGCCCTCCAGCGCGTCCTGCAGGCGCATTTCGGGTCCGCCCTGACCTGGGCACGGGAGCGCCGCAGCGAGTACGCCAGGCTGGAAGCCGAACGGGTGGCCAGCGGTTCGGACCAGCTGTTGGGCGACATGGTGGATGACCGCCTGCTGGAGGTCGGCCGGGGGTCACGGGACTTCACCCTGACCATCATCGAACTGCCTCTGAACGAACAACGGGCGTGGTATTTGGAGCCGGACAAGATCATCATGAGCCATAACCTCATGTCCGCGCCGGAGCTCTTCCGCAGCTACGTCCAGCCCGTGGTGGACATCCTGGTCTGAGGTTCCGCGGTCACCACGCTGGCCTCAGTAAACGGGCAGTCAGCGGCCGGTGCCGGCCGGTGCCACAGTAATGCTGACCTGGCCGGCCGGAGCGTCAGATTCCCGCCAGCCGCCCTGATCCTCACGGTCCCAGCTGCGGCCGGCAACGTCCACACGCGTTACCGCCAGGCCCTTCGCGTTGGCAACTGCCCAATGCGCCACGGACCATGCCTGGGTGCCGTCAGCTTCCACCACGAGGGACTCAATTTCCGTGGTGATCGCAAGCGGCCCGAACGCCAGGGCGAGCTCGGACTCGACGGCGGCGGGGATGCCCGGCTCCTGCGGCGCGCGCAAAGTGCACAGCACGGAGGCGGGCGTCTGGCCGGTCAGGCCGGACGCGAAGAAGCGGCCCATATCTTCGTGTTCTGCGTAGGCGAGGGGGTATGCCGAGCGCTGGACGCGCTGTGCGGCATCGGTGATCTCCAAGGACTCATAGCCGGGAATCTTGACCAGTGCATCGTAGAACGCATTGGCAGCGTAGTACGGGTCCATGATCTGGGCCTCGGTGCCCCACCCCTGAGAGGGGCGTTGCTGGAAGAGTCCGCGGGAGTCAGGGCCAGCATGGTCGCCATGGCCGATATTGCGCAGCTTGGATTCCTGCATGGCGGTGGCAAGAGCGATGCTGGCTGCCCGGGCAGGCAGCCCACGCTGCACTGCCACCGCTGTGATCAGTGCGGCGTTAACTGCCTGGTCCGTTGCAAGCTCCGCGCGCTGGGTTCCGACCTCGGCCGTGCAGCGCTCCGTGACCAGGGTTTCGGAGCGCTGCAGGAAGGAGGCCGCAGTGTAGATTCCGGCGCCCGCCAGCGCCAGGGTAAGCAGCAGCACGCTGGGGCGAACGAAACTGCGACCACGTGCCACCGACAGGTCAGTTGGCGTGGAGGGCGTGGTTGAGTTCCACCGTCTGGCCCTTGCGCGGCAGCACCTCTACGGCGCCGGTGGTGGAGTTGCGCCGGAAGAGGAGGTTGGGGACGCCGGACAGCTCGGCTGCCTTCACGATCGTGGCGGTGTCTTCGCCGTCCTCGTCCTTGGGCCCGGGAACAAGCACTCGGGTTCCAGCGGTGACGTAGAGGCCTGCCTCCACCACGGAGTCATCGCCCACGCTGATGCCGACGCCGGAGTTGGCGCCCAGCAGGACGCGCTCACCGATGACGATTTTTTCCTTGCCGCCCCCGGAGAGGGTGCCCATGATCGACGCGCCGCCTCCCACGTCGCTGCCGTCGCCGGCCACGACGCCGGCCGAGATGCGGCCTTCCACCATGGAGGCGCCCAGGGTGCCGGCGTTGAAGTTCACAAAGCCTTCGTGCATCACGGTGGTGCCTTCGGCGAGGTGGGCACCGAGGCGGACGCGGTCGGCGTCGGCGATCCGGACACCGGAAGGCACCACGTAGTCCACCATGCGCGGGAACTTGTCCACGCCGTAGACGGTGACGGCACCACGGCGGCGAAGCTTGGCGCGGGTCAGCTCGAAGCCTTCCACAGCGGCGGGACCGAAGTTGGTCCACACCACGTTGGGGAGCTTGCCGAAGACGCCATCCAGGTTGATAGTGTTGGGCCGGACCAGCCGGTGGGAGAGGAGGTGCAGGCGGAGGTATGCATCGGCGGTGTCGGCCGGAGCTTCATCGAGGTTGATCTGGACGAAGACCACCTTCTGCTCGGTCCCTCGGTCCGCGTCGGAGCCGCTTTCGGCGAGCTGGACCAGGGTTTCGTCCG
This sequence comes from Pseudarthrobacter sp. S3, assembly GCF_050156905.1. NCBI lineage: Bacteria > Bacillati > Actinomycetota > Actinomycetes > Micrococcales > Micrococcaceae > Pseudarthrobacter > Pseudarthrobacter sp. S3. Next base: position 2,987,508 of record NZ_CP189583.1, on the reverse strand, counting down.
CATTCTCCACGGCGCGCAGGTTATCGGCCGCAACACCCAGTGCAGGCGCGGGGAACCAGACGTCGAGGACGGTGGCTTCAGAATTTTCCCCACCGGTGGCAGTAGCGATGGTTGCCAAGCCGAAGCCGTAGGCGGAGCGGGCTTCGGAAGTTGCGTTTTGGTTCTCGGGCGCGGCGGAAGTAGCAGTCTCAGTCATGGCCCCAGTCTATCGAGGCAGGCGCCGGGTTCGAACTAGACTGGCAACGTGACTGCCGAAACCGCTCCTGAATCGATCACCGTGCCTTTGGACCTCCGTCAGGATGTCTCCGTGCTGACAGCCGCCCTGATGGACATCAACAGTGTGTCCGGGAACGAGACGGACCTGGCTGACGCCGTCGAGGTGGCGCTGCGGGCCATCCCCGAACTCCACGTGGTCCGCGACGGTGACTCCATCATCGCCCGCACCGAACTGGACAGGGCGGAACGCGTCATCCTCGCCGGACACCTGGACACAGTGCCGTTGCCCGTGACCGAAGGAGCGCGCGGTACCGTTCCGTCCACCTGGGAATCCGGTGTCCCGGGGGAGGGCGTGCTCTACGGACGAGGAGCCACGGACATGAAAGGCGGCGTCGCCGTGCAGCTTGCGCTGGCGGCCACAATGTTCGACGGCGGCGCGGAACCTAAGCGGGACGTCACCTTTGTGTTCTACGACCACGAGGAAGTGGAAGCGGTCAAGAGCGGGCTGGGTCGCCTGGTCCGCAACCACGGCAGCCTCCTGGGCGGGGACTTTGCCATCCTCCTGGAGCCGACCCATGGCACCGTCGAGGGTGGCTGCAACGGCACCAGCCGTTTTGAGGCCACTACGGTGGGCGAGGCCGCGCACTCCGCGCGGGCGTGGATGGGCAGCAACGCCATTCACGCGGCGGCAACCATCCTTGCCAGGCTGGCGGCTTATGAACCCCAGACCATCAACGTGGACGGACTGGACTACCGGGAGAGCCTCAACGCTGTGAAGATCAACGGCGGCACGGCGGGTAACGTCATTCCGGACCGGTGCGTGGTGGAGATCAACTACCGCTTCGCCCCGGACAAGACGCCGGACCAGGCGGAGGCGCATGTCCGGGAACTGTTGGAGGGCTTCGCTGTGGTCCGCACGGACGCAGCCGCCGGCGCCCGCCCGGGACTGAACCACCCTGCCGCCGCGTCTTTCGTGGCCGCGGTGGGAGCCGAACCGAAACCAAAATACGGCTGGACCGACGTCGCGCGTTTCAGCGAACTGGGGATCCCGGCAGTGAACTTCGGGCCCGGTGATCCGCTGCTGGCCCACAAGGACAACGAGCACGTTGATGCCGACGCCATCCGGGAGTGCCTGCGGGCGTTGCGGAGCTGGCTGGCGGCGTAGCTCCTCCCGAAAGGCAAAAGCACCAACAACAGGCTCCACACAAAAGGTCCGGAAACCCCTGGAGGGTTCCGGACCTTTTGCGTGTGCGCGCGTGCTGCTATTTGCGTTCCGATACGTCCGGTAGTTCAGGTGCGACCACTGCGGTTGGCGCCGGCGCAACACCGCCTGCCGTTTTCGTCGAACCCCGGCGCTCGATCCAGATTGCGAGCCGGGAAACGCAGATGTTGATCACAATGTAGATCGCGGCAGCTACGAAGAAGATGGGGAACAGGAACGCGTTACCTAGGAAGTCCGCCATGACCTGCACCGCGCGCAGAAGTTCGCCGTACGCCACGATGTAGCCCAGCGAGGTGTCCTTCAGGAGCACCACCAGTTGGGCAACCAGCGACGGCATCATGCGCCGGACCGCCTGCGGCAGCTCGATGAGCAACCGGGACTGGAAACTGGTCAGGCCGATGGTCAGGCCCGCCTCCCGCTGTCCCCTCGGCAGTGACTGGATGCCGGCCCGGATGATCTCCGCGAAGATAGCGGTGTTGTAGAGGACGAGCCCCGTCACCACCGCGACGAAGGAACTCGTCCCGAATACCAGCAGGACGAAGAGCATCATCAGGACAACCGGCATGCCGCGCAGGAACTCCAGGACCACGCGGGCCGGAATCCGGATCCAGGCGACCAGCGAGATGCGCAGCAGGCAGAACAACAGGCCGAGGGGAAAAGCGATCACTGCGGCGAGGGCGGCGGCGCTGAGCGTGGCACCGAGGCCATTGCCGAGCAGCATCCAGACGTCGCCCCGGGTGAAGATCGCCCAGCGGCGGCCTTCAAAAATGCCTTGCTGGGCGAGGGTCATGACGATCCATGCCAGAAGTCCCAGGATCAGCACGGTTCCAACCACGGAACCGATCAGCGAGACCCGGCGCGCTTTGGGGCCGGGAACGTCGTAGAGCACTGAAGTCATCGGGCAATCGCCACCTTTCGTTCCACCGTGCTGGCAAGGACGCCCAGCGGAATGGTGAGGAGCAGATAGAAGAACGCAACGCCCAGCAGAACTGCCATGACCTGGTCACCGTTGGCGTTGGCCATTTGGCGGCCGTAGCCGAACAGTTCCAGGACAAAGAACGCGCCGGCGACGGAGGAGTTCTTGACGAGGGCGATCAGGATGTTGATCAGCGGCGGGATCACAGTCCGCAACGCCTGGGGAAGAATGATGAGGTTCAGGACCTGGCCGAAATTCATGCCGATACTGCGGGCGGCCTCCGCCTGGCCAAGAGGGACGCTATTAACGCCTGAGCGGACTGCTTCGGCGATGAAGGCCGCTGTGTAGGCGCTGAGGGCGATGATCGCTGCGACCTCGAACTGCTGGAATGTTACGCCGAGGCGGGGCAGGACGATCGCCGCGAAAAAGAAGGCAATGGTCAGCGGAGTGTTCCGGAGAATCTCCACGTAGACGGTGCTGAATCCCCGGAGGGCCGCAACGGGCGAAACGCGGGCTGCTGCCAGGAGTGTTCCGAGAATGAGGGCGATGATCCCGGAGACGACGGACAGGAAAAGGGTGCGGAGAAGGCCTTCCCAATAAAGGGGGAGGTTTTCAATGATGACTTCCATAGGATCCTTCGGCTCTGGCGTAGGGGGTCAAAGCAGGCTGGCGGCTTCCGGGGAACGCGTGCAGCAAATCCCCGGAAGCCGCCGTGGCTACCTAGTAGCGTTTGATGGCGGGAAGTTCAGGGGCGGTCTTGATGACCGAACCTGCAGTTGCTTCCCAGGCCTTCTTGTAGGACCCGTCCTTGCCAAACGCCTCGAGCTGGTCATTGATCCAGTTGCGGAACTCGGTGTCGTCCTTCTTCAGGCCAATGCCGTACGGCTCTTTGGTGAAGGTTTGATCCGACGCCAGCTTGAAGGCATCCGGTTCCTTGTCCACAAAGCCGGCCAGGATCACGTTGTCCGTGGTGATCGCTTCGACCTGCTTGTTGCGCAGCGGCTCAAGGCAAGCGGAGTAAGTGGCTGCCGGCACGAGCTCGGCCTTGTACTTGTCCACGATCGTCGCGGCAGGGGTGGAACCGGTCACGGAGCAGACCTTCTTGCCTGCGACGTCCTCAGGCTTGGTGATGGACGTGTTGTCCTTGTTCACCATCAGCGCCTGACCGGCCTCGTAGTACGGGCCCGCAAAGCTGACAACCTGCTTGCGCTTGTCATTGATGGTGTACGTGGCAATAACAATGTCCACCTTGCCCTGCTCGATGAAGGGTTCGCGGTTGGCTGAGACAGTCTCTGACCATTCGATCTTGTCCGCAGCGATGCCCAGCTTGGCTGCGATCAGCTTGCCCATCTCGACGTCGAAGCCCACCGGCTTGCCGTCCAGGCCCACCTGGCCGAAGAGCGGCTGATCGTACTTGGTGCCGATCTTGATGGTGCCTGCGGCGGACAGCTTGGCCATGGTTGTGCCGGCGGCAAACGTCGGCTTGTCGGCAACGGTGGGATTACTGGTGCCGGGGGTGGTGCCGCCACAAGCGCTAAGGGACAAAGCCAGGGCAGCGGTGGCCGCCACGAAGAACGACTTCCGGCGGGTCATAAATGCCTTCATGACATTCCTTTCATTGATCGGCCGTGGGTCACGGCCTGGGTGCGAACTGCAGTGTGTGTTCGGTGTTGGGAAATCAGTGCGTGAGCAGCTTGGACAGGAAGTCCTTCGCGCGGTCAGTCTGCGGATTGGTAAAGAATTCTTCCGGTGTGGCGTCTTCGATGATCTGACCGTCAGCCATAAAAACCACGCGGTCGGCGGCCTTACGAGCAAAGCCCATTTCGTGGGTGACCACAACCATGGTCATGCCTTCCTTGGCCAGCTGGATCATGACATCGAGAACTTCGTTGATCATCTCCGGGTCAAGCGCAGAGGTGGGCTCATCAAAGAGCATGACCTTGGGCTTCATGGCCAGGGCGCGGGCGATGGCCACACGCTGCTGCTGGCCGCCGGAGAGCTGCGCCGGGAGTTTGGGGGCCTGATGACCCACGCCCACGCGCTCAAGCAACGCCATGGCTTCCTTGTCGGCCTGGGCCTTGGCAATGCCTTTGACCTTGATGGGACCAAGCGTCACGTTCTCAAGGATGGTCTTGTGCGCGAAAAGGTTGAAGGACTGAAAGACCATGCCGACGTCGGCGCGGAGCTGCGCCAGTTCTTTCCCCTCCGCCGGCAACACCTTTCCATCAATGCTGATGGTGCCGCCTTCGATGGTTTCGAGACGGTTGATGGCACGGCACAACGTGGACTTTCCTGAGCCTGACGGTCCAATGACCACCACCACTTCGCCCTTGCGGACGTGGAGATTGATGTCCTTCAATACGTGCAGCTGACCGTAATGCTTATTCACACCATTCAGGGAGACGAGCGCATCGCCGGGCACATGAGTAGTCATAAGAAGAATCTAGCGAACATTGGCTGGATATGAGGCGAATCACGCCAAGTTCGCGCGGATCGTGATTCAAGAGATACCTGCCACGGGCACGCCCGCCTTGGCATTAGCCTTGGAGGATGAGCATCAACGCAGATCCGGCCAAAACTTCCCAGCCGCGCCGTAAGGGGCCCCTTGAACTCCGCCGCAAGCAGGCAGCTGTGGAAATGTCGGACCAGCATCTGCTTGATACCAAGGGCGCCGGACAGTTCGTCCATTCAGACCCGTGGCGTGTCCTCCGGATCCAGAGCGAGTTCGTCGAAGGGTTCGGCGCGCTTGCCGATCTGGGGCCCGCCGTCAGTGTCTTCGGCTCGGCCCGTACCAAGCCTGGCAGCCCGTACTACGAAATGGGCATGGAAGTAGGCCGGAAGCTGGCAGCGGCAGGCGTGGCCGTCATCACCGGCGGCGGTCCGGGCTCCATGGAGGCCGCCAACCGCGGCACCGTGGAAGGCAACGGCGTCTCCGTCGGGCTGGGCATTGAATTGCCGTTCGAGCAGGGCCTGAACCAGTGGGTGGACCTCGGCATTAACTTCCGGTACTTCTTCGCCCGGAAAACCATGTTCGTCAAATATGCCCAGGGCTTCATCGTTCTTCCGGGCGGACTGGGGACATTGGATGAACTCTTCGAAGCCATGGTCCTAGTCCAGACCCGGAAGGTGACCTCCTTCCCGATCGTGCTCCTGGGCGTCGACTTCTGGGGGCCGATGATCGAATGGATCAAGGGCACCCTCGTGGCCGAAGGAATGGTCTCCGCAAAGGACCTGGACCTCATCCAGGTGGTGGACGATCCCGCAGAAGCGGTGCAGCTGGTGCTGCACGCGACGCCCCCCGTTCCCGCCAATGGCGAGCAACGGCCCGAATAGGCCGCCTGCGCGAATCTGGCACGATGGGTGCTGTGAGTTTTTTCCTGGTCTACTTCGCCATCGTGCTGATCGCCGCCACCCTGTGGGCAGGCGCCGGTGGCCGCCGCGGCATTCTGCGCAGCCTCCGCCGGGGCAGTGAACCGGCCACAGGCGCCGAGGTCCCGGAGAATCCGATTCTCTACCCGGGGTTCGGGCAGCCGCCCGCCAACCTTCCGCCGGTGCTACTGCCCGCGGACGCTGCACCTGCCGACGTCGACCGGGTCCGCTTTTCCCTCGGCCTGCGTGGGTACCGGATGGACCAGGTGGACCAGGTCCTCGACGAACTGCGGGACCAGATCGCGGCCAAAGACGAAGAAGTGGGCAGGCTCCGGGCACGGCTGCTGGACTCGGAACGGGCGGCGCACCCGGAGGCCGGAGCTTGAGCACTGACACAGGGGACCGGACGGGCCCGCCTGCGTTGATCACCGCATTCGGCGCCCGCGCCATGGGGGCGGTCCAACGCTGGCCCTGGTGGCTGCAGGTTGCCGCCCTCTACGCCACTGCCCGGATGGTCAGCGCCTGCATCTTTATGGCAGCAGCCCTGCACCAAGGGCCCAATCCGTGGTTTCCGGCCGTCCCTGACTACTGGAACTTCATCAATATCTGGGATGCGCGTTGGTACGGCCGGATCATCACCGACGGGTATCCCTCACCGCTTCCAACGGATGCCGCTGGCAACGTGCAGGAAAATGCGTGGGCCTTCTATCCGCTCTTCCCGGCCCTGGGCCGTGCGCTCGCGGGCCTGACCGGAATCAGCCCTGCCGCGGCGCTGACGGGCGTCGCTATGCTGGCGGGCTTGGGCGCGGCGCTGGTTTTGTATTGCTTGTTCAGGCACAAGGCTTCGCACACTGCGGCGCTTTGGGGGGTGGCATTTTTCGCGACCTTTCCGGTGTCCGCCATTCTCCAGGTCCCGTATGCGGAGCCGCTGACCGTTTTCCTGCTGGCCACCGCCCTGCTGCTCGTCATCAGGCGTCATTATTTCGTTGCCATGCCGGTGGTCCTGCTGCTGTGCCTCTCCCGACCTGTGGGCGTTCCCTTTGCCGCCATGGTGGGGCTTCTCTTCCTCTGGCGACTGGTCGAACGGGGGCGCGAGGAGCGGCCGGGCACCCACAGCCTCGGGGAGCTGGTCTCACTGGCGGGCCTAACCGTGGTGTGCGGGGCCTCGGCACTGCTGTGGCCGGCGGCGGCCTGGGCCGCCACCGGAGATATTGAGGCGTATACCAAAACCGAGACAGTGTGGCGCGGCCGTGACCTGGTGCCCTTCAAGCCCTGGTTCGACGCCGGCGTCGACCTCTTTGGCCCCGTCCTGGGGATCGTGGCGCCATTCGTCTTTGCAGGCCTTTTTGTGCTCCTGCTGTTCTCCCCGCCGGTGGTCCGGCTTGGTGTGGAGATGCGCCTTTGGTGCGCCTGCTACATGGGCTACCTCCTGGTGTTCCTCCACCCCCAGACCAGTACCTTCCGGATGTTGCTCCCGCTGTTCCCGTTGGCACTGGCAGCCGCGCTGTTGTCCCGGTCCAAGGCGTACCGCGGCACGGTCCTGACAATGTTTATCCTGCTCCAGATCGTGTGGATCGTCTGGCTGTGGGCATGGGCGCAGCTTCCGGGCGGCGGAGATTATCCGCCGTGATCGCGGGCGGCGCCTGGCCGGCGGATTGGGGAATCCGACGCGGCCGTAAATGTCCATCGATTAGCTACGTGCGGGTCATTACGGGATAATAGTAAGTAAGCAGGGACAAAAAGCATTCAGAAATGTTCAGCCGTGGCGGCATCAGTACGGGCCGCCATAGCGGCTTGATTTGACCATGCGGACACAGCCCATCCGGGCTGATATGTCCTGGGACTAAATGGAGGGGAAATTCCTCATGGCGGCTATGAAACCACGCACCGGCGACGGCCCTATGGAAGTCACCAAAGAGGGCCGCAGCCTGATCATGCGCGTACCGCTCGAAGGCGGCGGACGGCTTGTGGTGGAACTGAACGCTGCGGAGGCGGTCAACCTTAAGGAATGCCTCGTCGGCGTGACTGAATAAATCCTGTTCGGCATTGCCGAATAATCCCGCAGGGCCAGGGTCCGCAGCCAACCGGCTGCGGACCCTGGCTTATTTTCGGTGGAGCTACTTCTTGACCGCGACCAGCAGGCCGTCGCCGGTGGGAAGCATAGCGGACGCCAGGCGGTCGTCATCGCGGATTGCCTTCCCCACCTGGCGGAGCACCACAGTGTTGGACTCCCGGACAGCCGGGTTGGCCACGCGGTCCTTGTCCAGGGCGTCATTGATGATGAGCAGTCCGCCGGCCTTCAGGAGCCGGACGGCCTGTTCCACGTAGCCGGGCAGGCCGGGCTTGTCCGCGTCAACAAACACCAGGTCATAAGCGGAGTCGGTCAGGCGCGGCAGGACATCACCGGCGCGGCCGGAAATGGTACGCGTGCGGTTGGCCGGGCTGCCGGCCTCGGAAAAAGCTTCACGTGCAGCCTTGAGATGTTCCACGTCCACGTCGATGGTGGTCAGCACGGCCTGCGGTCCGAGCCCCCGCAGGATGCAAACCCCCGAGACACCTGCGCCTGTGCCGATTTCGACGGCGGTCTGGGCCTTCGAGCCCGCAGCCAACACCGTCAGCACCGCACCAACACCTGCGCCGATGGGGGTCACTCCCAGTTCGAAGGAGCGCTCCCTGGCACGAAGCATAACCTCATCCTCTGCGGGCAGATCTTCTGCATAGGACCAGCTCGTGGATTTGTCGGCGCTCATGTGATTCGCTTTCTGGGCGGCAGGGGAGTGTTTAGTACAGCCTACTGTGTGCGGGGGTGCCGGCCGGAGAAGGGAATCGTTGTGCCTCTGGCCGAATAACCGCCTTGGTCAGGAAATTCCCAGCCAAATTTGAAATAATGGATATCCGGTCATCCGTGAGGTGACCGGCGCCGAACCAGAGATGTCAAAAGTATCCAGGCGATAGCAATCCACGATGGGAGTGGACGATGTCAGCATCAGGTATGGCACCTGTCCTTGCAACGCAAGTTTCCGCCGCTGTGTGGGTCAGGCCCACCTGGGAGGAAGTGGTGGCCAACCACTCCGCCAAGGTCTACCGGCTGGCGTACCGCCTGACCGGGAACAAGTTCGACGCCGAGGATCTCACCCAGGAAGTGTTCGTCCGCGTCTTCCGGTCACTGGAGAATTTCAAGCCAGGGACACTCGATGGCTGGCTGCACCGGATCACCACAAACCTGTTCCTGGACCAGGCGCGACGGAAGACCCGCATCCGCTTTGACGCGCTGGCCGATGACGCCGAATCCAGGATTCCAGGGCGGGAGCCCGGGCCGGAGCTAAGCTTCGAACTGAACAACCTGGACCTTGACGTCCAGGCCGCCTTGGAGGAACTGCCCCCAGACTTCCGCGCCGCCGTCGTTCTTTGCGACCTCGAAGGCCTGTCCTACGACGAAGTGGCCGCTGCGCTCGGCGTCAAACTGGGTACTGTCCGTTCCCGTATCCACCGGGGCAGGACCATGCTGCGCGAAAAGCTGGCCCACCGTGATCCCCGGCCTCAGCAGGGACGCAAGCCGAAGCTTTCGCTGCCGCGCATCGCCAGCATCCTCTGATCGGTACCATGACGCCCCAGAACCCCTTCGGCCGCCGGCATCCCCGCGGCGCCGAGCATGTGCAGGACTGCTCAGAATGTGCAGCCGCGCAGAAGCGTGAACGCCAGTACATCGAGCGTCTCCGTGACGCGGCCGTGCCACGTGCCAGCGATGACCTGACCGCCCGGCTGCTGGCGAGGACGCAGTTGCTGGCGGCTGCGGCCGAGCCAGCCCAGCGCCCGTACCAGGCCGTGAAAGTCCTTGCACTCACTGCCGGCGGTACAGCCGCAGCCGCAGGAATTCTTGCCGTCAGTGCGTTTGCGCTGGCAGGGGACAGCACGTCCGTCCCCCAAACGGCTATCAAGGGGAGCCTGGCGCAGCATACGGCCCAACTGCCGGCCGACGGCAGGGAGCTCGGTGCCCCGCAACTGCTCGCCCTTCGCTCGGAAGGCTGGGTCTGCCCGGAACTGGAGCAACTTGGGTTCCACGTCCGGATGGCAAATGCGATAACACTTAACGGGCGGCCGGCGGTGGAGCTGCGCCTGTCCGATGGAAGCCACTACGCCACGATCGTCGAACAGCATCCTGCGGACGTCCGGCAGGAGTCCGGTCAGGACGCAGGCCTGAGCACATACCAGTCGCATGAGAAGCTGATCGTCAGCAACACGGCCCCCTGGACGGCCGTTATTGAGACCACGGCCGGCACTTTTACGGTTGAGTCCGACCTCCCGGCGGAACAGGCCGACGACGCCGTTCCGCTGCTGGAGCGGCTCAGCGTCCTCGCCGTTAAAGGCATTAACACGGCTGCCAGCTCGGAGGCCGGCGCCTACCCGACGGTTGCAGCGGACGACTCCCCCGTGGCGCGGTTGGAACGGGGAATCCGCAAACTCGGGGAGATACTGGCTCCATGATACAGGCACTTTGCGACGCTGGCGGGCAAAAATCGTCAGCCGGGCTCCGGAGAGGGTAATCTTCCTAAAGTGTTTGGAATCAACGGCCCGGAGTTCTTCATCCTGCTGCTCATCGGCATCCTGGTGATCGGTCCCCAGCGCTTGCCCGAATACACCCAGAAACTTGCGAATCTGGTGAAGGAAGTCCGCCGGATGGCCTCCGGTGCGCGGGAGCAGATCAAGGAAGAAGTCGGCATCGACATTGATGATGTCGACTGGAAGAAATATGATCCCCGCCAGTATGATCCGCGGCGCATCATCAAGGAAGCCCTCCTGGACGACGACGCCAAACCCGTCAGTGCCGGCGCGCCGGCCGCGGTAGCTGCCGTCGCCGGAGCAGGGGCCGCTGCCACAGGCGGGACGGCTTCGTCCCGTCCGGAACGCGTGGTCCAGTCACTGCCCCCGGGCGAACCAGCCCCGTTCGATACCGAAGCAACCTAGGCGCAGTCGCCCCTGATGGGCTGCGCTAGCGCGGCTGCAGGCCCAGGCTCATCCCAGTGAGGCCTCGGGGCCTGGCAGCAAGTTTTCCCGCAATCTCGATCAGGGCAATGGCCGCCGGGGTCTCGGGCCGGCCCAGCACGATCGGCGCGCCCGCATCGCCGCCTTCCCGCAGCAGGATGTCCAACGGAATCTGTCCCAAAAGCGGAACATCGGTTCCCACCGTCGTCGTGAGTCTTTCGGCGAGGACCGCCCCGCCGCCGCTGCCAAACAGCTCCATCCTTCCGCCGTCGGGCATTTCCAGGTATGACATGTTCTCGATGACGCCGGCCACCGTCTGACCTGTCTGGGTGGCGATGGCACCGGCGCGCTCGGCGACGTCGGCAGCTGCGGCCTGCGGCGTGGTGACCACCAGGATCTCCGCCTTCGGCAGCAACTGGGCCACCGAAATCGCGATGTCACCGGTGCCGGGCGGCAGGTCGAGGAAGAGGGCGTCGAGGTCGCCGAAGTAGACGTCGGTCAGGAACTGTTCCAGGGCCCGGTGGAGCATCGGCCCACGCCAGGCAACCGGCTGGTTTCCGGCCACGAACATGCCGATGGAAATTACTTTCACACCGTAGGCCACCGGCGGCAGGATCATGTCGTCCACGCGGGTGGGCGCCTGCGTGATGCCCATCAGGGCGGGAACCGAGAATCCATGCACATCGGCGTCCACGATGCCCACCCTGAGGCCTTGGGCGGCCAGGGCGCAGGCCAGGTTGACCGTCAGCGATGATTTGCCCACGCCGCCCTTTCCGCTGGCCACAGCAAACACCTTGGTCAGCGACCCCGGCTCGTTGAACGGAATCCCGCGCTGGCCGGAGGCGCCGCGGAGCTGTTCCTTCAGGGCGTCCCGCTGGGCCTGGTTCATCACCTTCAGTTCAACGTCGACGGCGGTCACGCCTGGAACTGAGGAGAGCGCCTTTTCGGAGTCGGCAGTAATGGTCCCGCGCAGGGGGCAGCCCGCTATGGTCAGCAGGACGGCTAGCCTGACATGGCCGTCCGCAGAGATGTCCACGGACTCCACCATGCCCAGTTCCGTGATGGGACGGCGGAGCTCAGGATCGATCACGGTGGCCAGTGCAGCGTTGACAGCCTGCTCCAGAGGGTGGCTCATGCGGGGAGGCTCAGCTTTCGGTGGTCGGGTTGTGCTCCGGGACGGCCTGTTCCTGAACGGATGGCTCCTTCTCGGCCTGGTCCTTAGCTGCCTGCTCTTTGGCGGCATGGCTGGCTTTGACCTTGGGAATCTGTTGCGTGCGGGGGTTCCGCTGTTTATCGCGTTTTTCCTTGAGCCTGTCCTTGATCTTCTCGCGCGGTGACTCGTGGCTGCCGGCTCCGGCGTGATCGTGTGTCCGCAGTTCCTCCTGCGCTTCCAGCATGTCCTCAAGGAGCGTGCGCAGCTCGGCCCGGACGTAGTCGCGGGTGGCAACCTCGCGCAGCGCGATCCTCAGGGACGCCAGTTCCCGGGTGAGGTACTCGGTGTCGGATAGGTTGCGTTCGGCGCGCTGCCTGTCCTGCTGGAGCGAAACGCGGTCGCGGTCATCCTGCCGGTTCTGGGCAAGCAGCAGCAGCGGTGCCGCGTACGAGGCCTGCAGCGAAAGCATCAGCGTTAGGAGCGTGTAGCCCAGGAGGCGCGAATCGAACTGCCACGCCTCCGGTGCCCACGTGTTCCAGACCAGCCAGATGACAACGAAGACGGTCATGTAGACCAGGAACTGTGGCGTGCCCATGAACCGGGCGAAGCCTTCCGTGGCGTGGCCGAACGCGTCCGGATCCGGCGAGAATTTTGGCAGGATGCGCTGGCGGCCGCTTAAAGGTGTGTCGAGCCCGCCCTTGGCTGCCGCCTTCTTGTTGGGATTCTTGGGGGCGCCGGTGTCAGCCAATGCGGCCTCCCAGTTTTCTTATCGGGGCTTCGCCATCATAGGCGCGCCAGTCATCGGGTAACAGATGATCCAAGACGTCATCAACAGTCACCGCCCCCACAAGCCGGCCGGCGTCGTTGACCACCGGAAGGGAGTTCAGGTTGTACGTTGCCAGGGTGCGGGCCACTTCGCTGATGTGGGCTTGATCGGACAACGGCTCAAGATTCTTGTCCACCAGGTTGCCCAAGGGCTCGAAGGGCGGGAACCGCAGGAGCTGCTGGATGTGGACCACACCCAGGAAGCGTCCAGTGGGGGTTTCCAGCGGAGGCCGGGTGATGAAGATGGACGAGGCCAGGGCGGGGGAGAGTTCCTCGCGGCGGACGTGGGCCAGTGCTTCGGCGACAGTCGCTTCCGGGGGAAGGATCACCGGAACCGGCGTCATCAGGCCACCGGCGGTGTCCTCGTCGTATTCGAGGAGCCGCCTGACGTCGTCGGCGCCTTCGGGTTCCATGAGCTGAAGCAGTTCTTCTGCCTGTGCTGTCGGCAGTTCGCCGAGGAGATCGGCGGCGTCGTCGGGATCCATTTCCTCCAGGACGTCGGCTGCGCGCTGGACGTCAAGGGCGGACAGGATTTCCACCTGGTCGTCTTCGGGCAGCTCCTGCAGGACGTCAGCCAACCTCTCATCCTGGAGTTCGCTGGCCACTTCGAACCGGCGTTTGTCGCTCATTTCCTGCAGTGCCTCGGCGAAGTCTGCGGGTTTGAGGTCCTCGTGGTTGGCGACGAACTGCGTGGCTGCCTGCGGTTCAGTGCGGGCACCCTGGAGGGCGTCGGCCCAGTCGATGATCATGGTCTCGTTCCGGCGCAGCCGGCTGAGCGGGGACAGCGAGTGGCCCCGGCGGACGAACAGCTTGCTTACGAACCAGTCGCGGGACCGGTGCTGGTCCATGGCGATGTCCTCGATGGTGGCGTCGCCGCTGCCGTCCCGGAGAGTGACGCGCCGGTCGAACATTTCCGCGACCACCAGCGTCTCCGCGCCGCGCTGTTCAAAGCGCCGGAGGTTGACCAGTCCCGTGCAGATGATCTGCGTCTGGTCGATGGAGGTAATGCGTGTCATCGGCACGAAGACCCGCTTTTTGCCGGGAACTTCGACGACGATACCCACCACGTGCGGGGCACCGCGGCTGCCACGTGAGAGCACCACCACATCGCGCAACCTGCCCAGGCGGTCGCCCAAAGGGTCGAAGACGTCAAGACCCAGCAGGCGGGCCACGAAGACGCGCGAAAGATTTGTGCTCACGTCTACAGGCTACCGAGTCTGCTCTCTTTTAGCTGAATTTACAGGCGGCTTACATGCTGATGGGCAAGAATGGGTGTATGTCAAACATTTTTGGTGCTCCCAAGGCCGGTGGCCCCAGTGGGCCCGACGACGCCCGGACGGTGCCTACCGGCGACACCGTGGGCTCGTACACCTCCTACTTGGATGCCCAGAAGGCGGTGGACTACCTCGCCGACCAGCAGTTCCCGGTCCACATGGTTTCGATCGTGGGCAACGAACTGAAGATGGTTGAGCGGGTGACCGGCCGCCTCAGCTACCCGCGGGTGGCTCTCTCCGGGGCGCTCAGCGGTATGTGGTTCGGCCTTTTCGTTGGCGTCATGCTTTCGTTCTTCGCACCATCGCCCGGCTACTTCTCGATCCTGGCGTCTGTGCTGATGGGCGCTGCCTTCTTTATGCTGTTCGGGATTGTCACGTATGCCATGCAGCGCGGAAAGCGGGACTTCACCTCCACCAGCCAGGTGGTGGCCACCAACTACGACGTTGTCGTGTCAGTCGAAGCCGCCCATGATGCGCGCCGGCTGCTCCAGCAACTGCCCATGAACCGGTCGGACGCAGCCGCTGCGCCTTACAATCCGCAGGGCTACCAGAACCAGGAGTACGGCCAACAAGGCCAGCCGGGCAGTCAACAGGGCCAGCCGGGCAGTCAACAAGGCCAGCCGGGCAGTCAACAGGGCCAGCCGGGCAGTCAGCCAGGTCCGGCCCCCGCGCGCCCTGCCAGCTGGAATGACCCCTACGGACAGCAGGGTGCTGGTACCCCAGGACAGGGGACAGTCCAAAATGCGGGCCACGCCGCCGGCCCAGAGCAGGGCGCGCAGCCGGAGGCAGCGGCCCAGCCGGCGAAGGCTCCCGCGGCCGCCGTCCGCTACCCGGACCTCCCTGACGGCCGGCCCCAGTACGGAGTCCGTGTCACAGACCAGGCCACTACCGGCCAGCCTGGCTCAGAACAGCAAGGCACAGGCCAGCAGACCACAGAACAGTCCCAGACGCAGTCCCTGCCTGACACCACCAAGGACTCCGGCGAATCCACGCACTAGGCAGCGCCCCGGAGGCCTGGTTATATACATGGCCCGAGGAGCGATGCCGGCAGTAAGCAAACAACTCCGCCCGGTGCAGCAACTGCTGCACCGGGCGGAGTTGTTTGTTTAGCTGTCCTTCTTGACGCTGCCAGCTGTCAGTCCACCAATGAGGTACTTCTGGAACATGAAGTACAGCACCACGACAGGGACGGCGCAAACCAGCGAGGCCGCCATCAGCTGCGAGTACACGGGGATTGCGCCACCCTCGACCGCGGACGCGAAGACCTGCAGCGGTGAAGGGTTGGAGGTCTCGCCCGGGGGAAGAGTGGGCATTAGGGCGTACTTGTACTTGCCTTTGACGGCTGAGGCGTCCAGTGCGGGGATGGACAGCGGCGACGCCATGGGGAAGTAGGCTGCCTTGCCGGCCGCGAAGGCGGCCAGGGCCTTCGGATTTGCCCACCAGACAGAGGACGGGTCCAATCAACTTGTCCTTGGTCACCCAGCCGAAGTACGTCTCGTAGGCTTCTTGGCGATGGGGTCATCGAGACGAGTAATCATCAACGCCAACTTTTGGCAAGCGATTGCCAAAAACTGTTATGAGAGTTTCACCGAGGGATATGACTGTCCAGCGCATCCGTGCGGAGATGCGCTGGACGTACGTTCTCTAGCCGTTATCGCCGGTTGGCAACCCGCCGTCCAGCTCCTGGTAGATGCCTGCCATCCAGGACTGGATGTCATCGGCCTTGCGGGGCAGCGCGGCGCTGAGGTTCACCGGACCATCGGCGGTCATCAGGATGTCGTCCTCGATCCTCACTCCGATGCCGCGGTACTCAGCGGGGATGGCCAGGTCCTCGTTCTTGAAATACAGGCCCGGTTCGATAGTGAAGACCATGCCCGGCGTAAGGATGCCGTCCAGGTACAGCTCCCGCTTTGCCTGGGCACAGTCGTGGACATCCAAGCCTAGGTGGTGACTGGTGCCATGAGGCATCCAACGTCTGTGCTGCTGGCCTTCGGGGCTGACGGCTTCCTCGACGCTCACTGGGAGCAGCCCCCATTCGGCGAGGCGTTCCGCCAACACGGTGGTTGCGGCGGTGTGGATGTCACGGAACCTCGCACCCGGCCGGGCAGCGGCGAAGCCGGCGTCGGCAGCATCCAGGACTGCCTCGTAGACCTTGCGCTGAACATCAGTGAACGTACCGTTGGCCGGCAGCGTCCGGGTGATGTCGGCGGTGTAGAGCGAGTCCGCTTCCACACCGGCATCGAGCAGCAGCAGTTCGCCGGCGTTGATCCGGCCGGTGTTCCGAGTCCAGTGCAGGACGGTGGCATTGTTTCCGGCGGCGGCGATGGTGTCGTAGCCCAGTTCGTTGCCTGCCTCGCGGGCACGGGCAAAGAACGCGCCTTCCACGACGCGCTCGCCGCGGGCATGGGTCAGGGCGCGGGGCAGGGCCTTGACTACCTCCATGAAGCCCTCGACAGTCGCAGCTACTGCGGTCATCATCTGTTCGATTTCCCACTCATCCTTCAGCAGGCGGAGTTCGGACAGCGCTTCGGAAAGTTTTTCATCCAGTGCATCCAGGACAGCCAGGTCCAGGTTGTCCGGGTCCTTGGCAGTGTTGTACCGGGCAGTATCCACCAAGGCATCGATGTTCTCGTCCACCTTACGGACCAGCCTGATGGAGATGCCGCCGATTTCGGGCGCGCCCACGTTCTTGGTGATCGCTGATTCAAGTCCATCGATGTGGGCCGTAGCCAGGCCCAGGCGTCCTTCGAACTCGGCCAGTGTGGGCCGTGCACCGATCCAGAACTCGCCGGAACGGGAGTCAGCGTAGAACTGTTCTGTATCCCGGCCGGCCAGCGGACGGAAGTACAGTGTGGCACGGTGGTGGCTGCCGCCGTCGCCCTTTCCTTCACCGGCAGGCTCCAGAATGAGGACAGCGTCCGGCTCGTGGTCCAGGCCCAGCCCGGTGAGATGCGCAAAGCCGGAATGAGGACGGAACCTGTAGTCGCAGTCGTTGGAGCGGACCTTCAGCGGACCGGCCGGGATGACCAGGCGTTCGCCTTTGAACTTCTCCGAGATGGCCTTACGCCGGGCCGCGGCGTAGTGGGCCACGGCGTCGAGCGCCGGAAGTTGTTGCTCGGAAGGCGCCCAATTGCTGGCCATAAAGGCCTTGAATGCAGCGGAACTGGGCCGCTGAGAGCGGTTGTTGACGCGCTCATCGAGGGGCTGGGAAGCAGAGTTCAGGGTATTTTCGGCATCGTTCACGGCACCATCGTCTCACCAGCACCGAGACCAGGGCCAATACCCGCGCCGGCGCGGTCAACTAGGCTGGGCAGGTGAGGATTGACCTGCATGCCCACTCGAATGTTTCGGACGGCACCGAAACCCCCGCCCAAGTGATGGCTTCGGCTGCCCGGGCGGGCCTGGACGTGGTGGCACTGACCGATCACGACTCCACCGATGGCTGGGCTGAAGCGTCCATCGCCGCACGGGAAAACGGGATGGCAATGGTTCCCGGCATGGAGGTTTCCTGCCGGACCGGGCAGGGCATCAGTGTGCATCTGTTGAGTTATCTGCACGATCCTGCCCATCCGGGGCTGCTTGAAGAGATCACCAAGGCCAAGGACGCGCGCCTCACCAGGGCGGAACGTATGGTGACCTTGCTGGCCGAAGACTACCCGCTGACGTGGGACGACGTTATCCACCATGTGGCTCCAGGGGCCACCCTGGGGCGGCCGCACATCGCTGATGCCTTGGTGGCGGCCGGTGTGGTTTCGGACCGCTCGGAGGCGTTCACGTCCATCCTGACGTCCCATTCGCGCTACTTTGTCCAACACTACGCACCCGATCCGGCCACCGCCGTCGAACTGGTCCGTGCCGCAGGTGGCGTTCCCGTGTTCGCCCACCCTGTGGCGTCCGGCCGGGGCCGGATCGTGGGGGAGCGCACCTACCGCGACATGATCGACGCCGGCCTGGCAGGGCTGGAGATCGATCACCGCGACAACCCGGAGGAGGGGCGGGAATTCCTTAGGAGCCTTGCCGCCAAGCACGGACTGCTGATCACGGGTTCCTCGGATTACCACGGGACCGGAAAACCCAATCTTTTCGGGGAGAATCTCACTGCACCGGAGGTACTCGCAAGGATAGAGGAATTGGGTACGGGAACCGCCGTTGTGCGCGCGGATCTGTAGCTAAGGAGCGCGCATTGACCATTAGTCAACGCTGAGTACTCTAGCGCTTACTGGGGAGCGGCGAAGGCCCATTGCGTGTCTCGTCGTAGGCAGTGCCCAACGAGTTTCCATCGGTGATTGCGGCCGCTCCTACGACACGCACTGCATCCACGAGCACAGCTGCCTGCGCTGCCCGCTGCTGCGGCCCGATCCCACGGCCAGACCCCGTCTGGCACAGATCCGCGATAACCTCATTGAGCGCATCGCCAAAGCCCAGTCCCACCGCTGGCTCGGAGAAGCCGAAGGCCTCAAAGTCAGCCTCGCCGGGGCCCGTGCCAAACTTGCCGAAATGGACCAAATCACCGAGCGCCGCAACACGACCCAACTCGGCATGCCCACCTTCACTCAACCCGCCGGCCCGTGATCCATTCCATCCCGGAGACCAGGGATCTCTCACTTCCTCGTACAAGCCTGCGGACACCAACGCCATCACCTTTTCCACCACATCCGGCGGAAAAACCCGCGTCAAAACGCTGATCGAGACATGATGACTCAACCGCTCAGGACCCTCGTGTGTCACACATCCACTACGCACCACGCCGAAAGATCAACCATTTATTCATAGTAAATGAAGATGAATTGATAGCGTTTTGATACTTTTTTTTTCACAAATTGATTCCTATGATTAAGCCCACTAACAACGATGTTAATCAAGGAGTACAAGTGATCCGAGCCAGTCCTCCCGCCGAACCTCTGAGGCAACCACGATTTGTGTCGAGCGCACGTATGGGGCGGCGAGACTCTATGGTGGCCTCGTCTCTCCCTGCGGGCAGATTCCGGCCCGGGCCCACGGCTCCGCGCCTAGCGAGATTACTGTCCAAGTAACGGTCGTGATCACCATCCTGAGCGGACACTTCTTGCAGCCGGTTCGAACCTTGCAGCGTTCTGTAACTCACGGTGTACCTGGCTGATTTCACGGATTTCGACGCCTACACCCTGGCGTATCTCAAACGTTTCTCCGGATACCCGCTAGCGCCCCGAACGACCGTGCAAGTGGCGGGATTTCGTGGAGACAAACGAATTGAAATCAGCGCGATTGCGGCGCACGGTGCCGCGAGTTCTTCCAATGAAGGAAAACAATCATGAATCATCCCGTGAACAATACTGAAGAGTCTGCGCCAATGTTTCTGCGAGCCAGCGGAATCACCAAGAAATATAAGGAACACCGAGCAGTGGACAATGTCACGCTCGAAATCGATCAAGGTGAAGTAGTGTCGATCATCGGCCCGAGTGGAGCGGGGAAGAGTACCTTTCTGAGGTGCATCAACTTCCTTGAAATGCCGACCGAGGGCACGGTGTCGATCGGCAAGGAATCTGTTGCGGTCCGGACCGACTCTCGACTGCCTTCGAGGGCAGAGCTCGCCGCGATTCGGCGAAGCGTAGGTATGGTGTTCCAGTCGTTTAATTTGTTTCCTCACCTCACTGCCCTGCGGAACATCTCACTTGCCCAGGAGCGCGTGCTGGGGCGCTCCGGCGAAGAGGCCGACGAGAAGTCCTATCAGCTTCTGAAGCGTGTCGGGCTCGATAAAAAAGCGAAGGCCTATCCCGGTCAATGCTCCGGCGGGCAGCAGCAACGCATCGCCATTGCGCGAGCCCTCGCACTCGACCCTCTGGTCATGTTGTTCGACGAACCAACTTCCGCCCTTGACCCTGAGGTGGGTGCGGAAGTTCTGGCGGTAATGCGTGAACTCGCCGATGAAGGAATGACCGCGATCGTGGTCACCCACGAAATGTCCTTTGCGCGGGACGTCTCCGACCGCATGGTGGTCATGGTCGACGGCTCGGTGGTTGAGGAAGGGGATCCGCACGCTATTATGAGTGCGCCGTCCCATGAACGCACCCGCCAGTTCCTCAGCGCAGTTGTGGGGCGTTGATGTTAGGAGTCGTGGGGTACATCGCGCTCGGAATCGGTGCCACGCTGTTGATCACGGCATCAGCTTTCACCATCGGCGGGATTCTCGCCATACCGCTTGCTCTCGCGCAGCGATCGCGATTCGCTTTTCTCCGGATTCTTGTGCGAGGAGTGGTCAACCTGGTGCGCGCGGTGCCACCGCTCGTGTGGCTCTTTCTCGTGTTCTTCGGCTTCGCCGAACTGGGGTTGCGGATGTCTCCGCTGATGGCGGCGATCGCCACTTTTAGTTTCATCGCCATGAGTTACTTCGCGGAGATCTATCGGGCCGGGCTGGCCGCCCTCAGTCGGGGCCAAGAAGAGGCCAGCGCGGCACTCGGGCTGAGCACCGTCGACAGCTACCGCTTCATTGTGGTTCCTCAGGTGTTTCGGGTTGTCGGCCCGATGATGGCCAGCTACGGAATTGGTCTTCTGAAAGATTCAGCTCTGGCATCCACCATCGGCGTCGTGGAACTCACGTTCCGTGCCGCCTCCCAGGCGCAACAGACAGGTCAGGGGCTAACTGTTTTCGCCATCGTCGGGATCATCTACTTGATCTTAAGCCTTCCCCTCGCCATTGTGTCCCGGCAGGTCGATAGCCGGCTGCGCGCAAGGTTCTCAGTCGCATGATCGAGAACTTGCTGTCCTGGACACAGTACTTGCCGGCCCTCTCCAAGGGTGTCGGTGTCGCTCTCTCCATGACCGGGATCGTGATCGTTCTCGGATACCTTTTGGGACTCATACTCGCCTATGCGAGCGTGAGCAAGCTCCAGGTGATTAAGATCGTCGCACTCGTCATCGTCGAGGTCGGACGCGGAGTTCCTCTGCTCGTGCTGCTCTACATCGTTTACCAGGGCCTGCCTCAATTGCAGCTGACTCCGACAGCATTCGCGTCGGCGGTGATCGCGTTCACCTGGTCGGCGGGCGCCTACTCTGCAGAGGTCATCCGAACCAGCATTGATGCGGTGCCCAATGGTCAGAGCGAAGCCGCGATCGCGGTCGGCATGAACCGTCTCGATTCGTTCCGATTCATCATCGCGCCGCAGGCAATCCGCGTGGGAATTCCGCCACTGATGAATATCGCAATCCAGTTCTTCCAGTTCACGTCACTGGCCTATGTCATCACGGTTCCCGAAATTATGCAGGCAGCCTA
This sequence comes from Pseudarthrobacter sp. S3, assembly GCF_050156905.1. Taxonomy (NCBI): domain Bacteria; kingdom Bacillati; phylum Actinomycetota; class Actinomycetes; order Micrococcales; family Micrococcaceae; genus Pseudarthrobacter; species Pseudarthrobacter sp. S3. Next base: position 2,966,301 of record NZ_CP189583.1, on the reverse strand, counting down.
TTTTCAGGCAACCGTCACTTTCGACTACTTCTCCGTGTTCCTCGCCGCCGCGTTCCTCTACGCAGTGATCACGATCCCCGCGACAATGCTCGTCTCGCGATTGGAGCGTCACCTAGCCAAACATCTGTAGCACGCGAACCCGTCAACTCCAGAAGTCAAATTTGTTGCCCAGCCACAATTCAGAAAGCGATGAAACTTCAATGAAGAAGAAACTTGCCATCCTCACCGCAGCTGTCGGACTATCTCTTGTCCTCACGAGCTGCGCGAACGAGGGTGCGGCACCCTCCGATTGCACGCCGAAGCACAATGTGACCACAGTCGAGACCGGCTTCCTGACGGTTGCGGCCTATCAGTATCCTCCGTTCGCATACCCAGAGGGAGCTGGTGTCGGCGGCGCTGAAGGCGCGATTCTCACCGAGATCGCAGCGATGGAGTGCCTGAAGGTCAAAGCCATCCCCGGTGCGGGCGCAGCAATGATCCCCTCAATCACGTCCAAGCGCGCCGACACCACGGCGGGAAGCTGGTACCGTACCGCCGAACGAGCAAAGGTTGTGCTGCTCAGCGACCCCGTTTTCGCCGACCGGCTGATCATCGTTTCCCAGAAGGGCGTGGCCACGGTACCCGACCTTAAAGGTCACAAGGTGGGCTCCATTCTCGGATTCCTGTGGAATGACGACCTCCAAACGTACCTCGGTGACAGTGTAAAGCTGTATGAAACCGCGCAGGCTATGTACGCCGACCTTGCAGCCGGCCGGATCGATGTCGTGATCGACACCTACCCATCCGCGAAGTCGACCTTGGAGAAGAGCCCGATCGACGGTTTGAAGTTTGAGGTGCCGCCCGCTGATCCCGCAATCCTCTCAACCGTGAAGCCGGGTCAAATCAACTTCCCCGTCAACCTTGACAACCCAGGTCTGGTCGCCGCCTTCAATGCCGACGTCGCGGAGTTGAGGAAGAGCGGAAAGCTGGAAAAGATCCTCGTGTCCTTCGGATTCAAGCCCGACGCCGCGGAGCCGGGAGAACCCAACCTGCTCTAGGCCCAATGCCGTTTACTTAGCTCAGGGTGTGTTAATGTTTCGGGATGGCGCGTAGTGGATAGGTGATCTCGGACGGGTTTTCCGGTGAGCAGCGCAGCCGGTACTTCCCTCGCGCTTGATGCTCTATTACGTGATGGCGTTGGCGTTGTTGTCCGCAGGCTCGTACGAGGAAGTGAGAGGTCCCTGCTCTCCGGGATGGAATGGATCACGGGCCGGTTTCCGCCACTGGCAGATCCCGACGAAGGCCGCGATTTTCAAGGCCCGGACCAGGCTCGGTTCGGCCGCGATGGCGGAGTTGTTCGCCGAGACCGCCAAGCCGTTGGCGGGACCGGGCGGGCCTGGCTTCTACAAGGGGTGGCGCGCAGTCCGTGGAAGGGACCTGCTTGGACCTGGCCGACACACCCGCCAACGAGCACGCGTACGGCCGGCCCGGAACGGCCACGGACCTCAAGAGCTCCTACCCGCAGGCGAGGGTCCTCGGTCTGGTCGAATGCGGCACACACGCGGTGACCGGCGCCGTGGTCTCCGGTTCCTCCGCCAGCGGGCACGAGCTGTATCCGGCTCTTCAAGGTTCCCGGGGAAATAGGTTCGTGTTGTAGTCAGCAAAGGACTCGTGGTCCTGCTGGGATGAGTGTTACTACGCATTCAACCTGAACAGGAACCACGAGCCTTGATAGAGCCTACTTGGGCTGGCCATGATGCTGCCAGCATGATCTTCAACCTGCATGATTATCGTGTCTTGGCTACTGCCGTGCTCCCTGACGGGGTTCGTCATGTCACCGTGGAGTCCACCTTCCCGCCGGGCTGCCCGAGCTGCGGGGTCATCGCTTCCCGGGTCAAGGAACGCCGCTGCCAGAAGCTCCGCGACATCCCGGTCGCCGGCTCCGTAGTGCTCCTCTGGGACAAGCGGCGCTGGTTCTGCGACGAGTACTTATGCGATCGGAAATCGTTTTGCGAGGCAACCCCTCAGGTCCCTCGCCGGGCACGATCTACACGCAGGCTCCGGGAGACGCTGGTGGACGCGGTCATCGATTCTGGCCGTGCCGTATCCGAGACGGCCACGGCGTTCGGGATCTCGTGGTGGCTGGTCCAACAGGTCATCGGTGAGGCCGCGCTCCGCCTGCCCGACGTGGACCTCCTTTCGCCGCGGATGCTGGGCATCGACGAGCACCGGTACCGGTCGGTGCGGTTCTTCCAGGACTCCGGCACGAAGGCCTGGACCCGGTATGAACCGTGGATGACAACGATCGTGGATCTGGACACCGGGCAGGTCCTGGGCATCGTGGACGGACGCGACCACAAGGGTGTCGGCGACTGGCTCTTCGCCCGGCCGCTGGACTGGCGGCTGGGGGTGCAGGTCGTCGCGATTGACCCGTCCGCGGCGTTCCGGAAGGCGCTGCGGATGTGGTTGCCGCGCACGGCGGTGTCGGTGGATCTTTTCCACGTGACGATGCTGGCCAACGACATGCTCACCACGGTCCGTCAGGGCCTGTCCCAGCAGGTAAGGGGCCGGCGGGGCAGGGCCACGGACCCGGCGTGGGCGAACCGGATGCTGCTGCTGAAAGCAAACGAAAACCTTTCAGAACGCGCCCGCCACCGACTCGCCGGGGTGTTCGCCGCTGATGACCCGACGGGCAGCCTCGAGGTCGCCTGGCAGGTGAAGGAGCAGCTCCGCACCCTACTGAACACAAGTTCCCTGGAGGACGCGGGTGCGGCGAAGAACGCGCTTGCTGACCTCGTGGAACGGGCAGCAATGCCCGGAGACCAACAGGCTCTACCGCACCGTCTGCCGCTGGTGGAATGAGATCGAAGTCCTCATTGTCACCGGCGCGACAACAGCCAAAGTCGAGGCGAATAACACAGCGATAAAGCACATCAAACGCACGGCGCGAGGCTACCGGAACCCGGACAACTACAAATCGCGTATCCTCTTGAGAAGTGCAGCCCGGATGGCAGCATAAGCGTTCATCTCAGCAGACCATTCCCCGGGAACCTTGAAGAGCCCTGTATCCGGGCCTCCTCCACAGGCTGGAGGAGGACATGCTGGCGATGGCAGACCGCGGGTTCTTCTCGTACACGGCTGGGAAGGACAGAGCCGGAATCGGGGCGGCCCTGTTGTGGTGGGTCAGGGCCAATGCCGTGCTGCCCGTACTCGAGGAAGTCGAGGACGGTTCCTACCTTTCCGCGGTCTCAGGGCTCTGGACACGACGAATCTCAGTAGGTAACAGATCCGCAGGTATCCGGGGTTCTTGCCGTCGAATGTCCGGTGACCAGGCCACGATTTGCGAGAAAATTAAGGTGGTGTCGCCAGCGAGTAGCGGCGATGAAAACCCTGGATTTCCGCGGGTTTGTTGGTCAGAAAGTGGATGCCAAGCCCGAACTATCGCACACAGAATATATTGCCGTGTCGGGAGTCCTGGGTCTACCCGACCCCGAAGGCCAGGCGGAACAACTACAGACCCCGGGCCCGGGATCGGCCTTTTCTCCCTAAACGCCTGGCCGAAGCCTTCACCGCATTCTGCCAGGAAATCCTGAACGAACTATTACCCTCGCGCCGGCAACGCACCAACCCACGCGTCATCAAACGGAAGATGCCCAATTGGCCGCTGAAACGACTACCAAGAAAACCTAAGTAAACGGGCCAGAGCCTAGATGGACGGGAACGAGGTAAACGTTGCCTTGGTACCCAGCCGCTTGGCCATCACATCGATGGCCGGCTGGTTCTGGTCCACGCACACGAACCTCCGGTCAAGTTTGGCCGCCACGGCGCCAAGGGTCCCGGAACCGGCGAAGAAGTCCAGGCACCAGTCCCCGGGCCGGCTTGACGCCGACACCACACGGCGGATGAGGCCCTCGGGCTTCTGCGTGGGGTAGCCGGTCTTTTCCTTGCCCGTGGGGGAGACGATGGTGTGCCACCAGACGTCGGTGGGCAGTTTCCCGAGCTCCCGCTTCGCCGGAGTCACCAGGCCTGGGGCCATGTAGGGCTCGCGGTCCACCTCTGCGTTGTCGAAGTGGTATTTCGCCGGGTTCTTGACGTACACGAGGATGTTGTCGTGCTTGGTGGGCCAGCGGTACTTGGCGCGGGCACCGTAGTCGTAGGCCCAAATGATCTCGTTGAGGAAGCACTCGCGGCCGAAGATGGCGTCCAGCATTACCTTCGCGTAGTGGACTTCCCGGTAGTCCAGGTGGAGGTAGAGCGTGCCGTCGTCTGCCAGCAGCCGCCAGGCTTCCACGAGCCGGGGTTCCAGGAACGACCAGTAGTCACTGAAGGCGTCATCGTAACGGTGCAGGGCGCCCTTGATGGTGTCGTAGGAACGCCCCTTGAAGCCCACGCGGTCGCCATCCCCGTCGGTGTTCAGCACCATCCGCGTTTCCTGGCGCTTTTGAACCCTGCCGGTGTTGAACGGCGGGTCAACGTATATCAGGGTGAAGGCGCCGTCCGGCAGCGAGGGGAGGAACTCCGCGTTGTCCGCGTGAACCACCAGGTTGCTGCCGTCCGGCGCCCAGACGGTGTCAGTCATCGACGCTGTTATGCCTCGGTGCTGCGCTGCTGCGGGCCGTTGTTGGCGCCAGCCACTACTTCGCCGTTGCGGCGCCGGGTGCGGGTCCGGCTGCGGCGGGCACGGGGGTCCACTTCGGCGTCGGCTGGAGCCGCAGCGGCCGGTTCCGGGGCGGGGCTGGTGCCGGCCGTCGCCGCATCAGAGGTACGACGACGGCGGTCACCGGAGCGTCCGCCGGGCTCGCCGGTGCGGCGGCTGCTGCTGTCGCGTCCACCGGTGCGGCCGGCATCGTGGCTGCTGCTGTCGCGTCCGCCATCGCGGCCACCGCTGGGGCGGGTGTTCTTCTTGCCGGTCTCTCCCAGGTCCTCGAGGACCTCGGCGTCGACGCCGGCCAGCACGCGCTTGTTGCGGGGCAGACGGCCCTTGGTGCCCTGCGGAATGTCCAGCTCTTCGTAGAGGTGCGGTGAGGAGGAGTACGTTTCCACCGGCTCCGGGACGCTGAGTCCCAGGGCCTTGTTGATCAGGCCCCACCGCGGCATGTCGTCCCAGTCAACGAAGGTCACGGCCGTGCCCTTGTTGCCGGCGCGGCCCGTGCGGCCTACGCGGTGCAGGTAGATTTTCTCGTCTTCGACGCACTGGTAGTTGATGACGTGCGTAACGTCGTCGACGTCGATGCCGCGGGCGGCGACGTCGGTGGCCACCAGGACGTCCACCTTGTTGTTGCGGAAGGCGCGCAGGGCCTGCTCGCGGGCGCCTTGGCCCAGGTCACCGTGGATGGCGGCGGCGGCGAAGCCGCGGTCCACCAGCTCCTCGGCAACCTTCGCGGCGGTGCGTTTGGTTTTGGTGAAGATGATGGTGCGGCCGCGGCCGCGGGCCTGCAGGATGCGGGCCACAACTTCGATCTTGTCCATGCTGTGGGCACGGTAGATGAGCTGGCGGATGTCGCGTTTGGTCAGGCCCTCGTCGTCCGGATCAGCGGCCCGGATGTGCGTGGGCTGCGTCATGTAGCGGCGGGCCATGGCGATGACCGGGCCGGGCATGGTGGCGGAGAACAGCAGCGTTTGCCGAACCGCGGGGGTACCGGCGATCAGCGTTTCCACGTCCGGGAGGAAGCCGAGGTCCAGCATTTCGTCGGCCTCGTCAAGGATGACCATCTTGACGTTCTTCAGGACGAGGTGCTTCTGCTTGTAAAGGTCAATGAGGCGGCCGGGAGTACCGACGACCACCTCGACGCCGCTCTGCAGGGCCTCCACCTGGGGCTCGTAGGCACGGCCGCCGTAGATGGTGGTAATGCGGGCGTTACGCTTGCGGGAGGCGTTCTGGAGATCGTTGGCCACCTGGACGGCCAGTTCGCGGGTGGGCACGATGACCAGGGCCTGCGGTGCGCCGGGAACTGCGAGCTTGTCATAGCCGGCGTCGTCCGGACCCACAACGCGCTGCAGGGCGGGGATGCCGAAGCCGAGGGTCTTGCCGGTGCCGGTCTTGGCCTGACCGATGATGTCGTGGCCCGAAAGCGCCACGGGCAGTGTCATGGCCTGGATGGGGAAGGGGTGGGTGATCCCGGCGTCGGCCAGGGATTCCACGATGTCGGCGCGGACGTTGAAGTCAGCGAAGGATTTTTCCTCAATCTCGTGCGGCTTCTCGTCCGAGATGATGGTTTCTTCGGGTTCGATCGTCTCGATGCCGGAGTCGTCAGTCAGGATCTGGTGGGTATGCAATTCACTCACAGGGGAGTTTCCTTATTCATTTGGGCATTGGCGCTGCCTGCTCAACGGGCCGGCCAACATGGCCGTTCCGGAGCACGCTCTGGCGCGCAAGCAAATCCAGTGGAAGCCGATCGCGGGCTATCAAAATGCTGGCACTGGTGACCAACGGGTGCATCTCAAGATCGCGTAGGGGCGGGCTTGTTGAATTCAAAATCAAGGAAATCAACGACCGGGCATCCATATCTACTTCTTCAGTCTAGCCGCAAGGACCGGGAATCCCGGCTTTGGGCCGATCAGGCCGGGCACTGATGGTTCAGGCCAGCAGCTCAAAGTGGACCTCTCGCGCGGCAATATCGGAGGAGATCAGGCGGACCCGCACCTTTGTGCCCGATTGCAGGTCGCCGGCGCAGCGTGCCGTCACGGCGGGTTCGGCGATCTGGATGATCCCCGAGGGGCCGTTCCCGTTTTTCGCAGCCCCGTTTTTCGCAGCGCCGTTCCTGGCTCCGTTGCCGTTTTTCCCGTTACCGTTTCCGTTGTCCTTTTGTGGCTTGGAGCCGGAAATCACGATCGCTTCGAATTCCTGGCCCACATGGTTGACCAACAGCGCGGCCTCCACCGTGTCCAGCGCCATGCGCTCCATCCGCGATGCCAACTGGTCGGATCCGGCCATGATCTCCGGCAGGGACGGCAGGGCTTCCCGCGCCCAGTCCGGTACCGGCTTGCCGTTGCTCAAGGCTTCGCAGATTACCAGGACAAAGCGGTCGATAAGGCGCCGGAGCGGTGCTGTGGTGTGGGCATAGGCGGCGCCGATGGCGGACTGGACGGCGTCGTCCGGGACGGTGCCGTCAAACGCCGTGTAGCTGGCGCCGCGGAACAGCATGCCGGCGGAGTGCAGGATGGCCAGTTGCCGGGGCACTGTCGGATCAAGGCTGCGGAGGTATTCGCCGTAGCTGATTTTGCCGTCCCACGGCTTGCCCAAGGCCTCGGTCTGGAGGCGGAAGTGGCGCAGTGAGCGCTCGTCCGGCGCCGGCATGGTGCGCAGGATGCCAACTTTTCCCGCCAACATGAGGTTCGCCGCCGACATTCCGGTCATCAGGGAAATCTGGGCGTTCCAGTCCTCCACCGGAAGCTGCGGTGCCGCGGCAATCCGGTAGCCGCCGTCGGGCAGTTGCACGATTTCCTGCTCAGGCATGTTCAGGCTGGCGCCGCCACGCTGCCGCTCCAGTTCAACCCGTTTGAGCCCCACTTCCTTCAGGAGCTGCAGCACGGGAGCGGGCGTCCCGGCGTCGAGTTCGGCCTGGACTCCCTTGTAGCTCAGCTTGGCCCTGCTGCGGATGGTGGCCCTGCGGATACTCACCGTGGAGACCTGTGCGGTGTTGTCCAGCCCGAACTCCCACACGTAGGCGGAACAAAGCTGCCCGGCCAGGAGGCTGCCGGCTCCTTCGCTGATGACCTCAGGGTGCAGCGGGATCCGGCCGTCCGGGGCGTAGAACGTTTGGCCGCGGCGCCGGGTCTCTGCATCCAGCACGCCGCCGGGGCGGACAAAGGACGGCACATCAGCGATGGCATAGAGCACGCGGTAGCCAGCGTCCGCGCGCTCGATGAACAGCGCCTGGTCCAGGTCAGTGGAGGACGCCGGATCGATGGTGAGGAAGTCCACCTCTGTCAGGTCAGCGCCCGGCAACTCGTGTGCGGCCACCGCCGCTTCCGCGTCCCGGACCGCCTCCGCCGGGTAGGTTCCGGGAAGTTCCAGCTCGGTCCGCAGGGCGCTCAGTGCCGCCGCGAGCTCGTTGGTCTGCTCGTGGACATTGGGGGCCAACCGATGATGTGACACGAAAATCAGGTTAGCCCGATTTGCATGGATCGTGCACGCCCACGGTCCGCCACGCGGGGAATTGTCAGGATGCGCCTGCGTCCAGGGCCGCCACGAGTGCTGCAGCCGCCGCTGCGGGATCGGGGGCCTCGGTGATGGCACGCACCACCACAATCCTGCCGGCACCGGCCTCCACTACCTGCTCCACGTTGCCAAGATCGATGCCTCCGATGGCAAACCAGGGCAAGGTGGCCTGGGCGCCGCCGGCAGCGCGGACTGCTTCGGCAGCGTACCGCACCAGCTCAAGGCCGACGCCGGCCCGGCCGGGCTTGGTGGGAGTGGCCCAGACCGGTCCGACGCAGAAGTAGTCCAGGCCGCGTTCGGACGTCAGCCCGCCGGACAGCCGGATGGCGCCTTCGATCTGTTCGGCGGTGTGCGTGGACAGCCCGACCGCTGTGGGTGCCCCAAGCAGGGCGCGGGCGGAAGCGACCGGCAGGTCTTTTTGCCCGATGTGGAAGACGGGGGCGCCGGACAGCATAGCGACATCTGCACGGTCATTGACGGCCCATAACTTTGCGTGGCGTTCGGCCGCGGCCTGAAGCACGGCCAGCAGCTCCAGCTCCTCCGCCGCCTCGATCGCCTTGTCGCGGAGCTGGATGATGTCGACGCCGCCGGCAAAAGCCGCGTCCACAAACTCGCCAAAGTCGCCGCGGTCACGGCGTGAGTCGGTGCAGAGGTACAGCCGGGCGCTGTGCGGGAGGCCCGGGCCTATGCCGCCGGTGGGATCTGTTGAGATCGAGGATTCGGGTGTGGAAGAGCTGGCTGAGGGCGTGCCTGCAGCGGCGAAGGATTGCGAGTTCATGGAAACCAGCCTAATTCCCCTAAACTGGGCAGGTACTGCGGGAGCCCGTTGCAGCCGTCACAAAGCGGCCGGGCTGAGAGGGCGTCAGAGCCGACCGCTTGACCTGATCCGGCTAGTACCGGCGTAGGGAAGGAACCATATGCCCCCCGCAATAAGCAGCCCGCCTGAGACTGCATCATTCCGACCGGACCCGGTGCTGCTCGCCGACGTGGCGGTCATCGGCGGTGGAGTCATCGGCCACGCCATAGCCTGGGAGGCCCGGCGGTCCGGCCGTTCCGTTGTGCTGATCGATGACGCGCCCGGGAGAGGCGCCAGCTGGGCAGCCGCCGGCATGCTGGCACCTGTAAGCGAACTCCACTATCAGGAGGGAGACCTCCTGGAGCTGATGCTTGCATCCTCCGGCCTGTGGCCCGGTTTCGCGGCAGACCTCGCCCTGGCAGGGGCTGGCGAGACCGGATACCTGACGACGCCGACCCTCGCCATCGGCGCGGACGCCGCGGACCGCAGGGCGCTGATGGACCTCCGGGCCGTACAGCAGGCCAGCGGCCTGGTGGTGGAACCCCTGACTGTCCGTGAGGCCAGGTCCAGGGAATCCCTGCTCAGCCCGGCCATCTCCTGTGCCCTGGACATCCCCGCAGACCATCAGGTGGATCCACGGAAGCTGGTGGCGTGCCTCCAGGAAGTCCTGGCCGTCCACGAACCGGGAGCAGAAACCGCCGTGGCCGGTGCCCGCGGGGGATTCGCCGTTGACCAGCGGGCCGCTGCCGTTCTTTGGGAGGACGGACGCATCTGCGGCGTGGCGCTCGCTGACGGCGGAACTGTCCACGCCGGGGAGACGATTGTGGCCAACGGATTGGCGGCGGGGTCGCTGGAAGGCCTGCCTGCTGGGCTGCACCTGCCCCTGCGACCCGTCTACGGTGACATCCTGCGCCTTGCTGTTCCGGAGCACCTGCGTCCGCTCCTCACCTCGACAGTCCGCGGAATAGTCCATGGTGTGCCGGTCTACATCGTTCCCAGAGGGGACGGCACGGTGGTGATCGGGGCGACGCAACGGGAGGACGCGCTCGCCGGGACAGGCGATGGTGCTGTCTCGGCCGGCGGCGTCTACCAGTTGCTGCGTGACGCCCAGGTCCTGGTGCCGGCCGTCTCGGAGCTTGAACTCCTGGAATGCACGGCACGGGCAAGGCCGGCGACCCCGGACAACGCGCCGCTCCTGGGCCGCGTACCGGTTTCCGCACCAGGAACGGGAAACCAGGAGAGCATGGAGAACATTGCCGGGCTGATTATTGCCACCGGGTTCTTCCGTCACGGAGTGCTCCTTGCTCCGGCGGCGGCAGCGATCTGCCGGGAATTGCTCGACGGCCGGACGGATCCTCGTTGGTGGGCGCTCAACCCGGCGCGCTTTTCAAGACAGCACCGCACAACCGGCACACAGTCCCCACCCAAGGACATCAGCAACATGAAGGACCTCGACCCTCAGAAGGAATCAGCATGAACATCACCCTCAACGGCTCGCGCCATTCCGTGGCGGACGACGCCTCCATCACCACCCTTATCAGTCAGATCACAGGCCGCCCCCTCGCAGCCAACGGTCAGGCGACAGACGGGCAGAAACTCGGCGTCGCCGTCGCCCATAACTCCGAAGTAGTACCCCGCAGCCAGTGGTTCGTCACGGCGCTCGCCGAAGGTGACGACGTCGAACTGGTCACAGCAGTCCAGGGAGGCTGACACCATGACAGTAACTAGCAACATCAGCTCACAGAACCTGCCCGAAGCCGCTGACAGGCTGATGATCGACGGCTTCGAGCTCGGCTCCCGCCTCATCATGGGCACCGGGGGAGCCCCGAGCCTCGACGGGTTGGGCGCTGCCCTGCTGGCGTCCGGAACCGAACTGACCACCGTGGCCATGAGGCGCTATTCGCCAGCCGAATCGGGGTCCCTTTTCCAGCTCCTGGTGGACCACGGGATCCGGATCCTGCCCAACACTGCAGGCTGCTTCACCGCCCGGGACGCGGTTATGACGGCGGAACTCGCCCGCGAAGCGCTGGAAACCGACTGGCTCAAGCTGGAAGTCATCGCCGATGAACAGACCCTGCTGCCGGACGCCGTGGAGCTGGTGGACGCCACGGAACAGCTTGTAAACCGCGGCTTCAAAGTGTTTGCCTACACCAACGATGACCCGGTCCTGGCCCTGCGGCTGGAAAACCTGGGTGCTACCGCGGTTATGCCGCTCGGAGCGCCCATCGGCACCGGCCTGGGAATCCTGAATCCACACAACATCGAACTGATCGTCTCGCGCGCCTCGGTGCCCGTGGTGCTGGACGCAGGCATCGGCACGGCATCCGACGCCGCACTGGCCATGGAACTTGGCTGTGACGCCGTGCTGCTGGCGACCGCGGTCACGCGTGCGCAGAACCCGGCACTCATGGGGGAGGCCTTCAAACACGCCGTCATCGCCGGTAGGCTGGCGAAAGCGGCCGGCAGGATTCCGCGCCGCGAGCACGCTTTGGCGTCATCGGCCATGGAAGGCCGGGCAGAGTTTCTCTAGGCCTTCTCCTCCAGGCCGGGCGCCGTCGGCAAAGGCCGCGGCGGGCTCACCAGACGAGCCAAGGAGGCCGCCATGGCCGGCAAGCATGACACACTCACACGCGAGCGGGTCGAGGCCGTCCTCGCCGCGCTGCCTGGCTGGCAGTACCGGCAGGGCGGGCTCGTTGCTGTCTATAAGACGCCGACGGCGGCCGCTGCACTCGAGCTGATTGCCGCCGTCGGACGCCTGGCCGAAGACCAGAACCACCACCCGGACCTTGACTGGCGCTACAACAAGGTCCATCTCCGCTATACGTCCCACGACGCCGGCGGCGAGGCCACTGAACGGGATGCCACTGCGGCGGCGGCCGTGAGTGCTGCTGCCGCCCGGCTCGGTGCTACTGCCCAGCCGGTGGCTTAAAGGACGGTGACCACCACCCTGCTGGGTGGTGGTCACCGTTCTATAAGAAATTGCCTACAATTTGAGCGCCTGCGTCAGCCGCTGAGTATCGTGGCCTTCGCGGATCCGCCCGAGGTAGATGACCGTCCCGATGGCAGCGACGGTGCCCAGCGCCATGGGCAGGACCCAGGGAATCCACGTCAGGCCCGGCTGGTAGCCGAATCCTGCCGCGATAAATATGATCCAGCTGACCGCACCCACCGCAACGGCAACCCCTGCGGGCAACCCCGTCCCATACCGGGTGTGGCGCTTGTCATTGGCCCAGACAATAAAACCTGCGGCCGCTGCGACCAGGACAACGATGGTCAGCGAAAGCATCTAATCTCCTCGGAAAGCAGCGGCCAACCGCCAAGGCGGCCAGCTGCGGATCTGCTAGAACTGGCCGAAACCGACCTTGCGGGCCTCTTCGGCGCCGATTTCCACGTAGCCCAGGGCGTTGCCGGGAATGATGATGATGCGGCCCTTGTCGTCCTTGAGGCGGAGTTCGGTGCCTTTGGTGATGGCTTCTTCAACAACCGTGGCTACAGTGTCTGCATCCTGAGCCGATTCCAGGACGATTTCGCGGCCAATGTTCTGAATGCCGATCTTAATTTCCAACAGGGGGCCTCCCAGCCAATCAAAGTTTCTTTGGGTTCTCTTATTTGTAGTCTAGGACTCTTTGGGGAAGCGAGAGATTCCGCGCCAAGCTAAACGGTAAATGAGGTCGCTGGCCACATCGAGGTCCAGGTTCCCATCCGTTTCAAGCCAATACCGTGCGCTGACCTGGGCCATTCCGGCCAGGCCGCGCCCCAGGAGCTGTGCTTCCAGGTGCGGCAGTTTGGTGTCCTCGGCGATCACGCGGGCCACAGCATCCGCGAACGTCTTGTTGAATGTCTCGAGGCGTGAACTGACATCGGGATCGTTGATGAGGTCCGATTCGAAGACCAGGCGGTGCGCTTGGTCATCGCTGGCGATGAAGCGGTAGTAAGCACGCATCACGGCCTGCACGCGTTCGTCGTTGTCATCGGTGGAACTCAGGGCCCCGAGCATCAGATCCGTCAGCGACGCGAGATGGCTGTCCAGCAGTGCAAGATACAGCTCGCGTTTGGACGGGAAGTGCTGGTAGAGCACCGGTTTGCTGACATGCGCCGTCTCGGCGATCTCATCCATGGCCGCGCCGTGGTAGCCGTTGGCGACAAAAACCTCCTGGGCCGCCGCGAGAAGCTGTGCCCGGCGCTCATCCCGGGGAAGCCGGGCGGACCGCTGGCCGGCGGTCCGTTGAGGTGCGGCCGGTTCGGGGGCGGCCGGTTCGGGGGCGGCCGGTTCGCCGCCGGACGCCCGGTCAGCCCGTGCTTCATGGACCACAGTTGCCCTACTTTCGCTTGCCGTTACCTACACAATACTGCGCGGTAATATGACCTGGCGGCATCTCGGGGCATACATTGGGGTATGGCTTCGACTTTGACCGCAAATGATTCCCCTGTCTCGTTTAAACCGCTCGTGGAGCCCGCCGGTGAACTGACGCCGGCCGAGGTGGAACGCTACTCGCGGCACCTCATCATTCCCGAAATCGGAGCGGTGGGGCAGCGGCGGCTGAAGAACGCCAAGGTGCTGGTCATTGGTGCCGGGGGGCTGGGTTCGCCGGCGCTGCTCTACCTGGCGGCGGCGGGTGTGGGAACCCTGGGAATCGTCGACGACGACCACGTTGACCTGAGCAACCTCCAGCGCCAGGTGATCCACGGTGTGGCCGACGTTGGACGGCCCAAGATCGAGTCCGCACGGGACGCCGTCGCCGCACTGAACCCGCTCGTGGAGGTCCGGCTGCACAACGTCAGGCTGGATGCCTCCAACGCACTGGAACTGTTCGCAGACTACGACCTGATCTTGGACGGGGCGGACAACTTCGCAACCCGCTACCTGGTCAACGATGCCGCCGCCATCCTCGGCAAGCCCTACGTGTGGGGATCGATCTTCCGCTTCGACGGCCAGGTCAGCGTGTTCTGGGAAAAGCACGGACCCACCTACCGGGACCTTTACCCAGAGGCCCCGCCGGCCGGGTCTGTGCCCTCCTGCGGCGAGGGCGGCGTCTTCGGCATGCTCTGCGCTGCCGTGGGATCACTCATGGTGACCGAGGCAGTCAAGCTGATCACCGGCGTCGGGCGTTCACTCCTGGGCCGGTTGGCACTGTTTGATGCCCTGGGCGGCAGCTGGCGCGAGATCCGCGTGTCCAAGGACCCGGCAGCGGCCCCCATTACGGAACTGACGGACTACGAAGCCTTCTGCGGCATCACCCCTGCTGCTTCCGCAGACACCGAGCACACGGTAACAGCAACCCAGCTTGCCACCATGCTGGCGTCCCGTAAGGCGGGCCTGAAGGACTTCGAGCTGGTGGACGTCAGGGAAACCGGCGAACGTGACATTGTGAGCATCGACGGCTCGGTGCTGATCCCGCAGGGCAGGATCCTCGCGGGGGAGGCTTGGGCGGAACTCCCGCAGGACAAGGACATTGTGTTCCACTGCAAGGCGGGCACACGGTCAGCCAACGTGCTGGAAGCTGCGCGAAAGGCAGGCTACCAGCGGGTCAGCCATCTTGACGGCGGAATCCTGGCCTGGGTGCGCGACGTGGAGCCGCAGAAGCCGGTCTACTAGCCGGTTGCTCTATCACTTTTGGTCCCTAAAACGTTCGGTTGAGAGCCAAAACTGATAGAGCAACGGGCGGGCAGGTCAGGCGGTTTCGAAGCCTAGGTGGTCCACGGGGCACTCTGCCTGCGCTGCCGTAGCGGGCTGCTCCACGGTGATGCCGTAGAGCGTTTCGAGCGCCGACACGTAGTCGTCCTGCTGGCCGTTGGCCGCCAGCTCACGGGCACGGACGGTGGGCACGTGCAGCAGCTGCTTGACCATCCGGCGGAGGGCGAATTCCACTTCCTCGGCGGCGGCCGTGCAGCCGTGGCGGGCACGCACGCGCTCCATTTCCGCGTCCAGGACGTTCATGGTGTGCCGGCGGAGCGCCACGATGGCGGAATCCACCGAGCGGGCTTCCCGTTCCTGCTCGAAGGCCTGGGCCGCGCCGGACACAATGCCGCTGGCCTGGGTAAGAGACTCGGCCTGTTCCTGGGGTGCCGCCAAACGCACGGATTCCAGCGTGAGCAGCTCGACGCCGTCGAGCTGGCCAACCTCAGGGTCAAAATCATGGGTGAGGGCGAGGTCGATCGCGATCAACGGCTGGACGGAGTCCACGCGGATCTCGGCAAGTTCACCGGCCTCGACCCGGGTGTCGGAGCCGCTGCAGCCGATCATGACGTCGGCCGCCGCCACGGCTACCGGCAGGGAACCGCTGTCCAGCGATGTTCCGCCGCGGGTGGCGACAAACGCTTCGGCGCGTCCCGACGAGGAGAACACGGAGATGTCGGTGCAGCCCCTTTCGCGGAGCAGTGCCATGGTGGCGCCGGCGTAGGCTCCGGTGCCGAACACCACCACCTTTTTCGCTGACCAGTCGGGGCTCTCGGAAAGGTCGGTGGCCAGATCCAGTGCCACGGAAACGATGGACAGGCCCCGGGAACCGAGGGCGGTCTGCGCCCCGACGTCCTTGGCCGTCTTGGAGGCGGCCTGGAAGAGGCGGACCAGGCCCGAGCTGGCCGTGCCCTCGTGCTGGGCAGTGATGAGTGCGCGGCGGACCTGGCCGGCGATTTCGCGTTCACCCACCACGGCGGAGTCCAGCCCGGCGCTGACGGCGAAAAGGTGCTGGCTGACTTCGGGGCCGGTACGTGTGCTGAAGGAGCGGGACACAAGCTGTTCGCTGAGCCCGCTGAGTCCGCTGATCTCGGACACGAGGGCCGCACGGGCGGCCTCAACATCGTCAGCGTGGGGCGCTTCGCCGTAGATTTCGTACCGGTTGCAGGTGGCAAGCACAATCGCACCCGTCACTGCCGGCGATCCGGAGAGTGCGGATGTTGCGATACCGGAAGCACCGTTGCTCAGGTGAGCAACGGTCTCAAGGTCGATGTCGGCGTGTGTAGCCACCAATGAAAAAAGAACCACAGCAGACCAATCATAGCTTTTTCGTTGCCCGGTAAAACAACCCAACCAAAATGCACGGGCGTTGGAGGACCGTGATTCATGCCACGGCGCGGCCGGGCGGCTGCAGGTGACAGGCTGTCGTTATCTTTTAGGACCAATTTTGGGCACAATCAAAGGCATGACTTCCAGCTCCGCCGTGTCCAAGTCCGCGTCTAGTGTCCTGTCTAACAACAGTGCCCTTTCTGCCGGCCATCCGCTGATGGACGGCCGCACCGCAGATTCGCCGCTCATCACTGCCTACCGTGGCGGCAAGCCATCGCGGCGGCCGGTGTGGTTCATGCGCCAGGCAGGGCGCTCGCTGCCGGAATACTTGAAGGTACGCGAAGGCGTGGCCATGCTGGATTCCTGCCTGCGGCCCGAGCTCGCGGCCGAAATCACACTGCAGCCCGTCCGGCGCCATGACGTCGACGCTGCCATATTTTTCTCCGACATTGTCATTCCGCTCAAGCTCGCGGGCGTGCGCGTGGACATCGTGCCGGGCGTGGGGCCCGTGCTGGACAAGCCGGTGCGCACGGCTGCAGACGTTGCCGCCCTGCCGCAGCTGACCTGGGAAGCGCTGGAACCGATCCGCGAAGCCATACGGCTGACCGTCGCCGAGCTGGGCAAAACACCGCTGATCGGCTTTGCCGGTGCCCCGTTCACCCTCGCTGCCTACATGGTTGAGGGCAAGCCTTCCCGTGACCACCTGGGCCCGCGCACCATGATGCACGCGGACCCGGAAACCTGGACTGCGCTGGCCAACTGGGCCGCCGACGCCTCGGGGTTGTTCCTCCGCGCCCAGCTGGAAGCCGGCGCGTCCGCGGGACAGCTGTTTGATTCCTGGGCGGGATCGCTGGGCCTGGCCGACTACACCAAGTTTGTGGCACCCGCCTCGGCCCGGGCGCTGGACCACGTCCGCCACCTCGGCGCGCCGCTGATCCACTTTGGTACCGGAACCTCCGAACTCCTTGTCGCCATGCGGGATGTCGGCGTGGACGTGGTTGGCGTGGACTACCGCCTGCCGCTGGATGAGGCCAACCGGCGCCTGGGCGGAACGGTGCCGCTGCAGGGCAACATCGACCCCGCGCTGCTCTCCGCGCCCTGGGACGTACTCGAAGCCCACGTCCGTGCGGTCATTGCGGCCGGCGCCTCCGCGCCCGGCCACGTGCTCAACCTAGGCCACGGCGTGCCGCCTGAAACCGACCCTACGGTCCTGACCCGGGTTGTAGAACTCATCCACTCCATTTCCACGGAGTAGGACCATGAGCAGCTCCTTGACGCCGGACCAGGCCGCCCTCGTCCTGGGCGGCGGCATCTCCGGCCTGCTGGCAGCGCGGGAGTTGGCATCTGCCGGACATACGGTGACCGTCCTGGAAGCGGCCGCATCCTGGGGCGGCTGCGTGGGCAGTCATGTGGTGGCTGGCCTCACCCTGGACAGCGGAGCAGAGTCTTACGCCACGCGCTCCTCCGCCGTGGCTGAGCTTGCTGCTGAGCTTGGACTCGGCGGCAACGTTGTGGCGCCGCGTCCGGGCGGCGCCTGGGTGCAGCTTCCGGACGGCCCGCGCGAACTGCCCAAAACCGGAGTCCTGGGCATTCCCGCCAACCCCTGGGACCCGGAGGTCAGGCGATCGCTGGGATTTGTGGGTTCGCTCCGGGCATCCCTGGACAAGTACTTGCCGGCTTCGATCGGCGCGTCTGCCTCGGTCACCAGCGTCGCAGCGCTGGTGCGGGCACGGATGGGCCGCCGGGTATTGGAGCGCCTCGTGGCCCCGGTGGTGGGCGGCGTGCACTCCGCGGACCCCGGTCTCCTCGACGTGGACATGGTGGCCCCCGGCCTCCGGTCAGGAGTCCGAGAGCACGGCTCCCTTGCCGCCGCGGTGGCCGCCCAGCGGCGCGGTTCCACCCAGCCATCCGCCGCGAAGGCGGGTTCCGCCGTTGCGGGCCTGGAAGGCGGGATGCACACCCTGGTTGTGGCCCTGCTCAGCGATCTCCGCAGCCGTGGGGTCACCCTGATGAGTGGAACAGCAGCGGGCGCCGTCGAACGGACGGCGGACGGGTGGCGGGTCACCGCCGGTGACGCAACGTACGACGGCGGCCTGCTGGTGGTGGCGCTGCCCGGCCCGGCAGCAGTGGGGCTGCTTCAGGCGGCCGTACCCGGGCTCGCTGGCAGGAGCCCGGAAAGCGGGCCGGACGTCAGGTTGGTCACGCTGGTGGTGGACCTGCCCGAACTTGACCGCAGGCCCCGGGGCACCGGGATCCTGGTGGCGCCCCAGACTCCGGGCATCCGGGCGAAAGCCCTGACGCATGCAACCGCGAAATGGGATTGGCTGGCCGCTGCGGCAGGTCCCGGGACGCACGTCCTGCGGCTGTCGTACGGCCGCCTGGAAGCCTCGGAACACTCGACCGGGGCCCCCGCCATTGCCCCCGACTTCCTGGCAGCTGCCTTGCATGACGCTTCGGCACTGCTGGACGTCCCGGTGCAGGAGACCGACGTCGTCGGCTGGGATGTTGTCAGGTGGCAAGGGGCCCTGCCGTTCGCGGCCGTGGGACACAAGGCGCGTGTGGCCGAGGTCAGGAAACTCTGCGCCGCAGAGGCTGGTCTTGGCATAGTGGGCGGATGGGTGGCCGGCAACGGACTTGCCGCCGTGGTGGCCGATACCCGAAAAGAAATTCGCAGCCTGCTCAGCTGACCATCGCCCCTGTTCAGCGGAATACGGGCCTTGAAAAGGCCGCCCCGGGGTGCAGGTTTCGGTTTTCCGTCCACCCCCTGACGTGGCTAGGGTCGATAACTATGGTTATTTACAGGTCCGACTTTTCCCGTTCCCAGACCAGTATCCATGGGGGACTCCGGCGTGGCGCTGCCGTGGCTGCTGTCGGAGCGGTACTGGTCCTGTCCGCCGGCGTGCCGGCATCCCAGGCGGCCGATGGCAGTACTGATCCCACCGCCTCCGCCGAGGTAGCAGCGGATGGAGACTTTTCCAGGGTCACTGGCCTGCTGAATGGCCTCCTGGGCGGTTCCGGCGGACAGACCAAAGCCTCGCCCCAACCGACTTCCGCGCCCTCAGCCTCTCCCACTCCGGCTCCGACGGCCACGGCCACGGCTACAGCGTCTCCCGCCCCTACGTCCACGACGCCGACCTCACCTGCGCCTACGTCCGCTCCATCGGCGTCTGCCAGCCCAGCGCCCCACGGCACGACTCCGCAGGGCACGACTCCGCAGGGCACGACTCCGCAGGTCACGACGCCCCAGAGCCCAGGATCGCCGTCGAGCGTTCCGGTGCCGCTGAGCACGTCTCCGCATGCCACCGGCTTTCCGGCGGGCACGCAGCCGGACGGCCAACCCGGCGCCCCAGCTGACGGGACCCAGGATCCCGGGCAGGTCGACGATCCCGCTGCGGACCAGCCCACGGGCGCCCACGGCGCCAACGCCACGCCTGTTTCGGGACCGGGGCGCCACGGAAACGCACCCGCCAGCCGGGACAACATGGCCTCGGCCACTGCGGCAGCTGCGGCGGCCGAACCTGCGAAGGTCTGGCTTGGTGTGGGGCTGGTGGGGTCTGCCGGGGCCGCTGGACTACTTTTTACCCGGATCCGCAAGATCTGACCACTATGGCGGATCGGCTCAAAACCCGCACTTGGCCGAAGCTGTGACATTAAGCACTTCTACGTCTTGTAGAAGTCGCCGGTTTCGACTTGGCGGTTGGGAAGGGGCAAACTGGTAACCATGAGCCACACTTCTGCCGAATCTGTCACTAAAACCGAAGAATCAGCCGAGCAGTTCTTCACTCTCTGGACTGTTTTCAAGCGGTCCGAGGAACTCGTGCGCAGCGCTGACGCTGCCGCCGATTTCGATGCCCTGCTGTTCCGCCTGGCCGAGGCTGGAGTGACGCACCGCGGCAGCTACGACGTCTCCGCAATGCGCGCCGACGCCGATGTGATGGTCTGGCTCCACGGCTCGAAGCCCGAAGCGCTGCAGCAGGCCATCCGCGACATCCGCCGCAGCACGCTCTTCGCCGGAACGGAGATTGTCTGGTCCGCCATGGGCGTCCACCGGGAAGCCGAATTCGCCAAGAACCACACCCCGGCCTACTCACGAGGTGTGGCCCCGGCCGAATGGCTCTGCGTCTATCCGTTCGTGCGCTCCTATGAGTGGTACATCCTCCCCGACGACGAACGCGGCAAGATGCTCCGCGACCACGGCTTGCTGGGCCGGGAATTCCCCCAGGTCATCTCCAACACGGTATCCTCCTTCGCCTTGGGCGACTGGGAGTGGATCCTGGGCCTGGAAGCTCCCGAACTGGTGGACCTCGTGGACCTGATGCGCCACCTCCGCGCTACCGAAGCACGCAACCACGTGCGGGAGGAAATCCCGTTCTACACGGGCCGCCGCATCACCGCCGCAGAAGTCGCTGAGGTCCTCGCATGACCCGGCCCGAGCCCGCTGCGGGCGCCGAACTCACCGGAATCAACCCGGTCACCGAGGCCGGCCGGATGGCGCCCAAAAACTATGACGGCGTCCTGCTGGCCTCCTTTGGTGGGCCAGAGGGCCAGGACGACGTCATCCCGTTCCTGCGCAACGTCACCCGCGGCCGCGGCATCCCGGACGAGCGGCTCGAAGAGGTTTCCCACCACTATCGGGCCAACGGCGGCATCAGCCCCATCAACCAGCAAAACCGCGAACTCAAGGCTGCCCTCGAAGTGGAGCTCTCGGCCCGCGGCATTGAGCTTCCGGTGCTGTGGGGCAACCGCAACTGGGACCCCTACATTCCGCAGACTCTGCAGGACGCGTACGACGCCGGCCACCGCAAACTGCTGATGGTCACCACGAGTGCCTACTCCTGTTACTCCAGCTGCCGCCAGTACCGCGAGGACATCGGCATCGCCCTGGCGGAGTCGGGGCTGGACGGCCGGATTGAGGTGGACAAAGTCCGGCAGTACTTCGACCACCCGGGCTTTGTGGAGCCCTTCGTGGAAGGCACCACCGCCGGACTCGCGGACGTGCGGGCGCAGCTCGCGGCTGCGGGAACGCCGGACGCCCCTGTGCACATCCTGTTTGCCACCCACTCCATACCGACCCGGGATGCCGAGGCCGCCGGACGGTCCGGGGACGAGCCTCGCGAGTTCGAAGAAGGATCCGCATACGTTGCCCAGCACCTGGCCACCGGCGCAGCCGTCATCAGCCGGGTGCAGGCCGAATCAGGCCTGACCGCCCCCTGGTCCCTCGTGTACCAGTCCCGCTCGGGCGCGCCCCACGTCCCGTGGCTTGAACCTGACATCAATGACGCCATCGCAGACCTGGCGGGCCAGGGCATCAAAGGCATCGTCATCGTCCCGCTGGGCTTCGTCAGCGACCACATGGAAGTTGTCTGGGATCTCGACACCGAAGCCCTGGAGACCTGCCGCACCCTCGGCCTGGCTGCCACGCGTGTGCCTACCCCGGGCACGCACCGGAAGTTTGTGACCGGCCTGGTTGACCTCATCTCCGAACGGACGCTCGCCAACAACATTGGCGACCGGCCCTCCGTGACCGGCCTGGGCCCTTGGTATGACGTCTGCCGGCCGGGCTGCTGCGCCAATTTCCGCGGCGAGAAGCCCACCATCGCCGGAGCCGACACCACCGTCGGCACCGGACATGACGCATATCCGGCCGCGTCCGCGGGCGCTGCCGGGGGAGTAGGAACGCAGTGACAGTACGGATCGGAACCAGGGCCAGCAAGCTGGCACTGACCCAGACGCAGCAGACGGCGGACCAGCTGGCCGCCGTCGGAGGCTTCCCGGTAGAGCTGGTGCACATCACCACCGAAGGCGACGTCAAGACAGGATCACTGTCCCAGATGGGCGGCACCGGGGTGTTTGTAGCAGCGCTGCGCGATGCACTGCTGCAGGACACCTGCGATGTCGCTGTGCACTCACTCAAGGACCTCCCCACGGGCGCTGCGCTGGGCCTAACCATCGCCGCAACACCCAAACGTGCCGACGTGCGGGACGCTCTGTGCGCACGCGATGGCCTCAAGCTGGCAGATCTCCCGCAGGGCGCAAAGGTGGGCACAGGCTCGCCCCGCCGCGCTGCCCAGCTGCGGGCCGCCCGCCCTGACCTGGACGTGCAGGACATCCGCGGCAACGTGGATACCCGGCTGGGCCGCGTGCCCGGGCTGCCCGGCAACGCGGCAGGCGCACCAGGGGACCTCGACGCCGTCGTGCTGGCCGCCGCAGGTCTGGAACGCATCGGCCGCCTGGACACCATCAGCGAATTCTTCGAGCTGGACGTGATGCTGCCGGCGCCAGGGCAGGGTTCGCTGGCCATCGAATGCCGGAGTGCCGACGCCCCCCGCAAGGCAGGCTCCACCGAAGGCTCGCAAAGTGTTCTGGCGCAAGCCCTTGCCGCGCTCAACGACGAGGACACCCGCCTCGCCGTGACCGCCGAGCGTGCCGTGCTGGCCCGCCTCGAGGCCGGCTGCGCTGCCCCCGTGGGTGCCTTTGCCTACCGCAAGGGCAGCGTGCTGTACCTCGAAGCCGCGGTGTGTGCCGTGGACGGCACCAGCTCTGTGCGCGAGAAGAAGGCAACGGACGGCCTCACCGAAGTCGGGGCCACGCTGCTCGGCATCGAGGTGGCCGAGCTCCTGCTCGCTGCCGGCGCCGCGGAGATCGCGGACCTTGCCGCATCCTGATGCACCTACAGGCGCCTTCGGCGGCCGACGCGTCCTGATCACCCGGAGCGCAGACCGTGCCGGCCCTCTGGCCGCGCTGCTCGGCAGCCTGGGGGCCGAACCGCTGGTCCTGCCGCTCATCGACTTTGAACAGGCCGCGGACCAGCCGGCTCTCGATGCCGCCCTGGATACCCTGGCCGCCGGTGGCTTCGACTGGCTGGTGGTCAGCAGCATCACCACGGTGCGGATGCTCGTGGAAAAGGCGGCCGAGCGTGGGACCACGCCAGCTGGCCTGGTGCCGGCGGGAACGCGGGTGGCCACGATCGGCCCGTCCTCCCGACGGATCCTTGAAGCCGCCGGCATCCCCGTGGCCCTCGCCCCGGTGAACATCCAGTCCGCCGAAGGGCTCGTGGACCTCTGGACCGCCGCCCCGGCGCGCGTGCTGTTGCCACAGGCGGACATAGCTGCGCCTGCCCTGCGGGATGGACTGGCAGCCCAGGGGGCAGACGTCACTGCTGTTGTGGCCTATCACACCGTGGACTACCCGGCCCGTCCGGAAGTCCGCTTGGAGGCGGAACTGCCGTCCGCCGTCGGGGTCTCCCACCCTGGGGCTCCCCGTGAGCTCAGCCAGTCGCAGACCCGCAGTGAGCTCGACGCCGGGACGCTCGACGCCGTTGTGGCCGCCTCGCCGAGCGCTGCCCGCCGCATCGCCGCGACCCTCCTGCCGCTGGGCCGCTGCCGTTTCGTAGCCATCGGACGCCCGACGGCGGCGGAGGCTGCCGCCCTTGGCATCCCGGTGGCCGCCACCGCCCAAGTCCCCACCCCGGACGGCATAGTGGCCGCGCTGGGCACCGTATTCGCCAACGAAGGGAACACCCGATGAGCTTTCCGAACCACCGCCCGCGCCGCCTCCGCACCACGCCCGCCATGCGCCGGCTTACCGCTGAATACCGGCTGGCTCCGGCGGACCTGATTCTGCCGGCGTTCATCCGCGAAGGGCTCAGCGAGCCGTTGCCCATTTCCTCCATGCCCGGTGTTGTGCAGCACACCACCGATTCGCTCAAGCGCGCCGCAGCGGAAGCCGTGGAACTGGGCGTGGGCGGCATCATGCTGTTTGGCGTCCCCGCCGTGCGCGATGCCCGCGGCACCGCTTCCCTTGACCCGGACGGCGTGCTCAATAAGGCCATCCGGGATGTCCGAGCCGAGGTGGGCGACGACCTGGTGATCATGGGCGATGTCTGCCTGGACGAATTCACTGACCACGGCCACTGCGGCGTCCTGGACGCCGACGGCTACGTGGACAACGATGCCACGCTGGAAATCTACGGCCAGATGGCCGTTGCCCAGGCCGACGCCGGCGCCCACGTGCTGGGACCCTCCGGCATGATGGATGGCCAGATCGCCGTCATCCGCCAGGCACTCGAGGAATCCGGCCACATAAACACCGTCATCCTGGCCTACGCGGCCAAGTACGCTTCCGCCTTCTACGGCCCCTTCCGGGAAGCCGTGGATTCGCAGCTTAAGGGCGACCGCCGCACCTACCAGATGGACGCTGCCAACCGCCGCGAAGCCCTCCTCGAAGTGGAACTGGACCTGGAGGAAGGCGCAGACATGGTCATGGTGAAGCCGGCCATGAGCTACCTGGATATCCTGGCCGACGTCGCCGCCATGAGCCCCGTGCCTGTCTCGGCATACCAGATCTCTGGTGAATACGCGATGATCGAGGCTGCCGCAGCCAACGGCTGGATCGACCGGCGCGGTGCCATCACGGAATCCATCCTGGGCATCAAACGGGCCGGTGCCAACACAGTGCTGACCTACTGGGCCGCCGAAGTTGCCGGCTGGCTGAAGGAATCCTGACCCGGCGGGGAATGTTTCCGGATGCTCCGCGGTTTGTATGCGTATGCATGAAAATAGCGAGCCTTCCGTAAACACTCCGTCAGCCCCGGGCAACCCCACGGCCCCCGTCCCTGCATACTCCATCCTGCTTGGCGTCAGCACTTTCGGCGACGTCGACCTGGCTGCCGACGGAGCACCCAAGCACCACGCCGAGGTGCTGCGCCAGGTGGTGGAACAGGCCAAGGTGGCCGACGCCGTCGGACTCCACTCCTTCGGCGTGGGGGAGCACCACCGCAAGGACTTCGCCGTCAGCGCGCCGGACGTGGTGCTCGCAGCCATCGCCACGGTCACGGAAAACATCCGGCTTGGCAGTGCGGTCACGGTCCTGAGCTCGGACGATCCCATCCGCGTCTTCCAGCGCTTCGCCACACTCGACGCCCTCTCCAACGGCCGCGCCGAAGTGATCCTCGGCAGGGGTTCGTTTACCGAGTCCTTCCCGCTCTTTGGCTACGACCTTGGCGACTACGACGCCCTGTTCGAGGAGAAGCTGGAAATCTATGACCGGGTACGGTCCCAGAATCCGGTGAACTGGGACGGCCGGACGCGGGCGTCGCTTCGGGGCCAGATGGTCTATCCGCACGTGGAGGGCCGACTGCTTCCCACCTGGATCGGGGTGGGCGGCTCACCCCAGTCCGTGGTCCGCACGGCAACCTACGGCTACCCGATGGTCCTGGCCATCATCGGCGGCGAGCCCGAGCGCTTCCGTCCCTACGCCGATCTGTACCGCCGCACCCTTGCCGAAGCCGGTAAGGAACCGCAGGCACTCTCCGTGCACTCGCCCGGCTATGTGGCCGAGACTGACGAGCAGGCCCTTGAGGAGTACTACCCGCATTGGCTCGCCACCCGGAACAAGATCGGGGCGGAGCGAGGCTGGGGACCGGCCGGGCGCGGCGAGTATGAAGCCGCGGCCGACGAGGATGGTGCCCTGTTTATTGGTTCGCCGGAAACAGTGGCGGCGAAGGTCGCCCGGCTCAAGGGCACCCTCGGTGCGGACCGCTTCGAGATGAAGTACAGCAGTGGCACGCTGCCCCACGAGCAGATGATGCGTTCCATCGAGCTGTTCGGTTCCAGGGTGGCGCCTCTCGTTGCAGATAAGCTTGCGGACATGTTCGCGGATCGCTGAGGCAGGCCGCTTCTTCATCGGGCGGCCACTGTATCCAGCGCCAGCAGGTGGCGGTGGCGCCGCATGCCACCGCACGGGATGGAAGAATAGGGGCATGACTCGCTCCGAAGACCTCTTTGCCCGTGCCCAAACCCTGATGCCTGGTGGCGTCAACTCACCCGTCCGGGCCTTTGGCTCGGTGGGTGGAACCCCGCGGTTTATGGTGTCGGCCAAAGGCCCGTACCTGACTGATGCCGACGGCAAAGAATATGTCGACCTGGTCTGCTCCTGGGGGCCGGCGCTGCTGGGACACGCCCACCCTGGCGTCCTGGAGGCCGTCCATGCGGCCGTTGACCGCGGCCTCTCCTTCGGCGCGTCCACCCCGGACGAGGCCAATCTGGCTGCCATCCTCCAGGAGCGCGTGCCGGCCGCCGAACGCGTCCGTATGGTCTCCACCGGCACGGAGGCCACCATGACGGCAGTCCGGCTGGCCCGAGGCTTCACCGGCCGGAACCTCATCATCAAGTTCGCCGGCTGCTACCACGGCCACCTGGACGGACTGCTTGCCGCTGCAGGATCGGGCGTTGCCACCCTGGCGTTGCCGGGATCGGCTGGCGTCACCGAAGCCACTGCCGCAGAAACGCTGGTTCTGCCCTATAACGACCTCGCCGCCGTCGAAGCAGCGTTTGCCGCGCACGGGCCGAGCATCGCGGCCGTCATTACCGAAGCCGCCCCCGCCAACATGGGCGTGGTGACCCCGGGGGAGGGCTTCAACCTGGGGCTGTCACGCATCACCCGCGAGCACGGCGCCCTGCTGATCGTGGACGAAGTACTCACCGGCTTCCGCACCGGCTACTCCGGCTATTGGGGGCTCACCGGCGGCGCTCCTGACGCAACGGACCCGTGGACCCCGGATCTGCTCACCTTCGGAAAGGTCATCGGCGGCGGAATGCCGACGGCGGCCCTCGGCGGGCGTGCCGACGTCATGGACTACCTCGCGCCCCTGGGCCCGGTGTACCAGGCGGGCACGCTCTCCGGGAACCCGGTGGCCATGGCAGCCGGCGTGGCCACCCTGACGCACGCCACCCGCGACGTGTATTCGTTTGTGGACGCCCGCTCGTTGGAACTCGCTTCTGCACTGTCCGAGGCCCTGGATGGTGCCGGCGTGGACCACTCGATCCAGTTCGCCGGAAACCTGTTCTCGGTGGCGTTCGGCACGTCCGCCAACGGGGTCCACAACTACGCTGACGCCCAGGCGCAGGAAACCTTCCGGTACGCGCCGTTCTTCCACTCCATGCTGGAATCCGGAGTTTACCTGCCGCCGTCGGTCTTCGAGGCCTGGTTCCTCTCGGCCGCCCACGACGACGCCGCGATGAACCGGATCTTTGACGCTCTCCCGGCCGCCGCAAGGGCCGCCGCTGCCGCCAAAGGTTAGTCCCGGCGTCGGGCGCCCTCATATGCAGTCCACGGCTTAAGCAAGAAATCCCCGTCTCCCGGGCAAATCCCCGCACCATGCGTGGGGGGGAAAATGTCTGGGAGGCGGGGATTTGCCGTTGGTGCGACTAGAGCACGTCCGAAAGGAAGCCCTTCAGCCGGTCCGTTGCGGGCGAGGTGAAGATCTGCTCGGGCGGACCCGATTCGACCACCACGCCGGCGTCCATAAACGTGACGGTGTCTGAGACGTTGCGGGAGAAGCCCATTTCGTGGGTCACCACCACCATGGTCATGCCGCCTTTGGCGAGGTCGGCCATCAGCGCCAGGACGCCCTTCACGAGCTCGGGGTCCAGCGCGGAGGTGGCCTCGTCAAAGAACATCACCTCAGGCTTCATGGCCAACGCACGGGCGATCGCGACACGCTGCTGCTGGCCGCCGGAGAGGTTGGCCGGGCGGGCGTCAGCTTTGTGCTTGAGGCCCACCAGGTCCAGCTGCTCCAGGGCTTCGGCGCGCGCCTGCTCGTTGGAGAGCTTCCGGAGCTTGCGCAGCGCGAGCGAGACGTTGTCCAGCACGGTCTTGTGTGGGAACAGGTTGAACTGCTGGAACACCATGCCGATCCGCTGGCGCAGCTCGTCCGGGTTGTCCTTCAGTACCGAACGGCCATCCAGCAGGATGTCTCCCTGGTCCGGTTCGATGAGACGGTTCATGACCCGCAGGAGCGTTGACTTTCCGGAGCCGGACGGGCCAATGACCGAGGCCGTGGTGCCCTTCTCAACGTGGAGGTCGATGCCGCGGAGCACATGGTTATGCCCGAACGAAAGGTGCAGGTTCTTGCCGGTCAGGGTGCCGGAAGTAAATTCCGTCATGCCTGTGCCCCCTTGCCGATAGGTGCCGCCAGCTCGTCCGGTTCACGCTTTTCCGGTTTGCCGGTCCGCAGTCTGTTATCGATGTAGTTCACTAGGTGCGTGAGCGGAATGGTCATGGCCAGATAGAAGATGCCCGCAGCTACATAGGGGGACAGGTTGCCGCTGCGCGCGGCAGCGTCCTGGCCGATCTGGAACAGCTCGCGTTCAGTGGCCAACAAGCCCAAGGTGAAGACCAGTGAAGAGTCCTTGATCAGGGCAATGAACTGGTTCATGAGTGCCGGAAGCACCCGGCGAATTCCTTGCGGTACCACCACGAGCCTCATCGAGGGGCCGTAGCCGAAGCCCAGGGCCCTGGAAGCTTCCAACTGCCCCTTCTCCACGCTCTGGATACCGGAGCGGAAGATCTCGCCTGCGTACGCGGCTGCCATCAGGGAAAGCGCAGCAATGCCCATCGGGTACGGGCTGTTACTCCCCGTGATTTCGCGGTAAATAGGCCCGAATCCAAGCCCAATGACCAAGATAGTGAGGACCGCGGGCAGCCCACGGAACACGTCCGTGTAGGCCCTGGCGGCCCACCGCGCCACAGGATTCCGGGAGATCCCCATGAGGGCCAGGACCAGGCCGAAGAATGCCCCGATCAGTCCTGAGGTGATCGCCAGCAGCAGCGTATTGGGCAGGCCCACGGTGAACATGCTGGGCAGAACTTCGGCGATCTGCCCCCAGTCGAGGAAGGTTTCTCCGAGTCGTGTCAGGTAATCCATTGGCGTCGCTATCTTCTCTGGGTTGCCGGTTTCTAGTTCGCAGCGACCTGGACGGCCTTGCTACCCGGCTTCCATCCCTCGGGGGTCTGCTCGGCAGCGGTCTTGCGGTCCGTGTACCACTGGGAAGTCTGCTTGGTCCAGGTGCCATCGGCAACGATCGCGTCCAGGGCAGAGTTCAGTGCTTCGAGGAGGGCCGGGTTGTCTTTGGCGACCGCGTAGGCAGTGAAGTTTTGCGTGTTGAGCTTCTTCTCGGCGATCTTCGTGCCGTCACCTTCCTTGACCTGGCCTGTGGCCTGCTGCGAGGGAGCCACCCAGGCATCCACCTGGCCACTCTTCAGACTGGCAAAGACAGTGTTGTAGTCGGGGAATGCAACCGGCTCAAGGTTCAGGGTGTTCTTGACGTAGTCTTCCTGCACACTGCCGCTGACGACGCCAATGCGCAGCCCGCTCTTGAGATCGGCAAACGTCTGGGCCTTGGCGTCTTCTTTGGTCACCAGAGCCATGTAGCCGAAGTCGTAACCGTTAGTGAAAGCAACGCTTTCGCGGCGGGCGTCCGTGGTGGAAATCGACGAGGACCCAACATCAAACTGTTTGTTCTTGACCTGGCTGAGAAGCGCTTGGAACTTCGTGGAGGCAAACTCGACCTTGAGCCCCAGCTTTTCGCCCATTGCACGCAGGAGTTCGTTGTCGTAACCGGTGAAGTTGCCCGACGGGTCAATAAAGATGTTGGGCGGAGCGTCAGAAAGCGTGCCTACGCGCAAGGTCCCGTCGGTGACAAGGCCCAGCTTGGTCTTGTCGATCTTGTCCAACGGCGTGACGTCGGCGGTGGTGTACTTGTCCAGCGTCTGCTGGTCGCTGCCGGCGAGGGCGTCGGTTGGCGTGCCGCTTGGCTGCGCTGTCCCCGAGCCGCAGGCGGCCAGCGAGACAGCAAGGGCAATCGCGACGGGAATGCTGGTCAGCCATTTCATGGCATTGGTCTTCATGGAAAGTCACTTTCATCAGAGTCATAAGTTCAACCGGGCCTAAGGCTGCGCGTGTGGCGCCGGGCGCCTTGTTCCCATCTGGTGGCCGGCCGGGGCGGGATTACCACTGAACTTAATCTTCTCATTTTAGGCTTTCGGCGCTTTCAGGAGAATAAAATCATGCTTGAAGGCGCTGTTGGCCGAATATACGAACGAATGTATTTGTTTCTAAACATCTGATGAATGAATGATGCCCTCGTAGCCGAATCCAAGGATTCCCATGAGGGCTGTCCGCGGTTCCCGCCTAATTGTGAGTTAGCTCTCAGCTAAAAGTCACCGCTGGCGTCTTCCGGGGGAAGGACAGGCCATTCGCCTTCAATCACCGCAGCGGGCTTGGTCTTGCGCAGGTAGTTCTGGAAGTCTGCGGCTTGGCTGACAGCCCAGTCCTTTTGCAGTTCGTGAAGCTGGCTGGCCGGCATCTTGAGCTTAGGGAACTTGATGGCCATGGCATCCAGCATCCGGAGCGTGGCCAAAGCATCCGCGGCCGACGTGTGGGCGTTGTCCAGCGTGATGCCGTATTCCTCACACAAAGCAGTCAACGTGCGCTTACCCTTGCGGTAACGGTCCACCTGTTTGTTCATGATGAACGGGTCCAGGACGGGGAAGCGGCTCAACTGCCGGACGCCGTAGCGGGCGGACTCCGCGGCCAGGACGGTGAAGTCGTAGCTGGCGTTGAAGGCAATGACAGGAATCCCGGCGTCGAAGAGGTCTTGCAGTACGATGGCGAGCTCTCCGGTGACCTCCTGGGCCGGGCGCCCCTCACGCCGGGCCTGCTCCGTGGTGATGCCGTGGACATCGCTGGCCTCGGCAGGGATTTCGACGCCGGGATCGGCCAGCCATTCGTGTTCGGTGATGACGTCCCCCTTGTGGTCCACCACGGTGACCGACGCCGTGACGATGCGCGCGGCACGCGAATTCCGTCCGGTGGTTTCGAGATCGAAGGCTGCGCGGGGAAGGGTGTTCCAGGAGGTCATGCTTCAACGCTACCGGCCAGCACCGACAGGATCCGCCAACGCCACTGCCGGTACCCTTGGTGTATGCGGACAGAGTTCATCGAGACGGTGCTCTCGCTTGTCGAGCTGGTTCCAGCCGGAACAGCACTGGCCTATGGTGATGTGGCCGAGCTGCTGGGATCCGGCGGTCCCCGGCAGGTGGGCCACGCCATGAGCCACTACGGCAGCCAGGTCGCGTGGTGGCGCATTCTCAAAGCAAGCGGCCAGGGTCCGGAAGGCCACGAGGCCGAAGCGCTCCGCCGGTACCTGCAGGAGGGAACGCCGCTGCTCGGCAACTACGATGCCTTCCTGCGTACCGGCGAAGGCAATTGGCGGGTGGACCTGACTGCAGCACGCTGGGCCCCGGGTGAGGATGACTTCGACCGGATCGACGCCATGGCGGAGCAGCTGGAGCGGCGGCCGCATAGATTGTCGGTGGCTGATGATGAAATGACTGTGTGAGCGTAACAATCCCCGTAGTTGACCCCACCAAGTCCACACGCACATCTGCCAGGCCCGCTTCCGCGGCCGGGCGTGCCAACGGTACGGGCCTGCGTCTGCTGCCTCCGCGGCAGCTGCACGCCGACGTTCCGGCGTTGTCTTCGGACCAGCGTGATGCCGTCGACGTGCCTCACGGCTCCGGGCCGGTCCTGGTTCCCGGTGCACCAGGAACCGGAAAATCAACCGTCCTGATCGAAGCCGCGGTCCGTCGTGCCCTGCATGACGGCGTTGATCCGGAACGGATCCTCATTCTGGCACCCGGACGCCTAGCCGCCGATTCACTCCGCGACCGGTTCACCGCACGGCTGGACAGGAGCCTCAGCACCACGCCGGCCCGGACCTGGGCAGCCTATGCGTTTGACCTGATCCGGCGGGCAAAGGCTGAGGGAATCCTTCCGCTACCGCGCGCGCCGCGCCTCCTGTCCGGCCCGGAACAGGACCTCATCATCCGCGAACTCTTGGAGGGCCACCGGATGCCCGGCCTGGAACTTCCGTGGCCTGCCGACCTGGAAGCGGCACTAGAGACGCGGGGCTTCCGCCACGAGGTACGCCAACTCTTCGACCGGATCATCGAATCCGGCCGGACCGCCGGTGACCTGGAGGAGCTGGGCCGCCGGTGCGGCCGGCCGGACTGGATCGCCGCGGCGGCACTATACGCCGAGTACCGGGACGTCCTGGACCTGCGCATGCCGGAGGCCTTCGACCCCGCCGGCATCATCACAACGGCAAGGCAGATCTTCCAGGATGCGCCTGACTTCCTTGCCGCGGAACGCGATCGTCTCCAGCTGGTGCTGGTGGACGATGTGCAGGAGGCAAACCCTGCCGTTTTCGAACTGCTCGCCGACATCGCCGCCGGCAAGGACTGCTATATCGCCTTCTCCCCGGATACCGTCGTGCAGGGTTTCCGCGGGGCCAGGCCCGACCTGGTCGCTGAGCTGCCGCGCCTGCTTTCGACGGCAGCGGGCGTCATCGAGCGGCCGCTGTGGCACACCTATCGGCACGCCCCCGCCATCGCCGAAGCCTGGCTCGGCGTCGCGGGCCGGATCTCACAGCGTGCGGGCGGCCAGCTGGCAAGGCGGCTCAAGCAGCCCGAACGCCTAGCCGGAACCGCGCACGGGCCCACCGCCGTCGTCGAACCCCACCCGCAGTCCGCCGGCACGGTGGAAGCACACCTGGTGCCGTCCCCGGTCCACGAACTGCGGTACGTTGCCCAGCGCATCCTGGACCAGCACGTCAACCATGGCCGCGACCTGGCCGAGATCGCCGTGATCGTGCGTAACGGCGGCCAGCTCAGTGAGCTGCAGCGATACCTCACGGGCCAGGGGATCCCGGTACGCGTTCCGGTAGCCGAGTCCGCGGTCCGCGATGAGGTGGCCGTGCGCCCGCTGTTGGACGCCTACGCCATTGCGCTGGATCCGGAACTGCTGACCCCGGAAGCCGCCGTCGCGCTGCTGACGTCACGGATCGGGGGCGCCACATCAATTGAATTGCGCCGGCTACGCCAGTCGCTCAGGCGCGAAGAACTGCTGGGCGGCGGCGGACGGACCAGCGACGCACTGCTGGTTGAAGCATTATCGGAACCCGGGGCCTTGGGGACACTGGGCCTGGAAGGCCGTTCCGCGCGCCGGACCGCCCGCATGATCCAGGCCGGGCGGAGCGCCGCGGCCGAGCCTGGAGCCAACGCCGAGACCGTTCTCTGGGCCCTGTGGCACTCCACCGGACTGGCCAACGCGTGGACCGAATCCGCCCTCACCGGCGGTTCCCACGGCGCCCGCGCCGACCGGGACCTCGATGCCATGATGGCGCTTTTCCACACAGCCGAGCGCTACGTGGACCAGATGCCCGGCGCCGGGCCGGAGCAGTTCCTTGAGTACCTCCTGAACCAGGAGCTGCCGATGGATACCCTGGCCGCCCGGGCGCAGGTGGACGACGCCGTCGAGCTGATGACCCCGGCCAGTGCTGCCGGGCGGCAGTGGCCCGTGGTCATCGTGGCGGGGCTGCAGGAAGGCGTCTGGCCCAATACCCGGCTCCGCGGTGAGCTGCTGGGCAGCAGCCTGTACGCTGACGCCGTCGAGCACGGGGTCAGCTATGCATTGCAGCTGGACCCGCTGAGCCGGCTGCGGGAAATTCGTTACGACGAACTCCGAAGCTTCTCCACGGCCGTTTCCAGGGCGTGCGAGATCCTGATCTGCACCGCAGTTTCGTCCGAGGATGACCAGCCGTCGTCTTTCCTTGACTATGTGGCGCCGCTTGAGCCTGGCGCCGAGGGCCGGGGGTTCACCCCGGTGGAACGGCCCATGACTCTTCGCGCCCTGGTGGCAGAACTGCGCCAATACGCTCAGCTGGATGGAAGGTATGAGCCCGAGGCCGCCGAAGCCGCAAGGGTCCTGGCCGGACTTGCCGCCGTGGAACCGGCCGTCCCCGGAGCGCATCCGGACAGCTGGTGGGGCCTGCCGCCCCTGACGACGTCGGAGCCGGTTGTCCCGCCCGGAGGGACGGTTTACGTCTCGCCGTCGAAGGTGGAATCCGTGCAGAAATCACCGCTCGACTGGTTTGTGCAGGCGGCGGGGGGAGAAGCCGCCACCGACTTCGCCCGGAGTCTGGGCACGCTGGTGCACGCTATCGCGCAGGACCTGCCGGAGGCCTCCGGCGGCGAGTACGTCGCCGAGCTCATCCGCCGGTGGCCAACCCTGGGCATGAAGGACAACTGGGAAGGCAAACTCGACTTCCAACGTGCCGAAACAATGGTGCGCAAGCTCGCCCAGTACGTTCTGGTGATGCGGAGCGAGGGCCGGAGCCTGCTGGGCGTCGAGCAGGACTTTGCGGTCCGGCTGCCCGACGTTCCCCCGGCGGACGCCGGGCAGCACGATGCCCGGTCCGTCGAAGATTTGGCCGTCGGGACCGGCCTTCCCCGCGCCGCCGTGCTCCGCGGCCAGGTTGACCGTCTGGAGATGGACGGCGAAGGAAGGCTGGTCATTGTGGACCTCAAAACTGGTAAAAGGCAGCCTGGCAAGACAGAGTTGGCTCGCCATCCACAGTTGGGGGCCTACCAGGCAGCGGTCCTTGCGGGCGGTTTCGCGGATGTCCACGGTCTGCCCGGCCCAGCCGAACCCGACACGCTAGTGCCGGACTCATCACAGGGCTCCCCGGTGCCGGGCGGCGCCGTGCTGGCGCAGCTCGGAACAAGCACCAAGAGCCCCGGCGTCCAGCAACAGGATCCCCTGGAGGCCCAGGATAACTGGGCGCTGGACATGGTCACGGATGCGGCCGCCGTCATGTCCGGCAACAGCTTCGAAGCCAGGCACGACCCGGCAAAGAGCAGCCACGGGGGGCACGGCTGCAGGCTACCTGAGGTCTGTCCGCTCTGTATCCGTGGAAAGCAGGTCACTGAATGAGCCAGCCCCAGGTGCCAACGCCACTGTTTACCCCGGAGCAGCTCTCCAGGCTGCTGGGCGAAAAGAATACGCCGACGCCCGAACAGTCCGCCATCATTTCCTCACCCCTGGCCCCCCGGCTGGTGATCGCGGGAGCGGGCTCCGGCAAGACCGCCACGATGGCCGACCGCGTGGTCTGGCTCGTCGCCAACGGCTGGGTCAGGCCAGAGGAAGTCTTGGGCGTGACCTTCACCAGGAAAGCAGCAGGCGAGCTGGCCACTCGGATCCGGGCTAAGCTGGCGGCACTGCAGCGGATCGCTGCCCAGGACACACGGCATGAAGTGTTCCCCGACGGGCTGCTCAGCAGCGATGCCCTTGAGCCCAAAGTGTCCACCTATCACTCATTTGCCAGCGGCATCGTTTCTGACTATGGGCTGCGGCTGGGCGTGGAACGCGACGTTGTGCTGCTTGGCGGGGCCCAGGCCTGGCAGCTCGCCAGCGAAGTGGTGGAAGCGTTCGACGGCGATTACAGCCTCTTTAAGGCCGCCAAGTCCACACTGGTCAAGGCTGTCATCCAGCTCGCGGGGGAGTGCGCAGAGCACCTGCAGGAACCGGCCGACGTCGAGGCCTGGCTTCTGGCGCGGCTCGCCGAGTTCGAAGAACGTCCCTATGTGGCCGGAGCGAAAAAGAACGCCCCCCAGGCAGCCGGTGAACTCGCTGCGATGCTGCGCACGAGGGCCAGCGTGGCTGACATGGTGGGCCGCTACGCCATCGCTAAGAAGTCACGGGGAGCTTTGGACTTCGGCGACCTGGTGGCACTTGCGGCCCGTGTTGCCCGTGAGGTCCCCCTTGCAGCGGACATGGAACGCCAGCGCTACAAGGTGGTGCTCCTGGACGAGTTCCAGGACACATCGTATGCCCAGCTGGTTCTTTTTTCGCGGCTTTTCGGCGAGGGCCACGCGGTCACCGCTGTGGGAGACCCCAACCAGTCGATTTACGGCTTCCGTGGTGCTTCGGCAGGTCAGCTCTTCCACTTTGTCCGTGAGTTCCCGGTCCGCGTGGACGGGAACGACGGGCCGGGACGCTTCGTGCCCGCACCTACGTCCTACCTCACAACGGCGTGGCGCAACGGCCGGGCCATTTTGTCCGCCGCCAACATCATGTCCGAGGCCTTAGGGCGCGCCGAGGCCCAGAAGGCCCCTGCCGGCAGCGCTGCGGACAGCACCATTCCGTCGGGCACGGCTGACGCTGCAGCGAATGTGCCGCCCCTGCAGCCCAGCCCTTTCGCGGTGGAGGGGCGGGTGGTACTGGGCCGCTTCGGCACAGACCTCGACGAAGCCGCAGTCCTTGCCGGGGACGTCCTGAAGTACCGGATCACGGACTTTGAGCGGGAGCCTGACGGCACGCCGGTACCACCGGCACTCGCCGTCTTGTGCCGGCGACGTGCCCAGATGGAAACCCTCCGTCGGGAGTTCGAGGCGCGGGGGATTGCCTACGAAATCGTGGGGCTTGGCGGGCTGCTCGATACCCCTGAAATCGTTGACCTGGTGGCCACGCTCCGGGTGCTGGCCGATCCCGGACGCTCGGACTCTCTGATGCGCCTCCTGGCTGGCGCGCGCTGGCGGATCGGGCCGGCAGACCTGCTGGCCTTCCAAGACTGGTCCAGCCAGCTCGCACGCCGCCGCGGCCGCCCGGCCGGCGCTGCCACACCGGGGGACGGGCCCGCAGACGCGTCCGAGGAAACCGTTATCGAAAGCGACCTTATTGACGGCGCCAGCCTGGTCGAAGCGCTGGACTGGCTGCCACGAGAAGACTGGACCTCTTCCCACGGACGGTCGTTGACGGACCAGGCCCGCGACCGCCTCGGCAGGCTCTCTACGGAACTCAGGCAGCTGCGCGGCTATCTCGGGGACGACCTCACCACGCTGCTCGGTGAGGTGGAACGAGCCATGTTGCTCGACATCGAAGTGGCAGCGCGGCCGGGAACCAGCATCCACCAGGCCCGCCGAAACCTGGATGCCTTTCAGGACGCGGCAGCCGGCTTCCTGCGAACCTCGCACCGCGTGGACATCCTGGCGTTCCTGGCCTGGCTTGAAGCCGCCGCGGCCGAGGAAAACGGCCTAGAGGCTCCGCCGCCGGATATCAACCGCGAGGCTGTGCAGCTGCTGACTGTCCATGCGTCAAAGGGGCTGGAATGGGATGTCGTTTTTGTTCCGGGCCTCAACGCCGGTGCCTTCCCCAGCAACAAGGATTCCCGCTGGAGCAGCGGCGCGGCGGCACTGCCGTGGCCGCTGCGCGGGGACCGAACGGACCTGCCCCAATGGGATACCGACCAGCCGGACCAGAAGGGCTGGGTGGACGCCGAAAAGGACTTCAAATCAGCGGTCCAGGTCCACGGTGAGGGTGAGGAACGCCGCCTTGCCTATGTGGCCTACACCAGGGCAAAGCACGTCCTCTGGGTCTCCAGCGCAGCATGGGTGGGCTCCAGGGCAGGGCGTGCCGAGATGTCACCGTTCCTCGCTGAACTGGAACAGCTTGTCGGCTCCGGGCCTGACAGCGCTCCGGGAAGGGACACGGAAACGAACCCTGCCGTGGTGCACCCGGCGTCAGTGGACGAGGGCTCCCTGCCGGAGAAGAGCCCGCTGACTACCGAAACTGAGGTCGCCGGATGGCCCTATGACCCCCTCGAAGGCCCGGTGGACGCGCGGACCGGGGAGCGACTGCGGGTTGTTCCCGGCAGGCGGCAGGCCATGGAGAACGCCGCAGCGCGTGTCCGGGACGCTCTGGAGGCCTTGATTCCCGGGGACCCAGCGCCAATTCTGGAACATGCATCCGCCACGGAGTCAGGGTCAGGACTTCGGGGCAATGCGGCTGGCTGGGCGAGGGAAGCGGCCTTGCTGCTGGAACGGCGTTCGCGGCGCGCTTCCGGGCAGGACGTTCACCTGCCCGGCCACATCTCTGCGTCCACGCTGGTGGATCTTGGCGAGGACCCGGCGGGGGTAGTGGGCCGTCTGCGAAGGCCTGTTCCGCGTGAGCCCGGCATGTCCGCGCGGAAGGGGACGGCATTCCATGCCTGGGTTGAAGAGTACTTCGGCGCAGCCGGCATGCTGGATCTTGGTGAGGCCCCCGGCTCGGACGATCACATTGACGCCGCGTACGGCCTCGACACCATGGTGGCCACCTTCAAAGCCTCGGAATGGGCCGACCGGTCGCCGGCATTTGTCGAAGTGCCGGTGGAAACCCGTGTTGGCGACGTTGTGGTCCGTGGACGCATAGATGCTGTCTTCCAGGACGGGGACGGGAGGTGGGACCTGGTGGACTGGAAAACCGGACGCCGGCCCTCTGCCGCCCAGCTGAGGGCCAAATCGGTGCAGCTCGCCGCGTACCGGCTGGCTTGGTCCCGGCT
The DNA here is from genome assembly GCF_050156905.1 of Pseudarthrobacter sp. S3. NCBI lineage: Bacteria > Bacillati > Actinomycetota > Actinomycetes > Micrococcales > Micrococcaceae > Pseudarthrobacter > Pseudarthrobacter sp. S3. The sequence goes on along the minus strand of NZ_CP189583.1, from coordinate 2,928,358 downwards.
CAAGGGCGTGGCGGTGGAGGACGTCAGGGCCGCCTTCTTCTACGTTGCGGACAACCAAGTGGTTCGGCTGCACGATCTGGGCACTGCCGAGGAGCTTGAACGAATCGTGACCGCCGCCCTGGATGTCAGCGTGCCCTGACGCCGGTGCTCCCTGAATTCACGAAGAGCTTCCGGGTGTCAGTGCTTCCTGACTTCGACGATGCTGATGGCCGCGGTGGACGTGTCCTCGGCAAGCGGACGTGCTGCCGGTTTGTCGTCAGGCTCGTCGTGGGCCGCTGCTTTGTCGGACGGGATGGGCTCGGCGGGGATTCGGCTGACGTCCACTGCGGGCGCCACTGGAACGGGCGTTGCGGGAACCGGCACCGCTGACAGGACGGGCACAGGGGCGACGGTCACGGCCGGAGCAGCGGCCTGACCGACCTGCTGGGACCTGCCCGCTGCCGCGGTGTGGGCAGCAGGGGACTGGGCGGCGTCGTCGGCCGGGGCATTCGGTGCGCGGAGCGGTTCGACACTGATGGCCTGACCGCCGTGCTCTTCGACATCGGCCGCGAGCGTTTCCAGCATGCCTTCGGCTTCGGCAACCATCCCGTCGTCGCCGGCCGCTATGCCCTTGACCAGGTATTGGGCCAACGCGAACTCGGCAGACAAGGCGGCCCGCCGGATCAGATGCGGGTCCGGGGCGTCGCGGCGGCTGCCGGTGTAACTTGCCAGAACGGCGTCCACGAAATCCTGTTCATTCGAGGCAACCAGCCAGGCAAAGTCGTCGGCGGGATCCCCGATCCGAAGGTCCGTCCAACCCGCAACGGCCGTGACGCGGCCGCTTTCCACGAGCAGGTTGTCCTCGTGCAGGTCGCCGTGGACAACGCACGGGTTGAACCGCCATAGCGAAACGTCTTCGAGGGCATGCTCCCAGCGGAGCAGCAGCGACGCCGGAATTTTTCCGGTAGTGGCTGCCTGGTCAAGCTCGTTGAGCCGGCGCTGGCGGAATTCGTTGGCCGTATAGCTGGGCAGGTCCGCGTTGCTGACCAGGGAGTGCGGAAGATCATGGATGGCCGCCAGAGCTGTCCCGATTTCCCGGGCCAGCGTGGCGGGACCCGCGGTGAGTTCCTCAACACTTTGCGTGCTGCCGGCCAGATGGGAGTAGACAAAGGTGCTGAGGCTGCCCAGCCGGACGCTACCGGCCACCGTGGGCATTAGGAAGGGCAACTCTGCCCGGATGGCCGGTACGAATGCCCGGAGGACGAGGAACTCCGTTTCGAGCCTGGCGCTTGCTTCCGCATGCCGCGGGGACCTTACCCGCCACTGCTTGCCCTCCGAATCCAGCAGCAGCGCGGAGTCGAAATCCGCGGGATCGTCCGCAGCGGAGCTAACGGCGGTAGGGGTCAGCCCGGGGACTGCCGCGGTTGCCACGGCTGCCAGTTCGATCGGTTTTCTTCTCACCGTTCCACGGTAGATTGAGTGGCGTCCAAGACAACGATGTGCGGCGGCGAGTCTCCAGATATGCTGCAAAAGTCGGTCTCGGCGCACCGCGTGGAGGCCCACAGCACATGTCCTTGCCGAATGGCCCCGCCGAATGTAAATTGTCAGCCCGAGTCAGTACGGTGGACACATGAGTCATGCGGAGTCCGCTATACCGGCCTACCAGCCGCAGTCAGTCCAGCTGCCGGCCAACCACCTGTTCGATACCGTGCTGCCGGTCCTCCCTGCTGCCGTTGACCGAGGCTCCGCTGACCGCGTCCGGCCAGGCATGGTTGAGGAATTGCTGGACAGCGAGCATACTCGGGCAGTGGTCCTGGCCGGGCGGCAGGCCCTGGTACAAGGCAACCAGCTCTTGCTGCCCGCAGCCGCCCAATTGCTCGCTGACCTGCGGGACCGCGGCTCAGCCCCGGAGCAGGTCATCTATCTTGGCGCAGCGTTGGACGGCTCGGATCTTGCCGCCGGCACCGAAGTGGTCCTCGTTATCCTTTCCGCACCTGCCGAGCCCGGTGCTGCGGGAATCCCGGATGATGCGCAGTGGGCTGGCTTCCGCGACATCGCTGCCGTCCTAAACCCCACTGACACGGCGTTGTTCGTGGAAGCCAGCGCCATCGCCAACTGGCATGCCGGCCATACGCATTGCCCCCGTTGCGGGGCCCGTACCGCAGTGGAGGCCGGCGGCTGGGTCCGCCGCTGTCCCGTGGACAGCTCGGAACACTACCCCCGCACGGATCCGGCCATCATCGTCACAGTTGTAGGGCCGGACGGACGGCTGCTGCTAGGTGGCGGCGGGCCGGTTGACGCCAAGAACTACTCCACGCTGGCCGGATTCGTCGAACCAGGCGAATCCCTGGAACAGGCTGTCGTCAGGGAAATCCACGAAGAAGTGGGCGTCCGGGTCACGGGATGCCAGTACTTGGGCTCGCAGTCGTGGCCGTTCCCGGCCTCCCTTATGCTTGGATTTACCGCCATCACCGAAGACGCCGTGGCAAAGCCCGACGGCGTGGAGGTAACCCGTGCGCGCTGGTTCAGCCGGGCAGAACTCCAGGACGCCGTGCTTACAGGTGAAATCACCATCTCCAGCCGGCTGTCCATTGCACGCTCGCTGATTGAGCACTGGTATGGCGGCCGGATCATGGACCGCCCGGACACCTAAGACCCGGACCAGGCATCACCCTTGGCCAGACGCCAGCACGTGGCAGTCGCGACAACAACAGAGCAGCAGAAGTGACCACAGAGAATTTTGACAGTGCCGAGTCCCTTGAGGAACGAATCCTTGGGGGACTTGACGCTGAACAGCGCGAGGTCGCCAGCACGCTGAATGGGCCGCTGTGCGTCCTTGCAGGTGCCGGCACCGGCAAGACCCGGGCCATTACGCACCGGATTGCCTATGGCGTGCACTCAGGGGTGTACAGTCCCCAGCGGCTCCTCGCCGTGACGTTCACCGCCCGGGCTGCCGCGGAAATGCGTAGCAGGCTGCGGGACCTCGGCGTGGGCAGTGTCCAGGCGCGCACCTTCCACGCCGCCGCCCTGCGGCAACTGCAGTTTTTCTGGCCGCAGGCGGTCGGCGGCACGCTGCCCAACCTGCTGGACCACAAGGCCCAGATGATCGCTGAAGCGTCCCGCCGCCTGCGGCTCAGCACTGACCGCGCGTCCATCCGGGACCTCGCCTCCGAAATCGAGTGGGCCAAGGTCTCCATGCTGACCCCTGCCAACTACCTGGAGAACGCGCAGGGCAGGGGAACTCCGGGCGGGTTCGATCTCACCGCCGTCGCCCGGGTCTTCCAGTCCTATGAGGACGTCAAGACCGACCGCAACGTCATCGACTTCGAGGACGTACTCCTGATCACAGTCGGGATCCTGCAGGAGGACCAGAAAGTCGCAGCCACCGTCCGCGAGCAGTACAGGCATTTTGTGGTGGATGAGTACCAGGACGTTTCGCCGCTGCAGCAGCGACTCCTGGAACTGTGGCTTGGTGGGCGGGACGAGCTGTGCGTAGTGGGCGATGCGAGCCAGACGATCTACTCGTTCACCGGCGCTTCGCCCAAACACCTGCTGGGATTCAAGGCCCAGTACCCCGAGGCCAATGTGGTCAAACTGATCCGGGATTACCGTTCCACGCCGCAGGTGGTCAAGCTGGCCAACGACCTCCTTGCCGCCCGTCGCGGCGGCGGGCCGGTGGCTGATGCTGCCTGGGCGGCTCCGCTGCAGCTGGTGGCCCAGCGGCCGGCCGGGCCCGTCCCGCAGTTCACCGAATGCAGCGACGATGAAGCCGAAGCCGCCACCGTGGCCATCAAGATTCAGGAACTGCTCGACGCCGGCACTCCCGCCAGCCAGGTGGCTGTCCTTTTCCGCACCAACGGACAGTCCCAAGCCTACGAACAGGCGCTCGCGGCGGCCGGAATCAGCTACCAGCTCCGTGGAGGTGAGCGTTTCTTCGCCCGCAAGGAAGTGCGCGACGCCATCCTTCAGCTGCGCGCGGCCACCAGGGCCGTCGCTGAAACCGCGACACCGGAACCTCTCGGCCAACTGGTCCGCGATATCGTGGCCTCGCTGGGTTACACGGAGGCTCCACCCCATAACGGCGGCGCGCTGCGCGAACGCTGGGAGTCCCTGGCCGCGCTAGTGGCTCTTGCGGACGAGCTTGTCCACGTCCGGGGCGAGCAGTTCAGTCTCGGTGACTTTGTTAATGAACTCCAGGAGCGGTCCCTCGCCCAGCATGCGCCCACTGTCCAGGGTGTGACGCTGGCTTCGCTGCACGCCGCCAAGGGTCTCGAATGGGACGCCGTGTTCCTGGTGGGCCTCTGCGAAGGCCTGATGCCCATTTCCTTCGCGGACACACCCGAAGCCGTGGATGAGGAGCGCCGGCTGCTCTACGTGGGCATCACGCGGGCCCGCGAGCACCTGTCACTTTCCTGGTCCACGGCACGCACGCCGGGCGGCCGAGCCAACCGCAAACCCTCACGCTTCCTCGACGGGCTCCGGCCCAACTCGGTTGCCAGTTCCAGCGCCCGCGGAAAAGGGCCGGCACCGCGCCGGAAATCGGCGGCCCCCGCCACCTGCAGGATCTGTGGAAGCATGCTGGCGAGTGGCGCCGAACGGAAGGTGGGCCGCTGTAACGACTGTCCTCCCAGCTACGAAGAACAGAGCTTCGATGCCCTTCGGCAGTGGCGGAAGGAAATTGCATTGGCCGCGGAGGTGCCGGCGTTCGTGGTCTTCACGGATGCCACGCTGACCGCCATCGCAGAGGCCAAACCGTCCACACTGGAGGAACTGGCGGCGCTGGCAGGCGTGGGTCCGTCCAAACTGGAACGCTACGGCGAGGACGTGCTGCGGGTGCTCGTCGAAAGCACCACCCTGTGACCCGGCGGCCGGCAGGACAGGACACCCTTCCCCTCACCACCGCAGACGGGGCACGCGTTGAAGTGCGGCGGTCGGCGCGCCGGACCAGGACCGTGGCCGCCTTCTGGGAGAACGGCACGGCAGTGGTGGCCATTCCGGCCCGTTTCACCGCGGCGCAGGAGTCTGAATGGGTGCACCGCATGCTGGAGAAACTGCACCGCCAGGGGGAGCGGCGCTCCCGCAAAGGAAGTAAGCAGCCAGCCACAGATACTGCGTTGGCCGCCCACGCCGCAGCCCTTTCGGCCCGGCACTTCGGCGGCAGGGCAATCCCGACGTCGGTCCGCTGGGTCAGCAACCAGAACTCGCGCTGGGGCTCCGCGACGCCGTCGGAAGGTTCCATCCGGCTCTCCGACAAGCTCAGGCCCATGCCGCAGTGGGTCATCGATTATGTTCTGTTGCACGAACTCGCCCACCTGCTGGTGGCCGGGCACAATGCCGCGTTCTGGAAGCTGTTGGAGGCCTACCCTGACACGATGCGGGCCAAGGCATTCCTGGAAGGCGTGTCCTTCGCCACCTCCCGGGGTCTGACCGCAGGCAGCAATGATTCAGCGTCAGGTGACGCCGACTAGGGAGGGTCGTCTAAACGTCGCCGTCGCGTAAGGACACCGACATCATCTGGATGATCCGGCGCATTCGAATACCTCCAGCGGCGGCGAAAGCCGGCGTGGCCGCCGTCGTCCCGTGGGGTCTGGCTAAGCCTTGGGCTGGTCACCGTCGCCAGTGGGCTGTTCCCCGTCGCCAGCGTCGGAATCATCCTGCGGCGCGTCGTCGAAGCCGCCGCTCAGCAGCTTCTGCAGGGCATCGTCCACTTCGGTGTCGCTGGCCTCGGCCAGCTTGCGGCGGCCGCTGAAGCCCTGCGGGTCATCGAGGTCCTCGGCGGTGGGGAGGAGGTCCGGGTGCTGCCAGATGGCATCGCGTCCGGCAATACCGCGCTCGTCCCTAAGCGCGGCCCACAACGTGGCCGCCTCGCGCAGGCGGCGGGGACGAAGTTCCAGTCCCACGAGGGAAGAGAACGCGTGCTCCGCCGGACCGCCGGTGGCACGGCGGCGCCGGACTGTTTCCCGGAGCGCGCCGGCGGAGGGCAGCAGTTTCTCCGTGGCCGCAGCGGTGAGTTCGTCCACCCAGCCTTCAACGAGGGCCAGGGCGGTTTCCAGTTTTTCCAGCGCCTGCTCCTGTGCAGGGGTCCGCTGCGGCATAAAGACACCCTGGGAGAGTGCTTCCTGGATGCCTTCAGGGTTGCTGGGGTCCAGGTCGCGGGCCAGCTCTTCAATCCTGGATGTGTCGATGTGGATGCCGCGGGCGTAGGCCTCGATGGCGCCGAGCAGGTGGCCGCGCAGCCAGGGCACCTGGACAAACAGCCGTGTGTGGGCGGCCTCGCGGACGGCCAGGAACAGCCGGATGTCGTTCTCGGGGAGGCTCAGGCCCTCGCCGAACTTGGTCACGTTGGCCGGCAGGAGCGCCATTTCCAGGTCGGCCAGGGGAACGCCGATGTCGGTGGAGCTGACAACCTCGGCGGACAGTGCGCCGATGGCCTGCCCGAGCTGCATCCCGAAGATCGCGCCGCCCATGTTCTGCAGCATGGACGAGGCCCCGCCCATCATGGACTTCATCTCTTCGGGCATCTGTTCGGTCATGGCGCTGGAAAGAGCGTTGGCGATGCTGTTGGCTACGGGCTCGGTCAGCCGCTTCCACGTTCCCAGGGTGGCTTCGACCCACTCAGCGCGGGACCACGCGCGGCCGATCAGGCCGGTGGCAGGCAGGTCGGTCACGGGATCCAGCCACAGTTCAGCCAGCCGCAGGGCCTCGTCGACTTCGCGGGTCTGCAGGGATGTGACGGACGGGTCGGCGCTGCTGGCGGCAACCCGGCGGGCGTTCTCGTGCGCGAGCTGCCAGTTGACGGGCCCCTCGGACGGGGCGCTCATCATGGCCTGGACCTGGGAGAACATCTGGGCCAGGAGATTGGGGTCGTTCGGCAGGCCGGCTGCCTTTGCGAGTTCGGCAGGGTCGAAGTTTTCCATGCCCTTGCCGCCCATCAGGTTCTGCAGCATCTCGGTCAACGGATCCTTCGGCGTATCGTCGCCGTTGGATGGATTGAGTGGGTTGGAGGTCATGATCCCGCCGATCGTCGGTGTGACTGTTCACTTCACGGTACCCCGGGCCGGAGCGGCTGTCTGCCGGACAGGCGTCACGTTCGCTGTAGGCAAAGAGCCGGCCGGAGGCGGCACCGCGTACTGTTGATTCAGTGACTACAACCCGCGGCGATCATCCGCATGAGGACCACGATCCAGAGTTCGACGCCGGCACCACAGCGAGTGCCGCAGCACCCGGAACGGGCCTTGCCGGCATCCCGCCGACCGGGCAATATGCCCCACGCAGCTCCCCGCCAGAGGACCGGCGGGTGTCCGTGATGATGCTTTCCGGCGTCCTGGCGCTGGGTCTGGGGATCGCGGCCGTAACCGTCCCGGTGCCCTATGTTGTGGAGTCACCCGGACCCACCTTCAACACAATCGGCCAGAGCCAGGGCAGTCCTGTCATCAGCGTGAGGGGCCACGAAACCTATCCCGCCCAGGGAAACCTGGACCTGACCACCGTTTATGTTGACGGCGGCCCCAACGGCCCGGTGAGCGTTCTGGGTGCCTTCGCCGCCTGGCTGGACGGGTCCAAGTCCGTTCACCCTGTGGAACTGCTGTACCCCAGCGGCACCACGAAGGAGCAGGCCGACGAACAGAGCTCCGTGGCCATGACCTCGTCGCAGGAGAACGCTGTGGCCTCGGCGCTCAAGGAGCTTGGCATTCCCTTCGGCCAGCAGCTCCAGGCTGCGGGGCTGCCTGATGGTTCGCCGTCGGCCGGCAAGGTTGAGGACGGGGACATCTTTGAATCGATCAACGGCAAACCCATCACTTCGCTCGCTGTTGTGCAGGAGGAACTTGCCGCCGGCAACGGAGCGCCGGCCACCCTGGTGGTGCAGCGCGCAGGGAAATCCGTCACACAGACCATCACCCCCATGAACAACGGTGCGGGCCGCTACATTCTCGGCGTCATGCTCAAGTACTTGTTCACGTTTCCGTTCGACGTGAAAATTTCCCTGGACAAGGTGGGCGGGCCCAGCGCTGGGCTGATGTTTTCGCTGGGCATTATCGACACGGTGACACCGGGGGACTTGACCGGCGGCAAACATGTCGCCGGAACGGGGACCATCACCCCCGACGGCACCGTAGGTCCCATCGGCGGCATCCGGCAGAAGATGCTGGGCGCGCGTGCCGGGGGAGCCACCGTATTCCTCGCCCCGGCAGAAAACTGCGACGAAGTTGTGGGCCATGTGCCGGAGGGACTGCAGGTGCTCAAAGTGGAGAACATCGCAGAGGCGCGCCACGCCGTCGAACTCGCCGGATCCGGGCAGGACACGGGCGCTTTGCCGGTCTGCGCCAGCAACTAGACTGAGGCCAGGAACTAAGCTTTACCGCCACTCGTGGCAGATATGACGGACGTTGCCACACGCTTGACCGGTGCCGGACGTCAACCGCACGCACGCTTCTCATGTAAACCTGACGACCAGCTATGAGGTACCGAGTTTGTCCCGTCCTACCAGCCCCATCCCGCCCGGAAGACCCCCCTCGCGACGCGGGGCCCTAACGCCCACGCTGATCGTTGTTGCCATCGTAGTGGTGGGCTTCATCTTCTTCGCCAACGTCTGGACTGACGTCCTCTGGTACCGGCAGCTCGGCTACTTCGAAGTGTTTGTGACGGAAAACCTCGCCCGGATCGGGATCTTCCTCGCCGGCTTCGCGCTTATGTTTGCGGCCGTCTTTTTTGCCATCCGGGTTGCCTACCACGCACGGCCGGTGTACGCACCCGACTCCGAGATGCGTGACAACCTGAACCGCTACCAGGCCCAGCTTGAACCGGTCCGCCGCGTCGTTATGGTGGGCCTGCCCATCCTGTTCGGACTGTTCGCGGGCAGCGCTGCGGCCAGCCAATGGCAGAAAGTGCTGCTGTTCTTCAACCAGGAGCCGTTCGGCCAGAGCGATCCTGAGTTCGGCCTGGACATCAGCTTCTACCTCATGACTCTTCCGTTCCTGGGATTCGTCACAGGGTTCCTGATCAGCGTGGTGGTGGTGGCCGGCATCGCCGGAATCCTCACCCACTACCTTTATGGCAGCATCCGGCTGATGGAACGCGGCGTGTTCACCAGCCGCGCGGCGCAGATCCACCTCGCCGTAACCGGTGCAGCCTTCCTGCTCCTGCTCGGCACCAACTTCTGGCTGGACCGCTACGCCGCCTTGCAGAACAGCGGCGGGCGTTGGGCTGGCGCACTGTACACGGACGTGAACGCCGTGATCCCCACCAAAGCGATCCTCGCTGTGGCTGCAGGCCTGGTGGCCATCCTCTTCATCATCGCTGCAGTCATTGGCCGCTGGCGCCTGCCCGTTATCGGCACGGCAATGCTCATCATCACCTCAATCCTTGCCGGCGGTGTGTACCCGTGGGTCATCCAGCAGTTCCAGGTCCGTCCTTCCGAGCAGACGTATGAGAAGGACTTCATCGGCCGCAACATCGAAATGACCCGGGCCGCCTATGGCCTGGACAAGATCCAAGTGAACCGCTACGACGCTACGAACACCGCCAGCACCGGTGCGCTGGCTCCTGATGCACAGACCACAGCCAACATCCGGCTCCTGGACCCCAACCTGATTTCCGACGCGTTTTCCCAGCTGGAGCAGTACCGCCCGTACTACCAGTTCCCAGATGCACTTAACGTGGACCGCTACGAGGTGGACGGCAAGATCCAGGACACCGTCATCGCCGTGCGCGAGCTGAACCCGGCGAACATCGCCACAAACCAGCAGGGTTGGCTCAACCAGCACGTCGTCTACACGCACGGCTACGGCGTGGTGGCGGCCAAGGGAAACAAGTTCACCGTTGACGGCAAGCCGGAGTTCCTGCAGTCGGGAATTCCATCAACCGGAGTCCTTGGCAATGACTCCACCTACGAGCCACGGATCTACTTCGGCGAAAATTCCCCAGAGTACTCCATTGTCGGCGCGCCGGCGGGATCCCCTCAGCGCGAACAGGACAGGCCCTCCGGCAAGGAAGGGGACGCGGAAACCCAGTACACCTTCACCGGCAACGGCGGTCCCAATGTGGGCAGCTTCTTCAACAAGGTCCTGTACTCGATCAAGTTCCAGTCCTCGGATCTCCTCCTCTCAGACGGGGTCAACGCTGAATCCCAGATCCTGTACGACCGCAGCCCGCGTGCCCGGGTCGAGAAAGTCGCGCCGTACCTGACGGTGGACGGCAACGCCTACCCGGCCGTTGTTGACGGCCGCGTCAAGTGGATCGTGGACGGCTACACCACCAGCCAGTACTACCCTTACTCGCAGCAGGAGCAGCTCTCCGCTGCCACCACGGACTCCCAGACCACCTCAGGCCGGACCGTTGCTCTTCCCAACAGTTCGGTGAACTACATCAGGAATTCAGTGAAAGCCACGGTTGATGCCTACGACGGCTCGGTCACCCTCTATGCGTGGGACGACCAGGACCCGATACTGAAGGCGTGGCAGAAAGTCTTCCCCACATCGCTTAAGCCGTACTCAGAGATGTCCGGGGATGTGATGAGCCATGTCCGCTACCCGGAGGACCTGTTCAAGGTGCAGCGCGAGCTCCTGGGCCGGTATCACGTCACTGATCCCGTGAGCTTCTACAAGAGCGACGAAGTGTGGAGCGTTCCGAACGACCCCACCGTAAAGACCGACGTCAAGCAGCCTCCGTTCTACATGTCACTGCAGATGCCCGACCAGAAGCAACCGGCCTTCCAGCTCACGTCCTCCTTCATTCCGCAGATCGTGAACGGCACTGCCAGGAACGTCCTCTATGGCTTCCTGGCGGCGGACTCTGACGCCGGCAACCAAATGGGCGTCAAGGCTGACACCTATGGGCAGTTGCGATTGCTTCAGATTCCCCCCGCAACGCAGGTTCCGGGCCCGGGACAGGCCCAGAACAAGTTCAACTCGGATCCCACGGTGTCCCAGGCTCTGAACCTTCTGCGGCAGGGTGCCTCCGAAGTGCTCAACGGTAACCTGCTGACGCTGCCTGTGGGCGGCGGCATCCTGTACGTGCAGCCGGTCTACCTGAAGTCAACCGGCGAGACGTCCTACCCCACCTTGCAGCGTGTGCTGGTGGCCTTCGGTGACAAGGTCGGTTTTGCGCCGACCCTGGATGAAGCGTTGAAGCAGCTGTTCAACGGAGATTCGGGCGCCTCTGCCGGCGATTCGGCCAATAACGGCCAGACCCCGCCCCCTACGGGGACCACACCGCCGGTGAGCGCAGGTGCCCAGGCTGACCTGAAGGCCGCGCTGGATGAGGCGAACGCTGCCATCAAGGCCGGCCAGGCAGCCTTGGCAGCCGGCGACTTTGCAGCTTATGGGGAAGCACAGAAGAAGCTGGCTGCGGCCCTGCAGAAGGCGATTGACTCCGAGGGCAAGATCCCGGCGCCGGCCCCCGAAGCCACGCCGTCGCCCGGGGCGACCCCATCGCCGGAAGCTAAATCAACGGCGACGCCCTCGCCTGCAGCCAGCAACTAGGGGGTTTGACCCAGCGAGACGCACATCACGCCACCAGGATTTGGTCTCCCGTTCACCGAACGGTAGAGTTGATCTTGCGACGCGGGGTGGAGCAGTTCGGTAGCTCGCTGGGCTCATAACCCAGAGGTCACAGGTTCAAATCCTGTCCCCGCAACTGGCGGAAAAGTCCGGATTCTGGAAACAGAATCCGGACTTTTTGGTTTAACCGGACCCGCCCCAGGCAGGCAACCTCGGTGTTGAAGTGACCCTTAATCACGATTGGTTTTTACCTACTCCAAAGTACGGTAGTGTTGTTCTTGCGACGCGGGGTGGAGCAGTTCGGTAGCTCGCTGGGCTCATAACCCAGAGGTCACAGGTTCAAATCCTGTCCCCGCAACCATGGAGAAGACCCCGACCGGCATGACGCCGGTCGGGGTCTTCTTTTGCCCGATTACACGTGGTTCCTAGTATTCTCGTTCGCAAAGCCCTTTGAGCACCTGGTCAGTCATTCTCGAGAGGAATGTTGTTCGATGTCCACACCCACGAAGAAGCCCGGCTCCTCGACAGGCAAGCGCTCCGGGCTCTACTGGGGTGTTCCTGCCGCGCTCGTAGTGCTGGTGCTGGTGGTGCTGCTGGCGAAATGGATGACGGGCCTTCCTGCGGTGGCCTCGTTCCTGGCGGACTATCCGGGGCATTCGGAACTCCCTGAGGGCGCGCCTGTCGGATTCCCGACGTGGCTGGCCTGGCAGCATTTCCTGAATGGTTTCTTCCTGCTGCTCATCATCAGGACCGGCTGGCAGGTGCGGACCACCAACCGCCCCACCGGCCACTGGACGCGCAACAACAAGGGCCTGCTCAAGACCAGGAACGCGCCCACCAAGATCACGTTGGAGCTTTGGTTCCACCTGACGCTGGACGCACTGTGGATCCTCAACGGACTGGTGTTTGCCGTCCTCCTGTTCGCGACAGGACAGTGGACCAGGATCGTCCCCACCAGCTGGGATGTCTTTCCCAACGCGCTGTCCGCAGCCTTGCAGTATGCATCCCTGAACTGGCCCACCGAAAACGGCTGGGTCAACTACAACGCCCTGCAACTGCTGACCTACTTCCTTACCGTCTTCATCGCTGCGCCGCTTGCCTTCATCTCGGGCATCCGGACGTCCTCCGCCTGGCCCAAGAAGGCTGCCGCGCTGAACAAGGCGTACCCGATCGAGCTGGCGCGGGCCATCCATTTCCCCGTCATGATTTACTTCGTGGCTTTCATCGTTGTGCATGTCTTGCTGGTGTTCGCCACCGGGGCCCTGCGGAACCTGAACCACATGTACGCAGTGTCCGACGGCGACGGCTGGCTCGGCTTCTGGATCTTCCTTGTATCCGTGGCCGTGATGGTGGCGGCATGGTTCCTCGCCCGGCCCATCTTCCTGCGCCCCATTGCTTCCCTGATGGGCAAAGTCAGCCGCTGATTTCCGGGCCGGTGGGCGCGTCCCGGCCTGGCTGGTCCTCCCGAAGCTTCTGATAGATCGCCAGCGCACGCTCCCTGGACTCGGGGAGTCCCACCACGGGCGCGGGATAGCCCTGGCCATCGGGATGCTTCCACGGTTCATGGATGGCCTTGCGGTCCATCTGCGCGAGCTCCGGAAGGAACGCGCGAAGGTACCGGCCCTCGGCGTCGAACTTCTTGCTCTGCGTTACCGGATTGAAGATCCGGAAGTACGGGGACGCGTCGGCGCCTGAGCCTGCCACCCACTGCCAGTTAGCGGGGTTGCTCGCCGCATCGGCATCCACCAAGGTGTCCCAGAACCACGCCTCGCCCAGGCGCCAGTCGGCCAGGAGGTTCTTGACGAGGAAGGACGCCGCGGCCATCCGGACCCGGTTGTGCATCCAGCCCGTCTGCCACAGCTGCCGCATCCCCGCGTCCACCAGCGGATAGCCGGTTCGGCCCTGCTGCCAGGCGCCCAGTTCCGCCGCGGTGGGTTGCTGCCATTCGAACCGGTCGAAGTCCGGCCGATAGTTTCGGGTAGCCAGCTGGGGGTTGGCATAGAGCAGCTGCCAGCAGAACTCCCGCCAGCCCAGCTCGGAACGGAAGATCCCGACGTCGGGCGTCGTCTCGCGGGGGAAGTGGCGGCGGAGCTCATGCCAGACGCGGAACGGACTGATTTCACCAAATCGGAGGTGGGGGGACAGCCTGGAGGTGCCGTCCACCCCGGGTATGTCGCGCCCGGTGCCGTAATCCTGTGCGGGCCCGTCCAGGAAGTCCTCAAGCCTGCTGTGTGCTCCGGCCTCCCCTGGTTCCCAGGTCGCAGCCAGTCCGCCGCTCCAGTCCGGCGAGACGGGCAGCAGTGACCACTCCGCCAGTGCGTCGCTGCCGGCCTGCGTCTTCGACCCGGCAGCGGCAGGGGAGGGCAGGCCGGCCGGTGCATCCAGTGGCCCTCGGGGCTCGCCGGACGCTGTGCAGGCCCGCCAGTAGGGCGTAAACACCTTGTAGGGGCCGCCTGTTCCGGTGGTGATGGTCCACGGCTCGAAGAGCAGGTTGGCCTGGAAGCTGGCGGCTTCGATGTCATTCGCGGTTGCCCAGGCCTTTATATCGGCGTCCAGGGACCGCTCGGGACCGCCGTAGCGCCGGTTCCAGAGCACATGCCGCGCGCCGGTTTCGGCTATGAGGTCCCGGATCACTCGGCGGGCAGGTCCGCGCCGGAGGGTGAGTGCGGACCCGGACTCGGCAAGCGCCGCTGCCAGGGACGTCAGCGAGTGGTGTAGCCACCAGCGGGCCGCGGCTCCCAATGGACGGATTCCGGGGGATTCCTCGTCGAGGATGTAGACCACCGTGAGCGGGAGGCCGAGTTTGACGGCGTGGGACAGTGCGGGGTTATCGTCCAGCCGAAGGTCGTCACGGAGCCAAACTAGGGAGGATGAGACGAGGGAAGCCATGGCCTCCACGCTACACATCCGCGACCACGGCCGCACCGGGGCCGGTTGCACTACCGGTGGGAGGTGCTGTCCGGGCATAGCAAGGGCCGGGGTTCATGATGAACCCCGGCCCCGGCTGGCCCGCTCAGCGGCGGACGCGGCTGGCTACAGCTTGTCGAAGCCGGCTTCGTCGACTGTGGACTCGGACCTCGCGCCGGAAGCGCCGATGGCCGGTTTGGCACCGCCGGATTTCAGCGCTGCCAGGCGTGCCTCGATTTCCACCTGCTCGCCAAGATCTTCCAGCTGATTGAACTGGGCGTCCAGGCTCGACGCGGCAAGCTCCTGCTGGCCGCGGACCTTCGCCTCTTCGCGGCGGATTTTCTCTTCGAAACGGCCAACTTCGCTGGTGGGATCCATGAAGTCGATGCTCTTGATGGCATCGTGCACCTGGGACTGTGCCGCGGCCGTCTTGGAGCGGGCAACCAGCTCGTTACGCTTGCTGGTCAGCTCGTTGAGCTTGCCCTTCATCTGGTCCAGGCCCGACTTGAGCTTGTCCACTACCTCGGTCTGCGAGGCGATGCTCGGCTCAGCACCCTTGGCTTCGCTTTCCGCGGACATCTGGCGCTGCAGGGCTACCTTGGCGAGGTTGTCGAACTTCTCGGCGTCTACGCTGTCGCCGGCGCTGCGGTATTCGTCAGCCTTGCGAGATGCGGCGAGGGCCTTGTTGCCCCAGTCCTGGGCGTTCTTGATGTCCTCGCGGTAGTCATCCTGGAGCATACGGAGGTTGCCGATGGTCTGGGCGACTGCGGATTCAGCCTCCGCAATGTTGTTGGTGTAGTCCCGGACCATCTGGTCCAGCATTTTCTGCGGATCCTCAGCATTGTCCAGCAAAGTGTTGATGTTTGCCTTTGCCAGCTGTGCGATCCGGCCGAAAATGGACTGCTTAACCATGGTGTTACCTTTCGTCCTGCTCAATGGTGGCCACTGAGATCAGTGAACAGTTGTTGTACCGCTTGTTTCGCCGGCAGGGTGATCCCGTCCGGCGCCTAGCCTGTGATGGGTCAGAAGTCCCCGCCGCCGCCGGAATCGCCGCCCCAGCCGCCGCCCATATCGCCGCCGCCGGAGTCACCGCCCCAGCCGCCGCCGTCACTGTGGCCACCGCCCCAGCCTCCGCCGCTGCCGCCATTGAGGATGGAGTTGATGAGGATACCGCCAAGGATGGCGCCACCGAGGCCGCCACCGCCTCCGCCGCGACCGCCGAACATGCCCCCGCCGCCGAAGCCCTGGTTGGCGTAGCCACCAAAGTTGTCGACGTCGGCCTGGGCGAGCTGCGCTGCCTGGGCCGCGAGGGCGTGGGCCTGCTGGGCGTACGTGAGGGCAGTAACGGGATCGTTGCGGGAGATGGACAGCGCGTAGTCGAGGTTGCGCTGGGACTCGGCGAGCCGGGTACGGGCTTCCGTGCCTACGCCGCCACGACGGGCAGTGATGTAGTCCGACGTGGCGCCGATCTGGGCCTGGGCCGACATGATGGTCTGCTGCAGTGACGCCTGGGCGCGGCGGGCCTGGTCCTGCTGGTTCCGGATGCCGGTGAGGGACTGGTCCAGCGCCTGGTGCGCCGTCTCAACCCGCCGCAGGGTGGCGATGGGATCGATCTTCCCGCCCTGGATTTCGGCCTTGACCTGGCCCAGCGCGGCTTCAACGCCGGCCACCGGGCCGGCCAGTTCGGGGTGTTCGCCGGACTGAATCATGGCCTTCGCCTGCGCGAGGTCCTGGGAGGTCTCAACGACGGCCGCCTCCAGGCCGGTACGGGCTTCATCAAGGCTGGCAGAAACCTTGGCGATGGCGTTCAGCAGCACGTTGGTCTGGTGCAGGCTCTCTTCAGAGGCCCGCACGGCGACCGCGGCGAGGCTGCCCTCGCCTGCGGTGAGCTTCTCCTGGGCGGTGGCCGTGGCATTTTGCACAAAGGCCAGCCGTTCCTTGGCTTGGGTGATGTTGTCAGCGACCTGCACCAGCGCACTGTCTGCATACTTGGCACGCAAAGCCGTCAGTGACTGTTCGGCGCTGGCGATCTTGGCGTCGGCTTCGTGGGCTCCGGCGCTGATGGCCGCCAGTGCCTGCGGGGCGTTCTTCTCGAGCTCGCGGAGCGAATCGAAGTCGGCCTTCTGTTCCTGAAGCGAGCTAAGCGCTGCCTCTGAACGGCGGATGATTTCGCCGAGCCAGCTGCGCTGCTGTTCTTCCGTGTCAGGGATGTGGTCGTCAAGCTGCTGCTGGAGCTTGAAGGATTCTGACATGTGGGCTTTGGCCTCGGCCAGGGCCTTGGTGAAGTTCCCCACCGCGGCATCGCCGTACTGGGCCTCCGCGAACCCAAGTTCCTGTTCGCTGGACTTGATGGCGTCGTCGGCCTCGATGATCAGCGAGCCGCTCCTGCGCCGGAGTTCCTCGATGCTGAGCGAGGCCAGCGGATCGAGCTCGGCACCCTGGGGACCGTAGCTGGCGCTGGACGACAGAGCGGCCTTCTTGCGCCGGTTGCGGAGGTACAGATAGGCGCCAGCCCCACCGGCGGCTACGACGCCTACGCCGACGAGGACCCCAGCGTCGGCCCCGTCACCTGGGACGTTGCCGTTGCCACCGCCTGCGGCATCGCCGATGGCTGCAGCGGCGTTAATTGCCGCTTGGGCGTAGTCGTCATTGGCCAGCTGCGGGCCGATGGCTTTGCTCTTGATGTTTTCAATTTGGGCGGTGCTGATCTTGCTGCCACCGGGTTTATTCAGGATGTACTGCCTGGTCTCGGTAGCCACCGCAAAAATCAATGCGTTAGGTCCGAGGTTGGCCTTTTTGGCTACCTCGTCCGTCCACGCTTCGCGGTCGGTTGGGTTTTCGAACTTCTTGACAGTGACAACATGGAGAACGGTGGCGTGATCGGTCCCCAGCTTCTTGATTGCTTCCTGTACATCAGCCTTCTTCGAACCGAGAACGCCGGCAGAGTCCACAATCTTGGTCGCCGGATCCAGCGTCACGGGCGGTTCAGCCCAGGCCGCCCCGGCAGGAACCGCGAGCAGCCCGGTCAGGCCGATCACGGCGAGGATACGTTTGAACTTTGACCGCATGTGCAACCCTTCAGCACGACTGACACCGATTCGGGACGAATGAGCGTCTCAGAATGCAGCAGCGCCCCCACGCGTGGTGTAAAGCCGCAGGTCGCTGTGGCATTTCCTTTTGATTCTATGGTGCACCTCCTGGTGCGTCCACAGCGGCGAATATGCCACCAGCGAAACCCCCGGAAGAGCCTGTTGGCGGCGGAATTCGGCCTCCCAGCAACCTCCCAGCCAACGTTCGCCCCAGTTCCAGCCAGACGGTACATAGTTAATGCAGACGAGGATGAAAGGAAGTCCAATGACTGAGAACCCAACCCAGGGTGCAGCGCCGGAGAACCGCAAACCGGATGAGAACCGGAATGCGGACCAGAGCCCTGCGGAGGTCCGCAGTGACGCTGCCGGTCAGGCTAATCCAACCGAGAAGCTGGACCGATCCGGGGCACCCGATAACCCCACCCAGCCGCTGCCGGGTGCGGCCCGTCCGGGTTATCCTCCCCGCGAGCCCTTCTATGGCCAACAGACGCCGAGCCAGCACAACCCGGGCCAGCACAACCCAGACCACAACGGTCCGGGCCAGCACAACCCAGACCACAACGGTCCGGGCCCTTACAACGCAGTCCCATATAACGCGGGCCCGTACAACGCAGTCCCATATAACGCGGGCCCGTACAACGCTGCCCCGAACCCGGCCGACGCGCCCCGCCGAAAAGCCTCGTTCGGCGTCGGCACCCTGGTGGCAAGCATCCTGGCCGCCGGCCTCGTGGGTGGCGGCGTAGCCACAGTGGGTTCGGGCAACCTCTTCAACAGCGGATCCTCGTCGGCGGCGAGCAGCAGCAGCCAGCCTGACACCGTCATCGTGAACAACAGGGACGACGTCAACGCCATCACGGCAGCAGCGCTGAAGGCTTCCCCCAGCGTGGTGACCATCAGCGCTTCCAGCGGCAGCTCCGGCGGGACCGGCTCGGGCATCGTCCTGGACGACCAGGGCCACATTCTGACCAACACGCACGTGGTGACCCTGGATGGCCAGAGCGCCAACGCGGCCCTTGAGGTCCGCACCAGTGCGGGCAAGGTCCTCAAGGCCACGCTCGTGGGCACCGACCCGCTGTCTGACCTGGCGGTCATCAAGGTGGATAACGCGTCCGGCCTCACCCCTGCGACCCTCGGAGATTCCGGCAAGCTCAATGTGGGTGACACGGCCATCGCGATCGGCTCCCCGCTTGGCCTGACCGGCACCGTTACCGACGGTATCGTCTCAACGCTGAACCGGACCATCAGCGTTGCCTCGTCGGCGGCACCCAAGAACGGTGACAGCAGCTCGCAGGGCGGCGATCAGGGCTTCCAGTTCGCGCCGCCAAACGGTGGCCAAGGCCAAAGCACCGCAAACCAGGGGTCCATCTCCATCAATGTGATCCAGACGGATGCCGCCATCAACCCCGGCAACTCCGGTGGTGCCCTGGTCAACAGCAAGGGCGAGATCATCGGCGTTAACGTGGCCATCGCGTCCGCTGGCTCCGATTCCGCGTCGAGCGGCAACATCGGTGTGGGCTTCAGCATCCCCATCAACAACGCCAAACGGGTGGCGCAGGAGATTATCGACACCGGCAAGGCATCCCACGGCCAGTTGGGTGTCAGCGTTCGGGACAAGTCATCCAGCGGGACCACCTCAGGGTTCTCCGTCGGCGCTGACGTGGCCACGGTAGAGGCAAACTCAGCGGCAGCCAAGGCAGGCATCAAGGTGGGCGATGTGGTGACCAAGTTCAATGACCTGGTCATCAGCGAGCCCAACCAGCTGACCGCGGCCGTCCGCGAGCAGGCCGGCGGCTCCACCGTCAAGCTCACGGTCCTGCGCAACGGTCAGGAACAGACGTTCGACGTCACGCTTGGCACCGCAGCGGACCAGTAGGGACTGGGCAGCAGGACGAACGGCCAACCATAAACAGCGGACGACGGCGGGGCTCACCAAGGTGATCGCCGCCGCCGTCGTTCGTGTTCCCCGTGTTCCCAGTGCGCGCAGGGCAGGGCCGTGACACAGGCGTTAACGGGACGGCAACGGGGGACGGCTATATGGTTAGCTAGGATCTACCCGTACCCCGGGCGTTCCGAGGCCATGACCCTATCCGGCTGGCTGTCCACAAGCATGGAAGGCTGCTGTAAATACAGTGGAAGAGACATTGAAGATCATCGTCCTGGTCAAGCATGTACCGGACGCACAGTTTGACCGTCACCTCACCGGCGAGGGCTACACGACGGACCGTGACGAAAGCATCCTTTCCGAGCTGGACGAGTACGCTCTTGAGGCCGCTTTGCAGCTGGCTGAGGCCCGCGGTGGCGCCAAGGCCGGCAACCAGGTCATTGCGCTGAGCATGGGCGCGTCCGGTGCGGTGAACGCGGTGAAGAAGGCACTCCAGATGGGCGCCACCGAAGGTGTGCACCTCACCGATAGTGGGCTGGCAGGTTCAGATGCCGCCGCCACGTCGCTGGCGCTCGCGGCCGCCATCCGCCACCTGGGAACCGGCGCCCCGGTGGACCTTGTCCTCACCGGCATGGCGTCCACCGACGGCGAGACGTCATTGGTGCCGGCCCAGCTCGCCGAGCGACTGGGCCTGCCTCAGGTCACCTTCGCGTCTTCGCTAACGGTCGACGGCGGGCGGCTCACCGCGCGCCGCGACGCTGACACCTACTCGGAGACCGTCGAAGCTTCGCTGCCCGCGGTGGTCTCCGTGACGGACCAGATCAACGAGCCGCGCTACCCTAACTTCAAGGGCATCATCGCGGCCAAGCGCAGGAGCATCACTACCCTGTCCCTGGCCGACATAGGAGTTGATCCCGCGCACGTGGGGCACGCCGGATCCTGGACCACGGTAACAGCTGCCGAGGAACGCCCGCCGCGCACGGCTGGAACCATCATCACCGACGAAGGCGACGCCGGAGTCAGGCTCGTCGACTTCCTGGCCGCCCAGAAGCTGCTCTAAGAGGGATCACAGACATGGCAAACGTACTCGTATTCATTGACAACCCCGGCGACGCCCTGAAGAAGAGCACCCTCGAACTGCTTACCCTGGGACGCTCCCTCGGCGAGACCGCTGTTGCCCTGAACGGCGAACTGCATCAAGGTGTTTCGGCCACGTTCGCCGAATACGGCGTCAGCGCCGTTTTCCGGCCCTCCGCCCAGGACCTGGATGACTACCTTGTCTCGGCGAAGGCAGCCTATCTCGGTGCTGCCGCCAGCGCAGCCGGTGCGGGCACGGTCCTCCTGGACAACTCGCCCGAAGGCAAAGAGATCGCGGCGCGGCTCGGCATCCGGCTCAACGCCGGCGTCATCACTGACGTTGTGGCGGTTGACGCCGATGGTACGGCGCACAAGTCGGTCTTCGCAGGTTCCTACACCACCGCTGCCAGGGCCACCACGGCGGTTTCCGTCCTGACGGTGAAGGCCAACAACGTCACGCCCGAGCCAGCATCCGTGGTTTCCGCTCCGGAGACGTCTACCATCGAAGTGCCGGCGGATGCCACCACCACGGCGGCCCGCATCACCGCCCGCGAGCTGAAGGTGGCCAGCGGCCGCCCTGATCTTTCGGACGCCCGCATCGTGGTGGCCGGCGGACGCGGCGTGGACGGCGACTTCGGTCCCGTGGAGCAGCTTGCGGACGCCCTCGGTGCTGCCGTCGGCGCCTCCCGTGCAGCCACGGACGCCGGCTGGATCAGCCACGACGCCCAGGTTGGCCAGACTGGCAAGACCGTGTCGCCCCAGCTGTACATCTCCGCCGGCATTTCCGGAGCCATCCAGCAGAAAGCCGGGATGCAGACAGCGAAGGTCATCGTGGCCGTGAACAAAGACGCCGAGTCGCCGATCTTCGAAATCGCTGATTTTGGCATCATCGGGGACCTCTTCGACGTCCTTCCGCAGGCCACCGAAGAAATCAAGAAGCGAAAAGGCTGACCTTGGCCCACGCCGCTGCCTCAGCACAGAGCCCGTTCGACCCGGACATCCACCGGATTGGGCGGGTGCTCTGTTTCGCCGCCCATCCGGACGACATCGACTTCGGTGCGGCCGGCACCATCGCCGCCTGGACGGCCGCGGGGATCCAGGTCAGCTACTGCATCATGACCGACGGCGACGCGGGCGGCTTCGACCCTGCGCAGCGGGTGGAGATCATCGCGCTACGGGCGGCCGAGCAGCGCCGGGCCGCCGCACTCGTGGGTGTAACCGAAATCCACTACCTCCATGAGCGCGACGGCTACCTGGAACCGACGCATGAGGTGATGAAGGGTGTGGTCAAGCTGATCCGGCAAATCCGTCCCGACGTCGTGCTTTCCATGCATCCGGAACGGAACTGGAACCGTCTGCAGAAGAGCCACCCGGACCACCTCGCTGTGGGGGAGGCGGTGACCCGGGCCGTCTATCCTGCAGTGGAAAACCCGTTCGCCTATCCCGAGCTGGCTGAGGCCGGCCTTGAGGCTTATAAGCTGCCGTGGCTGTGGCTCTACGCCGGGCCGGAGGAGCGCGAGAACCATGTTGTGGACGTTACCGACCATGTGGACGCCAAGCTTGAGGCAATCCACGTGCACGTGAGCCAGCATCCCGACGTCGCGGCCATGGAATCAGCGGTGCGCAGCGGCATGCACGCGAATGCCCGGCGTGCGGGCTTTGTCGAGGGCCGCAGCGCCGAAGCATTCCACGTGGTTGCCGTCAACGGCCCAGGGACGATCGCCGGGTTCTAGGATTTCCGGTGGTGGCGCGGCTGGCCTTTGGCGCAGCCCCTGAGTTTTTGTCCAGATAACGTGCCCTAAACGCCGTCTGAGGCACATTATCTGGACAAAAACTCGAAGGGTTTGCTCAGGCGCCCAGAGGTGCGGCAGCCACGGTGGGGAATGTCGGGGTGGCCGAGCCACCCACAGGCTCCACGGTGATGCCGAGCGCTGCAGCGGACGCAATGCCTTTCACCACAGCAGGCTTCGACAGGGCAGCTTCGTCCATCAGGCCCTGGGAAACTGGTGCCGAGCCGTCCTTCGGGATCAGCCACATCTGGTAGACCTTGCCGGCCGGCGGCGCGGGTACACCGTTCATCTTGACCACCACGGCATCCTTCGATGAAGAAATCAGCACGGTGGCAGTGCCGCCGGCGGAGACGGGTACGGATGCTTCGCGGACGTCGCCGGCCCGGACCACCTGGTTCAGGGGGTCGTTCTGGTCTGCCATGTACGCACCCACTCCCACGCCACCGAGGGCGATCACGCCGGCGGCTGCCACAGCGGTGAGCCAGCGGCGGGCGCCGGCGGGCCGGCGTCGTTCTTCCCGGCGGACCCGGGCCGCAGCGAGCTCATCCGAGCCATCTGCCGGCGACTGTGTTGCCGGCGTGGCCGTGGCGGCAGGGGCCGCTGTGACTGCGGCGGGCCCATCGGCTGGCAGCTGCGCGAGCGACGGCAACTGCGACACGATGCGGGCGAAAAGGTCAGCGGGAGGCTCGGCCTCAGCCGTGAAGGACGTCGCGAGAGTCTCCCGGGCCTGGCGGACACGCTCAAAGAAGGCGCTGCGCTCGGCGTCGGGCGAGGCCGAGATATAGCGCTCAATAGCGGCGCGTTCGGTATCGGTGATCGCGTCCAGAGCATAGAGCTCGGCGAGATCCACGGCCCGCCCGGATTCGAGGTCGGCAGCGATCTCAGTTCCGAAAGAGCTTGGACGGCGGGGGCCTCCCTGACTATTCATTTCTGTCATCTCAACTCACCCCCAGACAGGTTTTCAAGCGGATCAGTCCGTCGCGGATGCGGGACTTGATGGTGGGTACTGCTGCGTTTAGCTTTTCCGCGACTTCGCGGTAGGTGAGGCCGCCGTAGTAGGCAAGCCGCACGGATTCCTGTTGTGTATCGGTCAGCGTTTCCAGGCACCGGACCACTGCCTCGGCCTCGAGCCTGCTGTCCACCTCGGCGGAGACGGAGTCGTGGTCCACGTCCTGGCTGCTGGCACCGTACTTCGCCTCGCGGTCGGTGGCCGACTGCGAGGAACGGACCTTGTCCACGGCCCGGCGGTGCGAAATGGTCATCAGCCAGGAGAGTGGACTGCCTGCTTCCGGGTTGAACTTCGCGGCGTTTTGCCATACTTGGAGGAAAACCTCCTGCGTGCTGTCTTCGCTGAGTTCGGGATCGATGAGCACTCGCCGGGCCATGCCGAAAACCCGGCGGGATGTCAATTGGTAGAACTCGGCAAACGCGGCCTGGTCGCCGCCGGCTATGCGTGCCAGCAGCCCGGCCAAGCGCTTGCTGAGATCCGCCGGTGTGTCTGTTACTGCGGCCGGGGCCTCGTAGTTTGGCGCGTTCGGAGTTTCCATCACTACCCAGCATAGGTCGCCCGGCGGTAAAACCTGAGCATTCCGTCCGGTGCTGCCCATGGGAAAGGGGAAAGCCGGCGGCTTAGCCCGCCTCGTCTCCAACAGTGTCACCTACCGCTCCTTCCTCCTCGCCCCGGAATTGCTGTCAGGAGTAATTCGGTGCCGGCGGCCCGGGGGATGGGCCGAGGGCGCTCAAATCTGGGCGCCGGAAAATCCCTGTTGCCGCCAGGCCTCGTAGACCGCAATGGACGCCGCGTTAGCCAGGTTCAGGGAACGCAGGGACGGAAGCATGGGGAGTCGCACGGTGGCCGTGACATGCGGATCGCTCTTGAGGTTTTCAGGCAGGCCAACTGATTCCTGGCCGAACATCAGCACGTCGCCCGGGCAGTAGGCGATGTCCGCATAGCTGGCGGTGCCGTCCGAAGTGAAGGCGTACACACGCTCCGGCTGCAGTTCGCGCCAGGCATCCTCGATGTTTTTGTGGACGGTGACGACGGCGAGGTCATGGTAGTCCAGCCCGGCGCGGCGTAGCTTGGCGTCCGAGAAATCAAAGCCGAGGGGTTCCACCAGGTGCAGTTGGGCGCCGGTAATGGCAGCCAGCCTTATTGCGTTGCCGGTGTTGCCGGGGATTTCGGGGGCATGGAAGAGGATTCGGAACACGATCCAATCCTAGTCTCAGTGCATCCCGCGAAGCAGCCTGGCGAGCACGGACACATTGACTGTGTTGGGCGTGGGGCCGGCGGAGAGAAATTGTTTGAGGCCGCGGACCAGGCCCGCTGCGTTGACCACCTGAATGGCTTCGGAGGTGTTGGCTGTTCGCCGGTGGCGGTCAATGACGGGTTCGTGGAGGTTGCCGTCGGCGCTGTGGATGACCGTCCAGCCCGTGACGTTCAGCTCCGGGAAGATGTCCTGCATGGCCCGGACAACATGGGCAAGCTGCGGCGGCGCGATGGAGCGTCCGCCGTGCTTCAGCGTCTGTCCGTCCCAGGCGTAGGCCCCCTTTGGCAGCAGCATGGACCCGATCAGCGCCAGCCGGTAGCCGGACAGGAGCGCGTGGTCGATGTGGCTGTTGTCGGCCGGCGACTGCAGGCCGTTCACCAGCCGGGCCGCAGGGACCGCGGGCAGGACCTGGCGGGTGATGAGCTGCACGGTGCGCAGTTCGCGCTGGATTCTGGCCTCAGCGCCAAAAATGCCCCGTTTCCGTGGCGTCCCGTGTACCTGCTGGCTGGCTTGGGCGAACGGGATCAGCGGCACCGTGCCGGACGCCTCGAAAGCCGCAGCATCGTAGGAAGGGAAGTAAACGGGCGGGTCACCCGCGGTATTGCGGGGCGTGGTGGTCCTGTGCACGGTGGCCGAGGCATGGGTGCCCGCCGCCGGCGCATCAAAATGCGGTCCGGCCGAATCATCGATGTCGCGGGAAGTCCTTGCAGCATAGGAGCGGTCGTAGGCCTTCCGGCGCGTGGGGTCCATCAGGGTTTCGTATGCTGCCGTCACCTGCCGGAAGGCTGCGGCATCTCCGCCATGGTCAGGATGGGCCTTTCGTGCGGCCCGGCGGTAGGCCACTTTGATCTCCTTGTCGGTGGCTGTCACGGCGACTCGGAGCACCTCGTAGTAGGAGCTGCTGCTCTCGGTCAAACACTCATCCTCTTCTTCGTCTGGCCAGTCCACCGCGGGCAGCCCGGTGCGCCCAGTTTACGGCCTGCCCACACAACGTCTGCCCACACAACGTCTGCGCCAGCGCCAGCAGTTCCCGCGGCCGGCGTCTTGACTCTTTGAGGGTGGCGGCAGGCTGGCCGTCCGGGCGAACATGTTGGGGTGGACGTGAAGGCACAGGCGGCTGCACTCGTGGGGGGGCGCTGCTTGGCGTGACAGCACTGGGAGGCTGCAGTGTTGGCGTGCCCGATCCGGCCGCCCCAAAAGTGGAGCCCACCGGCACCGCCCTGGCCACCCCTAGCATTACCCCTGGCCATGACGCAGAAGCGGTGGCCGCAAAGGACATGCCGTTCTCCGCTGGCGGTTCCCTGGCCGCCGGAGTCCCCGTGGGGATCTCGGACGGACTGAAGGAAATGCCCGGCTGGCAGCAGGTCAAGGAGGACGTGGCTGGCGAGAGCCAGTATTTGAAGGCTGATGGCTGTCTGGTGGCGGCCAAGGTCCGTACCAACCAGGTGCCGCTGGCGCGCCAGGACGATAAGGAGTCAACCATTGGCCTCTTCACGTACCTTGATCCGAGCATCCTGCCCGGTTACCTGAAGACCCAGTCAATGCGGTGGGGCGGTGAGGGTGGCGAGCCGGGGCCAGCGGCCGAGGTGCTGGTGCTGGAGAAGCCCGGCCAACCAGGCGTCAGGTCGACGGCGGTGATGGCCAGGGTGTTCGGTGCCGCCGCATCGTCGGTCTACATTTCCGTGGCCTGCCCGGACGACGCCACACTGGCAGCCGCCCGGGCCGACGTCGCAGGACGCCTCCTTTTGGTACCGCCGTCGAATTAGCCGTGCCGGTTACTTGCCGTGCCTGTGCCAGGACCCGGCAGGTGACAGGCGGTTCAGGGCGAGCGCGGCCACGAGCAGGCCGAAGTCCCTCAAGGCAACGTCGTAGAAGCTGCCCAGGACCAGCAGGTTGATGATGATGCCCAGCAGCCAGACGGCAATCAGCACGGAGCCGAAGCGTGGACGGACCGCCACCGCAATGCCGGCGATAATCTCCACGACGCCGACGAGGTACATATAGGTCTGCGCCGACACGGGCACCACAGCAGTGGCAACCGGTGCCAGGTAGATGGCCCAGTCCGTCAGGATGTTGGTGAACTTGTCCAGACCGAAGAGAATCGGCGCGACGGTGAAGACGGTGCGCAGCAGGAAGAACGCCTGCCGGTCCGGTGCCACCGACTGAAGCTGGCCGCCTGCGTTGATTTTCGCGTTGGTTGTCATGGTGGACTCCTTCTAAAAGTAGGTATCATTATTTTAGAAACATGGGTTGGATTAAGCGATGGATGTTGTTTTTAGAGTGAGGGGTACAGCGTGCGCAGACTTCCGTGGGGCCGCCGCATGGCGGCTGTCGCATCATTGGGCGACGAGAAGCGCCGGCAGATTTTTGAGCTGATCGCCGCCTCGGATGCCGCAGTCGGGCGCGATGACGCAGCGCTGGCCCTTGGGCTGCCGAGGAGCACGGCATCCTTCCACCTCGACAGGCTGGTCCAGGACGGACTGCTGGCGGTGGAATTCCATAAGGCTGCCGGGAAGTCTGGTCCCGGTTCCGGACGGCCGGCGAAAATGTACCGGCAGGCAACGAGCGAGGTTGGTGCCTCCGTGCCGGACCGCAACTATGATCTCGCCGCTGAGCTGTTGGTCGCGGCGATCGAGCATTCCACAGCGACCGGCGGCCCGGTGGGCGGTTCCCTGCTGGCCGCGTCGTTCGGCAAGGGTCAGGCAATGGCCTCCGGTGCAGCCAGCCTGACGGACTTCCTCGAAGGAGAAGGCTACGGGCCACGGCCTGACGGCGCGGGCGGTTTCGTCCTAATGAACTGTCCGTTCCATCGGCTGGCGGACAGGCACCCGGACGTGGTCTGCGCCATGAACGGGTCGTTTCTGCAAGGAGCGGCAGTGGCGTGTGGGGAGCAGGAGGAGCGGGTGGCGCCGAACAGTGAGCCGGGCCAGTGCTGTGCCAGAATCACCCCGCCCTGACGCTTGATCGGCCAATGCCGCGGATGTGCGCCATGTGCGCCGCTAGAATTGAGGCGTGCCCGTCTACCTCGATCATGCAGCCACCACGCCACTTTCTGCCGCGGCGCTGGCGGCCCTGACCCGGGAACTTTCCCGCACGGGCAATCCTTCGTCCCTGCACGGCTCGGGCCGCCGGGCCCGCCGCTCCGTTGAGGACGCCAGGGAAGCCATCGCGACGGCGGCAGGCGCCCATCCCTCCGAGGTCATCTTTACGTCCGGAGGCACTGAATCGGACAACCTCGCGGTCAAGGGCCTGTACTGGGCCCGTTCCGGCGAGGACCCGGCACGGCGGCGCATCCTTTGCTCCGCCGTCGAGCATCACGCCGTGCTGGACACCGTTGAATGGCTGGAGCGGCACGAGGGCGCCAGTGTCACCTGGCTTCCGGTCGACAGCGAAGGCGTGGTGGACCTGGATCTCCTCGCCGCCGAGCTGGCCCGGGACCCTGGGACCATTGCGCTCGTGACGGTGATGTGGGCCAACAACGAGGTGGGCACCATCCAGCCGGTCCACAGGATTGTGGAGCTGGCGCATGCCGCCGGGGTGCCGGTTCATTCGGATGCCGTGCAGGCCTTCGGCTCGCTGCCGGTGGATTTCAAGGCCTCCGGACTGGACGCGATGTCGGTTTCCGGGCACAAGATCGGCGGACCGGTGGGAGTCGGCGCACTCTTGTTGGGACGGGCCGTCAAGCTGACCCCGGTGCAGCACGGTGGCGGCCAGGAACGCGACGTGCGCTCCGGGACGCTGGACACGGCGTCCATCGCCGCCTTCGCTGCGGCCGCCCAAACCGCCGCCGCACAGCTCGCCGCGGAGTCTGCGAGGATTGCTGCCCTGCGGGACAGGCTCATCGACGGCGTTCTTGAGCTGGTGCCCGAAGCTGTGCTCCGTGGCGCACCGGGGGAGGGGCGGCTGCCAGGCAACGCACACTTTACGTTCCCTGGCTGCGAGGGGGATTCCCTGCTGTTCCTGCTGGATCTGGCGGGGGTGGAATCCTCCACGGGATCAGCCTGCACGGCCGGTGTCCCACGACCGTCCCACGTGCTGCTGGCCATGGGGCTGGACGAGGCGACGGCCCGCGGTGCGCAGCGCTTCACGCTGGGGCACGCCTCCGCCGAAACGGACGTGGATGCCTTGTTGACGGCGCTCCCCGGCGCGTACCAGCGTGCCCGCCAGGCTGGGATGGCCGGGCATGAATCCTCGATCCAGACTGCGGGAACGGTAGCGCGTCAGGCGTCCTCCGGCAGGAGCTGATCAAGCCCAACGGAGTTGTCGGCCAGATGCTCTGCCGAGACGGGCTTCCTGGCCGAGATGAGGGCCTTGATGGTTTTCTGCGCGCCAGGCTGCGGCTTCCGCGGCCAGTTGACGCTCATCCCGGCCACCACCCTGGAATCCTGCTGCCAGAACGCGATGAACTCCTTGTCCGCCAGCGATCCCCGGATCACCGGCTCAGTGCCGGCAGCCAGGGCCGGGAAGCCGGAGTACTCCATGCTGACGTCGTACTGGTCGGTGTAGAAATAGGGAATCGTGCTCAGGACCGCGTCCTGGCCGAGCATGGCCCTGGCGGCCACCTTTCCGCCGTTCAGGGCGTTGGACCAGTGCTCGCTGCGGTGGTGCTGGCCGGTGAAGGGGTGCAGGGCGTTGGCGATGTCGCCGGCGGCAAAAATGCCGGGCGCGCTGGTCCGCAGGGAGGCGTCTGTGAGGATCCCGTTGTCCAGGCTCAGGCCGGCCGCCTGGGCGAGGCCGGTCTCCGGAACCACGCCGACGGCGATGACTACGAGGTCCGCCGGGATCACCTCTCCGGTATCGGTGATCACCCCGGTGACTGCGCCGCCGTCGCCGGTGATTTCCCGCGCTGAGGCAGGAAGCCGGAAGCTCACGCCGTTGGCTTCGTGGAGTACGCGGAAGAACCTTCCGAGGTCGGGACCGATAGCCCCGGCCAGGGGGATCTCTTCCAGACCGAGGAGGGTGACGTTGTTGCCGTACGTGGCGGCAGCCGCAGCAAGTTCCATGCCAATCCAGCCGGAGCCGATCATCACCACGTTCAGGCCGCCCGTCGCGAGGCTGCTGCGTAGCCGTCGGCTGTCATCGAGGGTGCGGAACGTGGACACGCCGGCAAGGTCGCTTCCCGGTAGGCGCAGGGTGCGGGGCGTCGCTCCGGTGGCGAGCAGCAGGGAACCGTATGCCAGTTTGCTTCCGTCGTCCAGTTCCACCGTCCTGGCGTCCGGCCGGATGCCCGTGACACGGGCACCCAGGCGGAGGCCGACGTCGTTCTCCGCGTACCAGCCTGGCGGCACCACCGGGACGGCCTCCTCGCCGGCCTTCCCAAGAAGATACTCCTTGGATAAGGGCGGACGCAGGTAGGGATGATGGCTCTCGGCGCCGATGATGGTCACCGGGCCGTCGAACCCTTCCGCCCGCAGGGTCTTGGCCGCGGTGGCCCCGGCGAGTCCGCCGCCGGCAATCACAATGCCCCCCGCGGTCTCAATGTCTTCAGCCATGTCCGCCCGATTCCTGCTGGTGCGTGCTCGAATTCTAAAACTGTATATTCTGACTTTAGAAGTGAAGGCCTGCCGGGTCAAGGGTCTTTTGGGGAGGATTCGGCGTGGCGATAGACTGGTGAGGCAGGCATTGTGCTATTTCTGCGGCCACCGGTTGATCGGCAGCCGCCTCTGCCTGCATCCCCCGAACCCTAAAGAAAGCCAGCATGCGAGTTCTAGCAGCCATGAGCGGTGGAGTCGACTCCGCCGTTGCCGCGGCACGTGCCGTCGAAGCCGGGCACGACGTCGTCGGCGTTCACCTTGCGCTGTCCAGGATGCCCGGCACCCTGCGGACGGGCAGCCGCGGCTGCTGCACCATCGAGGACTCCCGCGATGCGTGGCGGGCTTGCGATGTGCTGGGCATTCCCTACTACGTCTGGGATTTCTCGGAACGCTTCAAGGAAGACGTGGTCCAGGACTTCATCGATGAGTACGCGGCTGGGCGGACGCCCAATCCCTGTATGCGCTGCAACGAGCGGATCAAGTTCGCAGCCTTGCTGGAGAAGGCTATTGCCCTGGGGTTCGATGCCGTCTGCACCGGCCACTATGCCAAGGTCATCCAGGACGCTGACGGTAATCCGGAGCTGCACCGCGCCGCTGACTGGGCCAAGGACCAGAGCTACGTCCTGGGTGTCCTGACCCACGAGCAGCTCAAACACTCCATGTTCCCGCTGGCGGACACACCTTCCAAGGCTGAAGTTCGGGCCGAGGCTGAGCGCAGGGGGTTGTCGGTGGCCAACAAGCCCGACAGCCACGACATTTGCTTCATTCCCGACGGCGACACCGCGGGCTGGCTCGCCGAGAAGATCGACATGAGCACCGGCGACATCGTGGACGAGACCGGCACAAAGGTGGGGGAGCACCCGGGGGCCAACGCGTTCACCGTGGGCCAGCGCCGCGGCCTGAAGCTTGGTACGCCCGCAGCGGACGGCAAGCCCAGGTTCGTCCTGGAGATCCGGCCTAAGGAAAACAAAGTGGTGGTGGGGCCCCAGGCGCTGCTGGCCATTGACGAGATCCGCGGCATCAAGGTGTCCTGGGCCGGCCTGCCCATCGCGGAAATCGAAACCGGCGCCGAGTTTGACTGCTACGCGCAGGTCCGCGCCCATGGGGACCCCGTGCCGGCAACCGCGCGTGTGCTGCCCGGCGAGGATGCACCTCATCTGCTGGTAACCCTGACCGACCCGTTGCGCGGTGTGGCGCCCGGCCAGACGGTGGTCCTGTACCAGGGCAGCCGCGTCCTGGGGCAGGCCACCATCGATGCTGCCCGGTCTTTGCAGCGCGCGGAGCTCTGAGACGGAGCAAATTCACCCTGGTCAGGTAAATTTTGTGTCTCAACTCACAAAAATGCCGGTTGATGAGTCCGGCGTCTGGTTGAATCTAGGCATCAGGACAGCGCGCTGCCCGCTCAAGCCAAGACACCCATTTGCGGGCGGCGAGCGCGTACTCATCGAACAGAAAGTTCACAGATGACCAAGAGCACCAAAGCCTTGCGGAGCGTTATCGCGCTCGCAGGCGTTTCCGCCTTCGCATTAACGGCCTGCACCGGCCCCACAGATGGTGGCGGTGGCAGCACAGCCTCGGAGAATGCAAGCAGCGTCATTGCGTACGGCACTACGGACAAGGTCGTAGCACTGGACCCGGCAGGCTCGTACGACAACGGTTCGTTCATGATGATCAACCAGGTTTACTCCTTCTTGCTGAATTCCAAGCCCGGAGGCGCCGATCCCGTGCCGGACCTTGCCGAATCGTCATCATTCACCAAGCCCACCGAATTCACGGTCAAGCTGAAGAGCGACCTCAAATGGGCCAATGGACACGTGCTGGATTCCAAAGACGTCAAGTTCTCGTTTGATCGCCAGAAAAAAATCAACGATCCCAATGGCCCGGCATCATTGCTGACCAATATTGAGTCCATCGCCACGCCTGATGCCAGCACCGTGGTTTTCACGCTGAAGCAGGCCAACGACCAAACGTTCCCGCAGATTTTGACCAGCCCGGCCGCCGTGATCGTTGACGATGAAGTCTTCCCGGCGGACAAACTGGTTGCCGACGACGAAATTGTCAAGGCCAAGGCGTTCCACGGCCAGTACGTCATCGACTCCTACAACAAGAACACGCTGGTCAGCCTGACGGCGTGGCCCGATTACAAGGGCGTTCTTGGCAAGCCGGCCAACGCCGGGGCGACCATCAAGTACTACACCGACCAGACCAACATGAAGTTGGAGGTCAAGGGCGGCCAGATCGATGTTGCCAACCGCACCCTGAGCGCCACGGACATCGATGACCTCAAGAAGGACTCGAACGTCACGGTCCACGTTGGCCCCGGCGGCGAGATGCGGTACGTCGTCTTCAACTTCGACACCATGCCGTACGGCGCAAAGGCTCCGGACGCTGACCCGAAGAAGGCGCTTGCCGTCCGGCAGGCCGCTGCGAACCTCATCGACCGCCAGGCCATCTCGGACCAGGTCTACAAGGGCACCTACTTGCCAATGTGGTCCAACGTCCCCTCCGGGTTCGTGGGAGCCAACGAATCGTTCAAGCATGCGTACGGGGACGGCTCCGGCAAACCCAGCCTGCACAAGGCCAAGAAGGTCATGGCCGACGCCGGCATCACAGGCCCCGTGACTATCAAGCTGCAGTACAACCCCGACCACTACGGCAAGTCATCCGGTGACGAATACGCTATGGTCAAGGACCAGTTGGAGAAGAGCGGACTGTTCACGGTGGATCTGCAGTCCACCGAGTGGGTCACCTATAACTCAGCGTCGAAGAAGGACAGCTACCCCGTCTTCCAGCTGGGCTGGTTCCCGGACTTCAGCGACGCGGACAACTACTTGACGCCCTTCTTTGTGGGCGGTGGGTTCATGAACAACCACTACTCAAACCCTGAGGTCGAAACGCTGGTCGCCAAGCAGTTGGTCACCGCCGACAAGGCCGAGCGTGAGAAGACAATCCAGGAGGTCCAGAACCTGCTGGCCAAGGACATCTCCACTCTGCCGTTGCTGCAGGGCGCCCAAGTGGCCGTTTCAGGGACCAACGTGAAGGGTGTGGATTCCACCCTGGATGCATCGTTCAAGTTCCGGCTCGGCACCGTTTCCAAGTAGCGACCTGGATTCCGGGCAATACCGAACAAACCCGCGTGAGGAGGTGGGGCCGGATGGCCCTGCCTCCTACGCGTTGGCTCCACAATTTCTAGATCAAACCAAGCAGGGACAGCATGGCCACATTAATTGATGCGCCGCCGCCTACGGTTGCGGCCCCCACCTCCAAATCTGCGGGAGGTGGCCTCGGGAAGTACATCCTGATTCGCTTCCTGCTCATTTTCCCGACAATTTTCATCCTCGTTACCCTGGTCTTCTTTCTGATGCGGATCACCGGCGATCCCATTACGGCGGCCCAGGGCGGACGCCTTCCGCAAGAGCAAATTGACGCCTTGGTACACCAGGCAGGCTACGACCGGAGCCTCTTCATCCAGTACATCGAGTACCTTGGCAACATCGCCACCGGCAACTTCGGCCGGACCATTTCAGATGGTCGGCCCGTCATTGAGATGCTCGCCAAATTTGGTGCCGCCACCTTGGAACTGAGCATCAACGCCGTGGTGGTGGCATTGCTCGTAGGGATACCGCTGGGAATGTTCGCCGCCCACAAACGCGACAAGGTTCCGGACGCTTTCCTGCGCATGTTCGCCATCCTTTGTTACGCCACCCCTGTCTTCTTTGCCGGCTTGCTGTTGAAGCTGACTTTCTCGGTGGGTCTGGGCTGGTTCCCGGTGGCCGGCCGCGCTTCCACCACAACCGAATTGGCGATGGGCAGGCTGGCGGCGCCCACCGGTGTCTACTGGCTGGACGCCCTACGCAGCGGCAACGTGGCAGCCTTTGGCGACGTTGTCCACCATGCAGTGCTTCCCGCCGTCGCGCTGGGCCTTCTGACGGCCGGCGTTTTCCTCCGCCTGGTCCGCACCAACGTGATCGGCACACTGGGTAAGGACTATGTTGAGGCAGGCCGGTCCCGCGGAGTCAGCGAATACCGCCTGGTGACCAAGCATGCCTACAAGCCGGCACTGATTCCCATCATCACGGTGATGGGTCTGCAGATTGCCTTGCTGCTCGGCGGTGCGGTGCTGACGGAAACCACGTTCGAGTGGAAGGGCCTGGGCTATCAGCTGGCGCAGTACCTGACTGCACGTGACTTTGTTGCCGTCCAGGGCATCGTTATGCTGCTGGCCGTCGTTGTGGCGATCACCAATTTCGTGGTGGATATTGCCGCTGCCCTGATTGATCCGCGGGTGAGGTACTGATGGCCACCACATCAATGGAACCGACAAAGAAGTCCTTGCTGGACCGGCTGCCCGTCTCATCCCACATCCGCCAAAGCGTTGGGCTGCAACGCACAATGCTGCTCATCGGCGTCGTGCTTTGCACTGTTTTTGTGGTGGCTGCGATATTCGCGCCGCTGTTGGCACCGTACGGGTATTCCCAGATTTCCGACGATGCCGGTTCGTTCCCGGCGCAGGCCGAACCCGGTGGCAAGCATCTGCTGGGAACGACAGTGGGTGGCTACGACGTCCTGTCCCGGGTGATCTGGGGATCGCAGACAGCTTTGGCAGTGATTGTTGCTGCCGTGCTGATGTCCATTTTCCTGGGCGTGTTCCTGGGGCTGGTGAGCGGCTACTTCGGTGGCTGGTTGGACCGTGTGCTGGTGGTGATTGCTGACGCAATCTACGCCTTCCCGACACTCCTCGTCGCCATCGTGATGTCGATTGCCATCAACAAAGGACAGTCAGGATTCTGGGGCGGCATCTTCGCCTGCGGGTTCGCCATCACAGCAGTGTTTGTCCCGCAGTACTTCCGGGTGATACGGGCGGAAACCATCCGGCTCAAGGCCGAGCCTTTTGTGGAATCAGCGCAGGTTGTTGGCGCCTCCAGCGCCAGGATAATAAGGCGGCACATCTTTTCCAACGCGACCCGGACCCTGCCGCTGATTTTCACGCTTAACGCCTCCGAAGCCATCCTCACACTGGCAGGCCTGGGCTTCCTCGGTTTCGGTATTGAGCCAAGCTCCGCCGCCGAATGGGGTTTTGACCTGAACAAGGCCATGTCCGATGCCTCCTCCGGCATTTGGTGGACCGGAGTGTTCCCAGGCATCGCCATCGTATTGACCGTGGTTGGCCTCACCCTCGTGGGAGAAAGCATCAATGACCTGAACGATCCGCGACTGCGCGGACGCAAGGCTGCAGGCGCCAAGGGCGCCCCTGGACCATCAACCGCGGCCGCGCAGGCCGCCATGTCAGCGGATGTGAGGGGATTTTGACCATCAATATTGATTCGGTATCTGACCAGTCCAGGCAGGCGGACCAGCCGGTCCTTGCCATCGACCACCTCAAAGTCACCTTCGCCACCGACGGCGGGGACGTCTACGCCGTGAAGGATGTGAGCCTGGACGTCCGCTCCGGCGAGGTCCTGGCCATCGTGGGCGAATCCGGATCAGGGAAAACCGTGACCGCGAAAACCATCCTTGGGCTGCTGCCCGAGACCGCCACCAGCGGGGGCGCCGTCCTGATTAACGGGAACAACGTGATCAGCGTCAGCGCCGCGAAGCTGAGGCAGATCCGCGGCCGCGATGTGGCCATGGTGTTCCAGGAACCGTCCACAGCCCTGAACCCCGTGTTCACCGTCGGCTGGCAGATTGCCGAGGGCATCCGTGCCCACGCCGGCAGCGCCGGCGGGAAACGGGTCTCGGCCAAGGATGCCAAGACCCGTGCCATTGAGGCGCTGCGTAAAGTGGGGATCCCGGATCCGGAGCACCGGGTCAACTATTATCCGCACCAGTTCTCCGGCGGCCAGAAGCAGCGCGTGGTGATCGCCGCCGCGCTGGCCCTGAACCCGGGACTGATTGTGGCCGATGAACCCACCACGGCCCTGGATGTCACGGTCCAGGCCGAAATCTTGGAGCTGCTTCGGGATCTTCGGGACACGTACGGCACCTCGATCGTGCTGATCACCCACAACATGGGCGTGGTGGCCGATCTCGCGGATCGCGTGGTGGTGATGTACCAGGGTGACGTGGTGGAGGAAGCGCCGGTGCGGGTGCTGTTTGCCGAACCCAAAGAGGACTACACCAAGAAGCTGCTGGCCGCCGTGCCCCACCTGGGCCGGAACTCGGCGTCGGAGGGCCTGTTGGAACGCGCCCACCAGGGCTCGCCCGTGCTGGTGGAGGCAACCGACCTGACCATCGAGTACCCCGGCAGGCTGGGAACACCGGCCTTCAAGGCCGTGGACGGGGTCAGCTTCACCGTGTCCCAGGGCGAAGTCTTTGGACTGGTGGGCGAATCGGGCTCCGGGAAAACCACCATCGGCCGGGCCATCGCGGGCCTGAACCGGACCACGGGCGGCAGCCTGAAGGTACTCGGCTACGAGATGCTGAACCTCAAGGAGCGGACGTTCAAACCCCTCCGGAAGGATATTGGCTTTGTGTTCCAGGATCCGGCCGCGTCCTTCAACCCGCAGCTGACCATCGGTGACTGCGTAGCGGAACCCATGATCATCCACACCGACCCGAGCCGGGCGCAGGCGCGCAAACGCGTGGCTGAACTGCTCGAATCGGTGCAGCTGCCGGCGTCGTACGCTGAACGGTACCCGCACGAGCTGTCCGGCGGGCAGCGCCAGCGGGCGTCCCTGGCGCGGGCGCTGATCCTGAACCCGCGGTTGCTCATCGCTGACGAGCCGACGTCGGCCCTGGACGTTTCCGTGCAGGCAAAAGTCCTGGAACTCTTCAAGGAAATCCAGGCCGAGTTCGGGTTTGCGGCCCTGTTCATCAGCCACGACCTCGCGGTGGTGGACATCCTGTCGCAGTGGGTGGGTGTCCTCTACAAGGGCAAACTCGTGGAGCAGGGCATCGGCAGCCAGGTGATGGGCGCGCCGCAGCACGACTACACCAAACGGCTGATTGCCTCGCTGCCGGTTCCTGATCCGGACGAACAGGCCCGACGCCGGGAAGCACACCGGGCGCTGTTGGCGCAGTAGACGCTCCGGGCGACGCCACAGCGGCGACCCCACAGCCGCGGAACCACCAGACGGACATCCCGCCCCACCAGGCGGGGTGTCCGTCCGCCGCTTAACGCCGGAAGGATTTCCGCGGCCGCCCCATAGACTTGGACCATGACGCAGCAAAACCACGATGTTCCCGACACCGACACCTACGATGCCGCCGCGAGTTCGCTGGCAGGCCAGGTGGACAACTCGGTGATGGCGGAACTGCTGTCCATCCGCTCCAGCATCGACAACATCGACGCGACCCTGGTCTACCTTCTGGCCGAACGGTTCAAGGCCACCCAGAAAGTGGGCTTCCTCAAGGCCGCGCACCGGCTCCCCGCAGGGGACCCGGGCCGGGAATCAGCCCAGATCGCCCGTCTCCGGCGGCTGGCAGAGGATGCACACCTCGATCCCGCCTTTGCGGAGAAGTTCCTGAACTTCATCATCGGCGAGGTCATCCGCCATCATGAAGCCATCGCCGAGGACCACCAGGCCGCTGCAGAGTGGAAGTAACTGCCACCGGGCTTGGGCCCTGGCCGGGGGAGGACCCCGTGGAGGCTGCCCGCATTATCCGCGGCGAGCTCGGCAGCCCGCACCTGCCATTCCTGGCTGAGCTTCCGGACCGTGGAGTCGGCTCCGACGCCCTGGGGCGGACGGCCGCACTCCTGGTTGAAATGGCCGTGGATGTCCAGCCGTACGGCTGGCGGCTGGTGGACCGTCCCGGCAAGGATTTCCGCCGGGCCGCGTCGGCACTGTCCACGGACATTAATGTCCTTGCCGACGTTGCGGGCGCCGAGGACGCCACGGCCCCTGAACTAAAGGTTCAACTGCTGGGCCCGCTGGGTCTAGCCGCCGGGCTGCACCTGCACAACGGTGAACGGGCACTGATCGACTACGGCGCACGCCGGGACATTGCCGACTCACTTGCCGCAGGGGTTGGTGGTTACCTGTCCCGGATCTCCAGCGCGGTTCCGGGCGCGCGGCTGGTGGTACAGGTCGATGAGCCTGATATCGCCGCCGTACTGGCCGGCACTATTCCGACGTCGAGCGGTTACCGCACGCTGCGGGCGGTGGGTGGCCAGGAGATCACCGAGTCCTGGCAGATGGTGATCGAGGCACTGCGCGCCGCGGGGGCCGCCGAAATCGTTATCTCCGTGCCTGAAATTGAGGCCCCCATCGACCGGATCATTGCCGCCGGTGCCGACGGCGTGGCCGTGCCGCTGAGGGCTTTGACCACACGGCAGTGGGAGCAGCTGGCCACGGCGGTGGAGGCAAGCAAACGGATCTGGGCCGGCGCCCTGGACGTCAGCCGCGGCACGCTGCCCAGGGTGGCCGACGTGGTGGAGTCCGTCTGGCGGCCGTGGCACGAGCTGGGGCTCCCGGCGTCGTCCCTCGGCAGTATCCGGGTCACCCCCTCGGCGGGACTTTCCGGCCATACGCCGGTCACCGCCACAGCGGTGCTGGGCCGGCTCACCCAGGTGGCCGACGGGCTGAACCAACGCGCACACGGCTGAGCGGGCCCACCGTTTGAACGCGCGTACGGCCAACAGCTACGTCCGGTTTTCCCAACGGTCAGGCCGGGCGTAGCGGGGCAGGAAACTCTGCGCCGAACTGCCGCCAATGTAAGGACGCAGGCGGTAGTCGAAGCCGCCCGCATAGACCAGGACCAGCCCGATCTGTGGCTGGATGACCTTGACCTGGATCCGGTGCTTACCGTGCTCGCCGGCATCGCCGTCCCACCACTGTTCGGCGTAGGCCTTGGCGTCAACCGTGGCCGGCAGCGGAAGTCGGAGGGGTCCCAAAAACAGCCGGGAGGCGTCGGAAACGCCGCGCAGCCTGCCCTCCTCCGTCACACTGAGCTTGAGGTCGGTCACCATGCGCCGGAAACGGCCCAGGTAGTCCACCAGCCGCGGGCTGCCGCCGGAATCCACGAGGCTGGTGGTGTCCTGGAAAATCCGCATGTGCCCTGGGAAACGGATTTCCCGCCGGGCAGTCAGGCTGGAACGGCCGAATGGATCCTGGTGCGCATGGTTTTCAATCCGGAAGGGGATCCCTTCGCCGTAGTCCGGGAAAAACGCGTCTTCGCCGGAGGTGAGCTTGAGGAGAGGCCGCAGCCAGGCCTGCCGGCAGCCCACAACATCGAACACGCCCTCTCCGACGCCATAATGCCCCGAGCCGGGCGCCAGGGAAAAGTACTCCTGCAGCTCAGGCTGCAGCCGGTAGTAGTCCTCGCCCAGGGCCTGCCGGTAAATAGGGACGTTCATGGTGACCTCCTGGCCGGTACCGTCAGCGGCGCTGCGGTGATTCACAATCTACCCGCCGCCTTGAGCCGGATGTACATGTCGGCTAGCTGCGGCGGCAGGTGGTGTGGCTCCGCGTCCACCACTTCCACCCCGTGGTGCCGGAGCTCGGCGCTGACCGCGGCCCGTTCCAGGAGTACGCGTTCAGCCGCCGCCGCCCGGAATACGCCGGCGGCGTTCTCACGCTCATGCAGCATCTGCCCAAGCCTGGGATCACGGACAGCGGCCACCACCACAACGTGCTGCTGCGCGAGCTGCGCGGCTACGGGAATGAGCCCTTCCTCCGGTGCTCCGCCGTCCAGGGCCGTCAGCAGCACCACCAGGGACCGGTGTGCGGAGACCGCCCGGATCTGGCCCGGAAGACTGGACCAGTCAAGCTCAATCAGTTCGGACTCCAGGGGCGCCATCGCCTGCACCAGTTGCCCCAGGAGGTTGCCGGTGGTGGCGGAGCCGGCCCGGGCGCGCGGACGGCGGTCGTAGGCCAGGAAATCCACTCTGTCACCGCCACGCTCGGCCAGCACCGCCAGCAGGAGTGCCGCTTCGATGCCGGTATCCAGCCGGGGTTCGTCCTCGATCCTCGCGGCTGACGTACGCGAGGTATCCAGCATGATCACCACGCGCCGGTCGCGTTCCGGGCGCCAGGTGCGGACGACGACGGCGGACCGGCGGGCGGTTGCGCGCCAGTCGATGGAGCGGACGTCGTCGCCGCGGACGTAGTCCCGCAATGAGTCGAATTCGGTGCCGGCACCACGGATCTGCACGGCGGCCTTGCCGTCGAGTTCGCGGAGTTTCCTGAGCTTCGACGGCAGGTGCCTGCGGGAATGGAACGGCGGCAGGACCCGGAGGAGGCCGCTGCAGTCAAACGTGCGCTGGCGTGCCGCAAGCTGAAGGGGTCCATGGGAGCGGACAGTGACGTGCCGGGCGGCCATGTCGCCACGGCGGACCGGCTGCAACCGGACGGTCATCCGGCGGCTTTCCAGGGCGGGGATGTCCAGGTCCTGGATCGGATTCACGGCCCCGGCAGACGGCTGCCACGCGTCCCGGACGGTGGCCCGCAGCCGTCGTCGGCCACCGTTGCGCAGGGTGAGGACCGAAGAAGCCACGCCGTGCAGGGCTACGTTGCCCGGATCGGCGCGCGTGACGATGATGGCCCGCAGGGACGCGGCCAGGACAAGGTCCAGGCCAAGGAGGGCAGCGAGCGCCCCGACCACGCCCAGGACTGTTCCCCCGCTGGGGAACAGCAATACCGGCACCAGGCCCAGCAGTGCCAGCAATACGAACCGTCCGGAGAGTGCCATGTGCGAGCGGATCAGCGGGGGACGGGGACGGACGCCAGGATGCTGCCCAGGACATCGTCCACGCGGACCCCGTCCATCTGGGCATCAGGCTGCAGGGCCACCCGGTGGCGCAGACACGGCAGCGCCAGTGCTTTGACATCATCGGGGGTGACGAAGCTGCGGCCGGACAGCCACGCCCAGGCACGGGAGGTGTTCAGCAGCGCAGTCGCGCCGCGGGGCGAAACGCCCAGCTGGAACGACGGCGCCTGCCGCGTTGCGCGCACCAGGTCCACGATGTAGCCGATGAGTTCCGGTTCGACGGCAACGGTGGCCACACCCTGCCGTGCCCGTTCGAGGTCCTCGGCCCCGGCCACCGCACGGACACCGGCCGCAGCAAGGTCGCGAGGATTGAAGCCGGCGGCGTGCCGCCGGATCACCTCCACCTCGTCGGTCCGGCCGGGCAGCGGCATTGTGAGCTTGAGCAGGAACCGGTCCAGCTGGGCTTCGGGGAGGGGATAGGTTCCCTCGTACTCCACGGGGTTCTGGGTTGCCGCCACCAGGAAGTTCCCCGGCAGCTGCCGGGACACGCCGTCAACCGAGACCTGCCGCTCCTCCATGGCCTCCAGCAGGGAGGCCTGCGTCTTCGGCGGCGTCCGGTTAATTTCGTCGGCCAGCAGGATGTTGGTGAAGACCGGCCCCTCGCGGAAACTGAATTCCGAGGTGTGCGAGTCATAGACCAGGGAACCGGTAATGTCGCCGGGCATCAGGTCAGGGGTGAACTGTACG
Source organism: Pseudarthrobacter sp. S3 (assembly GCF_050156905.1). NCBI lineage: Bacteria > Bacillati > Actinomycetota > Actinomycetes > Micrococcales > Micrococcaceae > Pseudarthrobacter > Pseudarthrobacter sp. S3. Next base: position 2,886,941 of record NZ_CP189583.1, on the reverse strand, counting down.
CGTTTGGTGTCCAGGCTCAGCGCGGCGGACAGTGCCCGCACCAGGAGTGTTTTGGCCACCCCGGGCACGCCTTCGAGGAGCACATGACCCTGGGAAAGCAGCGCGATCAGGAGTCCCGTGACGGTGGCATCCTGGCCCACCACGGCCTTGGCCACCTCGTGGCGGACATCCAGCAGTGCCTGCCGGGCGGGATCGAGCGTCTGCGGGGAAGAATCCATGATCTGTGGGGCGCCGTACGGTTCGTTCATCGGGTCCTGACCTCGTTCTCTAGTTTGTCCAGTTCCTGAGACCATTGCACCAGCCTGGCTGCGGTACCGGGGCATTCCTGGATCATGCCGCTGATATCGGTGACCGGCCGGCCCAGGTGCCGGGCCGCTGCCTGCACGACGTCGTCGGCAGTGGCCTCGGATCCAACCCGAAGGGCGTGTGCCAGACGAACCAGGGTGCCGGCCCGAAGGTTGTCCCGCGCCCGGTCCAGCGCGTGGGAATCCTGATAAAGGCGCGCCCGGCCTTCGGCGGTCTCCACGGCCTTGACCACCACAGGCAGCGGTTCAAAGACGAGCGGGCCCAGTCGGCGCCCCCGCCATACGACGGCGAGCACGGCCACGAAGACCAACCACGGCCCCAGGAAAGCCACCCAGCCAGGGGCAAGGTCATCAAGTGTCTGCGTTGACTCCGCAGCGGCCGCGTCGCCCAGCCCGGGCAGGTACCAGACGAGGTCCTCTGAGCTGCCCAGGGTCCGGAGGGCCAGTGCGGCATGGCCAGGGTCGGCAAGCCCGCCGTTGTTGAGGAGGGCGGTGCTGCCCAGGACGGTCAGGCCGCCGTCGTCCGTGCGGGCAAGCAGCCCGGCGCTGCTTCCCGGCGGGCTGAAACACACCGTGCCGCCGTCGTACAGGAAACCGCCGGTTCCGGACACAGCACCTGCCGCAGCGGGATCGCTGAGATCGCAGCCCGGTGTCAGGAGCGCCGTTGACTCCGGCACCACGCCCGCCTGGCTGATGCCGGTATTGAGGGCCTTCAGCGTGCCGAGCCGCGGCGTCACCAGCACCACGCGTCCCGCACCTGCCGTCAGTTGTTCCAGCCGGGATTGGTCCAGGAATCCGCTCCGGTCGTACAGGAGCAGGGTGGCACCTGGCCGGTCCGCGAGTGCCGTGGTGGCCGCGTCAAAGGATTCAACATCCTGGACCTCGACTCCGTGGCGGCCAAGTATCTCGCTGACCGCCCTGGCACCGGCCGGGCCGGCGTTGTGAACGGACAACGGCAGCGAATCGCCCTTTGACGCGAGTTGGGAGGAAATGACCACCGCCAGTCCGACGGCGGCCGCCGCGCCGATCACTGCCCCGCCGCGGTGCCGCCGGAGCCAGGAACCGGCACCGGACCCGGAATCCGATCGGAGTGCAGGGGCGAAACCCGGCTGTGCCTCCGGTGCACTCTGCGTCAGAAGTTTGGGCGTCAGGCGATCCAGCGAAGGGTTCTGCATTGTGGGACCCTGCGTCATCGCTGAACCGCCGGTTCGTCACGTTCAGCGGGCAGGGCCGCGCTCGCCGGCGTGAGGGACTGCAGGGTGACGTCCAGCCTGCGCACGGCGGCATAGTCAGCCTGGTCGGCGTCTTCATTGCCGTAGCGGATCCCGTCGAACGTACGCGCAGTTTCCGTCAGGTGGCCGGCCTCTGACGGAAACGGCGTGGCCAGTTCGTGTGCCACCTCGTCGGCGGTCCGGCCGGGCCGCGCGTCGAGAACCGTTCTGTCCTCTGCCGTGCGCACCAGCGCACGGAAACAGTCCACGACGGCGGCACTCCAGGCGCCGGCTGCGGCCGCGGCTTCCGCACGCTGGCGGTAGGCCGTGGCACTGACTGTTGCGTCGGCGTCGAACACGTCTCTGGCACGCTTGGCTTTGGCGTTGAGGCGCGGGCGGGCCAGGATGACCGTCGCGCCGATCAGCACGGCGATGGCCACGCCGATCCAAGGCGCCGCGACGGTGCTGTCCGGGCCGGAGCCGCCGTCCAGGGACCGCAGCCAATCCAGGATGTCTGCCCAGACGCTGTCCAGCCAGCCGGGGGCCGCGTCGCGGTATTCCGGCTTGGCAAGTTCTTCTTCGGCCCAGCGGCGGGCCTCGTCGCGGCCGGGCAGGACCGGTGGTTCAGCGGCCATCGGGCCATGCCCCGAACGGTGGCGTTCCGTTTGGCGGTCCCCCGTAGGGCGGCCGCGGAGTTTGGCCGGGTCCCTCCCTGTAGACCGCGACGCCGCGGCCCGGGACGCCGTCGGGATCCGCGCCCGATTCCAGCAACCGGAGCAGGGCGATATCCAGTCCATCCCGGCGCATCCTGAGGTCAAGGTAGAGCAGCGCCATGACGGAGGTCTGAAAAGCGAACCCCACCGCTCCCACCATCGCACCAACGACCGCGGTGGCAACGCCCGCCACCACGGCCGCCGTCATAGCCTGCTCGGCACCACCATGCGGTGAGACCACGCCGGTGTAAAAGCCGGAGAGAAGAGAGACCGGAATGGTGACGATCTGGGCGATAACCCCCACCATGATGCCCACCACCAACGTGATGCCCAGGAGCCGCCACCAGCTGTTTCGTGTGAGTTCCCAGGAGCGGCGTATGCCGGCCACCGCCCCGAGCTCCTCCACCACCACGGCAGCGGGAGCCACCATCAGCTTGATGTAGACCCACACGTACAGCACAAAGCACACGAGACCCAGCGGGATCAGGATCAGGGCGCCCATTCCACCCACCGTGCTGACCAGCAGCACTGCCAGCGCCGCAAACAGCAGCGCTACGAGGAGCCCGGCGCCGACCAGAAACGCCGCGAGGCGGATCAGTGCCCACGCGTGGGACCGCGCCAATGCCCACATCTGCCTGAAGCCAGTGGGGCGGTTGAGGACGGACCTGGCGACCGGGACCACCATGGCGCCCTGCAGGACCGCCGACAGGAAAACGGTCAGCACCGAGACCAGCACGACGCCGGACGCGAAGGTGAGCACCACCGGCACCAGGTCCTGCTCAGTCAGTCCCTCCGCCCAGGTCTCCAGCGACGCCGCCGACGTGGCGGAAGATGCCGTCAGAACTGCCGTCAGCACTGCGGCGAGTGTCTGCGCCAGCAGCGCGGCGCCCAGCATAGCCTTGGCATTGCGCCGGATCGACTGGAAGGAGCCGTCCAGGATCTCGCCGAACATCAGCGGGCGCAGCGGAACGATGCCGGGTTTGGGCGGGGCCACGTAGCGGGGCTGTTGGTACGGCGGCGGGCCGCCGTACGGGTTGTGCTGAGGCGTGTCCCGAGCCGGCGGGCCACCCGGGGTTGGGCCCCATACCGGCTGACCGCCCCAAGAATGCTGTGCCGGACCTGGCTGGGGACCCCACGGAGGCAGGCTCCCCGGCGGCTGGCTCCTCCCAGCCTCGCCGGCAGGATTCGGCTGCTGCATGTTCGGATCCTGGTTGGGCACCCTGTTCCTTCCCCCGTGCTGGACTGTCCGCGTATTGCCAGCCTATAGTTCCGCCGTCGGACGTCATAGCGTGGCGCCATGCCGTGGGGCCGTTGAACAGGACAAACCCTGTTCAATAGGGGAACATATAACTATGAAGGCACGCATTCTGGTAGTTGACGATGACGAAGCGCTGGCCGAAATGATCGGGATTGTTCTGCGCAATGACGGCTTTGAGCCGGTCTTTTGCGCCGACGGCAGCCAGGCGCTGGATATTTTCCGCTCATCGAAGCCTGACCTCGTGCTGCTTGACCTGATGCTTCCCGGCGTGGACGGCATTGAGGTCTGCCGGCAGATCCGTTCCGAATCGGACGTGCCCATCGTGATGCTCACCGCCAAGGCGGATACGTCCGACGTCGTCCGCGGCCTTGAGTCGGGCGCAGACGACTACGTGCCCAAGCCTTTCAAACCCGCCGAACTGGTGGCACGGGTGCGTGCCCGCCTGCGCCCCGGCGACCAGAAAGCGCCTGAAACGCTGCGGATCGCTGACATCACCATCGACGTGGCCGGCCACACCGTGAAGCGTGCGGATGAGCGGATCTCGCTGACGCCCCTGGAGTTTGACCTCCTCGTAGCCCTGGCCCGTAAGCCATGGCAGGTTTTCACCCGCGAGCTTCTTCTGGAGCAGGTCTGGGGCTACCGCCATGCGGCGGACACCCGGCTGGTCAACGTCCACGTCCAGCGCCTCCGGTCAAAAATTGAACGGGATCCGGAAGCTCCCGAAGTTGTATTGACGGTTCGTGGTGTCGGCTACAAAGCAGGTTCCTGAGCCCTCAGGACCAGAAGCGCACCTTCCCGCCGCGAAGGGCCCGGAGCATACGGATGCGCTGCCGGCCGAGCTGGCAACCCTGCCGTTCCGGGCACGGATCTGGCGGCGCCGCGGAGTCATCGTGGGGCTGCGGGTGGGCCGCCTAGTCCAGATCGGCGTGGCCCGTTTCTTCCCTGCTGTCCGTTTTATCGGGCGGTCCATGCGTCGGCGCTGGCGCCGGTCCCTGCAGTTCCGGACCGTCCTCACCACCCTGCTGCTGGCTGTGACATCCTTTGGTGCCGTGGGCGCCTACCTGTCCAACCAGATCGCCAACAACCTTTTCCAGGAGCGCTTGACTCAGGCAGAATCCGAAACCCGTTACTACGTCAAGCAGGTCCAGGAGACGTTCGACGGCGCCCAGGTCACGGACCAGTCCAGCGTCATCACCCTGGTCTATGACACCCTGAACGCCGTGGAGGGCCGCGGCTCCGTCATCCAGCGACGCTACGTTTTCGAAGCCAAGCCCGAGCAGACCAAGCCCAGGAACCGCTGGGTGGAGTCGCGGGCGTCGGACCAGCTGACAGTCAGCGTCATCCCGCCTGGACTCCGTACGGCAGTCCAGGCATCAGGCAAGGACCAGTACTGGGCTTCCACCGTGATTCCGGTAGGTACCGAGGACAGGCCGGGCATTGCTGTGGGCAACCTGGTGACATTCAACGGGACTGTGTATGAGCTGTACCTGATCTATGACGTCAACACGGCTCAGCAGACGCTCGACGAAATCCAGGGTGTCCTCCTGGCCGGCGCCGCGGTGCTGGTGCTGATGATCGGGGCCATCGCCTGGTACGTCACCCGCAACGTGGTGAGCCCGGTCAGCCACGCTGCCCTGGTGTCGGAGAAGCTCGCGGCCGGCCAGTTGCAGGAGCGGATGGTGGTAAAGGGCGAGGACGAGGTGGCACGCCTCGGGGCGTCGTTCAACCACATGGCCGCCAGTCTCCAGGAGCAGATCACCCAACTGGCCATGCTCTCCCAGATGCAGCAGCGGTTTGTTTCCGACGTCTCGCATGAACTCCGCACGCCCCTGACCACCGTCCGGATGGCCGCGGAGGTGTTGTACGACGCCCGCCACGACTTCGACCCCATCAACAAGCGCTCCGCCGAACTCCTGTACAACCAGGTGGAGAGATTCCAATCCCTGCTGGCCGATCTTCTCGAGATCTCCCGCTTCGACGCCGGCGTGGCGATGCTCGACGCCGAGCCCGAGGACATCCTGCAGGTGATTGCCCACGTCATCGACGGGGCGGCGCCCGTCGCGGCCGAATACGGCTCTGAGATCATCCTCCGGGCGCCCGCCGAGGGAATTGGTTACGTCCATTAGCGTGGTGTAACGGCCCACCTCGGGCGTGTTGCCAGATGCGAAGGCGGTCACCGCGTGATCCTTGGAAATGACAGTCCAATGTCTTTCCTGAAGGAGAACTCCGCGATGACCGCACCTTATTCTATCGATCCGAGCCGTTTCCTGTCGGAGCAGCTCGAGCAGGCCTCCCCGGACCTGCTCCGCCAGATGCTCCAGACCTTCATCACCGCCCTGATGGGCGCCGAGGCCGACGCCGTCTGCGGCGCCGAATACGGCATGGCCTCGGCGGAGCGGGTGAACTCCCGCAACGGGTACCGGCACCGGGACTTCGACACCCGTGCCGGGACCCTTGACGTCGCCATCCCGAAGCTGCGCCAGGGCACGTATTTCCCCGACTGGCTGCTGGAGCGCCGGCGCCGGGCCGAGGCCGCCCTGACCTCCGTCGTGGCAACCTGCTACCTGCTCGGGGTGAGCACCCGGCGGATGGAGAAACTCGTCGAATCCCTGGGCATCACGCGCCTGTCCAAGTCCCAGGTCTCCATCATGGCCCGGGACCTCGACGAACAGGTCGAGCAGTTCCGGACCCGGCCCCTGGACGCGGGCCCGTACACGTTCGTCGCCGCCGATGCGCTGGTGTTGAAGGTCCGCGAGGGCGGGCGGGTCGCGAACGTCCATGCCCTGGTCGCGACCGGCGTGAACGCCGACGGGCACCGGGAAGTCTTGGGGATCCAGGTGACCTCGTCCGAGGACGGGGCCGGCTGGCTGGGCTTCTTCCGCGACCTCACCGCCCGCGGACTCTCCGGGGTGAAGCTGGTGACCTCCGACGCGCACGCCGGCCTCGTCGCGGCGATCGGGGCGACCCTTCCCGGCGCGTCCTGGCAGCGCTGCCGCACCCATTACGCGGCGAATCTGATGTCCCTCACACCCAAGACCTCCTGGCCCTGGGTGAAAACCCTGCTCCACAGTGTTTACGACCAGCCCGACGCGGACGCGGTGCACGCCCAGTTCGACCGCGTCATCAACGCACTGGAAGAGAAGCTGCCCAAGGTCGCGGACCACCTCGAAGCTGCCCGCGCCGACGTGCTCGCGTTCACGCCCTTCCCGAAGGGCCTCTGGCGGCAGGTGTGGTCCAATAACCCGCAGGAACGCCTCAACCGGGAGATCCGCCGCCGCACCGACGTGGTCGGGATCTTCCCCGACCGGAACTCCCTCATCCGCCTCGTCGGCGCCGTCCTGGCCGAGCAACACGATGACTGGATCGAAGCCCGCCGCTACCTCAGCCTCGACCTCATCCAACAGGCCCAGGCCGTCGGCACCCCGACCACAGAGGAGGCAGGGAACACCCCAGAACTGGCGCTCAGCGCCTAAACAAACCAAGGATCACGCGGCAACCGCGTTACACCACGCATTTGGACTTGACCAGGGAATTGTCGCGGAAATGGACGCCAGGAGGATCGACAGGATCCTGCGGAACCTCATCCTGAATGCTGTGGAGCATGGCGAAGGCAGGCCGGTTACCGTGACTGTTGCGGCCAACCAGTCAGCGGTGGGGGTAGCTGTCCGGGACCAGGGGATAGGCATGACTCCTGCCGAGGCCGCCCGTGTCTTTGACCGGTTCTGGCGTGCGGATCCGGCGCGGGCCCGCACCACCGGGGGCAGCGGACTGGGCCTGTCCATCGCCATGGAGGACACCAAACTCCATAACGGCTGGCTGCAGGCATGGGGAAACAAGGGTAGAGGGGCCAACTTCCGGCTGACCATTCCGTTGCGCCAGGGCGAGGAGATCGACCGCTCACCCGTGCAGCTTGAGCCGGAGGACGTCATCCTCCCCAAGCTTCCTCACGCCAAGAACGTGCTGGCACTGGGGCAAGGAACGCCGAAGGAGTCTTCATGATGGGACGAGGAGTTCGCATAATGCTGAAGAGGAGCGTTGTGCTGCTCGTTGTTGTGCTGCTGCTGGCTTCGTGCGCGCGCATTCCCACTGCCGGGCCGGTGGGAAAGAGTGCGGAAGGCAGCGCCGGAAACGTCAATGCACCGGTATTCCTCCCGGCCGCGCCCCAGGCCGGCGCTACTCCGGAAAACATCATTGATTACTTCTACCGTGCCGGTACCGGTTACGAGGGCGACTACGCGGTAGCGCGCGAATACCTGACGCAGGCAGCGTCCGTGTCCTGGAAACCGGACCAGCGCTCACTGGTCTACCGCGAGGCGAAAGTGGTAGGCACCGGCGTCGACAACGTTTACAACTACCAACTGGACGTGTCCTACAGCGTAGATGTTGACGGCATCGCCACCCAGATGCCCGAAGGCACCATCGAGAACATCCCGGCCACGCTCACCCAGGTGGACGGCGAATGGCGGATCTCAGCCATCCCGGACGGAACCGCTATCCCGGAGGAAACCTTCAAGGTCATCTACGGGGCCTACCCCATCTACTTCTACGATCCCAGCTTCACATATGCCGTGCCCGACGTCCGCTGGTTCATCAAGAACAAGACCGTCAAGGCCATGACCAGCGCCCTGCTTGCCGGCCCCGCACCGTACCTTCGCGGTGCCGTGGTGAGCGCCTTCCCGTCCGGCATCAAGCTTGCCCGCGAATCGGTTCCGGTGGTGTCCGGAGCCGCGCAGGTGGACCTCACCGCCAAGGAACTCACGGAGGCGTCCACGGAGGACAGGCTCCGGATGCAGACACAGCTTGCACTCACATTCCGCAGCCAGCCCGACGTCGTGAATGTGGAGCTGCACGCCAACCAGGACCTGGTCCGGGTCGAGGACAACGGCTCCGTGCTGCCCCCGGTGCGGGACAAAAACGTGCCGGTCCGCGAGATCGCCGTCAGCGGCAATGAGCTGGTTCGCTACGAGAACAACAGGGTGTCCCCGCTGCCGGGTATGCAGCCGGTGTCCTCGCTCGGTCCGCGCTACCCAGCGGAATCCCCGGTGTCCCAGACCGTGGCCTTCCTTAACGACAGCCGGACGACGCTCTACAGCATGGTGCCGGGACAGCCGGCCCGGGCGCTGACAACCCGCGCCACCATCACCCACCCTTCCTTCAGTCTTTATGACTGGGTGTGGGCCGCAGGGCCGGGAGCCACCGGGGACACTGAGGTGGTCGCCTATCGGCCCATCGGGGTGGCCGAGGGCGCCGCTGTTCCCACCGTTACACTCACGCCGCCCTGGCTGGCCGGACGAATTGTCAAGGAGTTGAGGATTTCCCGTGAGGGTGTCCGGGCGCTGGTCATTTCGGAACAGAACGGCAAAACGAAGGTTCAGATTGCCGGGATCATCCGGAATGCCGACGGGACTCCCCGGGAACTGACTGCCCCGATCACCTTGGTGGCTTCCGGCGACCCGGACCAGGGCGTCTGGGTGAACGACACCACGGTTGCCGTGATGAAGGCATCGGCAGGCTCGAACGTTACGCCGGAGTTGCTGTCCCTCACCTCCGGGCAACCCCAGCAGCTGGCGCCCTGGCCTGGCCTCGTGTGGCTCAGCGCCGGCAACGGGCCGGAGGAAATCTACGGCCAGTCGGCCGAGGGCATTTTCCAGCGTCTGGGCAACGGCTGGTCGCCCCAGCTTAAGGGTCCCATCGACCCATCATTCCCCGGCTAGCGTGCTGTCCACATAGCGCGGCCTGGGGGTTCCGGGGCCGCGGCCGAGAGTCCACCATGGGGTGTGACCGAAGCTCAGCCCGCACGTCTTCCCGCTCGGCACCTTCCTGTCCTGCGCTCTCCTGCGCCCAGCTCCGAGGGCCGTGCTGCCTGTCGCGCCGAGGACAGCCCTGCCAGAAGTGCTGCAAGCCTGGATCCGGACCTTCTGCCCCCTGTGGTGCACGCCAAGCATCGCGGCGGCTACAGCCGCCGTTGGTTGCGGGCCGCCGAACAGATGGGAGCCGCCGCCACGGAGTTGCTGGCACTTGCCATCCCTGTGGACTGCGTCTGCTGTGGCGCGGAGGACCTGGCCTTGTGCGTGATGTGCGAACGCCAGGTGCGCCTGCTGACCAGTCACCCGTTCCGGGCAGAGGAACAGGCGCCGGCCCTGATGAAGGTCGACGGCGGCCTGATCCTTCCCGTGGTGGCGGCGGGGGTGTACCGCGAGGAGTTGGCGCAAGCCGTTCTTTCGTTCAAGAGCCATGGCCAGCTCCAGCTCACGTCTGTCCTGGCGCGGGGTCTGGGGCGGGGTATTGCCGCCGCTGTGGCCGGAGTCGACGGCGTCTGCCTGGTTCCGGTGCCCAGCAGTACGGCCGGATACGTCAAGAGGGGCTTCAGCCCGGTCCACCTCCTGCTTGCAGAGTTGCGGGGGACCACCCTTCCGGGGGTGCCGGTCGTTGACGTGATCCGGAAATCAAGGCGCCGCGACGCGCTGGAACAACTGCCTGGAGGCCAAAAGGGACTGGGCCGTGGTGCCCGGGCGAGCCGGGTCAGGGGGTCCCTGAAAGTCCCGGGACGCCAGGGCGCACGAGTGTCCGGCCGCCGGTGCATCATTGTCGACGACGTGCTCACCACAGGAGCCACATTGGCGGAAGCAGCCCGCGCACTCCACGTCAGCGGCGCCTTAGTGGTGGGGGCTGTGGTCCTCGCCGCGACACGCCCGCCGGATTCAGCTGGCGGCGAATCGCCCGGCCCGGGAGCTGGCGGAAAGCGGCCAGTCTTAGAAAAAAATAAACGAAGAAAGGATGAATAACAGGTGGCCATGAACTAACGTCGGTTGTGGGTACCAAGAACAAGTTGTACCTTTCGATGGCGGCTCGGAAAGGGGCTCGACTGTCAAGCAGATCGGCCCATGGGAAGTGTCGCCGTCGTGTCACCGAAGTCATTTGGAGGGCACCATGGAGTTTATGATCAGCGGACGAAATCTCACGGTCTCAGACCGATTCCGCGAATACGCCGGTGAAAAGATCTCGAAGATCGAGTCACTTGGCGACAAGGTCCAGCGGGTGGATGCGAAGGTTTCCAAGGAAACGAACGCCCGCCAGACCGGCGACCAGCTCACCGTTGAAGTGACGGTTCTGGGCCGGGGACCCGTAATCCGTGCCGAAGCCAGCGCCGCAGACAAATTCGCTGCGTTCGATCTCGCCTACACCAAGCTCCTTGAACGTCTCCGCCGCGCCAAGGACCGCAAAAAGGTCCACCACGGGCGTCACACACCCAAGGCAGTACGTGAGGCCACCGCGTCACTGGAACCCGCAAGTACCAGCGAGCCCATTTACGTCGAGGCGAGCCATCGCAGCGAACCCCAGGCAGCACCTGTTGAACGCTCGCCCTACGAAGTCGAGAACGACATCCCGGCAGGGGACTCTCCTGTACTCATCCGGCGCAAAGTCTTCCCTGCGGCCTCCCTCACCCTTGACGATGCTGTGGACAACATGGAGCTCGTGGGCCACGATTTCTACCTGTTTGTGGATAAAGCCACCAACACGCCCTCGGTGGTCTACCGGCGCCGCGGCTGGACATACGGAGTGATTACCCTGGACCACGAATGCGAGCCGGGGGAAACGGCCGTCGAAGAAAAAATCCTCGCCTACCGCTCCGATGACGAGGCTGCAAAAATCTAGGTCGCTTTACGCCTCTCAATGAAGGGACTGATGTGCCAGCGACGCTGAGCCTTAACCAGGCCCGGCGGATCGCCTTGGCAGCTCAGAGACTCGACAAAGGACGGCCCGCCGGCCCCGTGACCTTACGGACGGTGGGCCGTACCTTTGCCCGGATCCAGCTTGTCCAGATCGATTCCGTCAACGTGTTGTCCCGCAGTCACTTTCTGCCCTTCTTTTCAAGGCTCGGCAACTACGACCGCAACATACTTCAGCGGATGGCCAGCTCGCCTCCCAGACGAATGATGGAGTACTGGGCGCACGAGGCCAGCTTCATCCGGCCCGAGCACTTCCAGGACCTCCGCTTGTGGCAGAAACGCACGTGGGTGGGGGCGTCCGCCATGGACCCGGAACTGCGCGACGCCGCGGCCGGAAAGATCCTCGGCGCCCTCGCCAACGGACGGCCCCTGACAGCCGGGGAACTGACGGCGAACATCGGGCATGTGGAGGACCGGCGGGAGGACAACTGGGGATGGAACTGGAACGCCGTTAAACGCGTGCTTGAAGACCTGTTCGAAGCCGGCACCATCTCCGCGGCGTCCAGAACCGAACAATTCGAGCGAAAGTACACGCTGACGGCCAAGGTACTGCCGCGCCGGCTTGCCCTCGAAGCGACGCCGGACCCTGTTGAGGCCATGCATCGGCTGATCGACGCCGCCGCGCAGGCCCATGGCATCGGAACCGTGAAGTGTTTCGCGGATTACTTCCGGACGCCCGTCAAAGCGGCAGCTGCTTCGGTGGACCATCTGGTCAGCATGGGGAGGCTGGAGCCGGTGGCTGTCGCGGGCTGGGACCGGAAGGTATATCTCCATGCCGACGCAGCCAGGCCGCGGCGGGCAACTGGGCGGGCCCTGCTCAGTCCCTTTGACTCCCTAGTCTTCGAACGGCGCCGGCTGGAGGAGCTCTTCGGGTTCCACTACCGGATCGAGATTTACACGCCGTCGCATCTCCGGCGCTTCGGGTACTACGTCCTGCCCTTCCTGCTGGGCGATACGATCGTGGCGCGGGTAGACCTTAAGGCGGACCGTGCGGCAGGAAAACTGCTGGTCAGGTCCGCGTACGGTGAGCCGGACGCACCGCCAGGGACCACCGTCGAACTCGCCGCCGAGCTGGAGCTGATGGCCGGATGGCTGGAGCTGGACGATATTGTGGTCAACCCGGTCGGCGACTTGGCGGAGTCTCTCGCGGGGGCCCTGCGCCACCGTGCGGGGCCGCTCCGCTCTCAGGGAAAAGCGGCCGCGTGGCCTGTGTCTCTCCCGTAGACTAAAAACGCCAGAATTCGGCAGCATAAGACTGGGAGTATCTTCACGTGGCATCACTTATCGAAAAACTTCTCCGCACGGGTGACAAAAAAACCCTGCGGCAACTGCGGAACTATGCCGACTCCATTAATGCGCTCGAAGACTCGTTTAAAACCTTCACGGATGCTGAGCTCCGCGAGGAAACTGACCAACTCCGCGCCCGCCACCAGGACGGCGCGCAACTGGACGATCTCCTGCCGGAGGCTTTCGCCGCGGTGCGCGAGGCCTCGTTCAGGACCCTGGGCATGCGTCACTTTGACGTCCAGCTCATGGGTGGCGCCGCCCTCCACCTCGGCAACATCGCCGAAATGAAGACCGGCGAAGGTAAGACGCTCGTGGCCACCGCGCCCGCCTACCTCAACGCCCTCACCGGCAATGGTGTCCACGTCATCACGGTGAACGACTACCTTGCCGAATACCAGTCAGACCTCATGGGCCGGGTCTACCGGTTCCTTGGCCTGACGAGCGGTTGCATCCTGTCCAACCAGGATCCCGCGGTGCGCCGGCAGCAGTACGCCGCGGACATCACCTACGGCACAAACAACGAATTCGGTTTTGACTACCTGCGCGACAACATGGCCTGGGACCAGTCAGAACTCGTCCAGCGCGGCCACAACTTCGCCATTGTTGATGAGGTCGACTCCATCCTCATCGACGAAGCCCGCACACCACTCATCATTTCCGGCCCGGCGCAGGGCGACACCAACCGGTGGTACAGCGAATTTGCCAAGGTAGTGCAGCGGCTGAAGGCCGGTGAGGACTACGAGGCGGATGAGAAGAAGCGCACCGTCGGCGTCCTGGAAAGCGGCATCGAAAAGGTGGAGGACTACCTGGGCATCCAGAACCTCTACGAATCCGCCAACACTCCGCTCATCGGCTTTCTGAACAACGCCATCAAGGCCAAGGAACTGTTCAAGCGGGACAAGGACTACGTCATCCTCGACGGCGAAGTGCTGATCGTTGACGAACACACTGGCCGCATCCTGGCCGGGCGCCGCTACAACGAGGGCATGCACCAGGCCATCGAGGCCAAGGAAGCCGTGGAGATCAAAGCCGAAAACCAGACGCTGGCCACGGTGACGCTCCAGAACTACTTCCGGATGTACTCCAAGCTGGCAGGCATGACCGGCACGGCCGAGACTGAGGCCGCCGAGTTCATGGGTACGTACAAGCTCGGCGTGGTGGCCATCCCCACCAACCGGGACATGCAGCGCCTCGACCAGTCAGACCTCGTGTTCAAGAACGAAAAGGTGAAGTTCGACGCCGTCGTAAAGGACATTGCCGAGCGTCACGAGGCGGGCCAGCCCATCCTTGTGGGCACCACAAGTGTCGAAAAGAGCGAATACCTCTCCGGGCTGCTCGCCAAGGAGGGCATCAGGCACGAAGTCCTGAACGCCAAGAACCACGCCCGTGAGGCGGCCATCGTTGCGCAGGCCGGACGCAAGGGTGCTGTCACGGTGGCCACCAACATGGCAGGCCGAGGCACGGACATCATGCTGGGCGGCAACGCCGAATTCACCGCGGTGGCCGATCTCGCCAAGCGCGGGCTGGACCCGGAAGAGAATTCGGAAGAGTACGAAACCGCCTGGCCTGCTGCCCTGGAGGCGGCCAATCAGTCCGTGAAGGACGAACACGAGGAAGTCTTGAACCTCGGCGGACTGTATGTCCTGGGAACTGAGCGGCACGAGTCCCGCCGCATCGACAACCAGCTCCGTGGCCGTTCCGGCCGCCAAGGCGACCCCGGCGAATCACGCTTCTACCTCTCCCTGACCGATGACCTGATGCGGCTGTTCAACTCCGGCGCAGCCGAGCGGTTGATGAACAGTTCCGTTCCGGATGACGTGGCTTTGGAGTCGAAACTCGTTTCCCGGGCCATCGCGTCGGCGCAGGGCCAGGTTGAAGGCCGCAACGCCGAGCAGCGCAAGAATGTCCTGAAGTACGACGACGTCCTGAACCGCCAGCGCGAAGCCATCTACGGTGACCGCCGCCGGATCCTCGAAGGTGACGACCTGCACGAGAAGGTCCAGTTCTTCGTCGAGGACACCATCACCGCCCTGATCGAATCCGCCACGGCCGAAGGCAATGGCGACGACTGGGACTACACCCAGCTCTGGACCAATCTCAAGACGCTCTACCCCGTCAGCGTCACAGCGGAGGAGATCATTGAGGAAGCCGGTGGCAAGTCCAAGCTCACTGTTGAATTCCTCAAGGAAGAACTGCTCTCCGATGCCCGCGTGGTCTACCAGACCCGTGAAGAGACCATCGGTTCCGAAAGCATGCGCGAGCTGGAACGCCGCGTGGTGCTCTCAGTCATCGGGCGTAAGTGGCAGGAACACCTCTACGAGATGGACTACCTCAAGGAAGGCATCGGCCTGCGTGCCATGGCACAGCGTGACCCGCTGGTGGAATACCAGCGCGAGGGCTTCACCATGTTCCAGAGCATGATGGAGGCCATCCGCGAGGAAAGCGTCGGCTTCCTGTTCAACCTAGAAGTTGAGGTGACTCCGGCCCAGGATGTGGTGGTTCCGGACGCAGCCGGCGGCCACACGGAGCACGTTGAGCCGCAGATCCACGCCGCCGGCCTGGAAGCGCCGGAGAAGCCTGCCCAGCTGCGGTACACGGCTCCCGGTGAAGACGGCGCATCCGAGACCCGGGTGGAAGCCCGCTCCTCGTCCAAGTCCGGCAACCCGGCCAAAGCTGCAGCGCAGGACGCCACCAAGCGTCCGGCCAAGAAAAAGCGCCGCTGAACCAGTCACGGTTTCCAGGCAAAAACCTGTAGGCCGTAGCGGGCGACAAGAAGTGCCCGGAGCAATTTAGCTCCGGGCACTTCTTCGTCTGTGACCGGCGCGTGGCTGCCAATTGTGGGCAAACGGTCAGCCGACCATAAACTCGGTCACGCGCCAGACCTGCTTGCTGCGTTCAAGGCGGACCGCCACCGCCCGGGCCCGGACATCGTCGACCACCACGGCGCTTGCCTCATAAATGCCCGGGGCGACCTCGCAGGCGCGGACCGAGCGCACGATGGAGTTTCTGTGCAGCCGGGCCAGGGATGGCGAGGGGGACCGGCCCTGTTCGCGGCGGATTAGGGCCGAGCGGTGCTGCAGAACGGCGAGGCAGCGCGGGTCCAGGCGCCGCGCGAGCTGGTGGATCGGCCGGATGCCGGCGAGGACTTCCATGGCCGCCTGGACGGTGCTGCGGGTGATTGCCAGGATTTCTGAGGTCTCGTCTGCAGCATGCAGGGGCGCGACCGGCGCGGAAGTGGTGCGCGGAGGTGCCTGGCGGACTGCTGCCGCGCTGCCCGGGTTAACCGGGGCGGAGCGGATTGGCGTAACTGCGTACATGTGATTCCCCTTAGTCGTGAGTTGATGAATGTCGGAACGTCGGTCAGGCCGCGGAAGGTGCTTTCAATATTTGCCCGGGCAGCAGGACGTGCGGGCTCTCGCCGATCTGGGATTTGTTGGCCGCATACCAGCGGGGCCAGTGCAGGGCGACGTCCACATCCGACGCAGCCGGGCCCAAGTGGCCGGAGGCGATGTCCCACAGTGTGTCGCCGGCCAGCACCGTGACCTCAGTCAACGCCGGCAGTGTGGTCTGCTCCGCCCGGACGGGCTGGGCAGCCATCAGGCCGGGGTCCAGAACCGGCGGGCTGGGACGCCAGTCGGGCCGGATCGCAGCTGCAGGAGTTTGGCTGGTCCGGTCTCCTGGGTCCCCGGGAGCAGTGCCCTCTGCTTCCGGGATCTGCGGGTGGCCGCTGGTGGGGGACCACTGCGCCTGGATGGCGACGCCGTGGACCGGTACGTCCTGGACGGCCACTTCCTGGGTAGGTACCCAGGCAGGTCCGGCCGGTGATGCGGCAGCGTGAGCCAGCGGTGCCGTCAGCAGCTGCACCGACAGTACGGCCACGGCAAGCCGACGCATAAATGCCGGGCAGCACTTGCCTGCCCTGGCAGCGGCCCGCCGCCTGCCGCACTTGCCAAGCACGGCAGCCGTTGCCGCCATCATCATCGTGAGGACCCACCACACCACGATGGCCAGTCCTGCGGCAACGGCCACAGCACCAAGTAGGTTATCGAGGTCGGGGCCTTGCCGGCGGGCTGTTGCTACTTGCCACCGATCCACCATGCCCTCGCCGGCGACGCAGAGGAAGAATCCCAACAGGAGGATGGACGCCGCCATAACGGAGTCTGCGCGGAGCTCGCGTGTTGTACCGGCCGCCATGGTGGTTCCTATCTAAGGTTTGGTGCAGTTTGATGTTGTTTGATAAATATAGGACCAGTTTGACGCAATTTTAGTGGGTTTGTCCAGAGACTGGAGTGAAGTATTCGATGAATTGACCTCGGATGAAGCCGCGCCCTACGCTTGGCCCCATGCGTTGGGATGCTCTGTTTAGTGACATGGAGGCACAGTTCGCCGAGGGCGAGCGGTTGGCCCTTGATGCTGAGATCTCTGAACGGGCGAGAGCGGAAACAGCCTCCGTAGCCCTGGCTGACCGCTTGCGGGGTTCCCTGGAGAGTCACGTGGCAGTGCACCTGGTGTGCGGACGCGTCTTCGAAGGAACCTTGAGTCACGCCGGCGCCGACGCCCTGGTCCTGAACGAGATGCGTCACCAGGTGCTGATCCCGTATGGCGCGGTGGCGAGCTACGCTGGCCTGGGGCTGGTCTCTGTGGCCGAGTCGTCGCAGGTACGGCGCCGGATCGGATTGGCACATGCGCTGCGGGGCCTCGCGCGGGACCGGGCCGAACTGGGAGTTACTCTGCGTCACATGCCGGAAAGCGGCTCTGGGCTGGCGGGAGTCATTGACAGGGTAGGCAGTGACTTTTTGGACCTCGCGCTGGTTACCCCCGGGGAGTCCCGGCGGGCATCGCAGGTCCGGCAGATTGCCACGATTCCGTTTGCGGCGCTGGGGGCGCTCCGGTCATGGAGTGCAGGGGAATTCTAGCCGGGCCTGGGTCAGCCTTGCTTGGCTTTTGCTTCCTGGATCATGCGGCCGGCCTCGGCGTAACGCTCTTCGATGTATTGCTCCAGCATCTTTTCCTCGACGCGCCACTGCCCTCGGCCACCGACCTGGATGGCTTTCAGTTCTCCGCTGCGTACCAGGGCATAGGCCGCCGGCGAGTTGATCTGCAGTTGTTCAGCCACATCGGCAAGAGTGAGGAATCTGGGCATAGTTCCATTTTGCCATTGAAGGTGCCATCTAGTGCGGTTATCCACAATTTGATGTTGTTTGGTCGTTTGACTTTTGTTCCAGGGCCCATGCCGTAACAATGAGGTGTCCGGGCGCAGCCAACCGACTGGGCCGGAGCAAGGGGGAGAAAAGCATGAGTCACGATGCAGCTACTACGGGTGCCAGGTTGAGACCGCCGTCGTGGAAGGATCCCCGCCTGCTGGTTGGCGTATTGCTGGTCCTGGCATCGGTGGTGGGAGTGATCTCCCTGGTTGGCAGCGCTGACCAGACCACCGAGGTTTATGCCGCCCGGGACTCCATTGCGGTGGGGGAGAAGCTGACCGCGGACAATGTGGTCCGGGCCAAGGTCCGCCTGGGTGAGACTGAACAACAGTACGTCACCGTTGAAGCAGGGCTGCCGGACGGGCAGGTGGCAGTCCAGAGAATCGGCAAGAACCAGTTGGTGCCGAAGGAAAGTCTGGCCACTGTGGATGCGTTGGACCGCAAGCCCGTGGCCGTCACCATTGATGAAGCGCTGCCACCCCAGGCGGTGGCCGGGACCCGGGTGGATGTCTGGGTTGCCTTGCCGGATGCGCGCAACGGATTCAGTGAGCCAAAGCTCCTGCTGCCTGGCGCGGAAATTGCCCAGGTGACGGCTGGCTCTACGGCCTTAGGGTCCTCCCGCAACACGGTGCTGATGGTGCTGGTTGCCGACAGCCAGATGCCGGCCATCCTCGGCGCGCAGGCGAACCAGGCCAAGATTTCAGTGGTGTGGAACCCGGGCGGCGGGGCCTCATGAGCATCCCCGTAGTCACGGTGGGCCAGTCCCGCGAGGATGTGGTGGGCGGGTTGGAGCGGCTCCACGGCCCCGTCACGGTGGTCCGTCGCTGCGCCGAACTGACAGAACTGCTGGCAGCCTGCCAGAGCGGCCTGGCACGGGCTGCGGTTGTGGCCGACGGTTGCGAGAGCCTGACTGCGTCGCTCGTTGACCGCCTGGGCGCCGTGGGCGTGGCGATCATCGCCCTCACGGATGACGCCGACGAGGCCGCCAGGCTGCGGGGGATCGGCGTGGCGTCCGCACTGACCGGAGTGGAGTCTGCCGCCCTGGCCGGCAGGATTGCCGAGGCGGTTTCCCAACTGACCGGCGCCGCCAAGGACGCGACGTTCGGGAGTGGGCTGGGGGACACCAGCGCCGCGCTGCGCCAGCGGCAAGCCGACCCGGCGGACGTGCCTCCGGCCTCCGGGGCGGGCAAAATCATTGCCGTGTGGGGTCCCGCCGGTTCGCCGGGCCGGACTTTCGTTGCGGCCAACATCGCGGGGGAGTTGGCGGCGGATGGCAAATCCGTGCTCCTCGTCGACGCCGACAGTTACGGGGCCAGCATGGCGGCAGTCCTGGGCCTGCTGGATGAATCTGCCGGGATCGCACAGGCCTGCCGGCTTGCGGACCAGGGACTGCTCGACGCCGATGCGCTGCTGAAGGTCGCCAACCCTGTCACCACCAAGCTTGGTACTTTCCGGGTCCTGACCGGCATTACGCGGGCGGACAGGTGGACGGAATTGCGGGCGGCCGCCCTGTCGCTGGTGTTGGAACGCGCGAAGGAGGTTGCCGACGTCGTCGTTGTGGACACAGGCTTCTGCCTGGAGGCGGACGAGGAACTTAGCTTCGACACGATGGCTCCGCGCCGGAATGCCGCGACCCTGCGGAGCCTGGAACTGGCGGACACCGTCTATGCCATTGGGGCAGCCGATCCGGTGGGTGTTCCCCGGCTGGTCCGGGGACTTGCGGAGCTCGCGCTGGCCGTACCAAATGTTTCGCCTGTTGTGGTGATGAACAAGGTCCGGGCGGCGGCGGTGGGGAGATCCCCGGAACGCCAGCTGAAGGATGCCTGGGGGCGGTATGGCCCATCATCGAAGATCGCGGCCTTCCTTCCGGCTGACAGCGCCGCAGCCGATGCGGCGCTGCTGGGCGGCTCGCTGTTGCTCGAAACGGCGCCGGATTCCAAGCTCAGGCAGGCAATCGCCAAATTGGTTTGTGCACCTGTCCAGCGATCTTCCCGATCCTCTGTATTTTCTTCCACACCGAGGCTTCAGCGAAAGGGCTAGGCTCACCGTAGGAGCTGCAACGGTGCAGCATCAAACTTGTGATGGAGGCGTTTGTTGATGTCGTCTGGATCCAGCGTGGAGGATCAAGCCTTGGCTATTGGTGACCGGGAGGGCTTCCTGGCGGATTATTACCAGCATCTAGCCGAAGAGGATGCCCGGACGTATTCCCCGGAGGTGCTGGCCAGCCGGGCGGAAACGCACCGCGGTGTCGCCGAGAACCGGCTGCCGGGCCAAGCGCAGGTTTCCATCGTCAACGAGCAGGACAGCAGCGTCGTCTATGTCGTCACGGACGATATGCCTTTCCTTGTTGACTCGGTTAATGCCGAGCTGGTGCGCCAGAACGCCGCCATCGGGCTTGTACTGCATCCACTGTTTGTGGTCACCCGGAACCGGGAAACGGGACAGCTGGTAAAAGTTGACCGCGTCCCGTCCCACATCGGTCTCTCCAGCGGTGATACGGCGGCGATGCCCATGCTCTCGCACCTCATCGCGCAGGGCGAAAACGCCTCCCACATGGAGTCGTGGATCGCTGTGGAAATCAACCGCGTCTCCGACGAGGCAAAGGTCTCGTTGCTGGACGGGCTGGACCGCATCCTGGGAGACGTGCGCGCGGCTGTCGAGGACTGGCCCAAGATGCGCAACAAGGCCCAACAGATTGCCGCGAGCCTGGACCAGGTGTCCCACCCGGCTCAAATTGCCGAGCTGCGGCAGGCGCAGGAACTTTTACGCTGGCTCGACGACGGCAACTTCACCTTCCTCGGATACCGTGAGTACGACCTCGTTACCGTTGACGGTGAAGATGTACTGGAACTGCGTGAAGACAGCGGTCTCGGACTGCTCCGGGCGAAGCCGGGCGCTCCGCACATGCAGCACCTCACCGACGCCGGCCGAAAAAAGGCCCGCGAAAAGCGAGCACTCGTAATCACCAAGGCAAACTCACGGTCTACCGTCCACCGCCCCGCGTACCTTGACTACATCGGCGTGAAGAGTTTTGACACGGCAGGGAACGTCAACGGCGAGCGCCGCTTCATCGGCCTGTTCGCGACCAGCGCCTACGCCGGCTCCGTGCGGAACATCCCCATCGTGCGCGAAAAAGTGGACGCCGTGCTGGGCAATGCGGGCTTCCCGCCGGACTCACACTCCGGCAAGGACCTTTTGGGGATCCTGGAGACGTACCCCCGCGACGAGCTGTTCCAGATCGAGACCGAGGACCTGGCGGCCACAGCAACCGGCATCCAGAGATTGCAGGAGCGGCGGCGGACCCGCCTGTTCCTCCGGCCGGACATCTACGGCCGTTTTATGTCCGCGTTGGTCTACCTTCCGCGTGACCGGTACACCACCAATGTCCGCCTCCGCATCGAAGAGGAACTGCGGACCACGTTCCAGGCGGAGTCCATCGACTACGAGGCGCGGATGACCGAATCGGCCCTCGCCCGCCTGTTCTTCCGGATCCGCCTGCCCAAGGGCAGCGAGATCAGCCACTTCAACGCCGATGAGCTTGAAGCGCGGCTGGTCCGGGCGGCCCGTTCGTGGAGTGAGGGCATCGCTGAAGTCCTGCGGGAACGCGGCGCCAATGAGCAGGCGAAGGAGCTCGCAGCCATCTGGTCGGAGGCTTTTCCGGCCGGCTACCGAGTGGATTACGAAGTCGAAGACGCGCTGGAGGACATCGCCCGTTTCGAGAAATACGGGGCTGAAGCCGAGCGCACAGCCGGTGCAAGGCAGGAACGGCCGGGCGTCCACGTGTACTTGCCCAAGGGTGCCGGTGAAGTCCTCGAAGAAGATGCCCGCGTCAAGCTGTACATGTTGGAGCCCAAGAGCCTGAGCCAGATCCTCCCGTTCTTCCACAATCTTGGACTCGAGGTGCTGGATGAGCGGCCCTTTGAGATCGAGACAGCTGACCAGCGGGACTTCTTCCTCTATGACCTCGGGCTGAAATACCCCGCCGGCATTGATCCGCTGGCCACCGGACAGCTGCTGGCCGACTCGTTCGGTGCCGCCGTATCCGGCGCCGTTGAGTCGGACAGCTTTGACCGGCTGGTTCTGCGTGAGGGGATGCAGTGGCGCCAGATCACGGTCCTGCGGGCCTACGCCCGGTACATGCGGCAAATGGGGAACACCAACTCGGTGGGTTTCATGGCGGACACTTTGCTCGCCAATCCCGGTGTCACCAAGGCCCTGACGGCTCTTTTCGCGGCCCGGTTCGACCCCGCCCTGAGTGGGAACGAGCGCCTTGCGGCGCAGGAGAAGGTCCGCGGTGAGCTGTCAGCTGCCATTGACGAGGTGGCAACGCTCGACGCCGACCGTGTGCTGCGGACCTTGGCGAACCTGATCGAGGCGACCCTGCGCACCAACTACTACCAGTACAAGACGCACCTGAGCTTCAAGCTTGATCCTGCCCGGATTGAGGGGCTGCCCTTCCCGCGGCCGATGTTCGAAATCTGGGTTTATTCCCCACGGGTCGAGGGCGTCCACCTCCGCTTTGGCAAGGTGGCCCGGGGCGGCTTGCGCTGGTCTGACCGGCGCGAGGATTTCCGGACGGAGATCCTTGGCCTGGTGAAGGCGCAGACCGTCAAGAACGCGGTCATCGTTCCCACCGGCGCCAAGGGCGGTTTCTTCGCCAAACGGCTGCCCGACCCCGCAGCTGACCGTGCGGCCTGGATGGCTGAGGGTATTGCGAGCTACAAGACGTTCATCCGGGGCCTGTTGGACCTCACTGACAACCTTGTCGCGGGAGCTGAGGGCGAAACTGTAGTGCCGCCGTCGGACGTTGTAAGGCACGACGACGACGATTCCTACCTCGTGGTGGCGGCGGACAAGGGCACGGCCACGTTCTCCGACATCGCCAACGGGCTTGCGGCTGAATACGGGTTCTGGCTTGGTGACGCGTTCGCCTCCGGAGGTTCGGTGGGGTATGACCACAAGGCCATGGGCATCACGGCCCGTGGCGCCTGGGAGTCGGTAAAACGCCACTTCAGCGAGCTCGACGTGGACACCCAGACCCAGCCGTTCAGCGTGGTGGGCGTGGGCGACATGTCCGGTGACGTGTTTGGCAACGGGATGCTCCTGACCCCGCACATCCGGCTGCTGGCGGCCTTCGACCACCGGCACATCTTCCTGGACCCCGCCCCGGAAACGGAATCGTCGTTCGTGGAACGGCGGAGGCTGTTTGAACTGCCGCGGTCCTCATGGGATGACTACGACAAATCCCTCATCAGCGAAGGCGGCGGCGTGTTCGCCCGCCAAGCCAAATCCATTCCGGTCTCGCCGCAGGTCCGGGCGGCGCTGGGTCTGCCGGAGGCGACCACCGAGCTGAGCCCGCCGGAACTTCTCCGCGCCATCCTGCTCGCCCCCGCCGATCTGCTGTACAACGGCGGGATCGGAACGTACGTCAAGGCCAGCACAGAGTCCAACGCGTCCGTAGGTGACAAGGCCAACGACGCCATCCGCGTGGACGGCCAGGACCTTCGGGTAAAGGTGGTGGGCGAAGGCGGAAACCTGGGCATGACGCAGCGCGGCCGCATAGAAGCCGCCTTGCAGGGCGTCATCCTGAACACCGACGCGATCGACAACTCGGCCGGCGTTGACTGCTCCGACCACGAAGTGAACATCAAGATCTTCGTTGACCGGATGGTCGTTGCGGCCAAGCTGACTCTGGAAGAGCGGGCAGGCTTCCTCGCCTCCATGACGGACGAAGTGGGGCGGCTGGTCCTTGAAGACAACGTGGACCAGAACATCCTGCTTCTGAACGACAGGATGCGCGTGGCCGAGTGGAGCCCCAGCTATGAGCGCCTGATGGACTGGCTGGAAAAGTCGGCTGACCTGAAGCGTGACCTTGAAGCGCTGCCCAGCACCGAAACGCTGCGGGAACGCCTGAGCCAGGGTCAGGGGCTGACGTCACCGGAGCTCTCGGTGCTGGCCGCTTACGCGAAGATCGAACTGGCATCGGCACTGCGTGACAGCGACCTCGCCGACGATCCGTGGTTCCGAGCAACGCTGCGCGCGTACTTCCCGCAGCAGCTGCGGGAACGGTTCGACGCCGAACTGGACACCCATCCGCTGCGGCGAGAGATCATTGCCACGGTGGTGGCCAACGACATGATCAACATGGGCGGCATCACCTTCGCCTTCCGCACCATGGAGGAAACCTCGGCCACGGAGGTGGCCGTGGCCAAGTCCTTCGTGGCGCTCCGCGAGATCTTCGACCTGACCACTATGGTGGCGGAGCTGAACAGCCTGCCGGCGTCGTTCCCCACCGAGCACTGGAGCACCGTCCACCTGGACATCCGCCGCCTGCTGGACCGCGCCGTCCGGTGGCTGCTGGCCCAGGGCGGCACGTCCCGGCCCATCGCGGAGACCGTGGCCGAATTCAAGCCGCTCCTGGACCCGATGCGCGCGCGGCTGCTGGATTATCTCCGCGGCGATGACCGTGAGCGCGTTGCCAACTGGCTTGAGACCGCGCGCGGGTGGGACCTGCCGGAGGGGCTTGCCTTTAGGTGGGCGGAGCTCTTCGAGAGCTTTGTCCTGCTGGACATCGCCAAGATCGTGCATGCCCGTAAGCAGCCGGTGGAAGAGATTGCGGCCGTTTACTACACCGTGTTCAACCGCTTCCACGCTGACTCGCTGCTGGAACGGATCAGCAGCCTGCCGCGCCAGGACAGGTGGCAGGCGCTGGCCAGGGCCGCACTCCGGGATGACCTATATTCCACCGTTTCAGACATGACGACGGCGGTACTCGAGTCAACAGTGTCCGGGGACTCTGCTGAGGACAGGCTGAAGGACTGGGAACGCCAGAATGCCGAGCAACTGGGCAGGGCGAAGAGCATGTTTGACGAGGTCAACTCGCTCGAAGCCGACGATATGGCGTCACTGTCGGTAGCATTGAGGCTCTTGAGGTCAATCGTCCGACGCTAGGAATCCCGGCGTCGTAACTGGAGGTGCAGTGGCAATCTTTACGGACCCCATCAGGGAACACGCTGATTTCGGGCCGGGCGATGCCGAATGGCTGCACCTCCTGGTGGGCGACTGGCAGATGGTCGCTGACCTGGCGTTCGCTGACCTGGCGTTGTGGTTCCCGCACCCGGATCACGGCTATGTGGCGCTGGCGCACGTCAGGCCGTCCACCACGCACACCGTGTTCCACGGCGACTTTGTGGGCGAGCCCATCCGGCAGGACTTGCAGCCGCTGGTGGACAAGGCCTGGAGCAGCCGTGCCATCGAGCGGTCCAGCGAGACCAACTGGAGCACTGACATGGCGTTGCGGGTGGAGGCTGTTCCGATGGTCCGCAACGGCCGGACCCTGGCTGTGGTGACCACTCACATGGACCTGACCAGTTCCCGGATGCCTTCCCGCCTGGAGCTGACATACCGGCAGTGCGCCTACGATCTCCTCCGGATGGGAACGCTGGGACTGTGGCCCGACTTTGCCTCGCCCACCGGTTCGCGCCGCGGCGCGCCTCGTGTGGGGGACGGTCTGATCCGGCTCGATGCCGAAGGCATTGTGCAGTACGCAAGCCCCAACGGGGTATCGGCCTTCCGGCGGCTGGGCGACGGCGAGTCGCTGGAAGGCCGTTCCCTGGCCGAGGTGACCGCCGGCCTGCTGAAGGACCGGCGGCTGGTGGACGAGACGCTGCCGCTGGTGGTGACCGGCCGGATGCCGTGGCGCAGTGAGATTGAATCCCGTGGTGTGAGCCTGTCACTGCGGGCCATCCCGCTGCGGGATGAGCAGCAGCGCTTTGGTGCGCTGGTGCTGTGCCGGGACGTCTCGGAGCTGCGGCGCCGGGAGATGGAACTCGTCACCAAGGACGCAACCATCCGCGAGATCCACCACCGCGTGAAAAACAACCTGCAGACCGTTGCAGCCCTGCTGCGTATGCAGTCCCGCCGGATGGTCAGCGACGAGGCCAAGCAGGGCCTGGAGCAGGCGATGCGGCGTGTGGCCACCATCGCGCTGGTCCACGAGACACTGTCACAGGGACTGGCGCAGAGCGTTGACTTCGATGAACTGATCGGCCGCCAGTTCAGGCTGTCCGCGGAGGTCGCGTCGCCGTCGCAGCAGGTCAAGACCGAGCGCGCCGGACTGTTTGGGGAACTGCCCAGCGACTTCGCCACCCCGCTGGCACTGGTCATCAATGAACTGGTGACCAACGCCGTCGAGCACGGGCTGGAAGGACGCACTGGCACGGTGTGGCTCATCGCCGACCGTTCCGAAGAGGAGGACGGCGAGGAACTGCTGACCGTCACCATTGCCGACGACGGTGTGGGACTCCCGGATACGCCGCACGTTGAGGGGCTGGGGCTGCAGATTGTCCGCACGCTGGTCACCAGTGAGCTGGGCGGCAGCATCGCGTGGCACCCGCGCGACGGCGGCGGAACGGCTGTCCAGATCCGGCTCAGCCTGGCGCCCAGGTAGCCGGGGCCTTGCCCGTGACTTGACCGTCACTGACTTAACAACCGATGGCCGCAACCCGGAAGGGTTGCGGCCATCGGCGTGTGAGCCTGTTGGTGCTTGGGCCCGGTGGGACCGAACCGGGTTGGACCGAACCTAGGAGGCGCGGCGGGCGCGTGCGGCGCGGCGCTTAAGGGCACGGCGTTCGTCTTCGCTCATGCCGCCCCAGACGCCGGCGTCCTGGCCGGACTCGAGAGCCCACTGGAGGCACGTGTCAACGACAGGGCAGCGGCGGCATACGCTTTTGGCTTCCTCAATCTGGAGGAGCGCAGGCCCTGTGTTTCCTACGGGGAAAAACAGTTCCGGGTCCTTGTCGAGGCACGCCGCGCGGTTACGCCAATCCATGCTGATCAGTTGCTCCAATTCTGGGATAAGCCGTTTGTGAAATAATTCACTAGTAGCTACAAAGGAAAAGGGCCCTGAGGGGCCCCCTTGGTCATCTCAGTCAACCCTGTCATGTTAACGCTGTGTAAACAAGGGGTAATACAGCTTGAAATCCCCGGATAGCTGAGCGATACATCACACGGGCATTGCCGACCCCCGCCACTGTCCGACTATCTCCGGTAGGGTGCCAGTGTGTCAAGACCCCCCATGAACCCTGCAGATCCGTCGCCATCCACGCGCCCGCGCGGCATTGTGGCGATAGCTCTGGTTGTTGCCGCCGAGGCCACCGCGCTGTTGGTTGCCTCCGGCTGGTATGCCTACGAGCTCCTGACCGGTGCGCCGGTCCTGTCTTTCTGGGGAGCCGTGTTTACTCTGGTCCTCTTGCTCGCTTTCTCGGCCTGGCTCTATTCGGTGGGGCACTTCCTCGTCCGTGGGCGCCGGTGGACGCGGGCGGCAGCGCTGGTGGCCCAGTTGTTTGTCCTTACCATCGGCGTCCCGACCCTTTTCGGCGGCGTCATTTGGGCGGGGACCGCTATGGTGGTGCCGGCACTTGCGGCCATAGTCCTCCTGTTCGACAAACACGTCATCAGCTACGCTTCCCGGGCCGGCGGTTTGCCCCCGGCGCTGTAAGCGGGCTGTCGTTGAGTGGCCGGTGTCGTAAGCGGTCACCTCCTACGCCGCCAACCGGCCCAGCAGCCCGTCCGGGGGTACCCAGCCCAGCTGGACGGCAGTGGCGCGGCCGTTCTGGATGAGAACGCTCCGTCCCGGTGGCGGGTTGGGATCCGCCTCGAAGCGGACCCCAAAGAGGTCGCCGTCCATAAAGGTCCGGGGCGCGATCAGGATGCCGCAGCCCAGATTGCGCGCCTGCAGCGCCAGGGGAACCCGCTGGGCGAGTATCGGACTGTACCCAGCAGTCATCACCACCGTGATTCCGAGCGTGTTGAGGTCGGCAAGGTCGCGGTTGACTTCCTGCGGCAACAGGTCCGCATCGTCAACCAAAGCCACCGAGTTCCGTTCCAGACCGCCCGTGGTGGCTTGGCGCAGAACCCCGGACCAGTAGGCCCCCGGCTCGGCGTCCTGCTCCGGCATAAGCCACGGTCCTGCTTCAGGGTTGACCTTTGGCAGGAGCCGGAGAAAAGCCGACTTGCCAGACGAAGGGCCGCCCAGCACGGCCAGCACTCCACCCGCAGGCGCCCGGACGGATACCGGTTCAAGTTCGTCGCCGCCCACGCCGATGCGGAGGACGCGCTGCCCCAGTGGGATCCTGCCTTTCAGTCCAGCCGGGATCTGAATGGCCGACCGGTCGTGGATCCGGGCCGCCGGAACCACGGCCGGCAGCGGCTCCACCCGGAATGGTCGACGCCGCAGGGAAGGCTCCGGCGCGTGGGCTACCCCAGGATCTGCGGCCTCAGCGCCGGCAGCCGTATAGAACTGGCAGACTGCAGTTCGTCCACCTGACAGCGCGCCCACAGCGACGCCCCTCCCTACCACGGGGGCTGTCGGAGGCAGTTTCGGCCAGGCAATCCGGCTGTCGTCGCTGGATCCGGTCGGGAAATACACGCGGTTCGGAACGGCTGCAAAGAATCTGGAAGTGACCAGTTCCCGCTGTCCCGAGATGATCACCGTGATACCGGCCCGGTTTCCATCCCGGACAAGGTCATGGAGAATGTCCTCGGCCCACGCCAACGGCCCCGCACGGAAGGCCGAGAGCCAGGATCCCCAGCCAGCGATCACCAGCACGAGCGGTGTGTCGTCGTCAGCGGCGGGACGTCCCAGTCGGAGTGATTGCTCCCGGGCCAGACGCTCCAGGATGCGGACGGCACGGCGGAGCTCGTGCAGTCCTGCCGTGGCGCCCACCCGGCAGTGGGAAGCCAACCCCACGAACGAACTGTCCGGGTCCAGCACATACAAGTGGGATTCCCGGGCGTGGGATGCCAAACCGAGGACTGCCAGCCGGATGGCCTCAGACACTCCTGAGTCCGGTCCGCCGACAAACGCCAGGTGTCCATGGCCGGCAGGTTCCCAGATCAAGGGTGCGGTTCGCTGTTTGGCGGGCAGGTCCATCAGGCCGAACGTCACGGACCAGCTGGTGGCACCGGCGTCGGCCTTGGTCCTGTCACTGGCGCCGACACTGGCGTCCTTACGGTCGTCGTCACTGTCGTCGTCGGCGGCACCGGGGGTAGACGAGCCTGCAGGTTCGGGGAGGAGACAGGGGAGCGGTGCAGCAATCGGCTTCCGGATGGCCGGACAGTTCATGGCCTCCCACAACCCGGACATGGAAGCTATCAACGGGGCTGTTGCCTCGGCAGGTGTCGGTTCATGGCCGGCGGATGCGGCACTCTCCGGTGCGGCAGGGGCGTCAATGTACTCGGAGGCCAACCATGCCGAGATTCCGGCAGGTTCGGATCGGATGGCTCTGGCTGTCAGGGATCCGGCCTGGAACTCCAGCGGAGCCTCCGTTCCGCGGGCCAGGTAAGCCCGGCCCGGAGTATCGACGCTGATCCCGGCCGCGGCTTTCGAATTGATGATGTCCACGGATTCCATCTCCGACTGGACGCGCAACGCGATGCTGGTGGTGACGTTGGCGCGGATGTCGGCCGTCAGCGCGCCCTGGGGCCGTTGTGTGGCCATGATCAGGTGGATGCCCAGGGAACGGCCGATGGCGGCGATCCTCATGAGTTCCCTGAGGGATTCGGGCGCATCCTCTACCAGCATCCGGAATTCGTCGATGACAATCACCAGGTGGGGGAGCGGCGACGCCCGGCCGGCCGACGTTGTCAGGAATGAGGTCAGGTCCGGTGCCTGAACTGCCGCAAGGCTCTGTTCCCGGAATTTGATCTCGGCGCGGAGGGACTGGAGGGCGCGTTCGAGTTCATGGCTGCTCAGGTCGGTGAGCATTCCCACGCAGTGCGGGAGTCCGGTCAGGGGTCCGAGTCCCGAGCCGCCCTTGAAGTCCACAAAGAGGAAGTTGATGCGGTCCGGCGCGTAGCTGAGGGCGAGGGCCACAGTCAGGCTGCGCAGGAGTTCGGATTTGCCGGAGCCGGTGGTCCCGGCAACCAGCAGGTGCGGTCCGTCGTTTTGGAGATCGAGTGTCCGGACACCCTCAAGACCGCGCCCTATAGGAACGGCAAGCCCAGGCAAGCCGTTGTTTGCTGCCCATCGCCTGGATGTTTCGGGCGTGGAGTGGGGGAGCAGCTCTGCGAGCCTGCAGGACGTGGGGATGGACCATCCCGCACCGACTGGCTGGTGGTTTGCCTCCCGCGCCAATCGACGGCAAAACCTGTTGAAGACGTCAACGGGCGCCAGATCAGG
Source organism: Pseudarthrobacter sp. S3 (assembly GCF_050156905.1). Classification (NCBI taxonomy): domain Bacteria; kingdom Bacillati; phylum Actinomycetota; class Actinomycetes; order Micrococcales; family Micrococcaceae; genus Pseudarthrobacter; species Pseudarthrobacter sp. S3. The sequence goes on along the minus strand of NZ_CP189583.1, from coordinate 2,857,052 downwards.
AGCGAATCGGATGCTGTCATCACCGTCATTGAACACAGACGATCGTTCACCCAGTTCCACGTCAGCATTCGTCAGCGCGGACCCGCCTTTCGGGGCATAGATGACCTGCCACCCGTGTTCCAAGGCCGTGGCGGTGATCCTGGCCGAGGACTCCGTGCCGTCCAAAAACAGGAGCAGGCCGTGCCCATGGGCAGGCTCGAAGCCTCGCTTCAGCAGGGTCCCGAGAGTACTTGAGTTAATGGAAAGCGTGACACCGTCCAGATACCGCGCGGCCAAGGGGAGCTGCTCCGCCTTGCCATGGATGACCACCCGGGTATCCCGGCCCCGCGGATAACCGGCAAGCTGCATCAGGAGTGAGCGCACCAGCCCGTCGACGGCGGCGCGTGGCCCGCGGATGGTGGTGAGGGGTCTGGCCGGACTCAACGTTAGTGGCAGCATGCCGGCTGAAGGGACAGCGCGGCCCGGATCCGTGGGCTCAAACCGGAGATTAGCCGGCTGAATGGCCTGGCCCAGCCTCAGCCAGATGCCCTCGTTGGCGACCGGCCCGGCCGGGTCCTCCACGGTTGTGCCCCCGATGGTCAGGTCCGAAAGCGGCGGCGCGGCCCGCCGTCGTCGTTCCTGGTCCTGAGTGACACCGGCCCTGACCCCGGCAGCGAGTTCGCGGCGTTGCCGGCGCCCGCCGATCACCGGCACCAGGATGGAGATTGCGGAGACGGCCGTGAAGGCCAGGAACATCCACATCCCGGTCATGACGGCAAGGCCCACGCCGATGACTACCGGTAGCACAGCCGTCAGGAGCAGGGCCGCGCGGTTCGTGGGATCGTCTCGGCGGTTGACAACCAACGGCTCGTGGACATCCGTCCCCGCGTCGGCCAAGCCGTCACGCGACCGCTCAAGGAACACCAACGACATTGTGGAGTTGCCGCAACGAATGGTGGAGCCGGTCGAAATCACGGCATTTTGCACGCGCTCGCCGTCCACCTCGGTGCCGTTGGCACTGTCCAGGTCAACAATCGTGATGGCAGTCTCGGTGACCACCAGGCGTGCGTGGGCGCGCGAAAGGTCGGCGTCGGGGATGAGAATGTCGGCATTGCTGCGGCCAATGGTGTAGGTGCCACGCCGCAGCGGCACAACCCTCCCCGCGCCGGCACCGCTGTGGACCGCCAAGGCCAGTGACGCCGGAGGCTCGGAGGTGCGCTGCCGGGACCTGCGCGCCGTGAGGTCCGCTCCATCGACGAGCGTGGCTCCGTTGACAAGCGGAGGCTGTCCGAGCCTGAGCTCAGCGACGTTCTGGCTGTCGACAGACACAATCCCGGTCCCGAAATTTGCCGTCAGCGCGGCCTGCAGTTCCGCACCGGCAGCCCCGTCCGGACCCTCGATGGTCAGCTCCACGGGCGGTTCCTGGAGAGCTGCGCCCGGGCTCCGAACGAGCGTGCAGTGCAGCGGCATGATGTGTAAGTCCTAACGGTCGGCTTCTTTCTTCAAGCTAGCCGTCGGGCTGGAGTGCGTCGCGGGGGGATGGCCGTATGTGGATAGCGGCTGGCTCTCTGGATTAGTAGGTCACGATGGGGTCTCGGGTAGGCTGGTGCAGCAGACAATGCGCAACATTGCGCTGCCCGCATTCGAACCAGGAGATTTTGTGACCGCTGACCTCGTCATCGTAGGGTCTGGCTTTTTCGGCCTGACAATCGCAGAACAGGCCGCCACTGAGCTCGGCTTGAAGGTGGTCGTCCTCGACCGCCGCCACCACATCGGTGGGAACGCGTACAGCGAAAAGGAAGAGCAGACTGGGATCGAAGTGCACCGCTACGGCGCGCACTTGTTCCACACCTCCAACGAGCGTGTGTGGGAGTACGTGAACCGGTTTACCACGTTCACCAACTACGTCCACAAGGTCTATGGCGTGCACAAGGGCGAGGTCTACTCCCTGCCCATCAACCTGGCCACCATCAATCAGTTCTTCCGGGCCAACCTGACGCCGGGACAGGCACAGGCCCTGATCCAGGAACAGGCTGGCGAACTCGCCGGGACCGATCCGCAGAACCTGAACGACAAAGGTATCCAGCTCATCGGGCGGCCGCTTTACGAAGCATTCATCAAGCACTACACCGGTAAACAGTGGCAGACCGATCCCAAGGACCTGCCCGCGGGCATCATCTCCCGCCTCCCGGTGCGCTACAACTACGACAACCGGTACTTCAACGACAAGTACGAGGGCCTGCCCACGAACGGTTACACGGCGTGGATCGAAAAGATGGCGGAACACCCGAACATCGAAGTCCGGCTGAACGCCGACTTCTTCGACGAATCGCACGAGTACAGTAAGAACAAAGTTGTCGGGAACATCCCTGTGATTTACACGGGTCCGGTTGACCGTTACTTCGATTTCGCCGAGGGCGACCTTTCCTGGCGCACCATCGACTTCGAGAAGGAAGTGCTCGACGTCGGCGATTTCCAGGGAACGTCGGTGGTCAACTACAACGACGCCGAGGTGGACTACACACGGATCATTGAGCCCCGTCACTTCCACCCCGAGCGCGAGTACCAGACGGAAAAGACCGTCATCATGCGCGAATTCTCGCGTGCCGCCGAAAAGGGCGACGAGCCTTACTACCCGATCAACACTGCCGCGGACCGGGAACGGCTGCTCAAGTACCGTGACCTCGCTGCTGCGGAGAAGGACGTCCTCTTCGGCGGACGGCTCGGCACGTACAAGTACCTCGACATGCACATGGCCATCGGCTCGGCCCTGACCATGTTTGACAACCAGATTCGGCCGCATTTTGAAGGCGGAGCAGAGCTTGAAAGCGGAGGCGTAGACGTATGAGTGTCTCAACTGAAAGCACGAACGGCACCGAAAGCTCACAGGCCAACGAAGAACGCTGGGATACGCTCCAGCGGGTTATTCTGCCGAGTGCCAGCCAGATGGATACGGTGCCCCTCTACATGGACATGGGCACTGCCACGGGTATCCAACTGCCCACCGTCGGCGACCGCGACGGAAAAGCCAGCAAGCCCCAGGCCTTCAGCAGCCCGACGAAAGAAGCTCACGTTGAGGACTTTTTGTCTCGCTTCTCGACGTCCGTCCGGTCCGGGGAGCGCGTCTCTTTCGGTAGCTACTTCAACGCTTTTCCTGCTAGCTATTGGCGCCGGTGGACCAGCGTTGAGAAGATCCGCCTGCATGTGCGCACGCAAGGGACCGGATCCGTCATCGTCTATAAGTCGAATGCGCGCGGTTCGCTGCAGCGCGTGGACACCCGCAGGGTGGAGGGCATTTCGGAGAATTTCTTCGAACTGTCTCTAGCACCGTTCGGCGACGGCGGGTGGTACTGGTTCGATCTCGTGGCCGGCTCGGAACCGCTCGTCATGCTGGACGCGGAATGGCAGGGCCCGGCGGCCGAAAGCCAGCCTGGTTCGGTGACGCTGCAGATCACGACGCTTAACAAGACGGACTTCTGCCTCAACAACTTGCGGCTTCTCGCTGAGAGCGGCGAGGCGCTGGAACACGTCCACGAAATCCTGATCGTCGACCAGGGATCCCAGAAGGTTCCGGATGCGGAAGGCTTTGCGGAGGTCCGGGATTCCCTGCAGGGGAAACTGCGGATTATCAACCAGTCCAACCTCGGAGGCTCCGGAGGTTTTGCCCGGGGGATGTTCGAAGCTGTAGAGAATGGCAGCGACTACGTACTGCTGATGGACGACGACGTCGTCGTCGAGCCTGAAAGCATCATAAGGCTGCTGACGTTCGCGGACCGCTGCAAGACTCCTACGATTGTCGGCGGACACATGTTCGACCTGTACAACCGGACAGTCCTTCATACGTTCGGCGAAGTCGTGAACCCATACCGGTTTCAACCGGCGCTGCCCAACGAAGAGATGATTCTTGGACACGACTTCATGTCCTCAAACCTCCGCCAGACGTCCTGGCTGCACCGTCGCTGCGATGTGGATTACAACGGCTGGTGGATGTGCCTGATTCCGACGAAGGTGATTCGCGAAATCGGGCTCTCCCTTCCGCTATTCATCAAATGGGACGATTCAGAATACGGACTTCGAGCGAAGGCTCATGGCGTCCCCACGGTCTCTCTGCCCGGTTCAGCCGTCTGGCATGTGTCTTGGATCGACAAAGACGATCTGGTTGGTTGGCAGGCTTACTTCCACGCCCGTAACCGGGTAGTTGCAGCGCTGCTGCACAGCCCCTATGAACATGGTGGACGCGTTGTCCGGGAATCCCAGTACATCGATGTCAAGCACCTGGTGTCGATGCAGTACGCCACCGCGCACGGCCGTGGATGGGCCCTTGAGGACATCCTGAAGGGTCCGGAGGCGCTCCGGGACCTGCTCCCGTCCAAGCTGCCCCAGATCCGGGAAATGATGTCAGGGTACTCTGATTCTGTGTTCTGCCCCGACCCGGACGAGTTCCCCGCCCCGAAAATGGACAAGCCTCCACGAAGGGGACACGGGATCTCACAGCCGTCCAACTTCTCGCTCCTGCCATGGGCAGCCAAGACCATGATCCGGCAGCTCGCGTCCCCAGTCAGCGGATCGAACGCCGAGCGGCCGCAGGCGACTGTTGCCCACCAGGACAACCGCTGGTGGCGGATGGCCCAGTACGACAGCGCAGTGGTGTCCAACGCCGAGGGTACCGGCGCCTCCTGGTACCGGCGGGATCCGAAGCAGCTTCGGAAGATGCTGGCCGAAAGCGCACGCCTGCACGCAGAGCTCCTCAAGGACTGGCCGCAACTCAGCCGGAAATACAAGGCAGCAATGAACGACCTCACGTCGATTGAGTCCTGGAGGAAGACGTTCGAGCGACACACTCAGAACGAGGTCAAGTGAGCGGGATAAGTCCCGGGGAATTAACCACGCCCGGACTGGGCGGCGGCCTGCGCGACCTACGCCAGTCCAGCTTTCTGCTGAAACTTTTGGTGCGGAAGGAACTCAAGGTCCGCTACCGCGGTTCCGTTCTTGGGCTCCTGTGGTCCTACGTTAAGCCCGGTGTGCAGTTCATTGTTTTCTATGTGGCACTTGGTGTGTTCCTCGGGCTGGAACGCAGTCCGAGGAACCCTGAGGGGCTGTCCAACTACGCCGTTTACCTGTTTTCAGGCATCGTCCTGATCAATTTTTTCTCGGAGGCGTTGGGCAATGCGGCCAGGTCGATAGTCAACAACGGCAACCTGATCAAGAAGATCTATCTTCCGCGCGAGCTATTCCCAGTTGCGTCCGTATGGGTCTCGGCTGTCCACTTCTTCCCTCAGCTGGTGGTGCTGGTGGCAGGCTGCTTATTTGCTGGGTGGCACCCAGACGTCTTCCAGCTTCTTGCGGCCGTTGCCGGCTTTGCGATTGTTGGCTTGCTTGCAACCGGTCTGGGGTTGTTATTCGGCGCCGCCAACGTCTACTTCCGCGACTCTGAAAACCTCGTGGACATGTTGCTGATGGTAGCGACTTGGGCCTCACCCGTGATGTACGCGTGGACCATGGTTGAGCAGAAACTCGGCACAACTGCGTTCGCCGTCTACCAGGCAAATCCGGTGACGATCGGCGTCGAGCTCTTCCACTATGCCTTCTGGTTCCCGACGACGGATGGATCCGCTGCCATGCCTCCCAATCTGTTCAGCCTCTGGACACCTGTGGGACTGGCAATTGCACTGTTGGTCCTGGTTCTGGGCCAATTCACTTTTCGGCGGCTCGAGGGCCGCTTCGCGCAGGAGTTGTGAGTGGTCAACGCAATCGAAGTCTCTGACGTCAGCAAGCAATTCGTGCTGAGGCATACCCGGTCCATCAAGGAAGCCGTCGTCTGGCTTGCCAAGGGACGAAAAGGCGACCTGTCCGAGAAATTCCACGCCCTGAAGAACGTATCGGTGGAGGTGGAGACGGGCGAGACGGTCGCGCTCTTGGGACTGAACGGCTCCGGTAAATCCACACTGCTGAAACACATCTCAGGAGTGATGCTGCCGGACTCAGGTACGGTCAGGACGCGGGGCCGGGTAGCTGGACTTATTGAGGTGGGTGCTGGTTTCCACCCCGATCTTTCCGGGCGCGACAATGTGTACCTCAACGGCGCCATCTTGGGGATGACTGAGCGACAGGTCAATGACCGATTCGACGATATTGTCGAGTTTTCTGAGATCGGCCAGTTTATCGACACCGAGGTCAAGTTCTACTCCTCTGGCATGTATCTGAGGCTGGCATTCTCCGTCGCGGTCCACACCGACCCGGAGGTGTTCCTCATCGACGAGATCTTGGCCGTCGGCGACGAGCCTTTCCAACGGAAATGCATCGATAAGATCCGGGACCTGGCACGGAACGGCAAGACACTCGTGGTGGTCAGCCATGATCTCGACCTGGTTTCCCGCATCTGTGCCCGAGGAATTCTGCTGGAGCACGGAAACCTGATGTTCGACGGACCGATTGACGAGGCTGTAGCCCTCCTGCGCGCCTGAGCGGTTACGTACGCCATCACGCCAGGTCGTCAGACGGGGCATTTTGGAGGCGCCAAGAAAGCGGCCCAGGCGCCTGCGCGCAGGCTTGGTTTATAAGCGTCGCGTATGATTCGGTGGGCGGCTATGACACCGACGTGACTTGTCGGTTGCACTCGCATATTAAGATCAGTTGGAGGATTCCCTTGTCGTGGTGGTCTGTAAGCCCGCTTGTCGTGGTGGCGATGGGGTTGTTATTTGTGCCTGGGGCGCTCGTCGCTTGGGCAAGTCGAGTCCGTGGGATGGCGCTGGTCGCCATTGCCCCGGCGATCACGGTGTCGATTGTCGCAGTCTCGGCGCTGCTCGCGCCGCTGGCAAACATGAAATGGTCACTTCTGCCTGTTCTGCTGCTAACCGCGGTGATTGCAGCCATTGCTTTGCTCATAGCGTCCCGTTTCAGCGGCTCGTTCCACGCTCCCGACTATCGATTCCATTCCATCAATTGGTGGGTAGGTGTGGGTCATGCGCTTGCGCTGCTTGCCGCCGCATTTCTCATCGGGCGACGGCTAGTTGCGGCCTTCGGCCGCCCGGAGGGGTTCTCACAGACGTTTGACAACGTCTTTCACCTGAACGCAGTCCGCTATATTCTCGACACTGGATCTGGCTCCTCCATTACAGTGAGTTCAATGACAGGCGGCGGATTTTATCCGGCAGCCTGGCACGACCTCGTCGCGCTCGTTGCCTCCATAACGGGCTCCGAAATCCCGGTCTCAGTGAACGTCGTTAACATCGGCATCGGCGCATTGGTGTGGCCGCTTGGCTGCATTTTCCTGGCTCACCAGGTTCTTGGCAGCCGGGTCGTCGTCAGCGTTACGGCCGGCATCTTGTCTGCAGGATTCGGTGCATTTCCCTTGCTACTCTTGGACTTCGGTGTCCTTTACCCGAACTTCCTAGGCAACGCACTCTTGCCAGTGGCCGTGGGGCTCGCCATTCGGGCGATGGGGTTGGCGAACGGCGCAGTTGAATCCAAGCCAGTGGCATGGCTCCTGTTGCTTTCCGTTCTCCCAGGTATCGCACTTGCGCATCCCAGCAGCATTATGGCGCTGGTGGCGATGTCACTGGCGCCATTGTTGATCCTCTGTTCCAGGTATACATTGGCCGTGGCGCGGCGGGCCGACAGATCTCCTTTGATGGTGCCAGGGATGATCTTGTTGCTCCTGGTCGGCCTGGGCATGATTGCTGTCCTTTGGAAGACGATCAGGCCGCCCGAGATAGCGGCGTTCTGGCCCCCGGTCGAAACGACCGCCAGGGCGTTCGGGGAAGTAATTGCTAGTGCCACAATTGGTCGGTCTGTTTCGTGGGTTGTGATGGTCCTGGCCGTGGCTGGACTCATCTCTCTGATCCGGCGGCGCAGCCACATCTGGCTCGTTGGAATGTACGTAATTACTTCGGGTCTCTTTGTCATCGTTGCGTCCTTCCCGTTTGGTGAGATGCGGACGTTCTTCACTGGTGTGTGGTACAACGATCCACCACGTCTTGCATCGCTGCTGCCAGGGGTTATCCTGCCGCTTGGTGTTGTAGGAGCGGTCCGTGGCTGGGATAGATTTGTCGTTCCAACATTTGCCGCATTCCCGTTTGCTACTAAATCGTCCCTGGTGAGATCCAGTAAAAGGCCACCCTACGTAGTCGTGGTTGCGGGGCTGGCATTTGCAAGTCTTTTGGTGCTGGGCACTCAGCAGGCAAATGTCCGTGAAGCCACCAGTTCGGCAGCCGGCGGCTACCAGTTGACGAAAGACTCGCCTTTGATTTCTGCCGATGAGATGTCGTTACTTACGAGGATTAATAATGAGATCCCGAAAGACGCGATACTTATCGGCAATCCGTGGAATGGAAGCGCGTTGGCATATGCCTTTACGGGGCGTCAAGTCATCCAATTCCATATACTCAGCGAATTGCGCCCTGGCTCAGAGAAGCTGTATACCTCCTTGAATACCGCTGCAACGGATCCATCAGTCTGCCCGATTGTTGAGCGGCTTAAGCTGACCTATGTGCTCGATTTTGGTCATCGAGAAGTACACGGCGGCGACAACGGTTTCAGGGGCTTGGACAACCTTGCGGAGGCAGGAGTTGCGACGCTTGTCGATTCCGAAGGGGCAGCGAAAATTTACAAATTGACTGCGTGTGGGTAATGAGTTGTTTAAGGGTGAAAGGGAGGCAGGAATGACGATCGTCCTAACGGGAAGCAGCGGTTTCCTCGGATGGCACATACGGGTACTGGCGGAGAGCCTTGGCAAGCAGACTGAGGCGTTGGCGCTAGGCGACAAATTTGATGTCGACTCCGCGGTTGCCGCTCTGGGCAGTGCGAGCATGCTGGTGCACGTAGCGGGAGTGAACCGTGGCTCGGACGATGATGTCAGACAGGGGAACGTTCGGTTCGCTGAGCAGCTGGCCACCGCATTGGGGCAGGCATCAACGAAGCCACCCACGGTGGTTTACGCCAACTCTATTCAGGCGGGTAACGACAGTCCGTACGGCAAGGGCAAGCAAGAAGCCGAGGACATTTTACGGCAGGCAGCCGAGCAGGCCGGTGCCCGTTTCGTCGATGTCAGGCTGCCGAACCTTTTCGGCGAGCACGGCGTTCCTTTCTACAACTCGGTGGTGGCCACTTTCTGCCAGCTAGCCGCCCAGGGGAGCCAACTGGAGGTCCAGGATGACAAAGACCTGTTGCTGCTCCACGCGCAGGTCGCGGCCGAGGTGCTTCTGGGCCTCCACGAGCCTGAGGATTCAATTCGACTCGCCACAAGTCGGCGAGTGAGCGAGATCGCTGCGCTCATTCAGGAGATGGCTGGCACTTACTCCACAGGTACTATTCCGGATATCTCCAATTCGTTTGAGCGCGATTTGTTCAATACCTACCGGTCATTCCTCATTGGCGATCGTCTTCCCATTCCCTTGAATAGGAAAGAAGATGCGCGCGGCGCGTTTTTTGAGGTAGTCAGAAGCGCAGGTGGTGAAGGACAGTCGTCATTTTCGACCACTGTGCCCGGCGTGACCAGAGGGCAGCACTATCATCGCCGCAAAATCGAACGGTTTACGGTCCTCTCAGGAACGGCCGAAATTTCCATGCGGAAGCTTTTTTCCGATGACGTATTGACGTTTCCGGTAGGGGGCACAAATCCTGTAGCCCTCGATATGCCAACGATGTGGTCACATAAGATCACAAATACAGGACCCGATGAGCTCTACACTATGTTCTGGATCAACGAGATATTTGACCCAAGCTCTCCCGATACCTTCCCGGAGGAAGTATGACCGACGCTGGCCGCAGGCTAAAAGTACTGACCATTGTAGGCACTAGGCCAGAGATTATTCGTTTGGCGGCTACAATTCGACGGCTTGACCGTAGCACCGATCACATCCTCGTCCACACGGGCCAAAATTACGACTATGAGTTGAATGAGGTCTTTTTTGAGGATCTGGGTCTCAGGAGGCCGGATCACTTCTTGGAAGCGGACACAACGTCGTTGGGTGCCGTCCTAGGGTCCATCCTCGCCAAGACTGAGCAGGTGCTATTGGCCGAGAAGCCGGATGCCATGGTTGTTTTGGGCGACACCAATAGCTGTATTTCGGCGCTGATGGCTAAACGCCTTCGCATCCCCGTGTACCACATGGAAGCGGGTAACCGGTGTTTCGACGAAAATGTTCCCGAAGAGACGAACCGTCGGTTGGTCGATCACGTAGCAGATTATAACCTCGTGTACACCGAGCATGCTCGACGGAATCTGCTCGCCGAGGGACTTCATCCGTCAAGGATTCTGCTCACTGGGTCGCCGATGAAGGAGGTGTTATCCGGAAATGCCGACGCCATCGCGGCCAGCGAAATCCTTCAGAAGCAGGATCTAACTTCTGGCGGTTACTTCATGGTGAGCGTGCACCGTGAAGAAAACGTCGACAGTCCGGAGCGATTGACGGAGATTCTCAACGCGCTTCAAACGGTCAGCGAACGGCATGATCTTCCTGTCCTCGTCTCAACCCATCCTCGGACCCGCAAACGGTTGGAGGATCAGCCCGAAGAACTCAAGCGCGGCTTGCGTTTCCACCCGCCGTTCGGCTTCAACGACTATATACGGCTCCAGCAGGAGGCCAAACTGGTGCTTTCGGACAGCGGAACCATCAGCGAAGAATCTTCGTTGCTGGGCTTCCCGGCAGTGACGTTGAGGGATGCAATCGAGCGTCCTGAATCTTTGGACACGGCCGCCATAATCACTACAGGAGTGAAGGCAGAAGCCATAGTCGACGCCATCGATATGGTTCTGGATCAGTACGAGACGGATGGCCGGCCTGGTATCCCGGTCGACTACCAGATCAGTGATACGTCGAGGAGGGCAGTGAACTTCATACGTTCCACAGCCCACACCCATCATCAGCGCACAGGAATTTTCGTCAACATCGCTAGGTGACCACTTGCTGCAACGCAAAGCCGCTCCGGCTATCCGGAGCGGTTTTTGTGTTGCGGCGGTTGACGTGAGGCAACAGGCAGTCCTGTTTCCGTCTAGTCGTGTTTGCGACAGCCGTCGACGTTGTCGCTGTGCTCCAAGCAGCCACCAGTGGGAGACTGCCCTAGGATCTGGTCACGCGTTGCACGTCGGGCTCTGCGAGCCCGCTGTTGACGTGATGTGACGAGTTGAAAGTTCGCTGCAAAGTGTGTCTGCCACCTGGCCGCATGTGCTGCAACTAGTAGGTGATGATCCTGGAAGCATGTTGCGGAAATGCAGCACGCAACTCGGGGACTAGACCCTGATCAACTACGACGTCCAAGTCAGGCATGGTGTCGAGGATTCCGCTGATGGCCTCGGGAACTTTCGAAGGGCCCTGGTACATAGGCCGGACCAGGGGAATCGCGGGTTCGACCTTATTCGTCCATTTACCTTGCAAAGTCAGCGACCACTGGGCCGCCAACATCGGATCAAAGTAGTCGTTGAAGCCCACATATATGAAGGTCCGCTCCTGTTTGATCCGGGCCACCTGCGCAAGTTTCGAGACCAACGGAGGAGTTGGGCCGGCAAGCGACGCGCTCTGCTGTAACAGAGCACTCGACCCGTGCGCGGTCGGCTTCAGGCCTTGCTCGCTCAGGCCCGTAAAGGGCAGGCCAAAGAAGTGTGTGGCACCCAGGGATGTGAGCAGTGAGGCTGCAACAAAAGCCTTCCTGCGAATCCTTGCCACAAGGAGCGGAGACCAGAGTTCGGCAGCACCGATGACGGTACAGACGATGGCGAGAATCTCGACGGCGAGGAAAGATTTGTGAAAATAGTAGGTTAAGGCACCTGCCTGCGTGAGTTGGAAGACGGCCAGACATAACAGCAGTGCCGCGGCGAAGAGGGGAGTGGCTAGAACATGCAGGGAAGTCAGGGTTCCGTGCCGGGCTTCAGCTGAGCCGACCTTTCTTCGGGAGTAAAACGCCAAGGCCACGAGGGCGTTAGCGACGACGCAGAGTACGGCCACTCCCGTGTCCGCCAGGGCTATGCCGCCCGTCGTCGTGAGGACTTCCCCCGCTGACATACTTCGCACCTGCCAGATCGCAGCAATAAAGGCTGCACCCCCAAGCGAGACCAACACGGCGTGGAAAAGCCAGACGCCGCGTCCGATCTGCTTCCGATGCAAAAATAAGTGCCAGCAATAGACAACAACACTAGGAAGGCAAAGCAAGAGGAGGAGAATCCATCCGTGGGCTACACCGACCAACGCGAGCATCAGTATGGAGGATCCGAGCGCCGGGTGGATGACACGCCTAAGCTGAACGATGGCTATGCAAGCGATGCAAAGTGCTATCCCAAGGCCAAAATTGGGAAACGCACCGAAGACAGGGATGGCGCCGGGGCCTACAACCCATGCGGTAGCCACAATGGCAACCAGCGGCAGTGTTACAAAAAAGTTCCGGCGAAACACCGGTAAAGCCGTCAGGCCTGCAACAACCAAGACAGTCCCGAGAACGGTGACAACTCCGACTAACCGACAGAAAAGCACAACTTCCTGCCCCACGTCCCCAGCCCGACCTCCGGCGACCACTTCAGCCAGCGTGGCGACTAAAGCGTGGAATCCCTGAGGATACGTTGCTGCAGACCAAGGTCCGCCGTCGGGCGATGCTGGGAGCACTGCTAAGACAGCACCATGGTTGCGAATCATGTTGTACATATTGAAGTGCGGAGCGAAATCCCAGGACTGGGTGAGCAAGTGCAGTGCTTGCTCGACCGAGCGGACAGTGACGAAGCCCTGCACCACCCACAGGGAAGCGACCGCCGAGAGGACCGGAAGTCCGTCGACTGCATGCAGTTGCGGAAGGAACGCTCGAACTGGTCGCCGTGTCAGCAGCCAATAGCTGGCAGTGGCCGTCAGAGCGGCCGCTGCGAGGGCCAGTACGACTGTGCCGCGGTCTAGCCCCGGAACCGGGCCCGATAACCACCACATGATCGGCGCCGTTCCAGCCAGTACCACCACAGAAAAGACTATGCGCAGGGACAAGCTTCGAGAGATCGGGATCATTATCAACACCAGGCCAAGGACCGGGCCGAACCCCCAACCAGTTAATCCCCCAGCGTTCCGGGTAATGACGACAGCCGCGATTAGCGCGGCGGCCAGGACGGTTCCTAGGTATACCGGAACCGTTGCGCCCGAACGCTTCGGTTGGCGCCGCCGACGCCAGGTCGAGACGTTGTCGGCTGCGACTGTGTCAATAGCATGTATTTCAGGGCTGAGCATGATTCCTTAGTGGTCGTGGTCAGCCGGCTTTCCCTGAAGTTCACGACTTCGTCATTCCACGGCCCGAAACTGCGCAGGGTTACGTGGTGAAACAAGTTGGACACCTAATTCTACGCTGAGGCCTCTACCCGGCAACTGCGGGCGGTCAGCTCATTCGTCGGAGGGACACGGCGCGGATGGCCCTTCGAGCCCGACGGATGTGGGCTCTCCCGTCTGCCGGGCGAGGCGGGGAACGCGCTGGAAGTCTACTTCCAACCGTTCAACGGATGCGCGCAGGATTGCGACTTCTTCAGCCAACGTTCGATTCTCGTCTTCAACCACGGAGAGTTCCCAGGAAAGATGCAGACAGACTCCGAGTATTAGAACGATACACATCGCAAACAGAAGATTGGACGCGACCTGTATCCCAAGGAGCTTGCTGACACTGTTGAGGAGGTCCGGCCAGCCTGCAAGGACCAAGGCGCTGGCGCCGATGATCAGCCACAGTGCGGCGTACTTTTCACGAAAAATCTTCCGGCGGACGAGCTCCAGAACTATGCCCACCATGACCGCAGCGAAAACAAAGGCAGCGAGCGTGTTCCCCATCAGACCGTACCTTCCTGGACAACAATTCTGGAGCGGCTTCTAGTCACCGCAAAGAGCAGGGCAAAGACGGACCGCAACAGATAGACCGCTGACTTCACTGGATTGTGGCTCGGGGTGCCGCCTTGGCGAGGGCGCATCGCAACCGGAATTTGGGTGACCTTGCAGCCAGACTTGACAGCAACTACCAGTGAGTCGATCGTGTCGCCGAGGTACTCCGCCGGATAGTGATCAAGATATTGCGCAATCGCCCGCCTGTTCCCAGCGCGGAACCCCGAAGTGACATCCGTGAGCTTGGTCCGCGCTAGCCGCGAGATGACGGCGGCAAGGAAAACCATCGCCCATTGGCGCGGACCTGAGACCTTGTAGTCACCTTTGGCTGCAAACCGTGCACCGATGGATATATCGGCGGTATCAAGGCCGGCCAAAACGGAGGCAATTTCACGGGGGTCGTGCTGGCCGTCGGCGTCAACTTGAATGACGGCGTCGTAGCTGTGGCGGTCGGCGTACTTAAAGCCGGCGCGCATCGCCCCGCCGACACCCATATTAAACGGCAATCGAAGTACCGTGGCACCGGCAGTTGCTGCCACCGCCGCTGTCGCGTCCTTCGACCCATCGTCGACGACCAGGACGTCGTATCCTTCGTTGAGACGGTGGACCTCAGCAACCGTGTCACCGACTGTTTCCCCCTCGTTCCAGGCGGGCATGATCACTAGAACTCGGCGGGATTGTGGGCTAAGCATGCTTGAGATTCTACGCCGAAACACTTCCAATCCGAATTCAGCCCGCAGGTTGGTCGACGGTCCGCCATGTGGCCGCCTAGGGACTCGCTGATATCATCTAACGGTTGCAGCCGTGTTCGAAGCCGTAACCACCCGCTTACCTAGGAGACGAATTGTTCAAGAACAAGACACTTTTGATTACCGGAGGCACAGGGTCGTTCGGGAATGCTGTCCTGAAGCACTTCCTCCATACCGACATAAAGGAGATCAGAATCTTCTCGAGGGATGAGAAGAAGCAGGATGACATGAGGAAGCAGTACAGCAACGAGAAACTAAAATTCTATATAGGTGATGTGCGCAATATTGAGAGTGTACGTGAAGCGGTCCGCGGAGTGGACTACATATTTCACGCAGCGGCCCTCAAGCAGGTGCCATCGTGTGAATTCTTTCCTATGGAGGCAGTCCGGACTAACGTCCTGGGAACCGACAATGTCCTGACCGCTGCAATTGACGCCAAGGTCAAGAAAGTCGTCTGTCTTTCTACAGACAAAGCGGCTTATCCCATCAACGCCATGGGTACGTCGAAGGCCATGATGGAAAAAGTCGTAATCGCGAAGTCGCGTAATGTCGATGCTTCTGACACCCTGATTTCTTGCACCCGGTACGGTAACGTCATGGCTTCACGAGGTTCTGTTATCCCTCTGTTCGCAGACCAGATACGTGAGGGCAAGCCGCTTACTGTCACGGACCCCCACATGACTCGTTTTCTGATGAATCTGGACGAGGCCGTCGATCTAGTTCTGTTTGCTTTTGAGAACGCCAACCAAGGCGACTTGTTCGTGCAAAAAGCTGATGCATCGACGGTGGGGGACTTGGCTTTAGCGATGAAGCACCTGTTCCAGTCCGATGCCGAGGTAAATGTGATTGGTACGCGGCATGGCGAAAAGGCGCACGAGACGCTTCTAACCCGCGAGGAACGGGCTAAGTCCGAAGATTTGGGCGGTTACTTCCGCGTTCCTGCGGATACGCGCGACCTCAACTACGAAAAATTTGTCGAGTCCGGTGACGTCGTTAGTGAGTCCCTCGAGGAGTACACATCGCATAACACGCACCAGCTCACAGTGGACCAGATCATCGAGAAGATCAAAACCACCGACTACCTGAAGTCGTTGCTTCCCTCAATTTCGTCGGCATCGTAGTGGGGCAACAAAAACCTAAGATATTGGTGGTCGGTCAGCACTTCTGGCCAGAGGGTTTCCGCATAAACGACATATGTGATTATTTTGTCGAAAACGATTTAGACGTTGAGGTTCTTTGTGGACTTCCTAATTATCCGCGCGGCGAACTCTTTCCAGGCTACTCGTTCCGTGGTCCGTTCCGACAAGATCATAATGGAATCAAGGTCTACCGCGCGCTCGAGATACCTCGCGGCAACAATTCCAGTATGCGAATTTTCCTGAATTATGTTTCTTTTCCGCTGGGCAGCCTTCTGCATCTGCCGCGTCTTCTTTTTGGTAAGTACGACAAGATATTTCTGTACCAGCTGTCACCAGTAATGATGTCAATTGCCGGAATCCTACTTTCGAAGATTCGCGGAATAGAGTCGACGATGTATGTGCTCGACTTGTGGCCGGAGAATTTATTTTCGGTTTTGGACTTAAAAAACAAGACGCTGCGACGTCTGGCCGAAAAGGTCTCGCACTGGCATTATCGTCAGCCTGACAAAATTATTGTTCTTTCCGAGCAAATGCGCTCGAAGATTAGAGGAATCACCGGTATTTCCGACGATCGAATTACTGTTGTGCCTCAAGCCTGTGAAAGCCTATACGAAGAGGAAATTCTCGACACTGACCTAGCCGAGCATTTAGGTGCTGGCTTCAAGGCTGTATTCACCGGAAATATCAGTCCGGCACAGTCATTTAATACTATTATCGATGCTGCTGAACGGCTCAAGTCTGAGGGCCTGGCCATAACATGGGTGATCGTCGGCGATGGCATGAGTCGACGCCAGGTGGAACTTGAAGTCGCACGGCGCGGCTTGGAAGACGTGTTCCGCTTCGAAGGCCACCATCCCGTCACCGACATCCCCAAATATACGACTCTGGCTGACGTGCTGGTCGGTTGCCTGGTCCGAAGCGAACTGCTTGAAGCGACGATACCGGCAAAGGTCATGTCGTACATCGCTTCGGGCCGGCCGCTCGCCCTTGCTATGGACGGCGAGGTTCGTTCACTGGTCGAGGATGCTGCCCAGTGTGGGCTCGTTGGGCCTGCAGGCGATTCGACGGCTTTGGCAGAAAATGTTAAGGCGATCTACCGCATGACGCGGGAGGAGCGCAAGGAACTGGGCGCTCGAGGCAAGACGTACCATTTCGCTAACCTCGAGAGAAGCATCGTGCTCGGTCGCCTTAGGGAATTCGTTTTGGGCTAAGGCTGGACATAACCTCTTGCCGGCTCAGTGATCGGGCTGGACTGCGGATCCCCGACGGTTACGAACGATTGCGGCGATTGCCATAGCGTGAACGGCAATGCCGGCGAGAGGTCCCAGCCCCAAGCTGAGGATGCTGCGGATCTCGACGCCCGCTGGCAGCAGGAGCAGTCCGATTGCGACTGCCGTCGCGGACAGCCAGCCTGCGGAGTACGCACGATGATTGCCCAAACCGATGACGACGGTGCCGAGCAACGTTAGAACCGCCATGAGCACGGCAGCAAGTGTCAGTGCGGCCAATGCCCAGCCTTCCACCTTGTAAGCGGGACCGAAGAAGAGCATCAGGAGCGGTCCGACCAACCACGCGGCCGCGGCACCGAGGACACCAACCCCCACGAGCGCAACCAGCGGCTTCTTAAGCCCCCGCCAGCCGTTCTGAGGATCACGCACGATCTCGGCCAAAGCCACGCCCTGGAACGCCTGAAGCGGGACCATGATCGGAGCTCTCGTCAGCGAAATGGCCAAGAGGATTGGCGCAGACAATGCGTAGTCCGCCTGCGGAGTCGTGAGCTTCAGCAGGATGGGAAAGGCAACAATCAGGGAAGCGGAGGAGGCTGCTGAAAGAAGTGCATGTCCGGTGTTCTGGAGGAGCCTCCAGAGGCCTACATCCGCTCGGGATCTGAGAGAACTCCGGGCAGCCGGCGAGATGAGTGCCACCACGATCCAGGCCGTGAGGGCCGCGAGGCACGCAAGCTCGAGTCCGACAAGGGGTGCGGCTAAGGCGGCGGCAGCCGCAATGGCGGTCAAGCGAAGGACCGCCTCCAGTGAAACCATCCCTGCAAACAGGGACCACTGGTCTTTTCCCTGTGCAGCGCCCGCTAAGGTCGCATGGCATGAGAACAGGATGGCCGTGACAACCAGAACCCCGACGATCGCCACTGTGTCCGTCGGGAACAGATAAGTGCCCAGAAGGGGGGAGAGGAGAAGAACAATCAATGCAGCTGACGCGCCGACAATGAGCCCTGAGGTGAGAACGGGGGCGCCTTTGGCAGTATCTGAACCGTGCGCCGCCCTGGCAGCGCCGACCGCCCTTGTTGACTCTGCCTGAATGCCTCCCAGAACGCCGCACACAAAAAAGAGAGCCGCCCAGAAGGATAGAAACTCAGCGTTATCGGCCGGGGATAAAGCGTGGCTGGTGACGAAGAGGATCAAGATGCCCGCGGCGGCCGCAAGGACGGAGGCGCCCCCGACGCCCGCCGCGGACTTGCCCGAGATGCTCGCACCCCGCCCCGTTGGCTGTTCGGGAAGAAACTCGGACGATTGGGAGATATCGGTCAATTCGGCACTTTCACTTTGTGGGCACCGGCTATTGTGCCGCGATGCATAACCTAGTCCGCTGGCAAGGCAGCAAGGCCGTGTTCGCGGACAAACTCGATGTCATGCTCAACCATTGTCTGCACAATGCGTTTGAATGTGGTGGTGGCGGTCCAGCCCAGTTTCGCCGCGATCTTACTCGAGTCGCCACGCATCTCGGCCGCGTCCACTGGTCGACGGAATCTGGAGTCTAGGTCGACCCGCTCCAACCCGTCACCAATTCCGGCGGCGGCGAATGCGCTTTCCGCAAATTCCTTCACACTGTGGGAGACGCCGGTCGCGACAACGAAGTCATCAGCCTGATCCGCTGCGGCAATCCGTGCTAGGGCCTCGACATAATCAGGTGCCCAGCCGAAATCTCTGATCGAGTCCAGGTTGCCTAAACTCAGGCGATCCTTCAGACCCAAAGCGATGGCAGCCACTCCGAGGGTGATCCGTCGAGTTACGAAACTCGGCGGTCGTCGAAGCGACTCATGGTTATACAGAATTGCTGAGGATGCGAACAGGCCGCGTGCCCTATAGGTGCCCACCGCATGATGCGCGAATGCCTTGGCCGAGCCGTAGGGCGTGATTGGCCGAACGGGAGTGAGCTCATCCTGCGGGACTTGAGTCGCATTACCGAAGATCTCAGCGCTGGACGCCTGCAGAAACTTTACGTCACGTCCGCTTTGCTCCTGCAACTGCCAAGCGGCTTCGAGCAGTGCGATCGATGCGGCGCCAGTGCTGATGGAGGTTTCGTACGGTTGCCGCCAAGATGCGGCTACTGAACTAGTGCCGCCGAGATTGAAGATCGTGTCCGGTTGGACTTCTTCAATCAAGGCGCCGAGCCGCGCCGGGTTCGCCAGATCCCCGATGTGTACGGTTACCGGCTCAGGCAGTTGCTGGGGAGCATCCCCCGATCGGGTCATCCCATGCACCTGCCAGCAGGCGTTGACCAAGTGCTGCGCGAGATAATAACCGTCTTGACCAGAGACACCGGTTATGAATGCGGTTCGGGTAACGGCTGCCTCATCTTGTACCGGGGCCACGATCGTCATTTGGACAGCAACCGCTGCTCCATCAAGTCGTTTTCGACCATCATGGCTATGAGTTCCTTGAAGGAAACCTTCGGCTTCCATCCCAGGGCGCTATGGGCCTTGGAAGAATCGCCAATGAGGAGATCCACCTCGGCTGGCCGCATGAACTTAGGGTCCTGGCGGACATAGCGGCGCCAATCTTCGAGTCCTGCGGCTTCGAAGGCCACCACCAGAAGTTCCTCAATGGAGTGAGTCACACCCGTGGAGATCACGTAGTCGTCGGCCTCGGGCTGCTGAAGCATCAGCCACATAGCCTCTACGTAGTCACCTGCAAAGCCCCAGTCGCGTTTGGCGTCCAAATTACCCAGCACGATCTCGTCCTGGAGACCAAGCTTGATCCTGGCCACGGCCTGAGAGACTTTCCGCGTAACGAACTCTGGGCCGCGGCGGGGTGACTCGTGGTTGAAAAGGACTCCGCTTGAGGCGTGCATTCCGTAGGACTCGCGGTAGTTGATAGTCATGTAATGACCGAAGACCTTAGCCACCCCATAGGGGGAGCGCGGCCACAGAAGCGTCTCTTCCCGTTGCGGTACTTGTTGAACCTTGCCAAACATCTCCGAAGAGGATGCCTGGTAGAAGCGCACTTTACTCAAGTCTTCCCCGGCATAGAGCCTGGTAGCTTCGAGAATGTTCAACACTCCCTTGCCCGTGACATCGGATGTCATGGATGCGTTTTCCCAAGAGTAAGCAACGAAGGAAATCGCCCCAAGGTTGTAGACCTCGTCGGGTTGGGCAATGGCCAGCACGCGTACAAGCGAGGAAACGTCGGTGAGGTCTCCCGTGAGCAGCTGCACGCCCGGAACCGTTCTCTGTACTAGCTCAAACTTGGGGTTGTTTTGGCCTCTGATAAGGCCAAAGACTTCGTAACCCTTTGAGAGCAGCAGCTCTGCAAGGTAAAGGCCGTCCTGACCGGTGATGCCGGTTATAAGCGCACGAGGCATAGGGGGTGATGTCCTTTTAGTTCGAATAGTCAAGCAGAGCCACTATATAGTGTTCCGTCAGTACGGGCGTATTGGAGTTAGATGTCTGGCTGCGCGTGGCAGTTCGCGGCGTAGCGGTAGGCGACTTCGTGAGCCTCTGCACAGCTTTCCCACGTGAACTTCTTGACCTGCAGAAATCCCTTAGCTTGAAGCTCAGCCGTACGGTCGATTGCTTCCATTATTCCGTCTGCAATCGCACGCGGCGAATTGGGATCGAACATAACCGCGGCGTCACCACATACTTCGGGCAAGGAGCCGGCTGTAGACGAGGCCACTGGACAGCCGGAGGCCATGGCTTCCAAAGGCGGCAACCCGAATCCTTCGTAGAGGCTTGGGAAGACCAAACACTTCGCGCGTCGGTAGAGCTCAAGTAGTTCGGCGAACGGCACTAGGCCTTTCACATCCACATTCTCGGGTACATGGGTGAGTCCCTCAAGGCCGCCGCCCGTGAGGACCAGCCGCAAATCCGGCTGCTCGCTTTGCAGAATGCGCATGGCTGCAAACAGTGTGGCGTGGTTCTTGTGAGCCCATCCACGTGCTGGATAGAAGATGAAGTTCTCTCGCTCACCAATGTTTGGTGTGAACTCGTCGGCGTCGACAGCCAATGGGGCGATGAAAACCTTGTCAGCGTCGATCTTCAGGTGCTCCACAATTGTTTGCTTGGCAAATTGGCTGATGGTGACCACAGCATCCGCTTTACGAGCCGCGCGCTCATAGAAAACTCTTCGATACAGACGCTCGACGCGGCTGAATAGATGGGGTAGGTCGCGGTGTTGTACGTCGCAGAGGGTCTGTACCGAAGGCATCGACCGGCGAGGGACTGGAACATTTACTGCGAACGGCACATGAAAAACGTCATTGCCCTCCATACGGGTTAGGAGAGCCTTGCGCCTGATCAGCCCTGTAACGAGGGCAAGAATGCGGTCCTTCGAAGAACCTCCGCCAGATATCTCCGGGCAAACCACCTCGGGGATCCGTCCGGAAAAGCCCGCGCCCGTTTGGCTCACATATGTCGTCGCAGTTATGTCCCTACGCGATGCCAGTCCGCGGAGTAACCCGCGGGCGTAAGTTTCCCCACCGCCCATCCCGCCGGGCACTAAGGTCAGCATGGCGACCGCGATTCTTAGCGGCCGGGTGTCAGCAGCCGCCGCGTTAGGTAAGGATTCTTCTCGCATTGATTCAGCCTATCCTGCGCTTCAAGCTCCTGGCCGCGACTTCCCTCCTGAAGCGGCAAGCCGACACTACCCTCACCTAGCCAAGCTCACCGAGCCGGGACATCTAACGCGCCACGTTGCTGATTCTTGTGCCACTGGTTGGAGACCAATCGATTCGGCCGCCTTGGAAGTTCTGGGCGTTACCACCACCAACAGTTGAATATACGCCGGTGGTGGGGTAGCCGAGGGGGCCGGATTCCCAGGCTTGGGCGGCCCAAGCACTGCGAATTGGTCCGTTGGGGCTGAGCTGCGCGCCGGTGGTGGCGGTCCAGTAGATGGCACCGTTTTCGTAGCCTTGGGATTTGGCTCCGTTTGGTGCGGTTCTGATGTCGGTGGTGGGGTAGCCGAGGGGACCGGATTCCCAGCCTTGGGCGGCCCAGGCGTCGCGGATCACGCCGGCTGAGATGTGTGCGCCGGTGGTGGCGGTCCAGTAGATGGCACCGTTTTCGTAGCCTTGGGATTTGGCTCCGTTTGGTGCGGTTCTGACGTCGGTGGTGGGGTAGCCGAGGGGACCGGATTCCCAGCCTTGGGCGGCCCAGGCGTCGCGGATCACGCCGGCTGAGATGTGTGCGCCGGTGGTGGCGGTCCAGTAGATGGCACCGTTTTCGTAGCCTTGGGATTTGGCTCCGTTTGGTGCGGTTCTGACGTCGGTGGTGGGGTAGCCGAGGGGACCGGATTCCCAGCCTTGGGCGGCCCAGGCGTCGCGGATCACGCCGGCTGAGATGTGTGCGCCGGTGGTGGCGGTCCAGTAGATGGCACCGTTTTCGTAGCCTTGGGATTTGGCTCCGTTTGGTGCGGTTCTGACGTCGGTGGTGGGGTAGCCGAGGGGACCGGATTCCGAGCCTTGGGCGGCCCAGGCGTCGCGGATCACGCCGGCTGAGGTGTGTGCGCCGGTGGTGGCGGTCCAGTAGATGGAACCGTTTTGGAATGTCTGCGACAGGCCGGCTTTCGGGCCAGCCTTGATGTCGGTGGTGGGGTAGCCGAGGGGACCGGATTCCCAGCCTTGGGCCGCCCAGGCGTCGCGGATCACGCCGGCTGAGATGTGTGCGCCGGTGGTGGCGGTCCAGTAGATGGCACCGTTTTCGTAGCCTTGGGATTTGGCTCCGTTTGGTGCGGTTCTGACGTCGGTGGTGGGGTAGCCGAGGGGACCGGATTCCCAGCCTTGGGCGGCCCAGGCGTCGCGGATCACGCCGGCTGAGATGTGTGCGCCGGTGGTGGCGGTCCAGTAGATGGCACCGTTTTCGTAGCCTTGGGATTTGGCTCCGTTTGGTGCGGTTCTGACGTCGGTGGTGGGGTAGCCGAGGGGACCGGATTCCCAGCCTTGGGCGGCCCAGGCGTCGCGGATCACGCCGGCTGAGATGTGTGCGCCGGTGGTGGCGGTCCAGTAGATGGCACCGTTTTCGTAGCCTTGGGATTTGGCTCCGTTTGGTGCGGTTCTGACGTCGGTGGTGGGGTAGCCGAGGGGACCGGATTCCCAGCCTTGGGCGGCCCAGGCGTCGCGGATCACGCCGGCTGAGATGTGTGCTCCGCTGGGGGCGGTCCAGTAGATGGCACCGTTTTCGTAGCCTTGGGAAACCCCTCCCTTCGGACCAATTCTCACGTTGCTAACGGCCTTGCCTAGTTCCGGGGATGAGGCAGCCAACTCGGTGATCGCCTTGAACGCCGCACTAGGAATACCGGCCCTCGCGAAGGCACTCAGCTCGTCATAGGTGCCGTTCCAAACGTTCGAGTCGCCAGCGAGTGGCCCGGTGCTGCTATACTGCCAGATGCTGTAGTTGCTCCAACTCCCTGTGGGAACCGAGCCTGCGTTGTTCGTCGGTGAGCCAGGGTACGCCGCAACCCACAGCGGGTAGTCACCGAAGCCGGAAGGATTGCCGAGGCACTGGTTCCACCAGTTTGTGTTGGTGTAGATAACAGGAAGGCGCCCCGTCAAAGACTGCATGGTGTTGCCGAAGTCGCGGACCCAGGAAGTCAGCTGCGCTGGCGACATTCCGTAGCAGGTGTTGCCGAAATAGAAACCATTTACGGTCCTGCCCTCGTACGGGTTGAACTCAAAGTCCAGTACCGGTGGCAGCGTGTAACCGTCCGCGGACCAGCCTCCGCCATTCTGTACGAAGTAGCGTGCCTGGTCCGCGCCTGAAGACCAGTTGGGGATAGCGAAGTGGTAAGCGCCACGAATCATGCCTACGTTCCGAGAACCCTGATATTGCGAGCTGTACGACGGGTTGGTGTAGTAATTGCCCTCACTTGCCTTGACATAGGCAAATCGGGCACCCATGTTCCACTGCTGCTGCCAATCGATGCTCGGCTGATGGCCGCTTACGTCCAGTCCCTGCACTCCAAACGTCGGCATCCAGGTGCCTTCTGTTCCGAGCGACTCAGCGCTGAGCTTTTTGAAGCTGGAGCTTGACGATGATGCAGCCACTCGTGCGGAGCGTTGGCCCATTTCCGCACCGCCAACGCCAATAGCGTCCGCCATGGACTCGTTGATGCTGGCTGGATCAGGAGAGGGCGTCGCTGTCGGAGTCGGCGTGACGACGGGCGGCGGTGCAGCTTGCGAAGAAGATCCGGTCGGAGCAGTGACCGGCACTGGCGAAGAAACTGCAGGAGTGGGCGCGGGCCCGGATATTGAAGGCGTCGGAGTCGGGCCGGGCTCAACGGCGAAGGCCGCCCCGGCCAATCCGGGTCCCGCCACGAGAGCGGCAGCCAAGACTGCTGTCCCCAGGACATGCAGCAGGGGACGGTGACTGTTGGACTGGGTCCGCTTCATTTTGGCTCCGGAGAAAATGAGGCGCCAACTTGAGCGCGACACTAGTGGGTTGCAGTTCAGGAGACGCTGAACTGGAAATCGAGACTGAATGCGCCTACCCTAACACCGCAGTGACTGCTGTAACCAGAGTTTCGATTGTTGCCAATGTGAATGATGCGCCACTGTTATCCACACCCTGTCCCATATGACTTGGCGGCGTGCGCTACGCTCCCTAGGCTGTATCCCAGTTGAACTGCCTCCGCCGGGGGCGGCAGTTGTATTGGGGAACTACATGGACGCTGTGCGAATCGTGGAAGACGAAGTCCGCGAGCTGATCCGCCGTCGCGGTCTCGATCCGCTGCGGCAGGCGGGCGAGGTCCGTCGTCTCGTAGAGGCGGCTGTCAGCGATTACGACGAACGCGCACTGATGGGGCCACTGCCTCCGATTGGTCCGTTGGAAGCCGCTCGCAGATTTGTCTTTGACGCTGTGGCCGGGTTCGGTGTCCTTCAGCCGCTGCTGGACGATCCCACCATCGAGGAAGTCTGGATCAACGCGCCCAACGAAATCTACGTGGCCAGGAACGGCGAGTCGGAACTGACCTCGCTCAGCCTCACTGACCAACAAGTTCGCGATCTCGTGGAGCGCATGCTGAAGAGTTCCGGCCGGCGCCTGGACATGTCATCGCCCTTTGTCGACGCCGCACTCCCCGATGGTTCCAGGCTGCATGTGGTCATCCCGGATGTCACCCGCAGGCACTGGGCCGTAAATATCCGCAAGTTCGTGGTGAAGGCCAGCCGCCTTGAACACCTCGTCGAGCTGGGCACGCTGACGCCCCAGTCGGCCCGGTTCCTCGGTGCAGCCGTATCCAGCGGACTGAACATCCTTGTGTCAGGCTCCACCCAGGCGGGCAAAACCACCATGCTCAACTGCCTGGCAGCGAGTATCGGCAGCCGTGAGCGCGTCATTACGGTCGAGGAAATCTTTGAGCTCCAGTTCCCCCTCCGGGATGTCGTCGGACTCCAATGCAGGCAGCCCAACCTCGAAGGCGAGGGCGAAATCCCTCTGCGCAGGCTTGTCAAGGAAGCCCTCCGAATGCGCCCGGACCGCTTGGTCGTTGGAGAGGTACGGGAAGCGGAAAGCCTCGACATGCTCATCGCCTTAAATAGTGGCTTACCAGGCATGTGCACCGTCCACGCGAACCTCTCTATTAACCGGGCAAGACACGAACACGTCCCGGCGTCGCAGACTGTCATGACTAGAGTTGGACTATGCCCATTGCCATCTATGCCCGTATCAGTACCGCCAAAGAAGGCAGCGAGGCTACGAAGCGTCAGATCGATATGTGCCACGACTATCTTGCGAAGCGCACTGACCTGACGCTATACGTCAACAACTCCTCTGATCCGAAGCTCGGCGGCTACAGGGGTGCCTTCCACGACGAGGGCAAGAGCGCTTGGAAGACCGGGGTCAAGCGACCAGCGTGGGAAGCTGTGGCAGCGCTTGCCATGGCGGGAACCATTGACGGCGTTCTGGCATACGCTTCTGACCGCATACATCGCCGCCATCTGGAGATGATGTTGTTCGTCTCCGGGGTTCTCGAAGCTGGCAATGGACTTGTCATCTACTTCGCAAACGGCAACGAACCGCACAACTTCAACACCGTAGGCGGACGGTTGGGGGCGGGCATGATGGCGGTCATGGCAAATGCCGAGGTCGAGACATTGACCCAACGAGTCACAGACGAAAAGTACGCGGCGGCAAAGGCTGGTCGATGGAATGGGGGACGCCCACCATTCGGATATCGTGCCGTCCGACCAGCCGACGATTCTGAAGGCAACTTCATTATTGAGCAAGACCCGGTGAAGGCACCAGCTATCGTGACGGCGGTCAACGACTATCTTTCTGGCAGGTCATTTGTGTCCGTGCACAATAAGTTCAACGAAGACACCGGACAGAATCTCGACTACAACAGCTTCTTCTACTCGTTAGCCAGCCCCTCAATTGCTGGAAGGCGAATGCACCTGCCGCAAGCTAAGCGGAAAGGGATGACAACGCGGGACATCGTCACGACCCCACGATTCATTGAAAAGAACGCCAAGTTCTACAAAGGTCAGTGGGACGCGATAATTCCATTCAGACAATGGGAGAATCTGAGGGACAAGCTCGTGAATAACAGAAGTGCGAAACGTGGCAAAACGCCGCAGAACTCGCTCCTCGCTGGTCTCGTGCTCTGCGTCCTCTGTGGCTGCAAAATGAGCAACGACGGAACCACATACAAGGTCGATGACGACGGCAACCCAGTCTTCATGAGGGATGGCAAGACGCCAGCGATCAAGCACTACCCGACCTACAGGTGCAATAAAAATACCGGTGGTTGCGGCAAGATGCAGATCAGTGCGTCAGGTCTTGACGCATTGATGGAGGCTGAGTTTCTCAAGATTCTTCCTCGTGCCATTAAGCAGGGAAAGTTCACCCCCGTTCAGGTACTCGAAGCGAGACTGATTGCTGCGCAGAACGAGCGATCCGCCATCGACGCAGAACTGGACGAGCTATACGTGGACTGGAAGTCCAAGAAGAAGATCAGCGAAGGTACGTACGATCGCCTTAAGGCAATCAAGGATCACGAGGCTACCGTTCTTGACGGTGAAATTGCTAGCCTGCGCCTAGCAAGCGCAGATCAGTCACGGCTCCTGACGGCTGAACAGGTTTTCGAGACTCTTGACTTGAACCAGAAGAACGACATGTTCAGGAAGATCATCGAGCGGATCGAAATACGGAAGATAGTCCAGCCAGCAGGGGCACGGAATGTGTTTCACGCCGAGCGAGTCAGCGTCGTGTGGAACCTCAGCGGTCAGAAATACCAGACCTACGGCGTCAACCGAATCATCGACAAGAAACTGCACCATGAGCTGGTGTCGGCAGCAAGGAAACCGGGTGACTGGGACAGGATCGGAGCGTTGCCAGCCATCACGCCCAAAGCGCGCCTCTCTAAGACTCCCTGATTGCCCGGTAGACCGTTGATTCGCTGACGACCAGTTCGTCCGCGATCTCCTTGATGGTGTACTCCTTGCTGGCGTACATCGTCTTCGCCATCTTGAGCTTCTGAGCGCTTAGCTTCGGCTTGCGTCCACCAACGCGCCCACGAGCACGGGCTGAATCGACGCCCGCCTGCACCCTACCGCGAATCGTGTCACGCTCCCATTGGGCTACGGAAGCGAGGATATTGAGTTGGAACCTGCCGATCTCAGTGCGGGTGTCCAGTCCCTCCGTGAGGCTGACGAGTCCGACGCCCAGCTTCTGTAGCTGCTCGACGAGCTGGACGAGGTGGATCAGTGAACGACCCATCCTGTCGATCTTCCAGACAACAACGGTGTCCCCGCTGCGCAGGTGATCAAGCATGATCTGGAGTTGAGGGCGGTCAGCCTTCGCGCCGGAGATCGTGTCGATGTAAATCTTCTCGCAGCCGTATTTGTTCAGCGCATCTTCCTGCAACGATGCGTCTTGGGACCCGGTGCTGATTCTGCCGTATCCAACTACCTTGCCCGTTGCTTCCACCGTCGTCGTCATGGTTGACAGTCTGGCACAGAAAAATCAGTTATGACAGTAGGGTTTGTGAATGTTTGATTATGACAGGTTTATTGACAGTAGAAAGCCCCGGATCGCCCGCATGAAACGGTCTGCGTGCCGGGGCTGTCACAACCTATAGTTTTTGGCAATGCCTACAAAGCGCCCTCAGCAAGGTGAGCAGAGCCTATGGAGGCTGCCTCTGCTTCGATCCGTTCGCGCAGAACGAGAAGACGGCGGCGTTCCACCGTCTCTTCCCATTCCTCGCTTGTTTCGTCTTGATCAGGAAACGCCTCTTGAAAGACGGCTCGTGTGATCTCGACAGGTAGGAAGGGAACGCTGGGATCAGCTTCCTGTTCACGTATAGCTGCCAGCAGCTCATCCTTGCTGGTGTATGGGGCGTCGCAGGGGAATTCTGTGGTCCCCATCCTGTGGGGGCTAGTACGAGTGCGGACCGCGACGGCAATCATTCCGTTGCGCTCATCGAAGGTCACATCGACCTGCCACTTCTGAGACCGGAACTCTTCTTCGCTGAGGGTCTTGGCATATTCAAGATCGGACTCCGAGCGCGTTTTCTGCTCCGCCTGCATCAGCCTGAGAACTCTTTCAGCGGGGGACTCAGGACTCATGCCACACCCCTACCCCGGTACCGGCTAAACGTCCTGCCTGAAAGGTCACCACAAATCACATCCGTCATCCCCTGAACGTATCCGATTGGCTACGCGGGGTGTGGCATCCGTGTCGAGGTGTCATTAATACGAACGATTTGAGGACGCCTCTTCGGAGCTGGATATCGTTGCCCTATGACCAACCCAGTGTTCCCGAACAGGACCTTCGAGTTCCCACCGCACACCCCGGAACAGGCGGAGGAACTCAAGCGCATGAAAGAAATAGCCTTTGCCGCCGAGGAACGGATGTCACAGTCCAGCAAATGGAAAAAGAAGATGGTTCATCCAACAGTTGAAGAGGAAGCAGCCCGCGCGTATGTTCACGCCGCTGAGAATGATCGCGACCTTGAGTCGGCTATCATCACACTGCTCTACTACACCGACGACTCAGGGCAGCTCGTACACCCTATGCCGCCGGAAACGCACATCATCGCAGAGTGGGTCAAGCAGCAGCCCGGAGGAATCAAAGCGATGTTCGACCTATGGGCGCGATCGAAGGAAGGAAGCGTGAACGATGATCTCTGACTCTGTTCCATGGCGCTACGAACTCCTGCGCATAGCCAGACGGCTTGAACGGAAGACCCTTCAGGAGCATTGGACGGAGCGGTCGAGCTTCCGTGTCGAGAAAGACGTGATGCTGGCGGGCTACGCAATGCGACGGCTTCTGGAGGCTCGAAAGATTTCGGATAGCCTCGCAGCAAAACAGGTGCCGGTAGTGCGGCACCAGCGCATAGGACCGATACCCGATTTCTACAACCGTGATGACATCGATGCTATTTACGACTTCGGCAACCCGGTCAAGGATCAAGTCACCCTTGCTCACCTCACTAACCAGATCATCCACTCGTATGTGCTCGTGTTCAGTTTCGATGAGGTCGACGCCCCTTATGAAGGACCGGACGGCATCGAAGTCGAGGGGAACTACCTGTTCAATGGCTACTTCCTAGCGTCTGAGAAGGAGAGAATGAAGCACGTCTACTTCTTGGATGCCGCAACGCTAATTGCTCTTTGCAGGAGCATCGCTGTCGAAGATGTCGTCGGAGTCGACATGCGGAGGGACACGGATGGTGTTATGCACATTTCTCGCGTGATCTCTAGTACTGACCCGGAATGGATGGCAAAGACTCAGATGAAAAGCCCCGAAGCAATGCGCCACTACTCATGACCAGTAGCTACGCCGAAGCCGAGCTGCTAGACCTCGCACGGTCGGACCGCTGGCAGGATCAGGTCACTGCGGCAACGAGGACCAGCATCGCCACCGAGGCGCTCAGTGCGCTCATGGTTCCGGGTATCCACCACGAGGTCCTGCTCGCCCTAATCTCCCGCGACGGTGTCCGCGAGGAGCAACTCTCATGGCTGGCGGAGAACACAGACAGTGCTCACGCCCTCGGACGTATCGCCGGTCATCCAAAAGCCACCACCGGCGCCCTCAAGCTCATCCGCGACCGTTCAGCCGGTCAGGAATGGGTAGGGTGGACGCACCTGCATGCCTACGTCTCAATCATGTTGACGAAACGTGGCGTCGCCGCACCGGACTAGGACCGTGGCTGTCGGAAAACTCTGAAAGGTGTCTGGCTCCCCGATAGGATCAGCGCATGAGCCAAATTGGGGGAGCGGCGGGCAAAGACCTGCCCGCAAAGAAAAAGAGTCCGTTCGCGGGCTGCCTAACGATATTCGCAGTCTTCGTCGTTCTGATGATCGTGCTGGTCATTGTGTCCAACGTGAATGCCAACAAGGCTGCTGACGCCAAGGCAGCCGCGTCTGCGAGTGCGACACCGCTAGTCACCCCAGTTGATAACGCGACCGTTAGCAAGGTGAAGAAGGCATGTGAGGACCAACTCCGTGCCGTTGCATCCAGCAGCAAGAAGCACTTCAGCGGTGTCCCTGACAAGCCGTACGACATCGTGTCGGTGACATTCACCGGTGACGTAGAGCAGGTCAACCTTCCCTACAAGGAAATCGCGTGGGAAGTGCCCACCACATGGGTCAGCAAGGTCGCTGACGGATCGACGCTCACCAACAGGGAGACGTGCCAGTTCAGAAAGCTCCAAGACGACGCACGGTTCCTGCCCTAGATGAGCACCGGGGGAAACTTGTTCGGCACGCGCGTCATCTGGATGCGCATCGTTGCCATCGCCGTGATCTTTGTTCTCTGGATGCAGATCAACAGTTGCAACGCTGCTGCTGACTCCAAGAAGGAATCAGCGCGCCTAGCCTCATTGGCAACGTCAGATGGTGCCATCGGGTACTGCAAGGAGTCTGTGAGGTTCAGCGACGGGCACCGGGAGCGTTTCGCTATCACAGCAGCTACCGCCACACGCAGGACAACGCCCACCAAATACGACGTGGTAGTGAAGTACGAGTACTTCGACTCGTACCGCAAAGTCATGCACCCAGAAAGCCGTACCTGCGCAGTTGGCTACGGTGGGTTTAGCGGCGGCTGGTACCTGCTCCGGCAGTAGGGGAACGGCTTATGGAGCTGCGCGCTGTCGGCAGCAACGCGGACTCTATAGCCAAGGAGTTTGGCACGGGCGTGCGGTGAATCAGTGCCTGATTGTGTCACGGCGCGTTCCCTGACACGCTAGCCTGACCATATGACACATGGGGAAGGGCTGCGATGAGGCAGCCGAAACTAAACATCAAACGCGCCATCACTCTGACAGCGGCGACCACTGCGATTTTGCTGGGAGTCTCTGCGTGCTCATCTGGCAGCTCATCCAACAGCAACTCCGGTTCCAACGCACTGCCATCCACGGTGAACGTCCTTTATGAGGTCGTCGGGACTGCAACCGGAGCCGACATCACCATCGAGACAGGCGACGGCACCAGCCAGCAATCAATCAGCGTTCCGCTTAAGAGCAAGAGCACCGGTGCGAACGGACTCAGCTTCACAATGAAACGTGGTGCGTTCGTTTACATTTCCGCTCAAAACAAGGGGAACATGCGCAAAGGCGCAAGCGTCTCGGACGCGGATTTCTATGGCAGCCTCACCTGCCGGATCAGCGTAGACGGCACCATCATCAGCCAGAACAGCACTACGAGCAAATACGGTATCGCTTCCTGCAAGGGCAGTGCGAGCTGATCCTTAAACGGCGAAAGACCCCCACCCGGCTCGAAGCCAAGGTGGGGGTCACTCATTTCACGAAGACGTATGGGCACTAATGCATTGATTCGTCGAGCGTGTAATCGAGCGCAGAGAGGGCAAATCCGGCAGGCATCACAAACGCCCCCTAACACTGGCATTGCACCTCAAGCCCCTTAGCCTTCAGCATGTCGCGAGGAGGGTCGGGTGCTCCTGTTGTCATAATGGGGAGCTGAAGCGTTGGGGCGTTCTTCCTAGCCCCTGTGTCGTTGACGGGGGACCAGTGAAACTGAGCACTTTCAAAATTGAGAATCATAGCCGGTTGGCGGATTGCACGATCGAGGTACGTAAGCATCTCGTAATCGTTGGTCCGAACGACGTCGGGAAGTCTTCGCTACTCCGATGCCTTGACCTGCTGCTTGGTGCTTCAACTGCCGCACTCTACGGCAGGATCGACGCCACCGATTTCAGGGATAAGTCACTTCCATTCGTTGTTGAAGCGACTTTGACTGATCTCAAGCCCGACGACTACGCCCTGTTTCCGGATGAGATTCACGTCAACCCGGTTACTGGGGAGAGGCACTTGCGAGTGCAGATGACCGCGAGCCTTGATTCCGAGGAGACGCTCAGCGCCATGAGAACTGCGCCGGACGGTTCAACAGGCAGGCAAATGTCACGGGATCAGTTAGCGGGCTTGGGCTGGAAGACAGTAGGCGCAGCCCATTCGTCGTCCCGAGACTTCAGAGACGACCGCAACACTTCGCTGGACGACATCATTTCCGCGATCGAGCTTGGAGACGAGGAGGCGCAATTTGCGTCGATTGCCGCAGCTTTTCAAGGTCAACTTGATGGCTCCGCCGTTCTTAGGAAGCTTCGATCACGGTTATCCAATCAGCTTAAGAAGGCGCTCCCTGAAGGCATCGAGCAGGACGACTTAAGTTTTGTCTCGACTGCAACGGAGGACTTGCTGAGTGACGTCAGACTACAAATTCGTCGGAAGGGCGAGCTGCGGAACATGACGGAACAGTCAGACGGGGCAAGGGCTCTTTTTGCGATTGCCCTATACGACCTCGTGGCTGAGTCGGCGAATATTGTTGCTATCGACGAACCCGAAATACATCTTCATCCGTCCAGCCAAAGAAGTTTAGGGCGCTTACTCCGCGATGGGGCGAACCAAAAAATCTTGGCAACTCATTCACCGGATATCGTCGGAATCTTTGACGTTGACGACGTCGTTGTTGTTAAGCCCGGTGGCGTCGTGGTTCAGCCGTCAGCCGGGTTTCTTGACGATGAGGAGCGGCTGCTCGCGCATTGGTGGGTGGCGAATAAGTTAGAACCCCTAACCTCCCGACGGGTAGCGCTGGTCGAGGGACCGGCTGATCGGATCATCATTCAGAGGGCGGCGGAACTGACGGACCGGGACCTCGACCGGTTGGGCGTCGCATTGGTGGAACTTGGCGGAGCGGGCGACGTCAAGTATGTTCACAAGTTGTTCGGCAGTTCAGGCTTCAACGTGGCGATGTCGGTCCTGATCGATCGCGATGCAGTAAGCGATACCGAAACTCACCTAGGTTTGACAGAATCCGAGTTCGCGTCGAACTCAGTATTCGTATCAGAGGCAGATTTAGAGGACGAATACACTTCTGCACTTGGTCACACCGAACTCTTTGCGGCTCTGGAGTCTTCCAAGCTGTTCACGAAGAACGAATTGAGGAACTGTACGCGGTCGGGGACCGGCAAAACACTTCTCCCCTCTGATGTCGCCGCTTTTTGCCGGTTCAAATCAAGCTACAAGGTCCGGGCTGCCTTGGTTGCGGCGAGCATTATGGATGCGGCGTCAGCACGAAAGGTCGGCAGCGTTGATGCATTGCTGTCTGACGTGATGGAGCGCACAGAGTGGTAGTGCCAACTCCTAAGCAAGCCCTCATTCGAGATTCGCCGGAACTTAGCATGCTGGTCGTGGCTCCTGCGGGATGCGGCAAAACTGAAGCTCTAGCACTCCGGATCGCAGGACTAATCCAGCGGGAACAGGTACGTAGACCACGAAGAATTCTCGTCGTCACATTCTCCAAAAGAGCACGAGACAACATTCGCGAGCGTCTTAAGGAGTACGTAGATCCTCGCAAGCTTCAAGACATGGTCACCATTGCTAACTTCCATGGCTTGGCAGCCAGAATAGTCCGCGCTCACGGCAACGTCATAGGTGTGGAGTCAGACGCTGTGCTTCCAGATTCTGACTGGGTTGCCGTGGAGTGCCGACTTCGTGGGCTCGGCTACGACCGTACAGATGACGTGCGTCGTGTTCTCCGCAACACCAAATTGCAGCCGCTTACGGACGTGGAAGTTCTAGATTCGCTCCGTGAGCACGGGGACCCGATAGCGGAGTCAATTGAGTCTAAGCGGCGGGAGGAGGGACGACTTACCTATGAAGACCTCTTACGTCACGCCGAAGTTATCCTCCAGAATGAAGTTGTTGCGGACATCTACGCGCAACACTTTGAGTGTGTGGTCGTAGACGAGTTCCAAGATTTGACGCTTCAGCAACTACGGCTAGTCAGGAGCATCGGCGGCGATAAAGTAACGTACGCCGGAGACCTCGCACAGGGAATCTACTCTTTCTCTGGTGCTGCACCCAACGCCGTTTACGAGTCGATTTTGGGGTATGCGGAGAAGCAGATCGTTTTCGCCGAATCCCATAGGTCCTCTCCTGCTGTGCTGGACCTTGTGAACGCCCTACGGAACTACACCGGTGGAGAGCACCTGATATGCGCAGCGCCGGACGCTTGGTCTGAAGATGGGCTAGGGGGTGTAGCATCCTTCACCACCACGGAGACTGAGGCGCAGTGGGTTTACAAATTCGCATCCTATGTACTGGAGCGTGCTCCTACTCATCGCGTCGGAGTCATTTGCCGCACGGCAGGGAGACGGCGTTTTGTAGACGAAGCCTTCAAGGCTGGAAGCCTGCCATGGCATCGATGGGACGACCCATTGCTGGACAGGGAGACTGCGAACGCAACCCGTCGTATTCTGTCTAACCTTAATCGCACGGCGTGGGAGCGTGCAGAAAATCCCACCGAGTTCCTCATGGATTTGGCAGATGCAGAGGCACTTCATGACCCAGATACGCGTACCTCCCTGCGAGAGGCGCTGGAGTGGGTGCATGACGAACTGGTTCGAGGCGCTGAAGCAGCGGATTTGCTTGGTCGGATCAAGGTCGGTGACTCATCCGCATTTATCAGTGCTCCCGGAGTTCATCTCCTGAGTGGGCATGCGGGCAAGGGGCAGCAGTTCGATTGGGTATGCGTGGTTGGGGCGGAGGACGGCGTGCTTCCATTCTTCAAGGCGACCTCCGCCGAGGAACTAGCGGAAGAGGCGCGCGTTCTCTCTGTCATGATTTCGCGGGCGAGGCATGGGGCGCTTGTCTTGCACTCAAAAGCTGTGGCGGACTCATACGGGAAGGTTCGGAGTAAAGAAGCTTCTCGGTTCGCCAGCTCACTCAAGACCGCCCCTCTATGCCTGAGCGGTTCCGCCATTGTTGAGTGGCTGAAAGCCGCTGATTGGCAAAAGATTTCTGCCAATTAGACCTGCACGGTGTGCCCTGCTGAGGCAGGTCACGTAGTCCATTACGACTGCACAGCGGAAGGTCTCTACCTCCATCATTCAAGAGATCAGAGTAAAGGTTTTGGAGAAAAGCGATTGGACGTGGGAGCGCTTGGACCAAGAAGCCACCGGCTCAACCGTTGAGGGAGCAAGCCAGGCGGTCAGAAACATCCGGCTTGTCCCGGTCGGTGCGGCGCTTCTCACGCTCCCGCGACGACGAGTACATCAAGTGAAGCCGTCAATTTATCGCGGTGTCGAGAGTCACGGCTGATCGGGGTATATCGATTGGCTTAGGATCAGAACGACGCATTGGAACCGAAGAAAGCACTACATGCAGCCCCACGGACGATTGACACTGACATGGACCGGCAAGGACGCCTCGCTGGTAAACACGCCAGACGGGGGGTACGAGTGGGTGCCGCAGGACGATGTCCGTGTACATGAGGTAAGGCGGCTGCTGCCGGAAGAGTACTGCTCGTCCGCTGTTGCCGATCCGATGCCCGGAGCCACCGACGACAACATGCTTATCGTCGGGGATTCATCTGATGCGCTCCGCGCCTTGATCCACCATCCCGACTATGCCCAAAAGTACCGTGGCAAAGTGAAGCTCGTATACGTCGATCCGCCATTCAACACGGGTCAGACCTTCGAACACTACGACGATGGTTTGGAACACTCCGTGTGGCTGACGGTGATGCGGGACCGGCTCGTTCAGATCAAGGAATTGCTGTCGGAAGACGGTTCTGTCTGGGTTCATCTCGACGATGCCGAAATGGCTTACTGCAAAGTCATCATGGATGAGGTTTTCGGACGGCGGAATTACGTCACGTCAGTGATCTGGCGGAAGGTTGATAGCCCGAACGATAACAAGGTCACCGTAACTCCCGATCACGAAAATATCCTGTGCTACACCAAGGTCCCAGCCACCCGGAACTCCTTCAACCGCAAGGTTGATCCTGCCTTAGCGGCTGCTTACGGCAAGGTCGCGGAGGATGGACGCCGCTTTCGGGACAGGCTGCTGAGGAAGAACGGGAAGAGCAGCCTCCGCTCGGACCGGGAGACGATGTTTTTCAAGCTAACCGATCCAGATGGCAACGATGTCTATCCGATTCGTGATGACGGTCGGGAAGGTCGATGGGCAGCAGGTGTTGAAGGCGTCCAGCGAGCCGAGGCTGAAGGTCGCCTCATCTGGACCAAGCGCATCGATGACGCTGGAGTCGAAAAGTGGGTTCCGTACACGCGGGAGTACGCCCCGGAGACTCCAGAGCGTCCATGGGCGACCATTTGGACCGACGTCCACACCAGCCGCCAAACCAAAGCACACTTGAAGACCATGTTCCCTGACGAAGGATCACAGTTCTCGACGCCCAAGCCCGAGCTGTTGCTGGAACGCATCATCCACATTGCAAGCAATCCCGGTGACATCGTCTTGGACTGTTTTGGGGGGTCCGGCACCACCGCAGCCGTCGCGCACAAGATGGGACGGCGTTGGGTCACTGTTGAGTTGTCGGAGAATACTGTGAACAAGTTCACAAAACCGCGCCTTGAGAGAGTCATCAACAACGAGGACTCCGGCGGCATAACGATGTTGCCACCGAGAGAAGTGCCGACGGAGGATGATTTCCCCGAAGGTGGGGTGCTCGCTGACTACAAGACAGCCAGCAAAGTGCTGAAGGAACTAGTCAATACAGGGCTGCTGGAATCCAACGATCCAGCTATCAACGAAATCAAGCGCCTCACCGCGTCGAAGCTGGAGCCTGCGGAAGAACGGTGGGGAGGCGGAGGCTCGTTCGGCGTCTACAGGATTGCCCCAAGCATGTACACGCTGGATGAAGACGGTTACCCACTTTTTGCCGATGAAGCTCTCAACGGAGTGTTCACAGAAGGGGCTCGGGTGCAGCTCGGTTTCCCTAAGAACGCCCGTGACAGGTACCCCTTTGCTGGTCAGCGAGGCGCAACTCTGCTAGCGGTGGTGGATGGAATTGTCAGCGCGGAGAACATCAGGGATATTGTCCGCTCCCTTCGGGCTGACGAGAAAGTCATCGTAGCTAGCAAGGGTATTGCGCCGGGAGCCTCGGAGCTACTGCGCGAGCTGTCTCCCGGCTCGCACGTCAAAAAGTTTCCCCTTCATACATCCTTTGACATCTCGAAAGCGGTCCGCTCATGACTTGGCTGGAAAACGATCAGGAGCTTGTGTCCGAGATCGGTGTCCGTATCGGTCTACGGGACCCTAACAAGCGCGCTCTGTCAGCCATTGTCGAAAATATCGGAGCGGATGAGTTCCGCGAGGTTGTCTGCGATCTGGCGACCGGTGTGGGCAAGACGTACATCACCGCCGGATTGGTCGAGTATCTTTTCGCCAAGGATGTTCGAAATGTCATGATCATGACTCCGGGCAAGGTCGTCTTGGAGAAGACGGTCGGAAACTTCAGTCCGGGGCACGCCAAGTATGTACCCAACTTGGAGGTCCAACCACTTGTTGTGACCAGAGAGAACTTTCAGCGCTCCGAGGTGGGAGACGCTCTCCACGACCCGAACACGCTCAAGATATTTATCTTCAACGTCCATCAGCTTCTCAAACCCAACATCAAGGACAACAGGGCGACATTCGAGGTTAATGAGTTCATCGGCACCGGACTCTACGAGCACCTTCAGACCGTCGACGATCTGGTTGTCATTGCAGATGAGCACCACACCTATCACGAGCAAGCAGCCAAGTTCTCGAAAGCTGTCCGCGACCTGAGCCCACGGGCACTCGTTGGACTGACGGCGACCCCAGCGGAAGCCGATCGCGAAAAGATCATCTTTCACTATCCGCTGGCTGATGCGATCGTCGACGAGTACGTGAAGATTCCCACGCTTGCCTACCGCCTTAATGGTCATGCATCAGTCGATCTTCAGTTGGCAGATGCCTGTGCAGTTCGTGATGCCAAAGAGTTGGTTTATCTCGACTACGCCGTTCAGGAAGACCTTCCCGCTCGCAAGCCCTTGCTGCTAGTGGTCTGTGCAAGCATCAGCGAAGCGACCGAGTACACAGACAAGTTGGTCAGTGAACATTTTGAGGGTGACCAGAGTGCTGTCCTGTGTGTCACCAGCGAGTCTTCAGATGCTGAAATGCTGGCACTTGAAACCGTTGAACGCCCTGACTCTCCGGTCCGGGCGGTTGTCAGCGTAAGCAAGCTGAAAGAGGGCTGGGATGTAAAGACGGTCGCGGTCATTATGGTGACTCGAAAGCTGGCTTCCGAAACCCTCACTGAGCAGATTATGGGGCGCGGGCTGCGACTTCCCTTCGGTCGCCGCGTTGGTATCCCGCTGATCGATCAGCTCGACATCATCGACCACCAGAGTTACAAGAGGCTGCTTGCACAGAAGAACCTTCTGCTGGAACAGCTCATCCCTGACGAAAACGTCCGGAACCATGTCCGTGAAGAAAGTGAGACCGAATCGGGGGAGACGGACAGCTCTCCGGCGGGATTAGTCTCGCCAGACAATAACGGTGGTTCTCTCTCGTCGGCAGGAACTGGTGCTGGAGTCCCGGCAGCAGGACCGGAGGGGATCGCCTTTGCGTGGAGCGCGACCGCAGGGAGCGGTGAGAATGATGGCACCGTGATGGACGCCTCGGAAGTCCTCCTGATTCAGGAAATCGGACAACGAGTCCAGCAGGCACAGAAGCCGACGCACATGTACAAAGACGTAAAATTCAAGGAGATCTACTTCCCAGCGCAGAGAACGGAGATTACTCCGGCTGCCTTTAGCCTCTCGGCGGTCAACAACGGTCAGGCGTTTAGCGTCGGCGCGAAGTACACCCAAGAGGTGTCGGATCGACTGACTCGTAAGGCACTTGAGGCAACGCGGGATGAAGCCGGAACGGTATCCATTCAAGAGGTTCAACAGGACTACCTTGACGGCTATCAGGAGAAGGTCCCGGTGTCTGAGGTTAAGTCTGAGGTGATCGCACGCCTGCGAAAGAAGGACCTGTTTGTCGGGACAACCCCTGAGAAGAACGCTCTGAACCGTCTCGTTGATCAGTTTCTGCTGGGCGCGGGGGTGGGGAAAGACCAAGACACCATCGAGTGGGGCATGAACCGTACCGTTATGGCGGTCAACGGGTTGCTTAGGCTCATCGATGACAGCTACGTGAAGCAAACGTCCGTTGGTATTCCCTCTTTTCGGTTTGAGCTTGTGGAAGTGCCGTTGTCGCCGGTCATCTACCCGGACAAGCCCATCGTCCACAAAGACTTGGCGGGACCAGTTAGAGACCGCTTCTACCGGGGTTGGGTTCGCTCTGCGATGCCGCTGGTCGCCTTTGACGCAGCAACCACCGAACTGGCACTAGCGCGGCTGATTGATGCGACTTCCGAGATAGCTGTGTGGACTCGGCTCTACGTCAATGGGGATCGAGATGTGAGCATCGACGTCGGCGCGCGCAGCTACTTCCCTGACCTCATCGCGATCGACAAGGACAATGTCCACTACCTCATCGAAGGCAAAGCGGATAGGGACCTCACTCGACAAGAAGTCACCGAAAACCGCCTTGCCGCCCAGCGTTGGCAGAACCACGTCAACGATTCGGGTCAGTTTCCCCAGTGGCAGTACCTGTTCTGCTCCGAAACGATGGTCAAGGAAGCGAATGGATCATGGGAAGTTCTCAAATCATTTGCAAGTGAATTCATCAACTGATGGGTGAGGACCGTTGACCGATCCATTGGCGCTATGGGCGCTCATCGTCGCGCTGCTTAGTTTAATGGTGGCTTTGGGCGCCGGTTTCGTCGCCTACTTGGACTACCAACAAATCGGTCGGGAAGAGCCTTGGAAACTGACAAAAGTCCAAGACGAGATTTGGCTGCTGGAGCGAGTACACCGTCGACCGGCAACGATTTCCGGCTTCGACGTGACCACCCTTTGTGACGTGGTACAGGTCAGTTGGCTGAATCCGGCTGCTTTCCCCGCGAAGGTGTTCCGACGTGGATCGCAGGAATTGCTGCGGATCGAGACAGCAAGCGTCGGAGTGCATTTGGACTTCTACAGCCGCGAGTACGGGATTTTCAACAGGTTGCCAACCCACAACACGTCCTACTTAGGTAGCGCTAGGGGCACGGAAGGCTTGGGCACGTTGAAGACATGGACGACGGCTCTCTACTAGCCGTAGTCCCTCTCGTTGGCGCTACCGTCAGACCTCAAGTATTGGTTGAGGGCAATGCCATCCTTCACTCACCGGGGTACGCCCGCTTTCATAGAACGCCTTCGACCAGTGAAGTCGGCGTGCCAGCGAGGACAGCGTCCTTTTCGAGCTGCTTTCTGCGCGCCACACTAATCAGTTCCTCGATTGTAGGAATATCCTCCGGTGCTCCGTCCATCTCAGGGTGCCAATCCTCAAGGTCATCAAAAAAGGACTCAGGAACCGCGCCCTCTTCCGTCAGCTTCACGAGGTCTTCCCAATAGCAGTCGCTTTCGACCCAGAGGAAGCCACCGTTATCGTCTTCAAAACTGAATAACTCATCATTTTCGTCCCATTCACGCCACGGGCTCTCCACGGTGCCATCGGGCGTGCTGAGGCTGATAACCATCCACGGATCGACAGACTTCACCCATCCACGCCCGAGCCTAATGATCCCTTCCCCATTGGTCACCACAATAAAAGCGCTGTGCGTAACCTCGCCGTAGGAGTCTGTTGTTTTGCTTACCGAGAGGAAATCTAAAATTCTCAGGAGGTCTTTCCTTCTCACCGCTTCGGCAAATCCATCGGCTAAGGTCTGGTGTGATACGGCACGTGTAGCGGGTTTAAAACCGTTTGGTATGACTAGGTCCACGCCCACAGCCTAGACACTTATGCGTTCTCGCTCACGCTGACATCACCTTCGAGGTCATGCTCAGCGAGACAGTTTGCTAGCAGCGACAGATGTGTCTCTCACGCTCCGTAACTTCTGCGGCTATCGCTTACGATCTATGAGTGCACATTGAGCGAGCGGACCTGTAGATGACCGTCGAAACCGACGCGCAGTCGCCATCGGCTGATACATCGGAACCCATGGAAGCAGATTTGCAGTCCGCGTCATTAAGTGGGCAATGGCTGGTTCCCCTGCTGAAGGGAGCACGGGAAACTGTAGCGAAATGGGTCGATAAACACTCTGGCATAGCAGCTACTGGCAGGTGGGTCGGTCCAGGCTTTATGGCTTTCGCCGGTCTAATCGCCAGTTCTCCAGCGAGCGTGCCAACGTTCCTCGTGGGCGTATCAATGCTCGCGGTATCTGAAGTCGGAACAGGCTTGCGCGGCGGAGTCCTCAAAGATCGCGACGGCATAATAGAGTCAAAGACCGGCGAAATCGGTCGTCTGACGGCGGAATGGCAGGACGAGCAGGCAAAGGCGGCTCAGCAGGAGACCGTGATAAAAGCTGCAAGCCGAGCTATACAAAATTACGCGACCGCTGTACTGAGAAGGATTGCTCAAGAACACAACAGCTCCTTCGATGCAGACTGCCGAGCGTCCCTGTACATCGTTGAGGGCAAGGAAATGAAGATCGTTGCCCGGTTCAGCCAGAATACCGACTGGCACTCGATCGGTGACGCGACTATAACCAAATCGTTCTCAAGGCAGGATGGTCTGATTGGAATCGCGATGCAGACGGGCGAACGGCAAGAGCAGAATAATTCGGGCTTCAAGGGTAGCTATCTGAACTGGCACCGACGCAAATGCAATCTCGTCGCGTCGGAACCGCGAATGAAGTCAAAACAGTACGACGTGGTGCCGCTGAGAGACCCTGATACCAAGAACGTAGTTGGGGTCGTGTCATTGGAAACGACTGATACCCAGGACGCTAGACTCAAGGCACTGGGCGACGTCTTGGCAGATGTCCACGGGTTTCATTCCGCGTTACTGCGAGACGTGATTAAGATGCACAGCTCTCTGCAAACACCACCAATGATCGAGACGGGAGACTCAGATGAGTAAAGCTGAACTGGGAGACGTCTTGGCTTATCTCTGTGTCAACTACCCTCCGAACAGTCGCGACGACCTATCGAACGCACGCCTCACAAAGCTCGTCTATCTCGCCGATTGGAAGTCGGCGCGCCACACTTCGGCGCAAATTACGGACATCAAGTGGGTGCTTAATCACTATGGTCCGTGGGTCCAGGATGTCATTCAGACTGTCAAATCCGACCCGCGTTTGAAGATTCTCGATGATTTGAACGCATATGGATCAGGCAAGAAAACCATCACGATCGACACGCGATTGCCGCTTGACTCCTTGGATTTGCGGTTGGATAGGGAAGTCAAGGTGATTCTCGACAGCGTGATTGCCGATACGCAGAACCTTTACTTTGGGCAATTCGTGGAGCACGTTTATGACACGTACCCCGTTAGACACCGCAATCGTTTTGGGCAGCTCGATCTCGTCGCGTTAGCGAAAGAGGAAGCTCGGGGCGAGGACGATCTCTCTGCCGTCATCGACTTCAAAGCTGCTGGATTATCCGCAGTCTCGTACGCCAGTATCCGAGACGAAGTGTCTCGGACCGTGGCGCGATCCCTGCTTGGAAAGACCATAGAAGAAGCCGAGAAGCTCAATCCAAACTTTCGAAGCCTGAACGGCGATCTCCAAGACTCAGTCCTGAGGAACTTTTCCATGGCACCAGAGATGGCTGTTGCGAGGGTATGGACGGGGTCTATCAGCTACTGGGACTGCGACGTCACTGGAAGCATAGAAATTTCTGGAGTCCTTCAAAAGAAGACCGCAATTGACCCAACCCATAATGAGTACACCATTGTGGAGCCGAACTGGGAAGAAGATGCTGCTTTGGCGGCGGCGGTATGTTCCTTCAAGAGCCGAGTAAGAATTGTCCACGACGGGAGCGGATGGAGTGGTGAACTCCGAGAACTTGACGTTGATAAAGATGTTCTATTCGCCCACTTGTACTGAAGCAGCGGGGAAGTAGAAACCCGAGGCAAATCCCTCCGCCTCCCGTTGCCTGTTCATCGATACCAAAACGTACGATGACGTCTGGCTTCACCCCGCATGAACGCAGCAGTGCCAGCACCGCCGCTTCGTGAACGCATGTTCCACGGAGAGGGCTCAGAATGATTCAATCCTGGCAAATTGCCTATTGCCAAAGTGGAGCCACGTACAGCGAGCGTAGTGCTAAGAAGAATGCGGCGGCTGCCAACGCCGATGCGCATCCGACAGGTGGTACGGGGATCGAAGTTGAGATCGCGCCGACGCAGCCTGAAGAGAGCTGGAAAACTCTTACAGGAAGCGCAACGGGTGGTGATGTAGCAGACCTACCAGCGACTCCAGTGGCATCGAGCGCCACATACCCAAATTTCGGTCTGTGTGCTGCGTACAGAAGAGAGGTCCAATCGTCGTTGAATGAGTCTTCCCCGTGTCTGACCAAGACCCCGTAGGGGTATATAGGTCCTGTCGCTGGTGCCGGGTACATTGAACACATTGTCAACTTGATTGTCTTGGGGGATAGCACAATGGGTACTGCACGAATTCTGGCTACAGCGGCTTTGCTTATCGGCGGGCTATCGCTCGGGGTGGGTCCGGCGCAGGCAACCTGCGTTGAGGTAAATGGATGCACGAACACCGTGGGACAGGTACCACCACCACCGGCGGACGGCGTGCGTCCCCCGCAGCTCCCACCCCCCGGACTTGATAACTCCCCATGTCAGGCGTGTCAGGCACCAGCAGCTCCTGCACCCGTGTACCAAGCACCGGCACCGGTCTACCAAGCGCCTGCTGCTCCACAGCCCGCCTACAAGGCACCAGCGGCACCCGTGGCACCAGCTCCCGTCTACATCGCTCCCGTGCCCGTACACGGACAGGCATCAATCACACAGGGGCAGTCAGCCGTAGTACCGGCAGCCATCGAAGCCGAAGCCGTGGTTGCCCCGGAGAGCGCACAGGGCGAGCCGGAGGCGACGGGTACACCTACAGTGACTGTTGAACCGTCAGCATCGCCGGTGGCAACGCCCATCAGTGAAGCTGTCGTAGCTCAGGGCGATCCGGTTGCCATCGAGGCAGCACCCGCATCCAGTGCTTCCGATAACACGCCGGTCATCGTGGGTGTCGCATCAGTCATCGTTCTTGGCGGCGTCGCTTGGATGGTTCTCCACTTTGGTCCGGGCATCAATGGCATCCGTGGAATCGCGCGCGGGGTGCTCCGCCGCTAGCGGTGCGCATCGAGTAGGCGCACTCGCCGATCCAGAATGTGGCGTGAATGATGGCGCCGCAATCGTCGTCGGAGCGGGGGCAGACTGTCCAACCCCAGGGTCCGTTGCATCGATACGAACAACGACTCCTGCACGGTTGCGCTGCTCGCTATCAGACCGGGCGCCGCCTGATCCCCTGCCAACGCATATCTGGTTCATCGCCATTAACGGTGGCTGCTAGCTATAGAACGCCTTCAGCAAGCGCTGGAGCGCCATCCTTGGCTGCCTGAGATTCCAGCGCAGCACGCTCGTTCAAGACTCGCCGGTGCGAAGCTTCAGCTTTGAAGTCTTTGATCGCGTCAGGATGCTTCTCTGTGTAAATCAGAGTCTTGATGATCATCAGATCAGCAACCTCCGTTGCCGGACGCTGATGGTCAGCAA
This sequence comes from Pseudarthrobacter sp. S3, assembly GCF_050156905.1. Lineage (NCBI taxonomy): Bacteria > Bacillati > Actinomycetota > Actinomycetes > Micrococcales > Micrococcaceae > Pseudarthrobacter > Pseudarthrobacter sp. S3. The sequence continues at coordinate 2,812,251 of NZ_CP189583.1, read as the reverse complement.
TGGTTTCGCGTATAAGTGCAGCAAGCGAATGTTCATCCAGCAGCGCAGCCTGAACCGGCACATACCGCCTCTCGCCCGTTCGTGCATCCAGCATCACAACTGATCCGAGCTGTTCGCTCTGCTTGAACATAGCCCGCGTCCTCCGCGAGATCCTGCCGATCTCCTCAATCCGCTTTTGCGACGCCATTTGCTTTTGCAACTTCTGGAGCAATGTTTGTGTCATCTCGCCATCACATCACGGAGTGCTCGCAGCGCTTCAATGCCGCGCGCAGCCCGACATTATCGAGTCACAGCCGACGGCTACTTCGGGGGACTGGCAATTCTCAAAGGGCACCCTCGGCAAGCGCCGGTGCACCTTCCTTGGCTGCCTCAGTTTCTAGTGCCGTCCGTTCATTCATCGCGCGCCTCGCCATAGCTGCTGCACGGAAGTGCTTTCGTACCTCTGGGTCAGCGTCTGAATGAACTACCGAGTGGATAAGCATCAGATCGGACAACTCTTCCACCGAACAATTTTTGTTGCCCACCTCTTTGGCGATGAGATCATTCAGAGCCTCGCTGTCCAGCAGCGGACCCTCGACGGTGAGGTCAGTTACGCGCCCAGTCCTCAAATCGTGAATTGCTAGTGATCCGCCCGCCTCATCAAATGTGATCCTGTTGATCTTGACCATTTCAAGTGCCTTGTTCAGCCGTACGGTGGCGGACTTGATCGCTTGGGACCGCCTGTTGTTGTCCTTTTTCACGCTGCCCATCAAACCACGCCCGCCGCTTCATGCCGCGCAGCGCCGCCCATCCCGACAGCCAGCAATGCTCACGATGAATGGAACCATCTTCCCTTCGAGATACAAAACGAGTTCACGACGGTGCGGTCCTTGATGATCTGGTTCACTCTGTTCCGTCCATGACTGCCGCGTGCTTGAGTTCGGTGAGTTCAGCTACGACGCCGTCGAGGGCGCCCGGAACCAGCGTGTAAATACGACCGGTACCGCTTTTCCTTCTGGTCACCAGTCCTGCGGCTCGGAGCACCGCTAGCTGGCGTGAGATCGTCGGCTGGGGGAGGAGCCTCAAACCCACTAGTTCCCCCACCGTGAGGGAGCCGTGCTGTGCGAGCAGGGCAAGTAGCTTGCGACGGTTCTCGTCAGAAACTGCAAAGTAGATGCCTTCCACATCAATCACCCACTTGGAACGCCGTGGAAGGGATAGTGCCGCCGTGAGCCTCGAAGTGAAGATCGAATGACAGTGCGTGAGCAGGGCTGAGGAAGTAGACCTTCCGCTTCCGCTGACTGACCGGTTTGAACTGTTCCGCACTGACCACGTTTAGCCTGCGTAGCTCGGTCAGTCTCCAATAGATTTGTTCGACCCCCGTGACAGCAAAGATTTCCATCGCACCCAATGGCTCGGGGGCAAATCGGAGAAGAAGTAGAATCCGGACGTGATCATCATTCGAGAACGCTTGCTCGTAGGCTGCTGTCTGCTGACTTGGGAGCAACGCGAAAAGGGTGTGTCCAGAAAGGAACGTGTGTGGCTCAGACATTGGGACCGTCCTAATAGTTCGGGCTTTATTAGGATGTGCCAAGCCTCCGGAGGCTTTTATTAGTGGGCTGCGTATCAGCCTTACCCCGTGCGGTCCGGACCGATCGGGTTTCGTCCTGACGCAATTCTAGGGCACAAGTGGGAAAGATATTCGAGCATGCGGATACAGAAATTAATGCTAAAGCCAGCCGCCCGCGATGATCCCCGAACTTGCCGCACCAATAGGCATTCCCCGCTCTAATGCATCAGCAAGATCATTGGTGTAGTGGATCGAAGACTTCGAAATTGGAACGGACTCCCAAGCCGGGTCCCAACCTTCGCACGTCTCCCAAGCTCTCGCCATCGACAGCAGCAGCAGGTACTGCGACCTCGCGTCTTCAAGCTTGGTGACCTCGGAGAGCGTTGCCCGCTGTGCTCGAAGTCGCCCAGCATAAATCTCGGGACACCCGCTGACTACCAAGTAATCAATAAACCCGTCGGACGCGTTAGCCACCAGTACCTTTTCACCTACCTGCGTCCATACGGTGCCATCCTCGGCAGGCTCACGCTCAAAGGAGCTGAAATAGGCGCCCGCTTCGCCACGGATCGCGATGACATCAGCAAGGTCATTGGCAATCACCAGCTCAAGGAACGCGGACATTTGCTCGTTGGCAACACGTACGTCCATCAGAGCCAGCCTTCCGCCAAGCGGTCTATGACTTCATTATCCTGCACAGCTTTCATTTCAAATTCCCGGCGTTGCAGGGCAGCACACCCTGTGCAGAGATAGCTTGTGCTCGGAATGCAGAATTTGAGGTGATCGTTGAGCAGATCGTCAGACCACCTGCGGACAATCTCAGCGGTAGGAACGACTCGCATCAGAGCCACCCGCCAGAAAGGCGTGAGTGCACTTCGCCATCAGCAACTGCCGCGCGCTCGAACTCCCTGCGTTCTAGCTGGATACAGCCCTGACACGTCATTGATGAATGGGGACCAGCTTTGGTGTGGTCATCGAGTTCCTCATCGGTCCAACGCCTAACCGGATACCCCGGTGCCACGCTCATCAGAGTGTCCCCTCTGCAAGACTCCGTGCGCCACCGTGTGCCAGAAGGATCAGTTGAGCGGTGTATCGTCCGCAGATCGTGGCGTGGGCATTGCGCGCATCGTTCAATGTCGCCGTTGTGACCTCGGGAACTACCTCACCGGAAACACGTGGGACGAAGATATGAGGCGGAGTACGGTCCAGAGGATCATGCCCGAGCCAAATAGTTCGCACGCTAACACCCAAGCGGGAATACTTGGTTGTGGCGACCTCCGAATATCCAGTGCTTGCCACCAACCTTGCCCAGCGCTCCGGTGTCGTGCGCACGCCGTCGCGGTCTGCGAATGGTCCCAGAGTCACCGCGCGTCCTCCATATCAGGGACATATGCCCAGCAGCCTTGTAGCTCACTCAGGGCACGATCAAGCCGGTACGGGGCACGCAGGGACGGGCGATCGTCATCACAGCCGCAAAGCTCAAAGTCGTCCGCGTCAAAATACACACGGGCATAAAATCGTTCGGGAACCACGTCGCCATCGTCGAAGCTCGCACCATCTGCCAAGCCCCCAAATACGCGCTGCACCTTTTTGATTTCCATAGCCGGAGGCTACTGCGGGGGGCTGACAATTCTCAGAGGACGCCCTCAGCAAGCGCTGGTGAACCTTCCTTTGCCGCCTGAGCCTCAAGTGGCTTGCGTTCATTAATTTCGCGACGCTTTGCCACGCCAAGCCGAAACTCCTCTTGCATGTAGGGGTGTTCAACTACACTCAACATCCACCTGACCGCCGCAATGTGGTGCGCCGTACTGCTCTTGTCCAAGGCGAGCTGCTCTTTTGATCCCAGCAAACTCTCGACACTCTCAAACATGCCTTCCAGCTCGAAGACGAAGACTGAACCGTCACGCATGTCGGTGAGCCTGCCGGTGCCGTCGGTTGCATCGATTGTGCACGCCGACGAGTCATAAATCTCCCTCGCCTTCTTCAGCTTGATTGTCGTTGTCTTCATTAGCTGGCGACCGCGCCGTTCCCATTTATCCATTCAGTGATCGTATTGGTTTTAGTCGCGCCGTCGCCCTTCTGCCGCGCGCAGCGCCGCCCCGCCCGTCGAGTCAGCATAAGAGTTGAGAAACGACATGTGCTCGGCTTCGAACAACTCCACCACCGGAGAGCATCCCGCCTTTCCCATTAGTTCTTCCATCCGGCAGGGAAACTGAATGCCTCGCACTGCACGGCAAACAAGGAAAATAAGTCGATAACCACGTATGGAAAGGGGAGGGACCCCTAGCCAAGTCCCATATTGGGGATCAGGTGGGTGAACGGAGGTCTGCCATACCCCATAGGGGTATGCGATATGGGCGTTTCGGAACGTTCGTACCCAGTACGATCCACTCCGCCACCACTCACCGGCTCAGAACATTGGATAGGGGCGCGTCACCGGCGGGAAACTGCCAGCAACACGCCCCTCAGATTCGGATGGCTTAATACGACTTAGAGCGATGCGGCTTCCTGAACCCGATCGAAATCGAGTGGCATCGGCGTCATTTTGCCTGACTCCACCAGCTCATCTGCCAGCGCCTTTTCCGCCACGTAGTTTGCTACGTGTTCGTCGATCGAGATTTGGTCCGCGATCATGGCGTCCATGCTGCGTTCAATGCGAACGTATGCAGCTAAGAAGGCAATGTCCGCATGAGTCCGGTTCACCAGACCGGCAACGAACCGTGGACGCCGTATCATCGGGTCAGCAGCAATGCGCGGAATCTCTACAAGCGGAGCCAACACCACGTCGGGCTGATTCGCCAGCGGAAGGGCACTGAAGCCGACAACTTCGTCGGCAGCTACTCCTGCGAGGTGTTGGATCAATTCCTCGAATCGTGCAGTGACCTTCTTCGCGATACGAGTGATTCGTTTTTCCTTGTCCGCTTGTTCCATCTCGCCAGTCAACACTGCAACATGCAAGAGTTCAGCCGCACCGGCGATGGTGCTCGCTACCACCTCGGGTGTCACCGTCTCGTTGATGGTGACCGCGATGATTGCATCGATGCGCTCAAGTTCACTGGCTCGCTGCTCGGGCGCGAGGTCAGAGTCCGCCAGAATGTCAGCTCGCTCTGCAATGAATTCCTCCACCGGACGCGGCGCGATTGTTAGGCGAATTGCTTCACGCCTCTCATCCTCCAGCTCAGCAATGTCGGGGGAGTTGAGCATGGCGTCGAATTCCTTATTGATGTCTTCCATGGGGCTGTCCTTCGTGATTGTTGCGGAGGCGGAAGACACGGGCTGCGCTTCTGCTGGGGTAAAAACTTCTTCGGTATCAGCGGGAGCTATGGGCGCTTCCTCGACTGCGACAGGGGTGCTGATGGCTTCCTCGGCAGGGGCAACGGCGGAGCATTCAGTGTGGGCTTCCTCGATGTCGCGGACGGCTGCAATGAGTTCCGGGGTGATCTCGATGAACTCGGTGTTGCCACGGTGCAGGAAGTCCAAAGACCAGCGCCCGGTGTCCAAGTGGACTGTCTCGGCGGCGTTGTCACGGGAGGCGAACTCACGGACATCGCGCTCAGCGGGGGAGTGCTCCTGCATCATCGAGTTAAAGTCAGCGATCCCACAGAGGCAGTACAACTTCACCTTGACACCCTTCGGCTTTCGCTTCGGCTGTTCCAGTGCCTTGGACACGCCGCCGAACTTCACCCGGTAGTTGCCGGTCTTCAGCCACTCGGGGGAGACTCGCTTTGATGCAACCTTCTTGGTCTTCTCGCCGGTGTCTTCGTTCTTCTTGTAGCCTTCGTAGCGCGCGAACCTCTTCACCGCTTCAGCCACCGTCTTGCAACCTTCGAAGTCTTCGGAATCCGGAACCCAAGTCACGTCAGCAGTCGGAGCGATGTATTCATCGAAGTCGTATTCCTGTTGCGTTGCTACTCGCCAGTTCAACTCCAGCCACTCTGCCCACGTTGCGTAGCCCTCCGGCAGACTCTTAGGTATGCACATCAAAACGTGCATGTGGGGAGACGTGCCGCGAGTTGAAAAGTCGAGGAACCAGAAGAAGGTCATTGGATACCCGAAGTCTTCGAGAAACCACTCCTGAAGCAGCCGCATGTGCATCAGACGTGTCTTGTCGTTCGGGACAACGCTCATCCATTTTTTCGTGGAGCCGCCGTACTTCAACGTCATCATCACCGGTACATAGGCGAACACGGCGTAGGCAAATGATGCCCACAGTGTCAGCAGTGCGGATCTCACTGCCGGGTTCCGCTTTGTCGTCGTACCGCGTTTGTAGTCGGTGCGCTTGACGCCGGTCCCAGCAGACTTGATCGCCTTCGTCTTCGCGATCTCAGCACGAGCAGCAACACGTTCAGCAATCGCAGCCTTCGACTGGCTGAGACGCTTGGACGGCTTCTTCGCCACCTTGGAAGTCTTGGCTCGGTGTCCAGTCAGGTCGACGATCATCAGTGCCTCTGGCTGCGGCGTGGAGGCTGCTGGAGTCGAAGTAGTAGGGGTAGTGGACGAGGAATCTGAAGTCGAGAACATAGATAAGCGCTTTCGGTGAACGTGGCGGGGGTGACACCGGGAGCGGAGTGAACTCAGAACGCTCCCGGTGTTGGGATACATCGGGTTGAGCTGGTGGTAGCGAGTCAGCTCTAAGCGGGTAGGTGACTTCAGCTCCTAAAAGAGTTCACCCTTGTGGATAGCTTCTTCGCGAACTGCCAGACGAGCCGCTGTGTTAGTCCGGCTCGTAGCCTGATGAATCGCGTTGCGGGTCTTGTACTTCTCGCCGGGAACTGTGTCATGTCCGTACTTGCAATCGGTCCAGCGCCGCATGTACTCGGGAATTTCCCTGCCTCGCCCAACTTGGCATTGTTGCTCCGGCTGATGCAGCCGGAAGGCGTCGTCACGTGCCAGCGGGTCAAATTCACGCAAGCCCTGTGAGAGCACTTGGATTCAGCGGCGCAGTCCTTCGTCTCCTGACAGATGTGAGCGATCCGAGCGCCGTTGGGCACGTCAAGTCCGAAGAATCTAGCGATGCGACGGCACACGCTCGTCGGTGCAGACCCGTCCAGAGTGGTGGCACCCTGCCACTGAACGCAGTCATTCCAGTTGCCGACGTTCATGAAAGTTGCACGGTAGGTCTTGTCCAACTCGGGGCGGATCAGCGAAGCGATGAACATGACAACCATCTTCAGAAAGGTGGTGGCATCGATCACTCGGACCGGGTAGGTGGCGCCATCAGGGTTCTTTTTGAAGTGCTTTGTCATGTCGGACTGAGCCGGGGTGAGACCGGTTGCCCGGACCTTCAGTTTCTGTGATAGTTTCTTCATGGTGTTGATCTACTTTCCATATAGCGTGGTGTGGATTTCATCTTCGAATCGATCTCGTGAGGATCGGTTTACATATTTCGGATCGCCATCAGTTCGTAGTTAGGGCTACTTGCTGGTGGCGATTTCTTTTGTCTGTGCTGCTTCCTTGAGTGCCTTGTACTCGGCGCGCTGGGCTTTCGCTTTCGCTAAACGCTGCTCGCGGTTCCTGCTGTAGCTAGCTGCGCTCGTTGCCCGGTTGCATTCGAGGCACCGGTGGTGATTGTGCCTATGACCGTTGCTGCAAACTTTCATAACTGCCTCCCTTCGGTAGATTGATCCTGGTTGAATAAATGCATTCGCAATTCTGCGAATCATCGCCTCCGGCGAATTCCCGGATGCTCATATGTCCAATGTAAAGCATGAATGTCATGCAGTTTTTTCGCGTGATCTAGGTGCTGGATGGCTCATGAAGCATGCGCCAGAACAGCTCCCATTTTGTGTTCCGGAATTGTGTAAATAGGGTTGTCAGACACTTCCGCGCTAACACTGGGAAGCGCGGGTATTATCTCGACAGGAATAAACCGGGAGTGTTTTGCTGCCAAGTGAAAATCACCCACCTCGACATTCACAAGCTGCTCATATCCGCAGAAAATAATGTGGACGGAGAAGACGTTGGAGCGTCCGACCTTTGAATCCGGTCCGGTCCATCACGCAGCAGTCAGGAAGCCGAAGACCTCCGGTTCACTCTCAACGTGATTGAAGTTCGCACCTGCGAGACCGGCAGACAATGCCGCACCCAGCGCCGCGTAGTCAACGCCGACGACATCATCCAGCCAGCAGTAGTCCGTATCCATAACCTGTTCTCCTTGTTCGTTGTTGGAACAAGTTCATCGCCGTATGGAACTCAACTTTTATTGCCCGGTTAATAGAGAAGTTGGTCCATGCAAACTCAGCCCATGACGCGGTGACCAAGATCTGTACCCTTCCGTTGCTCGCCGGTGAAAATATCTCGTCTGCCTTCGTGGTCCCTACCGTCGCGTCCTGCATCGACCTCGTGGTTCACTGCAGCCGCCACGCCAACGGCCGCCGCCAAGTAACCGAGATCCTTTCCCTCGGCCGGCGGGTGGAAAACGGCATCATCGAATCCTCCATGGTTTTCGCGATGGAGGATGGCCAGCTGCAGCCGCGGGCCAACTCCATGCCCGCGGCGGAGAAGTTTTCCCGAGCAGGGTACGACGTCGCGGCGCTGCTGGAGCCGCGCTGATGGCGCCTCTGTTAGGGGTGCTTGCAGGCGCCGGGCTCTTCCTGATCTGGTGGTCGTTCTGGGAGAAACCGGCCGCGCTGAAGCGCCGCCCGAGGGTCAGCCGCCTCGAGGACCTGCTGGCCTCGGCCGGAATCGAAAGGGTCACCGGGCCGGGCCTTGTCGCCTCCTGCCTGGGCTTAGGCATTTTTGTGGCTCTCATCTTCTTTGTGGTCAGCCGGTCATGGCCGATCTCTGTCTGCTTCGGACTGTTCGGCGCCTGGCTGCCCGTCAGCATTGTCCGGTGGCGGGCAAACAGGAGAACCGCCGTCCTACGCCAGCTCTGGCCGGACGTTGTAGACCACCTGCGCTCGGCCATCCGCGCCGGGCTTTCACTGCCGGAGGCCCTGATCCAGCTGGGGGAGAAGGGCCCCGAGGAGCTTCGGCATGTTTTCCGGGATTTCGGAGCCGACTACCGTGCCGGCGGGCAGTTCGATGCCTCTCTTAACCAACTCAAGGACCGGCTGGCGGACCCTGTGGCGGACCGGATTGTCGAGGCACTCCGGCTGACCCGTGAAGTGGGCGGTTCGGACCTGGGGAAACTGCTGGGCACCCTCGCGGAGTTCCTCCGGGAAAATGCGCGGACCCGCAGTGAGCTTGAGGCCCGGCAGTCCTGGACGGTTAACGCCGCCAGGCTCGCGGTGGCCGCTCCATGGATCGTTATGCTCCTCCTGGCCACCAGGCCGGAGGCCGTCAACGCCTACAACACCCCCGTGGGAGCCGGTGTCCTCCTCGGCGGGCTCGTAGTGTCGCTGGTCTGTTACTCCATCATGCTGCGCATTGGCGCCCTTCCGCAGGACGAACGGGTGCTGCGATGAATGGTATCTCGGCGGCCGCGTTTGTTTGCGGCATCGTACTCGGAACGGGCCTCTGGCTGATCTTCGTCCGGCTGCCCATTATGCGCCCGCTCACGTTCGTCGAGCGCATCGAGCCACAGCTGAAATCGCAAAACCTTGAATCGCGGTTGCTGCGGGCAAGCGGGCAGAACGCCACTCCATTCGGGCCATTGGAACGGATCGTGCGTCCACTGCTTCACGACGGACTCGCCGCCCTTGGGAAGTTAAACCTCGGGTCAAAGGCGCTGACCCGAAGGCTTGCTCAAGCGGGGATCAGCAAAGCACCTGTCGATTTCCGGGCCGAGCAGCTTCTCTGGGCCGCCGCGGGATTCGCCGCCGCCCTGGCGGCGGTGGTACTGGGCGCGGTGTCCGGCCGCTTCAGTCCCTTCCTCGCGGTTGTGGCCGTCCTCGGAAGCGCGCTCGGCGGTTTTCTGTTCCGGGACTTCTGGCTCGGCGTCCAGATCAGCAGGCGGGAATCCCGAATGATGGCAGAATTCCCCAGCCTCGCCGAGCTTATGGCGCTGGCGGTCGGTGCCGGTGAAAGTGCCACGGGTGCGCTGGACCGCGTCTGTCGCAGTGCGAGAGGAGAACTGGCCAAGGAGTTTTCCAAGATTCTTGCTGAGACCAGGGCTGGGAAACCGCTGGTGGAAGCGCTCCAGGAGTTTTCCGCCCATACAGATCTGGGGCCGCTCGTCAGATTTGTTGACGGCATCATCGTTGCGGTCGAGCGGGGTACCCCGTTGGCCGATGTGTTGAGGGCTCAGGCCCAGGACGTCCGGGACACGGCAAAACGGGATCTGATGGAGTCGGCGGGCAAAAAGGAAATTGCCATGATGGTTCCCTTGGTTTTTGGTGTCCTTCCCTTAACGGTGGTCTTCGCAGTTTTCCCCGGCATCGCGGCCATCAGCCTCGGATTGTAGCCATGACCATCACTTCTGCGCTCAAATCCCTTAGCCGCCACGTCAATTACACAGCGTCACTTACACAATGAATGGGACCGAAATGAAAAACATGGGAATCTCGAGCAGCGTGTTGCTCCTTGCGTTGCTTGCCGGCCTTTGGGCATGGGCCGGTGGGACCGCGTCGGGCAGAACAGACGCCCGGCATGGCGGCGAGGCCTCTGTCCATGACCACCCGGAGCGTGGCGACGTGCCTGGTTGGGTGATGATCACTTTAATGTCTGCGGTCCTGGTGGCTGCCTTGCTGGCTCTCGCCGGCCCGGCTCTCGAAACGATGTTCAATCAGGCCATGGACAAGGTCGGCAAGTAAAACATGCTGGGCGCCAGCCAGTGCTCGTCCAGCAGGCTACCGCGCCGGTCCAGGGACGGCGCCGAGCCGGGCTGGCGCACGGATGAACGCGGCTCAGCAGTAGTGGACTTCGTCATGGTCGGCGGCCTGCTCACCATGTTCTTCCTGGCGATCATCCAGCTGACCCTGGTCCTGCACGTCCACAACACACTGATCGACGCCGCCGCCTCCGGGGCGCGCTACGGAACGCTCGCAGACCGGGGAGCGTCAGACGCCGAAGAACGGGCGGCGATGTTGATTGTGACCGCGCTCAACACTGACTTCGCGCAGGACATCAGCACCACGGAAATGACGTTCCAGGGCCTGCGGACCCTGGAAGTAACCATCAAGGCTCCCATGCCCGTCATCGGGCTTATCGGCCCGCGGGACCTGCTGGAGGTAAAAGGGCATGCAGCCATCCAACCCTGAAAGCCTGCGAACCCGTCTCCACCAGAGATTCCGGGAGGCACTTGGCGAGGGATCAAGGGAAGAAGGGAGCGCGGTGGTCGAATTCACGTTCCTCGCCCTGCTCCTGATGGTCCCGCTGGTCTACTTCATCATCACCGTAGGCCAGATCCAGGGCGGGTCATTTGCCGTAGTCGGCGCCGCTGACCAGGCCGCCAAGGTGTTCGTGGCCCAGCCGGATGCACCATCGGCGCAGGCCGCCGCCGAACAGGCAGCCCTCATCGCCCTCGCGGACTTCGGCCACGATGCCGGGCAGGCACGCGTATCTACCCGGTGCGTCCCTGCCGACTGCCAGGCCGCCGGCACGGCCGTCACCGTCACGGTCAACCTCACTGTGCCGCTGCCCTTCGTGCCGTTCAACGAGGACTTCAGGCTCAAGGCCAGCGAAGTTGAGGCCTCGTCCACCCAACTTGTGGGCAGGTTCAGGTGACCCCAAAGATGACGCACAAAGCGATCCCCGAAGCCAAACCCAGCGACTCAGGCGAGGACGGCCAGATGATCGTGATGATCATTGGCTACGTCGCGGTGGCCCTGCTGGTGGTTACGGTGGTCACCGGCATTTCCAGCGTCTACCTTGAACACAAAAGGTTGCTGTCACTGGCCGACGGCGCCTCGCTGGCTGCCGCCGACAGCTACACCTTGGGCGAGGTCGGGGGAGAGGGCGGGAACCCCTCAGCCATATTGGGTTCCGGCCGCGTCCGCAGCGTTGCGGCCGACTTTGTCGCCCGGAGCCCGTCGTCGGTCCGGTTCGACGGGTTAGCCGTTTCAGCGGGGACCGGCAGCCCTGACGGATCCACCGCCGTCGTGGTTCTCAGCGCTGTTGTCCACCCGCCGATGGTGAACTTCCTGGTGCCTGATGGAATCAGAATCGAAGCGGCCTCCATGGCGCGTTCCCGGCTCACGCGCTGACTGGACGCGGAGAAGTCAGGGAAGTCCGGCACTTCGGCCTAATAGCGTAGGCTTAAACAACCATGGCCACTATTGATTTTTCCGCAGAGATCCGCGCTCTTCGCGCCACCTACACCTCCATCGAACAAGTCAGCGATGTTGAGGCCCTGAAGGAAGACATCGCCGAACTGAGCGAACGCGCCGGCGAGCCCGACCTGTGGGATGACCCCGCCGCGGCCCAGAAGATCACCTCACGCCTGTCGCACCGCCAGTCCGAGCTGGAGCGGCTGAACAAGCTGGTGTCGCGGATTGATGATCTCGAAGTGCTGGTGGAGCTCGGACAGGACGAGGACGACGCCGATTCCATGGGCGAAGCCGCTGCCGAGCTGGAGTCCATCCGGAAATCCCTGAAAGACCTCGAAGTGGTGACCCTTCTTTCCGGAGAATACGACGAACGCGAAGCCGTGGTGTCCATCAGGGCAGGGGCAGGCGGCGTTGACGCCGCGGACTTCGCCGAAATGCTGATGCGTATGTACCTGCGCTGGGCCGAACGCCATGGTTACCCCACCACCGTGATGGACACGTCCTACGCCGAAGAGGCCGGACTGAAGTCCGCAACGTTCGAAGTCAAAGCACCGTACGCGTTCGGCACACTCAGCGTCGAAGCCGGAACCCACCGCCTGGTAAGAATCAGCCCGTTCGACAACCAGGGCCGCCGCCAGACGTCCTTCGCCGCCGTCGAGGTCATTCCGCTCATCGAATCCACGGACTCCATCGACATCCCGGACAACGAGATCCGCGTTGACGTGTTCAGGTCCTCCGGTCCCGGCGGGCAGTCGGTTAACACCACAGACTCCGCCGTCCGCCTCACCCACATCCCCACCGGCACCGTGGTGTCGATGCAGAACGAAAAGTCGCAGCTCCAGAACCGGGCAGCTGCCCTGCGCGTTTTGCAGTCCCGGCTCCTTCTGCTGAAGAAGGAACAGGAGGACGCCGAAAAGAAAGCCTTCGCCGGCGATGTCAAGGCATCCTGGGGCGACCAGATGCGTTCCTACGTCCTGAACCCGTACCAGATGGTCAAGGACCTCCGCACCGAACACGAGGTGGGCAACACCTCCGCAGTGTTCGACGGCGAAATTGACGACTTCATCGACGCAGGGATCCGCTGGCGCACCGACAACCGCAACGCCGCGAAGTAGCACCTGCCGTGCCTACCGGCTAGGCCCGATCGCGCGACACACCCCCGTAGCCCCCGAAATCCGGCCAAGAGGCTGCGTATAGTCGAGGAGCCGGGGCTCTTCTTCCCCCAAACGAATGCCCGCGCACCGGCTGCAGATCTGGGCTGTATCAGCCGTGCCTGCAGGGTACTTAGGGCCATGATCCGATTCGAAAATGTCACCAAGGTCTACGACCAGACGGCCCGGCCTGCGCTGGACGATGTCAGCCTTGAGATTGACCGTGGTGAATTTGCCTTCCTCGTCGGCGCTTCCGGATCCGGAAAGTCCACCTTCCTGCGGCTGGTGCTGAAGGAAGACCGGGCATCCTCCGGCGCCGTCTACGTGGCCGGGCAAAACGTCGCCAAGATCTCCAGCTGGCGCGTGCCCAGGCTCCGCCGTGGCATCGGCGTGGTCTTCCAGGACTTCCGGCTCCTTCCGCAAAAGAGCGTGTTCGCCAACGTTGCCTTCGCGATGCAGGTCATCGGCAAGAGCCGCAGCGTTATCCGCGACACCGTCCCCGAAGTCCTCAAGACCGTGGGCCTGGAAGGCAAGGAAAACCGCCTTCCCCATGAACTTTCCGGCGGCGAGCAGCAGCGTGTGGCGATTGCCCGCGCGGTAGTCAACCGCCCCGGCATCCTTCTTGCCGACGAACCCACCGGCAACCTGGACCCCACCACTTCGATGGGCATCATGGGCGTGCTGGACAAGATCAACCAGAACGGCACCACCGTGGTCATGGCCACACACGACGACGACATCGTCAACGAGATGCGCAAGCGCGTTGTCGAGCTCAGGAACGGCATCGTGATCCGCGATGAGGCCAGGGCTTTGTATACCTCCATGATCCCCGTAGTAGGCCAATCCCGCCGGCTCAGGGACGCCAGTGGCCGGGACGAAGCCCAGCCCCCCGCACCCGGGGAACGGAATACCGGCTCAGGGGAGGAGCAGCGATGAGGCTCGCCTTTATCCTCGGTGAGATCGGCAGCGGACTGCGGCGCAACATCACTATGGTGGTTTCGGTCATCCTGGTCACCTTTGTTTCGCTGACATTCGTCGGCGCCGCAGGCATGCTGCAGCTCCAGATCAACCAGATGAAGGGCTACTGGTACGACAAAGTCCAGGTTGCCATCTTCCTCTGCAGTGACGGTTCGACGGCGGCCGGTTGCGCCACCGGGCCGGTCACCGCGGAGCAGCAGGAGAACCTGAAGACACTGCTGGCCTCTCCTGCAGTGGCCCAGTACGTCAACGACTTCCAGCACGAATCCAAGGACGAGGCCTACAAGCACTTCAAGGACCAGTTCTCCAATTCTCCGATCGTCGACTCCGTCACGCCGGACCAGCTCCCTTCATCCTTCCGGATCAACATGAAGGATCCGGAAAAATACCAGATCATCAGCGAGACGTTCTCCTCGCAGCCGGGCGTCGAAACGGTCATTGACCAGCGCCAGCTGCTCGAGCGGCTGTTCTCTGCCATGAATGCCGCCTCCCTGGTGGCCGTCAGCATTGCTGGCGTGATGATCGTGTGCGCCATCCTCCTGATCGCCACCACCATCAGGCTCTCGGCCTTTAGCCGCCGCCGAGAGACCGGGATTATGCGCCTGGTGGGTGCGTCCAAGATCGTCATCCAGCTCCCGTTCATCCTGGAAGGCGTGATAGCGGCTGTGATCGGGGCAGCCCTGGCGTCCGGCACATTGTGGGCGGTGGCGCACTTCTTCCTGGGCGAGTACCTGTCCAAGCAGTATCCAGACACGGCGTTCATTTCACCGGGGCAGACGCTCATTCTTGCGCCTGCCTTGCTGATCCTTGGCGGATCTTTGGCAGGAATTTCGTCCCTCTTGACCTTACGCAGATATTTGAAGGTTTAGGCTGTGCAAACCGAACAAGGAATCCTGATGAACGAATTGCACCGAACTGTGCCCCGGCACCGGGCCGAACGCACGCGACCTTCAGGCCGCCGCGGTGGGCTGATCAGCGGCGTCCTGGCACTGCTGCTCGCCGCCAGCATGGGTGCCTCAGCCCCGGTGGCGCATGCTGATGAGCTCGATGACAAGCGTGCCGCCCTTGAAGCTGAGGCGGCCCGGGTCCAGCAGTCCTTGGAATTCGTGGATTCGCGCATCGCTAAGGCCGCCGGCGACCTGGTGATCTACCAGGGCCAGCTGCCAGGCGCCCAGCAGGCCCTCCTGGAGGCCCAGGGGCGCGTGGCCAGTGCGGTCAAGGAAGTCGAAGCGCTGACGGCGCGAGTTGACCTTGCGCAGCAGAACAAGGCCAAAATCACGCAGCAGCTTGAGGCTGATAAGCAGAAAATCGCCGACACCAAAAAGCTGATCGGCCAGATCGCCACCCAGGCCTACAAATCCGGTGGCGTTCCGTCGAACCTGACCCTCTTCTTCGGGGCCAACAACGGCGGCAGCCTGACCGACACCATGGACCTCGCGGACCAGGCCATGCGCAGCCAGAACGCCGCCATGGACAAGCTGTCCCAGCAAAGCGCCACCAACGTGAACTCCCAGGCCCGGCTTGAAGCCGTTGAGGCGGAGATCAGGGACCTCAAGGCCAAGGCCGACGCCGCCCTGGAACGGGAAAAGGCAGCGCGTGACGAGGCCGCTGCCAAGAAGGCCCAAGTTGATCAGTTGATCGCCGACACAACCAGACTCGACGCTGAACTCCAGGCGGCCAAGCCAGGCATCCAGTCCCAAATTGCGGCGGTTGCAGCAAGCCAGAACTCCGTCGCCAACGAAATCGCCGAACGTGACCGAAGGCTCCGCGAGGCCTGGGAAGCCGAGCAGCGCCGCCTCGCCGAGGCTGCCGCTGCAGCGGCGGCCGCCCGGGCGGCCGCCCAGGGCCAGGCTCCGCCGGCACAAGCGCCGTACGTTCCGGTGACCGGATCGCCGTCGGCCTTTGGCCTGCGGCACCCCTTCTCCGGTGACGTGCCCATCACGTCCGGCTTCGGCTGGCGTGCCACGCCGCCGGGAACCATCGACTTCTACGGCACCGGCGGTTACCTCCACACCGGCATCGACTTCGGCGCCGCCTGCGGCACACCGGTCTACGCAGCGGCAGCCGGCGAGGTCTTCTCCTCAGGCTGGAACTCCGCCGACGGCGGCGGCTGGCGCGTGAAGCTCTCCCACGGAGTGGTGCAGGGCAACTCATTGACCACCATTTATTATCACAACAGCAGCATCGTGGTCTCCAACGGCCAGCAGGTATCGCAGGGACAGCTCATCGCCTACTCGGGCAGCACCGGCAACTCAACGGGCTGCCACGCACACTTTGAAACCTGGCTCAACGGCACCGCAGTTGACCCGATGCGCCTGCTGTAACGCCGGTCCGCGCCTGCCGTACACTGGTATGACTCCGCGCCGGAACGGCCGGAGCCAACCAGGATCCAAGAACTGAGGTGTTCCACCGTGCCCAAAGAAAGTGGCCGTAAAGTAGTGGCCACCAACCGTAAGGCCCGGCATGACTACCTCGTGCTGGACACCTACGAGGCAGGCATCGCCCTGATGGGGACCGAGGTCAAGTCCCTGCGCGAAGGCCATGCCTCCATGGTGGACGGCTTCTGCACGTTCTATAACGATGAGCTGTGGATGGAGGGCATCCATATCCCCGAGTACAACCAGGGGAGCTGGACCAACCATTCCGCACGCCGCCGTCGCAAGCTGCTGCTGCACCGTGAGGAGCTCAACAAGATCTCCGTGAAGATCCGCGAGTCCGGCTTCACCGTGGTTCCGCTGCAGCTGTACTTCCTCGACGGCCGGGCCAAGGTGGAAATCGCGATCGCCCGCGGTAAGCGTGAGTACGACAAACGACAGACCCTGCGTGAACAGCAGGATAACCGCGAAGCCCTTCGCGAGGTCCGGGAACGCAACCGCCGGTAGGAATGTTTTCCGCCGGACATGCGTTAGGATAAATAGTCCGGCAGGGATTTGTGCCTCCACAGCCCGGCCGGTTTGAAAACAAAATACGGGGATGATCGGTTTCGACGATGTTAGTCGCGACAGGTGAAGCGGGCCGAGGATGCAGAATTATCTCGTAAACGCTGTCTGCAAACCAATAAGTGCCAAATCAAACCGCACTGACTTCGCTCTCGCTGCCTAAGCAGTAAGACAGTCCGTCAGCCCGAGGTTGCTATTGCCCCGGATCCTGGCGTCATTTAGATAGCCACTGCTGCTTGCCTCCGTCATCGGGGCAAACGGGACTCTTAGATGACTGGGCCCGGATCAGCCACCTGTTTGCAGGAGGGCTGGGGCCGAGAAAATCCGACGCAAACTGCGCCCGGAGAAGACCTGTTAACACGACATCGGACGGGGGTTCAATTCCCCCCATCTCCACATTTTGAATGTCGCAAGACATTGCCAGAAGACCCGGACCCAGCGTCTGGGTCTTCTGGCATTTAAGTGCCGTGTCTGCGCCCTTGTTCACCCACGGCGTAGCCGTTCCGGGACTACCGGACGCCACCGCGTGGTTGTCGCCAATAAGCTCCGGCGCAGCACAAGGTCTGGAAACCGGAGGCAGCCACGCCAGCCAGGAGGTGCGCCATGGACCCGGCCAGTGAATCCCGTGCGGAAGAGTACGACGACGGTCCGCTGGACTCGTATTCGGAGACCGTCATGCGCGTGGCCGAGACGGTCACCCCGCATGTTGCGGCCATTGAAATGACCGGAAACCGACGCAACGGCCGTTTCCGGATGGGTGCCGGCTCGGCAGTGCTGTTCACGGAAGACGGTTACCTGCTGACCAATTCACACGTGGTAGCCGGCACGCACCAAGGCCATGCCGCCTTTGCCGACGGCAGCAGGACCGATCTTGAACTGGTGGGGGCGGATCCTTTGTCTGACCTCGCGGTGGTCCACGGCCGGGCGCCGAAAGTGGCCCCAGCGCAGTTCGGCGATGCCGAGACGCTCCGGGTGGGCCAGCTGGTCATTGCGGTGGGAAATCCGCTGGGCCTGGCCGGATCAGTCACAGCTGGCGTGGTCAGCGGCCTGGGGCGCGCCATTCCGGTGTGGTCCAGCGGCAACCGGCGCGTGATCGAGGACGTCATCCAGACTGACGCGGCACTCAATGCCGGCAGTTCCGGCGGAGCCCTGGCCGATACTCACGGCCGCATCGTGGGAATTAACACCGCAGTGGCCGGCGCGGGGCTGGGCCTGGCCGTGCCCATCAATACCACTACGCGGCGCATCATCTCGGCGCTGCTGAAGGACGGCCGTGTCAGGCGGGCTTATCTCGGCGTGGTCAGCACGCCGTTCCGGCTCAATGCCAGCGCGGTGATCAGGACGGGACAACGGGACGGGCTGCGCGTGGTGGAGATTCTGGCCGGTTCGCCAGCAGATCGCGGGGGCCTGCGGGCGGGTGACGTCATCCTGACAGCCGGAAGCCGCCCCGTCAGCAACGCCGAGAGCCTGCAGAAGCTGCTGTTCGTCGATGCGATCGGCCAGCCGCTGCCGATTCGGGTGCTGAGGGACGGCCAGGAAGTGGACATTGTGGCAGTGCCCGAAGAGATGGCCGGGAACGGGTAACCGCTACCGGCGCTTCTTCAGGTGGGCTACCGGGTCCTGCGGGCCTTCAATCGGGCTCTTGGCCTTCTTCTCCGCGCGTTTTTCCTTGATGGTTTTAACCGGTTTCTTGTGCAGCTGCTGATGTGGTGACTTATCCGGCATGGCGTGCTCCTTACAGTGGGGGACGGGCTGCGTCCCACTTCGTAAAATACGCCTGTTCAGCCCCGAATGTAATGCCCCGGATCAGTCCGGAACTGCAACGTCCGCAATGCCCACAAAACGGGTCCCGACGCCGTCGAACTCGCTCCTGATAAGGCCAGCCCGCAGCGGGGGCACCTCGTCCGGGGAATGGTGCTCGCACACCACATACGTGAATTCCGGCCACCATTTCTTAGGCCGGGCCGCTTCTTCATAGCCGCAGACGGCGCATTCCAGGTGCACCCAGACCGGACGCTTGCCGGTCCGGTTGGCCCTCGACTGGATCAGCCATGCCGGCGGGTTGTCCAGGATTTCGCCCAGCTCCGCCTCGGTCATTCGTTTGGGGATGCCATGGCGCTGGGCCATTTCCATCGGTACATCAAGGGCAATTGCCGCGTCACGTCTGCTAATCATCAGAGTCAACGATACGGGACGGGGCCAAACCGAAGGAGCTTCCTACGACGCCAGGGCGATGCCCACAGCCGCCGCGGCGAAACCGGCGGCCAGGTTGGCGCCGACGTTCAAGGCTGCGGCCCCGAACCGCGACTCACTGAGCAGCCGCACCGTCGCGGTGGTCCAGGAGCTGAACGTGGTGAGGCCGCCGGCAAAACCGGTGGCGACGGCGGTCTGCCACTCGGGAGCGAGGCCCAGCTGTTTGGTGATGCCGATGGACAGCCCTATGATCAGGCACCCGGTGACGTTGACTGTCAGCGTGGCCCACGGCCAGTGCCGCGGCGTCCCGCTGGAGCCCACGGCGCCACGGAGCCCCGAACGGTGGGCGAACCAGCTGTCGACGGCGAAGCGCAGCAGGGCGCCCGCCATGCCGAACACTCCCACCAGGACCGCGCCCATCATGATGCTGCCTCCAGCCGGTCGGTGAGCAGCCGCCCGGTCCGCCAGCCACCGGCCGCGGCGCCCAGACCCAAAACCAGGGACAGCCCCAGGTAAGCCATCCACACCGGATATTCACCAGCCGTGGCCAGCTGGTCAATCGAGAACATTACGGCTGAGAACGTGGTGAACGAGCCCAGAAGTCCTGGCCCGAGGCCGGCGCGTAGCCAGAATGCAGTCCGCGGCCGGGCGATCCAAACCGTGGTGAGGCCGGCCAGCACAAAGCTGCCAGCCACATTGATTCCCAGGGTGGTCAAGGGAATTGTCCCCGCGGCTTCCGGAAACGCGAGTCCCAGGCCGTACCGGAGTTCGGTTCCGGCCAGGCCGCCCGTCGCCACGGCCACCCAGGCCTGCCATGCCGGCGCGCGGGTGTTCGTCATTCAGGTGCCACTGAGGGTGCAGCCGGTGTGGGGGTGGTCGCTGTGGACCCAGAGCGCAGCGGTGACTTCATCCGCGAGATCATAATCTCGCTTCCTGCCGGGGCTGCTGATCCGCACCACCAGCGCGCCGCCGAACGGCTTGCGGCCCACGACCTCCACCTCGGCATCGAGATCGATTTCCTCGGCGGAAAGATACCGGAGCAGATCCGGGTTCTCGTCGCTGATGCGGGTGATCCGGCCGGTGTGTCCGAGATCGAGTTCGCCGAGCAGATGGGCCTTCGGCAGCAGCACCGTGCCGTCCGCGGCGGGGATCGGGTCGCCGTGCGGGTCGCGTTGCGGGTTGCCGAGTTTCGTCGCCATGCGCTCGATAAACGTGTCCGACACCGCATGCTCAAGCAATTCGGCTTCGTCGTGGACTTCGTCCCAGCTGTAGCCGAACTCCTGGACGAGGTAGGTCTCAATAAGCCGGTGCCGGCGCACCATGGACAGTGCCAGCTGGACACCGGAGTCCGTGAGGGTGATGGCGCTGTAGGGCTTGTGGTCCACCAGGCCCTGGTCCTTGAGCTTGCGGACCATCTCTGAGACCGAAGAATTGGCCACCCCCAGGCGCTGCGCGAGCTGGGAGGACGTAATTGGTTTATCCTGCCACTCCGTGAAGCCGTAGATGACCTTGACGTAGTCCTCGATCGAGGAGGAGGGCGCGCTGGTCTTCACGCCTCCAAGCCTACCCGGTGGTCTGCGCCCGTCACGCCTTCGCTGCCCGCCACGTCAGCGTCAGGTACGGCAGGCTGATGTCCCCTTCCACGGCGTGCCCCAGATGCGTGTGCAGATACCAGTCCAGATTGGCCAGGACCTTGCTGCGGGTGGCTTCGCCAGCGCTCAGGTAGTAGCTGCGGGACTTCGTTAGTTCCATGATGTCCGCCGTGCTGAGGCTGTCCTCCCACCCCGCCACATGGCTTTGGAGGCCTTCAAACTCCGGGCCCACCACCGGTCGGAAGCCGGGCTTGTAGACGTCGCCTGCGTGCATGATGCGGGACAACCGGTGGACCCACGGCACGGACGTGTCCAGCTGGTTCCAGATCAGGGCCATGGTTCCGCCGGGCCGCAGGATCCGCGCCAGTTCGGTGCTCGCTGGAAGCGGATCGCACCAGTGCCAGGCCTGCGCAACGCTCACGACGTCGAACGAGGACTCAGGGAGGCCGGTGGCCTCTGCGGTCCCCGGGGTCGCGTAAACCCCCGGGTAGTGTGCCCGCAGCTGGTCCAGCATGTCCGGGGACGGGTCCACGGCGGAAACCGCCAGGCCGCGTTCCATCAGCAGGGCGGTGAACTTGCCGGTCCCGGCGCCCACGTCCACTGCGTCTTTGGCTCCGGAAGGGATCAGCCAGTCCGCTGATTCGGCGGGGTAGCCAGGGCGTACGCGCTGGTAATGTTCGCCGCCGTCCTGGAAACTCTGCCCGAGTTCCAGGCGGCGTCCGTGCTCAAGCCTGGGGCCACCCCGTGCCACGTCCGGCCTCCTTCAACTCTGCCAATGCCGTATCCGTCGAATTTACCGTATAGGCCTCCACCCGGTGGGTGGCCGTCAGATCAGGAGGTACAGGACGAAAGGCTCAGTCAGTCGTCAAGGCACGGAGCCGCGCCGGCCGTACCCGGCGTGTTGGGCGCCCAGTGCGGGTAGGTGCGGGTGTCGTTAGCCGGAACCCAGCGGCCCGCGTCCACCACGTAGTCCCAGCCCAGGCCGGTCCGGCGGAGTTGCTCCAGGCCTGCAAGGAGCCGCTGGGCATCCTCCAGCCGGGAGCCCACGCCGAAGCTGGCCCGCAGCGAACCGGAGGGAAGGCCGAGGCGCTTGAGGAGTGGGTGCGCGCAAAAGCGGCCGTCCCGGAGGCCAACTCCGTGCTCGGCCGACAGGTACGCGGCCACGAGTCCGGCGTCGTATCCTGCCACGGAGAAGTTCACCACGCCGATGGTGCCGGTGTCGGCGTCCGTATCCGAGAAGATCTGGTGCACGGTGACGCCGTCGATCTTCCCGAGCCCGTCAACCAGGAATGACCGGATGGCCGCTTCGTGGGCGTGCCAGCGGTCCTGGTCCAAGGATGCGATGACCTGGGTGGCCCGTGCCAGGGTAGCCGCACCCAGGACGTTGGGGGAGCCTCCCTCGTGCCGGGCCGGGCCGGTGGCCCAGCTGACGCCGTCGAGCTTGGCCTCGCGGACGGCGCCGCCGCCGGCCAGATGGGGAGTACCGGCGTCGAGCCAGTCCGTGCGGCCCACCAGGACCCCGGAGCCGAAGGGCGCGTAGAGCTTGTGGCCGGAGAAGGCAAGGTAGTCGACGTCGTCGGTGCTGATATTGATGCGTCGGTGCGGCGCCAACTGCGCGGCGTCCACCACGATCCGCGCCCCGTACTCATGGGCGAGGGCGGCCAGGGCATTGACCGGCAGGATCTCGCCGGTGACGTTGGAGGCGCCCGTGACCGCGAGGAGACTGACGTTGCCCTGCTCAAGTTCGGCGCGCAGGACCTCAAGGGTCCCCACGATGGTGTCCGCGGCGACGACGCTGCGGTGCGGGACGCCCTGCCACGGCAGGAGGTTGGCGTGGTGCTCGATGTCCAGGTAGAGGACATCTCCATCCGGCCGGCCATCCGTCGCTGGCAGGCAACCTGCGAGCAGGTTCAGCGAGTCGGTGGTGTTCCGGGTGAAGATGACGGAGTCGTCCGGGCGTCCGCCCACAAAATCGCGCACGATGTTCCGGGCGTTCTCGTAGACAGAGGTGCTGATCTGCGACGCAAAGCCCGCGCCGCGGTGGACGCTGGCGTAGAACGGCAGGATCTCGTTGAGGTAGGCGGACACCACGGAGAGGGCAGGAGCGGATGCGCCGTAGTCCAGGTTTGCGTAGCGGACATGGCCGCCCTGGATCAACGGTGCCTGGATTTCCGCGCCGGTGACGGCGGATAGGGGGCGTCCGGAGACCGTAGCGGCATCGTGGATCAGCGCAGCGGCGTTGTTGGGGGAAAAACTGGCGGGGGAGACGGTGGCAGTTGTCAAGGAGACCTCACTCTAAAAGGACTCCCGGTACCGGGAATCCGCGCTTGCCGTGTCCATTCCGGACCGGCCTGGTCGTCACCCGGGGCACCCCACCGCGAATGGAGGGTTGCCGGCCAGCAAACCGGGGTTTAGCGCTGGCACTCGTGACCTGTTAAGAGCGTAGAACATGTGCCGGGGCGAGAAGGAAGCCCGCCCCAATGTTAAGGGCTTTGTTACGCACGTTTGAGGAATGGAATATTTGTCGAAGATACGACGGCGGACGCCCCAATCAGGGGGCGTCCGCCGTCGATAATTCGTAAAACGACCTAAAGAAGGTCGTCCAGATCCGGGTTCAGCCGCTTGAGGACTTCGGAGTGCAGGATGGAATTCGTGGCCAGGGCGTTGCCGCCGAACGGTCCGTCCTGGCCCTCCAGGGAGGTGAAGCGGCCGCCGGCTTCGACCACGATGGGCACCAGTGCGGCCATGTCGTACAGATTCAGTTCCGGTTCGCAGGCGATGTCAACGGCACCTTCGGCCACCATGCAGTAGGACCAGAAATCGCCATAGGCGCGTGTTCGCCACACGTCTTCGGTCAGTCCCAGGAATTCATCCAGGTTGCCGCGTTCCTTCCAGCCGCCCAGGCTGGAATAAGACAGGGAGGCATCCGAGAGCTTGGAGACGTCCGAGACCCGGAGCCGCGTTGCGGCCGCGAGGGACTTGCCCATGTAGGCGCCGGAACCCTTGGCGGCCCACCAGCGCTTGCCCAGCGCGGGTGCACTGACCACTCCCACCACGGGTTCGCCTTCGTCCACGAGGGCTATCAGGGTGGCCCACACCGGGACGCCGCGGACAAAGTTCTTGGTGCCGTCGATGGGATCAATGATCCAGCGGCGGGAGCCATGGCCCGAACTGCCGAATTCCTCGCCCAGCACGGCGTCGCGGGGACGCGAGCGGGACAGCTGGCCGCGGATGGCTTCCTCCGCGGACTTGTCCGCGTCCGTGACCGGCGTCAGGTCCGGCTTGGTCTCGATGCGGAGGTCCAGTGCCTTGAAGCGGCTCATGGTCTGGTCATCCACGGAATCTGCCAGCACATGGGCAAGGCGCAGGTCATCGTTGTAGCTCGAAGCGGGTTGGATCATGGTTACAAACTACCGTCTCCGGGCCGTGGGGTTGGGGACGTCGGCTTTTGGCCGCTAGCCTATGCTGCCCAGTTCCTTGGTTTCCTGGCCAACCAGGCGCGGATCAGTGCCGAGCAGCCGCCGCAGGGATGCTAGCCGGGCCGGGCCGGTGGGGCCCGCTTGACCGGCCGCCACCCAGGAATCCACACCGCAGTTGACAGCCGAGGTGTTGTGCTTGCAACCACGCTCGCAGGCATCCGTGCCCGGTTCCAGGTCCGGGAAGGACCGCAGGATCCGGTCAGGGTCCACATGGGCCAGACCGAACGAACGGATGCCAGGGGTATCGATGATCCAGCTTCCGGCGGGAGCTCCCGTCAGCTTCAGGGCAAGGGCCGACGACGACGTGTGGCGGCCGCGGCCGGTCACCGCGTTCACACCACCGGTGGCCCGTTCGGCCCCGGTGAGCGCATTGACCATGGTGGACTTGCCCACGCCGGAATGGCCCAGCATCACCGAGACCTTGCCCTCGAGGTACGCGCGGAGCTGCGAAACCGCGTCTCCGTCCAGGCGGGCAGAGAGGCCGTCATCGGAGCGGGCATCAATACCTGAGGCCTCGGAGTCCGACGTACGGCTGATGATCACCGGGAAGTCCAGGTGTTCGTAGTTGGACAACAGTTCCGCGGGATCCCTGACATCCGCCTTGGTGACGAGCAGCAGCGGCTCGATGCCGGCGTCGTACGCGGCCACCAGGGCACGGTCAATGAAGCCGGTGCGTGGCTCCGGGTTTGCGGCGGCCACCACCACCACCAGCTGATCGGCGTTGGCCACCACCGCACGCTCGATCGGATCAGTGTCATCGGCGCTGCGGCGCAGCAAGGTCCGGCGTTCCTGGATCCGGACCAGCCGGGCCAGCGTGTCGGGCTCCCCGGACACATCGCCGACAAGGGAGACGAAGTCGCCGGCCACCACGGGGGAGCGGCGCAGTTCGCGGGCCCTCGCGGCGATGATGATCCGTTCGTCGCCCGAGTCCTCACCGACGACGGCGGTGTACCGGCCGCGGTCCACGGTGATGATGCGGCCCGTGACGGCGTCGTCGTGGCTGGGGCGGTCCTTCGTGCGCGGCCGGGAGCCCTTTTTGCTGGGCCGGATCCGGACGTCGGACTCGTCCCAGGAATCAGTGCTGCGTGCCACCAGCGGAACCTTCCGTGGCGTCGCCGGCGGCCGCGCCCTGGGTGAGCATGTCCGCCCACATCTGCGGGAATTCCGGCATGGTCTTGGCCGTGGTGGCGATGTCCTGGACCTCGATGCCCGGTACTGCGAGGCCGAGGATGGCGCCGGCAGTGGCCATCCTATGATCCGCATAACTGTGGACGACGCCGGCGTGCAGCTTTGCCGGGCGGATCACGAGGCCGTCGCTGGTCTCTTCCGCGTCGCCGCCGAGGCGGTTGATTTCGGTGACGAGCGCGGCCAGCCGGTCCGTCTCGTGGCCGCGCAGGTGCGCGATGCCGGTCAGCTGTGAAGGTCCGGTGGCCAGGGCGCAGAGGGCCGCCACGGTGGGGGCGAGCTCGCTGGTTTCGTGAAAATCCGCGCCCTTGATCTCTGGCCCGCCGGTGACGGTCAGGACGCCGTCAGCCAGGATGACGTCCGCGCCCATATCCGCCAGGATGCTGCGCCAGAGATCGCCCACCTGGGTGGTGCCGGTGGGCCAGTCCGGGATGCGGACGGTGCCGCCGGAGGCCAATGCTGCGGCCAGGAACGGGCCGGCGTTGGAGAGGTCCTGCTCGATGCGCTGATCAAAAGCGCGGATGGGGCCCGGGGCCACCACCCAGTGGTTCGGCACGGAATCGTCCACGGTCACGCCGACGCCGCGAAGTACGGCAACCGTCATGTTGATGTGGTCCAGGCTGGGCACCGGCTTGCCCACGTGCTCCAGGTGGAGTCCGTCAGTGAACCTGGCGCCGACCAGCAGGAGGGCGGAGACGAACTGGGATGACGCGCTGGCGTCGATCACCAGGTGGCCGCCTTGGACTTGCCCGCTACCTTCAACGGTGAACGGCAGTGACGAGGGGGTCCCGCCGTCGTCCGCGGTCAGCGCCACTCCGAGGGCTCTCAGGGCCTCGATGATGGTGCCCATGGGGCGCTTCCTGGCGTGGGGGTCGCCGTCGAACACGCTCACGCCGTTGCGCAGCGCCGCGAGCGGCGGAACAAAACGCATCACTGTTCCGGCGAGGCCGCAGTCAATGTGCGTGCTTGACGACGGCGCCCCCTGGCTCAGCGGCGTGACCTCAAGGTCCGGCCCGAATGCTCCGTCGCCGGGCACCTCCGTAATGGTGGCCCCCAGCTGGCGCAAAGCCTCGATCATCAGGGCGGAGTCCCGGGAATGCAGGGGTGCGCGGAGACGGGACGGCCCGTCAGCCAGCGCAGCCAGGACCAGGAACCTGTTGGTCAGGGACTTGGAACCAGGCACCGTGACGGTGGCGTTGATGGGCCTGCTGGCGAAGGGAGCCGGCCAGAACGGAACGGTGTCGGTGCTGATGCGGGGGTCCGTGGCTGCGGGCGGGGTGGAACCGGTCATCCGTCCTTACGCCCCCGTTGCGTGATCCACGGCGCGGCGCACGGCCTTGTCCGCCTTGTGGAACTTTTGGCCGGTGGTCTTCCGCGCACCTGCAGCAGACTTCCGTGCGTCTGCGGCGAGATGCTCGGCACGCCAGGCCAGGCCGGGCTTGCCGGCGGTGTCCACTGAGGCGAGCAGGGCGCCGCCGCTGAGGGAGACGTTCTTGAGCAGCTGGTTCCGGCGGGCCTGGCGGCCTTCCTTGGTGCTGATGTCCGCGCTGCGCCACTCCACAAAGGTATTAAGGAGGGAGATGACGGTCAGCAGTGATGCCGAGAGGCGGCTGAACTTGCCCAGGCCGAACAGTACGCCGGCACCCACCTGCGTTCCGCCGATCACGCGTGCCAGCATTTTCTCGTCGGCCTGGAACGGCAGCGACGCGGCCGCCTTCTGCAGGAGCGGCGAGAGCTGGGTGGCGGTGTCATCGGCGTTTTTCAGCTTGTCCAGTCCGGCGACGACGAAACTGGAAGCCAGCATGGGGCGGGCGAGAGTACGGACAAAGGACATGGATTTCCTCCTGGCTGGACGAACCGCACCGAATGCGGCGGAGTCCGTTCTAGTCTTGCACTTTTGAGGAATATTTGCCTGCCGCCAGCGGTTATGAATTGCGGGTCCGCCGAACACCGGACGAATTGACACACCACGGATTGCCGGGCAGATATTTGCCTGGAACGCCCTGGCCTGAGACAGAGTGGAGTTGCCCTTGAGGTTACTGAAGGACGGGACGGAGCCCACCGGGCCCGTGGCGCTGCAGGCTCTGGAATCCGATCTTCCGGAGTACGGAACACCACGTGCCAGGGCCGTCACAGTAGACTTGAACGCAATGAGCACCCTGGATCCGGCCCTCGAGGCCATGTATGAGGCATCCGAACGCGAAGCCAAATCAAGCAGCGACGCCACTGCCAGCAGCGATGCGCCAGCAGGGAGCGGCCCACAGCCTGAAGCGGAAGTCCCTGCGACCGTTGAGGCTGTGTCCGCTGAGCCTGTGAGTGCCGAGCCTGTGTCCGCTGAGCAACCCGTGGACGTGGCCACCGAATCGGCGGAAGAACGCCGGGTCCGTTTTGAGCGTGATGCCATGCAGTACGTGGATCAGCTGTACTCGGCCGCCATGCGCATGGCCAGGAACCCTGCCGACGCGGAAGACCTCGTCCAGGAGGCCTACACCAAGGCGTTCTCAGCGTTCCACCAGTACAAGCCCGGTACCAACCTCAAGGCCTGGCTGTACCGCATCCTGACCAACACGTACATCAACCTGTACCGCAAGCGGCAGCGCGAACCGCTGCAGTCGAACTCGGACACCATCGAGGACTGGCAGCTTGCCAGGGCTGAGTCGCACACGTCCCGCGGCCTGCGTTCAGCCGAGGCTGAGGCGCTGGACCACCTGCCGGACTCGGACGTCAAGCGGGCGCTCCAGTCGATCCCCGAGGAGTTCCGGCTGGCGGTGTACTTCGCTGACGTGGAGGGCTTCGCGTACAAGGAAATTTCAGACATTATGAACACGCCTATCGGGACGGTGATGTCCCGGCTCCACCGCGGCCGGAAAATGTTGCGGGACATGCTGGCGGATTATGCCGCCGAACGAGGATTCAAAGGCGCCGTCGAATCACAGGACACGGCCGCGACCACAAAACAGGAGAACAGGAAATGAGCGACTGCCAGGGATTGGGCGATTGCGATGACGCCCGGATGCAACGCATCTACGAATACCTCGACGGGGCGTTGACCCGCGAGGACATCACGGAAATCAAGACCCACCTCGATGAGTGCCCTGAGTGCACCGAGCAGTACGACCTCGAGTGCGTGATACGCACCATGGTGAAGCGCTCGTGCACCGAGGCCGCTCCGGAAAACCTGAAGAACGCCATTTTGGACCGGATCCACTCCATCCGCCCGGTGGACGCCTGACACAAGCGGCAGCCGTCTGCAGTAGTGCCGTCGTAAAGAACAGCGCGAAGACGAAGGACCCCGGAAGCCGAGTGGCTTCCGGGGTCCTTTGCTTAAACCGTTTTCCAAGCTTTAGCTTAGGCGTTGGGGCGCTTCCCGTGGTTCGCGCCGCCACGCTTACGGTCACGACGTTTACGTGCACGCTTGCTCATAGCTGGCCTCCTTAAATGTTGGTACTCAAAAGAGCTGCCCTCAAGTCTCCCACACCATGGGACACGCCGCGAAACCGAAACGGGGTGTGGCCGGGGCCAATACTGAGCGGCGGCGCCGTCCGGCGGCTTGCTCAGCCCGTCGGCTCAGCCAGGCAGTGAGTTGCGGATGGAGATGCGCGCCTGGTCCAGCACGGTCCTGACGGTTTCCAGCGTGAGCGCGCTGAGCGGTTGCCGGGTGGCCTGCAGCCGCAGCTCCACCCGCAGGTCGTCCCGGAACGCCTGCAGCAGCATTTCCGCTTCCTTCAGCTCCCGGAACCCTTCGGACGACTGGCGGCCGGCCTTCCTGAAGTCGGCGGCCCGCGCCGTGGAGCGGGCCGCCTCTGCCGTGGCCGCCAGGTCTGCCCGCAACCCGCGCATGTTGGCGCGGATATCCGCCCGCAGGTTGTCCGCCAGGCGGCGGACGGAAGCGGAAATGTCGTTCTCGACGCCGGCGAGTTCCTCCCGGCGCTTGTTGAGTTCAGCAAGTCCAGCCGTAGTGATGCGGTAGTTGGTGCGGCGGCCGACAGACTCGGTGTCGACGAGTCCCTCTTCTTCGAGTTTCCCCAGCCGTGGATAGATGGTCCCCGCGCTGGGGGAGTAAGTGCCGCCGAACCGTTCGCTGAGGGCTTTGATCAGTTCATAGCCGTGTTTGGGGCCTGACTCCAGCAGCGCGAGCAGGTACAGCCGGAGTGCACCATGGGCGAACACCGGGGGCATCAGTGCCCCGCTTCCGGGCTTCTTGCGTCGTCGCTGCGGGCCGGCTGGCCATGGAAGATGGACGTCTTGCCGGACACTGAGTTGGTCCGGACCAGCATCAGCTTGCCGTCCGGTCCGGCAATGGTTTCCACCTTGCCGCCTTGCTGGGAGTACTGCTGGTCATCAATCACCACAACGCCGCTGGCGGACTTCGCCACGATGTCCACCCCGACGTCGTGGGGAAGCCTGATGGTGAGGTCACCGGAGACTGAATTGGCACCGAAATCGTGGGTGAATCCGAGCAAGTCAAAACTCATGTCGCCGCTGACCGTGTGCGCCCGGATGTTGCTGAACCGGCCGGAGGCGGTGACCTCGCCAGAAACGCTCTTGGCGGTCAGGACGCCGTCGTGGTTTCTCGCGATGACCTCGCCGCTTACCGTGTTGACATGAAGTTCCCCGGTGGTGCCGTCCGCCATCACTGAACCCGAGACGGTATTGAGCCGGGTGTGCCCGCTGGTTCCTGAGACGAGGCCATCGCCGCTGACCGTGCCGGCCTCCACCTCCACGCCGGCCGGCAGGGCAATGCTGATAACCGCTGAGTTGTTGCTGTTGTGGTTGACCGTGCCCATCAGGTTCTTGAACCAGCCCTGGGGGCCGTGCAGCTGATGGCGGACCTCAAGCCTGCCGTCGGTCAGCGTCACCGACACAGGATCGCCCTGGACCTCGTTGATCTCCACGCGAACAACGGCCTGCGGGTGGGTTAGGACGTCGAACCTGCCGCGGACCATGCCCAGCTTCAGCGACCTGACGGGGCCAACATCGATGGTTTGCGGACCTGTGACGGTCCAGCTGTCCTCTGTCATGAATCCTCCAAAACCGCGATATATCGTGACTGATACCCCAAGATACAACGGGCCAGCGGAGCCGGCCAAGATATATCGCGACTGAGGGGGCTGGAAACCTACTCGGGGGCGTCCATGCCCAGCCATTGGAACCAGCCGCGGTGGAGGACCAGCCAGGCCATCAGGCCATAGCCCGCCTGCCCCGGCGTGCCAGTGTTGGCCGCAAGGTCCTGGCGCCACTGCTCGTGGTTCAGCAGTGGGGAGAACGTGTCCACATAGAGGTGCTTGCGCCTGGTGGTGACGTCAGCGAAAGCGGTGTTGAGATCGGCGAGCCGGCGGTTCTGTACCGGGTCCAGCGTGGGCGGCGGGCCAACGACAAAGACCTCGATCCGGTTCTGCGTGGCCGTATCCAGGATATTGGCCAGGTTCAGGCGGCTGCGGGCGGTGGAAAGGCCGAACTCGATGTCCCGGCCCGAGAGGCCGATCACCAGGCGGTTTTCGTGGTGGTCGCCGAACCGCCGGCCGGCCTCTTCCTGCCAGCGGGCAGCCAGCCCTTCCGTTCCTTCCTGGGGACAGGGGAGGGCGTACGCTTCCATGACCATTCCGTCCTGCGGAGTGCGGGCCAATACGCGGCCCAGCCAGCCGAGGGCCCTGGGGTCGCCCAGCCCGGCAAGCAGTTCATCTCCAACAGCTGCGATCCGCAGCTTCCTGTCTTCCACAAGTCCCTCTTAACGTCCGTGCCGGTTGTGGCCAACCGGCGTGGCTATGATCCATCTTCATTAAACAGAACTGCCCGGCCGGAGTCTGGTATTTCGACGTCCGGCCGGGCAGCCACTGGTACTACTTCCGTGCAAATGCCTGCTTGAGGAGCGTATCCTGCTCGGCAGCGTGCCGCTTCATGGAGCCCGCCGCAGTGGAGGCCGACGCGGGACGCGACACCAGGCGGACGCGCCGGTCCAGCGCCTCCGGGAGGTTC
Source organism: Pseudarthrobacter sp. S3 (assembly GCF_050156905.1). Lineage (NCBI taxonomy): Bacteria > Bacillati > Actinomycetota > Actinomycetes > Micrococcales > Micrococcaceae > Pseudarthrobacter > Pseudarthrobacter sp. S3. The sequence continues at coordinate 2,781,064 of NZ_CP189583.1, read as the reverse complement.
AGTCCCATGAACGGCCACGGCCCCTGGTTTGCGGGCTCGTCCTGTGCCCAGACAACCTCGGCGTTCGGGTACTTGGCCAGTTCCGCTGCGATTTCTTCGTGCGGCAGCGGGTAAAGCTGCTCCACGCGGACAATCGCGGTGGTCTTGTCATCGGTCTTCTGCCGGGTGGACAGGAGATCGTAGTACAGGCGGCCGGAGACCAGCAATACGCGTTCGACGGCGTCTGCCGCCAACTGCTCGTGGTCGCCGATGACGGGGCGGAAGGCGCCCGTGGTGAAGTCCTCGACGGACGACGCGGCTGCCTTCAGCCGCAGCAGCTGCTTCGGCGTGAAGATGATCAGCGGCTTGCGCGGCCTGCTGTACGCCTGGCGGCGCAGTAGGTGGAAGTGCGAGGCCGCCGTGGTGGGATTGGCGACGATCATGTTCTCTTCGGCGCACATCAGCAGGAAGCGTTCGATGCGTGCCGAGGAGTGGTCCGGGCCCTGGCCTTCGTAGCCGTGCGGCAGCATCAGGACCAGGGAGGAGCGCTGACCCCACTTCTGCTCGGCCGAGGAGATGAACTCATCGATGATGGTCTGCGCGCCGTTGACGAAGTCACCGAACTGCGCTTCCCACAGCACCAGGGCATCCGGGCGTTCCACCGAGTAGCCGTATTCGAAGCCCATGGCCGCGTATTCGGACAGCAGGGAGTCGTAGATCCACAGCTTGGCCTGGTCATCGGAGAGGTGGCCCAGGGGCAGCCACTCGCCGCCATTGGCGCGGTCGTGGAACACTGCGTGGCGCTGCACAAACGTGCCGCGGCGCGAGTCCTGGCCGGCAAGCCGGACGGGAACGCCTTCCATGATCAGCGATCCGAAGGCCGCGATCTCGCCAAAGCCCCAGTCGATGCCGCCTTCGCGGGACATCTGCTCGCGCTTCTCAAGGAGCTGCTTGAGCTTGGCGTGGACGGTGAAGCCCTCGGGGATCTGGACGTGAGCCTTGCCGATGTGCGCCAGGGTCTCCGGCGAAATGGCAGTGGAGGCCGGGGCATTGGCGCCGAAGTCAGCCTGCTGGGCGATGGGACGCTCAATGTCGGAGACTGCGGCGGAGTCGGCGGTGATGATCGGGATGGGCGAGGTCTGCGCCGCGTGTGTTTCGGCGAAGACCCGTTCCAGACGTTCTTGGTAGTCGCGGAGCAGCTGCTCGGCTTCTTCCTCGGTGATATCGCCACGGCCGATGAGTGCCTCGGTGTACAGCTTGCGGACGGAGCGCTTGGCTTCGATCAGGTTGTACATCATGGGCTGGGTCATCGAGGGGTCGTCACCCTCGTTGTGGCCACGGCGGCGGTAGCACACCATGTCGATCACAACGTCCTTGTGGAACCGCTGGCGGAACGCGTAGGCGAGCTGCGCGATGCGCACCACTGCCTCGGGATCGTCACCGTTCACATGGAACACAGGCGCCTGGATCATTTTGGCGACGTCCGTGGAGTACGTGGACGAGCGTGACGACGACGGCGCCGTGGTGAAGCCCACCTGGTTGTTGACCACCACGTGGATGGTGCCGCCGGTCCGGTAGCCGCGGAGCTGGGACAGGTTCAGCGTCTCGGCAACCACGCCCTGGCCTGCGAAGGCAGCATCGCCGTGGACCATCAGGGGCAGCACCGGGAAGGCCTCGCCCTGGTCCAGGCGGTCCTGCTTGGCGCGGACGATGCCTTCGAGCACGGAGTCGACCGCCTCGAGGTGGGACGGGTTGGCGGCGAGGTAGACCTTGGTCTCGTTGCCGTTTTCCGAGGTGAACGTGCCTTCGGTACCGAGGTGGTACTTCACGTCGCCGGAGCCCTGCACGGAGCGGGGATCCTGCGTGCCTTCGAATTCGCGGAACACCTGGGCGTAGGTCTTGCCGGCGATGTTGGTGAGGACGTTCAGGCGGCCGCGGTGGGCCATGCCGATCGCAACCTCGTCCAGTCCGTCGTCAGCGGCATCGGAAATGATGGCGTCCAGCAGCGGAATCAGGGATTCGCCGCCTTCCAAGGAGAAGCGCTTCTGGCCGACGAACTTGGTCTGCAGGAAGGTTTCAAATGCTTCAGCGGCGTTGAGCCGGGACACGATGCGCAGCTGCTCTTCGCGGCTCGGCTTCGAGTACGCGTGTTCCAGCTGGTCCTGGAACCACTTGCGCTCTTCCGGCTCCTGGATGTGCATGTACTCGATGCCGGTGGTGCGGCAGTAGGCGTCACGGAGGACACCGAGGATGTCGCGGAACTTGAGCATCGGCTTGCCGCCGAACCCGCCGGTGGGCCACTCGCGGTCCAGATCCCACAGGGTCAGCCCATAGGTGAGAACGTCAAGGTCCGGGTGCTTGCGCTGGACGTACTCAAGTGGATCGGTGTCTGCCATCAGGTGGCCGCGCACGCGGTAGGAATGGATCAGCTGCTGGATCCGGGCAACCTTGTTGATCTCGTCGGCCGGGTCTACCTGCAGGTCCGGGCTCCAGCGCACGGGCTCGTACGGGATCCGGAGGGATTCGAAGATGTCGTCGTAGAAGTTCTGGGCACCGAGCAGCAGTTGGTGCACAAGCTTCAGGAACTCGCCGCTGCCGGCTCCCTGGATGACGCGGTGGTCATACGTGGACGTCAGCGTCAGGACCTTGCTGATGGCGTTCTGCGCAATGATCTTTTCGCTGGAACCCTGGAATTCGGCTGGGTAGTCCAGGGCGCCGACGCCGATGATGGCAGCCTGTCCCTTGGACAGACGCGGCACGGAGTGAACGGTGCCGATGCCGCCGGGGTTGGTCAGGGACACGGTGGTGCCGGAGTGGTCATCAGCGGTCAGCTTACCTGCACGGGCACGCTTGATGAGGTCTTCATAGGTGTGCCAGAACTCGGAGAAGTTGAGGGTCTCCGCCTTCTTGATATTAGGCACCATGAGCAGGCGGGTGCCATCCGGCTTGGGCATGTCAATGGCGATGCCGAAGTTGACGTGGGCCGGCTGGACAGCGCTGGGCTTGCCGTCGATTTCGTCGTAGTAGACGTTCATCGAAGGGAACTGGGCCAGTGCCCGGATCACGGCGTAGCCGATGAGGTGCGTGAAGGAAACCTTGCCGCCGCGTGCACGGGCGAGGTTGGAGTTGATGACCACGCGGTTATCGATCAGCAGCTTGGCCGGAATAGCCCGGACGCTGGTGGCCGTGGGCACTTCAAGGCTGGTTACCATGTTGGTGGCAATGGCCTTGGCCGGGCCGCGAAGAACGGAGACCACGTCTTCTTCCGGGGCCGTGGGTGCCTTGACGTTCTTGGGAAGCTGGGCCGGAATCGGCTGGGCCCCGCTTCCGGGCTCGGTCTTCTTCGCGCCATCGCGGGCGACCGTAGCGGGAGCTTTCTTTGCCGCCGCGGGGGCGGTGGCCGGCGCCGCCGGCTGTGCGGCCGGCGACGTTGCCGGTGCAGCAGTTGCAGAAGCCGGAGGTGCCGACGGCACAGCCGGCATTTCGCGGGTTGCTGGGTGGGCCACGGCTACCGCCGTGCTTCCGTTGGAAGAAGAACCGCTGCCTGAATCGAAGGACTCGAAAAGGGGCCACCATTTGGTATCCACTGTGTTCTTGTCTTTCTGATACTGCTCGTACAGTTCGTCAACGAGCCACTCGTTTCCGCCAAATTCCTCTGGTAGACGGTGGCTAGGCTGCTCTGGCACTTGAAATACGCCTCTTCCATGAGTTTGATTTCTCTCTGGCCGCCACGGTGCCGCAGCACAACATTCGAACCAGTCTCTGCGTCCTGAACCCGGACCGATGCCAGTCTAATGAGCATTCTGTGTTAACTGCCAATATCGGTGACCCAAATCATGGCAATGACGCGGAGATCACGGATTGTGGCGTCCGGAAGCTTTCCCGGTGCGGGCGCGACGCGACCTCCCAGCGCCCAGCCGAAAGGCGCAATCTGCTCCTGTAGACTGAAATTCTTATGGACAGTAAATCTAGGTGCCGGCCTGGGGGCTGTCAGCGGAGCATGAAATACAGCACCGCGCAGTCCACCCGCAGAGCCGGCAAACCCCGAACACGCGCCCATCACTCTCCGTCAGCCCACCCCGGCGGAGCCCCTATGGAAACAGCATCGGCTTCGGCCGATCATCCTCCGCCGGGCCGTTTCCCCCGGCCTCGCACCATTGCCTCCGGCCTTCGGGCGGGATGCTGAATGGAGTGGTTCCTCCTCGCGGCAGGCCTCCTGCTGATTGCCGGCACCGGCTTTTTCGTCGCCGTCGAATTTTCCCTGATTGCCCTTGACCAGGCCACGGTCCAACGTGCCATCGATAACGGTGACACGGGTGCCGTCCCGCTGCTCAAGTGCCTGAAATCCCTCTCAACCCAGCTTTCCAGCTGTCAGCTCGGCATTACGCTCACCACGCTTCTGACCGGCTACGTGATGGAACCGTCGGTGGGCCGCCTCCTCGAGGGCCCGCTGGCCGCCGTCGGAATTCCCGAAGTGGCTGCGGCATCCGTTTCCCTGGTTATCGCCATGGTGCTGGCCACGCTGCTGTCCATGCTGCTGGGCGAACTGGTGCCCAAGAACATGGCGATTGCGCTGTCGTTCCAGGTTGGCAAAGCATTGGCACGGCCCCAGTTGGTCTTCACGGCCATCTTCAAGCCCGCCATCGTGGTGCTCAACGGTTTTTCCAACAAGGTACTGAATGTCTTTGGCCTGGAGGCCAAGGAAGAGATTTCCGGTGCCCGGACGCCGGCCGAGCTCGCCTCCCTGGTGCGGCGCTCCGCCGCCATGGGAACGCTCGACGCCGGGACGGCCAACTTTGTGGCGCGGACCCTTAACTTCTCAGCCCGGACGGCTGCCGACGTTATGACGCCGCGGATCCGGATGGAGACCATCGATGCCGACCAGCCTGTATCGGACATCCTTGACGCCGCCCGGCGCACCGGGTACTCCCGTTTCCCCGTCATCGGGGAATCCTCCGACGACATCAAGGGCCTGGTCCACGTCAAGAAGGCCGTTGCGGTGCCGTGGGACCGGCGGGCCAACCTGGAGGCCGGAGCCATCATGACCGATGTCCTCCGCGTGCCGGAGACCATCCACCTCGATGCGCTCCTGGCCGAGCTGCGGGAGGGAAACCTCCAACTCGCGATCGTCCTGGATGAATACGGCGGAACCGCCGGCATCACCACCCTTGAGGACCTGGTGGAGGAAATCGTCGGAGAAGTGTCCGACGAGCACGACAAGGTACGCCCGGGACTGCTCCAGAGCGCCTCCGGCGACTGGTACTTCCCCGGGCTGCTGCGCCCTGACGAGCTTTCCGAACAGATTCCGGGGCTGACCGTTCCGGACGAAGCCGCCTACGAAACGGTGGGCGGGTACGTCATGAGTGAGCTGGGACGGATCGCCGCAGTGGGGGACACCGTCGAGGTCAGCGGCGGCACGCTGAGAGTGACCAGGATGGACGGCCGAAGGATCGAGCGGATCTCCTTCCATCCGGCCGCGCCCGTAGTGGAGCCTGCTCCGGCCGACAGGAGGGAACGATGAGTGACTGGGCCGGAATTGCCTGGCTGGTTGTCCTCCTGCTGGGGAACGCGTTTTTTGTCGGCGCCGAGTTCGCCGTGATGTCTGCCAGGCGCAGCCAGATCGAACCTCTCGCCGAAGCCGGTTCCAAGCGGGCGCAGACCACGTTGCGCGCCATGGAAAACGTCTCCTTGATGCTGGCCTGCGCGCAATTGGGCATCACCGTGTGCTCGCTGTTGATCCTGCAGGTCGCCGAACCGGCCATCCACCACCTGATGGCGGCGCCGCTGGAAGCTGTTGGGCTGCCGGTGGAAGTTGCCGACGTCGCAGCGTTCGCCATCGCCTTGATGGTGGTGACCTTTCTCCACGTGACGTTCGGCGAGATGGTGCCTAAGAACATCTCGGTATCGGTGGCGGACAAGGCTGCCTTGCTGCTGGCCCCGCCGCTGATGTTTGTTGCGAAGCTGGTCAACCCGGCCATCGTCGCGCTGAACTGGTCCGCCAACCACATCCTCAAGCTTCTGCGGATTGAGCCCAAGGATGAGGTGAACTCGTCCTTCACGCTCGAGGAAGTCCAGTCGATCGTGCAGGAATCCACCCGTCACGGGCTGGTGGACGATGATGCGGGCCTGATCACCGGCGCCCTGGAATTCTCCGAATACACGGCGTCGCACATCATGGTTCCGCTGAACGATCTGGTCATGCTGAAGGCGGCCACCACCCCGGTGGAATTTGAAAAAGCCGTCAGCCGGACCGGGTTCTCACGGTTCCCGATGCTCGACGATGACGGCATGTTGTCCGGCTACCTCCACGTGAAGGACGTGCTGTCCATTCCCGAGTCGGATTACCAGCACCCCATCGCCGAGAGCAGGATCCGCTCCCTGGCGAACCTCGCGCTGGACGACGAAGTTGAAACGGCCATGTCCGTCATGCAGCGCACGGGCTCACACCTGGCCCGCGTGATAGGTGCTGACGGGCAGACCCACGGCGTCCTCTTCCTGGAAGACGTGATCGAGCAGTTGGTGGGAGAGATCCGGGACGCCACGCAGGCCACCGGCATCAGGAGGCTGGGCGAGCCGAACGGTGACTGAGCGCGCCCGGGTCCGCAGGGGACCGGCCCGGCTATCCTAAATAGGAATCATTCACATTTAGGGGTAAGCTTTTTGGAGACGCAAAAGTCCATCCCTGTACTGAACTGAGGTTTCCGTGGGCCACCCCGCCGCCATCCGAACGTCCCTCGCAGCCCTCGCCGGGGTGAGCCTGCTGCTCACCGCCTGCGGCTCCGGAGGCGGTGCAACGTCGGCGACGTCCGGCGCCGACTCATCTGCCGGCGTCGTCGACGTTGTGGCCTCTACCAACGTGTACGGGGACATCGCCGCGATCATCGGCGGGGACAAAGTCAACGTCACCGCCATAATCACCAAGACCAGCCAGGACCCGCATTCGTACGAGGCCACCGCGCAGGACCGGCTGCTGGTGTCCAAAGCGGAACTGGTGATCGAGAACGGCGGCGGCTACGACGCCTTCCTCCACAAGATGGCCGACGACAGCAACATCCCGCACAGCAATATCGTCACGGCCGTGGAGGTAGGCGGCCTGGCGCCGGAGGAAGCGCACGCCGATTCGTCGCCGTCGCCGTCGGTTAGCGAATCAGCCGACGAACACGCGCACGAGCCCGGTGCATTCAACGAACACGCCTGGTACAGCCTGGATGCCATGGGTAAGCTGGCTGATTCGCTGGCGGCCAAACTGGGCGAACTCGAACCGGGCTCTGCAGCTCTGTTCACATCCAATGCCGCAACCTTCAAAGCCGGGGTGGACGCCCTGGCCGGCAAGCTCGCCGCACTGAAGGCCAACGGAACAGGCGCAGCCGTGGCCGTGACCGAACCTGTCCCGTTGTACCTGCTCGAGGCAGCCGGGCTGGAGAACAAGACTCCGGCCGACTACACCGCCGCGATCGAGGAAGGCTCGGACGTTCCGCCCTCGGCGCTGAAGGCAGCCACGGACCTGGCGGGATCCAAGGGCATCAGGTTCCTGGCCTACAACGCGCAGACAGAGGGACCCCAGACGCAGGCGCTGAAAAAGGCAGCCGAAGCAGCCGGCGTTCCCGTTATTGACTTCAGCGAAACACTGCCCGAAGGCAAGACGTACCTGCAATGGATGACGGACAATGTTGACAACGTCAGCAAAGTTTTGGAGAAAAATAGTTGAAACCGGTGGTCAGCCTCCGCGGGGCGTCCCTGCAGTTCGGCAAACGCTTGCTGTGGGAGGATCTCGACCTGGATATCAGGCCCGGTGAGTTTTTCGCCGTCCTGGGCCCCAACGGCAGCGGAAAGACCAGTTTCCTCAAGGTTCTCCTGGGCCTGCAGGAACTGCAGTCCGGCACTGCCACGCTTGGCGACCGTCCCGTGGAGCGGGGCAGTAACCTGATCGGCTACATTCCGCAGCAGAAATCCTTTGCTCCGGATACCCCCATGCGTGCCCGGGACCTGGTGGGGCTCGGCGTGGACGGCCACCGCTGGGGGCTGCGGCTGGGCATGTCCCGGGCAAACCGCAGGATCGATGAGCTGCTGGAACTGGTGGGCGCCAGTGACTACGCCAAAGTCCCGGTGGGCCAGCTCTCCGGCGGCGAGCAGCAGCGCCTCCGGGTGGCCCAGGCGCTGGCCACGGACCCTAAGGTCCTTCTCTGCGACGAACCGTTGCTGTCCCTGGACCTGCACCACCAGCAGGCCGTCAGCGCGCTGATCAACAAGCAGTGCCACGCCCAGAACAGCGCGGTGGTTTTTGTCACCCACGAAATCAATCCCATCATCGATTACGTTGACCGGGTGCTGTACCTGGCCGGCGGGCGGTTTCGGGTGGGTACGCCGGAAGAGGTCATGACCACCGAGGTCCTGTCAGAGCTGTACGGCAGCCACGTGGAAGTCATCCACGCGAACGGGCGCATCGTCGTCGTCGGCCTGCCCGACGCAACCACGCACCACCATGCCGATGTCCACGCAACGGTGGGGGAGGTGGCCTGATGGATGCGGACAGCATCATCGGAGCGATCTTCAGCTTCGAGAACTACGGCGAGCTGCTGGTGCTGGTCCAGAACTCCCTCTGGGCCGGGGCCGTCCTGGGCCTGCTGGGCGGGCTGGTGGGCACCTTCGTGATGAAACGGGACCTGGCGTTCGCCGTCCACGGCATCTCAGAACTCTCTTTCGCCGGGGCGGCCTTTGCGCTCCTGATCGGCGCGGACATCGTGTTCGGCTCGCTGATCGGCTCGGTGGCGGCGGCGCTGCTCCTAGGCCTGATGGGCGTCCGGGCCCGGGACAAAAACTCCATCATCGGGGTGATCATGCCCTTCGGGCTTGGGCTCGGCATCCTGTTCCTGGCGCTCTACCAAGGCCGTGCCGCCAACAAATTCGGGCTGCTTACGGGGCAGATCGTCTCCGTGGACACCGTCCAGCTCCAGGTCCTCGCCGGCGCCGCCGTGCTGGTCATCGCAGCCCTGGCGGCCATCTGGCGCCCGCTGAACTTTGCCAGCGTTGATCCCGAACTGGCCGAAGCCCGCGGGGTGCCCGTGCGGACGCTCGCGCTGATCTTTATGGTCTTGTTGGGAGTCAGCGTAGCGCTGTCCATCCAGGTGGTGGGGGCGCTGCTGGTACTCGCATTGCTGATCACCCCGGCAGCCGCGGCGCTCCGCGTGACCTCCGCTCCGGTGGCCGTGGTGGCGCTCAGCGTTGTTTTTGCCGTCACGGCCACGGTGGGCGGAATCCTGCTGGCTCTGGGTGGGCGGATCCCCATCAGCCCCTATGTCACCACGCTGTCGTTCCTGATCTACGTGGTGTGCCGCATCGTTGGCGGTGTCCGGGCCAAGAAGGGCATCAACGGCCGTCTGGTGCACGCCCGTTGACACGGTCAACCGTGATGAACCAGGCAGCGCCGGCTGTCAGAGCTTGCTGGCGGCCCTGAGGGCGGTGCAGTCCGGGCACAGGCCGAAGATCTCCACGGTGTGAGCCACCTCTGTGTAGCCGTGTTCCGTGGCGATCCGGGCCGCCCAGGTTTCCACCGCCGGAGCCTCTACTTCCACGGCTTTCCCGCAGCTGCGGCACAGCAGATGGTGGTGATGCCCGGTAACAGCGCAGCGCCGGTAGACGGCTTCGCCCTCGCCGTTGCGCAGGACGTCCACGAGGCCGTCGTCCGCGAGGGACTGCAGGATCCGGTACGCCGTTGCCAGTGAAACTGAGACGCCCTTGTTCTGCAGGATGCGGTAGAGCTCCTGCGTGCTGACGAAGTCATCCAGCTCGTCCAGGGCAGCGCTGACGGCTACACGCTGCTTGGTGACGCGCTGCTCCTTGCCGGGCGCGCTGACGGTTCCTGCGCCGGATGCAGCGTTCGACGGCGTCGCGTCAGTTTTGGTGCCGAACGGCATGAACGTACTCGCTTCCCTGAGGGACGGTGGCAATCATCAAGATTACCAGCCGGGAGCGCGCCGCCGGACGTGCCGTGGACAGGCCTGGGGCCGGACCCTAGGCTGGCGCTATGAAGCTGACAAAATACACCCACGCGTGCGTCCGGCTTGAGCAGGACGGCCGGGTGCTGGTGCTGGATCCGGGAACATACTCCGAGACCGCCGAAGCCCTGGCCGGGGCGCAGGCCGTGCTCATCACCCACGAGCACGCCGACCACGTGGACGTGCCGGCCATGGTCCGTGCCCTGCAGGGCACGGACGGGGTGGCGGTCTTCGCGCCGGCCGGAGTGGCCGACCACTTGCGGGAAGAGGCACCCCAGGTGGCAGCCCGGATCCACACCGTTGAACCCGGCTCGACTTTTGACGCGGCCGGCTTTAACGTGCGCAGCTTCGGCGGACAGCACGCACTGATCCATCCGCAGGTTCCCATCGTGGCCAACATCGGCTACCTGGTGGACGGCAACGTGTATCACCCGGGGGACTCTTTCATCATCCCGGACGGCCTCAGCGTGCAGACCCTGCTGGTTCCGATCCACGCACCGTGGAGCAAAGTCAGCGAGGTGGTCGATTTTGTCATCGCCGTCCGGGCCCCCCGTGCCTTCCAGATCCACGACGGGCTGCTGAACGAAACCGGCCTGAAGGTCGCAGAATCCCACGTGGCCGGGCTGGGCCGGAAATACGGTACCGAGTACACCCGCCTTTCCCCGCGGGAATCGGTGGAGATCTGAACAGCAGCTACGCGCTCCAGACGCCGGTCTCGAAGAACCGGCGGATGACGTCCTCATACGGCTCGGGGTCCAGGCCCTGGCCGGACAGCCACGCCGGATTGTAGTAGTTGCCGGCATAGCGGTCGCCGCCGTCGCACATCAACGACACAATGCTGCCGCGCTGTCCCGCGGCGACCATTTCCGCCATGAGTTGCCAGACACCCCACAGGTTGGTGCCGGTGGACGGTCCGGCATGCAGGTCGGCGACCGTGCGCAGGTGCCGCATGGCGGCGATGGACGCGGCATCCGGAACCTGGATCATGTGGTCGATGACGGCGGGCACAAAACTCGGTTCCATCCGCGGGCGGCCTATGCCTTCGATCCGTGAGGGCAGGCCGGTGCTGGTCCTGCCCGCACCGTTCACCCAGCCGGGATAAAATGCGGAATTCTCCGGGTCCACCACCGCAAGGCGCGTGTGGTGGCCGCGGTAGCGCAGGTAGCGGCCGATTGTCGCGCTTGTGCCGCCGGTCCCCGCGCCCACCACGATCCAGTGCGGAACGGGGTGTTCCTCCAGCGCCAGCTGCCCGAAGATGGACTCCGCAATGTTGTTGTTGCCGCGCCAGTCGGTGGCCCGCTCCGCGTAGGTGAACTGGTCCATGTAGTGGCCGTTGGACGTGGCAGCGACGTCCGCAGCCGCGGCGTAGACCTCTGAGGCATGGTCAACCAACAGACACGAGCCGCCGAATTGTTCGATCAGCGCGATCTTCTCCGGGCTCGTCGTGCGGGTCATGACTGCCACGAACGGCAGCCCCAGGAGTTGCGCGAAATATGCCTCCGAGACCGCGGTGCTGCCGCTGGAAGCCTCTACGATGGTGGTACCTTCGCGGATCCAGCCGTTAACCAGGCCAAAGAGGAACAGCGATCGGGCCAGCCGGTGCTTGAGGCTCCCCGAACGGTGCGTGGATTCGTCCTTGAGGTAAAGCTGGACACCCCAGTGCTCCGGGAGCGGTACCGAATAGAGGTGGGTATCGGCGGACCGGTTGTTTTCTGCATTTACTTTTCGGATGGCCTCATCAGCCCAGGCCCGGTCCGCGCTCGAGTTCTTCACCCAACCAGCCTACCGGCGGCCCTCCCTGCCGGCCGCTTTGCCGGAGCTAGAGTTGGATCAGGAACTGCACACCCCGCAATTGCCAAGGAGAACGATGGGTCCACTAATGGATGTCCCGGCTTTGGCGGCGCGTTTCGACGCCGGCCAGCGAACCGTGGTGCTGGACGTCCGCTGGGCGCTGGGAGACCCGCACAGCCGGGAACACTACTTTGAAGGGCACCTCCCGGGCGCAATTTTTGTGGACCTTTCCACCGAGTTGGCGACGCCGGCCACTCAGGCCCTCGGCAGGCACCCGTTGCCCACCCACGACGAGTTCCAGGAAACTGCCAGGCGCTGGGGGATCAACAACGGCGACGTCGTGGTGGCCTACGACAACAGCGGCAACATGGCTGCCGCCCGCCTCTGGTGGATGCTCCGGAACGCCGGGTTCCAGGACGTATACCTGCTCGACGGCGGCCTGGCAGCCTGGCGGGACGCCGGACTGCCGCTGGACACCGGACCGGTGGACGCCGCCGTCGGGCGTGTTTCCTTTGATGTTTCCCCCGCTGGAGGCAGGATGCCCAGCATCGACGCGGCCGGAGCGGCGGACTGGCCCGCAACAGGCGTGCTACTGGATGCCCGGGCCGGCGAAAGGTACCGGGGCGAATTTGAACCCGTTGACCCCCGCGCCGGCCACATTCCGGGCGCCCGCAGCGCACCAACAACGGAGAACGTGGACGGAGCCGGCCTCTTCCTGCCGGCCGACCTGCTGCGGCGCCGGTTCGAGCGCCTAGGCGTCCGCGACGGCGTCCCCGTGGCCGTCTACTGCGGCTCGGGCGTGACCGCCGCCCATGAGGTGGCCGCCCTCGAAATCGCCGGATTCCAGGCCGCGCTCTATCCGGGATCCTTCTCGGAATGGTCCAACAACCCGGCCCGGCCGGTAGCCACGGGAAGCGGCCCGAGCGGCCATGCGGCCGCCCGCGGGGGTAGCGTCGAAGGATGACCCCGGGACGCCCCGTACCGCAGCCCCTTGACCACCCCGTTGTGCGAGAGCTGCCTGGACGGCCTGGAACAGTACTGCGAAAGCGGGCTGACCGGGACCTACGGCGCCAAGGATCCACGCAACGGCGACGCCATCGCCCGGGGCGGCTACGGACCTTTCCCTCAGATCGACCTCATCATTGACACCGTGGCCGCGCCGCACGACCTGAATCCCTCCTCGACATCGTGGGACTCTCATCCTGCGCGGACAAACGCCCGCACCAGCTCTCCGGCGGACAGCGCCAACGGGTCAACATCACCCGCGCCCGGATTGGAAACCCCAGAATCCTGCTTGTCGACGAACCCACGGCAGCTCTGGACCACGAACGCAGCGACTCCATCGTCCGGCTGCTGCGCCGCGTCACCGACGACTTTAGGGTCGCCACCGTCATGGTCACGCACGACACCGAATTCGTCCCGCTGTCCGACGCGGTGGCCACCATGCGCGACGGTCACCTCACTGCCCCCGTGCTGACGGCCGCCTGAGGCTGCGTCCCGGTTCCGGGGAAAGCTACTGGCCGGTATCGCTGTGAGCGGACGAATTAGATAACGGTACGGCAACGGGCGTAACGTCAGATTATGACTCCCGGACGACCCGTACCCCCGCCCCTCGCCACGCCCCTTCCCGAGCTGGGTGACGTCCAGCTGAACGACAACGTCCAGGCTGACGGCAGCACCCTCGTTGCAGCCTACGGCGCCACGGCCCCTGACAGCGGCCTGGTTCCGCTGACCGTTGCACGCCGTGCACCCAAGGCCGACGACGTCGAGATTTCCATCGACTTCGTCGGCCTGTGCCACTCCGATGTCCACGCCACCCGCGGTGAATGGGGCGGCGACAAGTACCCGCTCGTCCCGGGCCACGAAATCGTCGGCCGTGTCAGCCGTGTCGGCTCCGACGTCGACGACTTCGCGGTCGGTGACCGCGTCGGCGTCGGCTGCATGGTCGATTCCTGCCGCGAATGTGAGGCCTGCCTCGACGGCCTCGAGCAATACTGCGAAAACGGCATGATCGGCACCTACGGCGCCCAAGACCCGCGCAACGCCGACGCCGTCACCCAGGGCGGCTATTCCACCTCCATCGTGGTGGACCGCAATTATGTTCTGACCATCCCGGAGGGTCTGGACCCGGCCGCCGCGGCGCCGCTGCTCTGCGCCGGCGTGACGACCTACTCGCCGCTGAACCACTTTGAGGTCGAAGAGGGCGACGTCGTTGGTGTCGTTGGCCTCGGCGGACTCGGCCACATGGCCGTCAAGATCGCCAAGGCCATGGGTGCGGAGGTGAAGGTCTTCACGACCTCGGAGAAGAAGTTCGCCGCCGCCCGTGAACTCGGGGCAGACGACGTCATCCTCTCCAAGGACGCGGCCGCGATGGCCGCCGCGGACCGCAGCATCGATGTCATCATCGACACCGTGGCCGCCCCGCACGACCTCAACCCGTACTTCCGCACGCTCCGCCAGGACGGCGCGCTGTTCCAGCTGGGGCTGCCCTCCGAGGCGATGCCGCCCGTCAACCCCGGTGCCCTCATCAGCCGCCGTATCGCCTACGCCGGATCGCTGATCGGCGGAATCGCCGAGACCCAGGAAATGCTGGACTTCTGCGCCGAGCACGGGGTGGTCTCCGACATCGAAATGGTGACGGCCGAGGAGCTGAACGAGGCCTACAACCGGATGGTTGCCGGCGACGTCAAGTACCGGTTCGTCCTGGACGTGAGCACCCTGCACGCCCCGTCCGGAAGCGCTGACGCATGAGCACCATCTTCACCCGGATCATCAACGGTGAAATCCCCGGCCGGTTCGTGTGGCGGGAGGACGATGTGGTCGCGTTCCTGACGACGGGTCCGCTGGCCGACGGCCATACCCTGGTGGTGCCCACCGAGGAAGTCGACCGCTGGACCGATGCCTCTCCGCAGCTGCTGGCCCGGGTCATGGAGGTGGCACGCAAGATCGGCGCCGTCCAGGTCGACGTCTTCGGCGCCGCCCGCGCGGGTCTGATCGTGGCCGGCTACGAGATCAACCACCTGCACGTCCACGTGTGGCCCTCCAGGACCATGGCTGACTTCGATTTCGCCTCGGCGGACCAGAACCCGGACCCCGCGGTGCTGGACGCCAACGCCGAGAAGCTGCGCTCCGGGCTCCGGGCCGCTGGCTACGCGGAGCAGGTCCCGCAGGCCTGATCCGGCCCTGGTCCACGGCAAATACTACGGCGCTGGCGCCGGCCTACTGCCCCTTCGGGGGCCTTAGGCCGGCGCCAGCACTTTGTTAAGTGCCGCCCGGATCCGCTTTTCGGAGACCGAGTAGGCGGTGCCGAGCTCGACGGCGAACAAGCTCACGCGCAGTTCTTCGATCATCCAGCGGACGTGGGTTAACTCGGTCCCGGCACGGCGGCCGGGCAGCAGCGCCGAGACGGCGTCGTCGTAATCGTCCTCGATCGCCTGGACTGCGGCCATGTGCTGGGCATCGCGCTGGACGTTGCCGGGCAGCTTCTCGAGGCGTTTTTCGATGGCGGTGAGGTACCGGGGCAGCTGGCTGAGCTGGGCGTAGCCCGTGCGCGCCACAAAGCCCGGGAAAACCAGCTGTTCCAGCTGGCTGCGGACGTCGTTCAGGGCGCTGATCAGGGCCAGGCTGGTGGTTCCCTTCAGCTGCTTTTCGATCCGGCGCGTGCTGGCGAGGATCCGTTCGACGACGGCGGTTACGGTGAAAACAGTGTCGATCAGTTCCGCCCGGACTTTCTCGTAGAGCGCCTGGAACGAGGCCTCGTCCCAGGGGAGGGCGGCCGGCGTGAGCTTGTCGATGGCGGCGAGGGAACAATCCGCGATCAGGGCCGAAACGGAACCGTGAGGGTTCTGGCTGAACGTCAGTTTCTCCGTGTTGTTCAGGTGCTCGAGGACGTAGCGGTCCGGCGGCGGAACCTTCAGTGCGAGGAGCCGGATGACACCGGCGCGCATGGCCTGTTCCTGCTCGGGGCCGGTCTGGAACAGGCGCAGGGCCGCGGAGCTGCCCTCGTCCACCAGTGCCGGGTAGCCGGTGACGGTGTGTCCTGCGACGTTGCCCTGGACCTTGCGCTGGACCGTCCCGAAGGACCAGCCGGTGAGGCCGGACTGCTCAGCGAAACCGACGGGTCCAACGGCCAGCGAGGGGGCCGCCGCGGGGCCGGCTTCGCCGCGGCTGTCTGCACTGCGGCCCGTTGATTTGCCGGACGTTCCGGACTTCGGCGCGGTGGTTCCGGGCGTCGCCCCCAGTGATTCCGCAATGGCGCGGCGTGTTGCCGGGGCCAGCCGCTCCTGCAGGGCCGCGAGGTCCTTGCCCTCATCCAGCGCCTTGCCCTGGGTATCGACAACCTTGAAACTCACCCGCAGGTGGGACGGCACAGCGTCCCAGTTCCAGGAACCTGGGGGGATGACGTGGCCGCGGATCCGGCGCAGGGCCAGCTCCAGTGAAGCTTCCAGCTCATCATGCGCCGGATCGAAGTCAGATTCCAGGGCAGCAACGGCTTGCCGGGCCACATCCGGGGCGGGGACAAAGTTCTTGCGGACCTGCTTGGGGAGTGACTTGATCAGGGCAGCCACGAGTTCCGCGCGCTGGCCCGGGATCAGCCAGCGGAAGGCGGCATCATCGAGCTGGTTCAGGAAGAGCACCGGGACTTCGGCTGTGACACCATCGGACGGGTTGGGCGGTGACCCTGGCGCCACAGGGTGGAACTCGTAGCTGAGCGGCAGATCGAAGCCCTTGTGCATCAGGGTCTTCGGATATGCGGCCTCGTCCAGGTCGTCGGCGTCGTTGAGCAGCAGTGACTTGTCGAAGTCCAGAAGGTCCGGACTCTGCTGCCGGGCCTCCTTCCACCATTTGTCGAAGTGCCGTTCGGACACAACGTCGGGGCCGATCCTCGCGTCATAAAACTCAAACAGCGTTTCGTCTTCCACCAGCAGGTCGCGGCGGCGCATCCTGGCCTCGAGCTCCTCGACCTCAAGGAGGAGGGCGCGGTTGCGGTGGAAGAACTTGTGGTGCGTTTTCCAGTCGCCCTCCACCAGGGCGTGCCGGATGAACAGCTCGCGGGCCAGCACGGGATCCACGCGGCTGTAGTTGACCCGGCGCTGCGGGATGATGGGCACGCCGTATAGGGTGACCTTCTCGTACGCCATGACTGCGCCCATTTTGGTGGACCAGTGCGGCTCGCTGTAGCTGCGTTTGACGAGGTCCGGTGCCACCTGTTCTGCCCAGGCGGGATCGAACTTGGCTGCGACCCTGGCCCAGAGGCGGCTCGTTTCCACTAGTTCGGCAGCCATCACAAACGTCGGGGACTTCTTAAAGAGGGACGAGCCAGGGAAGATGGCGAAGCGGCTGCCGCGGGCGCCCGCGTACTCGCGCTTGCGCTCGTCCAGGATGCCGATGTGGCTCAACAGGCCGGACAGCAGGCTCATGTGGATGCCCTCGTGGTTGCCCACGGGATCGGCCAGGCGCTTGTTGTCCAGGCTGATCCCCAGCGGGCGGGCCATCTGGCGGAGCTGGGCGAAGAGATCCTGCCATTCCCTGACCCGAAGGTAGTTAATGAACTCGGTCCGGCACAGGCGGCGGAACTGGGTGGATGAGAGTTCCAGCTGTTTCTCCTGCAGGTAGTTCCACAGGTTCAGGAAGCCGGTGAAGTCCGAGTTCTCATCCCGGAACCGCGCGTGCTTCTCCGCGGCGAGCTGCTGCTTGTCCGTCGGGCGTTCCCTGGGGTCCTGGATGGTTAGCGCCGCGGCCAGAATCATCACCTCGCGGACGCAGCCGCGCTTGCCGGCCTCCACAATCATCCTGCCGAGGCGGGGATCTACCGGGAGCTGGGCAAGCTGCTGTCCGACGGCGGTCAGCCCGCCGCTCTTGGCGTCACCTGGCCTGACGGCATTCAAGGCTCCGAGCTCGCGCAGGAGCGTCACGCCGTCGTTGATTGCCCGCGAGTCCGGCGGCTCGACAAACGGGAAGTTTTCCACATCTTTGGGCCCGCGGGCCACACCCATGGCGGTCATCTGCAGGATGACTGCCGCCAGGTTGGTGCGCAGGATTTCCGGATCCGTGAACAGCGGCCGGGACTCAAAGTCCTCTTCCGAATAGAGCCGGATGGCTATACCGTCCGACACCCGGCCGCACCGGCCCGAGCGCTGGTTCGCCGAAGCCTGCGACACACGCTCGATGGGCAGCCGCTGTACCTTGGTGCGGTGCGAGTAGCGGGAGATGCGGGCCGTGCCGGTGTCGATGACGTACTTGATGCCGGGGACGGTCAGAGATGTCTCGGCCACGTTGGTGGCCAGCACAATCCGGCGGTTTCGGCCCGGGTGGAACACCTTGTGCTGTTCCTGCAGGCTCAAGCGGGCGAATAGCGGGAGCACTTCGGTGCCGGCCAGGCGCCGGTTGGACTGGATCCTGGCGTTCAGGGCCTCTGCCGCGTCGCGGATTTCGCGCTCGCCGGAAAAGAAGATGAGGATGTCGCCGGGGGCCTCGGTGGCGAGCTCGTCGACGGCGTCGCAGACCGCGTCGAGTGGATCGCGGTCCTCTTCGAGTTCGTCGTCGGAGGCGTCTGCATCTTCGCCACCGGCGGGTCCGCCGGCTGGCTGGGACAGAGGCCTGTACCGGATCTCCACCGGGAACGTGCGCCCGGACACCTCGATGATGGGGGAGGGCTCGTCATCGGAGCCGAAGTGCTTGGCAAAACGCTCCGGATCGATCGTGGCCGAGGTGATGATGATTTTCAGGTCCGGCCGCTGCGGCAGGATGCGCTTGAGGTAACCCAGGATGAAGTCGATGTTGAGGCTGCGCTCGTGTGCTTCATCAATGATGATGGCGTTGTATTTGCGCAGCAGCTTGTCGCGCTGGATCTCTGCGAGCAGGATGCCGTCAGTCATGAGCTTGACCTTGGTGGCGCGGCTGACTTCCCCGGTGAACCGCACCTGGAACCCGACTTCCTGGCCGATCTCCACACCTAGTTCCTCGGCAATGCGCTCAGCGACCGTGCGGGCTGCTAGCCGCCGTGGCTGAGTGTGCCCGATCAGGCCGTTGTCGCCCAGGCCCAGCTCGAGGCACATCTTGGGGATCTGGGTGGTCTTGCCGGAGCCGGTCTCGCCGGCGATGATGGTCACCTGGTTCGCTGCAATGGCAGCCTTCAGGTCCTCGCGGCGCTCGGAAACGGGCAGCTCAGCAGGGTAGGAGATATGAAATGTCATGGCTGCAGCCAGTCTACTGGGCCGCGCCTGTTTCCCGCTCTTGCTGCTGGCAACCCCGCCGTCGCCCCGGACGCTGATCCCGCCTTGCCCCGGACTCGCGGACTCCGCCCACCCAGGATATGAGGACAGGACCCGGCTCTTATGCGCCGGGTCCCGTTGTGTTAGTGCTGATGGGTAAATATGGGCAGCTTGAGGCATGCCTGCGGGTTAGAAGATGCGCAGTGTGTAGTTGGTCTAGGGATGTCCGGGGCGGACCAGGCCTGGTTGGAGGTGAGGCATGCTGAAATCAGTGGCAGTCATAGTGGTTCGGAACTTCTCGATCTTCGAGTTCGCCACGGCGTGCGAGGTGTTCGGCATCGACAGATCGGAGCGCGGCAGTAACGTCCTCGCCTTCGACTTCCGTGTCTGCACACCGCAGCCCGGTGATGTCCGGATGAAATCGGGACTCTCCATGAATGTATCGCTGGGATTGGACGCTACTGCGGACGCGGACCTCGTGATCATGACGCCGTTCGGCCGGAACGAGGACGTGCCGGAATCGGTCTTGGAGGCACTGGGCGCCGCGGACGCCCGGGGCCGCCTGGGTGATGTCGAGCTGCTCCGGAGCCTTCGCCCTGGCCAGTGCCGGTCTTCTGAATGGCCGGCGGTGCACCACCCATTGGCACTATTCCCATGAGCTCGCAAGCCGGTACCCGGAAGTGCAGGTCGATGAAAACGTGCTCTATGTACAGCAAGGTAACCTGATCACCAGTGCCGGTACCGCGGCGGGAATTGATGCCTGCCTCCATCTGGTGCGCGTTGAGCTGGGCGCCAATGTGGCGGCCTCTATTGCGCGGGACATGGTGGTGCCGCCGCCGCGACGGCGGCCAGGCGCAGTTCATCGACCGGCCCGTGCCTGCCTGTGGATCGGCACCGATGGAAGAGCTGCCGCGGTGGATGGTGCAGTACCTGGAGCAGGAGCACACAGTCGTTGAGTTGGCGTCGCGCGTGCACATGTCAGCCAGGACCTTCGCCCGCCGCTTCCGGTCCGAAACCGAGGCCACGCCCGCTGCCTGGCTGAACTCGCAGCGGGTCCTCCGGGCGCAGGAGCTGTTGGAATCCACGGACCTGAACATCGACGAAGTTGCCCGGGAATCGGGCTTTGGCCACCCCGTCCTGCTCCGGCATCACTTTGCCAGGGTGCTGGACACCCGCCCGCAGTCCTATCGCCGGGCGTTTCGGGGGCACCTGGTAACGGCAGGCTGACTGGAGAGGCTGCTAAGGCTTGGCGGAGCCTTTAAGCCGAGGCAGGCACTTGCGGACCAGCGGTGTCCCCCCGTCCGGGCCTGTCCTCGGAGGCCGCCCGGGTGCTGTCCACCAGCACACGCCACGGTCCTGTGACTGCCTGCTCGGGCAGCGCCGCGCGGCGCTGGCCGGCCCGGATCGAATAGATGAATCGGTCTGGTTGGTTGCCGTGCACCTCGGCGGCCGCTGCCCTGACGGTCTTGGGTACCGCATCCCAAGGGCATGCTTCCACAATTGGTTGCCACTGACTTTTGGCGCTATCGGTCTGGGCGTGCACTGTCCAAACTCGGGTCACGGCCGCGATGCCGCCGCTGCGCTCCACGCTGATCTTCATGGCCTCGGTCCTGGGCTTCCCTGCAGCCTGGCCGCTGGCTCGCGGCGGGCAGGCGTTCAACTAAAGCTTGACCTTCACAGTTTCCCACGCCTGCCGCACGGCGTCATGCTCTGGCGAATCGCTGCCGAAGAGGTCCATGGCGGATACCGCCGTTGCCTTGGCGAATACGCGGAAAGTGGCGGTGGCAGGCAGCGAGCCGCCGGTCAGTGCGTCGTACCAGATCCGTCCCGGTGCCTCCCAGGCGTTGCCGCCAAGTGACTCCGCCGTGAGGTAGAAGGCCCGGTTGGGGATGCCGGAATTGATGTGGACGCCGCCGTTGTCGGCGCTGGTGCGCACATACGAGTCCATCGAATCTGGCTGCGGATCCTTGCCCAGCACGTCGTCGTCGTACGCTGTACCCGGCGCGTTCAGGGAGCGGAGAGCCGATCCCTCAACCTGAGGTGTGAAGAGTCCCTCACCGATGAGCCAGCTGGCATCGGTCACGGACTGGCTATTCAGGTACTGTTCCACGAGCGCGCCGAAAACATCGGACATGGATTCGTTGAGTGCACCTGCCTGGTTGCGGTAAGCCAGCCCCGCCGAGTACTGGGTGACGCCGTGCGTCAGTTCGTGCCCGATGACGCTCAGCGACCGCGTGAATCGCTCGAAAACTTCGCCGTCCCCGTCGCCGAAGACCATCTGCCGGCCGTCCCAGAAAGCATTGTCATAGAGCCTGCCAAAGTGCACTGTGGCATCGAGCGGCAGGCCTTCGCCGTCGATGGAGTTGCGGCCGAAGATGTCGGCAAACAGGCGGTGTGTGTGCCCAAGGCCGTCGTAGGCCTCATCAGCAGACTGATCGCCGAAAGCCGGTTCGCCTTCCTTGCGCACCAGCTTTCCCGGCAGGTTCTCGGAACCGCCGGCATCGTAGATGCTCCTGTTGGGCGCGCCGGTGCGGACCTGCCGCAGTGCCGGGGGAACGGCCGGGACCGGCAGGGTACGGGACGACAGGACGGACCGGACGTGGCTCAGTGCTTCCTTGGCCGCCCGCGCAGCCGCAGAAAATTGTGGCTCTTCCAAGCGAGCCAATCGCCGCAACAAATAAGGCGGAATGATGGAACAGAATGTGGCTGGAACGTGCATGGCCTACCCCTCGAGTTCGTTGAATCAGCCTACGAGGGGCCACCGACAATCTGATGAAGGCGCACGCAATCCAGCGCGAACGGACAGCTGTGGCGACGACCACGCGCGAAGGGTCATTTAAGCCCCACCCGGCGCAAGGGGACGCTGGAGGCTCTGAAGTGCGCGGCGCGATTGAAGGCATCGAAAGTCGCGTCGATGTTCTCCGAGTCGCGGAGTTATGCACATAGCCATTGGGCCTCGGCGTTATTGTCGGACCCTCACGGGATGATTTGTGCATGGATAGCAGAGGAGCTGTGGCGGCGGCGGAGGCCCTTTCGGCGTCTTTCGCTGAGCTAGCAGTGGCGCTCCGCGGCGGGACCGTTTCCTCCGGGTCCTGGGATGCTGATCCGTTGCGCCGGGTGGCGGATGGTTTCCTGGACGGGCTGGCGGAGATCTCACGGTTGGACGCGAAAAGTGCTGCCCTGAAGGTCTGGCTGGTTGCCGGTTACAGCGCCGCTGCCGAGGCCCTGGCGGGCCCGGCTGAGTCGCCGCAGGACCATAGCGGGCAGGAGATGGCTGTCGTCGCGGAGGTCGCGTGCGTGCTGGCGGTCAGTGAACGGAGCCTGTGCGCTGCTCGCCGAAGCGCACCAACTCACAACGGCCCTGCCGCTGACCCTGTCCGCGCTGCAGGCCGGGACGATCTCCTGGCAGCACGCCCGGATCATGGTCGACGAAACCACTAACCTCGACAGGGCGGCCGCGGCGGCCCTCGAAGCGCATTTCCTGGACCCGGACGCGGTGAATCCGGCACGTGGCCTGGCCGGTGAGCTCGCCCCCGGCCGGTTCCGGCACAAGGCCCGCACCTGGCGGGAACGCCATCATCCGGTCAGCATCGAACAACGCCACCTACGCGGTATCCAGGACCGGCGGATGGAGCATGCCCCGGACCGGGACGGGATGGCCTGGCTCTCCGCGTACCTGCCCGCCGATCAGGCGGCCGGGATCTGGGACCGCACCACCACCGCCGCCCGGGCCCTCCAGGGGCCTCACGAGGGCCGGACACTCAGCCAGCTCCGCGCAGACTCCGTCGCGACCTGGCTCCTGACCAACGCCAGCGCCAGCGCCGGGGCCGGAACCGGTGATGAGGGTAGGGAAAACAGCGGCAGCGCGACCGGTGAAACGAGCCACCAAGAGACCGGGGGCATCGCCGTGAGCGGCGGTGTTCCCTCGCCCCGGGCACATGTGCTCATCACCGTCCCAGTCATGGCGCTGCTTGGCCTCACGGATGAACCGGCCATGCTCGACGGATACGGCCCGATCCCGCCGTCCATGGCCCGCCAACTCGTGGCGGAAGGTGCGGCGTCCTTTCACCGCGTCCTGATCGACCCGCGGGACGGTGCTCCGCTGGAGATCGGGCGGACCAGCTACCGGCTCACGAAAGCGCAACGCCAATGGCTCAGACTGCGGGACGGCAAATGCCCGTTTCCCGGCTGCAGCAACCACTCCCTCGACAACGAAGCCGACCACCTCCTCCCCTGGGCCTACGGCGGCACCACCGGGATCAGCAATCTCGGCCAGCCGTGCCACAAGCACCACCGACTCCGCCACACCACAGCCTGGACACCCACTACGGCCACCAAGAACAAACCACCCGGCTGGACATCACCCACCGGACGCCACTACACCAGCGAACACCCCGACTGGGAACCACCCCACTGGCCAGCGATGCTGACGACAGGTGCATCGAGCGCCACACCGCCGTAGCTCGGGCAGCATCGCGGGTCTTGAATCCAGGCCCACGGTCAGGCGAGGAGTCTGACGAGCCGGCCTGCGGCTCAACACGGTGGCCGCTATCCGCACGTACGACTTCGCTACGGCGTCCAGTGTCCCTTGGTGTTGGGCGCTAGGGCCCCAAGTGTCTGCGCGCGTCCGGGGTGGAACGCAGAAAACCCCCGCCGCTTTTGCAAGCGGCGGGGGTTTTTCTCTGTGCCCTCGATTGGAATCGAACCAACGACCTTCTGCTCCGGAGGCAGACGCTCTATCCCCTGAGCTACGAGGGCAATTCAGGGATCCTGCCGTTGCCAGCGGGACGTCCTAGAGCTTAGCAGGAAGGTGCCTGCAAGGAAAAACGGCCCGCTTCAGTAGCCGGAAAACGAGTCAACATGCACCCGCCGAGCGCCGGCTTTCCGGGCTGCACGGCGCAGCGAAGCGACGCTCGCAGGGGACCCGGAGATGTAGACAGCGCGGTCGGCAATGTCGGGCACCAGGACTTTCAGGGAATCTCCGTCCAGCCGTCCAGCGGCGGCACCCCCGGACTCCGGCGTCCCGGCATCGGTGATGAACGACGGCGGGACGGAACCGTCTGCGAGGCGAGCCAGGATGCGCGCCCCGGACGCCTGCAACTCGGGCGCATAGGCAATTTCCGCAGGATTGCGTGCCAGCAGAAGCAGCACCACGTCCCGGTCCTGGGCCGCGCCGGATAACAGATGGGCAAGAAAAGGCGTGATGCCGATGCCCGCCGCGATCAGAAGGACGGGGGCCCGGGCATCGCGGGGCAGGACAAAATCTCCGCCCACGGACGTGGCTGACACTTCATCACCAGGCTTCAGGTCCAGCAGGACTTTCTTCGCCGCGGACAGGGGCTCCGCCGTCCGGACGCCAAACGTCACCGTCTCCGAACCGGGGGCACTGGTCAAACTGAACACCCGACGTCGGCCTTTACCGTCTGACTTCGCATGCGGCAGATCCAGTTCCATATACTGTCCCGGCACAAAGCGGATGGGCCGGGACGGTTCAAAGGCAAACTCCGTGGTGCTCAGCGTCAGAGGACGGGAGCCAGTGAACCGGAGCCTGAGCCCGCCCCGCTGGCCCACGAGAAACGCCAGCAAGTTGCCGGTCAGCAGTGCCAGTTCCGGAGAGTTGGCGATGAAGCCGAAGTTGTAAGGGAGTGCGAAGAGCGCGCCAACGAAGGCAGCGAGTGCGAGCTGTTGCCAGCGGCGTGGCGCGAGGGTGAGAGGCTCTGTCAGCATAAAGCCGACGAAGAACAGCAAGGGTCGTTGGGCGAGTGCCTGCCAGAGTGCGCTGCCCAAGGTGAGCCCTGCCTGCATCAGCTCAGCGCTCACAATCGCCGTGGCAACCACAAGGAACAAGGTCGCCATCAGCAACTTCCGTGTCCTGTACAGGACCAGGAGGATCCCCGGGATCAGCAGCCAGAGCATGGCGGGGGTCGCCGCCCACCATGTCGCTATGTTCAGCCCGGTCAGCCCGGTCACGAACGCTCCGGCAGCGGCGGGGTTGAAGATGTGCCGGCCACGCCAGGCCAACGCGTATTTGGAGGCGGAGGCCAGCACACAAGCCAGGGCCACCCCCGCCATATCCAGGGGCGTAAAGGAGGGCCAGAACAGGAAAAACAGCAGCAGGCCGGTGATCAGCGACGACTCGGAATGCGGGCGGACGTGGAAAAGGGCGGCCAGCCCGCGGTTGGACACATAGGTCAGGCCAAGACACAGCGCCAGGTGGACCAGCATCTGCGGGATGCCGAACGTCAGCCAGCCAAGGGCGTTCAGCAGAAGGCTGTACGCGGCAAGAGCAGCCAGTACCAGCAGGATCAGCCGGTACATCGTGTACTTGCCCAACAGGGCGTCCAGCCGGCCGGCGGTGAATACGGCAGTTGCCTTGGGGGCGTCAACGGGGCTCATGAGAACAGTGTCCCTTCAAATCCGGCTGAGTAGGCAGCACTGCCATCAGAAAAAACCGTGAGCCAGGAAAAATCGAATGTCTGTTCCAGTTCGCTGCCGGGGACAAAGAACAGGGCCGTGGCCAAAGCATCGGCAACCATGGTGCTTTCCGCTATGGTCCACGTGCCCACCGCGGTGCTGACGGGCAGCCCTGTGGTGCCATCGAGCACATGGTGCAGGCCGTCGCCCCATGCCCGTCGGTTTGAGGCTGACGCGCACAAGGCGTTGCCTGCCAGCGACACAGTGCCGATGGCCCTCGCCGGATCGTACGGGTGCTCCAATGCCACGGACACCGGATCAGGCCCGCGGTGAAGCAGGTCGCCGCTGGCGTCAATCAGGAAGGAATTCACGCCACAGGAGCGCAACTCAACGGCGAGAAGGTCCACCAGCTGTCCTTTCCCAACAGCACCGATATCCAGAACCAGGGGGGCGAAGGTGGTCAGAACCTGGCCGTTCCACGTCAGGACGTCCTCCCAGCGGGGTGCCGGAAGTGCGGACCCTTCAGGCCGGAGGGAATATGCGGCGTCGTACCCGAGGCGCTCCAGGCTGCCGCCGACCAGGGGCGTCATCGCTCCGCCGGTGATGTCATACAGCGAGCGGTACAGCCAGCCAAGGTCGGCGGCTTCCGCCGGCAGCTCATACCGCCCTGGCTCGCGGGCCATGGCACTGACTGTCGAATCGGACCTAAAACGGGACCAGTCGCCGTCGTACCGCTCCACCAAGGTGAGCAGTCGGGCCCGGACACCGGCATCGAGCGGACGGGGCGTGGAGATTTCCCACCGGGTACCGATGCCGTCGAAGCGGAAGTCCTCCGGGCCCGGCACGGCCTACTGGGCCTCGGCCTTGATCTTGTCCAGCGCCTGGTTGAAGCCGCCGCTGGTGAGCGAGGACCCGGCCACCTTGGAGACCTTGAGTTCATCGATGCTCTTGCCCACAACCTGCGCCGCGATCCCGCCGGCGAACTCGCCCTGGAATTTCCGCGTGTTCGGGCTCGAAGGGTGCTGGGTGATGTTCACGGCCGTGACCGTGCCGGAGGCGAGCGTCAGCTCAACCCCGACGGTTTCGGTGCCATTGGGGGACACATAGGTGCCGTCGGCACTGTAGGTGCCGTCTACATAGGACGAGCCGCTGCTGCCCGTCGTTGATGCTGTGCCGGAAGGGGCGGTGGATGCCCCGGAGGTGTTCTCGGATGTTGAGGCGGGTGTGGCAGACGGCGCGCAGCCCGCCACTGTTCCGGCGAGGGACAGGCCGGCGATGCCGACGAAAACACTCTTGCGGACTGACGGACTCATATTGGGGCTCGCTTCGTGGGCTGGGTGCTTACGGTGTACTCAACGTCTGATTCATCGTATTGGTTCACCCTGCGTATTAGCAGTGCGTCCGCTGTGTGGAAAAGTTGTCCGGAAACAGTCATGCACCATGCCGAAATTCGTCCATGTGTCAGCCGCCGGTAGGCTAGAGGGGTGACTCCCGAAGAACTCTCCCTCGCCATATCCGCCTGCCTGAAAGACGCCGTCGCCGCTGGCGAAATCGCGCTTTCTGCATCAGCTGTCCCTGATGAGGTGCGCGTGGAGCGACCGAAGAACCGGGAGCACGGAGACTGGGCCACCAATATAGCCCTCCAGCTTTCCAAGCAGGCCGGCACCAACCCGCGTGAATTCGCCACCATCCTCAGCGCCCGGTTGAAGTCCATCGACGGCGTCTCTGCCGTCGATATCGCCGGCCCCGGTTTCCTGAACATCACGGTGGACGCCGCCGCAGCGGGTGCCCTGGCGAAGGCCATTGTGGAAGCCGGCCGGGACTACGGCACCACCACCACGCTCGCTGGCCACGTGGTGAACATGGAATTTGTGTCGGCGAACCCCACCGGTCCGCTGCACATCGGCCACACCCGCTGGGCCGCCTTGGGCGACGCCATCGCCCGCGTTCTGCGTGCTTCAGGCGCGGAGGTCACCGCCGAGTACTACATCAACGACGCCGGTTCGCAGATGAATGTGTTCGCGAACTCTGTTTATTCCAGGCTGCACGGACTTCCGGTGCCGGAGGGCGGCTACCCGGGCCAGTACATTGCAGACCTCGGCCACGACGTTCTGAGCGCGCACCCCGATATTCGCGAGCTCACCGAAGTCGCCGCCCTCCCCGTCATCCGCGCTGCCGCCTACAAGGCCCAGCTGAAGGACATCAAAGACACGCTCGCCGATTTTGGCGTTGCCTTCGACGTCTACTTCTCGGAGCAGGAACTGCACGACGCCGGCGCGATCGAAAGTGCCGTGGCCCGCCTTCGCGAGCAGGGCCACGTGTTCGACGACGGCGGTGCGGTCTGGTTGCGTACCACCGACTTCGGCGACGACAAGGACCGGGTGATGATCCGCGCGAACGGCGAACCCACCTATTTCGCCGCGGACGCCGCTTACTACTTGTCCAAAAAGGACCGTGGCTTCACCGAGAAAATCTACCTCCTCGGCGCCGACCACCACGGCTACATCAACCGGCTTAAGTCCATCGCTGCCTGTGCCGGCGATGATCCCGACGTCAACATCGAGGTGCTGATCGGCCAGCTGGTCTCTGTCAATGGCGCCAAGCTGTCCAAACGGGCCGGTAACATCATCGAGCTCAAGGATCTCATCGACTGGCTGGGCAAGGACGCCGTGCGGTACTCCCTGGCCCGTTTCCCTGCGGATTCCCCACTCACCCTGGATCCTGACCTGCTGAAGAAGCACAGCAACGAGAACCCGGTCTTCTACGTCCAGTACGCCCATGCGCGTACCCGCGGCGCGGCCCGCAACGCCGTGGCTGCAGGCGTGGACCGGAGCGCCTTCGAGGCCTCGCTGCTGGACCATGCCACGGAAAACGAACTGCTCTCCTACCTCGGCAGCTACCCGTCCATCGTGGCCAAGGCCGCAGAATTGCGTGAGCCGCACCGCGTGGCCCGCCATCTTGAGGTCATCGCCGGCGCGTACCACCGCTGGTACGACGCCTGCCGCATCGCACCCATGGGTGACGAACCGGTGACCGACGTTAACCGGACGCGCCTGTGGCTGAACGACGCCACCAGCCAGGTGCTGGCCAACGGTTTGGACCTGCTGGGCGTATCCGCGCCGGAACGGATGTAAGACCCATGCCTGCAGAGGAAATTTCAGCACAGGGCAAGCCAGCGCAGGACACCAACCCCGCATCCCCGCTGGGGCCCGAATGGCTCGCCGTTCCCGCGGACCTGAATGCGCTCCACGAACCAATGTGGGCGCAGGATGTGCAGAAGAACGACGTCGGTGAGCTCGCCATCGATGGCATCGCTGTCAGCGAGCTCAAGGCACAATTCGGCACGCCGCTCTTTGTGATGAGTGAGACCGATTTCCGGGCCCGCGCCCGCTCCTTCAAGGACGCCTTTGACGCCGCGTTTGCTGACATCTGCGGAGGAGTGGACGTCTACTACGCGGGCAAGTCCTTCCTGTGCACCGCAGTAGCTGCCTGGGTGGCGGACGAGGGACTCCGGCTGGACACCTGTTCCGGCGGCGAGCTCGCTGTAGCCGCCCGGGCCGGCATCAAGGGCGAGAACCTGGGCCTGCACGGCAACAACAAATCCGACGCCGAGATCAACCGTGCGCTGGATATGAAGCTGGGCCGCATCGTGGTGGACAGCCTCGACGAGCTGGATCGGGTTGCGAAGATCGCCTCGGGCCGCGGCGAAATTGCCAACGTTATGCTGCGCCTGACGCCGGGCGTGCACGCGCACACCCACGAGTTCATCGCCACCGCCCACGAGGACCAGAAGTTCGGCCTCTCCATGGCCGGCGATTCCACGGAGCAGGCCGGACTGTCAGCAGCGGAGGAAGCCGTGGCGGCAGCCACGGGCTACGCCAGCATCGAACTGCTGGGCCTGCACTGCCACATCGGCTCGCAGATCTTCGAGCCGGACGGCTTCGAGCTCGCGGCGCAGAAGCTCCTGCGTTTCCACGCGGCCATGCAGGAAAAGTACGCCATCGTTATGCCCGAGCTGGACCTTGGCGGCGGCTACGGCATTGCCTACACCCCGGCGGACACCCCCCGCCCCGCAGCCGAGATCGCGCAGGCGATGGCCGCCGTCGTGCGTTCCACCTGCGCCGAGCTGGGGATCACGTCACCCCGAATTTCCATCGAACCCGGACGTGCGATTGTTGGCAGCACAACCTTTACGTTGTACGAGGTGGGCACCCTGAAAACCGTGCGGGTGGATGTCCCGGCCGGCGACGCAGGGCAGGAGAACGTTACGCATCCCCGCCGGTATGTGTCAGTGGACGGCGGTATGAGCGATAACGCCCGCCCGGTGCTCTACGACGCGGATTATTCGGCGATTCTGGCCTCGCGCACGTCGGCCGCGGCTCCGCGACTGTCCCGCGTGGTGGGCAAACATTGCGAGAGCGGCGACATAGTTGTTAGAGATGTATATCTGCCCGAGGACGTGGCAGCCGGTGATCTGCTTGCTGTACCGGGGACCGGCGCCTACTGCTGGGCCCTGTCAAGCAACTACAACTATCTGGCCCGGCCGGGCGTTGTCGCGGTGCGCGGCGGATCTGCCCGGCTGATTGTCCGCGGGGAAACCGAAGAAGATCTGCTTAACCGCGACATGGGAGTGCCGAATGACTGAATTGCGAACCCTGAAAGTAGCCCTGCTGGGCTGTGGCAACGTTGGGGCCCAGGTTGCGCGGATTCTCATTGAAGACGCCGACGCCCTTGCCGCCCGTACCGGGGCGCGCCTGCAGCTCAGCGGCATCGCGGTGCGCAACGTCAATGCCAAGCGGGATGTGGACCTGCCGCAGGACCTCTTCACCACCGACGCCGACACCCTGGTCAAGGACGCGGACCTGGTGATCGAGCTTATGGGCGGGATCGAGCCTGCCCGCACGCTGATCCTCTCCGCCCTGCGCAACGGCGCCTGTGTTGTCACCGGCAACAAGGCCCTGCTCGCCCAGGACGGCCCCACCCTCTACGAAGAGGCGGACAAGGCCGGCGTGCAGCTGTCCTACGAAGCCGCCGTAGCCGGTGCCATCCCCATCCTGCGCCCCATCCGGGACAGCCTGGCCGGCGACCGCATCACCCGTGTGCTGGGCATCGTCAACGGCACCACCAACTTCATCCTGGACCAGATGGACTCCACCGGCGCCCAGTTCGCGGACGCCCTCGCCGAAGCCCAGCGCCTCGGTTACGCGGAGGCTGACCCCACCGCCGACGTCGAAGGCCACGATGCCGCAGCCAAGGCCGCCATCCTGGCCTCGCTGTCTTTCCACACCCGCTTCGCCCTGGAGAACGTCCACTGCGAGGGCATCACCTCCGTTAGCGCCGCGGACATCGCCGCGGCCAAAGACGCCGGCTTTGTCATCAAACTGCTGGCCATCGCCGAAAAGCTCACCGATGCCGACGGCGGAGAAGGCGTCTCCGTGCGCGTGCACCCCACGCTGCTGCCGCGCGAGCACCCGCTGGCCGCCGTTCGCGGCGCGTTCAACGCGGTCTTTATTGAGGCGGAAAACGCCGGCGAGCTGATGTTCTACGGACGGGGTGCCGGCGGAACTCCGACGGCATCGGCCGTGCTGGGTGACCTCGTTTCGGCCGCCCGCCGCATTGTGCTGGGTGGTCCCGGTCGCACGGAGACCACCACGGGCCACGTCCCGGCGCTGCCCATCGACGCGGTCATGACCAGCTACTACATCGGCCTGGATGTGGCTGACCAGCCCGGCGTGCTGGCCCGGATCGCCCAGCTCTTTGCGGAGCAAGGCGTGTCCATCGAAATCATGCGGCAGACCATCCACCGGGACGCAGAGTCCAACGTGGAGTCGGCCGAACTGCGGATCGTTACGCACCGCGCATCAGAGGCTGCCCTCGCAGCCACCGTCGAGGCCGTCAAAGGCCTGGACGTCATCAATTCAGTAACATCCGTTCTGCGGGTAGAAGGAGTCTAAGTGGCTCACCAATGGCGCGGCGTTATCCGCGAATACGCTGACCGTCTGCCTGTCACGGAGTCCACCCGGGTCATCACGCTGGGCGAGGGCGGCACTCCGCTGGTCCACGCGCAGAAGCTCTCCGAGCTCACGGGTTCCACCGTGTACCTGAAGGTCGAGGGGATGAACCCCACCGGTTCCTTCAAGGACCGCGGCATGACCATGGCCATGACGGCCGCTGTTGCGTCCGGTGCAAAGGCAGTCGTGTGCGCGTCCACCGGCAACACCTCAGCTTCCGCCGCGGCGTACGCCACGGCAGCGGGACTGAAATGTGCGGTGCTGGTCCCCGAGGGCAAGATCTCCATGGGTAAGC
Organism: Pseudarthrobacter sp. S3; assembly: GCF_050156905.1. Classification (NCBI taxonomy): domain Bacteria; kingdom Bacillati; phylum Actinomycetota; class Actinomycetes; order Micrococcales; family Micrococcaceae; genus Pseudarthrobacter; species Pseudarthrobacter sp. S3. Next base: position 2,749,365 of record NZ_CP189583.1, on the reverse strand, counting down.
TGAGCCAGGCCATCGCGCACGGCGCCACGCTGCTCCAGGTGGACGGCAACTTCGATAACTGCCTGGACATTGCACGGAAGCTGGGGGAGTCCTACCCGGTGTTCCTGGTCAACTCCGTGAACCCGGCCCGCATCCAGGGCCAGAAGACGGGCGCGTTTGAGATTGTCGATTCGCTCGGCGATGCTCCGGACATCCACGTCCTTCCCGTCGGCAACGCCGGTAACATCACCGCGTACTGGAAGGGCTACAAGGAATACTCGGCGCCGTTCGAATCCGAAACAGCCGGAACCCTGCCCGCCGTGTCCACCAAAACCCCCCAGATGTGGGGCTTCCAGGCAGCCGGCGCGGCACCGTTCGTCGCGGGGCACCCGATCACGGAGCCGGACACCATCGCCACTGCCATCCGGATCGGCAACCCGGCATCCTGGGACGGTGCCATCGCGGCCCGCGACGAGTCCGGCGGATTCATCGATGCCGTGACTGACGAGCAGATCCTCGATGCCCACCGCTGGCTGTCCGCCCGCGAAGGCGTTTTCGTGGAGCCCGGGTCCGCCGCCGGTGTGGCCGGCCTGCTCAAGAAGCATGCAGCCGGTGAAGTTCCTACCGGCAAAACGATCGTCATCACCGTTACCGGCCACGGACTCAAGGACCCCCAGTGGGCCCTCCGGACCGAGGACGGCAGTGAAGTGCAGCCCGTCAAGGTCTCCAACGACGTCGTGACAGTCGCAGCTGAACTGGGACTGGAAGAAAAGTAGCCTTGGAAACCACCTCGACCACCGCCGTTGACCTGCCCGTCATTGAGGCAGGACAGCGCGTCACCGTCAGAGTCCCGGCCACCAGCGCCAACCTCGGACCGGGTTACGACAGCCTGGGCCTCGCCCTGGCACTGCACGACACCCTGACAGTGGAAAGCCTTAAAACTGATGAGCTCCTGTTCGAGCTCAGCGGCGAGGGGGCGGACAGCCTGCCGCGCGACGGGAGCCACCTCGTGGTCCAGGCCATGGAGGCCGCTTTCTCGCGGCTGGGCTACCGTCACGGCGGGCTAAAAATTACGGCGACGAACGTCAATCCGCACGGCCGTGGCCTGGGGTCGTCAGCCTCGGCGGTGGTGGCCGCAGTATCCGCCGCCAACGCCATGGTGCCGGCGGCGGGGCAGCGAGGGCGGGACTGGATCCTGCAGCTCACCAGCGAGATGGAAGGCCACCCGGACAACGTCGCACCGGCGATTTTCGGCGGATTGGCGCTATCATGGCAGGACAGTGACCAGTACAGGAGCACCTGCGCCACCGTTGTTGGTTCGGTCATTCCCATCGTCGCAGTTCCTGACTTTGAACTGTCCACCGAAGCGGCCCGCGCGCTGCTGCCGGCGTCCGTGGGCCACCACGCCGCGGCGATGAACTCCGGCCGGGCTGCGCTCCTCATCCACGCGCTGACCCGGAAGCCGGAGTTCCTGGTCGCCGGTACCGAGGACTACCTCCACCAGAGCTACCGGGCCGAGGCAATGCGCCCCAGTGCGGCCCTGATCAGGGCACTGCGCAACGCCGGCCACGCGGCAGTGGTTTCAGGGGCCGGGCCGACAGTTCTGGTTCTCGCGAACGGCGAGGCCGAAGCCGCCGAGGTGCTTGGGTTTATTGAGTCCTTTACTGAGGCGAACACCCCGGGTATCGGCTGGCGCGTCCTGAAGCTGGCAGTGGACGTCGAAGGTGCTAAGGTGGACTTGCACCGGCGGTAATCCCGCCTATCTGATCGGCAGCTGCATTCAGTTGTTAGTGATCTCCTACTGCGAAATATTCTCCGGTGCCGCCTGCTTGGTCTGTCGCAGGAATCTGCAGCTGAATTGTCTGCCCCTGAACCGTCAGTCCGGCGCCCCGCCATTAATCGGTGCGTGAGGTGAATCAATATCCGGCCCTGCTGGCCGAAATCCAACCGGCAAGACCGAAAATGTCGGCTGCAGATCTGAACTGCAGCCCAGATCAAAATCATCGCGTCCAGCTCCCAGTCTGGACGCCGTCGAGGGGGAAGGATCCTTCGTGACCGAAACCACTGAGCTGTCTTCAGCTGTGGAACCATCAACTTCTGCTGCCGGATCGTCAACGGCCGCACCCGCCAAGAGCAGTGGCCTCGCTGGCCTTAAGCTCGCCCAGTTGCAGGCACTTGCCAGCCAGCTGGGGATTTCCGGCGGATCCCGTATGCGTAAGGGGGATCTGGTGACCGCCATTTCCGCCCATCGTGCAGGTACGTCAGTCAGCAAGGCTCCGGCCAAGGCTGCCGAAAAGGCGACCGAAAACCACGTGGCGCCGGCTGCTGCCGCACCCGTGGCTGCCGCAAGCGAAACCTCGGAGGCTCCGGCCGCTGAGGGGACCCGTGCACGCGGCCGTGGACGCAGCCGCCGCGCTGTCAGCGACGGAGTAGTTACGGCACCCGCCGCGGCAACTGCCGCCGAAGCTCCGGCCGCTGCACCCGCTGAGGCTCCGGCGTCGGCGCCCGTTGAGGCCGCCGCTGAAGGGGAACGCCGCCAGCCGCGTACCCGCAACCGCCGCCGCGGCGATGCGGCAGCCACGTCAACGCAGCCAGAAGAAATTGAGGCTCCGGCCGAGCAGCCCGCCGCTGAACAGCGCCAGGCTGACCGCACCGAAACGCAGCGTTCCGATTCCCAGGCCGCCGAAGCAGGCGACAGCCAGCGTGCTGAGCGCCGTGAGAGCGGGCGCACCCGTGGCGCCCGCGACACCGCAGCCCGGGACACCACCGCCCGTGAAACCCCTGCCCGCGAGAGCACGTCTCGAGACACCAGCGCCCGCGAGACCACCGATGGTGGCCGCGACAACGCAGGCAGCCGCGACGCCGGCCAGCGTGATGGTGCCCGCCGCGATGACAACCGCGACAACGACGATGCTGACGGCGGAAGCCGCCGGAACCGCCGCAACCGCAGGGACCGGAACGATCGCAATGACCGCTCCGGTGGCGGCCAGGATAGCCGGGACAACTCCCGCAACGACCGTAACGACCGTTTCCGCGACCGGAACGACCGCCGTCGGGGACGCACCCAGGGACCGGACGTCGACGACGTCGAGGTCACCGAGGACGACGTCCTGCTGCCCGTCGCCGGCATCCTGGACGTGCTGGAGAACTACGCGTTCATCCGCACCTCCGGCTACCTGCCGGGCCCGAACGACGTCTACGTCTCTCTCGCCCAGGTCAAGAAGTACAACCTGCGCAAGGGCGATGCCTGCGTCGGTGCCATCCGTGCACCGCGTGAAGGCGAAGACCGCAGCCAGCAGACTGCACGCCAGAAGTTCAACGCCCTGGTCCGTGTCACGTCCGTCAACGGAAAGACGCCGGAAGAGCTCAAGGACCGCGTCGAATTCGCCAAGCTGGTTCCGCTGTACCCGTCCGAGCGCCTGCGCCTCGAGACGGATCCCAAGAAGATCGGCCCCCGTGTCATTGACCTGGTTGCCCCGATCGGCAAGGGCCAGCGCGGCCTGATCGTCTCCCCGCCGAAGGCCGGCAAGACGCTCATCCTGCAGTCCATCGCCAACGCCATCACCATCAATAATCCTGAAGTCCACCTCATGATGGTGCTCGTTGACGAGCGTCCCGAAGAAGTCACGGACATGCAGCGCACGGTCAAGGGTGAGGTCATTGCTTCTACCTTCGACCGTCCTGCCGATGACCACACCACCGTTGCCGAGCTCTCCATCGAACGCGCCAAGCGCCTCGTGGAAATGGGCATGGACGTGGTGGTCCTCCTGGACTCCATGACCCGTCTGGGCCGCGCCTACAACCTGGCAGCACCGGCCTCCGGCCGAATCCTGTCCGGTGGTGTCGACTCCGCCGCGCTGTACCCGCCGAAGCGTTTCTTCGGTGCAGCCCGCAACATCGAAAACGGCGGCTCGCTGACCATCCTGGCAACCGCGCTCGTCGAGACCGGTTCCAAGATGGACGAGGTCATCTTCGAAGAGTTCAAGGGCACCGGCAACATGGAGCTCCGCCTGTCCCGCCAGCTGGCGGACAAGCGCATCTTCCCGGCTGTGGATGTCAACGCGTCCGGCACCCGCCGCGAAGAGAACCTGCTTTCCCCCGAGGAAGTCAAGATCATGTGGAAGCTGCGCCGTGTCCTTTCCGGACTCGAAACGCAGCAGAGCCTTGAGCTGCTGACCAACAAGATCCGGGAGACCGGGAGCAACGTCGAGTTCCTCATGCAGGTCCAGAAGACAACGCTTGGTGCGAAGTCGGATAACGACAAGTAGCTGCGCTCACCGCTCAAAATATGCCGGCCTGATGGCCGGCATATTTTGGGCGGTTCGTCGTTAAGTCCCATGAAACTAGACTTGTAAGAGTCGAAAGAGGTTTTGAAATGTTTGAGTCCGTACAGGGCCTGCTTGATGAGCATGATGCTATCCAGTCGCAGCTTGGTGACCCTGCTGTTTATGCTGACCAGCGGCTGGCCCGGAAGCTGGGGCGGCGGTCCGCGCAGCTCAATGGCATCGTGGAGGCATACAACAAGTGGCATGCCCTGGAGGACGACCTCGCCGCGGCCAAGGAAATGGCCGCGGAGGACCCTGAGTTTGCTGCCGAGGTTCCCGTGCTGGAGGCAGCGCTGGAGCAGGCTTCCGCGAAGCTGCGCAGGCTCCTCATTCCGCGGGACCCTGACGACGCCCGTAACGTGATCCTCGAGGTCAAGGGTGGAGAAGGTGGCGACGAAGCCGCACTGTTCGCCGGCGACCTCCTGCGCATGTACACCCGGTACGCGGAATCCCGCGGCTGGAAGACTGAACTCATCTCAGCCAACGAGTCCGATCTTGGTGGCTACAAGGACGTCCAGATGGCCGTCAAGGGCAACTCGAACGATCCTGCCGAAGGCGTTTACGCGCGGCTCAAGTTCGAAGGCGGCGTCCACCGCGTACAGCGTGTGCCCGTCACCGAATCGCAGGGCCGCATCCATACCTCTGCCGCCGGCGTCCTGGTCCTTCCCGAGGTCGATGAGCCCGAAGAACTGGACATCAACCAGAACGATCTTAAGATCGACGTCTACCGCTCCTCTGGTCCCGGTGGCCAGTCCGTGAACACCACGGACTCCGCTGTCCGTATCACGCACCTTCCCACCGGCATCGTGGTGGCCATGCAGAACGAGAAATCCCAGCTGCAGAACCGCGAAGCAGGCATGCGCGTCCTTCGTGCCCGAATCCTTGCGCACCAACAGGAAATCATCGACGCCGAGAACTCGGCCCAGCGCAAGTCCCAGATCCGCACCATGGACCGTTCCGAGCGCATCCGCACGTACAACTACCCGGAAAACCGGATCGCGGACCACCGCACCGGCTACAAGGCATACAACCTGGACCAGGTCATGAACGGTGACCTGGAACCGGTAATCCAGTCCGCCATCGAGATGGACGAACAGGCACGCCTGGACGCCATCGGCGACTAGCCGCCGGCACTCATGACACTCGGGTCCGGGCAGTCCCTCGCGGCTGCCGTTAGCGAGGCCACGGCGATCCTCCGGGACGCCGGGGTCCCCAGCCCCCGCGTCGACGCGGAACTCCTGGCGGACCACCTGCTCAGTGTGGGGCTGGGCAGGCTCCGGGCGATGATGCTGGGGGACACCCCCGCACCTGTTGGCTACGCCGAACTTGTTGCTGAACGGGCCCAACGGATCCCGCTGCAGCACATCACCGGGGTGGCGCATTTCAGGTACCTGGAGCTTGCCGTCGGGCCCGGCGTCTTTATCCCCCGGCCGGAAACAGAGTCCGTTGTCCAACTGGTCATCGACCACGTCAAGGGCATGGCACACCCGCGGATTGTGGACCTGGGAACGGGGTCGGGCGCGATCGCCGGCTCCATTGCCCACGAGGTGCCCGGCGCGGAAGTCCACGCCGTGGAATACAGTCCGTTCGCGCACGCGTGGGCGGCCAGGAACCTGGCGCCGTTGGGCGTCAAGCTGGTGCTGGGGGACCTCCGCGACGCGCTGCCGGAACTTAACGGAACCTTCGACGTCGTAATTTCCAACCCGCCCTATATTCCCGCCGAAGCCATCCCGAATGAACCCGAAGTTGCCCTGCACGATCCTCCCGAAGCCCTGTACGGCGGGGGAGCGGACGGCATGGAACTTCCAACGGCGGCGGCCGCCTCGGCTGCCCGGCTGCTGGTTCCCGGCGGCTACTTCGTGATGGAACACGCGGAAGTCCAGGCCGGCTGGATCGCCGGCATGATGCAACGGACGGGTGCCTGGCGGGAGATCACCACACACCTGGACCTCAACGGCAAGGAACGCGCCACCAGCGCCGTCCTTGCCGGTCCGCACCACGAGTGATGAAAGAATAGGCCAGTGACCACAACCTACAACTGCACGTCAGCGGATCAGCGCGCCCTTGGCCTGGAGCATGCCCAGCGTGCCATCAGCGAAAAGAAGTGCGTGGTGTTCCCCACGGACACGGTTTACGGAATTGCCGCCGACGCCTTTTCGCCGCAGGCCGTCACCATGCTGTTGGCCTCCAAAGGGCGCAGCCGCACCATGCCGCCGCCCGTACTGATTCCCCGGATCAACGCGCTGGACGGCCTGGCCACAGATGTTTCCGCTGATGCCCGCAAGCTCGCCGAGGCGTTCTGGCCGGGGGGACTGACCCTGATCCTGCACGCCCAGCCGTCACTGGACTGGGACCTGGGCGAGACCCAGGGAACCGTGGCCCTGCGTATGCCCGCCGACGAAGTGGCCCAGGAACTACTGACCTTGACGGGTCCGCTGGCTGTGTCCTCCGCCAACCGGACCGGCCAGCCGCCGGCGCAGACCGCCGCTGAGGCGCGGGCCCAGCTCGCGGAGTCCGTGGAGGTCTACCTCGAAGGCGGTTTCCGGCCGGTGGAAGGAACCGACGCCGTGCCTTCCACGATTGTGGACGCCACCGGTCCGCTCCTGCGGGTGGTGCGCAACGGCGCCGTGTCCCTGGAACAACTCCGCGAGCACGTTCCGGGAGTATTGGGCCTGGGCGAAATTCCGATGGCTGAGCCCGAGGAAGAATCTGAGGAAGTCGCTCTTCCGGCCGAATCAGACGCCGAATGGGACGCATCTGATGGACCTGCCGCTGAAAAAACTGTCGACGGGCCGGCCGCACCGGTCCGGGAGACTGACGGGTGAGCCTGGCACGCCAGAACATCCCTTTCCTCGGCGTCGATGCCACTCCGCTGACGGTGGACGGACTGGTTGAGGTGCTCTCCGGGTTTGTCGACGACGGGACCCGACGCACCGTCGTCGGACATAACCTGCACAGCGTGACGCTGACCCATTCCGGCGCAGGATTCCGCTCTCTGTACGAGAACAGCGACGTGGTGCTCCTGGACGGTGCACCGGTGCTGTGGTTGTGGGGCAGGACGGGAAACGCTGTCAGCTCGCTGATGGATTACCGGCTGGGGTCGACCGACTGGCTGCCGTCCCTGGGCCTGGTGGACGGCCTTGAACGGATCGCCGTGGTCGGCGCCGGCACGGAAGCCAACGCCAAAGCGGTCACACGGCTCCAGGGCATTGCCCCGGCCGCCAGCGTGACAGGGTTCCCCGGCGAAGGCTGGAACGACGACGTCGAAACCGCCGCGGTGGGCTGGCTCGTGGAGCAGCAACCCCAGCTCGTCCTGCTCGGGCTGGGCATGCCACTCCAGGAATCAGTGCTGCAGCGTCGCCTGGATATGCTCCCGCCGGCCATCTACTGCACGGTGGGCGGCGCCATCGAGCAGCTGGCGGGCGTGCAAAAACTGGCACCGCGCTGGCTGGGAAGGCTCGGGCTGGAGTGGGCGTGGCGCCTGCTGCTGCATCCGCGCAGGGTTGCGTACCGCGTTTTCGGCGAGCCGTGGGTACTCCTCTGGCTCCTGGTCCGGCGCAGGCTGCGCCGCGTATCCTAGAACTCCTGGTCCTCAAGCGGCGCGAAGCCTTTAGCACGCAGTCCTTTCGTAAAGGACCGTGCCCAGGCGAGCAGTCCAGGCAGGTCACGGCGCTTCGCAAAATAGCCAAGATAGCCGCCGACGTCGGCCACCAGCGACTTGACCCGGAAATAGCGGCGGATCAGGTACCCGCGGTTGCGGTAGTAGTAGTAACGCTTGAACGCCGAATCCGGCACAATCACATGCCAGCGTGCACCAAATACATGCTGCGTCTCGGAAAACGCATGCGGGTGGGTGATGGCGGTGGTGGTGACTGTGCCGAACCTGATACCAGCCTTGCGGAGGCGGATGGTGAAGTCCACTTCGTCGCCGCGGATAAAGAGGCGCATGTCCGGCAGGCCCACCTTGAAAAACACGTCGGACCTGATCAGGGCACCGTTAAAGAAGTGTCCGTCGTTGGGCAGGAAACCTACTTTTTCCAGTTCGGCCCGGTCGTGGCTTACTTTCCCATCCAGCCGGAAGAAAAAGGACAGCCGGTCGGGATGGCCCGGGGCAACCACCAGCGGGACCACGGCTTCAAGGTCGCGGGCCTCGGCTTCACGCAGCAGCGTGGCGAGGCATTCGGGATCTGTCGGCTCGGCGTCGTCGTCCATCATCCAGACCCATTTGGCACCGCTGGCCACCGCCTTCAGCGCGGCGAGGGCAAAGCCGCCTGCCCCGCCGAGGTTCGCTTCGGAACGGACGTAGTCAACATTTGTGTGCCGCACGGCAACATCGCGTGCGGGGTCCGTGCCGCTGTCGACAAGGCAGATGGTGTCCACTGCCGCGGACTGCGCATTAATGGCGTCCAGCAGGACGGACAGCTCCTTATGACGGTTAAATGTCACGGCGGCAACTGCAACCCGGACGGTCATGGGGATTCCTTTCAGCATGGCCTTCAGGGGATTCCCCGCTCGCAATGCGCCAGTGTGGCGCGAAGCCATGGAGCCGTTGGCGCTAGTATCTTGACTAGAGTCCACTGTAATACAGCCCTGTAAGGCACCAAGCACTGCCTACTGCGCGCCCGGCGACGGAGAAGTTTCATTTATCGAAAGTCAGATTCCCCGCCAGTGAGCCCATCGATCGAGGACCACCTGTTCGGGCCGCTGTCCATGCCTGAGCGCACCCGCAGGGTTGCGCCGAACACCGACGAAACGGCCGCTATCGCATGATTATGTACCTGCTTATGGGGCTGACGGCTGCCGTCGTGTCCTACGGAGCCACTTGGGGTGCCCGCGTCATCGGGCACCGGCTTGAACTCCACGCTCCCATCCGCAGCCGTGACATGCATACGACGCCGGTGTCCCGGCTGGGCGGGGTTGCCATCTTCCTCGGCGTACTGGTGGCCCTCCTCGTGGCCAGCCAGTCCTTCTTCGTCAAGGACATCTACCGGAACAACTTCTCGCCGTGGGGCGTATTGGCGGGCGCGGCGCTGATCGTGCTCGTGGGGATCGCGGACGACCTCCTGGACATCCGTTGGTGGATGAAACTCATCGGCCAGAGCGCTGCAGCCCTGGTGGTGGCGACCTGGGGAGTCCAGATGACGATTGTGCCGTGGGTTCCGGAGCCGATCTTCCTTGAGAACGAGATGCTTCGAGTGGTGCTGACAGCCGGGCTCATCGTCACCACCATGAACGCCTTCAACTTCATTGACGGCCTCGACGGGCTGGCCGCCGGCGTGGCGATCATCGGCGGAACCGCGTTCTTCCTGACGGCCTATTGGGTGCACCGGAACTCAGATGTGCTAGACAAATCCGATCTCGCGACGCTCCTGACCGCGGTCGTGGTGGGCGGTTGCATTGGCTTCGTGCCGCACAATTGGTTTCCGTCGAAAATCTTCATGGGTGACTCCGGTGCCATGTTGATTGGGCTGCTGATGGCCTCCGCCGGTATTGTCTCCACCGGCCAGATCACGTCCGGGCTGTATGACCGGGCAAACGGTATCTCCACCGTCATACCCATCCTGCTGCCCTTCGCCGTACTCTTCCTGCCGTTGCTTGACCTGGGCCTCGCCGTAGTGCGCAGGACAGCCCGAGGGCGATCACCCTGGTCCGCCGACCGGGGACACCTCCATCACAAGCTGCTGGACATCGGGTACTCGCACCGGACCGCCGTGATCCTGCTCTACTTGTGGACAGCGGTGCTGTCGTTCGGCGGCCTGGCTTTTGCCGTGTTCCCGTGGCAGGTGGTGCTGGCGGTGGACATCTTCGCAACGTTGGTGATGGGCTTGGTCACGGCCTGGCCGTACCTGCGCCGGGGGAGCGACGAGTTCACCGCGTAACCGCGTTCGGATTTATTTCTATCTCGTGTAGAATTCAGGTGCAGCCAAAGCTGCCCTCCACCCCAGCCCCAGGGCGCCGACGATTGGGATCTTGTGACCTCCAACGCCGAATCCGGACATGCGTCCGGCAGCGGACCCGTTGGTGTTTCCGGTCCCACGCGGTCTTTGTGGCTTCGCCTCCTCGCGCTCAGTTCAGCTGCCGGTGCAGGCGCGCTGATCCTGGTGGGCATCCCGGCGGTGATCCTGAACGGCCCCAGCGGCCTTCTGTCCAGTACTTTGGGCGGCCTCCTGGTGATGCTCTTCTTCGCCGTCAGTCTCCTTGTGGGCCACTTCATGGGGCGCAACAACCCCTCAGGTGCCATCGGAATGTTCGTGGCCACATATTTTGTCAAGGTCGTGGGTTTCGCAGTTGTCCTGTTTGTGATCGGAGCGCCTGCCTGGCTTCACGCGCAATGGTTCCTGATTGGTGCCGTTGCCACTGTTGTCTTCTGGCAGGCCGCCGAAATCTATGGCTTCAGCACGGCACGCCTGCAGATTTACAACGACCCCGAGCCCAAGGAGCCGAACGATGTCTGATCGGAAACGACCAGCCGAAAACGGCTCTTCCGCGCCCAAGAACGCTGCTCCCACGATGGGGGTGTCGGCCGAAAACAACGACGGCGGATACAACGCCGGAATGGCCGTCTTTAGCTACATTATTGGCGGAATCATCGTCTGGAGTTTGATAGGGTGGGGTCTGGATAATCTGTGGGGAACCCGCTGGATCGTGCTCGCAGGCGCTCTGCTTGGAGCTCTCGGGGGTTTCTATCTTTCCCACATGCATGGCCTTACCAGTTCCAGAACCACGGCCGGTAAGAGCAGAGCAGACAGCGGCCCGTCCGCGGACGGAAACACAAATGCCAAATAATTTCACAGGGGGAGCTGCGGAGCACAAATCCGCGGGTCCTCGACCAACGCCCAATGATGGACACTGCAGAGAGGAAACGCGTTGATCGCGCTTGCGCTCCCGGCCCAAGATTCAGGAGAGTTTAATCCTCCTGGAATTGAAGAAATGCACCTGCCGGCAATCCTGCCGTGGGGGGTGGCTGACGGATTCTCCAAGCAGATGCTGCTCGTAATCCTGTCGGTCGTCATTATCGCCACATTCTTTCTGCTAGCTGCGCGGAAGCAGCAGCTTGTTCCCGGCAAGCTCCAGTTCGCTGGTGAAATGGCCTATGGCTTTGTGCGTAACAGCATCGCCAAGGACATTATCGGTGGCAAAGACTTTATGAAGTATGTGCCGCTGTTGTTCAGCCTCTTCTTCTTTATCCTCGTAAACAACATTTACGGCGCCATTCCCGTGATTCAGCTGCCGAGCTTCTCGCACGTCGGCGGCGCCTATGTCCTGGCGGGCATTGTGTACGTCACGTGGATTGGCATTGGCATCAAGAAGAACGGCCTGAAGTACTTCAAGCTGGCCACGGTACCCTCCGGTGTACCGGTCTATATTCTCCCTCTCATCATCCCGATCGAGATCATCTCGAACTTCCTGGTCCGGCCCGTCACGCACAGCCTCCGTCTGTTTGCCACCATGCTGGCCGGCCACCTGATCGTCATGATCGCCGGTTCCGGCATTGAGTTCCTCATCATGCAGGAGAGCGTCCTTCTCAAGGGAGCCTCGGTACTCGTCCTGGCCGGTTCCATCGCCATGTACATGCTCGAGGCGCTCATCATGGCCCTCCAGGCGTACGTCTTCACGCTGCTGACTGCCATCTATATCGAAGGCGCGCTGCACGCGGACAGCCACTAAGGCACCCACAATCTTCCCCTCACGGGGATGAAGCAACCCAAACAACCTGCCACATGGGTGGCATCTTGAAAGGAAGAAAAATGGAAGGCTCCATCAACGGCTCCCTCAACCTCATCGGCTACGGCCTCTCCGCCATCGGTGGTGGTATCGGTGTGGGTCTCGTGTTCGCCGCTTACATCAACGGCGTAGCACGTCAGCCGGAGGCCCAGCGCGTCCTGCAGCCGATCGCATTCCTCGGCCTGGCCCTGACTGAAGCCCTCGCCATCCTCGGCCTGGTCTTCGCCTTCGTTCTCAAGTAAACCTTCAGAACCAAGCGAACATCCAGAACCGAGTAGATAAGGACGGGTGAATTATGTATCAAACGATCATCTCAGCCGCCGTGGAAGGCGCCGAGGCGACCAACCCGCTCGTTCCCAACGTCTGGGAAATGGGCGTTGTCCTCGTCGGCTTTGCTGTCCTCATGTTCATCGTGGTCAAGTTCGTTGTCCCGATGTTCGAGAAGACGTTTGCAGAGCGTGCCGAGGCCATTGAAGGTGGCATTGCCAAGGCAGAAAAGGCGCAGGCAGAGGCTTCTGCAGCACTCGAAGAGTACAAGCAGCAGCTCACGGAAGGCCGCGCGGAAGCTAACCGCATCCGCGAGGAAGCCCGTGCTGAAGGCGCCCAGATTCTTGCAGATCTGAAGGAAAAGGCTGCCGCTGAGTCTGCCCGCATCACGGCACAGGCACACGTGCAGATCGAATCGGAGCGCCAGGCCGCAGTTGTGTCCCTGCGCTCCGAGGTGGGCACGCTGGCCACCACGCTGGCAGGCCGCATCGTTGGCGAAGCACTCAACGATGACGAGCGTTCTGCCCGTGTGGTTGACCGCTTCCTGGCAGATCTGGAGAACCAGAACGCAGGTGCAGCTAAGTAATGTCAGGTGTATCGAGCGAATCGCTGACCAAGGCGCTGACCCAACTGGAAGCAAAGCTTCCGTTGGCCTCGCTGCAGTTGGCTAAGGAACTCTTCGGAATCCTGGGAACGGTGGACAGCTCGGCTGGCTTGCGCCGCGCCCTGACTGACCCGTCCCGCACCGGTGACGAAAAGTCGGCGCTTGTCAGGCAGCTGGTTGGCGGAAAAGTCTCCGCTGAGGCTGCGGACATCGCGGGCGGACTGGCCAGTTCACGCTGGGCATCGGCCCGAGATATCGGCGATGCACTCGAGACGCTTGCCGCAACGGTGGTTATCGCCGTTGCTGAAAACAAGTCGGCCGTTTCTGCCTCCGGAATCTCTGGGCTGGAAGAGCTGGAGAACGATCTGTTCTCCTTCAACCAGGCCGTTGCCTCCAACCACGAGGTACAACGTGCTCTGTCTGAGCCGCAGGCCAGTGCTGCAGCGAAGACCGGGTTGGCGCAGAAGTTGCATCCCGGCGCAGGCGAGGCAGCAAACGTCCTCATTGCGCAGGCGGTTTCCCAGCCCCGCGGCATCAAGCCGACCATGCTGCTAGCCCGGTTCGCCGAGCTGGCAGCCAAGCGGCAGCAGCGCTGGATTGCAACGGTCAGTGTCACCCGTCCTTTGACGGAAACGCAGTTCGCCCGCCTCCAGTCAGGGCTTAATTCCCTGTACGCTCGCGAGCTCAAGATCAACCTCACCGTTGATCCTGAACTGATCGGTGGAATCCGCGTCCAGGTGGGTGACGAAGTGCTTGACGCTTCGGTTATAACCCGGCTGGGTCAGCTTCACCGCCAACTGGCCGGTTAGCCGGACAAGCACAACTTAACGAAACGAAACCCCGGTCATCGTGAGCAACGATGATCACGAAAACAGGAGAGCAGGGACTGCAGATGGCCGAATTGACCATCAACGCCGACGACGTCCGTAATGCGTTGAACGAGTTCGCGGCGTCCTACGAACCCGGAAACGCAGAGCGCGTAGAGGTTGGCCGTGTAACAACCGCAGGTGACGGCATCGCCCGTGTTGAGGGCCTTCCCTCGGTCATGGCGAACGAGCTGCTTCGCTTTGAAGACGGCACCCTGGGCCTGGCCCAGAACCTTGACGTCCGCGAGATCGGTGTCATCGTACTCGGTGACTTCACCGGAATCGAAGAGGGCCAGGAAGTCCACCGCACGGGTCAGGTTCTGTCCGTACCGGTAGGCGACGCCTTCCTCGGCCGTGTGGTTGACCCCTTGGGCCAGCCCATCGACGACCTCGGCGAGATCAAGGCCGAAACCACCCGTGCTCTGGAACTCCAGGCGCCCGGCGTGACCCAGCGTAAGTCGGTCCACGAGCCGATGCAGACCGGTCTGAAGGCTATCGACGCCATGATCCCGATCGGCCGCGGCCAGCGTCAGCTGATCATCGGTGACCGCCAGACCGGCAAGTCGGCAATCGCTATCGACACCATCATCAACCAGAAGGCCAACTGGGCTTCCGGCGACGTGACCAAGCAGGTGCGTTGCATCTACGTGGCAATCGGTCAGAAGGCCTCCACCATTGCGGCTGTCCGTCAGACCCTTGAGGACAACGGCGCTCTGGAATACACCACCATTGTGGCTTCCCCGGCGTCTGACCCCGCAGGCTTCAAGTACCTGGCACCGTACGCCGGTTCGGCCATCGGCCAGCACTGGATGTACGGCGGCAAACACGTTCTCATCGTGTTTGATGACCTCTCCAAGCAGGCCGAGGCGTACCGTGCAGTGTCACTGCTGCTGCGCCGCCCGCCGGGACGCGAAGCTTACCCGGGCGACGTCTTCTACTTGCACTCCCGCCTGCTGGAGCGTTGTGCCAAGCTCTCTGACGAGCTCGGTGCCGGTTCGATGACCGGCCTGCCACTCATCGAGACCAAGGCAAACGACGTCTCTGCCTACATCCCGACCAACGTGATCTCCATTACCGATGGCCAGATCTTCCTGCAGTCGGACCTCTTCAACGCTAACCAGCGTCCGGCTGTCGACGTGGGTGTCTCTGTGTCCCGCGTTGGTGGTGCTGCACAGGTCAAGTCCATGAAGAAGGTCTCCGGTACTTTGAAGCTGGAATTGGCCCAGTACCGCGACATGCAGGCTTTCGCCATGTTCGCTTCGGACCTTGATGCCGCATCGCGCCAGCAGCTGACCCGTGGTGCCCGCCTGATGGAGCTGCTCAAGCAGGGCCAGTACTCTCCGTTCCCGATCGAGAACCAGGTTGTGTCCATCTGGGCCGGTACCAACGGCTACCTCGACGAGGTTCCGGTTGAGGACATCAACCGCTTTGAGACCGAATTCCTGGAGCACCTCAAGCACAAGTCCTCCATCCTGACCACGCTGGCGCAGACTAACGTTATGGACGATGACACTGCCGAAGCACTGAAGACTGCAATCGTGGCCTTCAAAAAGGGCTTCTTCGGTGAAGGTGACAACCGCCTGGTAGGCGCCGGCCACGAGGAGCACGACGCTATCTCCGAGGGTGCCGTTGACCAGGAAAAAATCGTCAAGCAGAAGCGCTAGTTTCGCTGGCAGGGACTGCCGGGACCTTTGAGGTTCCGGCAGTCCCGGCCATCGGGATCTTAGGAAAGGAAAAGTATGGGAGCCCAGATTCGGGTCTACCGCCAGAAGATCAGCTCGACCACGTCGATGCGCAAGATCTTCAAGGCGATGGAACTGATCGCTACCTCGCGCATTGGCAAGGCCCGCGCACGCGTAGCGGCTTCACTGCCTTACGCAAACGCGATTACGCGTGCCGTTTCTGCTGTCGCGAGCCAGAGCGAAATCGACCACCCGTTGGTCACCGAACCGGAGCAGATCCGCCGGGCCGCCGTCCTGGTCATCAGTGCTGACCGCGGCCTTGCCGGTTCCTATTCGGCAAGTGTGCTTAAGCAGGCGGTTGGCCTCAACGAACTGCTCCGCGGAGAGGGCAAAGAAGTCAAGACGTATGTGATGGGCCGCAAGGCGCAGGCGTACTTTGACTTCCGCACCCTTCCTTACGAGCGGGTGTGGACCGGCAACACGGATGCGCCCGAGTTTGGAACTGCACGTGAAGTCGGCGCGGCACTGCTCGAAGCCTTCGCGACAGACTATGAAGAGGGTGGCGTGGACGAGATCCATGTCGTTTACACCCGCTTCAAGTCCATGGTGATGCAGGAGCCGACGGTTATCCGGCTGCTTCCGCTCGAGGTTGTTGAAGAGCAGGCGGCGTCCGAGTCGGACCTCCTGCCGCTCTACGAATTCGAGCCGGAGGCGGAACAGGTCCTTGATGCCCTGCTGCCGCGCTACATCGAGTCACGCATTTTTGCCGCCATGTTGCAGGCCGCAGCTTCCGAGCTTGCAGCCCGCCAGCGGGCGATGAAGTCTGCCGGCGACAACGCCACGGACCTTATCAAGAAGTACACGCGTCTGCGCAACACAGCCCGACAGGCTGAAATTACGCAGGAGCTTTCTGAAATCGTTGCCGGTGCCGACGCCTTGAACGCGTCCTAGCCCGGTCCGGTCCAGCTGTACCTGCACTAAAGAACAAACTTAACCCCACGCCATCTACTGAGTGAAGTGAGAGAGATGACTGCCACTGCTACCGAACACGTAGCCGCGACGACCGGTGCTACCGGCCGTATTGCACGTGTTATTGGCCCGGTTGTCGACGTCGAATTCCCGGCTGACGCAATCCCCTCGATTTACAACGCACTCACCACCGAGATTACCCTCAACGGTGAGACCAAGACCATCACGTTCGAGGTTGCCCTGCACCTCGGCGACAACGTGATTCGCGCCATCTCCCTGCAGGCAACCGACGGACTGGTCCGCGGTACCGCTGTGGTGGATACCGGTGCCCCCATCTCCGTGCCCGTCGGCGACGTCGTCAAGGGGCACATCTTCAATGTCCTCGGACAGCCGCTTGACGTGACGGAGGCCGAACTCGAGATCACCGAGCGCTGGCCCATTCACCGCAAGGCCCCGGCCTTTGCGACGCTTGAGGGTTCCACGGAGATGATGGAAACCGGCATCAAGGTCATTGACCTTCTCACCCCGTACATCAAGGGTGGAAAGATCGGCCTGTTCGGCGGCGCCGGCGTGGGCAAGACGGTTCTGATCCAGGAAATGATCACCCGTGTGGCCCGTAACTTCGGTGGTACCTCTGTATTCGCCGGTGTTGGCGAGCGTACCCGTGAAGGTAACGACCTCTGGGTCGAAATGGAAGAGGCAGGCGTCCTCAAGGACACCGCCCTTGTATTCGGCCAGATGGATGAGCCGCCGGGAACGCGTCTTCGAGTTGCACTGTCTGCCCTGACCATGGCGGAGTATTTCCGCGATGTGCAGAACCAGGACGTGCTGCTCTTCATCGACAACATCTTCCGCTTCACCCAGGCAGGCTCCGAGGTTTCCACCCTCCTCGGCCGCATGCCGTCGGCCGTGGGCTACCAGCCCAACCTGGCTGACGAGATGGGCCTCCTCCAGGAGCGCATCACGTCCACCAAGGGCCACTCGATCACCTCGATGCAGGCCATCTACGTTCCCGCAGATGACTACACCGACCCGGCCCCGGCCACGACCTTCGCACACCTCGACGCAACCACGGAACTTTCCCGTGAAATTGCTTCCCGTGGTCTGTACCCGGCCGTTGACCCGCTGACGTCGACGTCCCGTATCCTGGACCCGCAGTACATCGGTCAGGACCACTACAACACGGCTGTCCGCGTGAAGCAGATCCTGCAGAAGAACAAGGAACTCCAGGACATCATCGCCATCCTTGGCGTTGACGAACTGTCGGAAGAGGACAAGATCGTTGTGTCGCGTGCACGCCGTATCCAGCAGTTCCTCTCCCAGAACACCTACACCGCCAAGCAGTTCACCGGCGTCGAGGGCTCTACCGTCACCATCAAGGACACGGTTGAAGGCTTCACTGCCATCTGCGACGGCGAGCTTGACCACGTTGCAGAGCAGGCGTTCTTCAACGTCGGCGGCCTGGACGATGTTGAGCGCCAGTGGGCCAAGATCCAGGAACAGACCAAGTAATATGGCTGAGCTTGAGGTTGAGATTGTCGCAGCGGACCACTTCGTGTGGTCCGGAGCGGCCAAGATGGTCAAGGCCCGCACCAGTGATGGTGAGATCGGAATCCTGCCCGGCCACTCGCCCCTGCTGGCGATCCTGGCCGAAGGGGAACTGGCCATTGAGCCGGTTTCCGGGAACCGCATTGCCGTGGCTGTTGACGGCGGATTTTTCTCCGTCGACAACAACCGCGTGGTGATTGTTGCTGACAACGCCCAACTGGGTGACGCGGCTACTGCTGGGATCCGCTAGCACGACCCTGATGGACGCGCCCACTTTTACGTTCATCGCCTTGGCAATCGTTTTCGGATTGCTGATTTTCGCACTGTGCCTTTCGGGGGTGCGCCGCTTCAATCTGCGGCGCGCCCTGGGCACGGTGGACGCCTCCATTTGCATCGCTGGAAACAGTTGGCAGATGGGGGTTTGTCGTTACCAGGACAACGACCTTGAGTGGTTCCGGCTGCTTTCCTTGAGCGTGCGCCCCAAACACAAGTTCAAGCGCAGCTCCCTGGAGCTGCTGGGCCGTCGCAAACCCACCGAGGCCGAGGCTGTGAAGGTCCAGCCGGACGTCGTTATTGTCGAGTTGCGATACGAAGGCCAGGATCTGCGGCTGGCCATGAAATTCGATGCCTACACGGGACTGTCCTCCTGGCTGGAAGCCGGGCCGGTCATCGGCGTGGGTACCTGGCGCTAGCCACGTGGATTGGATTGCTGATATCCGGTTGACCGACGGACCGGTGTACTGGGCCGCCTGGGTCCTTGGTGCCGCCGCCGCACTGTCCCTGATCTGGCGCCCGCGCGCCCTTCGCCGCCGCCGCTGGTTCCTCAGTGTTGCCGCCTCAGTGGCTGCCGCAGCCGTCGCAGTGCTCCTGGTCCATTGGGTCCTCATCTATTGGGCCTCAACGTTCCCCGAAGAACTACCGTTCGACGTCCTGGCGTGGGTGTTTCCCGCTGTGGCCGCACTCCTGCTGGTGATGCTCCGGCTTCGCACGGCGTCTTGGTGCCGCCGTGCGCTGGATGTGCTTGCCCTCTTGGCAGTGGTGCTGCTTGCCGCGGTGCAGATCAACGCCTATTTCGGCCTCAACCGGACAGTTGCGGACCTGACGGGAACGGCGCTGAGCCGCATCCCGGCCCTGGAACAGGAGTTAATGCGCCAGCCGAACGGCCCGGCAACATCTCTGGACGGATGGAAACCGGCCACTGAGCTCCCCGCCGATGGCGTTCTCCGCACCGCATCCATTCCAGGAACCGCCTCGGGCCTCCAGGCCCGCGACTCCTACATCTACTTTCCACCGGCCTACTTTGCTTCGAACCGTCCCAGCCTTCCGGTGCTGGTTCTGGTGCCCGGCCAGCCCGGCGGCCCCGCCGACTGGCTGACCGGCGGGTCGCTCAGGGCACGCATGGACACTTTCGCCGCCCGGCACGGGGGAGTGGCGCCGGTTGTTGTGGTGGTTGATCCCAACGGCAGCCAGTCAGCGAACAACCTCTGCATGGACAGCGCCATCGCCAAGGCGGACACGTACCTCTCCGTTGACGTGCCCGCATGGATTTCAGCAATGTTGGACGTGGACGCCGATCACCGGCAATGGGCCATCGGCGGTTTCAGCTTTGGTGCCACGTGTGCAGTTCAGATGGGCACCCGCCACCCGGAGGTGTACACGGGCGTTCTGGCCTTCTCCAGCGAGATTGAGCCAGCCCTGGCCAAGGAACGCCAGAAAACGGTTGACGCAGCTTTCCACGGCGACACCGCCGCGTTTGACGCCCAGGTACCGCTGACCCTGTTGAAGGAGCGCCAGTATCCTGGCAGCGTGGCGTATTTCGCGGCCGGGGCCACCGACCCGGAGTTTGTGCTAAATATGCGGACCCTTGAGGCGGCGTCTTCAGGGGCAGGTTTCACCGTCGGCTCGGACGTCGTGGCTCACACTGGCCACTCATGGGACGTGCTGACTCCCGGCATGGGCAACGGGCTTGAGCTGCTGGCTGCACACGGGGGGTGGGCGAAATGAGGGAAGCAGGCGAATCCCGTGCGCCGGGTTTGCTCTGGTCAACGGTCCTGCTTCCGGCTTGCCGACGGCTGGGGGATTACCTGCGGTCGGTGCCGCTGACGCTCAGCATCCTCGGCATTTTCCTGTTGGTCGGGGCGGTAACCGGCAGCTTCCTCAGCGGACCGCCTGAGGAGCTTCTTTCCGTCGCAGGCGTCAGCGCCCCTGGCCTGAAGGCGGGCAACTGGTGGGCCCTTATGACGTCGCTGTTCTTTGCCACGAACCCGCTGGCCTATCTGGTGGCGTCCCTGATGATCCTGCTGCTGTTGGGCCTGGCCGAGAGGACCCTTGGGCTGCTTCAGACTGCAGCGTTTTTCCTTGGCGGCCAGTTTGCTGCTGTTACGGTCTTTCTGCTCCTGACCCAGTTGGCGAGGTATGCGGGAGACGGCTGGCTGGGGCTGATGGCGGACTACAGCCTGATCGGGCCCTACGCCGCTGTGCTGGCAGCGTCCCTGGCCGCGAGCGGCAGGGTTCCTGTCCTGTGGCGGCGCCGGCTGCGGACGGCGCTGCTCTCGGTGTCGCTCCTGCTGGTTCTGTATGTGGGGCATGCCGAGACCGTCATCGGCCTGGTAGGGGCCGTGGTGGGTCTCGCCGCCAGCTGGTGGAACCAGGGCGACCACGGCCAGCTTCACCCGCCGCGTTCGAGCGGCAGGGAAACCAGGAACCTCCTCGCCCTCACGGTGGCCGTGTTCGCTGTGGGACCTATCCTGACCGCCGTTGCCCGGACGCCCACCGGCCCCCTGGCGCTGCTCCGGGACGTGGTGCTGAACCCCATGCCCACACTCGGCCAGCTCGAAGCCAACTGTGGAGCAACAGTGGAGGCATCCTGCCTCGAGATGGGGCGGACGGGCTTTGCCGGCCCCTTCGGCCTCGCGCTGGCTGTGGTACCGGTGGTTCTGCTCCTCATTTGTGCTGACGGAATGCGCCGGGGCCGCCGCATGGCCCTGCACATCACGTTGGCGCTCCAAGTAGCGGTCACGGCGATGGCGGCCGTCTACCTGGCATTGTTTGCGCTGATCCCGCTCTATCCCGCGCGTCCTCATACTGCCGCCATGGGTTCGGGTTTTGTTCACATCCTGCCTTTGGTGATCGTCCCACTGCTGCTGGCAATCCTGCTCTGGGCCAACCGCCTGCAGTTTCGCGTCGAGACAATCCCGGCCGCCCGCCGTCGGCTCCTAGGGGTGGTGGGCGGCGTCTGGCTCCTGCTGGCCGGGAGCTATGCAGTGGCCTGGTTTGCCGCGGGGGGAATGACGCGCGACGGCGGCCTGCTGGGCTTGCTTGCTGAACTTTCCAGGCAGTATCTGCCGGTTCCACTGCCGAATCTCTACCACCGGGTTTTTGCTGATCGGGACGGCCTCGAGGCCCTGATTTTTGCCTACTCCGGACCGGTCTTCTGGCTTGTTGCGTTGGCCGGAGTCTGGTCCGTGCTCCTAGGACGGCACCATGGCAGTGATTCGGGCCACGATGACAGGGCGGCAGCGCGGACGCTGTTGCACGAGGGCGGCGAGTCGCTGTCGTGGATGGCTCTCTGGGAACCCAACCGGTACTGGTTTAGCCCGGACGGATGCGGTGCGGTGGCCTACCAGCTGCACGGCAGTGTTGCCCTGACGCTGGCGGGCCCCTTCGGCGCGGCGGATGCCCGCCAGCAGACCGCAGAAGGGTTTCTCTCGTATTGCGGCAACCGGGCGCTCAGCCCGGCGTTCTACTCGTGCGATGACACGCTGTGGCCACTCCTGCAGGACCGGGGGTTCCAGCGAGTGTCCGTGGCGCAGGAGACCAGGCTGTCCGTCCGGCACCTCGAATTTTCCGGCAAAGAATGGCAGAACGTCAGGACTGCGCGCAACCGCGCCGCCAAGATGGGCGTCAAAGCCGTTTGGGGTACCTACCACGGGCTTCCCTCCGCCCTCCGTGCCCGGCTCAGCGAAGTGTCGGAGGAATGGGCGGCGGGCAAATCAGTTCCGGAAATGGGATTCACGCTCGGCGGCATGGATGAGCTGATGGACGACGAAGTGCTCTGCTGCCTCGCCGTGGACGGCGAGGGCCACGTGCACGGCGTAACGAGCTGGTTGCCCGTTTACGACGGCGGGACGCTGGTCAGCCGCACGCTGGACGTCATGCGCCGGGGTGCCGACGGGTTTCCCGGGGTGATGGAGTTCCTGATCGCTTCGGCAGTCCTGGAGTTGCGCGAATCCGTGGAGGTGATCTCGCTCTCCGGGTCACCGCTCGCCAGCCGGCCCGGCGACGAAACACCGGGGGAGCCGGTGCAGGCAGAGAACCTCGTCCGGATCCTCGATGTTGTGGGCCACGCCCTCGAACCGGTCTACGGGTTCCGGTCCCTGGCCGCTTTCAAATCACGCTTCAAACCTGAATACCGGGCGCTTTACTTGTATTATCAGGATCCTTTGCAGCTGCCGGCGATCGGACGGGCGCTCACCCGGGCCTATTTGCCCGGCCTTTCGCTGCAGCAGGGGGCACGGCTGATTCGGGGCCTGGTGGGCCAGGGAAGCTGATCCCCGCAGCGGCCCGAACGATTTGCGACTGGACAGTCACAGTGGATAAAAGAGCGCCGGTGGACAAAGAAAAGATCCCCGGCGCGGGTGCCGGGGAGCTTCTCTTCGGTGGAGGCCGCGCAGATGGTGGCCGCTGGGCGGGGGACTAGACCAGCGTTACGCCGGTAGCCTGGGGGCCCTTGGCACCCTGACCGATTTCGAACTGAACGCGCTGGTTCTCGTCGAGGGTCTTGAAGCCACCGGTCTGGATTTCCGAGTAGTGAACGAAGACATCGCCATCGGAGTCATCCGGGGTGATGAAGCCGAAGCCCTTTTCAGCGTTGAACCACTTGACGGTTCCCTGTGCCATTTATTTCTCCTCATTATGGGACTTGTCTAAGTCCGGCACACCTCGTGCAGGACTCGGTCACTCCGCGAGAAGAATCCTTCAATGCCGTTCCTGGGAACATGCGCTGCAGGAGCTTCGCGCTCGCAACATGTCTTGCGAGCATGAAAAACACCTACACAAAGACTGGTCTAAGAATTTCACGCCGATTCCGTCAGGTCAACGCTTCTGAACGGTCAATACCGCAAATTTAGCCGATAAAACGGATGAATCCCCTTGTCAGGGCCGAATGCCGGCGCCGGTGCGGACACCCGGCTCCAGAAAAGCGGGTTGCGGGCCTCAGAAAAGCCGGGAATCGCTGTCGTCCACACCGCGCATTGCATCGTAGTCCAGCGTGATGCAGTCGATGCCGCGGTCGTTTGCCAACACCTTGGCCTGCGGCTTGATTTGCTGGGCAGCGAAGATGCCACGAACCGGGGCCAGCAGCGGGTCCCGGTTCAGGAGTTCAAGGTAGCGGGTGAGCTGTTCCACGCCGTCGATGTCGCCGCGCCGCTTCAGCTCAATGGCCACGGTGGCCCCGCTGGCGTCGCGGGCCAGGATGTCCACGGGGCCGATGGCCGTGAAGTATTCGCGCCGGATGAGTGAAAAGCCTGAGCCGAGGGTCTCAATCTGATCGGCGAGCAGGCGCTGGAGGTCAGCTTCGACGCCGTCCTTGATCAGACCGGGATCCAGCCCAAGGTCGTGGGAGGACTCGTGCAACTGCTCGTGGATATTGATGATCAGGCGGTCATCGGTCTTGGCCGACTGGACGGTCCACTGTTCCGTGACGCCAAGCTCAAGGTCAATGTCCTCCGGCGAGGACACCCGCAGGGTGGCGGGCGGGCTCATCCAGTTCAGTGGCTTATACGAGCCGCCGTCGGAATGAACCAGCACCGAGCCGTCGGCCTTGACCAGCAGGAGCCTGGTGGCTAGGGGGAGATGGGCTTTGAGCCGGCCAACGTAATCAACTGAACATCGGGCTATGACAAGTCGCACGCCGTACACACTACCGGGGCTGGGGCAGAATAGAGGCATGCCCCGTTCCAACCGCCCCCGCCGACCTGCCTCCGGAAGGCCGGGCATAGCTGCCGGAAAGCCGGCCGGCAAGAAGGGCAACAGCGACGTTCCTGAGCTGGATTTGGAGCGGGCGCGGGCTGGAATCGCCCGGCGGGAAAGCGCGCCCGACGGCGAGTGGATGGTCAGGACGATGACCGCCAGAAACGCGGAAAAGACGTACGTTTGCCCTGGATGCTCCACCGCTGTTGTCCCCGGCATCGCCCACCTGGTGGTGTGGAAAGATGATCATATTTTCGGTGCCGCGGCAGGGCTGGCCGAGCGCCGGCACTGGCACACAAACTGTTGGCTGTCCCGGACCTACCGTTACCGCTGACTTTGAATAGCCCGGGCGAACGGCGCCCCGTAAAGCCGCGCTACGATCCGGGGCACCGCGACTGGGGGACTCCGGAAGTCGCTAAGCTGGCAGGCATGACTTTTGATCCGGCGTCGTATGAATTCAGCCAGCCATCAGGGCCCGTACCCATCCGCGCGTCAACGGTGCTGCCGGCCCGGCGGGAGAACATCGAGCTACGCACCGAGGATGGCCACATTCTGGTCGGGGAACTGGCGCTGCCCGAGTCCGGCCCGATCACTGCGACGCTGATCACCCTGCATCCGCTTCCAACGCACGGCGGTTTTATGGACTCGCACGTGTACCGCAAGGCGTCGTACCGGCTTCCTGCCCTCGCCGGCGTCGCCGTGCTTCGGTTCAACACGCGCGGGACCGGTTCGCCGCGGGGAACCAGCGCGGGTTCCTTCGAAGAGGGGATCGGCGAGCGGCAGGACGTAGAGGCGGCGGTGCGTTTCGCAGTCGAACGCCAACTGCCCAACCGGTGGCTGGTGGGCTGGTCCTTCGGTACCGAACTGGCGTTGATGTACGGTGCCGTTGAGCCGGTTGCCAGCCAAATTGAAGGTGCCGTGCTGCTGTCGCCGCCGCTGCACCGTGCCACCGACGCCCACCTGCGCCTCTGGGCAGACTCCGCGAAGCCGCTCACAGTGCTCGTTCCGGAGCATGACGACTACCTGCAGCCCGAGGCCGCCGCTGAACGCTTCAGACTGGTGCCGCTGGCCAGAGTGGTGGGGGTGGATGGCGCCAAGCACCTTTGGGTAGGGGAGAAGTACGCTTCCCGCGTGCTCAATGAAATCGTTGATGATGTGACGGAAGCAGGTTCCGGTCCCGAGGGCCTGCCGCAGGTGTGGAACGGCCCATTGGCTACCTCAGCTGCCTAGCACGCCCGCAAGGGTTTCTGTCTGTCAGTGTTTGTCCTGGCGGACGATGTAGATCTCCTTGATCAGGAGCAGGATGGCGGCCGCCGTCGGGATGGCGATGAGTGCGCCCAGGACCCCCAAAAGGCTGCCGCCGGCAATCACGGAGATGACGGCAACGGCACCAGGTACGGCCACGGCTTTCTGCATGATGCGGGGCGAGATGAAGTAGGCCTCGAACTGGAGGTAGGCGAAGTAGCAGATGCCGTAGACGGCGGCCGTCTGCCACCCGACCGTCACGGCGATCAGCACAACGACGACGCCGGCGATCATGCCCCCCACCAGGGGGATAAAGGCCAGCAGGGCCACTACGAAGGCCAGCAAGAGGGCGAACGGAACACCCACGATGGACATCACGATGAACGCAAACGTGGCATTGAGCAATGCCACGCAGGCCTGCCCGATCACGTAGTTGCCTACGGAGCGGGTGATTTCTTCGGAAAGGGCTTCCACCCGGGCCCGGCGTGACCGTGGGGCAAGCCGGTAGCCCCACTTCTTCATGGCCGGAAGGGCTGCCAGGAAATACAGGCTCAGGACCAGGACGATCAACGTGCCGAAGAGGCCGTTGGCCAGGGTGGAACCGAAGCCCACCACGCCGCCGAAGATCCCGCCCATCGCATCGGGGTTTTTGACGAACTTGTCGAGTTCCTCGTTGATGCGGTCTCGCACACCGAACTGGTCGTCCACGGTGCGGAAAAATTCAGAGTCGATGAAGTCCCGTACCCAGGTGGGTGCCTGCACCACGATTTGGGTGACCTGTTCCACGATGGTGGGGATGAGGGTGGCGAAGAACCCGCCCACGGCCATCACCAGGACCAGTACGGCCAGTAGAATGCCGGCCGGGCGGGGAATCCGGCGGTTCTCCAGCCAGCCGACCACAGGTTCCAGGCCGAGGGCAATGAACAGGGCAGCCACGATCCACAGCAGCAGCTGCGTGGTGTTGGAGCCAATCCAGTAGACCAGCAGGGCAAGGCCGACGCCGACGGTTCCCATGAAGCCCATATAGAGGGGATGTTGCATCGACATCTGGGGACCCGGAGGGCCGAACTGCTCGGGCGTCCCGGCGGACTCGTCGACGTCGGTGGCGGCAGATTCTTCCGTGTCGTTGTATTCCGGCGGGAACTCAAACCGGCGCCTGGGCTGGGCGCCCGGCAGCGGCTGGCGCAGGCGCCGCGCCAGCTGCCCAAAGGCCACAGCGGCGGGCCCTCGTCGCTTCGCGGTGGCAGGGACGTCCGGCGAGGATTCCAATGCGTCAGCGGCCGGTTGATTTTCGTGTCCCGTGGAGGACTCTTCCGTCTTGTCAGTCACTGGTTAATGGGGCCTGTTCCGTGCGTGGCGCCGCGTATGCGGGCCGGTGTGATGATCATCGCAAACACTATCAGCAGCCTTGTCAACAGGAGCGAGGGCGCCCGCCGGGCCGCCCGGGCTGGCCTGTTTCCGGACTCCTCCGGCGCCCAAACGGGGGTTCTGGTAACAAAACGGTTACTATTGAAAGTAAACCCCCGCGAATGATAGGTGTTTCCTTTGCGCTTCAAGACTGCAGTTGCACTCGTGCTGCTCGGCCTCCTGACACTTCTGGCCGGAATCGGCCAAAAGACAATCTGGGCTCCCTCCGATACCTTCACGGCTTCCGTCCCGGCAGATGCCGCGGAGGCTCCACTGGCCGTCATCGACCAGAACCTGCGCACCGCGCAGGGCGGAACGGTGAAGATCAAAATCGAGGGCGACGGCAACTTCCTGCTCGCCGTCGGCCGGCCTGACGACGTGGATGCCTGGGTGGGCCCGACGGCCCACAACACCATCACGGGGGTTTCCGAGGACAACAAATCCCTGCAGGTTGAGCACACCGATGGCGACGCAACAGCGCCAAATCCGTCCAGATCCGATCTCTGGGTTTCCACTGAGAACTCGAGCGGTGAGCTGGAGTACTCGTGGACGCCGCCGGCCGACGGCGAATGGTCACTGCTGCTGGCGTCCGATGGCACCAAGCCCGCACCCTCGTCGATCTCAATGACGTTCCCGAACGACACCTCCACCCCGTGGGCCGTCCCGCTCATGGTGATTGGCGGCCTGCTGATCCTGGCCGGCGTCGCCCTGCTGGTCATGTCCGCCCGCAAGCGCGACGGTGACGGTGACGGCAAGGGCAGCCTGTTCGCCCGGCGTGCCCAGGCCAAGGCTGAGGCAAAGTCCTCCGCACGGCTCGGCATGGTTTCCGGCGGCATGGTCACCGCCGCAGTGACCGCCCTTGTTGTGGCCGGAACGGGTGTTGCTGCGAACGCGGCCACCACACCCGCCCCGGCGCCCGCCACCGGATCTGCGGCACCGGAGGCCGCCCAGACGGCCGCGCCGGTCCTTCTGGACGCCCAGTTCCGCAGAATCCTGGAGCAGGTCTCCAGCGCCACCGACGCCGGCGACGCCGCGAAGGACGCAGCCAAGCTTGCAGAGCGGGTCGCCGGGACGGAGCTTGAGGTCCGTACCCAGAACTACAAGATCCGTTCCCAGGTGGGCACCTATGAAGCCCGGATGCCCGTCCGTTCCACAAAGCTCCTCACCACGGTGGTCACCAGCGACCGGACCTGGCCCCGTTCGGTTCTCGCAGTTACGCAGGGTGACGGCAACGTCGTCCCGCAGCTGCTCACCCTCGTCCA
This sequence comes from Pseudarthrobacter sp. S3, assembly GCF_050156905.1. Lineage (NCBI taxonomy): Bacteria > Bacillati > Actinomycetota > Actinomycetes > Micrococcales > Micrococcaceae > Pseudarthrobacter > Pseudarthrobacter sp. S3. Next base: position 2,721,516 of record NZ_CP189583.1, on the reverse strand, counting down.
GCCCTCCCCGCGGGAGAACTACAAGCTGACCGAGACCACCCCGCTGCAGCCGGGAACCACCTTCCCCGCCATCGTCCGAAACGGCACCGACACGCTCGCCGCCAACGACAAATCGGGTCTGCTGTACAGCGGTGAAGAGGCCTTGGCCGGGCTGGCCGACCGCCTGACCAATTCAGAGTCGAGCTTCAAGGACAAACTGGTGGAGGGCGCATCCTCGCCGTACATCGCCGACACGCTCTCGTACCAGGCCGAGGTGGTCAAGTCGGGCGAAAACGGGAACTTCTCCTTCACCCACAAGGTAGTGCCGGAAAGCACCGTGGTGTTCAGGACGGCTGACGGCGGGGCGCTGGTGCTGGGCCGGATCAACTTCGGCTTTGATGGCACGCCCAAAGCCTCCGGTGACAAGTTGACCATCGGCGACGACGCCGCGGCGCTCGCCGGCGGCAAGGAGACCACCACCGGCATGGTGCTGAACTTTGCAGAATCAATGGCGGTCTACGTCCCGCCGGCAGGTTCGACGGATCCCATCAAGCTGGTGGCCGCAACGCGAGGGCTGGTAGGCGCCAGCTTCAAATAGGCACGCAGGGTCCAGTCCCTGAAGCAGTACCCCCGGCAGCGGCCGGAGTGGCTAGAGTGGAAAGCATGAGTTCGCCAGCTTCCCGCCCAGTCCCTCCAGCCGCTGCCAGCCTGCTTAACCTGCGTGGCGCCGTCGACCTTTCAGCCCTGAAACAGCGCCAGGCACCTGCTGCGGCTGCCGGCAATCCGCCGGTTTCAGGGGACAAAGGTGCAAGCCCGGAGGCAGGTTCCGCAGCGCCCGACGACGGCGCGGCGCCGTTGCGGGTCACTGTCACCGAGGGCAATTTCCAGGAACTCGTGGAGCTTTCCGCCCAGGTGCCGGTGGTCTTCGCGCTGTGGGCGGCGTACTCGCCGGAATCCGCCGCGATGCTCGATGCGCTGGAGCGGGTCATCAACAGCTACGGTGGCCGCCTCGTATTGGGGGCGGCGGACATCGAAGCCTTCCCGCAGCTTGCACAGGCCTTCCAGGTCCAGGCCGTGCCCACCGCCGTCGCCGTGCTCAAGGGCCAGCCCGTACCGCTCTTCCAGGGTGGCGCCGATGAAGCCCAGATCCGGCCACTCCTGGATGAACTGCTCAAAGTGGCGGCCGCCAACGGTGTCACGGGCAGCCTCGGCGGGGGCGGTACGCCGCCGGAAACCGAACCCGCGCCCCTTCCGCCGCTGCACCAGGCCGCCTTCGACGCCATTGAGGCAGGCGACTACGAGGCAGCAGCCGTAGCCTACCGCCAGGCCCTGCTGGAAATGCCCGCCGACGCCGAGGCCAAGGCAGGCCTCGCTCAGGTGGAGTTGATGGCCCGGCTCCAGTTGCTCTCCGCCGAGGACTCGGAAGCGTTGCGTACCGTCGGCGCCAACGAGCCTGACAACCTGGCTGCCCAGCTGGGCGTGGCGGACCTTGATGTGTCCGGCGGCCACGTGGAGGACGCGCTGAACCGCGTGGTCAGCTTCATCGGCCGGAACTTCGGCCCGGAACGGGAGACCGCCCGGGTACGACTCCTGGAACTCTTTGACGTGGTGGGTACCTCCGACCCCCGGGTTGCCAAGGCACGCCAAGGACTCGCCAGGGTGCTTTTCTAGTGCCGGCCCTGTTCCAGCCGCTCAGGCTCCGTTCCCTGGAGCTCACGCACCGCGGCTGGGTCTCCCCGATGTGCCAGTACAGCTGCGGGCCCGACGGCGCCCCGGGGGTTCCGAACGACTGGCACCTGATGCATCTGGGCTCCTTCGCCGCGGGCGGCGCCGCGTTGATCCTCACCGAAGCGGCAGCCGTGAATGCAGCCGGCAGGATCAGCCCCCGGGACGCCGGGCTGTACAACGACGAGCAGGCCGAGGCCTGGCAGCGGATCACGTCGTTCGTGCACCGGCATGGCGCGGCGGAAACGAAGATCGGTGCCCAGCTTGCCCATGCAGGCCGGAAAGCGTCCACCTACTGGCCGTTCGCCGGGCAGCGGGGGAGCGTGCCGGAATCCGACGGCGGCTGGCCCACAGTGGGTCCGTCAGGGCTCGCTTTCGACGGCTATGCCGAACCCGCCGCAATGACCGAGGCGCAGATCCAGGACGTTATTGCCGATTTCGCGGCGGCCGCCGTGCGGGCGGTTGACGCCGGCTTCGATACTGTGGAAATCCATGGTGCGCACGGCTACCTCCTGCACCAGTTCCAAAGCCCGCTGATCAATACCCGGACGGATTCCTGGGGCAGGAACGAGGCTGGCCGCAACAGGCTGGTGCTCGCCGTCGTTGACGCCGTGCGCAGCATCATCCCTGAATCCATGCCCCTGCTGCTGCGGATTTCAGCCACGGACTGGGCGCCGGGCGGCGTCGATGCCCAGGCTTCGGTCCGGCTGGCCGCGCAGGCGGCGGAGCGCGGGGTGGACCTCATCGATGTCTCCAGCGGAGGGGCAGTTGCCCACCAGGACATCGATCCGGGTCCGGGTTATCAAACGGAGTTCTCCGCGCGCATCCGCCGGGAGGCCGGCGTCCCCACGGGCACCGTGGGCCTGCTGACCTCCGCGGGCCAGGCGGAGCATGCCGTGGCCACAGGGCAGGCTGACGGCGTGTTTATTGCCCGGGCCGCGCTCCGGGACCCGCACTGGTGGCTCCGGGCGGCTTTTGAACTTGGGCATGACCTCCCCTGGGCGCCACAGTACGAACGGGCCCTGCCGCGGCATTCGTTCTAGGCTCGCCTACGCCTTTGGCCTTACTCCTGCGGGTGGACCCGGTCGACAGGGTCCTGGGTCTAGGCTGGCGTTATGACTGCTCCGCATCCTGGTCCCCACTCTGATCCGGTGGCGCACACCGGGCCCGTGCCTGCCCTGTCCATCCGCGGGCTCGCCAAGCGCTTCGGTGAAAAAATCGCCGTCGACGGCATCAGCCTGGACGTTACGGCGGGTTCGTTTTTTGGCATTGTAGGGCCCAATGGTGCCGGCAAGACCACCACGCTGTCGATGGCCACCGGCCTCCTGCGTCCGGATTTCGGCACAGCCGTTGTGCACGGGGTGGACGTCTGGTCGCGTCCATTAGAGGCAAAGAAGCTGATGGGCATCCTCCCTGACGGCGTGCGCCTCTTTGACCGGCTCACCGGCGAACAGCTGGTCACCTATGCCGGGCTCCTGCGGGGGATGGACAAGGATGTGGTCGCAGCCCGGGTGGGTGAGCTGCTGGAGGCCCTTGACCTGGCGCAGGACGCCGGGACCCTCGTGGTGGACTATTCCGCCGGCATGACCAAAAAGATCGCCCTGGCCTCGGCCCTGATCCATGCGCCGCGGCTGCTGGTGCTCGATGAACCCTTCGAGTTCGTGGATCCTGTCTCGGCGGCCAACATCCGGTCCATCCTGGACAGTTATGTAGCGTCCCGCGGGACGGTGATCGTCTCGAGCCACGCTATGGACCTGGTCCAGCGCATGTGCGACCACGTCGCCGTGGTGGCGGCCGGACGGCTCCTCGCTGCCGGGACCGTGGACGAAGTACGTTCCGGGGCAACGCTGGAAGAAAGATTTGTCCAGCTTGTCGGCGGACGCAACCACACGGAAGGCCTGGAATGGTTGCGCACCTTCTAAGGCTGAAGCTGACCCTGCTGCGCAATGGCCTTCGCCGCAGTCCATGGCAGCTTGTGGGCCTGGCCATCGGCGGCCTCTACGCGCTCGGAATCGTAGGTGCTCTGGTGATGGCGCTGGTACTGCTGCGCCGGGCCGATCCGGAACTGGCCCACACGGCGGTGGTGCTGGGCGGGTCGGCAGCAGTCCTGGGCTGGGCGCTCATCCCGGTCGCAGTCTCCGCCGTGGACATGACCCTGGATCCTGCACGTTTCAGCACCTTCGCGGTGCCAATGCGCCAGCTGCTGACCGGACTGGCCCTTGGCGGCCTGATAGGCATTCCCGGGTTCGCCACGCTGCTAGTGTCCCTCGTTACCGTTTGGACCTTCTCGCACGGCCCGTTCGCCGCCGGTGCGGCCCTGGCGGGTGCTTCTGTTGGCGTCCTGACCTGCGTTGTAGTGTCCAAGGTGGTCACCACTGGAACCGCCAGCCTTGCATCGTCCCGCAGGTTCAAGGATGTCAGCTCCATTGCGTTCATGATCCCGCTGGTCCTGATGGGCCCCATCGTGGCCGGAATCGGCCGGGGAGTTGTGGCATCAGCGGGCTTCCTGCCGGATCTGGCAGCCACCCTGTCCTGGACGCCCCTGGGCGCGGCGTGGTCCCTCGGCGGCGATGTTGGGTCCGGACGCCCGGCGGAGGCTGTCCTGAAATTCCTCATCGCGGTGGCCACACTCGGTGCTCTTGCCTGGTGCTGGAAGATCCTGCTGGAACAGGCCCTGGTTACGCCGCCCTACGCCGGCAGTGGGAGCCGTAAGGGAGGGAAACTGGGCCTGTTCGCCCTGTTCCCAGCCACTCCGGCCGGGGCCGTGACGGCGAGGTCGCTTACGTACTGGCTGCGCGATCCCCGTTACGCCGGTTCCCTGGTGGTGGTCCCGCTGCTGCCCATCCTGCTGGTGTTCCAGGGCAGCAGGTCAGGTGATTACGGGTCACTGGCGTTCGCGGCACCCTTGGCAGCGTTCCTGCTGGCCTGGTCCATTTCGGCGGACGTCTCCTACGACAACACGGCCTTTGCCCTGCATGTGGCCATTGGCGTCCGCGGTGTGGCTGACCGGTTGGGGCGGGCGCTGGCCTGCCTGGCACTGGCGTTGCCTGTGGTGCTGGTCTTTGCGGTGGGCCAATGTTTCTTTACCGGCGGCTGGGCAGAACTGCCGGGCCAGCTGGGCCTGAGCCTGGGCATCCTGTTTACGGGCCTGGGGCTGTCGTCCGTGGTGTCGGCCCGCTACACCGTCACGGTCCCGTTGCCCGGCGACAGCCCGTTCAAAAAGCCTCCGGGCAACGTGGGCCAGACCATGGCCGTGCAGTTTGCCGGCATGGGCATCCTGGGACTGCTGGTCCTGCCGGAGATCGTCTTGCTGATAGCCCAGCGTGTTACCGGGAATCTCCTCTTCGGATGGGCCAACCTTGCAGTGGGCCTGTTCCTGGGGCTTGGCCTTTTTGTGGCCGGAGTAAGGTTGGGCGGAAAATGGCTTGACGCCCGTGGGCCTGAACTGCTGGCCCAGCTGACCATCAACCGCTGATTTCCGTATAGCACCAGAAAGGCGGCCGGACATGGAAGTCGTCATCCTTCCAGGCAGCAAACAGATCGGCATGCTGGCCGCTGACGCGATCGAGGCCCTGGTCCGGCGCAAGCCCGCCGCAGTACTGGGCCTGGCCACGGGGTCATCTCCGCTGCCCGTCTACGACGAGTTGGCGGCTAGGCACCAGCGTGACGGGCTGGACTTCAGCAAGGCCCACGCCTTTGCCCTGGACGAATACGTGGGGCTGGCCCACGGGCATCCGGAGTCCTACCGGGAAGTCATACGGCGGGAATTCACCAGCCGGGTCAACATCGACGAAGGTAACGTCCATACTCCCGACGGGGCGGCCGGGGATCTGGCCGCCGCCTGCCGAGCCTACGAAGATGCCATGCGGGCAGCGGGCGGGGTGGACCTGCAGCTCCTGGGCGTAGGTACGGATTGCCACATCGGATTCAACGAGCCCGGGTCCTCGTTCGCATCCCGGACCCGCATCAAAACGCTGATCGAGCAGACCCGCCGCGACAACGCCCGGTTCTTCACCAGCCTGGCAGAGGTGCCGCACCACGTGGTGGCCCAGGGTCTGGGCACCATCCTCGAGGCACGGCACGTTGTCCTCATCGCTACCGGGGCGCAGAAGGCGCCTGCGGTCCGCGACTTCGTGGAAGGACCCGTTGCCGCCATCTGCCCGGCTTCGGTCCTCCAGTTCCATCCGCACGCCACTATCCTGGTGGATGAGGCCGCGGCGTCGTCGCTTAAGCTCGCCGACTTCTACCGGCACACGTACGATCACAAACCTGACTGGCAGGAGCTGTAATTCCGGCCACACACTGCGGGCGGGCGGGAACCGGCGTTGCGGGGAACCGGCGACGACGGACGGTGCGGTGAGTGCAAAACGGTCCTCCCGCCGTCGAACGTCCGCCCTCCCGGGACGCTAAGATGGATGCCATGACTAGCATGACGGACCCTCTCGAGAACGACCCGATGCGCGAGCTTTCCGGGGCTGGAACGTCCACGGCAACCATCGAGCGCGAAGAGTTGCGCCAGGAAGTGGAGCCCGGTGACCGGGAACGCTTCTCGCACTATGTGCGCAAGGAAAAGATCATGGAATCCGCGCTGTCGGGTGATCCTGTCATTGCCCTCTGCGGCAAAGTGTGGACGCCGGGCCGGGATCCGCAGAAGTTCCCGGTCTGTCCCATGTGTAAAGAGGTTTATGACGGCCTCCGCCCGGGTAATGACGGCGGCAAGGGTCCCGGAGGGGACTCGGGCAACAACAAATAGTGACGGAGACGCTCTTTGGCGGCCCCACCCTGCCACCGGCTTATCCGGAACGCGCAGCCTGGGGAACCGCCCAAAAACTCCGTGCCTGGCAGCAGCAAGCCCTTGACCTCTACTTCAGGACCGATCCCCGCGACTTCCTGGCCGTAGCAACTCCCGGCGCCGGTAAAACTACCTTCGCGTTGCGCGTGGCCTCCATGCTCATCGAATCCGGGGCGGTCAACCGGGTCACCATTGTGGCGCCTACGGACCACCTGAAACGGCAGTGGGCCGACGCCGCGGCCAAGGTGGGCATCGCCATCGACCCCAACTTCAAGAACTCCGACGGCCAACACGGCCGCGGATTTGTTGGCGTGGCTGTCACCTACGCCCAGGTGGCGAGCAAGCCCATGCTGCACCGGGCCAAGACCGAGGCCGCCCGGACGCTGGTGATCCTTGACGAAATCCACCACGGAGGCGAAGCACTGTCCTGGGGCGATGGCCTCCGCGAAGCGTTTGACCCTGCGGCACGGCGGCTCTCCCTGACCGGGACGCCGTTCCGCTCCGACACCTCGCCCATCCCGTTTGTTGAATACGCCCAGGACAAGGACGGCATCCGGCGCTCGAAAGCTGACTACACTTACGGCTACGGCAACGCCCTGCGTGACCACGTGGTGCGCCCGGTCATGTTCATGGCCTACTCGGGCCAGATGCGGTGGCGCACCAGTGCCGGCGAGGAAATGGCGGCTTCCCTCGGCGAGGCCGCGGTCACCAAGGACATCACATCGCAGGCGTGGCGCACGGCTCTGAACCCGGCCGGGGAATGGATTCCGGCGGTCCTGGCGGGGGCGGACAAACGGCTCAGCGAAGTGCGCCGCACGGTTCCGGACGCCGGCGGGCTGGTCATCGCCACGGACCACGACGACGCCAGGGCCTATGCCGGGCAGCTGAAACGGATCACCGGCGAATCGCCCACCGTGATTCTTTCCGACGATGCCAAGGCCTCCAGCAAGATCGAGGAATTCACCGTGAGCGAGAAGCGGTGGATGGTAGCCGTCCGGATGGTGTCAGAAGGTGTGGACGTGCCCCGGCTGTCCGTCGGCGTCTATGCGACATCCACTTCCACACCGCTGTTCTTTGCCCAGGCGGTGGGCCGCTTTGTGCGTGCCCGGAAACGCGGCGAAACCGCTTCGGTCTTCCTGCCGTCCGTGCCGACGCTGATGGCCCTGGCCAACTCGATGGAGGCCGAACGCGACCACGCGCTGGACCGACCCGAGAAAGAGGACAGCGACGGCCTGTTCAATCCCGAGGACTCGCTGATGGAAGAGGCCAACCGGGAGGACAAGGCGTCCGACAGCCTCACCAAGGGCACGTTCGAGGCCCTCGACTCGCAGGCGTCCTTCGACCGGGTGTTGTTCGACGGCGGCGAGTTCGGCACCGGGGGTGAGGTGGGCTCGGAGGATGAACTGGACTTCCTGGGCATCCCCGGGCTGCTGGACGCCGAACAGGTGGGGACGCTGCTGCGGCAGCGCCAACACGAACAGCTCAACCGCAAAAACAGGCGCGCACCGGCAGCCGAGCCGGCCGCCGCGGCTCCGGCCATACCGGACCACCGGATGCTGATGGACCTGCGCAACGAGCTGGCCAAAAACGTGGCGGCCTGGTCGGCGCGGACCGGAACCCCGCACGGTGTGGTGCACACGAAGCTGCGGACGGTTTGTGGCGGCCCGCCGGTGGCGCAGGCGAACGAGGAGCAGCTCCAGTCCAGGCTGCGCAAGCTCCAGGACTGGTTCATCGGCCGTAAATAGCGGCCCAGGAAACAGCAGTGGCCCGGTGCTCTGCATCCTGGGCCATGCTTGTTATAGGTCCTGTATCAGGCGGCTGGTGCCAGGCGTCAGGAGACTTCGACGCCGCCGAGCTCCATCTCCGCAACGGCATCCTCCAGGTCCTCGGCGATGCCGGCGGTCAGTGAGCGGATGACCGTGACGGAGTAGCCGGCTTGGACCGCGTCCAGCGAGGTCGCCATCACGCAGTAGTCGGTGGCAATCCCCACGACGACAACGTCCTCCACATCGTGGCTTTGCAGCCAGTCGTCCAGCCCGATGGCGTTCTCCGCCGGCGCGTAGGCAGCTGCGTCAGCGGGCATGGCACCAGGCTGGCGTTCCCCGGTGGGGACGGCGTCCTCAGGGGCCAGCAGGCCCTCAAAGCCGGAATACGCCGCGGTGAACTGGCCCTTCTGGAAATAGGCCTGAATGTATTCGGTGTCCAGGTCCGGATGGAGTTCGGCTCCGCGCGTGCCGGCGACACAGTGCCGGGGCCAGCTGTCCTTGAGGTCGGGCGTGTCGGAAAAATGCGCCCCGGGATCGATGTGCCAGTCCTGGGTGGCAACAATGTGGTCGAACTCGTTGTGGTGGGCGTCCACGTACTCGCTGATGGCCCCGGCAGTATCGGCACCGCCGGCCACGGCCAGGGAGCCGCCCTCGCAGAAGTCGTTCTGCACGTCAACGATGATCAGGGCGCGGGACATCAGTTCTCCTCGTAGATGGTGGGGATGGCAGGCTCGCCGCGCTGCAGGCGGTTGACGACGCCGGGCAGTTCGGCCATGGTGTCCGCGTGCCGCTGGCGGGCGCGGACCACACCCTCGTGTCCGGTCCAGCCCGGCAGCAGTTCGCCGTTCTTCATAAACTGCTGAAGCAGCGGACGGTCGTTGCCGTCGTCTTCGGGACGGTGGCCGATGCCCACAATTTCCTGGGTAGCCACCCCCCGCTCGTTGAGCTTGCGCAGTGCGTACTTCCGTCCGCCCTTGCTGGTTTTGTTCTTGGCCGCCTTCGCCACGGAGACGAAGTTGCCCGCGTCGTCGGTCCGGCTGACGAGCTTGTAGACCATGCTCGCTGTGGGTGCCCCCGAGCCGGTAACCAGGGATGTGCCCACCCCGTATGAATCCACCGGCGCCGACTGCAGTGCGGCGATGGCGAACTCGTCCAGGTCCGAGGTAACCACAATCTTGGTGTTCACATTGCCGAGCTCGTCCAACAGTTGCCGGACCCACTGGGCCTGCGCCACGAGGTCCCCGGAGTCCAGCCGGACGCCGCCCAGTTTGGGCCCCGCCAACTCGACAGCGGCACGCACCGCCGCTTCGACGTCGTACGTGTCCACGAGCAGCGAGGTGCCGGGACCGAGGGAGGCGATCTGCGCCTCAAAGGCGTCCCGCTCGGTGTCATGCAGGAGTGTGAAGGAGTGCGCGGCGGTGCCAACCGTCTTGATGCCGTAGCGGATGCCGGCCTCAAGGTTGGAGGTGCTGTCGAAGCCGGCGATGACGGCGGCGCGGGCGGCCGCGGCTGCGGATTCCTCGTGCGTGCGGCGAGACCCCATCTCGATGCAGGGCCGGTTGCCGGCCGCGGTGATCATGCGGGATGCGGCGGAGGCGATGGCACTGTCATGGTTCAGGACCGAAAGCAGGTACGTCTCCAGCATGCAGGCTTCGGCAAACGTTGATTCGACAATCAGGATGGGGGAGTTGGGGAAGTATGCCTCGCCCTCCGGGTAGCCCCAGATGTCACCGGAAAAGCGGTAGGTCGCCAGATAGTCCAGGGTGTCCTGGTTGACCACGCCGGTCCGGGCCAGGAACTCCAGTCCCGCTTCGCCGAACCGGAAGTCGGCGATGCCTTCCAGCAGGCGGCCCGTTCCCGCCACAATCCCGTACCGCCGGCCGTCGGGCAGGCGCCGGGCAAAGGCCTCGAAGACCGACCGGCGGTGCGCGGCGCCTGAATGCAGCGATGCCTGCAGCATGGTCAGCTCGTAGTGGTCTGTGTAAAAGGACGTGCGGGGATGGTCCCAGCCGGCGGAGGTACTCACGAAATTCACTCTAGTCCCCACCGGCTCCCCCGTCTCGCTTCGCTTCGCCGCGGGGCCCTCGCCAGCGTGGGCCCAGCCGGCGTGGGCCCATACTCCCCATAGAATGGACAGATGACCTTAAGCGTTGCGCTCGGCCCTGATACACAGGAGGGCACCCGGACCGGGACAGAGGCGTCCACCGACTCCCTGACTGCCCCGGACATCCCGTGGAACCTGGTGATCTGGAACGATCCCGTCAACCTGATGAGCTATGTCAGCTATGTTTTCCAAAGCTATTTCGGCTACTCCGAGTCCAAAGCCAACAAGCTGATGATGGAAGTCCATAAAAAGGGCCGGTCCATTGTTGCCCACGGCAGCAAGGAACAGGTTGAGCGGCATGCCGTGGCCATGCACGGCTTCGGCCTCTGGGCGACCGTGGAGAAGGCCACCGGCGGGAATGGTGGAAGTTCCAGAAACACAGGAAAATCCGGCGGGTCCGGGCAGGGCAAGGGGAAACGTGGCTAAGGCATTCAAGTACGGGCTCAAGGGCATCACCGGGTTCCTGGAGCCCGCCGAACGGGAACTGCTCCGGAGCCTGATTGATGATGTCATCTCCATGCTCCAGCCGGTCGAACACGCCAGCCAGGATCCGCTGGCCGCCCTGATCGGACTGGACATGGATGTCCAGGAACCGACGGACCGTGCGGTTAAGCGGTTGCTGCCCAATGTGATGAAGAACGACGACGGCGCGTCCCTGGAGTTCCGCCAGCTCACCGAGCGCTCCTTGCGGGAAACCAAGATCGGCGCGCTGCGCGCTACCGCGCTGGACCTGGACAAGGACGAGGTGGTCCTCACCGCAGAAGGAGCCAGGCTCTGGTCCATGGCATTGAATGACGTGCGCCTGGTGCTGGCGGAGCGCCTGGACATCCGGGATGAAGAGGACGCCCAACACGTGCACCTGATGCAGGACTGGTCCCAGGCCGAGGACGTGGAAAGCTACCTCGCCCTGGTATACAACTTCACCACGTGGCTGCAGGAATCCCTGGTCCAGGCCATGCTCCAGTCCCTGGATTCCCGGGCCTGACCTGCTGTCACGTTCCGGAATACTACCCCCAATGTGACAAATTTGACATGAGTCGGGCGCCACAATGTGATGGCTGCGGCCCCGGGGAAGACCTATCCTCGAATAATCATGACTACAGCCTCGAGCATGGATCCGTCAGCCGCAGTCGCATCGGACTCCGCAGCCAGCAGCACCACCGGCCAGGTGGGGTCGCGCCCCATCGGCGTCTTTGATTCCGGTGTCGGCGGACTGACGGTGGCCCGTTCCATCATCGACCAGCTCCCCAACGAGTCCATCCTCTATGTGGGGGATACCGCCCACGGGCCCTATGGGCCGTTGCCCATCGCCGAAGTCCGTGCGAACGCACTCGGCGTGATGGACGAACTGGTGGACTCCGGCGTCAAGCTGCTGACCATTGCCTGCAACTCGGCGTCGGCCGCTGTCCTGCGGGACGCCCGCGAGCGGTACACCGCAAAATATGGCATTCCCGTCATCGAGGTGATCCAGCCGGCCGTCCGGCGGGCTGTCGCCGCTACCAGGAGCGGGCGTATCGGCGTCATCGGTACTTCCGCCACCGTTGGTTCGCGGGCTTACGAAGACACGTTTGCCGCCGCGCCGGATCTGGCGATCACCTCCGTGGCCTGCCCGGAGTTCGTGAGCTACGTGGAGGCCGGGATCACCACCGGACCCGCCCTGCTGGCCATCGCCGAAGAATACCTGGCGCCGTTGAAGGCGGCCGGCGTGGACACGGTGGTGCTGGGCTGCACACACTATCCGCTGCTGACCGGCGTCATTTCCTTCGTGATGGGCGACGCCGTCACCTTGGTGTCCAGCGCCGAGGAAACGGCCAAGGACGTGTACCGGGCCCTTGCCACCCACGATCTTCAGCGCACCGCCGCGTCCCCCCCGGAACACCACTTCATCGCCACCGGTGACGCCGGCCAGTTCGAAACGCTGGCCCGCCGGTTCCTGGGTCCGGAGGTCCTGTCCGTCCGGCACGTGGACCACGTGGCGGCCCAGTACCCCACCGGCAGCCTGGCGAGGATCACCCCCGAGATGATCGCCGCCGCGCAGGCCACCAGCGCCCGGCAGTCGTCGTCGGGACCCAGGATTTCGAACTTTGTAGGCGCCCACCGGGCCGGAGGTCCTCTCCTGTGAAGCTCACCATCGTCGGCTGCACCGGCTCCTTTCCCGGCCCCGGCTCGCCGGCGTCCTGTTACCTCCTGACCGCCAACGACGGCGAGCGGACCTGGAAGATCGTGATGGACCTGGGCAGCGGAGCGCTGGGCGCCATCCAGCGCTACACAGACCTTGAAGACATCGACGCGATCTTCCTCACCCACCTGCACCCGGACCACTGCATGGACCTGTGCGGGCTGCACGTGGCGGTCCGCTGGAAGCCCGGCGGCTGGGGACGCGGCAGGATTCCGGTCTGGGGGCCGGCCGCGACGGCGGACCGGATGGCCACCGCCTACGGCCTGGAGCTGGATCCGGGGATGCACGAGGAATTCGACTTTACGAACTGGACCGAACGGGAGTCCGTCACGGTGGGGCCGTTCACGGTGACGCCCTTTGCGGTGAACCATCCCGTGGAGGAGGCCTACGCCCTGCGGGTGGAAGTGACCGAACCGGACAAGCAGGGCAACCTGGTCAGCCGGGTCCTGACGTATTCCGGGGACACCGATTCCTGTGCCGGGCTGGAGGAAGCGGCAAAGGACGCTGACCTGTTCCTGTGCGAGGCCGCGTTTGAAGAAGGCCGGGACGACGACATCAAGGACGTCCACCTGACCGGAAAGCGCGCCGGTCAGGCTGCTGAGAGCGCAGGCGCACGCCGGCTGCTGCTCACGCACATCCCCGTCTGGACATCGCCCACCACTGTTATGGCCGAAGCGCGCCCCGTATTCGGCGGCGATGTGGCCGTTGCCGTGGCCGGTGTGCACTACACCGTCTGATCCCATGCTTGCCGGGTCCGCCGCCCTGCGTGGTTGGCTGCCCCGGCTGCGGCGGGACTGCTCGCCGCGAGTCGATAAGCTAAAGGCATGACTTCTGAAGCAACCGCAGTGCCCGTAGTGCGCGCCGATGGCCGCGCCCCCGACCAGCTCCGCCCCATCAGCATCACCCGCGGATGGTCCAAGCAGGCCGAGGGATCGGCCCTCATCGAGTTCGGCAACACCAGGGTCCTGTGCACGGCGTCCCTGACGGCCGGGGTGCCGCGCTGGCTCAAGGGCGAAGGCCGCGGCTGGGTCACGGCGGAATACGCCATGCTTCCCAGGGCAACCAACACCCGCTCCGACCGCGAGTCGGTCAAGGGCAAAATCGGCGGGCGGACCCACGAAATTTCCCGGCTGATCGGACGCTCGCTGCGTTCCATCATTGACACCAAGGCCTTGGGCGAAAACACGATCGTCCTGGACTGCGACGTCCTCCAGGCCGACGGCGGAACCCGCACCGCGGCCATCACCGGTGCCTACGTGGCACTCGCGGACGCCATCCGGTTCGCCCGCGACAACAAACTGATCGCCAAGAACGCCCAGCCCCTGATCGACACGATCGCAGCCGTTTCGGTGGGCATCATCGACGGTGTGCCCATGCTGGACCTGCCCTACGTTGAGGACGTCCGCGCCGAAACCGACATGAACGTGGTGGTCACCGGCTCCGGGAAGTTCGTGGAAGTCCAGGGCACCGCCGAGGGCGCTCCCTTCGACCGTGACGAGCTCAACCAGCTGCTGGACCTGGCCCTCATGGGCACCACCGCGCTGGCGGCGATCCAGCGCGAAACCCTCGCAGACGCACTGTGAACCCGAACGCCGTGAACGCTGAATCCGCTAGCGCGCCTGTGCTTCGCCTCGTCCTGGCCACGCACAACAAGGGCAAGCTCAAGGAGCTCCGCGAGCTGCTGCGCGGACAGGTCCCCGGGCTCGACGTCGACACCCAGGTAGTGGACGCCGCGGCGGCAGGTGCGCCCGACGTCGTCGAAACCGGTGTCACGTTCGCCGAGAATGCGCTGTTGAAGGCGCGGGCCGTGGCCGAAGCCACGGGCCTGGTGGCCATTGCCGACGATTCGGGGCTCGCCGTGGACGTGCTCGGCGGGGCGCCGGGTATCTTTTCCGCGCGCTGGTCCGGCCGGCACGGTGACGACGCCGCCAACCTGAGGCTCCTGCTTGACCAGCTCGCCGATGTCCCGGACGGGCACCGGGGGGCCGCATTTGTCTGCGCTGCGGCCCTGGCGGTCCCGGGGCCCGGTGCCGGGAGCCGCGAAGTGGTGGAGTACGGCCAGCTTGAGGGGACCCTCCTGCGCGAACCCCGTGGTGAGGGTGGCTTCGGCTACGATCCCGTGCTGCAGCCCGCCGGCGGGGACCGCAGCTGCGCTGAATTGTCAGCGGCGGAAAAGAACGCCATCAGCCACCGCGGGCAGGCCTTCCGTGCGCTGGTGCCGGCCATTGTCGACGCGCTGGCGCGGCAGTAAGGCCGTTCCGGAAACGCCTTAACAGCGAAGGGAGCCCCACCATGGTGGGGCTCCCTTCGCTTTGCCTTGGCTGCAGCGCCGCCCAGCAGCGCTGCAGGGAGCTAGTCCAGGTTAGTCTTGCGCTCTTCGTGGGGAGCCTGTTCCTCGATGAATTCGTCGACGGCGTCGGTGCCGAACTTAGCCGCCTGGCGCTTGGCGGAAATGCCGCGGAGTACTTCGATGCCGATGGGAATCACGGAGACCAGCACAATTGCGATAAAGATGATGTCCAGGTTCTCACGTACCCACGGGACCCTGTCACCGAGCAGGTAGCCCAACAATGTGACGCCGCTGCCCCACAGGACCGCGCCGATCACGTTGAACAGGAAGAACTTTTTCTTGTCCATCTGGGCCACGCCGACGATCACAGGCACGAAGGTCCTGATGATCGGCACGAAGCGGGCCAGGATCAGGGCCTTGCCGCCGTGCTTTTCGAAGAAAGCGTGGGCGTTCTCAACGCTTTCGCGCTTAAAGAGGCGGGAGTTCTGCTTGTTGAAGATGGCGGGGCCGGCCTTGGAGCCGATCAGGTAGCCGGTCTGGTTGCCGATGATGGCGGAAATAGTGATCAGGAGCGCCAGGAGCCAGACATTGAACTGGATGGTGTCCGTTGCCACCAGCAGCCCTGCCGTGAACAGCATCGAGTCCCCGGGAAGAAAGAATCCCACCAGCAGGCCCGTCTCCGCGAAGACAATTCCGCAGACCAGCAGCACCACCCAGGGCGCGAGTGCGGGATCGGCCAGGAAAATCTGGGGGTTCAGCCAGTCGGGCAGGAAGGAGGCCAGCTGCGGCTGGACCGGTCCTGCACCACCCAGCATGGGCGGGGCAAGGTCGCTGATCGCAAGAAAGTTCACCTCCTCAGGGTACTTGACGCACCTGGGCGTCCCTGTTGCATCAGCACCTCACGCTGCGGCGGGCGGTTCCGCAACCCCGCCACCCGGCGTCGGACGCGTGATCTGCGCGACAGGGCCGCCCCGGTGACACGGAGCGGCCGTGTCCGGCGGTAAAGTATGGGCCGTGGGTTTGGACTTTACGGCGATCGACTTCGAGACGGCCAATGGCTTCCGGGGTTCACCGTGCGCTGTTGGCCTGACGAAGGTCCGGGGCGGGCGCGTGGTGGATGAGGCGTCGTGGCTGATGCGTCCGCCGGTCAACCACGACCACTTCGAGTACCACAACGTCAGGGTCCACGGCATCAAGGCTACGGACGTGGCCGGCCGTCCCCGCTTCGGTGAGCTGTTCCCGGAGATTGGTGCCTTCATCGGGGACGACATCCTGGCGGCGCATAACGCGGCCTTTGACCTGGGCGTGATCCGGTCCGGGCTTGAGGTCTCCGGCCTGCCCGGGCCTGCCTACGACTACGTCTGCACGGTGATGCTGGCCCGGCGCTGCTACTCCCTGGTCTCCAATTCCTTGCCGTTCGCCGCGGAGGAAGCCGGCGTGCCGCTGGTTAACCATCACGACGCCGCAGAAGACGCCCGGGCCTGCGCCGGCATCCTGATCGATATCGCTGCGCGGAACAACGCCAACAGCATTGCCGAGCTCTACCTGTCGCTGGGTCTGGTCCTGCCGCATCAGGCGGCTTTTGACCCGGCGCACGATGTCCTGTCCAAAGCCAGCCTTACTGCACTTGCCGGTGCCGCTGGCGGAGGCAGCGCAGCGCTGGTCCGCCCGTTCGTGTCCGGGTGGCCGGAGGAGGGCGACAACCCCGTGCCCAATGCCGACGCCGAACCCTCCCACCCGCTGTACGGCCAGACCGTTGTCTTCACCGGCGAGCTCTCCATGGCCCGGCCGGAAGCGAAGGTGCGTTCCGCCGAGCTGGGTGCCCGGCCGGAAAGCCGGGTAACCGCCCGCACCACGGTGCTGGTGGTGGGTGACGGCTTTGTGGCCGCGGACCTGCGGTCCGGCAGGCTGACCGGCAAGGCCCGGCGCGTCCTGGAGCTCCATGACCGCGGCCAGCCCATTGAAGTACTCTCCGAAGGCGAGTTCCTGCAGATGGTGGGCGGCTGAGCCGCACTGCGTTCATCCGGCGCAACAAATCTTCCCTGCGGCGTGCCCGGCTCCTAGCCTTGCAGGATGAGCAAACTAACGGACGGCCAAACAACCGGAATCAACTGGTCCGCCGTGTTCGCCTTTCCCAACCCCGTCAATGAATACGCGGCCAGGATCACGGCCGGCCTGGTGGTGCTCCTCGCGGGCGCCACGCTGCTGAGCGGGTCCGTGTGGGGACTCGTGCTCATCGCCGCGGGCTTCTGGCTGCGGGTGCTCTTCGGCCCACGGATTTCGCCGCTGGCCCTGCTCTCCGTCAAGGTCCTGGCACCCCGGCTGGGCCGCGTTCGCCTGGTTCCCGGACCGCCCAAGCGTTTTGCCCAGGGCATGGGGACTGTAGTCTCCACCACGGCGCTGATCCTGTTCCTTGCCGGCGCCGCCCCGGCAGCGTGGATTGTGCTCGCGGTACTCATCGCGGCTGCCTCGCTGGAGGCCTTCGCCGGATTCTGCCTGGGCTGCGTTATCTTCGGAGTGCTCCAGCGCCGGGGCCTGATCCCGGAGGACATCTGCGAGGCCTGCAACAACGTCGCGCTCAAGCGGTCGTAACGCCCACCAGAAGGTCGGCCATGCCGCGGATGACGTCCAGCCCTTCGAATGCGTTGAGCCATTCCGGGGGCAGGCACTCTTCGCCGTAGTAGGCGCCCAGGATGTTTCCGGCGATGGATCCCGTGGTATCGCTGGCGCCGCTGTGGTTGACGGCGAGCGCCACGGCTGCCCGGAAATGGTCTTCCGGCGACAGGGTGGAGTCCGCATCCGGCGCTGTGGCCAGGACAGCGTAAAGCCCGACGGCGAACGCCTCCTCCGAGACCCAGCCCCCGCCGAGCTGCCGAACCAGTTCCTCCGGCGACAGGACGCCTGTTCCCGCACAGCGGATGGCCGCTTCAAACCGCTCGGGAAGTTCCGCCGCCACATCCTTCAGGCCACGGACTTCGGCCAGGACCGCTGCCGCCGCGTCCGGCAGGGTGTCACCGGCCACCAGGCGGTGGATCAGCAGGCTGAAGCTGCCGGCACTTTGCCGTGCGGACGGATGGCCGTGCGTCAGGGAGGCGGCGTCGGCACTTAACTTATAGACGGCGTCGGACGCTATGTAGGGAATCAGGCCGAACGGCGCGGACCGCATCACCGTTCCGCGGCCTTTCGACTCAGGGTTCACCGGCCGGTAGACCGTACCCATTTCACCGGTAGCCAGTCCGCTGATGCATGTCTTTTCCGGGGCGCGGCGGCGCCTCAGCACCTCGTTGCCGTCGATCCACCGCGGCGGCTGCGCCGGGGCCTGCGGTGGTACAGACTCACCCTGGGTGTCCAACCAGCGGAGATAAGCCAGCCACACGCAGGCGTTCGCATCGGCGCCCACGCCGTCATTGGCCCATTCGAGCACCTCCACCAGTCCGTCCACGGTGTACAGCGTCATCTGCGTGTCGTCCGAAAAGTGGCTGCCGCCGTCGAGCCCTGCCAGGTCCGTCAGGCCCGCCGGGCCGAAGCGCTGGCGGATGGCCTCGATCGAGTCGGACTCCACCGCGTAGCCCAGCGAGTCTCCTAAGGCGCCGCCCAGGAGGCAGCCGTGGATGCGTGACTTCAGCGGGGGTGCGGGAACGGCGCCCGGTTCAATGCTCATGACAGTAAATTTACCGTGGGGCGGTGGTGCAACGCGCCGGAGGTGCCACACCGTCCGTCCACTAAGCTCGGACTCAGCCAACGCCCAGAATCCCTTGGCAGAATGCAAAGGCACCACACCCCAACGTTAAGGATTGCCCCACCATGACCACGCCTGTGCCCGTCCACCGTGACCCCGCCCCCGGGCTGACTGCCGGCAGCGGTGCCGAAATCCGGCACGGGCTGGTGTCCAGGCTGTCTGCGGAAGCCTTTGGCAGCCTTTTCATCGTGGTGGCAGGCCTGGGCGTGCCGCTGTTCTCCATCCCGCAGTCCAGCCCGCTGCCCGCCGCCCTCGCAGCAGGCCTGGCAGTGACTGCGGCGATGCTGGCCTTCGGCTACGTTTCCGGCGGACACTTCAACCCGGCGGTGACCGTTGGCCACGCCGTTGCCGGCCGGATCCGGCTCGGTGACGCCGCTGCTTACATCGGCGCGCAGCTGGTGGGCGGGCTCCTGGGCGCCCTCGCCCTCTTCGGCATCCTGCGCACACTGCCGGGCATCCAGGACAGCCGCACGGCGTTCGACACCGTGACCGCCGGATTCGGCGAACATTCCATCATCCAGGCGCCCCTCGCCGGCGTGCTCCTGCTGGAAGTACTTGGGGCCGCCATCCTGGTTGCAGTCTTCCTGGGCACCACTGCGCGCAACAACGTCAGCAAGACGGCAGCCGCCGTAGCCGTGGGCCTCTCCGTCGCCGTCCTGCTGCAGCTGGGCCTCTCCGTGGGCAACGCACCGTTCAACCCCGCCCGTGCCACTGCCTCGGCCCTCTTCAGCTCCAGCTGGTCCCTAGAGCAGCTGTGGCTGTTCTGGGTTGCTCCCTTGGCGGGCGCGGCCATCGCCGGGCTGGTCTTCCGCGGGTTCGCTGAGCCGGTTGTTTCCGTAACTGCTTCGGCCGCTGGCGGGTCAGTGCCTGACGACAGCGACGCCGACGATGTTGAGGATTTTGACGACGAGGATGTTGACGTCGATACCAACGATGCCGACGTCGCCGACGAGGCCGCTACGGTGCCTGCAACGGCAGCTGCCCCGGTGAAGGCCGCACCGGTTCATTCCACCGCGGACCAGCCGGACAGCCGCGACGAGGCCCAGGATTTCTTCGACGGAAAGCGCAGCTAGCTGGCCTGACTGGGCCACGGCCTGTTGCGGCGGTGTCCTAAACTGTCGGTGGCAGCCGCTAGCGTAAGAATATGCGGTTATTGCACACATCGGACTGGCACTTGGGCAGGTCCTTCCATGGCGTCGGGATGCTGGACGCCCAACGGTCATTTGTTGATCAGCTCGTCAGCGCCGTCACCGAAAACGCGGTCGATGTTGTCCTGATTGCCGGCGACGTCTACGACCGCGCCCTGCCCGGCGTCGACGTGGTAGGGCTGTTGGACGATGCCCTGGTGCGGCTCACGGATGCCGGTGCCACGGTGGTGCTGACATCCGGTAACCACGACTCCGCCATCCGGCTGGGCTTCGCGTCCAGGCTGCTGGAACGTGGCGGCGTCCACCTGCGGACCAGGCTGGCGGACCTGGACCAGCCAGTTGTCCTGCCGCTGGGCCCGGGTGACGGTGCGACGCCTGGGACCGTCCTGGCCATCTATGGAATCCCCTGGCTGGAACCGCGCCTCGTCGCCGAACAACTCGGCGCGGAAACCGCCAGCCACTTCGAAGTCACGCGCGCCGCCACTGACCGCATCCGGGCGGACCTCGCGCAGCGCAACGCAGCGGGAACGGTCCATTCGGTGGTCCTCGCCCACACGTTCGCCAGCGGCGGGATCAGCTCCGACAGTGAGCGGGATCTCAGCATCGGGGGAGTCGGAGCCGTGCCCCTGGACCTGTTCGACGGATTCAGCTACACCGCGCTGGGGCACCTGCACGGCCGGCAGACGCTGTCGCCGCAGGTCAGGTACTCGGGATCGCCCCTGGCCTACTCGTTCTCCGAAGCCAAGCACGACAAGGGAAGCTGGCTGATCGACGTCAGCCCGGACGGTGTGGCCGGCGTATCGGAACTGATCTGGGAAGCCCCGCGGAAGCTGGCCGTGCTCCGCGGCGGAATCTCGGAACTCCTGGAGTCCGCAGAGCATTCCTGGGCCGAAGGGGCGTACTGCCAGATCACGCTCACGGATGAGCAGCGGCCCGCGCAGGCCATGGAGCGGCTGCGGGCCCGTTTTCCGGACACGCTGGTCCTCGGGTTTGATCCGCAGGGCGGCGCCGTCAAGGCGTCCAAAAGCTACAGCAGCCGGCTCGCCGAAGCCCAGGATGATCTCTCGCTCTGCTGCGGATTCCTCGATCACGTGCGGGGGCGGGACGCGGACGACCACGAGCAGTCGGCTATCGCCGCGGCGCTGGATAACGTCCGCCTCAGGGAGGCATCGCTATGAGGATCCACCGCCTTGTCATCTCCGCCTTCGGGCCCTTTGCGGGCACCGAGGAAATCGACTTCGACAGGTTGAGTGCCCACGGACTCTTCCTCCTCAACGGACCTACCGGAGCAGGGAAGACCAGCGTGCTGGACGCTGTCTGCTTTGCGCTGTACGGATCCGTGCCGGGGGCGCGCCAGGACGGCAAGCGCCTGCGCAGCGATCATGCCGAGCTTTCGCTGGAGCCTGCGGTCACCTGCGAGTTTTCCGCCCAGGGCCGGCATTTCGAAGTCACCAGGTCGCCGGCTTGGGATAAACCCAGTGCCCGGGGAAAGAACGGCTTCACCACACAGCAGGCCAAAACGCTCCTCCGGGAACGCCTCAGCGGAACGTGGACGGAGCGATCCGGACGCAATGATGAAGCCGGCGCTGAAATCATCGCACTGCTCGGAATGGACCGGGAACAGTTCACCCGAGTGGTGATGCTGCCGCAGGGCGATTTTGCCGCCTTCCTGCGGTCCAAGGCAGCCGATCGCCTGGAACTGCTGCAGAAACTCTTTGGCACCCAGCGGTTCGAAGCCCTGGAACAGGAGCTGTCGGCGCAGGCCCAGGCCGCGCGGAGCGATGTTGCCCGGCTGAACGCAGAGCTTGAGCTGCTGGCGGCGCGGGCCGAAGCCGAGGCCGAGGCGCTGGCCATTGATGATTCTGCGGCACCTGCCCAGGAGGAGCCGGCGGACCGGATCGAATGGCTGCAGGAAACCGTGGCCCACCGCGCAGTCGAACTGGCTGCGGCGGCGGACGCCGCAGCGGCCGTCAGCAGGCAAGCGTCAGACCGGCTGGAGAACGAATCCGCGCGGCGGGAGCGCCACCGCAAGCTGGCAGCCGCCGAGGCCCGGAAGGCCGCCGCTGAGGCAATCCTGCCATCCCTGCAGCTCCATGGCGCCCGGCTCGAACAACACCGCCGCGCCGAGGTGCTCACCGGTCAGCTGCAGGCTGTCCAGTCCAGCCAGACCCAGGTCCGGCACGCCGCGGGAGCCATGGAATCCGCCATCACACTGCTGCGGATGGCCGCGGATGAAGACCCCGAACTGGGCCAGCTGGACCTCGGTGCCTTGGATGCAGACCACGGCGATGCCGGGCTTTCCGCCGCCGCGGCACTTGACGTTGTGGGTGAGCTCAGCCGCCTCAGGTCACTGTTGGCCGTTGTGGAAGCCAGGTTGCCGGATGAGGAACGCCTTCAATCACTGGTTGCCAGGCGCGCCTCGCTCACCACGAAGCAGCAGGAACTCACCCAAAAGGACATTGACCTTGGCGTTTCGCTGCAGGGTCTCCGCGCGGAGCAGGAAACCCTGACGGCAGGCCTGGAGCCACTGACGGAACTGGCCTCAGCCGCCACGCTCCATGAGAAGGAAGCCGCTGCGGCCGGGGAGCTTCTTGACGCCGTCCGGCGCTGTGCGGCTGCACGCGCCGCGCAGGCGCTCGCCACGGAGCGTCACTCGGCGTCCCGGGAGATCCAGCTCGAGAAGAAACTCCGTTGGCTGGACCTGCGCGAGGAAAGACTCGCCAACGCCGCCGCCGAACTCGCTGCCCAGCTGGCCGAAGGCGAGGCCTGCCCCGTTTGCGGCAGTGCGGACCACCCGGCTCCTGCGGAGGCTGCGGCGTCAGCGCTGGGCCTCAGCCAGGCCGAGGAAGCTGCCCAGCAGGACCATGAGGCCGCAGAGACAAAGCTGGCAGCGCGGGCCCGTGAGTTGGGCGACGCGAACCAGTTGGTGGCTGTCCTTGAAAGCCAGGGCGGGGACATGCCCGAAACGGATGCGCTTGCGGCTTTCGAGTCCGCCCGCAATGCCGCCGGCGAGTCGCAGCTGGCGGTGAAAAACCTCGCGGACCTCCGGCAGCAGCTTGAGGCCGCGGAGGCCCGAATTGCGGCAGCGGATTCCGCCAGGCACGGCGCGGCATCCGAACTCGCACAGGTCACCGCTGAATTGTCAGGACTGGTGGACCAGCTGGCGTCCCTTGACAGCGCACTCTCTGCGCTGCGCGGCGGTCACCGCAGACTCACGCAGCGGCTGCGGGCGCTGCAGGATGCCGCCGCCACGTTGGAGAAGGCCGTGGAGGCCCAGGCATTGCTCAGCCGAGCCAAGGCCAGGGCCGAGGAAGCACGGAACCAGCTTGACCTGGCGTTGCCGGAGGCTGGTTTCAGTTCTGACCTTGAAGCCCGGGCACAGCTGCTGTCATCTGCTGATGCTGCTGCCTTGCAGGCCGAGGTCCGGGCCGGCCAGGACGAACAGGCGCGGATTGCCGAGCTGTTCGCATCCGAGGATCTGCTGCTGGCACTGACTGAAGAGGCCGCCCATCCCGTGGTGGACGAAGCCCTCCTCGCTGACCTGCAGGACGCCGCGGAGAAGGCCGGACAGGAAGCACGGGCTGCCGATGTTGCCGCCGCCATGGCCGCGCGCTGTGTGGAGGCGCTAGCCGCTGTCCGCAACGATTACCAACAGCTGGCCGGTTCCGGGCGCGTTCCCAGGGAACGCGCCCAGCTCCTGACAGCCCTGGCTGATACCGCGGCCGGCCGTGGAGACAACACCTACCGTATGAGCCTGAACACCTACGTCCTCGCGGCACGGCTCGAACAGGTGGCCTTGGCTGCTTCCGAACGGCTGGTCGCCATGAGCGATGGCCGCTACCTGCTCCAGCATTCAGACGCCAAGGCCGCGCGCGGCGCAAAATCCGGGTTGGGGCTGGAAGTGGTGGACCAGTGGACCGGTCACCGCCGGGATACCTCTACGCTTTCCGGTGGCGAATCCTTTATGGCGTCCCTGTCCCTCGCCCTGGGGCTGGCAGACGTTGTGCAGCAGGAATCCGGTGGCATCCAGATCGAGACGCTTTTTGTCGACGAGGGTTTCGGCAGCCTGGACGAACAATCTCTAGAACAGGTCATGGATGCCCTCGAAGGCCTTCGTGACGGCGGCCGCGTTGTGGGTCTGGTCAGCCATGTGGGGGAGATGAAACAGCGCATCGGAACCCAACTCCAGATCCTCAAGGGTCGGAACGGTTCCACGCTCCGCATTTCCGACGCCGCCGAGGCGCTGGTGTGACTGCGGCCATGCCGGACTGGACTGGGCCAAACCGGCCTATATGATTGAACAGTTACCGGGTCGCGCGCATCGGGAGGAGGGACGATGCGCATTACTGAACGAGCCCGTTACCTTGAAATCTTCAGCGATGTCCTCCCTGTCCGCTTCCCTGGAGGCGCCGGTCTCTGCCGGCGCCGACGCTCCCGACACTGTCCATCCCGACAATGCGCCGGCGTCCGTTGCGCTGGCTCCGCCCACGGGTCGGTTCGCCAGGCTCCCGCACCTCGCCGGCCGCAGCTTTATCCCCCTGGGCCTGTTCGCCCGGCTGCCCCTGGCCATGCTGACCGTCGGTGCACTGACCCTCGTCACGTCCGTGACCGGCTCCTACGCGCTGGGCGGTACGGCCGCCGGTGCCGTGGGGATCGGCTCGGCTCTCGGCGCCCCCTTCTTTGGTGCCCTCGCAGACCGCAGGGGGCAGCGGCCCGTCCTCCTGGTTGCGGCGGTGCTCAATGCCTTGGCCGTCCTGGGGCTGATCGGTACGGCCTGGGCCGCGCCCGACGCCGGGTCCTTTCCCGTCGCCGTAATCACTGCAGCGTTCCTCGCCGGTGCCAGCTGCCCGCAGGTAGGGCCGTTGGCCAGGGTGCGCTGGATGGCGCTCACCTCGCGGGGCAAGGAAGCGAAGGACCGGAGGGACCTTGATACGGCCCTGTCCTACGAGGGCACCGCCGATGAACTGACGTTTGTCCTGGGACCGGCCCTAGTGGGAATTTTGGCCAGCCTGGTGGCCCCTTGGCTGCCGTTGGCCCTTGCTGCAGCCATGACCATCACGCTGGTTCCCGCCTTTGCCATGCACTCCACCCACAAGGCGGTTCCCGTAAACCGGGTCTCCGCTGCCTCGCGCAAGGCAGCCAGGATTCCCGCCGTCGTCGCACTGCCCGTCCTGGCGATGGTGGCCATGGGCACCTTCTTTGGGTCCGCCCAGACGTCCTTGAGCTCGTTCTCTGCGAGTTTCGCCTCCTCTGAAATCGCCGGACTGCTGTATGCGGTCATGGGATTGAGTTCTGCCGCCGCAGCCCTGTCCGTGGCGTACTGGCCCCAGCGCTTCACGCCGGCGGCCCGGTGGCTGGTCAGCGCGGCACTGATGACGGTGCTTGCGTTGCTGCTTCTGGTGCCGGGATCGTTGGGCGGCATGGTGGTGGTGCTGCTGGTCCTGGGACTGCCGGTGGGTCCCGTGATGGTCACGGTCTTCGCGATCGGAAGCCTGGTGGCGCCGGTGGAACGGCTGGGGACCGTGATGACGGCTTTGGCCAGCGGTATCGTGGCCGGCACCGCGCTGGGTGCCGCGGTTGGTGGCCAGTTCGCGCAGGCCCACGGCTACCACACGGCATTCGTTGTGCCTGTGGTTGCTGCTGGCGGCCTGCTGGTGCTGGGTGCTGCGGCCGCAGTCATTCTCCGCAAACGCCACTGATCGGCGCCGGGCGGTGGTCACGGCCAGTCGGGGTATGCCGCGGTCAGCCCAGCTGGGCCTCAATGCGCCCGGCGCCCGCCACTAGCGCCGCGGCGATTTCGTCCGGATTCTGGGTTGCCCGGATGTAAACGACGGCCAGCGCGGCCGGCCGGCCGCCAGCGACCCGGACCGGAACTGCTACGGAGGAGACGCCGGCGAGGACTTCATCGTGGCTGGCGGCAAAGCCCAGTTGCCGCGCGGTTCCCGCCTCGGGCCGGTAGGGGATTCCGGGCGCGGCCGCATGCCAGTCAGCTTCTGAATACGCTGACTGGATCGCAATTCCGGGGGCACCGGCGCTGATTGGATGCCGGGAGCCAGGGTGCTGGACAATCGCGGCGCCGGTATGCCGCGGGTCCACAGTGACGATGGTGACACAGTCGTCGCGGTCCCAGACGGCCACAAAGGCACTCATGGTCAGGGCGTTGGCGAGTTGGGTCAGCTCCGGCAAGGCCGCCGTTTGGAGATCGCGGGCCACGCCCCGCGCCAGGACGGCGAGCCCGGGCCCTGGCTGGACTCTGCCGGCGTCATCGCGCACCAGCAAGGAATGATCCTCCAGGGTCCGCAGGATCCGGTAGGCCACGGAACGGTGGACTCCCATGGCGTCGGCAAGCTCCGCAATGGTCAACGGCGCCTGCGCCGCGGCCAGGATTTCCAGTGCCCGGATTCCGCGCGACAGGGTCTGGGAAGGGGAAGCCTGAGCTGCTCCGGAGGGGACTGCGGTGGGCGTCATGGATTCATCCTAGGCGGCTGTGCAGGAGCTGCGCGTGCACCGTGACGGCGCTTCGCGCACCCCGGTAGGTGTGCTGATTCTCAAAAAAGCTGTGTGTTGATTCCGAATAGAAGTTCAACTATGGAATTGATCCGCACGAAGATTCAAGAAAAGTCGTGCGTTTCGTCACATCTTGGCGTAACGTCGTACTTACTGACCGTTCGATCAGTAAATCGAACGACCTGAATCCACCCCGGCAGCCGGAATCCCTCACCAGGCTGCCCCCAAGCCACGGAGTGCCAATGACCGAAACTTCACGCGTCGATTCCGAGGTGGGCCCGAGCAGCAAGCACGAGGAACGCAAGGTTCTCGCTGCAACCCTGGTCGGCACCACCATCGAGTGGTACGACTTCTTCATCTTCGCGCAACTGACGGGCACGCTGCTGTCCCCGCTGTTCCTGGCCCCGCTGAACGAATCCAACCCGGGCCTGGCCCAGATCCTGTCCTTCGCGCTCATCGGCATCAGCTTCCTGTTCCGCCCGCTTGGTGCAGTTGTCGCTGGCCACCTCGGCGACCGGCTCGGCCGCAAGGCAATGCTGGTCTTCACCCTCCTGATGATGGGCGCAGCCACGTCGCTGATCGGCATGCTCCCGACCTATGCGCAGATCGGCGTCTGGGCTCCCATCCTGCTGATCCTCCTCCGCGTTGTCCAGGGCTTCTCCGCCGGCGGTGAATGGGGCGGTGCTGCGCTGATGGCCGTAGAGCACGCGCCCAAGAGCCGCCGCGGTGTGTTCGGTGCGTACCCGCAGATCGGGGTCCCGGTCGGCATGATCCTGGCCACCGGCCTGCTCTTCGTTCTCAACTCGAACATGTCAAAGGAAGACTTCGCGGCCTGGGGCTGGCGGGTGCCGTTCCTGCTGTCCATAGTGCTGATTGTGGTGGGATACCTGATCCGCCGGGCTGTGGCCGAGAGCCCCGTCTTCCAGGAGATGGCGGCCCGAAAGGCCGAAAGCGGGGCTCCCCTTAGCGAGCTCATTCGTAACCATAAGAGGCCCGTGCTCTACTCGACCATGATCTTCATTGGCAACAACGCCGCTGGCTACCTGTTGATTGCCTTCTTCATCTCCTACGCCACCAGGACGTTGAAGATGCCGGTCCCGGAAATCCTGCTGGCCACCACCCTTGCCTCCTTCGGCTGGCTGATCTTCACGCTCGCAGGCGGCTGGCTCTCGGACCGGATCGGCCGGGTCAAGACGTTCCTGATCGGTTATGCAATCATCTTCATGTGGATGATCCCGATGTTTGCCCTGATCGACACCAGGAACATCTGGCTTTACGCTGTGGCGCTCTTCGTCCTGACCATCGGCCTCGGCCTCTCCTACGGCCCCATGTCGGCAATGTACGCCGAGATGTTCCCGCCCAATGTCCGCTACTCGGGCATCTCCATCGGGTACGCCTTCGGCGCCATCCTCGGTGGTGCTTTCGCTGCAACCATTGCCGAGACTCTGCTGCTGAGCACCAAATGGACCGGATCCATCGGCATCTACATCATGATCCTGTGCGTGATTTCAGCAGCCGGGGTTCTGCTCGCCAAGGAGACGAAGGGCAACCCGCTCGGCGTCAGCAGTCACCACTAGGGTAGTCCGCATCGCACAACGGCGGGTTCCGGCCATCTGGCTTGGGCCCGCCGGTTGCCGTGAGCCCGCCGGTTGCCGTGAGCCCGGTGGCGCCCTGAGGGCTGGGCTGCTGCGGGGCGCCTACTGGTTCAGAAGTCTGATGGCGTCCTCATCGGCAAGTTGCTCGAAGTGCCGGTAGAAGCTACCCACGGCGCGGAACTTGCCCGGCAGATGCAGGCACAGCACGGCATCGCACACCCTGGACACTGCCGCGTAGGCCTCCACCGAACCCACCGGGGCTGCGGCGACGACGAGTGCCGCGCCACCCGAACGGGCGGCCTCGACGGCGGCGCGCATGGTGGCTCCGGTGGCCAGGCCGTCGTCGAGAAGGAGGATTGTTTTGCCGGTGAGGTTGTTGCTGATCCCCGGGTAGGTCCCGGCCCGGCGGAGCAGCTCGGCCCGCTCGCGTTTCTCCACTTCATCCAGCCATTCCTGGCGGACTCCGTGATCCAGAATGCGGGTGATCAGGGGACGGTTGAGCAGGCGCACTATCCGGCCTCCGGACCAGGCCAGTGCGCCGAACGCTGTTTCGTCGTGGCCGGGGATGCCGAGTTTACGGACCAGAACGGCGCCGAGCGGCAGGTACAGGGCCTTCGCGGCCGCGGCGGCGACGGGGATACCGCCGCGGGCCAGCCCCAGGACGATGGTGTCGGGGCGTTCCCGGAACTGGGTGAGCACCGCCGCCAGCCGTTCACCGGCATGGGTGCGGTCTTCAAAACGCGTGCTCATTTGCTCCCTCTCCGGCTGTCTCCGCCCGATTCCAGCCTACCTTCTGCCGCCGCAGCGGGAAGCGGGGATACGGCCTCCCGCCGCAGCTGAGTCAAGCGAGCGCGGCGGAAACGGTCTTGGTGATGTCCTGGATCGGCGCCGTCCGTTCGGGGACGTCGCTGAGGTCGGCACGCTTTGTGAAAACCACCAGCACGAAGCTGCCGGCGGACATGGAGAGGATGGCGGCGTCGTGGAGGTCGGAAAGGCGCACAGCGGCCATCAGCAGGCTCCGCGATTCGTTGTTGCTGTCCTGGACCATCGCCTGGAGCTGGAACTCCGAGGTGAACGCGCCCAGCGGATCATCGAGGGACGCCGAACCTTCCTCCACCAGGTGGGAGTAGGCCGTGGCAGTCAGGATTTTTGAAGGATGCTGCATCTGAGGATCCAAGCAGCGGAACCTATGCGGGAGCCATGAAATCCCTGTCAGGAATCAGCCGCCAGGGGTCAGCCGCGCTGTGCTCAGACTCCCAGGAAAGCGATGGCGCCTTGTTTGAAGGCCCGGCTGGTGATGGCGTTGGTGTGGCTGCGGCCAGGCAACGTCAGCTGTTCAGCCATGGACCCTGCCCGGATTCCAAGTTCGGCGAGCTTCGGCATGGTGGCCGCACGTTCATCCTGGTCGCCGGCCACAAGAAGCATCGGCATGTGGGGAACGGCTTCGGCTGGATCGAAGGGTTCGGCCTTGATGGCATCCACCAGGGACAGCAGCGCGAAGATGTTGTTGCTCGGCAGGAGCATGGCCATCTTGAGCAGGCCGGACGTGGACGGGTCCGCGATGGGGGTTCCGTCGGCGAGGTAGTTCTGGGCGGCGATGAGGTCAAAGGCTGCCAGCGGATCGGCGATGTTCGGTCCGCCCAGGACCAGGCGGTGGACGATCTCGGGCTGGGTGGCGCCGAATTCCCAGGCAAGCCGCGCGCCCAAGGAATAGCCCACCACGTCAACCCCGCTCGTGGGGTCACCATTGCGCAATGGCCGCACGCCGGCGTCGAACGCTATCTGCAGCAGGTCCGCGCGGATCCGGCTGGGGGAGTAGGAGTCCATGTCTTCGGGAGCGCCGCTGCGGCCATGGCCGGGCAGGTCCACGGTGATGACGCGGCGGCCTGCCTCCAGCAGGGCCGCCACCCAGCCGGTGTCATGCCAGTTGAGTTTGCTGGAAGAGGAGAAGCCGTGTAGCAGCAGCACGGGGCGCAGTCCGGCGTCGTCCTGGGGATCGAGCACCTCCACGTACAGCTGGGGGTCCGTGCCCTCAACGGTGTGGGAATGCATCTCGCCGGTGTGCCTGCCGCTCATGGTGTCATTCCTCATCAAGTACGGCGCTCAGGCGGACCCGGGCGCGTCGGTGCCTCGTCCTTCGGGACCGTGCCCACGATTCCGGCAGTGTTGTCCGGTACCTCGAACACGATCAGGGGTTCGCCGGCCTTGATCCTGTCGCCTGCACCACCGAAGGTACGCACCACTTTACCTGCCTTCGGACCGGGCAGTTCAACAGCGGATTCGCTGGTTTCCACCTCCGCCAGCGGCCGGTTCCGTTCCACCGGCGCCTTGAGCGTGTTGGAGCAGCCGGCAGTATCGGCGCTGGCCATATAGCGGTAGGTCATGGCTTAGAAGAGGACGGGACCGTTTCCTGCTACTTACTTGGGTTGGCGATCGCGGGTGCCCGGCCGGGCGCCCAGCCAGCAGGCTGCGGCGAGGCAGGCAACCAGAACAAAGGTGCTCAGCAGCTGGCCGCGGGTGCTTTCCGCGCTGAAGCCCACAGCGAAAATCAGTCCCAGGAGGACGAGTCCGAAGATGGTCAGGCCCGGGAATCCGTGCATCCGCAGCGGAAGCGCGGCACCATCCCGGTCCGCGCGGTGCCGGAGGATCAGCTGCGAGACAAGGGCCGTGCCCCAGACCACCAGGCACGTGGATCCGACCAGCTGGAACAGTGCCGGCAGGATCCGGTCCGGGAACAGCAGCTCCAGGACCGTGGCGAAGAAGCCGAACGCCACCGACACGCCCACTGCCACCATGGGCACGCTGGCGCCGCTGAGCCTGGCCAGGAACCGGGGAGCCTCGCCCCGTTCGGCGAGCGAGTACACCATGCGGGACGCGCCGTAGAGGTTGGCGCTAAGTGCGGAGAGAAGCGCGACGACGGCAACCAGGGTGATCGCCGTCCCGGCGCCCGGGATCCGGGCCGCGTCGAGCACGCCGGCAAAGGGCGAGGCGAGTCCTTTGGAGGAGACCGGCAGGACTGCAGCGATGACAAATACCGAGCCGATGTAGAAGACCAGGATGCGCCACAGCACTGTGCGGATCGCCTTGCCCACGCTGTGCTCCGGGTCCTCCGTTTCCGCGGCGGCCACGGCAACGATCTCGGTTCCGCCAAAGGCAAAGATCACTACGAACAATGCCGTGGCGATTCCGCCAAGCCCGGCAGGAGCAAAATCGGTGGTGATGTTGGCGAGTCCGGGCGAAGCTACTTCGGGCAGGAGGCCCAGCAGCAGGGCGGCCCCCACGGCCAGGAACGCCACAATGGCGGCGACCTTCAGGATGGCGAACCAGAATTCGAACTCGCCGAAGTTCTTCACACCCGTCAGGTTGATGGCCGTAAACACAAACATAAAGATCAGGGCCAGGGCCCAGACGGGGATAACCGGCCAGACGGAAAACAGGAGGCCCGCTGCGCCCAGGGCTTCCGCAGCGATGACCACCACCAGCTGGAGCCACCACAGCCAGCCCACCGTAGCGCCGGCGGTTTTTCCCAGCGCCCGTTCGGCGTACACGGAGAAGGCGCCGCTCGTGGGATTCGCAGCGGCCATCTCGCCCAGCGCCCACATCACCAGGATGATGAGCGTCCCGGCGACAAGATAGGAGATCAGCACGGCAGGCCCGGCGGCCTGGATGCCGGCCCCTGAACCCAGGAACAGGCCGGCGCCGATGGCGCTGCCCAGTCCCATCATGGTGAGCTGCCGGGATTTCATGGTGTGGCCGAGGTGGGATGCCGGCCGCACTGCCGTGGACGTCGATGTCATGCCTGAGAACCTTCTTGGGGTTGGGGTGGGTGCCACTAAGGGGACCATTTGAATTTACCGCCTAAGTCGCTGGCTCGCGGGCAACCGGTCTGCAACGATGCCGGCACTTTGAATCATTTGGATGACTATTGGCTGGCAAGTTGCTTACCCCAAGGTGCTAGCGAAGGCGGTTGTCTAAACGTCGAGGCCTTGGATGCCAAAATTGTTCGACGTTTTACCGACAGTCCGGGGTGCTGGCTGCGATCCCGGAACTGATCGAGGTTCACACCGTTTCCGGCAGTCCGGACCTGCGGCGCGTTTTGGATGCGATGATCGCCACCCGGTCTGGCGGACCAGCCACAGGGGCCTTCATCCGGTTGCATTGTGCGGCGAAACATTTTGAATCAGGGGAATGTGGCCGTAGAATCAGTTCTAGTCATATTGACTATAACTAGGTGATGGCAGTGAAGCCCAAAAGCAGGGAGCGGGTGAGTGACCGTGTACAGCAGTTCAGCGAACGTCTCCGAGCGGGCCACCGCTGCACCCTCGCTTGCCATCTCCACCGTCATCTTCGCCCTGCGGCCCAGCGAAACCTCGGGCCGGCCTACGCTGTGGCTACCCCTGGTCCGCAGGATCCGTGAGCCGTACAAAGACCTTTGGGCACTTCCCGGCGGACCGCTGACGCATGTTGAATCCCTGCAGGATGCTGCGTCCCGAAACCTCCGGGAAACCACCGGACTCACCCCGAGCTACCTGGAACAGCTCTATGCGTTCGGCGGGCTGCACCGCTCACCCACGCAGCGCGTTGTGTCCATCGTCTACTGGGCCCTGGTCCAGCCCACCGAAGCCGCCCTGGCCGACGAATCGGAGAACGTGAAGTGGTTCAGGGCAGACAAGGTGGGGGACCTGGCCTTCGACCACAACGCCATTGTTGAGTACGCGCTCCGGCGCCTGCGGAACAAACTGGCCTACGGCTCGGTGGCCTACCACTTCCTGGGTGAGTACTTCACCCTCGCCCAGGTCCGCGAAGTCTACGAAGCAGTCCTGGACACCCGGCTGGACCCGGCCAACTTCCGCCGCCAGCTCAAATCCACGCCGGAGATCGAAGAAACCGGCGAGTACCTCCAGGGCGGCAAGCACCGCCCGCCACGTCTCTACCGCTTCACCGGCCGCCCCGGCCTTGATCCCGACAACAGGAGCACACCATGAGCAGCGTCAACACAGCCATCCAGCTGATCACGCGCGAACAGGCCGAAAGCGCGTCCCGGAGCGCGGCTGCAGGCAAAACAGCAGCCACCTGCAGCCCGGCGCTCGCCAAGGGGCCGTGGGAATACGACCTCGCAGGGGCGCTCGCCGGTGCCCCGGCTTATGGTCCCGGCGCCTCCAGTGCTGACGTTGCGCCGGCCGCCACCCCCCGTCAAGGCCAGCTTCCGGAGGAATACAAACGCGCCGGCGATGCCGAGCTGGACGTCCGCATCCGTGCGGCGAAAGAAAAGCTGGGCGACCGGGCAGTGGTCCTGGGCCACTTCTACCAGCGCGACGAAGTCATCCAGTACGCCGACTTCGTGGGGGACTCCTTCCAGCTGGCCAACGCCGCGCTCACCCGGCCTGACGCCGAGGCCATCATTTTCTGCGGCGTGCACTTCATGGCCGAAACCGCGGACATCCTCTCCACCCCGGAACAGGCCGTCATCCTGCCCAACCTCGCCGCGGGCTGCTCCATGGCAGACATGGCGGACATCGACTCCGTGGAGGAGTGCTGGGAACAGCTCGAAGAAATCTTCGGCACCGAGGCCGACGCAGAGGGTCGGGTTCCGGTCATTCCGGTCACCTACATGAATTCCTCCGCCGCCCTGAAGGCTTTCTGCGGCCGCAACGGCGGCATTGTCTGCACCTCCTCCAACGCCAAGGTGGTCCTGGAATGGGCGTTCGAACGCGGCCAGCGGGTCCTGTTCTTCCCCGACCAGCACCTGGGCCGCAACACCGCCAAGGCCATGGGTGTGCCGCTGGAGCAGATGCCCATGTGGAACCCGCGCAAGGAACTGGGCGGCAACGATGAACAGGCCCTGCTCGATTCCCGCGTGATCCTCTGGCACGGCTTCTGCTCGGTCCACAAGCGCTTCAACGTCGGCCAGATCGAAAAGGCCCGCGCCGAGTTCCCCGGCGTCAACGTGATTGTGCACCCCGAGTGCCCCATGGAGGTGGTGGACGCTGCCGACTCCGCCGGCTCCACCGACTTCATCAAGAAGGCCATCGCGGCCGCCACCGAACCGACCACCTTCGCAATCGGCACGGAAGTCAACATGGTTAACAGGCTCGCTGCCGAGTACCCGCAGCACACCATCTTCTGCCTAGATCCGGTGATCTGCCCCTGCTCCACGATGTACCGCATCCACCCCGGCTACCTCGCCTGGGTCCTGGAGGAACTCGTCGAAGGTCGCATCGTCAACCGCATCAGCGTGGACCACTCCGTCCAGGACAACGCCAAAACCGCGCTCGAGCGTATGCTCGCCGCGCGTCCCCTGTAGCCCGCCGCTGCAGTCCCGCCCGCTGTAACCCTGGAAACCGAAACGAGCCCCACATGAGCGCAGCGAGCCCAGCCGGTGGTCCGGTACCCCGGCGGCTGATCGTCGTCGGGAGCGGCATTGCGGGACTGTACTCCGCGTTGCTTGCCGCCGACGCCGGCGCCGCAGTGGTGCTGCTGACCAAGGGCGCGCTCGCGGACAGCAACACCTACTACGCCCAGGGTGGCATCTCCGCCGTGCTCGACGAACCCGCGCCCGGAGATACTGTGGCCGCGCACATCGCAGACACGCTGAAGGCCGGGGCCGGGCATTGCGACGAAGAGGCAGTCCGCGTGCTCTGCACGGAGGCCCGTCTGGATATCGCCGGCTTGGAACGCTTCGGCGTGCGTTTCGATATGGACGACGACGGCGACCCCTCACTGGGTCTCGAAGCCGCCCATTCCGCGCCGCGGATCCTGCACACCGGCGGCGACGCAACCGGTGCCGGGGTGGCCAGGGCGCTCATCAAGACCGTCCTGGATGCGCAGGCAGCTGGCCGGATCCAGGTTATCGGGCACGCCCAGGTGACGTCCCTGTCCCAGAGCGAAGGACGCGTGGACGGAGTGAATTTCCTCCACGACGGGCGGGAACTCGCCATCCGCGGCGATGCCGTGCTCCTGGCCACCGGGGGAGCTGGAAGGCTGTTCGCCCAGACTACCAACCCCGCCGTGGCAACTGCCGACGGGCTGGCGCTCGCCTGGCGGGCTGGAGCCGCAGTGGCGGACCTGGAGTTCTTCCAGTTCCACCCCACCTGCATGGTGCTCCCGGCCGATGCCCTTGAGGCAGCCGGCAACGGGGCTGAACCGCTCCTGATTTCCGAAGCCGTACGCGGCGAAGGCGCCATCCTGCTGGACGCCCACGGCGAACGCTTTATGCCCGCCTACCACCCTGACGCAGAACTTGCCCCGCGCGACGTCGTCTCCCGCAGCATCGCCCTGCACCTCGCCACCCTTGGGGATCCCAACGGGCACGTGTTCCTTGACGCCATGGTGGTCGAGGCCCTGCACGGCAAGGGGTACCTCGAAAAGCGATTCCCGACCATCAGCACCCGCACCCGCCAAGCCGGTGTCGACTGGACCCGGGAACTCGTCCCCGTGGCACCGGCAGCGCACTACTGGATGGGCGGCGTTGTTGCCGACCGTTACGGGCGGACCTCTGTACCCGGGTTGCTGGCTGCCGGCGAGGTTGCCTGCACCGGCGTCCAAGGTGCCAACCGGCTTGCCAGCAATTCTTTGCTTGAGGGTCTGGTCTTCGGGCGCCGGGCTGTTGAGGGGTTCCTGGCTTCCGGTCCGTCGCGGGACACCGATGCTCCGCGTGCTGTCTCGGCCGCGAGCGGCCTCCCCTTGACGCACGCTTCCGCACCGCTGTCCCACGACTTCGTGGAGGATGCGCACCCTTCTGGATCACGTTTCAACGAGGCATCCGCGTCCACTCCTTGGCAGTTTGAAACAGTCCCGCCACCTGGTCCTCGTGAAACTTCCTTCGCTGCGGCGGGGCCGTTTTCCCGGGTGGCTCTTCGGCGCTTGATGACTGCCAACGCTGGGGTTTTGCGTCATGGCGTGTTGCTTAGGGAGGCTTCGGGCTTGCTTGGGGCCTGGGCCTCCGCTGACGATCCGGTTACCGTTCCTGACTCTTTCGATCCTCGCGATCATGAGGATGCCAATCTCCTTTTGGCTGCGCAGCTGCTGGTGCATGCCTCACGCGAGCGGCGGGAATCCTTGGGGGCGCATTACCGCAGCGACAGTGTGTCCGTGAATGCCGCCGTCGAACATTTTGATAAGCGTTACACCATGAGCCGGAAAGCGAGCCTCGTCAATGACTAGCCTGACCCTCCCCGCAGGACCCGTCCGGGACATACTGGAGCGGGCTTTTGCCGAGGACGCGCCCAACGGTGACATCACCTCGCAGCTGCTGATCCCGGCCGACGCCCGCGCCACCGCGGTTCTGAACGCGCGGGTGCCCGGCGTCTTCAGCGGTGGAACGGTGTTCCGCGACGCCATGAAGCTTGTGGACCCGGACACCGACGTGGAACTGCTGCTCGCTGAGGGGGCAGTGTTCGACGCCGGCACGCACCTCGCGCGCGTCACCGGCAACGCGCGCTCGGTGCTGCTCGCCGAACGGGTCGGGCTGAACCTTGTGCAGCGGATGAGTGCCATCGCAACCAAGACCGCGGAATTCGTCCGGCTCGTCGAAGGCACCAAGGCGCGCATCACGGACACCCGAAAAACCACGCCCGGCCTGCGAGTGCTGGAGCGCTATGCCGTCCGCTGCGGCGGGGGAGCCAACCACCGCTACAGCCTTTCCGACGCCGTGCTGGCCAAGGACAACCACCTGGCCGTCATCACAGGCGGAGACTCCGCGAAGCTCACCGCCCTGCTCGCCGCGGCCAAGGCCCAGCTGGGGCACACCACGCACTTCGAAGTGGAGGTGGACAGCGCCGAGCAGATTGAACCTGTCCTTGCTGCCGGTGTGGACACCATCATGCTGGACAACTTCACCCTCGACGAGCTCCGCTCCGGTGTTAAGCAGGTGGACGGACGCGCCATTGTGGAAGCCAGCGGCAACGTCAACGTCGGCACCGTCGCCGACATCGCCGCGGCCGGCGTGGACGTCATCTCCATCGGCGGTCTCACCCACAGCGTGGCTGCCCTGGACCTGGGCCTGGACGTCGAACTAAGCGTCGGGTGAAACGCCCATGATCTTCCTCGACGCCGCCGCCACCACCCCGATCCGCCGCGAGGTCCTCGAGGCCATGTGGCCCTACCTGAGCGGCGAGTTCGGCAACCCCTCCAGCCGCCACACCTTGGGCGAGGCTGCGGCGTCCGCGCTCGCAGGCGCCCGTGCGGCCGTGGCCAAGGTGCTCGGCTGCCGTCCGGGCGAGGTCACCTTCACCTCGGGAGGCACGGAGGCGGACAACCTCGCCGTCAAGGGCGTTGCCCTGGCCCGGCAGGCTGCGGACCCGGCCCTCAACCGCGTGGTGATCAGCGCCGTCGAACATCCAGCCGTGGAGGAGTCCGCGCGCTTCCTGGAACGGTTTCACGGGTTCACCGCGGACGTGGTTCCGGTGGACGGGACCGGCCGGGTGACGCCGGAGGCGCTCGCCGCCGTGCTCCGGCCGGAAACTGCCCTGGTCAGCGTCATGTATGCGAACAATGAGGTGGGCACCATCCAGCCGGTCGCCGAACTGGCCACCGTCGCCACCAGGCGGGGCATCCCGTTCCACACCGACGCCGTCCAGGCCGCTGGGTGGCTGCCCTTGGACGTCAAGGCCTTGGGCGTGGACGCCCTGAGCATTTCCGGCCATAAGCTCGGCGCGCCCAAGGGGTGCGGCGTGTTGTACGTCCGCGGCCGGACCCGCGTTGAGCCCCTGGTGCACGGCGGCGGCCAGGAACGCGGCCGCCGGTCCGGGACCGAAAACGTTGCCGGTGCCGTGGCGCTGGCTAAGGCCCTGACGCTCGCCCACGCCGAGCTGCCGGAACTCGCCGCCAGTGTGGCTCTTCTCCGCGAACGCTACATCGCCACTATCCTGGACACCGTTCCCGGCGCCCTGCTCACCGGGCACCGGACGGAACGGCTGCCGTCCGTGGCATCGTTCTGTTTCCCCGGCACCAGCGGCGAATCCGTGCTGTTGGAGCTGGAGCGGCAGGGTGTGGTGTGCTCGAGCGGTTCGGCCTGTGCCGCCGGCTCGGATGCGCCGTCGCCGGTGCTGACCGCGCTGGGTTATGACGCCGAAGTGGCGCAGACGGCCGTGCGGTTCAGTTTCACCTCAGACGTGACCGCGGACGAACTGGAGCAGGCGGCGGCAGCGGTGGGCACCGCCGTCGGACGCGTCAGGACCCTCGGCCGCTAGATATGGCGGGCGCGGCGGAAAATCCAATGCCGTAGCATCGTGAACCGCACGGCGGTGGCTACGAAGCCTGACAACGTGGTGGTCCACAGCTCATCGGACACGCTGGCGTCCGGGTGCAGCCAATGCAGCACGCCCAGGCTGCCGCCGGTGATGACCAGCGCAACGGCAATGACGATTATGCCGTTCAGGTGGTCACGGGCCATCCGGCGCTGCCCGGAGATCTTGAACGTCAGCCTGCGGTTCAGTGCCGTGTTCATCAAGGACGTAAGCACCAGGGCGGCCGCATTGGCCAGCTGCGGTCCCAGCCAGGGGCGCAGCAACGCATACAAAGCCAGTGACGTGGCGGTGCAGATAATGCCGACGCCGGTGAAGCGGAGGAGCTGCCGGACCAGTGGAAACCTGAAGATTCCACGGTAGTGTCTGGTGGCAGCCGCTCCACGGGTGGGCTGCTGCGTCAGCTGGGCACTGGGCGCAGCAGGAGATTCCATGGCCTAAGCCTGACATATCAGGCGGGAGTTTCCTCCCAGGACGCAGCCTTGACCGGGTTGCGGAGCTCGCCAATGCCCTCCACACGGCACAGAACAGTGTCTCCGGGCTGGATGCGTGCACACTCCGCCGGGAAGCCCGTGAGGACCAGATCGCCGGCGTGCAGGGTCATAAACGAGCTGAGGTACACGAGGATTTCGTCCACCTTCCAGCCGAGGTCTGCGCTGCTGGCGGCCTTCAGCTCGGCGCCATTGTGCACCATGCTGATGGCCAGGTCCGAATCGTCGAGGTCCGTCACAATCCAGGGGCCCACGGGAGTGAAGGTGTCCTGGCTCTTGGCGCTGATCCACAGTTCGTCCGACTTCTGCAGATCGCGTGCCGAGACATCGTTGCCGATGGTGAAGCCCAGGATAGCGCTCTGGGCGGTCTCCAGCGTCAGGCCGCGGACGGTGCGCCCGACGACGACGGTCAGTTCCGCTTCCGGGTCCACGTAGCCCACCGTTGAGCTCAGTTCAATGGCGTCGCCGGGGCCGATCACGCTGGATGCCGCCTTGTGGAAGGCCTGCGGCGGGAGGTTCCGGCCGGCCTGGCCAGTGTTATGCGCCATGCCGAAGACATTGGCGGGGACGGACGGGGCCAGGAAAGTGAAGGACTCCTGGTCCACTACGGTGCCGGTCTCCCACCCCGGCCGGGCCGGGTGGTTGGCGTTTGCGCGGGACGCCTCGAAGGGGGAATCAACAACTGTCCAGGACCGGCCTGCGTCGGAGCCGAAGTCGTGGGCGTCATTGGCCACGAAGAAATGTTCGTCGGCAACAGTGGAAGACAGTGGGCGGACACGGGCAAGGCGGTGGGGGGCGCTGGCAGTCATGATGACATCCTACGTCCTCCGGGCGAGCCGTACCCGGATCTTCACAGGCCCAATCACCGGGTTGGTCGGCTCAGTACAGCTCTCCCACCGGGATCTCCACAGCCAGGCGGTTGGACGGGCCGGGCAGCGGGCAGGCCCAGGCCTCGTTGTAGGCGCAGGACGGGTTGTAAGCAAAGTTGAAATCCAAGACGAACTCGGCTCCCGCCCCGGAGCCGTGGACCCCGTGGAATGCGCCCTTAATAGTATCCATTAGGTACCGGCCAGCGCCGTACGTTCCGCCGGGCTGACCGGCGGTGGCATCCCGGAACGGCACGAAAATCCCGCCGCCGTAACCCTGCAGCTTCCACACACCCAGCTGGCCCAGTTCGGGAAGGTCGAATGTGCCCAGCCGGACAAAACGGACAACACCGTCAGTGGCGGTTTCCACGGTCACTTCCCGGCCGGCGCCCTCAAGGGTCAGGGGAACATAAAAGCGGTAGATGGGATCGTAGTCAGCCGTCTTCAGGCCGGAGAACTGCGATTTGTCGTTTGCGCTGAGCGCTGAGGCCGGATGCGTTGCGAACATACGGTCGCGTTCATGCCGCCAGAGGGAATGGGCCTCCGCCGGATCTTCGGCGGCAACCTTCCGCACAGCGTCGTACAGGGCAAAAGTCCGCAGCCGCCAGTCCGCAATGTCGATGGCAGAGATGTCCGCCAGGCTCTCAAGGTCCGCGCCATAATGCTCATCCGCCATAGGCACCAGCCTAGTCCCTTGCACGCGGGGAATGTCCGACGGCGACACGAGGGTGCGGCTCTTGGCCGCCGCCGTCCGCCACTAGGCTGGCTGCATGACTCATAAGGCGGCAATGTGGGGAACGCGGACGGCCGCGCTGCTGATGGCAGGGACGCTGGCAGTCGGGTGCAGCGCTCCTGGTAGCAGCGATTCAGCGTGGACGGCCCAGCCGGAAACGTCGGCCAGCCCTGTCGCCGGCACGGGCTCAACCGCCGGCGCTACAGGGTCCCCGTCGGCGGATCCTTCTGTCACAGATGGCGCCTCGACGTCCGCCTCACCCGGCCCGGCCGCAACGGCAACTGCCTGGAAGACCTTCACTGACCCGGCGAAGACCATCAGCTTCGACCTGCCGGAGGAATGGATCGCCCAGTCCGGCACGCCCGAGGACGGTACGCTGCCGGGTGCCTTGAGGATCGAGGTTAAGAAGCAGGACGGCACGGTGGTGGCTGCCCTGCGGACAGGACTGCCGCCGTCCTCGTCTGAGTGCGCCGAAGCTGCCCGCAAACCCTATGTGGTGATCAGCAGCGTGCCGGTAGAGCTTCCCGGTTTGACGGGGGAAGGGCTGATCGTGCCGCACGTGGTGTTCCGCGTCATCCAGGGTTACCGCTATTTCGGTTCCTACGGCATTACCAACATTGTGGGCGGGGCCGGCGGCCAAGCCTGCCAATTGCGTAACGTGGTCCGTGGCCCGGGGGGAAAGGGCGACTACTCCTTCGGCGACCTCGGCGTCCTGAAGGCCTTTGCCCCGGATGAGCAGGTGGCACCGGCCAAGGCGTTCGACACCCTGGCTCAGGCCGAAAAGTACGTGGACGGGAGCCCGGAATTCGCGAACGTCCAGCGGATGCTAATGTCTCTGGAGATCAAAAACTAGTCCCGCTCTTGCCTTCTCATCCCCGGGCTGAGCGGGAAGTTCTGCCACTACCTCACACCCGGAGATACATGGAACGCACCGTTTCAGCACGTATGGTTTTCAGGACCATCGCCGACACGAAGGCAGCCCTCGCCATCGCTGTGGCCAGGAATCCCGGCTATACCTCGTTTGATGAGTCCCTGACTGTCACGGCCGACGGGCAGCCGGTTCCGTTCCAGGAACTCGCGGACAACCATGGCGGCCGCCTGCACTATTTGGAATTCGTTGAACCCACCGAGGTCACCGTGGAGTACTCGGCCACGGTTGCAGGGCAGGCCATCGCGGAAGAAGCCACCCTCGCTGAGCTCATCCGCTACGTGCGGCCAAGCCGCTATGCGGAGTCGGACAGGCTGCTGCCCACGGCCTACGCCGAATTTGGCGGCCTGCACGGTGCCGAACTGCTCCAGGCCGTGCGCAGCTGGGTCTTCGGGGAATTGCGGTACATCAGCGGTTCCTCCAGGGGCACTGACGGCGCCGTCGAAACCCTGCTGCACCGCAGGGGAGTGTGCAGGGACTTTGCGCACCTGGCCATCGCCCTGCTGCGTTCCAAGGACGTCCCGGCAAGGCTCACCGCCGTGTACGCGCCAGGGCTGAGTCCCATGGATTTCCACGCGGTAGCCGAGGCGCATGTCAACGGCGCCTGGCACGTCATCGACCCCACAGGGCTGGCCCCACGGGAGTCGATGCTGCGGATCACGGCAGGCCGCGACTCGTCCGACACCGCGTTCCTGTCCACAGTGGGCGGGCGCCTGACGCTGACCGAGCTGCGTGTCAGCGCTGTGGTCAACGGGCAGTTGCCGGC
Source organism: Pseudarthrobacter sp. S3 (assembly GCF_050156905.1). Classification (NCBI taxonomy): domain Bacteria; kingdom Bacillati; phylum Actinomycetota; class Actinomycetes; order Micrococcales; family Micrococcaceae; genus Pseudarthrobacter; species Pseudarthrobacter sp. S3. Next base: position 2,679,664 of record NZ_CP189583.1, on the reverse strand, counting down.
CGAAGATCCGGCCAGGCTGGTCATGCTGGGCTAGTTTCCCGGCTCGGAACGACACCTCCCGGCCGGTGCCGGGCGGTGAGTTCCCGGCAAGTCAGTTCCCGGGCGGCTGCTTTGCCGGCCGCGTTCCCACGGAATGCCGGAGTTTCTCGGTCAGCCGCTGAAGTTCCCGCTGCTCGGCTGCCGTCAGGGCCGGCCCCACCAGGGTGGCGATGTCCCTCACATGTTCCCGGCCGATCTCCTTCTGGAGGGCGGATCCCTCCTCGGTGAGCTTCAGCAGCACGCCGCGGCCGTCGTCGGGGGCCGCCATCCGGACCACGAGCCCGCGCTTCTCCAGCCTTTCAACCAGCCTGCTGAGGCTTGACTGGCTCAGCAGGACATGGTCGTTGAGTTCATTGAGCCGGAGCCAGCCGGACGGACACCGGGACAGCGTGAACAGCACGTCGTATTCGTTCAGTGCCACTTTCCGGAAAGCGGGACCGGCCTGGAGCTTCCGCATAACGGCAACCTGCGCCCGGAACAGGGATTCCCAGGTTTCCGCTGCCAAACGAATGGGTGATTCATTGCCGCCGGCAGCCATCATGCCTCCGAAGGGGCAGTGTCAGACGCCTGCGAGGCCATCAGCGCGGCGACGCGGCCGGCGTGCGTAGGCGGGTCCGGGACGTGCGCGGGCTTGAGGGCCGCGTATTCCTTGCGGAGGACCGGGAGTACTTCCTCGCCAAACAGGTCAAGCTGCTCCAGCACCGTCTTCAAGGGCAGGCCCGCGTGGTCGATCAGGAATAGCTGGCGCTGGTAGTCGCCGAAGTACTCGCGGAACGTCAGGGTCTTTTCGATCACTTCCTGCGGGCTGCCGACTGTCAGCGGCGTCTGGGAAGTGAAGTCCTCCAGCGACGGGCCGTGGCCGTAAACGGGCGCGTTATCGAAGTAGGGCCGGAATTCCTTCACGGCGTCCTGGGAGTTCTTCCGCATAAAGAACTGGCCGCCGAGGCCCACGATGGCCTGATCCGCCTTGCCGTGGCCGTAGTGCTCGTAGCGCTCACGGTAGAGGCTGATCAGCTGCTGATAGTGCTCCTTGGGCCAGAAGATGTTGTTCGCGAAGAACCCGTCGCCGTAGTAGGCAGCCACCTCGGCGATCTGCGGTGTACGGATGGAGCCGTGCCACACAAACGGGGCCACGCCGTCGAGCGGGCGAGGAGTGGACGTGAAGTTCTGCAGCGGCGTACGGAACTTGCCGGACCAGTTGACCGTGTCCTCGTCCCACAGCCGGCGCAGCAGGCTGTAGTTCTCTACGGCCAGTTCCACGCCGTCCTGGATGTTCTTGCCGAACCACGGGTACACCGGAGCGGTGTTGCCGCGGCCAAGGACCAGGTCCACGCGGCCGTCCGCGAGGTGCTGCAGCATGGCGAAGTCTTCGGCGATCTTGACCGGATCGTTGGTAGTGATCAGCGTCGTGGCAGTGGAGAGCGTGATCCGCTCGGTCTGCGCGGCGATGTAGGCGAGGGTGGTGGTGGGCGAGGAGGAGAAGAACGGGCGGTTGTGGTGCTCGCCGAGGGCGAAGACATCCATGCCGATGTCCTCGACTTTTTTGGCGATCGCCACGGCCGCCTTGATGCGCTCGTTCTCCGTGGGCGTCCGGCCGGTGGTGGGGTCAGTGGTGATGTCACTGACGCTGAATACGCCGATCTGCATGGTGTGCCTTCCGTTTCCTGGACTTCTCTGGGCTTGCTTCCACTATACGCGATTTGCATGCATTTGCATGTATCGACCGGTATAACGCCGCCGCGGCGAGAATATTCCAGGATTTACTCGGGGTCGCCCGGAGCGGCTCGGCGGCCACTGACGCGGGGCACCTTACCGGTGGTCCAGTCCCGGAACTCGGCATCGACGTCGTCCGCTGCCGCAAACTCCGGACGTTGCTGCATGGCAAGAAGCAGTGCTTTGGTTTCCCGCCGTCCCTCCACCAGCCGGTACAGTACCGGAACCAGCACCAGGGTCAGCATTGTGGAAGAAACCAGGCCACCGATCACAACTACGGCCAGCGGTTGGGAAATGAAGCCGCCACCCCCGGTCAGGCCAAGCGCCATGGGTGTCAGGGCGAAAACGGTGGCCAGTGCGGTCATCAGGATGGGCCGGAGGCGCTGCCTCGCGCCATGGGTGATTGCGTCCGCCACGCTCATCCCGGCGCGGCCGTCCCGTGGCCGCCGGTACTGGTTGATGAGGTCGATGAGCACGATGGCGTTGGTGACCACAATGCCCACCAGCATCAGCATGCCGATCAGCGACGGCAGGCCCAGCGGAACGCCCGTGGCCAGGAGCAGGGCGACGGCTCCGGTGGCGGCAAAGGGGACGGAAACCAGCAGGATCAGCGGCTGGATCAGGGACTTGAAAGTGGCCACCATGATGACGTAGACAATTGCGATCGCCGCCAGGAGCGCGAGGCCAAGCTGCCGGAAGGACTCGGCCTGCTGGGTGGTGGCGCCGCCGAGTTCGGCGGTGACGCCGGCGGGCAGGCTGACGTCCGTGAGGCGCTTCTGCACCTCCGCGTTCACGGCGCCAAGGTTGGAGCCCGACGGCGTGACTGACACTTTGGCGGTCCGCTGGCCGTTGCTGGCGGTAATAGAGACCGGCACGTCCACCTGTTCCACGGAAGCGATGCTGCCCAGGGTCACCGGTGCGCCCCCGGCGGGGAGCGCGATGTTGCGCACGGCGTCAACGCTGGTGAACCGGGTGCCCTTGCCGATCTGGACCGGAAAATCGTTGGTGTCGATCCGGACCGTGCCTGCAGGGATCGGGCTGATCGTGGCAGCCAGGACGCCGGCTACCTGTTGCTCGTTCAGTCCGGCTGCCGCGGTCTTGGCCCGGTCAACCTTGACCTGGACCACCGGCTGGTTGGCCGCCAGGTTGGTTGCCACCTCGCTGGTTTCCGGCACGCCGGTCATTGCATCCACCATGGCCTCGCTGGCTGTGCGGAGATCCTCGGATGTTGCAGCCTTGATGGTGATGTCCACCGTGGAGGACGTCCCGAAACCACCCTGCTGTGAGCCGACCGTAATCTTCCCGGAACCGGCCACCTTGCTTACCTCAGTCCGGACGGTTTCCTGCAGCTTTGCCTGATTCGCCTTCTCATCCGTCACCACGGTGAAAGTGGAGTTGGCGGATCCGGAGGATGTCAGGGCGGCGAAACCGGCCTGGGCGTTGCCTGTGGTGACCTGCACATTCCTGACACCCTCGATGCCCCGAAGGACGTCCTCGACCTTGGCCGCGGCTGCGCTGGTGTCGGCCAGGCTTGTCCCGGCGGGCATCACCTGGCGGACCGTCATGCTGTTCTGGCCGGATTCGCCGAGGAGGTTGGTGGAAAGCAGCGGCGTCATGGCAGCAGTGGCGCCGAGGACTAGGACGGCGGCTACCAGCGTCACCACCGGATGCTTCTGGGTCTTGCTGAGGACGGGCAGGTACGCGCGCTGCAGCCGGCTCTTTTGTTCCGCCTCCTGGGCGTGGGCACGGGCGGCGTCGGCAGCACGGGCAGCATCTTCGCGGGCAGCCGGCGAACCTGTTGCCGAACCGGCGGGGCTCTTAAGGAACCAGTAGGCCAGGACCGGAACGATCGTCAGTGATACCAGCAGCGATGCCAGCAGCGCCATGGTGACGGTCAGTGCGAAGGGCCGGAAGAGTTCGCCGGCGAGCTCACCCACGAATGCAATGGGCAGGAAGACCGCCACAGTGGTCAACGTGGAGGCGGTGATGGCGCCGGCCACCTCCCGGATGGCGGTGAGGATCGCCGAGACTTTCTCCTCCCCGTAGCTGAGGTGGCGTTTGATGTTTTCGATCACCACAATCGAGTCGTCCACCACCCGGCCGATCGCAATGGTGAGTGCGCCCAGGGTCAGGATGTTCAGCGAATAGCCCGTCGCGGACAGGCCAATGAAAGTGATCAGCAGCGACAGCGGAATCGACACCGCGGTAACAAGGGTGGATCGGGCTGACATCAGGAAGAGAAGGATGACGGCGACGGCGAAGCCCAGCCCGAGCAGGCCTTCGGTGGTGAGGTCCTTGATGGACTTCTCGATGAACGGGGCCTGGTCAAACACTGCAGTGAACTTTGCATTGGACCCCAGTTCGGCCTCGAGGGCCGCAAGCGACTCATTCACTGCGTGGGAGATTCCCACGGTGTCTCCCTCGGGCTTCTTGGTCACAGAGACTGCCAGCGTTTCCTGGCCGTTGGTCCGGGTGATGGACGTCCGTTCGTTGTCCTCCAGGCTGACGTCGGCCACCGTGCCGATCGTTGCGGCATCCTTGGCCCCGCCCAGGGGCAATGCCTTGATGGCGTCCAGGGAATCCACCGGGCTGCCGATCTGGAGGGAGAGCGTTTTACCCTGCTCCTGGATGGTCCCGGCCGGGATCAGCGCACCGTTGTTGGAGAGGGCGTTCCGGATGGACTCGATCGTGGCGCCTTTGGCGGCCATTTCCTTGGGCCGGGGGAGGATCTCGATGTGCTGGGTGGCGCCGCCGGTCACGTCGGCTCCGCGGACGCCGTCGATCTTCTGGAGCCGTGGAACGGTCAGGCGCGCCAGGTCAGCGTTCAGTTCGCTCAGCGGCTTGTCCGAAGACACGGCCAGGAACACAATGGGGAAGTCGCTGATGCTGCCCGCGATGGCCTGTGGCTGCACCTCCTCAGGCAGGGAACGCTTGGCGTTTGAGATGGCCCGGTCGATCTGGTTGCGGGCGCGGTCGAGGTTTGTCCCATAGGTGAACACCATTGAGATCTGCGAGACGCCGTTGCGCGACGTCGAGGACGTGGACTCCAGGCCCTCCACGCCGTTCAAGGCGGTTTCCAGCGGTGCGCTGACCTGCTTGTCCACCACTTCGGGTGACGCGCCGGGCATCGCGGAGAGGACGGTTATCTGCGGGAACTCAATGGAGGGGATGAGTTCCTGTTTCAGCGATGACATGGTGATTACGCCGAACACCGTCGCGAAGACGGTGATCAGCGCGATCAGCGCCCGGTTTGCCAATGAAAGTTGTGCCAGCCGGAACATCGCGGGTCTCTCCTGGGGTTGACGGACTCCTGCGGACCAGACCGTCCAGCCGGTTCTTCACGCCTGCCGGACAGCCCGAATCAGTGATTGGCGGAAACGCTCTCGAGCTGCAATGCCTTGGCCGTTGCCGCCTCGAGCTCTGCGGCCAGATCCGGATTCTCATCCAGCTTCACACCGTAGCCCGGCATCATGTCCTTGAGCTTGCCTTGCCAGGCCTTGAAGTTCTTGGGGAAGGATTTCTGCAGCAGTTCAATCATGATGGGCACGGCCGTGGAGGCGCCGGGCGATGCGCCCAGCAGCGCGCCGATGGTGCCGTCGCGGCCGGCGATGACCTCGGTACCGAACTGCAGCACGCCGCCCCGCTTCGGGTCCTTCTTGATGATCTGTACGCGCTGGCCTGCGGTGATCAGCTCCCAGTCGCCGTCCTTGGCCTCGGGGTAGTACTCACGCAGTGCCTCGACCTTGTCGCCGTGGCGCTTGGCCACCTCCTTAACGAGGTAGGCCGTGAGGTCCATGTTGTCCTTGGCCACAGCAAGCATCGGGATGATGTTGCTGGGCCGGATGGACAGCGGCAGGTCAAGGTACGAGCCGTTTTTCAGGAAGTTCGTGGAGAAACCGGCGTAAGGGCCGAACAGTAGTGAACGCTTCCCGTCCACGTAGCGGGTGTCCAGGTGCGGGACTGACATGGGCGGGGCACCCACCGAAGCCTGGCCGTAGACCTTGGCGCTGTGCTGGGCGGAGAGTTTCTCGTCGGTACAGCGGAAGAACTGGCCGGACACGGGGAAACCGCCGAAGCCCTTGCTCTCCGGGATGCCGGAGGCCTGGAGAAGGTGCAGTGCGCCGCCGCCTGCGCCCACGAACACAAACTTGGCGTGGATCTTGCCGTGTTCCCCGGAAGCCGGGTGCTTGATCGAAAGGTCCCAGCCGCCGTCGGCCGCTTTGGAGATGCCACTGACGTCATGGCCGTAATTGATTTCGACGCCGTTGTTCCCGAGATAGGTGGTGAGCTCGCGGGTCAGTGCCCCGAAGTCAACGTCGGTCCCCTCGGCTGCGCGCGTGGCGGCGATGTTCTGCTTAGGGTCCCGGCCCTTGACGATCAGCGGCGCCCATTTAGCGATCTGAGCGTGGTCCTCGGAGTACTCCATGCTGCGGAACAGCGTGTGGGGCTTGAGTGCCTCGTAGCGGGTCTTGAGGAACTTGGCGTTGTTCTCGCCGATCACAAAGCTCATGTGCGGGACGGTGTTGATAAAGCCCTTGGGCGAACCGATCAGGGATTCGTCCACAAAATGGGACCAGAACTGGCGGGACAGCTGGAACTGTTCGTTGATGAGCAGTGCCTTGGCAGGGTCCACCGAGCCGTCTTTGGCTGCGGGGGAGTAGTTGAGTTCGCACAGGGCGGCATGGCCGGTTCCGGCGTTGTTCCAGGGGTCGGAGCTTTCCAGCCCGGGCTGATCCAGGCGTTCGAACAGGGAGATGGTCCAGTTAGGTTCAAGCTGCTTGATGAACGCCCCGAGTGTGGCGCTCATGATGCCGCCGCCAATCAGTACGACGTCGGCATGTTGGGTCTTGGATATGAAGGTCACAATCAGTCTCCGATAGCAGCGGCTCTGGCTGTCAAAGAATATCCCCGGGCGGCCCGCATACTGAAATTGGGCCGGACCGTCAAGCCTTTAGCTCTACTTTTGTGAAAACTTCATTCAGGACCGGGGACGCCGGGTAGATGCTGACGCGGTCCGAGAGTGCCAGAGCCGAGATGGGGAAGGCGATGGGAACGGCCGGCACTGTGGCCGCGATCTGGGCGTTGATGGTGTGGTATAGCTCGTCGCGTTCCTTGCCCGCAGGTAGGCCGCGGGCGCGGTTGATCTTGGAAAAGACCTGCGGGTCTTGGTAGCCGAATTCGCCGTTCTTTTCGCCGAACAGCGGGCCCACAAAGTTATCGGCGTCAGCGTACGCGCCGTTCCAGCCCAGCAGGTGGAGCCCGTGGTCCCCGGGTGACTGCACTTTCTGGAGATAGCCCGCGGACCAGTCCACCGGGACAGGTTTGATGTTGAGCCCGACGGCGGTCAGTTGCCGGCTGATTTCGGCGTAGATTTTCTCCGGCGTCGGCAGATAGGGGCGGGTGGCATTGAGCGGGTAGTAGAACCTGATCTCTTCCCCGATGTAGCCGGCCTCGGCCAGGTAGGCCTTGGCTTTGACCGGATCGTGGCCCAGCGCGGGGGCGTCGTTATTGAAACCGCTGATCTTGGGTGGAACGAACTGTGATGCCTTGGCCGTGTTGTCGATGAAGAACTTGCGGATCAGGGTTTCCTTGTCGATGGCCAGCTCAATGGCCTGCCGGACCTTTTCGTTCTGCAGCACCGGAATTTCCTGGTTAATGCCCAGGTACATCACCGAGAACGGATCCCGCTGGACGATCTGCATGCCCCGTTTGACCAGCTGATCGAAATTGCCCACGGTGACGGCGTCGTAGCCGTCGATCTTGCCGGCCAGGAGGGCCTGAAGCCTCGTCTGGGGGTGGTCGTACGTGACGAAATTGATGGTGGAGATCTGCCCGCGGTCACCCCAGTAGTTTTTGTGGCTGACGAGCCGGACACTCGCCTCGTCCCAGGCGGCCAGGCTGAACGGCCCGGTTCCCACAGGGTTGGTGGCGAACCTGGAGATCGGGTTTCCGCCACGGGTCTGGTCCAGGACATCCGCCGTGCCCGCGGCCAGGGCGGCCGGGGACGCGATAGCGAATGCCGGCAGGGTGAGCGCTTGGAGGAAAGCGGTGAAGCGCTGGGTCAGGTCGATCCGGACAGTGTCAGCGGAGAGGGCCGTGCAGCTCTTGAAAATGGACAGCGCAGCGTCGTCGGAATGTGCCTTGAACACGCTCTTGAACGAGCTTCCCGGCGCCTGCCGCCGCAAATCCGGGGAGAAGGCGAACCAGCGGTTGAAGTTGGCGCATACGGCGTCGGCATTGAAGGGCGTGCCGTCCTGGAACGAGACGCCGCTGCGGAGTTTGAACGTGTAGGAGCGGCCTTCGTCGTCTTCGGACCAGTCCGTCGCCAGCAGCGGCGTGGGTTTCCCGGTGGTCTGGTCCACGCCCACCAGGCCTTCGAGAATCTGCCGCGTGATCCGGTAGCTTTCCACATCGCTTGAGAGCGCAGGGTCGAGGCCAAGGGGCCGGGACGCCGTGCCGAAAGTAAAGGTTTCGGTGGGCTCAATGCCGGCGGGAGCCGTTGAAGGTGATGTGGGTGTTGCTGACGGCGACGGGATGCCGGTACAGGATGTCAGGCCTAACGCCATAAAAACGGCCCCGGTCTTGATGACCGTTCGCCGCGAAGTACTGCTGGGCACTCGTCTATCACCTCTGGCTGCTTTTGGCGGGCGCCGCCTACTGCGGGCCAAGGACACAGTCTAGTTGACAGACCTCCGTGCTCCCTGGGCACACGCCAGAGGCCTGTTCCGGCGGGAACAGGCCTCTGGGTTTTAGAGCGGACTACTTGGGCATCAGCACCGAGTCGATCAGGTATACGGTGGCGTTCTTGGTCTGGACCCCGCCGCAGATTACGCTGGCGCCGTCAACCATGAGGGCATCCTTGCTGCCGGTCACGGTGACTGATCCGCCCTCGACCGTGGCGTGTGTGCCGGCGATCTTGTCCGGGGTGATCTGGCCGGGGACCACGTGGTAGGTCAGGATCTTGCTCAGCAGGGCGTCGTCGGTCTTGAGCTTTTCGATGGTGGCCGCATCGATCTTGGCGAAGGCGGAGTCTACCGGAGCGAAGACCGTGAACTCGCCGCCGTTAAGGGTGTCAACCAGGTTAACCTTGGGGTTCAGCTTGCCGGAAACAGCAGCTGTCAGGGTGGTCAGGATGGGGTTGTTGGATGCCGCGACCGCTACCGGGTCCAGGGCCATCCCGGCAACCGAGCCTGCACCGGTGGGGACCTTCTCCGCGTAGCCGGCGCAGCCTGCGCCAACGAGGTTTGCGGCCGGATCCATGGCCTTAGCACTGGCGGAGGGGGACGGGGCCGCCTTCGTTGCTGACGGTGCGGCGGCCGGAGCCGAGGAGCTCGGGGTTGTTGTCGCGGCTCCACCGCAGGCGGTGAGGCTCAACAGGGCTGCAGCTGCAACGCCTGCGACGGTGAAGGATGTGCGCTTGAATGACTGCATTTCGGTTCTCCTTGTTTTGTGGTTTCTGCCGAGTTCTTGCCTGCCGCAGGCGTTGTGCCTGCTGCGTGGCCTTTTCCGACTGTTGGGCACCTGCCCTTGGCTGGTGTCTCAATGGGTATTCGGTCGAAGCGCGGAAGCGGATGGGTGGACTGCCAAGAGTTTTTTAGTTTTGTCGCCAGCCCGGAGAAAAAGCCCACTAGAACACGGTGTCTGGGGGCAGTTAAACGACAGAGACCCCAGGCCTCCGGGCCTGGGATCTCTGTGTATGTGTGCGCAAGGGGGGACTTGAACCCCCACGCCCGAAGGCACAGGAACCTAAATCCTGCGTGTCTGCCAATTTCACCACTCGCGCTTGGCGGTTGCCGCCATTCGTCTTGACCTTGGCCATCTGACCAACGGGATAAAACGTACGACGGCGGATGCCAGTTTCCATTGTAGCTGCGGGCAAGCGCGGTTCGGGTCAGTCGGATCCTCCACGCCGGAACCGGCGCCCCGTAAGGCGCAATGCGTTAGGAGTCCAGTTTGAGGTCGCGGCGCAGTTTCGCCACGTGTCCGGTGGCCCGGACGTTGTACTGGGCTAATGCCACCTTGCCGTCGGGGTCGATCACCACGGTGCTGCGGATCAGTCCCTCATAGGTCCGTCCGTAGTTCTTCTTCTCGCCCCAGGCGCCATAGGCCTCGGCGACGGCGTGGTCCTCGTCCGAAAGCAACGGAAAGCTCAGGTCCTCTTTGGCGGCAAAGGCAGCAAGCTTATTCACAGAATCGGGGGAGACGCCCAGGACCCGATAGCCGGACGATGTGAACGACGCGAGGCTGTCGCGGAAATCGCAGGCCTGCTTGGTGCATCCCGGTGTCGCGGCGGCGGGGTAGAAATAGACGATGGTGCTGCCGCCGTGACGCGAAGCAAGACTGACGTCCTTGCCGGACGAGTCCTTCAGGGTGAAGCCGGGCGCTAAATCCCCGGTCAAGAGTCTGTCAGCCACTATTAATCTCCTCGTTGCAGGCGGAACACACCATTTTAGTAAGCATTCAGGGCCGGTACTAACCAGCCTTAGCTATACTTGCTCGTATGCCTGACATGGATCGCTGGCCCACTGGGCGCCTATTGTCCACTGCGGCACGCCTCGTTGAACACTCCTGGAACGAAAAGCTAAGCGCCATCGGACTGACGCATGCCGGCGTGATCGCTATCGAAGTTCTCTCAGCACAAGGGCCGATGACGCAGGCCCAACTCGCCCAATATGTGCGCGTTCAGGCCCAGACCATGGGTAAGACGTTGAGTCGGTTGGAGTCCCACGGCCACATTGTCCGCGTCCGCAGCACTTCGGACCGCCGCAGCCAGGTGGTGTCCCTCACCGACAGCGGACGGGAAGCTGCGGCCGCGGCAGTTGAGATGGAACGCTCCGTACTCGCCGCGGCAACCATTGATCCCGACTCCCTGCGGCAGGAACTCCAGGCCGTGGTCCGGGAATTAGCCAGCCAGTTCGCCTCGCCGTCAACGCGCGCCCTGATTGACGGTTCCCCGCTAGGCTAGCAATCCCCGGAGTTCGGAAAAAGACCCCGCCGGTATCGCCGCTGCGAAGTGTTGCAGTGGTGGCGCCGGTTTTTGCCGCTGTAGTCCTGTCAGCACAAGCTGATCTTCCGCCACTAACAAAACAGCTCCTGGCCAGCGTTTCCGCGTGCCAGGAGCTGTTTTTTCCTTGGTGCACCCCCCGGGACTTGAACCCGGAACCCATTGATTAAGAGTCAATTGCTCTGCCAATTGAGCTAGAGGTGCATCTCTCATGTGATGACCTTCCGGGCTTTTTCTTTCCCGGTTGATCTCCGCAACGACATGAAACTCTACACGAACTTTCGGGCCATGTGAAATCGAAGCTGCTGGGGCCAGCAGGCTCACCCGGGAGGGGCCAGAACCAGTACAAAATCAGGGTTTCTGTTGTTGGTGAGCAGCCATAGACCGCCGTCGGGGGTTTGGGTGACGTCACGGATCCTGCCGTATTCGCCTGTGAAATAAGCCACAGGTGCTCCTGCTTCTGCGCCGGACAGTGCCACAGTCCAGAGGCGTTGGCCGCGCAGGGCGCCGAGGTATGCGGTCGACCCGACAATTTCCAGGCCGCTGGGTGAGGAGTCCGCCGTCGAAGGCCACACCACCTTTGCGTCGCGGTACTCCTCCCGATGCGGCGCCCCGGTCACTGCGGGCCACCCGTAGTTGGCGCCCGGTTCAATGAGGTTGAGTTCGTCGTTGACGTCCGGGCCGAACTCGCTGGCCCAGAGCCGGCCGGAACTGTCCCACGCCAGACCCTGGACGTTTCGGTGCCCCAGGCTGTAGACGGCATTGCCAAAAGGGTTGCCGGGGGCGGGGTCTCCCTCCGGCGTCAGCCGCAGGATCTTCCCGCCCAGGGCATTCGGGTCCTGCGGCTGTTCCCGGCGCTGGGAGTCTCCAGTACCCACGTACAGGAACCCATCCGGGCCGAACCGGATCCGGCCGCCGTTGTGCGTGGACGCATTCGGGATTCCGGAAAAGACCACCTCAGGCTCGCCGAGGTCCAGGGCTCCGTCAGGCTGTTCAGTCAGTTTCAACCGGGCGATCCGGTTGTCCTCCGCGGACGTGAAGTACAGGTAAAGGTAGCTGTCGGCCGGAAAATTGGGGGAGAGGGCGAGGCCCAAAAGTCCTCCCTCACCGCCTGGAGCAACGCCGGGGACCTGGCCGAGGGTGATGGACTTGCCATCACGGACAGCTTTCAGCAGCGCAGAGTCACGCTCGGAGATGACGGCAGTTCCGTTCGGCAGGAATACCGCGGCCCAGGGGATGTCGAGCTGAAGATCGAGCCGCGCCACAATCTCGGGCGGCGTCGTGCTTCCCGGGACCGGTCCAATTTCCGTGCCGGGTCCGCTCACTCTTCCCGAAATGCTGGCGGTGGGGGCAACGGTGGCGTCCCCAGTGCAGCCCGACAGCAGCAGGGCCAGGATCACTGCGAAGGCGCCCGCAGGAGGCGTGGCCGCCGCGAACCTATGAAAGCGCGTTCCCGTCCGGTCAGATTCGGGTGCGTCGGGGAGCCCGGAAACCTGCAGCTTCGGCATGGGCCGCTGACTCAAACCAGACGTCGGCTGTCGTCTGCTCATAGTCAGGATGCCCCTCCTCGTAATAGACCATGGTTCCGGCGTTGGCCTTGACCTCGAAATCCGCCGGGCCGCTGCCGTCCGGGCCGGGCGACGCGGAACCGGCGCCATAGGGCTGATCCGCGGCCAGATGCCCGGTTGGTTCCGGCGCAGCGTCGGAGTCCGCCACCGCTGCGGGCTCCATGGCCGCGGATTCCGTTTCAACTGCTTCGGCAGCGGCCGTTTCGGCGCCGGGCAGCGTGGGCGCGTGGGGCTCCGTGTACTCCGGGTGATGCTCAGGCCCGGTGCCCTGGGTCGCTGGCAGTTCGGACAGCGGGATATCTGCCATCATGGTGGCTGAGTCGTCTGATGGCCTGTGGCTGGCCGCGGGTTGGGTTGGCGCACTTGCCTCTGACCACTGGGTTTCCCACTCAGATTCGTCTGCCTGCCGGCTCACACTCTCCTGGCTGCCGGCTTCTTGGATTCCAGGTTGCTGCGTTGATACGTCCTCCGGGCGGACCGGATCCTCCGCGTCAGCGTCCGTGGAACCGGCAGCGACGGGTTCAAGACCGGCGTCCAGCCCATCGCTGGGATCCTTTTCAACGTCGACTTCTTCAAGGCCGGTTTGATGCACGGCGGCGGGATCCTGGAGTTCTGCCATGCTGTCGTGCTCGGGCGCATCATCGGCCGTCATTGGTGGTGCCGGCTCAGCAGCGCCGAAGCCCGCAGCGCTGGGAATGCCCGTTGTGCCGGCGGCTTCCGCCGAGGCAGCTGCGCTTCCGCCAGCGAGCCCGCCGTCCGTCCGGATCGGCGTGGAGTCGCCGGTGCTCGAGGAGTTGCTGCGGTTCAGCAGCCACCACACAACGCCCACGATCAGCACGATGAGGATAATCCAGAAGACAAAATCCATAGCAGGGCCCTTCAGTCCGGATGGCACGGTTGCCGTTCCCTGACGGTACGTCGGCGCGAACGGGGCTGTCTAGGTTCCGCCAGGCCCATAAGAGTCCGTCTCAGAATTTGAGACGAGAGTCCACTATTTGATCGAAATATTCCTGAAAATGGGCCAACCGTGCTGTTCGAGTCGTTGGCGTCCCGATCGGAGCCATAGACTTTGACCCATGAGTGAGGACACCCAAACAGCAACCGAGAACAAGATCGACATCAAGCCCCGAAGCCGGGTCGTTACCGACGGGATCCATGCCGCCCCCGCGCGCGGCATGTTCCGCGCAGTCGGCATGGGCGACGACGACTTCGCCAAGCCCCAGATCGGCGTTGCCAGTTCCTGGAATGAAATCACTCCCTGCAACCTCTCCCTGAACCGGCTGGCCCAGGGCGCCAAGGAAGGCGTCCACGCGGGCGGCGGTTTCCCAATGCAGTTCGGCACCATCTCCGTCTCCGACGGCATCTCCATGGGCCACGAAGGCATGCACTTCTCGCTCGTTTCCCGTGAAGTCATTGCCGACTCCGTGGAAACCGTTATGCAGGCCGAGCGAATCGACGGCTCCGTCCTGCTCGCCGGCTGTGACAAGTCCCTGCCGGGCATGCTCATGGCTGCCGCCCGCCTGGACCTCGCCAGCGTCTTCCTGTACGCGGGCTCCATCATGCCTGGCTGGGTCAAGCTTGAGGACGGCTCCGAAAAAGAAGTCACCCTCATTGACGCCTTCGAAGCCGTCGGCGCCTGCGCCGCCGGCAAGATGAGCCTCGAAGACCTGACCCGCATCGAAAAGGCCATCTGTCCCGGCGAAGGCGCCTGCGGCGGTATGTACACCGCCAACACCATGGCCTGCATCGGCGAAGCCCTGGGCATGTCCCTCCCCGGCTCGGCCGCCCCGCCCTCGGCAGACCGCCGTCGTGATGAATTTGCCCGCAAGTCCGGCGAAGCCGTGGTGAACCTGCTCCGCCTCGGCATCACCGCCCGGGACATCATGACCAAGAAGGCCTTCGAAAACGCCATCGCCGTCACCATGGCCTTCGGTGGCTCCACTAACGCCGTCCTGCACCTGCTGGCCATCGCCCGTGAAGCAGAGGTCGAGCTGAACCTGGAGGACTTCAACCGCATCGGCGACAAGATTCCGCACCTCGGTGACCTTAAGCCGTTCGGCCGCTACGTCATGACTGACGTTGACAAGATCGGCGGTGTTCCGGTCATCATGCGCGCACTGCTCGATGCCGGGCTGCTGCACGGCGACTGCCTCACCGTCACCGGCAAGACCGTTGCCGAGAACCTCGCCGCGATCAACCCGCCGGACCTGGACGGCAAGATCCTCCGTGCCATGGACAACCCGATCCACAAGACCGGCGGCATCACCATCCTGCACGGCTCCATGGCGCCTGAAGGTGCGGTAGTGAAGAGCGCCGGTTTCGACGCCGACGTCTTCGAAGGCACGGCCCGTGTGTTTGAGCGTGAGCAGGGCGCCCTGGCCGCACTGGACCAGGGCCTGATCAAGGCCGGCGACGTTGTGGTCATCCGTTACGAGGGCCCCAAGGGTGGGCCGGGCATGCGCGAGATGCTCGCCATCACCGGCGCCATCAAGGGCGCCGGACTGGGCAAGGACGTACTGCTCCTCACCGACGGCCGCTTTTCCGGTGGAACCACAGGCCTGTGCATCGGCCACGTGGCACCGGAAGCAGCCGACGGCGGCCCCATCGCCTTCGTCCAGGACGGAGACCGGATCCGGGTGGACATCGCCGCCCGAAGCTTCGACCTGCTGGTCGGCGAGGCCGACCTCGAATCCCGCAGGATTGGCTGGGAGCCCCTCCCCGCCAAGTTCACCAAGGGCGTGCTCGCCAAGTACGCCAAGCTGGTGCACAGCGCGAGCACGGGTGCATACTGCGGGTGATACCCAAGTACCTCAAGCCTCCGGTGGCGACGCGGCTGCCGGAGGCGGCAGGGCTTAATAAGGGCTGATCCAGGGTCCCCGGGCGGACGGCGCTTGCGCCGGAGATGCGGGGTAGGATCAGTCCGTGGACAATGGAGTCCACACTGTGAGATGCGCACAGTCCTCGTTGACAGGCATCTCACGCAGAGGGAAAACTGAACGCATGATCGCATTCGTTACAGTCGGCGCCGCTTTGGGTGTATCCGTCGTCCTTACCAAGCGCGTGGCTGACTAGCCCGACTGGTAACGAACCGTCACGCGCAACCCCTCGAAGGCCACCTGGCTGAGGGGTTTTTTTATTTCCGCATTTTCCAAGTACACAGATGATCCACAAGGAAGAGTCCGATGAGCAAAGGATCGCCGATCAGCCCCTCGCTGATGGCTACTAAGTCCGCTGGAGCCCCCAAGGCTCCGGAACGCGCCGACCGAACGGCTGACCAGGCCGCCGTCGTCGCTGATCTTGCCGCCGTCTCTCCTGTCCTTGGGCCGAACAACGTTGTACCCCCAACGGTGATGACCGGCTCACAAGCTATTGTCCGATCGCTCGAAGAACTCGGCGTCGACGATATTTTTGGTTTGCCCGGTGGCGCGATCCTGCCTACCTATGACCCCTTGATGGCTTCCAAGATGAATCACATCCTGGTCCGTCACGAACAGGGAGCCGGCCACGCCGCGCAAGGCTATGCCATGGTTACCGGACGGGTTGGCGTCTGTATCGCCACCTCGGGCCCCGGTGCCACCAACCTCGTTACCGCCATCATGGATGCCCACATGGATTCCGTGCCGCTGGTGGCCATCACCGGCCAGGTATCCAGCGCCGTGATCGGCACCGATGCGTTCCAGGAAGCAGACATCGTGGGCATCACCATGCCGATCACGAAGCACTCCTTCCTGGTCACCAACCCGCAGGATATTCCGCATGTCATGGCCGAGGCCTTCCACCTCGCGTCCACGGGCCGCCCCGGCCCGGTGCTGGTGGATATCGCCAAGGATGCCCAGCAGGGACAGATGACGTTCTCCTGGCCGCCGAAAATCGACCTTCCAGGCTACCGCCCGGTGACGCGCGGCCACAACAAGCAGGTCCGCGAAGCCGCCAAACTCATTGCCGCAGCTAGCAAGCCCGTCCTGTACGTCGGCGGCGGCGTGGTCAAGGCGCACGCCGCTGCTGAGCTCCGCGAGCTGGCCGAACTGACAGGCGCGCCTGTGGTCACCACTCTGACAGCACGCGGCGCCTTCCCCGACTCCCACCCGCAGCACGTGGGCATGCCAGGCATGCACGGCACCGTTTCCGCCGTCACGGCGCTGCAGCAGTCCGATCTGCTCATCACCCTCGGAGCCCGCTTCGATGACCGGGTGACGGGCATCCTGAAGTCATTTGCGCCCAACGCCAAGGTGATCCACGCGGATATTGATCCCGCCGAAATCTCCAAGAACCGGACCGCCGACGTACCGATCGTGGGATCCGTCAAGGAAATCATCCCCGAACTCACCGAGGCGGTCCGCACACAATTCGAGTCCGCCGGCACGCCGGAACTCACCACCTGGTGGGCTTTCCTTAACAACCTTAAGGAAACGTATCCGTTGGGCTGGACCGAGCCGGAGGACGGGCTCAGCGCCCCACAGCGCGTCATCGAACGTATCGGCGCGTTGACAGGACCGGAAGGCATCTACGTTGCCGGCGTCGGCCAGCACCAGATGTGGGCCGCACAGTTCATCAAGTACGAGCGTCCGCATGCCTGGCTGAACTCAGGCGGCGCCGGCACCATGGGCTATGCCGTCCCGGCTGCCATGGGTGCCAAGGTGGGGGATCCGGACCGTGTGGTCTGGGCCATCGACGGTGACGGCTGCTTCCAGATGACCAACCAGGAACTGGCCACCTGCGCCATTAACAAGATCCCCATCAAGGTAGCCATCATCAACAACTCCTCGCTGGGCATGGTCCGCCAGTGGCAGACCCTGTTCTACGAGGGCCGCTACTCCAACACGGACCTCAACACCGGCCACGAGACGGTCCGGATCCCGGACTTCGTCAAGCTGGGGGAGGCCTACGGCTGCGCTTCCTTCCGCTGCGAGCGGGACGAGGACATTGATGCCACCATCCAGAAGGCTCTTGAAATCAATGACCGACCCGTGGTCATCGACTTCGTGGTGAGCCCCGACTCCATGGTGTGGCCAATGGTGCCCGCCGGCGTGAGCAACGACCAGATCCAGGTTGCCCGCAACATGACCCCGGAATGGGAAGAGGAGGACTGAACATGACCCGCCACACATTGTCCGTGCTGGTCGAAGACAAGCCCGGTGTACTGACCCGCGTCGCGAGCCTCTTTGCCCGACGCGCCTTTAACATCAACTCCCTGGCCGTCGGCCCGACGGAAGTTCCGGGCATGTCCCGGATGACCGTCGTCGTCGACGCCGACGGTGACCTTATTGAACAGGTCACCAAGCAGCTCAACAAATTGGTCAACGTGATCAAGATTGTTGAGCTGACCTCCGAATCTTCCGTACAGCGAGACCACATCCTGGTCAAGGTACGTGCGGATGCCGCAACTCGTCTGCAGGTGACCCAGGCTGCAGACCTGTTCCGTGCTTCAGTGGTTGACGTCTCCACAGACTCCGTGGTCATTGAAGCAACAGGCCACCCCGAAAAGCTCACGGCGCTGCTCTCAGTGCTCGAGCCCTTCGGCATCCGCGAAATTGTGCAGTCCGGCACCGTGGCCGTTGGACGGGGATCCCGCTCCATGAGTGACAGGGCTTTGCGCAGCGCTTAGTCAGGCGGGGCACGTCCCACCTGCGGCGCATTGCCCGTGCAGTACCGCAACACCCCAGACTATTTACCCAGCAAAAACACTCAAGAGGAGTTACCCAAGTGACTGAAATGTTCTACGACGACGACGCTGACCTGTCGATCATCCAGGGTCGCAAGGTTGCCATCGTTGGCTATGGCTCCCAGGGACACGCCCATGCGCTGAACCTGCGCGATTCCGGCGTCGAGGTTGTCATTGCCCTCAAGGCGGGCTCGAAGTCGATCGCCAAGGCCGAAGAAGCCGGCTTCAAGGCCCTGACCGTTGCCGACGCCGCCGAATGGGCCGACGTCATCATGATCCTGGCACCGGACCAGCACCAGCGCTCCATCTACAACGAATCCATCAAGGATAAGCTGACCCCCGGCAAGGCACTGGCCTTCGCCCACGGCTTCAACATCCGCTTTGGCTACATCGAAGCGCCTGAGGGCGTTGACGTCATCCTGATCGCCCCGAAGGCTCCGGGCCACACCGTGCGCCGCGAATTCGAAGCCGGCCGTGGCATCCCGGACATCATCGCCGTGGAGCAGGACGCCTCCGGGGCAGCCTGGGACCTGGCCAAGTCTTACGCAAAAGCCATCGGCGGCACCCGCGCCGGCGTCATCAAGACCACCTTCACCGAAGAGACCGAAACCGACCTCTTTGGCGAGCAGGCTGTCCTGTGCGGCGGCGTGTCCCAGCTGGTCCAGTACGGCTTCGAGACCCTGACCGAGGCCGGCTACCAGCCCGAGATCGCCTACTTCGAGGTGCTTCACGAGCTCAAGCTCATCGTTGACCTCATGTGGGAAGGCGGCATCGCCAAGCAGCGCTGGAGCGTATCCGACACCGCAGAGTACGGCGACTACGTCTCCGGCCCGCGCGTCATCACCCCCGCGGTGAAGGAAAACATGCAGGCCGTCCTCAACGACATCCAGAGTGGTGCCTTCGCCAAGCGCTTCATTGACGACCAGGACAACGGCGGCGCCGAGTTCATGGCCCTTCGTGCCAAGGCTGAGCAGCACCCGATCGAGGGCGTCGGCCGCGAGCTGCGCTCCCTGTTCGCCTGGCAGCAGACGGACGAGGACTACGTAGACGGCTCCGCAGCCCGCTAAGTCTGCCCTTCCGGCGCCATCACCGTGCAACCGTGAGGCCGGGCTCACACTTAACAATGTGAGCCCGGCCTTTCTGTCAGCCTAGACTTGTTCCCATCCCCAGGACTGCAACGCAGAGGATCAGCCGTGTCAAAACCCGTAGTACTGCTCGCCGAAGAACTTTCGCCCGCCACCATCGAGGCCCTCGGCCCGGACTTCGAGATCCGCCACACCGACGGCGCAGACCGGGCCCAGCTGCTCGCCGCCATCGCTGACGTGGACGCCATCCTGGTCCGCTCCGCCACACAGGTGGACGCCGAAGCCATTGCCGCCGCCAAGAACCTCAAGGTCATCGCCCGCGCCGGTGTTGGCCTGGACAACGTTGACATCAAAGCCGCCACACAAGCCGGCGTGATGGTGGTCAACGCCCCGACGTCAAACATCATTTCGGCAGCGGAACTGACGGTGGGCCACATCCTGAGCCTCGCACGCCACATCCCGCAGGCCAGCTCTGCGCTGAAAAACGGTGAATGGAAGCGCTCCAAGTACACCGGCATCGAACTGTTCGAGAAGAAGGTCGGCATCATCGGCCTGGGCCGCATCGGCGCCCTCGTTGCTGCCCGCCTCCAGGGTTTCGACACCGAAATCCTTGCCTATGATCCATACATCACCTCTGCACGCGCCGCGCAGCTCGGCGTCAAGCTCGTGACCCTCGACGAACTGCTGGGCCAGGCTGACTTCGTCACCATCCACATGCCCAAGACGCCGGAAACCGTCGGTATGCTCGGCGCCGATGCGTTCACCAAGATGAAGTCCACCGCCTACGTCATCAACGTGGCCCGTGGCGGCCTCGTGGACGAAGAGGCACTCTACGCCGCCCTGCAGGACCGCCAGATCGCCGGCGCAGCCGTGGACGTCTTCGTCAAGGAACCCAGCACGGACCTGCCGTTCTTCGCCCTGGACAATGTAGTGGTCACCCCGCACCTGGGTGCATCCACCGACGAAGCCCAGGAAAAGGCTGGCGTCTCCGTAGCCAAGTCCGTGCGTTTGGCGCTGGCCGGCGAACTCGTACCGGATGCCGTGAACGTGGCCGGCGGCGTGATCGCCCCCGACGTCCGTCCGGGCATCCCGCTGATCGAAAAGCTGGGCCGGATTTTCACAGCCCTGACCCACGCCTCCCTGACCCAGATCGACGTCGAGGTGGCCGGCGAGATCGCGGCCCTTGACGTCAAGGTCCTGGAACTTGCCGCGCTCAAGGGTATCTTCGCCGATGTGGTGACCGAACAGGTTTCCTACGTCAATGCCCCGGTCATAGCCGAACAGCGCGGCATCAACGTCCGCCTCATCACGTCGGCGGAAGCGGAGGACTACCGCAATGTCCTGACCATCCGGGGTGCTTTGAGTGACGGCAGCCAGATCTCAGTGGCAGGTACGCTCACTGGCCCGAAGCAGATCCAGAAGCTCGTCGGCGTCAACGGCTACGACGTGGAGATCCCTATCAGCGAGCACCTCGTGGTGGTTGCCTACGCCGACCGGCCCGGTGTGATCGGAACCATCGGACACATCCTGGGCATGAACAACATCAACATTGCCGGCATGCAGGTCGCACGTCAGGCGGAAGGTGGCCAGGTACTGGCATTGCTTACCATCGACAGCTCCGTTCCGCAGCAGGTGCTTGACGCCATCAAGGCAGGCATCGGCGCCGAGATGGTCCGCGAAGTGGACCTCGAGGACTAAGAACTGCACCGCCATGAACTCGCGTGACCGAAGCTTAACCTCGGCCACGTATGATTGGCCGGTCTGCTTACAATGGCTGAGTCCCGTTTCGGGACCAGGCCGGCAGACCGGCCAATACTTTTTGCACACCAGTCAGGAAATCCTCCATGTCCGCCGCCTGCGGATCCCGGTGTGCGCACGCAATCCAGGTTTCAGGGAGCCCCATGAACGCCGTCCAGCGATTCATCAGAAGCAAAGTGCTGCTGCTGACCGCGGCCATCTTGATCGCAGCCATGTGCTTGTCGGTCCTCGTCCAAGGCCAGTCTCAGGCCGCGCTAAACCGAACGGTGGATGAGAACTCACGGGGCCTCTACGATGTCCTCGTGCAGGCCAAGGCAGGCTCCGCGGCGCTGATGCAGCCGGAGATCGCCAACGGCGGCGGCGGCATCAGCTTTGACCAGCTCGAGAACATCCGGAAGCTTTCCGGAACCTCCGTGGCGGCCCCCATCAGCCTGGTGTCCCGTGTGACACAGAACCTGGAGGCTCCGCGGCTCGACGCCATGGACTACCTGGGCTATAACTCCGGATTGGCAGGCACGGCCACCACAGACCAGGCCGCCGGCGCCACAGAGCCCAGCAAATGGCCCGCCGCCGAGTCAGTTCTCGGCGACGCCGCCAAGAACTACCGCCTGACCGCCAGCGCCGTCAGCTCCGACGGTGTCTCAGAGCAGACCCTGTTCAAGTCCACCGCCGAGGGCCGCCTGGGAAAGGCCCGCCTGGTCGAAGAGAAGACGGCCGGGGGCACCAGCATCCGGATCGCACCTCCCGCAGGCGAGACGGGCATCAAGTTCCCCGCTCCTGCCGGCGGCTCCGAACACAACCTGTTCAACCTTTCTGTATCCCTGCCGCTGTCTCCCGAAGTGACCGAGTCCGTGGTGGCCGTCGATCCCGTTTCCGAGCGCGCCTTGCTTGGCTCGGCCGGCGACTTCCTTGCCCCGTTGGAGAAAGCTCCGCCTGCTGATGCGCGCAACGCCGGTGCGATTGGCCGGCACTTCGAAAGCCTCTTCACCAATGGCATCAGCACGCAAGAGCTCAACGAAGGCCCCGATTTCCTCGGCGTCAAACTCAAATACTGGGCACCGCTGATGACGCAGTACCAGCAGGCCAAGCGCAGCGGACAGCTGACCGCGGACTCGCAGGCGATTCCCCTGATTGTCCGTTCCGGCACCTCCCTGGACCTGAAATACAACGTAAAGATCGAGGAGATCGACGCCGCGGGCAAGGTGGTCAAGGAAGTCGGCACCGCCACGCGCTCCCTCGGCAAGGACTACCTGCCTTTCGTGTCCAAGGACCCCTTCGCGTTGTCCTGGCCCGGTTCCACCGATCACTCCGGCCTCTTTGGCAGCGCCGGCAACTTCAACCAGGGACTCTATACCCCGGCTACGTGGAGCAATGACTTCGCAGCCGCGCCGAAGTACACCGACGGCGAAGCCGCAGCCAATGGCGCAGTCCAGAAGACCGCCGTGCCCAGCGACTGGGTCACCGTTAACCGGCTCCCGGAGAAGGGTGCGAACGGCGCCCCGGTGGACCAGACGCAGCGTGAGCCCGTGGATGAACGTTCCTACCGGGAAGACCTGGCAACGGGGGAGAAGCTCGCGGCTCCTCTGGCTATGGTCTATGGGACCTTTGACCCCTCGGCCGTCGAAAAGGCGGCCGGCGACGTCAACCGCCTCCCGCTGGGTGGCTATGACCCCACCCCGTTTACCCTCACCAAGGACGCCGACGGCAAGCCGGTCACCGCTGCCGGCCTCAAGCCTTCACTCAGTGCCACCGGACTGGCAAGCCAGTCCGCTGGCGCCATCACCGACTTCTACGGCCTGGCCGCGGCCCGCGGCTACAAGGACAACGCCTCTGTGATCGATGCGGTGCGTGTCCGGGCCAAGGCCCCCGGCAGCTGGAAGGAAGCCCAGCCGGACGTCGAAAAGCTCGCCAGCGAGATCCGCGAGATGGGTCTCGAGGCTACTGTCGTGGCCGGTTCCGCGCGTGAAGACGCCAGCATTTTTGTCCCCGGCTACTCAAAGGACGACGCCGGCAAGGAGTCAGCGCTGGGCACAGTCCAGCAGTCCTGGGTCCGGCAGAACGCTGCCGACGCCGTCTCCGGCTCGCTGTCCGGGTCCAACGTCACACTTCTTTTCCTCACCCTCTGCGGAGCCGCCCTGCTGACCGGCGCCTCCACCGTCAGCTACATCCGGAAACGCAAACGCGAAGCCGGCACCCTCCGCGCCATGGGCTGGACCCAGCTGCGCATCAGGAAGTGGGTGCTCGAGGAATTCGCCGTCGGCGCTGCGCTGCTTGCAGTAGCCGGGATTGTCCTGAGCCTGGTGAGCTGGAGCGTGACCACAGCCATCGTCTCGGCCTCCGTTCTGGTCCTGTATGCGGCAGCAGCTTTCTTCGCCGCGCAACAGCTGCGCCACCGCGATGAGGTGGACCAGGAACCGCAGCACGACGAGCGGCTGATCCCGGTCGACTCTCCGCTGACGTTTGCCAACCGGCAGCTCAGTACGAACAAGTTCAACACCCTGTCCCTGGCTGTCGCAGTGGGCGTGTTTGGCGCCGCGGTGGGCGGGCTGGTTGCCTTGCTCATCGACATCCCCCGTGCAGCAGGCGCGAGTGCGCTCAGCGGACTGGCCGCAGCAAGCGTCGCGCTGCCCAGCATGGTCCTTGCTTTCGCCGGCGTCGTCGTGGGCCTTACCCTGACGTTGGTGACCGGCAGGTTTGAGCTGAACGCCAAACGCCAATACCTGGGCATCCTTGAGGCCATGGGCTGGAACCCGGACATGCTGCGTCAGGTCCGGCTCTTCGAAAACGCGCTGGTAGGCACGGTGGCCCTGCCCCTGGGCGTCCTGGGCGCGCTGGGCATCGGGCTGCTTCTTGCCCCGTATGCCGCACTGTGGGCCGGCGTCGCTGGCCTGGTGGCTGTACTTTGCTGGATACCGATTGCAACGAAAGTGGTCCAATGACAAACGAGACGAATGTTCACCGGAGCCGGAGGTCCGGCCTGGCTGAGGCGCCCCTGCAGACCCGTGCCAACACCATCGTCAAGGCCGCGGACCACGGGACCCCGCTGGAACTGAGCGGCATCACCATCCGCTACGGCGGCGGCAAGGGCGGTGCCGAAGCAGTCAGTGTCGTGGAGGGCTTCGACCTCACGCTGCACGCCGGCGAGATGCACTGCGTGGCCGGCCGAAGCGGATCCGGCAAGACCAGCATCCTGACCGTCGGCGCGGGTCTGACCCTGCCGACGTCGGGCCGTGTCTTCTGGGAAGGGGATTCCCTCGAAACCATGGGCGACGACGAAATCGCCGACCGCCGTCGGGCCCTGATCGGTTACGTCGACCAGGGCGGTGCCCTGATCGACGGCATGAGCGCCCTCGAAAACGTCCTCCTGCCGGCAGTGCCTGACGGCGAGGTGGACCAGCGCCGCGACATGGCCAAGGACCTCCTGGACCTGGTGGGCCTGGGCCGTCGGATGCGGCACCGTCCGGCCCAGTTGTCCGGTGGCGAACGCCAGCGAGTGGCGATCGCCCGCGCACTGATCCTGGGCACGCGTGTGCTGGTGGTTGATGAGCCCACGGCCAGCCTGGACCGGGCCTCCGCCAACCGCATCATCAGCATCCTGAAGGACACCACCTCGGACGGAATCGCAGTACTGGTCGCTTCACACGACCACGAACTGGTCCGCCTGAGCGATACGCTGACTGAACTGATCTAGCCCTACCCCTTCGCACTAAAGGTAACGTCCGCACGTGAACGCAACAGTCAAAACCCCGTTCTACATCACCACGGCCATCACCTACCCGAACGGTGTTCCGCACATCGGGCACGCCTACGAGTACATCGCCACCGACGCCATGGCGCGCTTCAAGCGGCTTGATGGCTTCGACGTGATGTTCCTGACGGGCACTGATGAGCACGGCATGAAGATTGCGCAGGCGGCCGAGAAGGAAGGCCTTACGCCCAAGGCGCTGGTGGACCGCAACGCGGAAGTCTACAAGTCTGCCCACGCCGCCCTGGGCATCACCTACGACCGCTTCATCCGGACCACTGACGCTGACCACTACGCCGCGTCGCAGGCCATCTGGAAGAAGATGGAAGCCAACGGCGACATCTACCTGTCCAAGTACGAAGGCTGGTACTCCGTCCGGGACGAGGCCTTCTACGTCGAGGACGACACCGTAGTCAAGGACGACGGCGTGCGGTACTCAAAGGAGACGGACACCGAAGTGACGTGGACGGCTGAGGAGAGCTACTTCTTCCGGCTGTCCTCCTACCAGGACCGCCTGCTGGCGCTGTACGAGGCCCAGCCGGAGTTCGGCGCACCGCAGTCCCGCTTCAACGAGGTCATCAGCTTCGTCAAGCGCGGCCTCGAAGACCTGTCGATCAGCCGCACCACCTTCGACTGGGGCGTCCCCGTCCCCGGCAACGACAAGCACGTGATGTATGTCTGGGTGGACGCGCTCACCAACTACCTGACCGGCGTCGGCTACCCGGACGTGGAGTCGGAATCATTCAAGAAGTTCTGGCCCGCCGACGTGCACGTGATCGGCAAGGACATCTCGCGGTTCCACGCCATCTATTGGCCGGCGTTCCTGATGAGTGCCGGCATCGAGCTGCCCAAACGCGTGATGATCCACGGCTTCCTGCACAACAACGGCGTGAAGATGTCCAAGTCGCTCGGCAACGTGGTGGCGCCGGCAGACTTCGTGGCGCAGTACGGCCTGGACCAGGTACGGTTCTTCTTCCTCCGCGAGGTCCCGTTCGGCGCCGACGGCAGCTACAACCATGAGGCCATCGTGGGCCGGATGAACTCGGACCTGGCCAACAACTTCGGCAACCTGGCGCAGCGTTCGCTGTCCATGGTGGCCAAGAACTGCGAGGGCCGGGTCCCGGTTCCGGGTGCCTTTACCCCTGAAGACACCGCGATCCTGGCGCAGGCCAACGGCCTCCTGGAGACTTCCCGCGCCGCGTTCGAAAAGCAGGAATTCAGCCGCGCCCTCGAGGCCATCTGGGGGGTCCTGGGGGACACCAACGCCTACTTTGCCGAGCAGGCCCCCTGGGTGCTGCGGAAGACCGACGTCGAACGCATGAACACCGTCCTGTACGTGACGCTGGAAGTGCTGCGCATGGTGGCGATCCTGGCCCAACCCGTGATGCCCACGGCCACGGCCTCGCTATTGGACACCTTGGGACAGCCCGACGGCGGATCCCGCCAGTTCGCCGCGCTTACTACGCCGATTGTCGCCGGAACGCCCCTGCCGGCTCCGGCGCCCGTCTTCCCGAAGTACGAGGAGCCAGCCGAAGCCTAGGTATTCCCCGGTCGGCCACCTGCTGGTACGCGGTCTGAGTACGTTTCCGGGGCCGGAGGCTAGGGTCCGCCATGGAAGGCAGTGTGGACCAGGTGACCTCACCGGAGGACCCAGCCCTTCGTCTCAATAAATGAGACTGATTGTCCGGCATGCGGATGATCTTAATATTCTTGGAGCATGAGCGCATCCACGATCAATCTCGCTGTCATTCCCGGTGACGGCATTGGCCCAGAGGTCATTGCCGAGGCACTGAAAGTCCTCGAAAAGGCTGTCGCCGCTGAAGGCGTGGTCCTCGAGCAGACCCATTACAAGCTCGGCGCCGAGCACTGGCTGGCCACGGGCGAGACCCTTCCGGACGAGGTCCTTGCCGATCTGCGCACGCGGGACGCGATCCTCTTCGGAGCGGTAGGCGCCGCCCCCGGTGACACCCGGATTCCGTCCGGCATCATCGAGCGGGAGATGCTGCTCAAGCTCCGCTTCAGCCTGGACCACTACGTCAACCTGCGGCCGTCGCGGCTGTACGGAACGGTAGGCAGCCCGCTGGCGAATCCCGGCATCATCGATTTTATCGTCGTCCGGGAGGGAACCGAGGGGCCCTACGTGGGGAACGGCGGCTCCCTTCGCACCGGCACGCCCCACGAGGTGGCCACCGAGGTTTCGCTGAACACGGCATATGGCGTTGAGCGCGTTGTCCGCGACGCTTTCCGCCGCGCCAGTGCCCGCGAACGCAGGCATGTGACCCTGGTCCACAAGCACAACGTCCTGGTCTACGCCGGCCAACTGTGGAAGCGCACCGTCGAGGCGGTGGCCCAGGAATTCCCCGAGGTCACCCACGATTACCTGCACGTCGATGCGGCCACCATCTTTATGGTCACCCACCCGTCCCGCTTCGATGTCATTGTCACCGACAACCTCTTCGGCGACATCCTCACCGATCTCGCGGCAGCCATCACCGGCGGCATCGGGCTGGCGGCCTCCGGCAACATCAACATGGACCGTACTGCTCCGTCCATGTTTGAACCGGTCCACGGCTCGGCCCCGGACATCGCCGGCCAGCAGAAGGCAGATCCCACCGCGGCCATCCTGTCCGCGGTGCTCCTGCTGGACCACCTCGGCTACGCCGCCGCGGCCCGCCGGATCGAAGCTGCGGTGATCGACGACGTCGAAACCCGCGACGGTGGTACCCGCAGTACCAGCGCGGTCGGGGATGCGATCGCTGCCGCGCTGTAGACCGTGCTCATGAGACTCGGTTAACCGGCGTAAGCTAGTTTCGAATCACCAAATGCTGCCCTGCGGTTCAGTGCTGAACCACATCCAGAAGGCAGCCGATTGTGGAGGAACCATGACTCAGACCGCCCATGGCGTCGAATTTAACCAGCAACTCTCGGCAACCCCGAAGTCAGCTGAAGAGCGTGCAGTCATCCTGGCGAACCCGGGATTTGGCAACTACTTCACCGACCACACCGCCGTCGTCGACTACAGCGTCAACGAGCAAGGCGAAGGTGGCTGGCACACAGCACGCGTTGAGGCCTACGGACCCATCTCCCTGGACCCGTCTGCGGCGGTGCTGCACTACGGCCAGGAAATCTTCGAAGGCCTCAAGGCATACCGCCACGCTGACGGATCAATCTGGACCTTCCGCCCGGAGGCGAATGCGGCCCGCCTGAACAAGTCGGCCCGACGCCTGGCGCTGCCGGAACTGCCCGAGGAATACTTCCTGGGCGCCATCCGGGAACTTGTGCAGGCGGACAAGGAATGGGTTCCCGCCGGTGACGGCGAGGCCCTGTACCTGCGCCCCTTCATGATCGCCACCGAGGCGTTTCTGGGTGTCCGGGCAGCGCGTGAGGTGTCCTTCCGGGTGATCGCCTCTCCTGCCGGCAACTACTTCGGCGGCGAGCTCAAGCCTGTGTCCATCTGGATCTCCCGCGAGTACGCCCGCGCAGGCCGCGGCGGCACCGGTGCGGCCAAGTGCGGTGGCAACTACGCCGCCTCCCTGATCGCGCAGCAGGAAGCCGAGGCCAACGGCTGCAAGCAGGTGCTGTTCCTGGACCACTTTAACGATGACGCCGTGGAAGAGCTCGGGGGTATGAACGTATTCTTCGTAATGAAGGACGGCTCACTGGTCACTCCGGCTTTGAGCGGCACCATTCTGGAAGGCGTGACCCGCATGTCCGTCATGCAGGTGGCCAGGGACATGGGCCGTGAAGTGACGGAGCGCAAGATCACCCTTGATGAATGGCGCGACGGCGTGGCCTCCGGCGAGATCACCGAGGTCTTTGCCTGCGGCACCGCAGCGGTGATCACGCCGATCGGGGTCCTGAAGGACACCGCCGAATTCATCGGCTCCGAGGACGCGGCGGCGGGGGAAACCACCATGGCCATCCGCGAACAGCTCCTGGGCATCCAGACCGGAACCGCGCCGGATACCCACGGCTGGCTGACCCGCCTGGCCTGACCTCCCCAACCCTGGCCAGTACAACGCGGGGTCACTTAACGCCCATTAACCGCATCGGGACGGGCGCTATGTGACCCCGCGTTGTCCTTTAACTGCGCGCAGTTCCCTCCCAGTCGTTGGGCTCACCAGCCCTGGGGGGTGCGGCTATTCCGTGCCGGCCGGATGCGAAGATGGTGCAGTGAACTCCACTTCGAGCGGCTCCCTCCACACCTGCAGCCCGCTGACGGCTTTCATCCTGGCGCCCAACCCCGGGCCTATGAGCCTCGACGGCACCAATTCGTACGTCATCGCCGCCCCCGGGGCCGGCGCATCCGTGGTGGTGGATCCGGGCCCCGCGGATGACGGCCACCTCCGCCGACTCGCGGACGCGGGCCCCGTGGAACTCATTCTTGTCACGCA
This sequence comes from Pseudarthrobacter sp. S3, assembly GCF_050156905.1. Classification (NCBI taxonomy): domain Bacteria; kingdom Bacillati; phylum Actinomycetota; class Actinomycetes; order Micrococcales; family Micrococcaceae; genus Pseudarthrobacter; species Pseudarthrobacter sp. S3. The sequence goes on along the minus strand of NZ_CP189583.1, from coordinate 2,650,696 downwards.
CCGGCATGCAGACCACACCGCGGGCTCCCTGCGGCTCCATGAGCTCACCGGCGCCCCGGTCCGCGCCGCCGATCCCCGGCACTGCCACGGCGGCGGCGAACCCCTTCAGGACCGTGAAACCATCCAGGCGGCGGGAGTGAGGGTCCAGGTCCTGGCCACGCCGGGCCATACCTCCGATTCAGTCTGCTTCCATCTTCCCCACGACGGCCCCCACGGTTCAGTGCTGACCGGCGACACTATCCTGGGCAGGGGCACCACCATGCTGGACTACCCGGACGGCAGGCTGCGGGACTACCTCCGGTCCCTGGACCGGCTCGAAGCCCTTGGTCAGGCCGCCGTCCTGCCGGCCCACGGCCCGGTGCTGCCCTCCCTGGAGGCCATCACCCGCGCCTACCGCGAGCACCGGCAGGAGCGGCTGGAACAGATCCGCGCAGCGCTGGCCCGGCTGGGCCGGGACGCCACGGTGGCGGACGTGGCAGACGCCGTGTACGCCGACGTTGACCCTTCCGTCCGGCGGGCGGCCGAAATGTCGGTTGCCGCGCAACTCGATTACCTCCGTGGGCTGCCCGGCACCTGACCATAGGGCCTGACGCAAAGGCAGGTGCCGCCGCTCAAGACGGTAGGCTGGAGACCATGCGTATTGCCAGGTTTGTAGTCGATTCCGATCCCCTCTACGGCGTTGTTGAAGGTGAACCCGGCAGTGAGGAAATCACTGTCATCAACGGCGACCCCTTCTTCAACGGGGTGGAGCGCACCCACGTCAAGCACAAGCTCGAAGACGTCCGGCTCCTGGCGCCGATCATTCCCCGCAGCAAGGTGATCGGCGTGGGCCGCAACTTCGCCGAGCACGCCGCCGAACTGGGCAACGAAGTGCCGCAGCAGCCGCTGCTGTTCCTGAAGCCGAACACCTCCGTCATCGGCCCCGGCGACCCCATAGTGCTGCCGGAATTTTCAGACGAAGTTTCGTTCGAAGCCGAGCTGTGTGTGGTCATCGGCCGGATCTGCAAGGACGTCCCCGAAGACCGGGTCGACGACGTCATCTTCGGCTACACCTGCGGCAACGACCTCACCGCCCGCGATGTCCAGAAAACGGACCTGCAGTGGGCCAGGGCCAAGGGCTTCGATACCTCGGCACCCCTCGGACCCTGGATCGAGACCGAGCTGGACACCGAAGACCTGGCCATCAAGGGCTGGCTCAACGGCGAACTGCGCCAGGACGGCAGCACCAGCCAGATGATCCGCGGTGTCCGGGAAATCGTCTCCATCGTGTCCCAGGCCTTCACACTGCTCCCCGGTGACGTCATCATGACAGGCACCCCGGCCGGCGTCGACCTCGTCACCGCGGGGGACCGTTATGACGTCGAGATCGAGGGTATCGGCCGCCTGTCCAACCCGGTGGTCCGCCGCTGACGGGTAAAGTTGGAACCACTATGACTACTGCCTCCGCGCTGAACCCTGCCGCCATCCCGTCCGTCACTGCCGAAACCCCGGTCCGGGTGCGGTTCTGCCCGTCACCCACGGGCACCCCGCACGTCGGCCTGATCCGCACGGCGCTGTTCAACTGGGCCTATGCACGGCACACCAAGGGCACCCTGGTTTTCCGCATCGAGGACACGGACTCCGCGCGGGACAGCGAGGAAAGCTACCACCAGCTGCTGGACGCGCTGAAGTGGTTGGGCATCACGTGGGACGAAGGTGTCGAGGTGGGCGGCCCGCACGAGCCGTACCGCCAGTCCCAGCGCAGCGACATCTACCAGGATGTCATCGATCGTCTGAAGGCCGGCGGCCACATTTACGAGTCCTACTCCACGCCGGCTGAAATCGAAGCCCGCCACCGTGCCGCGTCCCGTGACCCCAAGCTGGGGTATGACGGGTTTGACCGGCACATCACCGAGGAACAGCTGGCCCAGTACAAGGCCGAAGGCCGCCAGGCCGTGCTGCGCCTGCGGATGCCGGACGAGGACCTCACCTTCAAGGACCTCGTCCGCGGCGAGATCACGTTCAAGGCAGGCTCCGTGCCGGACTTCGCGGTGGTCCGTGCCAACGGCGCGCCGTTGTACACGCTGGTGAACCCGGTGGACGATGCCCTGATGGGCATCACCCACGTGCTGCGCGGCGAAGACCTGCTCAGCTCCACGCCCCGCCAGATCGCCCTGTACCGTGCCCTCTACGCCATCGGCGTGGCCGAGTACATGCCCGAGTTCGGCCACCTTCCCTACGTCATGGGCCAGGGCAACAAGAAGCTCTCCAAGCGCGACCCCGAATCCAGCCTGTTCCTGCACCGCGAACGCGGCTTTATCCCCGAGGGCCTGCTGAACTACCTGTCCCTCCTGGGCTGGTCGCTGAGCGCCGACGAGGACATCTTCACCGTCAAGCAGCTCGTGGAGCATTTCGACATCCACGATGTGCTGGCAAACCCGGCACGTTTTGACCTGAAGAAGGCAGAGGCCATCAACGGTACGCACGTCCGGCTGCTTGAGGCCGCCGATTTCCGTGCCCGCCTGGTGCCGTACCTCCGGGCCGCGGACCTGGTAGGGGAGATCCTCACCGACCGGGAGGAAGAGATCCTCACCGAGGCCGCACCCCTCGTCCAGGAGCGGATCACCTTGCTGGGGGAGGCCCCGGAGATGCTCGCCTTCCTGTTCAAGGCCGACGACGCGATCGACGTCGCAGACGACGCCCGCAAGGGCCTGCCAGCCAACCTGACCGAAGTACTTGACGCCGCACTGGCGGCCCTTGAGCCTGTTCAGGACTGGAACCCGGAGGAGATCCAGGCGGCCCTGAAGCAGGCGCTCGTGGAGGACCTCGGGCTGAAGCCGCGGCTGGCCTTCGGTCCTGTGCGCACAGCCGTCTCCGGGCGCCGGATCTCCCCGCCGCTCTTCGAATCCATGGTGATCCTGGGCAAGGACTCGTCCCTGAGCCGGCTCCGCGCCTTCCGCGGCTGATGTCCGCCACCGGCACCACCGCTGACGGAGTTCTGCAGACGCGCTTCGGGACCATCCGGGGCGTCCTGTTCGACATCGACGACACCCTGGTGGACCTCGAATACGCCATGACCACAGCCCTGCGCGAGGTCAGCGAGCACCTCCTGCCCGGTCTGGACCAGACCTCGTGGGAGCGTTTCGGCAGGATCTTCACGCACGAGACCACGCACTACTACGACAGGTACCTGGCGGGGGAGCTGACCTTCAATGACCAGCGCCTCCTGCGGGGGCGCGCCGCCCTGGGGCACTTCGGGGTGGAACTTGCCGAGGGCGAAGAATCGCACGGGTGGCTCTCGGCCTACAGCCGGCTGCAGCCCAGCTATGTGCGGGCCTTTGAGGACGTGCTGCCGCTCCTGGACGTGCTGGACGCGGCCGGCATCCCCTACGGTGCCGTCAGCAACAACGTGCACGACTACCAGCGGGCAAAGCTCGACAGTGCCGGCCTGGAACGCGTCATGCGCCTGGTTGGCACGGACACCGTAGGGGTGGCCAAGCCCCAGCCGGCCATCTACCTCGAAGGAGTCCGGCTGCTGGGGACCGCACCGGAGGAAACCCTCTATGTGGGGGACAACAGGATGCTGGATGCTGAAGGTTCGACGGCGGCGGGCCTGATCGGCGTCTGGCTCAACAGGGTGGGGGAGCCTGCGCCGGATTTCGCCGGTCACGAGGTCACGTCGCTGTCGCAGCTGCTGGGCTGAGCGGCCTTTTACTCTGCAGCCTGCAGCCTTCGCCTGTTCCATAGAACGACGTAGCTGCTTGCGGATCCGAACACAAGCCCAGCAACCAGTCCGAGGGGGCACGGCTGTTGAGCTTTCCACCCGGCGCGGCGAAGCCGTCTGTCAGGCGCCCTGTTGCTCCGTGCAATGGTGACGCCCCTTGATCGAGCCTGCCGGGGCCACCCACCTGAACCAAGCGGTAGCCCGGACGACAAAGGACATCCGGAGGACCTGGGGCAAGGGCAGGACGATGGTTATTCATTAGTAACTTACCGAGAGCAAATTATTCCGGGGATATGGCAAGGGCTTCGGCACCCAAGCCGTCAGCGCCGATTTGTGCCAGCCCAAAGTCTCGGGTAAAGTAATTTCTCGTGCTGAGGCGCACGGAGCGCGGCTTGAAGCCCGAAACTCCGGCCCGAAAGTATCATTGGGATATGGTGTAATTGGCAACACTACGGTTTCTGGTACCGTCATTCTAGGTTCGAGTCCTGGTATCCCAGCTCTGTTTGGTCGCAGGCTAACCGCGGCAAATCAGTGGTTTCAGATCGGTTCGCCGATTTGAAACGCGCGCTGAGTGTATGAAATACTCACTTAGCAAACCGGCCTGGCGCCGGTTGGAAGTGAAAACTTCCTGGAAGTACGCGGCCCCATCGTATAGCGGCCTAGTACGCTGCCCTCTCACGGCGGTAACGCGGGTTCGAATCCCGCTGGGGTCACCATGAAACGGTCCCGGGCCTCAGCCCGGGGCCGTTTTTCGTTGTGGACTCCGCTCCGGCGGAAACAGGACAAAACCGGGGGCCGGTGGAAAAGCGGCGCAACTGGCATGATGATCCTGTGACCTCCTCAGACGGGCTTCGTCCCACGCAGCCTCCGCAGCCTATGCGCGCACCGAAAACGCAGGCTGGCCCGCCCAACCCGACGCCTGATCCGGCCGTGGCCTTGCTCGAGGCGGTACGTGAGGACCTTTCCGCGGTGCTGTTGCCGCTTGCCCTTGCGGACGTCGAACAGGCGCGCCAGGACACGCGGAACGCCGTTGCCCAGCTGGATGACTACATCCTGCCGCGATACCGCAGCTTGGACGCACCGCTGCTTGCCGTCGTCGGGGGTTCCACGGGCGCCGGCAAGTCAACGCTGGTGAACGCCCTGGTGGGGCACGCGGTCACCCGCTCCGGCGCCATCAGGCCCACCACCCGGCAGCCCATTCTGCTGCACCACCCGGCTGATGCCGGCTGGTTCGAAGGCCACCGTGTGCTGCCCACCCTCAACCGTATCCGGGGGACTGTTTCCACGGAACCCGTCCCGGCCAGCCGGGCCGGCGCAACACCCGATGTGGAGGCCATTTCCTCTCTGGTACTGGTATCGGACCGGGCTGTTCCGCAGGGGATCGCGCTGCTTGATGCTCCCGACGTCGACTCCATTTCCGACGACAACCGCAGACTGGCCGGACAGCTGCTGGCCGCCGCGGACCTCTGGGTTTTTGTGACCACTGCCAACCGCTACGCAGACGCGGTCCCGTGGAAGCTGCTGCTGGACGCGTCCTTGCGGGACATCATGGTGGCCGTGGTCCTGGACCGTGTGCCGGCCGAGGCGGAAGCCGAAGTCAGCGCCGATCTCCGTGCGTTGCTGCAGAAAGAAGGGCTCGGCGATGCCGGACTGTTCATTGTGCCGGAGACGGACCTGGACCATCTCGGCATGCTGCCAACACACGCCGTGGAGCCGCTGCGGCGCTGGCTGCAGGATCTTGCAGCCGACGCCGCGGGACGGTCCGGCATTGCCCGCCGTACGCTCAACGGAACGGTGAAGGCGCTGGCCGGGCGGGTCGGAACCGTGGCGCACGCGGTCCAGGGGCAGGAGCGGGCCGCGGCCACGCTCCGGGCAGACGCTGAGGCCGCCTATCGCAATGCCGGAACCCGGATCCTCGACGCAACAAAGGACGGCGCCCTCCTCCGCGGGGAAGTACTGGCGCGCTGGCAGGATTTCGTTGGAACCGGGGAATTCTTCCGGGCGCTGGAACAGAACATCGGACGGCTGCGGGACCGGGTGGGAGCCTTCTTCCGGGGGGAGCCGACGCCGGCCGTCCGGGTTGAAGCCGCCATCGAAACGGGGTTGCAGGCCGTCATCCTGGACGAGGCCGCCAACGCCGGCGAGGAAACTGACCAGCGCTGGCGCTCGGACCCGGCCGGCCGCGAGCTTCTGGGCACTGTCGATCTGTCCGGCACCAGCCCAGGTTTCGCCGAGGTGGCCGCAGCGGAGATCCGGGCCTGGCAGGCCGCCCTGATGGAACTGATCCGCACTGAAGGCCAAGGTAAGCGCACGCAGGCGAGGTGGCTTTCCTTTGGCATCAACGGGCTGGGTGCCGCCCTGATGATCGTGGTGTTTTCCATGACCGCCGGCCTCACCGGGCTGGAGATCGGTGTGGCGGGCGGTACAGCCGTCGTCGGCCAACGACTTCTGGAGGCGGTGTTCGGCGAAGACGCGGTGCGCCGGCTTGCGCAGACGGCGCGGGATGACCTCCACGCCCGTTGCCAGCGGCTGCTGCAGGCAGAGCAGCAGAAGTTCCTCCAACGCCTGCCGGAGGGCGGCGCGGACACCGGCCGGATCCTGACGGACCATGCCGCTGCACTGGCCCGGCTGGCGGCCCAAGCATGAGCCGCCACAGCGTCGCCCGTGAAGCGTCGCAGCTGGACCGCAGGCTCCAAGCCCTCAATGATGCCCGCGAACTCGCCGAAGGCGTCCTGCCGGATGCCGCACTTGAGGGGTTGTTCCGGCTCCTGGAACGTGCGAGCTCCCGGCGGTCACTGTCGGCTGATCACACCGTTGTAGGGTTCTTCGGTGCCACCGGTAGCGGAAAATCGTCACTCTTCAACGCGGTCAGCGGCGCTGAAATCGCGACGGCGGCCGCCCGCCGGCCCACAACGTCGGAACCTTTGGCTGGTGTCTGGGGAGCGGACGGCAGCGAGCCGCTGCTGGACTGGCTTGAGGTGGGCAACCGCCACCATGCGGAGCCCGTGGCAGGCTTCGCGGACGAGGGCACGGGGCTGATCCTGCTGGACCTGCCGGACTTCGATTCCACCAGGGCCGCGAACCGCGAGATCGTGGAGCGCATGGTTGGCCTGGTTGATGTCCTGGTCTGGGTCCTGGATCCGCAAAAGTACGCCGATGCGGCGGTACACAACGATTTCCTGGCGCCCCTGTCCGCGCATGGCGCCGTGACCCTGGTGGTCCTCAACCAGGTGGACCGCTTGCCCGAACGGGACGTGCAGCCTGTGCTGGAGTCCTTGAAAGGGATCCTTGCCCGCGACGGGCTGGGAAAGGTTCAGGTCCTGGGCGCATCCGCCCTGAAGGGCACCGGCGTGGACAAGGTCCGGAGTGCCATCCGCGGTGTGGTGGTGCAGCGCCAAGCACTTTCGCAGCGGCTGGCCGCGGACGTTTCGCGGGCCTCAGGGCAACTCCGGAAAGCCGCCGGCGCCGGGGAAGCCGTCGGTGTCAGGCCGGCGTCGAGATCCCGGCTCACCGATGAGCTGGCAACGGCCGCCAACGTGCCCGTGGTGGTGGACGCAGTTGCGCGGTCCTACCGCATCGAGTCGACGCGCCGCACGGGGTGGCCGGTGACGCGGTGGCTGGTGCGGTTCCGGCCTGATCCGCTCCGCCGGCTCAATCTGAGAAGTTCTTCTCCGTCCCGACTTAACCGGACCTCGCTCCCGGCCGCGGGCGCCCCGGAACGTGCCCGGACGGATGCTGCTGTCCGTGAGTTTGCGGACGCGGCCAGTGCGGGCGCACCCGGACCGTGGCGTGCCGCCATCAGGGGTGCTGCCCGGCAAGGGCGGGAGGCGTTGCCGGATGCCTTGGACCAGGCCATCGCAGGCACGGACCTGATGGCGTCCCGGAAGTCCTGGTGGTGGGGCGTGTTCAACGTCGTCCAGTGGCTTGCGCTGCTGACAGTCCTGGGCGGACTGGGCTGGCTGGGTGTGCTGGCCGGGCTCGGCTATCTCCAGCTGCCCGTGCCGCAGGTTCCGAAGATGGAGGGCTGGCCGGTGCCCACGCTGTTGATTGCCGGCGGTGTGGTGCTGGGGATCTTCCTGGCGCTGACTGGAAAATTCATTGGGTCAGGAGCCGCGAGGGCGCGCGCAGCCAGGGCCAGGAAACGGCTGCGGGCAGCGGTGAGCGGGGTTGCCCGGGACTTCGTGGTGGAGCCGGTTGAAATTGAGGTCAGCAGGCTCGCGTCATTCAACGCCGCACTGAAGGTCGCGGGCGGAAACTAAGGTAGTTACGCCAGTGCGGTTGCGGCGTCCCTGACCTTGATCAGCGTCCGCAGGTTCCGCGTGGTAGTGGTTGCCTTGAACCTGGCCTTGGACGAAATCTTGCCGAACGGGCTGTCCAACGTCCCCCCGGCCGGAGCCAGCCAGGCCAATGCCTCCGGGCCGAGGCGTTTCTGCTGCGTACCTTCAAGGGCCGCTCCGGCGGCGTCCAGCTCGTCGAGCATGGCGGTGTCCGATGCCAGCGTGATGTAGGTGTGCGTTGCCTTATCGTCCGCCGGGTACGGGCAGGCCGCCACAAGTTCGGAGACCCGCTGGGCGGTCAAAACCACCACCCAGGCGTCGTAGCCGAACGCGTCACGCAGGCACTTCTCAAAGGTCCGTTTGACGGCAGCAGGATCCTCGTCGCTTGCAAGCACCACGTTGCCGCTGGCCAGCAGCGTCTTGACGTCCGCGAAGCCCCGCGATGCAAGGGCGTTCTTGAGGTCCGCCATCTTGATGTTGATCCCGCCGACGTTGATCCCGCGGAGGAAGACTGCGTAGCTGTTCATGCGCACAGCCTAGCCGCCATGCGCACAGCCTAGCCGCGGGCAGCCAGGCCTGGACGGAGGCGGGACCTCAATCGGTGCTCTTGCGCAGGGCCTCGGTGAGTAGCCGGGCGGCGTTGCAGACCACCTCGGCGTGGAGCCGGCCCGGCTGGCGGGTGAGCCGCTCGATGGGGCCGGAGATCGAGACGGCGGCGATCACGCGTCCGGACGGTCCCCGGACGGGGGCCGAGACCGAGGCGACCCCGGGCTCGCGTTCGCCGAGGCTCTGGCCCCAGCCCCGCCGTCGTACGCCTGCCAGCACGGTGGGCGTGAAGCGCGCGGCCTGAAGGCCCTCAAGAAGCCGGTCGTGGTCTTCCCAGGCGAGCAGCACCTGCGCGGCGGAGCCGGCCTTCATGGAGAGTTTCGTGCCCACGGGGATGGTGTCGCGCAGGCCGATGGGGCGTTCCGCGGAGGCGACGCAAATACGCCATTCGCCCTGGCGGCGGAAGATCTGGGAACTTTCGCCGGTGGCGTCGCGCAGCTGCATCAGGACCGGGCCTGCGGAAGCGATGAGGCGGTCCTCGCCGGCGGCGGAGGCGAGCTCCACCAGGCGGCTGCCGAGGACAAACCGGCCCTGGATATCGCGGCTCACCAGCCGGTGGTGGATCAGGGCCAGGGCAAGCCTGTGCACGGTGGGCCGGGCCAGGCCAGTGGCGGCCACCAGCTGTGCCAGCGTGGTGGGTCCGGCCTCCAATGCATCAAGCACATGGGCTGCTTTATCAATGACACCGACTCCACTAGAATTGTCCATGTAATGATATTGACGTCTCATTATCTGAGATGCAAATCTTTGGGCTGGCACAAAATGCAGCCCTGCTGGTTCAGTGGAACCAAACAGCCAAACAGCAGTGAAGGGAGATGGCCGTGGCAAAGACACTGGCCGAGAAAGTCTGGGACGCACATGTGGTGCGCAAAGGCGAGGGCGAAGGAGCCAATGCCCAGCCCGACCTCCTCTTCATTGACCTTCACCTTGTCCATGAGGTGACTTCTCCGCAGGCTTTCGAGGGCCTGCGCCTGGCCGGCCGCAAGCTGCGCCGCCCGGATCTCACCATCGCCACGGAGGACCACAACACTCCCACGCTGGACATCCACAAACCCATCGCCGATCTCACCAGCCGCACGCAGATTCAGACGCTGCGCAACAACTGCGCGGAGTTCGGTGTCCGCCTGCACTCGCTCGGCGACGCGGAACAGGGCATTGTGCACGTTGTTGGCCCGCAACTGGGCCTCACCCAGCCTGGCATGACCGTTGTCTGCGGTGACTCCCACACGTCCACCCATGGCGCGTTCGGTGCCTTGGCGATGGGCATCGGCACGTCCGAGGTGGAGCACGTCATGGCCACCCAGACGCTGTCCCTGAAGCCGTTCAAGACCATGGCCATCAACGTTGAAGGCACCCTGCGCCCGGGCGTCACCGCCAAGGACATCATCCTGGCCGTGATTGCCAAGATCGGTACCGGCGGAGGCCAGGGCTACGTCCTGGAATACCGCGGTTCCGCCATCCGAGCGCTGTCCATGGATGCCCGGATGACCATCTGCAACATGTCCATCGAAGCCGGTGCCCGCGCCGGCCTGGTGGCCCCGGACCAAATCACCTACGACTACATGTTTGGCCGCCCGCATGCGCCACAGGGTTCGGACTGGGATGCCGCCGTCGCGTACTGGAACACGCTAAGGACCGACGACGACGCGGCGTTCGATGTCGAGGTGGACCTGGATGCCGACACGCTGGAGCCGTTTGTCACCTGGGGCACTAACCCGGGCCAAGGCGTTTCGCTGTCTTCCAAGGTGCCGTCCCCGGAGGACTTCGGCGACGAGAACGCCAAGGCTGCCGCCGAACGCGCCCTGCAGTACATGGGACTGACCGCCGGTACACCCATGAAGGAGATCCGGGTGGACACGGTCTTCCTGGGCTCCTGCACCAACTCACGCATGGAGGACCTTCGCGCGGCCGCGGACATCATCCGCGGCCGCCAGAAGGACCCCAACATCCGGATGCTGGTGGTACCCGGTTCGGCGCGCGTGCGGCTCGAAGCAGAGGCAGAAGGCCTGGACAAGGTCTTTAAGGACTTTGGTGCCGAGTGGCGCTTCGCGGGCTGCTCAATGTGCCTGGGCATGAATCCGGACCAGCTGGAGGTGGGGGAGCGCTGCGCCTCGACCTCAAACCGCAACTTTGAAGGGCGTCAGGGCAAGGGCGGCCGCACCCACCTGGTTTCTCCGGTGGTGGCAGCGGCCACGGCCATCCGTGGCACCCTGAGTTCGCCGTCGGACCTCGATCCTGCTCCCGAGTCCGCCGCCATCCGCACCAACGCAGCCTAGGAGGCCGCCATGGAAAAGTTCACCACCCACACCGGCATCGGCGTCCCGCTGCGGCAGAGCAACGTTGATACGGACCAGATCATCCCCGCGGTCTACCTCAAGCGGATCACCCGTACCGGCTTCGAGGATGCCCTGTTCTCGGCCTGGCGCAAGGACCCGGCCTTCATCCTGAACCAGGCGCCGTTCAACGCCGGCTCCGTCCTGGTGGCGGGCCCGGATTTCGGCACCGGTTCATCCCGTGAACACGCCGTCTGGGCCCTGAAGGACTACGGCTTCAAGACCGTCCTCTCCTCCCGGTTCGCCGATATTTTCCGCGGCAACTCCGGCAAGCAGGGACTGCTGGCCGCCGAGCTCGCCCAGGACGACATCGAACTGATCTGGAAGGAACTGGAAAACGCCCCGGGCACCGAAGTCACCGTTGACCTGCCGTCCAAGACCGTCAGCTGCGGCAGTATCGTGGCACCCTTTGAGATCGACGATTATACCCGCTGGCGCCTTCTGGAGGGCCTGGACGATATTGGCCTGACCCTCCAGCACGAAGAGGACATCACCGCCTTCGAGACCACCCGTCCGGCCTTTATGCCCACAACGCTTCCGGCCCGCCTTTCCTGAGTACCGCTGGGGCAACGCGGGGTCACTTGCGGCCCATGTCAGGTCCCAGGACGGGCCGTAAATGACCCCGCGTTGCATCTCTCCTGGCGGTGGCGACGTTGGGAAGTCACGACGGCGCTGCGCACGCCGTATTTCGGTTCGGTAACGCAACCTCCTATGCTTAGCTGGAGCCTTTGCATGGATTTTGGGGCGAGTAATCGTAAGGAAACCGGTATATGAGTAGTGTTCTGACAATCCGCGGCGGAGTCCCGCTTACAGGCCGCGTCAGCGTCCGGGGGGCCAAAAACCTTGTTCCGAAGGCAATGGTGGCAGCATTGCTGGGCAACGAGCCGTCGGTGTTGCGGAACGTTCCGGAGATCAAGGATGTGGAGGTTGTCACCTCGCTCCTGCAGTTGCACGGAGTCACAGTGGTCAAGGATCCCGTCAGCGGCGACCTCACCCTGGATCCGAAGGCGGCAAAAACCGCCCCGAGCACTGCGATCGATGCCCACGCCGGTGATTCACGGATCCCCATCCTGCTCTGCGGACCCCTGATCCATGCGATCGGTGAGGCTTTCATTCCGGACCTTGGCGGCTGCAAGATCGGTGACCGGCCCATCGACTACCACCTCAACGTGCTCCGCCAGTTCGGCGCCGTGGTGGAGAAGCGCCCGGGCGGCATCCATATCTCCGCGCCCAAGGGCCTGCACGGCGCCAAGATCAATCTGCCGTATCCCTCGGTCGGCGCCACGGAACAGGTGCTGCTCAGCGCCACCCGCGCCGAAGGGATCACCGAGCTTTCCGGCGCCGCCACCGAGCCTGAGATCATCGACCTCATTGCCGTGCTGCAGAAGATGGGCGCCATCATCAGCGTCCAGACAGACCGGACCATCCGCATTGAAGGCGTCCGTGACCTGGGCGGCTATAACCACCGCGCCCTTTCGGACCGCAACGAATCGGCGTCGTGGGCCTCCGCGGCGCTGGTGACCCGCGGTGACATTTTCGTTGAAGGCGCCTCACAGCGGGACATGATGACGTTCCTGAACACCTACCGGAAGGTGGGCGGCGGCATGGACATCGGCGAGGACGGCATCCGCTTCTACCACCGGGGCGGCAAGCTCAACCCGCTGGTTCTGGAAACCGACGTGCACCCCGGCTTTATGACCGACTGGCAGCAGCCGCTCGTGGTGGCGCTGACCCAGGCCGAAGGCGTATCAATCGTCCATGAAACCGTCTACGAAAACAGGTTTGGCTTCACCGATGCGCTTATCCGGATGGGCGCCAGCATCCAGGTTCACCGCGAGTGCCTGGGGAGCGTGCCGTGCCGCTTCGGCCAGCGCAACTTCCTCCACTCCGCCGTCATCTCCGGCCCCACCCAGCTTAAGGGCACCGACATCGACGTACCGGACCTGCGGGGCGGCTTCAGCCACCTGATCGCGGCGCTGGCCGCTTCCGGCACGTCGCGGGTGACCGGGATCGATATCATCAACCGCGGCTACGAGCGTTTCACCGAAAAGCTGTCCGGCCTCGGCGCCGACTTCGACATCAGCTCGACAAAGTAGCGGTGGGTACGTGAAGGAAACGGCCAAGAGCCAGGCCACATTCGTTGTGGTCGCAGCTATAGTGCGACCGGTGCTGAACGCAATGATGAACAAGAAGTGGGAAGGCCTCGAGAACCTCCCCGCCGGCGGATTTATTGCTGCGCCCAACCACTGCACGGAAATCGATCCGCTGATCGTGGGGCATATTCTCTACAACCAGAAGCGCGCCCCGCACTTCCTGGCCAAGGCCGGACTGTTCAAGGTTCCGGTGCTGGGCGCGGTCCTGCGTGCCACCCGGCAAATCCCGGTGGAACGCTCGACGGCGGGAGCGAACCGCTCGCTGCAGCTTGCCCAGGAGATTGTGGCGGACGGCGGTGCCATCATCATTTACCCCGAAGGTACGCTCACGCGCGATCCCGCCATGTGGCCGATGAAGGGCCACACCGGCGCTGCCCGTCTTGCCTTGGAAGGCGGCATTCCTGTGGTTCCGATCGCTCACTGGGGGGCCCATGAGGTGTTCCCGCGTTATGCGAAGCGGTTCCACCTTTTCCCGCGCAGGACGTCCAGGGTGATGGTGGGCAAGCCCGTTGACCTCAGCCAGTTCATGGGCCGGCCACTGGACAAGGCAACGCTGACCGCGGCTACCGAGAAGATCATGGATGCCGTGACCGGTTTGCTGGCCGACATCCGCGGGGAGGAGCCGCCCGCTGAACGCTGGGACCCTTCCAAGCACAATCAAGCCACGCACGGTCGCTTCGTTGTGCGGGAAAATCCTGACGACGCTGCGGATGCCACCTGATGGCTGACGGAAGCCGTCAGGGTTCCGCCCGGTCTGTCGCTGTCCTGGGCGCCGGTTCCTGGGGTACCACATTCGCCAAGATTCTCGCCGACGCGGCCGGCGTAGCGGGGGAAGAACGTAGCATCCGAATCTGGGGCCGGCGCAGCGAAGTGGTGGAGCAAATAAACAGCACGCACCGCAACGTCCAGTACCTGAAGGACACCGAACTGCCGCCCTGCATCTCAGCGTCCACGGACGTCCGTGCCGTGCTGGCGGGCGCGGACCTGGTGGTCCTCGCTGTTCCGGCCCAGTCACTGCGCCTCCAGCTACGTGAATGGAAGCCGCTGATTGCTTCTGACGCCATGGTGGTGTCACTGATGAAGGGCCTGGAGCTCGGCACCGACGCTCGGATGAGCGAGGTCATCAGCGATGAACTGGGGATTCCCGCGGAACGCATCGCAGTGGTTTCCGGCCCCAACCTGGCCATGGAGATCGCCCGTGAGGAACCCACGGCCTCAGTGGTGGCCTGTACCGATGCGGCCGCCGCAGGCTGGATCGCGAGGAGCTGCACAGCGCCATACTTCCGTCCATACACCACAGCGGACGTGGTCGGCGTGGAAATCGGCGGAGTCGTCAAGAACGTCATCGCGTTGGCCGTGGGCATCTGTGAAGGTAAACAGATGGGGGACAATACCAAGGCCTCCGTGATCACGCGGGGCTTGGCCGAAACGTCAAGGCTCGCGCTTGCCCTTGGTGGCGACGCCCGGACCATGGCAGGGCTGGCCGGTCTGGGGGACTTGGTGGCAACGTGTTCCTCGCCGCTGTCACGAAACCATACGGCTGGCCGGATGCTGGGCCAGGGACTCACCCTCGAGCAACTGGCCCAGCAGATGACCCAAACAGCCGAAGGTATAAAGTCCGGCCAGGCTGTCCACGAACTTGCCGGGAAGCTGGGTGTTGAAATGCCCATTACTGCCGCCGTCGTAGCCGTCCTGGCCGGCAAACTGTCCGTTGACCAACTGGGGCCGCTGCTGCTGGCCCGGGACCTGAAACCCGAAGGCGATTACTGACGATGTCCGACGATAACCTGACCGCAGCGGACTCAGCCCCCCGGGCCAAACCCCGCGTCGCGGTGCTTTTTGGTGGCCGGTCCAGCGAGCATGCCGTGAGCTGCGTGACCGCCGCCGGCGTGCTGGGCGCCATCAGCAAAGACAAGTACGAAGTCATCCCCATCGGCATCGCCAAATCGGGGCAGTGGGTGCTGGCCTCGGGGGATACCACCCAGTGGTCGCTATCCGCGTCGTCGCTGCCGGAGGTAGCTCCGTCAGCACAAACCGTGACACTGGCCGAGATCGGCGGCGAGCACCAGCTGATCGTCGCCTCGCCGAACCAGGTCGCGCAGGAACTCGGCACGGTGGACGTTGTGTTTCCCCTTCTCCATGGTCCCTTTGGCGAGGACGGCACCATCCAGGGGCTCCTGGAACTGTCCGACACCCGCTACGTCGGCGCCGGCGTGCTGGCGTCGGCTGTAGGCATGGACAAGCACTACATGAAGGTTGTGTTCGAGGCCGCCGGGCTGCACGTGGGGCCCTACATTGCCGTCACGGACCGGCAGTGGGTCAAGGACGCGGAGGCCGTCCGCAAAAAGGTGGACCAGCTCGGCTTCCCGGTGTTCGTCAAGCCGGCGCGGGCGGGTTCGTCCATGGGAATCTCCAAAGTGGACTCGCTTGAGGAACTCGACGCCGCCGTCGAGGAAGCCCGACGCCACGACCTCAAGCTGGTCATCGAGGCCGGCATCGTAGGGCGGGAAATTGAATGTGCCGTCCTGGAAGGACGCGGGACCGATTCCCCCCGGACGTCCATGCCGGGTGAAATTTCCGTCGCCGCCGGAACGCACGAATTTTACGATTTCAACGCCAAGTATGTTGAAGACGACGCCGCCTCGCTGAGCTGCCCCGCCGACATTCCCGAGGAAGCCATCGTGCGCGTCCGGGAACTCGCGGCGGCCGCCTTTGACGCGGTGGGGGCCGAGGGCCTGAGCCGCGTGGACTTCTTCTATACGCCCGACGGTGACCTGATCATCAACGAGATCAACACCATGCCCGGGTTTACGCCCAAGAGCATGTACCCGCAGATGTGGGCAGCGTCAGGCCTGGACTATGCGGCCCTGATTGATGAGCTGATTTACCTGGCCTTAAACCGGAAGACCGGTCTTCGGTAGTCCCCACCGGTACCCTAACCTCGCTCCGCTTCGGCCAGGGAACCCTACCGGCGTGGGCCCACCACCTGCCCTTCTACCGGGTGGTGGGCAGGTTCTGCAGATCTGCCTGGCCCACGCAGTTCCGGCTGGCCGGGACCTTTCCGACTGACGCGGAAAGATCCGCCAGGACGGTCGCGGAGCTGATCTTCTCCGGATCCATCAGGATTTCCGTGGCGGGTTCGCGGCCGAAGGTAGTCAGCGTCCACACTGGATCGCCTTCCTTGATGACCCAGTCGATGCCGTTGACACTCACGCACCGGTCTGTCGTCGGGCCCGGAACATTAACGCCGCAGCGCAGGATCACCTGGGACGGGTCCCCCCACGCCGCAGTGGCCTGGCTGTTGGTTTTCCGCAGGGCAGCATCGCCGATGGCGTCCGGAAGGGCAACCATCATCGGTGCGCAGGCCGGGTTCGCCGCATCGCCGGCGGCGGTGACATCCACGGTCGGGGCGCAGGCGGACAGAAGAGCTCCTGCGACGGACGCAGTCAGCAGGATTCCGGACACGCGGATAGGCAGGGGAAAACGGGGATTGCGCATCCATCCAGCCTATCGTCGCTGCCGTGTGCTGCGGGACGCCCAATGGACCGTGCGGCCCTCTAGAGCAACTGGCCAGCGACTGGCCGATCAACAATGTCGGTGCCGCGCTGTAGCGTAGGGGCGTGCCTGAAATCCCGTTGACTGAAGAAACGCTGACTGTCGCCGCGCTGTCCGAAACCGAATTGCTGGCCCGGATCTTCCCGCGGCTGGAAATGGGTGGAAATCACGGTTCGGCAACCCTGCTCGGCCCTGGAGACGATGCCGCCATTGTCGCCGCTCCGGACGGCAGGACGGTAATCAGCATCGACACCCAGACCCAGGACCAGGATTTCCGCCTCGAGTGGAACAACGGCTACCGGACCACAGGCTTCGACGTCGGCTGGAAGGCGGCGGCCCAGAACCTGAGCGACATCAACGCCATGGGCGCCGTGGCCACGTCGCTCGTGGTGAGCCTGACGTTGCCGCCCGCAACTCCTGTCAGCTGGGTGGCGGACCTGGCGGACGGCCTGACCGCGGGTATCAGGGAACTCGGGGCCACCGACTGCTCGGTGGCCGGGGGTGATCTGGGCCGCGGCAGGGAAATCTCTGTGACGGTCGCCGTGCTGGGTTCTTTGGCTGGCGGCAAGGCCGTGCTGCGGTCAGGGGCCCGGGCCGGGGACGTCGTGGCCTTGGCCGGGACCGTGGGCCGGGCCGCAGCCGGTCTGGCGCTCCTGGAATCGGAGAACGCGGTGCAGTCACTGCCACCGGCGCAGCGGATGCTCGTGGAACTCCAGTGCAGACCGCGGCCGCCACTGACGGCCGGGCCGCTGGCCATGGCCGCCGGTGCAACCGCCATGCTGGACATCTCTGACGGACTGGTGCGCGACGGCGGCCGCCTCGCCGCCGCCAGCGGCGTCGCCCTGGACCTTGACCCCGCAGCACTGAAACCTCTCGCAGAAGCCCTGCGTCCGGCGTCGGACCTTCTCCACGCTGACCCCATGGCCTGGGTACTTGGCGGGGGAGAGGACCACGGGCTGCTGGCCACGTTCCCTGCCGGCGTTCAGCTGCCTGCCGGATTCACTGCGATAGGCTCAGTACATGCCCCGGAAAGCTCCACACCACCGGGCGTCACAATTGCGGGTCACGCCGCTGGCACCGGGGGATGGGATCACTTTGCAGACTAAGGTTGCGGCCAACGCGCTAGCGATGAAGCGGTGGTTGGACAACGCTGAAACCGCCGTGGCCAACCACAGCGACCGCCTGAATGCCATCAACATCTTCCCCGTGGCGGATGGTGACACCGGCACAAACCTTTACCTCACCGTGCGGGCAGCCGCCCGTGCCCTGCACAGAGACCCTGCAGGGCAGGACGAGGCAGTCCCTGCTGATGCTGGCCAGTCGGATGTCGGGGCAGTGCTGGCGCGCGCCGGCCGGGCCGCGATGGAGCAGGCCCGCGGTAACTCCGGAACCCTCTTCGCGGTCTTCCTCTGCGCCGCGGCTGAGCCCCTGGCCGGTCACACCCGCCTGACGTCCACCCTCCTGGCCGCCGCATTGAACCGTGCCCAGATCCGGGCCTGGTCCGCGTTGAGCGATCCCGTCCCAGGCACCATGCTCTCGGTCATGGAAGCCGCCGCCCGGGCCGCCGCGGCGGTGGACGCCGGGCACAACGGCGACGACAGCAATCAAGCCCTGGGCAAAGCCCTCGACGCTGCCGTCAACGGTGCATTAGAAGCCGTCGTCAGCACCGAGAGCCAGCTGGCCGCCCTTGAAGCCGCCCATGTGGTCGATGCCGGGGGCGTTGGCATGCTGCTCATCCTTGACTGCCTCCGTTCAGCCGTCCTGGGCGAAGGGCTGCAGGGCGAACTCCTCGACGGGCTCCACGGCTATGACGTGCAGGACCCCCACATCCATGCTGACATGCCGGTTGACGACGGCGTTGAGGTCATGTGCACCATCAGCCTTTCGCCTCTCAGCGCGGCCACCCTGCGCCAGCGGCTCGACGAAATCGGCGAGTCCGTCATCATGAGCCAGGTGGACAGCCTGGCCGATGCTGAGGGCAGCTACCGGTGGCGGGTCCACGTCCACGTCCCGGACTCCGCACCCGCGGTCGCCCTGATCCGATCCCTTGGTGAACCCAGTGACATTTCGGTCAGCGAACTCGCCATGGCCCGGGATCCCGAACCAGCTCCGGTGAACTCCAGTGGGCATGAGCGCTGAACTCGGCCTTGGCCTGGAACGCCTGATCGGAAAGCGGTCAGCGCAGGCTATTGAGAAGCACCTGGGCATCGCCACAGTGGGCGGCCTGCTGAATTA
Organism: Pseudarthrobacter sp. S3; assembly: GCF_050156905.1. Classification (NCBI taxonomy): domain Bacteria; kingdom Bacillati; phylum Actinomycetota; class Actinomycetes; order Micrococcales; family Micrococcaceae; genus Pseudarthrobacter; species Pseudarthrobacter sp. S3. Next base: position 2,631,834 of record NZ_CP189583.1, on the reverse strand, counting down.
CTTCCCCCGCCGCTACCTGAACCGCGGCGAACTGACACCCATCAGCGAGCTTCCCGTGGACGAGGAGGTCACGCTCATTGCGCGGGTGCTCTCCAACAGCACGCGCAAGATGCATACCCGCCGCGGTTCCATCACCGACGTCGTGATTACTGACGACGCCGCCTCCCACGGACGTCCGCGCCTTGCCGCCGTGGGCCCCGGCAGCGGGCACGGCACGCTCAAGATCACCTTCTTCAGCGGCTACCGGGCCCAAGCCCAGCTCCTGCCCGGCCGCCGCGTGATGTTCTCCGGCAAGGTGACCAGGTACGGCCCCTCACTGGGGCTGACCAACCCGGACTTCCACCTCCTGGACGAGGACCCGGACATGCCGGCCACAGACCCCGAAAAGCTCGCCGCCATGCCCATCCCGGTGTATCCGGCCACCGCAAAACTCACCAGCTGGTCGATTCAGAAAGTCATTTCCACGCTGTTGGAAACAGTGGATCTGGACGCCCTGCCGGATCCGCTGCCGGAGGCGGTCGCCGCGCGGGAGGATTTCCTGCCTGTGGCTGAGGCCTACCGACTCATCCACAAGCCGGAATCGCACGCAGACTGGAAGAAGGCCCAGGAGCGATTGCGCTACCAGGAGGCCCTGGTCCTGCAGGCGGCATTGGCACGACGCCGGGCCCAGCTTGCGGCCGAAGAAGCCACGGCGCGGCGCCCGGCCACCAACGGGCTCCTGACGGCGTTCGACAAGCAGCTTCCCTTCACCCTCACCGCCGGGCAGGACGCCGTCGGAAAAAAGCTTGCGGCAGAACTGGCGCAGGACAGCCCCATGAACCGGCTGCTGCAGGGCGAGGTCGGCTCGGGCAAGACCATCGTCGCGCTGCGGGCCATGCTGCAGGTGGTGGATGCCGGCGGGCAGGCTGCGCTTCTGGCGCCAACGGAGGTCCTCGCCGCCCAGCACTTCGATTCCATCCGGCGGACCCTGGGCTCCCTGTCCCGCGACCCCATGCTGTCCCCTGACGGGCTGCTGGGCAGCCTGGCCGAAGGGGCCGTGCAGGTCACTCTCCTCACCGGCTCCATGCCGACCGCCGCCCGGAAACGGGCCATGCTGGACGCCGCATCCGGCGCGGCAGGGATCGTGATCGGCACGCATGCGCTGCTCAGCGACAACGTCGCGTTCTACGACCTTGGCCTGATCGTGGTGGACGAACAGCACCGGTTCGGCGTGGAGCAGCGGGACGTCCTGCGGTCAAAGGCGAACAAGCCGCCGCATCTGCTGGTCATGACGGCCACGCCCATTCCACGAACCGTGGCCATGACGGTCTTCGGCGACCTCGAAACCTCCGTCCTGGACGAACTCCCCGCCGGCCGGGCGCCGATTTCCACGCATGTGGTGGGCCTGGCCGAGAATCCCGGCTGGGCCGACCGCATCTGGTCCCGATCCCGTGAGGAAATCGACGCCGGGCACCAGGTATATGTGGTGTGCCCCAGGATCGGAACGGACGACGACGGCGATTTCACTCCCGGGGAAGCGGAACCTTCCGTGGCTGACGTGGCAGGGGACGGCGCTGCGCGCGAGCTCGCGTCGGTGACTGCCGTCGTCGAACATCTCCAGCAGGAGCCGGCCCTGGCCGGTGTGCCCCTTGGGCCGATGCACGGCCGTTTGGACGCCGCAGTGAAGACCGCCGCGATGGCCGACTTCACCGCCAACCGGACCAAGCTCCTGGTCTCCACCACCGTTATCGAAGTCGGCGTCGACGTCCATAACGCAACGCTGATGGTGATCCTCGACGCCGACCGCTTCGGCATTTCCCAGCTGCACCAGCTGCGCGGCAGGGTGGGCCGCGGCGGGCTTCCCGGGACGTGCCTGCTGGTCACCACCCTGGAACGCGGGCACCCGAGCCGCCGCCGGCTGGACGCCGTCGCGGCAACCACCGACGGCTTCGAGTTGTCGCAGGAGGACTTGAAGCTGCGCCGCGAGGGCGACATCCTGGGCGCTTCGCAGTCCGGCGGCCGCTCCACACTGAAACTGCTGCGCGTGCTGGAGCACGAGGACATCATTGCGCAGGCGCGCCAGGACGCCCAGGAAATTGTGGGCGCAGATCCTGCCCTGGCGCGGCATCCGCGGCTGGCGGAGGCCATCGACGAATACTTGAACCCCGAGAAGGAGGCGTTCCTTGAGCGCGGATAGGAGGCGGCCATGAGCCGCATCATCGCGGGCGCCGCAGGCGGGACACCTCTGGTCAGCGTCCCCGGCTCCCTCACCAGGCCCACCACCGACCGCGTTAAGGAGGCGCTGTTCTCCCGGCTCGACGCCTTTGGGATCATTGCCGGTGCCCGGGTCCTGGACCTGTACGCAGGGTCCGGCTCGTTGGGCGTGGAGAGCGGCAGCAGGGGCGCTGACACCGTTGACCTGGTGGAATTCGATGCCAAGGCCAGTTCCGTGTGCCAGCGCAACGCGGACCTGATCAACGGTGTACTGGGCCGCAAGGCCGTGACGGTCCACCGGTCCAAGGTGGAGTCCTTCCTGGAGCGCGCGGCGGAGCCGTCCAGCTGGGACCTGGTGTTCCTGGACCCGCCGTATCCGCTGGATGATCCGGCCCTGTCGGCGGTGCTGGGCAAATTAGCGCATCACCTGGCCCCTGCTGCCGTGGTGGTGGTGGAGCGGTCCACGCGTTCACCGGAGCCGTTCTGGCCGGCCGGCCTGGAACAGTTCGCGGAGAAGAAGTACGGCGAAACGCGGCTCTGGTTTGCCGAGCCTTCGGTGCTTCCGGAGGACTGAGATTCAGCCGGCGAGCCCATCCAGGTCCACGCCGGCGAGAACCTTCGCGGGGTGCGGGCCTCGTTCCGTCAATTCGGCTGTCCAGGCTTCGGGCCACGGAGTCTGCGTTCCGGCGAGGATGATGTTGCCGGGGTAGCGGCCCGCGAACATCCCGGTTTCGGCGAAGGCGGCAACGTCCGCCATGGCGCTGCGCATGGCGGCAGCCTGACTCCGCACCAGGGTCAGCCCGGGTTCGTCGCCCACGTTCACGATCAGCAAGCCTTCCGTTGCGAGGCGTGCCCGGACCTCCTGGTAGAACTCTTGGCAGGCGATGTGGGCCGGGGCTTCCGGACCAGAGAAAATGTCCAGGATCACGACGTCGAAGTGAAGTTCAGGGTCCAGCTCCGCCAGGGCGTCGCGGGCATCGCCGATCACGGAATGCAGGTCGGTTCCGTCAGGAAGGGGGAGGTGCTGCAGGACAAAGTCGAGGAGCTCGCGTTCCAGCTCCACCGCATACTGGACGGATCCAGGCCTCGTCGCCTGGATGTAGCGCGCAAGGGTCAGGGCTCCGGCACCAAGATGGAGCGCGGTGATTGGCCGGCCTTCGGGAGCGGCGAGGTCCACCATGTGGCCGATCCGTCGCAGGTACTCGTAGAAGATCTCCTCAGGATGCGCCAGATTAACGTGGGACTGCTCGGCCCCGCCGATGCTCAGCACGTAGCCGCCGTCGGTGAAGGCATCGGGCTCGATGGAGGCGTGCTGTCCAGTGGTCCGCAGGAACCGCGTGGATCGTGTGCCGCCCGGCTCCGCCATCAGAGCTTTCCGCTGAGGGTTGCCAGCCTGGCGGCGGCCTCCTCGAGGAGCTCAACTTTCTTGCAGAACGCGAACCTGAGCAGGCTCCGTGTCCGTTCCGCGCCCTCCGGGTGACAGAAGACGGGGACGGGGATGGCGGCCACTCCCACCAGTCCGGGTAGCCTTCGTGCCAAATCCACGGAGTCGCTGATGCCAAGGGGTGATATGTCCACGGTGACGAAATACGTTCCCTGCGGCGTGTAAACGTCGAATCCTGCGGCGCGGAGGCCCTCGCTGAGGATGTCCCGCTTCTTCTGGAGACTTGCCGAAACGCCCCGGTAAAACTCGTCCGGCAGCGCGAGGCCGGTCGCAATGGCCGACTGGAACGGTGTACCGGAGCTGTAGGTCAGGAACTGCTTGACCGTGCGGACAGCCGCCACCAGGTGTTCCGGGCCGGTCAGCCAGCCGATCTTCCAGCCGGTGAAGGAGAAGGTCTTTCCGGCGGACGAGATGGTGATGGTCCGCTCAGCGGCACCCGGCAGCGAGGCGACGGGAATGTGCCTGACCCCGAAGGTGAGGTGCTCGTACACCTCGTCGGTGACGATGAGGCAGTCATGCTTTGTGGCAAGCTCGACGACGCGCTGCAGGACATGCCGGGGGAAGACGGTACCGGTGGGGTTGTGCGGATTATTCAACAGCACCACCCTGGTGCGGTCGGTGAAGGCCGCTTCCAGCGCCGTCATGTCCGGGTAAAAGTCCGGAGCCAGCAGCGGGGCCGTGACGTGGGTGGCGCCGGACAGGCCGATTACGGCGCCATACGCGTCATAAAAGGGTTCAAACGTCAGCACCTCATCACCGGGGCCGACGAACGCCAGCAACGTTGCGGCGATCCCTTCGGTGGCGCCGGTGCTGATGATGACCTCGGTCAACGGGTCCGGGGTCAGCCCGTAGAAACGCTCCTGGTGTGCGGCCACGGCCTCACGCAGTTCCAGGATGCCCTTACCGGGTGCGTACTGGTTGGCTCCGGCTTCGATGGCGGCCACCGCGGCCGCCTTGATTTCCAGCGGTCCGTCCTCGTCAGGAAAACCCTGCCCGAGGTTGATGGCGCCGGTCTGCCCCGCCAGCGTGGTCATCTCCTCGAAGATGGTGACGCCCAGTTGGCCGGCGGGTCCCAACAGGTTGGCGCCTGAGGCGGTGCGCTGCCACGGGGCAGGCACTGTGGACATGGAAAGGTCCCGTGGTGGATGCATCCAGTCATGGTATCCCGGCCGTCCCATGCGGTAGGTTCGGTGGATGAGACGCGCTGTCTGCCCCGGATCCTTTGACCCCATTCACAACGGCCATCTCGAGGTCATCGCCCGTGCCGCGGGCCTCTTCGATGAGGTGATCGTGGCGGTGTCGACCAATTATGCGAAGAAGTACATGTTCAGTCTGGGGGACCGCCTGGATATGGCGCGCGAAACCCTGGCGTCACTCAAAGGCATTGTGGTGGAACCGGTGGGCGACGGTCTTTTGGCCGAGTACTGCCGCCAGCGAGGGGTCTCCGCGATCGTCAAAGGTCTCCGCTCGTCCTCAGACTTCGACTACGAACTTCCGATGGCCACGATGAACCGCCAGCTCAGCGGCGTCGAAACGGTGTTCCTGCCGGCCGAGGCGCACTACCTGCATTTGTCATCCACCCTGATCAAAGAAGTGGCCGGTCTGGGTGGCAGCGTGTCCGACTATGTGCCCCGGTCGGTACATAAAAGGTTGCTCGCGGGCGGGTCTGCCTCCGATCAGCCGCCAAGAGGGTAGGCTAGTCCGGTACTTCGACGGCCGTCCGTCGCCTGGTTTGAGTCCCTGCGGTTCTTCAGGCTAGGATGGTACGTCGGTCATATGTTCAACAGGAGTTCTCATTAAACGAGATGCTAGTTCGCCCTTGGCGTTCGACGTCAAGGACATCGGGCGCAGCCCGGGAAGCATGCGGACACTGAAAGAACATGTACCCGCACCAAGTGACCTTGGTGTGGCACTCATTGGCGTTCAGGAAGGCTCGGACATCGAGCTGGATCTGAGGCTTGAGGCCGTACACGAAGGAATTCTGGTATCAGGAACCGCGGTCGCCGAAGTAAAAGGCGAGTGCGGCCGATGCCTGGATCCCCTTGCGTATGACCTTGAGGTCAATGTGCAAGAACTTTTCTTCTACGAGGGCGCTCAGTTCTCCGACGGAGAAGACGAAGAAGAGCAATATCGAATCGAGTACGATCTAATCGATCTTGAGCCGGTGTTGCGGGACGCAGTTGTAACCATGCTGCCGTTCCAGCCGGTGTGCCGGGAAGACTGCCAGGGCCTTTGCTCCGAATGCGGAGTACGCCTGGAAGACGAGCCGGGGCACCACCACGAGGTCGTAGATCCTCGCTGGGCTGCCCTAGCTGACTTGGCTAAGCCTGACCGGCAAAACTGATTTGTAAGTGTTTTTCTAGAGAGAAATGAGTTAGCCGTGGCTGTCCCGAAGCGGAAAATGTCTCGCTCGAATACCCGCGCCCGCCGCTCCCAGTGGAAGGCAACTGCCCCCCACCTGGTGAAGACCGTAGAGAACGGCCAGGTTACTTACAGCCTGCCGCACCAGGCGAAGGTCGTTACCGACTCGGCTGGCACTGCGTTGTTCCTTGAGTACAAGGGCCGCAAGGTCGCAGACGTCTAATCGGCCGCTTGGGCTGACATGATGTCTTCAACTGAAGAGCTTCTGAAGCGTCTCGGTGTCTCCATTGACGCCGGGACGCTTCGTCTTGCTCTCACACACCGTTCCTACGCCTACGAAAACGGCGGCATCCCCACTAACGAGCGGCTCGAATTCCTGGGCGACTCCATCCTGGGCTTCTCCGTGACCGATGCCCTGTACCGGGACAATCCCACCCTGCCAGAGGGCGACCTTGCCAAACGCCGCTCTGCGGTGGTCAGCACGCGCGCCCTCGCCGGCATCGGCCGAAGCCTCGGCATCGGGGATTACATCTACCTGGGGCAGGGCGAAAAGCTCACCGCGGGCAAGAACAAGGCTTCCATCCTGGCGGACACCATGGAAGCACTCATTGGTGCCACCTACGTGTCCAACGACATCGAGACTGCCCGTCAGCTGGTTATGCGCCTGATTGGCCCGCTCCTGAAGGATGCTGCCGCCCTCGGCGCCGGCACCGACTGGAAAACCAGCATCCAGGAACTGTCAGCCAGCAGGCAGATGGGCACTATCTACTACGCCGTTGAGGGGGCGGGGCCGGACCACGCCCGGACCTTTACAGCGGTCCTGAATATTGGTGGCAAACCGTACGGCAACGGATCAGGCCACTCGAAGAAGGAAGCGGAACAGGAAGCTGCCGCGGACGCCTGGCGTCAGCTCTCCGGAACTCCCGGAGCCGCCGCTGCCCCTGCAGCGGAGGGCGCATCACCAGAGTCTTCCCGCAGCGTCTAGGCTGAGCCGTGCCCGAACTGCCTGAAGTTGAAGTGGTCCGCCGCGGACTGGTGAGCTGGGTCCGCGGCCGAACCATCACAGGGGTAGACGTGCTGGACCCGCGCTCCCTCCGCCGGCATGCAATGGGCCCTGAAGACTTCAGGGGCAACCTCCAGGGCACCAAGGTTGTGGACATTGTGCGCCGCGGAAAATTCCTGTGGATGCCGCTGAGCGCGGCTGCGGAGTCCGCTGGCGCACCGCCTGTTGCCCTGATGGCCCACCTCGGGATGAGCGGCCAGCTCCTGATGCAGGACGGCGAAGTGCCGGACGAGAAACACCTCAAGGTCAGGCTGCGGCTGAGCCCCGTGGCCGGAATGCCTGAACAACTCAGGTTTGTTGACCAGCGGATTTTCGGCGGGCTGTTCGTCACCGGCATGATTCCCACGGACGACGGCGGCCCTGGCGGCCAGTCCGAATCTCCCGTTGCGCTGATCGCTGAGGAAGCTTCCCACATCGCCCGGGACCCGCTGGACCCGGCGTTTTCCTTTGACCTTTTTTACGGCAGGCTGCGCAAGCGCAGGACGGGCCTTAAACGCGCGTTGTTGGACCAGGGACTCGTCTCAGGAATCGGCAACATCTATGCCGATGAGGCCCTGTGGCGGGCAAAGCTGCACTACGCCAGGCCCACCGACACGCTGCGCCGCGGCGACGCGGAACGGCTTATCACCAGCTCCCGCGAGGTCATGCTGGACGCTCTGGCGGCAGGGGGCACCAGTTTCGATGCGTTGTACGTCAACGTCAACGGCGCCTCTGGTTATTTCGACCGCTCCCTGAACGCCTACGGGCGGGAAGGCAAACCCTGCAGCCGTTGTGCCGCCGTCGGAATGAACTCCACGATCCGCCGCGAGCAGTTCATGAATCGGTCCTCATACTCCTGCCCGGTCTGTCAGCCGCGCCCGCGCAACGGACGCTGGTAGCGCGCCGCGCCCTGCCGGGCATGATCGGGCGCTGTCCGGTGCAGGGACAGACGCCCGGAAATCCGCGGCTTTCCGCTATAACACAGTAGATTTGGGGCAGCAAAGCAGCCGCTTCAGCCACTCAGGAGACCAGAAACACCTTGCACCTCAAAAGCCTTACCGTCCGTGGGTTCAAGTCGTTTGCATCGGCCACAACCTTCGATTTTGAGCCTGGCATCACGGCAGTCGTGGGGCCGAACGGCTCCGGCAAGTCCAACGTGGTGGACGCCCTCTCCTGGGTGATGGGGGAGCAGGGAGCTAAAACGCTCCGCGGCGGCAAAATGGAGGATGTCATTTTTGCGGGGACCTCCGGGCGCCCGCCGCTTGGCCGGGCCCACGTCTCCCTGACCATCGACAACACCGACGGTGCCCTGCCCATCGAATACAGCGAAGTCACCATCTCGCGGACTCTCTTCCGCACCGGCGGCTCAGAATACGCCGTTAACGGTGCCAGCTGCCGCCTCCTCGACATCCAGGAGCTGCTCTCGGATTCCGGTATGGGGCGGGAAATGCATGTCATTGTGGGCCAGGGCCAGCTGGACAAGGTCCTGCACGCCACGCCGGAGGACCGCCGCGGCTTCATCGAGGAGGCGGCCGGGATCCTCAAGCACCGCCGCCGCAAGGAAAAAACGGTCCGCAAGCTTGAAGCCATGCAGGCGAACCTGCAGCGGCTGAGCGATCTGACCGGGGAGATCAGGCGCCAGCTCACGCCACTCGGCAAGCAGGCCGATGTGGCACGCCGCGCCCAACGGGTCCAGTTCGACGTCCGCGACGCACGCGCGCGGCTGTTGGCCGACGACCTCGTCCAGGAACAGAGTTCACTTGAGCAGGACGTGGCCGACGAAACGGCGCTGAAGGCCCGCCGCGCGGTGGTGGAGCAGCAGCTGGAGGCGGGCCGCCGGCAACAGGCAGCCGTGGAACAGCTCGCAGCCGAGGCAACACCAAAGCTCAACGCCGCCCGGGATACGTGGTACCGGCTCTCCGCTTCCAGGGAACGGCTTCGTTCCCTGGGCTCACTGGCCCAGGAACGCGGCCGCCTGCTGGGTGCCGTTGATGCCGAACCGTACTCGGGCAGGGATCCTGAGCAGCTGGAACGGCAAGCCGTCCGGGTCCGGGATGAGTTGATGGAGCTGGAGCGCCACATCCTTGACCGGCGCAGCGCGCTGGACTCGGCGACGGCGGCGAAGAACGCGGCCGAACTCGAGGCGTCTGCCGAGGAGAAAAGGCTGACTGCCGTCCTCCGGGCCGCAGCGGACCGCCGCGAGGGCCTTGCGAAGCTTGCCGGACAGGTTGGTGCCGCACGATCGCGGGTTGAATCCGCGCAGGCCGAGCTGGGCCGTCTACGGGAGTCACTCGCCGCCGGACAGGAACGCCGCTACCGGGCCCAGTCCGAGTTCACCGCCTTGGAAACCCAGGTGGCGGGGGCGGAGGAGGGGGAGGAAAGCCTCGACGCCGACTACGAGGACGCCAGCGCAGAGCTCGACGCCGTCGTCCAGGAGATTGCCGAGCTTACGTCCGTGGGGCGGGAAGCTGTCCGCGAACGTGACGCCCTCTTGGCCCGCAGGGACGCACTGCAGCTTGGCCTCAACCGAAAAGACGGCGCGGCGCACGCCCTCAACTCCGGGCTGGATGGCGTTGCGGGGGCGCTTGCCTCGAGCCTGACTATTCAACCGGGTTATGAGGCTGCGATTGCCGCGGCGCTGGGCGGGGCCTCCGAAGCGATCGTGGTCCTGGATCCTGACGTGGCCGCCGTCGTGGTTCAACTTCTTAAAGACGACGATGCGGGGCGTGCTTCCCTGCTGCTGGCGTCTGCTGTGCCCGTGCGGGACGCAACTTCCGGCACGGGCGAGCTCCTGCCGGCAGGCGCACGCTGGGCTGTGGACTTGGCATCCGCCGAGGGCGGGGCCGCCCTTACGGTGGCCGCGCTCCTGACCGGGGTGGCAGTTGTTGAAGACCTGGATGGTGCGGGGCTGCTCGTTGCCGAACGGCCGGACCTGACAGCCGTGACCCGGGCCGGGGATGTGTTCACCGCCCTGACGGTGACCGGAGGCTCGGCAAATGCGCCGTCCCTGCTCGAGGTGCAGGCCGCCGTGGACGACGCCGAGGCCCGGCTGGCCGTTGTCACCGCGGATCTGGAACGGAACCGATTCGCCCTGGCCGGCGCCGAGGCCCGGCGCGCCGAGGCCCGGACGAGAGCGGAGGCTGCCCTGGACCGCCTGCACGATTCCGACGCCCGGCTCGCGGCCGTGGCCGAAAGGCTCGGCCACCTGAACTCCATCCTGCGCAGCGCCGTCGGTGAAAGCGACAGGCTGGCCACTTCGCTGGCCAGGGCGGAGGCGAATGTTGTGACAGAGGAGCAGGCGCTCGCCGCCGTTACCGCGCGCCTTGCTGCGGCGCAGGAGGCGCCGGCTGAAAAGGAACCCTCCACCGAACAACGTGATGCCCTCGCTTTGGCGGCGTCGTTGGCCAGGTCTGCGGAGATGGACGCGAGGCTTTCGCTGCGCAGCACGGAAGAGCAGTTGACCGCCACGAGCAACCGGGCTCTGTCGCTGGAACGGGCAGCGGCCACTGAACGCCGGGCACGCGAAGAGGCCGCCGAACGGGCGCGCCGCCGTCGGATCCAGGCCCAACGGGCGGCTGCTGTCTCCGCTGCGGTGGAGCTGGCACTCCGGTTCATCGACGTGTCTGTGGCGCTGGCCCGGCATGAACGCGACCTCGCCGAAGAGAACCGGGAAGAAGGGGACCGTGCGCTGCTGGAGACCCGGACAACCAATGACATCCTGGCCCGCGAGCTGGCGGAACTAACTGACTCGGTTCACCGGGACGAACTGGCCCGCGCCCAGCAGCGGGCGCGGATTGGAGCCCTGGAAACACGTTCCATCGAAGAACTCGGGATCACGCCGGACGTCCTGGTGGCGGACTTCGGCCCGGACGTTCCCGTGCCCGTCCCCGCAGCGGAAAGTGGCGACAAATGGGCGGCCCTGCGGACCCCGGTGGACGACGACGGCACACCGGTCCCCGACGGCAAGCCCTTTGTCCGCGAGGAGCAGGAGAAGCGCCTCCGGAAAGCCGAAAGGGACCTGTCAGCCCTGGGCAAGGTCAACCCGCTGGCGCTCGAGGAGTTCGCCGCCCTGGAGGAACGGCACCAGTTCCTCAGCACCCAGCTGGAGGACCTGAAATCCAGCCGCAAGGACCTGCTGGACATCATCAAGGAAGTGGATGACCGGGTCCAGCGTGTCTTTACCGAGGCCTTTGAGGACACCCGGGACCAGTTCGTCCACGTCTTTGAACGCCTCTTTCCCGGCGGCGAAGGCCGGTTGGTGCTGACGGATCCTTCGGACATGCTCACCACCGGAATCGAGGTCGAAGCGCGACCTGCCGGCAAGAAAATCAAGCGCCTCTCACTGTTGTCTGGAGGAGAACGGTCCCTCACCGCCGTCGCCCTTTTGGTTGCTATCTTCAAAGCCCGCCCCTCGCCGTTCTATGTTATGGACGAGGTTGAAGCGGCCCTTGATGACACCAACCTCGGCCGGCTCATCACCATCTTCGAAGAGCTGCGGGAGTCCAGCCAGCTGATCGTGATCACGCACCAGAAACGGACCATGGAAGTGGCTGATGCCCTGTACGGCGTCACCATGCGCGGCGACGGCGTGTCCACCGTCATCAGCCAGCGGCTGGGCGCCGACGTATAGAGTCCGCGCAGGTGGCCACCCGATCCCCTGCCACGTTTGTGAGAAGCTAGGGGAGTGAATGACATCCTCCCCATTATTCTGTCCATTGTTGCTGCCCTGGCGGTTATTGGCGGGCTGATCCCGGTCCTGTTGAAGACGCGGAAGAACATCACCCAGTACCCCGGGACCCGTGACGCCAATGATCCCGTCGCCGGCGGGGGAACACTGCTCGAGGACGCGCCCGTGGTTCCGGCCGAGCGCAACGCTCCCGCCGGCGTCGACCTCGAAGTCCTTGAAGTCACCGACGTTCCTGATGACGTGGCAGGCCTGGAAACCATCCAGGTTGAGACCCCCCTCCCCGTTGCCGGCCGCCTGACCCGGCTCCGCGAGCGTCTGGTCCGGTCGAACAACATCCTCGGCAAGAGCCTGCTTGCGTTGCTCTCCAGCGACAAAATCGACGAGAACGTCTGGGATGAAGTGGAGGAGACCCTCCTGCTGGCCGACCTCGGCACCGAACCCACCATGCAGCTGGTCGACGCCCTCCGGGAGCGCGTGAAAATACTCGGCACCAGGACACCCGACCAGGTCAAGGCTCTGCTCCGCGAGGAACTGATCAAGCTGGTGGACCCCACCATGGACCGCGCACTGCGCACCGACAGGCACGCGGACAAGCCGGCCATCGTGCTGGTGGTCGGCGTCAACGGCGTGGGCAAAACCACCACCGTGGGCAAGCTCGCCCGCGTGCTTGTTGCCGAGGACAAGGACGTCCTGCTGGGCGCGGCGGACACCTTCCGCGCCGCAGCCGCCGAGCAGCTGGCCACGTGGGGCCAGCGTGTGGGTGTACCCACCGTGAAGTCCGACGTCGACGGCGCAGACCCAGCGTCCGTCGCCTATGAGGCGGTTAAGGCCGGCATTGACCAGGAAGTCGATGTTGTCATGATCGACACCGCCGGCCGCTTGCAGAACAAGACCGGCCTCATGGATGAACTCGGCAAGGTCAAGCGTGTCATCGAAAAGCTGGCCGAGGTGGATGAGGTCCTGCTGGTTCTGGACGCCACCACCGGCCAGAACGGCCTGAACCAGGCCCGCGTCTTCGCCGAGGTAGTGAACATCACCGGCATTGTCCTGACCAAACTGGACGGGACCGCGAAGGGCGGCATCGTGGTGGCCATCCAGAAATCACTCGGCGTGCCGGTCAAGCTGATCGGACTCGGCGAAGGCGCCGATGACCTGGCCCCGTTCGAAGCCGAGAGCTTCGTCGACGCCCTGCTGAACTAGGAACCGGGTTTACCCAAACACCGGGTTAAGCAAACGAGGGGTGAGTCCCCGCCGCTAAGCCGAAGCTTCAGTGGCGGGAACTCACCCCTCAATTCGTTTAAGCGGCTCTCGCGTCACAGCCCAGCAGGCCGCCGCGAGCACCAGCACACCGCCGGTGACCCCGAATGCCCAGCCGTAGCCCAGCCGGTCTGCCAGAACTCCCACCAGGACCGGTCCGGCAATGGCGCCGACGTCCGAGGTCATCTGGTAGGCGGCCAGGACGCGCCCGCCGGAGCGCTCATTGCCGATGACATCAGCGACGGCTGCCTGCTGGGCAGGTCCCAGCAGACCGGACCCCACCCCGGCTACAACCGAGGCGGCCAGGAACCACCCCAGGTGGGACGTGAAGCCGATGGCGGCCGTGGCGAGCCCGGCGACCAGGAGCCCGACGACCATCAACGGCCGCCTGCCCAGGCTGTCCGCCAGCCGGCCGGAGAATGTCAGCGCGGCGGCATTGCCGGCAGCAAAAACGGCCAGCGCCAGCCCGGCAGCCTCCGGACCGGCGCCGAGCGCAGCAACCGCAAACAGCGGGACGATGGCCATCCGCACACCGAACGTGGCCCAGCCGTTGGCGAAGCTGGACATCAGTGCCGAGCGGTACGCACCAACTTGCCAGGCCTCGATGAACGGCATGTCAGGGGCGCGGCCCACCGTGGACCGGTCCGCCGACGGCGCGTGGCTGAGCTGGGTCTGCACCACAGCGGCAGCAAGGATCAGCGCGGCCGCGTAGCAAAGGAACGGGACCCGCAAGCCGAATCCAGCCAGCAGCCCGCCCACCACCGGGCCCAGGACGCTGCCGATCAGAAACGCGGATGCGTAGGCGCCGGATATCCTGCCCCGGCTTTGCGGCGGTGCCAGTCGCACCACAAGGGCCATGGAAGCCACCGTGAACATCACTGAGCCCACACCGCCAAGCCCCCGGAAGACCAGGAGCTGCCAATAGTCCTGGGCAAAGGCGCATGCCGCGGTTGAAACCGCAACAATCAGCAGCCCCGCCACATAGACCGGCCGCTCACCCCAACGGGCTATCAAGGCCCCGCCCGCCGGCGCGAACACCAGCCGCATGAAGGCGAAGATGCTCACGATCACGGCGGCGGCCGTCGCCCCGACGTCGAAAGTGGTGGCGAACTGGGGCAGAACCGGCGCCACCAGCCCAAAGCCGAGGGCAATCAGGAACGCCGCAGCGAGCATCACCTTGATGTCGCGCGGAAGCGTGGGCCTCTGCGGGCGGACAACTGACAAAATCCGCGTTGTGGCGCGGCTCACGCGTGATGGTGCCGTCATGGGGCGGTTTCCTTGCAAGGTAGGCAGCCGAGGGTCGGCGGCAGTGGTGAAACATAACCGTAACAAGCCAGATATGCACCATTTACTTCCGGGAGGTTGTTGTAACAAGCCAGCAATGAAAATCCTCTGCGGCCGAAACACCGCAGCGACAGACTCGATGCAGGACGCAAAAGGCGTTAGTAAGGCGGAGTATTCCGCAGCATCGATCACAGGGAGGACGTGCACCATGGAACTTACCGCAGGTCACGTATGGCTCATGGTGGCAGCAGCACTCGTGCTGTTCATGACACCAGGTCTGGCATTTTTCTACGGCGGCATGACGCGCGCCAAAGCTGCACTGAACATGATGATGATGAGCTTCATCTCCATCGGCATGGTCGGCGTAGTCTGGGTGCTCTGGGGCGCTTCGATGAGCTCCGGCGAGGGGTTCCTGCAGATCGTCGGGAATCCGTTCGCCACCTTCGGCCTTGAAGGCATCACCAGCCCTGACGGGCTCATCAAGGTCGGCTATGCCGCCACCTTCGCCATCATCACCGTCGCCCTCATCAGTGGCGCGATCGCTGACCGCGCCAAGTTTGGCGCCTGGACCGTCTTCGTCCCCGTCTGGGTCACCCTCGTCTACTGCCCCCTGGCCTACATGGTCTGGGGCGGCGGCCTCTTCGGCTCCGAAGGCGCCATTGGCCAGGCCCTCGGCCCGGCCATCGACTTCGCCGGCGGCACCGTGGTCCACATTAATGCCGGTGTGGCAGCCCTCGTACTCGTCCTGATCATCGGCAACCGCCGCGGATTCGGCAAAGACCCCAACCACCGCCCGCACAACATCCCGTTCGTGATGCTCGGTGCAGCCATCCTGTGGTTCGGCTGGTTCGGCTTCAACGGCGGCGCGGCCACCACTGCTGAGCAGGGCGGCCTGATCTGGGTCAACACCCTCGCAGCCCCTGCCGCGGCAATGCTCGGCTGGCTCGTCACAGAGCGCATCCGCGACGGACACCCCACCTCCCTTGGGGCAGCCTCCGGTGTGGTTGCCGGCCTGGTTGCCATCACCCCTGCCTGTGCCAACGTCAGCCCGGTGGGCGCGCTCGGTCTCGGTGTCGTCGCCGGTGTCGCCTCGGCCCTGGCCGTCGGCCTCAAGTTTCGCTGGGGCTTCGATGACTCCCTGGATGTTGTGGGCGTTCACTTGGTCTCCGGCATCATCGGAACGGTTGCCCTGGGCTTCATCGCACTCCCCGCCGACGGTGTGGGCGGCGGCCTCTTCTACGGCGGCGGCGCGGCCCAGCTTTGGGCCCAGCTCGCAGCGGCAGGCATCGTCATCGCCTACTCGGCGACCCTCACGGCGATCATCGCCTTCGCCATCCACAAGACCATGGGCTTCCGGGTATCCCAGGAACAGGAAGCTGTTGGCGTTGACCTCAGCCTGCACGCCGAAACGGCGTACGAGTTCGGAGTGGGCGGCCACGGCGGGAGCTTCCAGCCGTTTCACGAGCTGATCACGGGCAAGGGCTCTGCCGCTGACGGCGAAGTTGCCGGCGCAAAGAAGTCCGATCCGGCAGCGGGCAAGGAAAGCGTGGAAGCATGAAACTGATCACAGCGATCGTCCGCCCGGAGAAGCTCGAAGCCATCCGGGAAGGCCTGGAGTCATACGGTGTCCAGGGGCTGACGGTCAGCGCAGCCAGCGGCTACGGCCGCCAGCGCGGCTACACGGAGGTCTACCGCGGAGCGGAATACAACGTGGACCTCCTGCCCAAGATCCGGGTTGAAGTCCTCGCCACGGAGGAACAGGCTGATGACATCCTGGACGTCATCATCGCCAGCTCCAACACCGGCCGGGCGGGCGACGGCAAAGTCTGGACCGTGGACGTCTTCGAAGCCGTCAGGGTCCGGACCGGCGAACGCGGCGTCGCCGCCATCTAGCTGTTCCGGAAGTCCATTGATCCAGGCGAAAGAGCGGGCAGGGAACCTCCAAGGTTCCCTGCCCGCTCTGTTTGTTCTGGCCTACTCAACCGCCGCGGAACCTGGCCATCCGGCGGGACCGGCCGAACCGGCGTCGTACTTTTCCAGCGGCACCGTGCCCCGCTGCCAGGCCTTCAGCACCGGCTCAAGAATCCGCCAGCAGTCCTCCGCTGTGTCACCGCGCACCGAGAGCAGCGGATCACCGCTCAGGACGCCCTCGAGCACTTCGCCATAGGGCAGCAGCTCAGAAGCGCTCAGCTCCGCATTCAGCGTTGCGCGGCTCAGGCTGAACATGCTGCCGGGACCGTTGACGTCGACGTCGAAGGCCAGCGTATCCGGCCCGAACCCGATCCGCAGCCGGTTAGGGGAGTCCACGCCGGTGAAGCCCGCCGGAAGGTGCGGCACGGGCCGGAAGGTGACCACGGCCTCCTTCCGTTGCACACCGAGGGCCTTGCCCGAACGCAGAATGAAAGGGACCCCCTTCCATCGCCAGTTATCGATGTCCACGCGGACTTCCGCCAGGGTCTCCGTCCCACGGGATGCGTCCACGCCTTCTTCCCGCACATAGTCCGGGACCTTCCTGCCGGCAATCGAACCCGCCGTATACGTGGCCCGGCGCGTGGATTTTGCGTAAGGGGCGCTGATGCTGCTGGCGCGGAGCACGGCCGCGATGGCGTCCCGGAGGTCCCGCTCCCCGAGGGTGGCCGGCGGCTCAATGGCCATGAGCGCCATGATCTGCAGCAAGTGGCTCTGGATCATGTCGCGCAGGGCGCCGGCATTGTCGTAGTACCGCGCCCTGCCCTCCAGCGCCAGGTCCTCGTCGAAGATGATCTCGACCTTTTCCACATGCTCGCGGTTCCATACGGGTTCCAGGAAATTATTCGCAAAGCGCAGGCCCAGGATGTTCAGCACCGTGGCTTTCCCCAGAAAATGGTCCACCCGGTGGATGTGGTCCTCCGGCACCAGCGCAGCGAGTGTGCGGTTAAGGGAACGGGCGGAGGCTTCACTGGAGCCGAAAGGCTTCTCCATGACCAGCCGTGTTCCGGCCGGAACCTGGTCACGGTGCAGCGACTCGCAGGCCAGCTGGCTGACATGGGGAGGCAACGCAAAATAGATCGCGGTGGGGCCGTCCAGCCCGGCCAACAGTCCCGCCAGGGCTCCTTCCGCCGTAACATCAAGCTGGTGGTAAGCGGTGGCCTTAGCCAAGGCGGTGAGCGCCTTTTTTCCAACCGTGTTGGCGGCCTCCGCAGCTGGGGCGAAGGCCTCGTGGACCCGGGTACGCCACTGTTCCGGCGTCCAGGCGTCGGATCCGGCGCCCACCAGGGTCAGGCCATCAGTCCGGCCGGTAGCCACCAACCGGGCCAGTCCCGGCAGCAGGAGGCGGCCGGTCAGATCGCCTGAGGCGCCGAGAATGAGCAGGGTTTTTACACTTGTTTGGCTCGTCACCCTGCCAGCATGCCATCCGGCAAGCCCGACTTGGTACCCTAGATAGTCGAGTCCCCCCTGTAAATCCACTGAAAGAAGTGCGCGGCGCGTGTTCAATTCACTCTCTGACCGGTTGACAGCAACCTTCAAGAATCTCCGTGGCAAGGGCCGCCTCACTGAGGCCGACGTTGATGCCACAGTCCGGGAAATCCGCCGCGCCCTCCTGGATGCCGACGTCGCCGTTTCCGTGGTGCGTGAATTTACGGCCCGCATCCGCGAGCGTGCCCTCGGGGCAGAGGTTTCGGGGGCGCTGAACCCCAGCCAGCAGATCGTCAAGATCGTCAATGAGGAGCTCGTTGAGATCCTCGGCGGCGAGACCCGCCGCATCCGCCTGGCCAAGTCCGGACCCACCATCATCATGCTGGCTGGCCTCCAAGGTGCCGGTAAGACCACCCTCGCGGGCAAGCTCTCCAAATGGCTCAAGGCTCAAGGTCACAGCCCCCTCCTGGTGGCATGTGACCTTCAGCGGCCCAATGCCGTCACTCAGCTCCAGGTTGTGGGCCAGCGTGCCGGCGTGCCCGTTTTCGCGCCGCACCCCGGAGCCACTTCGGAACTGGAGCACCCCGCCGGTGACCCGGTCGCCGTCGCCCGCGCCGGCGTCGACGAAGCGCGCCAGAAGCTGCACGACGTCGTGATTGTTGATACCGCCGGGCGCCTTGGCGTTGACGCCGAGATGATGGAGCAGGCGAGCCAGATCCGCCGCGCCATCGTCCCCAATGAAGTGCTGTTCGTGATTGACGCCATGATCGGACAGGACGCCGTGAACACGGCTGTCGCGTTTGACGAGGGTGTGAACTTCACCGGAATCGTGCTGTCAAAGCTCGACGGCGACGCCCGCGGTGGTGCCGCATTGTCGGTCGCGTCGGTCACCGGTAAGCCGGTCATGTTCGCCTCCACCGGCGAAGGCGTGGATGACTTCGAGCTGTTCCACCCGGACCGCATGGCCTCCCGCATCCTGGACATGGGTGACGTCCTCACTCTGATTGAGCAGGCCGAGAAGAACTGGGACAAGGACGAAGCCGCCCGGATGGCGAAGAAATTCGCCGACCAGGAAGACTTCACCCTGGATGACTTCCTCTCCCAGATGCAGCAGATCCGCAACATGGGCTCCATGAAGAAGATGCTCATGATGATGCCCGGTGCGCAGAACATCCGCGAGCAGCTGGAGAACTTTGACGAGCGCGAGATTGACC
The DNA here is from genome assembly GCF_050156905.1 of Pseudarthrobacter sp. S3. NCBI lineage: Bacteria > Bacillati > Actinomycetota > Actinomycetes > Micrococcales > Micrococcaceae > Pseudarthrobacter > Pseudarthrobacter sp. S3. The sequence goes on along the minus strand of NZ_CP189583.1, from coordinate 2,612,956 downwards.
GGGTCGAAGCGATCGTGCGATCCATGACGCCGCACGAACGAGTCGCCCCGAAGATCATCAACGGCTCCCGCCGGGCACGCATCGCCCGCGGTTCAGGCGTGCACGTGTCCGAGGTCAACGGCCTGCTGGAGCGCTTCGGCCAGGCCCAGAAGATGATGAAGAAGATGGCCCAGGGCGGCGGTATGCCCGGAATGCCGGGGATGCCCGGCATGGGCGGCCCCGGCAGCGCGCGGAAGGGCGGCAAGAACGCCCCGAAGAAGAAGGCCCGCTCAGGCAACCCTGCCAAGGCTGCCCAGGAGCTCAAGGACGCCGAAGCCCGTCGGGCCGGCGCGGCGAAAGCTCTCCCCACGGGGGCGTCGTTCGGCCAGCAGGGTGGCGACTTCGACCCTTCGCAGTTGAACCTGCCCAAGGGATTCGACAAGTTCCTCGGCAAGTAACCACCCCGCCGGGCCGGGTAGCTGCAGGTGTTGTGTTGAGCACTCACGCCGACACATACTGCTGCCCAATCGGGATGTCGGCGCCGTGGAATAGGGTTGGGTCATGTTCAAACAGCGGGTAGTGTTCGTGCACGGCGCCGGACCTTTCGGTGCGGCGGCGTGGACGCGTCAGCACGGGATGGCGCTGACGTACGACGCCCTGTTCCTGCGGCGGCACGGCTTTGACCCCGTTGCTGAGCCCCTGGAGTCCTCGTTCGCCGAAGACACCGCCATCATCCTGAGCTCTCTGGCCGATGACGGCCGCGGTGCCGCCGGCGGCCATGTTGTGGCCCACGCCGAGGGTGCCATTGCGGCCATGATGGCCGCCGTCGATCGCCCCGATCTGGTGTTTTCCCTGACGCTGATTGAACCGGCGTGCTTGTCTCTGACCGCCGAACAGCCGGCCACGTCTGCTCACAGGGCGCTGATGCAACCGCTGTTCGATGCCCGGCACCAACTCAGTGATGATGATTTCCAGCGTGAGTTCGTGCGGAGAATGTTCGCGGCAGACCTGCAGGAGCCCGCCACGCCGGAGGAAAAACGGTCGGCGCGCCGGCTCCGGTTGCAGGCGCCGTCCTGGGAGGCCCCGCTGCATATTGTTCCGGGCGTCCCCACCATGGTCCTGACGGGCGGCTGGGAACCGCTCTACGAGGAGATCGCCGGATATCTGCAGGAAACCGGTGCCCTGCACCGCATTGCTGCGGGAGGACACCGGCCCCAGGACTCTGTCGAAGGTGACCGTGCCATCCGGTCGTTCATCGCCGCCGTAGGCAGGTCACGCTCGGTTCAGGCTTCCTGAGCCGTCAGCTCCCGGCCGGAATCCGAAGCTCCGGGAGGTAGACCTTCCCGCCGGCGGCCAGGAACTCCGCACTCTTTTCGCGCATCCCGCTGTAGGCCTCGGCGATGGCCGCCTGCGAATCTGCGGAACCGTATTCGTCCCTGATGTCCTGGCTGATCTTCATGGAGCAGAACTTCGGGCCGCACATGGAACAGAAGTGTGCGGTTTTGGCCGGTTCGGCGGGCAGAGTCTCGTCATGGAAGGCCTCCGCCGTGACGGGGTCCAGGGACAGCGCGAACTGGTCGCGCCAGCGGAACTCGAACCGGGCCTTGGACAGGGCGTCGTCCCGTTCATGGGCGCCGGGGTGGCCCTTGGCGAGGTCGGCTGCATGGGCGGCGATCTTGTAGGTGATCACCCCGGTCTTCACGTCGTCCTTGTTCGGCAGGCCAAGGTGCTCCTTGGGCGTGACGTAACAAAGCATGGCGGTGCCGTACCGGGCGATTTCGGTGGCGCCGATGGCGGACGTGATGTGGTCGTAGCCCGGGGCAATGTCCGTGACCAGCGGCCCCAGTGTGTAGAACGGGGCGCCCTTGCAGAGCTCCTGCTGGCGTTCCACGTTCTCGCGCACCAGGTGGAACGGGACATGCCCGGGACCCTCCACCATGACCTGCACATCGAATTCCCACGCCCGCTGCGTAAGCTCCGCGAGCGTGTCCAGCTCCGCAAACTGGGCGGCATCGTTGGCGTCCGCGGTGGCTCCCGGGCGCAGTCCGTCGCCCAGGGAGAACGCGACGTCGTACTTGGCGAAGATCTCGCACAGCTCGTCGAAGTGCGTGTAGAGGAAGTTTTCCTGGTGGTGGGCCAGGCACCAGCCCGCCATGATCGCACCGCCCCTTGAGACGATGCCGGTGACGCGGTTGGCCGTCAGCGGCACGTAACGCAGCAGCACACCGGCGTGGATAGTCATGTAGTCCACGCCCTGCTCGCACTGCTCAATGACGGTGTCCCGGAAGATTTCCCACGTCAGTGCGTTGGCCTCGCCATTGACCTTCTCCAAGGCCTGGTAGATGGGCACCGTGCCGATGGGCACGGGGGAGTTGCGGATGAGCCATTCCCGCGTGGTGTGGATGTCATCGCCGGTGGAGAGGTCCATCACCGTATCGGCGCCCCACTGGGTGGCCCACTGGAGTTTGTCCACTTCCTCGGCAATGGAGCTGGTCACCGCGGAGTTGCCGATATTTGCGTTGATCTTGACCAGGAACGCCTTGCCGATAATCATCGGTTCGGATTCCGGGTGGTTGATGTTGTTGGGGATGATGGCGCGGCCGGCAGCGACTTCGCTTCGGACAAGCTCCACGTCGCAGTTCTCGCGAAGGGCAACGAACTGCATCTCCGTGGTCACCACACCCTGCCGTGCGTAGTGCATCTGGGTGACGTTCCGGCCGTCGACGGCGCGGCGGGGCACCGGCTGTGCCCCCTTCCACTCCGCAGAGGCTGCGCCGCGCCGCACGGCCGACTTGCCGTCGTCGAGCAGGTTCCGTTCCCGTCCGCTGTAGGGCTCGGTGTCGCCGCGGGCGGTGATCCACTCCGAGCGGAACGGGTTAAGGCCCACCACCGGATCGCTGCCCGGCCCGGCCGTGCGGTAGGTCCGGAAAGGCCCGTTCGCCGAGCCGTTCGGCGACGGTTCCAGTGCGATCTCGGTCACGGGAACCCGGATTCCGGTGGCGTCATCAGTGATGAACGCCAGTGAGTGGGACTTCAGTGACTGGGTTTCAGGCTGGAACGTTTGATCCTGGTCGGCGTCAGTTTGGGCAGGGATCAGCTGTGTTTCTTGTGTATTCAATGAATACTCACTTCCTTCGCCGGCATTACCCGGACAGGTTCAACGGTCGCAGGCAGCGTCAGCCCGATCTCAGCCCTTACAAGGGCTCCCGTGTGGTCAACTCGAAACTACCACAGGCCGAGGGCGGCCAGGTGACGGCAATCACGGGACCGGGGTCGCAATCTGCCCCTCCAACCACTTGAATTAAATTGAAGCTTCAAGTAAATTAGTGGCATGGCCGCCTTCGCCCCGAAGGCCAACGGACCGGGAGCGTTCAATGACTGCAGAAGCCACCAGCCGGGATCTCCTTCCCGCCGACCTCTCCATGGGCACCGTCATGCTCAAGGTGGGCGACATGAAGCTGATGACCGACTATTACCAGCGCGCACTCGGCCTGGAGGTTGTGGCCGAAGAGGACGGCGGCGTCTACCTTGGCCGCCTTCAACGCCCGCTCGTCCATCTCGCGGCCGCCCCTTCGCTGATCCTTCCTGGCAGGGGAGAGGCCGGGCTGTTCCACACCGCGCTGCTCTTTGACAACCAGGCATCGCTGGCTGCCACGGTGGCCTCTGCGGCCCAATACGAACCCCGGTCTTTCACCGGCAGCGCCGACCACCTCGTCAGCGAGGCCTTCTACTTCAATGACCCCGAAGGCAACGGCATCGAACTGTACTGGGACAGACCCCGCGAAAACTGGTCCTGGAATGGGAAGGCTGTAGTGATGGACAGCCGGGCACTGCCGCCGCAGCGCTACCTCGAGCAGCACCTGACCCAGGAATCCGTGGCCGGCCAGCGGGCTAGCGAAGCCGGCGTGGGCCACGTCCACCTCCAGGTGGGCGACGTCCAGTCAGCGCACGATTTCTACGTGGGCACGCTGGGCTTCGAAAAGACCGCCGGCTGGCACGGGCAGGCGCTGTTTGTCTCGGCGGGCGGGTATCACCACCACATGGCCATGAACGTCTGGAACAGCCGCGGAGCCGGTCCCCGCAGGGACACCCTGGGCCTGGGCGAAGTGCTCATCGAGGTCCCTTCCGGGGATGACGTCGGAGCGCTCGCCGACCGCCTGATGGTCGCCGGTGTAGCCTCGCACCACACGGGCGCCGTGCTTCGCTTCGAGGACCCGTGGCGCAACAATATCCGTGTCGCCGTCCGCTGAGTGCGGATGCCAAAAGAGCGGCCTGCCTTGTACTAGGCTGATTCTGAACGGACGGGGCGGCACCTGATGCAGCCCTTCCGGGCCGCACCGTCGACGGAATAAGGGCTGTTCCCATGGGCTTCACTGAAATTTTTGTTTCCACTCACGATGCCGCGCTGAAGCGGGCCGTCGTCCTGGATGCGGGCGGCTCCCCGGCGGGCGAGGGTCTGCGGATTCCCGGAATCAGCGATTTCGAAATCGAGCAGCTCGGCGATCTTGCCGGTGCTGCGGTGCACGCCGGCGGCGCGGACTATGAACTGGCCATGGTGGACGTGGCGAGTGATTCCCTTCTCGGGGTTCCGCCGGCCATGGTGCGTGCGCTGGCCGACCTGCTCAGTTATGAGACTGAGGGGGAGGGTAATGTCCTGGATGACGTCGCTGAAAAGTGGGCCGCCCAGGATGACATGCCCTTCGGCGTGGCCGAGGCCCGGACGTACGTCAAGAAGGTCGCCGAGCTGGCGAACTCGATCGATGACGCCGCGCGCACCGGTGTCTACGTCTGGTCGTCGTAGGCCGGCCGTGGCCCGCCGGGTCCGACCGGCTGCCCCATCCCGACGTGTCAAGTCGAAATCCGGCCGCTGATCTGGCACAATAAACAGGTACTCGATCTGCGTGGCCCCTCTCTCCGCGTCCGGATCCTGTCCTTTGAACCCTCAAGTATGGCCCGCCCCACGGGTGCAGAACGTCGGTTTACCCCTTTTCTGAAACAGGAGTGACCACAAAAGTGGCCGTAAAGATTCGCCTTAAGCGCTTTGGCAAGATGCGCGCACCGTACTACCGCATCGTCGTCATGGACGCACGCTCCAAGCGTGACGGCCGTGCCATCGAAGAGATCGGCAAGTACCACCCCACCGAAGAGCCCTCATACATCGAGGTTGACACGGACCGTGCCCAGTACTGGCTCGGCGTCGGCGCGCAGCCGTCCGAGCAGGTTGCCGCGATCCTCAAGATCACCGGTGACTGGCAGAAGTTCAAGGGCCTCCCGGGCCAGGAAGGCACCCTGAAGACCAAAGCTCCGAAGGTTGCCTTTGTTGCCCCGGAGAAGGGTTCCGTGATTATCCCGGAAGCCATCACCAAGAAGTCAAAGCAGTCTGACGCAGCCGAGGCCCCGGCCGAAGCAGAGACCACCGAGGCTGAGTAGATTGCTGGCAGAAGCGCTCGAACACCTTGTCCGGGGAATCGTTGATTCGCCTGACGATGTCAAGGTCAGCTCGAAGAACAACCGCCGCGGGGACACCCTCGAGGTTCGTGTTCATCAGGATGACCTGGGACGGGTGATCGGCCGCCAGGGCCGTACCGCACGGGCATTGCGCACCGTTGTGGCAGCACTGGCAGACGGCGAACCGGTCAGGGTCGACGTCGTCGATACCGACCGCCGCCGTTAAGCGCTCAGCAACATCAGTTTTTGCTCCGGCCCTTCCACCAGCAACGGTGGAGGGGCCGGAGTGCTTTCACCACATCGCCTAATCCGGGCACGATCACAGACAGAGGAACAGATGCAGCTTCAGGTGGCACGAATCGGAAAACCGCATGGAATTCGCGGCGAAGTGACGGTCCAGGTGCTGACCGACGCTCCCGGGGACCGGTTCGTTCCCGGTACGGAGTTTGTGGTGGAGCCTGCATCCGCCGGCCCCCTCATTGTTGAGAGTGCGCGGTGGAATAAGGACATCCTGCTGCTCGCGTTCGAGGGAATCGAAACCCGCAACCAGGCAGAGACCCTGCGTGGCGCCAAGCTCTTCATCGAAACCGAAGAGCTGGACGAGGACGACGACGAAGGCTGGTACGAGCACGAGCTCGTGGGGCTCGAAGCCCGCGTGGGTTCGCGGGTAGTCGGCAAGGTCGCCGCCCTGCACACGTTGCCTGTCCAGGACCTGCTCGTGGTTGAAACACCGGACGGCAAGGAAATCCTGGTCCCGTTCGTGGAGCAGATCGTTCCCGAGGTCAATGTGGTCGGCGGTTTCGTCCTGCTGACTCCGCCGGACGGACTCTTTGAGGTCAACGACGGTGAAGCCGCTACCGGCGCCCCGGAGGAAAACGCGTAGATGAGAATTGACGTCGTCAGTATCTTCCCGGAGTACCTGGCGCCCCTGGAACTCTCGCTCATCGGCAAGGCCCGCCAGGACGGCCTGCTGGACCTGCGAGTCCATGATTTGCGTGATTTCACCACGGACAAGCACCGTTCAGTGGACGACACTCCGTACGGCGGCGGTGCCGGCATGGTGATGAAGCCCGAGCCGTGGGCGCAGGCGTTGGCTGCTGTCGCCGGCGCCGGTCAAGCCGAAGCAGGCGCCGAGGCCGCGGGGGGAAAGCCCGCCAGGCCGGTACTGATCGTCCCTTCGCCGGCTGGGGAGCGCTTCAGCCAGGCCCTGGCGTATGAGCTCGCCGAAGAGGACCAGCTGGTTTTCGCCTGCGGTCGCTATGAGGGCATCGACGAGCGTGTCACCGAGTGGGCGGAAGAGTACTTCAGAGTTCGCCCCATGAGCCTTGGCGACTATGTCCTGAACGGCGGCGAAGTGGCCGTTCTGGCGATGGTCGAAGCCATCGGCAGGCTGCTGCCGGGCGTGGTGGGCAACCCTGATTCGTTGGTGGAAGAGTCACATTCGGACGGGCTGCTGGAATACCCCGTATACACCAAGCCCTCCAGTTGGCGGGGCAGGGAGGTCCCTGCCGTTCTGCTGAGCGGCAACCACGGGAAGATCGCTCAGTGGCGCCGCCACGAGCAGTACCGGCGGACGGCGAAACGCCGCCCGGACCTGCTGGAAACGTTCGACGCCGGGAAGCTGCCACGTGCGGACCGGACGGCTTTTGGCGACCTCGGGTACGACGTCGTCGACGGTCACCTCCGGGCGCGGCGGCAGGCCGGGACCAACCACGACGCCGGAACCGACCCGTCAGCCTGAACCGGCGCGGCAGCGGTCGGCGGCGGTTGGCTGTAGGCCTGTGAGTGTGGCAAAATTAGTCTTTGTGTCTGCTGGGTCCGCACCTGCCACAGGGGGAGCGCCACCAACAGCTGGACACCCCGGGACCTTCAATCAGTGAAGGAACCGGACCCACTTAACTTTCGGCGGTAACTCCCGGGGCTTCCGGGCCTGCCCGCCGTGACCCAAAGTGAATGACCAGTGGCGTTCACCAGGAGTGCAATCATGCATATTCTCGATTCCGTAGATGCAGCCTCGCTGCGCACCGATGTTCCCGTCTTCCGCGCGGGTGACACCCTCAAGGTTCACGTGAACATCATCGAAGGCAAGAACTCCCGTGTCCAGGTATTCCAGGGCTTCGTCCTGGGCCGCCACGGCGACGGTCTGCGCGAAACCTTCACCATCCGCAAGGTCTCCTTCGGCGTCGGTGTGGAGCGTACCTTCCCGGTACACTCCCCGATCATCGACAAGATCGAGGTCGTCTCCAAGGGTGACGTGCGTCGCGCAAAGCTGTACTACATGCGCGATCTGCGCGGCAAGGCTGCAAAGATCAAGGAAAAGCGCGACTTCCAGCCCAAGAAGTAAGTCCCCAGGGACCTACAACGCAGGCCCCAGCCGGCCCAGGCCAGCGCCGGAGCCCTTCGCAACAGCGCCCCAGGAATACGGATCATGGACCAGACAAAACGCCAGCCCAGAAGAATGGGCTGGCGTTTTGTGTTTCTGGCGGTTCTCCTGGCCGTGGCTGTCAGCGGCCTGGTTCGTTCCCTGTTGCTGGATGTCTACTACATTCCGTCCGAATCCATGGAGCCGGTCCTTGCGGACGGGGACCGTATCCTGGTCTCAAGGACAGACTTCCACACCGAACCCATCCGGCGAGGCGACATTGTGGTCTTCGATGGCAGGGGATCGTTCGCTCCCCTGAACAGTGGGGAGGGCCCCCTTCTGGATTCCGTGGCCGCGGCTGGTCAGTGGCTAGGCCTGGCCGGCAGTGACACCACGTACGTGAAGCGAGTTATTGGCCTGCCGGGGGAGACCGTGGTCTGCTGCGATGCAGGCGGAAAGATCACCGTCAACGGTGAGGCACTCGATGAGCCGTACCTGTTCGACGGAGACAGCCCAAGCAAGCAGAACTTCATCGCGGTGGTGCCGGACGGGAGACTGTGGCTGCTCGGTGACCATCGCTCGGCATCTGCTGATTCGCGCAGCCTGCTCGGTGCGCCCGGCGGTGGCATGGTGCCGATCGACCGTGTCATCGGCAGGCCGGTCCAGATCGTCTGGCCACTTGATAGATTTGCTGCAGTACTACGGCCGCCAGCGGCAGGATCAACGACAGAGGACGCACAGTAAATGCCCGAGAACAATGCCCGGACACCCGAGCCGCCTCGCGACGGCGCCCCTGGTGCCAACGCCGACGGTATGTCCGCCAATACGATTTCCGGCGGCAGGACCTCCGACGGTGTGATTGCCGAAAACGTTATTGACAACCGCGGCGACTCAGACGACGTGGCGGTCGGCAGACCGTCGGCGCCATTGTCCGGCAGGCGATCCGCGGCTCCGACTACAGAGCCCGCCGCGCACAGCCAGCTCTTTGTCTGGCTGAAGGAGGTCGCCACGGTGGTGGTGATCGCCGTGGTGCTGTCCTTCCTGATCAAGACCTTCCTGTTCCGCGCGTTCTATATTCCGTCTGAATCCATGGTCAGCACCCTGGACGTCAACGACCGCATCTTCGTGAACCTGCTTGTTCCGGAGCCGTTTTCCCTCTCTCGCGGAGACGTTGTGGTGTTCCGCGACACCAAGGGCTGGCTGAGCACCGTGCCGGATGAAGCGAAGGGGCCATTCACCTGGGTCCAGGACGGCCTGACATTTGTGGGACTGCTCCCGGACAACTCCGAGCAGCACCTCGTCAAACGAGTGATCGGGCTGCCCGGTGACGAGGTGATCTGCTGCGACGACGGAGGTAAACTGACCATCAACGGATCCCCTCTTGATGAAGCCTATGTCAACGGGGCTGAAGTGCCGCAGATCCGTGCCTTCGACGTCGTTGTTCCGGAAGGAAAGGTCTGGGTCATGGGCGACAACCGGAACCACTCCGCGGATTCCCGTTCGCACATGGAGTCCAATGGCGGATTCGTCGACCTCGTGGACGTGGAAGGCAAAGCCGCCGTCATCGCGTGGCCGCTGAACCGGATCACGGTCCTTGACAACTATCCGGCCGTCTTCCGGAACGTGCCTGCGGGAGGCTAGCAGTGTCCGCAGTGACGCCGGCCATTCCGGCTCCGGCCACGGCCTCAGCCACGGCTCCGGCCCGCCTTACGTCCAGGGTCCGCTCCAAAGCACCGACACTGCGGCACGAGCGGACCTTCAAAGCGCAAGGCGCCCGCTACCTGGCGGGCGTGGACGAAGTGGGACGCGGAGCGCTGGCAGGACCTGTAAGCGTCGGGATCGCCGTCGTGGACCTCCACACCCAGAAGTCCTTGGCCGGTGTGCGGGACAGCAAGCTGCTCAGCCCCGCCGAACGAGAGAGGCTGGAACCCCTGGTCCGACGCTGGAGTGTTGCGTCCGCCGTCGGGCACGCTTCCGCGCGTGAGATCGACGCGTTGGGCATCATTGCTGCGTTGCGGCTGGCCGGTACGCGCGCCTGGCAGGACATCCTTGCGGCTGGCATCAGCCCGGATGTGGTGCTCCTCGATGGCAGTCACAACTGGCTCTCGCCCGCCGGGCAGCCTTCCCTGTTTGACGAGCCACCGGTGGACTTCGCATGCACTGCCCCCGTCCACACCAAGATCAAGGCGGACGTGCAGTGCCTGAGCGTGGCCGCCGCCAGCGTGATTGCGAAGGTGGAACGCGACGAGCAGATGCGCGGCCTGCACAGTGAGTACCCAGAGTTTGGCTGGGACGTCAACAAGGGCTACGCCACCGCAATTCACCGGGACGCGCTCCGCGCTGCTGGCGCCACGCCGTACCACCGGGTCAGTTGGAACCTCCTGGGCGGCGAATTCTGATTCCTTGCCGTACTGGTGCCTACCGCACTGGTGTACGGCTGATGGGGTGCGGACGCTGCGAGTGCGGCGCCCCGGATAGTGCAAGATGGAAGCATGAGTGCTGAGGATCTTGAAAACTATGAAACCGACATGGAGCTGCAGCTCTACCGTGAATACCGCGATGTTGTCGGGCTCTTCAGCTACGTTGTCGAGACCGAACGCCGCTTTTACCTCGCAAACCACGTTGACCTGCAGGCCCGAAGCGCCGACGGCGAAGTCTACTTCGATCTGACTTTGCAGGATGCCTGGGTGTGGGATGTGTACCGTTCGGCACGGTTCGTCAAGACTGTCCGGGTCCTGACGTTCAAGGATGTCAACGTCGAAGAACTGCCCCGCAACGAGGAACTCGCCCTGCCGAAGGATGTTGACCTCGGCAACTGAGGCAGGACCACTGTTCCTCCACAGCACTGCTGTATTCGGGCGATTTTCCGAGGTTACGCACATACACCAGTAGCCTCCTGTCCTCCGCTGTCCTGCCATTGCAGGCTGGTTGCGGAGGTAGAAATGAAATCCAAAGACCTGTTGGGCCGGCGCGGCGAGGAGCTCGCCGCCGGCTATCTTGAATCGCTCGGCATGCTGGTGGTGGAACGCAACTGGCGCTGCACCGAAGGTGAAATAGACATTGTGGCCCTCGACGGGGACTCCTTGGTGATTGCAGAGGTGAAGACCCGCCGTTCCCTGGACTATGGGCACCCGTTCGAAGCCGTGGGGCCGGACAAACTCGCCCGGCTGCATCGGCTTGGTTCGGCGTGGTGCCGGGACCGGGAGCTGCGGATGCCGCTACGGCGCGTGGACGTCATTGCCGTGGTGGACGACGGCGCCGGCGAACCCCTGGTGGAACACCTCAAGGGGGTGGGGTAGATGGCGCTGGGCCGGGCCTACTCCGTGGCGCTGGTGGGTTTGAACGGGTACATCGTCGAGGTGGAAGCCGACATCGGCCAGACTTTGCCGGCATTTGTGATCCTGGGCCTGCCGGATGCCGCGCTCAACGAAGCCAAGGAGCGGATACGTTCCGCGGCCAAAAATTCCGGAATTCCGTTAAGCCGGCGGAAGATCACGGCCAACCTCATCCCGGCGTCGCTGCCCAAACGTGGTTCCGGCTTCGACCTTGCCGTGACCATGGCGGTCCTGAGGGCCGCGAATGACATCAAGCCCACTGGACAGACTGTCTTCATTGCCGAACTCGGGTTGGATGGCCGGCTGCGGCCGGTGCGCGGGATCCTGCCTGCAGTGATGGCATCGGTGCAGGCCGGCTATCCGGACGTGGTGGTGGCACACGCCAACCTCGGCGAGGCGTCACTGGTTCCCGGAGCCAACGTCCGCGGATACCGGACGCTGGCGCGGCTTGCGCTCGATTTCGGTGCCGACCCGCAGGAGCTCGCACTGGACTTCGAACCGGTGGACGAGGCCGCGCACTGCTATTCCGAACCGGGGGCTCAGACAGTACCTGACATGGCAGACGTCTCCGGCCAGGGCGAAGCCAGACGTGCACTCGAGGTGGCCGCGGCCGGGGCACACCATCTGCTCCTGACCGGACCCCCGGGAGCGGGCAAGACCATGCTGGCCGAAAGACTTCCCGGTCTCCTGCCGGACCTTGCCGACAATGAGGCCATGGAAGTCACCGCCATCCACTCGCTCTGCGGTCTTCCCTCATCCGCCGTTCAGCTTGTGCGGCGGCCGCCGTTCGAAAATCCGCATCATTCGGCCACGGCGGCCGCCATCATCGGTGGAGGATCGGGGTTGCCCCGGCCGGGTGCGGCATCCCGGGCCCATCGCGGGGTCCTTTTCCTGGACGAGGCCCCGGAATACGAACGGCGAGTCCTGGACGCCCTTCGCCAGCCCCTGGAGAGCGGGGAGCTGGTCATACACCGCTCGGCCGGCACGGCGGCCTATCCTGCACGGTTCCAGCTGGTGCTTGCCGCCAACCCCTGTCCCTGCGGCAAGGCTTCGGGGAAGGGCCTGGACTGCACGTGCACGCCGATGATGCGGCGCCGCTACGTGGCCAGGATGTCCGGTCCGCTGCTGGACCGGGTTGATATCCAGCTGCAGGTGGAGCGCGTGTCGCTGGCCGACTTTGGCCAGGCAGGCGCCGAAGAAGATACAGCCGCCGTGGCCCGGCGGGTCGATGACGCACGCCGACGGCAGGCCGAACGGCTGCAGCCGCTCGGGATGGACACGAACTCGCAGGTGCCCGGCCGGATTCTTCGCGGGGCCCTGCGGTTGCCGGCCGGCGCCACCCGGATCCTGGACCACTCACTGGAGCGGGGCGTGCTGACGGCCAGGGGCTATGACAGGGTCCTGCGGCTGGCCTGGACTCTGGCGGACCTGTCGCACCGCGACATGCCCGACACCAACGATATCGGCCAGGCCCTTGGCCTCCGGCAGGCTGCCTCGGCAGCTGTGTGAAGGAAGAGAACCACATGGACAACGAACGGATCGCCCGGGCCGCCTTGTCGCGGCTTATGGAGCCGCAGGACGCTGCCGGACTGGCCCTCGTGCAGGCCACCGGTGCACTCGACGCCTTGCAAATTGCCACCGGACAGGCGGCCGCAGGCCCTGCACTGGAACGGGAGATCACCGCATTGCTGGCGGACAACGGTGCCGGAACCAGCTGGGCCGGGATGGCTGCCTGCCTCAAACGCTGGGCGCCCCGCATTCCGGATCTGGCGCCCGAGCGTGACCTGGCCACCATGGCACGCCTTGGCGGCCGGCTGATTGTCCCGGCTGACGACCTCTGGCCTGCCCAGCTCGGCGACCTTGGGATGCAGGAACCTATCTGTCTGTGGTGGCGGGGCCTGGAACAGGAGCTTCCCGGTCCCGCCCGGAGCGTGGCGCTGGTGGGGTCCCGCGACAGCACCAGCTACGGCGCGTCGGTGACCGGGGACCTGGCCTACTCCCTGGCACAGCGGGGCTTCACCGTGGTTTCCGGGGGCGCGTACGGCATCGACGCGCACGCGCACCGTGCAGCACTGGCCGGGGGATCAGCGGCGGTGCCTACGATCGCGGTGATGGCTGGTGGTGTGGACCGGTTCTACCCGTCCGGAAACGAGGATCTTCTGCGGGCGGTCTGCAACCAGGGAGCGGTTCTCGCCGAGGTGCCGCCGGGATCGGCGCCCACCCGCTACCGCTTTCTCCAGCGGAACAGGCTGATCGCGGCCCTGGCTGCCGTGACGGTTGTGGTGGAAGCCCGCTGGCGGTCCGGTGCGCTGAATACGGCCCACCACGCGGAGAGCCTTGGACGGGCGGTGGGAGCTGTACCGGGGTCGGTGCACAGCGCCAACTCCGCCGGCTGCCACCGGCTGCTCCGGGACGGCGGCGCTGTCTGCGTGACTGACGCCGCGGAGATCGCCGAGTTGGCCTCCCCAAGCGGCCTGGGGCTTGCGGAGCCCGGATCCGCGCATGCGGCCGACCATGACGGACTGACCTTGGAGGACCTGATACTTCTAGACGCCCTGCCGCTGCGGTCCACCACATCTGTGGACAAGCTCTGCGCAGTTGCCGGCCTCAGCGCGGACTCCGTGCGGGCCGGGTTAGGCAGGCTAGGCCTGCTGGGGCTCGCAGCTTCAGAAAGAGGCGGCTGGAAACGGGCCAAGGAATCCCTGTAGTTGGCTGTGTCCGGCACGGCATTGCCCACGGACTTCTGGGACAGTGGAAGAGTGGATAATCAGGAACTGACCCTGGAGTTTGAGCAGGCACTTGCAGACTTCGGCAGATACCTGACCGCCGAGCGGGCCCGGTCCGGGCATACCCTTCGGGCATACCTGTCCGACCTTCGAAGCCTCCTGGAATACGCCGCCTCCGAGGGTGTCACGGATCTGGCAGGCCTGGAGCTGGGCACCCTCCGACGCTGGCTCGGGGCGCAGAGCCAGGCCGGAATATCCCGGGCCACCCTTGCGCGGAGATCGGCCACAGCGCGTTCCTTCACCACGTGGGCCATGCGGGAAGAGCTAATCGCGACCGATCCTGCCCTCCGTCTCAGGGCTCCCAAAGCGGAAAAGTCACTGCCCGGGGTGCTGCAGTCCCAACAACTCCTCAGGCTGCTGAACAGTCTGGCGGAGGCCGCGGCTGACGGGTCACCGGTGCCGGTGCGCAACCGGGCCATGGTGGAGCTTCTATACGCCACGGGCCTGCGGGTGGGGGAGCTGGCCGCATTGGATGTGGACGACCTCAACCCGGACCGCCGGACCCTGCGGGTGGTCGGCAAGGGCAACAAGGAAAGGACGGTGCCCTATGGTGTCCCGGCAGCCGTGGCCGTCGACGACTGGCTACGCAGGGCCAGGCCGCTTCTGGCCACGGGGCCCAGCGGACCGGCGCTATTCCTGGGCGCCAGAGGAAACCGTGTTGACCAGCGTCAGGTCAGGACCGTGGTGAATGCCCTCTTCGAAGCTTTGGGCGACACCTCAGCAACCGGTCCGCACGCGCTGCGGCATACTGCGGCAACGCACCTGCTCGATGGCGGCGCGGATCTTCGTGCGGTCCAGGAAATCCTGGGCCACAGCAGCCTCGCCACCACGCAGATCTACACCCATGTGTCCGTAGAGCGGCTCCGGAGCAGCTACCAGCAGGCACATCCCCGGGCCTGAGCGCCGGCGGATTCCCGCCGGGGACCGGCAAATCCAGCCCCTGTCAACTGTGGCGAATCGCACTGGCGTAATTACGCGGCGTACGGCACAATAAGAGTCACGTCCGGCAACTTTCAAGTTTCGCTTGAAGCTCTTTCGCTTCGCACGTCACCCGCAAGTCCGGACACAGTTTAATAATCAGGCAGGGAACGCCACCGCTGGAACGTACAGCAACGGGCAGTTTCATCCAGGCAGAGGTCGTTGGGGAAGACGTACCTACAGCTATGGAGGATGGAATGTCTGTTGCAATGACCCGCGGTGTGCTGTTTGTTCACTCAGCCCCTAAAGCACTGTGCCCGCACGTTGAGTGGGCCATTGGATCCGTCGTGGATAAGCGGACGGACCTTGAGTGGACCCCTCAACCCGCCGCGCCCGGAATGTTCCGCGCCGAGCTCTCCTGGACGGGAACTCCGGGCACCGGATCGCTGCTGGCTTCCTCACTTCGCGGTTGGGCCCATCTGCGCTACGAGGTCACTGAAGAGCCGAGCCAGGGCGTAGACGGCGGCCGCTGGTCGCATACCCCCGAGCTGGGGATATTCCACGCCGCCACAGATGTCCACGGCAACATCATGGTCTCAGAGGACCGCATCCGCTACGCCTACGAATCGGGCGCCGGAGATCCCTCTGCCGTGTATCACGAGCTTTCCCTGGCCTTAGGCGAAGCGTGGGACGAGGAACTCGAGCCGTTCCGCCACGCAGCCGAGGGCGCACCGGTCCGCTGGCTGCACCAGGTGGGCTGACCGCCGTCGGACATCACTGCGTCGTGCTCCGGTCCGCTTTCCCGGCACAGCGCGTGCCGGATTGGAATGCGGCGCTCCATAGCAACAGCAGAGGCCCCGCCACGTGGCGGGGCCTCTGCTTTGTCTGCGGAACTTGCTGTTCCCGCGCTGCTGCTAGATGCTGCGGACAGCGATCACGGCGTTGTGGCCGCCGAAGCCGAACGAGTTGCTCAGCGCCGCGATGTCACCCGCCGGCAGATCCCGCGCCGACGTGACGACGTCGAGCGGGATCTCAGGGTCCTGGTTCTCAAGGTTGATGGTGACCGGGGCCTTGCGGTGGTACACGGCCAGCACAGTGAGTACTGCCTCCACGGCACCTGAGGCACCCAGGAGGTGGCCCATCTGTGACTTGGTGGCGGACACCGCGACGTTGTCGAGGTGGTTCCCCAGCGACGCGCGGAGGGCCGTGTACTCCGGCTTGTCACCTACGGGAGTGGAGGTAGCGTGCGCGTTGACGTGGACAACGTCCTCGGCCTGGATCCGGCCGTCGAACATGGCCGCCTTCAGCGCGCGGGTGGCGCCCAGGCCCTGGGGGTCCGGGGCTGTGATGTGGTAGGCGTCCGCCGTAACAGAGGTGCCGGCCAGTTCACCATAGATGCGGGCGCCGCGGGCAATGGCGTGTTCTTCAGCTTCGAGCACCAGCGCGCCGGCGCCTTCGCCCATCACGAAGCCGTCGCGGCCCAGATCGTAAGGGCGTGAGGCGCCCTGGGGGTCGTCGTTGCGGCGGGAGAGCGCCTGCATGGACGAGAACGCGGCCAGGGGCATGGGGTGGATGGCTGCCTCGGCCCCGCCGCACATTACTACGTCGGCCTTGCCGGAGCGGATCAGCTCCAGGCCCAAATGAAGGGCCTCCGTGCCCGACGCGCAGGCCGAAACCGGGGTGTGGGCGCCGGCACGGGCGCCAAGGTCGAGGCTGACGGCTGCTGCAACGCCGTTGGGCATCAGCATGGGCACCGTCATGGGGAGGACGCGGCGCGGGCCTTTTTCCTTCAGCGTGTCCCACGCGTCCAGCAGGGTCCAGACGCCGCCGATGCCGGTGGCGAAAGCGACCGCAAGGCGGTCGGGGTCAATCTCGGTGATGCCGGAATCTGCCCAGGCTTCACGCGAAGCGATGACACCGAACTGGGTGGAGGGGTCCATTCGCTTGGCTTCTACGCGGCTCAGGACCTCCAGGGCGGGAGTGGAGCAGCGCGCGGCGAAGTGAACCGGCAGTTCGTATTTGGCAACCCAGTCGTCTTCCAGCGTGCGGGCACCGGAGACCCCCTTCAGCGCGTTGTTCCACATGGTGGGTACGTCGCCGCCGATGGGCGTCGTGGCACCCAGACCGGTAATGACTACTTTGCGTGTCATTGGATCACTCTCTGTCGGTGGGCAGGCCGTATCCGGTTGTCCGGCGGGGTCCCGCGTGTGGGGCAGTTGGCTGCCGAAAAATGTGGTGGGCTGCCGGTCCGGCCTGAGTACGGACCGGCAGCCCAGTCAGCTATTAGGGGCTGAATCCTTGACTAGGCCTGTGCGCCGGCGATGAAGCTGACAGCGTCGCCGACGGTTTTGAGGTTCTTGACCTCTTCGTCCGGGATACGCACGCCGAACTTCTCTTCGGCGTTGACAACGATGGTCATCATGGAGATGGAGTCGATGTCCAGGTCCTCGGTGAAGGACTTGTCCAGTTCCACAGCCTCGGGGGCAAGGCCGGTTTCTTCGTTGACGATTTCAGCCAAGCCGGCGAGGATCTCTTCGTTGCTAGCCATTGATGGCTCCTTTTCTTGTTATTGCCGGCAGGGGGTGCCGGAAACGGTGCAGTCCGCGGATGCGGCCTGTGTGGGACGTTTCTAAGGAAGGACGATTACCTGGGCACCGAAGACCAGCCCGGCGCCGAAGCCGATCTGGAGCGCGAGGCCGCCGCTGAGCTCAGGGTTTTCCTTGAGCAGGCGGTGGGTGGCCAGGGGAATGGAGGCTGCCGAGGTGTTTCCGGCATCTGCGATGTCCCGGGCCACAGTGACGGATTCGGGAAGTTTCAGTTTCTTGACCATCTCATCGATGATCCGCATGTTTGCCTGGTGCGGGATAAAGGCGACGAGGTCTTCAGCCTTGACGCCAGCGGCCTCCAAGGCCTGCTGTGCCATTTTTGCCATTTCCCAGACCGCCCAGCGGAAGACCGTCTGCCCGTCCTGGCGGAGTGTGGGATAGAGTTCCTGCGCTTCTTCAAGGAGGGCAAAGTCGCCCGGCTCGTCGGACTGGCGGGCCGCCATGCTGAGGTCGCGGACATCGAGGATGGAACGGGTCATGCCGATCGCGTCCCACTTGCTGCCGTCCGACCCCCACACCGAGGGTCCGATTCCGGGGGTGTCCGAGGGGCCGATGACAACAGCACCCGCGCCGTCGCCCAGCAGGAATGAGATGGTGCGTTCCCGGTTGTCGATGACGTCGGAAAGCTTCTCCGCGCCAACCACCAGCACGTAGGTGGCGGTACCGGAACGGACCAGGGCATCAGCCTGGGCGATGCCGTAGCAGTATCCGGCGCAGGCGGCAGAGATATCGAAGGCCGGCGCCGGCGTCGCACCGATGCGGTCAGCCAGGGCGGCGGCAGCCGACGGCGTGGCGTACGGGTGGGTGACGGTGGAAACGATGACAGCATCAAGCTGGGACGCTTCGATGCCTGCCTGCTGCAGGGCCTCCCGGGCGGCGCCCTCTGCCATGTCGACGACGCTGACGTTGGCAGCGGCCCGGTGCCGGGTCACGATGCCGGTCCGCTGGCGGATCCATTCGTCCGAGGAATCAATCCACTGGCAGACGTCGTCGTTGGTGACGATGACGTCAGGCCGGAATGCCCCGAGGCCGATGATGCGGCTGTATTCGTTGACGGGAACCTGTTTCAGCGTGGGAACGCTCATGCATTTCCCTCCAGTTCTGCGAAGAGTGCCAGTGCGGCCGTGAGGTCGTCCGGGGTTTTGACTGCAACGGTCTTGACGCCGGGCATGCCGCGCTTTGCGAGCCCAGCCAGCGTACCGGCCGGGGCCAGCTCAATGACACCGGTCACGCCGCGCTGCACAAGGGTTTCCATGCAGAGGTCCCAACGGACCGGCCGGGAGACCTGCGCGATGAGGCTCTCGACGGCGGCGCCGCCGTCGGTCACTTCCCGGCCGTCAAAGTTCGACAGCAGGGGCACTTGAGGCTTCTGCGGCTTGAGGCCCGGCTTGAGCGCTTCAAGGGCACTCACGGCGGGGGACATGTGTGAGGTGTGGAACGCTCCGGCCACCTTCAGCGGGATAACGCGTGCCTTGGCCGGCGGGTTGTCCGCCAGGGCCTTGAGCTGTTCGAAGGTTCCGGCTGCCACGGTCTGGCCCGCGCCATTGACATTGGCCGGTGTCGCGCCGGTAGCCTCGATGGCGGCCAGGACCTCGGCAGGGTCCCCGCCCACCACGGCACTCATGCCGGTGGGGGTGACGGCAGCGGCGGCGGCCATGCTGTTGGCGCGTTCACGGACGAACGTCATGGCTTCCTGCTCGGTGAGCACGCCGGCGAGTGCCGAGGCGGTGATTTCACCAACGGAGTGACCGGCAAGGATCACTGGAAGCGCGCCGAGCTCGACGTCGAACAGCGACTTTGCGGCGACCAGTCCGGCGGCAACAATCAGGGGTTGCGCGACGGCGGTGTCCTTGATGGTGTCCTCGTCAGAGGTGGTCCCGTGGGCGGTCAGGTCGATGCCTGCGATCTCACTGAGGGTGGCCAAATGGCCTGCCACCGAAGGCAGTTCCAGCCAGGGGGCCAGAAAACCCGGGGTCTGTGAGCCCTGTCCAGGGCAGACTATTGCAAGCACGTATCCAGCTTTCCAAATTACGGAGTCATCCAGGGGTGTTTGTCTGTACCAAGCTCAAGGGGTCAGATTGTAGGAAGTCTACAACGACTCATGTCTGATTCCGCGCCGGATGACGCTCTTGCGGGGCTTTTGGCGGTGCCGAAAGCCGGCCGACTACCAACGCCGCCTGCAGGACAAACGCCTCCCGGGGAAGAAGCGGATCCCAGCCCGTGACGTCGCAGACGCGCTTGAGCCGGTACCTGACGGTGTTGGCGTGGACAAACAATTCACGGGCAGTTGCCTCGAGGGAATGACCCAACTCCAGGTACGTGCCCAGGGTCTCGACCAGCCCGTTGGAGGCCGCGACCAGCGGACGGTAGATGTTCTTCACCAAGGATCGGCGCGCAGCTTCGTCACCCGAGATGACGCGTTCGGGCAACAGATCATCGGCGGCCACGGGCCGGGGAGCGGCGGGCCATGCCCTCGCGGCGGTCAGGCCGGCAAAGGCCGACTGCGCTGATCCGCTGGCCTCCAGCAGGGAACCGGCTTCCGGGCCGTAGACCACCGGGCCGGGGGCGAACATGTCGCTGAGTTTCAGGTACGCGGTCTCCCGGTCCTGGACGCCGCCAAGGATCAGAATCAGCCGGTCGCCCTGGATACCCACCAGCGCATCCTCGGCGTAGCGGCCCGCCAGTCGACGCAGCTCGCTGACATAGCTGGCACTGGGTTCAGACGGCGAATTGCCCACCATCACGGTGAACCTTTCCTGTGCCTTCCAACCCAGGGCGGCGATCCGGGAACGCAGCGCGTCCGTGTTTTCGCCACGGAGGATGGCGTCCACGATCAGCGCTTCCAGCCGCGTATCCCAGGAACCGCGGGATTCTGCTGCCCTCGCGTAGACGTCCGCCGCCGCGAAGGCCACTTCCCGTGAGTAACGCAGTACCGCCTCGCGGAGGGAGGGCTGGTCAGCTTCGGGGGCGATCACCGGCACCTGGTCTTCCACCACTTCGACCACGATCCGGATGAGCTGGAGCGCTTTCTGGAGGCTGATGGAACGCGTCAGCTCCGTGGGGGCCGTCCCAAAAACGTCGGAGAGGATCCACGATGGCGAGCTGGGCCGCTCATACCAGGTGACAAACGCTGCGATGCCGTTCTGCGCCACCATTCCCAGCGCCGAGCGCTCATCGGAGCTGAGCCGGGAATACCACGGCAGCGATTTCTCCAGCTGGCGAAGGGTGGTGGTGGAAAGCTGGCCCACACTTGCCCGGAGCTTTTTCAGGGTTTCGGATTTCTCCGGTGTCATGCTGCGTGAGGACGGCTTGCGCTTCACGGGCGGGGTGGTTGGCTCTGGCATCCTTCGAGCATACGGTGCCTGCCCGGCAAGCTCCATTTGTGCGAAGGCTACAACCTTGTTGGACCTGCATCACAGGCGGTCTCCTGTACGGAAACCCAGGGAACGACGACGGCGACCCTCGCCTTTCGGTGAGGGTCGCCGTCGTCGTTCATCTCCGCTGTCAGCAGGAGTTGATCAGGACTCGCCGCCCGCGTTGCCGGTGGAGCCGGCGTTGACGTTGTGCAGCTTGTACTTCTCGATTGCCTGGGCCGGCGCCTGGGCGTCAACTTCGCCACGGCGGGCCAGCAGTTCCAGGGAACGGACCACGATGGAGTGGATGTCGTTCTTGAAGAAGCGGCGGGCAGCCGCACGGGTGTCGGAGAAGCCGAAGCCGTCAGCTCCGAGCGACGCGAACTCGTTCGGTACAAACTGGCGGATCTGGTCCGGAACGGCCTTCATATAGTCCGAGACCGCAACTACGGGCCCTGTGGCACCGGCAAGCTGCTGCGTGACGAACGGGACGCGGGCGGGCTTGCCCGGGTTCAGGAACGCTTCTTCCTCGGCAGCCATGCCGTCGCGGCGCAGTTCGTTCCAGGACGTCACGGACCAGACGTCGGCGGAAACGCCCCAGTCCTCGGCGAGCAGCCGCTGGGCTTCAATGGCCCAGGGAACCGAGACGCCGGAGGCCAGGATCTGGGTCCGGGGACCGTCGATCTTCGCCGGAGCCGCGAGGTAGATGCCCTTGAGGACACCTTCCACGTCGAGGTCCTCCGGTTCCGCCGGCTGCGTGATGGGCTCGTTGTACACCGTGATGTAGTACATCAAGTTCCGGTCGGCCGAATCGGGTCCGTACATGCGCTCGATGCCGTCCCGGATGATGTGGCCCATCTCGTACCCGTAGGCGGGATCGTAGGTGACCACCGCCGGGTTCGTGGAGGCCAGCAGCGGGGAGTGGCCGTCGGCGTGCTGGAGGCCTTCACCGGTCAGGGTGGTCCGGCCGGCGGTGGCCCCGATGATGAAGCCTCGGGCCATCTGGTCCCCGGCGGCCCAGAAGGCGTCGCCGGTGCGCTGGAAGCCGAACATGGAGTAGAACACGTACACCGGGATCAGCGGTACACCGTGGGTGGCGTAGGCCGTGCCGGCGGCGGTGAACGCCGCGACCGCGCCGGCTTCGTTGATGCCGGGGTGGATCAGCTGGCCCTGGGCCGATTCCTTGTACGCGAGGACGAGGTCCCGGTCCACCGACAGGTAGTTCTGCCCCTTGGGGTTGTAGATCTTCGCCGTGGGGAAGAACGCGTCCATGCCGAACGTGCGGGCCTCATCGGGGATGATCGGCGCGATGTGCTTGCCGAAGTTCTTGTCCCGCATGAGGTCCTTGAGGAGCCGGACAAACGCCATGGTGGTGGCGGCCTGCTGCTTCCCGGACCCGCGCTTGGCAACCTCGTACGTTTTTTCTTCGGGGAGGGCGAGCTCCTGGTGCTTGGAACGGCGCTCAGGAACAGAACCGCCCAGCTGGGCGCGGCGTTCCATCATGTACTGGATCTCCGGCGCATCGGTGCCCGGGTGGAAATACGGAGGCTGGTACGGGTCCTTCTCCAGCTGCTCGTCGGTGACCGGGATCCGCAGGTGGTCGCGGAACTTCTTCAGGTCATCGAGGGTGAGCTTCTTCATCTGGTGGGTCGCGTTGCGTCCCTCGAAGTGGGGTCCGAGTCCGTAGCCCTTGACCGTCTTGGCCAGGATGACGGTGGGCTTGCCCTTGAATTCGGTGGCGGCCTTGTACGCGGCGTAGACCTTGTTGTAGTCGTGGCCGCCGCGCTTGAGGTTCCAGATGTCGTCATCGCTCAGGTCCGCGACCATGTCCTTGGTCTGCGGGGTCTTTCCGAAGAAGTGCTCGCGGACGAATCCGCCGGACTCTGCCTTGTAGGTCTGGTAGTCCCCGTCCGGGGTCTCGTTCATGATCTTCACGAGCGAGCCGTCGGTGTCCTTGGTGAGCAGGTCATCCCACTCCCGGCCCCAGACGACCTTGATGACGTTCCAGCCCGCGCCGCGGAAGAACGCTTCGAGTTCCTGCATGATCTTGCCGTTGCCGCGGACGGGTCCGTCGAGGCGCTGGAGGTTGCAGTTGATCACGAAGTTCAGGTTGTCCAGGTTCTCGTTCGCGGCGAGCTGGAGCAGGCCGCGGGACTCGGGCTCGTCCATTTCGCCGTCGCCCAGGAACGCCCAGACCTGCTGGTCCGAGGTGTCTTTGAGGCCGCGGTTGTGCAGGTACCGGTTGGACTGGGCCTGGTAGATCGCGTTCATCGGGCCGATGCCCATCGACACCGTGGGGAATTCCCAGAATTCCGGCATCAGGCGCGGGTGCGGGTAGGAGGAGAGGGCGTGGCCTTCCTTGGACTTTTCCTGCCGGAATCCGTCCAGGTCCTCCTCGGCGAGCCGGCCTTCCATAAACGCGCGGGCGTACATGCCGGGGGAGGCGTGGCCCTGGAAGAAGACCTGGTCGCCGCCGCCGGGGTGGTCCTTGCCACGGAAGAAGTGGTTGAACCCGACTTCGTACAGGGTGGCGGCGCCGGCGTACGTGGAGATGTGTCCGCCCACGCCGATGTTTGGCCTCTGGGACCGGTGCACCATGATGGCGGCGTTCCAGCGCATGTACGCCCGGTACCGGCGTTCGAACTCCTCGTTGCCGGGGAACGGCGCTTCCTGGTCCACCGGAATCGTGTTCACGTAGTCCGTGGTGGTCACCATCGGCACGCCGACGCTCTGGGCGCCGGCCCGCTGGAGCAGGCTGCGCATTATGTACTGGGCACGCTCGGTGCCCTGTTCCTGAATCAGGGTATCCAGGGACTCCAGCCATTCGGCGGTCTCTTCCGGATCACGATCAGGCAGCTGGTTAGTCAACCCGCTGAGGATATGGGAGGTATCTTCTCCTGCAGCCACGTCCAACCTCTCTTTGCGCGCATGCATCGGCGCCCTCACTCCGGGCAGGGTGACTGTCCGGAGTGAATGCGACGTGTGCGACGTATCGGTTACAACAGCCCGGTCATGTGCGCCGGGCAGGGTCCTTTCACGCCTATGTCTGCCATTGAGTTC
This sequence comes from Pseudarthrobacter sp. S3, assembly GCF_050156905.1. Lineage (NCBI taxonomy): Bacteria > Bacillati > Actinomycetota > Actinomycetes > Micrococcales > Micrococcaceae > Pseudarthrobacter > Pseudarthrobacter sp. S3. Next base: position 2,589,109 of record NZ_CP189583.1, on the reverse strand, counting down.
CAGGCGGTCGCCCCGCAGGCATAGTTGTCACCAGCCACTCTAGCTGTGACTTCAGCGCGATGCGTAGCCGCGTCTGTGGCGTCCCTGTTGTATTTCGCCGTCATACTGGTTGTGTGACGAAAGCCGCTGCAACGCAGGCTGACGGCGCCGGATGTGATGCAGAATATGGCGGATCGCGGTGGTGGCAGCTTGAAGCGCGGGCACAAAGGGTGTTGGCTGGGAGTAATGGAAATCACTATGCGCATCGCATGTATTAGGCATTGGAGGAACACGTGAGCGAGGCCGACGCCGCCACTTCGGTAAATGTGGCGGAAAAATTGGGTTTCAAAAATGGGGATCTGATTCAGGAGTTCGGTTACGACGACGACGTCGATTTCGACTTACGTGACGATATTGAGGACCTGACAGGGTCCGAACTCCTGGACGAGGACGACCACGACGTTGTTGACGCCGTCATTTTTTGGTGGCGGGACGGCGACGGGGATCTGATCGATACCCTCATGGATTCCCTGACCACCCTGAGTGAAAACGGGGTTGTCTGGGTGTTGACGCCAAAGTCCGGGCGCGCCGGGTACGTGTCGCCGGCGGAGATCCAGGAAGCGGCGCCCACCGCAGGTCTGCACCTCACCACCTCTGCAGGTGTGTCGAAGGACTGGAGCGCCACCCGCCTGGTCAGCCGGAAGAACAAGTGACGTCAACTCTTGCCGTAGCCGGCCAGACTGTTCCGGCGGTGGGGGAACATGCCCCGGACTTTGAGCTGGTGAACCAGTTCGGAGAACCTGTCCGGTTGTCCTCTTTCCGAGGGCAGAACGTTGTTCTGGTGTTTTATCCGTTTGCATTTTCGGGTGTCTGCACCGGTGAACTCTGTGAAATCCGTGACAACCTGACAGCGTTCGAGGATGCCCGGGCCACGGTCCTGGCAGTGTCCGTGGACAGCAAGTTCAGCCTGCGGGCCTATGCCGAGAAGGAAAGCTACGGCTTTGATCTTCTGGCCGACTTCTGGCCGCACGGCGCCGTCGCCTCCGCCTATGGTGTCTTCGACCCGGAGAACGGCATGGCCGGGCGCGGGACGTTCATCATCGATGCAACCGGAACAATCCGCTACGTTGTGGTGAATCCGCGTGGCCAGGCCCGCGAGCTCGCAGACTACCAGGATGCTCTGGCAGGCCTGGAACAGAGCTGACGCCGCATGGACCAGCAGCGGCACGGCATCGGCCTGACGGGCTTCGCCAGCCTGCCGGCCGCTGACCCTGCTGCGCTGTCCAGCACGGATCTGCAAGGGCTGGAACGCGTCCGGGAGCTGTTGTCCGGCAAACGGCTGGCGCTGCTCACCGGCGCAGGGCTGAGCACCGATTCGGGCATTCCGGATTACCGGGGGCCGGACGCCGTGCCACGTTCGCCCATGACCTACCAGGAATTTGTACGCGAGGGTGCCAGCCGCCAGCGCTACTGGGCACGGAATCACATCGGTTGGTCCAAGTTGCGGCACGCGGAACCAAACCCCGGACATCGTGCGGCAGCAGAACTGGAGCGGCGGGGCCTGCTCACCGGATTGATCACGCAGAACGTGGACCGGCTCCATGAAGATGCCGGCAGCCGGAATGTCATTGACCTCCACGGACGTTATGACCGGGTGGTTTGTCTTGCGTGTCAGCACACGTACACGCGTCACCTGCTGGCGGGGGTCCTCGAAGAACTGAATCCCGGCTTCCTGGCACGCGCCACCACGTCCGGCCTGGTGGAAATGGCGCCCGACGCCGACGCCACAGTTGATGACTCGGCGCTGATCAGCAGTTTTGTGGTCGCTGCCTGCCCCGCCTGTGGCGGGATGCTCAAGCCTGACTTTGTCTACTTCGGCGAGAACGTGCCCAAGGACCGCGCAGAAGCCGCGTACGCGATGGTGGACGCTGCAGGGGCATTGCTTGTTGCCGGCTCATCGCTGACCGTGATGAGCGGACTGCGGTTCGTCCGCCACGCGGCGAAGGAGGGCAAGCCGGTAGTGATCATCAACAGGGGCGATACGCGGGGCGACCAATACGCCACCATCAAGCTCCACGCAGGCGTCAGCGAGGCGTTGACCTGGCTCGCCGCCGAACTCCCCGATCTTGACCCATGACGGGGACGAGTTCGTCGATTGGCTTTTCGTCCCGCCCGTCAGGTAGAGTTTATGTTCGTTGGTTGACGCGCTGAGGCGAGAAAACCGGCCGTTCGGGTCTTTAGCTCAGCTGGTAGAGCGCCACGTTTACACCGTGGATGTCATCGGTTCGATCCCGGTAGGACCCACCATCAAACCCCGTTGTTCCTGGCCCGATTGGCCGGGAACGGCGGGGTTTTTGTTTCCCTGCGCCGTCTTCCGTACTGAGCTCCGCAGGCAGTGCGCGTTAATTGTCGGTGGCTGTCCCTAGTGTTCCTGCTATGGAATACGTGGTGGTGAAGACGGCCCAGGACGGCAGCCCGACGGCGGTAGTCAGCAACGGCAGGGAATGGGCCGTCGGAGCCGATGCGGTGAGATGGTTTGAACGTGTGAGCTGGTGGGAGGCGCAGCGCCGTATGCCCAAGGGGCTGGGCCGTGTGGATGTTGAGGTGTTGCAGGTCCAGGTGCGGCTGGGCCACAATCCGCATTCCGCGCTGACCACTATGGTGCTGGAGCGCGACGGACTCGGTGGCGGCTGGAGGCTGAGGGAGGCGGTGGTGGACGTCGCCTGAATCCGGCGGCAGATGCCCAGAGAACATTTGGGCATTGGAAAACCCTCCACCGCGACTATTGGGGGATGCCGCGGTGGAGGGTCTGCAATGAATATACCGTGAACTTCCTGAAACAAACAAATGCCACGCGAAACGTGGTTCTTGGCGTGTCGGACGCAACCTTTAGCCGGGCCCTGAAACGCCGCCAGACCACTATGATGGTTTCTGTTCACCAGAATGAACGCATCTATGCGAAGCGCCCTGGCGTGCCGATCGAAGGAGAATCATGGCCGATTCCCGCACCCCCCGCTCCTCCGAGGGTTTGGGCAGCACGTCGCCCGCGCCGGCGGTCACGCGTGCCGCCGCCGTCATGGACGCGTTGGCAGCCTCTGTTACCGGAAGGCTGACGCTTAGCGACCTGGCCCGCGAGCTGGGAATCCCCAAGTCGTCCACCTCCAACCTCTTGCTGGCGTTGGAAGAAGCCAGGCTGATCAGCCGCCAAGGCGCCGAATTCACGCTGGGCCGCAAGCTCGTGGAACTCGGCGCGGCATATCTGAGCCGGCTTGACGAAGTGCAGGAGTTCTACCGGTTCTGCGAACAGGCGCCGACCCTTTCCGGGGAGACCGTACGCATCGCGATGCTGGACGGAATTAATGTCATCTATCTGGCCCGCTACGAGGGCCATCCGGCGGTCCGCCTGACGTCTAACATCGGCGACAAGATGCCGGTGTCCCTATGTGCCGTGGGCAAGGCCCTGATTGCCCGCCTTCACGACCACGACGTCGACGCCATGTTTTCCGATGACGCCGAACTTCCGGTCCTGACCCCAAAGTCCCTCCGCACCGGAGCCGAGTTGAAGGCGCAGCTGACCACCATCCGGGAACAGGGCTACGCGTTCGAGGACGAGGAATCTACTACGGGAGTAGTCTGCCTGGCTGTGTCGGTGCCTACGCGCGGCGCCCACGGCCCGAGCCTTGGGTTGTCAGTCACGGCCCTTAAGGCCACATATTCCGCGGAGCAGGGTGCCCAGATGGTCAAGGAACTGAACGAGCTGGCGCGGTCCCTGGGCAACCCCATGGGCTAAGTACTCTGCCCTGACGGGTCTACTCCACGTCCATAGCACCGGTGTGAACAAAAATGTCAGTCAACCACTTGCTCCTTGTTCAGCTTGCTGTACTCAGTTCAATATAGTGATCGACGCCATGGGGTGTCCTCGCTATCCCACCAGGCCAACGGGGGCCTGGAGTGTTTTTGAGGGAGTTCTTGTGACATCTCGTACTAAATCACCGCAGACTGACCTGGACGGCGCCGCCGTCGATCCGGACCAGCTGCGAAGGGCAACTCTTGCCAGTTCTGTAGGCTCCGCACTGGAGTACTATGACTTCTACATCTACGGCCTTGCCTCGGCATTGATCTTTGGACCGCTCTTCTTCTCACCGCTGGGGGAAAGCGGCGCCGTGATCGCCTCGTTCGCCACCTACGGTGTGGGCTTCGCCGCCCGGCCGTTCGGCGGCGTTGTCTTCGGCTACATCGGCGACCGGTTCGGCCGGAAGATGGTCCTGATCCTGACCATCGGCCTGATGGGCATGGCCAGTTTCGCCATCGGCCTCCTGCCCACCTTTGAACAGGCCGGCATGGTCGGCGCGGTGCTTCTGGTGGCCCTTCGAATCCTCCAGGGCCTGGGTGCCGGTGCCGAGCAGGCAGGCGCCACCACCCTGATTTCAGAAGTGGCCCCGCGCCGGCGCCGTGGTTTCTTTGCCGCACTGCCGTTCGTCGGCATCCAGCTGGGCACCCTGCTCGGCGCAGGCACCTTCGCTTTGATGGCACTGGCCGACAAACAGGTGCTGCAGGGCTGGCTGTGGCGCGTTCCGTTCCTGGCGAGCGTCATCCTGATTGCCATCGCGGTCTTTATCCGGCTCCGGCTTAAGGAAACGCCGGTCTTCCAGGAACTGGAAAAGCACAAGGCCGTGGTCAAGAACCCTGTAGTGCAGATCTGGAAGCACTCAAAGAAGAACGTGCTCATCGGCATCGGCCTGCGGATGGGAGAAAACGGAAACTCCTCCATCTACTCCGCCCTCCTGGTGTCCTTCATCAGCCTGCCCGCCGGAGTCTTCGCCGGCGACAAGTTCATCGGCCCCACCGGCCTCCTCATCGCCGCCGGATTCGCAGCGGTCATGGTGGTCACCTTCGGCGCCCTGTCCGACCGCTTCGGCCGCGTACCGGTGTACCGCTACGGCGCCCTCTTCCAGGCCGTCATCGCCCTGCCGGCCTTTTACCTGGTCACGCTCGGCAATGTCACCCTCGTCTGGGTGGTCATGGTGGTGGGCATTTCGCTCGGCGTGCAGTCAATGCTGGGCCCTCAGTGTGCCATGCTCCCGGAACTCTTCGGCTCCCAGCACCGCTTCACGGGTGTAGCGCTGAGCCGTGAACTCTCTGCCGTCCTGGCAGGCGGATTCGCGCCCATGATCGGTGTGGCGCTGCTGGCTGCGACCGGCCACTCCTGGCTCGTTCCCGCGATCTACTCCCTGGTCCTGGCGCTGATCTCCTTCGGCACCACCTTCTTCGCCCCCGAAACCAACGGCCGGGACCTGCTCCTGGTGGAGGATGCCGGTTAGGCACTCCGCTGACGCAAAAGGCGGCCTCCCATGCATGGGGAGGCCGCCTTCCTGCTTTAACGCGCACTCCGGGTGCGCCTTCCCGGTGCCGCCCGGCTGGTTGTTCCCCTGCTGGACGCCCAGATAACGGCCGACACAAGCGTCGGGCAGGACGCCGACACAAAAGAGCCCCTGCCGTGGATTCCCGTTTCCAGGATCCACGGCAGGGGCTCTTTGGTTCAGGGCGGCGGCTGTCCCTCAATAGAAGTGGACCGGGTCTACGAGGTGGGGCAGGTCGCCGCCGTTGAGGAACGTTCGCAGGTTGCTGCAGAAGCGCTCCGCAATCAGCCGGTTCTCCGCGGCGCTGAGCGCCGAGGTATGCGGCGACACCATAACCTTGGGGTGGTTCCAGAGCAGGCTGTCCCGGGGGAGCGGTTCCACAGCGAAGACATCGAGGCAGGCGTAGGAGACCTGGCCGCTGTCCAGGGCCTCCAACAGGGCGTCCTCGTCCACCACGGTGCCGCGGCCCACGTTCACAAACACCGTTCCCGGCTTCATGGCGGCAAACATCTCACGGTTGAACAGCGTTTCCGTGTACGGCGTGCCGGGCAGGGTGTTCACGACGGCGTCTGCCGTGGCGAGCAGCCCGGGCAGTCCGTTGTTGCCGGCGACCTGCTCGATTCCTTCGATCGGCTCAAGGTTTCGCTTAGTGCCGCTGACCGTCATGCCCAGGGCGCGTGCGATCCGGGCCGTCTCCAGGCCGATCTCGCCCAGGCCGGTCACTACCAGTGTGGAACCGCTGACCAGACGGGTGGGGGTCCGAAGCTCGGGCCACACCTTGGCGGCCTGGTCCTGGGCCAGTTCGGCGCTGCGCTTGAAGCCGTTGAGGATCCCCAGGGCAGCGAATTCTGCCAGCGGCAGGGCGTGGACGCCGGCTGAGGTTGTCACCTTGAATTTGAGGAGGGTTTCCTGGTCCAGCCCGGATGCCTTAACGGCGCTGCCGGCGCCAGCGGCCATGGCGTGGACCCACTGGAACCGTGGATTTTGGCGCGCGATGCGGGCCAGGCCCGCGGGGCTTTCATTGGGCAGGCCATACAGAACCTGCGCCTTTTGGAGCATGGCCCAATACCGCTCCTCCTGCGCAGGCGTGCGTTTGAAGTCCGGATCCCCGGAGTGGTCGGCCGGAAAACGCTCCGGCGGAAGCAGGTCCGGCTCATAAAGTACGGTTACGGAGGGGTCTACGGCGCGGATGCGCTCCACCAGCTCTGCTTCGAGCGGGACGGCGATCGCGACGGTGGTTAGAGTCGTCATAGTGTTCATCATACTGAATAGCGGCTAGGATATTGGACAGATTTCCTTTCATTAACCACACAAACGATGTGAGTCGAGGCCTCTTTATGGAAGACAGAACAGCGGGCTTTGTAGGCCTGGGGCTGATGGGGCTGCCGATGGCGGCCAATCTGGTCCGCGCCGGCTGGGCGGTCACCGCCTGGAACCGATCCGAGGGACCCCTGCAGGAGTTTGTGGCGCAGGGTGGCTACTCCGCGCCGGACGTTGCATCCCTGCGGGACCTGCCAATCATCGCCCTTATGCTCCCGGACCTTTCCTTCATCGAAGAGGCATCGGCGGGGCTGCTGACGAGTTGGGACGAAAATCCGCCGCAACCCGGCACTGCCGTGGTGGTCACAAGCTCAGTCTCACCGGCAAACGTCCAGGACTTCGGGCGCCGGGTACGCCAGGCAAGCCACGGCCGCGCCACCGTAGTGGACGCCCCGGTCAGCGGCGGCACCAAGGGCGCGACCGAGGGGACACTGGCAATCATGGCCGGCTGTGCCGCGGACGACTTCCGGAAGCTCGAGCCCTTCTTCAACGCGATGGGAACCACCGTCAGGCATATGGGCCCACTGGGCGCGGGGTCGCTCGCCAACGCCTGCAACCAGCTCATTGTAGGAACCACGACGGCGGCACTGGCCGAAGCGGCTGAGCTCGCCGAGCGCTCCGGGATGGATCCGGCAGCGCTTTTCGATGTCCTGTCCGGTGGCCTTGCGGGCAGTCGCGTGCTGGAGAACGTGGGACCGCGTTTGGTTCGGAAGGACTACACACCCACAGGTCCGGCGAAGTTCATGCATAAGGACCTGTCCTTTGTGCTCGAATCAGCCCGGGCGTCCGGCGCTGCCGTGCCGATGGCGACTGCCGGCGTCGAACTCTACGCCGAACTCAAGCGCCAGGGCCTTGGCGAGCAGGACCTTGCCGTGGTCCGCCAGGCCATTTCGAATCTGAGCGACAACACCAATATCGCGGAACCTGCGGAGACTGACGAAAGGGAGAGCTGCACCATGAGTACTCTTTTTGATTTGACGGGGAGGGTTGCCTTGGTGACGGGTTCGAGTAGGGGGATTGGTAATGCGTTGGCGCGGGCGTTGGCTGGGGCCGGGGCGACGGTGGTGCTGAACGGGATTAATGCGGAGCGGTTGAAGGCGGCGGAGGTTGTGATGGCCGCGGATTTTGCCCCGGGTCGGGTGCGTAGTGTCGCGTTTGATGTTACGAGTGATGCCGAGGCTGCGCGGGGTATTTTGTGGGTGGAGGAGCAGGTGGGGCCGTTGCAGATTCTGGTGAATAATGCCGGGATCCAGCATCGGGTGCCGATGCTGGAGCTCGATGTCGCGGATTGGGAGCGGGTGATCAGGACGGATCTGACGAGCGCGTTCCTGGTGGGGCGTGAGGCGGCGCGGCACATGATCCCGCGCGGCAGGGGCAAGATCATCAATATCTGTTCGGTGCAGACGGACCTGGCCCGGCCCACGATTGCCCCGTATGTGGCGGCAAAGGGCGGGTTGCGGAACCTGACCCGGGCGATGACGGCGGAGTGGGCGGGTTCGGGGCTGCAGATCAACGGGATCGCTCCGGGTTACATCCATACCGAGATGACGCAGAACCTGGTGGACGATGAGCAGTTCAATGCCTGGATCCTGGGCCGGACCCCGGCGCACCGGTGGGGCACGGTCCAGGACCTGGCGGGCCCTGCGGTGTGGCTGGCCTCGGACGGGTCGGACTTTGTGAACGGGCAGACGATCTTCATCGACGGCGGAATGACGGTGGTGGTCTGATGGGCACCGGAATGCTGGCTCAGGGGACCGAAGCAACAGTGCTGCAGGTGTCGGGTCCGGCGGTGGTGGCGTACGCGGCCGGGGATCTGCGGGTCGAGGCGGTCCCGTTGGTTGTGCCTGGCCCGGGCGAGGCCGTGGTGGAGGTTGCGTATGGCGGGATCTGCGGGTCGGATCTGCATTACTGGCTCCATGGCGCTGCGGGGGAGTCGGTCCTGAAGGCGCCGATGGTGCTCGGGCATGAGATTTCCGGGACCGTGGTGGCGGCCGCGGCGGACGGGACCGGCCCGGGTGTGGGGACCGCGGTCGCGGTCCACCCGGCCACCCCGGGACCAGGTGCGGGTGATGTGCGGTGGCCGGCGGACCGGCCCAACCTGTCCCCGGGGTGTACGTATCTGGGCAGTGCGGCACGGTTTCCACACACCGACGGTGCGTTCGCCCGGTATGTGAACCTGCCGTCCCGGATGCTGCGGGAGCTCCCGGCGGGCGTGGACCTGCGGACCGCGGCGCTGATCGAGCCGGCCGCCGTGGCCTGGCACGCCGTCGCGAGGGCCGGGGACGTGGCGGGCAAGAGTGTGCTGGTGATCGGGTGCGGCCCGATCGGTGCGCTGGCCATCGCGGTCCTTAAACGTGCCGGCGCGGTACGGATCACCGCCGTCGACGTCCATACCAAACCGCTGGAGATCGCCGCCGTGGTCGGCGCGGATCAGACCCTGCAGGCCGGGGACACGGACGCGATCGCCGCGGTGCAGGCCGATGTGGTGATTGAGTCCTCGGGCAGCCACCATGGCCTGGCCTCAGCCATCCAGAGCGCGGGGCGCGGCGGGACCGTGGTTATGGTCGGGCTGCTGCCCACCGGGCCCCAGCCGGTCCTGATTTCCCTGGCCATCACCCGGGAACTGGACCTGCGCGGGTCCTTCCGCTTCAACAACGAGATCGACGACGTCATCACCGCCCTCGCCGACGGCACCCTCCACATCAACCCCGTCATCACCCACGAATACCCCCTCAGCCAAGGACTCGAAGCTTTCGAAACCGCCAGGAACTCCGCCGAATCAGGAAAAGTCCTCCTCAACTTCCAACCCGAATAGCGCGATGTAGAAGTGCTGGTCTCTGGCTGGTTCCGAGTGAGGTCAGTTCCGGCGGACCGGGATAAACACCCGGGGCTGGTCCGTCCAGGTTCCGGACAGCCGGGAGGTGGTGCGGCGCATGATCTGTTCGGACGCGTCCCGGGCTGTGGCGGCGTCCCCGGCGGCGACCGCTTCGGCCAGATCGACGTGCCACTGGAGCGCCCCCTCGTGGGGGTGGTCCGGCATCAATCCGTGGACTGTGCGTCCCGTCAGGGTCTCTGCCACCTGCCCCATCAGGTTGGCAAACATTTCGTTGCCCGAGCCGGAAAGCAGGACCGAATGAAAAGCGATGTCCAGCTCCAGGAACTTCTGCGCGTCCCCGGAGTGGCCGGCGTCGCGCAGCGCGTGGGCGATGTCCACCAGTTCCCGCCGCAGCTGCGCCGGGGCATTGTTCGCTGCCAGCTCGGCCGCGGCGGGCTCGACGGCGGAACGCAGTTCGATCAGTGACCGCAGCTGGGCGCCGCGGGCGTCGCTGGACAGCCGCCAGCGGATGACCTGGGAGTCGAAGGGGTTCCAGCGGCTCGGGGGCAGCACGCGGATACCTACCCGCTTGGTGGTTTCCACGAGGCCCAGGGACTGCAGAACCCGCACGGCTTCGCGGACCACGGACCGCGAAACCTTCAGCTCTTCCTCAAGGTGCTCGGCCAGCATGATGTGTCCGGTCGGCAGCTCGCCCGTGATGATCCGGGTGCCAAGGTTCTCAATGGCACGGTGGTGCAGGCTGGTCGACATGGACTCAAGCCTAAACTGGGATTGACTGGCCACGTCCCACAAAGTGGGCACCACTTCCCTCAAGCCGATTGAATATATATGCTTTATTAGGATCCATCGGTTCGTGACAGCGTGCTTCGCAGCGAACGCGGAGCCATCTGCACATCCATTGCACAACGAAATTGGAGTTTTGATGTCTGCACACATCGGTGTCACCGGCCTTGCGGTGATGGGCGCCAACCTGGCCCGCAACCTGGCCCGCAACGGCTTCACCGTTGCCCTGCACAACAGGTCGGTCGAAAAGACTGACGCGCTGCTCGCAAAGCACGGCACGGACGGCGACTTCGTCCGCACCGAAACGCTGCAGGAGCTTGTTGACTCCCTGGAGAAGCCCCGCCGCGTCCTGATCATGGTCAAGGCCGGCAAACCGGTTGACTCGGTCATCGAGCAGCTTGAACCTCTCCTGGAAGCCGGCGACATCATTATCGACGCCGGAAACTCCCACTACGAGGACACCCGCCGCCGCGAAGCCGCGCTGGCGAAGAAGGACCTGCACTTCGTCGGCATCGGCGTCTCCGGCGGTGAGGAAGGAGCCCTGAACGGCCCGTCCATCATGCCCGGTGGTTCCAAGGAGTCCTACGACGCCCTCGGTCCGCTGCTCGAAAAGATCGCCGCGCACGTGGACGGCAAGCCCTGCTGCGCCTGGATCGGCACCGACGGCGCCGGCCACTTCGTCAAGATGGTCCACAACGGCATCGAATACGCCGACATGCAGGTCATCGGCGAAGCCTTCGATCTCCTCCGCTCCGGCGCCGGCCTCGAGCCCGCCGACCAGGCCAAAATCTTCGAAGAATGGAACAAGGGCGAACTCGCCTCCTTCCTCATCGAAATCTCCGCCGAGGTCCTGGGCCACGTTGACACCCGCACCGGCAAGCCGTTTGTGGACGTTGTGGTGGATGCCGCCGGCCAGAAGGGCACCGGACGCTGGACGGTCATCTCCGCGCTGGAGCTGGGCTCCCCGACGTCGGGCATCGCCGAGTCGGTCTTCGCCCGCGCCCTGTCATCGCAGACCGAGCAGCGCAAGATCGCCCAGGAACTGCTCGCCGGCGAGGAAATCGCCGTCGACGTTCCGGACACCTTTGTTGAGGACGTCCGCCAGGCGCTCTACGCGTCCAAGCTGGTTTCCTACGCCCAAGGCCTGGACATGCTGACCTCAGCAGCCAAGGAATACGGCTGGGACCTCAAGCTGGACGAGATCGCTTCGCTGTGGCGCGGCGGCTGCATCATCCGTGCCGAACTGCTCAAGGAAATCACCAAGGCCTACGCCGCAGAAGACAAGCCGGCCAACCTGCTGTTCGCCCCGGCGTTCACGAAGGCCATCGCCGATGTCCTGCCGGCATGGCGCCGTGTGGTCTCCACCGCCGTCCAGCTCGGCATCCCCGTGCCGGTCTTCTCCTCGTCACTGGCCTACTACGACGGCCTGCGCCGCAAGCGCCTGCCGGCCGCAGTGATCCAGGGCCAGCGTGACCTCTTCGGCGCGCACACCTACGGCCGTGTCGACGCCGAGGGCACGTTCCACACCCTGTGGGGCGAGGACAAGTCCGAAATCGAAGCAGTGGACACACACTAGTCACCACGCTCTGATTGCATCAAGCTGCGAACCCTGCGGCCGGCAGTTCCCGGATATTCTGGGAGCTGCCGGCCGTTGGCGTTTCCGGCAGTTGTGGTGTCCTTCCATCCAAGGAGTCAGAATGCCCAAGCCAGTCGCATTAGTTACGGGAGCATCCACGGGTATCGGCTTCGAGGCGGCGAAGAAGCTCAGCAGCCACGGTTTCGTCGTCTACGCGGGCGCCCGCCGGGTGGGCAGAATGGAGCCGCTGAAGGCGCTGGGCGTCCAGGTCCTGGCACTGGACGTGACGGACGATGATTCGATGCGTGCCGCCGTCGCCCGTGTCCTTGAAGAGCGCGGGCGGATTGATGTCCTGGTCAATAACGCCGGCTACGGGTCTTATGGGGCACTGGAACAGGTGGACTTGACCGAGGGCCGGCGCCAATTTGAGGTGAACGTCTTTGGCCTCGCCAGGATGACGCAGCTGGTCCTGCCGGCCATGCGGAGTGCGGGACGGGGCAGGATCATCAACATCTCGTCCATCGGCGGAAAATTCTACGAACCCCTTGGCGCCTGGTACCACGCCACGAAGTTCGCCGTTGAGGGCATGAGCGATGCACTGCGGCTCGAACTCAAGCCGCACGGCGTCGAGGTAGCCATCATCGAACCGGCAAGTACGCTCAGCGAGTGGGGCCGGATTTCCGCTGACGGGCTGCTGTCCAGCAGCGGCGAGGGGCCGTATGCTGTACAGGCACGGCACATGGCGGATGTCCTGGCGTCCACGGACAGGCCAGAAACGTCCACGCGGCCGGCGGTGATAGCGGCAGCTGTCCTGCACGCGGCCACGGCCACCCGTCCCCGCACCCGGTACCCGGTGGGCAAGGGAGCGGCCGCAATTCTGGGCCTGCGGCGCGTCCTGCCGGACCGGCTCTATGATGCGGTGGTCACGGCAGTCCTGAAGCGTATCGCCCGGTAGGGATGCATAGGCGGATCAGATCCGGTATTCGATGTCGTACTCGGCCGGATCCACGGCGGGCTTGGTTTCGCGCTGGGCATCACGGTGGCGCCACTTGGCCGGCACACCGGTCACAATCGATTCCGGCGGCGCGTCCTTGACCACCACGGCGTTGGCGCCCACGGCGCTGTCCCGGCCTATGGTGATGGGGCCCAGGACCTTGGCTCCGGCGCCGATAGTGACCCGGTCCTCGATGGTGGGATGGCGCTTGACCTTGGCCAGGGAGCGGCCGCCCAGCGTGACGCCGTGATAAATCATCACGTCTTCGCCGATTTCGGCGGTTTCGCCAATGACCACACCCATGCCGTGGTCGATGAAGAAGCGCCGGCCGATCGTAGCGCCGGGATGGATCTCGATTCCGGTCAGGAAGCGGCCCAGCTGCGACACCAGCCGCGCCGGGAACCGAAATTCCGGGGTTTGCCACATATGGTGCGTCAGCCGGTGGATCCAGATGGCATGCAGCCCGGAATAGGCGAAAAAGTTCTCAAAAGAGCCTCGAGCCGCCGGGTCGTGTGACCGGGCGGCGTCGAGGTCTTCCTTCAGTCTTGCGAAAAAGCCCACAAAGTTCTTTCTACAGGAAACGGGGCGACAACGGGCTGATCAGCCGCGGATGTCGTCATAGAGCACTGTGGAGATGTAACGCTCACCGAAGTCGCAGACAATCGCGACGATCAGCTTGCCGGCATTCTCCGGACGCTTGGCCAGTTCCAGGGCGCCCCAGACGATGGCGCCGGAGGAGATGCCGCCGAGGATGCCTTCTTTGACGCCGAGTTCACGGGCGACCCGGACGGAGTCTTCCAGGGTGGCATCCAGGACTTCGTCGTAGACGTTTGTGTCCAGGATTTCCGGGATGAAGTTCGCGCCGATGCCCTGGATCTTGTGCGGCCCGGGAGCGCCGCCGTTCAGGATGGCGGAGTCCTTCGGTTCGATGGCGACAATCTGGACCTCAGGATTGCGCTCCTTCAGGACCTGGCCGACGCCGGTGACGGTTCCGCCGGTGCCGATGCCGGCGACGAAGATGTCCACCTTGCCATCGGTATCGGACCAGATTTCCTCGGCGGTGGTGGTGCGGTGGATCTCAGGGTTGGCCTCGTTGGCGAACTGCTGGGCCCAGATGGAGTTTTCCGTGTTGGCCACGATTTCCTGGGCTTTTTCCACGGCGCCGCGCATGCCCTCGGAACCCGGGGTCAGGACAATCTCGGCGCCGAATGCCCGGAGCATAACGCGGCGTTCGGTGGACATGGTCTCAGGCATGGTCAGGATGACCTTGTAACCGCGGGCCGCACCCACCATGGCAAGGGCGATGCCGGTATTGCCGGAGGTGCCTTCAACGATGGTGCCGCCGGGCTTGAGGGCGCCCGACTTCTCGGCGGCGTCAACGATGGCCACTCCGATGCGGTCCTTGACGCTGTTGGCCGGGTTGTAGAACTCAAGCTTGACCGCCACAGTCGCGCCCAGTCCCTCGGTCAACCGGTTCAGGCGGACCAGCGGAGTGCCGCCGACCAACTGCGTTACATCGTCATAGATCCGTGCCATGTAGATATGCCTATCTCTCAAGTGTGAATGCTGAGGTCAGCCTAACGATGGCTGAGCGGGCGCTGCTAAGCATTAAGCCACGGAGAGTAATATTTCCTGGCCTTGGCGAGTTTGGGATTGATGATCACCTGGCAGTATCCCTGCTCGGGATACTTGGCGTAGTAGTCCTGGTGAAAGTCCTCCGCGACATGGAATCGGGGGAGCCTGCTGACCTCCGTAACGATCGAATGGGACCAGAGAGCCTGGTTCCGGTTGATCGCCTCCTCGAACAGGATTTTTTCTTCGGTGGTCTCATAGAACATTGACGAGCGGTACTGCGTGCCCACATCGTACCCCTGGCGATTGAGCGTTGTGGGATCGTGCAGCGCGAAGAACATGTCCAGGATGACCTCAGCCGGGATGACGGATTCGTCGAAAGTGACCGCCACGACTTCAGCGTGGCCAGTGGTCCCGCCACAGACGGAGTAGTAGTCCGGCTGGGGGTCATGGCCGCCCGTGTATCCGGAAATCACCGACGTGACGCCTTTGGTTATTTGGTAGACGGCGTCGAGGCACCAGAAGCAGCCCCCGCCGAGAACAAAAGTTTTCATGACCTCTTCAATGGTTGAGCGCGCCAGATGATTCCCTGACCACCTTACGAGACTGTGACACATGCGAGCCAGATGGCTCCATGGGGTAAAACTGAGACTATGGAACCTGCAGACATCGGCGTTACAGATGCGGACAAGCTCGACGACGGCACCCTTGCCGGGGCGGGCGCTGGTCCGGCTGGTCCGGCTGCTCCCACGCTGGCGCAGGTGCTGCTGGCGGTCGAGGAACTCTGGCCCGAGTCGCTGGCCGAAAACTGGGACGAAGTGGGGCTGGTGGCCGGGCACCCGTCATCGCCCGTGACAAGGGTGATGTTCGCCGTTGATCCCACGCTTACGGTAATCGAGGAAGCCGTGGAATGGGGTGCCGAGCTCCTGATCACCCACCACCCGTTGCTCCTCAAAGGCGTCACGTCCGTGGCGGCCACCACTGCCAAAGGGCAGGCTATTCACCGCCTCATCGAGTCCGGAACCGCGCTGCTGACCGTCCATACCAACGGTGATTCCGCTGTCGGGGGCGTTTCCGACGTCCTGGCCGATGCGCTGGGACTCGAGGGCGTTGTCCCGCTGACGGTGGCCGCGAACGGACTGCCCGAGGAAGGCATTGGACGTGTGGGTGATCTGGCGGACGTGATGAGCCTGGGCGATTTCGCGGCCCGGGTGTTCGGCATCCTGCCAGCGGTGGCCGGCGGAGTCCGTGTGTCCGGGGACAAGGACGGGCTGGTGCGGCGCATTGCGGTGTGCGGGGGTGCGGGGGATTCGTTGTTCAACGAGGTGCGGGCCAACAACGCCGACGTCTATGTCACCGCCGACCTCCGCCACCATCCGGCGTCCGAAGCCCGTGAAGCGGCAGTGAACGGCCGGCCCTACCTGATTGACGTTTCGCACTTTGCCAGCGAATGGCTGTGGCTGCCCGCTGCGGCGTCGGCGCTGGGCAATGTGCTCTCCGATCAGGGCCACGACGTCGATATCCAGGTAAGCACCACCAACAGCGATCCGTGGGACTTCATTCTGACTCCGGGCTAAGCGTGGCCGGCGAATCCGTGCTGGGACCACACCGGCGAGGGACCCACTCCGAGCGCAGCGAGGTGCGGGAGCCGGTGGGGACCTAGCGAGGCAGGGGAGCACGCCAGGCGCTAGAGTCTATAAAGCGCCGATACGGTGCCCGGCTTCGGCCGGATTGGATTTAGCGGAGGTAAATAGTGGCCAAGGCAGCACCGGCGGAACAGTTGAAGTTGCTCGAACTGCAAGGGCTGGACGCAAAACTCAAGTCCCTGTCCAACCGCCGCCGTGCCCTGGAAACCGATCCCCGGATCGAGGACCTCCAATCGGCCCTGTCCGTCGCCAACGGTGAACTCGGCTCCGCCAAGATGGCCGTGCATGACGCCGAAGCCGAGCTGAAGCGCGCCGAGGCCGATGTCGAGCAGGTTGCCTCCCGCATCGAACGCGACGAAGCGCGGCTCAACAGCGGGACGGGGCTGTCAAAGGACCTCGTGGCCCTGCAGAAGGACATCGCCTCCCTCAACAAGCGCCGCTCCGACCTTGAAGACGTGGAGCTGGAAGTCCTGGAACGCCTGGATTCACTGCGCGAGCGTCAGGCTGCCCAGCAGCTCATCGTGGACAACGTCCAGGGCTCCTTCGGCGGCATCCGCGCCGAACTCGATGAAGCCCTGGCCGAAGTGGCCGCTGAAGCGACCATAGTCCGCGGCAAGCGCGCCGAATTCGCTGAAGGCCTCGACGCCGGGATGCTGGCTATCTACGAAAAGACGCTGGCAAAGCGGGGCGTGGGCGCTGCCCGGTTGTTCCACGGAACCTCTGAGGCCTCCGGCATGAAGCTGAGTCCCGGGGACCTCGCCGAGATCAAGGCCGCCTCCGACGACGACATTGTGTTCTGCCCTGATTCGGGTGCCATCCTGGTGCGATCTGCCGAGTGGAACACTCCCGCCCCAGCTAACTAGCAGCCGATGCAGGGCGCTCTAACTGCCGTCGTGAACGCTCGGAACGACTGTTTGTGCTACCTGGTTGGGCAGGATGATGTTCAGGGCATGCGGTTTCCGCGCTGAACCATCCACCAGCTCGGCGTCCCATTTTTCGCGCGTGGCCTTCAGCAGCTGCCCCGGGGTCAGCGGGGCATTGCCGCGGCGGGCCAGCAGGTGCCGCGCCAGCTCGCCGCGGGTGTGTTTGGCGAAGTGGCTGACCACCTTGCGCACGCCACTGACCTCCGTAAAAACGTTGACGGCCACCGTCTGGGCCGGCGGCGGTGCCCAGGCGGCGGCATAGGTGCTGGAGCGGCAGTCCACGAGCAGATGCCCGGACGCCGACTCCGCGAGGGCCGCCGAAATCTTTGGCTTCCAGAACGAGGCGAGGCGGCCGACGTCGGGCAGTGCCGTTCCCATCGACAGCCGGTAGGCGGGCACACTGTCCGCGAAGTGGATGGCGCCCCACAGCGCCGAGATGACCAGCACAGATACATCGGCCTTCCGCCGCTGCGCCGGCGTCAGGGTTTTGTAGCCGAGGGCGTCGTACAGAACGCCGGAATAGATCTGGTGTGCCGGGGCGGCCGGTTCGGCGTGGAGCCGGGTGTTGCGTTCGACGTCGTCCTGCAGCGATGCGCCGACGCCCAGCAGCGCGAGGGCATCCTCATGTGCGCTGACCGTCCCCAGCGCCTCCAGGACTTTTGCCCGATAGGTGTTGAGTTCGGGGAAGCTCAGTGACGGCCAGTCGACGGCGGACCCGCGGACTGCGGGGGTCTTGCCTTCGGAGGGGGGCAGCAGAATCAGCACCGTACGATCTTACCGGCGACAGCGTGGCCTTCTGCCGGCGGTAGACTGGGCTGCGGATGGGTTGACTAGGCGGCCGCGCGTCACGCAAGTGGCTCGAGGAACGTCCGGGCTCCGCAGGGCAGGGTGGTGGGTAACGCCCACTCGGGGTGACCCGCAGGCCAGTGCCACAGAGAACAGACCGCCTGCGTCTTCCGGCAACGGAAGCTCAGCAGGTAAGGGTGAAACGGTGGTGTAAGAGACCACCAGCTTCCCGGGTGACCGGGAAGGCTAGGTAAACCCCACCCGGAGCAAGGCCAGACAGGACACGTTTGAGGGCTGCCCGCCCGAGTGTCCGGGTAGGCCGCTGGAGGGCGTCGGCAACGGCGTCCGTAGATGGATGGCCGCTACTTCCGCGCTGGTAACGGCACGGGAGCACAGAACCCGGCGTATCGGTCAACCCATCCAACACCTCCCGCCGGGCACGGACCCGCCCCGCATGTGAGTGATTTCACGCTGGTGGCGGCGGTCCGCGGGTCTGCTCCAGCCTAGAATGGAGAGCGAACGTAGAAGTTCTGCCGCCGGGTCTGCGTTCGCAGCCGGTGGCTTTTCTTTACGCTTCTCCACGGCACCCGGGATGGACCGCATCCTGCCGGTGCCAGAGCCCCTGGACAACATCAGGTGGCCGCCAACCGCTTACGACGACGTATGCGGCTGAACCGAGGAAGGTAGTTCTGTGAGCCAGACGTCAGATTCTTGTCTTGATACGTGGATGGGCCGGGAGGCTCTCGCCGAGGCCATGATTCCGGTGATTGGCCGGCTGTACCGCGAAAACAACGTGGTCACCAGCATTCATGGCCGGAGCCTGATCAACAAGTCCACCATGAACATCCTCAAAGCGCACCGTTTTGCCCGCCGCATGAGTAACACCGAGCTCCTGCTCGAAGAGACCGCACCGCTGCTGAACATCCTGGCTCAGCTGGAGCTGGGTGCGGCGGCTATCGACGTCGCCCGCCTGGCGGAGAAGTTCAAGGCAGAAGGCGACGGCGCCACCCTGGAAGAGTTCCTCCGTGCCGAGCTTGCCGATGTCGTGGGCAAGCGCGGTGGCGATGACCGGACCAGCACCGACGTCGTGCTGTACGGCTTTGGCCGGATCGGCCGGCTCCTGGCGCGCCTCCTGATCGAAAAGGCCGGTGGTGGCCACGGCCTGCGACTGCGCGCCATCGTGGTGCGCCGCGGCTCGGACAAGGACCTCACCAAGCGCGCCAGCCTCCTGCGCCGCGACTCGGTCCACGGTTCCTTCGAGGGAACCATCCGGGTGGATGAGGCTGTCAACACCATCACCGCGAACGGTGTCCAGATCCAGGTCATCTACTCGGATAATCCTGCCACGATCGACTACACCGCCTACGGCATCCACAACGCCCTGGTGGTGGACAACACCGGCCGCTGGCGCGATGCCGAAGGCCTGTCCCAGCACCTGCAGAGCAAGGGCGTTGCACGGGTACTCCTGACGGCGCCGGGCAAGGGCGCGCTGAAGAACATCGTGCACGGGATCAACCACGGCAGCATCAAGGACACGGACCGGATCGTGTCCGCAGCGTCCTGCACCACCAACGCCATCACCCCGGTCCTGAAGGCCATCAACGACAAATTCGGCGTGATCCACGGCCACGTGGAAACCGTCCACTCCTTCACCAACGACCAGAACCTGATCGACAACTTCCACAACGGTGACCGTCGCGGCCGCTCCGCCGCGCTGAACATGGTTATCACCGAAACCGGAGCGGCCACTGCTGTGGCGAAGGCCCTCCCCGAACTCCAGGGCAAGCTCACCGGCAGCTCAATCCGCGTCCCCACGCCGGACGTCTCGCTGGCCATCCTGAACCTGAGCCTGGAAAACGGCACCACCAAGGATGAGGTGAACGACTACCTGCGCCAGATGTCCCTGCATTCTGACCTCCGCAAGCAGATTGACTACATCGATTCGCCCGAGGTTGTTTCCACGGACTTTGTTGGCTCACGCCGCACCGGCATCGTGGACGGCCTGGCCACCATCTCCAACGACAAAAACGTCATTCTCTACGTCTGGTACGACAACGAGTTCGGTTACAGCTGCCAGGTAGTCCGGGTCATGGAAGAGATGGCCGGCGTCAACCCGCCGGCGTTCCCGGCCAAGGAAGCCGCTGCGGCCTTGGCCGCAATCGCCGTCTAGGCCGTTCGCCGGGCTGGCTGCCCGACATTCCCGGCTGATGCGCTGGAATCAGCCGGGAATCGGGACCACACTGGTGGCATGGATAACGAAACTCTCCACGAGACCACCCTTGAACACGCCCTCGACGTCGCCAAGGCCAACCACAAAGAAGCCATCAGGCTCCTGGACCAGGCGCGCGGGTCCCGGGCTTCCGGCGATGTCGGTGACGACCGGGTGCGGCAGCTCGAAGGGCTCCTCCAGGTTGCCGAAGAAGACCTGCGCCGTGTAGCCCGGGAGCAGTAGCCGGTCTCAGTAGTGGGCGGTATGCCCGGTCCACTTCTCCTCCCCGTTGTGGATAACTGCTTGGGTGTCGGTGGGGTGACCTAGGCTCTTCTGGTGCGTTACATTTCCGGAAGAGCTGGTTACCCATGACCGTCAGCTGGCGTGCCTACCGCAGCGCCCGCCGCCGTTCGAGGCAGTCCTGGGCCCTGCTGGCTGTGCTGGCCCTGGCTGCAGTCGGCTCCGCAGGATGGTTTTTCACTGCGGGGCAGTTCGCAGCGGCGGAACCAGCCATCGCAGGGCCCAGCGAGGCGCCCGTTTTCGACGGGACCTGGATGAAGCCCGTGGTGCCGGTGCATGCTGTACCGCAGGGGAGTGCCCGGGACGCCCTCGAGGGGCTGCCCGTCAAGGGCAGGGCTCCCAAGGACAACTACCAGCGGGAGGCCTTCGGGCAGGCCTGGCTGGACGTGGACCGGAACGGCTGCGACACCCGCAACGACATCCTTCGCAGGGACCTGACCGCCGTGGGCTTCACAGAGGGGTCCAAATGCAGGGTAGCGTCGGGTGCCATCCAGGAGCCGTACACGGGTAAAGCCGTGGAATTCCGGCGCGGTCCGGAAAGCAGCAAGGAAATCCAGATCGACCACGTTGTGGCGCTCGGAGACGCGTGGCAGAAAGGCGCACAGGCGCTGACCCCGCAGCAGCGCCAGAGCCTGGCCAACGATCCGCTGAACCTCATCGCCGCGGACGGTCCCGCCAACCAGCAGAAGAGCGCAAGCGACGCTGCTACCTGGCTGCCGAAGAACAAGAACTTCCGCTGCCACTATGTTGCCCGCCAGATCTCGGTGAAGGCGTCCTACAAACTGTGGGTTACGCAGCCGGAGAAGGATGCAATGAAGCGCGTCCTGGACTCCTGCCCGGACCAGCCAACCATCAGCGCCCGGTAATGCGTCGGCTCAGTGGCCGAACGGGTCCGGATCCACGCCGGGCATCCAGGTCAGCCCGGGCACACCCCAGCCGCTCTTCCTGGCCAGTTTCATGGCCTTCCGTGCATAGCGGTCCATCAGCCGGTTGACGTAAAGCTTTCCGTCGAGGTGATCGTACTCGTGCTGCAGAACCCGGGCGAACCATCCCGTGGCCTCGAACTCAACGGGCTGCCCGTAGCCGTCAAAGCCTTCCACCCGCGCCCACTCCGCACGCTTGAGCGGGTAGGCGCCGCCGGGGAAGGAGAGGCAACCCTCTTCCTCTTCCTCGGGGTCCGGCAGTGCGCCAGAGATCTTGGACAGGGTCAGCACCGGGTTAACCAGGACTCCGATGGGCGGGGCGCCGTCGTGATTGGCGTACTTGTAAACAAAAATTCTCTTGCCAACACCAACCTGCGGCGCCGCCAGGCCCACGCCGTTGGCAGCCTCGTTGGTTTCAAACATGTCCGCGATCAGGGCGCGCAGCCCGTCGTCGAACACCTCCACCTCAGCGGCGCGGTGGTGCAGCACCGGCTCTCCCCAGACGGTGATTGGCAGAACTGTCATCTCAGGCGGCCCTTCGTGCGTGCGGCGTGTCGCCGGCGTTTATGCAAAAAAGTGGAGGCCGTACCGGATATCCGGTACGGCCTCCACTGAACGGCAGTTACTGCCGCCCTATGAGGGTGAGCTACGGGGGTTGAACCCGCGACCTCCTGGACCACAACCAGGCGCTCTGCCAACTGAGCTAAGCCCACCATGTGCCCGCAGATTCCCGGTCATCCGGTGCTCTGGAAAGGCAACTCAAATAGCTTACCTGCTGTCGGAGGCGGCTTGTGCCACTTTTTGGGTTTTTACGGAAAATTCCCCCGAATGTGGTGCAGATTACTCTTTTGGGGTACCTGTGCCGGGCGTGGCAGTGATGCGCTGGGCGACTTTCCGGGCAGAGTCGCTGTCAGGTCCGGGAGCCGGAACAAAAACCGCCTCGCGGTAGTAGCGGAGCTCGTCGATGGAATCCTGGATGTCCCCCAGTGCGCGGTGGCCGCCCCTCTTGGCGGGGGATTGGAAGTAAGCCCGGGCGAACCAGCGGCGGGAGAGTTCCTTGATGGTGCTCACATCGATCACGCGGTAGTGGAGGTGCTCCACGATGGCCGGCATGTCGCGGGAGAGGAAGACGCGGTCTGTCCCCACGGAGTTGCCGCCCAGCGGTGCCTTGCGCGGGTCCGGCACCCACTTTTCGATGTACTCCATCACGGTGGCTTCGGCCTCGGCCATGCTCTTGCCGTGCGGCAGTTCCTTCAGCAGCCCGGACCGGGTGTGCATGTCCCTGACGAAGTCGTTCATCTGGGCGAGGGCAGCGTCCTCGGGCTTGATCACCACATCCACACCGTCCCCGAGAATGTTGAGCTCTGAATCCGTCACCAGCGCCGCCACCTCGATCAGGGCGTCGTTCTTGATGTCCAGGCCGGTCATTTCGCAGTCGATCCAGACGATGCGTTCGTTAGATATAGGCACCGGACCAGCCTACCGTTTGGCTCCGGCGCAACCGTCCGATGCTAGGATTTCGGTTACATGGGGGCGAGGGTTTTGCCGCTGTGCTGTGCCTGCGCGACCCGGGCTGCCACTGCCGCCCGCGGGGTTGGAGCGCCAAGTGTAAAGAGATTGGACGATCCTGAGATGACGGCGCCTGTGCCTGGAACGGGGGAGATGGCCGCCAGCGTGATGCTGAAGCCCGCAGAGGCAGAAGTGGATAACGCAAGGTCCCCCATCCTTGCCGGTCTTGTCGGCTCGGTCCTGATGGTGCTCGGATCCCTCGGCGTCGGATGGCTGGCCCCCGTTTCCGAACTCCGCCGGGTACCGATCTTTATCTGGATGCGCACGGAGGCCATCGGCGTGGCCCTGGCCATCGTGCTGGTCGCGGTGGGCGGCATGCTCCTGGTCCGCTCCTGGCTGAGGCTTGGCCAGCGGATCCGCGTGTGGGGGCCGGCCGCGCGAAAGGCAACGCTGCAGGCCATCGCAGCATGGGGCCTGCCGTTGATGTTCACTGTCCCGCTTTTCAGCCGCGACGTGTACGCCTACATTGGTCAGGGCCGGCTGATGGTGGAGGGATTCAACCCCTACGAAAACGGCATCTCGGCGCTGTCCAACTATTTCCAGCTTGGCGCCGACAAACAGTGGACTGAAGCTCCCGTGCCGTACGGCCAGCTATTCCTGTGGATTGAGCAGTTTGTGGTCTGGTCCACCAACGTCCAGCCCGAGGCCAGCGTGATGCTTTTCAGGCTCGTTGCGCTGTTCGGCGTGGTCCTCTGCGTTATCTATGTGCCCAAGCTGGCCGAGCTTCACGGCGTCAACCCGCACCGCGCAGTGTGGCTCACCGCCGCCAACCCGCTGTTCCTCACCAACTTCATCGCCAGCGTCCACAACGATGCCCTCATGATCGGATTGGCCCTCGCCGGATTGTATTACGCGGCCACCAGACGCGTGGTGCTGGGTATAGTCCTGGTCACCCTTTCCATCGCCGTCAAGCCCATCACCATCGTTTTCCTGCCGTTCATCGGCCTGATCTGGGCAGGCAAGAACGCCGGCTGGCCGCGGAAATTCATGTTCTGGGGACTGACGGGAGGGCTTAGCCTGGCCATTCTGTATGGCCTGAGCCTGGTCAATGGGTTCGGTTTCGGTTGGATCAACGGGCTATCGGCCCCCGGAAGCCTCTTCATCTGGTACGCGCCGGTGGGACTCGTGGGGTTGATGGTCGCTTCAGTTTCAAATGCCTTCGGCCTTCATGGGTGGACGCTCGCAGACTGGGTGTTCGACGCCGGCAAACTACTGGCCGTAGGCGTCGTCGCCTTCCAGATCTTCAAGGGTGAGCATAACCGCCTGATCCGCCGCCTCACCTTGGCCTTTGCGGCCATTGTGGTGCTGGCCCCGATGATCCAGTCATGGTACGTGGTGTGGCTCATCCCGCTGTTTGCGGTGACAGGCATCCGCAACGACTGGCAGGTCAAGGCCCTGTACTTCATCGTGTCGTTCTTCATGATCTACGCCATTTCCGACCAGCTGGAGGTATTTCCCTACCTCCAGACGGAGGATCTGGGACTTGCCCTCGTGCTGGCCCGCTTCGCGGCCGCAATAACGGGCCTGCTCTTTGCCATGTACCTGATCTTCATGGATCCGGACACCAAACGGCTATTCCGGAAGTCGGCCGAGCCAGTGACCGAACGCCCCGTCATCTAGTCTCCGCAGGCACCGTCATCCGGCGCCGGTGGCTCCCCGCGCCGGGCCCCCTTCCAGGTGTCGCATTGCTTCCTTCCGGGACAGCGGACTCAGGCGTGTGCCGTTCTGCGCCACGAAATTGCGCACCCAATCCGGCTCGGACTTGGCGTATTCACGAAGCACCCCACCGATAGCCTTCCGGATGAAAAATTCCAGGTCCGCCAGGTTCGGCTCGATCACGGCCCGCAGCAGGTCCTGATCCGTGCGGGGCTTGGCCTTCAACTGCGAGGTGATGGCCGACCGCCTGATCCAGAAGTCCTGGTCGGTGCTCCGGGTCAGCAGCAAGTGCCTGAAGAAGCCCGCCGAGGTTAAGGGATGGGCGGCGGCAGCGGCCTTCGCCAGGTGTCTGACCTCCGGGACCCTGACGCCCAGTGACGGCACTGCGGACTTCATGTAGGCGTGCGCTCCGGCGGCCCGCTCCGGCTCGGTCCGCTCCCGCAGCGCCGCGCGGACAGTGTCCACCAACTCGCGGTTCGGAGTCTCCGTGGCCCGATCCTCCGTGTCCGAAGGTGCCTTGTCCAGCGTTTCCCCATGCGGCAATAATCCGTCCATGGTGCAACTTTAGCGAGGGGCCGGTGACATGCCGGCCGGTCCGTTCCAGGCTGGACGGACCTAGAGTGGGACCAGCCAAACTGCACGTTCCCTTGGGCCGTGCCACCCGACGCCGGAGGTTCCCTACATGTCCATGATTAAGACTCCCGAGCAGATTGCCCTCATGCGCGACGCCGGGCGGGTGGTGGCAACCACTCTCGCGGCTGTGCGTGCGGCAGCCGGAGTGGGTGTAACCCTGCGTGAGCTCGATACCCTTGCCGCAGACACCATAGCCACGGCGGGAGCCACGCCGGCCTTCCTGAACTACCACCCGCGGTGGGCCTCAGTCCCGTTTCCCGGAGTGATCTGTACCAGCGTGAATGACGCCGTGGTTCACGGGATTCCCGGCGGGTACACACTCCAGGACGGTGATCTGCTCAGCGTGGATTGCGGGGCATTCCTGCAGGGCTGGTGCGGCGATGCGGCCATCAGCTTCATCGTGGGAACACCCGATCCTGTGGATCAGGCCCTCATCGATGCAACGGACGCCGCCCTGGCGCGCGGGATTGAGGCCGCCCGGATCGGCAACAAAATGGGCGATCTTGCCTACGCGATCGGCGGCGCCGCGCGGCGGGCGGGCTACGGTCTGCTGGCTGATCACGGCGGCCATGGCATCGGCCGCACCATGCACGCCGAACCGCCTGTGCCCAACGACGGCAGGCCGGGACGGGGCATCAAGCTCACCGAGGGGCTGGTCATCGCCATCGAGCCCATGCTGATCCTGGGCCGCAAGGACGACTACTACCACGACGACGACGAATGGACGCTGCGTTCAGCAAACGGCCGCAGGGCTGCCCACAGCGAGCACACGGTGGCCATCACTGCTGATGGCCCGGTGATCCTCACGCTTCCGTAACTGCCGACGGCTCAGGCCGACAGTTCAGTCCTCAGTGGTCCATCCCATCCTGTCCAGCTAGGCCGCACACAGCGATGTCCATTGATCCGGTCCCGGCAGCTCCCGGGCCAGCCCGAGGCCATGGCGGCCCTGCGGAAAAACGTGGAGTTTGGCCGGCACGCCCGCGCGCATCAACGCCCCGCGTAAGAAACGCTGTGGCGGACGGGTACAGCCGCATCATCGGCAGTGTGCCACACAAAGGCCGGCGGGGTAGTGGCCGTGACCTGGAGATCTGGAGACAGTGCCCGGAGCAGATCGTCCGACGGCGACCCGCCCGCTAAGTTGTCCACTGACCCCTGATGGACCGCGTTCGTGAAGGATACGACCGAATAGCACAGAACCGAAAGGTCCGGAAACGGCGGCCTCGACGTCCAGCGAGGCGTTTCCGGTGGAGACCGCCGTCGACAGCGTTGCCGCGAGGTGGCCGCCGGCCGAGAAGCCCAGGACGCCCACCCGCGTCCTGTCCACCGCCCGTGGTCGGCCTGTCCTGCATACCCGCCACCCGGAAGGACCGGAACCGCTGGACGCGGACCTGCATTGCCGCGGGCAGGCACGGCAGTCATTGAGACCGGGAGCATCCTCAGGCCACTGACTCAGCGCTGCTGGGTTGGGCCACTTCGGTGCTGCGCCGCAGAGTGACCTGTCCGGTTATCGGCGAAGATCCGGCCCCGCGGTCGCCCATTCCCGCCGCGCTGCTGGCAGCCTGCCGGCCAATTTCCTCCAAGGGAAGGTGCACTGTGGAGAGGGCCGGGCGGAAATCGCGCAGGGTTTCAATATCGTCGAAACCGGCGACGGCGGCATCCAGCGGGATCCGCAGTCCCTGGGAGCGCAGCGCAGCGGCGGTCCCGATAGCCATGACATCGTTGACGGCAAAGATGCAGAGCCTTGGTGCATTGCCCCCGGTCCGGGGCGCTGTGATCCGGGCAGCCATGGCCAGGCCGGCCTCGAAACCGCCGGCACGGTTGAAGTCCGTGCGGATGACATCCGCGGCTGGCAGGCCTGCGACGGCTAGGCCACGCTGGAACCCTCGGATCCGGTCGTCGGACGTAAACAGCCCTTCCGGGCCGCCAATGATGACGAAGTCTTCCCGCGACGCCGCCAGCTCGGTGGCGAGCTGCGCGGCCAACTCCTCATTGGGCACACTCACCACGTGGTAGCCGTCTGCTGCCGTGGCGCCCACAATCCCGTGGCCGATCACGCCCACGTGGCCGCCATTGCGGCAATAACGGTCCAGTTCTGCGGCCAGTTCAGCGTTGCCGTCCCGGTCCTCGACGCGGGAAGTCCGCGAACCTGCGATCACGATGGAATCGGCGCGGCGAGCCGCGAAGGCACCCACGGCTTCCTTCTCGCTTTCCGGAGCGCCTTCGGTGGTGGCCAACAGCACCATCTTGTGCTGTTCCCTCGCGGCTTCCTGGACGCCGCGGGCTATGGCGGCAAAGTAGGGATCGGCGATGTCGTGCACAATCAGCCCGATCAGTCCGGAGCTGGACTTCGCCAGTCCCTGGGCCTGCGCGTTGGGAATGTAGCCGAGGGATTCGGCGGCCTGGCGCACACGGTCGGCAATATCCTTGCCGGGTATCCGGGCGGAGCCGTTCAGCACGCGGGAGGCGGTGGCCGGCGAAACGCCCGCCAAACGGGCCACCTCGGTGAGGGTACTGGCAGCCACAGCTTCTCCTGTTCGTACGTACTTCAGCGCTATAGGCGCCGACCTCAGTATGGCAGTTTGAAGGTAGGCAGGGAAAGCGCTTGCCAATATGCGGTGACCCGTGCATGATGGATTCAGTGGGAATGCGCTTTCCCAAGACATTTTGAGTAACTCACCGCGGAGGACAAGTGGGCTTCGAAACAAAGACGATCCGCATCGCCATGAACGGCATCACCGGCCGGATGGGTTACCGCCAGCACCTGTTGCGTTCCATCCTCCCCATCCGTGATGCCGGAGGCTTTAGCTGGAGGACGGCACCAAGGTCCAGGTGGAGCCGATCCTGGTGGGCCGCAACGAAGCCAAGATCCGCGAACTGGCGGAACTGCACAAGGTGGCGGAGCGGACCACCGACCTCGATTCCGTGATCAACGACCCCTCCGTGGACATCATGTTCGATGCCTCCATGACCAGCCTCCGTGCCGCCACCCTGAAGAAGGCAATGCTGGCCGGCAAGCACATCTTCACCGAAAAGCCCACGGCTGAAACCCTCGAAGAGGCCATCGAACTGGCCCGCATCGGCAAGGAAGCCGGCGTCACCGCGGGCGTTGTGCACGACAAGCTGCTGCTGAAGGATCCTGCGCTCGCCGTGTTCCGGATGTCCGACTACCTGCGCATCAACGGAGTGGGAGTATGACATTAAATTCAGGACCGTCCCCTTTTTCGCGCCTTTCGATCAACAGCGCGACCACCAAGAAGTGGACCCTCGCACAGGTCGTCGACGCCTGCGTCAACGCCGGCATCCCGTCCATCGGCCCATGGCGTGACCGCGTTGAGGAAGCAGGGCTGGACAAGGCCGCCAAGCTGATCAAGGACGCCGGCCTCCGGGTCTCCTCGCTCTGCCGCGGCGGTTTCCTGACAGCGGCCAACGCCGAAGGCCAGGCCGCCGCACTGGCGCCGGCGGAGAAGGACGTGGTGGCTGCCCGCCAGCGCGTCGCCGACCGCCTCGCCGACCTTGTTCCATTCGCCTCCGAGAACGGGATCCGGCTGGTGCTCGAACCGCTGCACCCGATGTACGCGGCTGACCGTGCCCTGATCTCCACCCTGGGACAGGCCCTGGATCTCGCCGCCCCGTTCGACACCAAGGCTGTTGGCGTCGCCGTCGACACCTTCCACGTCTGGTGGGATCCGGAACTTAAGGCCCAAATTGAACGCGCCGGCCGGGAAGACCGCATCGCCTCCTACCAGGTGTGCGACTTCAACATGCCCATCGCCGCGGATCCGCTGCTGTTGCGCGGATACATGGGCGACGGCGTCATTGACTTCGCCACCATCGGCACCTGGGTCCGCGACGCCGGGTACACCGGCGACATCGAAGTCGAAATCTTCAATCAGGAGATCTGGGACACCGATGGCAATATCGTCCTTTCCACGGTCAAGGAGCGCTCCGCGGAACTCGTGCTGCCTTACGCCTGAGAAACGGCAATTTCACACCAGCCACACAATGAAAAAACACCCCGGTCTGCTGACCGGGGTGTTTTTTGCTGACCGGCGCATCCGTCAAGGACGTGCCAAGTCATCATCTTGTGCCCCAGGAGGGAATCGAACCCCCGACCGGCGGATTAGAAGGCCGCTGCTCTATCCCCTGAGCTACTGGGGCACG
The DNA here is from genome assembly GCF_050156905.1 of Pseudarthrobacter sp. S3. Lineage (NCBI taxonomy): Bacteria > Bacillati > Actinomycetota > Actinomycetes > Micrococcales > Micrococcaceae > Pseudarthrobacter > Pseudarthrobacter sp. S3. Next base: position 2,559,883 of record NZ_CP189583.1, on the reverse strand, counting down.
TGGCGCCACGACCAGAGATCAGGCGCATCAAAAGTTTACATGGCACCACGGTGCAGTCGCTTCACCAGGGCGGGCTGCCGGAACTTCTCCTCAACAAGGCAGTTGCGGGAAGGGTTGTGCACATACGCGAACTTATCCCTCGCGGCGCGGTGCCGTCCGCGCGAAGCTGGTTTTGCCGCTAAGGCGCTACCTTTCGAGACAGGACAAGATGATGACTGACTACCAAACGTTCCGGGGCTTCGTTGCCACGGATATCAAGACCTCCACAACTCCGGGCGGCGTTGGCACTGCCTCGTTCCGCCTCGGTTCAACGGCGCGGCGCTTTGACCGCGCCACCAGCACCTGGGTGGATAGCCACACCAACTGGTTCAACGTCCAGGGCTATCGTCAGCTTGCCGGGAACATGGCCTGCAGCATCAAGAAAGGCCAGTGCGTCATCGTCGTTGGCCGGCTCAAGCTGCGCAGCTGGGAGAAAGACGGCCGGATCTACCATTCAGCCGAAATCGATGCCGATTCCGTAGGGCACGACCTCAAACGCGGTTCGGCCAACTACATCCGTACCAGCGACACCGGACTGCACCTCGTCTCAGACAACGGCGCGGCAGGCCAGGAAGCCGCAGCGGACGGCAGCGGCATCGGCCCTGCGGATCCTGACGACGACGGGGGCGACCCGGAGGAAGGGGAACACGCGGACGACGACGCTGCAGCCTTGGGAGTCTTCCACGAGGACGCAGACGGCAACCACATTCCGGTGGACGCTGAAACGGGCGAGCTCGCCGGAGCCGCCGTCTGAAAGTGCTGGCGCTCGATACCGCACAGGAAGCGGGCGGACCCGGTGCCGGCAGTCCGCCCGCGCCGGGACCGTTCCGTCCCATGCATGGCCGCGTGACAGAATGGCGGCATGAATCGTGCGACGGACAACCGGCAGGCAACCAGAATCACCAGACGGATTACCCGTTCCCTGCGGCGTGCGCCACGTGCCGGACGGGCGCCCGTGGCGCTCGCCGGAAGCCTTCTGATGATTTTCGCGCTTGCAGCCTGCACTGGCGGCTCCCCAACAGGGGCCGGGCTAACGGGGGCCGGTCAGGGCGCGGCCACCGCCAGCGAAGTAGCCACTCCCTCGGACCCGGCCACCACCGGAACCCGGCAGGCCGCCGCGTCCCCGGCGGAGGATCCGGCCATCGCGGTCATGAAACAGACAGTAACGGATGCGCTGGGCCGGCTGGCGGCGGGGACACCAAGGCCAGCCACGGCCCAGATGACCGATGCCCTCACCGGTGCCGGGATTGCCGTCGCGGCCCTTGAAGTGTCGGCCAGCCGGACGCCCACCGGGCTGGAAGCGGACGCCATCGAAGCCGCAGTGTTACAGGGCACCAAATGCGTGGTGGGACAGGTCCGTGACGGCAGCGTCACCGTCATCGTTCTGCCGGTCCTGGCCAGCGGTAAGTGCTTCGTGGGTACGGCTGTCTGACGCCTCGAATGTGAGTTAAGCCCGCCAACCCACTAGATTTGGAACCATGGCGGAATTTATCTACACAATGACCAATGCCCGCAAGGCAGTTGGCGAAAAACTCATTCTTGACAACGTAAGCATGTCGTTCTTCCCGGGCGCCAAAATCGGTGTTGTTGGCCCGAACGGTGCCGGTAAGTCCACCATCCTGAAGATCATGGCCGGACTGGACATCCCTTCCAACGGTGAGGCCAGGCTCAGCCCCGGCTACACCGTGGGGATCCTGTTGCAGGAACCGCCACTGAACGAGGAAAAGACTGTCCTGGGCAACGTCCAGGAAGGTGTTGGCGAGATCTACGGCAAGATCCAGCGCTTCAACGAAATCTCCGAGGAAATGGCCAGCCCCGACGCTGACTTCGACGTGCTGCTCGAAGAAATGGGTCAGCTGCAGGAAGCCATTGACGCCGCGGAGGCCTGGGATCTCGACTCCCAGCTTGAGCAGGCCATGGACGCCCTCCGCTGCCCGCCCGCGGACGCGGACGTGACACTGCTCTCCGGCGGTGAGCGCCGCCGCGTGGCCCTCTGCAAGCTCCTGCTGCAGAAGCCAGACCTCCTGCTCCTGGACGAGCCCACCAACCACCTGGACGCCGAGAGCGTGCTGTGGCTGGAACAGCACCTCTCCAGCTACGCCGGCGCAGTCCTGGCCGTCACCCACGATCGCTACTTCCTCGACCACGTCGCGGAATGGATCGCAGAGGTTGACCGCGGCCACCTGTATCCCTATGAAGGCAACTACTCCACGTACCTGGAGAAGAAGCGTGCCCGCCTGGAAGTCCAGGGCAAGAAGGACGCGAAGCAGGCTAAGCGCCTCACCGAGGAACTTGAGTGGGTTCGCTCCAACGCCAAGGGCCGCCAGACCAAGTCCAAGGCCCGTCTGGCCCGCTACGAGGAAATGGCAGCCGAGGCTGACCGTACCCGGAAGCTTGACTTCGAAGAGATCCAGATTCCGCCGGGCCCGCGCCTGGGCGGGCTGGTCCTGGAAGCCAAAAACCTGCAGAAGGGCTTCGACGACCGCACGCTGATCGACGGTCTGTCCTTCACGCTTCCCCGCAACGGCATCGTCGGCGTCATCGGTCCTAACGGCGTGGGCAAGTCCACGCTGTTCAAAACCATCATTGGCCTGGAGCCGCTCGACGGCGGCGAGCTCAAGATCGGCGATTCGGTCAAGATCTCCTACGCGGACCAGAGCCGCGGCGGCATCGACCCGAATAAGACCCTGTGGGAAGTTGTTTCCGACGGCCTGGATTACATCCAGGTGGGTCAGGTCGAAATGCCGTCCCGCGCCTACGTTGCCGCTTTCGGCTTCAAAGGCCCGGACCAGCAGAAGAAGGCCGGGGTGCTCTCCGGTGGTGAGCGCAACCGCCTCAACCTGGCGCTGACCCTCAAGCAGGGAGGTAACTTGCTGCTCCTTGACGAACCTACTAACGACCTCGACGTCGAGACCCTCAGCAGCCTTGAAAACGCGCTGCTGGAGTTCCCCGGCTGCGCCGTCGTGGTATCGCACGACCGCTGGTTCCTGGACCGGGTGGCAACGCACATCCTGGCCTACGAAGGCGACGAGGAAAACCCCGCCAAATGGTACTGGTTCGAGGGAAACTTCGAATCCTACGAGGAGAACAAGGTAGAGCGGCTCGGACCCGATGCGGCCAAGCCGCACCGCGTGACGCACCGCCGCCTCACCCGCGACTGATCGCAAAGAAAGGCCGGCACCCCGCCATCAAGGGTGCCGGTCTTTCTGCTGCCCGCCAGACATCTGACTGCCGAAAGCCAGCTGACCCTCCGCAATCAGCCCGCTCAGCCAGCCCCGCCCCGGGTCAGTTCCGCCCGGCCTTGCGGATCTGGTGCTCCAGGACTTTGGACTGTAGGGCGCCAACTACTTTGTTCTTCAGGTCCGTGGGCACCCGGACCATGCCCTCCTGCGCCACCGAGGCAACGTGCTGCCCGGCCCGGTTGAAGATCTTGCCCGTGGCGAGGCCGCGGGCTCCCTGGGCGCTGGGCGATTCCTGGACGTAGAGCAGCCATTCGTCCACCCGGGCGGGGCGATGCCACCACATGGCGTGGTCCAGGCTGGCGACACTCATACCGGGCGTGATCCAGCTCAGCCCGTGGCGGCGCAGGATGGATTCCAGCAGCGTGTAGTCGCTGCCGTAGGCCAGGGCGGCCCGGTGCAGGTTTGAATCATCGGGCATGGGCCCGAACGTCTTCATCCAGACAGCGTTACTGGCCTCCTTCTTGCCCTTGGCCGAGACGTACAGCGGCGGGTCAACGTGTCGGATATCAAAGGGCCGCTCATAAGCCCAGTGCTGGGCGATCGGGTGGTCGAACTTACCCAGCAGATCGGCCGTGCTCGGCAGCGACTCAGGATCGGGAATGTTGGCGGGCATCTTGGATTCATGGTCGAGCCCTTCGTCCAGATCCTGGAAGGAGGCGATCATCGACAGGATGGGGACGCCCTCCTGGTACGCGTGGACACGCCTGGCCGAAAAGGACCGGCCGTCACGCAGGCGCTGGACACCAAACGTGATGGGCTTGTTGGCGTCGCCGGGCCGGAGGAAATAGCCGTGCATGGAATGGACAAACCGTTCCGGGTCCACCGTCCTCATGGAAGCGACCAGCGACTGGGCCAGAACCTGCCCTCCGAAAACGCGCTGCCGGGGCTGCTGCTGCGATGGGCCCAGGAAGATGTCCTCATCGGTCCGGGCGCCTTCAAGCTCACCGAGGTCAAGGAGCTGGATGAGCGTTTCGGTGGGGTCGCCGCTGGGTGGCGCCAGCAGTCCGGTTTCGGCTTCAGTCATGGATTGACTCTAGACGTCGCCCTGCCGCTGCTCAACCAGGCTTCAGCCGGTAGTGTTCTTAGTGTGTCTGACCTACTAACGAAGTCCTTCCGGTTCGCTGACCCGCGTGATCTCGCGGATCTGCGCACGTTCACCACCCGTGCCAAAACGGTCGACGACGGCGCCATCCGGCTTCAGGCCGCAGGTTCCGTTCTCGCGGCCTACGTGTGCCTGCTGCGGCCCCGCCTGCTGGGCGAATCCACCCCCACGATCCTGGGCCTGCGCACCATGGCGCTGGCGGAACCTTCCGCGATCGACGTGACGGTGCCGCTCTCGGCTGTCCTGGACCGGCTTGCCAGGGCAGGAGAGGACGGCGTCGAGCTGCCGATTCCGCCGTCCACCGTCACCGAATCGTGGACGGGCGTCGGCGCGCCCCGCAGCGGCTGGGAGCTGGTGGGTGTGTTGTCGGATGCCGAACTCCGGCGCGCGGCTGAGGCCGGCATCACCGAAGTGGCCAGCATCATGCCCGCCCAGCCGGGGGCGCTGATCGTCAACAACGCGCGCGCCGCTGTGTGGGGCCGGGCCCTTGATGACTCCGGCCTCCCGGCAGGAGCCGCGTTCGCGGCCCTCACCCTGGGATTCCTCGCAGACGCGGACCAGAAGCTTTACCGGGCGGGCCGCTGGTTCCGCCTCAGTGGCCCGCGCGGCCATGTCCTGGCACGAACCGGCAGCGGTCTCTAGTACCCCGCCAGCCGTCGTCGTACGGGCTAAGACTCCAGCCCCGTATGCGGAGTATAGGCGTCAGGCGTCCGAGGGGCTGTTCACCATGGATAACGCGGCGCGTTCCATGTAGTCCCAGAGTGTTCCCTCGTACAAGTAGGGCAGTACCAGGGCGTCGACGGCTGTCCGCATGTGGAACAGCCAGCGGTCCTTGGCTTCAGGCGTGACCCGGAACGGCATGTGGCGCATCCGCAGGCGAGGGTGGCCGCGCTCCTCACCATACGTGGCGGGGCCGCCCCAGTACTGCTCCAGGAACATCAGGAACCGCCGCTTGGCCGGCTCAAGGTCCTCGTCCGGGTACATCGGGCGCAACAGCGGGTCCGTGGCGACGCCGTCGTAAAAGACATCGATCAGCTTGACGAACGTCTCGTGTCCGCCCACGGCATCGTAGAAGTTCTCCGTGTAGCCGGGTTGGCTGAAGGGATCGTTCTGCATGAGTTGGCGGGGCTGCTGCGGCTCGGCGGGTATGGTCATGTCTCTATTCTCCGGCCTTTTGCTCAGTCTTTTTCGCCTCGGTGGCAGGCGCACTCAGGGCAGTGTCCTGAGCGGCGACCGGCGAGTCCTGCACCGGCACGTATTTGCCCTGCGAACGGTTGCCGACGCGAAGGATCTCGCCATTGCGGAGGTACCAGATGGCGCCGTCCTCCGAGCGGACCCGGGTAATGCGCAGCCCCATGGACTCGACCACACCCACCACCTCGCTGGTTTCGATGACATCGCCGATCCCGTACTGGTCCTCAATGGTGATAAAGATGCCGGCAAGGAAGTCGCGGATCAGCTGCTGGGCGCCAAAACCGATGGCGATACCCAGGATCCCGACGCTGGTCAACAGTGGTGCGATGTTGATGTCCAGGTTCTGGAGCACATACATGATGGTGATCACGGCCACCAGCACGCCCACGATGCTGTTGAGCAGGGAACCGATGGTCTCCGCCCGCTGCACCCGGCGTTCATGGTCCAGTGCCCGCAGCGCGGGGGCAACCCACTTGAAATGCGGTTTTTTGAAGAAATTGCTGCCCGCGGCCACGCGCTTGCTGATCCGCGAAATCACGAACGTCGCCACCAGCCACACGGCGATTCCGACGCCAAGGCTGATCGCGATGCCCGTGATACTGACGCCGTCGGGCTGCGCGGTGAGAGGCGGGGGTGTAATCGACATCGCGCTGAACATAGAGGCAAAACTCCTGGGGGTCACCGGCGGCGGCCGGGGGATGAGATCGGCCCAATGCGCAGGTTCGCCCGCGGCATAGGCTCTATTCCCTTTCAACCCTAGCGCCGTAGCCCGGCCCCGGACGCATCCTCATTCTGGGTGGAACTGCCTTTCGCCCCACTGAAATCGCCCGGCAGGCCGTTTCCGCAGGTCACGCACTTACATGCCTGGCCGGCGAATCCGCGACGGAACCGCCAAACGGTGTCCGGTGGGTCAACGCGGCCCGTTCGCTCGGCACGGCCGGTGAACTCCTGTCAGGCCACCACAGTCACGGGTGAATGATGCACGGCGAAGTTGACGCTCCGGGCGATGAAACAGACCGCGTTGGCTTCGCGGTGCAGCCGTTCGGCCAGATCCACATGGGCCGCGTCCACCACGGTGACCCGCGGGTTCAGCGTGACGGACTCAAACTGTCCGCTGCCGTCGCGGTTCAGGCGCATCACACCGGTGGCGTCGTCCTGATAGCCGGTCACCACCACCCCGTGCTTCACCGCCACATGCAGGAACGACAGCATGTGGCACTGTGCCAGCGCTGCAAGGAGCAGCTGCTCCGGGTTGTAGCGGTCACGGTCCCCATGGAACGTCGGATCGGCGGAACCGGGCAGGACCGGCAGCCCGGGGATCCGGATGTCGTGGTCCCGTGAGTAGCCCCGGTACGACGACGTGCCGTTACCCAGGTTGCCGGTCCACTGCACCGTCAGGGAATAGTGGTGCTCGCCCAGGCCCACGGCGCCAGACTAGGCTTCGCCAGGCAGCACGTCGGCCGAGCGTGCCCGCAGGGCCCGGGCCACGCCGTCGCGGTTTTCCAGCATCATGCGCCGCAGTGCGGCGCTGTCGGCCGGAAGGCCTGCCAGGAAAGCATCCGTCCGGTCCACCGTTGCCTGCGTAGTCAGCAGCGCAGGGTAAAGCCCGACGACGATCTGCTGGGCGAGTGCGTGTGTGCGGTTTGCCACTATCGAGGGAACAGCCTCGAAGTACTTTTCCGCATACGGTTCCAGCAGCGAACGGTCCAGCACGCGCATAAAGCCATTGACCGCTGAACCTTGGAGCGCATTGGAGAGTTCTCCCGTGACCACTATCGAGTCCCAGGCGGCGGCCTTGGCTTCGGCGGTGGGGATGGCCGCCGTGGCCAGGGCCGCGGCGTTCTGTCCACTCGCGGTGTTGTCGTGTTCCAGTTCAGCAGCGATCTCAGCCTTGCCCAGCCGGCCACCGGCCACCAGAGACGTCAGCAGCTCCCAGCGCAGGTCCTGGTCCACGGTCAGCCCCTCCAGAGTCGCGGTGCCGTCCAGCAGCCCGGCCACGGTGTCCAGCTGGCCTGAGCTGCGGGCCAACAGGGCAAACGACTTCAGAAACTGCAGCTGGGCGTCTGACCCGCCGAGTGCGGCGCTGGCAAGATCCCACAGCGCGTCCACGGCTGTGACCGTGGTGGCCGCGCGGTGCTCTTCGGCCACATAGAAGTTCAGCGTGGTGGCCAGCTGGCGCAGCTGCACCAGGATCACCGAGGAATCCGATTCTGCGGCCACGTTAGCCAGGACCAGCTCCACGTACCGGCGCGCGGGGGACTCGCCGTCGCGGGCAGCGTCCCAGGCGGAGTTCCACACCAGGGTACGCGGCAGGCTCTCGCTGAAGTCCTTCAGGTGCGCCGTTGCCGTGGCGAGGGACTTCTCGTCCAGCCGGACCTTCGCGTAGGCGAGATCGTCGTCGTTAACCAGGATCAGGTCAGGCTGGGCCAGGCCCGCCAGTGCCGGCACGTCGGTGCGCTCGCCGTCGACGTCGAGCTCCTCGCGGTGCACGCGCTCCAGCTTGCCCGCGCTGTTCAGGGTGTAGAAACCGACGGCAAGCCGGTGCGGACGGATGGTGGGCCAGTCCTCGACGGCTGACTGCACGATGGTGAAGGATGTCAGCGTCCCGGAGCCGTCCACAGCGAGCTCCGGCTTGAGCGTATTGACGCCGGCGGTCTCCAGCCAGAGCCGGCCCCACTGGTCCAGGTCGCGGCCGCTGGCCTTCTCCAGCTCCGCCATCAGGTCGCTGAGTTCGGTGTTCTGCCACGCGTGCTTGGCGAAGTACTCCCGGACCCCGGCCATAAACTGCTCCGGCCCTACCCACGCCACCAGCTGGCGCAGGACTGAGGCGCCCTTGGCGTACGTGATGCCATCGAAGTTGACCTCGACGTCCTGAAGGTCGCTGATGTCGGCGAAGATCGGGTGCGTGGTGGGCAGCTGGTCCTGGCGGTAGGCCCAGGACTTTTCCACCGAGGCGAAGGTGGTCCAGGCGCTTGTGAATGACGTGTTTTCCACGGCGGCGAGGTGGGACATGTATTCGGCAAAGGATTCGTTGAGCCAGAGGTCGTTCCACCAGCGCATGGTCACCAGGTCCCCGAACCACATGTGCGCGAGTTCGTGCAGCACGGTGATGGCCCGGCGCTCGATCTGCGCCCCGGTCACCTTGCTCCGGAAAACGTAGCCTTCGAGGATGGTCACCGCGCCGGCATTCTCCATGGCGCCTGCGTTGAACTCCGGCACGAACAGCTGATCGTATTTCTCGAAGGGGTACGGGAAGCCGAATTGCGCCTCGAAGAATTCGAAGCCTTGGCGGGTCAGGTCAAAGATGTTGTCCGCGTCGAGGTACTGCATCAGGGATTTCCGGGCAAAAACACCCAGCGGGATCACGCGGCCGTCGGAACTGGTGACCTCGGACCGGACAGCCTGGTACGGGCCGGCGATCAGGGCGGTGACATAGGAAGACAGCCTCGGTGTGGGGGTGAACGCCCAGACCGAGCCGGCGCCGCCGTCCGTCCCTGGCGTGGCTTCCACGGGGGCAGGGGTGGGCGAGTTGGAGATGACATCCCAGTGCGAGGGCGCCGTGACCGTAAACCTAAAGGTCCCCTTGAGGTCGGGCTGCTCAAACACCGCGAACATGCGGCGCGAATCGGGAACCTCGAACTGCGTGTACAGGTACACCTCGTTGTCCACCGGATCGACGAAGCGGTGCAGGCCTTCGCCGGTGTTCATGTACGGCGCGTCGGCCACCACCGTGAGCTCGTTGGAGCCAGCCAGTTCCTGGAGCTGGATCCGGACGCCGTCGGAGACGACGGCAGGGTCGAGGGCGCGCCCGTTGAGCGTGACGCTGTGCACGGTGTGGGTGACGGCATCGATGAATGTGGCGGATCCGGGCTCTGCCGTGAACCTCACCGTGGTGGTGGTCCCGAAGACCTTCTCGCCCTTGGTCAGGTCCAGGATGACATCGTAGGAGTCAACAGTGATGAGTTCGGCACGCTCGCGGGCTTCGGCGCGAGTCAGGTTCATACCTGGCAAGTGGGGCCTCCAGAAGGGGTTGCGGTTGCCGGCGGGCGGTGGCCTGCATCGGCACAGTGAAGTCATTCTGTCACGGCCTCCGGCGGGAGTAGCGTTAATGCATGGGAAAGTTCCGGGAGTCGGTGGATACCAAGGCATTGCGCTTTGCAGTGGGCTTTCCCGTGGTCCTGGCGGTGGCTTTTGTGTTCTGCGCATTCTTGTTGCGGCCCGATCTTCCGGACCCCGTGGCGATCGGCTGGACGGCCGACGGCGGTGCGGCCTTTGCCCCGTTCGGCGCCTATGCAGCCGGTGGGGCGCTGCTCATCATCGCCGCAGGGTGGTTGGTACTGTCCCAGGCGGTGCCCTTGTCCCGGCCGGCCGTGATGCGCCGGATCATGATGGGAACCGGGCTGTTCCTGAGCCTGTTCATCACCAGTGTCCTGGCCGCCGGGCTGGTGGGCCAAACCGGCCTCGCCGATGCCCGGGAATCCCGGGTGGACCTCACGGTCCTTGCCTTGGGCAGCGGGGCTGCGGTCTCGCTGGGCGTCACCATGGGGTTCGTCTTCAAAGCCGATACCCGGTGGTCGCTCGACGACGACCGGGCCCTGCAACGGGCCCTCGCCCGCGAACTTGACCCGGAGCTCGCCGGAGACACCTTCCGGATGTGGGTGCACGCCCGCAGTTCCGTGTTTGTGATGATCGCCGTGGCCAGCCTGTTCCCGGCTGCGCTGATCGCCGTGGCGCTGCCGTGGCTCGGGGCCCTGATGGTGGCCCTCGCTCTGGTGGCCGCTGCTTTCCTCTGCGCCCGGGTCAAGGCCGACCGCCGCGGCCTGCGCGTCCTGGTGGCCGGCGTGCTGCCGGTGATGGCAGTGCCGGCAGCCGCGATCTCGACGGCCAGTGCCGCGGATGTCCGCGCCGCCGACTACGGCGGGTGGGGCTACCGCAACCACCGCGGTACCGCCGCGATGCTGGTCAGCAGCGGCCCCGCCGTCGTCGTGCATCAAACCGATGGGCGCAACCTTGCGGTCAGCGGCGGCAGCCCGGCATCCGCGGCCCGGCTGGCAGAAATACTGACCCGGGTGGCAGCGAGGGCGCACGGGGGTGCGTCCGGCGAACGTGCCCCGGAGTCTGAGTCCTAGTAACCTTGTCCGTGATGATCTGACCCTGGCCTGAACCAGCACTGCTGGCCCCGGGCGCCGAAACGAACGGATACTGCTGTGACTTCTTCCCCTGCCTTCCCGCGGGTACATATCGCCACCGACCATGCAGGCATGGAACTCAGCGCCCATCTGGTCAGACACCTCACGGCCAAGGGCTACGACGTAGTGGATCACGGACCCAAGGAATACGATGCCCTGGACGACTACCCGTCCTTCTGCATCAACGTGGCGCTCGCCGTTGTGGCTGACCAGCAGGCAGGAATCCATGCCCTGGGCATCGTCCTGGGCGGCTCGGGCAACGGTGAACAGATTGCGGCCAACAAGGTCAAGGGGGTCCGCGCAGCCCTCGCCTGGAACCACTCCACCGCCACCTTGGCGCGTGAACACAACAACGCCAACGTGGTGGCTGTGGGCGGCCGACAGCACACTGTCGAGGAAGCAACCGAACTGATCGAGGCCTTCCTGGCTGAGCCGTTCAGCAACGACGAACGGCACGTCCGCCGCATCGGCAAGATCGCGGCTTATGAAAACACCGGCGAGGTCATCGAGTAGTGCCCGAAGGGCATTCAGTCCGCCGCCTGGCGCAACAGTTCGGGGACGTATTTACCGGGGAGTCACTGTCCGTGAGCAGCCCGCAGGGCCGGTTCGCTGCCGGCGCGGCGCTGCTGGACGGCCAGGTCATGAAGGATTCGCGCGCCCACGGCAAGCACCTCTTCCTGCATTTTGACCATGCCGTGGTGCTGCACGTCCACCTGGGGCTCTATGGTGCCTGGGACTTCGGCGGCGACGCCACGTTCAGCGGGGCCTCCAGTATCGGCGCGCCAAGGAAGATCGGGGAGCGCGAGGTTTTCGGGGACCCCGAAAGTACCAACGACGGCGGGACCGTTGAGTACGCAGGCCCGCCCGAGCCGCGGGGTGCCGTGCGCGTCCGGCTTGCCAGCCGCCATGGCTGGGCTGACCTGCGCGGTGCCACCACGTGCGCGGCCATCACCGAGGCAGAAGCGCGGGCCGTCCTGGCCCGGCTGGGGCCGGATCCGCTGCACAATCATCCCGCGGACAGGACCCGCTTTGTGACGGGCCTTTTGTCCCGCAAGACGCCCATCGCTGCGCTGCTGATGGATCAGAAGGTGATTGCCGGCGTCGGGAACGTCTACCGGGCCGAAGTGCTGTTCCGGCAGCGGCTGGATCCGTGGCTGCCCGGTACTGGACTTTCCAGCAGGGCCGCCGGTCTGTTGTGGGACGACACAGCCGCAGTAATGGCAGACGGCGTCCGCGACGGCCGGATCATCACCACACCGCCGGTGTATTGGGAATTGGACCGCCGGGAGCGGGGTCACCTGCAACCGCGGGCGGTCCCGCCCGCGGCCGGCGACGCCCACTTTGTATACAAGCGTGAAGGGCAGCCCTGCCGGGTCTGTGGCGTGCCGGTGGCCATCACCGAAATGGTGGGCCGCAAGCTCTACTGGTGCCCCGGTTGCCAGCAGTAGCCAACAAAGCAGCTAACTTCCAAGTCAGCTAAACAAAAAAGCAGGGCCCCTCAGCGAGGGGCCCTGCTTGATGTGGAGGGGACGACGGGAATCGAACCCGCATCATCAGTTTGGAAGACTGAGGCTTTACCACTAAGCTACGTCCCCGGAAAAATACAGCCCAGCTGTTGCATCAGGCTGAATTGCGTTTCTTCGGGCCGGCTGTTGAAGCCGGATACAACTAAACCTAATTCATGCCCCACGTGTCAAATGTGCAAAGACCGCCCGGATGAACGTAGACTTGCCTGTGCACTTACGGGGTGTAGCTCAGCTTGGCTAGAGCACCTGCTTTGGGAGCAGGAAGTCGCAGGTTCAAATCCTGTCACCCCGACTCTGCGGCTCGGGCCGTGCAAACGGCCCGGGCAAAAAACTGCGTTTGCAGAAACCCATCCCACAAACCCAGGAGTACTTAGACCGTGAAGAGCGCTGTCGAGAACCTCACCCCCACGCGGGTCAAGCTCAATGTTGAGGTCCCTTTTGAGGAATTGAAGCCCAGCATCGACGAGGCATACAAGACTGTTGCTTCGCAGATCCAGGTCCCTGGCTTCCGTAAGGGCAAGGTCCCGTCCAAGCTGATCGATCAGCGCGTTGGCCGCGGCTACGTGCTGGAGACGGCCATCAACGAAGGCCTCAACGGCTGGTACCAGGCTGCAGTCCAGGAATCAGGCATCCGCCCGCTGAGCCGTCCCGAGGTTGAAATCACCGAGGTTCCGGACCCCAGCTCCACGGACGGGGAACTGAAGTTCCACGCCGAGGTTGATATCCGCCCGGAGATCGAACTCCCGGATTACGCCGGCATCAAGGTTGAGGTAGCCGCAGCGGAATCCTCCGACGAAGACGTTGACAAGGCCCTGGATGAGCTGCGAGGCCGCTTCGGCACGCTGAAGTCCGTGGACCGCCCGGCCGCCGATGGCGACTTCCTGACCATCGACATCACCGCCACCATTGACGGTGCCGACGTTGATTCCGCGTCCGGTCTGTCCTACCAGGTGGGCACCGAAACCATGCTCGAGGGCCTGGACGAGGCCGTCACCGGCCTCAGCGTTGACGAAGACGCCATCTTCGAAACCACCCTTGTGGGCGGTGACCACGCCGGCGAGTCCGCCCAGGTGAAGGTTGTTGTCAAGGCCGTCAAGGAGCGCGAGCTTCCGGAAGCCAACGACGACTTCGCCCAGCTGGCCTCCGAGTTCGACACCCTGGCTGAACTCCGCGAGGACCTGGCCAAGCAGGCTGCCGAGTCCAAGGTCGTCGAGCAGGGCGTAGAGGCCCGCGACAAGGTCCTGGACAAGCTCGTTGAACTCGTCCAGGTTCCGGTTCCGGACTCCGTGGTCGAAGAGCAGGTCGACGCCCATTTCAAGGAGGGCAACGGCCACGGTGAAGGCGAGCACGACACCGAAGAGCACCGCGAAGAGGTCAAGGCCAACACCGCCCGCGCTTTCCAGAACGAAGTCATCCTCGACGCCATTGCCGAAAAGGAAGAAGTCAACGTCAGCCAGGCTGAGCTGATCGACTACATCGTCAGCGCCGCCAGCCAGTACGGCATGGACCCGAACCAGTTCGCCCAGATCATCGATCAGAGCGGCCAGGTTCCCATGATGGTTTCAGAGGTCCGCCGCCGGAAGGCACTGGCCGTAGTCCTGGGCCAGGCCGCCGTCACCGACACCGATGGCAAGTCTGTTGACCTCAGTGACTTCGTCCGCCCCGGCGGCGAAGAGGAGGCTCCCGCCGTTGAGGCTGAGGCCACTGAAAACATAAACGCCGAGACCGACGCCACCCCGGGTGACGAGCCGGCAGCAGTGAAGTTGTAGCACGCCCCTGGCAGTGCGACTGAAGGCAGCCCCCGGACCTACTGGTCCGGGGGCTGCCTTGGTTTACGGGCAGTTGCAGGGATCGTGCGCCGTCAGCGAACAGCGCGATTCCGGCGAACAAATCGGCCACCAAACCGGTTAGTGTCCAAGTAGTGAAGTTCAGTGATGTCACCGTCACCAGCGAGAGGTAAGTACATATGTCACAGCACGCAGAGGCGCCCCGGATGGCGACTGTAGATCCGGCCGGCCAGGACAACTACATCTACAACCGCCTCCTGAAAGAGCGCATCATCTGGCTGGGCTCCGAGGTGCGTGACGACAACGCCAACGCCATCTGCTCGCAGTTGCTGCTCCTGTCCGCCGAGAACCCGGAAAAGGACATCTACCTCTACATCAACTCTCCCGGTGGCTCCGTGACCGCAGGCATGGCCATCTATGACACCATGCAGTTCATCCCGAACGACGTCGTCACCGTCGCCACCGGCCTGGCAGCCTCCATGGGCCAGTTCCTGCTCTCCTCCGGCACCAAGGGCAAGCGATACGCCACCCCCAACGCCCGCGTCCTGATGCACCAGCCCTCCGGCGGCATCGGCGGTACGGCCTCGGACATCAAGATCCAGGCCGAGCTCATCCTGCACATGAAGAAGGTCATGGCTGAACTGACCGCGGATCAGACCGGACAGTCGGTGGAAACCATCCTCAAGGACAACGACCGCGACAAATGGTTCACTGCTAAAGAAGCCCTCGAATACGGCTTCTTCGACAAGATCGCTGCCCACGCCGGCACCGTGGCCGGCGGCGGCGGAACCGCCAACGGCCCCTCCGGCGAGTCGGCATCCGAGAAGTAACCCGGCAATAGAACCTTTAGATCAGGAGCAACAACAATGACTTACAACTTCGGATCGACTGCCGGTAACCTTCCGACCAGCCGCTACGTCCTTCCCCAGTTCGAAGAGCGCACGCCTTATGGCTTCAAGCGCCAGGACCCCTACACCAAGCTGTTCGAGGACCGCATCATCTTCCTCGGCGTCCAGGTGGATGACGCCTCTGCCGATGACGTCATGGCCCAGCTGCTGGTCCTCGAGTCCACCGACCCGGACCGTGACATCACCCTGTATATCAACTCCCCGGGTGGCTCGTTCACGGCCATGACGGCGATCTACGACACCATGCAGTACATCCGGCCCGAAATCCAGACTGTCTGCCTGGGCCAGGCGGCCAGCGCTGCCGCGGTTCTGCTCGCCGCAGGCACCCCCGGCAAGCGTTTAGCGCTGCCCAACGCGCGTGTCCTGATCCACCAGCCGGCATTGTCCGGCGGCCAGGGTGGCCAGGCTTCGGACCTCGAAATCCAGGCCGCGGAAGTCATGCGGATGCGGTCTTGGCTTGAGGACACCCTCGCACACCACTCAGGCCGCACGTCCGAGCAGGTCAATAACGACATCGAGCGCGACAAGATCCTGACCGCGGCAGACGCCCTGGACTACGGTCTTATCGACCAGGTCCTTGATTCCCGCAAGATCAAGCCACAGGCAATTACCAGGTAGTACGGCTATTCGGCGGCCGGTGCGGTCCAGCTATTTGGGCCGCACCGGCCTTCGCTTTCCACCCTTGGACGCAATTGTGACCTAGAGTGGAAGATGTCACGGCCGGTCCTCCCAGGCCCGCCACGATTCCAGCAACGGTGCACAGCTGCCTCGCAGCAAGATACTAAAGGGGTTCACATATGGCTCGGATTGGCGAGAGCACGGATCTGCTGAAGTGTTCTTTCTGCGGAAAGAGCCAGAAGCAGGTACGCAAGCTCATTGCCGGGCCCGGTGTCTACATCTGCGACGAATGCATTGAACTCTGTAACGAGATCATTGAGGAAGAACTCGCGGAAGTCGCCGATCTGGGCAGCTTCGAACTGCCCAAGCCCCGCGAGATCTTCGACTTTCTGCAGGAATACGTCATCGGCCAGGAACCTGCCAAGCGTTCCCTCGCCGTCGCCGTCTACAACCACTACAAGCGGATCCAGGCCGGCCACGCCCCCAAGAGCGGCAGCCTCGCCGAGGGCGGCCACCACGACGATGTTGAAATTGCCAAGTCCAACATCCTCCTGATCGGCCCCACTGGGTGCGGTAAAACCTACCTGGCCCAGACACTGGCGCGGCGGCTGAATGTTCCGTTTGCGGTCGCCGATGCCACAGCGCTCACCGAGGCCGGCTATGTGGGTGAGGACGTGGAGAACATCCTCCTCAAGCTCATCCAGTCG
The DNA here is from genome assembly GCF_050156905.1 of Pseudarthrobacter sp. S3. Classification (NCBI taxonomy): domain Bacteria; kingdom Bacillati; phylum Actinomycetota; class Actinomycetes; order Micrococcales; family Micrococcaceae; genus Pseudarthrobacter; species Pseudarthrobacter sp. S3. The sequence continues at coordinate 2,543,571 of NZ_CP189583.1, read as the reverse complement.
GCGGATTACGACGTCAAGAAGGCCGAACAGGGCATCATCTACATTGACGAAATCGACAAGATTTCGCGCAAGAGCGAGAACCCCTCCATTACCCGGGACGTCTCCGGTGAGGGCGTGCAGCAGGCCCTTTTGAAGATCCTTGAAGGAACGGTGGCCTCCGTTCCGCCCCAGGGCGGACGCAAGCACCCCCACCAGGAATTCATCCAGATCGACACCACCAATGTGCTCTTTATCGTGGCGGGCGCCTTTGCCGGGCTGGAAGAGATCATCGGTTCGCGTTCCGGACGCAAGGGCATCGGCTTCGGCGCCCCGCTTAACGACGCCAGCAACAAGGTGGACTCCTACGGCGAAGTGATGCCCGAGGACCTGCTGAAATTCGGCCTCATCCCGGAATTCATCGGCCGCCTGCCCGTAATCACCACGGTCTCCAGCCTGGACCGGGATGCACTCATCCAGATCCTCTCCACGCCGAAGAACGCGCTGGTCAAGCAGTACCAGAAGATGTTCCAGATCGACGGCGTGGAACTCGTTTTTGATGAGGACGCCCTCAACGCCATCGCCGACCAGGCCCTTGAGCGTGGCACCGGTGCCCGCGGCCTCCGCGCCATCATGGAGGAAGTGCTGCTTCCGGTGATGTTCGACCTCCCCAGCCGCGAAGACGTGGCCAGCGTGGTCATCACCGCTGACGTTGTCCTCAGCAAGGCCGAGCCCACCCTCATTCCGCACGTGACCAAGCGACGTAAGTCCGCCTGACGCGTCCGCCGCCCCGCCAGCCCCTGCCCCCGTCCATCCCCGCACGCTCAGGAACCCGAGGACTCACGCATGACTGAAACAACCATCAACCAGGCCGACTTCTGGTTCGATCCGCTGTGCCCATTCGCCTGGATCACGTCACGCTGGATCGGCGAGGTTGAGGCCGTCCGCGACATTGAGACCGTGTGGCATGTGATGAGCCTGGCCGTCCTCAACGAGGGGCGCGAACTGGACGCCGGCTACCGGGAGCTCATGGACAAGGCCTGGGGCCCGGTTCGGGTCATCATCGCGGCCCAGGAGCAGCACGGCGACCACGTGGTGAAGCCGCTCTACGACGCCATGGGCACACTGATCCACCTTGGCGGGGAAAAGGACTATGGCGTTGTCATCAGCAAGGCACTCGCCGAGTGCGGACTCCCGGCCGGCCTGGCAGACGTTGCCACGATGGACGCCTTTGACACCCAGCTGAGGGCCAGCCACGAGGAAGGCATCTCGTTGGTGGGACAGGACGTCGGCACGCCGGTTGTCGCCTTCAACGGAACGGCCTTCTTTGGGCCGGTGCTGACCCGGATCCCGCGCGGCGAGCAGGCCGGCCAGTTGTGGGACGCCACCGTCACGCTGGCTTCCTACCCGTACTTCTTCGAGATTAAGCGCAGCCGCAGCGAAAGCCCTGAATTCGACTGACGCCAGGCTGACGCAGACGGCAAAGAGCCCCGAACGAACTACTCTGATGTAGTTCGTCCGGGGCTCTTGCGCATCCAAACCTTCGGGACAACAATGGTTCTTACCCACTTCGAAAGAAGTGAGACGCAGGAACCAAAGATTCAGTGATATGTATCCGACGCAGCCATCGGCAAAGTCAGATACAAGCTACCAGTGACGAGGTAGGAAGACCTGAAGATCCAAGGATCTTGCCAGACCATCAAAGACGTCACGAGGATGGCCGAAAAGTCGAAGCCCCACCAACGGCAAAACGCTGATGGGGCTTCCCCTTTGCCCAAAAACAGGCCGGCCCCAAAACAGGGCTGCTGCTCCGGAACGGGACCTAAATCCGGTCAGGCCTTGGGCTGTTCCTCCGGCGCCGCCAACACGACGTCGCTGACGGTCAGTTCGCCGTCGCCCGCCACGAGGGTCAGCTCGCGGGCGTTCGAGGCTGCCTTCAGGTCGCCAAGTCCTGCCTTCAGCTGCGTGGTTAGGGATTCCGAGGCCGTGATGGTCGCGGAAAGAACCTCGGTCCGCTGCTTGACTTTGGCTTCGGACTTCGCCTTGCGGACACCGCTCAGGGCCGTGCCAACGGTGGCAAGCAGAGTGGTGTCGCCGTCCACATCCACTGCGAGGGGCCACTGGGCAACGTGTACGGAGCCGTTGCGCCACCAGCCCCAGACCTCTTCAGTGGCGAAGGGCAGGAACGGGGCGAACAGGCGAAGCAGTGTGTCCAGACTGGTGGCAAGTGCTGCCAGCACGGAGGCCTGCTCAGCGTCGCCGGCGGCACCGTAGGCGCGGTCCTTGATGAGCTCCACGTAATCGTCCGTGAACTGCCAGAAGAAGCTCTCGGTGATCTGCAGGGCCCGGGCGTAGTCGTAGTTCTCGAACGCCTTGGTGGACTGGCGCACGACCTCGGCCAGCTGGGCCAGCACCGCGCGGTCCAAGGGATTCGTGAGGACCGAAAGATCGGTGGAGACCACTGAATTCTCCGTGGCGCCCAGGTTCAGGACGAACTTTGAGGCGTTCAGCAGCTTGATGGCCAGGCGGCGGCCGATCTTCATCTGCGCGATTTCGTAGGCCGTGTCCGCGCCGAGCTTGGCGGACGTGGCCCAGTATCGGACAGCGTCGGAGCCGAATTCGTCCAGCACGTCGGTGGGAACCACCACGTTGCCCTTGGACTTGGACATCTTCTTCCGGTCCGGGTCCAGGATCCAGCCGGAGATGGCGGCATGCTTCCACGGCGCGGCGTGCTGCAGCGCATCAGCCTGGACTACCGAGGAGAACAGCCAGGTGCGGATGATGTCGTGGCCCTGGGGGCGCAGGTCAAACGGGAAGACCTTGGCGAAGAGGTCCTCGTCCCGGCTCCAGCCGCCCACAATCTGCGGCGTCAGGGAAGACGTCGCCCACGTATCCAGGATGTCGGCGTCGCCGGCGAAGCCACCGGGGACGCCGCGCTGGGCTTCGTCGTAACCCGGTGCGGCATCGGCTGCGGGGTCAACGGGCAGCTGCTCATCCAGGGGCACGATCGGGGCGCCGTACTGCGGGTTGCCGTCAGCGTCCAGCGGGTACCAGACGGGGATGGGCACACCGAAGAAACGCTGCCGGGAGACGAGCCAGTCGCCGTTGAGCCCGGAGATCCAGTTCTCGAAGCGGGACCGCATGAAGGCCGGGTGGAAGTCGATCTCGTGGCCGCGCGCGATCAGGCGGGCGCGGCGCTCTTCGTCGCGGCCGCCGTTGCGGTAATACCACTGGCGTGAGGTGACGACTTCAAGGGGCTTGTCGCCCTTTTCGTAGAAGTTCACGGGGTGCATGATCTTCTTCGGTTCGCCGTCGATCAGGTCTTCGGCGGCCAGGAGCTCCACCACTGCTTCCTTGGCGCTGAAGACGGTCTTGCCCGCAATGGCTTCGTAGGCGGTGCGGCCGGCGTCGGTGGTGATCCAGTCCGGTGTTTCGCCGATGATCCGTCCGTCCCGGCCAACGATGGCGCGGGTGGGCAGCTGCAGTTCCCGCCACCAGGTGACGTCGGTGAGGTCACCGAAGGTGCACACCATGGCGATGCCGGAGCCTTTGTCCGCCTTGGCCAGCGCGTGGGCCCTGACTTCAACCTCAACACCAAAGACCGGGGACGTGACCTTCTTGCCGAACAGCGGCTGGTAGCGCTCGTCGTCGGGGTTTGCCACCAGGGCGGCACAGGCGGCCAGCAGTTCGGGACGGGTGGTCTCGACGTAGATCTTTTCGCCGTCTTCGGTGAAGAACGGGTAGCGGTAGTACGCGCCGGCAACTTCGCGGTCTTCGAGTTCCGCCTGGGCCACGGCCGTGCGGAAGGTGATGTCCCACAGGGTTGGCGCCTCGGCCATGTAGGCGTCGCCGGCTGCCAGGTTGGCCAGGAAGGCGCGCTGGGAGACTTCGCGGGAAGCGTCGTCAATGGTCCGGTACGTCAACTGCCAGTCCACGGAAAGCCCGAGCTGCTGGAACAGGCTTTCGAAGACCTTCTCGTCCTCCACGGCCAGTTCCTCGCACAGCTCGATGAAGTTCCGGCGCGAAACGACGTCGAAATCGCGCTGGTTCTTGGCGGGCTCGGCCGGAGCACGGTAGCCGGCATCGTACGGGGTGGCCGGATCGCAGCGCACGCCGTAGTAGTTCTGCACGCGGCGCTCGGTGGGCAGGCCGTTGTCATCCCAACCCATCGGGTAGAACACGTTCTTGCCGATCATGCGCTGGTAGCGGGCCAGCACGTCCGTCTGCGTAAAGGAGAACATGTGCCCCACGTGCAGGGAACCGGACGCTGTGGGCGGGGGAGTGTCGATCGAGTAGACCTGCTCCCGGGTGGTGTCCGGGTTGAACTTGTAGGTCCCTTCGGCAAGCCAGCGCCGCGTGAGGGCAGCTTCGAGCCCCTCAAGGGCGGGCTTGTCCGGAACGTTGATAGGGGCAGTGGAGGGCGTGTCTGTACCCTGAGTGTCTTCAGCCATCTGGCAATTGTTTCATGGTCTGTTCAGCCCGCGGCACGGGAGCCTGCCGTAGCATGCGGTAGATGGGCACAACCGGTGAAAATTTTGTGATCAAGCGCATCTATGACAGGCCGGCGGATGACGACGGCTGGCGGGTCTTGGTGGACAGGCTCTGGCCCCGCGGGGTCAGCAAGGAGGACGCGCAACTTGATCTCTGGCTTAAGGACATCGCGCCGTCACCGCCGCTGCGTCAGGAGTTCGGGCACATGAAGGAGCGCTTCGACGACTTCCGGCTGAAATACCGGCAGGAGCTGGAAAGCAACGCGGCTGTTGCCACCCTCCTGAAGTTGGGGACCGAGCACAGCCGCGTGACCCTCCTGTATGGAGCCCGGGATCCTGAGGTCAACCACGCCCGGGTGTTACTGGAGTTCATGCGGGAGCACCCCGAGCGCCGATGCCTTTAGGGTGGTGCCATGACTGAGGATTCACGGAACAGGGCAGCAGTAGTCACTGGCGCAAGCACCGGCATCGGCGAGGCAACGGTCCGCGCCCTGACGGCAGAAGGCTGGAAGGTATTCGCAGTGGCGAGGCGCGCGGAACGGCTGGCCGCGCTCGAAGCGGAGACCGGCGCCGTCGGAATTCCCGCCGACATTACCGAAGACGACGATGTCGCCCGGCTGCTGGCCCGCGTCACCGAAGCCGGGGGTGTGGGAACACTCATCAACATCGCCGGCGGTGCCCGGGGCGCTGACCTGGTGGGCGCTGCCAACACCGAAGACTGGGAATGGATGTACCGGGTCAACGTTCTCGGCACCATGAAGCTCACCCGGGCGTTCCTGCCGATGCTGCGTGCCAACGGCGAAGGCACCGTCCTGAACCTGACCTCTACGGCCGGCCTGGTGGCCTACGAGGGCGGCGCTGGCTACAACGCCGCCAAATTTGCCCAGCATGCACTGACCGGGGCGCTCCGGCTCGAAGAAGCAGAGCACAACATCCGCGTCATCGAGGTGGCCCCCGGGCTGGTCCAGACCGAGGAGTTCGCCCTCAACCGGCTCGGCGACCCGAACGCTGCGGCGAAGGTCTACCAGGGCGTGGAGAAGCCGCTGACGGCAGCCGATGTCGCCGACGTGGTGCGGTACGCCGTCAGTGCGCCGCATCACGTCAACCTGGACCAGATTGTGATCCGCCCGGTGGCCCAGGCGGCCACCCACAAGCTGATCCGCAAGGCCTGATCTCCAAGAACCGGTCAGCAGGAGCCGGTCAGCCGGCAGGAATGGCCAACGTTGCCAGAACGGCTGCGTGGTCCGTTCCCGGCACGCGGTGGACTTCGTAGGCTGAGCTGGCCAGTCCGGGGCTGGTGACCAGGTGGTCGATGGTGATGCCGGGAAGCAGTTGCCCGTCCATGGGCCAGGTGGGCACCACCCGCGAGCCCGAGGCCGCCCCAACGTCCACCATCCTGTCCGCAGCGCTGCCCCCGATGTCCAGGATCCTCCTGAATTCGGCGTGGTCGTAGGTGGCGTTGAAATCACCGATGAGCAGCCGGTTGCCAGGCTGTTCCGCCACCCTGCCCACCGCGGCCAGGTCACTTCGCCACTGGGCAACCCTGACATCCACGGGCGGCAGCACATGGACGCTGGTCACTTCCAGCGTGGCCACCGACCCGCCCGCCTCCGCCGTCACGCGGACCGTGGGCATCCTGAACGGGGTGTCCGGGACAACGCCCACCAGCTCCATTGGGTAGCGCGAGTACAGGGCGCTGCCGCCGGCGTCGTTGGTGGGTTGGCTGAACCGGTTCGGCAGTAACCGGTTCAGGCCCTCCGCCGAAAGCCGGTCCTGGAGGCCCTTCGTGTGTTCCTGGATCGTGAGGAGATCCACGCCGCTGTCCCGGACAAGGCGAACGATTTCGCCGGCGTCGGCCTGGCCGAACTCGGAGTTGAGGTTCATGACTTTCAGCTGCACCGCCGGGAGGCCGGCGGCCGGAGCGGGCCGGGCCGCGTCCAAAGGGAAAAGCCAGAAGGCATGGCACGCCACAAGCACTGCGGCCACGGACTGCCGCCAGCGGCTCCGTCCCAGGAACGCCAGGAGCAGGGCTGCGGCGGCTGGCACCGCAAGCCACGGTGTAAAGGACAGCAGCTGCACCACCAGAACGGGCCACTCCGCCGGAATGGCGCGGAAGACAGACAAGGCCAGCACTGGCGCCGTGGCCAGGAGCCATAGCCACCTGAACAGCGTGGTGGGTCGCGTTCTTGCTGTGGCGTGGCCGGAAGCAGTCATGACCGTCAGTCTAAGCACCACCCTGAGCTCCGGAGCACTGGTGCTGTGCGCGCGGGCCGCCCAGGAATGGCGGAGGAGAGCCAAGCGATAGTAGACTCGAAGGTGGCTACGACCCGGCAATCACCGGTGAGCTTCCGGAAGAACGCGCTGACCGCCAGGAGACTGGCGTCGACGTCAGTAGAACCGGACGGGTAAGCCCGTCACAGCAGTAATGAGCGGCCGGCGCACCAACAAGCTTCCCCGGAGCATGGTGGAGTGCCGGTAAGTGAGGTGGTACCGCGGTAAGCGTGCAGTCCCAGGACAGCACACGAGCCGTCCTCGCATCCTGAACGGAACCAGTCAGCAGCGGCTGAATGGTTCACCAGCTCAACCCAGGATGTCGAGAATGACGTATTACCCTAAAGCCTCCGCCTCCCCTTCGGCTGACGTTTCGAGCGGTGCTGCCGCCGGTGTCTCCCACTCCGTGAAGTTTCCGGAGATTGAAGAGCGCATCCTGAAGTACTGGGACCAGGACGGCACCTTCCAGGCCAGCATTGACCAGCGCAGCGCCGACGCCCCCGGCGGGCAGCCCGGCAGCAACGAATTCGTCTTCTACGACGGCCCTCCCTTCGCCAACGGTCTGCCCCACTACGGGCACCTCCTCACCGGTTACGCCAAGGACCTGGTTGGCCGCTACCAGACCCAGCGCGGCCGCCGCGTGGAACGCCGTTTCGGCTGGGACACCCACGGACTGCCGGCCGAGCTGGAAGCCATGAAGCAGCTGGGCATGACGGACAAGACCCAGATCGAGGCCATGGGCATCGACAAGTTCAACGACGCCTGCCGCGCCTCGGTGATGAAGTACGCGGACGAGTGGAAGAGCTACGTCACCCGCCAGGCCCGCTGGGTGGACTTCGACAACGACTACAAGACCCTCAACGTCGAATACATGGAATCGGTCCTGTGGGCGTTCAAGCAGCTGCACGAAAAAGGCCTGACCTACAACGGCTACCGCGTGCTGCCATACTGCTGGAAGGACGAAACGCCGCTGTCCAACCATGAACTGCGCATGGACGACGACGTCTACAAGAACCGCCAGGACCAGACTGTCACGGTGACATTCCCCATCACGGCAGGGGAGTCGGAGCTGTCGAAGCAGCTCGCCGGCGTGCAGGCGCTTGCCTGGACCACCACGCCCTGGACACTGCCCACCAACCTGGCGCTCGCCGTCGGGCCCTCCATCACCTACGCCGTGCTGCCGGCCGGGCCCAACGGCGTCAAGGCCGCCTCGCCGGACGCGCCGGTTACCGGAAGCTTCCTCCTGGCCGCTGACCTGCTAGCCGCCTACGCCAAGGACCTGGGCTATGAGGATCTGGATTCCGCTGAGGCCGCCGTGACCTCAACCCACACCGGTGCCGAACTTGCCGGCCTGTCCTACGAGCCGCTGTGGAACGACTTCCGCGACGACGAAAAGTATGGGACGCAGAACGCCTGGCGCTTCCTCGTGGCCGACTACGTCACCACAACCGACGGCACGGGCATCGTCCACCAGGCACCTGCCTACGGCGAGGACGACCAGAAGGTCTGTGAAGAGGCCGGCATCCCGGTGGTCCTGTCAGTGGATGAAGGCGCCAAGTTCCTGCCGCTGTTCGGCCACGGCGACCTGCACGACATCGTGGGCCTTCAGGTCTTCGAGGCCAACAAGCCCATCACCCAGGTGCTCCGCGCCCAGGGCCGGCTGGTCCGCCAGGCCAGTTATGAGCACAGCTACCCGCACTGCTGGCGCTGCCGGAACCCCCTGATCTACCGCGCCGTGTCCTCCTGGTACGTGGAAGTCACCAAGTTCAAGGACCGGATGTCCGAACTGAACCAGGACATCAACTGGATCCCCGGGAACGTCAAGGACGGCCAGTTCGGCAAGTGGCTGGCCAACGCCCGCGACTGGTCCATCAGTCGCAACCGCTACTGGGGCAGCCCCATTCCGGTGTGGCAGTCCACCGACCCGGAATTCCCGCGCACCGATGTCTACGGCTCCCTGGCCGAAATCAAAGCCGACTTCGGCCGCCTGCCGCTCAACAAGGCCGGCCAGGTTGACCTGCACCGGCCGTTCATCGACGAACTGACCCGCCCCAACCCGGACGACCCCCGGACCCCCGAAGAGGGACAGTCCGTGATGCGACGCGTCGAGGACGTCCTGGACGTCTGGTTCGACTCCGGCTCCATGCCCTACGGCCAGGTGCACTACCCGTTCCAAAACGAAGCCTGGTTCGACACCCACAACCCGGCGGACTTCATCGTCGAGTACATCGGACAGACCCGCGGCTGGTTCTACATGCTGCACATCCTCTCCACCGCACTGTTTGACCGGCCGGCCTTCCGGAACGTCATCAGCCACGGCATCGTGCTCGGCTCGGACGGGCAGAAGATGTCCAAGAGCCTGCACAACTATCCGGACGTCTCCGAGGTCCTGGACCGCGACGGCTCCGACGCCATGCGCTGGTTCCTGATGTCCAGCCCCATCCTGCGCGGCGGCAACCTGGTGGTCACCGAACAGGGAATCCGCGACGGCGTCCGCCAGGTCATCCTGCCGCTGTGGAACGTCTACAGCTTCTTCACGCTCTACACGAACGCTGCCGACGGCGGTAAGGGCTACGACGCGAAGCTCCGCTACGACGGGTACGCCGACACCCTGGACCAATACCTGCTGGCCAACACCGGCGACCTGGTCCGGAACATGACCGCCCAGCTGGACAGCTACGACATCTCCGGTGCCTGCGACGAACTGCGCAGTTACCTGGACATGCTCACCAACTGGTACGTCCGCCGCAGCCGCCAGCGCTTCTTTGACGAGAGCGCTGACGCGTTCGACGCGCTCTACACGGCGCTCGAAACCGTGTCCCGCGTGGCCGCCTCGCTGCTGCCGCTGGTCACCGAGGAGATCTGGCGCGGCCTCACCGGCGGCCGCTCCGTGCACCTGGCCGATTGGCCCGACGCGGACCTGTTCCCGGCGAACGCTTCGCTGGTGGAAGCGATGGACCGCGTGCAGCAGATCTGCTCCGCCGGATCCTCGCTGCGCAAGGCCGCGAACCTGCGCGTGCGGCTGCCGCTGCAGGAACTGACCGTTGTGGCTCCCGGCGCGGATGCGCTGGGAGGCTTCGCCGCCGTCGTCGCCAATGAACTGAACCTGCGCTCCGTGCGCCTGCTGGACGCCGAGAGGGCCTCCCCGGAGGAGTTCGGCATCGAGCAGAAGCTCGTGGTCAACGCCCGGGCCGCAGGACCGCGCCTGGGCAAGAACGTTCAGCAGGCCATCAAGGGCGCCAAGTCCGGTGACTGGTCGGTCCAAACAATCGACGGTGTCGACGGAGTCGTTGTTTCCGGCGGCCTGGAGCTGGAACCCCAGGAATACACGCTGGAGACAGTAGTGGCGGAGTCCGACGGCGGTTCAGCTTCAGTAGCTGTCCTTCCGGGCGGCGGCTTCGTGGTCCTGAACACCGAAGTCACTCCAGAACTTGAGGCCGAAGGGACTGCACGCGACATGGTCCGCGCCATCCAGCAGGCACGCAAGGACGCCGGACTGAACGTGAGCGACCGGATTCGGACCACCGTCACCGCCGTTGCCACCGTGTTGGAGGCCCTCCTGGCCAACGCCGAGCTGGTCAAGACCGAAACCCTGACCCTGGAGCTGGCCACCGTTCCGGCTGAGTCCGGCGAATCACGCATTGCCGTCGAAAAAGCAGAGGCCTGAGCCATGACTGACGAATTCTCCGTGGAAAGTGTCTACGCCGAGCTGCTGGGGCGTGCACCGGAAAACAAGATGGAACCTCGTCTTGCGCCGCTGTTCCGGGCGATGGATGTACTGGGGGAGCCCAACAAGGCGTTCCCGATCATCCATGTGACCGGCACCAACGGCAAGACCTCCACGGCCCGGATGATTGAGGCCGGGCTGCGCGCGCACGGCCTGAGCACCGGACGCTATACCAGCCCGCATCTGTCCAAGGTCACCGAACGGATCAGCATCGACGGCCACCCCGTCTCTGACGAAACGTTCGTCCGGATCTGGGACGAGATCCGCCCGTACCTGCAGATCGTCGACGACGAACTCACCGCTGCGGGGGAGCCCCGGCTCACGTACTTCGAGTGCCTGACCATCCTGGGCTTCGCAATCTTCGCGGACCAGCCCGTCAACGTGGCCGTGATCGAGGTGGGCCTGGGCGGCATCACCGATGCCACCAACGTGGGCGATGGCCTCGTTTCCGTGGTCACCCCTATCTCACTGGACCACACCGATCTGCTGGGCGATACCACTGAGGAGATTGCCTACGAGAAGGCCGGCATCATCAAGCCCGGCGGTTACCTCATCAGCGCCTCGCAGCCTGTTGATGCTGCTCAGGTGCTGCTCGAAAAAGCCAAGGAAGTGGCAGTCCCGTTCCGGTTTGAAGGCGTGGAGTTCGGCGTCGAATCCCGGACAGTGGCCGTGGGCGGCCAGGTGGTGAGTATCCAGGGCATCGCCGGCCGTTACCCGGAACTGTTGCTGCCGCTGCACGGCGCGCACCAAGCCCAGAACGCCGCAGTGGCAGTGGCAGCCCTCGAGGCCTTTTTCGGCGGCGAGAAGGAACTTGACGCCGAGGTGCTCCAGGAAGCCTTCGCATCCGTCACGTCCCCGGGCCGCCTTGAGGTTGTCCGTACGGCGCCCACCATCATCGTGGACGCGGCCCACAACCCGGACGGCATCAGGGTCTCGGCCGAGGCCATCCAGGAGGCCTTCACTTTCACCCGGCTGGTGCCGGTGGTCGGAGTTCTGAAGGAGAAGGACGCCGAAGAGATCCTGCGCCAGCTCAAGGAATCCCTGGGCGACATTGCCCAGGAATACTGCTTCACCCAGTCCAACTCGCCGAGAGCAGTGCCCGCGGCCGAACTGGCCGAACTGGCCGCGGAAATGGGCTTCGGCGAAGACAACATCCACATTGCGGAGAAACTCGACGACGCCATCGAATGGGCCGTGGAACGAGCCGAAGCCAACGACGACCTCTCCGGCGGGGTCCTGGTCACGGGGTCCATCACCCTCGTGGCGGAAGCCCGGATCCTGCTCGGAAAGACGGAGGCCTAGGCATGGCCAAGCTGACCAAAGCCCAGCGAGAATGGCGCCCGGGAATGCCCAGGAAGCGCCGGTCCACCAAGGTGATGTTTGCCTCCACCGTCCTGCTCCTTGAGGCGTTTGTGGTGTTCTTCGCGACGCTGGCCGTCTTCGGACTCAAGCGCGGTGAGTTTCCGCCGGCGCTGATCCTGGGGATTGGCATCGCTTTGAGCGTCGTGATGGTCCTTGCCTGCGCTGTGCTGTCCAGGCCGTGGGGCGTGGCGCTGGGCTGGATCCTGCAGATTGTGCTGATCCTGACGGGCATTATTGAGCCCATGATGTTCCTTGTTGGCGCGCTGTTCGGCCTGGCCTGGTGGTATGGAATCCGCACCGGCATCAGGATTGATTCCGAAGCCGCAAAGCGCGAACGCGAACAGGCTGAGTGGAGCGCCTCGCAAGGGGACGCCCCGGAAGCCTCGTAGAATTGTCCCAAAACCCACCCATTACGCATTGGAGCAGCTATGACCATTGAGCGCACCCTGGTACTGATCAAGCCCGACGGCGTTGCCCGCAACCTCAGCGGCGCCATCCTGGGCCGCATTGAGGCCAAGGGCTACACCCTGGCTGAACTGAAGAAGGTCGACGCCAGCCGGGAACTATTGGAGCAGCACTACGAAGAGCACGTGGGCAAGCCGTTCTACGAGCCCCTCGTGGAATTTATGCTCAGCGGACCGGTTGTGGCCGCGATCTTCGAAGGCCACCGCGTCATTGAAGGCTTCCGGTCCCTGGCCGGCACCACCGATCCCACCACTGCCGCCCCCGGCACCATCCGTGGCGACTTCGGCCGCGACTGGGGCCTGAAGGTCCAGCAGAACCTGGTGCACGGCTCCGACTCCGTGGACTCGGCCGAGCGCGAAGTCAAGATCTGGTTCCAGGACTAAGTCCACCCGCCAGCTGCGCGAACGGACACTTGAGGCCCACAGCGCGAACGGACACTTGAGGCCCCGGGAAACCGGGGCCTCAAGTGTTCGTTCGCGCTTGTTCGTTCGCGCCGTTTGTGCGTCTTCCGGGGCCCGCGTTAGAAGCCCGACGGTCCGGCAAACACCTGGATGAACGCGAAGAAGATGCTGGCGATGACGGCCACGTACAGCAACGCCGTGATAATCCAGCCTGATTCGCCCAGCACACGTGCTGCTGCTGACGGGACGGGGATGATGCCGTGGACGACGTTACGGATGGTTACCCAGACGAAGAGCGGTATCATTACGGCCCAGACGATCATGCAGAACGGGCACAGGATGCGGATGTCGTAGAGGGCCTGGAACCAAAGCCACACCACAAACGCGAAGCCGAGCGTGACGCCGGTCTGGAGTCCTGCCCAGTACCAGCGGGCGAACGTGGCGCCGGACAGCAGGGCCATGCCCACAGTGATGATGACAGCGAACGCCACGATGCCCATAAACATGTTGGGGAACCCGAACGCCGAGCTCTGCCACGTCTGCATGACCTGGCCGCAGGAGATAAACGGATTCACGTCGCAGGCTGTTACGTGATTCGGGTCCTCCAGGAGGGCGATCTTTTCAAGGACCAGTGATCCTGAGGCCAGCCAGCCAATGGCGCCGGTGATGACCATCAGCCAGCCGAACGGCCGGTTACGTGCCATCGGCGGCACAGTCCCTGGCGAGTCGGGCAACGGCTCTGCCGCACTGGAGGCAGCCGGCGTGTCGGTGCCGTGGGAGGAAATGCTAGGCATGGTGTGTGGCGTCCTTTGCTTCGGGTGCTCCTTGCCCCGATTGTAACGCCGGCGGCTGGAAGGAGCATTCAACCGGGGCCATCACCTACGGATCCGTCGCCCTTGCTTCCGTCGCCCTTGCTTCCGCCGCCTTCAGCCCGGGTGTGAGAGAATGAAGATGGCTGGAGGCCGACCCACATGCGGACTCCGGTCCGGTGGCTTGTTTCAAGACCGCCAATGATGAGCAGGGCAGGCTTCGGATTCTCTGATCCGGCTTCCCGCAATTCCATTGGTCGGCACCTGGTTGTGGCGTGTAGAACAACGGGTTTCAGGACACAGCCGACGGCTCCCACGGGCTGCCGCACCCCTCTGCCGGTGCGAACCTGGGAGTATCCACTTGACTTCTGTCAACGCCCGCGGGTTTTGACAATATGTGCCCCAACGGGTGCCGGATGTGGCGGTGCGTCAGGGGCAGGAGTGTTGCCACATATGCAAAACGAACAAGCACCAGCCGTTAATGATGAAGCCGTTGCCGAAGTTACCGAAGCGCCCAAGAAGGTCGCCCGGACGCGCCGGAAGGCAGTGCCGAAGGCTGCGGAGGAAGGGCCCGTAACTGACGCCGTCGAGGCTGAGCCTGCGACGGACGCCGCGCCGGAGCCCAAGGTGCCGGTTCGCCGGACCCGCGCACGTAAGAAGGTGGACACCGCCGAACCGTTGCCGGCGTTCGCTGCTGAGGTTCTGGAGACAGCTGACGCCGTTGTTGCCGAGACGGGCGTAGAGCCTGCTGTGGTCGAACCCGCCGCCGAAGCCGCAGCCTCGGAGGTTGCAGCCCCAGAGGCTGCAACGGAGACCAAGCCCGTCCGCCGACGCCGCGTTGCCACGCGCAAAACGTCGGCCCCCGACGTCGCCCCCACGGCCGTAGACCTGACAGCTCCCGCGGAGCAGGCAGCCGCCGAAGCAGCAGTAATTCCGGCCCCGGACGCAGCGGGAGCCGCAGCTGCGGAAGCTGCCGCGCCCGCAGCAACCGCCGCCGCCGCGCCCGTCAAGGCGGCCGCCGTCGACGCTGCCGCCGCGCAGGCTGGAGAACCGGGTGCTGCCGAGTCTGCCGGCCCGTTCAGTTCACTGTTCCTTGAGCCGGCGTCAACCACGTCGGTGCTTTTCCAAGCCCCTGACCTCAGCAGCGCGGTCCGTCCGGCACCGGCTGCCGCCGTGGCTGAAGAGCCGGAAGAGGACGAGGCCGAAGACGGTGAAACGGACGACGCCAGCGGCCGCCGCAGGCGCCGCAGCCGTGGCCGGCGGGGACGCAGCCGTACCGGCGAAAGTGATGCTGACAGTGACAACGAAGGTGAAGACGGCGCAGCCGAAGAAGCTGATGAGGAATCCGCCGGGCAGGCCGACGAAGGCGTGACCTCCCGTCGCCGTCGCCGTCGCCGCCGTGGCGACCAGGATCTGGAACTGACCGGCGGAGAAGGCGACGACCCGCCCAACACGGTGACCCGCGTCCGTGCGCCGCGTGCAGCCACGGAAGCGCCGGTCAACAACCGCGTCACATCCGTCAAGGGTTCCACCCGCCTCGAAGCCAAGAAGCAGCGCCGCCGCGAATCCCGTGATACCGGCCGCCGCCGCACCGTCATCACCGAGGCCGAGTTCCTGGCCCGCCGCGAATCAGTGGACCGGCAGATGATTGTCCGCCAGCGCGACGACAGAATCCAGATCGGCGTCCTCGAAGACGGTGTGCTGGCCGAGCACTTTGTCTCCAAGACCCAGCAGGACTCCCTGATCGGCAACGTCTACCTCGGCAAGGTGCAGAATGTGCTGCCGTCCATGGAAGCGGCGTTTGTTGACATCGGACGCGGCCGCAACGCCGTCCTTTATGCCGGTGAAGTGAACTGGGAAGCCGTTAACCTCGAAGGCAAGCAGCGCCGGATCGAAAACGCGCTCAAGTCCGGCGACACCGTCCTGGTCCAGGTCACCAAGGATCCCGTGGGCCACAAGGGTGCACGCCTGACCAGCCAGATCTCGCTGCCCGGCCGCTACCTCGTCTACGTGCCCGGCGGCTCCATGACCGGCATCTCCCGCAAACTGCCCGACGTCGAGCGCAACCGGCTCAAGCGCATCCTCAAGGACCGCCTCCCCGAGCACGCCGGGGTAATTGTTCGCACCGCTGCCGAAGGCGCCTCGGAAGAGGAGCTCACGCACGACATCAACAGGCTGCGCGCGCAGTGGGAGGGCATCGAAAGCCAGTCCACGTCGACCAAGATCCTCGCGCCCGAGCTCCTCTACGGCGAACCGGACCTCACCATCAAGGTGGTCCGTGACGTCTTCAACGAGGACTTCTCCAAGCTTATTGTCTCGGGTGAAGAGGCCTGGGACACCATCGAGGCCTACGTCACGTACGTTGCCCCGGACCTCGTGGGCCGCCTGGAAAAGTGGACCAAGGACCAGGATATCTTCGCCGCGTGGCGGATCGACGAGCAGATCCACAAGGCCCTGGAACGTAAGGTCTTCCTGCCTTCGGGCGGCTCGCTGGTCATTGACCGCACCGAAGCCATGACCGTAGTGGACGTCAACACCGGCAAGTTCACCGGCAGCGGTGGCAACCTCGAAGAAACCGTCACCAAGAACAACCTCGAGGCAGCTGAAGAAGTGGTCCGGCAGCTCCGGCTACGGGACATCGGCGGCATCATCGTCATCGACTTCATAGACATGGTCCTGGAATCCAACCGGGACCTGGTTCTTCGCCGCATGGTGGAGTGCCTGGGCCGTGACCGGACCAAGCACCAGGTTGCAGAAGTGACGTCGCTGGGCCTCGTGCAGATGACGCGAAAGCGCATGGGTACCGGACTCCTGGAAGTCTTCGGGGAGCAGTGCGAATCCTGTGCAGGCCGCGGAATCGTCACCCACGACGACCCCGTAGAGCACCGCCGCGCCAATACCGTAGCCGCTGAGCACCATGTGCACCACGTGCAGCGGGTGGACAGCCGGCAGGAACCGCGCATCAACGATCAGCATGGTGACAGCATGCGCGCTGACACCATGCGCACCGACAGCCAGCGCCCGGACAGCCAGCGCTCGGACAGCCAGCCGGGTGGCCGCACTGACCGGAAGCGCCGCCGCGGACGTGGCGGCCAGCAACTGGAAACGGCACCGGCAGCGCCGGTGCAGATCCACACGGTCCACCCGGAACCCAGTGACGCCGAGCGCCACGCCAAGGCCGAGGCCACGCGGGCCGCGCTTGCGAACATTGCGGCCGCAGCCCACGCTGCGCACGTGCACGACGACGAAGTGGCTCGCGCATCAGCTGCGGCGGGACAAGCTCCGGCTGCACCAGTGCCGGCTTCGCGGCCCGAGATGGACTCCAATGGCCGTCCGGCCGCTGTGCTGACGTTCGGCGGCGAGCAGGTGGTGCTGCCGTTCGTGGCCCATCACGAGGACCAGCCGCACGCACCGGCCCTGACGCTTGACCGCCTCGCGGAGGCCTTCGCCCACCTTGGCGAGCCAGCCCCTGTCGTGGAAAACGAGCCGTCCGCAGTCCAGGCAGCTGCAAGCCAACCGGGCGAACCTGCCCGTCAGCACCAGCCGGCAGTGGCGGAGGAGGATTACTCCGACCACACCGAGGCGCCCCTCGCCCGCCGTCCCCGGCGGAACCGGAGCGCCAGCCGTGCCCAGGGCGCAGCCAACGCCACGTCTGTGGAGCATCACGAAGCCGGTCCGGCGGCTGCCGCTGGACACTCCCACGCCGCCAAGGCCCCGGAGTCCGTCAAGGTGGCTGAGAAGCCTGCGGCCATCAACGCGCCTATCATCCTCGGTGTTGGGGTTCCGGCCTCGGAGCTCTAACGAAGCAGCAGGGCAAGCCTCTACAACGGCGCCCGGACGTGTCTGTGAATCACAGGCTGCGTCCGGGCGTCCTGCGTTAAATCCCGAGGGACGCTAGGCTGGTGACTGACACGGGGTGCCGCGCAGAGAGCCGGCTGAGATCCACACCCGTTGAACCTGTCCGGCTAGCACCGGCGAAGGGATGTCTCCTTTGGCTTCAAGTTCTGTCCTTCCTCCTGCAACGCCCGCGGCGGTTCTGCCGGATATCTCAGCAAACCAGGGTGAGGTCCGGCCTGCGCCAGGCCGGTCTGGCAACGTCCAGGTGCTGCGTGACGTCCCGCGGGTGCTGTCCATTGCCGGATCGGACCCGTCAGGCGGCGCGGGCGTCCAGGCCGACCTCAAAAGCATTGCGGCTCTTGGCGGCTACGGCATGGCGGCCATCACTGCACTGACAGTCCAGAACACCCAGGGGGTGCAGGCGGTTCACGTGCCGCCGGCATCCTTCCTGGGCCAGCAGCTGGACGCCATCAGCGACGACATCACCATCGATGCGGTCAAGATCGGCATGCTCGGCGATGCTGCGGTGATTGGCGTGGTCCGGGACTGGCTGGAAAAGGCGCGTCCCGCCGTCGTCGTTCTCGATCCGGTGATGGTGGCCACGAGCGGTGACCGGCTGCTGCAGGAGTCTGCCGAGGCAGCTCTGCGGGAGCTGCTCCCGCTCGCTGACCTGATCACCCCCAACCTGGCCGAATTGGCCATCCTGGTGGGGGAGCCGCAGGCGCGGGACTGGCCTGATGCGCTCGGACAGGGGCAGCGGTTGTCCGCCGCGGCCGGTGCCACGGTCCTGGTCAAGGGCGGCCATCTCGACGGCGGTGCGTGCCCGGATGCCCTGGTCAACGCCGCCGGGCTGCTCGCCCAGGAGGTAGTGGAAGTGAGCGGTGACAGGATCCCAACCCGCAACAGCCACGGCACCGGCTGCTCGTTGTCGTCGGCTATGGCTACGGCCCAGGCCAGGCTGGGGAACTGGGAATCCGCGCTACGGCAAGTGAAGCCTTGGCTGGTCGGCGCACTGCAGGCCGCTGATCAGCTGGAGGTGGGCGGTGGCCACGGCCCCATCAACCACTTCCACCACATGAAACAGGTTCCGGCAGCCGGCGAATTCGCCCAGACGCTCCAGCGGGCGTCGGCGCCGGATCTTGCGGCCATCTACGGGCTGGATTTCATCCGCGACCTGGCGGGCGGCACGTTGGCTGAGGAAGAGTTCGGCTACTACCTTGCGCAGGACGCCATCTACCTGAACGGCTATTCGCGGGTCCTGGCCCGGGCCAGTGCGCTGGCGCCCACGGAAGCCGCGCAGACGTTCTGGGCAAAGTCTGCCCGGCAATGCCTTGAGGTCGAATCCGAGCTGCACCGCACGTGGCTGAGCACCAGGACGGTGGACTCCGCCCTTGGCCCAGTCACCAAGTCCTACGTGGACCACCTGCTGGCAGCCTCGGCCTCCGGCAGCTACGCGGTCCTCGTCGCTGCGGTGCTGCCGTGCTTCTGGTTGTACGCCGAGGTGGGACAGACCCTCCACGCGGAGTTCCTGGCCGCCGGTGCACCGAAGGAACACCCCTATGCCGACTGGCTGCGGGCCTACGCTGACGAGGACTTCGCGCAGGCCACCCGCGACGCCATCGCCTTGGCTGACGAGGCCGGCCGGAGCGCTTCCGCGGATGAACGTGCGGCGATGCTCGTGGCGTTCAGGCAGTCGTGCCGGTTCGAAGTGGAATTCTTCGACGCGCCGCGAATTCATTCCTGACAGTCAAGGGCCCGCGTGGCCTGTACGATAGTCAGGCACGGTTTCGGATTGTCAGTGCAGTACCTGCTTATGGGTCCTAGCACAGACAACCGACCGTAACCAGCCTCATTTGCGGCCGAAGGCAAAATTAGCGTATTCTAGATCTTCGGTGCTTACGCCAACACTTGGGTTACGACCCCACGGCGTTGAGGCACAGCGAGAACCCGGCCGATTATTGAATCGGGTTCAGCACGCAAATTTAGTAATAAACGTCGAGAGAAGTGAGTTCCCAAGTGGTGTACGCGATTGTCCGCGCAGGCGGCCGCCAAGAGAAGGTTTCCGTTGGAGACTTCGTTACCCTGAACCGCGTCCCCGGTGGAGCCGGCAGCACTTTTGAGTTGCCCGCACTGCTCCTGGTAGACGGTGACAAAGTCACCTCTGCTGCTGCGGACCTGGCCAAGGTAACGGTTACGGCTGAGATCCTCGAAGACCTCCGTGGTCCGAAGATCGTCATCCAGAAGTTCAAGAACAAGACCGGTTACAAGAAGCGCCAGGGTCACCGTCAGGAATTGACCAAGGTCAAGATCACGGGTATCAAGTAACTCTTCGTTACTGTTCAGGTTCTTCAGCAGATTCCCCAGAATTTAAAGGCAGGCATTTCAAATGGCACATAAAAAAGGCGCGAGTTCCACTCGCAACGGTCGTGACTCCAACGCCCAGTACCTCGGCGTCAAGCGCTTCGGTGGTCAGGTAGTTTCCGCAGGCGAGATCATTGTCCGCCAGCGTGGCACCCACTTCCACCCGGGCGCTGGCGTTGGCCGTGGCGGCGACGACACACTGTTCGCACTGGCACCGGGAGCCGTCCAGTTCGGCACACGCCGCGGTCGCCGCGTTGTCAACATCGTTGCTGCTGCAGCTGCAGAGTAACAAATAGTTCTGAAACGGTGGAGCGGGCCATTTGGTCCGCTCCACTATTCTTTTAACCGCATTACAATCATCTTGGCGCCCTTGGGCGTCCGGAAACAGCACTGAGGAGATCCACGTGGCGAGCTTTGTAGACCGGGTAGTACTGCACGTATCCGGCGGTACCGGCGGCCACGGCTGTGTCTCTGTTCACCGGGAGAAGTTCAAGCCCCTGGGCGGTCCCGACGGCGGCAACGGCGGCGATGGCGGTGACGTCATCCTGCGCGTTGATCACCAGACCACCACGCTGCTGGACTACCACCACGCCCCGCACCGCCACGCCACCAACGGTGGCCCCGGCATGGGTGATTGGCGCGGCGGCAAGAGCGGGGAAACCCTCATCTTGCCCGTACCGGACGGCACCGTGGTCAAGGCCAAGGACGGCACCGTCCTGGCGGACCTCGTCGGCGAAGGCGCCGAATACGTGGCGGCTGCCGGTGGTCTGGGCGGCCTTGGCAATGCCTCACTGTCCTCGCAGAAGCGCCGTGCCCCAGGCTTCGCCCTGCTGGGCATCGAGGGTGACACCCGTGACATAGTCCTGGAACTGAAGTCCATCGCGGACATCGCACTGGTGGGTTTCCCCTCTGCCGGCAAATCAAGCCTGATCGCGGCCATGTCTGCCGCGCGGCCCAAGATCGCTGATTACCCCTTTACCACCCTGATCCCGAACCTGGGTGTTGTCCAGTCCGGTGACGTCCGCTTCACCATTGCCGACGTCCCGGGCCTCATCGAGGGCGCCAGCGAAGGCAAGGGTCTTGGCCACCACTTCCTGCGCCACGTGGAGCGCTGCGCCGCCTTGGTACACGTACTGGACTGCGGCACGCTTGAATCGGACCGTGACCCGTTGGCGGATCTCGCCATCATCGAGGCCGAGCTGGAAAAGTACTCCGTAGACATGAGCTTCGCGGGTGCCGACGGCGAAGTGGTTCCGCTGAACCACCGCCCGCGCCTGGTCGCCTTGAACAAGGTAGACCTTCCGGACGGCAAGGACATGGCTGAATTTGTCCGCCCGGAACTCGAGTCACGCGGCTACCGGGTCTTCGAGATCTCGGCTACCAGCCACGAGGGTCTCCGCCAGCTGGGCTTCGCCATGGCGGAAATCGTCCAGGCCGCCCGTGCCGCTCTCGCGGCCGCCCCGCCCAAGGTCCAGCCGCCCATTCTGCGGCCCCGGGCTGTCAACGAATCCGGTTTCAAGATCCGCCGCGAGGAAAAGAACCTCGAGCCGCTCTTCCGCGTACTGGGCGACAAGCCCGTCCGCTGGGTCAAGCAGACCGACTTCACTAACGAGGAAGCCATCGGTTACCTCGCCGACCGGCTGGCTAAGCTCGGCGTCGAAAATGAACTGTTCAAGCAGGGCGCCACTCCGGGCGACACTGTGGTAATCGGCGAGGACGACGGCGTTGTCTTCGACTGGGAACCCACTATGATGGCCGGCGCGGAACTGCTGGCGGCGCCACGTGGCACCGACGTCCGCTTCGCCGACATTGGCGACAGGCCTACCCGCGGGCAGAAGCGGGACGAGCAGGTCGAACGCCGGGAGGCCAAGGCCGCCGCCCGCGCCGAACTCGAGGCAGAGCGCAAGGCCGGGATCTGGACCGAATCGGTCAGCGGCCGCCGCGCTGCCAAGCCGGTCACTGAAAGTGGACTGGGCGTTGAAGATGACGAGTGAGGCCACTGAAATGACCGAAAATTCCGCCGTAATCATCGAGGAACCCAAAGACGACCGCAGTGTGCTCGCCCGGGCCCGCCGGATTGTTGTCAAGGTAGGGTCGTCGTCGCTGACCAGCATCAAGGGCGGCATTTCGGAAGAGTCCCTCACCGCCCTCGCAGATGTTTTGGCCGCCAAACATAACGCCGGCGCGGAAATTATCCTGGTTTCCTCGGGAGCCATTTCCGCAGGGCTTGCCCCCCTCGGTCTGGTGAAGCGCCCGCGCGACCTCGCCACCCAGCAGGCCGCCGCCAGCGTGGGCCAGGGCCTGCTCATGGCGCGCTACACGCACGCATTCGGCGCCCACGGCGTCACCGTCAGCCAGGTGCTGCTGACTGCAGATGACCTCATGCGTCGCAGCCACCACGCGAACGCGTTCCGTGCACTGAACCGCCTCCTCAACCTCGGCGTGGTGCCGGTGGTCAACGAAAACGACACCGTTGCCACGCACAAGATCCGTTTCGGCGACAACGACAGGCTCTCAGCGCTAGTGGCCCATCTGGTCCGTGCTGACGCCCTGATCCTGCTGTCCGACGTCGACTCGATATACGATGGTCCGCCCGCCAAGGGCGCCAAGCGCATCTCCCAGGTGGACGGCCCCGAAGATCTTGAGGCAGTGACCATCGGGAAGCCGGGCAAGGCAGGCGTAGGCACCGGCGGAATGCAGACTAAGGTCGAGGCTGCCATCATGGCCGCCGATTCCGGCATCCCGGCGCTGGTCACCTCCACCGCGAACGCCGCAGCCGCCCTGGCCGGTGAAGACGTGGGGACCTGGTTCACCGTCAACAGCGGCCGGAAGTCCGTGCGGATGATGTGGCTCGCCCATCTGGCGCATGTCCAGGGCCGGCTCTTTCTTGACGACGGCGCCGTGCATGCTGTGCGGGACAATCGCTACTCGCTGCTCCCCGCCGGAATTTCATCGGTGGACGGCACCTTCGAAGCCGGCGACGCCGTCGAGATGGTGGCCGGCGACGGTACCGTCATCGCGCGCGGTTTGGTGAATTACTCTTCCGAAGAGTTGCCCCAGATGCTGGGCCGCTCCACAGTGGAACTGGGCGAGTCCCTGGGCCGCGGCTTCGACCGTGAGGTTGTCCATATCGACGACCTGGTGCTGGTCTGAGCGGTCCGCTCGCCTAGACTTGAAGGATGACTGAGGCACTGATTTCCCAAGCCCCTGGCACTTCCAACAATTCGAACGCGGTTCCTTCCGGGCCGGAACGGGGGAGTACCCCCACTCCGGCGGAGGTCGAGGCAGCCGTCCACATCATCGCTGACCGCTCACGGCAGGCTGCCCGCCAGATGTCCGGAGCCAACCGCGCCTTGAAGGACAGTGGCCTCCGGGCAATCGGTGCTGCACTGCTGGAGCGGAAGGACTTGATCCTGTCCGCGAACGCCAAGGATGTTGCGGCCGGCAAAGCCAACGGCACGTCGGCGGCCCTGCTGGACCGCCTCACCCTGACTGACACCCGGATCGACGGGCTCGTCGCTTCCCTGGAGAACCTGGCCAGCCTGCCGGATCCGGTAGGAAACGTCGTCCGCGGCCAGACCTTGCCCAATGGGCTGCGCCTGCGCCAGATCAACGTGCCCTTGGGAGTGGTGGCCGCCATTTACGAGGCCCGCCCTAACGTTACGGTAGATATTGCCGGACTTGGCCTCAAGAGCGGGAACGCCGTCATCCTCCGCGGCGGTACTGCGGCCGCTTTCACCAACGAAGCACTGGTCCAGATCCTCCGCGAAGCCCTGCACTCCGTCGGGCTGCCGGCGGACGCCATTCAGACTGTGGACCAGTTCGGCCGTGAAGGTGCGAATGCGCTGATGCGTGCCCGCGGCCGGGTTGATGTCCTGATTCCGCGCGGCGGCCGGGACCTGATCCAGTCCGTGGTGCTGAACGCCGCCGTGCCGGTCATCGAGACCGGTGAGGGCAATGTGCATATCTTCATCGATGAATCCGCCAGCGAGGACATGGCGGTGGAGATCCTCCTGAACTCCAAGACCCAGCGGCCCAGTGTCTGCAACACCGTGGAGACCCTGCTGGTCCATTCGAAGTCCACTGTGTTGCCCGCTGTGGCCGCCGCGCTGCGCGGTGCCGGCGTCACGCTCCATGCCGACGAGCGCATCCGGGCGGCCCTGCCGTCCTCTATTGAGTCCGAGCCGGCAACTGATGAGGACTGGGCAACCGAGTACATGGACCTGGACCTCGCCGTGGCCATGGTGGACAGCCTGGATGATGCCGTGAAGCACATCCGGACCTGGACCACGGGCCACACCGAAGCCATCCTTACTAACAACCTCGCTAACGCGGAACGGTTTATCGCCGAGATTGATTCGGCGGCGGTGATCGTCAACGCGTCCACGCGGTTTACTGACGGCGGTGAGCTGGGCCTGGGTGCCGAGGTTGGCATCTCCACGCAGAAGCTGCACGCGCGCGGCCCCATGGGACTGACTGAGCTGACCACCACTAAGTGGATCGTTCAGGGCGAGGGCCAGATCCGCGGGTAGCAACGCGGTAATATAGACAGAAGTCCGGAACGGCGGGACAATCCGCTGCCACATCCTTGAGCCTTAGGGGAGAAAATGCTACTCCAGCAGATTGCCATGACCGTTGCCGAAGGTGGGGAACACGCCCCCGCTCCGATCTGGGCTGAGCCGTGGGTCTTCGGCGTATCCATTTTCGCCATTCTGCTGGTGCTGATGTTCGTGACGTGGTCCTACTCCAACCTGGGCAACCGGCATGCGGTAACGGACGAGCACGCTGATCCGCACCGCCAGCACCCCAACAAGCACGACCACGGCCAAGGCCACTGACATTTCGCGTGTTCTGCACCGTGACGGTGCGCAGGGGCGGCTGCGGCTGGGCGTGATGGGCGGGACGTTTGATCCTATCCACCACGGCCACCTTGTTGCAGCCAGCGAGGTGGCCGCCAAGTTCGGCCTGGATGAAGTGGTCTTTGTCCCCACGGGGCAGCCGTGGCAGAAGTCGCACAAGCAGGTCAGCGAGCCTGAGCACCGCTACCTTATGACGGTGATCGCCACGGCATCAAACCCCCGGTTCACCGTCAGCAGGGTGGATGTTGATCGGCCCGGTCCCACCTATACCATTGATACCTTGAGGGATCTCCGGACCCAGCGTCCGGATGCGGATCTGTTCTTCATTACCGGCGCGGATGCGCTGGCGCAGATCCTGTCCTGGAAAGACATTGACGAGCTTTGGTCCCTGGCGCATTTTGTCGGCGTGACACGGCCAGGACATGTGCTTGATGGCATGGGCCGCAAAGACGTGAGCCTTCTCGAGGTGCCCGCCATGGCCATCTCGTCCACGGACTGCCGTGTCCGCGTAGCCGGGAACAACCCCGTTTGGTACCTCGTGCCGGACGGAGTGGTCCAATACATCGCCAAATATGGTCTGTACGCCGAGGGATCAGATCCCGTGGACGTCCGAACTACCGAAACAGATGAGCCAGCCAGTACTGAATGAGTCCTCAATGAGTCAGGAAAAGCCCCCCGTCCGCAGCCGCCGCGAACTGCGACAGGCCAGAGATGAGAACACGGCTCCCGGGTCCAACGGCCCGGGCCAGATTTCGCCTGCCTCAAAACAACGGCGCGCGGCTGATACCCCGGTGGACTCCGTCCCCGAGCAGACCCCGGCGCAGCGGTCCTCGCAGATCAGGGCCCGCGACCGCGCGGCCCTTCGTGCCATCAAGGAACTTGAAGAGAAAGAGGGCCAGCTTTCCGCTGGGGGCCCTCCGACCCGCAGGCAGCTGCGGCTCCAGCAACTGAAGGAACAGGCCGTCACTTCGGCCAATCCCATCATTCCCGCTCCCATGGGGCAGCCCCTGCCAAGCCAACCTGCGCCGAGCCAACCTAAGCCAGGGCAGGCCAAACCGGGCCAGGCCAAACCGGGTCAAGCCAAGCCAGGTCAAGCCAAGCCAGGCCCGTCGAAGCCGGGTCACGGCACCGCTGTATCCGCAGAAAATGCCGGGCCCTCCGCGCCGAACAAGGATTCAGGTATTCCGGCTGGCATGAGCGTGGAACAGGCTCTCGCGGCCCGCGCCCTCATCGCCGAGCAGGCCAGGAACCAACTGGCCAAGATGGAACACATCGCCTCGCTGGACCCCGAAGCCGTGGATCCGGACATCCTTGCGGAACAGATCGCCTTGGCCGAGCGTGCGGCGGTGCTCAACCGCCGGGCAATGGCCAAGCAGAAGCTGGCCGAACAGGCTGCCCCTGCGCAGCCGGTACCAGCGCCCACCCAGGCTGCCACCACGCAGGCCACCCAATCCGTTCCCCAGACTGGCCCGGCCACCGCCGACAACCTCGCCATGGTGACGCCGCTGGAATTTGTGCGGGTACCCGGCATCGACCGTCCTGTGATGAAACCCCCGGCGACCTCCTACGTGCCACTGATGACCCAGCCCGGACCGAGGGTCCGGGCCGGCGGGAAGGGCCGCCGGCCGTCCACTGCTTCAACGGCGCCGGCCGCGGGTTCTGCGCAGGCAGCCGCTTCGGGCCGTTCCAGGGTGATCGCCCGGGCGGAAGCTGCTGCCAGAGCGGCCACGGCGCCGAAACGTATCGTCCCCGTCCAGCCCGTCATGGCTGATACGCCGGTGGGGGAGCCGGACGACCTGTTCGCTGACCTGCCGCGCATCCCGGCGCGGTCAGCACACGGGCTGGAGCCGCTGGATGCGGCAACGGCAGGCCTGGCCCGCGCGAAACGGCTCCGGCTCATGCAGGTCCTCGTTCTGGCTTTTGGGATCGTGGCCCTTATTTCCGGCGTCATCCTCATTGTCAGCGGCATCTCCGGCTGACAAGGTAACGCCCCTTTTACGAAGCTTTAGAAAACTACAAGGAGTCCCATGACTGCAACAGATTCATCCATCGCCATTGCCCGCCAAGCCGCCAAGGCCGCCGCGGACAAGATCGCCCACGACATCGTGGCCCTCGATGTCAGCGAACGCCTGGCGCTGGCAGACGTTTTCCTCATCGCATCCGCGCCGAGCGAGCGCCAGGTCAACGCCATCGTTGACGGCATCGAAGAAGAACTTTCCAAGCAGGACCTCCGTCCGGTACGCCGCGAAGGCCGCTCCGGCGGGCGCTGGGTGCTGCTGGATTACTCGGACATCGTCATCCACGTCCAGCATGAAGAGGACCGCGTTTTCTACGCCCTGGAGCGTCTGTGGAAGGACTGCCCTGTAGTTGACCTGCAGCTGGGCGAAGACACCTCAGCCAAGACGACGGCGGCTTCCGACTCCGAATAGCAGGCCTCGCGGGCCCGAATATGCCCGATTTGGAATTTTCGGAAAAGCTGGTCTAAGATATTTGAGTTGCTCCGGGGAGACCGCGGAGTAACGAAGGTCCGGGGCTGTGGCGCAGCTGGTAGCGCACCTGCATGGCATGCAGGGGGTCAGGGGTTCGAGTCCCCTCAGCTCCACCGGATAATCCGCCGGAATCGAAAGATTCCGGCGGATTTTTTTATGGCAGGAAAACTCACCTACCGATTGGCGCACCGCGCAGAATTCTATTAAGCTGATCAGGTTGCTTCGGGCGGTCTGCACCGCTTGTAGAGCAGAAGTTTGGGGCTGTGGCGCAGCTGGTAGCGCACCTGCATGGCATGCAGGGGGTCAGGGGTTCGAGTCCCCTCAGCTCCACCAAACAGGACCATGGTCCGTAAAAAAGGAGCCACCCGGCCGGGTGGCTCCTTTTTGTTTCCTGAGCGAGCCCGGAGCGGTAGGCACCCGGGTAGTGAAAGCTCAGATCCACTCACTCCGACGCAGCGGCGGCCCGTCTCCGCCCGCACGCTGGACCAGTACCTGGTTGACGCCCGTGATCCCGGTTTCAAAGCCAAGGGCACTTGAGGCCATATAGAGCCGCCACACGCGTGCCTGGCCCAGGCTGGTGAGCCGGACGGCTTCGTCCCAGTTCGCTTCGAGCCTGCGCACCCACGCCCGCAGGGTCAGCGCATAGTGCTGGCGCAGGGCCTCCACGTCCAGCACCTCAAACCCGCCGGTCTCCAGCGAGCTGACCATCTCGGCCAGGCTGATCATCTCGCCGTCCGGAAAGACATAGCGCGGAATGAAAGAATCCGGATCAGGCTTGGTACGCCCGGCGTTCCACGAGATGGCGTGGTTGAGCAGCCGGCCGCCGGGACGGAGCAGGCCGTGCAGCACGTCGACGTAGTGGGGTGTCTGTTCCCGGCCCACGTGTTCGGACATCCCGATGGAGCTGATGGCGTCGAACGGCCCGTCGGAGATATCCCGGTAATCCTGCACCCGGATATCGATGTTTTCCGTCAGACCGGCGTGGGCCGCACGTTTGCGTGCGAGCACGGCCTGCTCCGTGGAGAGCGTCACCCCCACCACCGTGACGCCGTAGTGCTGCGCCGCGTGCAACGCGAAGCTGCCCCAGCCGCAGCCCACATCCAGCACCCTCATCCCGGGCCGCAGCCCCAGCTTCCGGCAGACCAGGTCCAGCTTGGCCTGTTGTGCCTCATCCAGTCCGGCCGGAAGGCCGCGGCCGGCGGGGACGCCGCCGTCGGGTCCGTCCGCCCACACGGCGCAGGAGTAGACCATCGACGGTCCCAGTACGAGGGCGTAAAAGTCGTTGCCGACGTCGTAATGGTGCGAGATGGCCGCGGCGTCGCGCTGCCGGGTGTGGAGCCGGCCCTTCCGCGTGACCTTTGCTTCCTCCGGCGGCGGAGCAGGGTTGGCGCCCACCGCGCCAAGCCGGACAGCCGTCCCGAACAGCGTGGCGAGTTCACGCGGAGTCAGGGGCCGGAAGGGGCCGGGCTCGGAAAACTTTCCCACCGAGCTGAGCGCAGTGAAGGCCGCAAAGATGTCGCCGGGGGCGTCGATCTCCCCGGCGACGTAGGCGCGGCTGAGCCCGAGTTGCCCGGGTGACCACAGGATCCGGCGCAGGGCCCGGCGTGACCTGAACTCGAGGACCGGGGCGTCGGGCGGCCCCGCCTCGGAACCGTCCCACGCCCGGAGGCGCAGGGGAATCTCCGCCGTGCCCAGCACGATGCCCAGTGCGTTGGCCAGCAGCGACGCTGCCCCTTTTTCCGTTGTCATGGTCCTCGCCTTTCGTCTGCCTAGGGCCAACAGTACGACGGCGGCGCGCGCCTGTCAGCGCAGCGGCGCGATTATCATGGGGGAGTGAATGAGACGTTGCCGCCATGCCCCGAATGTTCCAGTGCCTACGCCTACGAAATGGGTGCGCTCCTGGTCTGCCCGGAATGCGGCCACGAGTGGACCGCCGAGGCAGCGGAGGCCACGCCAGAGGCCGGGCCGCGGGTCATCAAGGACGCAGTGGGGAACATCCTCGCCGACGGCGACACCGTCACGGTGGTCAAGGACCTGAAAATCAAGGGCAGCTCCGGTGTCATCAAGGTAGGCACCAAGGTCCGGGGCATCAGGCTGATGGACGGTGTGGGCGATCACGACATCGACTGCAAAGTGGACGGTGTGGGACCGATGCAGCTCAAATCCTCTGTGGTGAAGAAGGTCTAGCAGGAAAGCGGCCACGAGCATGGACAACGGAACCACAGACGTTGTGGTCATCGGCACAGTGGTCATCGGCACTGTGGGTGGCGGCACAACGGGGTGCGTTGGACCGGCGGCCCATGTTCACCGCCGTAGAGCCCGACGGCGTCCGGCTCCCCGATGGGAGCTTGCTCCGTGCCGAGCTCGAACACCTGGTGCGGCTGCACCTCAGGGGACCCGGCGGCGGCATCGCCATGGAAAAGACCCGGGTGGCAATTGAGCGGCGCGTCCGTCTGGTGGGTCATGGGCCGGCGTCGTCCACCATCGGAGCAAACAGGGCGGGCCGGGCGGCCGCCACGGCGATCCTCAAACTGCCCGCGTTTGCACCAACCGCATCAACCACCACTACTTGACCAGATCGCAGGAACCCGTGGCACAGAACGCTCTTGAGGACATTTTCGGCACGCTCCGGCGCCACCCGGACGTCGAAGCCCCGAACCTCCAGGCCTGGGACGCCACAGACCGGCTCCTGGTGGAAGCCGCCGAAGCGCGCACGGAACCGGACGCACGGCTGGCAGTGATCGGGGACCGCTACGGTGCCCTCACCCTTGGTGCACTGGGCGCCCTGGGGGTCCGGCGGGTCCGCGTTCACGAGGATCTCATCACCGGGGAGCGCGCCCTGCGGAACAACGCCGCCGGGTTGGGCTTCGAAGCCGCAGCCCCCGGGGCCATTGACGCCACGGGGTTCGAACAATTGCCGCTGGGGGAGGAGCTGCTCGCCGGCGCGGAGCTGGTGCTGCTTCAACTGCCGCGGACGCTGGCAGAGCTTGAAGAAATCGCAGCCGCCGTGGCGCGCTATGCCGCCCGCGGCGTGGTGCTGCTCGCCGGCGGGCGGATCAAGCACATGTCCCTGGGAATGAACGCAGTCCTGGAACGCCACTTCGAGACCGTCCAGCCGCAGCTGGCGCGGCAGAAGTCGCGCTTGATCCTGGCCAGCGGCGCCCGGCCAGCTGAGACGCACCAGTGGCGTCCCGCCGTCGAACGTCTTGCTGAACTGGACCTGGACGTTGCTGCGCACGGTGCCGTCTTTGCCGGAGCGAAACTGGACATCGGGACCAGGTTTCTCCTGACGTTCCTGCCGGAGATGCCTCCGGCCGGGCACGCCATCGACCTGGGTTGCGGCACCGGTATCCTCGCCGCCATGTACGCCCGCCAGAACCCGGCGTCCAGGGTCACGGCAACGGACCGGTCCGCAGCCGCAGTCGCCTCCGCCAGGGCCACGGCGCAGGCCAACAGCCTGGAGGACCGGATTACCGCC
Organism: Pseudarthrobacter sp. S3; assembly: GCF_050156905.1. Taxonomy (NCBI): domain Bacteria; kingdom Bacillati; phylum Actinomycetota; class Actinomycetes; order Micrococcales; family Micrococcaceae; genus Pseudarthrobacter; species Pseudarthrobacter sp. S3. Next base: position 2,513,046 of record NZ_CP189583.1, on the reverse strand, counting down.
CTCCAGGATGACGCGATGAGCACGTTCCCCGCCGGAAGCGCCGAGCTGGTCCTGTTGAATCCGCCCTTTCACCTGGGCGCCAGTGTGCATGCCGGTGCGGGCATCAAACTGTTTGAGGCAGCCGCCAGGGTCCTGGCCCCGGGCGGGGAGCTGTGGACGGTCTTCAACCGGCACCTGCAGTACCTCCCGGCGCTGGAGCGGCTGGTTGGTCCCACCACTGTGAAGGGCGGCAATCCAAAGTTCACGGTGGCGGTCAGCACCCGACGGCCGTAGGTGCCGGCATGCCAACGTGGCGCCCCGGCCGCGACGCGGCCCGACCTCCGGCTCTGGGCGTTGAACAGGAGGTAACGTACCATTCAGACATCATGAACACGCGGCCGAAGACCTAGGGGAGACCGTGCCAGAAATCCGCCAGTCCTCGGCGCCACGGCGCGGGACTAATCTTCCGCGCATGGGGGACTTTAACCTCACGGTCATCCTCGATGCCATCCGCCGGTCATCCGGAGGTCTGAGCCGCGTGGAGCTCGCCCAGATTGTGGGCCTCTCGCCGCAGACTATCTCCAACATCTCCCGCCGCCTGCTGGACCAGCACCTGATCGTCGAAGCCGGCAAAGAAGGCAGCGGCCCTGGCAAACCGCGCACCATGTTACGCCTCAATCCCGGCGGCATGTACGCCATTGGCGTCCATCTGGACCCCGCCGTCACCACGTTCGTGGTCCTCGATCTTGTGGGCGCCGTTGTACAGCATTCACGGATCAAAACACCAGGCGGGAATGATCCCGCCGCCGTCATGTCCACCATGGCCACCGAGATCGAACAGCTGGTCGCCGAGTCCGGCGTGGACACCAGCAGGATCGCCGGCCTGGGCCTGGCCGCGCCGGGACCCATCGACCTGGACAATGGCACCGTGGTGGATCCGCCGCTGCTGCCGGGCTGGGACCGTGTGGAACTCCGGGACGCGCTGGCCAAGGCCACGGGCTATTCCGTCCTCGTGGATAAGGACGTCACCAGCGCCGCCGTCGCCGAAACATGGGCCGGCGGGCCCAGCGGCTCGGGCAGTTTCATCTTTATGTACATGGGAACCGGGATCGGCTGCGGCATCGTCCTCAACGATGAAGTTGTCCGCGGAACCTCGGGGAATGCGGGCGAGATCGGCCACATTGTGGTGGATCCCGATGGCCCGCTCTGCGACTGCGGCCTCCGCGGCTGCGTAAAGTCCTCGGCCATCCCGCAGGTGCTCGTCGCCGAGGCCGTGGCCGCCGGTATTCTGGACGGCTCCGGAAAGGACGCCAGCGGCGCCGAAGTGCAGCAGAGCTTTGCTCAGCTGTGCGACCTCGCCGATGCCGGCGACCCCAAGGCCCTGGCGATCATCGACACGTCAGCCGTGTTGGTGGCCCGGGCCGTCTCCGTGGTCACCAACACGCTGGATGTGGAACGGGTGGTGTTCGGCGGGCCGTTCTGGAGCCGGATCGCTGACCGTTACCTGGCCAAGATCCCGGCACTGGTTGACGCCAACAGCGCGGCCCGCCTGATCCACACCATCGAGGTAGTCGGGACGGGTGTCGGTGAGGACGTGGGCGCCATTGGAGCAGCCTGTCTGGTCCTGGAGCATACGCTGGCGCCCCGGGCCCAGCGGCTTCTCCTGGAAGTCTGAACCGGACGTCTGACCGGGGTCTCCTTGCCAGTGGCAGGAGCCCCATCTAGCATGTGGATATCGCCGCGGCTGGGGCCCGCAGGTACAGGGGACGGCAGCCATTGACTGAATGGAGCATTATGCGTTGCGCCCTTAAGATCACCTTAATTTTCGCTGCGGCGGGCTTAATGCTGACGGCGTGTTCCCTTGGCGCCCCCGACGCGGAAACCAAAACGCTTAAGGTGGTCTACCAAAAGACCGATTCGTTCCTTGCCCTGGACACGCTCTTCCAGGCGGCCAAACAGGAGTTTGAGGCCGCCAACCACGGCGTCACGGTCGCCCTGGAGCCGATCCAGGCGAAAGACGACGACTACGGCACCAAGCTGGCCCTCGCCCTCCGTTCGCCCGCCACGGCCCCGGACGTGTTCTATGAGGACACCTTCAAGGTCCGTTCCGACGTTGACGCCGGTTACCTCCTGAAGCTGGACAGCCACCTCGCGGGCTGGGAGGACTGGGATACTTTCGATGACGGCGCCAAAGCGGCCGGCCTGGGGGACGACGGCGGCACATACGCCGTTCCGATCGGCACCGACACCCGCGGTATCTGGTACAACAAAAAGGTGCTTACCGCTGCCGGCGTCAGCGTCCCGTGGGAGCCCCGCACCTGGCAGGACATTTTGGACGCTGCCCGCAAAATCAAGGCCAGCGATCCCACCGTAGTGCCGTTCAACATGTACGCCGGCAAGGCCACGGGCGAAGGCACGGTGATGCAAAGCTTCTACGAACTGCTCTACGGAACGGATTCCGAACTCTACGACGCCGACGCCAAGAAGTGGGTGGTCGGTTCCCCGGGGTTTACTGACTCATTGGCGTTCCTCAAGACCCTGTACGACGAAAAACTGGCCGTCTCCCCGGCGGAGGCCCTCGACGCGAATGTGTGGAAGAAGGTCTTCGGTGAATGGCTGCCGCAGGGCAGGATGGGCGCCACCGTTGAAGGGTCCTACACGCCGTCGTTCTGGCAGAAGGGCGGCAGCTACGAATGGGCCGAGTACGGGCAGGACATGGGCGTGACGGCGTTCCCCACCCAGAACGGGCAGGCACCCGGCGGCGTCAGTATGTCCGGCGGCTGGACCCTGGCGGTAGGGGCGGAGACCAAAAACCCGGCCCTCGCGTTTGAGTTCCTCGCCACGGCCCTGAACCAGAAGAATTCCTTGGCCTTTAACATCGCCAACTCCCAGATCGCCGTGCGGAAGGACGTCGCCGCCGACGCCGGCTACCAGGCAGCCAACCCGTTTGTGAAGGACGTGTCCGAGCTTGTGGCCGTCACGCATTACCGTCCCGCAACTGCCGACTACCCCCGGATCTCCGCGGCCGTCCAGGAGGCCACGGAAGCCGTGATTACCGGGGCGAAATCCCCGGAGCAGGCAGCCGCCGACTATGACACGGCGGTGAAGGGCATCGTGGGTGAGGCCAAGACCGTCGCCAAGTAGCCTGTGGGGGTTTTCCTTACGCGTGAGCAGACCGGCCACCGGCGGCGTCGCACCGGACTCCGGCGCCAGGCACGGCTGCTCCCCGTCCTGCCGGCCGCGGTTCTCCTGCTGGTTTTTTTGGCCGGACCCGTGCTGTGGGCCTTCCACGCGTCATTCACCAATGCAGCCCTGACCGGCCGCAATGCCCGCAGTCCCGGTTGGATCGGGTTCGACAACTACGCCAGGCTCCTCTCGGACCCCATGCTGCCGCTCTCGCTGGGCCTGACGGTCCTGTTCGTGGGCGGCTCTGCCATCCTGGGCCAGAACCTGCTGGGGCTCACCCTCGCGGTGCTGATGCGGCGGGCGCGCCGACCGGTGGCCGCCGTCGTCGGTACTGCAGTGGTGGCTGCGTGGGTGCTGCCCGAAATCGTGGCCGCCTTCGCCGCCTACGCCTATTTCAGCCGGGACGGGACCCTGAACCAGCTGCTGGGCGGGCTGGGGCTCGGGCAGACCGACTGGCTGTATTCGTTCCCGATGGTCGCCGTCCTGCTTGCCAACACCTGGCGTGGCACGGCGTTCTCCATGCTGGTGTACCGGGCCGCCCTCAATGACATCCCCGGTGAGGTCACGGAGGCCGCACTGATGGACGGCGCCGGTGGCTGGCAGCGCCTGGCCTTCATCACCATCCCCATGATCCGCGGCAGCATCGTCACCAACCTGATGCTCATCACCCTGCAGACGCTGGCGGTGTTCACCCTCATCTGGGTGATGACAGCGGGCGGTCCCGCCAACGCCAGCACTACGCTGCCGGTGCTGGCGTACCTGGAGGCCTTCAAGTTCGGCGACATCGGCTACGGCACGGCGGTGGCGTCGGTGCTGATCCTCATTGGCGTGGTGTTCGGTGCCGCCTACGTCCGGCTCCTGCGGGAGAGCAAACCATGACGACGACGGCGGGGACCTCCGCGCGGGGGCAGCTGCGGTCCGGGACGGGCGCGGTTTCCCGTGCCCGGCGGCGTGCCCGGCTGCCAGCGGACGTGTCCCTGGCCCTGATCGGCGCCTGCTTTGTCCTGCCGCTGCTCTGGCTGGTGTTTGCGTCCCTTGATGCCTCCGCCGGACACGAGGCAAGGCTCCCGGGTCGGGTCTCCCTGGATAACTTTGCCGCCATCATGACACCGGGGCTGCTGTTCCAGCCGATTTGGAACAGCATGGTGCTGTCCGCCGGCACGGCCGCCGTGAACCTCGTGGCAGCAGTCCTGGCGGCCTACCCGCTGTCCCGCTACCAGTCCAGGTTCAACAAGCCGTTTATGTACACCGTCCTGTTTGGAACCTGCCTTCCCATCACGGCCATCATGGTGCCGGTGTATGGGCTGTTTGTGCAGCTTCAACTGCTGGATTCGATGCCTGCCACGATCTTTTTTATGGCCACTACCACGTTGCCCATGGCCATCTGGATGACCAAGAACTTTATGGACGCCGTCCCGGTGTCTTTGGAGGAAGCGGCCTGGGTGGACGGTGCGTCAGGATTGACGGCGCTGCGGACCATCGTCCTGCCCCTGATGCGGCAGGGGCTGGGTGTGGTGTTCATTTTTGTGTTCATCCAGGCCTGGGGGAACTTCTTCGTCCCGTTCGTCCTGCTGCTATCCGAGGCCCGTCAGCCGGCGGCGGTGTCGATCTTCAGCTTCTTCGGACAGCACGGCGCAGTGGCGTACGGGCAGCTGGCCGCTTTTTCCATCCTGTATTCAGTCCCGGTGCTGGCCCTGTACGTCATCGTGGCCAGGGGCGCTGGCAGCTCCTTCGCGCTCTCGGGTGCGGTGAAGGGCTGACGCCCGGCTTCAGTCGATGTCCTCGATGACAGTCCCAAACGGGATGGAATCGTCCAGATGTGCCTGATGTCCGTGAGGCAGGTTGAGCACCCGCACACCGTGGGCCTGATCCGCCGCCGACTGCATCAGGATGGGCCGAACGGTGTTGATGAAACTCTCGCTTTTTCCTGCGAGATACTCCTGATAACTGGCTGGTAGCTGGCTCATTCCACCAGAATAGACCCGCCGACCCGCGATGGGGAGGGGTCCCCATCGCGGCCTGACCTGCAGGTGGCTTGGATAGGATGGCGGACGGAGTGGAGCCGCACGGCAGCACACCCAGGGCAACATCCGTAGACCACCAGCCATCAGGGGGAAATCCACTGCTTCAGACCAGTGCGCCCGCACGAATCGACCCGGCGGAACTGGCCAGGGCACAGCAGGTGGTGGCGAACATTTCCCGCAGTTTCGATGCCAAGGTGGTGGGCCAGGCGCGGCTGCGTGATCCCTCCTGGTGGGCCTGATGACCGGCGGGCACATCCTGCTGGAAAGCGTTCCGGGGCTGGCGAAGACCACCGCCGCGCAGACGGTGGCCGAAGCAGTGAGCGCAGAGTTCCGCCGGATCCAGTGCACGCCCGACCTGCTCCCCAGCGACATCGTGGGCACCCAGATCTACGACGCCGCCAAGGGCACCTTCATCACCCAGTTGGGGCCGGTGCACGCCAACATCGTCCTGCTCGATGAGATCAACCGGTCCAGCGCCAAGACCCAGAGCGCCATGCTGGAGGCCATGCAGGAGCGGCAGACCTCCATCGGGGGAGAGGAATACCGGCTGCCGTCCCCGATTATGGTGCTGGCCACCCAAAACCCCATCGAGCAGGAAGGCACGTACCAGCTGCCTGAGGCGCAGATGGACCGTTTTATGCTCAAAGACGTGCTGGACTACCCCACGCCGGCCGAGGAAACGGAAATCATCCGCCGGATTGACGCCGGGGTCTTCAGCGCGGAACAGAAGCCGGCGGCCGCCGCCTCACTGGACGCCGTCATTGGCGTGCTCGAACGGGCAGCGGCGGATGGCGACGTTGTGCTGCGCCAATGGCGGCAGCTCCGGCCGGAAGAGGGAGTCCGCACATGATGCGGCCAGCGCCCAAACCGGCACCGCCCAAGCCGACACCGCAGAAACCGGCAGCCCCGGTGAACTCACGGGACCGGCCGGAGCGGCGTCGTCGGCTGTTGTGGTGGCTTGCACGTCCCGCACTTCTGGTCCTTTGCCTGTCCGCCAAACGGCTCAGCGTGGGCATACTCGCCGACACTGCTGCCCGGTCTTTCGCGGCCGGGACGCCGGCGCCGTGGCGGATGCTGCGGCCGGACTGCGGATGGCCAACTTCGTCGAACCGCAGATGGCGCCGTTCGCCGAGGGTGACGGGCTGTTCCTTGCGGGCGACTTCGCTGCCGCCCGCCAACGCTTCGAGGAGGCACTGTCCCTGGCGGGCACGGCCGACGAGTGCGTCGTCCGGGTCAACCTGGCGCTCACCATCGAACGCCTTGGGGACGCCCAGGCCACTGCAGAAGATCCGACGGCGGCGGCCCGGCTCTTCGCCGAAGGTGTTGCCGTGGTCAAGGCTGCGCCGGAGGGTTGCTTCGAAACCGCCGGAGAGGAGAACGGCGCAGGGGAGAAGCTGGGACAGGCGGCGGAACGGCTGCAGCAAAAGGCCGATGCAGCGGCGGCGGACAAGGCCAGTCCGCAACCGTCCGAACAGCCTGGGCAGGACGAGCTTCCCGCTGATCCGGGACGATGACTTCGGACCGGGCGTCGACCGGCCCGGGTAACAGGCCAAAGCTGCCGGGCCCGCAGTATGCCCCGATGAATTCTTTGACTAAAACGGCGAACAAAATTCTGCACCAGGACGAACCGCGCCGTAAAACTGCGTCTTAATTCGGTAGCCGACTTGAAGGGTGCCCCGCGGGCTCCTAGACTTCTAAACAAGTTACCGAGGTAACGTGTCAGCGATCCTCCGATTGTGGAGGGTGTGGGTGCCCCCATGTGGGCCTGACATTTGCTCACGGACAACTTCATTACAGGCGTAACAGTCGCGGCTGCGTCCCTGTGGAGTTTTTCGTGTTCCCAAACTCAAATTCATTCCCGGCACCACCGTCACATTTGCTGACCGGTATCCGGCAATGGCCCAAAGCCAAGGACGCAAATGTCACCGCCAAGCCTTATCGAAACGCATCCGAATCTCTCCGAGACCGCCCCCGTGGCGCTCTCGTACGAGCTCTTCCCGCCCCGCACGCCGGCTGCGGCCGAGTCACTCTGGACCACCATCCGGGAACTGGAAACCACCGAACCGGACTACGTCTCCGTCACGTACGGTGCCAGTGGCTCGAACCGGGACACCGCGGTCGAACTCATCAACCGGCTCCTGTTGGAAACCACGCTCCGACCGCTGGCCCATCTCACCTGCGTTGGCAACACGCCGGAGGAACTGGCAGAGATCATCGGCGACCTCCTGGACACAGGGGTTCGGGGCATCCTGGCCCTCCGGGGCGACCAGCCCAAGGGCGGTGCGCCGCTTGCCGCAGGGTCACTGCGGTATGCGCAGGACTTGATCGAACTCATCCGGCGGGTTGAACAGCGGCGGTCGGCCCTTCTGTGTGCAGGCAAGATCGCCGTGGGCGTCGCCGCCTACCCCACCCGGCACCCGGAATCACCCAGCGAAGCACACGACGTCGAGGTGTTGCTCGCCAAGCAGCGCTCCGGCGCCGACTTTGCCATCACCCAGGTCTTCTTCCACACCGAGCAGTACGCAAACCTCATAAGCCGAGCACGCCGGGCCGGGGTCACCATCCCCATCATCCCGGGCGTTATGCCGCTCACCAGCCTGCGCCGGGTCACACGGCTCGGGGAACTGACAGGCGTTGAGCCGGCACCGGAACTCCTTGCCCGGCTGGCAGCCGCGGACACTGATTCCGAACGCCTCCGGATCGGTGTCCGGGCCACGGTGGACCTGGCCAACGCGGCCCTCGATGCCGGCGCGCCCGGTATCCACATCTACACGTTCAACGAACATCAGAGCGCGTTGGAGGTGCTGGACAAGCTGGCACTTCCGCGCCAGTCCCGTTCAGGTGGCCGCCGCAGCGCCACCCTCCGGCGCCAGCTCGCCAGCTGACCTTCCAACATCCGCCAGACCATTCACAGTTTCCACTAACACTCAAGGAATCTCCCATGACTGAACAGAACACCGCCCCGTTCCCGGCCGCGTCACTCCTCGGCTACCCGCGCATCGGCCGCCGCCGCGAGCTCAAGAAGGCCATCGAAGCCTACTGGGCCGGCAAGATCGACGCCGCTGCACTGGACGCCGCCGCCAAGGGCATCCAGCTGACTATCGCCAAGCGCCTGCAGGAACTGGGCCTCACCGAAGCCGCCGCCGTTCCGGGCACCTTCTCCTACTACGACCAGGTCCTGGACGCCACCGCCCACCTCGGCGCTGTCCCGGCCCGCTTCGGCAAGCTCCTCAACGCCGAAGGCCAGCTCGACATCGACGGCTACTTCACCCTGGCCCGTGGCACCAAGGACCAGCAGCCGCTGGAAATGACCAAGTGGTTCGACACGAACTACCACTACCTCGTTCCGGAGATTGGCCCGGAGACCGAGTTCACCCTCGCCTCCAACCGCATTGTTGAGGAATTCGAGTTCGCCCTGGCCAACGGCATCGAGACCCGCCCGTACATCGTCGGCCCGGTCACTTACCTGCTGCTCTCCAAGGCATCCGATGAGGCCCCCGCAGGCTTCGCCCCGCTGTCCCGCCTCGAAGACGTCCTGCCGGTTTACGTACAGCTGCTCGAGAAGCTCGCCGCAGCAGGCGCCAGCTGGATCCAGCTGGACGAGCCCGCACTGGTTGTTGACCAGGACACCCCGGCCGCAGAAATCGAAGCAGCCGTTGCCCGCACCTACGAAGTTCTCTCCGCGGCAGCCAAGCGCCCCCAGATCCTCGTCTCCACCCCTTACGGTGCCCTCGACGGACAGCTGGGCACACTTGCCGCCACGAACATCGACGCCCTGCACATTGACGCCTTCAAGGGTGCAGCCCCGTCCGCAGCTGCGCTGGCCGGCCTTGGCAACAAGACCCTGGTTGCCGGCGTCGTTGACGGCCACAACATCTGGCGCAACGACCTAGCCGTCGCCGCCGCCAAGCTGGACGAACTGAAGGCTGCTGCCGGCCGGATCGCCGTCAGCACCTCCACCTCCACCCAGCACGTCCCGCACGACGTCACCGAAGAAGGCCAGCTCTCCGAAGAGCTGCGCAGCTGGCTCGCGTTTGCCGACCAGAAAGCCGTAGAGGTCAAGACGCTCGCGTCCTACCTGGCCGACCCGGCCTCCGCGCAGGCAGCCATCGACGAGGCGTCCGCCATCATCGCAGCCCGTGCCATCGCCGAAGGCGTCCGCCGCGACGACGTCCGGGCCCGCACCGAGGCACTGACCGCAGCGGACTTCAGCCGGTCCGCCTACACGGTCCGGGAAGCTGCCCAGGAAGAGGCCCTGCACCTTCCGCCGCTGCCCACCACCACCATCGGCTCCTTCCCGCAGACGTCCGAGATCCGCTCGGCACGAGCCCGCAACAACAAGGGCGCCCTCACCAACGAGCAGTACGAGCAGCTCATGAAGGACGAGATTAAGCGCGTTGTTGAGCTGCAGGAAGAGCTCGGCTACGACGTCCTTGTGCACGGCGAGCCCGAGCGCAACGACATGGTCCAGTACTTCGCCGAGAACCTCGAAGGCTTCGATGTCACGGTCCACGGCTGGGTCCAGTCCTACGGCTCACGCTGCACGCGCCCGTCCATCCTCTGGGGCGACGTCACCCGCAGCGCCCCCATCACGGTGGCCTGGGCCGAGTACGCCCAGTCGCTGACCAGCAAGCCCATGAAGGGCATGCTTACGGGTCCGGTCACCATCCTTGCCTGGTCCTTCGTCCGCGATGACCAGCCGCTCGGCGAGACCGCCAACCAGGTTGGCCTGGCCTTGCGCGACGAAATTGCGGACCTCGAGGCTGCCGGCATCAAGGTCATCCAGGTGGATGAGCCCGCTCTGCGCGAACTCCTGCCGCTGCGCAAGGACGATCACGCCGCCTACCTGAAGTGGTCAGTGGATTCTTTCCGCCTGGCCACCGCCGGTGCCGCTGACGCCACGCAGATCCACACCCACCTCTGCTACTCGGAGTTCGGCGTGATCATCGACGCCATCGACGGCCTCGACGCAGACGTCACCTCCATCGAAGCGGCACGGTCCCGCATGGAGGTTGTCCACGACCTCGAGTCCCACGGCTTCGGCCGCGGCGTTGGTCCTGGCGTCTACGACATCCACTCGCCGCGGGTTCCAGGCGAAGCAGAGGTCACCGAGCTCCTGGCGACCGCCGTCAAGCACGTCCCGTCCCGCCAGCTCTGGGTCAACCCGGACTGCGGCCTGAAGACCCGCGGTTACGCCGAGACCGAAGAATCCCTGCGCAACCTGGTCAAGGCCACCAAGACGGTCCGCGCCGGCCTGCTGGAATCCGCCAAGTAACAACGGTCTCACTAAGAGAGCTCGAAGAGGCTCAAGGGCTAGTGCGGCCTGCCGCGCTGGCCCTTGAGAAGCGAGCGAACGGGCGGCCGGTCACCAAAAAGGTGACCGGCCGCCGTCGTGCGTTAAGAGTGTTTAGGACTCCCAGAGGATTTCGTCGTCCACCACGCCGTCCTCGTCAGCGGCTACCACCAGCACCTCGTCCGTGAAGTGGGCGCCCAAGGTGAAGTCCATGACAAAGTAGCGCTCCGGCTGGCCGGGGAAGATGCCCACGTGGCCAAGCTTGAGGGCCTTGAGGAACACATCATTGGTGAGCTGGCTGCGCTCTTCAACGCCAAAGACTTTCTGCAGGTGTTCGTCCTTCAGCGCGCTGCAGTGGAAGTGAAGGTATTCCTGCGGGCTGGTGCCTTCCTGCTCCAGCTCCTCGGCGATCATCTGCCGGACCTCGTCCACAAGTTCGGGAAGGAACCGCAACCGGTAGTCCACTTTGTGCATGGCCGCTTCGTCAAAGTGGTCGTGTGCGTCAATATTCAGGTCGAGTTCCAGTAACTGGCCACCCAGCTCATGTTTGGCGGCGATGTTGTGATCCCTGCCGTGGTTGAGCTCGATTTCTCCAAAGTGCTGGCTCGCTACCCTGTTCATACCTTCAACATAGACCCCAAGTGCTGCGCTTTCCAGCATTCGGGACTAATTCCCTGCAGCCCCCAGGCCAGCCAGCGTTTCGGCGAGCAGGTCCACAAACAGCTGCACCCGGGCGGTCTTCTTCTCGTTGATGAGCAGGGCAAACACGTTCCGTGCCAGCCGGATCTCTGGAACGTCCAGCACCACAACTCCGGCCGGCCAGTGCCGCAATGCGAGCTCGGGCACCAGTGCGGCGCCCAGTCCGGCGGCCGCCATTTCGAGGCTGGCATGGAAATCGTCGCTATGGGCCACCACGCGCGGATGCAGGTTGCAGCTGGCAAAGAGCCGTTCGATGACCACGGCATCGGGGCTCCCGGGGTGGTGCATGATCCAGGGCAGTTCGGACAAATGGTCCGCCGCCACCTTGGCGTCCGTGCGGAACCCCCAGCCCGCGGGCAGCACCACGCGGAAGTTGTCGTCGCCGATCCACTGCCGGTTGATGGTGTGCGGCCAGGCGAGCCCCGACTGGCCCACCTGAAAGACCAACGCCACATCCAGCTCCCCGCCGGTGCGCAGTCCCTGGATGGTCTGGGCCGGCTCGGCCACGGACACCTTGAGGTCGATGCCCAGGTGTTTCCACGCCGGATTCTTAAGGATGCGGGGGAGGACGTAGGTGGCCAGGCTGGGAAAGATTCCCAGCCGCAGCTCTTGGCTGGAGCTGCTGTGCGTCTTCGATGCTGCCGCCATCAGGGCTTCGATGTCCGTCAGGACCTTCGCGGCGTGCCGGGTCATCACCACCGCGGCTTCGGTGGGGACCACACTGCGGGCCGAACGCTGGAACAGGACCACACCCGTCTCGCGTTCCAGGGCGGACATCTGTTGCGACACCGCCGACGCCGTGTATCCCAGGCGTGCCGCTGCGGCCGCAAACGAGCCCAACCGGGTAACTTCGAGGAGAGTCTTCAGATGAACGGGATTTACCAAGGCAGTCCTTCGGTCGGGGCCGCCTGAACACCGTGTGGTACCGGTTCTGGAAGGCCCGCTTTATTCTGGCACAAAGAATAACTTCAAACTCAGTCATCCACCGGCCCCACGGCGTCGAACTGCCCCTAGAGAGTTTGCACCGAGCAAGTGCACCACGAAGTCCGAGCAGGGGAGTAGAACAGTGTTTTTGGCAGGGAACTCGACCTTCAAGCCGCAGGGGCGGCGCATTGCCGTTGTGGGCAGTGGAGTGGCGGGCCTGACGGCCGCGTATGTCCTGAACCGCCACGACAATGTCACCCTCTTTGAGGCGGACAGCAGGCTGGGCGGTCACGCCCACACCCATGACGTTCCGCAGCCGGATGGATCCACCCTCGGCATCGATACCGGCTTCATTGTCCACAACGAGCGGACCTATCCCACCCTGTTGCGGCTGTTCGCGGAGCTGGGTGTGGAGACGCAGGATTCGGAAATGAGCATGTCCGTCCGCTGTGACGGCTGCGGTCTGGAGTACGCCGGGGCCCGTGGGGGCGGCCGCGGGATCATCGCGCGCCCGTCCAGTCTCCTGCGCGGACGCTACCTGCTGATGCTGCTGGAGGTCATGCGCTTCTACCGCAGGGCCCGGGCGCTGATTGAGGCGGGCCCAACGTCCGACGCCGGCCCTGGTGCGGGCGGCGCGGAGCCCACCCTCGGTGAATTCCTGGCAAAGGAGCGCTTCAGCAAGTACTTCATCTCGCATTTCATGACGCCGGTGGTCAGTGCGGTCTGGTCGTGTGACCCCACCACAGCGCTGTCCTACCCGGCGCGGTACCTTTTCACCTTCCTGGGACACCACGGGATGCTGGGCGTCAAGGGTTCGCCGCAGTGGCGGACGGTCACCGGCGGTTCGGGGCAGTACGTGGAGAAACTGGCAGCCACGTTGCCGGATATCCGGCTTAACAGTCCTGTCACCGGTATCCGGCGCCACGCGCTCGGTGTGGAACTGACCACCGAACAGGGAGTTGAAGATTTCGAGGCAGTGGTCATAGCCACGCACCCGGCCCAGGCCCTGGGCTTCCTTGCGGACGCCTCGCCGGCCGAAAAAGAAGCCCTCGGGCAGATGCCGTACTCCGTCAACCACACCGTTTTCCACCGGGACGCGGCCGTCCTGCCCACCGCGGAGAATGCCAGGGCGTCCTGGAACTACCGGCTCCCGGACTGCAAAGCCCGGCCGGACAAGGTACTGGTCAGCTACGACCTCACCCGGCTGCAGCGCCTTGAGCCGTCGGATGGCCAGCCTTACCTGGTGAGCCTGGGGGAGTCCGAGCTCATCGCGGAGAACCGCGTCCTGGAGCGTATGGTCTACGAACACCCCCAGTACACGCCTGAATCACTGCGGGCACAGCAGCGTATTGCGGCCCTTAGCGATGACCGCATCGCCTACGCCGGCGCCTACTTGGGCTGGGGCTTCCATGAAGATGGCGCCCTGGCCGGTGTCCGTGCCGCAGCGAGTCTGGGGCGCACCTGGGATACGCCCAGGATTCAGGCGCACAAGCCTGAGCTGCTTTCCGCCTCGGAGGGCGCATGAGCTCAACCGCAGCCATCTACCGCACGTCCATTTCCCACGTGCGCCAGAGCCCGCTGAAGAACGCGTTCACGTACAGGAGCTACAGCTGGTTTGTGGACGTGGACCGGCTCCCCGTTCTGCCCGGGTTCATGCGGCCGCTGGCTGTCTTCCGGGCCGCCGACCACCTGGGCGATCCCGGGGCCACCATCCGCAGCAACGTTGAACGGTACCTGCGGACCCGGGGGATGGAGCCCGACGGCGGGGCCATCCGGATGCTGACCAGTGCCCGGGTTTTCGGCCACGTCTTCAACCCGCTCACGCTCTTCTGGTGCTATCGGATGTCCGGGGAGCTGCAGTGCGTCATCGCCGAGGTCCACAACACCTACGGCGAACGCCACTGCTACCTCCTGGAAACGGATCCTTCCGGGCGGGCCAGCGTGCCCAAGGCCTTCTACGTTTCACCGTTCAATGACGTTGACGGGCAGTACAGGATGAAGCTGCCCGCGCCGGAGCAGCGGCTGTCCGTCTCCATCGTCCTGGAGCGGGAAGGGCAGCGGCCGTTCGCCGCGACCATGGACGGGGACCGGCGCCCGGCCACCGTCAGGAACATCCTGGCAGCGGCCGTTGCGGTCCCGGCCGCGCCGCTGCTGGTCTCGGCGCTGATCCGGATTCAGGGCATGAAACTATGGGCACGACGCCTGCCAGTCATCAAAAAACCACATCACCCCTCACAGGAGGCAGTCCAATGACCATGACCGATGAAAACGGAACAGCCGCGACTGCGGAGGTTTCCGCCGCGAAGCCAGACGCACGGCACCTGGTGACAGGGCAGACTGCTGGCGGGGTACCGGCGTCGCCGGACACCATTGATCCTGACGTATGGCCCGGTGTTGCCCACGCGCCGTCGGGAACTAAAGCGCTGGTGGCGGGCAAAGCCGCCGGCCTGCTGTTCAAGGCGGCCGTCCGACGGCTGCCTCTGCGCGTTGCCTACCCGGACGGTTCAGTGCTGGGCACCGGCGGCCCGGACGCGCCGGTGATGACCATGGTCAGGCCGGCAGCATTCAATCTGCGGATCGGGGACAACGGCCTGATCGGGCTGGGCGAATCATTTATGGCGGGGGATTGGGAAGCGTCGGACCTCGCCGGGGTGCTGGAGGTCTTCGCCGCGTCCGTGGACACCCTGATCCCCGCACCGCTGCAGAGGCTGCGGAACCTGTACCTGCCGCGGACGCCGCGGCAGGAACGCAATGAAGAGCAGAACACCCGCAGCAACATCTCGCGGCACTACGACCTCTCCAACGAGCTCTTCTCCAACTTCCTGGACACCACCATGAGCTACTCCTCGGCGCTTTTCCCGCTGAGTGACGGTGCACTGGATTCGGTCCCGTGGGACGCGTTGGCGGAGGCCCAACAGGCCAAGATCGACAGGCTGCTGGACAAGGCCGGCGTCGGATCGGGCACGCGGCTGCTGGAGATCGGCACCGGCTGGGGTGAATTGGCCCTCCGGGCAGCAGCCCGCGGTGCCACTGTCTACAGTGTGACGCTCTCCAGTGAACAGCGGGCGCTGGCGCAGGAACGCATTGCCGCCGCCGGCTACGCAGACCGGGTGACCGTGGCGCTGCAGGACTACCGGGCCGTGGAAGGCGAGTTTGACGCCATTGTGTCAGTGGAGATGATCGAGGCGGTTGGTTATGAGTACTGGCCCATTTTCTTCCAGACCATCGACCGCGTGCTGGCCCCGGGTGGGAAGGTGGCCATCCAGGCCATCACCATGCCGCACGGCCGCATGCTGGCCACGCGCAACGCCTACACCTGGGTGCACAAGTACATCTTCCCCGGGGGCTTCCTGCCGTCCGTGCGGGCCATTGAAAGCGTGACCCAGCAGCACACCACGTTGCGGGTGCGGGAGCGGATGGGCCTGGGCGATCACTACGCCGCGACCCTCCGCCTCTGGGAGGAACAGTTCATCGCGCGTTCGGCGGAAGTCGGCGGGCTCGGCTTTGACGCGGTGTTCCAGCGGATGTGGCTGTTCTATCTGTGCTATTCACGGGCGGGTTTCCAGTCCGGCTATCTGGACGTGCAGCAGATTGTCCTGGATCGCCGGGAGGCCCAGCTGTAGCAACGGTCCCGCCGATCGGCCCTTCTTAAGCCCGGACATGGAAGAGCCTCTCCAATCCCTCTTCCCCAAGCGAAAGTCCGATGTGGACAAGGTCCGGGTAGCCGTCCGGGAGAGTTTCCTGGGGTTTGAGTTGGTTGGGCCAGTGAGGTGGTTCCCAGTCTTGATGTTCACTTGTATAGCGCCTGCCCGAGGGGGAAATCCAGCCTGGTGGTTCGGTTTTGGAGGCTGGTGTGGGTTGCCAGCCTCCGTTGTGCCGGAGTTTGTGGTGTTTGGGGCATGGCTGTCCCAGATTCGAGACCCCGGTGGTGCCGCCCTTGGCCCAGGCGAGGATATGGTCGGCCTCGTTGTCCAGTGAGTTGTTGCTGCAGCCCGGGAAGGGACACTTGCCGTCCCGCAGTCGCAACCACTGCCGCATGGCCTTGCTCAGCCGGTAACTGGACCGCCCGATCTCCAGCGGAGCCCCGTCCCTGGGGTCAATCAGGACCCGATAGAACGAGTCGGCACCGTTCGCCACGACGTCCCGGGCCATCGATGCCGGGATGGGGCCATAGCCGTCCAGCATCGCTGGCTCATCGGTGGCGCCGAGCAGGGAGAACACCGGGACCGTCACCAAGACTTCGGCCCGCGGCGGCGGAACCCGTCCGGGTTCGCTTCCCTCAGCGCTCCCGTTGCTGCCATGGTTTCCGTTGCCATGGTTTCCGTTGCCAAGGAGGGCGGCGGCGAAAACGTCCGCCCGGAGTTGGGTGAGAGTCAGGGGCTCGTCGGGGCCTTGTAAACCACGAGCCACAGCGGTGGTCCGGTTCCAGATTGCGACCGCCTGGTCCGCCGGGAGGTAAGCCGAAAGCCAGGCCATCCCGTCCTGGTCCGGCGCGTACTCGATGCGACGGTCCAGGACACCTTTCGCGTGGCGTTTCTCGATGCTCTCGGCGTGGTGGCGTTCGCGCCAGGTACGGGCCTTGTGCCGGAACCGGAATGCCGGCATTTCGCCGGCGGGACACCCACTGGCCGAGCCCGGAGCGTCCGGGTCCAGGAAGTGGGCCTCAAGCGCGGCGGCACCGGCCTGGTCAAGGGTGGCGGCTTCGTCCGCCATGACCCGGGCGTGCTGCCAGGAGATGGTTCCGGACTGCAGGGCGGCCATGGTCAACGGCAATGTATTGGTCAGTGCGTGGGAGACCCCCAGGAACGAATCGGCCGCCCGGTCACCGATAGTCAGGGCACACCCAACCTCCGCCGTGACTGCCATCTCCTGCGCCTGGACCGAAGCATCCGGAGGAGCCACCGCCCGGGCAATATCTGCGTACTTCACGGCAGCCCCGGCCTTCACTGCCGCCATCTGCGCATCCACTGCCGCAGCCCCAATCAGAATGTCGAGGCAATCTTCGGACAATCCCGGCAACGGATCGCCCTCCGCTGAAAGTCCACCGGAACCGTGTTCGTTCACGACGCCGGTGAGCATAGCAACGGCTGCGGTGATGTCCGCATATGCCTTTGCCACTGCCGGGTTCCTCATATATCCATCATGACAAGGGGGTCTGACATTCAAGCGGCGGCGAAAGGACCGCTCATCCGTCTGCGGCCCGGTAGGATTCTTGCGGCGTGCAGGTCAGCGCGCACACTCGGCAAATTCCGGCGGCAAGGACTGATGATGAAGAAGACCACGCGGCAGGCGCCCGGCGGCGATACGGGGCAGTGTGCGGAAGCCCAGCCGGGTCAGCCATGGAGTGGGCGTCCATGGACCAGTTCCTATGGGACGGGTGTCCCGGCGGATCTGGTGCTCCCCGAGGGTTCGCTGGTGGACCTCATGGACACGTCCGTGCGGCGCTACGGGTCCAAGACCGCTTTGGAGTTCTTCGGCGCCGGCACTACCTACCGTGAGCTCGGAAAACTGATCAGCCAGGCCGCCGCGGGCCTGAAGAAACTGGGTGTCAAATCCGGCGACAGGGTGGCCCTCGTGATGCCGAACTGTCCCCAGCACGTGGTCGCCTTCCATGCCGTGCTGCGCCTCGGCGCCGTGGTGGTCGAGCACAATCCGCTCTACACGGACCGCGAACTGCGGCACCTGTTCGAGGACCATGAGTCCGCCGTCGCGATCGTTTGGGACAAGGCTGTGGAGCGGGTCCGCCAGCTGCCGGCCGACGTCGGGCTCCGCACTATTGTCTCGGTGGAGCTCATCTCGGCGATGCCGCTGCTGCAGCGCCTGGCGCTGCAGCTTCCGGTACCCGCCGCCCGGAAGGCCCGTGCCGCCCTCACCGTCGGCAGGGGCGAACCCAGGGGCGAACCCAGGGGCGGCCCGGCGCCCGGCACGCGCCCGGTGCTGCCCTGGAGGCAACTCCTCGAAGCTGGAGAGCTCAAGAAGAAACATCCGCGGCCCGGCGCCCGGGACCTTGCCGTCCTCCAGTACACGTCCGGCACCACCGGCTTGCCGAAGGGCGCCATGCTCACCCACGCCAATCTGCGGGCCAATGCCGCACAGGGCCGTGCGTGGGTGCCCGGGCTGAAGGAGGGCAAAGAGACCGTCTATGCGGTGCTGCCGATGTTCCACGCTTATGGCCTCACCCTGTGCATGACGTTCGCCCTCAGCATCGGCGCGAAGCTGGTTCTGTTCCCCAAGTTCGACGTGGACCTCGTGTTGAAGGCGCTCAAGAAGTCTCCCGCCACGTTTCTGCCTGCCGTACCGCCGATCTATGACCGCATTGCGGTCGCGGCGGCGCAACGCGGCATAGGGCTGGAAAGCATCCGGTTTTCCATCTCCGGGGCCATGAACCTGCCCACAGAGACGGTGGAGACCTGGGAGAAAGCGACGGGTGGTTACCTCATCGAAGGCTACGGGCTGACCGAAACTTCCCCTATCGCCATTGGGAACCCCTTCGGACCGAGCAGGAAGCCCGGCACCGTGGGTGTGCCGTTCCCGCTGACAGACATCAGGGTGGTGGATCCGAAGAACGTGGCCCTGGACCGTGCCCCGGGGGAGGAGGGCGAACTCCTGATCCGCGGCCCGCAGGTATTTTCCGGCTACTGGAACCGGCCGGAGGAGACCGAAGATTCATTGCTCGACGGCGGCTGGTTCCGCACCGGCGACATCGTCTCGGTAGATGATGACTACTTCGTCACCATCCGGGACAGAATCAAGGAACTGATCATCACCGGCGGCTTCAACGTTTCGCCCAGTGAGGTGGAGGACGTGTTGGCCACCTTCCCGGGCATTTCGGAAGTCTCCGTGGTGGGGTTGCCCCGGCCCGGCGGGGGCGAGGACGTGGTAGCCGCCGTGGTGCCCATCCCGGGGACCACCATCGATCCTGCCGCTCTCCTGGCTTATGCCCGGGCACAGCTGACTGCCTACAAGGTGCCCCGCCGGGTGGTGGTGCTCGATTCCCTCCCGCGTTCGCTCATCGGCAAAGTCCTGCGCCGGGAGATCCGGGACAGCATCGCAGCTATGGGTTGAACCGGCAGACTATTTGCGCCGGACGCCGGTTCCGGAGTTCAGCCGCGCGATTGCACTGGACAGCACGGTGGCGAAGCCGCACCACGCGGCGTAGGGGGCAAGCGAACTGCCCGCGGTGCGGTTGAGCCGGTAGGTTCTGCGGACCAGGTCCGCGCTGCTGGCCGCCAGCACAGCGCATTCCGCCGCGGCCAGCCATGGCCGGCGGGAGCGCCAGAAAAGCCAACTCCATGCAGCATTGAGAATGAGGTTTGCGGCCAGGGCGCCACGATAGGCGCGGATTTCCTGCTGTCTGTCGGACCCGCCGGCTAGTGGAGCCGCGGCCGCCCCAGCACTGTCCAGGGCGACGGCCGAAGTCAGCGCGAGGTCCGCATACAGGGCCGTCCACACGACGGGGAAGGCAATGGCGGGCGGCTGCCAGCCCGGCTTGCGCAGCCGGAGGTACCAGGAGCTGCCCGGATCGGTGGCAACGCCACCGGCAGCAGCCGAAGCGGCGGTGGCGACCGTCGTGAAAACCAACGTCTTCAGCTTCATGTCAGATCCTCTGTTCCCGTCGATTGTCCCCGCGCCGGGCGGAGCCCCGCCATAATCGATGGTAGGCCCGTTGCGTCCGTCGTCGCGTGTCAGGCGCCACTAGATGTAGTGGCCATGCACTCATTTCCAGTGCCTCGCCACCAGCAGCGACACGCCGTCCCGTACGCGACACGCTGGGGGTTAATTGTGGCTAAGTACTCCACAGGGTGTGGATTTCGTCCGCAAAAATGGCGGGATTCCGGACATTTCGCAGGCGCTTGCCTGTGGATTAAAAGTGCATTAAATGACATACTTGTAATACATCATCTTGGGGTTCCGAAGAGCCGTCTGCACTACATGTAGTATCGACGTACAGCTTGGGCAGGACTAGACGAGCGAAGATTTCGATAAAGGGGACAGGGACAATGACCGTTACGGTTTACACCAAACCTGCGTGTGTACAGTGCAACGCAACCTACCGTGCGCTGGACAAAAAGGGCATCACTTACCAGAGCGTTGACATCTCCCAGGACGCCGATGCCCTCGAGCGTCTGAAGGCGCTGGGCTACATGCAGGCACCTGTTGTAGTCACGGACCAGGACCACTGGTCAGGCTTCCGCCCGGACAAGATCGAGGAACTGGCACTGTCTGCCGTTTCCTCCGTGGCCTAAGGCCTTAAACTTTTCGCCAGCCGGCAACTTTCAATCCGCACACATGAGGTGACTCCCGTGTCAGCACTGGCAGTAGCCAGGGCCCAGGTGGCCCCGTTGGCGCCTGTCACCACACAGAGCCAGCTCATCTACTTTTCCTCCACCTCCGAGAACACCAGCCGCTTTGTCGCGAAGCTCGGACGTGAGCTGGCACGGATCCCGCTCCATGCAAAGGATGCACCCCTCCTCGCCACCCGGCCTTACGTGCTGGTAGTGCCGACCTACGGGGGCACCGGGGGAGAGGGCTCCGTACCCAAGCAGGTGATCCGCTTTCTGAACGACCCGCAGAACAGGCAACTGATCCGCGGGGTTATCGGTGCAGGCAACACAAACTTCGGGGACAACTACTGCATGGCCGCGGACATCATTGCCGCCAAATGCAACGTCCCCAGGCTCTACAGATTTGAACTTATGGGCACGCCAGAAGACGTCGCCCGCGTACACAATGGATTGGACACGTTTTGGACACGACTGTCGCAGACACAGAAGTAACCAGGGCCGAAGGCCAGGGCACCGCCGCTGCCGAAAAGCGGAGTGCCGCCGTCGAAAAGCCCGAGATGCCGGCCGCCTATAAGGGGCTGGGCTATCACGAGCTCAACGCCATGCTGAACCTGTACGGCCCCAACGGAGAGATCCAGTTCGAGGCCGACCGCGAAGCTGCACACCAGTACTTCCTGCAGCACGTGAACAACAACACCGTCTTTTTCCATGACCTGGAAGAGAAGCTCGACTACCTGGTGAAGAACCAGTACTACGAGCGCGAAACCCTCGACCAGTACACGATGAACTTCATCCGCGAGCTCTACAACCGCGCGTACAAGAAGAAGTTCCGTTTCGAAACCTTCCTGGGCGCGTTCAAGTTCTACACGTCCTACACGCTGAAGACGTTCGACGGCAACCGCTTCCTGGAGCGCTACGAGGACCGCGTCTGCATGGTGGCCCTGCACCTGGCCCGCGGTGACGAGAAGCTCGCCCTGCAGATGGTGGACGAGATCATCGAAGGCCGCTTCCAGCCGGCCACCCCCACCTTCCTGAACGCCGGCAAGCGCCAGCGCGGCGAGCTGGTCTCCTGCTTCCTGCTGCGCATCGAAGACAACATGGAATCGATCGGCCGGTCCATCAACTCGGCGCTGCAGCTGTCCAAGCGCGGCGGCGGTGTGGCGTTCGCGCTGACCAACATCCGCGAAGTGGGTGCCCCGATCAAGCAGATCGAGAACCAGTCCTCCGGCGTCATCCCCGTGATGAAGCTCCTCGAGGACAGCTTCTCCTACGCCAACCAGCTCGGTGCCCGCCAGGGTGCCGGTGCGGTGTACCTGCACGCGCACCACCCGGACATCTACCGCTTCCTGGACACCAAGCGCGAGAACGCGGATGAGAAGATCCGCATCAAGACCCTCTCGCTGGGCGTTGTCATCCCGGACATCACGTTCGAGCTGGCCAAGAAGGACGAGGACATGTACCTGTTCTCCCCGTACGACGTCGAACGCGTCTACGGCATGCCGTTCTCCGACGTCTCGGTCACCGAGAAGTACTACGAGATGGTGGACGACTCCCGGATCAAGAAGACCAAGATCAAGGCGCGCGAGTTCTTCCAGACCCTCGCCGAGATCCAGTTCGAATCCGGCTACCCGTACATCATGTTCGAGGACACCGTGAACCGGGAAAACCCGATCGACGGCAAGATCATCATGTCCAACCTGTGCTCGGAAATCCTCCAGGTTTCCCAGCCCACCACGTACAACGATGACCTGTCCTACGCCGAGACCGGCAAGGACATCTCCTGCAACCTGGGTTCGCTGAACATTGCGAAGGCCATGGACAGCCCGGACTTCGGCCTGACCATCGAGACGGCCATCCGGTCCCTCTCGGCAGTCTCGGACATGTCCAACATCACCTCGGTGCCGTCCATTGCCCGCGGTAACGACCAGTCCCACGCCATCGGCCTGGGCCAGATGAACCTGCACGGCTACCTGGCCCGCGAGCGGGTCCACTACGGTTCCGAAGAGGGCCTGGACTTCACCAACATCTACTTCTACTCGGTGGTGTACCACGCGGTCCGCGCCTCGAACCTGCTGTCCATCCAGACCGGGCAGACCTTCGGCGGCTTCGAGAAGTCCAAGTACGCGTCGGGTGAGTTCTTCGACAAGTACACGGAGCAGGAGTGGGTGCCGCAGACCGCCAAGGTTGCGGAACTGTTCAAGAACATCCACATCCCCACCCAGGATGACTGGCGCGAGCTGAAGGCTTCCGTCATGGAGCACGGCATCTACAACCAGAACCTGCAGGCCGTCCCGCCGACGGGCTCGATCTCCTACATCAACAACTCCACCTCCTCGATCCACCCGGTGGCGTCCAAGATCGAGATCCGCAAGGAAGGCAAGCTGGGCCGCGTGTACTATCCGGCCCCGTACCTGACGAACGACAACCTGGAGTACTACCAGGACGCGTACGAGCTCGGCTACGAGAAGGTCATCGACACCTACGCCGCAGCCACCCAGCATGTGGACCAGGGCCTGTCCCTGACGCTGTTCTTCAAGGACACGGCCACCACGCGCGACATCAACCGGGCCCAGATCTACGCCTGGAAGAAGGGCATCAAGACCATTTACTACATCCGTCTCCGCCAGCTCGCGCTGGAGGGAACTGAGGTGGACGGCTGCGTCAGCTGCATGCTTTAATCTTCAACTAAATCTGGCCAGTACGACGGCGGGCGCCCGCCCGCCGTCGTACGCTTAACTTCAAAGAACAACCCAACTTTTAGGGGATGACATGACCGAGAAGGTCAAGCTGCTTAGCCACGTCGAAGCGATCAACTGGAACCGCATCCAGGACGATAAGGACGTAGACGTCTGGAACCGTCTGGTCAACAACTTCTGGCTGCCCGAGAAGATCCCGCTCTCCAACGACGTGCAGTCGTGGGCCACGCTGACTCCGGACGAGCAGCAGCTCACCATGCGCGTGTTCACGGGCCTGACCCTGCTGGACACCATCCAGGGCACCGTCGGCGCCGTCTCGTTGATTCCTGACGCGATCACCCCGCACGAGGAAGCCGTCTACACGAACATTGCGTTCATGGAATCCGTGCACGCCAAGAGCTACTCCTCAATCTTTTCCACGCTGGCCTCCACCAAGGAGATCGACGAGGCCTTTCGCTGGTCCACAGAGAACGTGAACCTTCAGAAGAAGGCCCAGATTGTCATGGACTACTACCAGGGTGACGATCCCCTGAAGCGCAAGGTGGCCTCCACCCTGCTGGAGTCCTTCCTGTTCTACTCGGGCTTCTACCTGCCCATGTACTGGTCCTCACGGGCCAAGCTGACGAACACGGCCGACCTGATCCGCCTGATCATCCGCGACGAAGCCGTGCACGGCTACTACATCGGCTATAAGTTCCAGAAGGGCCTGGAGGGCCTGTCCGAGGAGCGCAAGCAGGAGATCAAGGACTACACGTTCGAGCTGCTCTTCGAGCTGTACGAGAACGAGGTGCAGTACACGCATGACCTTTACGACTCCGTCGGCCTGGCCGAGGACGTCAAGAAGTTCTTGCACTACAACGCCAACAAGGCGCTGATGAACCTGGGCTACGAGGCCATGTTCCCGGCCTCCGTCACCGACGTGAACCCGGCCATCCTCTCGGCGCTGTCGCCGAACGCCGACGAGAACCACGACTTCTTCTCCGGGTCCGGGTCCTCGTACGTCATCGGTAAGGCCGTTAATACTGAGGATGACGACTGGGACTTCTAGCAACAACAACAACACCACACCACCAACGATGTTCCTGTAACTAGACGGGCCCATCTGCTAAAGCAGATGGGCCCGTCTTTTATTTTTGTAGCGTATTACTCATCAGCCATATACCTGTCGCGCGGAAGAGCACTTCCAGCCCCTACTGCCGGACTAGAGATCCATCTCCGCGCTAGTGTAGAGAGTCAATTTATTCGGCCGTCGCCATCTCTCGCTCCTCGGCCTCAATGAGTGTTAACGCCAACCGAAAATAGGGCCAGGAACGCCAACTGAAAATAGGGCCACCGACCATTATGGAAGGTGATCAATTTGGATGATTGGGCGGAGATACGCCACCTGTTTTCGACGGGCAAGCACTCGAAGCGTGAGATCGGCAGGATCGTGGGGGTTTCCCGCGGAACGGTGGATCGGGCTTTGGAGTCGGACCGGGCGCCGAAGTATCAGCGGGCGGCCGGGGTGTCGAGTTTTGATGCGTTTGCTCCCAGGGTGCGTGAGTTGTTGGTGAAGACGCCGACGGCCGGCAGCGACGCTGGCGGAGCGGGTGGGTTGGTCTGGTTCCGCGTCGTTGTTCCGGGCGAAGGTCGCCGCGATCCGGCCTGAATACGCCCCGCCTGACCCGGCCGACCGTCTGGTCCACGAGCCGGGGTTCCAGGTGCAGTGCGATCTCTGGTTCCCGCACGAGCCGCTGCCCGTCGGTGCGGGCCAGAACGACACGCCACCGGTGCTGGTGATGACCTCGGCGTTCTCGGGATTCATCCAGGCACGGATGCTGCCGTCGCGGACGACGCCGGATCTTCTGGGCGGGATGTGGACTCTGCTGCAGGACGCTCAGGCGGTTCCGTCGCGGCTGTTGTGGGACAACGAGTCCGGCATCGGCCGGCGCAAACCGACGGAGCCGGTGGCGGCGTTCGCCGGGTCCCTAGGACTGGAGATTAAGCTGCTTCCGCCGCGAGATCCGGAGTCCAAGGGCATGGTCGAACGGATGAACAGGTTCTTCCGTCAACGGTTCATGCCGGGCCGGGACTTCCGCTCACCAGCGGATTTCAACGGCCAGCTGGAGGACTGGCTGCCCAAGGCCAATCACCGGTACTCGCGGTCCCGCCACGGCCGCCCTGACGAGCTGATCGTCCTGGACCGGGAGAGGATGCGGGAACTGCCGCCGGTGACCCCGGAGGCGGTGTTCCGCAACGCGGTGCGGCTCCCGCGGGATTACTACGTGCGGGTGTTCTCCAACGACTATTCCGTGGACCCTTCGTTCATTGGGAGGATCGTGGATGTCACTGCTGATCTGGACACTGTCTGGGTCACTCATGAGGGTGTCATCATCGCCACCCATGTCCGGGCATGGGCCCGGCACCTGGTCCTGACCGATCCGGCCCATGTGGCCCGCGCGGCGGTCATGCGCCGGGACTTCCGGACCCAGCGGGTGCACCGCCCCGAACCCGAGGAAGCGGTGGAGGTGCGGGATCTGGCCGCCTACGACGAGATCTTCGGCATCGACCTCGGCCAGCAGCCGAACCTGGTCCTGGAGGTGGCGTCATGAGCGGGACACCGTCACAGATCGAGTACTACGCCCGGGCCCTGCGTGCACCGCGGATCAGCGATGGGTTCCGCCGGCTCGGGGACCAGGCCCGGGACGCCGGCTGGTCCCATGAGGAGTACCTGGCCGCGGTCCTCTCCCGGGAAGTCTCCGAACGCGAAGCCTCCGGCGCGGCAACACGGATCAAGGCCGCACGGTTCCCGGCCCACAAGGACCTGGAGGAGTTCAACTTCGACCATCAGCCCTCCGCGGACCGGAACCTCATCGCGCACCTGGGCACCGGGGTGTTCCTCTCCGAGGCCAAAAACGTGGTCCTCCTCGGGCCGCCCGGCACCGGCAAAACGCACCTCGCGGTCGGCATCGGCATCAAGGCAGCCAAGGCCGGGCAGCGGGTCCTCTTCGACTCCGCCACGGGCTGGGTCGCCCGACTGCAGGAGGCCCACTCCCGAGGGAAACTCGCCCAGGAACTGGTCAACTCCGCCGCTACGGGCTCCTCATAATTGACGAAGTAGGCTACATCCCGTTCGATCAGGACGCCGCGAACCTGTTCTTCCAGCTCGTCTCGAGCCGCTACGAACACGCGTCCATGATTCTGACGTCTAACCTCCCGTTCGCCCGCTGGGGCGACGTCTTCGGAGACCTGACCATCGCCTCGGCCATGATCGACCGGATCGTCCACCACGCCGACGTCATCAGCCTCAAAGGCAACAGCTACCGCCTCAAAAAACACCAACCTGCCGCCAGTACGGCACAATAGAACAACAACCCGTGGCCCCGTTCTCAATTGGCACTATTGGCCCTATTTTCGGTTGGCGTTAACAATGAGACCAATGCAATCTTGCAGAAGCTTTTCGCGCTTCACTCGGTCTCGACTTGGGTCCCCCGCGGAAGCCGTTCGGACGATCGCTGCAGCCTTCTCAAAGTACTGAAGCGACACAACATCATCACTCAATATCTCGACTAGTTTGTTTGCGTAAGTCGTGGCACTCTTTGTCGATAGGTCCCCCGGCTGCAAATCCGGCAGTGCCACTCGCCTGAATACGTTCATCATGACGAATCGAGACGGTTTTAGGGAGGAATCTATCCTGCCAGTTCGAAGCCACACGTCGAGTCGATACCAGCAGAGTGCGCTAGCGAAGTAACTTTCGAGCTTGTGCCCAGATCGGAAGATCTTCTCTGGGGATAGTTCGTAGAGTTCTCCGGGAAAGCGACTGGAAATATGAGGCACATTGAGAAACATCGCCGCAAAGGCTTTCATCTGGATCAGCTTCGTGACAACTCTTGTCTGCTCGACCGATTCTTCAGCGAACTGGCCTGAACGTCGTTCGTAGTAGAGGCGTTGCTTCGACCGCGCGGATGCCATGGACTTGTAGAACGTCTCTAGCTCCTTTTGGAAGTCCGTCGAGGCTATCAGATCTTCTTTTGTGATTGGCGTCTGACTATTGGTCGCTTGAGTTATCTTGGCTGTTGTGTCTGCATCATTCGTTACAATCAGACGTAAAGGAATGTATACGCTCGATAGATCGAGTTCTCGCGCAAAAAATAATACGTTGCTCGTTTGGCAGCCATTTACGATTTGGTAGTCCTCAATAGTGAAGTCATCGCCAGCTATGCGCACTTCTTTAGCAACCACGGTGACACCGTTGTTCAATACTGCAAAGAGTGCCTTTTTATCACTGTCAAGCGTTGAATACATTTCTTCGTTGACGGGGTTCCATTGCTGAAAGTCCCTCACGTTATCAAAGAACGCTGATTTTCGGAGACTGCCAGCGTCGGTGGCGAGCATTTTTATGAGCTCAGCTCCGGCTATGGCCCCGATGTACGCTTGTTCAATACCGGGGATGCGGGGAAGAGGGGTTTGTCTAGGAAAGCTGACCGTGGCTTCTACTTTATTAACTGTCGCATTGTACAGTCGGAGTAATTGTGATGCGCCCAGGACATTTGTGTGTACCGAGCGGAACATTGCTCGATTGTCAATGCCCGTTTCAAAGGTCCTAATAGTATCCTGATAGAGTGAATCATTGAAGGGCGGTGTTCCTTGGAATGCAAAGTAAACGCGCAGTTCCGGTGCACCACTCCTGAACTTTGCGCTAGCAGCGTAGATTTCCGTAAAGATTTCCCTTAGTTTCGCCCAAAAGGGGTGCGAAATGACGCTCTGCCGACCATCGATGAAACCCTCAACGGCATCCATGAAACCCAGGACTAGGTCACGGCTGTACGAAACAGACGTTTTGGCCTGAAGGAAGTGAAAGGAAACATCCAAAGACTTCGAGGCACCTATGAGGTCCCGGGCATCACTGAGGTTATTTACCGGCTGACCATTAATAACGATCAAGGCAGAATCGACGCCGATAGTTCCGTCCCCCGCCATGTAGTCGCTTATGTCTTCGTCAGTTAAATATTCATGCCCGAACGCCACATGTGTTGCAAAGTACTCAAACTCCGTATGGGCAGCCATCTTGGGTAGCTCGAACGATTGCTTATACTCATTTATTGGGCCCGCAAGTAGCAAAGTAGATCTCCTCTATCGATTCTTCATAAGTAGGTTCAGTAAGAAATTCGTGCCTCGGCAAACCGCGGCGCCATGGATTCCATCTGCTCCATGACTAGCTTGATTGCCTCGGGTTGCTTGTCCGGCGGGTACCCGTTGATGACCAACAGCCGTTTGATCGACGAGCGGAGTTTGGCCCGGACATCGTCACGTACCGTCCAGTCGGTCCGCACGTCCCGCCGCATTACATTCACGAGCTGCCGCGCGATCTCAGCCAACTTTCCTTCGCCCTGGACCTCCACCGCAGATTCATTCAAGGCCACGGCGTCATAGAACGCGAGTTCGTCGGAGTTCAGCGGGGGAGTGAAGTGCGCACCGCGGTTACCTTCGGCCGCAACCTCCCGCGCCAGCTCAACTAGTTCGGCAATGACCTCAGCCGAGGTCAGCTGCTGGTTGGTGTACTTCTTCATCAGTTCCGTAATCCGCTCCGAGAAAGCCCGCTGCCGGATCACGTTATTCCGGGTGGAAGACGCAGACTCGTCGGCAATCAGCTTCCGCAGCGCCTCGATGGCCAGCTGCGGGTTCCGCGCCTTCTGCGTCTTGGCAATGAACTCCGGCGTCAGGTCATCCAATGACGGCTTCGGCATGCCGGCGGCGTCGTAGATGTCCAGCACCTCACCGGAGGACGTTGCGGACGCAATCAGGTTCCCCAGCAGCCGCTGGATCTCCTCCGGTACAGGTTCGCCGCTGGCCTGCCGGTCGGCGGCGTCCATTTTTGCCATGAAGACGCGAATCTCCTCGTATACCGCTATCTCAGGGCGTAGCGACTCCAGATCCGCGGAGGAAGAACAAAGCGCCCACGCTCTTGCGAGCTGGCTCGAGACCCGTCGGTACTGCGCAGCGAGAGAGTCTTCGCCATCAGCCGGGCGGTTGCCTGGAGTATTTACATCGCGAAGGTAGTTTACGGAGCCCCAAGTTGCATTGAGAAACGCCTTCGGGCCGCCCTTGTGCCACACAGCTTTCCAGTCATAGCCAGCTAAGAGGCTGCGGCAGGCCGCCACTCGGTCGCGGACCAATGCCACAGCCTCATCGATATTCTTGCCCACAGGCTTGTTCGCCTGGTCCGACTGTGTGTACTCGCCCAGCGCCTTCGCCAGGTTCTCCGCCAGCGGCGCGTACGCCACCAGCAGCCCGTCTTCCTTGCCGCGAAACGTGCGGTTCACCCGCGCGAGCGTCTGCATCAGCAGCGCGCCCTTCAGCGGCCGGTCCAGGTACAGCGTGTGCAGCGGAGGAGAGTCGTAGCCGGTGAGCATCATGTCCTTGACGATCACCAGCTCCAGCTCGTCATCAACGTTCTTGAGCCGCTCCTTCACCTGGGCATTCAGCGAATCCCGGCGCACATGGTCGGAAACCGGCGGCACATCGGTCGCGTCGCCCGAGTACACCACCTTGATTTTGCCCATCGACAGGTCGTCCGAATGCCAGTCGGGCCGCAGCTCCACGATCGCCGCGTACAGCTTGGCGCAGATCTCCCGCGTCCCGCCCACGATCATCGCCTTGCCCGGCGCCTCGATGAACTTCCCCATCCGCTCGCGCCGGTTTTCCCAGTGCGCCACGAGGTCCTCGGCCAGGGCAGCGATTCGCTGCGGCGCACCATAGACGGCGTTTACGACGGCGACACTCGCCTCGAGGCGCGCCCGCTCAGTGTCGTCCAGACCGACCGTGGCCTCGTCGGCGGCCTGGTCAAGGATCTTCTCCGTGACATCCTCAGCTAAGCCCACTTTGATCAGCCGAGGCTCGAAGTACACCGGCACCGTAGCCCCGTCTTCTACAGCGCGCGAGAGGTCGTAGATGTCGATGTAGTCGCCAAAGACATCCTGGGTGTTGCGGTCATCAAAGGAAATGGGTGTGCCTGTGAACGCGATCAGGGTCGCGTGCGGCAGGGCATCACGCAGGTGCCGTGCGTAGCCGTCCAGATCGTCGTAATGCGAGCGGTGGGCCTCATCCACCACCACGATGATGTTGCGTCGGTCGGACAACAGCGGGTGGTCCGCGCCGGCGTCCTTTTCGGACTTGCTGCGGCCGAATTTCTGCAGCGTGGTGAAATAGATGCCGCCGGTGGTCCGGTTACTCAACTCATCCCGCAGTTCGGAACGCTTCTTGATCTGCTTCGGCGACTCTGCGAGCAGCAGGCTCCGGTCGAAGCCCTCGAATAGCTGGCCGTCCAACTCATTCCGGTCGGTGATCACCACGACTGTGGGGTTCTTCAGTTTCGGCTGCCGAGCCACCATGTTGGCGTACAGCTCCATTTCCATGGACTTGCCCGAACCCTGGGTGTGCCAGACAACGCCGGCCTTGCCGTTGCTCTCCACCGCCTGAATGGTGCTGGCCACAGCTTTGGTGACCGCATAGTACTGGTGTGGCTTGGCGATACGTTTGGCCAACCCGCCAGAGCCCTGGTCGAATGCCGTGAAGTTGCGTGTCAGCTGCAGGAAGCGTTCCTGGTTGTAGAGACCGTCCAGCGCTGTATCCAACGCGGTGACGGCGTCGCCGTCGATCATCAGGCCCTGCGGAACCGGCACACCGTCGTCGTCCACGTTCCATGGTGAGAAGTGGTTGAAGGGGGTGAACGGCGTTCCGTACTTCGCCTGGATGCCGTCCGAGGTGAGCGTGAACACGCAGAAGCGGAAGGCCATGGGGAATTCGCGGAGGTAGGTCTGAAGCTGGGCGTGGGCGCCGGGAAGGTCGGCGTGGGCGTTGCCGGCCTTTTTGAGTTCGATGATGCTGACGGGCATGCCATTGCAGTAGAGGACGATGTCGAAGCGGCGTTTGTAGTCGCCTTCCACCAGCGTCACCTGGCTGACGGCGAGCCAGTCGTTCTGGTCCGGTTCCTGGCTGATGATCCGGATGGTGGGGCTGGCTTCGTAGCCGTCGGAATCGATGTAGGAAAGCCGGTAGCCGTCAACCAGGCAGTCGTGGATACGCTGGTTCTCCGCAACCGCGTCGTTCGATTCGGGTGACGCGATTTCCGACAGGGCCTGCTGCAGGTACTGGGCAGGGACCGTCGGGTTGAGTCGCCGCAGGGCTTCGAGGAGCCGTGGCCGGATGAGCAGCTCAGCCCACGAGTCGCGTTCCCCGGAACCCGGTGCAATGGACTGGCCCTCCACGGGTTTCCAGTCGAGTTCGCCGAGCCTCTCCTTCGCCGCTCCCTCCCAGTCCGCTTCGGAAAAGGCTACTGCTGGTGCTGTCACGGTGATTCCCCCAAAATCGATTTGTTGTTCAGCTTACTCAGGCTTCGGCCGGCTATCCCCAGCTGCCACTACCATCCCCGCTGCGCGCTTACACCCCGGCGTTCTCCAGGGCTTTCTCCGCATCCTTGACCGGGAGCTTTCCGGACATGAGCTGTGGGAGGAGCGCGTCACGGGTCGCGGCGAGGTTCGAGTTCTCTGACAGCGCCGAGGCAATGGTGTGCTCAAATGGTGCCAGCCTTGTTTCCAGGAGTATTTGGTGCTCAGGCCTCAGCCGAGGCACCTGAAGGGAAGCCAGTTGGCCCTTGTTGATGGATCCAAACACTGTGCCTTCAGCCTCGAACGATGCCCAAGCGTCGTGCGAGTCCTTGAGGAGGTGAAAAACGGTGAAGGGTTGTTGATGGGTTGAACGCACTGAGGCCACGCCACGCCCTATGCACGTCTCTTCCGTTGCGAGATTCACACGGCCGACGGGGGCTCGGACACTCAAAAGTGTGTCGCCAGGCATGGCGAGGCGGACAGGGGCAGTCGTCCAAACCCGGTTGCTTGGAAATCGAACGCCGAAGTCTCGGACTCCCTGGTAGAAGACGGTGCCCTCCCCGGTCTCGTTGAAGCTTGAGCCCGAGGGCGATGACCCCATGACTATGTCGGCGATTTCGGATAACGCAACGGATCCGGTGGTGTCCACGGCAAACCGAGTAAGCGAAGCAGCCAGTTCGTCTGCCAATTCAACGAGTTTGGTGTTGGCGGCGATCTTTTCGTCGAGGGCGCCTAACACCTCAGCTACAGCTCGTTGCTGTGACATGCTGGGAATCGGAATCATGACGTTGGCTAAATCGCGAACCGGA
The DNA here is from genome assembly GCF_050156905.1 of Pseudarthrobacter sp. S3. Classification (NCBI taxonomy): domain Bacteria; kingdom Bacillati; phylum Actinomycetota; class Actinomycetes; order Micrococcales; family Micrococcaceae; genus Pseudarthrobacter; species Pseudarthrobacter sp. S3. The sequence continues at coordinate 2,480,785 of NZ_CP189583.1, read as the reverse complement.
AGTTGTGGTTGCGCGCTGCCGGACGTTAGGGACTCGATCTGCGCCACAAAGGATCGCGACCGTACAAATTGGTACAAATAGCGAGAGTCGAGGAGCGACTCCTCCGTCCGGAGGATAAGCATTCCGGAGTTGATACGCACGTTTTCGAAGGGAACGGAATTGTCGTAGTACGCCACGTTGCCTACGGTTCCCCTTGTGGTAATGACGACGTCACCACGACAGACCTTTCCAGCACGAAGGGAGGCGTCTTTTTCAGCCGAAATGAAAGAAGTCTCCCCGAACATGAATCCGGATTTAGTCACATTTCGGGCGCTAAGAAAAAGGCAGTCTCCGTCCGTCGAAAAATCGGTTCCATTGGGATAGTTCTTTCCTCGATCTCCGTCGATCATCCGCAATGGTGCACTGCCGAACGAGTCAACATGCGGAGAGTTCATGAAACCCTCCCCAGCTGCTCGCGCACAACAGCGGCCAGTCGCTCGGACTCTTCGAACTGCTCAAACAGCTCCTTGGACAAACGCGCGATCTTGTCTTCGATCGGCTCGCCGTCATCCTCCACGTCAGCAGCACCTACATACCGTCCCGGCGTCAGTGCGTAGTCTGCCGCCTTAACCTCGGCAAGTGAAGCCGTATGGCAGAAGCCGGCCTCGTCGTCGTACGTCAACCCTCCCTCAACCGCCGAAGCAGTCCCGCGCCAGGCGTGGTAGGTGTTGGCGATCTTGGCGATGTCCTCGTCGGACAGGGCTCGCTCGGCGCGGTCCACCATGTAGCCCAGGTTCCGGGCGTCGATTAAGAGCACCTGCCCGGTCCGGTCCACCGAGCCGCGAGATCCGGCGGTTTTGTCTTTGGCGAAAAACCAGGTGCACACCGGGATGCCGGTGCTGCGGAAGAGCTGGGTGGGCAGCGCCACCATGCAGGAGATCAGGTCCGCTTCGACCAGTTGGGCGCGGATCTCGCCCTCGCCGCCGGAGTTGGAGGACATGGAACCGTTGGCCATGACAACGCCGGCGCTGCCGCCGGGGGCCAGCTTGGAGATGATGTGCTGGATCCAGGCGTAGTTGGCGTTGCCCACCGGGGGAACGCCGTACTTCCAGCGGGGATCGGATTCGGAGCGGGCCCAGTCCTTGATGTTGAAGGGTGGGTTGGCCATGATGAAGTCCGCGCCGTTGGTGCCGCTCAGCTCCGGGTGCTGGTCGCGGGCGAACGTGTCGCCCCAGCGCGAGGCCAGGTTGGCATTCAGGCCGTGGATAGCCAGGTTCATCTTGGCCATCCGCCAGGTGCGCTCGTTGAGCTCCTGGCCGTAGACGGAGATGTCCGAGCCCTCCATGTGGTGGGCCGCCAGAAACTTCTCGGCCTGGACAAACATGCCGCCTGAGCCGCAGCACGGATCGTAGACGCGGCCGCTGTGGGGTTCCAGGACCTCCACCAGCACACGGACCACGCCAGCCGGCGTGTAAAACTCACCCCCGCGCTTGCCCTCTGCCTTGGCGAACTTCTCCAGGAAGTACTCGTACACCTCGCCGAGCAGGTCGCGCGCCTTGCTGGCACCCTGGCCCGTGAAACGTGCGGAGTTGAACAGGTCCAGCAGTTCGCCGAGGCGGCGCTGGTCCACGTTGTCCCGGTTGTAGATCCGGGGGAGGGTGGCGGCCAGGGACTTGTTGTCGGCCATGATGAGGTCCATGGCTTCATCGATGAGCAGTCCGATGGACTTGGGCTCGGCGCCGTCGATGGCGTCCAGGCCCTTGGCGTGCTCCGCCAGGTAGGTCCAGCGCGCCCGGGGTGACACCCAGAACACGCCGCGGCCGGTGTACTCGTCCACGTCGTCGATCAGCTGTGCGATCTGCTCCTCGTTGAGTCCGTCCGCTTCCAGCTCGGCCTGGATCTGCCCCCGGCGCTCCTCGAACGCGTCCGAGACGTACTTCAGGAACACCAGCCCCAAGATCACATCCTTGTACTGCGAGGCATCCATCGAACCGCGGAGCTTGTCCGCCGCCTTCCAGAGGGTGTCCTTGAGTTCCTTCATGGTGGACGGGGCGAGGTCCACCTTCAATTTCGGAGGCATTATGCAGTTCCTTCTTCTGGTCCGGCGTGGGTCTTGGGGTCTGTCAGGGTGAGGCTTCCGCCCGCTACGCCGTCCGTAATCAGGGTAGCGAGTTCTTCCAGTCGTTCGAGACGTTGGCGGGCTTCGGCCTGCTCGTGTTGCAGCCTGGCTAACGCGTTGGAGAGCGGCCGGCGTTGCACTTCCGGTGCGCGGCGCAACCGCCAGTTCCGCCAGGATTTGTCTGCGGCGGGTCGGCTGTTGATGTCGGCTGCAACCACGTCCGGCACCAGACCGCCGGGGTCGCCGCGGTCGATTCTCAGGATCCGGGCAGGGAAGACGACGACGGCGCCGCCCTCCGTGTCCACCATCGCTGCGGGCCGCGGGCTGGTACAGAAGACAACGTCACCAGGGTCGGTGAGGCGCCCGGCCGGGTAATTGGCGGCGAAGTCGAGGAGCGTGACGAACCGCGGTTTGGCGTCGTGCGAGTCCATGAGTTCGTCACGGCAGAGGATCCTGCTTCCGGCCTTTCGGTTGAGGTCGGTCCCTTGAAGCCTGATTCCCTTGACGTACTTGAGGTTTCCGGCGGTCAGCAGTTCCTGAATTGAAGCGGGCCGGGGACCGGTGCCGGGCCAAGCCGGCTGAACTCCGGGCAGCGCCGCCGGCGTGAAGCTTCGTGGCGACAGGAGACGCGTGAGTTCCTCGACCCGAAGCGCGCTCTCGGCGCTGCCAGCCGCCGTCGTACTTCTGGCAGTGGGGACGCTGACGAGAGAACCTTTTCCGGCAAGGAGGACGCGGGTCTGTACGAGCCGGGTGAACCTGAACGAGTGCGCGCGGATGGTGGCGCGATCGCCCATGGATGCGACGACGTCACTGATCAGGTCCTGGCTGACATCCAGGGTGAGCGGGGTGGTGCTCAGGTCCGCCACGCTGGTCCAGCGTTCCGCAATCGGCACATCAGCGAAGGACGGTCCCAGCACCCAGAGGGCCTGCGGCTCCCGGGGCTTGGCACGAAGTAGCCCTGGCTGGAGGCGGACGATGGCGCGGACTCTGCCCGACCGCAACAGGTCTGAGCGCAGGTTGCCGGCTTCTCCGGTGAGAGCGTCGCACAATACCCGGGCCGGCGCGATGACAACGGCCCGCTGACTGTCGTCCATTTGCAGGACGATGTTTTCAATGCTGTTCAGGATGCCGGTGGTGTCCAGGGCTGGATTGCCCGGGGCGGGATATTGCGCCACGTGCACCGCAGGGCCGCTGACCGCGAAGACTCCCTTGGCGTCAATCTTCACCGGGCTGCTGTCCGTGCCATGCACTGCCAGCCGACGGCGGGCCAGCCGTGACGCGCTGCCGTGGTGGTCGGCTGCCAGGAGAGTGATGGGCCGTGATTCTCCGAATTGCTCCACGATGCTCAGCATCACGTCGCTGCCGCCGGGCGTTGAATCGACGAAGAGCAGCCTGCTGTCCAGAGTGGAGGCCAGTTCCATGGCAGTTGCGCCCACGAGCTTCAGTGCGTCGCCTGTCAGCGCGGTGTCCGATTGCTCGCGCAGTCCCTCTTTGAACCGGTGGGCGAGCAGCTTTTCGAAGGCCGCGGGCGCGCTGAACGCACTGTCCGCCAACCTGTCGGCGAAGCCGGCCAAACCAGCGAGCGCCGAACCGAGGGCCTCCAATTCGGAGTAGAGGAACACATCGTCAGGGTCCGCTTCGTCTGCGCCGTCCAACAGTTCGGCTGCAGAACTTTGTGCCAGGGCCTGTCCCGAAATGACCTTCAGGGCGAGGAGTGCGGTCAGGCCATCGAACGTCTGGCGGCTGTCCCGTGGTGCTTCCGCGGAAGGGGCCGAGAGTCTCGCGAAGACCGCGACGTCGTTCCGAGCCTCCGGGTTGTTCCCCCGGCCGGTGGCCTGGAGCCAGGCGGTGACATCATCGGCGTCGAACAGCTCCACGCCGTTCACGTGGGCGGCTGCCGTCGGGAACGGCAGCGGGCCTCCGCTGCTTCGCTTGCGCCACATGGAAACGACGGGACGCTGAACCTGGGCGAGCGAGGCGACATCGGAGAGCGTCATGCGCAATGTTTCCGTGGTTGTCTCCATGGCTGCCCCCTTCAGTCGTGATCGTCCCATCAGCTTAGTGTCGGCCGAAGACAATTCAGGCTTGGGTCTGATAACCCGGGTTATCAGACCGATCTTGCGGTGACTTTCGGGTTCGACCGTAGGTTCATTCTGCAGCCACGAAGCAATCTTCCGGAGCTGCGACGGCGGCGGGGAACCGCGTATTGGGGGATCAGTATCCCGCCGCCGTTCAGCGGTCATCCACAAACAAAGGAAGAGAATATGTTGAACACTGACGACGCCGGCACGCCGGTGCCAGACGGCGCGGAATATTCGGAGCCGGAGGCTCAGCCGGCAGCTGGGACGCCGAAACGCAGCCGTAAGAAGGGCACCCTGCTGGCGACAGCCGCCGTCGTACTTCTGGCCGGCGGAGTGGCCTTCGGAACCGTTCTTCCTGACCCGAAGGCCAGCGACGCCTACACGGCGCTGGCGGACGAGAAGGCAACGGTCGAGATTGAGCGCGACGCCGCGCTGTCCAGCTACTCGTCTGTGAAGGGGAAGTACGACAGCCTGCAGGGCGGCATCACAACCCGGGAATCCAAGGTTTCCGCACGGGAGACCGAAGTGGGCAAGGCCGACGCCGCAGTCAAGACTGCCGAAGCAGCGGTGAAAGCCCGGGAAGAGGCTGTCACTGGAGCGGAAAAGACCAAAGCGGCCAACACCGTCGGGGACGGCACCTGGACCGTGGGTACCGACATTGAGCCCGGCACCTACCGGGCATCCGCTGACGTCGGCTCCTCCTGCTACTGGGGCATCTACGCCACCGGCAGCAACGGCAGCAACATCCTCGACAACGACCTCCCGGGCGGCGGCAGACCCTCCGTTGCACTGTCCGCCGGCCAAGATTTCAAATCCAGCCGCTGCGGCAAATGGGAAAAGCAATAGCAACCCCACGCACTCACACCATTCATTCACCTGTAGAGAGGCACCACATGTCACATGAGAATTACTCCCAGCCCTTCCCCGCTGCGATGGCAGCACCTGAGCCCCGGTCGTTCTTCAAGAAGAAGCGCTTCCTCATCCCCATCGGCGTCCTGGTGCTGGGCATCGCCCTGGGCTCCTGCTCCGGCGGCGCCAAACAGGCTGGTGACGTGAGCCCGGTGGCGGTGCCGTCTTCCGCGGCTGCTGGAGCGGCCGCCCCGGTTGCTACTGCTGCTCCGGCGGTCGCCGCTCCGGCGCCGCAACCGACGGTTGCGGCCGGACCCGTCGTCGGGAAACCTTTCAGCGTCAAGATGGGCAACGGCGTCATCGCGAGGATCACTATTGTCTCCGCCGTACGAACTGACGCGGTCACGACCACAGCTTTCGCGACGCCCGCCAAAAACGGGAGCTAGCTGCTTCTCGATGTGTTGTGGGAGACCGAAGCGGGGAAGACCAGCTCCAACCCGTTCTACTTCTCGGCCAAGGACGCTAATGGGCGCAAAGCCGATTTAAACCTCTTCGCAAACAACCAGCTTGGCTCCGGCGACGTTCTGCCGGGTGACAAGACTCGAGGATTCATTGCCTTCGACATTGCGCCCGGTGCTTCGACCGTGATGATCTCCACCCCGTTGATGCAGGAAGCCGCACGGATCCAGATTCCGGGGTAGGGCGCCTAAGGAGCCGTGTCCGGGATGCCCGGCTCCCTCGCGCCGCTTACAGTTCAACTGTTCACTTTCGCGTTATCTATTGGGGGATTCCTTGAGCATCAACAAAGAGCACGCTTCGGCGTATAGGCAGATGCCCGTCGCAGAAGCCGGAAGCATGGTGGCCCCCGGGGCCGTCACCGCGGCACAGATCTATCAGTTTCGTGGCGGGGCTGCTTCCTGGTTCGGCACCCAGATCCTCGGCGTCCTGATTACGATCTGCACCATTGGGATCTGCTACCCGTTCGCCTTGGTCCTCGTTGAGCGATGGCGGGCGAAGAATACCTACCTCCAGGGCCGGCAGCTTCAGTTCGTCGGCACCGGGTGGGGCATCTGCGGGCTGTGGATCAAATGGGCGCTCCTGAGCATCATCACGCTTGGCATCTACACCTTCTGGGTCTATCCGAGGCTGATGCAGTGGAAGGTCGAAAAGACCGTCTTCGCGTAGTCAGAAACGGCACTGCATCCTTCGGGGTGCAGGGCTTTTTCTTGCGCAGGCACCGGAATCTTGCGATTGTGGGAAACTGCTCCGTTGGCCCTAGCCCCGGTTTCCCGGAAGGGCGCGGCGCTTATCTTTCGAGAATCATTTCTACTCCTGCTGTTAGAGTCCGGATATGACATATGAATACAGTTCTGAAGCAGCAACACTGACAGAGAAATGCCGGTCATTGTTCGGTGATGAGTCGCGTTGGATTACGGCAGGCGGCTATCCCCACGGCCTGGCTCTTTCCATTATCGATTCCATCTTCTCGACGGGTTCGCACTACCAAAGTGTCATCAACGTCGTGAGCGAGTATCGGGCGTACCGGCTCGGTCAGGGTGGTGACGCTGATCAGGACGGCACCAAAGAATTACTGGCTACTTTCGAGGATGTCGGGGGAAGTGCTGGCTGGGCAGATCTTGTGAACAACCACAAGCCGGCTCATACTAGGCCAAACGCTCTGCTGAAAGCCGAGGTCGTCAAGCGAGCCGCTGAGGCGCTCCAGAACAAGCTGGACATCACGACTCGGGAAGGCGTCCATTCCGCGTACTCCATAGACAATTCCCTAGCTGAACTCAAGAAGAATTGGCTGTGTTTGCCGAGCCAGTCCTCTGGCGTCACGTTCAACTACTTCCTTATTCTTTGCGGGTTCCAGTCCGTGAAGCCTGACCGAATGGTTATCCGCTTCGTGACAGAGCACGCAGGCTTGGAAGGCAAAGACATCACACCTATGCAGACGGCCGAGCTGATCGGACAAGTTGCAGAAAACTACCCAACGCAGCCGAGACGGCTCGACCACGTGATCTGGCGCCATGTATCGGGTCGCGAAATCTTCACGGCGGATGAGCTCAACTAAGGAGCGTTGAATAGGCGGCTAGGCAAGGGTGCCGCAGTGGAGGACTACTTCATTTGGGTTGGGGAAGGAATGCTTGTGAAAGTCTTGCCTGACACTGCGATGTCAATGGTCGGGAAGCTGCTCGAGGAAGTCTCGTGGGAACGCGCCACCAGTTACCGGCAAGGCGGCCGCGGACGAGAAAACGTACTGAGCGCAGAAGTCATGATGGCCCTGGATTTCCTTCCCCGCGATCACTTCCTTGGTGCGGCAATGCGTGCCGCCAAGGGTGCCGAACAGGCTAGGAACGTCCTGATTAGTGAGATCGAAGAGGCCGATCTTCGATTCCTGCCCGGGGACATGGCGCTCGCGCCGAATCGGTCGGGAAATGACCAACTGGTGGTGCAGCCAGACGCCCTCATCACGTCTCCGAGCTCGTTTGTCCTCGTTGAGGCGAAGCGTGTCAGGGCGAGTTCGTACCAGCCAGAGCAGTTGGCAAGGGAGTATTTGGCAACGATGGCGCATGCAGGAACGCGCACGCCTCTGATCTTGCTGTTAGGAGCAAAGCCTCCGGTTCTGGTCAGGGGTAGGGGTCGAATGAGGCTCGAAGATGCCATTTCTTCGGAACTTGAGTCCGTCCTACGGCGAGCCAACAACGAGCAGCTAGCTTTGGAAGGGCTGGTTGAGCGGATCCCTGATGTCTTCTGTTGGATCAACTGGCCGGAGTTGTCGGACGTGATCCGCACTCAGATCGCTGCCTTCTCGACGACGGACCCCTCCGTCAATACAGCCGTCCACCGACTCGCGGAGTCCATATGCTCGTCGATTGAGTGGCACGCCTAACCGTCGGGCCGGGCGGTGTCCTTGTTTGGGGATTGGCTAGCTACCAACGAGGGCTGGCTCAGCGTCCCTCGTTCGCGCGGTCAACCACGTAGACCTGGCGGAGGGGCATACGTGTTTGCCATCGCGGGGCCAGCTTCTCATAATGCGTGAGTGTCAGTTCTACGACGTCTGCACCAGTGAGCAGGCGCAGATTCTGCCGTTCGCGCTCATAACCGACGGCGTCTTTGCTGTAGCTGCCTAGACAGACGAAGAGTGCAAGTTCGCCGTGCGCCAGGGTGCCGCTTAGACGCTGGACATCAGGCCGCGACTGCTGGGTACTGGTGTGTTTGCACTGGACCTTGATCACTGGCGGTTCGAGTCCCAAGGGGTCCCTATGCGCAACGACGTCGATGCCACCATCTGATGAATACGGCGTGACTCGTGCTTGGTACCCCATGGCTCGAAGGAGGTCGGCTGTGAAATGCTCAAACTCTTCGTGGGAGAGATCTTGCAGCAGAGTTTTCAGGATGAAGTCGCGGGTGAACTGGTCCAAACGGGCAGCACTTGGCTCGGTCTCGATCCACTCGTCGACGGTTTCCGGTTCAATCCCCTCGGGTTCTTCCTGAGCTATGTCCTCGGCTCCGAATTCTAGGAATCGTTCGAATACCTGGACGTTTTTCTTGACCTTGAACAACGTCAGTGCGGAGCCGATTTCATACAAGGCCTTCTGTGGGAACAGGCCGCGAGAGACTCCGGTCTTGATCCAACGGACAGACCGACGGTGCGGGTGCACCGGAGCGTCGTGAAGAAATTCGTACTCGCCAATGATGACACCGAAATTCAGTGTGCTGTCGGCGCGGTAGGGAGCGATGACGATGTCGCCCTTCTTCATCTCGTAAGCGAAGCGGAGGAGAATTCCGGCCCAGACGGGGATGGCACCAGCCTTTGCCTCGGGATAGGCCTGCTCCAATGCCTTCTTAAGGAGATCGCGGTCGCTCCCGATGTTGCGGATGTCAGGAATGGCATCCCATCCGATGCTGACAAAACCGCCGTCGAGCAGTTCGTTCGACAATGCATCGTTGTGGATTCCCCATACTGCGACCACGGCGGTCCCTATCTTTCCTCGGCTCTGCCTGACTTGTTCTCGCTCAGCCTATCGTCGGCGATGAGGACGGCCGATCTACGGTGCCCGTGTGCATCGCCGGAAGTGTCCAAGCTGCCTTCACATAAGTGGCGCCGGTAGGATGCCAACAGCACTTTTGCCCAACACAAAGGACCCCAGTGCGAATCGTCTCGTGGAACTGTTCCATGGCCTACTACAAAAAACGCCACCTGATCGAGGCGCTGCAGCCTGACGTCGTCATTCTCCAAGAGGTCGCCAAGAAAGACATTTCCGCGGCTGAGCAACCCTTCGCAGCATGGACCGGCAGCAATCTGAACAAAGGTCTCGGAGTTATTGGATTCGCCAACGCCCGCTACAAAGTTTCCGAACGCGCAGATCCCAATTTGCCCTGGCATCTTCCCTTTTCGATCGACGGCCTCAACATCATTGCCCTCTGGGCGCATCAGTTGAATCGCGAGCTCAGGTATGTTCGCGTTACCCATCAAATGGTGGATCGCCACGCTGGATTCCTTACTGGCGGCAACGCCTTGCTCATGGGGGACTTCAACAGCAACACAGTCTGGGATAGGGCGCATCCGGGTAGGAACCACAGCATGCTGGTCGAAAAGCTTACTGGGCTTGGGCTGAGCAGCGTGTACCATCGCGCCGCGGTGAACGAGCAAGGGGCGGAGCCGACGAAAACGTACTTTCACACCCGGAACCTCCGCTTCGGGCATCACATCGACTACGCATTCCTGAGCGACGGCATCCCGGCCGATCTTCGCGTAGGGGACTCCGAAGATTGGTTGGCGCATAGCGACCACATGCCGCTGATCTTGGACATCGCCCAGTAACACGCGGTTTCAAGGCGCCGAAGCCTGCTCAGCAACCTTCGTGCGCGCTGCACCGAATTGCCGGCGGCAAGTGGAGACTTCCCACGAGCCCTGCCTGGACTAACCTTCGGGCCGTTCCTGCCGGTGAAGATAAGGACCATCTTGGCTGTCCACAGAGAGACGGTAACAGGCCAAGACCACCGTGAAATTAGAGGACAGGAGAACGGTCCCCAGGACCAAGTAGCCTGTCCATCTACATTGCAACAACGCCATATCATTAATGCTGTCAGCGCCGGCGACCATGCCCGCGACCACGGGGAAGGCTTCATATTCGTCGACGTGGACGACACCATCGTGGAAGTCCACGGGTACCAGAAGCAGGGCTCCGGCTACGGGTACTCCGGGGTCCGCGGGCTGAAACGCCCTGATCGCCACCGCTTCCGCCGAAGACACCGCACCGGTGATCGTCGGCCAACGGCTGCGCAAGGGCGGGACGAACTCGGCCCGCGGAGCCAAGCGGTTCGTCACCGACGCGCCGGGCGCCCTCAAACGCACCGGGGCCCAGGACTCTGGACATGGGGTGATGGTGTTCGACTGACTTCCGCAGGATTCCGGTGTTTTTGTTATGGGTACGGCTGTTAATCCTCCTTCTCTTGCGATAGAATCTAAGTAATAGATTGTTCGGTTTTGGAGGGGTGGCATGATGAGCGTGATGACTGCCCAACTGCCTTTTCCTCAAGCAATGTATGCCGGAGCGGTGCCGATAGGGCTCGCGGCGTCACTGCTGGAGGATGCCACGGGTGGGCGCGTGTTCGTTCATGGGGAACTCTCCTACGCCTGGGACGAGAAGGACATCGCGACCCGCCGGTTCGCGGCGGCGAAACTGGCGGACATCAAAGCCGCTTCGGTCGCCGGGATCGCTGCCGCGTTCGGTGTTGATGCGATCACCTTGTGGCGGTGGCGTCAGGTCCTGGCCGCGGAAGGGGTGTTGGGTCTGGCCCCGGAGAAGCCTGGTCCGAAGGGGCCCAGCCGGCTGACGGAACCGAAGATGTCCGAAATCCGTGCCTTGCGGGCGACCGGACTGTCGCTGCGGGCGATTGGAGCAAAGGTGGGCGTCTCCGAATTCAGCGTGCGACGGACACTGGCCATGCCGGTGCCCACCGGTCCGGAACCGGTGAAGCTTGATCCGCTCGCCACATCTGAAGCAGCAGCACCGGCAGCCGGGTTGCCGGTGCTGCCGGCACCGGTGGACCGGTCCGGAGAGCGGGCCTGGGCCCGGGCCGGGTTGGTGGAGTGCGCGGCACCGGTGTTCACCCCCGCGGCCCGTGTGCCGTTGGCCGGGCTGTTGCTGGCCCTGCCCGCCCTGCAGACCACGGGACTTTTGGAGTGCGCGAAGGAGACCTTCGGGGCGCTGCCGAACGGGTTTTACGGGTTGGAGACCATCCTGACCGGCGCCGTGTTCCAGGCCCTGGCCGGGGAACCACGCGCCGAAGGGATCACCCGGATCGACCCGGCAGCCCTGGGCCGGGTCCTCGGCCTGGACCGCGCCCCGGAAGTGAAAACCCTCCGCCGCAAAACCGCCGCGCTGGCCAGCAGAGGCAAGGCCGGGGAGCTGCTCACCGCGATGGCTGCCAGGCACCTCAACGGCAGCAACGAAGGAGGTGGGGATCTGGCCGCGGTGCTCTACGTTGACGGACATGTCCGCGCCTACCAGGGCACCAGGAAGATCGGGAAGGTCCATTCGACCCGGTTGAAGTTCCCCGTCCCGGCGACCGAGGAGACCTGGGTCGCCGACGCTGCCGGCGCGCCGGTCCTGGTGGTCATGGCCGAGCCCGGGGCCGCGCTGACCGGGGAACTGCGCCGGCTCCTGCCAACCCTGCGCACCATCATCGGCGATGACCGCCGGGTCCTGGTCGGTTTCGACCGGGGAGGCTGGTCCCCGGCCCTGTTCAAGCACATGGCAGAGAACAAATTTGATGTGCTGACCTGGCGCAAGGGCACCACCGAAGACGTTCCGGCATCCCTGTTCACCGAGGTCGCCCACACCGACGGGCACGGACAAACCCGTGCCTGGGAAGCGGCCGACACTGCCGTGGAGGTGCCGGTAGGCACTACCGGGGAAGTGTTTCCGATGCGCCAGCTGTCCCGCCAGGTCAACACCCCCGGCGGCAGGGTGCGGCAGATCCACATCCTCACCACCAACACCGAGATGACCGCCGGGGAAATCATCTACCGGATGGGCGCCAGGTGGCGGCAGGAAAACTACTTCCGCTACGCCCGGATCCGCTTCGCCCTCGATTCCCACGACGCCTACACATCCACTGACGATGATCCGGAACGCTCGGTGCCGAACCCGGCAAAACGCAAGGCCTACCAGCAGGTCCTCGCCGCCAGGACCCGGTACGAGAAGACCCTGGCCGACACCGACGCGGCGATGCTCGCGGCCCGGACACCGCCGCCAGGAACACACACTGTCCTGATCACCAACACCATGCACAACAAAATCACCGCGGACCTGCTCAGCGCCGAAACCGCCCTCGAGGCCGCGCAGGCAGCCCACAAGGGGATCCCTGCCCGGGTTCCGCTCGGCGAGATCGCCCCGGGCCAGCGGGTCCTGGAGAGCGAGACGAAACTGCTCAGCCATGCGATCCGGATGGCCGCGTTCAACACCGCATCAACGCTGGCGAGGGAGGTCCGGACCAACACCGGCTACGCCCGCGGCGAGGACGAAGCCCACACCCTGATCCGTCAGGTCCTCACCGGCAGCGGAGACATCGACCCCCGCATCGACGGCTACCTCACAATCCGCCTCGACCCGCTCCCCACCCAACGGGCAACCACCGCGATCAGCGAACTCTGCACCCACCTCAACACCACCGAAACCCGCTACCCCGGCACCGACCGAATTCTGCGATTCGAGATCAAAAACAAAGAAACGTCAGCCAACAATTAAAACGCTATGTCCAGAGTCCTGGGGCCACGGGGAAGGTGTTGTGCCGTTTTGATTCCGCCTACTACGGCCACGCCGCGGTAGCCGCAGCCCTGGCCGGAGGTGCTGATGTCTCCGTGACGGTGCGCATGGACCCGGCCGTCAAACGGGCTATCGCCGCCATCCCCGAGAGTGCATGGGAGGCCATCGAGTACACCAACGCCCTCTTCGACGAGGACTCCGAAATGTGGATCTCTGCGGCGGAAGTCGCAGAGATCCAATTTTCCGCGTTCAGTTCCCGGAAAAAGAGCGAGCGGATTACCGGGCGGCTGGTGGTGCGCCGCATCCCCGAGCTGAACCCCAAAGCCACCCAGGACCAGCCAGCCTTGTTCGGCACGCATCGCTTCCACGCGTTCTTCACCACCGTCCCGGCCGCAACACTGGGCACTGTCGCAGCGGACAAGACCCATCGCAAACACGCCCGGATCGAGCAGGTTAACGCCGACCTGAAAGACAGTGCCCTGGCCCACCTGCCTCCGGCAACTTTGCCGCGAACTCGGCCTGGCTGGTCGCCTCGGTCATGGCCTACAACCTCACCCGCACCGCGGGGATCCTCGCCGCAGGGCCATTTGCCAAGGCAAGGACCGGGACCATCCGGCGCAACCTCATCAACGTCCCCGCCCGGATCGCTTCCAGCGGATGAAGAGTCCGGCTCCGAATGCTAGAGTCCCCCACCGCAAACAGCGTAGGACCCGTCCATCCAGCCGGTCCGGCGCAACCAGGAACCAAAACGTGGAACACCAACGGCAGCGAGGTCCGGCGATGACTCCTGCCCAAAAACACAAACCCGGCAAAATTCAGGATTCAGCACGACCCGAACCCGATCGGTGGATCAAGGCTAAGGAGTGACCATGAATTATCCAAGCACTATGTCGGCCCGGTCTTACCCAGGCGCTGAGACGGCGCGAGGTATCGAGCCGCGAGCTGCTGGATCACTATCTGCACCGGACCGAACAGGACGGCGGCGCCGTTAACGCCGTCATCACCATCGATGAGGACTCCGCCCGGGCACAGGCAGCGGCCGCGGATGAAGCACTGGTGCGTGGCGAGCCGAGCGGACCGCTGTGCGGGCTCCCGATGACAGTCAAGGATGTCCTCGAGACAGCCGGCCTGCGCACCACCGCCGGCGCCCCGGAGCTGACCGGGGATATCCCGTTTCGTGACGCGGACGCGGCGGCCCGACTGCGGGCAGCCTGTGGGTTATCTTCGGCAAGACGAACACGCCGCCGTACGCAACGGACTACCAGACGAACAATCCGCTGTTCGGCCGGACCACCAACCCGTGGGATGCGAGCCGGACACCCGGCGGTTCGGCCGGAGGATCGGACGCCGCTCTCGCGGCCGGACACACAAGCTTCGAGCTCGGCAGTGACCTGGGGGATCCATCCGTATTCCGGCGGCCAACTGCGGCGTCTTCGGACTCAAACCCAGCCATGGCATCATCGCGACCCGTGGACATATCCCCGGCACTCCGGGCATTCTCGCCGAACCCGAATTCGCCACCCTGGGACCGCTCGGCCGAAGCGCCGATGACCTGAACCTGGGGCTCGACGTGCTGGCCGGTCCCGACGCACGGTCCGCCCACGCATGGCGCCTCGAATTGCCTGGGCCGCGCCACTCGACATTGGGCGGCCACCGGCTCGCTGTTGTTTTCGATGATCCCAACTGCACCGTCGACACAACCGTGGTTGAGGTGCTGACCTCGCTGGTCGCCGCGCTTAGATCAGCCGGGGCCACCATCGCGGAAATTTCACCGTCGGCACTGTTGTCCCAGACCGATCCCCTGTACCAGCAGACTCTGGCCGGCGTCACCGCCTCATTCCAGCCGTCGCGGGCCATCCTCCTCAGACCCCAACACGGCCCCCGCCGAACCCATCGAGGAGGCGATTTTGTCCGAACTCAGATAACTGATCCGCTCGGTGTCGAGAAACTCCACCACTCAGCGAGACGTGCCCGTGGATGTGCGTCACCCTCCGCTCGCCCGGCCAGCCTCATGAGGGGCGAGTCGATCTTGGGAGGCAGTCGCGATGTTCCCGCCCCGGCTGATATCCGATGTGGGGCCGGCGGGGCATCGGTCGTGTCGTTGCTCTCAGTGGCAGTGGAAGAATTCGTTGACTGTGCCGTTCGGTCGGACGTTGAAGTGGTCGTCGACATGGTTCGTAAATGTCGACCCGTCCGATCCCGTCCCGCGCACGTTGAAGGTGAACGTACCTTCGACGACCTTGCCGACGTCGTTGAAGCCGCCCCAGACCGTGAACTTGCCCGTGTAGCTCGGGAGGCCCGCCGTGAGCGGCACGGCGACGAAGGTCCCCGTCTCGGTGAACGTGGCATGAACCCGGCCGTCAGCGAAAATCGTTTCGTGGGATACGAAGTTGCTGGTCGTGGTGATCGTGTAGAGTGGCCCGCCCGGTTCGCAGCTGGGCACAACGTCAACGAAGGTCTCGACGAGATCCTTCTCGGTGATGGTCTGCGTTATGGGTCCGGCGGCGAAGGCCGGTGCTCCGACCCACATCAGGGCTGCGGCCAGAAGTACGACAAGCATGCGGCGAAGCATGGTAATCCTCCTAGTTTGTGATCCAATCCTGCCCAGGGCGCCATGCGAAAATGCGTCCCAGCTGAACTACTGCTCAGGCTCCCCGTTATACTCGGGCCCGACATGTCGCACAAGATCTGCAGGAATCTATGGCTACCTTTGTGTCCACGACGCCCTGCGGGCCCCACCGCGGGGTGGCAGGGCCGGGTGTTCGCCAAAGAGGTCCGGGTCCGCCGGGACTTCCTCCACGTTCACCACCCGGGAAGCAACCGCACTCGCGCTGTAACGGCTTCGCGGGCACCCTCGCCCTTATGACTCTGCGGGAGCGGTGTTGTCTCCTCCGGCCAGATTACCGATATTCAGGCGGCTCGGCCGTTGAAAAGCGCCGCGCGTTATGTTGCCAACTTGTCCGTGAACCTTCACGATTGGGTGCATGAGTAGCGATCCGGAGGCGGTGGCGCAACGGTGGATCACATCCCTGTCGGCGCATGACCTGGAAGCGGCCGTGGATTGCTTCGACGCCGCCAATGTTGACGAAGCGCCGGCACGCCGCGGGGAATCCGTGCAGGGGCAGGACTCCGTCCGTCGAAATTTCAGCATTGAGAGGCCCTAACAGCTCTGTTCCATGCCCGCGCACTCGCGGAGCAGAAAAGTGCTGAGCCGCTCCGAACAGCAGGGGTCCACAATGCGCTGGGGATACTTGCGAAGGCCACCGGAAACTACCACCAAGCCGCCTTCCATTACGCCCAAGCACGACTGCTGATAGAGACCACGCTCGGTACCGATGCCCTGGAATTGGCGAGTTTGCATCACAACCTCGCTGGCCTGTTGCACATCCAGGGCCAGCACCTCAAAGCGGAACCTGACATCCATACCGCTCTGGAGCTCCGCCGAAGTGCCCAGCCTCCGGACAGGGTCGGAATCGCGGCCGACCTGTCAGTTCTTGGCGCCGTCTGGGCTGGCCAAGGGCGGTTTGAGGAAGCGAAGCAGTCTCTCGAAACGGCCCTTCGGATGTGGGAGTCGCTCTGCGGCCCGCAGCACTACGAGGTCGCAGTCCAGCTCTACAATCTGGCAAGCATCCACATCAGAAGGCCGGTGACCCAGACGCCGCCAGCGTCAACTTCTGCCGGGCCTTGCAGATTAAAGAGCGCAGTCTAGGCGAAAGCCACGTCGAGATAGGGGAGTTGCTCTATAACTTCGCGGCACTGCGTTGCGAACAAGGCATCATGACGGAAGGGCTGGGGCTCTTCGCCCGGGCACGGGCCGTTTTTGATACCTCGCTGGGCCTCGATCACCCGAGGACGCAGACGTGTGCGGCAAGGCGAAGTCGCGCCGCAATGGCTATTTCCAACTGAAAGGTCAATCTAGAGGACTTGTTGAAAATGAGAATCAAGCGAGCGAGAGCGCCTGATGATTGGGCGAGTGCCGTGAATTCTCTCGCCTGGCAGAAGTGATCCTGGACATCAGGAGCGCGCGAAGATCAGGGAGATGCGCCGGGGCAACCGTACCGTATTGACAGCATCCAACTGTCGGGCCAATCTAAGAAGCACTGAATTCATGCCGTTGCTAGCGTGAATTCCCAAATTCCTCAATAACGGATCATTTCACGGTTTGGCGCTGGGACGCCCGCGACTTGGCAGAAGAAAAGGACGCCGTGTCTGTGCGCAATCCCCCAATCGCTATAGATACCGCACCGCCGGGGCGCCGAATCCGGAAAGCGCTGGGCGTCAACGGATCCGGCCGTCATGCTGAGTCTCGGTTGCCGAGTTCATTGTGACGCGGGCCATATTCCTGCTCGGACGGAGCGCCCGGTGCGGAATCAAGAGAGGAAAGGCTCCTTGACCGCCGCAATTTACTTATGAGCGCGAGCCTCGGGTTCGCCGAGGCCGTCGCGGCCGGCCCTCCGCGTTCGAGGTCGAGCCGCTCGATGACCTCGTGAGCTGGACTTTCCCGGAACGCACAGGCCAGTAGCGGACCCCGCACCCGCACCTGCACCCGCACCCAGCACCCCCACCCTTATAGGAGAACCCAATGATCGCCAGACGCCTGCGCCGAGCCGCACTTCTCACAATGCTGCCGGCCGCGCTACTGCTCAACATGTCCGGAGCCTCCGCCGCGACGCTCAGCCCCCTGGTCGTTGCAAGCGGGGCCAGCCCGTTCTCGGCCTGCACGTTGGGCTCCGCTCCCGGCGC
Source organism: Pseudarthrobacter sp. S3 (assembly GCF_050156905.1). Lineage (NCBI taxonomy): Bacteria > Bacillati > Actinomycetota > Actinomycetes > Micrococcales > Micrococcaceae > Pseudarthrobacter > Pseudarthrobacter sp. S3. Next base: position 2,463,236 of record NZ_CP189583.1, on the reverse strand, counting down.
CGTGAACTACCCGAACGCCGAGGTCGAGCCGTGGGTCGCCGTCAATCCGGCCTACTCCAACAACATCATCGGCGTGTGGCAGCAGGACCGCTGGTCCGACGGCGGCGCGCGCGGTCTCGTGGCCGGTTACTCGAGGAACGGGGGCGCGACCTGGAACACGGTAGCCCAGCCGTTCTCGGCCTGCGCCGCGGGCGGACCTTCCCGCTACGACCGTGCCTCGGACCCGTGGGTCTCGATAGGACCGGACGGCACAGCATACTCGGTATCCATCTCGTTCCAAGGCGTCGGCTACGATAATGCCGTTCTCGCCTCGACCTCTCACGACGGCGGAGCAACATGGACTGCGCCGAAGACCCTGATCGAAGACCTCGGGTCTCCACAGTTCTTCAACGACAAGGAGTCCGTCACTGCTGACCCCTTGATCCCGGGCACGGCCTACGCAGTGTGGGACCGGCTCGTTTCACCGACCGATAACCCACGGGCGACGGCCCATGCGTCCGCCTACAAGGGACCAACGCTCTTCTCTAAGACGACGGACTCAGGCGCCACGTGGAGCCCGCCGACGGTCATCGTGCACACCGGCAACAAGCAGCAGACCATCGGCAACCAGATCGTTGTCGGCCCGGACGGGACGCTGTACAACTTCTTCGACCTCATCCTGGGCGCGGGCAAGAACGGTATCGACAAGCTGCACGGGCTCAACGTGGCCTACACCAAGTCCACGGACGGGGGCGCCAGTTGGACGGCCCCGCAGGTCATCGCGAAGCTCAACACCGTGGGCGTCACCGACCCCAACACGGGTGCGGCCGTTCGGACCGGGGACATCATCCCAGAGCCAGCTGTCGACCCGGCCACCGGGCAGCTCTACGTCGTGTGGCAGGACTCACGGTTCAACGGCGGGCACTACGATGAGGTCGCGATCTCGACGTCGACTGACGGCGGCGCGACCTGGAGCGCGCCAGCGCAGGCCAACACGCCGAAGGGCGTCCCGGCGTTCACCCCGAGCGTCCGCGTCGCCGGCGGCAAGGTCGGCGTCGCATACTACGACTTCCGGAACCTCACCGTGGGGAACACGAGCACGCTTCCCACGGACTACTGGTTCACCTCCTCCCCAGTGGGCACTCTTGCGCTCGGGGACGAGACGCACGTGCACGGCCCATTCGACATGATGACGGCGCCCGTGGCCCGCGGGTTCTTCGTGGGCGACTACGTCGGTCTGGCCCCCGTCGGCTCGTCGTTCGCGTCGCTGTCCATGCGGGCCAACGACGCGAACACGTCCAACCGCACCGACGCCGTGTTCACGGTCATCGCGCCGTAGGCGAGCCGCCCGCACACGGCAGGCACCGGCCAAGGCTAAGGACTCAAGCCGCACGGTCGTCATCCTGATGTCGACCTCGAGCTCTCGCCCAGCATAGAACCAGTGGACCCCAGAGTCAGTTATGAGATCAAGATGGACCCTGACGGTGACCTCGGGGCGGGTCTGGCGTGCCACATCCTCTTCGATCGCGCAGGGACGGCCCCTTCCAGTCCGCACAGCCTGCGCACCTTCGCGACGATCGCTCTGGACAACGGGATGGCCCCGCATGATTTGCAGGACAGCCTGGGGCAGGCGGATCCGCGCACCACCCGCCGGTACGACCGGTCGCTGTACGGGCTGGCGAAGCCGGCCGGCTATTACGTGGCGCGGTCGCTGGCGTAGGCTCGGCTCCCCTCGAAGCGGGACGGGGCAGAATCCTGTGAGCCTCGTCCGTGTCGAGTCTGTCTGCATCAGGCATTGATTTCGTCCACTGTCGTGTAGAAAATTCTTCGGCCTAGGGTTGTCGCTGAACCGTTGGGGTTGGAGCATATGACCATGGGGAGGAACTACCCCAGCTAGGAGCCCAGCAATGACGGCAAAGATGGAACACATCCCACCCGTCGATTCGGCCAAGTTTCTAACCGACCACGTGAACGGGGTCATCAAAAACTACGAATCAGGCCAGGTGAGCGTCCAGGTGGTCACTATCGTGGTGCCGGACCAACGCAGCCGGACGGGTCCCAGAATCATTTACGAGGCGTTCATCATTTACTCGTAGCTTGCCGCCGCCGCTCCATCCTTTCTTGGAGTTCCTTGTTGCGCTCCTCATAGAAGGCCGTGGGAGTTTCTACGATGTCGAAATCCCTAGGCTCGCGCCCCAAATCGATCAGCTTGCCTTTCGACCAACGCCGCCAGCGCACCCCGGAGCATCGCGTTCCGTCGCTGACCCGTCAAGGCACTCGTCGCGGTCGAACACGTCATGCTCACCGGCCTGGCACATGCTCGCCACCGGCGAACTCTACAATGACCCCGGGAGCCGATTACTTCACCCGGCGCGCACCCGCGAAAACCAAGGCTCGCGCGATCGGACAACTCGAAGCCCTGGGCTACAAAGTCACCATCGAGCCCCTCACGGCAACCGGATAGATGCCAACCCGAACGGCCTGCCCTGTTCCCCGCGCCGCAATCGCCGGCGCGGCAGCGCTTCTCGAGCTGGTCAACGACTGGGCTATGGAGCTCAACGACCCTGAGGGCGTTGAGAAGCTCGCCCGCAAGCGAGGTCTGGACCTCAACAGTTTTACCGAACTGCGGCAGCACGACCTCAAGGTTTGCGACCGGCTGCTGAAATTCAACACCCTGACGTGGCGGACAGCTGGCGCGCTGGAAGGTGGGACGATGGGTGTGCTGGCTCTGACTCCCGTGGCCGGGATCCCTGTCGCGATGACAGCGGACATTCTTGTCATCCAAGTCTTGAGCACATCGATTGCATCGCGGATCGCGTACTCCTACGGCTACGACGCAAAAGACCCCAATGAGCAGATCTTCATCCAACGCCTGGTACGCCGGTCATTCGTGGCGCAAGCAGCCAAGGTCGCGCCGCTGCGTGAAGTCGCCCGTGCAGCCGAAGCGATCAATGGACGTGTTCGGTGGTCCGACAAACTCCGCGCCGACCACCGTCTGCTGGCCGCCCTTGACAAGTTACTGCAGCACCTTGGTCCTGCCGGCTCCAAGGTTCCGGTTCAGAACGTTGCAAAGGTGGTGCCGTTCGTGGGCATCCTCATTGGTGCCGGTATGAACTCAGCGGTCCTCGGCAATGTAGCCGCCGACGCACAGCGGTACTGCCAGACCCGATTCCTGTGCGAGAAGTATGGGTTGCCGCTGCCAGCCGCGCTCGCAACCCATTCAGACAGCGAGCCGTCCGCGGAGGCCCCTTAGGCAAGGGCAGCTGTGTCGGTCTCAGCTCCCCTGCTGGCATCCCCCGCAAGTCCTGGACAGTAACCGTTCCGGCCTTCAAGCATGCTGCGAAGCCCGTAGCCGTAATTCCCTTAGAACAGCGGCCAGGGCACCGCCGACATCTCACCGCTCGGAGCTGGGAACCGACGCGCCAAGCGCAACCGGGCGCAGCGCGCGGCAAGCGACGCAATTTCTTCGGCGCTGAGCAGGTTCGCCAGGTTTCGGCCCAGCTCACCGTTCAGTCCTTCGCTGACACGATTGATGCCCTCGAGTTCCTCGACGGTCAGGGCGTCTCCCAGCCACCCCCACAGCACCGTGCGCAGCTTGTGGTCACGGTGAAAGGTGAGCCCATGGTCCACGCCATGCCGGTGTCCGTCTGACATGGCAAGGATGTGATCGCCTTTGCGGTCGGCGTTGTTCACGACGACGTCGAACACCGCCATGCGTCTGAGCGCCGGAGAGTCCTCGTGTATGAGGGCGACCGTCCGGCCGTTCTCATCCTGGCCCTCGAGGACGTGTTTCCAGCCGATCTCCGGTACGTCGTCCGACGCAACGAGGTCCACCGCGTTCTGGTCGGAGTCTGTCTCCTGCCACAGCTGCACCATCCCTTCGCCGAACGGACCATCGCGCAGCCAGGTGCGTGGCACCACGTTCCAGCCGAGGACCTCCGAAACCAGGTAGGCGGCAACCTCCCGGTGGGCAAGGAAGCCGTCGGGAAAATCCCACAGCGGTTTCTCCCCTGCTATCGGCTTATAGACGACTTTCGTGTCGCCGATGCTGCCCAGGAAGGTGGCGTTCGACGCCGTCGTGATACGGCCGGTAAGCGTCAGCTCGGCAGTCAGCAGGTCGGACGCCGGCATCAGACCTCGGGCAGGGTGCAGACGTGCCCGTCGGCGTCTACGGGGTAGCCGCAGAGCGGGCATGCGGGACGCCCGGCGCCCACAACCTCACGCGTGCGCTTAGCGAATGCGCGCGCGGTGCCAACCGGCATCCGCACCAGCAGCATTTCGGGCACGTCAGCGTCGTCCTTATCAAGCGACTCGTCGTTGCTGTCAGGGTCGACATCGGTGATCGGGTAGGCCTCTATTAAGACCTGCGCCGTCGCGGGGTCCCAACCCAGGCTCATGGCGCCGGTCCGAAACTGCTCCGTAACGGCCTCGAGCTGGTCATTGTCGACGAGTTCGATCGGAGTACTCGTGGGAATGCTGTGGGGGTTGCCCTCGACGGCGAGAAGCTGGTCGAGCAATTCGTCGACCTTCTCTGCGAGCAGAGCCGACTGCTGCTTCTCCAGGGCAATACTTGTGATCTGGGTCCCTGCGCGCACCTGCAGGTAGAACGTTCGCGCCCCCGGAAGGCCAATGGTGCCAACGACGACCCGATCAGGCCAGGCAAACTCGTGAACACGTGTAGGCATATGAGTATTCTAGGCACATGAGGTTCATGTGGCCTTCTGCCCTGCACCGCCACCCACCGGCGCATCGCCAGGGTTGAGGCCGTTCGACAGCCATGACAGATCCCCCGCGTCGGTGTTGGTCGCGTAGACGCTCGGCCGGCGCGCGCCGTAGTGCACGATCGATACGGAGGCAGGGCCCACGTTAATACGCTGGAACAGGTCGAGATGCATGCCGAGCGCGTCGGCGAGGATTGACTTGATGATGTCACCGTGACTCACCGCCACCCACACGGCCCCCGTCCCGTACTCGGCTTCAAAGGCTGCATCGTGGCGTCGAATCGCTGCCACCGACCGAGCCTGCATCGCGGCCATGGATTCACCGCCGGGAAAGATGACGGCGGACGGCTGTGACTGCACGGCCGACCACAGATCTTCGGTTGCGAGATCACTGAGCGTGCGGCCCTGCCACTGGCCGTAATCGCACTCGGTAAGATCGGATTCCAACGGCGCGTACGGAGCGCCAGCCTGGCGATCAAGGATGAGCTGGGCGGTCTGCTGACAACGCTCGAGAGGGCTCGATACCACCCCAACTACGGGCACGGCCGCGAGCCGCTCTCCGGTCAAAGCCGCCTGCTCACGCCCGATCTGGTCCAGGCTGACACCGGAGGCCCGCCCGGCCAGCAGTCCAGTGGCATTGGCTGTGGTGCGGCCGTGCCGCACGAGAATAACTGTCGCCATCCACCCAGCCTAACCGTCCGCCCGATGGCTGTGTTTGCCCACACTTTGGAATTTGCTGTTGCACGGAACCAGGCGCGCCCTTCAGCTTTCGCCGGATCCCGGCGTCAGTGCGGTTGGTTCTGGATCCGCGGTTGCCGGTGTATACGCTCTCGCCAGTGTGCCGGTACCTTGTCTGCCGGTGCAGGTGCCGGCTGCTCCGATGGTCTGGACTGAGGATCCGGAAGTCGCGGGCCGCGGAATAGCTTCCTCGTGGTGTGCTCGTAGAACCGGTCCTCCCCAGGTTCAAAGGACCGCACGACGGGGTGACCGACGGTGGGCGCGTGGGAGGGTCGAGGCGACAACCGGGGGCCGATACAACTCCGACCGAACGACGTTTCAGGAGGCAACGAGCACCCCTTGTCCCCAATGTCTCAGCGCGAGTATCGTGGGCGCCACCGAACCATTGAACCGGAAAGACGGCGGCCAATGACTACTCGGTTCCGATCATGCTGATTGCTACCCCAGACCCGACCTCTCGGCGCATTCTTGGAGATGAGTCACGTCGACTCCCGTGGCCGGCGGGCGGCCTGGCGGGCGAGGAGAATGCACTGGGTGCTGCGTGAAGCTGAGAGGCCCGCTAGGCTCGCCCTGTGACGAGTTCGCAGAACGGCAACGAACGCTACGTCGTTCGCCGGTGGTGGAGGGCAAGATCACTGCCCTGGGCGGTTTTGGTCGTTGTCTCCATCGTCGTCACAGGGATTGCCCTAGAACGGACAGCATTCTTCATCTACACGCCGGTCCCGGAGTTCATAGAGCGGTTGCGCGTTGGCAGGCTGCTAATGCTCGCCGGGTCTGCCATATCGCTTGCAGCAGCAATATGGTCGCAGGTCCGCGGTAACCCGCTTTGGGTGACGATCTGCGTTGCCTCGCCGGCAGTGCTGGTGGGCATGGCTACCATGATCATGACGCCCCCATCTCTGATTCCACAGATCACCGGTCTTATCGCCCTTCCGGCAGCCCTGGCGGGACTCATAGGAGGGCTCCTTCCCGACACCAGGCCGCGATCGTGAGTGCCGATAGGGGGTGCCATCGTGAGCCTGTTCGCACCGGAGGCCCTCGGCGGGGGTGTTTCCAGCGAAGGAACCGGAGTGACCAATGTTGAGCCCGTGGTCTTCGTCTGGCCGGTCGCGTTCTGCGTAGGTGTCGTCGCCGTCCCGGACCCCGAGACGGTGATGTACTGCGCGCACCTCGATCTCGCCACCACCTCTGCGGCCCATAAGGCGGAGTAGGTCGCGCGCCTGTTGGAACTCGGTGCGACGCCTGCCGACGTGGGCCAGGGTGATGTGCCGTGGACGGTCCTGGCCGACCCGGAGGGACATGTGTTCTGTGTGCTGGAGCCGCGACCGATCTACCGGGATACGGGGCCGATCGCCACTGTGGTGGTCGACTGCGCGGACCTGCGGGCCATGGCCCGGTTCTGGGGCGAGGCTACGGATTGGACCCTGCACGAGGTGAACGACGATCATGCGGGGAAGCGGCAGAAGTGGCCCGGCTGCGGGCTCTGGGCGCCACGTACGCCGACGGCGGCCAAGGCGATGGTTCATGGGTGTGCCTCGCCGACCCGGAGGGCAACGAGTTCTGCGTTCTCACCCCGGGATGACGCCGGGTCACTGACAGTCAGATTCGAAGCGCTGTCCGCCTGGTAGGCCCGGCATCCGGGCTTGCATGTACCGGGGCTGTTCACTGGGCGCCCGGCGGACCCTCTCCTCGTCGTCGTGGGGTGCGCTGCTTTCATTCTCGACGCCGTCGACGGTCCGGTCGCCCGGCGTACCGGCACAGCATCAGCGGCGGGAGCACGCCTGGACACCAGCACGGATGCCGCTCTGGTGCTGGTTCTATCGTTCGTAACTGCGGCCGCCATCGGCTTCTGGACCATTTGTATCGGAGCCGCCTACTACGTTTTTCAGGCCGCCGGCTACTTCCGGCCCCACCTTCGCGGAAGCCTCCCGGCGAGCGCAGCGCGGAAGGCAATCGGCGCCTTCCAGCCGTTCGCACTGCTTCTGGCGCTTGTCCCGGGGGTACCCCCGGCTTTTGCTGCAACGGCCCTCGCCTGGGCCCTCGCGCTGCTTGTGTTCTCCTTCACCTGCGACGTCGTCGAGCTGGAGCGCGGCCGCGGGGCCGGATCTCCTGCCGCCAAAGTGCGGCGTCCCCTTTTCCGTTGACCGCTTATACGGCGGGGGAGGCGGAAACTACCGGAACGGGACGAAGCACTTTCAGGGCCCCTGCCCAGGCGATGACCTGGTCGAACACCGCCGGCAATCTTTTCTCTGCCGCCTCCGAGGGCTTGAATATACGGTAATTTTCAAACTCCGTTGCCAGGTTCAGGGCCACTTGTGCCCGCACATCGGCCAGTTGCAGCTCACCTGCCACCGCACGCAGATGTTCCACAGCCCGGACGCCACCGGCACTGCCATAACTTACGAAGGCCGCTGACTTGTTGTTCCACTCCAGGTAGAGATAGTCGAGGGCGTTCTTCAGGGCCGCCGGAATGGAATGGTTATACTCGCCCGTGACAAAGATGTAGCCGTCAAAGCGGCCCACAGCCTGGGACCAGGACTTTGTGTGCATGTGGCTGTATTGGCCCTGTGACGGCGGTCTGGGCTCATCCAGCAGGGGGAGATCGAAGTCAGCGACGTCCAGGAAACCGAAGCTCGCGTCGGTACGTTCCAGGGCCCGCGAGTATACCCAGTCAGCCACCGCCTTCCCCAGCCGTGAGGGTCTAGTGCTCCCCAGCACAATTGCAATCCGGATCATGGCAGAAACCCTTTCGTCAACGAAACTGCCCCTATCCAAACAACACTCCAGGTGCCGGGAAGCTTCCGATGAGGACGTTTGCACCGGTGATCATTGCGTCGACGTCGCTGGCGAGGTAGGCGAGAAGCGATGCCATTTCCTCGGACTCTGTGCGATCAAGGCATCTGTGCGGGTGGGAGGTTCTTGGCGGCCGGCCCCTGGATGACGGTGCCCTCGGGGGTGAATCGGGAGCCGTGGCAGGGGCAGTCCCAGGTGGCGTCGGCGGTGTTGAAGCCGACGGTGCAGCCAAGGTGTGTGCAGGTGGCGGAGACGGCGTGGACCTGCCCGTCTGCGTCTTTGTAGACGGCAGTGCTCTCGCCGTTGACGGTCATGACTTTCCCCTCACCCGGCGACAGCTCCGTGTGGCCGGGCCGGCCGCGGAGTTTGCCGGCCAGGACCGCGGCCACGGTCTTGACGTTCTCCTTCATGAAACGTCTCGCGCTGGCCTGCGGGGTAATACGGTTGCTGTTGAACACCGAGGCCCAAGGGTTCTCCCGGCCGTTGAGGGTGTCAGCGAGAATGAGCGCGGCCGCGGTTCCGTTGGACAAGCCCCATTTGCGCAGACCGGTGATGACGTACACATGTTTGGCGGTGGGGGACATAAGGCCGGCGTAGGGCAGCCCGTCGAGCGGCATGCCGTCCTGTGTTGACCAGCGGTAGGCGACCTTGTCCACGCCGAGGCGGTCGTGGGCGAAGGCTGCGAGTCTGCGGTACCGCGCGGCTGTGTCGCCGGACTCCGATACGCGGTGGCCCTCGCCGCCGGTAAGCATATAGCTGGTGCCACTGGCGCTCGCGGTCAGAATGGACCGCATCGGTTCGTCGACGCTGATGAACGTGGCGTCCAGCGGTGGGGTGTCCACGCGTCCGGCGACAATGTAGGAGCGGTGCGGATGACACCGCAGGTAGAACAGGCCCTGGCCGCCGAACGGCACATTCGTGGCGACGATGATGTTGCGGGCCCGGACGGTGCCCTGTTCGGTATCGACGACGGCCGGGGAGCCGTCGTGGATTCGCTGGGCCCGGGTCTGCTCGAACACGAAGCTGCCTTCACCATCAACCACGCGGGCGAGCCCCTGGAGGTATTTCACGGCATGGATTTGCGCCTGTCCGTCGAAGCGGACAGCACCCTTGACCGGGAAGGGCAGCGGTACCTCGGTGGTGAAGGAGGCGGGCAGGCCGAGCCTCGCTGCCAGGTTGGCTTCGACGCGGACGAGGTCGAGCGCGTTGTCGGTTTCGGCGTAGGTGTAGTTGGCAACTCTGCGGAAGTCACAGTCGATGGCTTCCTCGGCCACTAATTGCGCGACGTATTCGACTGCGGACTGGTTGGCCTGCCCGTAGGTGCGGGCGGTGTCGTCGCCGTGTCGGCGTGCAAGGTCCGTGTACGCCAGGCGGTGAAGGGAGGTGACCTTGCCCGTGGTGTGGCCGGTGACGCCGGTTCCGACGCGTGCGGTCTCGATGACCGCAACGGTCAGGGCGGTGCGTTTGAGCGCTAACGCGGCGGTCAGCCCAGCGATGCCGGCCCCGATGACCGCGACGTCCACCTCCAGATCCCCGCGCTGGACCGGATAATCGGTGGTTCCGGCGGTGGCGACCCAGAGGGAGCGGGATTCACCTTCAGGCCGTCCACTGTTCGATGCGTCATTCACTGCGTCACCTCAGGATCACCCGGTGTACTGCTCGGCTGTGTTAAGGCTGCGTCAGCAGCAGCCGACGCCGAGGGAGGCGACGGCGGGCCGTCCCGAGGATTTCGCGCCCGGGGGACGGCCGCCATCGTCGGTTTTCCACGAACCGTGGCGCTATGGGGTGCTTCCCCTCATCTTCGCCATGGCATCCCTGCCGAGCCAGAGGCCCAAGCCGATCATGCCGAGGCCCAGAACCAGGTGCAGCCAGTTGTCAGCAGTGTTGAACGGGACGAAGTTGGCAGCCGCGTTCATGTCGATGACCAGGCCGTAGATCCACAGCAACAGGTACACGATGCCGCCGCCGAGCAGGAACCAGCGGGCCATCGGGTTTGTCCGGGCCATAACGATGCCAGCCACACCGAACAGCAAATGCACGATGTTGTGCAGCACTGACACTTGGAAGACGCCAAGGAGCATGGCCCCGGACTCATGTCCCGCGAACGCCCATATCGTACTCCTGAAACCCCGTGTGTGCAGGGGAAACAGTGCCTTCGAGGCCTCGGATGGTCGGTGACCGGAGCCCTGGAAAGCAAAGGCTTGCCGCGGCCATCTTTTCCAGTGCTCACCGTCGCTGACATGCTGGTGGGGTGACCTTAGCCTCGACACAGCCACCCCGCACTGTGCTCAGCTGGAAGCTGGTCCCTGCGGTGCTCCTCTCAGCGTCCGGAGTGCTGTTATTCGGCGTCGAGAATGAGCCCGTGGGCTACAGCGTGCTCGCGTTGAGCCTGGTCACCGCCGCGCTGATCGACAGCGAATTCGTGCGGCACCTGGCTCTGGTTGCGGCGGGAATGGTGATCATCAGCCTGGTTCCGCTGAACGCTGACTTGAGCATCCCGCACATGACGCTGATGGGTAGTGCCCTTGCGCTGGCCGTGGTGGTGCCGTGGCTGGTGTCCCGTTTCGTCTACCGCGAGAAGATCATCAAATTTCCGGTGAACACGGGCCGTAAATGGCCTTTGTCAGCGAAGCTGTATCTGATCGCTGTTGTGGCCCTCGGTTACTTGATTCTGCCGGTCTACCTGATCCGCACGGACGTGTATCAGAACTGGCCGGACGCGTCCGACCCCACCATTTTCTGGCGGCTGTTTCTTGGCGTCAACGCTGTCGGAATTTGGGACGAGCTGTTCTTCATCTGCACCACCTTCACCCTGCTGCGGCGGCACTTTCCGGACTGGCTCGCCAATATCCTGCAAGCCGTGGTCTTCTCGTCGTTCCTTTGGGAGATCGGGTACATGGCCTGGGGTCCGCTGCTGACGTTCCCGTTCGCGCTGCTGCAGGGCTACACCTTCAAGCTGACCAAGTCGTTCACCTATGTGGTGACGGTGCACCTGGTCTTCGACTTCGTACTGTTCCTCGCGCTGGTGCACGCGCACAACCGCGACTGGCTGCCGATCTTCCTGTATTGAGGCCGCTCTCGAAAATGCGTGCGGCGGAGGCACCAATCAGGCTGTCAGGTTCAGCTCACGACGTCGATGCCATCGTTGGTGAGGACCTGATCGAAGGCCGGGGCTGGCTGAGGAAGCTGTGGTCTTGATCCTCCGTGCAGAATCCCATGGCGCGTTCGACGCCGGAACGGTTGTAATAGGAGCAGTCGATGATTTCGCCTGCTGCCGGCAGGCGGGCAACGCAGCGTCGGAAGTACAACCCGCTGGGAGCGCTACATCATGGCATCCCGGCCAAGTGCGCGCACGCGTCCCACAAGCGCTTCCGGGCTTCGGGGTCCGATCCCATGCCGGGCGTCGGAAGCTCCTTGCGCTTGGCCCATAGCTGTCCGGAGACTCCCGCTGTTTCGAGTGACGTGGCGAGCCAGATCGGTGTATCCGCTGCGTTGCCGGCAGGTGCGCCAAAGGTGTTAGTGATCCAGCGGAAAGGCCCTCCAACATCCATCAGGAGCGAAGTGTTCTTGACCGGTCCCGGATGAACGGCATTGGCGACCACGCCTGAGCCGCGCAGTCGCTCAGCGAACTCCTGGGTGAGGAGAACACGGGCGAGCATGGTGGGCGGCGTCGAGCGAAGATAGGTGTACGTTCCGTTCGCTGTCTGGAGGTCGTAGAAGTTCAGCTTGGCATTGCCGTATCTGGACGCGATGTTAACGATGCGGGATACACGCTGCGATGCGGCAGGTCCGGACCCGGTTCCGGCGTTACCCCCTGTCATGGCGGGACAGGAAGTCTCCCGCTGCCGTATGGATCGAGGACTGGACAGAGAGGTCACAAACCAGCGGCTCAAGCAGGGCACCAGGAACGAGCCGGCGGATGCCTTGCATCGCTTCTTCCGCCCGGGTTGTTGAGCGCCCACCACAACCACCACAGCACCTTCGCGGGCAAGGCCAGTAGCCACAGCGCTCCCCAAACCGCCGGCCGCGCCTGTCACCAATGCCACGGTTCCATCCATGGAAGCCATCGCCTCGCCTCCTGACGCCTTGCTTCGTTGTCAACAGCACAGCACATGTGAATCGGACTGACCAGACTCGTGGATAAGTTCAGCGGGACTTAACGATCGCCCAGCTCCGGGCCGTTTACGAGGCTGTCTGGGGCACCCGCTCGCGTGACTGACGCCCCTTAGCGGCGGGGGAGCGGGGGATCCCGCTGTGGCCGGAGCTTCACCAGCCGGCCGGCGGCACCAACCGCGGCGTTGCGGATTCCTGAGCCGGCATCCAGCATGGCGAATCGGCCCATCAGGCGTGAGGCCAACACCAGCCGCTGAGTCCGTGCCCGGCGTTCCTTGTCGAACGCCGCAAGTCCTGCCTCAACGGAGGGGGCCTGTGCCGCGGACCGACCCAGCGTGGTTCCGTCAACGATGGCCTCGCAGGCCCCACGTCCAAGGAAGGGCGCCATTGCGTGGGCGGCGTCGCCTACCAACTCTGTCCTTCCTGTGGTGTACGACGCCAGATTCGGAGCCTCGAACAGTCCATGATGCAGAATGGCCCCTTCTTCGATCCTGTCAATCAGCTCCCGCACGCCGCGGTGGCAAGACCCGAAATGGTTCAATATCTGCGGCAGATGCGGTCCGTCAAGATCTGTTGCAAAGCGCGGGGCCGTCGTGGACGTGGCACAGCAACTGGATTCTTTTTACTCGATAGGACCCTTGTCGTCGCAGGAACGACAACGGGACGGACGCCCACAGAGGCGTCGTCAGCGAGTGTATGGGTCTGCTATTCCGATGTATTGGGTGGTGGTGTATTCGGCGATGCCTTCGGTGCCGCCTTCGCGTCCGAGCCCGGATTGCTTGACTCCGCCGAAGGGCGCGGCCGCGTTGGAGATGACTCCGGCGTTGAAGCCGACCATGCCGAACTCGATCTGTTCGGCTACCCGGAGGAGACGGTTGAAGTCGCGGCTGTAGACGTAGGAGGCGAGGCCGTATTCGCTGGCGTTAGCCAAGCCGATGGCGTCTTCCTCGGTGGCAAAGGTGGTGACCGGGGCGACGGGGCCGAAGATTTCCTGTCGGAGGATCTCCGCGTCATTTGGCACGTTGGCCAGGACGGTGGGCTGGTAAAAGTAGCCGGGCCCGTCTACGGGGGCTCCTCCGGTTATGGCAGTGGCACCGGCGTCGACGGCGGCGCTTACCAGGGCGTGCACGTCATTCCGGGCGTTGGCGTCGATCAGGGGTCCGACTTGGGTGGCGGGGTCGGTGCCCCGGCCGGTGGTAAGGGCGCCCATGGCGGCGGCGAACCTTTTCGTGAACTCGGCGGCCACGGATTCCTGGACCAGGAAGCGGTTGGCGGCGGTGCAGGCTTCGCCCATGTTCCGCATTTTCGCTGCCATGGCACCTTCGACGGCTTTGTCCAGGTCGGCGTCCTCGAAGACGATGAACGGGGCGTTCCCGCCGAGTTCCATGGACGTGCGGAGCACGTTCTGCGCGGCGTCGGCCATCAGGCGTTTGCCCACCGCTGTGGATCCGGTGAAGGAAATTTTGCGGAGCCGCGGGTCGGCGAGCAGCGGCCCGGAGATCCCGGCCGCAGAAGACGAGGAGACCACATTTAGGACACCTGCGGGTAGGCCGGCGTCGAGCATGGTCTGGGCGAACAGCTGTGCGGTCAGAGGTGTGAGTTTGGCGGGTTTGAGGACCATGGTGCAGCCGGCGGCGACGGCGGGGGCGACTTTGCGGGTGGCCATGGCGAGGGGGAAGTTCCAGGGCGTGATGAGCAGGCAGGGGCCCACTGGTTTGTGCTGGACGAGGATCTTGTTTTTGCCCTCGGGGGTGGTGAGGTAGCGGCCGTAGTCCCGGACCGCTTCTTCGGAGAACCAGCGCAGGAATTCGGCGCCGTAGGTGACTTCGCCGCGGGCTTCGGCCAGTGGCTTGCCCATTTCCAGGGTCATGAGCAACGCGAAGTCTTCAGCGCGTTCGGTGATCAGGTCGAAGGCGCGGCGCAGGATCTCGGCGCGTTCACGGGGTGCGATGCGCGCCCAGGATGCCTGGGCTGCATCGGCTGCGTCGAGTGCGGCGAGTGCGTCGTCGCTCGTGGCGGACGCGAGGGTGGCGAGCACCTCCCCGGTGGCGGGGTTGTGGACATCGAACGTGCCGCCGTCGGACGCGTCCCGCCACTGCCCGCCGATGAGCAGGCCGGTGGGCACGGAGGCGAGCAGCGCGGATTCACGTTCCGGTGACACAGCGGGAGAGAGGGTTGAAGAAGCTGTCATCTAATAAGTCCTTTGGAGTGGTCAGTAGCTGGCGGGGGTTTCGTCGCCGTCGGGCGTGATGAATTCGGCCGCGAGGGCTTCGGAGCCGCGTGCCAGCAGGGCGACGTCGGCGCCCACCAGGATGAAGGCGGCGCCTGCCGCCAGGTAGTGGCGGGCGGTATCGGGGTTGAAGGCATTCACACCGGCCGGTTTGCCGCCCCTCTTGGCTGCAGCGAGGCAGTGTTCGACGGCGGCGCGCACCTCTTCGTGTTCCTGCTGTCCCAGCAGGCCCATGGAGGCGGCGAGGTCGGATGGTCCCAGGAAGATGGCGTCCACACCGTCCACCGCGAGGATCTCCTCGACGGCCTCAACTGACGCCGTCGATTCAATTTGCACGGTGACGCTGATGGTCTCGCTGGCGCGCACGAGGTAGTCCGGGACCCGGTTCCAGCGGGCGGCGCGGGCCAGCGCGGATCCCACACCCCGGACGCCGTGGGGTGGGTAACGGGTGGCGGCCACTGCCGCTTCCGCTTCGGCCGCAGAGTTCACCATGGGGATCAGCAGGTTCTGCACGCCGACGTCCAGGTACTGCTTGATGAGCACGGTGTCGTTGACCGGCGGGCGGACGAGAGTGTGGACCGGGTAGCCGTGGATGGCCTGGAGCTGGCCGAGGATGGATTCGAGGCCGTTGGGGCTGTGCTCGGCGTCCACCAGAAGCCAGTCCAGGCCGGATCCGGCACAAAGCTCGGCGACCAGCGGGCTGCCGGAGCAGACCCACATCCCCGCCAGCGGCCGGTCCGCCGCGGTGAGGGCGTGACGGAAGGTGGGTTCTATTCGAAGCGGCATGTCACTACCCCCAGTGGTCCGTAGTCGGCGTGGACGGTGTCGCCTTTGTGGACCCACATGGGGCGGGTGAAGGAGCCGGCGAGGATGATGTCCCCGGCTTTCATGCTGTCACCGTGGGCAGCGATTTTGTTGGCGAGCCAGTGCACCCCGTGGGCGGGGTGGTCCAGAACGCCGGCAGCCACGCCTGTTTCCTCCACGGTTTGGTTTTTGTAGAGGATTGCTGCGACCCAGCGGAGGTCGACGGCGTCGGGCTTGACGGGGTTGCCGCCGATCACCATGGCGCCCATCGCGGCGTTGTCGGCGATGGTGTCCACGATGGTCCGGCCCTCCATTTCAATCCGGGAGTCCAGGATCTCCAGGGCCGGAACCACGTAGTCGGTGGCGTTGAGGACGTCGAAGATGGTGCAGCCGGGGCCTTTGAGTGCGCTCTTGAGGACAAACGCGAGTTCAACTTCCACGCGCGGATGGGTGTACTGGTCCCACTCCACGGAGCTGCCGGTGTCAAGGACCATGTCATCGAAGATGGCGCCGTAGTCCGGTTCGGTGATGCCGGTGGCGGCCTGCATGGCCTTGGACGTGAGGCCGATTTTGCGGCCCACCAGGGTGCGTCCGGCTTCCTCGTTCCGCCGCCGCCACAACTGCTGCACGGCGTAGGAATCCTCCACCGTCATCTCTGGATACCGCGCAGTCAGCCGCGGGACGGGGGTGCGGGACCGGCCAGCCTCCAGCAATTCGTCGGCGATGGCCTCAATGGTCTGGGCATCTAGCATGGCTACAGCTGCGCCCCGAGCTTGAAACCTTCGGCTGCGCTCTCTGCGTCCTTACGGGTGTAGGAGAAGCCGTCGGCGCCGACGGTGACGGCCATTTCGGAGGCGTCGGTGCGTTCGATGACGGGCTGGGGGTTGCCGTCGAGGTCCAGGACCAGGGAAGCCTCGGTGTACCAGGAGGGGACTACGGGGTTGCCCCACCAGTCGCGGCGCTGGTTGTCGTGGACGTCCCAAGTGACGGTGGGGTTGTCAGGATCACCGGTGTAGTAGTCCTGGGTGTAGATCTCGATGCGGTGCCCGTCGGGGTCCAGGATGTAGAGGTAGAAGGCGTTCGAGACGCCGTGCCGGCCGGGGCCGCGTTCGATCCGGTCACTGATGCGCAGGGCGCCCATTTTGTCGCAGATCTGGATGATGTTGTGTTTTTCGTGGGTGGCGAAGGCGACGTGGTGCATGCGCGGGCCGTTGCCGCCGGTCAGGGCGGTGTCGTGGACGGTCTGTTTGCGGTGCATCCACGCAGCGTACGTGACGCCGTCGGAGTCCTTGATGTCTTCGGAGACGCGGAAGCCGAGGTCTTCGAGGTAGGCACGCCCGCGGGGCACGTCGGGGGTGACCTGGTTGAAGTGGTCCAGGCGGACCAGTTCACCGGCGGAGTAGAGGTCGTAGCGCTGGGTGAGGCGTTCCACGTGCTCCACGTCGTAGAAGAATTCGTAGGGGAAGCCCAGCGGGTCCTCGACGCGGACGGAATCACCGATGCCCTTAGTGAAGCCGTCCTTGCGGCGCTCAACCCGGCACCCGAGTTCCTTGTAGTAGGCCTCGGCGGCGTCCACTTCGGCGGGCGACTTCACCCGGTAGGCGAAGACGGCGACGGCGGCGATGGGTCCCTTGCGGAGCACCAGGTTGTGGTGGATGAACTCCTCGAGGGGGCGCAGGTAGATGTTGTTTTCATCTTCCTCGGTGACGTGCAAGCCGAGGACGTCGACGTAGAACTCGCGCGATTTAGCGAGGTCGGTGACCACAATTTCCATGTAGGCGCAGCGGACGATGTCCGGGGCCGGAACGGTGGGGGTGGGAACGAAGGTGGCCATGGTGTTCTCTCTTCTTTGAGCAGGTAAGGGGGGAGGGGACTAGCTGTCGCCGGCTGCCGCGGCGTCGTCGATGCTGCCGAATTTTGGCGTGTGGACCGTGCCGAGGCTGATGTGCACGGCTTGCTGGTCGGTGTAGAAGTCGATGGAGCGGTAGCCGCCTTCGTGGCCCAGGCCCGAGGCTTTGACGCCGCCGAAGGGGGTGCGGAGGTCCCGGACGTTGTGGCTGTTGAGCCAGACCATGCCGGCTTCGACGTTCTGGGAGAAGTTGTGCGCGCGGGTCAGGTTCTGGGTCCAGATGTAGGCGGCCAGCCCGTAGCGGGTGTTGTTCGCCAGGGCCAGGGCTTCCTCGTCCGAGTCGAAGGGGGTGATGGCAACGACGGGGCCGAAGATCTCCTCCTGGAAGATCCGCGCGTCCGGGGCGACGTCGGCGAATACGGTGGGTGCGATGTAGTTGCCTTCGGGGAGGTGGTCAGGCCGTCCGCCGCCGGCGAGGAGCCGGCCTTCGGACTTGCCGATTTCCACGTAGGAGGCGACCTTGTCGTAGTGCTCGGGGTGGACCAGGGCGCCGACTTCGGTTTTGGGGTCGTGCGGATCCCCGACCACGATCTTCTTGGCCCGGGCGGCGTACTTTTCGCAGAACTCGTCGTAGATGGCGCGTTCTACGAGGATGCGGGAGCCGGCGGTGCAGCGTTCGCCGTTGAGCGAGAAGACACCGAACAGGGCGGAGTCGATCGCGGCGTCGAGGTCGGCGTCGCCGAACACCACGCACGGGGATTTGCCGCCGAGCTCCATGGACAGGCCCTTGAGGTTGGCGGCGGCGTTGCTGAAGATCGTCTGCCCGGTGGTGGTCTCGCCGGTGAAGGAGATCAGCGGGACGTCCGGGTGCTTGACGAGGGCGTCGCCGGCTTCCTCGCCCAGGCCGTTGACCAGGTTGAAGACACCGTCCGGCAGGCCGGCGTCTTTGAAGATCTGTGCCCAGAGTGATGCGGAGAGCGGGGTGAATTCGGCGGGTTTGAGGACCACGGTGTTGCCGGTGGCCAGGGCCGGGGCAAGCTTCCAGGACTCAAGCATGAACGGGGTGTTCCACGGGGTGATGAGGCCGGCGACGCCGATTGGTTTGCGGTTGACGTAGTTGATCTGGGCGCCGGGGACCTTCATGGCATCGTCGAACTGGGCCACGATCAGGTCGGCGAAGAACCGGAAGTTCTCCGCAGCGCGCAGGGCCTGGCCCTTGGCCTGGGTGATGGGCAGGCCGGTGTCAAAGGTCTCGAGTTCCGCGAGCCGTGCTTCCTGGGCCTCGACGGCATCGGCAATCCTGTTCAGGACGCGGGCACGTTCGCGCGGTTTCATCTTCGGCCACGGGCCGTTGGTGAACGCTTTACGGGCGGCGGCGACGGCAAGGTCGATGTCTTCCTTCTGGCCGGCCGCGGCCGTGGCGTAGTTCGTGTTGGAAACCGGGTCCAGGACATCAAAGGTCTTGCCACCCACGGAGTCAACGAACTGGCCGTTGATGTAGTGCTGGATGTGCGTGGGAAGGTCCTGCGGAACGTAGTGGGTGGTGGTAACAGGAGCGGTGAACGTCATTGTTGTTTCCTAACTAACTGATCTTGCAACGCGGGGTCACTTCTGGCCCATGCGGGGGCCATTAATGGGCGTTAAGTGACCCCGCGTTGCTCTGTGGGAGGGGTTGAGCCTGGGCGAGGTAGGCGTCCAGGGTGGCGGAGCGGTGGAGGCGGGCGGACTTCTCGATCACGTCCGCGTCTGCGCCGGTCTCGATGAGTTTCAGGAGCGCTTCGTGCTCGTCCACGGACTCGTGGGCGCGGCCGGGGACGAAGCGGAACGTCGAGGACCGGAGGGAGGCGAGCCGGTTCCAGCCCCGGTGGACGAGGTCCAGGATGTGCGGGTTGGGGCAGTACTCAAACAGGATGCTGTGGAAGTCCTGGTTCAGCTGCGTGAAGCGGACGGGGTCGAAGTGCTCCAGGCATTCGCGCATGTCCTCGTTCACGGCCCGGGCGCGGGCGATCGCCACGGAATCGATCAGCGGTGCGGACAACGCGGTGGCGGCACCTTCGACGATGCTCAGGGTCTGCATCGTGTAGAGGTACTCGGTCGGGTCGATCCCGGAGACCGTGGCTCCGACGTTCCGCTCGAACGTCACCAGCCCTTCGGCCTCGAGGCGGCGGATCGCCTCCCGGACCGGGACCACGCTGACGCCCAGATCCTTGGCGATGGCGGCCAGGACCAGGCGGTAACCGGGGGAGTAGGCGCCTTCGACGATGCGCGCCTTCACAGCGGCGTAGGCCTGCTCCGATTTGCTGCCTGTGGCCATCAGGGTCTCAGTCATTTGCTTGGCCCGCTTCCCATGCTTCATATTTGGCCCGCCAGTCCGCGTTCAGCGGGTAGAGCCCGTCCACGCTGTGGCCCTGTGCCACCATTTCCGCGATGAACGTCTCCTCGCGTTCCTGGCTGATGGAGTCGTCGGCGAGCTCTTCGGCGAGGGCCGGCGGGATCACCAGGATGCCGTCGGCGTCAGCCACGATGATGTCCCCGGGCTGCACGGTGGTGCCGCCGCAGGCGATGGTGATGTCCGTGTCCCACGGGATGTGCCGGCGCCCCAGGACCGCGGGGTGCGGATTGGCATAGTACGTGGGCATGTCCATCGCGGCCACCGCGGAGAAGTCCCGGACGCCGCCGTCGGTGATGATCGCCGCAGCACCCCTGACCTGGGCGCGCAGGGCCAGGATGTCCCCGATAGTGCCGGTGCCTTTCTCGCCGCGCGCTTCCATGACCAGGATCTCGCCCTCGTTCACGGAATCGATGGCCTTCTTCTGGGCGTTGAACCCGCCGCCATGGGTCTTGAACAGGTCCTCGCGGTTGGGTACATACCGGAGCGTCCGGGCCAGGCCCACGATCCGCTTCTCCGGACGGGTGGCCTGCAGGCCGTCGATGCTCACGTTGTTCAGGCCGCGCTTGCGCAGCTGGGAAGAGAGCGTGGCGGTGCAGACGCTTTCGAGCTTCGCCTTCAGTTCCGGGGTCAGGACATGCCCGACGGCGGCGCTTTCGACCGCGGGAAGGCCCGCCGCTTCCCGCGAACCATACGCCTCCTCCCGCTGTGCGTCGTCAGCCTTGGGCCGGGCACCAAAGTCAGCGAACGCCGTCGTGCCTTCCTGCACCCGGGTGACCAAGCGCCCGGTGTTCAGTACACCAGCGCTGACCTCAACCTCGACGACGTCACCCGGGTTTGCTACCGAAGCGCCGGCAGGTGTGCCGGTGAGGATGATATCGCCCTCCTCGAGGGTCAGCAGCTGGGACAGGTCTGCGACAAGCCGGGCGAACGGAAAGAGCAGGTCTTCGGTGGTGTCGTCCTGGACGAGGTCCCCGTTGTGCCAGGTCCGGATCCGCAAAGCTGCGGGGTCAACGGCGTCCGCGGCGATCAGTCCCGGGCCAACCGGGGTGAAACCATCGCCGCCCTTGGACCGGAGGTTGGAGCCCTTGTCCGCGTAACGCAGGTCGTAGACTCCGAGGTCGTTGCTCGCGGTGACCCATTCAACGTGGCTCCATGCATCCTGGATGCCTACGCGGCGGGCGGGTCTGCCGATGATCAGGGCAATCTCACCTTCGTAGCCCAGCAGCTCGCAGCCCGCAGGCCGCTCCACTGTTGAAGGTGTCTCCGACGAGCCGAGCGCCAAGGACGACGACGGTTTGAGGAAGTAGGAGGGCTGCGCGGGAGTACGCCCGCGCTGGGAAGCGCGGCTGGGGTAATTGATGTGCACCGCAATGACCTTGCGGGCCGCGGCCACGGTGCCCTCGTTGACCTGCTCCAAATTGTCTCCTCATGAAGTACGAAATCGTATATGATGACTATTGCCCACGAAGAGAGCTTCGTCAAGCCCCTGTATCACCGCTGATTGAGTCTCTTGTTGTTCGGATCACACTGCCGTACAGTGTTGGACCAACCCCAGCGTCTCTAATATAGAATCGCTAATTCGCATATAGAACACCGGCTTGGTGATCAATACCCACAGTGAAGTGAGGAAAGCCCGTGCAGTTTCACCACCATGGATACGTATCCGGAGATCCGCGGGTGCAGCCCGCTGCCGGAGTCGGCATCAATCGGCCCGCAGAGCTTCCCGACGAGGTAGACGTGCTCATTGTGGGGTCCGGGCCTGCCGGCATGCTCGCCGCGGCGCAGCTGTCCCAGTTCCCGGGCGTCACAACGAGGATTGTGGAGCGCCGGGGCGGGAGGCTCGCCATCGGCCAGGCTGACGGCATCCAGGCCCGCAGCGTCGAAACCTTCCAGGCCTTTGGCTTCGCCGAGCGGATCATCGCCGAGGCGTACCGCATTACGGAGATGGCGTTCTGGAAGCCGGACCCGTTGGATTCCACGCGCATCATCCGGACCGCGCGCGCCGCAGACGACCCGGCTGGCGTCAGTGAGTTCCCGCACCTGATCGTCAACCAGGCCCGCGTGCTGGACTACTTCGCGGAATTCATGGCGAACTCGCCCACGCGCATGGCGCCCGACTATGGCCTGGAATTCCGCAGCCTCGACAGCGCGGGCGAGGGGGAGTACCCGGTGACCGTGACGCTGGTGCATACGGAGGGCCCCAACGCTGGCCGGGAGCGAATCGTCCGGGCCAAGTACGTCGTCGGCGCGGACGGCGCGCGCAGTAAGGTCCGGGAGTCGATCGGCTGCACGCTCGCCGGCGACAAAGCCAACCATGCCTGGGGCGTGATGGACGTCGTCGCCGTCACGGACTTCCCTGACATCCGTACCAAGTGCGCGATCCAGTCCGGTACCGGCGGCAGCATCCTGCTGATCCCGCGCGAAGGCGGGCATCTGTTCCGGATGTACGTTGACCTCGGCGAGGTCAACGAGAATGATAACGGCGCGGTGCGCAACACCACGATCAACCAGATCATCGGCAAGGCCAACGCGATCCTCCACCCCTACACACTCGACGTCCGCAACGTCGCCTGGCATAGCGTGTACGAGGTCGGTCACCGCCTGACCGACAGGTTCGACGACGTTCTCCCGGAGCAGCGGGCCACCCGCACCCCGCGGGTGTTCATCACGGGAGACGCCTGCCACACGCACAGCGCCAAGGCCGGCCAGGGGATGAACGTCTCCATGCAGGACGGCTTTAACATCGGCTGGAAGCTCGGACACGTGCTTGAAGGCCGCAGCCCGGAGAGCCTGCTCGCCACCTACTCGGCGGAGCGCCAGGTCATCGCAAAGGACCTCATCGCCTTCGACAAGGAGTGGTCAACGCTGATGGCGAAGAAGCCCGAGGAGTTCGATAGCCCCTCCGAGCTTGAGGACTTCTACGTGCGCACCGCAGAGTTCCCCGCCGGATTCATGACCCAGTACGCACCCTCCATGATCATCGGCGCGCCCGCACACCAGGACCTGGCCACCGGGTTTACGATCGGCAAGCGCTTCAAGTCCGCGCCCGTGGTACGGGTCTGCGACACCAACCCGGTCCAGCTCGGCCACCACGCCACGGCGGACGGCCGGTGGCGCATCTACGTCTTCGCCGACCGTGCGGCGCCCCAAACGGGAGAACAGGCTACGGGCTCCGCTGTCGCGAACTTCGCCGAATGGATCGCGAACGCGCCGGACTCACCGCTGGCGGCAACGCCGGCGGGGGCCGACCGTGACGCGTGGTTTGACCTGAAGGTGATTTACCAGCAGGACCACTCCAGCGTCGACATCGGAGCCGTGCCCAAGGTGTTCAAGCCGCAGGTAGGACCGTTCCGGCTCGCGGACTATGAGAAGGTCTACGCCACCGAGCCCGCGGCGGACATCTTCGAACTCCGAGGTCTGGACCGCGGCGGCGTCGTCGTCGTCGTGCGGCCCGACCAGTACGTGGCAAATGTCCTGCCGCTGAAGGCGATGAGCGAACTGGCCGCCTTCTTTGGGCCCCTCCTGCCGGCCCGGCACGCAGAAGCAACTCCACCCGAAGCGCAATCCGCCGGATCCGGGGCGCGCACCGGCCTCGTCCTCAATCGGACATCAGCGGAATGATTGGCGACACCGAGCTCGCTAAGTCGTTCATCCACGCCGCGGAGGTGGACGGACAGGTGTACCACGCGGGTGCACCGAAGCGGGAATGCCGATGCCAGGTGCCAGCAGCGAGCGGCACCTGCAGGCCCAACAACGACCAGAACCACCCATCGGAGACGTGGAACCCAACGCCCAACCGCCAGAATCAAAACCAGGACCGGACACCCAACCCAACCATCATGAAAAATTCAGTACGCTCGAATACGGGGCTTCGTGCCCTTACTCCGGCTTTTCCTTGGACAAGGCGATGATCCAGTCCGGCGTCACGTCGCCAGTGAGCTTATCCAAGGTGATCCTTGCTCTGGCGGCAGCGATCTGAACTTTTCGGTCTTGTGGGCTGACAGATGCAGGACGGCGGGACGGCGGGACTGATTCCACACTTGTTTGGGTGGGCCTGCGACGGGTTCCCGGGTGTGCCATGGCCATCGTCGACCTCCTACCTGCTTGCGCCGTCATTTGTTGTCTTCTTCATTCTCGCGCCTTGCTTCCGGGTCGTCCAGCCTCGTCAGGCGAGCCTCGACGTGATCTGAGACGGCAACTGCGTCGGCGGCTTCTGCAAGGCGGGCGGCGTTTGCCGCTTCGAGCGGATCGTCGGTGCCAATTTTCAGGAGAATTCCGTCCTCTGGCGTGGCCAGTTTGCTTCGGCCCAGGATGTTGATGGCCTGCTGTCCCATCTCGGCCCGCTTGGGCTCATCCGACATGGAAGCGTCCAACGCCCATTGCGCGCGGCGCCACCATTCGGCGCGGTTGTCAGCCCGGCGTCTCTGCCACAGCGTGAAAAAAGCGATGAGGGCCGCAATGACGGCTGCTATGAGCGGGGCGAACGCTGCCCATACCTGCCAGTCGGCCGCGGGGGCGTTGTGGACGAACACGTCGATCGGGCCCGGGGATGATGTCGGTGGCATAGGTTCACCCTAGGCCGCGGTCTAGACGGCGCCCGGCGTTGTAAAGGTGTGGCGTGGTTCCGGTGGACCCGTGCGATCTCGGCGGCGATCTTGCGCAGCTCCAGCTCCGCGGCGATCTCGGTGGCCGTGAACGGGAACAGCGCGGCCAGTCCCGGGGCGGTGTAGCCGTTATTGTCCCCCTGGATGACCCCGCAGCTTGACGGCGCGCCGGTAGCGGGCGTTGAGATTCGATCGTCTTGGTCGAGCAGATCACGCGCCGGATTTCCACGTCGTAGTCCAGGAACGGGATGAACTCCTCCCACGCAGGTCCCGGCCGGCGGGTCGGAGAGTGCCCCGAAGGAGGCGTCAGTGCAACCCAGAATAGGTGACTCATATGATCACCTATTCTGGGTTGCTGGGTGTCTAAATGCCGGCTTTCCGCATGACCCACGAAATGAGGGGCCGCAGGTTTCTCGTGTTATCTGGACGCAGCAAGACGTGCATCCAGCAAGCCGGCAGCGATTGCTGGAGCAAGCCCTGGTGCCAGTGGAAGTCGCGGGACCACCAGGCAGTGCCAGAGGTGATAGATGTCCGCCTTGCCGGACCACACGGTCGAGGTGACATTGCCGTTCTCGTCGAGTTCCTGTTTCCAGGACCCGTGGTCGTAGTCGATGAACCAATCGCGGGCGTGGTCCCAGATTCGCTCGTACCAGTCCGCGTACTTCTGGTCACCGGTGGCGATGTAGAGGGCTGCCGCGCCTCCAATTGCCTCGGCGGGAACCCAGCGGATGCGGGTAGTGACAACCGGCTTGCCGTTCCAGTCGACGGTGTAAACGAATCCCGGATGACCGTCCGGTTCCCAGGCGTCGCGAGTGGCGGCGTCGAACAAGCCCCGTGCATCCTCCAGCAGCCAGGGCGGAACCTCCATGCCGCGGGCTTCGAGCCCGGCACGGACATGCAGGAGCAGGCGTGCCCACTCAACCCAGTGGCCTGGGGTTCCGCCGTACGCGCGGAACTGGCTGGCCCGGTCATCGGTGTTGTACTCGGGCATGGGGTTCCACTCAGGGTCGAAGTGCTCGAAAACCCGGTAGTTGTTGTTGCGCGCAAATTCGTGGATGAGCACCTCGGCGATATGGAGTGCCCGTTCGAGCCAGCGGTTCTCCCCGGTCACGTCGGCGACGATGAGGTACGCCTCGACGGAGTGCATGCTCGCGTTCCCACCACGGTACGCTTCGGTTTCCGTGAACTCCCGGTTCCAGGAGTCGAAGCACATGCCGGCGTCGTGGTCCCAGAACTTCGTGTCAGCGATACGCAGCGCCTCGTCGAGCAATTCCCTGGCGCCCGGGCGCTTGGCGGCAACGGCGCTGGCAGCAGCGAGCAGAACGAAGGAGTGCTGGTAGCCGGACTTGGTGTCGTTTACCGGTCCATTCCCGTCTATCTCGGCATACCAACCGCCGAACTCATCATCGTGGAAGACGCCGCTGAGCGCGGTGATGCCGTGGTCCACGAGTGCCGCAGCACCAGGGCGTCCCATGAGGGCAGCGACGGCGAAACTATGGATCATACGCGCAGTAATCCAGAGGTGGGTCGGCTTGTCGGTAAACACCGCGCCGTTGTTGTCGAGCCAGCCGAATCCTGTGGGCACCTTTGAACCCGCGGCGAAATTGATCAGCCGATCGGTTTCGGCCTCGAGCCATCGTGCGTGAGCGGCACTGTTCAGCCACGTCATGTTATTTCCTCTCTATGGTGCGGGTGCAATTGAGAATGATGCCTGATTAGCGAGTGCCGAAGTCGGAATCTGTGTAGGCGCCTGCGCCACGGGCAGCGCCCCCGCAGTTGCAACGGTCTCCTACTTCGAGCTGGATGGTCACCGGAGCGCCCGCATCAATCGTCAGGGAGACGGTCTCGCCCTTTATGGTGGACACACGCAGGAGGTTTTCTTGCGGAGAAACGACTGGCATAGCCGCCCTTTCGTTGGTGGTTCGGTGTGGGCGGGATGGGCGCCGCAGCGGTTGCTAGCCGACGACATCGAGCACGCCGCGGATGGTGGTGGCAGCCGCTCCGAGGTACGCCAGGACGATCAGCAGGACCTGGGCGGTCCGGGCCGGGACGAACCGGGCAGCGACGTCGCCCAGCACCAGGCCTGCGAGGCAGGCCATGGCGACGGCCACCCACATTCCCCATGGCAGCGGGGGGAACGTCTCCGGGGCAGTGAGAGCTTTGGAGATCAGGGAGAACACGCCGATGGTGAAAAAGTACGGTTGCATGGTGGCAGCGAAGGATTTGTGCTGCCACCGGGTGGCGATGGAGTACATGCTGACGGCAGGCCCGCCCACCCCGGCTGCCGTGTTCATAAATCCGCTCAGGCCGCCGGCCGTGAAAAGGTAGCGGCGGCGTGGAGTGAGCGTGGCGGACTTGAGGCCAAGCAAAATGGTGAGCCCAACGGCGAGGAGCACACCGATGGAGATCTCCAGCACCGCCGGCGGGATGAGCCGGATCAGGAAGGCTGCCGGGATGATCCCCAGCAGCGCCGACGCGGCCAACGCCGCGTACCGCTTCCAGTCGATGTCCCGCGCCACCCGGAAGATGATGGCTCCCGCCGTCACGGCCCCGCAGAGATTCACCAGCACCACCCCTTCCACCGGGCCAAGGAGCAGGACCAGGAAGGGAGCAGCCACCAGCGCGAAGCCCATGCCGGTGATGCGCTGCATCCCGGCTCCCATGACGATGGCGCCCAGCACCAATCCGGTGGTCAGCATTTACGGCTTCCAGGCCACGTACTGGACCTCCTCGAACTCCTCGAGCCCAAGGCTTGATCCTTCGCGGCCCAGGCCGGACTGCTTGACTCCGCCCATGGGAGCGAAGGCCACGGAGGGAAGGGGATCGTTGACCCCCACGATGCCGGCTTCCAGGCGTTCGGGGATGTCCCAGGCGCGCTTGGGATCGCGGCTCCAGAGGTACGCGGCGAGGCCCATCTCGGTGGCGTTCGCCTTGCGGATGGCGTCCTCGTCCGAGGTGAAGGTCACGACGCCGGCCGCCGGGCCGAACACTTCTTCGCTCACCAGGGGTGCGTCGTCGGGGACGTCCGTGAGCAGTGTGGGAGCCATGAACGCGCCGCGCGCCGGAACCTCGGTCCGCTGCGTGACGCGGCGGGCGCCGCGGGCGAGGGCGTCGTCCACCAGAGCCTGGACGGCGGCCACCCGATCGGCGTCGATCATGGGACCGAGGTCCGGGACGTCCGAACCGTCGTCGGGAACGCCGTGGCCGATGCTCATGGCGTCGAACCGTGCCGCCAGTTTCTGTGAAAATTCCTCGGCGATGCTGTCCTGGACCAGGAACCGGTTGGCGGCCACGCAGGACTGGCCGGTGTTGCGGAGCCGGCCCAGGACTGCGCCGTCGACGGCTGCGTCCAGGTCCGCGTCCGCAAAGACGATGAACGGTGCGTTGCCGCCCAGTTCAAGCAGCGGACGGACCACGCGTTCTGCGGCGGAGGCCATGATCTGCTGGCCCACGCCGGTGGATCCGGTGAAGCTGACGGCCCGCACGGCGGGGTGCTGGAGCAGGGTTGCGGTGATTTCGCGCGAGGGTCCGTGAACCAGGTTGACGACGCCGGCGGGGAACCCGGCGTCGTGCATGACCTCGAACAGGCCGGTGGCGGCGAGCGGCGCCTTTTCGGACACCCGGCCCACCACGGTGCAGCCTGCGGCCAGCATTGCGGCGAGCTTGCGGGCCTGGATGGATACGGGAAAGTTCCAGGGGGTGAGGCTCAGTGCCACGCCGATGGGTTTGCGGAGGCTGAGGTGGCGCCGGCCGTGGAGTTCGGGTGGGCTGACGGTGCCGGTGGAGCGGCGGGCTTCCTCGGCGAACCAGCGGAAGTACTCCACCGAGAAGTCCACCTCACCCTGGGCTTCCGGGAGCCGTTTTCCGGCTTCCAGGGCCAGCGTGTGGGCCAGTTCGTCGCGGCGTTCGGCCAGCAGGTCGGCGGCGTTCCGGAGCAGGTCTGCCCGGTTGCGCGCGGTGGTCCGGGACCAGGAACCGAAGGCGTCGGCCGCGGCGTCAGCGGCCGTAGTGGCATCGTCGGCGGTGCCCCAGGCCACTTCGCCGACCGTGCTGCCGTTTCCGGGGTCGGTTACGTTCTTGGAACTGCCGGCGGAGTGCCAGGATCCGTTCACCAGGTGTCGGGCTGATTTGAGGTTCACGTATGTTGCCTTTCGTTGGGCTGGTGGAGGTCCGGCACCGCCGGACGGGCGGAGCCGTCCTCCGTCCAGGAGGGCGTCGACGGAGCAGTCATGGCTGGTGCCTCATCCTTTGCTTGCTCCGGCGGTGATCCCGGCAACGAAGTAGCGCTGCAGGAAGACGTAGGCCACCACTACGGGCAGGGAGGCCAGGATGACGCCGGCGAACAGCAGCGGGTAGTTGGTCTGGAACTCGCCCTGGAAGCTGAGCAGTGCCAGCGGCAGGGTCCGGTTGCCCGGGGACTGGATGAACAGCAGCGGGTAGAGCAGCTCGTTCCAGTGGATCACGAACAGGAAGATGGCCGCGGCAGCAACGGACGGGGCAGACAGGGGGAGTGCGATCGACACGTACGTCCGCCACGGGCCGGTGCCGTCAATCGAGGATGCTTCGTAGAGTTCCTTGGGTAGCGTCCGCATGAACCCGCCGAGGATGAAGACGGCGATCGGCAGGGTGGACACCACGTTGGCCAGGATCAGGCCCGCCAGGCTGTCCAGCAGCCCGAGCCGGCCGAACAGGACGTATAGCGGCACCATGTTGGCCTGCGCGGGGATGGCCATGCCCAAAACGAGGAAGCCGAAGATGGCCCAGGCCATGAACCCCTTGAGCCGGGAGATGGCGTACCCGGCGAGGCTGGCCAGCAACAGGGTGAGCGGCACGGAGATGGCGGTGACAATGACGCTGTTGGTAAAAGACGAGCCCAGGTCCTGGCCGCCGATCACCTCGGCGTAGTTGGCCGGCGAGAGGGACTGCGGCAGGCTGAACGGTCCGGCGAACAGTTCCTGCGTGGACTTGAAGCTGCCGAACCCCACCACGGTCAGCGGAACGATGATGATGACCGCGTAGATCGCGAGGATTCCGCGGCGGGTGACTGAGGCGAGCATGCTGTCATTCCCCCTTCGGGGTGAGGCGGAGCAGCCGGCGCTGCAGCCAGGTGACCAGGGCGATCATCGCCATGAAGATGATCGACTGGGCGGCGGCGTAGCCGAACTCCGAGTTGGCAAAGGTGCTGTAGATGCGGGTGGAGAGGATGTCCAGGGACTGCTTGGGCGGGTTGCCCGCGATGCCCAGGATCAGGTCGAAGGCCTTGAAGGACTGGACGGTGGTGTAGGCCACCACGATGGACGTTGCCGGGGCGACGAACGGCCAGGTGATGGACTTGAACTGCTGCCACCTGCTGGCGCCGTCCATCTCGGCTGCTTCGTAAAGTTCCCGCGGGATGGCCTGCAGGCCGGCGATGTAGACCACCATCATCTGCCCGGAGTGGAACCACACCTGCGTCACGGCCACCCAGTACAGGGCCTGGGCGTTGTTGCCGAGGTAGGAACCCTGCAGGGCTTCGAGCCCCACGCCGCCCAGGACCGCGTTGGCGAGGCCGAAGTTGGGGTCGTAGATGAACTTCCAGATGAAGGCCACGGAGACGGAGGACAGGATGGTGGGGAAGAAGAACAGGGCCCGGAGCAGGATGCTGCCGCGCGAGTTCTTCGTCAGGAGCAGGGCCAGCACTAGCGAAAAGGCGGTCTGCGCGATCACCACCAACAGCACAAACTTCAGGTTGTTGGTCAGCGCGTTGGTGAAGAGCGAGTCGTTGGTGAAGGCACGGACGAAGTTGTCCAGCCCCACGTAGTTGAACGCCGCCGAGAAGCCGTTCCAATCCGTGATGGCGTACTGGAACGCCTGCAAGGTGGGCATCACCAAGAAGAACGCAATGATGGCGACGGCGGGAAGCGGGAAGAGGTACAGTGCTGGATTCACCCGTGTGGGGGAGCGGCGGCGCCCCTTCGCGGCGCCGGTTTCAGTCCCGCCGTCCGGTGCCTTCCGTTCGTCAGCCATTTTGGTGTGGGTGCTCATAGCCGTTCGTCAACGATCTTCTGGGCGGCTTCGGCAGCCTGCTCGGGGCTGATGCCCGAGATGACGGCCGTGGCGCTGGCCTCCACTGCGTTGCGGACATCGAGGTTCTGGAACTGGAAGCGGGCGGCCAGCGCGGTCTTTTTGTCCAGCCAGGGGCTGAGGCGCTTTAGGTCCGGGTTGGTGTATTCCACGTTGTTCACGGCCACGTGCTGGGCTGTTTTGTTGGCGTAGTAGCCGGCGTTCGCGGGCTCGGAGAGGAAGTCGATCCACGCCGCGGAGGCGGCCTGGTTCTTGCTTGCTGAGTTGACGCCCAGGATGAACGTCGCGTTGTAGGCGCCTTCGAACTTGCCGCTGCCGTCGGAGGTGTTGGGGAACACCAGCTCGATGGGGAACGTCGCGCCTAGGCCGCGGACGGCGGCGATGTGGTACGAACCAGTGGCCAGCATGGCGGCCTTCCCCTGGGAGAACAGGTTCTGCGCCGGCTCCACGGCCGTGCCTGTGGCGTTGGGCTGCAGGTACGGGACCAGTTCCTTGTACTGGCCCAGCATTCTCAGGAACCAGTCGTCGGTGCACTTGAGCTTGCCCTGCTCGATCTGGGCGCACATGTCGTCCACGGGGGCGTTGTTGGCGATCATGCAGTTGAACAGCTGGCCGCCATTTCCGACGTCGCCGCCCGGCCAGGAGATGGGAATGACGCCGGAGGCCGCGAGCTTCTCGCACATGGCCAGGAAGCCGTCCCAGTCCTTCGGGGCGATCTCCGCGCCGGCCTTATCGAACAGGTCGCCGTTGGCCATGGGCATGGGGAAGACCACCTGGTATGGCAGGCCCAGTTGGCTGTCACCGGACTGCCCGGCGGTCAGCAGGCCAGGCTGGTAGTTGGCGGCGGCCTTGCTGCCTTTGAGTTCGGTGTAGATCCCGGCCTCGGTGAAGTTCTTGAACTGGGCACCACGGAAGGTAGCGAACGCGTCGCCGATGGCTGCGCCGCGGACCTTCTGAAGGCCCTGGGCGTTGTAGTCGTTGGATGTGGAGATGTCCTGGGCCACCTCCACGCCGTCGTGCAGCGCCGCGAAGCGCTTGATCAATTCATCGAATACCACCTTGTCCTCGCCGCGCCAGTGGGCGAAGGAGACCTTTCTCGTGACGGCTCCTGTGGAGGGGGCCGCCGGTCCGGTGGCGCCACCGGGGGCCGTGCTGCCGCCCGGCCCGGCGCACGCTGCCGCGGTTGCTCCGAAGCCCAGGGCTCCGAGAATCGCGATTGCCTGCCTGCGTGAAATCTGACTCACAATATTCTCCTCGTTGAGTGTGTTGCTGTGCCTTGCTTGTTGCCTACGGAATGGCTGTCACCAGGAAGCGCTTGGTGCGTCAGGACTGCTCATGCACTGGTCTTTTGCGTCGAGACCACGTCGTCCACCACGGCGCAGAGGCGCTGCAGCCGCTGGACGGCGTCCGTGGAGAGGGATTCGACGACGTCGGGGGCACCAATGCAGGACGCCCAGACGGCGCGTCCGGAGAGGAAGCCGCTGGCGCCTTCGAGGCAGGCCCATCGGACCGCGTCGGGGAAAACATCTTCGGGGACGCCGGAGGAGAGGACCACCCACGGGCCGTCGATGGCCCGGGTCAGGTCGGCGCAGGCTGCGCGCACCTCGGCTTCGGGGGCTTGGCCATGGAAGGGGACCTCGGCCTTGTAAAGGTCCGCGCCGAGGCTGCCGAGTTCCTTCGCGGCGGCGAGGATCCCTGCGTTCCAGTCGAAGTCATCGCCGGACAGCGGTTTGCGGGAAACTGGCTCAATAATGCTGATGAGTCCTGCGGACCGGCAGATCTCCACGAATTCGCGCACCATGGCCACGCGGTCGTCGGCGGGCTCGTCCGGGCGGTACAGCACCAGCAGCTTGAGGGCCTTGGCGCCCAGTGCGGCGTATTTGTGTGGGTCCACCAGCCGGTCGATGGTGACCTCGCCCACCAGTTCGCCGTGCGCGGATTCAAAGTGGTCGGCGGAGGCGATGAGCCCGCAGCCGGGGTCCACCACGTCGTCCTCAATGGCCTGGTCCAGCGCGAACTGCCGGTCGATCAGGACGCCGGAGGCGTACGGGGTGAGAATTCGGGCTGCCTGGAGCTTGAAGTCCTGGAGGTCCTGGTCCGTGACGGGAGCATCCTGGTGTTCGGCGATCATGTTGCGCATCGCCTCGCGCTGGTCGACGGCGAGCATCGCGAAAGCGCCTGACGGGCGCTGCAGGGGGGAAAGATCGGTGGAGGTCATGGGCTGCTTCTTTCAGCTAGGGGTGAGGTTGGAGGCAATGGCGGGGGTGATGCTCTGGTGCGGGATGCCGGAGCGGCCGTCCAGTCGCCCGCAGGAGGCGGCTGCGGTGCGGCCGGCGAAGGCTGCCGCGTCCACCAGCGGCAGGCCGGCGGCAACGGCCGCGAGCAGGGCGCCGTGGTAGACATCGCCGGCGCCCAGGGTAGACACGATGGTGGCGGGTGTCGCGGGCACGTGCACGGCATCGGTGTGGCCGGTTTTGACCCAGGCCCCTTCGGACCCGGCGGTCGCGACGACGGCGGAGGCGCCGTCGTCGATGGCCTTCTGGAGCAGCGCCGCAACACTGTGGTGGTCACCGTAGTCGGCGCGGAGCCGTTCGATGGTGGGGACATACAGGGCGACGCCGCGCGGACTGAAGGAGGGGATGGGGTTGCCGGCGTCCACGCTGAGGTTCAGGTTGCCGTGGTTGAGACCGGGGAGGTTGGCGACGGCGCTCCAGCCCAGGTGGTCCACGTGCACCCACGCCGAGGCTTCCAGGAGTTCCCGGAAGCGCCCCTCGGCAGGGAAGTTGACCGGCGGCACCGGGCGGGTGACGATGGCGCGGCTTTCGGTGGCCTTGCTGACCACGATGACGCTTGCTCCGGTTTTGACTTCGGGATCGCGGACCACGGCTGAGGTATCCACGCCTTCAGCTTGCAGACCGCTGATGATGCGGTCGCCTTCCTCGTCTGTGCCGATGACTCCGGCGAAAGCGGCCTGCGCGCCTGCCCTGGCGGCAGCAACGGCCGCGGTGGCAGCCGGTCCGCCTCCCGCCGTCGTGAAGTCTGTGGCAACGGTCCGGCTGTCTGCGGCGGGATAATCCTGAACCAAGGCTATGGAGTCCAGGGTGGCGGAGCCTATAAAGAGTAAGGTTCCGGTTGATAGTTGGGACACGTTCCACCTCGTTGTAGTCGGCTTGTACTGAAGAAATATACACACGCTATGTTGGAATAACAACACTTTCTGTATAGTTGTGTTTGGGATGCAACGCCGCGGTCCCACACTCAACGTAGAGAAACGGAGCAGCTCATGTCATTGCCTTCTGCGGAATCGGTCCGGACCATTCGTTACGGCCTTATAGGTGCCGGCCATATGGCACGCGAACACGTCCGGAACCTTGCCCTGATCCCGGGAAGCCACATCGCCGCCGTAGCCGATCCACAGCCGTCATCGCTGGCAGAGACCGTTGCGGAAATCGGCTACGAGGTACAGACCTTCTCCCGCCACCAGGACCTGCTCGCGTCCGGGCTGGTGGATGCCTTGGTGATCGCCAGCCCCAACGACACGCACCTGGCCATCCTCAAGGACATCTTCGCGAGGGGCACTAACCTGCCCGTGCTGGTGGAAAAGCCCGTGTGCACCACGGCGGAACAGGCGGACGAGCTTGAATCGCTGGCAGCTGACTACACCGCGCCGGTGTGGGTTGCCATGGAGTACCGCTACATGCCGCCGGTGCAGGAGATCATCCAGGCAGCACACGGCGGCAGGCTCGGCAACGTGTACATGCTCTCCATCGTGGAGCACCGCTTCCCCTTCCTGCACAAGGTGGACGCCTGGAACCGCTTCACCGAGCGGACCGGAGGCACGCTGGTGGAGAAGTGCTGCCACTTCTTTGACCTGATGCGGCTGATCCTGCAGGACGAGCCCGTCCGCGTCTACGCCAGCGGCGGCCACGACGTCAACCATATGGATGAGATGTACAGCGGCAGGGTGTCGGACATGATCGACAACGCGTACGTGATTGTGGACTTCAAGGGCGGGCGCCGGGCCATGCTGGAGCTGTCCATGTTCGCCGAGGGTTCCAAGTTCCAGGAGCGGATCTCCATTGTGGGCGACGCCGCCAAGATCGAGACCCTCATCCCGGTGGCAGCCAACCACTGGATTGACGGCGACGAGGCGGAGGCGACGGTGGAATTCAGCCCGCGCTCGCCGCTGGGGCCGGAAATGCACGAGGTTCCTGTGGACGAGGCCGTCCTCGCTGCCGGCGCCCATCATGGCTCCACTTACTATGAACACCTTGGCTACCGCAGGGCCATCCTCGGTGAGGGGCCGGTGGAAGTTACGGTTGCCGACGGCCTGCAGTCCGTGCGCATGGGCCTGGCGGCCGAGCGCTCCATCATCGAAGGACGCCCCGTAGAGCTGACGAATGCGGGTGCCGGGCTCAGCCACTGAGTAGATTTGAGTTGGAATTGCAACACCCTGGCAGGCCAAAGTCGCCCGGTTAAGGGAAGCAGGAGAAGGGTATATGAGCAGCTCACCGAAAGAGGCGCCGTTGACGCCCCGCCAGCGCACCATACTGGACCAGCTCGAGCAGCGGGGCTTCATCTCCACGATGGACCTCGCCGAAACGTTCGCGGTCTCGGACATGACGGTGCGCCGGGACACCCGAGTGCTGTCCCAAAAGGGGCTGGCGCGGGTGGTTCACGGCGGCGTCAGCGCCGTCAACGCCAGCGGGCAGAACGCGGACTTCGCGGCCAGGGTCCGGGCGGATGCTGACGCCAAGCAGCGGGTGGCCCGGGCCTGCGTGTCCATGATCGGCGAGCGGGACGCCATCATCTTGGACGCCGGGACCACCACGTACCAAATTGCTCTGGAGCTGCCGCCGACGTTCGCGGGCACCATCATCACGCACTCCGCGCCCGCGATCCAACGCTGCCTGCAACTGTCGGCGGCGCGGACCATCTGCCTCGGCGGTGAGCTGCTTCTGGACAGCCAGGCGTTCAACGGTCCCATGACGGTGAGCGCCGCCGCCGGCCTCCGGGCCAAGACGGCGTTTATCGGGGTCAGCGGGCTCCACGACGAGGCGTTCTACATTGAGCGGGACGTGGAGCGCGCCACTAAGATCGCCCTTATGGATGCAGCTGAACAGGTGGTGGTGGTGGCAACGCACCAGAAAATGCTGCGGTACGCGCTGGCGCGGCTCGCCGCCTTCGATGCCGTGGATGTGCTGGTGACGGACGCGCCGCCGCCCCGGGAGATCGAGGACGCACTGGGTGCCGCCAACGTCAGGATCGTGGTGGCCGCGTGACCGGGCCGCTCCGGGTGGCCCTGCCCGACCGGAAGATGCTGGACGAGCTCGAGCCGATTGCCGGCGTCGAGCTCGTCCTGTGGGACCTCACCGGCCCGCCGCCGTCGGGCCGTTTCGACCTGCTGGTGCCGCCCTACATGGGCAAGCCTGCGGCGCTGGCCGCGCTGGACTGCGTTGAGGTGGGGCTGGTGCAGAGCCAGTCGATCGGGTATGACGGCGTGGCTGCAGTCCTGCCCGGCGGCTGCCTTTTCGCCAACGCGGCCGGGGTCCATGAGACGTCGACGGCGGAACTCGCGTTGGGCATGATGATCGCCAGCCAGCGTGGGATGCCAGACTTTGCCCGGAACCAGGCGTCCGGGACGTGGGACAACAGCCATCGGCCCAGCCTCGCGGACCGGCGCGTGCTGCTGGTGGGCTACGGGGGAGTGGGGAAGGCCATCGAGGCCAGGCTCCTGCCGTTCGAAGCCCACGTGACGCGGATGGCCAGCCGGGAACGCGACGACCAGGGGGGCCGGATCCACGGGATCGACGCACTCTACGAACAGTTGCCGCTGCACGACATCGTGGTGATCAGCGTCCCCCTGAGTGAGCGCACACACCAGCTGGTGGACCGGAAGTTCCTGGCTGCGATGCCGGACGGAGCGCTGCTGGTGAATGTGGCCCGAGGCCCCGTGGCGAACACGGATGCCCTGCGGGCCGAGACGTCGTCCGGGCGGCTGCGGGCCGCCCTGGACGTCACCGACCCCGAGCCGTTGCCGGCCAGCCACCCGCTGTGGACTACTCCCGGCGTGCTCATCACCCCGCACGTGGGCGGGGCAAGCTCGGCGATGTTCCCGCGGATGGTCCGGCTGGTCAGGCAGCAGATCTCGCTGCTGCTGGCGGGCGGGGAACCGGTGAACGTGGTGCTGGGCCGCTAGGCCCGGATCTGCTGCAGGACGGCGTCGCGCACCTGGGCCATGGTGGCGGCGTCGGCGGCTTCGACGTTAAGCCGCAGCAGTTCCTCCGTGTTGGAGGCCCTCAGGTTGAACCACCAGTCCCCGCCCTCGCTGCTGACACTGAGCCCGTCGAGTTCATCGATCACGGCACCATTCGCGTAGCTGGCCCGCACGTCCGCTACCTTGCCGTCCACGCCGTCCACGGATGAGTTGATTTCGCCGCTGGCCGCGTACGGGTCGAACTCGCGGGCCAGCTCGGACAAGGGCAGTTCCTGTTCGCCGAGGGCGGCCAGGACGTGCATTGCGGCAAGCATACCCGTGTCCGCGTTGTAGAAGTCGCGGAAATAGTAGTGGGCCGAGTGTTCGCCGCCGAACACGGCGCCCTCCTCGGCCATCCGGGCCTTGATATAGGAATGACCCACCCGGGTCCGGACCGGCCATCCGCCCGCGGCGGCAACAATTTCCGGCACCGCGCGCGACGTGATCAGGTTGTGGATGATCACCGGATTGGCTTCCCCGGCGGCCTGGGCGCGGCGGATCTCCCGGACGGCAATCAATGCCGTAACGGCCGACGGCGTCACAGGCCTTCCGTTCTCGTCGACCACGAAGCAGCGGTCGGCGTCGCCGTCGAAGGCCAGGCCAATGTCGGCGCCGTGGGCGATGACGGCGGCCTGAAGGTCGCGGAGGTTCTCCGGCTCAAGGGGGTTGGCAGGATGGTTGGGGAACGTCCCGTCGAGCTCAAAGTACAGCGGCACAACCGTGAGCGGCAACGCAGGGTGGAACTGGTCCCCAAGGACCGCGGGAACGGTCAGGCCCGCCATGCCGTTCCCGGCGTCCACCACCACCTTCAGTGGCCGGACTGCATCCAGGGGCACCAGCGAGCGGAGCTTTGCGGCATAACCGGCGAGCACGTCAAGCGTGGACACGGTGCCCTGGGCCGCGGCTGCAGGGATCCCGTGGTCGACATACTGCTGGGCCAGGTCCCGGATGGCCGTGAGCCCGGTTTCGGCGGAGACCGGCACGGCGCCGGCCTTGGCCATCTTGATCCCGTTGTATTCCGCGGGGTTATGGCTCGCGGTGAAAATGGCCCCGGCCATGTCCAGGGCGCCGCACACGTAGTAGAGCTCATCAGTGGAGATAAGGCCCAGGGACTTCACGTCCGCACCGCGCCGGGCAGCGCCGGCTGCAAAGGCAAGGCTGAAGCCGGGTGAAGAGGGCCGCATGTCCCCTCCGCAGGCGATGGTCTGGCCGGACAGGCCCAGCACGTCCACAAACGCGGCGCCCACGGCTTCGGCGCTTTCCGCGCTGATAGAAACGCCGACGAGGCCCCTCACGTCATAGGCCTTAAAGGACGGTGTCAGGTCCATATTGCTCCCGGGAAGTCATGGCCATGCGCATTAGTAGCTATGCAGACATGGATTGTTGGAATTTCAACACCACTTTAGCAGGTGAAGGTCGCGTCGCACGGAAACGGCTCAGCGACAATTTTGCCGTCTGACTGGGCTGTACAGCCGCCGGACTGTCCCGGATTCCGCATGTCTCCGCGGCTGCCCGGTAACTATAGGGGTTGGAATGCAGTCCGGGTCCCACCTCGGGCACGTGTTTTCCCTGCTCAGGGCCCTTGAACCGCACACTTGAGGTCGTCAATTCTGGGTACCCGGGACCTATTCTTGTTGGACGACGGTTTCCTTGGGTCCCGGCCGCTGCCGGTTAGAGGAGACTGAGGCACGCAACTGAGCCGCCGTGCAAGGTCCGCAAGACAGCAGGGGAGAACCGCCATGATCCAGACCGTCCAGTCCGCTGACGGAACCACCATTGCCTATGAGCAGGCGGGGTCCGGGCCGGCGCTCATCCTCGTGGGCGGGGCGCTGAACAACCGGCATTCCGCTGCCAGCCTGGTCCCCTTGCTGGCGGACGCGTTCACAGTGGTCAGCTACGATCGCCGCGGGCGCGGTGACAGCACGAACACGCCGCCCTATGCCGTCGACCGCGAAGTCGAAGACCTGCAAGCACTCGCGGCCGCAGCGGACGGCCCCGTGCATCTGTATGGACACTCCTCGGGAGGGATTCTGTCCCTGGAGGCGGCCGCGGCGGGAATCCGGGTCGGGAAGGTCGCCGTCTACGAACCGCCCTACCTGACCGGCGGCGGCGATGGCTGGCAGGCTTTTGTGGACAAAGTACGTTCCCTGGCGGACAGCGGCCGCGGTAGTGAAGCGGTCGAGGCATTTTTCCGGCACGCCGGTGCCGGCTTTGACCCCGGAATGACCAGGGCGCCCTGGTGGCCGGCGTTGGTGTCCCTGGCACACACGTTGCCCTACGACCTGACGCTCTCGGCCGACGGCGGTGTGCCGGCAGACCGGTTTGCGGGCATCGCCGCCCCCGTCCTTGCCCTGCATGGTGGCTCCAGTGCTTCCTGGGCAGCGGCAGCGGCCACCGCAGTGGCCGCTGCCGTGCAGGACGGGCGGAAGAACGTCATCGACGGCCAGGCCCACGCGGTGGCGCCCGACGCCGTCGCTCCCGTCCTGCTGGAATTCTTCCGCTGACACTCAATTACGGTCATTGCCCATCGCGGGCGGTGTTTAACCCCTCGGTCAGTGACGGAAGTGGATGCTCCACTGTAGCTGCCAGGCCTGGGCTGGGCCGAGCCAGCGCAGCCCTTCACCGCTGTTGAACGCATCGGGGGGAGCGGTCATCGGTTCCACCGCGACCGCGGTAACCATCCCGTTCTCCGTTGGGAAGCGCTTAGTGGTGAATGCCTGGACATACCCGAATGAGGCGTCCATGTGCAAACGTACCTGTCGTCCGTCCGGCGCCTCCAAGTAGTGGGCGGAACCGCCGGAGCGGTCCCGGCGAACATCTGCCCAGGCATCGTCCAGGTTCGCTGTCCCGATGGTCTGTCCGGCCCGTAAATCGTGCCGGGTTCCGGCGACGCTGGTCGTAGTTCCAGTGGGGTTTTGCCTGTCGTCGACTTCAATGTGGGTGTCGGCATCGATGAACAGTTTCAGCTCATCCGTGGCCACCGTTCCCAAACAGAGGAATGGGTGGGCGCCCACTGCCACGGGAGCTGGACGGGTACCGCTGTTCTTCAGAAGGTGGGTGACGGTTATGCCGTCCTCTGTCAGTTCGTAATGGACGGATGTTTTCAGTTCGAAGGGATAACCGGGTTGTGATGAGATGTCGGCGGCCAGGGTGATGCTGCCCTGGGTCCTACGTGCGATGCGATAGGCCGAGTGTGAGAGGAGCCCATGCATGGCGTTGTGGTTCTCCGGCTCCGTTATGTCCAGCTGCAGGCTCTCGCCTTTATAGGTCCAGCAGCCGTCGGCCACCCGGTTTGGCCACGGGACGAGCACCCACCCGGCGCAATTTGGCGGCTCCGCATCGACGGGGTATTCCTGGATCAGGGCCACACCATCCACGGTGAGGCTGCGCAGGCTTGCGGCGACTTCCGTCACGACGGCGTGCTGGTGGCGGCCGCCGATGGTGGCCGTGAGGTCAAAGGATGCGCCCATGGGCGAGGGGTTCGGGACGGGCATGTCAGCCTTCCGGGAGGGCGGGCGCGGGCAGGGTGCCCAGGCTTGCGGGATCGGCCAGGAACCGGGTGAAGGCGAGCTCGGCGGCGCCGATCATCATGAGGTCCGGGCCCAGCGCTGAGCGGTGGATTTTAAATTCGTCGGCGGGGCCGTCCAGGGCCTGGGACCGGATGAGCCGCTTCAGGGTGCCGGGGGAGAGCCCGTGCAGGACGCCCAGGAAGCCGTCCAGGACCAGTGCCTCCGGGTTGAACATGTTGACGGTGTTCCGCAGCGCGATGGCCAGGTACTCCAGCTGCCGGTCAACTTCCTCCGTTACCCCGGTGCCGCCGGTGTTCCGGAGCGCGCGTTCCAGCTCGGTGGCGTCGCCGCCGTCGAGCCCGGCAAGGTCGAAAAGCCGGGACTGGGAGACCTCCGTCTCCAGGCACCCGGTGGCGCCGCAGTGGCAGGTCGATCCGGACGTCCGGACGAAGGTGTGGCCCAGTTCGCCGGCGTAGCCAGAGGCGCCGCGTAGCAGCACGCCGTCGCAGATAACTCCGCCGCCGATGCCGGACGCGCCGCCGTTGACGTAGACCAGGTTTTCCCGGCCGGCGCCGGCGCCGAAGATGAGTTCGGCTTCGGCGGCGAGGGAGGCATCGTTGGCAGCGCTACAGTCAAAGCCGGTTGCGTCGCTGAGCATTTGGGCCACGGGTTCGTTGCGCCAGCCCAGATGGGGGGCGTGCCGGACGACGCCGTCCGCCCGGTTGACCAGTCCCGGAACGGCAATGCCGATGCCGGTGATCCGGTAGGAGGCCTCGAGCTCGGAGCGCATCCCCTCGATGACCGCCGCGGCGCTGTTGACGGCTTCCCGGGCGGTGGGGATCCGCTCCGTAGCGAAACGGATCCTCCGCTGGACTTTCCCGCCGAGGCTCACCAGCCCGATCGTCACAGCATCGATTTCCGGGTTGACTGCAAGGGCCGCCGTGGACCGGCTCGGGTGCACCTCGGGGCTGGGCCGGCCCACCTGGGCCTCACCGGTGGGGGCGGTCTCATAAACCAGCCCCCAAGCCACAAGCTGACCGATCAGGGTTCCCACCGTGGACCGGTTCAGCCCGGTCCGCTTGGTCAGCTGGGCCCGGCTGAGGACGCCGTGGTGGTGGATGAGGGAGGTGAGCAGCGCCAGGTTGTTTCGCCGTGACGGATCCGGCTCGGCGGACGGCGGGGCGGGGCGCGGGATTGAGGTGGGCATCATCGCGAGATTATCAGCTGCCGAACACAGTGCGGTCCAGGAAGCTGTTCCGGAACTTCCCGGCCGGATCCAGGCGGTCCGCAAGGGCGGTGAAGTCACCGAAACGCGGGTAGAGCGGCGCGAGGGTGCCGGCGCCGGCGTCGAACAGTTTGCCCCAGTGCGGGCGGGCCCCGAACGGTGCCAGTTCCGCTTCGATCAGCGGCAGGATGGCCTCGACGGCCGGCTGGTCCGGGCGCCAGGTGAAGTGCAGTGCGATGCCGTCGCGGCCGTAGTTGGGACTCATCCACAGCCTGTCCGCGGCGACGGTGCGGATTTCGCCGACCAGCAGCAGCGGCGTGACCACGTCCGAGAGCCGGCGCATGGTGCGGAGCGCGTCCGCGGCGTGCTCGCGGGGGAGGAGGTATTCGCTCTGCAGCTCATCGCCGTTGCTGGGGGTGAATTCCATCCGGAAATGGGCCAGCCGGTCCGACCACGGGCCCGGCACGCCCAGCTGTTGGGTGCAGATACTGCCGGAGGCCGCGGGCAGCGGGTGCAGGGCCGCCGTGGCGGGGGTGCCGCCGAAGAACCCTGCTTGGTCCGGGACGGGATCGCCGGTGCGGCTTTTGAGCCAGGCCTGCCCGATGGTTGATCCGCTCCAGTCGGTGAAGAGGCTCACGCTGTAGGCGGCGGATGTTACGGCGTCGAAGTTCGCCAGGACCTGGTCCCAGTCGAGATTTTCAAACACCCGCTGGCTGACTTCGAAGCTGGGTTCGATGTCCAGGGTAAGGCGGGTGACGATGCCGAGGGCTCCGAGTCCCGCCACCATGCCGTCGAAGTAGGCGTCGCCCCGGCGGGCGGAAAGGA
This sequence comes from Pseudarthrobacter sp. S3, assembly GCF_050156905.1. Classification (NCBI taxonomy): domain Bacteria; kingdom Bacillati; phylum Actinomycetota; class Actinomycetes; order Micrococcales; family Micrococcaceae; genus Pseudarthrobacter; species Pseudarthrobacter sp. S3. The sequence continues at coordinate 2,421,135 of NZ_CP189583.1, read as the reverse complement.
CTGTGCCGTCGGCGGTGACCAGTTCCAGTGCCCGGACGGCGGTGGCGAGGTTGCCGTTGGCATCCCCGGAACCGTGCGTGGCCGTGGCGACGGCGCCGGCTACGGAAATGTGCGGCAGGGACGCCAGGTTGTGCAGGGCGAAGCCCTGACGCTGCAGCTCGGCGGCGAGGCTTCCGTAGCGGGTGCCCGCGCCGACTGTCACCGTCATGCTTGCCGGGTCCACGCTGATCCCGGCATTCGGCCGGACCGCATCCAGGCGGTCCAAGACTGCCAGGGTGCCGGAGGTGTCCGCAATGTCATTGAACGAATGCCGGGAGCCCAGCGCCCGCACCCTATCCGCGCCGGCCACCAGTTCCTGCAGCTCCTCCACGCTGGCCGGGTGGGCGATCCGGGGCGCCCGGTACGTGTGATTCCGGGCCCAGTTGCGTTCGGTCACGAGCTGCTCCATTACAGGCCATCCTTTAACTTTGAGCCTCAGGGGCCCGGATTTGGTGTTTTCTAAAACATAACCCTACCGGCAGGCGGATTCGGTGGAAAGACTTTTCTGCGGAGGGTTGGTGCAGCAGAAGATTTTTCCGGAAGTGGTTGACATCACCACGATTTCGAATATGTTTGGTTGCAGAACAATTTATGCGGGTCGCTACCAAACGGCCCGGACCGGCACCATCCACCACAACACTCTTTGGAGCTTTCAATGGCGATTCAGCCCACCCGTGAAGACAAGTTCTCGTTCGGCCTCTGGACCGTGGGCTGGCAGGCCCAGGACCAGTTCGGGTCCGCCACCCGCCCGCCGCTGGACACCGTTGAGGCCGTCAACCGGCTCAGCGACCTCGGCGCCTATGGGATCACCTTCCACGACGATGACCTCTTCCCGTTCGGCTGCTCCGCGGCTGACCGCCAGCGGGAAATCGACCGCCTCACCGGTGCGCTGAAATCCACCGGCATGGTGGTCCCGATGGTCACCACCAACCTGTTCAGCCACCCCGTGTTCAAAGACGGCGGCTTCACCAGCAACGACCGCGGCGTGCGCCGCTTCGCCCTGCGCAAGGTGCTGGACAACATTGACCTCGCCGCTGAACTGGGCGCCGAGACGTTCGTGATGTGGGGCGGCCGCGAAGGCAGCGAGTACGACGCGGCCAAGGACATCCGCGGCGCCCTGGAACGCTACCGCGAGGCTGTGAACCTGCTGGGCGACTACGTCACGGACAAGGGCTACAACATCCGGTTCGCGATTGAGCCCAAGCCGAACGAACCCCGCGGCGACATCCTCCTCCCCACCCTCGGCCATGCGCTCGCCTTCATCGAGACCCTGGAACGCCCGGAACTGGTAGGCGTCAACCCCGAAACCGGGCACGAGCAGATGGCCGGGCTGAACTTCACCCACGGCATCGCCCAGGCCCTGTACCAGGGCAAGCTCTTCCACATCGACCTCAACGGCCAGCGCAGCATCAAGTTCGACCAGGACCTGGTGTTCGGCCACGGCGATCTGCAGAACGCGTTCTCGCTGGTGGACCTGCTCGAAAACGGCGGACCCGACGGCGGCCCGTCCTACCAGGGCCCGCGCCACTTCGACTACAAGCCCAGCCGCACCGAGGACATCGACGGCGTCTGGGACTCTGCGGCCGCCAACATGCAGACCTACCTCCTGCTCAAGGAACGCGCCAAGGCCTTCCGCGCCGACCCCGAGGTCCAGGCAGCCCTGCTGGCCTCCCGGGTGGCCCAGATCAACGAGCCCACGCTCAACGCTGGCGAAGGCTACGAGCAGCTCCGGGCCGACCGGTCCTCCTATGAGGACTTCGACTCCGGCGCGTACTTCGGCGGCAAGGGCTTCGGCTTCGTGAAGCTGCAGCAGCTCTTCATCGAGCACCTGCTCGGCGCGCGCTGAACCCATGACACTGGTTGCCGGGGTGGACTCATCCACACAAAGCTGCAAGATTGTCGTTCTGGATGCCGTGAGCGGCGCCCTGGTCCGCGAGGGCCGCGCCGGGCATCCGGACGGCACAGAGGTCCACCCCGACCACTGGTGGCAGGCCTTGTCAGAGGCCATCAACGACGCCGGCGGGCTGGGCGGCATCAGTGCCCTCTCTGTCGGCGGGCAGCAGCACGGCATGGTGCTGCTCGACGCCGAGGGCAACGTGGTGCGGCCGGCACTGCTCTGGAACGACACCCGCTCGGCGCAGTCCGCCGCGGACCTCACCGCCGAAGTCGGCGCCGAGGACTTCTCGCGGCGGACCGGGCTGGTGCCGGTGGCGTCCTTCACCGTCACCAAGGTCCGGTGGGTACGCGATCACGAACCGGAATCCGTAGCCCGGGTCGCCGCCGTCGCACTGCCGCACGACTGGCTCATGTGGCGCCTGCGCGGCTACGGCCCGGCCGGGTCCAGCCCGCTGGGCCCGGACCTGGAACAGCTGACCACTGACCGTTCCGATGCCAGCGGCACCGGCTACTGGAGTCCTTTCTCCGGCAGCTACGACCTGGACCTGTTCAAGCTGGCATCCGGGCGCGACGCCCGGGAAGCCGGGGCAGCAGGGGAGCACGCCGCGGCGGTCATCCTGCCGCGGGTTGTGGCCCCCGGGGATTCTGCCGGACGGGTCCACCCGGATTGCTTCGGTGCCGACAGCGGCACTGTGGTGCGCGGAGCCGGAGACGGCAGCATCATCCTCGGCCCAGGCGCCGGGGACAACGCCGGTGCCGCGCTCGGGCTCGGCGCCGGGCCGGGCGACGTCGTGGTTTCGGTCGGGACCAGCGGCACGGTCTTCGCCGTCGCCTCGGAACTGCATTCGGACAGCACCGGCACGGTGGCGGGGTTCGCTGATGCCGGCGGGGCATACCTGCCCATTGCTGTGACCCTGAACGCTGCCCGGGTCCTGAGCTCCATTGCCGGGGTGCTGGACGTGGACTTCACGGAACTGGCACGGCTGGCCCTCGATGCCGAACCAGGCGCCGGCGGTGTAGTCCTGATCCCGTATTTCGAGGGTGAACGGACCCCCAACCGGCCCCACGCCAAGGCAAGTTTCCACGGGCTCAGCATCGAGTCCACCACCCGGGCCAACCTGGCGCGCGCCGCGATCGAAGGCATGCTCTGCGGGTTGTCCGGAGGCCTGGACGCGCTGCTGGAGCTGGGCTACCCGGCCCGGCGGCTGCTGCTGATCGGCGGGGCGGTACAGAATCCGGCGGTGCAGCGGATTGCCGCGCAGGTGTTCGACGTCCCGGTGGTGATCCCCACCCCCGGCGAGTATGTGGCCCGAGGCGCCGCTGTACAGGCGGCCTGGGCGCTGACCGGCAACCGGCCGGCCTGGCCCGTTGCCGTGGACGCCACCCCTGCGCCGGATTTCCACCCGTCCATCAGCGCGAACTACAAGAAGATGGCCGCACACAGTGACGCCGGTAACTGAAACGCGCCTTGTCGCGACGCCGCTGCTGGCAGCGGGTCTTCACGACCCGCTGCCGGCTACGGGCCGCCCGCTGCGCTGGGGGGTTATCGCCACCGGGCGGATTGCATCCATTGTGGTCAGTGACCTGGCCTTGCTCCCGGACGCGGTCCTTCAGGCCGTGAGCTCCCGGACGCAGGCCGGCGCCGACGCTTTTGCCGCCGAGTTCGGCTTCGTCAGTGCTTACGGCGACCTGTCCGACGGCGGTCTGTCCGGCCACCGGCGGCTGCTCCAGGATCCCAGCGTGGATGTTGTGTACATTGCGACGCCCCATGCCAACCACTACCAGGTGGGGCTGGAGGCCCTGAGCGCCGGTAAACACGTCCTGTGCGAGAAACCGCTGACCCTGAACGCGCGGCAGGCGGAGCACCTCGTCAGCGTCGCCCGGGACAAGGGCCTGTTTCTCATGGAAGCCGTCTGGACCCGGTTCCTGCCCAGCGTGCAGCGGGCAGCCGGAATGATCGCCTCGGGCGAACTGGGGGAGGTGCGCTGGATCCAGGCCGACCTTGGCTTCCCCGCACCGTACGACCCGGAAGCCCGGCTGTGGAAGCTGGAGGACGGCGGCGGTGCCCTCCTGGACCTCGGTGTCTACCTGCTGACCTGGGCTCAGATTGCGTTGGGCCAGCCCCAGTCGCTGACAGCCACGTCCGCCCTGAACAGTTCCGGGGTGGACACTGAGACCGCCATGTCCCTCGTCTACGAGTCCGGGGCACAGGTGCAGTTGATGACGTCCCTGACCACAGTGTCCACACAGACAGCCACGCTGTCAGGGACCAAGGGGACGCTCAAGTGCAATGCGCCGTTGTTTGCTCCGACGGAACTGACCATCACGACGGGTCCGGGCGAGACCCGCGTGGAGAAGTTTGTTCTTGCCGGCCGCGGCTACACATACCAATTGCGCGACGTGATGCGCTGCATCCAGCAGGGCATGACCGAGAGCCCGACCATGCCGTTGGCGGACACGCTGACCATCATGTCCCTCCTGGACGAGGTGCGGAGCCAAGCGGGAATCCGGTACCCGGGGGACTAGTGCTGCGGAGACCACCTTTATATCTTGAATAGGCAGAGGCCGGCCTGAGGCCGGTCGGCCGAGTGCTTCCGGGTCCGCCGGGCGTGACCGCCCCTATATCTGAGCCGCCATGCGGTCTTAGGTCCAGGGACGTGACCGCCCGGCGGACTCTTTGGCGTTTCCGGGCGGGGCCCGGCCGGAACCTGCCTGAAAGTGCCCGGCGGTTCCGGCAGGCTGCACGCGGCAAACAACAACCCCACGCGATCGACGCCGACGCCGCCGCCGGGAGCATCCCGGGAAGCGCCGCGGGAAACGTCCGCCACGGACCCAAAACCTCCGGGAACCGGCTCACGCTGGCCCACAGCCGGGCAGCACCATCAGGCCCCGCAGGATCTTCCGGATAGCCGCGCGCCGGAGACCGGAAGGTTCTCCGCCCGGCGGATGCGTCCGGGCACAAAAGGACTGGGGTGAACGGCGCCGCGGTTCGGCGTCGTTCACCCCAGTCCGGAGTGTATCCGTCAGGCCTTCAGGGTGACCTCCTGGGCCTGGTTGCCCATGGCAGTAGCCCGCAGGTCCGTCAGTTCCACCAGGTCCGGCCGGGACGCGGTGCTCTGGATCACCACGGCTGATCCGCTGCGCGCTGATTCCAGTACTGATTCCATGACCTCGAGCGCATGGTAGGCCACCTGCCCGCCGGCCCGCGGTTCTGATCCGGCCGGGGTCGCGGCCAGGTCCGCGATGCCGAAGCCGCGGCCCGAGTCCAGGTACCCGGCCGAAACCGGAAGGGTCTCCCAGGCGTCGGCGCCCAAGGCGAAGAGTTCGACGTCGCCCTCGAAGTAGTTGGGGTCCGGAACCACGAGCGTCCCGCGTTCGCCGTGGATCTCGATGTTCGAGGATTTGGTGTTTACCGCGTCGAAGCTCATCACCAGGGTGGAGAGTGCCCCCGAGGCGTGGACTAGGATCCCGGTGACGTGAGAGTCGGTGGAGACCGGAATCACCTGGCCCTCGCGCGGGCCGGAGCCGATGGTGCGCTCGGTCCTGGTGTGGCTGGCGGCACCGATCACCGAGACCACCGGCCCCAGCATGTTGACGAGGGCGCTGACATAGTAGGGGCCCATATCCAACAGTGGCCCACCGCCGGGCTGGTAGTAGAAGTCCGGGTTGGGGTGCCAGCGTTCGTGGCCGGGGGTGACCATGGTGGCTGTGGCCGAGATGGGGGCCCCGATCAGGCCGTCGTCAATGGCTTTGCGGGCCGTCTGCACCCCGGTCCCCAGGACGGTGTCCGGGGCGCAGCCGACGGCGACCCCGGCCTCGCGTGCCGAGTCCAGCACCTGGCGTGCTTCGGCAGTCGTAGCCGCCAGCGGCTTTTCTCCGTACACGCTCTTGCCGGCCGCGATCGCCTTGAGGGCCACTTCGGCGTGCGCGGCCGGAATGGTGAGGTTCAGGACCAGGTCCACGTCCTCGGCGGCCAGCAGGTCCTCGACGGAGACGGCCCGGACGCCGTCGTAGCCGTCGGCCACAGCCTGGGCGCGGCCCGGGTCAAGGTCAGCGACGGCCACCAGCTTGAGTGCCTCGAGGCGGGGGATGTTGGCCAGGTACTGGGCGATGATTGCGCCGCAGCCGATGATTCCTACATTTAACGGCTTGCCCACAGCAGGCCCCTTTCGATGATGGTTCGGACGTTGCTGTCCTGGAGGATTTCGACGTTGTGGCCGGGAGTGGCGACAAAAATGCGGCCCCGGCCCCACTGCCGGGTCCAGATGGCGGGCGAGGTCACTTCACGGTGCCAAGGGTCCCATTCGCGGACCTTCTGCGTGGTGGTGGCCAGGACGTCGATGTAGTCGTCGGTGAGGACCCAGTACTGTTCGGTGACGAGGTCGAAGTCGCCGATGCCCCGGGTGATCGGGTGGTCTGCTGCGGCCGGGAGCATGTTGACCGTGTAGGGAACGTAATTGTCCGGCTGCTCGCCCTTGAGCTCGTCGGGGTGCTTACCGGGGTGGCAGGCGAACTGGCCGCCGATCAGGTGGAGGTAGTCCGAGGTGTTCCGGTAGGAGTCGGCAATCCCGCCGTGCCAGCCGGCCATGCCGGTGCCGTTCTCGACGGCTCTGCGCAGGCCTTCGAATTCGTCTTTTTCGATGGTGGTCATGGTCATGCACTGCATGACCAGGTCCACGCCGGCCATGTACTCGGCGTCGGCGTAGATCTTTGTGGACTCCTCGACCCGGACGTCGTAGCCCTTGTCCTTGAGGAACGGGATGAAGAGTTCCGTGGCCTCCAGGGGCTGGTGGCCGTCCCACCCGCCCCGGACCACCAGTGCGGTCTTGTTTTCTGTCATGGCATTTCCTTTGTTTGGATTGCGGTCCGGAGACCGGAAGTTGTGGTGCTCAGCGGCTCGAGAAGGCGGAGTCGAAGGCGGCGCCGGGAGGGGCGATGCGGGCGAGTTCCTGGACCATGGCCAGGGCCTGGGGCGCCCCGATCATCCGGTCCATTCCCGCGTCTTCCCATTCGACACTTGTGGGTCCCTGGTAGCCGATCGCGTTGAGGGTGCGGAAGATGGGTTCCCATTTCACGTCGCCGTGACCGGCCGTGACGAAGTCCCAGCCCCGGCGTGGATCCGCCCAGGGCAGATGCGATCCCAGCCGGCCGTTGCGGCCATCGAGCTGCCGGATGGATTCCTTGACGTGGACGTGGAAGATTTTCGGGGCGAAGTCCTGCAGGAACATGACCGGGTCCAGGTCCTGCCAGATGAAGTGGGAGGGGTCGAAGTTCAGGCCGAAGTTTTTCCGGTGGCCGAGTGCCTCCAGGGTGCGCTTGGCGGTCCAGTAGTCGTAGGCGATTTCGGAGGGGTGGACCTCCAGGGCGAAGCGGACTCCGGCGTCGTCGAAGACGTCCATGATGGGGTTCCAGCGGTCCGCGAAATCCTGGTAGCCGCGTTCGATCATGGCTGCGGAGGCTGGCGGGAACATGGCCACGGCCTTCCAGATGGAGGACCCGGTGAATCCGGTGACGGTGGTGGCGCCCAGGCGGGCCGCGGCCCGGGCCGTGTCCTTCATGGCCTCGGCGGCCCGCGTGCGGACGCCCTCCGGGTCGCCGTCGCCCCACACGCCGTCCGGGAGGATGTCCCGGTGTCGCTCGTCGATGGGGTCGTCGCAGACAGCCTGGCCGGTGAGGTGATTGGCGATGGCAAAGACCTTGAGGTTGTTCTTTTCCAGGATGTCCAGCCGGCTCTGGAGGTAGAGATCGACTTCGACGGCGCGCCGGGGGTCAAGGTGGTCGCCCCAGCAGGCGATTTCCAGGCCTTCGAAGCCCCACTCGCCGGCGAGGCGGGCCACCTCCTCGAAGGGCAGGTCAGCCCATTGGCCGGTGAACAGGGTGATAGGTCGTGTCATGGAGCGTGCCTCGTTTTCGGGTACAGGTCTGGTTTTGGGTTCCGGCATTTGTCTCAGGCGTTTTGCCATTGGCTGGAGTTCGCGGCGCTGGTTTCCACGGCGGCCAGCACGCGCTGAACCTGCAGGGCATCGGCAAACGACGGTTCCGGCTGGCGCTGTTCCGCGAGGGCGTTCACCAGGTCGACAACCTGGTGGGTGAAGCCGTGCTCGTAACCGAGGCCGTGGCCGGTGGGCCACCAGTTGGCGGCGTAGGGGTGTTCGGGTTCGGTGACGAAGATCCGGCGGAAGCCGGCATCGGGAGATTCGGCGGCGTCGTAAAAGGACAGGACGTTCATCTCTTCGAAGTCGAAGGCCAGTGAGCCCTTGGTCCCGTTGATCTCGATCCGCATGGCATTCTTGCGGCCCAGGGCGTAGCGCGTGGCTTCGAACACGCCGATCGGGCCGCCGTCGAACCGTGCGGTGAAGATCGCGGCGTCGTCGACGGTGACTGTCCCGCGCGGCGTGTCTGCGCCGACGTCGCCGTGGCCACCCAGGCCCACCATGTCACCGGCAAGCGGCCGTTGCTGGACGAAGGTCTCCAGGAGGGCCGAGACGCCGGTGATTTTCTGGCCGGTGATCCATTGGGCGGCATCGATGATGTGCGCTCCGATGTCACCCAGTGACCCGGACCCCGATTTGGACTTGTCCAGCCGCCAGGTCATGGGGGCGTTTTCGTCGCTGAGCCAGTCCTGCAGGTACTGGGCCCGGACGTGCCGCACGGTCCCCAGTCGGCCCTGCTGCACGAACCGTTGGGCCAGCGCAAGCGCGGGGGTGCGGCGATAGCTGAATCCGCACATCGAGAACACACCGCGTCTGGCTGCCGCGTCGGCGGCCGCTGTCATGCGCTCCGCCTCCGCGACGGAATTGGCCAGCGGCTTTTCGCACAGGACGTGTTTGCCGGCTTCAAGGGCTGCGATTGCGATCTCCGCGTGCGTATTGCCTGGGGTGCAGATGTCGATCAGGTCGATGTCGTCGCGTTCGATCAGCCGGCGCCAGTCCGTTTCCGTGGAGGCCCAGCCGAGCTTGGCAGCTGCCGCGCGGACACCGTCCTCATGGCGGCCGGCGACTGCGGTGAGCTGGGGTTCCAGCGGCAGGTCAAAGAACCGGGGCGCGGTCCGCCAGGCGTGGGAGTGGGCGGCGCCCATGAAGGCGTAGCCGACCATTCCGACCCCTAAGGGCTGTGCGGTGGTCATCGTGATTCCTTTCGGGGTTTGGGGCCCGGTTACTTGCTGAACCCTGCTGTGAGTCCGCTGAGGAGTTGGCGGCGTGCCACGACATAGATCACCAGAAGCGGCAGGGTCGCGAGCACCACGGAGGCCAGGACGGCGGGGATGTTGACGCTGAATTCGCCCTGGAAGGTCCACAGTGACAACGGCAGCACCCGTGTGGAAGGGCTTTGGGTCAGGATGAGCGGCTCTTCACGGTTCCCGGGGAAATAGGTTCGTGTTGTAGCAAGCAGAGGACTCGTGGTCCTGCTGGGATGAGTGTTACTACGCATTCAACCTGAACAGGAACCACGAGCCTTGTTAGAGCCTACTGGGGCTGGCCATGACGCTGCCAGCTTGATCTTCAACCTGCCCGATTACCGAGTCGCCGGCACCGTCCTGCTCCCGGGCGGGATCCGCCACGTCACCGTGGAGTCCACGTTCCCGCCGGGCTGCCCGAGCTGCGGAGTGATCGCTTCCCGGGTCAAGGAGCGCCGCTGCCAGAAGCTGCGTGACATCCCGGTCGCCGGTGCGGTAGTGCTCCTGTGGGACAAGCGGCGCTGGTTCTGTGACGAGTACCTGTGTGAGCGGAAATCGTTCTGTGAGGCGACACCCCAGGTCCCGCGCCGGGCGCGCTCCACACGCCGGCTCCGGGAGACACTGGTGGACGCGGTCATCACCTCGGGACGGGCCGTGTCCGAGACAGCCCTGGCGTTCGGGATCTCATGGTGGCTGGTCCAACAGGTCATCGGTGACGCCGCTCTCCGCCTGCCTGACGTGGACCTCCTGGCGCCGAGGATGCTGGGGATCGATGAGCACCGGTATCGGTCCGTGCGGTTCTTCCAGGACCCTGCCACAAAGGCGTGGACCCGGTACGAGCCGTGGATGACCACGATCGTTGATCTGGACACCGGGCAGGTCCTGGGCATCGTGGATGGACGGGACCACAAGGGCGTCGGGGACTGGCTCTTCGCCCGGCCCCTTGAGTGGCGGCTCGGGGTTCAGGTCGTCGCAATCGACCCGTCCGCGGCGTTCCGGAAGGCGCTGCGGATGTGGCTGCCACGCACGGCGGTCTCGGTGGATCTTTTCCACGTGACGATGTTGGCCAACGACATGCTCACCACCGTCCGGCAGGGCCTTTCCCAGCAGGTCCGGGGCCGGCGGGGCAGGGCCACGGACCCGGCGTGGGCGAACCGGATGCTGCTGCTGAAAGCCGAGGAGAACCTGTCAGAACGGGCCCGGCACCGGCTGGCCGGCTTCTTCGCCGCCGATGATCCGACCGGCAGCCTCGAGGCCGCCTGGCAGGTCAAGGAACAGCTCCGCACGCTGCTGAACACCAGCTCCCTTGAAGACGCGGGTGCGGCCAAGGACGCGCTTGCTGACCTCGTGGCACGCGCCGCGATGCCGGAAACAAACAGGCTCTACCGGACCGTGTGCCGTTGGTGGGCCGAGATCGAAGTGCTCATCGTCACCGGTGCAACCACCGCCAAAGTAGAAGCCAACAACACGGCAATAAAACATATCAAGCGAACCGCGCGCGGCTATCGAAATCCGGACAACTACAAATCGCGTATCCTCTTGAGAAGTGCGGCCCGAATGGCAGCATGAGCATTCATCTCAGCAGACCATTCCCCGGGAACCGTGAAGAGCCGGATGAGCGGGAACAGGAAGCCGTTCCAGACCCCCAGCGCGTTGTAGATACCGACTGTCACGACGGCGGGTCTGGTCATGGGCAGCGCCAGCCGCCACATCATTGCCCAATCGGAGCAGCCGTCCAGGCGCATGGACTCGAACAGTTCGTTGGGTACATCCCGCATGAAATTGGAGAGTATGAGGACGGAAATCGGGATGGAGAACGCGATCGAGGGAAGAATGAGCGCCAGCAGCGTGTCGTAGAGGTGTGCCCGGGTGATCATCCAGTAGATCGGGATGATCGTGGCGTGCAGCGGAACTGCCAGGCCGAGGAGGAAGAGGCTGTTGGTCCAGCTCAGGAACCTGGACTTGCCCCGGACGATCGCGTAGGCGGCCATGAAGGACACCAGGAGGGCCGGGATCACGCTGCCGATCGTGACGATCAGGGAGTTCATGAAGTACTTGACGAAGTCGTTTTCCAGGACGAGCTTGTAGTTGTCCAGGGTCGGTTCGGTTGGCGGCAGCATCGGGTTCGAGGTGAAGAAGCCGGCCTGGTTTTTCAGGCTGGTCACTACGACGTAGTAGATAGGAACGATGATGACGGCCAGCCAGGCCCAACCGCCCAGGCCACCGAGGAAGTTGGGGCGGAGGCGTCCGGGCCCCTTCGGCCGGCGCGGACTGCCGCCGCTCTTTGTGCTCGTCGCGGGGGGAGAGGGAAGCTGGGTTGTGGAAGCCATCAGGCACCTTCCAATTGGCTGTCGTTTCGGTTCTTGCCGCCGAGCCGCTGCAGGATCAGGGCCAATGCAAGGCCGATCACTACGAGGATGACGCCGAGGGAGCTGGCCGCACCCATATCGTTGGCCTTGAAACCGGTCAGGTACATGTGAAGTGGCAGCAGTCGCGTGGCATAGCCCGGTCCTCCGCCGGTCAGGACGAACACGAGATCAAAGTATGCGAGCGAGCCAACGACCATCAGTGTCGAGGACGTGATGATCGTGTACTTCAGCTGCGGCAGGGTGATGCTGAAGAACTGCTGCATGCGCCCTGCCCCGTCGATCTGTGCCGCCTCATACAGCGACGTGGGAATCTGGCGGACGCCACCTTGGTAGATGAGCGTGTGGAACGGAACAAACTGCCACGCGATCACGAAAACGACCACGAAGAGCACCAGATCCGAATTACCGAGCCAGTCCTGGGTGAGGAAGGGGAGGCCCAGCCCCGGCCCGAGGCCGAAGTTCGGATCCAGCAGGGCCTTGTAGGCGATGGCGACAGCGGCCGAGGAGAGCAGCAGCGGGACGAAGTACAGGACCGCGAGTGCAGCCCGGTATTTCTGTCCTGCAGCGGTGAAGACGCCCAGCAACAGGCTGATCGGTGCCTGGACGACGAAGGAAAAGAACATAATCTTCGCAGTCACCAGCAGCGCGTTGCCGGTAACAGGGTCCGTCAAGACCGTGGTCCAGCTGGAGAAACCGTCAAGCTTGATCTCGCCGAGGCCGTCCCATTTCGTGAAGCTGAGAAACAGCACACCGACCAGAGGGATGATCGCGAAGAGAAGGAAGAAGATGAGGGCTGGGGCGGCCAGCCACCCCGACGGGCCCTTTGCAAGGGCCCGTCGGGAAGATCCGGTTGAGACAGACACTGTTTTACTTTCCGATCGTTGCGTTCATCGTTGCGACGAACTGATCCGGGCTGATCTTCTTCAGGAAGATCTGGTCCAGGTTTGACAGCATGACGTCGCCCTGGGCGGGGCTAAGTGCCTGGTCCCACGAAAGCGTGAAGTTCGGAGCGTTTTTCGCCATGCCGTAGACATAGGTAAGGAAATCCTTGTCGGGGGACGCTGCCAGTTTGCTTTCAATGCCGGTGGTAACGGGCACGGCTCCGGAGTCGATCAGGGACTGGGTGTCGGCCTCGGTGAACATCCCGCTCTTGACGTAGTCCAGCGCTGCCTTCTTCTGGCTGTCGGTGGTCTTGGAAGAGATGGACCAGAAGTTCGACGGGTTGCCCACAACGTTCGCGGGATCTCCCTTGCCGCCGGAGACAGACGGGAACGTGGTGTAGCCGAGTTTGCCGCTCTTGACGAAGTCCGCTGCGTCCTTCTTCATGCTCTGGTAGATCCAGCCGCCCTGCAGGACCATGGCCGCTTTACCCGTGTAGAGCAGAGCCTGGTCGGCGTTGCTGTCCGCCGCAATCGAGGAAAATCCGTTGACGAATCCGCCGGCGTCCACCAGCTCCTGGATCTTCGTCAGGGCCTGGGTGACTGCAGGATCGGACCAGGCGTTCGGCTTGTTAGCGGCAATGTTGGCGAAGACATCGGGCCCGCCGATGCGCTCCACCAGATACTCAAGCCACATCAGGTCCGGCCACTTTGACTGACCGCCCAATGAAAACGGTGCCACGCCGGCGGCCTTGAACTTCGGCACCAGCGCCATCAACTCGTCCCAGGTCTTGGGGGGCTGGGCGCCGATCTTGTCAAACACGTCCTTGTTGAAGTACAGGACCACGGGCTGGACGTTGTTGTTGGGCAGCGCGTAGGTCTTGCCGTCAATCTGGCCGTTCTTCAGGACTGAGGGCAGGTAACGGCTCTGGACATCAGGATTCTGCTTCACGAATTCGGAGAGGTCGGCCACCTGTCCGGCATCCACGTAGGACTTCAGAACCCCGCCGCCCCAGCCGTAGATGAAGGTCGGTCCCTGTCCGGCGCCGACGGCCGTGCGCACCTTGGTCTTGTAAGCATCATTCGCGAAGAAGTCGAGCTTGATGGTCTCGTCTGGATGAGCAGTGTTCCAGGCATCCACTGACTTCTGCGTCACCGTCTGGTTGCCGCCGGTGAGCCCCCACATGCTGGGCGAGTCCGCGCTGACAGCGGATCCCGCCGGGCCGCTGGATCCGCATGCCGCGAGAGTGATCGACAGGGCGGCTGCGGATACGGCCAGAGCGGCTGAGCGTAGCTTCGGAGTATTCATTTGCATTCCATTCATCCTTCGGGCTCGACACTGATTGCCCGGCTTTGTGTTCGGCAGTCCGGCCTTCGGATGAGGCAGCACTGCCGTTGAACTGAGTCTAAATTATTCAAAACCGAGTTTCGAAATATTTCGCTAAAACTTGCGGTCTGTCAGATAAAGTTAGCGCTGGATGAACCTGTCGTCAAGCCTTTTTAGTGAGCAAATTCACTCTTTGGGGAGACTTCGGTTGACCAAATAGGCGCGAAGCGGCAAACTGAGGGCATCGAAATTTCTCGAAAGGCAAAGGGAGTCGGATGTCCACTGTTGAACAGACGGAGAAGCTGACGCTGGCGGCGGTTGCCCGAGAGGCAGGCGTTTCAGCGCCAACAGTCTCAAAGGTCATCAATGGGCGAGATGACGTCTCGGCAGACACCCGCGCCAAAGTGCTGACCGTGCTGGCGCGTACAGGGTACAAATCTCCGCTGCAGCAGCGCAAAAACATGGCCGGACGGCAGGCTGTGGAGGTCGTCTTTGACTCGCTGAATTCGGCATACGCCGTGGAAGTGCTCAATGGTGTCCTGGAGTACGCCGCTGAATCCGACATCGAAGTCCTGCTCAACGTCACAGGCAAGCAAGGCGCCTCGACCCTGACATCGGAGCAGCGGGCACAGCGGATTATCGACCAAGGTCGGTGCGGGATGATCGTGGTGACATCGGCCTTCGGTGCCGCCCAGTTGGACGCCTTTCACCGCCGGGGAATTCCCGTAGTGGTCATAGACCCGCTCAATCCACCGCCGGCAGATGTGGTCAGCGTCGGAACAACCAATTGGGCGGGCGGCAAGGATGCCACTTCACACCTCCTTGAGCTGGGCCACCGCGGGATCGCCTACCTCGGGGGCCCCGATGCGGCCGAATGTAACCAGGCCCGGCTGCACGGATACATGGCCGCCCTGAGGGCGAAGGGAGTCCCCGTCGAAGACCGGTACATCCTGTCCGGCCCTTTCCGGTCTGACCATGGCGCCCACGGCATGAGGACCCTGCTCCAGCTCGAAAAGCGGCCGACTGCCATCTTTGCGGCAAGCGATAGCATCGCGCTGGGCGTGCTCGCTGAGGCGCGCAGGCAGAATATTCGGGTTCCGGAGGACATGAGCCTGGTCGGATTCGATGGCACCTATCAGGCCGAGGAATCAGTGCCCGCACTCACTTCGGTCACACAGCCGCTGCAGGAGATGGGCCGGGCCGCTCTTCGGTTTATTCTGCGCCAGATGCGCGGAGAGGTGCTGGATTCCAGCAGGGTGGAGCTCGCCACCCATCTCGTCGTCCGCGAATCCACCGCCCCGCCCCGGGACTACCAGCGCGGGTGAACGGCCCCGCGGAAGTTTCTGTCGTAAATCTCTTGCACACCGTCGCTGAAGTCCCGGCCAATGGACTCCATCACCGCTGCCGCTGCGGCGTTGGAGCGGGCCTGTTCCGGGCTCCTGGTCCCGGGGATGACAGTGCTGACGCCGTCCTGTGGTGCGATCCAGGCAATGGCGGCCTGGGCCGTTGTTGCCCCGGCAGGAACGAGTTTTCCGAAGTCCGCCACAGCCTCCAGCCCCTGCTCGAAGTCGACGCCGGAGAACGTCTCGCCCACGTCGAAGGCAGCACCGCTGCGGTTGTAATTGCGGTGGTCGTTCGCGGCGAAAGAGGTGTCCCGTGAGTACTTTCCGGACAGCAGTCCGGAGGCCAGCGGGACCCTGGCGATGATCCCGACACCAGCGGCCTGCGCCGCCGGGAGGACCTCCTCCAGCGGTTTGAGCCGGAAGGCGTTCAGGATGATCTGCACGGTAGCTGTACCGTCATGGCTGATAGCTTCCAACGCTTCGTCTGTACGTTCGACGCTGACGCAGTAGTTCCTGATGACGCCTTCGCTGACCAGAGTGTCCAACGCCTCGTAGACTTCCGGGCGGCTGTAGACGGAGGTCGGGGGACAGTGCAGCTGCACCAGGTCCGGGCAGTCGGTCTGCGGGTTCCGCCGCGAACGGTCCACCCACTGTCGGAAATTGGCCAGCGTGTAGTTCTCAGGCTGCTGTTCCATGCGCCGGCCCATCTTTGTGGCCACCGTGATGTCCAGGCCGGGGTTCGCGGCGAGGTAGGCCCCGATGGTCTGCTCGCTCCGCCCGTCGCCGTAGACGTCTGCGGTATCAAAAGACGACACTCCGGCGTCCGCCGCGGCTGCCAGGATCCGGCCGGCCTCGGCTTGGTCCACGCTGCCCCAATCGGCTCCCAGCTGCTAGGTACCCAGACCCACCACAGAGACCGTACGCCCTGTCTTGCCTAATATAGGAACGCCGGCCTCCACCGGAGGAGCAGTTCTTTAGAATCTGAACCATGCTCCAGCTTCCCGGGGCGGCCGCCCTGCAGGGCGTACCGTCAGCCGCCAGGTCCTCGCAGACGTCAAGCAGCCAGGAGGCCCAGCGCCGGCAGCAGCCGGCGGCGGAACTCGCCAACGTCTGACTACGGTTTAGCCTCCACCACGGATCCAAGGAGGAACCATGACCCAGATCTTCGACAACCCCGGCCGACTTCGCTGATGAGGCGGCATTGGACCCGCCGACAGGCTGCTGGCCGGTTCGGCCCTGCTGCCGGTCTCGCACCGATGATATGAGTTGGGGAGCCCGACGGCGGCACGACAGCAGACGCCGCGGACTTTGTATTCGGCCAGATCGAAACAGCCGTTGCCGCCCACTGGACCTTGGCCGTCCGGTTCATTGTCCCTATGAACCCGTTGGACCCGTCGGCGATGCGGAACCCGCCGCCGTCGGGTATGTGTCAGACGTAGTCCAACAGCCTCGGGGACGGTTTTGCGCAAACCGGAGTGCGGGAGTTACGAGCTTTATGCGGCGGCTCGGCCAATCCCGGGCCGCTGCCAACGCTCCATGGTGTCTCCGGATCTTTTCCGGGCCGCTTTGCGCACGATCCAAACAACTCCCGCAGGGTCCTGGACGAGGCACTCGCCCTGAGGGCAGCTGGTTGCCGGCGTCTGATCCCCGGCAGGTCAGCCGGATTGGAGTTCGAGGCGGGCGCCCAGCATGATGAGCGCACCATAGAGATCAGGGACACCCCACCATTCGACGGCGAGGCCGTCCTCAAAGCGGAGGACGTGAATGGAGACCACCGTCACCGGTTTGCCGGTAGCTGCCAGACCAAGGAAAGGCCCGGTGTGTGTCCCGCGCCACGTCACACGACCGGCAACTTTGTCCCCTTCCACAACAGTGTCCTCGACGCTTCCCGTAAAGGCGGACAGGCTGGCATGGAATCCCCGCATCCAGAAGACAATTCCGGCCAGGCCTGGAGGCTGGCCTGGACCGGCGCCGTGGTCCACGATGTCCGAGCTGACGATTCCGGCCAGCGCATCCTCGTCGTTGGCTGCGACGGCCCCTATTAGCTGGCGGTACGCTCGCCGCAGCTCATCACTGTTGCCCATTATTCCTCCTTGAACGGAGCCCTCGCAGCCAGAACGGCTGCTACGAACTAGTTTGGACGCCGCGCGGGACGCAGACAAGGGAGCCTGTTGCGGCCCAAAGGGGGGAGCTCATTCCTCATGCTGCCTATTAGCCGACCGATGGTGCGGCTGGGGCTTAGGACGGGAGCCAACCCTGGACGTCCTGCTCCGGCGTTACTCTCGCCAGCAGGGTCCGGGCGGCCATCTGAGCCATCTTGCGGGTCGCGGGGGAGAGATACGCACCCTCCCGCTGAATCAGGGCGATCGTGTCATACAACGGCTCGGCAAAAGGAACAGCACGAAGGTTCTTCGGAAAACCCGGTGCCTTGGTGGTTGCTTGGGGGACAAAGGTGTCGACCGCTCCGGTTGCCGCAAGTCCTAAGGCGGTATCAACATGTTCGACCTCGATTGCGGGGTCGATTTTAAGTCCCTTGAGTCGGGCTCGCTCCAGGACTTGCCGCCTCGTCGGGTCTTGCCAGCCAGCGAAGGCGTCATACAGGACCAGCTTTGATTCCGTCAGTTCCTCGATGGTCACCGGACCACGCGTTGGACTCCGGGTGGCCGATACGTAAAAAACTTCGTCACGGAACAGGGGCCGGACCTGAAGGCCAGCCTCTGCCACGGGCAGGACGATCAGCCCTGCTTCAATTTCTCCCGACAGTACTGATTCCGCCACGGCCAAGGAATTCAGCCCGACGAGGCGCACCTTTACCTTGGGATACCGCCGGTGGAAGCGCTGCACCAGGTCGGCCAGGTCGTAGTGGGCGCCGTACCGCAGGACACCGAACGTGCAGACGCCTCCTTCGAGTGATGACATGGATTTCAGAGCCTCCACGCCGCTGTCGAACGAGGTGACGGACTGCAGCGCATGCACCTGCAGTTCGACGGCGGCCGTGGTGGGTAAAAGACGCCGCCCGCCCCGGGTAAAGAGCCTGTGTTCAAGCTCGTGCTCCAGCCGGCCGATGAGCTCGGACACGGAGGCCTGACTTGTTTCCAGTTTTTGCGCCGCGGCAGTGAAGGAACCCAGTTCATACGCTGCGAGGAAAGCCCGGAGTTGCGCGAGGGTCATGTACCCATGCTAGTCAAAGCCCGGAATATCAGGGTTTTTGGGGGTTCATTGTGACAGAGACGGCTCCGTTACATGGCTGAAACAGACCACTCAACGCATAGGGAAACCCTGTGGGTGGCACTTGTTTAGCTCCCGTTGTGCGATGGCTGGAGAGTCATTAGCTTTGGAGCATGCACCTATCCGCACGTGACACAACGCACATTCAGGGAAGCTTCCATACCCTGAAAAGCCCGGCCATTGGCGGCGTTCCCGCCCAGCGGCTGCCCGAAGTTGTGTCAACCGTGTCGGCGATCCTCGCTGACATCGAGGCCAACGGAATGGACGCCGTCCTCAAATACGCCAACAAGCTGGACGGATGGCAGGGGTCAAACCCGGAGATCAGTCAGGGCGACCTGGCCAGGACCGGCGACTCGCTATCCCCTGAACTTCGGGAGGCGCTCATAGCCAGTGCCGAGCGGACCCGGCTATTCGCCGTCGAGCAGCGCGAACGCCTCCTTGACTTTGAAACCGAACTCCTCCCCGGCGTCTTCATGGGACAGAAATACATCCCGGTGGCCCGCGTCGGCGCCTATCTCCCGGCAGGCCGGTTCCCGATTCTCGCCAGCGCATTTATGACGGTAGGGGTCGCCAAAGCCGCTGGCGTCCGCAATGTTGTGGCCTGCACGCCACCTTCCGGGCCCGACGGCGGTAACCCCGCCGTGCTGTACGCCGCCTATCTGGCCGGTGTGGACCGGGCCTTCGCCCTCGGCGGGGTGCAGGCGATGGCCGCCATGGCCTTCGGCCTTCTGGGGGAGCAACCGGCGGACATCCTGGTGGGGGCAGGAAACGCCTATGTTACGGAGGCTAAACGGCAGCTCTTCGGGCGCGTCGGAATCGATCTCCTGGCCGGCCCGTCCGAAGTTGCCGTGATTGCGGACGAAACCGCCGACGCCGAACTTGTGGCTGCTGATCTCCTCGGCCAGGCCGAACACGGTCCGCAGTCACCGGCTGCGCTCGTTACGACGTCGCATAAGCTCGGCGAAGAGGTCATTCGGCACATCGACAAGCAGCTGCGGACCCTGGCCACGCGGGACATTGCCGGACCGGCGTGGCGGGACTACGGCACGGTCTACGTGGCCGAGGACCGTGAAACGGCGGTACAGATCATGGACCTGCTGGCGCCGGAGCACCTGGAGATCCAGACCTCCGACGATTCTTACTATCACGAGAACCTGCAAAATTACGGTTCCATCTTCCTGGGGCCCTGGTCCACGGTGGCCTACTCGGACAAAGGCTCGTCCGGCACAAACCACGTGTTGCCCACGGGCGGGGGTGCCCGGTCATCAGCCGGACTCTCCGTGGCCCGTTTCCTCAAGCCGCTCACCTTCCAGCGGGTCGAAAAAGACGCAACCCCCCGTCTGGCCAATTACGTCACAACGATTTCCGACGCCGAAGGTATGGCAGCCCACAAGGCTACCGCCGCACTGCGTCTCGACCGTTTCACTCAATAGACAAAATCTCTAACAAAGGTTCGCAACGATGAAGAACAAAATGCTCCGCACCCGTTTCGCTACGCTCGTGCCAATGGGTGTTGCAGTTGCCCTGGCCTTGACCGCATGCGGTGCAACAGGCGGTGCAGCCAGCGGCGGTGGCACCGAAGAGAAGACCATCACCATCGCGACGTCCAACGATGCGCCGTTCTCCTTCACGGACCAGGCAACCGGTGAGCTCAAAGGCATCGATGGGGACATGATCAATGCCATCGCAGAGGCCAAGGGCTGGAAGGTCAAGGTCTTCACCTCGGAGTTCGCCACACTGATCGCGGCACTCAACGCCAAAAAGGCCGACGTAATCGTCGATGCCATGTACATCACCGATGACCGCAAGAAGGAGATCAACTTCACCGAGCCCTGGTACACCGAAGGCGAAGCCATGGTGGTCCCGGCCGATTCAAATCTGGCCTCCCGCGACGACGTCAAGGGAAAGGTCCTCGGCGCCCAGACTGGCACCGTTTTCAAGGACCTCGTCGATAGCCTGGGCGGCAGCCAGGTCAAACTTTTCGACTCGCAGGCGGCCCTGCTGGCGGCAGTGGAAAACAAGCAGGTTGACGCCGTCTTCACCGACAGCGCCGTGATCGGCTACAGCCTGGTCCAGAAGCCGAACCCGAAGCTCAAGCTCGTATCCCCGTACGAGCCGTTCTACCCGGGCCTCATCGGCGCCGGCGTGCGCAAGGACGACACACAGTTGTTGGAAGACCTGAACTCCGGCTTGGCAGAACTCAAGAAGAGCCCCAAGTACCTGGAGATCCTTAAGAAGTACGGCCTCGGCGAAGCGAACACGTCCAAGTAAGTTTCAGAATCACGCAGGGACCGGCGGGCATCCGCTTCACAAGCGGTGCCGGTCGGTCCCGGCCCGACCCTACTTAGGGATTTCCAGTGGACTTCATCAACAACACTTTCGCCGTTTTCCCGGCACTCCTCCAGGCCGTCCCCGTTGTCATCCAACTGGCCCTGGGTGCCATGGTGCTGGCCCTTGTTCTGGGGCTGCTCATCGCCCTCGCGCGCATTTCATCGATCAAAATCCTCAGGGGCATTGCAACGGTCTACCTGGAGGTCATACGTGGCACTCCGCTGCTGGTTCAATTGGTCTACATCTTCTTCGTGCTTCCGAGCATCGGCATCAGTATTGAGCCCATACCGGCCGGTATCCTGGGCCTTGGCCTGAACTACGCCGCCTACCTCTCCGAGGTTTTCCGCTCCGCGATATTGTCCGTGGAACACGGCCAAACGGAGGCAGCGCTGTCGCTCGGCTACACGCCCAGCAAGACTTTGTGGAAGGTGGTCATTCCCCAATCCTTCGTGGTTTCCATGGGGCCGATCGGAAACTACTTCATCGCAATGATCAAGGACACCGCACTGACCTCGGTCATCGCCGTGACAGAGATTCTGAAGACCGCCAATATCCTCAACAGCCAGACCTTCCAGACCACGGCGATCTACACCGCAGCGGCCATTCTCTATCTGATTATCAGCCTTCCACTTTCGCGCGTCGTGGTAGTGCTTGAACGAAAGGCACGGGCCAATGGCTGACAACACCATTATTGACGTCCGGGACGTCCACAAGACCTTCGTCTCCGACACGAAGCCGACCCTTTGGCAGCGGCTCAGAGGCCAGGCCCACGAACGGAAAAGGGTCGAGGTACTCAAAGGCGTCGACCTGGTAGTCCATCGCGGTGAGACCATAGCCATCCTGGGGTCCAGTGGGTCCGGCAAGAGCACCCTGTTGCGCTGCATGAACAAGCTCGAGACTATCGACGCCGGCCGGATCTACGTCAATGGACACCTGATCGGCTACGACGAACGAAACGGTGAACTGGTCGCGGAAAAGGCGTCAATCACTGCCCAGAAACGGACCGATATCGGCTTCGTGTTCCAGCACTTCAACCTGTTCCTGAACAAGACGGCCCTGGGGAATGTTATGGCGCCACTACGCGACGTCAAAAAGCTCTCTGCTGCCGAGGCGCGTGCCAAAGCCGTTCCCAACCTTGAAATGGTGGGCTTGGGCGACAAGATGGAGAACTATCCCAGCAAGCTTTCCGGCGGCCAGAAGCAGCGGGTCGCCATCGCCCGGGCTCTCGCCATGGAACCCGCCGTGATGCTCTTCGACGAGCCGACTTCCGCACTGGATCCCGAGCTGGTGGGTGAAGTCCTCGCGGTGATCCAGAAGATTGCCCAGCAGGGCACCACGATGGTGATTGTCACCCACGAGATGCAGTTCGCCCGCGAAATAGCGGACCGTATTGTCGTCATGGACCAAGGCGTCATAGTCGAAGAGGGGCCGCCAAGCGAAATTTTCACGTCCCCGAAGCACCCGAAAACGCAGGCGCTGCTCCGCCGCTCGGGCATCATGCCTGCGTAAGCGTCACGATGAGACGGGACGCCGGCAATCGATAACCAGATTTTGGGGAAGACACAAGCCGAGCGCGTCAGCGTCAAGTGTGTCAGCCTAAAGACGTGCCGCGCCCCGTAGGTGTGGGCCGCGGCCGGCGGCATGTTCAAGGCACACATGCACAGGTTGGAGTGCGCCCCTACGGCCCGGCCGCCCAATGACGATGCCTCGCCGGTATGAACCGCATCCAGCACCGGATACGAATCGCGGAACGGGGCTGGCCCTGCGGCAAAGTAACACCGCAGGGCAACCCACCTCTCCATAGCGTGCCTCCCAATAACGCGGCGGTAACGCCATGGGCGTCTACTGGAAACACTGCATGAGCCCGTCCGAGTGAGGCGATATGACCTGCGTGAGCGCTTGGCGCGTCCGGCTTCTTGAACCGGGCGATTCGAACCCCCGGACCGGGCCGGACCCACTCCGCCCCCGCTGCTCGAGGCTGCTTACCGTCTCGAGGTCGGCCCCGAGCGCTGCCGGCTTTGTTGGAAAACCAGGCAAATGAGACAGGAAATCCAATGACTGAAACCGCGCCTACGCTGAACCTTCTGGATCGACCGGAGATTCCCGAGGACGTCAAGATGCTGCTCAGGGTGATTCCGGGACAAGAACAGACCGAACAGGGTCCTCCTGAAACGGCGCCGGATGAAGGGCAAAGGACGGAGCCGTACTGTCCACCGTGGGCTACCTTCACCGACCCGGCTTCTGTTGAGTCATTCTCGGTGGAGGGGCAGCGATTCATCGCGCCTGCGGTGCACGAAGAGCCTAATCCCATGCTGTACCCGATGTGCACTGTCGGAATCGTCCATAACACGAACGGAAGCGTCACCGGGTACGACTACATCATCTGCAAGCTGTTCAACCCGCTGGGCAGGGCTCTGGGGTGGATGGGGGCGGCGTCGTTCGGCAACGAAGACGAGTACTACAACAAGCGGTTCGTCTCTTCCGGTTACCCTGGCACCTACGGTGACAGGCCCGCGGTGGAACTCGACATGGGTGTTCGCGACATCGACAACGACAGCCCCGGCAAAGAGATTGAATTCGCCCTGCGTGCTGATCTCGGTCCAGGGAGGGCTCGTGGACCTGGTCCGACACGGCCAAAGGAACTGGCCCGGGTGACCCAATATTGGAAGGAACGTCTTCGCATATCTGAGGAGTCACGCACGTGGATGAAGATGCGATCCTGGACACCATCCGTCATCATGGGGCAGAGGCGGCCGGCGCCCTCCTCGCGGTCCAGTCCGGAGACAGCCCGCTGACTGTCGAGGCGATCAATGTCGTGGCTGCCCGCGTGAATAAGGATCCAGCCAAGTTCTGGCTGGAACAACTTGAGGCCATGGGACTCGTGGCGTCATTCGTCGGTGCCCTTCGCGCCCGTGGCCTTCAGCTCGATGACAGCGTGCTGGACGATCCCGACGGCGTCATACCCACTGAGGAGCTGCGTCGGTTCCTCGCCCAGGCCCAGGCCTTCCGCTGCAGGGTACTTAAGAATAATCGTGTGGCCGGCAGCGGCGTGCTGGTTGGACCGAGCCTGGTCCTTACGTCCTGGCATGTCATCGCCGTCGCTGGACCGGGGAAACCGCAGGAACCCGCACCGAACTTGGAGGTCTTGCTTGCCGACAACATGAAGTTCGCCATCAAGGTCCCCACAATATTCCGGTCAGAGTGCGGCGATGCTGAGTATGAGAGCCGCGCACCCCTCAAGGACTCGGATGTCAATGACCGCCACGATGTAGCCCTGCTGCAGATGGTCCTGCCTGCTGCGACCCACCTCGGGCACATAAGACTTATGTCGCCCCCGCCCCTGCCCAGAAACAGGGGCCGCGTCGTCCTGATCCACTTCCCGGGTGGAACGGATCATGTCATCGACTTCGGCTTCGCGGCCAAGATCAGTAACGTCACAGCCCGATGGCGTCACAACGTCCCTACGGCAGGTGGCTCGTCAGGCGGAGCGTGCTTTGACAAAAACCTCCAGTTCATAGGGATACATCAAGGTGAGTTCGACGCCAGTGCACGATTTATCCCCGCCGGGAGCTTCATCAATTCGATTGTGGACCACGTCCGTAACGATGTAGCTCCACCGACGCTCTGGTCGCTGGATGGGACGGTCAGCGGACCTCTCGTCATCGGCCGCAACCAGTTCTTCCAAGCCATCGCCGAGGCCGGCCACGCCGCCGGTCGCGTCCGCGGCGTGCGGATCAAGCGGGCCGTAATCGAATCCACCTCGACGGGTCTCGGATTCAGCCACGACATCCTTCAACAACTCCTCGTCCGCCAAGGCCCCGAGCATTGCCTGGTCCGCATCATGCAGGATCAGATCGTGGATGACCTAATCGCAGACATCCGCCGCAGAGTGCGGCTCGGAGGACTGGACCTTCCCGAACCCCTTGCCGAACAAGCCAGCGCGGCAGCAGGTAAGGCGCCACCGGAAGCGGCTGCCAGGGAACGGGCAGAGAATCTTGCTGCAGCAATAGAAGCGGCAGCGGCCAAGGCAGGAAGGACAGTGTGGTTATTTATCGATAATCCCACGGTGCCATTGACGGAAGCTGCCCGCGTCACAATCGAAGGCCTCGTCGGCGCCTCCCTCACCAAACCCCGGCTGCGGCTCGTCATCGCAGGACTCGAGACGCTTACCCTTCCAGGACCCGAATTCGCAGGTTTGCCGGCCACTGAGACCGACCGCTCGCCCGGCCTCGTCGTCGAGTTCATCGGAGACTTCCGCCGCGCCGACATCCTCGATCTGCTCACCGTCGCATCGATGGATTTGACCGGCGCCGTCGAGGAGGGCCGGGTCGCGTACGCGACCGATCGTGCATTGTTTGACCTCCCTCACGTCAACGGTCTCTACGCTCAGGAACTGCTCGCTACCGTCAGCGAACGCCTTAGGGCCGACCTGCGACTCATCGCGGGCGGCGGCGGATGAGCATCGAAGAGGCCCGCCCATTCATCGAACGCGCCCGCAGGTTTGCTGCGCTCTCCGGTCCCTTCGACCCGGGAGCGCTGCTGAACATGCTCGGTGATGTCTCACCAGACGCCGCCCTGGCTGTCACCGTCAACCTGGCCAATGCGTGTGACACGAGCAAACCGAGCGGGTGGTTGATGCGCGGCACCGTGCGCCGTCGCGAACTTGCGGCGTTGGAATCCGGAGGGACCCTCGACTCGGAGATCCGTTTGCGGCGCCAATATCCGCGGGATCCCGCTACCGAGGCACTACTCGACGCCCTCGCGGGGGTGTCCCCCTACACTGGAGCAGGAATCACACACCTGCTGGAGCCACCGCTGGACCGTGACTCGCTCGCGCGTGTGGCCACGGCCCTTGATCGCGCTGGCCCGCAGGCCGCCGCGCACCAGGCACTGGCATCCGTCCGCTCTGCGCTGGGGCGTTTTGATGCGGACGCCCGTGCGCAGCTGATGCAGGACCGAGGTTTCTACGGCCGGCACGCCGAGATTGCGCAGGCTGAACGCTGGCTCAGCCGACCGTTCACAGATGGGCCGGTAGCCGCCCTTTACATCACCGGACTTCCCGGAATCGGGAAATCGACGCTCATCGACGAGACGGCCCGCCGCGCAGGCATCCAGGCCCCGCCGTGGCTGGTCGTCAGGCTCGACTTCGACCGTGGGGGACTGGACATTCAGGACCAGGTCGGTCTCACTGTAGAGATAAGCCGCCAGGTCGCGCTTGAGTCGGGTCCGACCACGTCGCCGCTTCGTCAAGCCCGCTTGGCAGCGGCGGGAGCCGGGTCGTCTCCGGACGGAAACACCAAGGGTTCCGGGCGCCAGCACATTCCCCAGGAACTGTCGCGGGTGCTCGGCGAGACCGTCCTCGTCGTCGGCCGCCCGGTCCTGCTGATCCTCGACACGGTTGAGGTGCTTCGGGGCCGGGGAGAGACGCACCCGCTTCGCCTGTTCGAGACTATCGACGAATTGTGCAGACAAGGGCTGCGCCCGCTGGCGGTCATCGCGGCCGGCCGGGGGCCAGCACTCGAGAGTGTGCCGGAACGAGTGGGCGAACGGATCGAGCTGGGCGGACTCGACGACGAGAACGCCGACCGCCTGCTCAGCCGCTACGACGCGGGGTCCGACATGTTCCAGCGCATACGTGAAGTATCCGATGGAATCCCGCTCCTGCTCCGGCTGGCTGCCTTGGCTGTCCGCCAGTCCGGACCGATGGCGCTAGAGGGCGTCTCGGGACAAGGGGACCTCGCGGCCGTCTATCTCTACCGCTTCCTGCTGTCCCGAACCGGTGATGAGAACCTGCGCCTACTCGCGCAGCCCGCCCTCCTGATACGCAGGATCAACGCCGACATCATCGCCGAGGTGCTGGCGCCGCACGTAGGGCTGGATGACATGCAGGCGCCCGATGCAGTCGCCGCTTTCGAGGCGCTGGCCAATCAGCGCTGGCTGGTTGAGCCTGACGCCGTGCCAGGCTGGGTCCGCCACCGGCCGGACGTGCGGGCCTCCTTGCTCGAACTGCTGTACAACGCCGGGGAACCTTCCGCAACGGTCGGCCTGAACCTGAGGGCCGCGAGATGGTTTGAGCGACGCCCCGAACCGTTCGCGCAGCTCGAGGCCGCCTACCACCGCCTTCAAGCGATGCGCTCGGGCGGACGGCCTCCTCGTATCGCACCGGAGGTACTTCAACAGCTTGACCGCCAATCCGTCTCGGAACTGCCCGCGGCCGCACAAGACCTCGTACGGGACTCCATCGGCCTGCGAACGTCGAAGTTCCGACGCGGCTCGAAATCTGCTCTCTCTGTGGACCACGAGGGTGCCGCCCGCGAACTCGAAGCGACCCTTGAGCGTGGGGATATCCGGGAAGCCGCCTATGTTTACGGGAGGTCCTTCGGCCAAAGCCCTGGTGACCCTCACTCACCGGCCTTAGACGTGGCCCGCTCCTTCTTGTGGCGCGCGGGCCGCTGGTCAGATGCCCTGCACGGGTTCGATCCGCACCGGTACTTCGATGGCCGCTTTCGCGAGAGGGCGCAGACTACTACCCTTGCCCACCTCGAGATGTGGGCCGAGTCGGGATTCGCAGCCCTCGAGAGTGCATTCACGGCGGACCCGGGGCTGGCTGAACTCGCCACCGAGCTGCGTGAACGGGGGTTGAACGGTTCGTTGGCCAACGGAGCCCTCGGGTTCGCACTGGTGCATACCGGCGCACCACAACTGCGCTCTTCATGGGGTGTCAGCGACCCCGTCGATGCCGCGGCCGTGGTTTGGTCGCCGACGACGACGTGGGTGTCCGGCGTGCCGTCACCGCAAGTGCTCGATTCGCTGGCGGTGCAGGCCAGCCGGTTCGCGGCGAACGTGACTTCACCGACCACCACGGTCAGGGAGACGAACATGCCGGTCCCAACGGCACCCGACCTTGCCACGCCGGCCGGGGCAGCACGTGTCCTCGCCAGTGCGACGCCCTACGGTCCGGTCACAGAGACGATGCAGCAGCTGGATCCGGGCGATGCCATGCTCCGTCATCTCGCGCGCACGGACTTTGAGCTGGCCGAGGCCGGCGGCCTGCCGCCCAGCGGTGCGGGGGACTGGAGCATCGCTCCTGCGCCTTCCCCGGGCGGGTCAATCCAGAACCTTGCCGCGCTCGGTCTGCTCGCCGAGTGGCTAGGGGCAGCCGCCGTCGCGCTCCGTCGTCCAGACCTCCGGCTGCTCGCTCGAAGTTCCGAACGATGGCGCCGTACGGCAGCGGGCCAATGGGCCTATCCATCACGGCTGACCAGCCACCCTCCGTCTTGGACGCGACGCCCGGACGAAACAATGGTGGACCGTATCGCCCAGCTCGACTCGGAAGAGGCCTGCCTCGAACAAATCCGGATCTGGTCAGGCGCAGTGAACCTTGGGAAAGCGCGGGAAGAGTTTCAACGCCTGCGCCGGCGCTACCCGGCCGCCGATCGAGAGGCGCGACGCTCGGCGCCGGACGATGCCGCGGCGGCTCTGCTTGCGCACCATGTCCCTTCTGCATTCGTGCCACCCATGGCGGTTCTCTATTCGTTCGAAAGGAAATGGTCACTATGACAACGGCGCAACAGCGGCTGCAGGAATCCCCAAAGCTGAGGGCCGCCCTCGAAAAGCAGGTCGCCGGCGGCCTCCTCGCACGAATGGGGCTCACTAACCTCGCGGTAACCGGCCTTGGCAGCCACCCGGCCAGAAGCACGGCCGACCAACTCGAAAACGTCAGCTCCATGGACGACCTCGAAGCGATTGTGCAGCGCGTGGGCCGTCCACCCCTGCTGATCAAGAACAACCAAGTGGTCCTCGGCGCGGGGCAGGACGACAGCCTGGACGATTTCCCGCCCGGAACGGACGCCCGCATCCGCGGCACCGAGAAGACCATCCCATCGGTCGGCCGGGTTGAGTTCACCAATTTCCGCATGGCCTGGGGCGGAACAGGCTGGGTCATTGCGGCGGAAGGCGCGGATCGTATCGTGGTCACCAACCGTCATGTGGCCGCGCTCGTGGCGCGGCGCACGGCCGACGGGCAGGGGATCTTCATGCGCGACCCATCCCAGATCCGCTATGGAGCGTCGCTCGACTTCAACGAGGAGTTCGGCAGCATCGCCAGCGAGGCGACGCCGTTCACTGTCGTCGACGTCCCCTACCTCGCCGACACAACGTCTCCCGATGTGGCGTTCCTGCGGATCACGGGAAAGAACTTGCCATCACCGTTGGCGCTCGCGGACAGTGATGCCGCCGTCGGCGACCTCGTTGCACTCGTTGGCTACCCTGCGTATGACGACCGCAATGACGCCTCTGACATGGCGAGGTATTTCCGCGATCTGTACGACGTTAAGCGATATGCGCCCGGGAAGATCCTGCAGGCCCTGGCGCCCGGGGTTGCCTTGCGTTACGACTGCACCAGCCTCGGGGGCAACTCAGGTTCGCCGCTGATCCGCCTGGTGGACGGCAAGGTGGTGGGCCTGCACTACTCCGGAATTTTTGGGCGCTTCAACAGCGCGGTGGGGGTTGGGACGCTGCGGGACCTGCTCGACGGCAGGCGTCCCATTTTGATCACTGCCGCCGACGCGGGGACTGCCGAGGCACGCCGGGACGGAATCCATAACCCAACAGACCTTGCCGGTCGCGCCGGCTACGATCCCCATTTTTTGGGTACAGGTGACCTCGCGGCTCCGTGGCCGGTCGTATCGAGTACCCTCGCCGCCGATCTGGCAACGCCGAGCGACGAACTCCCGAGCCAGCCGTCCGAGATCCGTTACACACACTTCGGGGTGAAGTTCTCCCGCAGCCGCCG
Source organism: Pseudarthrobacter sp. S3 (assembly GCF_050156905.1). Taxonomy (NCBI): domain Bacteria; kingdom Bacillati; phylum Actinomycetota; class Actinomycetes; order Micrococcales; family Micrococcaceae; genus Pseudarthrobacter; species Pseudarthrobacter sp. S3. The sequence goes on along the minus strand of NZ_CP189583.1, from coordinate 2,391,753 downwards.
CCAGCCGGCAATGACGGCGGTCAACATCGACGGGCTGCATCACGTTGCTATCAAGCGCGGGGACGATAGATGGTTCCAGGACGGGCGGATCCCCCTCACCATCCAGCTTCGCAAGGAGGATTACGCCCACCCGGACATTGACCGCGGTCACTTGGTCCGGCGCGAGGATCCGAACTGGGACGATACACCGCCGGCAGGCGGCCCCGGGGAGGAAGCGAACGGGCTCGCCCGGAGGGCCAACGACGACACTTTCCACTATACGAACGCCGCCGTCCAGCACGGGGACTTCAATTCCAGTTCCCAGCTTTGGCTCGGACTTGAAAATTACATCCTGACGAGCGTCAAGACGCACGGCTTTAAGGCGTGCGTCTTCACGGGGCCGGTGATGCGGGAAGACGACCAACAGATCGCACCGGGCGTGATCGCGCCACGGGAGTTCTGGAAGCTAGTGGTCATGGAGGCCTCCGGGACGCGCGCGCTGCATGCGACGGCCTACGTGATCAGCCAAGGAGAAATGATGCGGGAGTTGCTCGAACGTCGCGCGCGGACGGAGGCCGTGGAGGGATTCGTCCTTGGCGCGTACCGCACGTTCCAAATCGCGATCGCCAACCTCGCCGAATCGACCGGACACGACTTCTCCCGGTATGTGCCGTTTGATCCGTTAGGAGCGGTGACCGCTCAAGAGGAAGCAGCCCACATAGAGCCGCGCTACCTCCCGCTGGACGCAGTCCACCAAATAGTGTTGTGACCCTGCTCAGTCGGCGACTGCCGAGTGGGCTGTAAGGAGTTCTACGAGCCGATCGTTGAACACGGAGGTGGAGTTACGCTGGCTTTCCGAATTGACGATCTCCAGTCCACGAAGCGACTGCTCAGCCATCTTGGCTACCTCTTCGGCGGCCTCCGGGTAGAGCAAATGAAGCCCCCGTTTGTCGCCCGTCGACAGATCATTGCCGGGGCCTGCGGGAGCGCAAGCGCTGGGACTCGACTTGTAGAAGAACGGAGCGAAGCGATAGAGCATCACCGAAGAGGAATCGAATTCGCCCATCACCGAATTTGGGTCATTCGTTGTGCGAAGGTTGTGGTCCACCTTGGCCTTCGACCACCTGTTGGGCGGTCCGGCGAGGTAGGTGTAGATACCTGGCCTTTTTCCTGCAACATCGGGGACGAACACGCCCCTTGGGTCGGTCGTCGGTACGTATCCGGGGTCGTTTTCCCAGCGGAAGTCCGCCTCGCAGGGGCCGCGGAAGTTCTGGTGTTCGTGCTTGAACGCCAGAGCGTGCATGAACTCGTGCCGGACGGTTCCCTCCCAACCCTGGGGCTTGGACACCTTATAGCCGCCCAGGTTCAGGCTTCGCTGATTCGCCATGCCGCCGATCGGCCCACCGGACGGGTCTATCGTGGTGTCAGTGCTGTCGGTGCCCACCAGCGACCAGTAGCCGTTCGTGTCGAAGCTCACTCTGATCTCAGCCTTCAGCTGGGTATCGCTCAGCGTCCATCGTCTGTACGTTCCGTCGTCGAACCCGAAATCTAGTGTGAGATTCATGGCGGCGGAAATTTGTTCTGTCGCTGTTGCCACATCGGCGTGGAGTGCGGAGTCTCCATCGAGGAACGCGACCCGCACCACCGATCCCACCGGCCACCTCTGCAGATCTGCAACTATGAACTCAAGAGCTTCGATGTTCTCTGCCAATTCCCGACGCCAGGCATCCCGGACTTCAAGGGCAGCCACCACCCCGTCCGGAAGCGCTTCGAGTGTCTCGCCCAGCCTGTTAGTGCTAGGATCGAGGCCCTCGCTGAGGCGGTCAGCTGCGCTATCTTTGGCTACCGCTGTGCGTCCATCCTGTGGTCCAGCCATCATGCACCATCCGCTTCCTGGTTGAGTCTTCGCATCTTTAAGGGCGTTGAATCGTATCCGCCTCCGGCCGCATTATGATCCTGGAGGCGTTACGGAGCCGTTACTGCACTGTGCAGTACGGATCGGACAACATCTCAGTTTCCGGCGGCCGGTGCGTCGTTGTACTTCTCAACCATCAGCTTGTCCGGTGCCCACGACTGGATCCGGCGGGGGAAGGAACCGCCCGCAGCCGTGGCAATCGTAATTTGTGCCTGGCCGTTTCCGATATCCTCCCAGCGGCCAGGGGTGGACTGTCCGCGGTCGTCAGGGCTGCTTCCATGCCAGATGCAGGTGCCGTCCGCCCGCAACTCAAGTGCGTCCCGCCAACGAGCCGGGCGTAAGGGGTAGTCTCGGGGGCGGAAGACCATCGATGAGGGAGTGTCTTCCTCGTGACAGTGCAGCCAGATACCGGTGATTTCAGCTGAGGGACCGGTCATGGCTCTCACCGCCCGGCTGGAGTCATCATCAACCCATCATCCACCCGTAGTGTTGACGCTGTCACTGTTGAGCGCGTCCCGGATGCCATTCAGCATCAACATCGCGTTGTGGTTGTCTTGGCGGAGCCGTTCGACTTCGTGCCGGAGACGGAGCAACTCCCCGTCCCCGTGGGACGTAGGCGAAGCAGCCGCGGCCAGGAAGGAAGCCCGGGCACCCTCCAGGCATGCGTCCATCCGCCTCGACTGGCCCTTGGTGAACATGAACATGGCAACGTCGTCGGTATAGTCCATGTAGTTCATGAACATGTTGCCGTTGGGTCCGTTGCTGCAGCTGATTTGCGGGAACGTCGGACTATTGAAGGTGGCGTCGGCCTGGTTGGGCGTGTCCTCCACCATGTCGCTGCCACTGCAGGAGCCGCGGTCGTCGCCCCAGATGTGCCGCAGGTCCAACCAGTGACCGATCTCGTGGGTAGCGGTCCGGCCGAGGTCGAAGGGAGTTTGGGCCGTTCCACCCTTGCCGAAGCAGAAATTCGCGATGACAACACCGTCGGTAGTGGGCGGGCCCCCGGGGAATTGAGCGTAGCCGAGAATGACCCGGCCAATCCCGTCCCGGAGGTCGTTGCACACCCACACGTTGAGGTACTCGTCACTGGGCCAGGGGTCTGCGCCGCCGGTGGCCCTGGACTTGACGTCGTCCAGCTCAGTGGTGAAAAACGGCACCGTCGAGGCGGTCCGCGTAATGCCATCGGTCGGATTTCCGCCCGGATCTCGGGATGCGAGCCGGAACTCAATATTGCAGTCGGCCAGTCGGTCCGCCCAAACCGGCGGCACGCCGGACGCATCGGAGTTGTTGGCCCGGAAATCCTCGTTCAGCACCTCGACCTGGCGCTGAATCTGCTCCATACTCACGTTCTGGGCAGGAACAGCGGGATTGTGCACCACGTGGACGACGGCGGGAATGACAAGGACGCCGCTTCGGGCGACACCGCGTGTCTGGTCTTCGTATGCCAGGGCACGGTTATCAATCAGTGCCCGGCGTTCCTGGTAAGTGACGCTCACGTTCAGCAGCCGGCGGTGAACTTCCATCGTCCCGCACAATTCACGGCTGCGCGGCTCCGAGAGGTTCAGTTGGTTGATCTCATGCATCTTTGGCTCTCCTTCACCTGATGGGTCAGCAACATTGATGTGAGGCCGGTCTGAACGGTCAGCGAAGTGCCGCTCCGTCCTCAGTCTTGAGCATCGCGTGTTACCCGGGCGTTACTGCTTTCCCGAAGTGGCAGGCTCAGGCGCCCCGTCGCGGGGGACTGCTGATCCGCCGTCGGACTTTCAAGGGGGTGCGGTAATAGTCCGCTAACGCATCGGCCGGCGTTCACGAACCTATTTGCGTGAGCGGATTAGGCGTCGCCGGCATTGGATGTATATATCCAAACGGATTCCCGGCCGTTAGACACCTTTGGCGACCGCGGGACAACATCCATTTCCGTTGACTGGCTTGACGATGGTTTTTTCGGATAGTCAGCTCTCGACAATAAAAATTGGAAGCCAAGCATATTGACATTATCCAGCGTTTTGGGGATCCTCGTTTTACCTGCTCTAAACACTTCAGACCGAACCGGAATCAGGGTTCCATGGGCGACGACGGCTATGGAGAATTGAAATTGGATCTACTTGGGTCGTGGCGGCTTCGCCGGGGCGCGGTGGTCCTTCATGTTGCAACACGTCAGCAGCGCCTTATCGCGGCGCTGGCCATCCGGGGTCCGAGCCTCCGCAGTTATCTCGTTGGCCAGTTGTGGCCGGAGTATCCTGATGCCCGGGCGCTGGAGAGTCTGCGTGTGACTGTTCACCTAATTTCACGTCAGGTGCCCGATTTGATGGTCAATGCGGGCGCGATGCTGTCCCTGACCGATCACGTTGAGGTGGACCTGCATCGGATACGCGCCCGGATCCGTGCCCTGGGCCAGGCCGGGTTTGACGACGACGTTGCCTCCTCGTTGCATGAGTTGCGTGATGCGGAGGTGCTTCCGGGCTGGTATGAGGACTGGGTGATTTTTGAACAGAGCAGGCTGCGGCAAGATCGGCTTCGCGCTTTCACGGCAATTTCGCGTCTGTCACTCGCCCGGGGTAATTCTGAGGTGGCAGGGGCAGCGGCAGAAGCCGCGTTGGAGCTTGAGCCGCTATATGAGAAAGCGGTGGGGCTTCTCATCGCTGCGGAGATGCGGCAGGGCAATCCCGCCGCGGCGCTTAGCGCCTACGAACGGTACCGGGGGAAACTTGAGGAGGACATGGGTCTCCTGCCTTCCGATTCCGTCAAAAGTCTCCTAGCTGGCGCCCTTGACCGCCAAGCCCGGGCAAGGGAGGAGCGCCTACCGGCCAGCTTTTCCTGGCTGACCGGCGAGCCAGCCTTGCACCACTCGTAGGACCTCGTCGGGGTCAGCGGTGGACACCGCGCTTTGGGCAATACCCGGAGTTTGTCTGTAAGTTATTCTCGCCCGGAAACTCATAGTGTGACCGGACTCAAGCCATTTGCTGATGATTTGATCATGATAGCCATCCACTCCCCGTCTTTAACCTCATCCATTTGGAGCGTCCGGATTTTCAGGCACCCAAACCAATCCCTACCAGCCTGCGAGATGCCTGACCTGTTCAAAGTAGTCCACTTCTTCTGGCTGTTACGAACCTGCTGCAGAACTATCAGGAGTTGGCCTACCTTTGCGAAATAATGGCTCAAGATTCAGCTGAGCCGCTCGTGTCAATTTGCCACCACGCTGTGCAGTGTCTGCCTCATAACTGACTCCCAGCAGGCTGTTTCACATTTGAACCCAGTACAGCGTGACCTCGTTATTGCTGCGTTACGACCGTGAGCTGGAGACACGTCTTGTGCCAGGGTTCACGGTTCATTAACGCTGCCTCCACGGTCTGCCGGTAACGCCGCCGTAACGCCTCCATGATCAACTCACCACATAACCGTGCACCTCAGTGCTTCCTGGCAGGTGCATCCGTTTTTGGAAAAGGAATACAAGATGGGCTACCCGGGCGACGACGGCAGGCTCCCAGTGATTTATGTCCGGGGCTTCGCAGGCAGCGGATCGGCTATAAACAGCGCCGTGGACGATCCCTTTTATGGCTTCAGCCAGGGATCGGTACATGTCCGTGCTGACAGCAACGGAAGGGCGAAATTCCACCAGTTTGAATCCCCGATGCTGCGGCTGGTAACGGACCACAAATATGAGGTACCCGTTCACGGGGATCAGTGGACTTTCCTGAACAGCGTGGAAGCCGGCACTGTAAATTCGGCGTCCGTGTGGATCCATCGTTTTTATGATGGATCTGCAGATTCGTTTTCGGAAGAGCCGGAGAGTTTTTCATTCGAGAACGCCGCCCGCAGCCTGTTCAACCTGATCAAGCTGGTGTTGGAGAAGACGGGTGCGCCAAGGGTCTTTCTCGTTGCGCACTCCATGGGTGGGCTGATCTGTCGCTCACTCCTGCAGCGGGTCATCCCGGAAGCCCTCGCCGACGTAGGCGGGGAGATCGACCCAGCCGCCGGGAACAGGTATGTGGCAAGGGTGTTCACGTACGCCACGCCGCATGGGGGAATCCGCTTCGCAATAGGTTTCGGGATTTTTGAGCGCATCCGCGACGCCACAGGAATCCAGGGGACAGACGTCTTCGGCCCCGACCGGATGTATGACTACCTCACGCCGGCAGCATTGAGACGGGCGCGGACGCGCGACGACTTCAAACCGACAGAACTCCCAGATGACGGGTTTCCGGTGGACGAACTGTTCTGCTTGGTCGGTTCGAATCCAGAGGACTACGACGTGGCGTTCGGTCTGTCCTCTAAGGCGGTAGGAGCCCGCAGCGACGGCCTCGTCCAGATCGACAACGCCGCGGTTCGCGGGGCACCGCTGGCCGTGGTGCATCGCAGCCACAGCGGACGCTACGGCATCGTTAATTCAGAGGAGGGCTACCAGAACCTTCAGCGGTTCCTCTTCGGGGACCTCAAAATCCAGGTGGAGCTCGTGGGCTTTACTGTCGGCAGGGCCGCCCCACCCGAGGTTGAGTTCCAGCTCGACGTCGGACTGGCCATAAGGGGTCTACCCGTCCTGGTCCATGAGCAAAGCGCCGCCCACTTCTGTCCCGTCCAGATCGAGCACTGGAAAGAAGGGGACCCCATAGACTCACCCGTGCCGCTGCTGACGACCTTCCTTTCGTCGAAAGCACCCCGTCCGCGAGTGGGAGGCAGGGAAGTGCCCCGGTTGCGTCATGCGCTCAAACTTCGGCTGATGTCCATCACCGAAAAGGAAGGACATTTCTTCTTTGACGACCATATGGAACAGACCGAGGACTGGCAGGACACCCTGTTAGTTGACATCGAAGCGCCATCGGCAGGCCGGCCGCTGCCCAAAGCATGGGCCGCGTGGAACAGTACCATTCCTACCGCTCTCCGTGACTGGAACCCCGGCCACGATGATCAGCTGAAGGACACCGACAGCACACCCGAACGCTGGCAAGGACGCATCGACGTCCCAGAATTCGCTAAAGCCCTGCTTGGAGTCCACGCAGGCATCCGCCTCACCGTCACCCCACGGAAGCTCATCCTCTCAAAGTAGCTGGCGGGTTTGAGTGGGTGGCGGGTTCAAAACCCCGGGGGTTGGTCAGCGGCTAAAAGCCGATGCCTGCCTAATGTCGCGGAGTTCCGTTTGCATGGCGTCGATCGCCGCGCCCGCCGCTTTGCGCCAATCTTCGATTTGTTGGGATGTTGTCCCTTGGGGTGGACTATCGGAGCTGCCGGAAGGGGCAAGAATGTTGATCAGTTCATACAACCTGTCCAGAGGCCGGCTGCGGCGGTCCGGCGTCATTGTGTAGCTCGACAGCCGCCCAAGAGTGTCCTTCACCTGCACAGCGGTATCGCGGGCGCTTGCAGAGCCGAATATCAGGCCAGAGTCGAGGTCTCTGACATGCGCCCTTAGTAATCCGACGTCGCGCATTGCATCAGTAATCCATGGCGCAGTACTCCTGGTTGTTTCCATCAACGACAGGTAGCGTCCTAAATCGGGTGTATCCGATAGAGTCTGCGCCTCGCTGGACCGAAGGAAACTAGAGAATTCATGGGGTAATACTCCGACGTCGCGCCAAATGTCTTCGAAAGCGGTATCCTCACCTGATCGGAACCTCTTCAGCGTGTCGACGAATACGTCAGGTTCAGCCAGTACCACCTCTTCATAGATCTGCTCCCAGTCGCCGCGGAAGTCAATTGTCTGAAGTGCGAGCATTGTGTCGGGCTCCAGATCCGGGCGGACCATTCGGTTGAGCGTGTAGGCATTGATGTAGCGCTTGACTTCTCGGGGATTTATTCGGCCTTCTGTGGCTACATACCTCAGATATTTGCGTACCCGTACGTTGAGGTCGATCTGTTGCTCAGGAGCCAGCTTGCCGTGAACGATGAGCCATTGCAGAAGGTCGTCCAGCTGGCCAGCCATCAACGGGGGAAGTGTGTATGGGACTTGGAACATTTTCTTCAGATAGTCCCGCTCCAGCTGTCGATCAATGTTCAGTCCTCCAGGTTGCCCTGCGAACTTCGTCCTGACCGCCGATTCGACCACGCGTTCATCAAGCCCTACGACAAAGATGAAGCCTGGCATGTCGAAGAATAGCTTCATCGACTCCAAGACAGTTAGTGATTGCTGCGGGAGGCAGCGGTCGAGGTCATCGACAAACACGACAATCCGCGACAGCCCAGCTTCCCGCACGTCAGAAAAAGCCGACGTCAGCTGTTGAAAGGCTCCAAAGTAGAGGGACTGTGCGGTGGCGCCAATATCGTCAGGATGAGCCACGAACTCGTCTAGGGCTTTTCCCGGATCAAGGGACAACGTGGGTCCACTGGGAACGCCAATTTCAATTCTTGTCGAGCGAACGAGGGCCCTCACAACCTGCCCGATCTGCCGCGTAATTTCTCTCATTTTGGTTTGCTGCGCTGCGTGCTCCACCTGGGTTGCCCATTCAGCGAGAGATGACCTTATCGTGTCGAGGAGCGGAACGATGAGATGCGATTCGCGTTCATATCGCCATGCGTTAAATCGGACGATGATCGCAGTCTCATCTTGGGCAATGAGCTGTTCGATCTCATCCATAAGCGTGCTCTTACCAGAACCCCAGCCGCCGAAGATGCCAACGGCGAAACGAGGCTCACTGGTTTGAACGATCTGGGACAGTGCCTGCGCAATCTGAGTGAATCCGAGGGATGGATTCTTCGCGGGCACATCGAGGAGGATGTGGCCGACGTATGTCATCGCGACTCCATTGGTCAAGTGGAAGCGGAAATCGCCGGGGCCACGAAATTCAGCAGCGATTCTGAAATAGCAGCTACCCCAGCACGATCCCGGCCACTCCATCCTTGGGATAGGGGTCCTGCCACGTTGGCCGTCCAGCCTCCGTTGTTGATAGCCCCCAGGGCCAGAAGCGAGAGCGACGTCCCGCCTGAAGCGACGGAGCCGCGCGGTGCACCGGACGGCCCAGACGCGGCTGTTGTCCTGAGCATGACGTCCGCGGTTCTCCTACTGACGAAGGCTCCTGAGCTTACTTTCTACAGTGTTTGCTGACTCAATTCTGCTACCGCAGCGTTATCAGCGCGTTACAGGGCAACGAGGATTGCTGGACTGGCGATTTGACCAAGTCCTCCCGATGCGGTCACAAGACCGAACTGATCTTCGTCCCGCATGCCTGGACGCCGGTGGCCGTCCCACTGGCGGCCACCGGTCGATCACGACGGCGGGCTGTGGCACCTTTTGGCTTCAAAGGACACCGTTCCGGAATAGTGAGTTAAATAGCTGCTGCGACTGCGTCCATTTCAATGCGCTTTTCCCCACGGAACCGCGAAACCTCCACGGTGGTGCGTGGCGGGAGCACGCAATCGCCGAAACGCTCCAGATAAGCTGCGTTGTATTCATCAAATTCGTCCAAATCCGCAAGGAAGACTGTGATCTTCAGGATGCTGGATAGATTGGCCCCGGCATCAGCGAGGACCCTTTCCAAGTTGTCGAACACTACATTCACTTGGTCACGCAGGGACTTGGGAGTGGATCCGTCGGCCATGGTCGGAACCTGCCCACAGGCCCAGACGACTCCTCCAAACGTTGCCGATGCCGTGTAGGGGCGCGGTTTTCCGTCTTCGTGCCAACGACGCTGGATCCCGCTCATGCGTCAGCCACCAGGTAGCCGGCCGCCACGGTGCGGATTTCGGCCCAGGTTTCGGCGTTCACGAGTATTCCGGCATGGGCGGTCTCGGCTCGCTTCAGGTCCCGTTCGGCCGTTGTTGATACGACAAAGGTCCCCTCAGGGGCGGTATCGGCCGTATAGAAGCGCGAACCGTGTCCCGCCGCAGGGGCATCATGCGGTGCGGCTTGGCCCGCCGCGCTGAAACCAGTGCCCAGGTCTCCGGCAGGCGTGGCGAACGTGGTGCGGTTCGCATCGCCGGCGCTGCGGTGCACCACCGTGAAGCCTGAGCTCGCGGCGGCATTCAGCAGAGCCTCGTCAAGCAGATGCGAATCGTGTTCGACGCCGTTGCACAACACCTCGCTGCCGACTCCGGTGCTGGCCACATCAACCAGCAATACCCCGTGCACCAGCGCATCGCAGCGCGAACCGGAGTCCACCGCGAAGCTCTGCCCGGCGGGAGTCGTCGAGCGGATGTACGTCAATGCATCCAACGCCCACGATGCCTCCCGCAGCCACGAGGCCAGGGTCGCCAATCCGGTGCCATGGTGCACCTCGGCGAAAAGGACCTGCCGGGCTGCTGCCTGTGCCTCGGCATTGCTTGCTCCGCGGGCCATGAGCGCGCGGTATGCGGCCTCACGCACTTCCCGCATAGCCAGACGCACCACGGGCGCCGAACCGCTGGTTTCCATCGTTGCTACTTTCTCGGTCATAACGGTCATCAGATCTTCCTTCCGGGGAAAACATCGTCGAAGAGGCGCAGCCAGTTCTCACCAAGCACGCCGCGAATAGTTTTTTCGTCGAGTCCCACCTTGACCAGCCCATCGGTCAATCGGGGAAAATCCTCGGGTCCGACAAACCACTCGGGCCATTCGGGCCAAAGGGGCTTGTTGTCCCCCGGGGGCTGCCAGCGGCCATTGCGCAACCAGCCAACATAGTTCTCGTCCCAGTTGCGCGTGCAGTCACTGCCCAAACCAACCCGCTCGGGTCCCAGCTCATCAACGAGGCGAGCGATCATCTGGCAGAACTGGTCCAGGGTCGTTTTCTTCCCGCCAATGACAAGCGGGTAAAGGCAGCAGCCCAGCATTCCGCCCTTGTCGGTGACCGCACGGATGACTTCGTCGGGCTTGTTGCGCGGATTCTCCACAAACCAGGTGGGGTTCGAGTGGGTGATGGCCACCGGGGCAATCGAAGCCTCGACCGCATCCAGGGAGGTCCGGTTGCCCACATGTGAGAGGTCGATGAGCATGCCCACGCGGTTCATTTCCGACACGATGGTCCGACCGAACCGAGTCAGGCCGGAATCCTCGGGCTCATAGCAGGCTCCGCCGACCAGGTTTTGGATGTTGTAGGTCAGTTGGGCGATCTTCACTCCCAGCTTGTGGAAGACCTCCACCAGGCGGAAGTCATCCCCGAAGGAGCTCGTGTTCTGGAATCCCAGCAGCACCGCGACGCGCTCATCCAGTTTGGCCTGGCGAATATCCTGGCTATTCTGGGCCAGCACCATCAGGTCGGGATTCTGTACAGCGAGCTGATACCAGTCCCCGATGGCCTTGAGGGTATCGGCCGGGCCCTCCCAGACCGCGCAGGTGGCGTTGACTCCGCTGATGCCGCCGGCGCGCAGTTCCTCCAGGACGCCTCGGTCCCAATTGTTGATTTGCAGGCCGTCGACGATGGTGGCCGCGGCATGAAGGCCAGCGGCGTCCTGTCGGTTCCCCGGGTCCAACGCCGAATGGCTCTGGACCGTCTCAATTTGTGGCCCGTCGACGACAGTGGCCGGACCCTGGAAGTTAGACATGATCTGCCGCCTCCCGGGGCCGAAGGGTGAACATCCACGAATCATCGGCATCCCCGGACGCCAGGTCCGCGATGCGCGGCGCCCCGGCCATCAGGGTCACGCGCAGCCAGTCGGTGGACTGCGGGGTGTAATTCTCCATGCCGTAGACCGCGAGCTGGAATCGCTGGAGATTCAGCGGCAGGAATTCCGCATCCAACAGGTTGTCCCGCACCTCGCCATAGGTCAGCTTGCCGACGTTCTGCACACGGGCCACGGTCGCACGATGCCAGGGATGGGACAGCAGGAACTCGCCCACGCTCATCTCTTCATCAGTACCGGCCAAGTCCGCGCGTAGTTTCGCCACGGCCCGGGCAATATCCACGGGGTGTTGAACATTTTCTCCCGGGTCCGCTCCCAGCCGGGCGCGCCGGGGCTCCTCGTTGTCCACCGAGGAGAACCAGAAGTGCTGCTGCGCCGTCGGAGTGGAGAAGTCGAACGCCCCGGTCCAGGAGTATTCGTCATCGATTCCCCGGGCCAGACGGGCGCAGGTGTCACCCGGGGCGATGCGGCGGGACTCATCGCAGCGGAGCAGCGCTTCGACTTTCTCATCCAGATCGTCGCTGAGTTCGGTGAGCACGGAGGCCACCATGCCCCGGCAACCCGGTCCACGCAGGGCCGCCGCATCATGCAGTTCTTTCCAGATGTGGCTGGTTTCTTTCCCTGTGAAGCGCCCTGTGGTCGCCCACGACCGCAGCTCACCCAGTAGTTCTTCGAGCTGTACAGCCAACTCGGGGCCTGCCGCGAAGGGCGCGCTCTGAATGTCTGCCTGCTCGGCCAAATAGTCGATTGACTCGCTCAGTAGATCCATGACGCGCTGCACTGTTGCCTCTGTGGGTGCAACGGTGCGGGCGATGACCGAAGCCAAAGGGATCTCCCGCAGCAGCGCCCAGGCGTTGATGACCTCGGGGTGGTTGATGGCGTAGGGCACCATGCCCAATCCGGTGGCGTTGCCCATGCCCAGGTAGCGGCGCCAGGGCCCGCTGAGCCTTGCGGCCCGGGGGTTGCGGGCTGCGGCGCAGGCCTCCACCAAGTCGTAGCTGAATTCACGCATGAGCCAGGCGGTGACCATGTGTGCCCGGTAGGGAACCGCCAAAGGGTGGCCGTCCTCGAAACCTTCGTAGTCGGCCAGTCCGCATTTTCCGTTGCTGTAGAACGCCGTGCTGCGAATGATGTAGGGAGAGCCGCCAAACTTTTCGCTCTCGGGCTGCTCTCCGTCGGCCAAGCGGTCCGCGACGTATTCGAAAAATCGTTCGCTGCGGTTGGCGCGGGTCCAGATCAGGGATCCTTGCTCGGCGCGGCCGGCTTCCTGCAGCGGCACCTGGGCCCGCATCCGGGCCAGGCGATCCGCATCCACGCTTCCTTCAACCAGAGCAGCGGTGATGTCCCACGCCTTCGCGATCACCCGGTCGGTACGCTCTGACTCGCTCAGTCGTTGCGAGAATGCCACAAAGCTCCACAGGTGGGATTCCGCACGGACCTCATAGATTGCGTCGCCGCGGCCTTGGGCGTCGACATCAAAGTAGGTGCGTTCGATCTGCCAGCCGGCACGCACAGCGCGGCGGATCATCGAACGAATGAAGCTGTGCCGGGAGGCCCGGGCACCGCCCATGTCCACCGGATCCATCACGGTGTTTGAGGGACGCAACACAGATTCCGTGGTCATCTCAATGCCTTTGGTCAGTGCAGGCGTGCTCACGAGGCACGTCCCTGCGGTGCGACGCGTACGTAGGCTGTCTTGGTTTCGGTGAAGAAGTCCGCAGCAACATCGCTGTTTTGTTCGCGCGGGGCCGGGAAGGAGGAATCGCGAAGACCGCCAAACGGCGCATGGACCTCGGAACCGGTGGACGGTGCGTTGACCTTGATCAATCCGGCAACCACCTCGTTGAGGCAGCGGCGGATTGCGTGCTCGTCGCTGGTGAAGACCGATGCGGTCAAGCCGAACTCGGTGGCATTGGCCAAGGTGATGGCCTCGTCGAGGTCCTCAACGCGCATCAGCGTCACGATCGGGCCGAACACTTCTTCGTGGGTAATGGTCAAGGCGTCGGTTCCGGCGAGCAGCGTGGGCAGGACGTAGTGCCCCGGAGCGTCCGACTTCGAACCTTGGGCCAACACCGTTGCACCTTCGGCCTGGGCCTGGGACAGCGCGTCTTCAATGTCGCGTCGGGCACGGGCTGAGACCACCGGGCCCATGTCGGATGTTGCCTCGGTTCCCGGGCCTGAGACCAGCGCTTTAACCAGCGGCACCAGAGCCTCGACCAGACGGTCGTGGACATCTCCGACGGCGATAATCCGGCGGGTGGCAGTGCACTTCTGGCCGGTGCTGCTCATGGCTGCCGCGACTATGGCGGCCGCCGCACTGGCAACATCAGCATCCGGCATAACGATGGCGGCATTGTGCCCGCCAAGTTCCATCTGCAGCTTCGCACCACGGAGCACCACACGTTCGCGGATCTGGTGGCCCACCGGAACGGAACCCGTAAAGGTCACCGCGGCGATGCCCTCGTGTTCGACCAGGCGCGAACCCAGGGAGCCCGGGCCCAGGACCAGGTTAAGGACACCGGCGGGAACGCCGGCCTCAACGAGGATCTCGGCGAAGGCCAGGGCGACGGCGGGGGTATCGCTGGCCGGCTTCCAGACGACTGTGTTGCCCCACAGGAGCGCCGGTGCGATCTTCCAGGCCGGAATCTGGAGCGGGAAATTCCAGGGGGTGATGACCCCGACCACGCCCACCGGGCGGCGGATGGTACGGACCAATTCATCGGCATTGCCCGACGGGTAGGTGACGCCGTCGGCGCGGCGGGCCGAGCCGGCCTGGTAGTACAGGGTCTCCACGGTGGCACCGACTTCGCCGCGGGAGTCGGCCAGCGTCTTGCCCTGTTCGCGAGTCATCAGCACAGCAATGTCTTCGCCGCGCTCCTCCAGGAGCTGGGCAGCACGCCGCAGCACGCGTCCGCGGCCCAGGATTCCCACCCGGTCCCAGCCGGCCAGCGCGGCACGGCCAGATGCGACGGCTGCGTCCAGCGTTTGCGGGGTGGCTGTGGCGTAGCGGGCAACCAATTCTTCGGGGTCGGCGGGGTTGAAGCTGTGGGCTTCGGCTCCTGTTGCGCTGTCCCACTGGCCGTTGATGAGCTGCTTGAGTTCTAGGGTTTGGGTGGTTGTGGTGTTCACGGTGGGGTTCCTGCCTTCTAGCTGCGGTGTGCTGCGGTGTGTCGACTCTGTGATCCACGATACGTCGGCCGCTTATCATAGAGAAGTATTTATTGCCTATTGATTCATAAGTAGAGACACTTAGTGTTTATGGAACTGAGACAGCTTCGCTACTTCATCGCAGTCGCCGAAGAAATGCATTTCAACCGGGCAGCCGCCCGCCTTCACATCGCCCAACCGGCGCTGAGCCAGCAGATCCAACGCCTGGAAAGAAGCCTGAAAACCAAGCTCTTCGTCCGCACTACCCGATCGGTGGAGATCACCGATACGGGCCGCGTGCTCCTCGAGGCAGCCCGCCGGGTCATCTCAGAAGCGGAGCGCGCAGAAAGCCAAGTGGAATTGGCCACCCGTGGCAGCACGGGGCTCCTCCGGGTTGGATTTGTCAGCTCCGCTGCCCTCTTCCTGTTGCCGGGAATGGTCAACCGCTTGCATGAGCAGTGGCCGCAGGTGCAGTTCCAGCTCCAGGAAAACACCACCGAACGGCAAATTCAGGCGGTGTTGGAGGGCCAACTGGATGTCGGAATCGTTCGGGAAATCGAGCCCATCGAAGGAATTCACGTCACCGCACTGAGACGTGAGCCGTTGATCGTTGCGGTGCCGCAATCCCATCCACTGGCCGAGCGGACCAGCGTCCCATTGAAGGACCTCGCAGGGCAGGATTTCGTGGTTTTCCCGCGCCATCAGGTCTCGCGGCTTTACGACCTGATTTCCGCCCTGTGCATCCAGGCCGGGTTTCACATCCGGGTCGCCCAGGAAGCCATCCAGTTCCCCACCATCCTGGGCCTCGTGGCGGCCCGCACTGGAATCGCCATTGTCCCGGAGTCGCTGCGTGCGCTGCAGATCCCCGGCGTGGCCTATCTGAACCTGTCCGATGAGGCGGCCTATTCACGCGTATCGCTGATTTGCGCCGAGGGCCGACAGGATTCGGCGCTTGTGGAACGGTTCATGGAAGCCGGTGGTGTGTAAGACCGCCACACGGCAGGACGGCGGCCGGCGAAAGGGCCCCCGGCATGATGCCGAGGGCCCATCGCAGGCTCTTCAGGAAAGGTCGTATCGGGTTTCGCAGTTAGGGCCGCACCCCACGTGGCTGCCGGTCAAGGACTCCCTCCTCCAGTGCCATGCGTTGGACGAACACCGGGGCCGCGAACAAGGACGGCAGGATGATGAAGCCCACGGGAACTGCGGTGATGACGATGAAGGATTGCAGCGCGCTGATCCCGCCGTCGCCTATGGAGATCAGCACCGCGGCTGCCACGCCCATGATCACAGCCCAGGCGGCGCGCAGCTTCGTCGATGGCTCGCCCTCAATGGTGCACGATTGGGCAATGCTGAAGGACATGGAGTCCGCCGTGGTGGCCACAAACATGATGGTGAGGACCAGGAACGCCGTCGCAATAATTCCAGAGAAGGGCAACTGCTCGGCAATGGTCATCACCACGGCCGGCAGGCCGTCGCTGGCCAGCGGCCCGGAAATGGAACCAGGATTCTGCTGCTCGAACATAATGCCGGTGCCACCGAGGACAGTGAACCAGAAGCAAGTGACGATCGGTGGCAGGACCGCCGTAAACAGGATGAGTTCACGGACTGTGCGGCCGCGGGAAATGGTGGCCACGAAGATGGCCATCAGCGGTGCATAGCCCAGGAACCAGGCGAAGAAGAAGACCGTCCAGCCCGAGACCCACCCCTGGTCCGCCTGATAAAGCGAGGTGCCCACGAAGTTCTGCAGGTACACGCCGAAGCCGCCGACGAAGGACTTGAAGATGTAGGCGGCCGAGCCCAGTACCAACACGGCGGCCATGAGGCCCAGTGCCAGCCAGACATTGAGTCGGCTCATCAGCTGGATGCCTTTGCTCAGGCCGGAGGAGACCGAGAGGGCAGCCAGGCCGGTGAGCACCGCGATGACGATCAGCTGCGTGCCGTAGTTGTTGGGAACCCCGAACAGCCGCGAAAGTCCGTACGAGACCTGGAGTCCCAGGAAACCGATCGGACCGACAGTACCGGCCACCACGGCAATGATGCACACCACGTCCGCCACGGTGCCGATCCAGCTTTTGAGCACCTTGCGCCCCATGACCGGGTAAAGCAGCGTGCGCGGCCGCAACGGCATGCCCTTGGATACGGCGTGGGTCATGACAATGGCACCGAGCGAACCCAAAATGGCCCAAGCCAGGAAGCCCCAGTGCACAAAAGTCTGCCCCAGCGCGATATTTGCTGCGTCGGTCGGATCGCCACTGGGCTCACCGAAATACGGCGGACTGGAGATATAGTGTGAAATCGGCTCCGCGGCGGCCCAGAAGACTCCGCCGCCGGCGAGGAGGGTGCACATAATCATGGCAACCCACTTGAAGCGACCGTAGTCCGGGGAAACGGGTCCCCCAAGCCGGGCCTTCGCGTAAGGGGTCAACGCCAGCGCAATGGAGCACAGAAGGGTTGCCAGCAACAGTGCTTGCCAGTAGAAGCCGACCCACTTGGCGGAGAAGGCGAAGCCCTCGTTGATTGCGGCGGAAGACTCTTTCGGGAATATCAGGCTGGCGAGCACGAAAATGGCCAAGATCCCGAGGCTCGCAATGGTGACCTTGCGATCTGCGACGGGCGCGATCCCTTCTTTGGGGGCGCTCTAAGGATGTTCCGTGGCGATTAGAGGCTCGCCGTCTTCATGTTTCAGTGGGGC
This sequence comes from Pseudarthrobacter sp. S3, assembly GCF_050156905.1. Classification (NCBI taxonomy): domain Bacteria; kingdom Bacillati; phylum Actinomycetota; class Actinomycetes; order Micrococcales; family Micrococcaceae; genus Pseudarthrobacter; species Pseudarthrobacter sp. S3. Next base: position 2,374,495 of record NZ_CP189583.1, on the reverse strand, counting down.
GATTCGGGTATTCATCGGGATCGACAACTCTCCTGTTAGCTGTATCACGCGCAATGCGTCTAACTGAGAGTAATTTCACATCATTTACCGGGCCCAAGACTTAGTTGATCATCATTGATAACCTACTGATATAGATGCTCCTGATGAACTATATACTCTGACCGGCCTGTCTCGAGCCGCGGCCCACGCGGGCGAACACCATGTCGCCTCCGCTCTCGGGACGTCTGCAAGCTCGCCGCCGTGAACACCGACCGCGTGCTCCACGGCTCGGGCCATATGGGAACTTGCCGCCGTTGTGCTTCCTGCGATCATGCTGCACGACATCGGCTGGTCCCAGGTGCCGCCGTCGGACGTCCGATTCCGGAGGCCACCGGCTAACGCACGGATCATCTCTTATGTGTCCCGGATCGCAGAACTCGGACGAGGGTCGCACCTAGAATCGTGGGGACAACGATTTCACCACGAAAGGGTCGCCCTCATGAAGGCAGTACTTAACGGCATCGTGCTTGCGGACGCACCCCGGGACGAGCTGATCAAGATAGAGGGAAACTGGTACTTCCCGCCCAAAAGCGTCGACTCAGCACTGCTTATTGCCAGTGCAACACCGTACACCTGCGGGTGGAAAGGGAGGTGCCAGTACTTCAGTATCAGCGACGGCGCGAACCTGCTGCCGGACCGCGCTTTTAGCTACCCAGACCCGTATCCCGCGTCTCTGGAGCGGGTGGGCCGGGATTACAGCAACTACGTCGCCTTCTGGAGAGAAATCCAAATCACCGAATAGCAGACGTGCCTGTCGGTCTCACCGACCTGGCAGCGTCCGCCCGCGGCTGGCTCCACAGGTCCGGAAACCAGGGATTCATCAAACTCGTCGAAGACGCCGATCACGGGGTTCTGGTGGGTGCGATATTTGCCAGGCCCGCCGGGGGAGAGGTGCTCGGCCCTGGCTCTTGCCGTCCACGCCGGGATTCCGGTCTGCACACTGCGGCGGATGATCTACGCTTATCCGACCTTCCACCGCGCCATTGAAGACGCACTGGACCGTTTCGAGTGAATCAGGCAGGTGTCCCGATGACCAGTGAGCCCATCGCCAACTACGCCATGCTTTCCGATTGCCGCTCTGCCGCGCTCGTGAGCGCCGCAGGTTCCGTGGACTGGCTGTGTTTCCCCCGTTTTGATAGCCCCTCGGTGTTCGGGCGGATCCTGGGCGAGGACGCGGGTTATTGGGCGATCCGGCCCGCGGGCCCGCACACTTCGAAGCGGAGGTACCTCGGGCCGACGATGGTGTTGGAAACACTCCACACCACAGCAAGCGGGACCGTGAAAGTCACCGACGCCCTGGTGCTGGGAGACGGGAACCGGGGCCACGAACTCGGCGCCGGGGCTCCAGGCACGATTCTGCGGCAGGTGGACTGTGTCGATGGCGAAGTCGAGATGGAGGTGGTCTTCGCGCCGCGGCCGGACTACGGCCTCGTCCGGCCGCTCCTTGAGGACACCGCCGGCGGAATCCTCGTCCACGGCGGGGCCGACATGCTGGCCTTCTCCACCCCGGTCCCCTTCGAACTCGATGATGGCCAAGCGCGTGCGAAGCCAGTTCTCCAGGCCGGAGACGTTCTGGGATTCGCGCTTCACCACCGCAACGCAGGGCCGGTACCGCCGGTGTTCTGGAGCCAGCCGGACATTGCGCGCCGGCTTGTGGACACACTGGAGGGCTGGGGCAGCTGGTCCCGGATGCATCAGAGCTACGACGGACCCTGGCATGACCTGGTCGCTTCCAGCGGCAGAATCCTGCAGGCACTGACTTTCTATCCGACCGGGGCGATCGTCGCAGCCCCGACGACCTCCCTGCCCGAGGTGGTCGGCGGCACCCGGAACTGGGACTACCGGTACACCTGGATCCGGGACGCCAGCATGACCCTGCAGGCCCTGTGGGTGGCCGCCTGCCCGGATGAGGCCGGAAAGTTTTTCCAGTTCCTCGCAACCGCGGCCGCTGGCCGGCTGAGCAGCGGGGACGAACTGCAGATCATGTACGGCGTCGGCGGGGAACGCGACCTGTCCGAACGCGAACTGGCCCACCTTCCGGGCTGGCGCGACAGCGCCCCCGTCCGGGTGGGCAACGGCGCTTGGGACCAGCGCCAGCTCGATGTCTACGGCGAACTCCTCGACGCCGCAGCGACCCTCCCGGAGTATCTGAATGATCTGGACCCCGGGACGCGGCAGTTCCTTGCCGACGCGGCCGACGCGGCAGCATCTCGCTGGCAGTCCATGGACCAGGGCATCTGGGAGGTCCGCGGCGCTCCCCGGCACTACCTTCACTCAAAGCTGATGTGCTGGGTGGCCGTGGACCGGGCCATCGGCCTCGCCGGGGTCCTGAGCGCCGAAGACCGGGTTCCCCGCTGGGAACAGACCCGGGCACAGCTCGCCGACTCGATCCGGATGAACGGCTGGAACGAAACAGCCAACGCCTACACTCAGGCCTACGGCTCCGAAGACCTCGACGCGTCGGTCCTGATGCTCTCCATCGTGGGGTTCGTGCCCGCCGATGATCCCCGGATGCTCGCGACGATCGATGCCATCGAAGAACGGCTCACCGACAGCCGGGGCCTGGTGTACAGGTACCAGGGCGACGACGGGCTCGCCGGGGAGGAAGGTACATTCTTGCTGTGCACGTTCTGGCTGGCCCATGCCCTGGCCCTGGCCGGACAGCCCCGGCGCGCCCGGGCCGTCTTCGAACGGGCTGCGGGATTCGCCACGGAACTGGGACTGCTGGCCGAAGAGGTTGCCCCGGACAGCAACGAGCTGCTCGGCAACTTTCCGCAGGCCTTCAGCCATATCGGCCTCGTCAATGCCGCCTGGGCCATCCGCACCGCCGAGGACAAAACCCGGGCCCCTGCCGCCGTCGGGGGTAACGCCCCGTGACGGGTTCTCTCCCGCGCAGCAGACGCAGGGCCGTGATTCGGCTCGGAATCCTGCTGGTTCTCGTCGTCGCCGCCGCCGTGGTGGCGCTGGTTGTTCCGCTTCCGCCGGTCGAGGACATCCGGAGCTATTTCGGAACCGCCGGTTGGTGGGGGCCAGCGGCTTTCATCCTGGGCTACGCCGTGCTGACGCTGGCGCCGGTGCCCAAAAACGTCCTCTCAGTAGCCGCGGGGCTGGTCTTTGGGTTCGCCGGCGGAATCGCCGTCGTCTTTATCGCCGCGATCCTAGGGTCCGTCGCCGCGTTCTGGCTGGGCCGCTGGCTGGGCCGGGAGGCGGTGGAGAAATTCACCGGGGCACGGGTGGAGAAAGTCGATGAGCTGCTACGGCGCCGCGGCCTGCCGGCCATGATCGGTGTCCGGCTGGTACCCGTGCTGCCGTTTACGGCCATCAACTATACCGCCGGGCTGACCTCCATCCGATGGTGGCCCTACTTCCTCGGGACCGCCATCGGCATCCTTCCGGGAACGGTGAGTTTCGTGACCCTGGGTGCGTTCGGCCTGCAGCCGGGATGGCAACTCAACCTTGCCCTCGTGGCACTCGGCATTCTCACGGTGGCCGGGCTGGCGGTCGCGGTCCGGCGACGCCGGAAGGGCAGGGCCACCGATGTTTGATGCCCGGTTGCGGCGGGTCATGGAGCCAGCTCTGGGGCGGGCCGCCGGCTGGCTGGACCGGCCGTGGATCACTCCGGACCGGCTGACGGGCCTGAACCTGGTTCTTGGCCTTGCCAGCGCGGTCCTTGCGGCGGTGCAATGGTGGCTGCCGGCCCTGGCCGCGTGGCTGCTCTGCCGGGTGGCCGACGGCCTCGACGGCCCCCTGGCCCGGCGCCGGAACGCCCGCGCGGGGACTGAAGACACCGGGCGGGGCGGATTCTGGGACATCTGCGCTGATTTCATCGTCTACGGCGCCACAGTGGTCGGCGTCGGGATCGGCGCGACAGAGGGCTTCGGTGCCCTGTGGCTGCCGTTCCTGCTGGTCCTTTTCGCCTACTACATCAACGGCACGGCGTTCCTGGCCTTCTCCTCCATCGCTGAAAAGACCGGCCGCCAGCTCCGGGACGGCCGGTCCTTGTCGTTCCTGGGCGGCCTGACTGAAGGCGCCGAGACCGTGGCCGTACACAGCTTGTGGCTGGTCTTGCCGGGTGCCGCCTGGGAAATCGCGGCTGTCTGGGCGCTTTTAGTGACCGCCAGCGGCGTCCAGCGGATCATCGCCGGCTACCGGTCCCTAGGCGAGGTACGGGCCGGTCCAGCCAGCGGCGCCGGAACCAGACCAGCCCCGCCATTGCCCCGCGCATGCTTGGCGACGCCAGACGCTCCCTGACGTCGGCGACGGCGGCAATCCACACCCCGTCCGAAAAGGTCGGGTAGGGGTGGGTCGTTCCGGCAATGTCCGAGGTGGTCATCCCTTTCTGGACGGCCAGGGTCAGTTCAGCGAGGGATTCCCCCGCCCGCGGGCCGACGATCGTGCCGCCCAGGATTTTTCCCCGCCGGTCCACGATCAGCCGGGTGAACCCGCCCGTCGTGTCCTCCGTGACGGCCCGATCGACATGGGTATGGCGGACAGTCCGGGCGCGGTGCTGCAGACCGCCGTCGGGGGTGGTGAGCCCGACGGCGGCCACCTCCGGGGAGGTGAACGTCACCCGCGGCACGGTGCCGCTGACCTGGCGTTTAAGCCCGAGCACCGCGTTCGACGCCGCCACAGACGCGTGGACTCCGGCCAGGTGGGTGAACTGGGGGTTCGCGGTCACATCTCCCGCCGCCCAGATGAGCGGGTTGGAGGTCATCATCCGGGTGTCCGTGATCACCTGGCCGTCCTTGTCCAGGCTTACCCCGACCCGCTCCAGTCCCAGACCCGCGGTCCGGGGCGTGCGCCCGGTGGCCAGCAGGACCGTGTCGGCGTCAACGGCGGCAGCGTCCCGAAGCAGGAGCCGGGATCCGGTGCCCGTGGCGACCGCGTTCTCGACGGTTGTGTTTTCCAGGAGGCGGACACCGTCGGATGCCAGGCTGTCCCGGACGAGGTCGACGGCGTCGGGATCTTCCTTAGGGAGGATCCGGGAGCGGACGATCATGGTGACCTCGGATCCGAGGCGGGCAAAGGCTTGTCCGAGTTCGCAGGCGATCGGGCCGCCGCCGACAATCGACAGCCGCCCCGGAAGCGTGGCGAGTTCCCAGATCGTGTCCGAGGTCACGGTAACCTCCGGGTCCAGGCCCGGGATGCCGGTGCTTACCGGGGCCCCACCGGTGGCGATCAGTGCCTGCCGGAAGCGGATCGTCCTGCCGTCCACCTCGGCCACCCCGGGGGAGCGGAACGTCAGAGCGCCCTTGATGACTTCAACTCCGGCGGCTTCGAGTGCGTCCGGGGAGTCGACGGGCTCGATCGTATCGATCGCGGCAAAGATGCGCTTCCGTACATCAGCGAATGCCGCGGGTCGGCCGGTCAGCGCGCGGGCTGTCGTGGCGTGTTCGGCTGCCGAGAGGAGGGTCTTGGACGGCACACATCCGGTCCACAGGCAGTCACCGCCGGTGCGGGCCTGTTCGACCAGCAGGGTTTGCGCTCCGAGCCCGGCCGCCGTTTTGGCGCCCACGATTCCCGCAGTTCCCCCGCCCACGACCAGCAGGTCAACGATCGGGTTCTCGACTGCCATGATGGACTCCTCGTAAGTGATGTTAAATGCCGGACAAAAGCGCCCGGCGGTGCGGTCTTCCGCGACCGTGCCGCTGCGGCGGATCGAACCAGAAGGAGACCACCATCCGCGATAAATACACGCTGTTCGCCCCGTTTTATGATCTGTTCTCGGGCGAATACCCTGTCTATCATGCCGGAAGGGTGCTCGGCATTGACGTTCTGGCCCCCACAACGGGCCAGCAGGTGCTGGACATCGGCTGCGGAACCGGGTTGAACTTTCCCCTGCTGCAGGAGCGCGTTGGTTCCTCCGGGACCATCGTCGGCATCGACCGCAGCGCCGAAATGCTCCACCAGGCGCGGCGCCGCGCCCAGGCCCACGGCTGGCAGAACGTGATCCTGCTCCAGGCCGACATGGTGCTGCTCGATCCCGGGACCGTCGCTGCCCGCATTGAAGAAAGCGGGGGAGCCGAGGTTTCTGATGCAGCCCTGGCGACCTATTCGTTGTCCCTGATGGGGGACTGGGAGCAGGCGTGGACGAACATGACGAGACTGCTGGGCACACAGGCGCGGGTCGGTGTTGTGGACCTGCAGGAACCGGAGGGATTGGCGAGTTGGTTGTCTCCACTGGCGCGGCTGGCCTGCGCGGTCGGCGGATCCGACATCACCGCCGCCCCTTGGCGGGCCGTGGAGGAACGGTGCGTCGACGTCGTCCGGGCTTCCGCGCGGGGCGGACACCTCCAGATCCGGGCCGGGAACTTGAGGCACGACAGATGAGGGTAGCCGCCGCGTTCACAGCCCGGTTCGCGGGGGCGCAATGCACCGCGCCCGCCATGAGTGTCTGCTGTGTAGTGCAGATTACTGAAGGGTGTCCCGGTCCAGTCATACCTTGAAGACATCAGCAAAACCTCTTCCATGGAAGGTCGCCGTCATGGCTTCTGCTTCAGCTCTTTCCCGCCCCACGTCAGCTACCGGCATTGGACGGCGCGTCCTCGCCGGGGTCGCCGGAGGTATTGCCGGCGGTATCGTCTTCGGCATGCTCATGGCCATGATGGACATGCTGCCCGTCATCGCGTCCATTGTCGGCTCCGCCTCGGCCGTGGTCGGGTTCGGCGTCCACCTGATGATTTCGGTGATGATCGGGCTCGGCCTGACGGTGCTGTTAGGCAACCGGTTTCTCACCGGGTACGGCCGCGGCGCCCTCGTCGGACTCGGCTACGGGGCCATCTGGTGGGTCCTGGGCCCGCTGATGATCATGCCGGTCATGATGGGCATGCCCCTTTTTACTGTTGATCTCACCGCGCTGATGAGCCTCATGGGCCACATGATCTATGGCGTTATTCTGGGAGTGGTGGCGGTCCGCGTCCTCAAGAGCCGGGCATGACCGATTCCTGCCGGGTCGATGTGGGGGCCACCGTCTCCGGAGACCTGCGACCGTGGGCCCCGCGGCAACGAGAGGCCGATCCCCTCATGGCAGGACCCACTGACCCGTTCAGTTGTTTGAATGAAGTTGATCTGTTCGCAGACCTCAGTGCGCAGGAGATCGAGGCCATGGACCTTATGGCTCCGGCCCGGCTGTTCCGCCGCGGCGAGCTGTTGTTCAGCCAAAGCCAGCCCGTCACGGCCCTTTTCATCCTCAAGTCCGGCCGGGTGCGTGTTTTCCGGGTGGCCGAGGATGGCAAGGCCCTGACCATGGCCATCCTGGAGCCGGGCGCGGTGTTCGGGGAAATGATGCTCGTGGGCCAGCGGATGTATGACAACTACGCCGAGGCCATCGAAGACGCGGCGATCTGCCAGCTCAGCGTGGAGGAGGTGGAACGGTTCCTGCTCTCGGATCCGCGCATCGCGATCCGGATCTCGCGGCTCCTGGGCGAACAGGTCGCCCGGCTCGAAGAACGCCTCACCGACCTGGCATTGCGGCCGCTCTCGGCCCAGGTGGCGTCCACCCTGCTCAAACTCGGCGATGCCGCGGGGCCGCCGCGCTTCGGGCAGGCCCGGACCATCCACCTGACCCACGAACAGCTCGCCGGCCTCCTCGGCGCCTCACGGGAAGCCACCAGCAAAATCATGGGTGACCTCACAGCCAAAAAAGCCATCCGTCAGGGCCGCGGACGCATCGTCATCCAGGACCGCGACGTCCTGCAAAAACTGGCTAGGAGCTCCTCATGATCACCGCCACGTTCCACGGCCAGGTGATCGCCCGCTCCGGGCAGACGGTGTATCTGGAAGGCAACCACTACTTCCCCGCAGAGTCGCTGGTGCCGGACACACTGGAAAACAGCTGGGTCCGCACCCTGTGCTTCTGGAAGGGTGTGGCCCGCTACCACCACGTCCGCGCCGGGGACCACAGGGCACCGAACGCCGCCTGGTCCTACCCGCGGCCGACACCCCTGGCCCGGATGATCAAAGGCCACGTCGCCTTCGCCCCCGGCGGGGGCGTCATCGTCAGCGACGACCATCCCTGAACGTGCCCCTGCGCGTCGGTTGGCTTCTTCCCCACCCACCGTTTTGTCCTGTCAGTCCCAAAAGATATGAGAGTTTCCGCATGCCACGCATTCCCGCCCACACCGTTGCCACAGCCCCCGAAGCGTCCCAAGGCAACGCACGGAAACTGGAGCAGAAAATGGGCAAGCTGCTCAATATCCACGCCGGGATGGCCCACTCGCCGGCCGTGATCGCCTCCTATATGGGGATGTCCGCCGCTATCGCCGAGCACGGCAGCTTTGACGCCCGCACCCGCGAAGCGATTGCCTTGGCCGTCGGAAACCAGAACGGCTGCGATTACTGCCAGGCCGCCCACACCCTCTCGGCACGCCGGGCAGGGCTGGACGATGAGCAGATCCTCGCGATCCGCGCCGGTGAAGTGGACTTCGACGACAAACTCGAAGCGATGTCCTCGGTTGCCCGTGAAGCCGCAGCCAGGACCGGGAACGTCTCCGACGCGACCTGGCAGGCCGCCCTGAACGCCGGCTGGAGCGCCGAGGAACTCTCGGAGGCGTTCGCCCACATCGCGGCCAACCTGTTCACCAACTATTTCAACCACTACGCCGGAACCGAACTGGACCTGCCGGCCGTCCCGGAACTGACCGCCTAAGACACCGCCCCGTTCCCGGCACCCTTTCCAGAGGAAGCGCCGATTAGCCTCACACCAGCACAGCAGGAGACCATGAAGATCGCAGCCCTCCTCCGGAGCGTCGAGCTCCTCACACGCCCGGTCCACCCGGAGAGCAGGGCTGCGATGGATCAGCGCTGGGCCGGGCTCCCCGGACACGTGAAGACCCCGGCGCAGCTGCTGGGACGAAGCGCCGTCGGCTGCGAAGGCACCCACGGCGTGTTCCCCAAATGCAATCTGACCTGCTCACCGTGCTACCACTCCGCGGACGCGAACAAAGTCCGGATCGACGGCGAACACACCGTCACGGCCGTCACACAACAAATGGAGTTCCTGCGCCGGGTCCGAGGCCCCCGCGCCCATGCCCAGCTGATCGGCGGAGAAGTCAGCCTGCTGCCGGCCAACGACCACGCTGCAGCACTGCAAGCCATGCACGCTAACGGCCGCGAACCCATGTCCATGACGCACGGCGATTTCGACTACGACTACCTCCTCAACGTCGTCCTGGACGATGAGGGCAGCCCCCGGTTCCGGAAAGTGTCCTTTGCCGCCCACTTCGATTCGCTGATGCGGGGACGTCGCGGGGCCGCACGCCCCCGTAACGAAGCCGAACTGAACCCGTTCCGTGCCCGGTTCGCGGAAATGTTCGTCGCCCTCAAACACGACCACGGCGTCAGCTCCTATATTGCCCACAACATGACCGTCACCCCCGCCAACATCGACCAGGTCGCCGGGGTGACCCACGCGGTGCTCGGCATGCAGTACGACATGCTCTCCTTCCAGCCGGCTGCTTACATAGGGGACGACCGGAGATGGTCCGCGGACTTCGAGGAAATCACCATCGACGCCGTATGGTCCCGCATCCAAGCAGGTGCCGGGCAACCCATTCCCTGGCAGGGAACCCAGTTCGGGGACACCCGGTGCAACCGGACCGCCGTCGCCCTCAGCACCGGATCGGTACTCACTCCACTGCTGGACCCGGACGATCCCCGGGACCTCGCCGCGCGCGACAGGCTCCTGAAACACCACGGCGGCATGTATTTCGGCGGCACCCCTGCGTGGATCGTCGGCACCAAAATCCTCCGGGCACTCCTGGCCCATCTGGACGACCTTCCCGTCGTCGTGTCCTTTGCCCGCCGCCTCGTGCGCCGGGCTGGCGGCCTGGGTACGGTGGCGTCCGCAGCCTGGAGCCGCCGGCTGTCGTTCAAAACGTTCGTGGTGCACAACTTCATGGACGCCGCCGATGTCGCACCGGCCTGGGCGCTAATGGAGCGCGGCGTGACCAGCGATGACCCGAAGATCCGGGAAACCCAGGAACGCCTCGGCTCGTGCATGTACGCGATGAGTCACCCCGAAACCGGGCGCCTGGTCCCGGCCTGCGTCCAGCATTCGACCCTGGACGCGGCAGAAAACGCCGGGCTGCGCAAAATGCTCCCTCTCCGCCCCGTCACACCGGTGGCCGCGGGCGGGGAGCCGCAGCCGTGAGAACAGCCAATACCCGGCGAAGAGGCCCCGCCGTAGACGATCACTACCCCGACAGGACCGGCACACCGCCCATAACTTTTACCCTCCGCGCCAGAAACATGCTCTCCGGTACGGCCGCGAACGCGGTCGCTGCGCTGGCCCTGGCTGACTGTGCCGCCCCACCGGGGGCGCAGACCGACTTCACAGGCTGGGACCAAGTCACCGCAGCTGCCCAGGGCCAGACCGTACGCCTGTGGATGGTACCCCCGCACCGCCGGACTTCACCGACTCCGTCTTCACCCGGCAGGTGCTTTGCAGCGTCTCCGGCGGATACACCAAGGTGCCGCTGGGCTTCGACCAGGCCTCATCGTCCAGGGCCGCTGGTGCGGCCGGGTCGTTGCCGCCGTCAGTACCCTTAGGATCCCTTTTCCGCACATCGTAGGGGCCGCGTCCGTCGGGTTGCTGCTCTCGGACTCCGGTCTGCTGTCCCGGCCGCCGTCTCGTGACGGCCCCCTCCGGCGGGCAAGCCCAGCGGGTGGCCATCGGCCGGGCCCTTGCCGCCCGGCCTGCCATCCTGCTCCTGGACGAGCCGTTCAGCGCCCTCGACCAGGAACTGCGCTCCAGCATGCACGAGCTGCTGGCACAGCTGCGGAAGAGGCTGGCCCCCACCATCCTCATGGTCAGCCATGACCGCGACGAAGCGGCCGCCGTCGCCGACCACATCGCGGTCCTCAGCCGATGCGGGCTGCTCCAGGACGACCGCGTCGACCTCTTATACTCCCGGCCCGCGTCCCTGGAAGTCCACCGGCTCATGGGCGGCACAAACGAAATCACAGGAACCGTACGGGGCGGAGTCCACTACTCGGCCCTGGGCGACCTTGACCTGCCCGCGGACACCGACTGGCCCGACGGCCCCGGCGTGATGGTCATCCGCCAGGAAAGCATCAGCATCCTGGACGATGCCAGGGGCCCCGCAGGGCACGGCGTACCCGCAATCGCGACGGATATGCGGGTGCTGGGACCCCGCCGGCTGGTCACCGTCGACGTGTCCGGCGTCACCCTCCAGACAGAGGCGCCTGGGGGTCGGCTGCTGGGCACCGGTGATGCCATTCGAATCACGATCCCGGTCTCCGCGCGGGCCCTCATCGCCGACCCGCCGGGCACTGGCGGACCCACCACGGGAGACACCGCCGCGGCAGTCATGGCCACCGGCAGAACGTGACTGACCGGCGCCCCGCGGTCGACGTCACCCATCATCCCGCCCTTGAACTGCCGGGGTAAGAAAACGAACACGAACATGAGGCATTGTCTGACACGGACCGTTGCCCTGGCAGCGGGGACCCTACTCACGCTCGGGCTGGCCGCCTGCGGCGCCGGTTCCTGTCCGACGGGAACGGGAAGTTCACCCTCCCCGGATGTGCATCGACTCGAACTCAGCGGCAGAGCGTACGTCAATGACCATGGTCCTGATGCTCGGCGACCCGGCTGCGCAAGGTCCTGACGCCAGAGCGCCAATGGCGGCGAAGGGGAAAAGGGAAGACCTGGGGGCCGCTCGAAGAGGTCGTTGGTGTATACCTCACTGAGTATTATAGATACCCCCGGCGGGTATGCAAAACACCCGAGGGGGTATATAATGAATGGCAAGATGCCCACTTTCTTGGAGACTTCATGCAACTCGATTCGACTGAACTGACCCCTGTGGTCAACCGCCTCAAGCGCGCGCAGGGCCAGCTCGCTGCTGTCACGCGCATGCTGGAGGAGGGGAAGGACTGCAAGGACATTGTCACGCAACTGGCTGCCGTTTCGAAGGCCCTGGACAGGGCCGGCTTCGCGATCATCGCCAGCGGGCTGGAGCAGTGCATCGTCCGCGAAGACACCACCATGGACAAAAAAGAACTGGAAAAGCTCTTCCTCTCCCTCGCCTGACAGGCAGGGACCCAAGACCCGGTGCCGGGGGAGTTTCCCCAAACTGTCCCGGCATGGCGACGGACTGGCCCGGACCCGAACATGTCACGACACATTAGGAGCAAACCGATGAGCTACACGCATACCGTTAACGTCCCGCTGTCCTGGGAGGACGCAGTCCAGCGCACGCGTGCGGTGCTCAGCGAACAGGGCTTTGGCATCCTTACTGAAATTGATGTCCGCTCCACTTTCGAGACCAAACTCGGGATCGACGCCGGGGATGCCGTCGGTGACTACATAATCCTCGGGGCCTGCAACCCCAAGCTGGCGAGCCGTGCCCTCGCAGCCGATCCGGCGCTCGGAGCATTACTGCCGTGCAATGTCGTTGTCCGGCGAGGCAAGGACGCGCGCGAAACCACCGTCGAAGCCATAGACCCACAAACCATGGTCCAGCTCAGCGACAGCCCCGTCGTCCGCGCCGTCGCGGACGACGCTGACGCCAGACTCCGCGAAGCCCTCCACAGGCTGACCGATGCTGCGGACGCAAGCCCAGCGGCCCTCTAAAACCGCCCCGACACCGTCCGCGCCGGGGATATCACTGTACCCGCCGCTGAACGTCGAACCGGCTGCGAAATCTTACGGTACGGGCCTAATGGCAATACCGTTTACTTAGGTGGCTTGGGTATTCGTTTGAGTGGCCAGCCTGACAACTTGCGTTTGCTAAGGCGCAGGCCGAGGAGAACATCCTCCGCACGCAGGTGCCGAATCTTGTGCCACGCAATCCATCGCCGAACTTTCCGGGAAGACGGAGTACTGGCCGGGCAACCAGGGCCGCCTTTCTGAGCTGGTGGTGATCCGCGAAGGGGAGCCCCACTATTCCTCGACTCCTGGGCGGAGATATGCGACCTGAACGGTGAACGCATCCGGGCGGTCATTGACCTCCGGTTCGGTGGGAGGCGGCTGAAAAGAGGTTCAGCGGGAAGCTGATCGAGGGTAAAGACCTTATGGTGCTCGGTGTAGGTAGTCAGCTTCGCGGATGCTGTGCATAAAGGACTGAGGCCGGCCCCATAGGGGTCGGCCTCAGTTTTCCCTCAGCAAATGGAAATCTGTCGTTCAGCCTCGTCGGTGCGGGAGTTATTGGTCCGGCGGGGATTTTCCCAGGAAATGTCCACGGCGGAGGCGGCCTGCTGTTGGATGGCCAACATGGACAATTCCAGCACGTCCTGGCCGCGGGTGGCTCCGGCGGGTGCGGCGTCGTCCTCCGTGAAGATGACCCTTACTTTCGGGTCGGCGGCAAGCAAGCAGGTTCACCACCGCATAGAAGAGGGCCATAACGATCACGAGTGCCTGCACCACGGGCAGATCCCTGTTGGTGACGGCGTCTATCAGCTGGAATCCGACGCCCGGGAAGCGGAAAAGGAACTCAACGATCACCACCCCTCCGATCGGCCAGGCGAGCTGTAATGCAATCACCTGGACAACCGGGCCGATGGCGTTCGGCAAGGCATGGCGCAGGATCACCACGCGCCAGCACCAGTGTCAGGACCGGAAGCGCCAACTGTACGGGGCTGCTCCAGACCTGTTCGCCCGGGATGAGGACGTACACGGCCGGGAAAAGATGGCGAAGTCCTGTTGACAGGAACAGCACGCGTTGGCGTGGTGCTTAAGCCCGCTAATGTTGCAGCCATCTGTTATCCGGGCCCCGGGGCTCCCATTGTTTGTCGGCAGGCGTCCCTGACTTTGGCGACGAGGGGTGAGTCGGTCATGTCGTTGCTGTAGATCAGGCTGACGCGGGAAATGGCGCGGGCGTCCTGGATGTCCAGGTAGGCAAGGCCGGGCATGGCGAAGGCGCGGAGGGATTCCGGGACAACTGCGATGCCCAGGTGGGCGGCCACCAGCCCGAGGATGGTTGGGAACTGGACGGCTTGCTGGGCGAGGTCGAAGTCGACGTCGGCAGCGTGAAGCAGTGCAGCGATGTGGTCGAAAAGCCGTGAGATCCGGTCCCGCGGGAAGGCAATGAACCTCTCCCCCTTCAGTTCTCCAAGCCCGACCGAGGTCCGTCGGGCCAGGGGGTGGCCTGTCGCGACCGCCACCACGAGGCGTTCGTTTTGCAGGAGCGTGGTGCTGAGGCCCGGCACGGTCCGGACTTCCCGGGCGATTCCGGCATCCAGCGCTCCGGCGGCAATGAGGTCAATCTGGGCGTCGGTGGTCTCCTCGCGGAGTTCGAGGTCGATGCCGGGCCATTGCGATCGGAGTTCCCGCACCACGGGCGGAAGAGCCGAGATGGCCGCCGATGAGACAAAACCGAGACGCAGACGCCCGATTTCGCCGTCCCGGGCCTGCCGGAGTGCCGCTGTCATGGTCCCGTACTGGCTGAGGACTTTACGGGCGTGTTTCAGGAGCAGCTCGCCGTCGGTGGTGAGCTGCACGTTGCGGGAGTTGCGCACGAACAGCTGGGCCTTGCATTCCTCTTCGAGTTTGCGGATCTGCTGGCTCAGCGGCGGCTGGGCCATATGCAGCCGTTCTGCGGCACGGTTAAAGTGCAGTTCTTCGGCCACTGCGACGAAAAGCTCCAGGCGACGAAGGTTCATACCAACAAGACTAAACGCATATTGATTCTCATCAAATAGATACTTCAGCAGACGGCGTTTCGGGTCTACCGTTGATCGTGAGAACAGTCACAGATCAACAACCACTAAGAGGTTCGAGAATGCCCGTGATGACCAAGCCCGCCAGCAGCTTCATCAACAGTAGTTGGGCTGACGGGACCCCCTGCCTCCCCGGAACACCGTGCAGGTTGCCCGGTTCAGAGGCGAAAAACGCATCGAGATCGATGCGGTCGCAGCCGTAACAGCCTGACCGGACCACACCCACGGATCTGTTGGGTTACCAACGTCGCTTTCCCTCATCCCAGATCGGAACCTCCATGCTTTCCCACGCACCAGCACCGGCGTCTCAGATGACCATCGATTCAGCACCGCTGAACTCCTTCCACAAACGCCTCACCCTCTTCAGCTCAGGAGGCCCGTTCCTCGACGGATACATCCTGGCCATCATCGGCATCGCCCTGGTCCAGATCATCCCGGCCTGGCAAATGAACGAATGGTGGAACGGACTCATCGGCGCATCCGCCCTGATCGGAGTCTTCCTCGGCGGCCTGATCTTCGGCAACATCACCGACAAAATCGGGCGCAAACTCATGTACACGATCGACCTCATGGCCATCATCGTGTTCTCTATCGCCCAGTTCTTCGTCCAGGACCCCTGGCAACTGTTCGTCCTGCGGCTGCTCATCGGCATCGCTGTCGGCGCCGACTACCCCATCGCGACGTCCCTGGTCGCCGAATTCGTGCCCAAAAACTGGCGCGCCCGGCTCCTCGGCGGCCTGAACGCCATGTGGTTCGTCGGCGCCACCGTCGCCGCTTTCGTCGGCTACTGGCTTCTCTCCGTCGAGGACGGATGGCGCTGGATGCTGCTCTCCTCCGCCGTTCCCGCCGTGCTGATCCTCATCGCCCGGGCCACCATCCCCGAGTCCCCGCACTGGCTCGTCGGCAAAGGCCGGCATCAGGAGGCACTGGAGATCCTGAAGAAGACCATCGGCGAGGGCGCCACCCTGGACGGCATCACCGCACACGACCCCAACGCGGCCAAGCTCAGCACCACCCAGGCCTTCAAACTGGTCCTGACCGGCGGCTACCTGCACCGGGTCATCTTCATCTCCATCTTCTGGACCTGCACCATCGTCACCCTGTTTTCCATCTACGCCTTCGGACCCCAGATCCTGGCCCTGTTCAACCTTCAGTCCGGCGACGAAGCCAACATCGGCTACGGCCTGATCAACCTCTTCTTCCTCGTCGGCAACGTCGTCGCCCTCCTCGTCGTGGACAAACTCGGCCGCCGGCCCGTCCTGATCTGGGGCTTCATCCTCTCCGGCGTCGGCCTGCTGTTCCTGGCGCTCTTCCCCACCGCACCCCTGGGCCTGATCGCACTGGCCTTCGCCTTCTACGCCATCTTCAACGGTGGCCCCTCGATCCTGGAATGGATCTACCCCAACGAGCTCTTCCCCACCAAAGTCCGGGCAACCGCCGTGGGACTGTGCACCGGCACCAGCCGCATCGGCGCCGCCATCGGCACCTTCGCCACCCCGCTGGCCCTGACCCACCTCGGGCTCTCCGGCACCATGTGGATCGCCGCCGGCATCGCACTACTCGGCGCAGCCGTCAGCTTCTTCATGGCCCCCGAAACCAAGGGCCAAAACCTCGAACAAGCAGCCGCCCTCCACCACTGACCCCACCAACCGCAGCGAGGCGGGAGCGGCTGTCCTTCCAAGGCCACGCCGCTCCCGCCCACGCGCGAGGTGAACCCACTGCATCCGCCTCCGAAAGAAAGCAAGAACCATGCGCCCGACAACCCTGACCCTGGACGTCAGCGGCCAAGACCCCGACACGATCCAAACCAACCTGACCGCCGCCGTCGACACCGCCATCACCCAGGCCATGGCAGTAGGCGGTCACGGAATCCTGGTCACCCAGCACGCCTACAACGACTTCACCGTCACCCTCCACCCCGACGTGCCGTACGGTCAAACACGCGAGGAACGACGGCTCGGCAACACCCCCGGATAGGCAACCCCACCGGGATACCAACCCAACAAGGAATGCCGATCCGCCACTGGGAAGCTGGCGCGACAGTCCCGGCTGCAGACCGTTTACTCGTCCACGACGCCACGAGACCGGCCCATCACCGGCTACACCATCCCCGCCTGGAAAAAGCCGGGCGCCCGGCGAGGGATCGCCGCGTGGCCCGGAGGGTGCGTGTGAAGGAGAACTGGAGGGGGTCTTCGTCGAATTCTGCGGCGACGGCGCCGATCAGGGACCGGATCGCGTAGTGCGCGCAGAGGTAGCCGTAGATTTCCTGGAGCACTCCGTCGGGTGTTTTGGAGCGCAGGACGATGTCGGGGCCGCGCTGGTGGGTTTTCAGTTCGTCGAAACTGGACTCAATTTCCCAGCGGCGGGCATAGAGGCCGGCCAGGTCCTTGGAGGAAGCAGCGGCCGGGTCCAGGATCGTGGTGATCAGCAGGAATTTGCTGACTTCCTCTCCGGTGGTGACCTCGTACTCAATCACCCGGACCGGGATCCCGTTCGTATCCTGGCGCCGGTCTTTGGTGGACGGATACACGGCCGACAGGTAGGATCCGTCCTCGAACTCCTCAAGCACGGGCAGCACGCTGTTGGCTTTCATCCGCCACAACAACGCCGCCCCCGTCGCGGCACTGTCCTTCCACGCCGTATAGGAGAAGAATCCGCGGTCGGCCATGGCCAGCATGTCCTCGGCCAGGTCCGCGAGGAGAGCCGGATACATGTCGTGTTCGGAGGTGTGATAGCCGGAGACCACCAACGAGGTGACCGCATGGGTGCCGCACTCCACCAGGCCCAGCACCCGTGCCTGCGGGAACGCGCTCTTGAACTCCGTCTTCGTCCCCGGCCGCCCGTACGCGCGCTCGTTCGCGGCGGTGTCGGCCAGATCCAGGGTGGTCCCGTCCACGGACATCAGCCGCCATTGCCTGTAGAACCCTGGACCGCCCGGGACCGCGAACGGCTTGGCGACCTCGGCGAACAACGCCACCATCACCGCGGACCCCAACCGGTTCCTCGCCTTGTAGATCCCTGCTTTCGTCGGCATCGTCCACTCACGGAACCGCCCCGTCAGCCACTCCATCCCGGCCAGCAACGACCGCATGACCTCCTCATACGAACCATTGGAAAACAACGCCAACGCCATCACGTAATAGACCATCAACCGCGACGGCAATAACCGATTCCGTTGCTCCAACGCCCCAGTACGCTCGACCACCGCGCCGACCACATCAGCCGGGAAGACCCGCGTCAACACGCCAAGAGAAACGTGGTCACTCAACCGCTCGGGACCCTCCGGGGCCACCGCGTTTGCCACGTTGGGAAGATCGCCGGAACGCACCGTCTGCAGTCCTCTGAGCAGCGCCAACGCAGCCAATGCCCTTTGCCCGGGATCCGCAGGCTCACCAAGGCTGCATACGGCACTGTGCCGATGATCAGGCAGGCGGGAAGTTGCCCCTTCCCTTCTCCATTGAGGGCTGCCAGCCCCAGGTACCGGGTTGGGCAATGGGAGGGGCAAAATGTGTAGACTTACTGGAGGTGAGCCGGGAAGTCTGGTCGGCACGTTCTTTGTCGCCCCAAAGTTTAGGACACCTTCATGAGTAAAAACCCTTCTGCTCCTCCGCGTTCCTCCGTTTTGGGACGGGGGAGCTACGGCGAAGTGCTGCGAATCGGTGAAATCCTGCGGAAGGAAACCGTTGGCGGGATCTTACTGGTCGCCGCAGCAGTCATTGCCCTGATCTGGGCCAATTCCCCGGTCTCCGATAGCTACTTCGCGTTGCGGGACTTCCGCCTCGGTTTTCAGCCCTGGCATCTGGAACTCAGCTTGGGGGCCTGGGCTTCAGACGGTTTGTTGGCGATCTTTTTCTTTCTTGTGGGGCTGGAACTCAAACGTGAGTTCGTGGCCGGAGACCTTCGCCAGTTCAGTAAATCCGTGGTGCCCATCGCAGCGGCTGTCGGCGGTGTAGCAGTTCCTGCCGTTATTTATGCGCTGATCAATCTGGCCAGTCCTGAGACCCTGCAGGGCTGGGCCATCCCTACGGCAACCGACATTGCTTTCGCAGTGGCTGTGCTGGCGATCATCGGGTCGCACCTGCCCAGTGCGCTGCGGATCTTCCTGCTGACTTTGGCCGTGGTCGATGACCTTCTGGCCATCAGCATCATCGCGGTGTTCTACTCCTCCGATATCCAGGCCGGGCCACTGCTGCTGGCCCTGCTTCCGCTGGCGGTTTACACGTTCCTGGCACAGAAGTACCGCCGGTTCTTTGGCACCAGAGCCGCCGCGGCGTGGGTAATCCTTCTCCCCGTGGGAGTAATCACCTGGGCGTTGGTGCATGCCTCCGGTATCCACGCCACCGTCGCCGGTGTACTCCTGGGGTTCGCCATCCCTGTCATCCGGTCCCAGGCCAGCGGCGGCCCCGCTGCCGGACCTGGCCTCTCCGAGATCTTCGAACACCGGTTCCGGCCTATTTCCGCCGGCATCGCAGTCCCGGTTTTCGCTTTCTTCGCCGCCGGTGTCGCCGTGGGTGGCTGGGACGGTCTGATCTCGGCTCTGACCGATCCTGTAGCCATCGGCATCATCGTGGCGTTGGTGCTGGGCAAACCAATCGGAATCCTGGGCACCACCTGGCTCCTCACCAAGGCCACCCGCGCGTCTCTGGACAAGTCCCTGAAGTGGATTGATGTATTCGGAGTCTCGCTTTTGGCCGGGATCGGCTTCACGGTTTCACTCCTCGTGGCCGAGCTGAGCTTCGGACAGGGCAGCGCCCACGATGACCACGCCAAGGTCGGAATCCTCGCCGCGTCGCTGCTGGCCGCCCTCCTGGCGGCGGCAGTACTGGTCACGCGGAACCGTCAGTACCGTGCCGTGCAGGCCGAAGAAGCCATCGATACAGACCAAGACGGCATCCCGGACGTTTACCAGGAAGACCGCCACCGGTGACCTGACCGATCCACACACCTGAAGGGTCCCCTGCCGCCTATGCGGTAGGGGATCCTCCGCGTAAGGGAGGGCGCGGGGGTCAGTGGCCGCCGAGTTTGCCTCCGAGGCGTTCACGCATCACGATGCTGGCATCGTTGAGGCCGACGATTTTCACGTCAATAGCGTGGTGGCGGTACTTCTCGGTGATCGCGTCCAGGGCCGCAATCGTGGACGCGTCCCAGAGATGGGAGGCGTGCATATCGATGATCACGTGTGCCGGGTCCAGAGCGTATTCGAACTGGGTGTAGAGGTCGTTCGAGGAGGCAAAGAACAGCTCTCCGTCCACCACATAGGTCGCGGTTTCGTGCCCGCCAACGGAGGTGACGGTGCGTTCGACTGTGACGAGGTGTGCGACCCTGCGGGCGAACAGCACCATCGCCACAAGGACACCGACGCCGACGCCGATGGCTAGGTTGTGGGTGGCGACGACCACGATGACAGTGGCGACCATGACTAGGGTTTCGCTCTTGGGCATCATCTTTAGCGTCCGGGGGCGGATGCTGTGCCAGTCGAAGGTGGCCCAGGAAACGAAGATCATGACCGCGACGAGGGCGGCCATCGGTATCACGGAGACGAAATCCCCGAGGGCGACGACAAGGATGAGCAGGAAAACGCCGGCGAGGAAGGTGGAAATCCGGGTGCGGGCGCCGGAGGCTTTGACGTTGATCATGGTCTGGCCGATCATCGCGCAGCCGCCCATGCCGCCGGTGAACCCGGTGACGATGTTTGCCACGCCCTGGCCCCAGGCCTCGCGGGTCTTGTGCGAGCGGGTATCGGTGACGTCATCGACGAGTTTGGCGGTCATCAGGGATTCGAGCAGACCCACGAATGCCATGGCGAGGGCGAAGGGGAAGATGATCTGCAGGGTCTCCAGGTTGATCGGGACGTTCGGGATGAACAGGGTCGGCAACGACTCGGGGAGCTCGCCCTTATCTCCCACAGTCGGGACAGCCACGGAGACGAAAACCGTGATGAGTGTGAGCACTACGATGGCGACCAGCGGGGCCGGCACAGCCTTGGTCAGCTTCGGCAGGCCGAACACGATCACGAGCGCCAACACAACGAGGGGGTAGACCAACCACGGAACATTTATGAGTTCGGGAACCTGGGACATGAAGATCAGGATGGCCAGGGCGTTGACGAAGCCCACCATCACCGAGCGGGGAATATAGCGCATCAGCTTTGTCACACCTGACAGACCGAGAACGATTTGGAAGACTCCGGCCAGGATGACGGCGGCGACGAAATAGTCCAGGCCGTGGGACTTCACCAGCGGCGCGATCACCAAAGCAATCGCACCGGTCGCCGCCGAGATCATGGCCGGACGGCCGCCGACGAAGGCAATCGTCACGGCCATGGTGAAGGAGGCAAAGAGCCCGATCCGCGGATCGACGCCGGCGATGATCGAGAAGGCGATCGCTTCAGGGATCAGTGCGAGGGCGACGACCAGTCCGGCGAGGACTTCGGTCTTGAGCCGGCGCGGGGACATCAGGGTGCCCCTCACGGATTGCAGCTGTTCGGGCGTGAAGGCCTGGGGGTCCCCGGCGGTTTTAACGGCCATTGCTGGCTCCGTTCATGGTCAGGAAGGCGCAGGGCAGCGTCTTCGCTTTTTCGAAGAATGAAGGGGCGCAGCGCCGCGCCGGGAGGAGGGGGATTACCTATAAAGGTCTCACCGCTCATCATAAACTCTAACTTAACGTGATGGTAAGGTTTGAATCGGATAAAGAACGGAGGTCCCCTGATGACAGCGAAAACCAACAGCAACACGATGCACATCGGTGAACTGGCAGAACGGACGGGCCTGTCCCTGCGGACCATTCGCCACTACGACGACGTCGGCCTGTTGCCGGCCACGGCACGGACCGACGGCGGCTTCCGGGTGTATTCGGAGGATGTTTTCGACCGTCTCATGATCATCAAGCAGATGAAGCCGCTGGGGTTCTCGTTGGAGGAAATGGCCGAAATCCTTGGTCTCCTGGCCCTAGGCCGGGCCACGGACTCACCGGAAGAAGCGCACGCCCGGCTCTCAGATTTCCTGGAAAAAGCGATTTATCAACGGGCCAAGATGGCCCGCAATCTGGCCCAGGCGGACGAGTTCATCCAGAGGCTCAGCGCACGGCCCTAGACAATATGAAGTGTGGTGCTGAACTTGCCCGTCCGGGCCGGCCATTATCGCCGGGCGGTCCCTCAGCGCCGGCTTGGTGTGATCCGTTTCCTGTCTCAGGAATGCGGCGCTGCGGGGCCTGATCCCCGGCGGTGATGTCCTTTATCCCGGACGGCAGGTGACGTTAGGGAGAAGTGTGAGGGGGCCGGGGCCTTCTGTTTCACAGAGGTCCGTGGGTTGCCATTGACGGCTCCCTTGGCCCGACGGCTCGTCGGGGGTGGAATGGTAGTGCCACATGTGAAGTTTGGGAGGTCCCGGCTATGTTTGAGCATACTTTCATCGGTCTGGATGTTCACGCGGTCAACGTCGTGGGCTATGCACTGAACCCGGCCACCGGCGAAATCAGCAACCGCACCATGCCCGCTGACCCGGCCATGGTGCTGGAGCGGGTCTTCGGGTTGATTGGTTTCCAAGGACACCGGCTGGCTGGGAGTTTCGCTTTGGAGTGGCGGCGCAGCGGGGCACTGACTGGTTCGGGCTTTGATCCTTTTTCGGACGTACCAGGCTGCCGCCGCGGCCGTGAGGACGGCCAGTAGTGCGATGGTTACTGTGGGTCCGAAGGTTTTGGCGGCCGTGAGGTAGGCGTTTCCGGCGAAGTATCCGGCAAGGACTACCGCGGCCCCCAGAGGGTGCCTCCGGCGATGTTGAAGGCCAGGAATCGGCGGTAGGGCATGTGGGATAGCCCGGCGAGGGCGGGCATGACGGCGCGGAAGAACGCGGTGAACCGGCCCAGGAACACAGCGGATCCTCCCTTGCGGGCGAGCAGGTCCCGTTCCCGGTCCAGCTGTGGCCGGCGTTTTTGGAGCAGGGGGATCTGTAGGATCCGGGACCCAAATTGGCGGCCGATCTGGTATCCGACGGTGTCTCCGATGATGGCTGCGGCGATGACGAGGAGCAGGATGAGCCAGAGTTGGAGATGGTGCTGGCTGGCCAAGACCCCGCCGAGGACTGCTGCGGTTTCACCGGGCAGGATGAATCCGATGAACAGGGCGTCTTCGGCGAAGACCAGGGCAGTAATGATCAGGTAGGCGGGCAGGGACCCGGCGTTGCGGATGGCATCGATGATCCAGGTCATGACGTGCGGTCCTGTTCTCGGGCCGCCGGACGGGTTGATCCTCCAGCGGCCGTCTGGCTCTGGCTCGGACTCTTCATGCGGATCTCCTGCGGGTTCGTATCGGTACTACCAGCATTGATGATGACGCCTGAGGGGATCCTGAGGCGTGGCCCTGCACCGTCGCGTGGCCCGGCAGTAGCCTGTGTCAGTCCAGTTTTTCGCCGGTGCCCTTGGCTTTCGTGGCGGTGGCGGTGGCTGGTGCCAGTCCGGGCGCGGCGGCCTCAACGCTGATTTGTACTTCGTTGGTTGAGGTGCGGTAGAGGCTGTATTTGTTTTCCGGGTAGTGCCCGGGGTCGTTGCCGTTGTCGAAATACACGGTGGCGGACGTGTCCGGGGCCAGGGTCAGTCCGTCCAGCTTCTGGTAGTAGGACTCCGTTTGTCCCGTGACTGAATCCCTCATGGTGTAGTACACCTCGATACTGCTGATCGGGGCGGGGGTGGAGTTGCTCAAAGTGAACTGGATCCGGTCCGGAATGGCGGCGTTGGTTTGCGGGTCGGTGTTGTCTTCGGCCTTGGCTTTGCTGATGGTGAGTCCCGGGGCGGTTCCGGTGGTGGCGATGGGGTTTTTGGTGACGGGCAGCACGGTGGCCGCCGGGGCTGTTGATGAAGGCTGGGCCGATGGTGTGGGGGCCCCGAGGGTCCCCTGCCAGATCAGGATCGCGGCCAGGGCGGCGACGACGACCAGTGCCAGGGGAAGAATTTTCTTGAGGGTGAGCGTCTTCATGGTTCTAGGCCTTTCGGAGGAGTTTGTCCCGGGTGCCGGCCAGGAGTGCTGCGGTGACGGCCGCGGAGAATCCGGCGAGGAGCCAGAG
Organism: Pseudarthrobacter sp. S3; assembly: GCF_050156905.1. Lineage (NCBI taxonomy): Bacteria > Bacillati > Actinomycetota > Actinomycetes > Micrococcales > Micrococcaceae > Pseudarthrobacter > Pseudarthrobacter sp. S3. The sequence goes on along the minus strand of NZ_CP189583.1, from coordinate 2,350,718 downwards.
GCTGTGGTTGAACGTCCCTGCCCACACAAATGCAGGGCTCTGTTGGTTGAATTGGTTTTTGATGCCGAGCCAGGCGAAGAGGGGGCGTTCGTATTGTTTGGTCAGGGAGGTTTGTTCGATGAGGTCGCGGGCTGTTTCGTAGCCGGTGAAGTTGGCCATGACGGCGTGTTCGTGGGCTTTGTCGATCTGGAGGCTCGCGAAGAGGCCGCCGGGGATCTGGTTGTCCGGGTCCATGGTGTCGCCGATTTGCGGGATGATCAGGACCACCACGAGCCAGAGGACCAGGGCCAGGATCAGCCCGGTAGCCGGGGCCCGGGTGAGGGCGGCCAGGGCCAGCGCCGCGAGGGACCACAGGGTGAGGTAAATGGTGGTGTGGGCTGCAGCAATGAGCAGCCGGATGAGGTCTGTTCCCGTCAAGGGGGCGTTGCCGGCGATGAACAAAGTCGCGGTGATGACGGCGAACAGGGCAGTGGTGACGGCGATCCAGATGATCAAGGCGGCCAGGATTTTCCCGGCGGCGACGCTGTGCCTGCCAAGAGGGCGGGTGAAAAGCAGTTGCAGGGTCCCGTTGTTCTTCTCCTTGGCGATCAGTCCGTAGCCGAGGATTACGGCGAAGAGGCTCCCGACGATTTCCAGGTATTCCATGCCCGCACGGAGCATCTGTAGCGGGAAAAGGTCAGGCGGCGGCGCGGTCACGGCACTACCGCTGGCTCTAAGGGCCGCGAGATAGGTGTTGTAGTCGGCAGTTTTGGTCCGGAAGTCCGCGGCCGCGACGAGGACAGAGAGCACGACGACGACGGCCAGGAAGAGGATGAGCAGCCTTACGGAACGGTTGCGGGAGAGGTCCCGGAGTTCCTTCTGGCACAGCGTGATGAGGTTAGTCATGGATTTCCTTTCGCATGCTGGGCCGTCCGGTCATGACGATCGCGCCGATCCCGGCCGAGAGGAAGGCCAGGATCACCGTGATCCCGTCGGTTATGGTGCCGGTGGCTTGGGGGTCCTGGAGCAGGATTGCGGCGACGTGTTTGAAGTGCTCCCCGAGTGACAAGGGACCGGTGAGGGCCGCGGTGAGCGCAAAGATGCCGGTCTGCGGGGCCGTAGGCGGTGTCACGGGGTTCAGCAGAGAGACGGGGTGGACCGCGGTCCCGAGCAGCGGCAACACGAAGATAATGACGCTCCAGATCACGATGGGGATCAGCATTGCAGAGGTGTAACTGGATGCGTGGATCCCGCTGAGCATGCCCAGGGCCACGAAGAAGAGCAGGAAGAGCCATGCCACGCCAAAAAGTGCCGTGAGTCGGAGCAGCTGATCGGGTGCGGGGATGGTTCCGGTGACGGCGCTGATGCAGGCTGCGCTGATCAGTGCCGAGGTCCCCAGGACGGCGAGGAGTCCCAGGCTGATGCCGGCCATTTTCGCGGACAGGTAGCCGGCCGGGGACAAGCGCCGGGTCATGACCAGATCGACCGTCCGGGCACGCCGGTCCCGCATCGCGGACTGGACACCGATCACGATGGCCAGCAAGGCCCCGATCAGGAGGATGTAAATGACGGTGTTGCGGGCATAGTAGAGCGGCGGGACATTCCCGAACGGATTGGGCGCACTCGTGAGCCCCTGGCCGGCCGCTGAGTTGTATACCTCGGTGACGGTTGCCTTCGCGGCCGAGCCGATAAATGCCGAGGCGGCGGTCATCCCGATGAATACCATCATCAGCAGTTGGGGCAGGCGTTCACGGCCGGCGCTGCGCAGTTCGTGGCCGACGGTGGCTAACCAGGGATTCATGAGGGGGTGTCTGATTCGATGTGGAGGTAAATATCTTCAAGCGATGCCTGGTCCGGGAAAGCCTCCAGGGTGGCCGCGACGGAGTTCTGGTAGATCAGCCTTCCTGAGCTAAGGATCCCGATGCTGGTGCAGGTCTTGGTCACTTCTGCCAGCAGGTGGGTATTCATGAACACGGTCATTCCCACGGACTGGTTGAGGCCGATGATGATTTCCCGCAGTTTGGCCACACCCTGCGGGTCCAGCCCGGAGGTCGGCTCGTCCAGGAACAGAACCTTCGGTTCGTGCAGGATGGCCTGTGCGATCCCGGCGCGTTGACGCATCCCTTTGCTGAACGTGGACATCCGTTCCTGGCCGTGGCCGGTGAAGTCCACGGCAGCCAGTGCCGCCTCGATGCGGGCGGCGGGATCCGGTACCCCTGAGAGCCGGGCGAAGAACATCAGGTTCTCCGCCAGCGTGAGGTTGTCGTAGAACTGGACATTCTCCGGAAGGTAACCGATCGACCGGCGCACCCGGTCAGCGCCGGTGCTGACGTCGTGGCCCGCTATCCGTGCCGTGCCGGACGAGGCAGGCAGCAGCGTGGTCAGGATATTCACGGTCGTTGTCTTGCCCGCCCCGTTGTGTCCGAGCAGGCCGAAGATCTCGCCTCTGGGAACTTCGAGGCTCAGGGCCTCAAGGGCCTGTTTCGATCCGTAGGTCTTAGCCAGCGCACTGGTTTCGATTGCCATTTCCGTCATGCTTAGCAACTTATGCCGCTGCCGATAAGAGAACCCTGAGGATGCGCCGAACCCTTCGGATTCCGACATCAGGGGTACAGCCCCAGGGCGGGCGCGAGCCAGTCCACGGCCGGAGCCAGGGACTGCCGTGTAACCTCCCAGGAGTGTCCCAGCCCGGGCACCAGGGCCGTCTTGACGTCAAAGCCGGCTTTAGCTGCTGCGTCAGCGATCCGGGCCTGGTAGCCGGCGAACGTGCCGTCCTGCGCCCCGGCGGCGAGGTAGATCCTGCTGTGGGTGTAGTGCCGGGTGGCCAGGACTTTCAGGGGCGCGACCGCGTCGAAGGCGGCGGTGTCTGAGCCGAACGCCTGTGCGATGGTCGCGGCCCGGTCGGGGCCCAGTGCCGGTTCCGCTTCGCCGCTGACGTCGATTACTGAGGGGTGTATGTCGGAGTGCAGGGACGCCATTTGCAGGGCGCAGGTCCCGCCAAAAGAGAAACCGCCGATCGCCCACCGGACAGGGTCAGGATCCACTCTCAGGGTGGCTTTGATCCAGGCGGGGACATCGGTGGAGAGGTACTTGCCGGCCTTGGCGATGCGCGAATCCATGCACATTGTGCTGGCCGTGGCGGAGCCGTTGACATCGGGTATGACTACGACGGGTGCGAGTCCGTTGTGTGCTGCGGGCGGCGAAGCCGGACGCCGTACCCGGAATCTGCGCCGAGTTGATCGTCCCGGCCGCAGGGAGACCCGTCGGCTTCACCCATGTGGCCGCCAACGGGCCCGTATTCGGGCCGGGTCCTGACGGGTCCGCGGTCCGGGGCACCAGCCGGGAGCCTGACGGAAGCGACTGGATCGCTGCGGTATTGGCTCCGGTCAGCTCACCGAGGGGCCGGTAGGTGCCGAAGCAGGCATTTACTTCCAACGCGGCGCCCAGAATCAGTACCGCCATGGCCACCGGTGCAGTAATTTTGCGCCGCCAGCCGGTTCCCGCCATGTTCAGACCCGCCAACAGGAGAGCCAGGAACGCGACACCGATCCACCCGGTCACGGGCCAGGGCAGTGCCTGGGCTGATACTGCGGCCACATGGACCAAGTACCAGCTTGTCCCCAGAGCCAGCAGGGCCGCGGCGGAGACCGCCGAGGCTATCTTCATCCACCAACTCCGCCCGCGGCGGAGCAGGAGGAGCAGCGCCGCCGCCCCTGCCGCGGACCCGACACTGACCGGAACGACCCCGGTGAGCAGATCCAACCCGGAAAGAGTGTTCATACCGTAGTCCTTCGAACTGCCGGTGCTCCCGGACGCCGGGAGTTAATACCGGACGCTGGTGTTGTTGCCCAGGCGCCGGAAGACCCGCGAAGCGGGGTGCTTCGCGGGTCCCGGTACACCGGCTGTGCTGTGCTCTCGGCCGGTCCGTTCCTCAAGGCCGCCTGCGCGGGTCGGTGCTACGGGGAACCGGGGGCGTCCCCGGGATCGGTGTGGTCACCGGTCTGCTCAATGTTCGGACCGGAATCACCGGGCGCCTCCGGTGCGTCTGCCGCTTCGGTGCCCTCGACAGCACCCGGAGCATCGGCCGTGTCGCCCGGGGTGGGCGTGTCGACGGCACCTGGTGTGTCAGCCGTATCGCCCGGGGTGGGCGTGTCGACGGCACCTGGTGTGTCAGCCGTATCGCCCGCGCTGGGCGTGTCCGCTGTCACGGATTGGGTGGTGGTCGGCGCCGGTGTTGCAGCGTTTGCGGCCCCAAGGCCCAGCCCGGCCATGCCGAGGACTCCTGCACTGACGATGACGATTTTGGTGTTGGTTTTCAGGTCTTTGACGTTCATGTCCGGCTCCTTTCGTGGCGGGCTCTTGGGTCCGCCGGTGCCTCCCGGTGCGGGTGGCGATGGTTCAAGTGTGGCCCGTGGCGCCTGAGAGGAGACTTAGCGTGCTTGAGGTCCGGCTGAGACGGGACCCGGGGGAGGGGTTTGTTTTCTGCCCTGCGCCGGGCCCATCCTTGGAACATGGATGCTGCTCAGGGTTTGGCGCGCCGGCGCAGTGCGCGTTGGGGTGTGCGCAAGCGCGCGACCGCGACCGCGGTGCTGGTCGTCGCGGCAGCACTGGCCGTGGGCGGGATCGTCCTGCTCGCCTTGCTCCAGAGCTCCCTCGTGGCGTCAACGGAAACGACGGCGCGGCAGCAAAGCTTCGACGTCATCGCACAGATCTCCGGACAGGACGTCGCCGAGGCCGGCCAATACATTGCCTCGACCGCCCATACCGGTCAATACGTGCAAATTCTCGCACCGGGAGGTTCAGTATTTGCCTCATCGATACCTGCAGCTGCCGCGGCCCCATTGACTTCCCTTCGCCCCGGGGCCGGACAGACCCTGACCCAGGACGTGACCGGATTGGACAGCCTCCATGACAACGACGATTTCCTGATCGTGGCGACCGGCGTCGATGTCGGGGACCGGCTCTACACGGTGGTCGTCGCCGCGACCGTCCAGGTCCAGGCTGACACCGTTTCCACAGTGGCCTGGTTCATCCTCGGGGCCACCCCGTTGCTGCTGGTGGTCGTCGGTATTTCCGTCTGGGTCCTGGTCGGGCGGTCGCTGCGGCAAGTGGAACTGATCCGTGGTCAGGTCGCAGGGATCAGCGCACGGAGCCTGGACGGGCGCGTGGACGTGCCGCCCACCGCCGATGAGATCCAGTCCCTGGCCGAGACGATGAACATGATGCTGGGCAGGCTGCAGGCCTCAGACCAGGAACAACGCCGCTTCGTCTCGGACGCCAGCCACGAACTGCGAAGCCCGCTTGCGACACTCAGCGCCGGAGTGGAGATCGCCGCCGCTGACGATTCCGGCGCGACGTGGGAACAGATGAAAACCGTTTTAGCGGGGGAAACAGCCCGGATGCGTTACCTGGTGGAGGATTTGCTGACCCTGGCCAAAACCAACGACGGCGGTCTCCGGCTCGAGAGCACGGACGTGGATCTGGATGATGTCCTGAACGAGGAGATCCGCCGGCTGCGTTCCACCAGCACCCGCGTTATCGAGGTCAGCCTCGAACCCGTCAGGGTATCCGGGGACCCGCGGCGTCTGGGCCAGGTCGTGCGCAACGTCCTGGACAACGCGGACCGGCACGCCGCATCCCGGATCAGCATTCGGCTGCGCAACACCAATGACGGGGCGCTCATTAGCATCGACAACGATGGATTGCCGGTGCCGGCGGCTGAACGGGAGCGGATTTTCGAACGTTTTGTCCGGCTGGATCAAAGCCGGTCCCGTGAAAGCGGCGGGAGCGGTCTGGGCCTGGCAATCGCGGCCGGAATTATGGCAGCTCACCACGGCTGGATCCGCACCGGTGAAACCCCCGGCGGGGGCTGCCGATTCGAGCTGGGCTTTCCTCCGGCTCCCGCCACCGCCCGCCAACCAGAGGGGCCGGACCTGGCAGTGGACCCGCGGCTCGCCGAAGCTCCATGAAGGCGCTGTGACCGGCTTCGCAAGGATTCGAAAGCCCGGGCACGGGCCAGTTGCGGCTTCATCGGGTTATGTGGGAGCGGCCTTGGAGCGCGGGACGTCACAGCGGTTCCTCAATTCCAGTGCGGAAGTGTTCTCCGTATGAACCTTCGCAGCGCAACCAGCACCGGATTGGCGATCATCGTCGCGCTGACCCTTGGCATGGGTTCGGCTTCCGCCGCGGAACACGGTAAAACGACGGGAACTGCCGCCAACGCCGCCCGGGCCGCGGGTCCGGACGCGCCGGACCGAGGTCAGGGCGGCCCGGATATGGTTATCCTCACCGGGTACCCCCAAGAAGTCCACACTGACGAGCGAATGATCGAAGAGGAACTCGAATTCGGGGAAGCCGCTCCGCACACGTTATGGCGGTCCCACACCGGCAGCGCTTAGAGCCCCGGCCGGCCAGGCCCGCCCCCCACCACGTGCCGCTCGTTGCACCGGAGCAGGAGAGCCGGGCGCGGACATCACTTTTTATCCGGTTGGCCGGTCAGCGGTCAGCATGTATCCCATTCCCCGGACGGTGGTCAGGGTCTGCAGACCGAAGGGGCTATCGATCTTGCGCCGCAGATACCCGATGTAAACTTCCACGACGTTGTCGCCGCCTTCGAACGCCGGGTCCCAGACGTTGTCGAGAATCTGGGATTTCGACACGACCTGGTCATGGCTGCGCATCAGGTAGTGCAGCAGGCCATACTCCCGGGCTGTCAATTCAATGAGGGAATCGCCCCGGCGGACGTTGCGGCTGCCGGGGTTCAGTGCCAGCGTCCCCAGGGTGAGGGTGACGGGCCGTTCCGGGGCGCCACGGCGGATCAGGGCACGGATCCTGGCGACGAGCACGAGGAAACTGAAGGGTTTTGTTAGGTAGTCATCGGCTCCCAGATCGAATGCGTCCGTCTGGTCGTATTCCCCGTCCTTTGCCGTGAGCATCAGAACAGGGGTCCAGATCAGCCGCTCCCGGAGTTCCTTGAGAACGTCGTACCCGTTTTTGAGCGGAAGCATCAGATCAAGCAGGATCACGTCGTACGGGTTCTCCGTAGCAGCCCACAGGCCGCTGACCCCGTCATGGGTAATGTCGACCACGAAGCCCTCATTAGTGAGTCCGCGCCGGACCGTCTCGGCCAGCATTTTTTCGTCCTCGACCAGCAGCACCCGCATGCCCGGCCCCCTTTCGTTGGTACTTGCAGTATCCCGGACGCCCGTTGAGCGGAACCTGAGAAGCGGCGGAGCGGCTCTCAGTTTTTTCTCAGGGCAGGTGCCGCAAACTGGTGGCACCCCGGCGCATCAGCGCTCATACCGTCAGGACTGCACCATGGATTCCTCCCCCGCCCGCCGGACCACGATCTTTCCGGGGCTGCAGTCCTGGTGGTGGGTCACCGTGGCCGCGTCCTTATTCGCCACCACGGCCGCGGCGGGGATGGCGGCGAAGTCCTTCGGACCACTGGCCCCGGAGCTGGGCCTGGACATCTCCTGAGCCATGGGAGGAACAGTGCGTTGATTGCGGTCAGTGAGGCCATTCATTACGGTCTTGGACCGGCCGGTGCCCTGGCGCTGGTGATAATGATCTGCGGGGCCAGGCCGAGCTGGCGGGCAACGAACGGGCCCATAATGCCTGCCCCGATAACCACCGCCTTCATGTCCTGCCTCCAATGATCAGATATGGCGGGCTGAAGAGGGCCGACCCCAAGCGCAGGAGCACCGCCAACACCTGCCGGATAATTCCTGACTCCTTCCCCGCAGGCGGTCCCGCGCGAACGTCTCACCACCAGCGTCCGGACAGGAGCCTCCTGCAACTATGACCGCTGAACACCGGCCCGGTCAGTCCCGCCGTTGATTGAATCTAAACCCGCACGCGCACCTGTACGTCAGCAGGCCGCCGTCATTCCTTCCTGGGGACGCGACAGGCAGGCCCAGGTCGACGGGTACCGGCTGCATGGGCTCACCGCAGTGGATGTGTGTGGTCAGCATCCGGCGCAGTTGCGGATCCTCTGAGAGCCAGTCACGCGCTGCGTTGCTTGGCTGTGCCTTCTGCCGGGCACCACGATCCGCCCGGGAAATCTGTGAATGTGTCATTATTGCGCCCCTCAGCCCAACGAGGTGAGGAGATCAGCGCACGCCTGCTCGCAGCGGCGACAGGTTTCGACGCACACCTCGCAGTGGCGGTGCATCGACGCATGCTGCCCGCATTAATGCTTCCGAGGTCCTCTGGTTGGGCGTCCAGCATGGACTGTGCATGTGTCATTGGTTTCTCTTTCGGGATCTGAACAGCGGGTCGTGACAAAGTGGAACGGCGAACCGTTTCTACGTCCTGCCGATGGAAAGCTTGACCACGGTCAGCGCCGGCAAAGCCGGTTCCGAAGGCACAACGCTACAAAGAATTCCGCCACCAGGCTCCTGGTGGGTCAAGGGCGGCAGGTCCACTGCGCCCATCCCTCAACGGTGCCGGTTCGCTCCGGGGAGCCAGACGCCGTTCACAGCATTCCTGATCCAGAGCCTCAGGCTCCACGGACGGGTTGGCCTCGTGGACGACGCTGACGGGCTGGGATGCCGATGCCGAAGGGCCGGCATGGCTGGCTGCGGTGTCCGGCGGCATTGCTTCAACGTCTCTTTTCTCGACTGACTGGAAGGAACTGTGACCTGGGACGAGGTCGTACCGGCTGCCGTGAGTGTAGGAGGCTGCCCCCGCGAGGAGGAGGGCCAGAAGGAACCATGCGAATACGCCCCGCACCGGGACCGGGCAGCGCAGCATTCCTCTTGAAGACCAACTCAGCGCGGCCATTCCCACTTCCTGGTGGACACCATCTGTCCAGGCTAACCTCCGGCCACAGTTCAAACCATCACACGTGCATTACTTTTGGCGTCGGTTTGGAAGGCCACGATGCGGTACGCGCCTGGCCACCAGGCAAGAGGCTGCGACGAGTATGGTCGCCGCCTTGGCAACCTCAAGCGCAGGTCACAAGCCCCGGCCGGGCACTGACTGTCCCGTTCCGGGCAGGGAATCTCACGGGCTCGCCGGGTTGCCGGGGTGCAGGTTCTTTGGCTGCATGCGGTCTATGGAGTCGGCCTGCTCCAGCAGGCTCCGCCGTTCTGCCGGCGAATAGTCAGCGGCACCGATGGCGTTGCGCATCCGGCCCAGATGCTCTCGGATATCCACCCGGTATTTGTCCTTCCGGTCGCACCAGGTGAGCTCCTCAAGCAGGCCCAGGAGCCGGCCTGCAACGGCCGGATCTGCCGCTCCGTATTGCCGGGGCTGGTTCATCGCCATGTTGAGAAGGTCTTCGAGTTCCGGAAGCGAAACCACAACCCTCACCCGCCCGCCGTCGTCCCTGAGCTGCTCAGGGCCAGGGTTTCGCTCCGCCAGCCGGCACAGGAGTACGGAGAGGTGCCCGATGACGTGCACTGCGGTGGTGGGATCGTTGATGCCTGGGGAGAGTGCACGGGCAGCGACGTCGACCAGCTGGCGGAATCCGAATCCGACGTCCTGGACGTTGGTGCGTTCAAACCCGGTGGCCACAGCGGCGTTGACCTCCTCAATCAGCCTTTCTCTGGCTGAAGTGGTGAGCGTTGCTCCCGGTTGAACGGCCCAGACGGTGGCGAAGGGAACACCGGCCACCAGGGAACTGCCCGGTTCCCGGTCTATCCGTATCACTGCCCCCGCATCTTCCGCGGCCCGCTTCAGTGCGCCCTTGTCAACGGAGGTCAGGAATCCGGAACTGGTGGAGTTGATGAGGATCTTCCCCTCTGCCGGGACCGGATCCGGTCCCGGCGCCGGCAGGGGGCGGTCCTCCGGGAAGACGCGGTTGATGGTCTCCTGGGTTTCCACGTTGACCCTGCGCATCATGGTTTCCACCCGGATCTCCCTGGTGAGATGCGCCAAGAAGAGCACCAGCCCGATAACACTGCCTATGGCGAGAACGAACGCGACAGTGACGGAAATTTCCGGGACGAACGGGCTGGTTCCGCTGCCTTCGCCGCGGACGCTTCGAAGGACAGTCAACGCGAAAGCGAAGGCAGCCAGGAAGAGGGCCAGCGTCCCGTGGACGAAACGGTCCGAGGTAAAAGTCCGCAGCAGCCGCGGGGAAAATTGGCTGCTGGCCAGCTGCAGCGTGACCACGGTGAGCGAAAACGTCAGGGACGTCACCGTGATCAGGGAACCCGAGATCGCCTGCAGCACTGACCGGGCCGCCTCCGGCCCTCCACTGAAGAGCAAAACAGTGACACTTTCTGGCAGCTTGCCGTCAACTGCAGCATCCAGGGCAGGCACCGCCGTCCCGAGAACCACAGCCAGCGCAACCGCCAACACCGGAAGCGGCCAAAGCTGTGTCCGCAATGCATCCATCCACTGCGCGCCACGCCCAGTCATCGGGAACATGCCGCCAGCCTTACAGGTGCATCAGTCATTGTCTACACTCCCATCAGAGGATCAGATCCGGAGAGTCCTTTTCCTCGTCATCCGTCCCCTGGGCGCTGGATCCAAGCTCGCCGAACCGGAAATACTACGCGTACTGTCCACTACGTCCCGTTGTACGGAAGATGCAGCCAAAACCCGCCTATGGCGTACGAGTACCCATGCAACAGCACTGTCGCCTTCGGATCAACTTTGGCCACAATCCTGCTCAGTTCCGACGTCGCCGTCTTTGAAGGGTCGGCGGCGCATGCCCAGCTGCGTAGAAACCGCCTCAGCGGGTCCGAGGTGCTGCAGGCCACGGCACCGCTGGTACGCTCCCGAAGCGGCGCTACGTGCCAAATGTTTCCAACCAGCGCAGCAGCGATTTCTCGCCGCGAAGCTTCCTGCGGTGTGTTCCGGCCGGGACCGTCCACGTACGCGCGTCGGGTCAGGTCACGGGTGGCGGTCTTCCTGGTAAACGTCCGGGATGCCGTCTCGGTCTATAGCGATGCCTTCTTCGGCCTGCACAGCACGGTACTGCCGGATCCGCCCAACCAGCAGTGCCGCCGCCAGGAGGGCCGGCAGCAGTGGCCCGGCCTGGATATCGGAGGCGTAGAACACCGCGATGATGCTGATGGCCAGAAGGTCATCGACCACGGCCAAAGTCAGCAGGCAGATCCGCAGCGCACTGGGCAGGTGCGACCCGATGATCGCCAGCACAGCAACGGCGAAAGCAATGTCGGTTGCCGTGGATCGCCCAGCCCTGCAGGGTCTCAGGACTGGCCAGACCGATCAGCGCATAAATAACGGCGGGAACTGCTACACCGCCGACAGCCGCTGCGATGGGCAGCACGGATTTACTGAACTGCAATATCCGCGCCCATCCAGTCCGCGAGTTGTTCCGAAGTACAGGTATCCCCGTCCGGGGGCACCAACATCACACTCGCGTGTATGAGGAGATCTTTTCAATGAATAAGACACTTCGCTTTATGGCCGTCCCCACGCTGGCTTTGGCCGCACTGGCCCTTTCCAGTGCCCCCGCGATGGCAGCGGATCAGTCCTACCAGTCGACCCTGGGCCAGATTAACGGCAGCACAGGCTCGGGCACCGTCACTGTTGACGTTACGGGCAATCAGGCTCACGTTGTCCTGAATGTTTCGGGCCTGGCCTCGACTTTTATGGACGCGCCGTACCCGCACGTCCAGCACATCCACGGCGGAGCCAAGGGCACCTGTCCGGCACCGTCGGCCGATAAGGACGGCGACAAGGTCATTTCCACCACCGAAGGTGCCCCGTTCTACGGCGGAATCCTCACCACGCTCTCCACCAGCGGGGACACCAGCCCGGCAGCGGGCTTGGACCTTAAGGTCGCCGGGCAGGGTGCCTCCTACACCATTGACCGCACGTTCGAGGTGAACGCCGAAACCAAGGCCGCCCTGAAAGCCGGTACCGCCGTTGTTGTGGTCCACGGCCTTGACCCCGCCACCCTCAGCGCAGCCGGCCAGGCCGCCAAGTCAGACCTCGCGCCGACCCTGCCGCTGGCCGCGACGTCCCCCGCACTGTGCGGTACCTTGACGGCCGGGCAGATGAAGATGCCTGCGGGCGGTGCTGACACCGGCGTCAGCCAGGAGACAGGGAACGACGCCGGAGCCCTCGCCCTCGGCGGTGGCCTGGTCCTGGTCGCTCTCGCCGGTGGAGCGTACGCTGTGCGCCGCCGCAACGCCAACGCAGCAGCCTAAGCCCGGGCTGAGCGGATCACTACTGTGAGAACCAAGAACCACGGCCGCCGCGGGGGCTTCCTGGCCCCCGCGGCGGCCGGGGTTCTGCTCCTGCTGGCCCTGACCGGCTGCGCCGCCGGAACAGCGGGAACTCCCGACGCCGGCGCGGTGCCTTCGGCCTCTGCCTCCTCTTCGGTGCCGCCCAGCCCGCCCTCGGCCCCACCCGCCGTGCCGTCACCGGCTGCACCGGCGGCGGCCCAACAGCTTCCGGTGTTGGGTGCTTCAGCTCCGGTCACCCTGAGCATTGCCTCGATCGGGGTCCGGACCGACCTGCTCCACCTGGGCCTGCGGGAGAACGGCTCCCTGGAAGTCCCGCAGGACACCGGCAACGGCGCACCAGCGAGCTGGTACAACGGCTCACCAACCCCAGGCGAACGCGGGCCCTCCGTGATGCTGGGCCACGTCAACGCGCTCGGCGGCAACCAGGGTGTTTTCGCGGACCTCCGCAAACTCACACCCGGTACCGAGATCAACGTCTCCCGAACCGACGGCAGTACGGCCGTGTTCACCGTTGACCGCGGAGCCCTCTACAGCAAAAACGAGTTCCCCACCCTCGAGGTCTACGGCAACACCCCGGGAGCCGAACTCCGCCTGATCACCTGCGACGGCTACGACCCCGCCACCGGGCTCTTCGACGACAACTACGTCATCTACGCCAAACTCAAAGCCTGAAACGGACCTCTCCTGCGGAGCGGGAACAGGCAAGGACGGACAACATGACACACCGACACCACACACTGGCCGCCTTGGCCATCGCCTCTCTGCTGCTCTCCGGCTGCGCTACTGCGGCGGGATCGGTGGACGCGGTGTCCGCCCCGCCGTCGGACGTTTCAGCGCCGGCCTCAACGGGACCTACGCCGAGCGCAGGACATTCGGGCAGCAACGCCAGCGGACACCATGGCGGCGCCGCGGCAACGCCCGGCGCAACTCCGGCCGGACCCAGCGACGCCGCCCAGATGGTGTGCGGGGACCAGCCGATGGACAGGCTCACCTCCATCCTTGACCTGAAGGAGGACCCGCACACCGTCAACCACTGGGCGGACAGCACCTTCACCTGCACCTACCACCTGCAGGAAGGTGCGCTGGATATTTCCGTCCAGGAAGCCGGAGACCCCGTAACCGCAAGGAAATATTTCGACGCGATGCAGGCCCTCGCAAAGGACGCGACCCCCATCAAAGGCCTGGCAAACCTGGGCTTCCCGGCCTTTGAAACCGCTGATGGTTCGGCCGTGTTCCAGAAAGACAGCTTCGTCCTGCACGTCGATGCCTCGGACCTGCCGAACACTGTGGGCCCGGAAAGCATCAGCCGAAACGCCTTGGCCTACCAGCTCTCCACCACCATCCTCGCCTGCTGGGTAGAGCACCCCTGACATAACGCATCCTTTGTTGCTGTCCGTATCACTCATCGTGGTGGAAACAGTCATGCATCAGGATGAAAATGTTGAGTCCGTTGGATCCAAGCAGGAAGACGCTGCCACCTCAGCCCGGGGAACGCCGTTGTCTCACGACTGCGGCAACCAGAATTAGTGCGGCGGCGGCGGCGCCCAGTCCCAGCCGGGCCACCAGTTGGCCGTATGGTTCGGCGCCGGTGAAATACATCATTGCCAGTACGGGGGCGATGGCGGTGAACTCGCAGCGCCGGCTGAGCACCACGAACGGCAGGAGCAGCAAGGCGTACCAGGGGTAGCTGGGCGAGACGAGCAGCAGCGTCCCGCCGAGCATGACAACCTACCCGTCCCATGGCCGGGCGGCGTTGGTGGTCCGCCAGACATACACGGCCAGGCTCAGCAGCAGCCCGACCAGCTGGAAGGCAATGAACCCAACCTCTGCGCCGGGGAGGAGCCGGACGGCGAGGAAATACAGCTCCGCCACGGCCGGATAGACAGTGGGCACGGAGGGCCGGTTGATTCCCGTGCACAGGGTGCCGCCGCCGGGAATGTTGGTGGTGGTCTCCGTGCCGGACGAAAAGGGGTTGGTGTGGCAGGTTCCGTCCGGTCCGGCGTCCTGGAACAGCCATTCCGGTCGCAGCTGCCGAAGAGCCTCATCGGCCGGCACGTATCGGTAAGAGCTAATTCCCGCCTTCTGGACGATGCCATCCCAGGCGTAGCGGGCGGAGTCATTGCTCGTGGCTGGCGGTGCCGAAATCGCCGCGGTGCCCAGCAGTACCGAGCCCAGCAGCACGACGGCGGCCGCATGCCGGGCGGGCATCCGGCGCGCCATCAGGGCGGCCAAGAGAAAGAGTACCCATGCCGCCAGCGCGCCAAGGGGGGACACCCACTCCGCTGACGGATCGGTGGTGACGGTCCACCAGACGGAGCCGGCCAACAATGCCACCAGCGCCAGCGCCGCCATGGTTGCGCCGGCGCGCGGCGTCCCGTGTGCCGCCGGGCTGTCCCCCGCTGGCCCGGGAGCCTGGCCGGCCCGCGCGCGGCGGCGTGTTCGTTCGCTCACCGCTTGATCCTGCACCACGTGCAGGACGGTGGGCCATGGAACCACAGGAGCGTTCGCGTTTTGTAAGGTCTGGCCCGGGACTGGGTGCGGGCCTCGGTGGTCTGATGTGAGTATGGACAGATTGACCACCCTCCTCCAGCAGCGGATGGAGGCGGTGAACGGACGGTTTTCCTCCCGATTGCGGAGCAAACGCCTGGCGGTGGTGCTGGGCCGCTGGCTTGGCATGGCGTTCACGGTCTGCTTCTTGACCGGACTCTTCAGCCACCTCCTGCAGGATCCGCCCGGCTGGATGTTATTACCGACCCGTCCGGTGTGGGTGTACGCGGCTACGCAGGGCATTCACGTCACTACCGGGATAGCTTCCATTCCGCTGCTGGCGGCCAAGCTTTGGTCCGTATTTCCCGAACTGTTGCGTTGGCCGCCGCTGAAATCCGTGGTGCACGCCCTGGAGCGGGCCTCGATTGCCCTCTTCGTGTCCGCCTCTCTGGTGGAAGTCACCATCGGATTGCTCAACACCTTCCAGTGGTATCCCTGGCCGTTTTCCTTCAAGGACGTCCACTACTGGCTGGGCTGGGTGATCATTGGCTCGCTGGCCTTGCACATTGCAGTCAAGCTGCCGCTCATCCGGGCGCACTGGAGCCGCCGGTCGGAGGCTTCCGCCATCACGGGTGAGGCTGCTGAAGCAGCGCCGGAGCCCGAAACCGTTCCAGCTGCCATGGCGCCTGCCACCAGGCCCGGGTGGAGCCGCAGGGGGTTCTTGGCGGCAATGACCGCCGGTACCGGCGTCGTCGTTCTGACGACTGCGGGCCAGTCGTTCGCCTGGCTGGAGGGCCTGAACCTCTTCGCACCGCGCCGGATGGACGCGGGGCCGCAGGGGGTACCGGTCAACCGGACCGCGGCCCAGGCCGGTGTTGAGGTCGCTGCGCTGGCCCCCGACTGGGTACTGACCGTGTCCTCGGGACCGGTGCAGAAGACGCTGACGCTGTCCCAGCTGGCCGCCCTGCCCCAGCACAGCTACGGACTTCCCATCTCCTGCGTGGAGGGGTGGAGCCAGGGCGCCCAATGGCGTGGTGTCCGGATTCGGGACCTGATGGCCTTGGTAGGGGCGCCCCCGGACGCCGGACTGCAGATTTCCAGCTTGGAGAAGGGCGGCGTGTACGGGCGCTCCTTCATGCCCGCCGCGTACAGCCAGGACGATCAGACGCTGCTGGCGCTGGAGCTCAACGGCGCGCCGCTGGACCTTGACCACGGTTATCCGGCACGAATCATCGCCCCCGGCCGGCCGGGGGTACTGCAGACCAAATGGGTGCACAAAGTGGAGGTGATCTGATGCGACTGCCATTGATGGGTCCTCCGGTGACGATGGAGAGCGGACCGTTTTGGTGGGTGCGGGCAGCTCTGGGCGCTCTGGGCGTGGCAGCCCTCGGCTATGCCGTCTTCGGATTCCTGGCCAATGTGCCGCTTGCCCAGTTGGTCGGCGTGGCGGCCTGGCTTGCCGCAGCACTGGTGGTGCACGACGGCGTGCTGGTCCCCGTGACGACGTTGGCCGGCGGCGGACTGTCGCGGCTGACGTATGGGCTGCGCCCCGTCCAGCAGGCGATAGTGCGCGGCGCCCTGCTGGTAGGGGCGGTGGTGACCTTGCTGGCAGCCCCGCTGATTCGCGCCCAGCAGGTGCTCCAGCCAAGCGGCCCGGGAAGCGGGGCCAACGGTACAGTGCTGCAGGGGGACTATGTGCAGGCCTTGGGCATCTTCTGGCTGGTTCTGTTGGTGGCCGCTGCGGGGTTCGTGGCCGCCGTCGGACTTTACAACCGACGTTCCAGCGTCAAAAAGACCCGGCCCTGAACAGTCCGGGTGGCGACGGAGGCCAGCCCCGCCCGGGCTGCATGGGCTGCCAGAGCTTTCGCGCCGGCGCGGGCCCAGGGAAAGGCGGCGCTGGCCCGTCCGGCCGAATCCTCCAACACGGCCAGATAGGCCACATCAAGGGAATCGGGGGTTTCGGCCTCTGCCAACGCGTGCCCGCCCGGTGCCAGCAGTGCGGCAACACGCTCCAGCAGCACCCGTATGTTCCCGCCGATTCCGATGTTCCCGTCCAGCAGCAGCGCCGACGCCCAACCGCCCTCGTGCGGGATCGGGTCAAAGATGGAGCCATGAATCGCCACTGCGCCACGGCTGGTGGCCACCCGCACCGCGGGAGCGCTCGCGTCAACGCCCATTGCCACCAAGCCCAGTTCACCGGCGGCGGCAAGCATCCGGCCAGGGCCGCAGCCCACATCAAGAACCGGCCCGCGAAGGGTGCGCAGCAGTTCGCGTTCGCAGGCGGTGGCCGGGGCGGACCAGCCTTGCATGCTGAAGTGGACCGGCCCGATTAGTTCCGGGCGGGCGGATTCCGGGCGGAGGGTCAGGTGCCCCAGGCCGAGCGACAGGCTGCCTGCGTACGGCTCGTGTCCTCCTTGGCCAAACGAGGCGACCGGGATGCTGCCGCCAGCAGATCCGCCGCCTGCCCAGGGGCCGGTATTGGTGGACGCTGTCTGGGCGCTCATCCCTGGGCCGGCCCTTGGGTTGCTGCGCCGGTCGGCACCGGAACGGGCTCCTTCGCCGTCGGCAGCCCCAGGGCCAGGCGGTCAACCGCGCGGGCGAACGGTGTGCCGGAACAAGCGCGGGCGGCGGCCAAGGCATCGGCAAAGTGGTCAACGTCCGTCAATGTGGGCAACAGCCCCACCGTCAGGCCGGCGCCGGTCAGGCGGGCCAACTGGTGCGACCCGGTCTGAGGGGTGGACATTTCCACGCCCCGGACCAGGTTGCCGTAGGGCCGGTGCAGCCCCAAGGCCCAAAAGCCGCCGTCCGTTGCCGGTCCGATCCAGGCGTCGTAGCGGCGCGTCGGGGCGGACCAGTCCGCCACCAGCCTTGCGAGTGGTGTAAAGGAAATCTGGGGCGTGTCCATGCCCAGAATCAGCAGCGGGCCGGTGACCAACGAACAGATAACCGCCAGCCGTTCGTCCAGCGGCCCACCACTCTGGGCAACCACTTCAAAACCCGCAGCGTCCCTGCGGTGCGGCGCCCCGTCAAACACCAGCAACCGCCTGGCCGCGGGGAAGGACCGCACAGTCTCGAGCGTCTGACTGAGGCTGGTCTGGGCCAGGGCTGCTGCCTGCGCAGGCGTGAGCGGTGGCGTGAGGCGCGTCTTGACTTTGCCCGGGATGCATTCTTTGGCGACGACCGCGATGGTGAGGATCACGGCGTCGCTCCCCGGGACTCGGCCGGGGGTCCGCCCGCGGTCGGTCTACCGGCGCCGGTAGCTGGCGTCCACCGCGATGCGGCGGCCAGTTGCGCCCTCATGTCCTTGAGTGCTGTCAGGGTTCCACGCACCGTGCCGGTCACCTTGGACTTGCCCAGGCGCGGCGCATAAGCGACCGGAACCTCTGCCACGCGCCAGCCGTCGCGGTGGGCTTTGAGGAACATTTCCAGCGGATAACCGCTGCGCCGGTCGGTGAGGTCCAGCCCGAGCAACGCAGTTCGCCGGGCCACGCGAAGCGGGCCCAAGTCCGTGACGGGGATTCCCGTCAACCGGCGCAGCCGCCTGCTCAGGACGATGTTGGCCAGCCGGGCATGGACCGGCCACGCGCCGCGGGCTGGCCGCCGGGCACCCAGGACCAGATCGGCACGCCCGGTGCGCACCAGCTCCAGCATCGGGGCCAGTTGTGCAGGATCCAGCGAACCATCGCAATCGCAGAAGGCCACAAACTCCGCCGTGGCAGCCACCAGGCCAGCATGGGCTGCCGCACCAAAGCCGCGCCTCGGTTCATGAACGACGGCGGCCCCCAGACTGGCGGCGAGCTTTCCTGAGCCATCGGTACAGCCGTTGTCCACCACTATTGCCCGGTATCCGGGCGGCAGGGCCCCCAGTACCTGGGGGAGGGCCGAAAGCTCGTTGAGGCAGGGCAGCACGACATCCACCAGCACGGTGGGTGCGCGGCCGGCGTTGTCATCCGCTGCGCAGGGGGCGCTGACCGTGCCGGTTCCTTCGTGCGAACTGCTCTGTTTTTTCTCCACCCTTCGACCGTAGAATCCGCGGGACCGGCGCGGCAGGTGGAAATCCTTACGGAACCGGGACGCTTGCCCTCCGGAAGCCCTATGCAGACCCAAAGTGGCGTCCACGAACCTATGCTGGGTACGTGAATAGTGTTCAGCCCGACCCGGACCCAGGGGACGTTGGCAACCGGCGCATCCTGCTCGTTGAAGACGAGGCCACCATCGCCCAGGTGGTGCACGACTATTTGGTGCTGGCTGGTTTCCAGGTTGATACGGCAGGTGACGGATTTAGTGCCCTGCATCTGGCCCGGACGCACAACCCGGACCTGATCATCCTGGACCGTATGCTGCCTGGTTTGGACGGGGCGGAGGTATGTCGGCGGATCCGGCTCACCCACTCCATGCCCATCATCATGCTCACCGCGCTGGGCACCGAAGACGACCGCATCCTGGGCCTGGAAATGGGCGCTGATGACTACGTCACCAAGCCCTTCTCGCCCCGTGAGCTTGTGCTTCGGGTGAAGTCCGTCCTGCGCCGCAGCGTCAAGGAATTCACCCCGGAACCGCCCGTGGAGCTGGCCGGCTTTGCCCTCAACCCGGCCTCGCGCATTGTCAGATACCGCGATAAGAACCTCATACTGACAGCTAGGGAATTTGACCTTCTGGCGTTCTTTTTGCGCCGCCCCAACCAGGTCTTCAGCCGCGACGTACTCATCAAGGCCGTCTGGGGCTGGGACTTTGGCGATCTGTCAACGGTGACAGTGCACGTGCGCCGGCTGCGCGAAAAAATCGAGGCCAACCCCACCACGCCCGTGCTGCTGAAAACGGTGTGGGGCGTGGGGTACAGGTTCGACGACGGCACGGAGCCGGCCAGCCATGACTAGCGGCGATCTGTTCATCATTGTCACGGTTGTGCTGTCATGGGCGTTGGCCATCGGCGCCGTGACTGTGGTGCTGCAGCGACTGCTCGGCAGGACCTCCATTGTGGTGCAGATCCTGCTCGTGGTCCTGGCCACTATCGCCATCCTGGTGGCAGGGATGGTGAGCGCCTTCAACGCCATGTTCATCTCGGAGGCGGATCTTCAGGTGATGTGGTTCATCCTGGCGATCGCCTCGGTCGTTGCCACGGTGGTCGCAGTGGTCTTGGGAGTAGGGCTGGCAAGGAACACCAACCGCCTGGCCGGGGACGCGGCCAGAATCGGCCGCGGAGAGCCCGTGGCACCGCAACGGAAAATGACCTCGGAACTGTCCGCGTTGGCCGCCGAGCTTGCTGCCACCAGCCATAAACTCGAAGAATCCAGACAACGGGAACAGGCAGTGGAGGCTGCACGGCGCGAACTGGTGGCCTGGGTTTCCCACGATCTGCGTACCCCGCTGGCCAGCATGCGCGCCATGGCCGAGGCGCTGGAGGATGGCATTGCCGAGGATGTTTCCGGCTACCACCAGCGAATAATCGGCCAGACCGACCAGATGGCCGTGCTGGTCAATGACCTGCTCGAGCTCTCCAAGATCCAGGCTGGAACCTTGGTGCTGGACCACCGGCCCTTGGACCTGTACGACGTCGTCAGCGACGCAATTGCCGACCTCGCCCCTGTCGCGGCCGGCCGGGCCATTGCCATCAACGGCGACGCCGTGGCCCCCACGTTGGTGGCTGCCGATGGCGCGTCGTTGTCCCGGGCCATCCGCAATGTGGTCCTCAACGGCATTCTGTACAGTGCTCGTGGCAGCACCGTGTCCATTGCCGTGACCTCCGCCGCCGGCGAGGCGGTGGTAGAGGTACGGGACGGCTGCGGCGGGATCCCGGCGGAGGACCTGCCCCGGATGCTCACCGCGGGCTGGCAGAAGGACGCCGGTCGCACCAAATCGCGATACAGCGGCGCAGGGGTTGGCCTAAGCATTGTCCACGGCATCGTGCAGGCCCATGGTGGTGCTCTGGAGGTTGCCAACGTTGCGGGTGGGTGCCGGTTTCGGTTGCGGATCCCCGCTGGCCAGGAGGCTCTGGGACCGGCCGTCTAGGGCAGTTCCCCACGCAGCGGGGCGGTGGCGAACTCGCGCATGCCGTCCTCGAAACTGCGCCGCGGAGCCCAACCCAGTTCGGCTTTGGCCCGTGCAGAGCTCGCGGTGATGTGCCGGACGTCGCCCAGCCGGAAGTCCCCTGTGATCACGGGGACCGGGCCGCTGCCAACAGCGCTCAGGACCCCGGCCATCTGACCAATGGTATGGACCTCCGAGGCTCCTACGTTGTATGCCCTCATACTGCCTGCCGCCATGACCCCGCCTGCCGCCAGCGCTTCAACGGCGCACAGGTTTGCCTCCGCGATGTCCGCCACGTGGATGAAGCTGCGGCGCTGGCCGCCGTCCTCGAACACCCGCGGCGCCTCCCCGCGGGCCAGGGCCGAGCGGAACAGGCTGGCCACGCCCGCATAGGGTGTGTCCCTGGGCATCCGGGGGCCATAGACGTTGTGGTACCGCAGGGCCGCGGCAGTGCCTCCGGTTGAACGGGCCCACGCCGATGCCAGGTTTTCCTGGGCCAGTTTGGAGGCAGCATAGACGTTCCGCGGGTCCAGCACCGCGCCTTCGGTGACCAGTGTGGGCTGCAGGAGCTCGCCGGTGACAGGGTCCCGGGGGTCAAAGATTCCGTGGTTCATGTCCTCCACCCGGCGTGGGCCGGGCCGCACCAGCCGGCCGGATGAGTCCGTGTAGGCGCCCTCGCCGTAGACCACCATGGAGGAGGCCAGCACCAGCTTGTCCCTGCCGGCCGAGGCCATGCCTGCCAGGAGTACGGCCGTGGCCAGGTCATTGTTGCGGACATAGTCCGGCGCATCGGAGAAGTCGACGCCGAGGCCCACCTTGGCGCTCTGATGGACAACGACGTCGATCCCCTCCAAAGCCGCAGCAACGGTGGATGCATCGCCAACGTCGCCCACCAGCAAAGACGCGCCGGGATGTGCTGCCGGCCTGACCGGATGCACCACCGGATCCAGCGAATCCAGGGTCCGGACCTCCCAGCCGCGGGCCAGGGCGGCCCCGACGATGTGGCCGCCAATGAAACCGGCTCCGCCGGTGACCAGAATTTTCACGGCGTCCTCCTTCCAGTACCGGGGCTGACCGGGCTGGCGGCGCCCATCACAGTGGCGACGGCGTCGGCGGGCATAAGGGCCATCCGCGGGAATCCGCCGCCGTCCGCCGTTTCCACGCAGGCCAGCCCCGCGGATACCCTCCTCGCCGCCTCGGATAGCACGGCCAGAACCCGCGGCTGCGCGGCCGCCAGGCGGCCGAGTACCAACTCCGCGGTCACGGGCTCGGAACCGTCGTGGCCGGTGTCGGCGTCGGTGATGAACGCCAGCGCCGCGAAATGCATGTTCAGCTCCGCCGCCAGCACCGGCTCGGGGTATTGGGTCATGCTGACCAGATGCGCACCGGCCCGGACCAGGGCTGCCGACTCGGCCTTGGTGGAAAAGCGTGGCCCGTTGATGACAGCCACGGTTGCAGCCGGTGCGAAGTGTTCGCCCTGCACCTCCAGAGCGTCGAGGAGTGCGGCGCGCAGCGGGGCACTGTAGGGCTCGGCGGCGGGCAGGTGCTGCACGCCGGTGGGCAGCGAGCCGTCATAGAAAGTGTCCGCCCGGCCCCAGGTCCTGTCCAGAAACTGGTCGGGTACGGCAAAGGTCCCGGTTCCGTGGCTCGGAACCAGTCCGCCCACTGCCGCGGACGAAATGACAGCCTCCACACCCATGCTCTTGAGCGCCCAGAAGTTGGCACGGTGGTTGATCTGCTGCGGGGCAATGCTGTGTCCGCGGCCGTGCCGGCCCAGGAACACGACCACCGGTCCGTCCGCACCTCCGGGACCGTCCCGTGCAGGCAGCCGGGCAACGGTGACGGGGCTGGACGGCGGGCCAAAAGGCGTCGCGGCATCCAGCGTCTCCAGCACGGCAGCGCCGGGCAGCCGGTACAGGCCCGTGCCGCCAATAATGCCGACGCGGGCGAAGGGTTCCGAGGGATAGTCCATGACCCCATCATGCCAACCACGCGCAGCAGTTGACGCGGGTGGAATCCTTAAAAGTCCCGAACGAGCTGCGCCGCAGTCCAGTTGTTGTTGTTGGCTCCTAGCTGTACACGTGCTCCAGTAATCGTCAAAAGTGCGCGCCATTTTCGATCGCGTGGCCTTGCTTAATGCGTTAGCCGGAACTAACGTATTAAGTGTGTTGGATGCCTTGGAGATCGCTGCTGAGCCGAGCCGGCGGCGGTTGCTGCGTCTCCTGGGCCGCCAGGAACAGTCCGTGGGGGATTTGGCCGCCCACTTCACGGTCAGCCGCTCGGCGGTCTCCCAGCACCTGCTGCTACTGGAACAGGCAAGCCTGGTAATTGCGCGCAAAGAAGGGCGGAACAGGTTTTACCGGCTCAACCCCGAGGGCATGGGCCGGCTCCGTGCAGTGGTCGAGCAGTTCTGGACCGACGAACTGGATTTGCTAGCCGCGGACGCGGCCGCATTGGCAGCAGGTCGGCACGGTCCAGGCAAGTCTGCACCAACCCGCTAGGTACTTCGCTTCAAGACAAAGGACCGCTCTTATGAGCTTCGACAAAACCATCCACCTGCCCGTCGACGCCGACGAAGCTTTCGCCCTGATCACGCAGCCAGAACGCCTGCGCCGCTGGAAGACGGTGGCCGCCCGTGTGGACCTTCGCGTAGGCGGCGAATACCGCTGGACCATCATCCCGGGACACCACGCGGCCGGGACGTTCCAGGAAATCGAGCCGGGCAAGCGCATCGTGTTCACCTGGGGCTGGGAGTCCGGCACGGACCTGCCGCCCGGCGCGTCCACGGTCACCATCACGCTGGAGCCGGTCGACGGCGGCACGTCGTTGCGCCTGGTGCATGAGGGCCTCACGCCTGAGCAGTCCACGGCACACGCCGAAGGCTGGAACCACTACCTGGGACGTCTGGTCGCGGAGACGTCGTCGGATGCCGGTGCAGGCCCGGACGAATGGTCCGCTGCCCCGGACCCCATCGACCACCTCATCGCCGCCGATGCGTCGCTGGCAGTCCTCCTGGGTGTCCTGCGCCAGCTCACACCGGAAGACCGCGAGAAGCCGACGCCGTGCGAGGACTTCACTGCCCATGAACTCCTTGAGCACCTGGGCGGCTCCCTGAAGAACATCGCCTCGGCACTGGGTGCGGACGCCACGGACCGCGTCGATGCGGCTCCCGAGGTCCGCATCGCCGAACTTGCGCAGCCCACGCTGGAAGCGTTCGCCCGCCGCGGCCTTGATGGCACCATCGACATGGGCTTCGCCAAACTTCCCGCCCCAATGGTGGCCAGCATCCTGAACCTCGAGCTGTTGGTCCATGCGTGGGACTTCGCGAAGGCAAGCGGCCAGCACCTGGCCGTGTCCGACGTCGTCACGGACTACGTGGAGGGCCTGGCCCTGGTGACTATCTCCGAGCAGGTCCGCTCCGGCGGCAGTTTTGCGCCGGCCCAGCCTGTCGCGGAGACCGCCGGCAGCCTTGAACGCCTCATTGCGTTTACCGGCCGGACTGTCGCCGTCTGACCGTTTCGCCCCGCAACAACAAGAACAATAACCACGAAGGAAGGAACGAAAATGTCCAAGTTTCTCTTCATCTATCACTCTCCGATGACACCCGCCGAGGCCGCGCCGCCGGCGCCGGAAGACATGGAAGCCGCTATGGGGGAGTGGAACGCATGGGGTGCCAAAGTGGGCGAAGGGCTGATCGACTTCGGAACCCCTTTGGCCAACGGCGTCCGCGTTTCGCCGGGTGGAGCCACAGCGCCGAGCCAGCTCGAGGTCTCCGGATATAGCCTCATCGAAGCCGAGACTTCCGAGGCAGCCCTGGAACTCGCCAAGCAACACCCGCACCTGAATATGCCGGGCAGCGAAATCGAGGTCCACGAGGGCCAGCAGATTCCCGGAATGTAGCTGCGGACCTTCTCGTCATATCCTGCCGGGGCCGCCGCGCCATCAGGGCGGCGGCCCCGGCACCCTCTGAGTCAGGAATTCCCATGCCTGCACGAACGCGAGGACCGTTGCGAGGGCGATCGCGGTCGAGGACGGCGAAAAGCGAGCGGTCGGATTCAAACTGGCTGAAGGCATGGAGATTTCGGAGGAACTGGCATCACGTTTCACGTTTGCCCGCCAGAAATCAAAGCTGGCAGGCGTTATCCGCGGTTCCTACTTCGTGATTAAGGGCGAGTACTGATCAGCTGACTTGCGCGCCCGGCAGCATCCCGAGTGCGGTTTCCGCCGTCTCGATGGAGAGTCGATGCCTGCCGGGGATGTTTAGGGCAGACTGGTGGCGTGAGCGGAATCCGGTGGGTGCTGCACGTCGATCTTGACCAGTTCATCGCGGCGGTCGAAGTGCTGCGGCGGCCGGAGCTTGCGGGCAAGCCCATCATTGTGGGCGGTCGGGGCGATCCCACGGAACGGGCGGTGGTGTCGACTGCATCCTATGAAGCCAGGGCGTTCGGTGTGGGTTCCGGGATGCCCTTGCGCGTTGCGGCCCGGAAAGTGCCCGACGCTGTGATCCTGCCCGTCGATCATGAGGCCTACCTCGCGGCGTCTGAAACGGTGATGGCTACCCTGCGCGCGCTGTCCGGCGCCACCGTGCAGGTGCTGGGTTGGGATGAAGCCTTTGTAGGCACTGAGGCGGAGGATCCGGAAGCCTACGCCCGGCAGGTGCAGGCAGCTGTCCTGGAGCGAACGCAGCTGCATTGCAGCGTGGGTATTGGCGACACGTTGCTCCGGGCCAAGGTCGCCACCGGTTTCGGCAAGCCGGCCGGTGTCTTCCGTCTTACCGCCGGGAACTGGCTCGACGTCATGGGTAGCCGGCCCACCAAGGACCTGTGGGGCGTCGGAACCAAAGTGTCGGGCCGGCTGGCCAAGCTCGGCATCAACACAGTTGCCGAGCTCGCCGCGTGCGACCCGCAGGACCTGGTCCCGGAGTTCGGCCCCAGGATGGGTCCGTGGTACGCGGAGCTCGGGCGCGGGGACGGCGCCAGCGTTGTGGACGATACCCCGTGGGTTGCCCGCGGGCATAGCCGCGAGACTACCTTCCAGCGGGACCTGACCGAGCCCGCCCAGGTGGACGAGGCCGTGCGGGAGCTTACAGCGCGTGTCTTTGAGGACGTTGTGGCCGAAGAGCGGCCCGTTGTGGGGCTGACCCTGAAGGTACGGTACGCACCGTTCGTCACCAAGACCCACGCGAAGAAGATACCCGAGACATTCGACCGGAACGAAATCCTCGCGCGGGCATTGGACCTCGCAGCCGGAATCGAAGCGGGCCGTCCGATCCGGCTCCTGGGCCTGCGGGCCGAGATGGCTATGCCCGACGCGGCCCGAAAGGGACATACGCCTACGCGTGGCGGTTGGTGACGGCGCCGCTCCTGTTCTCACCAGCGCGGAAGAATCACTTCGATGACTGTGGTGGCGCCGACCTGCACGATCACCCAGGGTGACGCCGGGTCAGCCCAGTGCCAGGCGCATCGAGACCTGGTACCGGTCCGAGCGGTACGTGGAGATGGCGTACTCAATGGGAGTGCCCGGTTCCTCGGTCCCGGTGAAGGAACGGCGCTTGAAGAGCAGGACGGGTGCTCCCGGCGCGATGTCCAGCAGGGCAGCCGATTCCACTGACGCTGCAGCGGCCCCTACGGTCTGCTCTGCCTGTTGGACCGGGTGCCCGGCGGCTCCCAAAGCCCGGTACAGGGACCCCGTCAGATCTGACGAGAGCAGGTCCGGCAGCAGGTCCGGCGGCAGCCACGACTCATCGACGCTGACTGGTGCGCCGTTGGCCAGGCGGAGCCGCCGGACCCGGTAGGCAAGCTGTTCCGGAGCCAGCCCCAGGTGCTCGGCGGCCGCCGCAGGGGGCACTGCCGTGGACACGTTGATGACCCGTGTACTGGGCACGAAGCCTGCCTGCCGCATGTCCTCGTTGAAGGAAGCCAGGTGCAGGGTGGAACGGACCAGCCCGTGCGAAACGAAGGTCCCTTTCCCCTTGATCCGAACCAGCGCCCCGTCCTGGACCAGATCCGTGATGGCCCGGCGGACTGTAATCCGCGAAACCCCGAACTGCTCCTCCAGCTGCCGTTCGCCCAGCAGGGCATCGCCGGGCCGCAGTGTGCTGGACACCAGGTCCTGGAGTTGCCTTCTGAGCCAGACGTGTTTCAGTTCCCCTGCCGTATCCATGTCTCCTATTTTCCGGGAAGATCGAACAGGCGCGCGCCCGCTTCCACGCGCCAGCCGGATGCCGGCGCTTCGATGGCGTCCGCCGCGCTGTCCAGGATCACCACGGGACTGCACATGCTCAGGTCCTTTGATCGGACCAGGGTAACGTCCACGGTGATCATGGGATCGCCGGCGCGGACCTGGTCGCCCTTCTGCGCGATCACCGTGAAGCCCTCGCCCTTTAGGCGTACGGTGTCGATTCCGACGTGCACCAGCACGGCGGGCCCGGACGCGTGCTGGACGATGTAGGCGTGCGGCATGACCTTGACCACCTTGCCGTCAAGGGGGGCCACAGCGGTGATCACGCCGGCGTCGTCATCAGGGATAACGGCTGCGCCGCCGCCCACGAGCCCTTTGGCGAACACCGGGTCCGGCACTTCGCTCAGCGGGATGAGCCTGCCAGGCAGCGGCGAGGCCACGCTGATAATTTGAGCGGTTGTTTCCGTGCTCAATTCAGGTGCGGTCACGTCAGAACGGCTCACATCAGGTCCTGAATGTCTTCGGCGAGGCTCTCGGCTTCCGGGCCCACCACTACTTGGACCACTGTGCCGGACATCATCACGCCGTGGGCGCCGGCGGCCTTGAGGGCGGCCTCGTCCACGCGGCCGGCGTCCACCACTTCGGTGCGCAGGCGGGTGATGCACCCTTCGATCTCTTCGACGTTCCCGGCGCCGCCAAGGGCGGCGAGGATGATTTCTGCTTTGGTCATGTTTACTCCCTGTGTTGGTAAGCGGTGAGGGGCGGTGGTTCCGGAAGCCAATTTGGAGCTTGAGGTTGACAACTGTGGCCAGCGCCCTTCACAGTGATGGTTGTCACTGGTTATAACCAGTTAGCTAGACTCTACTGAATCAAGCATCCCCGCACAAGCACCACCCTCTTCGAGACGAGGAACATCATGACCACGGAAAATCCCACAGCCGGCGCCGCGGCGCCGGAAAAGGCCAAGGGCAGCGGCAAGGCCCTGCAGAACATGCAGCGCTTCGGCCGAAGCCTCATGCTGCCCATCGCCGCCCTCCCCGCCGCCGCGCTCCTGCTCCGTCTGGGCCAGGACGACCTGTTGGGCAGGTTCGAATCCCTGACCACCGTCGCCCAGGTCATCGGTGCCGCCGGTGGCGCCCTGTTCGAGAACCTGCCGCTGCTCTTCGCCGTCGGTATCTCCTTCGGATTCGCCAAGAAGGGTGACGGATCCACGGCCCTCGCCGCCGTCGTCGGGTACCTGGTCCTGACCAACGTCTTCAAGGTCATGGCGCCTCTGGTGATGGGCGCGGCCCCGGACGGCGGGAAAGATCCCGTCATCAACTACGGTGTGCTGGCCGGCATCGTGATGGGCCTGACGACGGCGCTGCTCTGGCAGCGCTTTCACCGCACCACCCTGCCGGACTGGCTGGGCTTCTTCGCCGGCCGCCGGCTGGTGCCCATCCTGACGTCCTTCGCCGCGATTGTGATCGGCGTGCTCCTGTCCGTGATCTACCCGTATTTCAACACCGGACTGACCGCCGTCGGCAACGCAGTGGCGGACAACACCGTGGTGGGCAGCGGGGTCTACGGCACCCTCAACCGGCTGCTGATCCCGCTGGGACTGCACCACATCCTGAACTCCGTCGTGTGGTTCATCCTTGGTGACTACAACGGCGCCCACGGTGACCTGAACCGGTTCTTCGCCGGGGACCCTACCGCCGGCGTCTTTATGACCGGCTTCTTCCCCATCATGATGTTCGCCCTGCCCGCCGCCGCCCTGGCCATCTGGCAGGAAGCCAAGCCGTCGCAGCGGAAGATCGTGGGCGGCGTGATGCTCTCCACCGGCCTCACCGCCTTCCTCACGGGCATCACCGAACCACTCGAATTCTCCTTTATGTTCGTGGCCTGGCCGCTGTACATCGTGCACGCCTTCCTGACCGGAACGTCCATGATGCTGGTCAACTTCCTGGGCATCCACCACGGGTTTGGCTTCTCCGCCGGGGCCATCGATTACGTCCTGAACTTCGGCATCGCACAGAACCCGCTCTGGCTGATCCCGATCGGGCTGGTCTACGCCGCCATCTACTACGTGGTGTTCCGCTTTGTGATCCGCCGCTGGAACCTGCGCACCATGGGCCGCGAAGATGAAACCGACGAGAACGGCTCCATGGCCAAGGCCGATGCAAGCTGAGCTTTTGTCGGCCCGGAGCGGCGGGGACGACGGCGTGGTGGCGCTGCGGGGCCGCCTCGTTACCGGCCACCCAGGCGACGCAGAGATTGACGACGGCACCGTAGTGATGGCCGGGGGATCCATCCAGTGGTGCGGCCCGACGTCGGACCTGCCGGCAGGACTCGACGCCGAGGTCCGGCTGGTGCCGCTGATCCTGCCCGGGCTCGTGGACGTGCACTGCCACGGTGCCGTGGGGCACACCTTTTCCGCGGACGCTGACGGGGCCAGGCTGGCCGCCGCCCATCACGCCTCGGAAGGCACGACGTCGGTACTCGCCTCGCTCGTTTCGGCGCCGTCGCACGTGCTGCTGGAGCAGATCGCGGCGCTGCGGGACGTGGTGGCAGACGGCGCCCTGGCCGGCTTGCACCTGGAAGGGCCGTTCATCACCAAGAGCATGTGCGGGGCCCAGGACCCTGCAGCCATCATCGACGGCGATCCGGCGGTCCTGAAGCAGTGGCTTGAAACGGGGCGCGGGACCGTGCGGTCACTGACCCTGGCCCCCGAAACCCCGTACTTTGCTGAGCTGGTGCAGCTCTGCCGGGAACACGGCGTTGTGCCTTCCCTTGGGCACACCGCCGCTACGGCATCCCGCACCCGGGAAGTCCTGGGCGCTGCTGGCGGTGCTGGTGGTGGTGACCGCCAGTGGTCGGCCACGCACCTGTTCAACCGGATGCCTTCGCTGGGCCACCGGGCTGCCGGGCCCGTCGCGGTGATGCTTCAGGCCGCCGAGCAGTCACCTGGGCACATGGTGCTTGAGTTGATTGCCGACGGTGTTCACCTCGACCCGGAAATCGTCCGGATGGTTTTCAACCTCGTGGGTCCCCGCTCCGTTGCCCTCATCACGGATGCGATGGCGGCGGCCGGAATGTCAGATGGGCACTACACCCTCGGCAGCCTGGACGTGCTGGTCCAGGACCGGGTGGCGCGGCTGGCGCCGGCGGGCAGGACCCAATCCGGGGAAGGGGAGGAAACCGGAGCGATCGCCGGGGCCACGAGTTTCCTGCTGGAAAACGTGCGCCGCTGCGTCGAATGGGGGATTCCGCTCGCCGACGCCGTGGCTGGGGCTTCGTCCACGCCGGCCCGGCTGATGGGCCTTGACCGGGGCCCCACCAGGGTTGGCGCCATCGCCGCGGGATATCGCGCGGACATACTGGTGGCCACCGACAAACTTGACCTCGTGCAGGCCTACCGTGCCGGCACATCACAAACGCAGGAAAGGAAAGACCGTGCAGATAGTTCTGTGTGAGTCCGTCGATCACGTAGGAGCCCGGGCGGCAGACATCATTGAGGCCAGGGTGCGGAGGGGTCCGGCGGTCCTGGGCCTGGCCACCGGAGGCTCCCCGAGTTCCACCTACCAGGAGCTCATCCGGCGGCACCACGAGGAACAGCTCAGCTTCGGCCAAGTCACCGGCTTCACGCTCGACGAGTACGCAGGACTGCCAAAGGAACATGGGCAGTCGTACTACTCCACCATCCGGCGCGAGTTCGTAGACCAGGTCGGCCTGCCCCTGGAGCAGCTTTTCACCCCGCAGGGCGACGCGGCGGACCTCGTTGCCGAGGCAGAACGCTACGATGCAGCGATTGCGGCGGCCGGGGGAGTGGACATCCAGATCCTGGGCATCGGCGCGAACGGCCACATCGGGTTCAACGAACCGACGTCGTCACTTGCCTCGCGGACCCGGGTGAAGACTCTGGCGGGGGCTACCCGCACTGACAACGCCCGGTTCTTCCCGGACGGCAGCGTACCGCGGCTGTGCCTGACCCAGGGGCTGGGGACCATCCGCGAGGCGAAGCTGGCCGTCCTCGTGGCGACGGGGGAGAACAAGGCCGCCGCCGTCCAGGCGATGGTGGAGGGCCCGGTCAGCGCCAACTGTCCGGCGTCGGTGCTGCAGCTTCACCGGAGGGCCGTGGTCCTCCTGGACCCGGCGGCCGCGTCCCGGCTCTCCATGCTCGAGTACTACCGGGACGCGCAGGAGTTCAACGACCAGCTCGGCCAGACCCCTACCAGACCGTGGCTGATCAGCTCTTCAACCTGAAGTCGGATGCCGAGGATGGCGTTCGCCACTCATGGTGCGAGCACTCCGTGGCGGGAGCATTCGGCGGTCCAGCCCAGCGGCGTCACCTGGACTTTCATGCGTCGCCGGCAGGCGGCGCAGTAGCGCGGCGGTTCCATTGCGAGGCGTTCGCCGCAGCGGTGGTGAACGTCCGACGCCGGGCTGTCGCCGCCGTCGGACGGTACGCCGCAGTGCCCACAGAACGTAGCGGTGGAGCCGGTGGTTGATCCAGTCGGGCCTGAGGATCGGTTGGGGATCATAATGTCTTCTGAAGTTCCTTGATGGGCATGTTCAGCTCGACGAGCAGGTTCAGGTCGGCGTCTGCCGGGCGGCCCAGCGTGGTCAAGTAGTTGCCGACGATGACGGCGTTGATGCCGCCCATGAGGCCTTGGCGGGTGCCGAGGTCGCCGAGGGTCAGCTCGCGTCCGCCGGCGTAGCGGAGCACGGTGCGGGGCATCGCCAGCCGGAACGCGGCGATGGCGCGGAGGGCGTCCTTGCCATCCATGATGCCTTGGTCTTCCAGCGGGGTTCCGGGACGGGGATTGAGGAAGTTCAGCGGGACTTCGTGGGGTTCCAGGGCCGCGAGCTGGGCTGCGAGTTCCGCTCGCTGTTCCAGGGATTCGCCCATGCCGATCAGGGCGCCGCAGCACAGTTCCATGCCTGCGGCCTTGACCATGTTGCAGGTGTCCAGGCGCTCCTCGTAGCTGTGCGTGGTGACGACCTCGGGGAAGTAGCTGCGCGCGGTTTCCAGGTTGTGGTTGTAGCGGTGGACGCCCCATGCGGCGAGCTGGTCCACCTGGTGCTGGGTCAGCATGCCCAATGAGCAGGCGATGTTGATGTCCACTGCTTCGTTGATCCTGTCGATGGCGAACTTGATCTGGTTCATGAGCTTGATGTCCGGACCGCGGACGGCGGCGACGATGCAGAATTCGGTGGCTCCCGTCGCAGCGGTCTCTTTCGCGGCCTTGACCAGCTCGGGGATGTCCAGCCAGACGCCGCGGACGGGGGAGTCGAACAGGCCGGACTGGCTACAGAAATGGCAGTCTTCGGGGCAGCCGCCGGTCTTGATGGAAATGATGCCCTCCACCTCGACGTCCTCCCCGCAGTGCCGCAGACGGACCTCGTGGGCGAGCTGCAGGGCGGCCGGCAGATCCCGGTCCGGCAGCCTCAGGATTTCCACCAGCTGGCTTTCGGAGAGGCCGATTCCCTTTGCCAGGACCTGTGTCCTGGCGGTTTCGAGGATAGTGCCGGGGTTGGCCTTGAGGTCTGGCTGAATCGTCATCAATAGTCCTTTTTGGGGGTGCTTAGCTGCGGATATTGCCTCGGAACAAACGCTAGTTCTCAGTTCGGAGCGGGATTTTGTCGGGTTTCGACAAAGCGATGACGCTGAAATTGGACCCCGGATTCTGGAGTGCGGACCTTATGGGGGTGGCTTGTGAAAAAGTGAAATATCCGACGCTAAGGCTGGCGAGGCCGTGTGGGTGGTCCTGGGCAGTGGCTATCAGATAGGGCACCCGTAGGCGGGGCCGGGGCCCGCTCGCTGCACCACTGCTACCGGTAAAAGCACATAGACGCAGAGTACGACGGCGGGGCTCCTCCACCGTCGTACTCTGCTGTCAGGCGCCGATGCAGCCCGGCCGCAACCTCCGGATCAGTAGCATCGGGCCAGGACGAAGACGTCCACATAGGCAGCAAGGAGTATTGAATGACGAGAATGCTGATTATGGGTCCGCCCGGCTCGGGCAAGGGGACGCAGGCGGAACGGATTTCGGAGCGCCTCGGCGTTGTGGCCATTTCAACCGGCGATATCTTCCGTGCCAACGTCAAAGGCGGAACGCCGCTGGGTTTAGAGGCCCGGAAGTACATGGATAACGGAGACTTCGTTCCGGACAGCGTCACGAATGAGATGGTGCGCAACCGGCTCAGCCAGGACGACGCCAAGGAGGGATTTCTGCTGGACGGCTACCCTCGCACGGTGGCGCAGGTGGACTACCTCGACGGAATCCTCGCTGCCGGCGAACACAAACTCGGAGTGGTCCTGCAGCTGACCGCGGTTGACGAGGAACTGGTCTCCCGCCTTTTGGGCCGGGCCAGGGAAACTGGGCGGAGCGATGACAACGAGAGCGTCATCCGTCACCGGCTGGCCCTTTACCACCAGCAGACGGAGGCCGTGGTGGCCAGGTATGCCGGCCGCGGGATCCTTGCCGAGGTGGACGGGATGGGCGGGATCGAGGACGTCACGGACAGTGTCATGGGCAGGATCGACGACGTGCTGAGCGCGCCCGCCCGCGGACTGTAGGAGGCGCAACAGCGGGTGAACGACGGCGGTCTCTCCCGCCGTCGTTCACCCGTGGGCACTGTTGTTAGTTATCGATCACTTTCTGTCAATGAATTCCCTTACCAGCTTGGAGATTCAGCTGCAAACACGAATAGCCCGGTGCGCGGCAACTGCCACGCACCGGGCTATCAAGTGGGGAATTGGCGTTTGACGGCGTCCAGCTTGAGCATTTTGGCGTTGATGCCGTCCAGCTCGGAGTCGTCGAAGATCTTCTTCCAGTCGTCCTTGATGATGGTGTCCTTGCCGTACTGGACGGCGATTTCGCACGCCTCAGAGATTGGGTTGGAACCACGGAGGGCGTTGGTCAGGGTGATCTGCACGTGGCCGAACAGCATGGCCTTGGCCGCTTCTTCGGGAACGCCGGCGGTGTGGACGGTCTCGTGCAGCGCCTCGTTGAGTAGGGTGCCGATCATGCAGGCAACGGTCTCAACCATGGTGGGCTCGAGGATGGCGAGCTGCTTCACGGTGACGGAGGGGTGGCAGGGGTGCGCAACCGCCTGGACAACTTCGTCGCGCTTTGCCAGCAGTCCGGCGTAGGCGGCGGCGGGGTCCACAGTGAGCAGTATCGCGCCAGCCTTCAGCTGGGGGAGTACGCCTTTGGAGACGATGCCGAGGACGGTGTCCGGGACGGCGAGGATGACCACGTCGGCGTTCTTGACGGCATCCTCAGTGGAGGTGATGTCCCGGCCTTCGGCGCGGAGGCGCTCCTGGCCGGCGCGGGAGTTCTCGCTGTAGAAGACGGTGTGGGCGCTATTCTGGAGGTTCCGGGAAACGCGCATTCCCATTTTGCTGCTCACATTTCACTTGCTCCTTAGGAATTCGATGCTGTGTTTGGTCCACTGGTTTTCGAGGCGGATAGTATCGGCCTCGGAGTCCTGCCACGGCAGCCAGTGTTCGATGACCAGGTTGATATTTCTTTGGTGGGGTTGGAACTTGGTGACCATGTAGTCGTAGTCGAGCAGGTCTTCGCCGAGCGGTGCGCCGGCATAGGTGAACCCGACCCAGCCGTCCTTGCGGCTGAACGCGAAGTCCTTAACGTGCATGTTCAGGACGTAAGGCGCGACGGCGTCAATCACCTCGCTCGGCATCTCCAGGGCCGCGACGGTGTTGGTCGGGTCGCTGCAGATGCCGAGATAAGGGCTGTCCACGCCGCGGATCACGTCCAGGATCCGGGGGGTGGGCATCTGTTCATAGGTTTCCACCGCGATCTTTACCCCGGCGGCTTCGAAATCGGGCGGGACCTTTTTGAAGATCGCCACGGCTTCCCCTGCCGTCGGGGTGTGGCCCGGGACGTTGAACATGGTCCGCAGGTGCGAGCCCAGGATCCCGGGCCATGTGCAGGAATTTCCGCAGGTGCTCCACGCGGATGCCCTTGGTGCCGAGCTCCAGGGAGATGCCCAGCCGGTCCTCGGTGGCCCAGACGGCAACGAGCTCGGAGTCCGTTATGGTTTCCAGCGGGGCGTAGTCGCAGACCTGGAACAGGTCCACACCAAGTTCCGCAGTCCGCTCCAGTGCCTGGTGGATGCTGAGCGGTTCGGCGACCTTGTCCGAGAGCTGCCAGAAGAAGGCGTAGCTGATCAGCCCCGGTCCGGCGCTGCCGCCATAGATGACGCGGCTGTCAATTTCCGCGGAGCATTGCGCGACAGCCTCTCCCGGCGAACCGGCGTGAAGCTCGCCCACGCACAGGATGGGCGTGAGGCCGTTGCGGCAGGCGGCGGCCGTCTTCAGCCCGATGACCGTGTCATCCTCGCCGAAGATCCGGCGGCGTTCGGCATGGCCCACTTCGGCGTAGCGTCCGCCGAGCTCGGCCACGGTCTTGCCGCCCACTTCGCCGGTGCGAACGCTGGCGTGCTCGTCGCTGGCGGTGGTCGCCTTCTTTTCGGTCTCCAGAGCGCCGGTCAGCCAGGTCTTTTCCTCGGCAGTCAACCATTTGGCCGGGCGCGGGGGAGTCAGCGAGGTAGAACCAGGCGATGATCCCGATGATGATCGCCGGAAGTGCCACGCCGAGGAACATCACGCGCCAGGCCCTCGAGGCCGAAAAGGCCGTGTTGCTGGATGAGAAGGCCGGCCACTACGGAGCGGCCTGGAAGTGCAGGCCGTTCAGCTGGCCGCGACGAGGATTACCGAAGCGGCTCTTGGAGCGGATGCGCGCCAACCTTGAATCCATGGAGCGGAATCTGGACAACCCTTTCGGCTTTCGTAGAGGCCGATCAATGCCTCCAGGCCAAAAGAATCTCGGACTTCAGTGGCCGGCTCAATCCTGCCGGCGAACTCCTGAAGGAGCTCGCGGCGCTCCGGGGCAGCGCTGTAGTGTCGGTCCAGGACCTCTGGCGATCCCCAAACCTGCGAGGTTAAGGCGGACGCCTGGGTTCTCAGCCCTGGGCTGCAGCCACCATGCGTTTACCGTTGAAGTATTCGAGGTGCCAGCCCTCGGTGACATGGTGGTGGGCCAGATTCAGCACCGCGTTGTCGATCCTGTGCAGGGTGCGGCCGATAGCGAGGTTGAGGCTGACCCGAAGGAGCGTGCCGTGGGCTACCACCAGGACGCGTCGGCCGGAGAATTCATGGGCCAGTGCTTCCAGCGCCCCCAACCCGCGAGCGGCCGCGTCATCCTCGGTTTCGGCGCCGCGGTAACCGCCGGGTATGCGCATAGCCTCCAGCTCGAGGCCGGCCTGCAGGCCCTCGGCCTGTCCGAAGCTGCGTTCGGCGAGCGACGGAATATGCCGGGTAACGCTCAGCCCCAACCCGTCTGCTATCATCTTGGCCGTTTCCGCGGCACGGCTAAGCGGCGAGGACACGATCGCGTCCCACTCATAGCCAGACAGGACACCAACGGCGTCGCGCGCCTGGCCACGACCGACGTCGTTCAGCGGAATGTCGGTGGCCCCCTGCAGCCGACGCTGCGCATTCCAGTCTGTCTGGCCATGACGGATCAGGGCGAATGTCGTAAGGGTCATGATGACTATTCTCCCTGACGGCAGGCACGGACCGGGCAGCCGTCGGGATAAAAGCAACTTGCTGGACCAAACGGTCGGGAGGCGTGGGGAGTCAGCAGTGTTGGTCCTCACCGTTTGTGCAGGCACCGCGATGCTCCTGCGGCGGTGAGGGAGTTGCGCGTTCCTTGCCCTGTCTTGGCTGCACGGCGATGCTGCACGGGGCTCTGCCGATAGCCGCGCAGCTGCTTCCGTGTCAGGATCAGGTATGCCACACCGCCTGATGCTGCTTGATACTGCGTCCCTGTACTTTCGCGCCTTTTATGGCTTGCCGGACACGATCCGCCGTGCTGACGGAACGCCGGTGAACGCGGTTCGCGGCCTCCTGGACATGATCGCCCGCCTCACCACGGATTACGGGGCCACGCATCTGATTGCCTGCTGGGACGACGACTGGCGTCCACAGTGGCGCGTGGACCTCATCCCAACCTACAAGTCGCACCGGGTCGCCGAACGTGTAACGGATGCCCCCGACATTGAGGTGGTCCCGGACGCGCTTGAGGCGCAGCTTCCGATGATCCGCCGCGTCCTTGAACTCGCCGGCATCGCCATCGTGGGGGCTACTGAACACGAGGCCGACGACGTCGTCGGCACCTATGCAAGCCACGCGGACCTACCCGTCGATGTGGTCACCGGGGATCGTGATCTTTTCCAGACCGTCAACGATGACCGTCAGGTGCGGGTGATCTACACGGCGCGGGGCATGAGGAACCTCGAAGTCGTGACGGACGCGGTCGTCGTCGGGAAGTACCGCGTGCTGCCCGAACAATATGCCGATTACGCGACCCTGCGCGGCGACGCCTCCGACGGGCTGCCGGGCGTTGCCGGCATCGGTGAGAAGACCGCCGCGTCGCTCCTGGGCGAGTACGGCACGCTGGAGAACTTGCTCGCTGCAGCAGCTGACGGGGGAGGCGGGGTATCCGCGTCCGTGCAGTCCAAGCTGGCCGCTGCCGCCGACTACCTTACGGTCGCGCCAACGGTTGTGAAAATCGTGCGCGACCTCAATCTTCCCACCCTCGAGGAAGCGGGAGCACAGCTGCACCCGGTCGACGGCGAATCGCGCGCCGAACTGGAGCGTCTCGCCCTCGAATGGAACCTTGGAGGCTCGGTCAAACGGCTGCTTGACGCGCTTGACCGACAATAACGGTCACTGCGCATTCGCCCTGCTAGACCGGCTGGGGGATGCTCCACTCCGGCCACGGCTCGTCGACCGGTGCCTGTAGCCAGCTCCACTCCGGCAAGGGATCTACCGGGCACAGATCCACAGGCGGAGGTTCGCCGGGCAGGATGTCTTCGGGCACGGCCGGGCCAAGTTCCCGGTGCCATAGTTGGTTCAGGATTTCGGGTGGCCAATCGGGTGGTTCCCAGTCCTGTTGTTCGCTGGCGTACTGACGGCCTGTCGGTGAAATCCAACCGGGTGGCTTGTCGGTGGTCGCCCCAGTGGGTGTCCAGCCGCTGGCGTGTTTCAGCCTGTGATGCTTGGGGCATGGCTGCCCGAGGTTAATGATGCCGGTGGTGCCGCCGTCGGCCCAGGCGAGGAGGTGGTCGGCCTCATTGTCCAGAGACTGGTTGCTGCAGCCGGGGAACGGGCATTTCCCGTCCCGCAGACGGAGCCAGTGCCGCATGCTGACGGGGATGCGGTAGCTGGTCCGTCCGATCTCCAGCGGCGCCCCGTTGCGGGGATCAGTCAAGACACGGTGGAACGACGAGGAACTTTCGGCCATCAGACGACTGGCCATCGACGCCGGGATGGGGCCGTACCCATCGAGCATTGCGGGTTCGTCGGTGAGGCCCATGAGGGCGAACACCGGCACGGTCACGAGCACCTGCGCCGACGGTGGCGGCACGTGCTCCGCCGTGCCGCCAAGGAGCCACTTGGCGGCCACGTCGGCGCGGATTTGGCTCAGGTTCCGGTCCTCATGGGGTCCTTGGAGGGCGCAGGCCGCGGTGGTGGTGCGGTCCCAGATCCCGGCCGCCTGGTCCGCGGGGAGGTACGCGCTCAGCCAGGCCATGCCGTCCCGGTCCGGGGCGAACTCCAGCCGGCGGTCCAGGGCGCTTTTGATGTGGCGTTTTTCGATGCTGTCCGGGTGGTGGCGTTCGCGCCAGGTCCGGGCTTTGTACCGGAACCGGGATGGCACGAGTTCCCCGGCGGGGCAGCCCTGTGCAGGGTTCGCGTCGGGGTCCAGAAAGTGGGCTTCCAAGGCGGCGGCGCCGTCGGGGTCCAAGTTCGCGGTTTCCTCGACCATGGCCCGGGCATGCTGCCACGAAATGTTCCCATCCTGCAGGGCGGCCAGCGTCAGCGGGAGGGTGGTTGTCAGTTCGTGGGCCTCGGACAGAAGCGCACCGGCCGTCCGTTCGCTGACCGTCAGGACGTATGCGACCTCGGAGACCACGGCCATGTCCTGCGCGATGAGGCCCTGTGGCTGCGCATTCGGGGAGGCCACCGCCTGCGTAGTGTCAGCGAACCCGGCGGCGGCGTGGACTACCAGGGCAGCCGTGGCAGCTTGCAGCCGGGTAGCCTCCGCGAGCGTGTCCAACCAGCCGTCAGACTGCTGCCGCAGCGCATCCGGTTCCCCTTGACCCTTAGGATCTGCGCCAGGGATCACCAGAGCAAGCGCAGCGACAGAAGCCTTGATGGCCTCGAACGCCTCCACTGCGGTTGTCCCCTTCATACTCACATCATCTTGCGAGGCACTGACATTTAAGGGTCCCCGCGGACCTGTCCCGAGGAACCCGGCGAAAGAACTTCGGCCACCCGCTGGCTGGGGGCCGATACGCCATGCGGTGGCGGGCCTGGAACAGCGCCGCCATGCTCCGACGCGCTTGCTGCTCAGGCAGGGGCCGGGAGGAACCGGCCGTTCCTGATCCGCGACGGGCCAAAAACGACGTTCAGCGGGGCAATCGTCCGCGGCCCGTGTTCCCGCGACAAGGGGCGGCCGACGGCGACGTGGGGCACCCAGTGCGGG
Source organism: Pseudarthrobacter sp. S3 (assembly GCF_050156905.1). Classification (NCBI taxonomy): domain Bacteria; kingdom Bacillati; phylum Actinomycetota; class Actinomycetes; order Micrococcales; family Micrococcaceae; genus Pseudarthrobacter; species Pseudarthrobacter sp. S3. The sequence continues at coordinate 2,311,315 of NZ_CP189583.1, read as the reverse complement.
TACCGGTAGCCCAGCGACGGTGAGCTAAGGATGAAGTCGTCCACATTGTCCACGAGGAGGCGGTCCAGGAGGTCATGCAGGCCCTGCACCAAGGACACCCGGTAGTCGTGCACCCGACCGGGTACGTCCACTTCGAATCCGGAGATGCCGCCGCCACCCAGCACAATCAGTTGTGCCGAGGTGCCCGCAAACCCGTCCAGAACGGGCAGGCCCTGCAACCAGCCCGTTGTATGCCGGACGGCATCACCGGCCGGGGTGATCCCCTTGGTCCAGTCCGCGACGTCCTGCGCAAAATCCGCCAGGATGCCTATATGCAGCAGCGTCAGGTGCAGCCCTTGCGGCCTGCGCAGGGCGTTGACATAGCTGCCCAGGGCCTCGTAGTCGGAGGGGGCTGATCCCACCGCCAGGACGGGAACCTCCACTGTGATGCGCGGAACAGGCTGCATGGCTCCCTCTCACAGTGGCACGGACTCGTGGGTCTGGCTGCCATTATCCTCCGCTGCGGCCACCCCGACCCGGGGGTTGCTCTTGCCCTTGCGCCCGCCAGGGTGTCGAATCAAAGAACACGATTCGGCCCGGTGCATGGCAAAGATGCCAGGAGGTTCCCATGTCAGTGAAAGGCGCAAAGGAAACAGCGCGGACACCGGGGCGTGGAGGGCCGGAAGTGCGCCGGGCTGATGCTACTAACGGCATCGCGGCAACGGATTCCAAGCAGGTGCGCAACGTGGCGCTGGTGGGGCATTCGGGCGCCGGCAAAACCCTGCTTGTCGAAGCGTTACTGGCTGCCCACGGCATGATTACGCGCAAAGGCTCCATCGCGGACGGCACCACCGTGAGCGACTCCGACCCGTCAGCAGTGCGGCAGCAGCGGTCGGTCACGCTCTCCCTGGTTCCGCTGCTCATCAACGGCATTAAGGTCAACCTGCTGGATACCCCGGGGTATCCGGACTTTATCGGCGAACTCCGGGCGGGCCTGCGGGCTGCGGACTCGGCCCTCTTTGTTGTCTCCGGCGTGCACGGTATCGACGCCACCACTACGGCGCTCTGGGGCGAATGCGAACGCCTCGGCACGCCGCGGGCCGTGGTCATCTCCCGCCTTGACCACCCCAGGGCAGATTACGACGGCGTCCTGGCCGCCTGCCAGCAGGCGTTCGGCGAATCGGTGCTCCCGCTGTACGTCCCCGTCAGGTCCGGCGGCGAAACCACCGGGCTGCTGGGATTGCTGACGGGCACGGTCTCGGACTACTCCGCCGGCGATGCGGACGCCGGTCCCCGGGACGCTGACGCCGGCGAGCGCGCGGGTTCTGAGGGCGGCGCCCGCGGCCGGCTCATCGAGGGGATTATCGCCGAAAGCGAGGACGAAACCCTCATGGACCGGTATCTGGGTGGTGAGGACGTCGATACTGATGTCCTCATCGCGGACCTGGAAACCGCCGTCGCCCGTGGTTCCTTCTTTCCGGTCCTGCCAACCTCGGCTGTCACCGGGCTCGGCACGGCGGAAGTGCTGGAAATCCTGACCAGGGGCTTCCCGTCGCCGGTGGAGGGCGGCCTCCCGGCGGTGACTGACCTGGCGGGCGCTCCCTCGGCGGCCCTGGCCTGTGACCCGGACGGGCCGCTGGCGGCTGAGGTGGTCCGCACCACCATTGATCCGTTCCTGGGCAGGGTCTGCCTGACACGGGTCTTTTCCGGCACGTTGCGTGCTGACACGCCCGTGCACGTCGGCGGGCACGGGCTCGCGGACCGCGGCCATCAGGACCATGACACCGACGAGCGCCTCACCCACCTGTATTCGCCGCTGGGTCCCAACCTTCGTCCTGTGGCGCAGTGTGTGGCCGGCGACATCTGCGCGGTGGCGAAACTGGGGAGCGCCGAAACCGGGGACACCATCTCGGCCAAGGACCAGCCGCTGCTGCTGGTCACCTGGGAGATGCCGGAGCCGCTGATGCCGGTGGCGATCGAGGCGGACTCTCGCAGTGACGAGGATGCGCTGGCCCGGAGCCTGGCGAAGGTTGCCGCCGGCGATCCCACCCTGAGTGTGGAGCGGAACGCGGAAACACACCAGCTGATCCTCTGGTGCATGGGGGAGGCGCATGCCGAGGTGGTGCTGGACAGGCTGCGCGACCAGGGCGTGAAACTGCACACTGTTGGCGTGGTGACGCCGCTGCGGGAAACGTTCGCCGCCCCGGCAACGGGCCACGGCCGGCACGTCAAACAATCCGGAGGACACGGGCAGTATGCCGTCTGCGACATCGACGTGGAGCCGCTGGACCGTGGCGGCGGGTTCGAATTCGTCGACAAAACGGTGGGTGGGGTAATCCCCGGAACGTTTATCTCCTCGGTGGAGAAAGGGGTAAGGGCGCAGATGCAGAAAGGGTTGGCCGCCGGGTTCCCCGTGGTGGACCTGCGCGTCACCCTGGTGGGCGGGAAGGCCCACAGCGTTGACTCTTCCGACGCCGCCTTCCAGGCAGCCGGCGCGCTGGCGCTCCGGGAGGCCGCCGCGGCCGGCCGCATCCAGCTGCTCGAGCCGGTTTCCTCGGTCAGTATCACAGTGTCCGAGGCGCACGTGGGTGCCGTGATGAGTGACCTCTCGGCACGCCGCGGCAGGCTCACGGGTACGGCCACGTCCGGTAGCGAGCTGACCGAGATCAGCGCGGAAGTCCCTGACCAGGAACTGCTGAAGTACGCCGTGGAACTTCGTGCGCTGACTGCCGGGACCGGCCGGTTCCGTCGCCGGTACCTCCGGCATGACCCGGTACCCAGCGGTTCATGAGCGCCACGTCATGAACGCCGCCGCGCGGAAGATCCAGCGCATCTATCTCACCCTAACGCTGGGCAATACTCTTGCGGCCTCCTTCATCTGGGGAATCAATACGCTTTTTCTGTTGGATGCCGGGCTGAGCAACCTCGAAGCCTTCGCGGCCAACGCCTTCTTCACGGCCGGCATGGTCCTCTTCGAAGTGCCCACCGGGGTCATCGCGGACGGATGGGGTCGGCGGGTGTCCTTCCTGCTCGGTACGGTGACGCTGGCGGCCTCGACCTACCTGTACTACCTGCTCTGGCAGTTGTCCGCTCCATTCTGGGCCTGGGCGTTGGTGTCCGTCCTGCTGGGCCTGGGCTTCACGTTCTTCTCCGGGGCCGTGGAGGCCTGGCTGGTGGATGCGTTGCGCTTCTCCGGCTACGACGGTGAGCTGGAAGCAGTGTTCGGGCGGGCACTGATGGTCTCGGGCGTCGCGATGCTTGTGGGTTCGACGGCCGGCGGCGTGATTGCCCAGGCCACGGATCTGGGCGTACCGTTTTTGCTGCGTGTGGGCGTGCTGCTGGCCATGTTCGGGGTGGCATTCTGGCTGATGCGTGATGTGGGTTTCACCCCGGAGCGTTCTCCCCATCCGCTCAAGGCGAGCCGGGACGTGCTGTCTGCCTCCATCGACAACGGCCTGAAAAACCCGCCCGTCCGGTACATCATGTTGGCCGCGCCGTTCAGCGCCGGTGTCGGGATTTATGTTTTCTACGCCTTGCAGCCCTACCTGCTGGAGCTCTTCGGCGACCCGCACGCCTACTCCGTCGCCGGACTCGCCGCGGGCATTGTGGCCGGGGCGCAGGTGGTGGGCGGATGGCTGGCACCGATGGTCCGCCGCCTGGTCCGCAAACGCACCACCGTGCTTGTGGTGAGCAGCATCATGGGCGCCTTGATCCTGGTGGCGCTCGGCATAACGCGCGTGTTCTGGGTGGCCCTGCTGCTGCTGGTGCTCTGGGCGCTCGTCTCCGCGGCGGGCACCCCGGTACGGCAGGCGTATTTGAACGACATGATCGACTCAAGACAGCGGGCAACACTGCTCAGCTTCGATTCGCTGATGGGATCCAGCGGTGGAATCGTGGTGCAGCCGCTCATGGGCCGGGCAGCGGACGTGTACGGCTATCCCACCTCGCTGGCCATCAGCGGTGTCATTGAACTGTTCGCCGTGCCGTTCCTGCTGGCCAGCCGGCGGCGGCGCTCGCCGGCCGACGCAGCAACCACCGAAGCCGTCACACCGGCCTGAAGCCATGGCCCGTGCCCATGGCACTGGCACTGGCACTGGCACTGGCACAAAAAAATGGAGCTTTGAGAGTCCCTACCCGGCGGAGTATCGTGGCGCAAACCCACCTTGCGCAACACCCTGACCCGGGAGAGATCATGCCTAGTGTGCGACGTCGATTGGCAGCTGTGACGGCTGTCCTGGCCTTGAGCGTAACGGGTGGGGCGGTGACCAGTCCCGCGTTTGCAGACCCCCGTCCGACGGACAGGATCCCTTCGGCCACCGGGTACGGCGGGGCGGTGAGCACCGTTGACCCGGAGGCGTCCGCTGCCGCGATCGAGGTCCTCCGGAACGGCGGTAATGCCGCAGATGCGGCGGTCGCCGCGGCCGCGACCCTGGGTGTGACCGAGCCCTACAGCGCCGGCATCGGCGGGGGCGGATACTTCGTGTTCTACGACGCGAAGACCGGCAAAGTGGGAACCATCGATGGCCGCGAAACGGCGCCGGCAACGATGCCGACGGACGCGTTCATCGACCCGGCCACCATCACGCCTGCGAACCCGGCCGGCAGCCCATACCGGTTTACCCCCGAACTGGTGACCAGTGGCGTCTCCGTAGGCGTCCCCGGAACACCAGCCACGTGGGAACGGGCCTTGGAACGGTGGGGAACGCTGGACCTTGGCGACGCCCTCAAGCCCGCCATCAAGGTGGCCAACCGTGGATTCGCGGTGGACGAGACCTTCCGCCAGCAGACACTCGACAATAAGGTCCGGTTCTCGGCCTTCCCCGCCACGGCGAGTCTGTTCCTTCCCGGCGGTGACGCTCCCGTCGTCGGCAGTATTCTCCACAACCAGGACCTCGCTAAGACGTACCGGCTCCTCGCGAAGGAGGGAACGGCTGCCTTCTACGGCGGACCGCTCGCGGCGGAGATCGCCGCCACGGTCCAGTCACCGCCCAAGAGCGACACCACCACGCTGCCTGTTCCGGCCGGCCACTTGACGACGGCGGATCTCGCCGCATACCGGACTCTGGACCGGGAGCCCACGCATGTTGAGTACCGCGGCTACGACGTTTACGGCATGGCGCCGTCCAGCAGCGGTGGCACCACAGTCGGCGAAGCCTTGAATATCCTGGCGCCTTTCAACCTCCGTGAGATGACCGCGCCGGACGCGTTGCATCACTACCTTGAAGCGAGCGCACTCGCTTTCGCGGACCGTGCCAAGTACCTGGGCGACCCGGCTTTCGTCAACGTCCCCACCAAAGCCCTCACCGACCCGCTGTTTGGGAAGGAACGGGCGTGCGCCATTGACCCCACGACGGCGGCAACAAAGCCGGTGCCGGCCGGGAACGCGTCAAACTACAGCGGAGTGTGCAAGCTGGCGCCTGCCGCAGTGGAGGACGAGAAAGACACCGAAAACATCTCCACGACCAACCTGACTGTGGCTGACAGGTGGGGCAACGTGGTCGAATACACCCTCACGATCGAGCAGACCGGCGGGTCCGGGATGGTGGTTCCCGGCCGCGGGTTCCTGCTCAACAACGAGCTCACCGACTTCTCTACCGTTTATGTCCCCACCGACCCGAACCGGATCGAACCCGGCAAGCGCCCTCGGTCCTCGATGTCGCCCACCATCATCCTCAAGGACGAAAAGCCGTTCCTGGCGCTCGGTTCGCCCGGCGGATCGACGATCATCACCACCGTGCTGCAGACCATCCTGAACAGGGTGGACCTGGACATGAGTATTTTGGACTCGTTGGCGGCCCCGCGTGCGTCGCAGCGCAACACCCCCAACGTCACCGCCGAACCGGACTTCATCACACAGTACGGAGACGCCTTGGCACCCTACGGTCACAAGTTGGTCCCCGCAGGTGACGCCTTCACCTCGGCAGCCGAGATTGGTGCGGCGACCGCCATCGAGTTCGGGCCCGGCAAGCGCGTGACCGCGGTTGCCGAGCCCGTGCGGCGCGGTGGGGGTTCGGCGATGGTGGTCAGACCCGTTCGGTGAACCAGCTTGCCACCGTCAGCTTCGAGGGGGCAGTGACCCGGGTTACTGCCCCATGCCGGGCTGAACGGGAACAAACTCGATGGTGGTTTGGACCTTTTTCTGCGGACCACGGGAAAAACCCTTGGCATCAAGCTGGTTTTGGGCGCGGTATAAGGCCAGGGCGTCGTCGTAGAGCTCGTTGAGCCGGCGGCCGGAGACCTCCTCCTGGGAGCCGTCGCTGAACGTGACAGTCACTGTGGCACTGGCGGGAAAGTGCCGCTTCATGCGGATGAAGCCTTCGGAGTCCTGCTGGAGATTGATCAAGGGAAATCCTGCTTTCATGGTCGACGACCTCCAGTCTGACCTATCCAGGGCGCACCTGCGCTGACGCCGGTGCGGGATTGCGGCGACAATGGACGGGTGACATTGCCAACCAACTCCGCCGCTGTCCCTGCGGAGACCTCTGCCGCCAGCACCTCTGCCGCGGGGACCTTTGATCTGGCGGCCATCGGTACCGGTCTGGCCTTTGCTGAATCGCTCGGGGAGTTGTCCTCCGTGCTGCACGCCGGCGGTGCAGCGGGCACGGCCGTGGTGCAGGCCCCGCCCGGCACCGGTAAGACCACGCTCGTCCCGCCGCTGCTGGCCAACCTTGCCACACCCGAAGGAAAGCCCCGGCGCGTGGTGGTCACCCAGCCCCGGCGCGTGGCCGCCCGCGCAGCTGCCCGGCGCCTGGCCGCCTTGGACGGCAGCCGGATCGGAGACCGCGTGGGGTACACCGTCCGCGGCGAACGCCAGGCCGGGCCCGCCACCCTGGTGGAATTTGTCACGCCGGGGATCCTGCTGCGGCGCCTGCTCGATGATCCCGGCCTGGAGAGCATCGACGCGGTCATCCTGGACGAGGTCCATGAACGCGGCCTCGAAACCGACCTGCTGCTGGGCATGCTCACCGAAGTGCGGCAGCTGCGCGGCGACCTCACCCTGGTGGCGATGTCCGCCACACTGGACGCGCCCCGCTTCGCCGCCCTGATCGGGGGCGCCGCCGGGAATGCGGGGACAAGACACCCCCTGACAGAAGACGCCGGGACCGCGGACGACGGCGGCGGGCCTGCTCCCGTCGTCGACTGCCCCTCAGCGCTGTACCCCCTGGAGGTGGAGTGGTTGCCCGCCGCCGTGGCGCGGCTGGACGACCGCGGGGTCACACGCGGGTTCCTGGACCACATTGCCGATACGGCCGCGCAGGCCCACTCGGCCGCGGTGGCGCAGGACGCGGGCACCGATGCGCTGGTGTTTGTCCCGGGCGCCTGGGAGGTGTCCTATGTGGCGGCCCGCCTCCGCGGCCGGGCGGCTCCGGGGACCGAGGTGCTGGAACTCCACGGCCAGGTCAGCCCAGCCGAGCAGGACCAGGCAGTGTCGGGGCGCCGGCCGGGCGGCCCTGCACGGATCATCGTGTCCACGGACCTGGCCGAGTCTTCCCTGACTGTCCCCGGCGTGCGTCTGGTGATCGACTCCGGGCTGACCCGTGAACCCCGCCGCGACGCAAACCGCGGCATGTCCGGACTGGTGACTGTTTCCTGCTCCCGGGCCTCCGCGGAGCAGCGCGCCGGCAGGGCCGCGCGGCAGGGTCCGGGCCGGGTGGTGCGCTGCTACGACCAGAGGACCTACGGTGCCGCCCCGGCGCATGTGACACCGGAGATTGCGGTCGCGGACCTGACCGGTGCTGCGCTGGTCCTGGCTTGCTGGGGATCACCGGGCGGCGCCGGGCTGGCGCTTCCGGATGCACCTCCCGCCGCGGCCATGGGCGAGGCTGGAGAGGTGCTGCGCGAACTCGGAGCCGTGGCCCGCGACGGGCAGGCCACACAGCTGGGGCGGACGCTGGCCAGGGTCCCCGCCGATCCCCGGCTGGCCCGGGCACTTCTCGGCGGCTCAGCGGCCGTAGGCCAGCGCGCCGCAGCGGAAGCAGTGGCCCTGGTGGCGGGGGACCAGCGGGCCCCGGGGGCCGATCTCACCCGGCTGCTGACAGTACTTCGCGCCGGGAAGGATCCCGCCGCCCGGCGCTGGGCGGAGGACGCCCGCCGGTTGGAGGCCATTGCGCGGAAGGAGGCCACCGCCGTCGGCCCGTCCGCCATCGCCTCCCTGGTGCGCACCGCGCCGGTGACTGCGGCAGAGGCGGTGGGCGTCGTCGTCGCGCTGGCGTTCCCGGACCGCGTGGCCCGGCTCGTCCCGGGGGATGGTCCGGCGCGGTACCTGCTGTCCTCCGGCACGCGCGCGGGGTTGCCGGCGGGCAGTCCGCTGGCCGGGCAGGAGTGGCTGGCCGTGGCGGAAGTTTCGCGCGCCGCCGGCCGGGATGCCGCCGGTACCGGCGCGGTGATCCGGTCCGCGGCGCCGCTGAGCGCCGATACCGCCGAGGCGGCCGCCGGGCAGCTCCTGACCGACACGGTGGAAGCGCAGTTCAGCCAGGGCCGGGTGAAGGCCAGGCGGGAACGCCGGCTGGGTGCCATCAGCCTGTCCTCCACCCCCGTCCGCCCCTCCGCCGAGGACGGCCGTGCCGCTGTGGCCCGCGCTCTCGCCAAGGAGGGGCTGGGAACCATCGGATGGTCGACGGCGGCCGATGCGTTGCGTCGCCGCCTCGCCATTCTGCGCCGCGAACTGGGTGAGCCGTGGCCTGATGTTTCCGAACCCGCCCTGCTGGCCCGGCTGGACTCCTGGCTGGGTCCGGAGCTCGCGGCAATGGCAGGTGGCGCCGCCACCAGCAGCATCGACCTCACCGACCCCTTGCGGCGGCTGCTGCCCTGGCCCGAGGCGGTCCGTCTGGCGGAGCTGGCACCTGAGTCGCTGAAAGTGCCGAGCGGATCGATGGTGCGGATCGACTATCCCGACGTTTCGGACAATGCGGCGTCGGGCAGTGCCGGGTCAGTCGGTGCCGTGCCGGACATGGCAGGATCCGGGCACGCGGTACCCGGGCAGGCAGGCGCATACGACGGCGGCCGGCCTGTTGTCGCTGTCAAGCTGCAGGAGTGCTTCGGCTGGGCTGCGACGCCGCGGCTGGTGGACGGCAGGGTACCGGTCCTCTTCCACCTGCTCTCACCCGCGCGGCGGCCGCTGGCTGTGACGGATGACCTGGCGTCGTTCTGGTCCGGGCCCTACGCGCAGGTGCGGTCCGAGATGCGCGGCCGCTATCCCAGGCACCCCTGGCCGGAGGATCCCTGGACGGCTCAGCCGACTGCCCGGACCAAAGCCCGTATGTAGCACCTTCCCGTCCAGCGTTCTGCTTTTGGGTGCACAGGTGAGATGTCCGATACGTAGCCGAAACGTTGCGTCGACGCGCTGAAACATGGCGTAGTTAGGCTCATTCCTACGTGGACAACGTAGTCCGGCCCACCACACGAGAGGACGCAATATGTTGCTTTTGAGTAGCCTGAACCTCCTGTTTGACGCCGGCCACGGAGAGGACAACCGCCCGCACAACGGCGGAATCTGGAAGACCGATTTCCCCACCGGCCGGCTGACTTCCACCGCCTGGGAAGGCTGGTGGCACGAGGACGCCGCGTAGCCGACACAGCTGATCCCGAGCGCCTTACTGTTCGGGGATCCAGTACGGAGCCGGGACACCTGCTCCGGTGAAGTTATCGCAGCGGAGCAGCTGAGTGCCGATTCGGGTGAGCAGGCAGTTTTCGAAGCTGGGACGCCCATCAGAGGATGCGGAATCCATCCTGGCGCTTGCACCCGCATCGGGCCCGAGCGCAAGCAGGACCAGGGTGAGCAGAATACCTGCCCGTTGGGAAGGCTTGGTGGGCTTGTACATGGCAAATCCTTTCAAAGAATCCTTGGTCTGACACCTTCACCTTCCGTCGCCCATGCCTCGCACCACATCAGGCATGACCCCTTAAAAGCACACGGAGTACCCTCAGATCTGTACGCGCCTGCGGCAGGGGTGCAAGCTGGGATGGTGGCGACACCGTGGGATGCCGGCGGCCCGGAGTTGGTAGGACGGGAAGCGGACTTGGCGCAACTGACCGATGTCATCAGCGGTGTCTGCGCCGGCACAGCGAGGACGTTCATCGTTGCCGGGGACGCCGGTGTCGGGAAGAGCGCGCTGGTCAGCCGGGCGTGCGCGTCCGCTCCGCCAGAAGCGCTCATGCTGATGGGCGGGGCCCTGCCGCTGGCGTCCGTGGACGTCCCGTTCCTCGCCTTGAGATCAGCATTCCGTGCGGCAGCCAGCGGCGGCCAGGCACTGCTGCCGCCTGACATGTCCGGCGATGCGCGTCCGGATTTGCTGGTCCAGATCGATGAGTGGCTCACGGGGCAAAGCCGTTTGAGGCCGGTGTTCCTGGTAATCGACGATCTCCACTGGGCGGACCAGAGCACCCTCGATGTGCTGATGTACGTCCTGGCGGGTCCGAGTGACCGGCCGCTGGGTGTGATCGGGACTGTGCGGAGCAACGAAATCCGCCAGGGAGGGGGACTTCACCAGTGGCTCACCGACATCCGGCGGCTGCCCCGGGTCCGCGTGCACCCGCTGGGACCATTGGACCGGCCTGACACGGAGGCGCAGCTGAGCGGGCTCCTGGGCGTTCCCGCGCATCAGTCCCTTGTCAACGAGGTTTTCACCCGCTCGGCCGGAAACCCTTATCTGAACCTGCTGCTCGTCACGGGGCTGGAGGCCGGGGCCCGGCATTTGCCCCCAGGCTTCCCACCCGATCTGAAGTCGGCGGTCCTGCGCTCATGGCGTGGGCTCTCGGCCGGCGCCCGCGAGTTGACGCAGATCATGGCGCTTGGCGGCCGGGCGGCCGCCGCGATGGAACTGAGCGCGGTGGCTGGTTCCGCCGTCGAGGCCGATGGCGTGCGGCCGCTGCTGCGCTCGGCAGTGGAGTCAGGCCTGGTGGACCTTGCTCCGGACGGGACCTACTGGTTCCACCATCCGATCATCGCCGAAGCGCTGGAACAGGGGCTCGATGCAGGTGAACGGCGGCGCTGGCATTCGGCGTTCGCCGCCTTCTACGAGCGGCAGTTCGACGACGACACACCGCCCGAGGCCGGCGTCGTCGTATCCCTCGCCGATCACTACTATGCGGCGGGTAGAACGGCTGACGCCTACCGGTGGTCGCTTACGGCGGCAGGTCTGGCATCTGCGAACGGTGCACTCAGTGATGCCGTGCGGCTCCTGCGGCGATCCCTGCAACTGCGGGACGCCTTGCCTAGCGAAATGGAACGGCCGCGGGAGCTTTGGAACAGGCTCCGTGCCGCAGCCCGGGAATCCGGGGCATTACTCACCGAGCTCGAGGCCATCGAGGGGTTGCTCGCGTGCATCGACGCCTCGGCCGAACCGCTGGAAGTGTCCCACCTGATGGTGCGCCGCATGCATCTCCAGTTCTCCACGGGGCAAACCTTCCTTCCGATGGCCGACATCCGGGAAGCAGTCCGGCTGTCCGCCGCGGCGCCGGACAGCTGGCAGCACGCCCTCGCGTTAGCCGAACTGGTCCACGCGAGTATGCGGCATGACGAGCCTGCCCATGAGACTCAGTCACGGCAGGCGCTCGCCCTTGCCCGTGAGGCAGGCAATCACCTGGCACTTTCATACGCGCTGACCGCGGCGGCCATCGTAGCGAACCTGGCCAGCCGGTCCGCCGAGTCACGCAACCTGGCGGCCGAAGGAGCCCTGGAAGCGGTCCAGGCCCGCGATTTCTGGGCGTACGTGCATGCCACATACTGGACGGCCAACGCCCAGGGCCCTTGGACCAGCGAGGAGTACGCGGTCCTCCTGCGTCGGGCTCGGCAGGTAATGATGGAACAGGGGGCACCCCATACGTACATTGCCAAGATCGCGGCCGACGAAGCGGCCAGCTACCTGGCCGTCGGCGAATGGCGGCAGTGCCGGGCGGCCCTGCGGATCGCACTAAGCTTTGATCCGGGCCCAATGGGCGAAGTGAGCGTGCGGCTCACCGCTGCGCGGCTGGCACAGCTCCAAGGCAGGAACGTCGACGCCGGCATCCACCTCGACCGGGCTGACGAGCTGAACCACGTAAACCAGGAAAACTCCGCACGCCTCAATCTGGACTATGACGCCGTCCGTGCCGAAGTACTTGTGGCCGCGGGTCGGCCGAAACTGGCATTCGCAGCGGCAATGGCAGGGGCCACCGCCCCGGGGCCGCCACCCACGATGTGCGAGTGGCTGCTGCCGCTGGCTGCCCGTGCGCTCGCCGACCAGGCGCAGCTGGCCAGAGACGTGGGCCACCCCACTGTGGAACTGCTGGTTGCCGCCAAGGAACTCGAGGAACGCTTTCCCGGCGTCCTTCACGAACCCCCGGGCCAATCGGCGTTCTACTTCCGGCAAGTGGCGGCTTTCGAACTCCTTTACAGCACCGAACTGGGCAGGGTCCGGAACCAGCCGGGCAGCGCGGCAGCATGGGCACAAACAGCCGATGCCTTTCGTACGGCGCACCTGCCGTGGGAAGAGGCCTACGCCTGCAGGCGGGCCGTGGAAGCGCTGCTGCTGCAAGGGCACCATCGGAGTCCCAAGGCCGCAGAACTCCTCCGCCGGGGGCTGACTCTGGCGGCGGACCTTGAGGCGGCCCCCATCAGGGTGGCACTGGAACGCCTTGCCGCCCAAGCGAGGATTCCGGTGGCGCCGGTAACGCCCGGGCCGCAGCCCCACGAAGCCAGGCTGCCGGGACTGAGCCCAAGGGAGCAGGACATCCTGGAACATGTGATGGCCGGCAGGACCTACGGCGAAATTGCCCGGGGGTTGATGATCAGCGAGAAAACCGTCAGCTCGCACATCTCGAACCTTCTCCGGAAGACGGGCGCAGCCAACCGAGTGGACCTTGCGCGGCTGGCATCGGGGGAGAAATCAGTCAGTCATGGACGCATCAACCGTGGCTCCGCATGAACTCGACTACCTTCGGCGCCAGAGACGCTCCGATCTCTGCTGCATCGCGCTTCTTTCCTGCGACGGCGAAGGAGTGGTCACCGCCGTCGATCCAGTCAAGGACAGCGGATGAGCCGATCCGGGAGACCACACCGTCCAGCAGCTCCGTCGTCGCGAAGGTGTCGCGGGTGCCCTGCAGGAACAACATGGGGAGCGTTAGCCCGTAAAGGTGCTCGTCGCGGAGCTTTTCCGGCTTGCCGGGCGGGTGGAGGGGATAGCCAAGATAGACGAGTCCGGCACTTTCCATTCCCTCGGCGACGGCCATGGACGCCATCCGGCCACCAAACGACTTACCGGCAGCCCACACCGGTCCGCTATCACCGTGCTCGGTTCCTCGCCGCGTTGCTTCCTGCATGGCAGCGCGCCAGGCGGCGATGGCTGCGGGCGGCCGGTCCGGGAATTTCCGGCCGGCCTCGCGGTAGGGGAAGTTGAAGCGCAAGGTGGCAACGCCGTCGTCGTTCAATGTCCGGGTGAACCCGATCAGGAAGGGGTGCTCCATGCCCGCCCCGGCCCCGTGCGCCACCACCAGGGTCCCAAAGGGGCTGTCCGGGCGGGCGTAAACGCCGGAGACCTCAACGTCGCCGACCGGGAAGGTGACAGGGAATTCAGCAACGGCCATAGGTCCATGATGCCGGATCACCGGCGGCCACGCGCCGAGGTACAGACGCCGCGCGCGGCGCAGGGTAGGTTGTCCCCATGGCGAGCGAACAGACCACCCTCACTGTCCCGGGACCGCACGGCGAGCGCGAGATGCGTGTTTCCAGCCCCAGCAGGGTGCTCTGGCCGGAGCTCGGTCTGACCAAGCTGGACCTGGCACGATACATGGTGGATGTGGGGGAGGCGTTCATTGCTGCGAACGGTGACCGACCCGTGGCGCTGCAGAGGTACTCGGACAACGTCGAGGGGGACCAGTTCTTCTCCAAGAACCCGCCCAAGGGAACCCCGGATTTCATCCGGTCGGTGAAGGTGACGTTTCCTAGCGCACGCTCGCACCCCATGCTGGTCCTGGACGAACCCGCCGCGGCTGTATGGGCGGTCCAGATGAATACGGTGGTGTTCCATCCGTGGCCGTCGAATACAGAAAACACCGACAACCCTGACCAGCTCAGGATCGATCTTGACCCCCAGCCGGGCACGGACTTCGACGACGCCATCCCGGCCGCCCTGGCGCTGAAGGACGTGCTGGGGGAGGCCGGGTTGGAAACGTTCATCAAGACATCGGGGAACCGCGGCCTGCACGTCTACGCTCCCATCGCGCCCAACCATGAATTCCTGGACGTCCGCCACGCGGTGATTGCCGCGGCCCGCGAGCTGGAGCGGCGGATGCCGGACAAGGTGACCACGGCCTGGTGGAAGGAGGAACGCGGCGAGAAGGTGTTCCTGGACTTCAACCAGGCGAACCGCGACCGGACCATCGCCGGCGCGTACAGCCCCCGCGCGCTGGCCCATGCGCCCGTCTCCTGCCCGCTCAGCTGGGACGAACTGGGCAGCGCGGATCCCAAGAACTTCACCATGCTGACGGTCCCCGAGCGGCTAAGGACCGTGGGAGATCCCTGGGCAGGCATGAACGGGCATCCGGGAACTATCGACGTGCTGTTGGGCTGGTGGGAGCGGGACCTCAAGGCCGGCCTCGGCGAGCTGCCCTTCCCCCCGGACTACCCGAAGATGCCTGGTGAGCCCATGCGGGTACAGCCGAGCCGGGCGCGCAAGCAGGACTGAGTCTGTTTGAGCCCGGTCTACTCGAACCGGGACGGGTCCCCGGTGCCGCGACGCACCACTTCGGCCACGCCGCTGGAATAGTCGATCACCGTGGTGGGCTCGGCCCCGCAGTCGCCGGAATCGATGACGGCGTCCACAGCGTATTCAAGGCGTTCCTTGATTTCCCAGCCCTGGGTCAACGGGTCTTCCTCGTCCGGGAGCAGCAGGGTGCTGGAGAGCAGCGGCTCCCCAAGCTCGGCCAGCAGCGCTTGGACCACCCGGTTGTCCGGGATCCGCACGCCCACCGTCTTTTTCTTCGGGTGCAGCAGCCGGCGCGGCACTTCCTTTGTGGCAGGCAGGATAAACGTGTAGCTGCCGGGCGTGACGGCCTTAATGGCGCGGAAGACATCGTTGCCGATGTTCACGAACTGGCCCAGCTGGGCGAAATCCTTGCATACCAGCGTGAAGTGGTGCTTGTCATCGAGCTTGCGGATATTCCGGATCCGGTCCAGCGCATCCTTGTTGCCCAGCTGGGCGCCGAGGGCGTAACAGGAGTCCGTAGGGTAGGCGATCAGCCCGCCGTCGAGCACGATTTTCACGGCCTGCGTGATGGCGCGGGGCTGGGGATCCTGGGGGTGAACATCAAAGTATCTGGCCATGCCCCTGAGCCTACGACAATTGCCGCCCCTGCCAGTAGACAGGCACGGTTCCGTGCGTACGAGGCCGAAGGCGTATAGGTTCAGGGCGTACAGGTTCAGTCAGTCCGGTGAGTCCCGGGCGGACAAAACGAAAGGTGGCAGCATGCCGATGTGGCTTCAGGCGTTGATGTGGGGAACCGTGGCCGGTGCCGCACTGGTGTTGGGGGCGGCCGCGTCGTGGAAATGGGCCATACCGTCCAAACTTGTCTCCACGATCATGTCCTTTGGGGCGGGCGTGCTGATTTCGGCCCTGGCGTTCGAGCTCGTCGGCGAGGCGGTTGAGGGAGGAGGCCTGTGGCCAACGGTGACCGGTTTCCTGTCCGGCTCCGTGGTCTACGTCGGAGTAAACATGCTCCTGAACCGGGCCGGCGCAAAACACCGCAAACGCTCGGGCGGCCAGCAACCGTCGGAACAGGAGCGCCCCGGCAGCGGCACGGCCATCGCCTTCGGCGCCCTCCTCGACGGGATCCCGGAGTCGGTAGTTCTCGGCGTCGGACTCATCACCGCGGGATCGGTCAGCCCGGCCATGCTTGTGGCCGTGTTTATCTCCAACGTTCCCGAGGGTCTGTCCGGTACTGCGGGGATGAAAAAGGCAGGCCGCAGTACCGGATACATTTTTGGGGTGTGGGGAGGCATTGCCGTGTTGTCCGGGCTCGCCTCGCTGATCGGGTTCGTGGCGTTGGAGAACGCGCCGGACGTCGTCGTAGCCTTCATTACCGCGATCGCGGCGGGCGGGATCCTGGCGATGCTCGCCGACACCATGATCCCCGAAGCGTTCGAGGAGCATCACAACCTCACGGGACTGACCGCTTCCGTAGGGTTCCTGACGGCCTTCACAGTCCACCAGCTCGGGGGGTGAGCTCCCGGCGTCGTCAACGGTCAGCCCACATGCACCCACGGCCGCTTGGTGACATCCGGTTCGGCTTCGCGCAGGATCTCGCGTGTCACGGGAGCAATCTCGCCTTCGCGGTGGACTTGGCTCGGCGGCAGGTTACGAGGGAGGGGAACGTCGTCAGGCTGACGCCGACCGAATGGAACATCCTGGAACTCCTGGTCCGGAACCCTCCGCGGTTGGTGACCCAGCAGCAGGGGTACCGGTTTTTGCACTGAACCCGACAGGAAATCAGGGTCCCATAACCCTATGAACGCGGTTGGAAGTGCGGCAGGATGTTGACTGTTTCCGAGTCCGTTTCACGTCCGCACCACAAGGAGAACCGGCCATGCCAACGACGCTCAACCCCTACCTTGGCTTCCGCGAGAACGCCCGGGAGGCGATGACCTTCTATCAGTCAGTGTTTGGCGGTGACCTGGCCCTCAGCACGTTCGGGGAGTTCCACGCCAGCGAAGATCCGGCGGAAGCCAACAAGATCATGCACGGCATTCTGACGGCCAGCAACGGCCTGGTTCTAATGGGGGCTGACACGCCCAACGGCATGGACCTAGCGAGCGGCAGCTCCATTTCGGTTTCCGTCAGCGGCGACGACGAACCTGAACTGCGCGGCTACTGGGACAAGCTGACCGCCGACGGCGGCACTGTCACCGTTCCGCTCGAACGGGCGCCCTGGGGCGACATCTTCGGCATGTGCACCGACCGGTTCGGTACTGCCTGGCTGGTCAACGTCAACAACCCGCAGGCAGCTCCCGCGCCGTAGGTGCTGCTTCAAGCCAGACTGCAGGCGCTTCGTCCAGGAATCCTTTAGGAGGGCTGCACCCAATGCAACGATTGCTGTGTGCAGCCCTCAACCAGCTACTGCCCAGGCCCGGTCTGCCGGCGTAAGGGAGTGCGATATGCGGAACATCACCCTGTACCTGGACGTCGACGGCGTGGTGTGCCCGTTCGGAGCAACGGGCGATACACCGTGGGGTACCGGCTGGCGCCTTGCGAATGCCGGTCTGCTCGAAGTGGCTTATGCTGGCCAGCTGGTTGACGGGCTGAACCAACTTTCCCGCGCGCCGGGAGTCCGCTTTGTGTGGCTCACCAGCTGGGAGGACATGGCCGCGGAGTACCTGTGTCCGGCTATCGGTCTGGCCGGCAGCCGCTGGCCCTGCCTGACGGCGGAGGGCGGCGGAACGGGGGAGGGTTGGTGGAAGCTGGCCGCCCTCCAAGAGGACCTGGCGGCCAGCGACCCGGATGGCATCGTGTGGATCGACGACCAACTCCGGTATGAAGAGCAAGCAATGGGCTGGGCCGCTTTCCTGGGCCCGCGGATCCTGACCGTGTCGCCTGACCCCCGCCGGGGAATTTCTCCGGCCGAGCTGGCCGCCGTCAGCGCGTTTGCCACCAAGCAGCTGTTTTGACCTGATGCCAGGGGCGCGTACGATCGATAAGGTTTCAACCCGGCTCTGTTAACACCGCAGGTCATTCCACGTGAACTGCAGGTGAACTACGCTGTGCAGGGCAGGCGGGGGTAATGGAACTGCTGAACGTCGTCTCTGCAGATTGGGCAACAGGTGGACATCACCTTTATGGTGGCGCTGGTCATCGGACTGGCACTATTTTTTGACTTCACTAACGGCTTCCACGACACCGCCAACGCGATGGCTACGCCCATCGCCACCGGTGCCATTAAACCGAAGACGGCAGTGACCCTCGCCGCAATCCTGAACCTGGTTGGTGCCTTCCTTTCAACGGAAGTGGCCAAAACAGTCTCCGGCGGCATCATCCGGGAAGGCTCCGACGGTGTCCCGATCACCCCGGAAATTATTTTCGCCGGGCTTATGGGCGCCATCCTCTGGAACATGATCACCTGGCTCAAAGGCCTGCCGTCCAGCTCATCCCATGCGTTGTTCGGCGGGCTGATCGGCGCGGCCATCGCCGGCATCGGTTTTAATTCCGTGAACCTGGAAACGTTACTCCAAAAGGTTATCCTGCCGGCGATCTTCGCCCCTCTCATTGCCGGCCTTGTGGCGTACCTTTGCACCCGGCTCGCCTATGCGCTGACATCCCGGCACGATCCTGACACCGGCAGCAAGCTGACACAGAAGCGCGGCGGGTTCCGCACCGGCCAGATCTTCACTTCCAGCCTCGTGGCGCTGGCCCACGGAACCAACGACGCCCAGAAGACCATGGGCATTATCACCCTGGTGCTGATTTCCGCCGGCACCCAGGCCCCGGGCTCGGGCCCGCAGTTCTGGGTCATCACCGCGTGCGCCCTGGCCATCGCTGTTGGCACCTACACAGGCGGCTGGCGCATCATCCGGACCATGGGCTCCGGGCTCACCGAGGTCAAGCCCGCCCAGGGCTTCGCGGCCGAGACCAGCACCGCTTCAGCCATCCTGGCTTCCTCCCACCTGGGATTCGCCCTCTCCACCACGCAGGTGGCATCCGGCTCCGTGATCGGGTCCGGCATGGGCCGCAAAGGAACCACGGTGCGCTGGAACATGGTGGGCAAGATCGCCCTGGGCTGGCTGTTCACGCTTCCTGCTGCCGGTATTGTGGGCGCGCTGACCGCGCTGGTCGTGAAGACGGGCGTGGTGGGTGTGGCGATTGCCGCCGTCGCCGGCACCGCGGCGGTGCTGTTTATGTTCGTCTACTCCCGCAAGTCGTCGGTGGGCCACCACAATGCCGTGGAAGTCGAAGAAGCGGGCCACGCCGTCCGCTTCGCCCAGAAGAAAGCCCTCGCCCGGGCCCGTGCCAAGGCGAGCCGGCAGAAGGATGCCGCCATGGCAGACCAGCAGAAGGATGCCGCCAAGGCAGACCAGCAGAAGGACGCCGCCAAGGCGGACCAGCAGAAGGATGCGCAGCTATGAAGTGGTTGGAACTCTTGACCGTGGCCGGCACCACCCTGGTGTCCGCAGTAACGGTGGTGGTCCTGTATTCGCTGGGCGTGCGGCTGACGGCCATCGCCGGCGACGCCGAGCAGGCCTCACCCCGCGCCAAGCGCTACTTCGCCTACACCTGCTTTGGCCTCTGCGGCCTGGCTGTGCTTTTCGGGCTCTACCTGATCATTCCTTACTTCAGCAAGTAGCCCTTCAGCCCGTCCACACCGCAGCGCTACTCTGGTTCCATGTCCAGGATCCAGTATTTCGTCGCGGCCTCCATCGACGGCTTCATTGCCACCGCGAAGGATGACCTGGCTTGGCTCCTCGAATTCGACGGCTTCGAGGGCGGCAAGGAAAGCTACGAAAACTTCATGGCCGCCGTCGGCTGCATTGTTATGGGCGGCGACACATTCGCCTGGCTGATGGAGCACGAACCCGACAACTGGCCGTACCCTTCCACACCCTGCTATGTGTTTACCCGGCACGAACACGTGGCCCCGGCCGGCACGGACATCACGTTCGTCCGCGGACCCGTCCAGGAGTTCATCCAGGACTTCAAGGATCACGCCGGTGAGAAGAACGTATGGGTGGTGGGCGGCGGCAACCTCGCTGCGCAATTCGCCGATGCC
The DNA here is from genome assembly GCF_050156905.1 of Pseudarthrobacter sp. S3. Taxonomy (NCBI): domain Bacteria; kingdom Bacillati; phylum Actinomycetota; class Actinomycetes; order Micrococcales; family Micrococcaceae; genus Pseudarthrobacter; species Pseudarthrobacter sp. S3. The sequence goes on along the minus strand of NZ_CP189583.1, from coordinate 2,291,605 downwards.
GGGCTGCTGGACGAACTCATCCTGTCGGTCATCCCGGTCGTCCTGGGCGAGGGGAAGCGGCTGCTCCCTTTGAAAGGCCCGACGACGCCGCTGGAGTTGACGGCGTCCCGCACCATGGGGCGGGGGATCGTGGAGTTGCGTTACACCCTGGCAGCCCCGGATCCGACCCGCTAGCGGCCTGACTGCCTCAAGCTGTCAGGCCTCCGCCGGCTCGTTGTCCCGCAGCATGTTGGTGATGCGTGCCGTGGAGAGGCGGCGGCCTTTTTCGTCGGTCATCACAATTTCATGCGTTGTCAGGGTCCGGCCCAGGTGGATTGCCGTGCAGGTGCCTGTTACGGTGCCCGCGGCGATCGCACGGTGGTGTGTCGCGCTGACTTCAATGCCCAGGGCGTGCCTGCCCGGGCCGGCGTGCATCCCGGCAGCGAAAGATCCCAGCGTCTCGGCCAGCACCACATGGGCGCCGCCGTGCAGGATGCCCGCCACCTGGGTGTTCCCTTCCACCGGCATGGTGGCCACCGTCCGTTCCGGGCTCATCTCCAGGAAGTGGATCGCCATCTTCACGACCAGCGCGCCGATGCCCATGTGACCGAGCCAGTCGTGGAGGTCCGCCGGGATGCCTGCTGTGACCAATTCCTCAGTGAAGGGCCCGGGCGTGAAATTGTCCATCATGGCAACTAGGCTGGCACCTGTGAGTGAAACTACCAAACCGGCCCCCTTCCCGACCGAAACTACTGCGCTTGACGCTGCAGATGCCTTACAGGACATCAACGTCCTGCCGGTCGGAGGCCGGGTCTCCGCTACGGAAGCCCCAGTGGTTCCCAGCACCGGCCAGCCGCGGCTTCTGGTGCTTGACGGCCATTCGATGGCTTTCCGCGCCTTCTTCGCCCTTCCGGCGGACAAATTCTCCACCGCCAACGGACAGCACACCAATGCAATCCACGGTTTCACCTCCATGCTCATCAACCTGATCAAGGAACAGAAGCCCACCCACATCTGCGTCGCCTTCGACGTCTCGGATGACACCACCCACCGCAAAGCGGAGTACAGCGAGTACAAGGGTGGACGCAACGAGACTCCCCGTGAGATGAGCGGCCAGATCGACCTCATCGACAAGGTCATGGGCGCCTGGGGTATCAAGACCATCAAACTGCCCGGCTACGAAGCTGATGACATCCTGGCAACCCTCGCCGCCATGGGGGAAAAGGCAGGCTTTGAAGTACTGCTCGTCTCGGGCGACCGCGACGCCTTCCAGCTGATCACGGACAACGTTTTTGTGCTCTACCCGAGGAAGGGCGTCAGCGACATCCCCCGGATGGACGCGGCCGCCATCCAGGAGAAGTATTTTGTGACACCCGCCCAGTATTCGGACCTTGCCGCGTTGGTGGGGGAGACCGCGGACAACCTCCCGGGTGTTCCCGGCGTCGGTCCCAAGACCGCGGCAAAGTGGATCAATCTATACGGCGGTCTCGAGGGCGTTCTTGAGCACCTGGATGCAATCGGTGGAAAAGTAGGGGACTCCCTGCGTGCCAACGTCGAGGACGTCAAGCGCAACCGCCGGCTGAACAGGCTCCATACAGACCTTGACCTCCCGCTCACGCTGGACGACCTCGCCGAACCGCGGCCGGACGAGGCCGCCCTGGAAACGCTGTTCGACGAGCTCGAATTCAAGAGCATCCGTACCCGCCTCTTTGCCCTGTACGGCAGCGAGGAAGTGGAATCCGCGGAGCGCGAAAGCATCGCCACGCCGGACTTCGTGATCCCTGCCGAGGCAGCTGAGCTGGGTGCCTTCCTGGCGGCCGGCGCTGGCAAGACCTCGGCAGTCGCCGTCGACCTGGTCCCTGGGCGCATCGGCGAGGACGCCGCCGCACTGGCCATCGTCCGTGACGACGCCGCCGTCTATGTCGATCTCGCTGCACAGGACGCCGCTGCCGAAAATGTCCTCGCGGACTGGCTGCGCGATGAACACTCCCCGAAGGTCATGCACGGCTACAAAGCTGCGCTGAAGGCCCTCTCCAGCCGGGGCCTTGGCCTGGAAGGCGTGGTGGACGACACCTCAATTTCCGGCTACCTCATCCAGCCGGACCGCCGCACGTATGAACTTGCGGAGCTGGCCCAGCATCACCTCAACGTCAGTGTCCCGTCGGAGGCCTCCAAGGCGGGCCAGCTGGAGCTGGCGTTCGACGGCGACGACGCCGCCGCTGCCGGTGCCCTGGTGCAGGTAGCGGCTGTGGTCCGGTCCCTGAGCCTGCACTTCGAATCAGAACTCACCGTACGCAAGGCCGGGGACCTGCTGACCACCCTCGAGCTGCCGGTCAGCCGCGTGCTGGCCGACATGGAAACCACGGGCATCGCCATCGACCTGCCGCGGATGGACGAGCAGATCGCTGATCTGGCCAAGGTAATTGACAACGCGCAGGAACTTGCCTTCGCCGCGATCGGCCACGAGGTTAATCTCGGATCGCCGAAGCAGCTGCAGACCGTGCTCTTTGACGAACTCGAACTGCCGAAAACCAAGAAGATCAAGTCCGGCTACACCACCGATGCCGCGTCGCTGAAGAACCTGCTGGAAAAGACCGGGCATGAATTCCTGGTCCAGCTGATGGCGCACCGGGAGTCTTCAAAGCTGCGCCAGATGTTGGAGTCACTCAAGAAGTCCGTTACGGAGGACGGCCGGATCCACACCACCTATGCGCAGAACGTGGCAGCGACGGGCCGCATCTCCTCGAACAACCCGAACCTGCAGAACATCCCCATCCGCAGCGAGGAAGGCCGTCGCGTTCGCGGCATCTTTGTGGTCAGCGACGGCTACGAGTGCCTGCTGTCCGCGGACTACTCGCAGATCGAAATGCGGATCATGGCGCACCTTTCGGGGGATGCCGGCCTGATCCAGGCCTACCAGGACGGCGAAGACCTCCACCGGTTTGTGGGCTCGAACATCTTCCATGTGCCCACCGAGGAAGTCACCAGCGCCATGCGCTCGAAGGTCAAGGCCATGTCCTACGGACTCGCCTATGGCCTGACCTCATTCGGCCTGTCCAAGCAGCTGGAAATTTCCGTGGACGAGGCCCGCACCCTGATGAAGGACTACTTCGACCGGTTCGGCGCCGTCCGCGACTACCTTCGCGGCGTGGTGGACCAGGCCCGGGTGGACGGCTACACGGCCACCATCGAGGGTCGACGCCGCTACCTGCCGGACCTCACCAGCACGGACCGGCAGCTGCGCGAAAACGCGGAGCGCATCGCCCTGAACTCACCCATCCAGGGATCGGCCGCGGACATCATCAAGCGCGCCATGCTGGGCGTGCATGCTGAACTGGCCGCTCAGGGCCTGAAGTCGCGCATGCTCCTGCAGGTCCACGACGAACTGGTGCTGGAAGTCGCCGCCGGCGAACGTGTTGCCGTGGAGAAGCTCGTCACCGAGCAGATGGGCTCGGCCGCGGACCTCAGCGTCCCGCTGGATGTCCAGATCGGCGTGGGCCCCAGCTGGTACGACGCCGGCCACTAGGAGGCGGGAGCGCGGCGCCTGGGGGAACGGCCGGCGTGTTGCTGTTGGCCAGGCGCCGGAATCATTGGTTAGGCTCGGCGGTGTGGCTGAACTGAGTGATGACTATGAAATCCGGCGCTTCACAGCGGCATCCAAAGGCGAGGCGGGTTACCCCGACGCCGAATCGTGGGTAAAGGCGGTGGCTTTTGGCTTCCACGAACCCACGCGCACGCCGGAACACGTTGCGAAATCCCTGGAGACCTACGCAGCTGACCGGCGGATCTTCACCGGCGCCTACCAGACGCGGGAAATCGCGCCGGGATCCCTCCCCGCGGACGTGCCCGTGGCAACCTTCGGGACCCTGCGCAAAACGCTCAACATCGGCTTCGGCAGGCTGCTGGAAACCCAGCTTGTCACCGCGGTGACGGTCCGGACCTCACACCGTCGGCGCGGCCTGCTGCGCCGGATGATGTCCGAGGACCTGGCCATGGCGAAGCAGGATGGCCTTGCAATGGCAGCCCTGACAGCGTCCGAGGGCTCTATCTACGGACGGTTCGGCTACGGGGTGGCCAGCTTCGAACGCACGGTGAAGGTTGACACCACGTCCCGCTTCCAGCTCAACTTCCACGCCGCCGGCAACGTGGACATCGCGGACCCGCGTGTGCTGCTGGACCTTGCGCCGGAGGTCTTCGACCGCGTGCACCGCCTGACCCCGGGATCGATCAGCCGCCAGGAGTGGTACCGGCAACTGGCTTCCGGGTCCCTGGGGCAAGACGGCAAGGAAGACCCCGCCGTCAAGGTGGCCCTGCATTACGGCCCCGACGGTGCCGTGGACGGCTACGTCTCCTACAAATTCCTCGGCTGGGACACCGAGCCCTACACCATGCAGGTAGTGGACCTTGTGGCCGCCACGAACGAGGCGTACCTGGAGCTCTGGCAGTTCCTCGGCGCCATCGACCTGGTGGAACGTGTCACGTGGGAGGAAGCGCCGCTGGATGACCCGCTCACCTGGGCGCTGGCGGATCCGCGCTGCATCGACTCCTCAGACAGCCGGGACATGCTCTGGCTCCGCATCCTGGACGTGGCCCAGGCGCTGGAGGCTCGGCATTACCCGGAGGATGGCAGGCTTGTGCTCGACGTGCAGGACCTGCTTGGCCTCACGTCTGGAACGTTTGCCCTGGAGGTCAGCGGCGGCGAGGCCGCCGTCGTACGCCTGGAAGAGACAGCCGGGGCTGACCTGACATTGGATGTCTCCGCCCTGTCATCAATTTATCTGGGAGCGGTCTGTCCGGTTACGCTGACTTCGGCTGGGCGAATCCGTGAACACAAGCAGGGCGCGTCGCTCCGGGCACGGGGGATGTTCGCGGTTGAGCGGGCCACCCACTGCCTGACCCATTTCTAGGGGCTCCTGCCTCGTTCAAGGACAATTCATGGGGGATTTTGGTGTGGCCGGGCGGACTGGCCGCCGGGCTATTTTGCTCGGTCTGGCGTCCGGCGTTCTTGCTGCGGTGACAACCTGTTCGTCGGCGGACACGGCCGCGATTGAGCCTGTGGCTCTTTCGGATGAACACGGGGACCCCGCGGTGCTTGCCCCGCCCGTGCCAAACGGGCCAGAAGCGTCGGCGGCACCGTCGCAGGTCCCGGCCGCGACGGCAGCCGCGGTCCCGCTTCCGTCAAAAGCGCAGCTGGTGACGGAATTCGACGGCCGCCGGCCGACCGAGTGGGGTCTGGGCGTCACCGGCGTGGTCACCAGGTCGCCAGGCAGTCATACGGTGCTCACCTTCGATGCCTGCGGCGGCCCCGGCGGATCCGGCGTCGACCAGGAGCTGCTCGCTACGCTCCGGCGGCTGAACATCCCGGCCACCCTCTTTGTGAATGCCCGGTGGATCCAGTCAAACCGGCAGGTCGCCGCCGAGTTGGCGCACGACCCGCTCTTTGAACTGGCCAACCATGGCTGGCAGCACCGGCCGTTGTCCGTGACCGGCAAATCAGCCTATGGCATCCCAGGCACCAGGAATGTGGCCGACGTATATGACGAACTCACCGGCTGCGCGGATGTCTTCCGGGAAGTGACGGGGCACAAGCCACGGTTCTTCCGCTCCGGAACAGCCTATTTCGACGAGGTGGCCGCCGCGATGTCCCGGCGTCTGGGCATGTTGCCGGTCAACTTCAGCATCAACGCCGACGCCGGCGCCACGCTGGCGCCGGCGGCGGTTGCCTCCGCCGTGGCCACAGCACGTCCTGGCGACATCGTCATAGCGCATTTCAATAAGCCCGGCGGCGGCACAGCCGCTGGCTTCCGGCAGGCGCTGCCACAACTTAAGGGCGGCGGAACCACGTTCGCCCGACTGGGCGACGTGTTGCCTGCGCTTTGACCCCCGTTGGCCGCTGCGACTAGAATAAGTGGGCGCGTACTACGTGCACGTTTCTAAAATCCACAAATCAGGAAGACCCGGAAGATCCTTGTGATCGCCCGAAGACCTGCGCCTGCGTTCCATAACGCGGGCGCGGCGGTTTGCCTGACCAACTAACTATCCACAACGGAGCCCCTACTACATGACCATCACCTCCACCGAGAAGCCCGGTACCCCCGTAGTCGCCATTAACGACATCGGTACCGCTGAGGACTTCCTCGCAGCAGTCGACGCCACCATCAAGTACTTCAACGACGGAGACCTCGTCGAAGGTACCGTCGTCAAGGTCGACCGCGATGAAGTTCTGCTCGACATCGGTTACAAGACCGAAGGTGTCATCCCCTCCCGCGAGCTGTCCATCAAGCACGACGTTGATCCCGGAGACGTTGTCTCCGTTGGCGATCTCGTCGAAGCCCTGGTGCTCACCAAGGAAGACAAAGAAGGCCGCCTGATCCTCTCCAAGAAGCGTGCTCAGTACGAGCGCGCCTGGGGCGACATCGAGAAGGTCAAGGAAGAAGACGGTGTCGTTACCGGTACCGTCATCGAGGTTGTCAAGGGTGGTCTTATCCTCGACATCGGTCTGCGCGGCTTCCTGCCCGCATCCCTCGTCGAGATGCGCCGTGTGCGCGACCTCGCTCCGTACATCGGTCAGAAGATCGAAGCCAAAATCATCGAGCTGGACAAGAACCGCAACAACGTTGTGCTGTCCCGCCGTGCATGGCTCGAGCAGACCCAGTCCGAGGTTCGCTCCACGTTCCTCAACAAGCTGGAGAAGGGCCAGGTCCGTCCCGGCGTTGTTTCCTCCATCGTCAACTTCGGTGCATTCGTGGACCTTGGCGGCGTAGACGGCCTCGTGCACGTTTCCGAGCTGTCCTGGAAGCACATCGACCACCCGTCCGAGGTTGTCGAAGTTGGCCAGGAAGTCACCGTCGAAGTTCTCGAAGTCGACCTGGACCGCGAGCGCGTTTCCCTGTCGCTCAAGGCTACGCAGGAAGATCCGTGGCAGACCTTCGCCCGCACCCACGCCCTCGGGCAGGTTGTACCGGGTAAGGTCACCAAGCTTGTTCCGTTCGGTGCGTTCGTCCGCGTCGAAGACGGCATCGAAGGCCTCGTGCACATCTCCGAACTCGCCGTCCGCCACGTGGAGCTGGCTGAGCAGGTTGTCTCCGTTGGTGACGAGCTGTTCGTCAAGGTCATCGACATCGACCTCGAGCGCCGCCGTATCTCGCTCTCCCTCAAGCAGGCCAACGAGGGCGTTGACGCCGAGTCCACCGAATTCGATCCGGCTCTCTACGGCATGTCCGCTGAGTACGACGAAGAGGGCAACTACAAGTACCCGGAGGGCTTCGACCCGGAGTCCAACGAGTGGCTTGAAGGCTACGAGAACCAGCGCGCCGTCTGGGAGCAGCAGTACGCTGACGCCCAGACCCGCTGGGAAGCACACAAGAAGCAGGTTGCCCAGCACGCTGCCGACGACGCTGCAGCTGCAACGTCCGGTGACAGCGATTCAGGCACCACCAGCTACTCCTCCGAGCCTGCTGCCGAGTCCAACACCGGCGCCGGTACCCTGGCTTCGGACGAGGCTCTTGCAGCTCTGCGCGAGAAGCTGACCGGCAACTAATTGCCACCGGCCCGGGGCTTCCCGGGCCAGCACAACGGGCCCCTGCGAGAGCAGGGGCCCGCTGTGCTTAACCCGCAGTGTTCAGGCGGCCACTTGACCGGCACTGAACGCTCCCAAACCTGAACGCTCCCAAACGCGGGTTTCGGTGCGTCTACTGCGAGCCAGATGAGAGCACGACGACGGCACTCACCGCGCCGCCGTCGCCGTGCGTTAATACCGCGCCGGCAGCGGTGAGGAGCCGCTGCGCACCTACGTTGCCTGCCGTGGTGTGGGCCTGCATCTGCCGCAGTCCGGCGCGGCGGGCTTCCGCCAAGACCAGCATCAGCGCGGCGCCGCCCACACCGAGGCCACGGTAGTTCCGGCCCAGCCAGATGCCTGTCTCAGCAGTTCCGGATTGTGCCGTTCCGTCGTCAATCATTTTGAGCCTGACCGAACCGGCCGGGCTGCCGTCGCAGAGAACAGCCCAGCTCTTTTCCGCGCCTGGTCCGTCCAATCCGGCGGCCGCAGACCGGTGGAAGTTTCGGAACCAGTTGATGCGTTCCGTGTTCCAGCCGGTCCCGTTGCCAAGGGGCGGCGTGGCGTCGTCCGCGGACGCGTCCCGCTGCGCCAGTTCCAGCAGCCGCTCCAGCGTGGGTTCGTCGACGTGTGCCAGGCGGACCTCAGGGGAGCGGGACATCGAGCCACTCCGTTCCGGCCGGCGTGAGCCCGGTTCTCCCGGCGGTAAGCGACAGCACGCGTTCGGTGGCTGCAGTGATTTGCTCAGGTTCGTCGGGTACTGCCAGGCGCAGGATCGTGTATTGCGCTCCGTAGCTGGTTTCCGCCATCACAAACCCGGCCGCCCGAAGATCATTCTCCAGCCGTCCGGCAGCGGCATGCGGCACCGACACAGAGCAGAGCCGCAGCCGGCTCCGCCGGACCAGGGGAGCCCGTTCCAGGGCGGCGGACACCGATTCCGAATAGGCGCGCACCAGTCCGCCGGCGCCCAGCAGGATGCCGCCGAAATAGCGGACGACGACGGCACTTAAGTCGCTGAGGTCAGTCACGCCAGGTGCTGTTTCCCTTTTGACGATGGCCTCCAGCATCGGGATGCCGGCGGTGCCCGAAGGTTCGCCGTCGTCATTGGAGCGCTGGATGTCCCGGTCCGGTCCCAGGACGAACGCCGAGCAGTGGTGGCGGGCGTCGTGGAACTCGCGGCGCAGTCCGGCCACCAGGTCCCGGGCGGTGTCCTCATTGTCGGCGCGGCCCAGCACGGTAATGAACCTGGAGCGTTTGATCTCGATCTCGTGCCGGAAGTCCTGGCCCAAGGCGAGGGTGGTGTAGGCCGTGGCGCGGCTGTCTTGCTCTTGCACCGCCCAAGTCTATTCCCCACCGCCTCCCTGAATTCGCTGCGCTCGCCCAGGGAACCCTGGCCGCGTGGGCCCACTAGTAGGGTGGTGGGATGCTCAAGATCGGTTTGACGGGTGGCATAGCATCCGGGAAGTCAGTGGTCGCCTCACGCCTCGCCGGGCTCGGTGCCGTGCTGGTGGACGCGGATGCGCTGGCCCGGGACGTGGTTGAGCCGGGAATGCCGGGACTGGCCCGTGTGGTGGAATCCTTTGGGCCGGACATGCTCGACGCCGGGGGCCGGCTGGATCGGGCCAGGCTGGGTTCCGTGGTGTTCGGCAATCCCTCGCAGCTGGCTGTCCTGAACGGCATTGTGCACCCGCTGGTCCGGGCCGCCGCGGCCAGGATCATCGCCACAGCCCCGGCCGGCGCCATTGTGGTCCAGGACATTCCACTGCTCGTGGAAACCGGCCAGGGGAGCGGCTTCCATCTGGTCCTGGTGGTGGATGCACCCGATGACGTCCGGATCGGCCGGATGCTCGAACACCGAGGCATGACAGCCGAGGACGCCGGGTCGCGGATGGCGGCCCAGGCGTCGCGTGGTGCGCGGCTTGCGGCTGCCGACGTGGTCCTGGACAACTCCGGGTCATTGGCAGACGTGACCGCGCAGGTGGACCGGCTGTGGACGGAGCGGCTGGTCCCGTACGCGGACAATATCCGCCGCGGCGTCAGGGCAGCCCGGATCGGCACCGCCGTGTTGTTTGCGCCGCGCGAGGACTGGGCGGACCAGGCCGCACGGCTGGGATCCCGGATCGCCGCCGCCGCAGCGGACGACATTCTTGCAGTCGACCATATTGGCTCCACGGCCGTGCCTGGCCTGGCAGCCAAGGACGTCATTGACCTCCAGGTCACGGTGTCGGATCTCAATACCGCGGACCGGATCGCGCCGCTGCTGGCGGACGCGGGATTCCCTGCCGTGCCAGGGGTGGCCTTCGACACTCCGAAACCGACGCAGCCAGATCCGGAGCAATGGAAGAAACGCTTCCATGCCAACGCGGACCCCGGCCGCGCCGTGAACGTCCATGTACGGGCTGCCGGGTCATCTGGCTGGCGGTACGCGCTGCTCTTCCGCGACTGGCTCAGGAGCGATCCGGAGGCCGTCAGCCTGTATGCGGACCACAAACGTGTTTTGTCCGAGCAGTTTGCCGGGTCCAAAGGTACCCATGCGTACGCGGCGGCGAAGGAGCCGTGGTTCACGGACGTCGCCTGGCCGCAAATGGACAGCTGGGCGGACCGCACGGGGTGGGTGCCGCCGTCGTACACCCCCTGAACTCCCGGCCCCCGCGGCTGGCTGTTCGCCGGTAACTGATCCGGCTGTCACTGTCGGTCCCCGGTTGTAGATTAGTTGCATGAGCCTTGCCCAGGAGATCAACCGCGTCGTCGCTCCGTTTGAAGTCATCAGCGAGTTCCAGCCGGCCGGCGACCAGCCTGCCGCCATCACCGAACTCACGGAGCGAATCAGGAACGGCGAAAAGGACGTTGTCCTGCTGGGCGCCACCGGTACCGGCAAGAGCGCAACCACGGCCTGGCTCATCGAACAGGTCCAGCGGCCCACCTTGGTCATGGTGCAGAACAAGACCCTGGCCGCCCAGCTCGCCAACGAATTCCGGGAACTCCTGCCCAACAATGCGGTGGAGTACTTCGTTTCGTACTACGACTACTACCAGCCTGAGGCGTACGTAGCGCAGACGGACACCTTCATTGAGAAGGACTCTTCCGTCAACGAGGAAGTGGAACGGCTCCGCCACTCCGCCACCAACGCCCTGCTGACCCGCCGCGACGTCATTGTGGTGGCCACCGTGTCCTGCATCTACGGCCTGGGCACGCCGGAAGAGTACATTGCCGGCATGGTCACGCTCCGCAAGGGGGCGCAGATGAACCGCGACGACCTGCTCCGGAAATTCGTCGCGATGCAGTACGCGCGCAACGACATGGACTTCCACCGCGGCACGTTCCGGGTACGCGGCGACACCGTGGAAATCATCCCGATGTACGAGGAACTCGCCATCCGCATCGAATTCTTCGGAGACGAGATTGAGAACATCCATACCCTTCACCCGCTGACTGGCGAACTGATCAGGGACGAAGAGGAAATGTACGTCTTCCCGGCCTCGCACTACGTGGCCGGGCCCGAACGGATGGCCAGGGCCATCAAGCGGATCGAGGACGAACTCGCCGAACGCCTGGCCGTCCTGGAAGGCCAGAACAAGCTGGTGGAAGCCCAACGGCTCCGGATGCGCACCACCTACGACCTCGAAATGATGCAGCAGATGGGCTTCTGCAACGGCATCGAAAACTACTCGTCGCACATCGACGGCCGTGCCCGCGGGACCGCTCCGCACTGCCTCATCGACTACTTCCCGGACGACTTCCTGCTGGTGATCGATGAATCCCACGTCACCGTGCCGCAGATCGGCGCCATGTACGAAGGCGACATGTCCCGCAAGCGGAACCTCGTCGACTTCGGTTTCCGCCTGCCGTCGGCCATGGACAACCGCCCGCTCAAATGGGACGAATTCCTGCAACGCGTAGGCCAGACGGTCTACCTCTCGGCCACTCCCGGCAAGTACGAACTGGGCAAGGCGGACGGCTTTGTGCAGCAGATCATCCGGCCCACCGGACTGATCGACCCCGAGGTGGTGGTCAAGCCCACCAAGGGCCAGATCGATGACCTGCTCGGAGAGATCAAGACCCGCACGGCAAAGAACGAACGCGTCCTGGTCACCACGCTGACCAAACGGATGGCGGAAGACCTCACCGACTACCTGCTGGGCCACGGCATCAAGGTCGAATACCTGCACTCCGACGTGGACACCCTGCGACGGGTTGAACTGCTCCGGGAACTCCGGATGGGTGTCTTCGACGTCCTGGTGGGCATTAACCTGCTCCGGGAAGGCCTAGACCTGCCAGAAGTCTCGCTCGTAAGCATCCTGGATGCGGACAAGGAAGGCTTCCTGCGCTCGGCGACTTCGCTGATCCAGACCATCGGCCGTGCCGCCCGCAACGTCTCCGGCGAGGTCCACATGTACGCGGACCGCATCACCGACTCCATGGCCAAGGCTATCGATGAAACCAACCGGCGCCGCGCCATCCAGGTGGCCTACAACACGGAACGGGGCATCGATCCGCAGCCGCTGCGGAAGAAGATTGCCGACATCACCGACCAGCTGGCCAAGGAAGACGCCGACACCCAGGAACTGCTCAACAACAACCGGCTGGCCAAGGGCGCCAAACGTGGCAAGTCCGCGGCAAAGGGTGCGGCACAGGTCCGCAAGGACGGCCTCGCCGCAGCACCGGCCGAAGACCTCGTGGGCCTCATCGAACAGCTGACCGAACAGATGCACGGCGCTGCCGCCGAACTCCAGTTCGAGCTGGCCGCGCGGATCCGGGACGAGGTCAGTGACCTCAAGAAAGAGCTCCGCCAGATGCAGGCGGCCGGCCACGCCTAGGACACCCCCGGGCGGCGGGGGCACGCAGCGTTCGGGGCATGTTCCCGCGTGCGGGGACGCCTGCTGTACAGTTAACGTCACGTAGGGGAGTATCCCGAGCGCTACGATCGTCAACACGCCAGGCACAGTTGCCTGGCCGGGCGTAGCGGGCCGCCAATTCAGCACCAAGTGCACAGGCTGGCCGGAGAGACTTACACCAATTCTCTGTACCCTGCGAAAGGCTACCCGTGCCCGAATTACCCGTATGGTTTGAGGTCGGCTCACTTGTCGTCCTCGGCTTGATCCTCCTCATTGACCTTCTGCTGGTCGTCCGGCGTCCCCATGAACCTTCCATGAAGGAAGCCGGCCTGTGGGTTGCGTTCTACGTCTCCCTGGCCCTGCTGTTCGCCGGGGCCATGTTCTTCTTTACCGGCGCCGAATTCGGCGGCCAGTTCGTGGCCGGCTGGGTCACTGAATACAGCCTCAGCATCGACAACCTGTTTGTCTTCATCATCATCATGGCCCGCTTCTCCGTGCCCCGTAAGTACCAGCAGGAAGTCCTGATGGTGGGTATCATCATCGCCCTGATCCTGCGCGGCATCTTCATCCTTCTCGGCGCCATCGTGATTGAGCAGTTCAGCTGGGTGTTCTACATCTTCGGCGCGTTCCTGCTCTGGACAGCCTGGAAGCAGGCCCAGGATGAAGGCGAAGACGAAGAGGACAAGGAAAATCCGCTCATCGCCCGGATCCGCAAGGTCATCCCCATGTCGGAGAAGTTCGACGGCGGCAAGCTGCGCACCACGGTGGACGGCAAGAAGGTCTTCACGCCCATGCTGATCGTGTTCATCACCATCGGCCTGACCGACCTCCTCTTCGCGGTGGACTCGATTCCCGCGATCTTCGGCCTGACGCAGAGCCCGTTCATCGTCTTCACCGCCAACCTGTTCGCGCTGATGGGTTTGCGGCAGCTGTACTTCCTGTTGGGAGGGCTGATGAACCGTCTGATCTACCTGAAGCACGCGCTGTCCTTCATCCTGGCGTTCATAGGTGTGAAGCTGGTTCTGCACGCCATGCACGTGAACGAGCTGCCGTTCATCAACGGCGGTCACCACATCGAATGGGCCCCGGAGATTCCGACATTGGTCTCCCTGGCCGTCATCGTGGGCACCATCATCGTTGCCGTGATTGCCAGCCTCCTGAGCTCCAAGGCAGAGACCTCCCACCTGGACCCCCGCCTCGAGGAAGACGCCCAGAAGAGCCTCAGCGAAGCCGAGTAGGCTTTCTCCGCGTTTCGTTGACGCAAACTGCATTTCCACTGATCCCGTCCGCACTGCGGCCGGGATCAGTGACTTAATCTGCCCCCTGTAGGACCTGGCCGCCCGAGGACTATGCTCGGACCATGGCCCGCACCCTGATCACGGAAAGAGGAGTGCGCCAGGTGCAACGGCGCACCGTGGTGCTGCTGAGCGCGGCCCAGGTTTTCGGCGGCATCGGCACCGGAGCCACGGTTTCCATTGGTTCCATCCTGGCCGTGGAACTTTCAGGTTCCAGCGTGTGGGCGGGTGCCGTGGCAACGGTGATGACCTTGGGGGCCGCGCTGACTGCCCTGCCCCTGGCTTCGCTGGCGGACCGGCGGGGCCGCCGGGCCGGGCAGGTCACGGGGCTTTCCGCCGCTCTGGCCGGCACTGCGCTGATAGTGCTGTCCATCGTGTCCGGCTTGTTCGTCCTGCTGGTGCTGGGGGGAGTGGGCATCGGGGTGGGCACCGCGGCCAGCCTGCAGGCACGCTTCGCCGCCGTCGACCTTGCGGATGCTGAACACCGCGGCAGGGCGCTTTCCGCAGTCGTGTGGGCTGTGACGGTCGGCGCAGTGGCCGGACCCAACCTGATCCAGCCCGGCACCGTTGTGGGCCTGGCCCTCGGTCTGCCTCCCGTCGCCGGACCGTTTGTGATCGCCGCGGCCGGACTGCTGCTGGCGATTGTGCTGCTTTTCGCTGGCCTCAGGCCCGATCCGCTCCTGTTCGCACGGGAAATCGCCGCCCAAGAGACCGCCGCCCAGCCAGCTGGCGGGAAAATGCAGGGCACGCCGCCAGGTACGGCAAATCAGCAAGGCGCCACAGCGCGCAACGCAGTCGGGGGATCGCTCGTCCGCGGGCTGCGGGCAATCCGCCAGTCCAGGGCTTCCTGGCTGGCGCTTGCCGCCGTCGTCGGAGCGCACGCCGTGATGGTGGGCGTGATGTCCATGACCCCGCTGCATTTGCAGGAACTCGTGGCCGGGCCTGGTGCTTCCCATGCCGGCCACGCCGCCTTCGGCGATGTCCTGGTGATCATCGGCTTCACCATCTCCCTGCATATCGCAGGCATGTTCGCGTTGTCGCCGGTCATGGGCTGGCTGACGGACAAGGCAGGCAGGACTGAGACAATCATGATCGGCTTCGCCACGCTCATCGCGGCCGTCGCCGTCGCAGGGTTTGGCCAGACGTCCACCGTCGCGGTGGCCGTGGGACTTGTCCTGCTGGGCATTGGCTGGTCTGCGGCAACGATTTCCGGATCCACACTGCTGGCGGAGAGCGTTAGCCAGGAGTCCCGTGTGGTGGTCCAAGGTGTCTCGGACATGCTGATGGGCACCGCCGGTGCGGTCGGCGGGGCCACCTCCGCCCTGATCCTCAGTTGGGCCGGCTACCTGGGGCTCAACATGGCAGGCGGCCTGGTGGGGGCTGCAGTGCTGACCGCCGCCGTCGTTGTTTTTGTGGCGCGCCGCCGCAACCCCACCGCCGGCACAACCACCGGTTCAGTTGGCGGCTCTGCTGCCGGCTGAGCCGGCAACCGAGCGCACCATACCCAGAAGCCGCCCGAAAATAGCCTCGCCGTCGTCCGCTATGCCGTCATGGTGGAAGTCGGCCGTCTCCCATACCCGGAGTCCGCGCACGGCAGCCGCCGTCTCCAGTGACAGGCTGCGGTCCACGTAAATGTCGTCCTGGTAAACCGCGGCGGCGACCGGCACGCTGTTCGCGGCCAACTGTTTGGGGTCATACAGCGGCTTCCAGTCAGTTTTAGTGGCCAGTAGATGGGCCACCTGCCGCAGCGGCACCAAGGCGGGATCCTGTTCGAAATACCACGGGTACACCATCTCGCCGGTCAGCAGCAGCGCTTCCGCATCCGGGTGGAATGCCGGATTTTCCTGCAGCACACGCCAGGCAGCCCAGTCGGTCGCCTGTCCCTGCCCGTAGATGGACTCGTGCAGCAGGGCATAGAGCGGGTTCGCCAGGCGGGACACGATGCCCTGGACCTGCTCCAGGAAGGCATCGGAGAGCCTGTTCCCCTGTGGTGTCTCGGTGAAGGCGTCTTCCAGCAGGTAATGCAGGCCGTCTACCCGCGTGTTTCCGCCCAGGAAGGAGCCCACCATCTGGAACCGTTCAACTGTGAGCCGGCCGCCGTCGGGAAGGAACTCCTCGGTCTGCCGAAGGTGCGATGCGATCGCGTTCACTGTCTGGCGGTCCTCCGGATACCAGCTGAAGTACTCGGTGTTGCGGGCCGCAACGCGGTCGAAGGTGGCGCGGTAGACGTCGTCGGCGTGGCCGGCGAGCGGCGCCAACCCGCCCGTGATGAGGGCTTCCTTCAGCCCGTCCGGGGCAAAGGACAGGTACGTCAGCGCACAGAATCCGCCATAGCTTTGGCCGTAGATGCTCCAGGGGCCGGAGCCGAGCGCCGCCCGGATGAGCTCCGCGTCGGCCACGATGGAATCAGCACGGAAATGCTCAAGGTACCCAGCCTGTGCCTCGGCCGTTCCACGCGCCGGCAGCGTGTTCCGGTCAAGGGGAGTCGAAAGCCCGGTGCCGCGCTGGTCCAGCATCAGGATCCGGAAGTCCCGGGCTGCCGCCTTGCTCCAGCCGCTCAGCGAAGCCAGCCGGTTGCCGCGGCCGCCCGGGCCGCCCTGGAGGAACAGCAGCCAGGGAAGCGCTTCGGCTTCAGCCTGGGTATGGGCCGACGAAACGTACTCACGGGCGAAAACGGTGATGGTCTCAGCGGCGCCGTCGCCGCTCTCCGGCGGGAAGTGGTCCAGGGGAACGGTGAAGTAGTGCTCGGCGGTGCGCATGCCCCGGAACTCGTGCCGGGCCTTCACAAAATGCGGGACAGGGGTCCGCGTCTGCATGATTTCGGCGGAAGCGTCGCGCTCAGCCACGGATGGACGCCGCCGTCCTGGTGCCAAAGCTCTCCAGGGCGTCGCCGGTCAGCCGGAACGTGGACCAGCCATCCAGGGGACGGGCGCCGAGGCTGCGGTAGAAGTTGATGGACGGCTCGTTCCAGTCCAGGACGCTCCACTCCACCCGGGCGTAGCCGTTCTCGACGGCGGTGGCAGCCAGGTGCTTCAGCAGCGCCTTGCCGTGCCCCTCGCCGCGGGCGTCCGGGCTAACGTAGAAGTCTTCCAGGTAGATCCCGTGGACGCCTTCCCATGTGGAGTAGTTCAGGAACCAGAGGGCGAACCCCTGGACCTCGCCCGCGCTGTTCTCGGCCATCGTGGCAAACACGCGCGGGTTCTCGCCGAACAGGACCTCCGCCAGCATTTCCGGGGTGTTGCGGACTGCGTCCGGTTCCTCCTCGTAGATGGCCAGATCGTGGATCATCTGCAGGATGGCGGGGACGTCTTGCCGCGTGGCGGGGCGGATTACACTCATGGTCCGAGTTTACTAGCGGGCCCGTGGTCTATGCCGCAGGATCGCTATTGCCAGCGAAGCTGGGATGTCCCGTAGCGGACTGGTCCCTCACCGTATTCAAGCGGCGCACCGTCCGCCATGATGGGTGGTCCAACGCACCGTAGCCGGCCGTAGGGGCTCTCCATCACGCGGTAGTCCGGTTCAGGCAGGGAAACGCCGTGGCCAGCCAAGGCGGGGAGCCTGAACAATTCTTCGGCGGTGCGGGCCAGGGAAAGCCGGGCCGCGCCGCCACGTCCGCTGCGCAGCCGTTCGGCCAGCAAGGCAAGTGCTGCCGCCGCCAGGCCATATCCGGTGGCATGGTCAAGCGCCTGCACAGGCAGCGCCCCCGGCCGCCACCCGTCATCGGTCGTCCGGCCATACCGTCCGGCTATGCCGCAGGCGGCCTGCACCAGGCTGTCGAAACCGCGCCGTCCTTTCCAGGGCCCGCCGCTTCCCCACGCACTGAGGGTGACGATCACGACGTCGGGCCGTGCCTGAAGCAGCGCTTCGGGCGCCAGTCCGAAACGGTCCAGCCCGCCGTCGCGGTATCCCGTGACCACCACGTCGGCAGATTCAATAAGACCCCTGACTGTTTCCATCACGTCCGGCTCCCGGAAGTCCGCCTCCGCGCTGCGCTTGTCAAAGCCGGAGTCAACAAACACGTCGCTCAATTCCGGAAGCTGGGGCGGGTCGATGCGCAGCACGTCCGCACCCAGGGCGCCCAGGAGGCGCGTGGCCGCGGGACCGGCAATGACGCGGGTCAGGTCCAGCACCTTGAGCCCGAGCAAGGGGTGGCGCGAAACTGCCCCTGGAACCCACCGGGGGAGCTGACGACTCTCACTGGCGTCCGTCGATGGCCGGGAGATGCTGATCCACGGCCCGGCGCTGACCGTCCCATACATTGGGGTGGCGGCCCACTGCTCCCGCGTGCGCACAGCAGCAGCGACGCCCTTGTTGGCCGTAATGGCATCCTCGGCTGCCAGGGACGTCATGCTTCGCAGGGCCCGTTCCACATCCTGTGCCGTGCTGACGGAGAGTGCCGCCATCAGCCGGGCTGCGTGGTGGGGATAGTTGGCGTGCAGGCGGATCCAGCCGTCCGACGTGCGCCGAAAGCCGGATGCCGGAGCGAATCCTTGGGGTTTCCCGCCTGCGATCCGCAGGTGTCCGAGCGAATCGAAGGACGCCGCCGTGGCTCCGGATGCCAGCGAATACCTGCCCGGCACACCAACCAGTGCGTTCAGTGATGTCGCTGCTGCCTGGACCGCCCCCAAGGCCAGCCCCTCGACGTCCAGCGCGCCGTTCCACCACTGCCGCGGACCGTTGGCGGGCGCCACGGGCTGGCCCTCAAGGGCTTCCAAAACCCGAAGGCTGCCGGTCAGGTCGGGGACGGATTCCACGGGGCCACAGCCTAGAGCCGGTTGACGTCGGTGACCCGGACCACTGCCGTACCGGTTTCGTCGGAGGCCGCCAGGTCCACTTCCGCGGAGATGCCCCAGTCATGGTTGCTCGCCGGATCGTCGAAAATCTGCCGGACCTTCCATAACCCGGGCTCTTCGGTGATCATGAGCAGTCCGGGGCCGCGGGCATCCGGGCCGGTGCCGATGTCGTTGTGTTCGTCGAAGTAGTCGTCCAGGACGTCTTCCCAACGGTCGGCACCCCAGCCTGCGCCGCCGTCGAGCTCGCCCAGGGCAGCTGCGTTCTCGTCCGCGAACAGTTCCACACGGCGGAACATCTCGTTGCGGACCATCACACGGAAGGCCCGGATGTTGGACGTCAGCGACGGCGGCGGGGGAGGGGGAGCGTCGTGCGGGGTAGGCATGGCGCCGGACGTCAGCTCCTCCCATTCGTCCAGGAGGCTGGAATCCACCTGCCGCACCAGTTCGCCAAGCCAGGCGATGAGGTCCTCAAGGTCCTCCCGGAGCATGTCCTGCGGTACGGTCTGGCGCAGCGCCTTGAAGCAGTCGGCGAGGTAGCGCAGCACAATGCCCTCGGAGCGGGCCAGCCCGTAGAACTGGACGAACTCGCCGAAGTTCATGGCGCGCTCGAACATGTCGCGGACCACGGACTTGGGCGCCAGTTCAAAGTCGCCCACCCAGGGCGCGGCCTTGCGGTAGACCTCGAAGGCTTCGCCCAGGAGTTCCGCGAGCGGCTGCGGATAGGTGACGTCCTCCAGCATGGCCATGCGCTGGTCGTACTCGATGCCATCAGCCTTCATCGCGGCAATCGCCTCCCCGCGGGCCTTCTTCTGCTGCGCGGAGAGGATCTGGCGGGGCTTTTCGAGAGTCGCCTCGATCACCGACACCACGTCCAGGGCGTACGACGGCGAATCCGGGTCAAGGAGCTCCAGCGCCGCCAGTGCAAACGGCGAGAGCGGCTGGTTCAGGGCAAAATTGGCCTGCAGATGGACGGTGAGCCGGACGGTCCTGCCGTCGTGGCCCTGCTCTTCTGCCGGGATGCGCTCCACCACCTCAGCGGCAAGGAGCTCCCGGTAGATTCCCAGGGCTTTTTTCATCAGCCGCAGCTGCGAGGACCGGGTCTCGTGGTTTTCGGTCAGCAGCCGGCGAGCCGCCGTGAACGGGTCGCCCGGCCGTTCCATCAGGTTCATCAGCATCGAATGCGTCACGCTGAAACTTGAGGTCAAAGGATCGGGCACGGATTCCACAAGGCGCTTGAAAGTGGGTTCACCCCAGGAAACGAAGCCCTCCGGCGGCTTCTTCTTGACAACCTGGCGGAGCTTCTTTTGGTCGTCACCAAATTTGGCGGTGGCCTTGGCCATGGCCTTCACGTTTTCGATCACGTGTTCCGGGGCCTGGACCACGACTGTCCCGGCGGTGTCATACCCCGCGCGGCCGGCCCGTCCGGCAATCTGGTGGAACTCCCGGGAGTTAAGCGGACGGGTGCGTACGCCGTCGTACTTGCTCAGTGCGGTGAGCAAGACGGTGCGGATGGGCACATTGATGCCCACGCCCAGCGTGTCCGTACCGCAGATCACCTTAAGCAGGCCCGCCTGGGCAAGCTGTTCCACGAGCCGCCTGTACTTCGGCAGCATGCCGGCGTGATGGACGCCGATACCGTGCCGGACCAGCCGGTTGAGCGTCTTGCCGAAGCCTGCGGCGAAACGGAAATTCGCGATCAGCTCGGCGATCTTGTCCTTCTCTTCGCGGGTGCAGACGTTGATGCTCATCAGCGTCTGGGCCCGGTCAATGGCCTCGATCTGGCTGAAGTGCACCACATAGACGGGGACCTGGCGCGTGGAGAGGAGTTCCTCGAGCGTTTCGTGGACCGGCGTCTGGTGGTAGTAGTAGTGCAGCGGAATGGGACGCTCGGCTGAACTCACGGTGGTGGTGGGCCGTCCCGTGAGCTCGGTGATGCCGGCCTCGAACCGGCTGACATCACCCAGGGTTGCGGACATCAGAAGGAACTGGGCCTGGGGCAGTTCCAGCAGCGGGACCTGCCAGGCCCAACCACGCTGGGGGTCGGAGTAGAAATGGAATTCGTCCATGATGACCGCACCGAGTTCGGCGTCGGCCCCTTCACGGAGGGCGATGTTCGCGAGAATTTCTGCCGTGCAGCAGATAATCGGCGCGTTCTGGTTCACGCCGGAGTCACCGGTGATCATGCCAACGTTTTCTGCACCGAAGATGTCGCACAGGGCAAAGAACTTCTCGGAGACCAGCGCCTTGATGGGGGCGGTGTAGTAACTGCGCTGGCCCCGCGCCATGGCCTGGAAGTGCGCCGCGATGGCCACCAGCGATTTGCCGGAACCGGTGGGCGTGGCGAGGATGACGTTGGCACTGGTGGCCAGCTCCATGATGGCCTCGTCCTGGGCAGGGTACAGCTCCAGGCCCCGGCTTTCGGTCCACTCCAGGAATTGGGTGTACAGGGCGTCCGGGTCGATGCCTGCGCCGGAGGTGTTTGGGGCGGGCAGGACAGGCAGCTGGTCAACGAGTTTCATTGATTTCCAGCTTAGTGCCCAGCCGGTGCCTGATATCCGGGCGGGCCGGTATTAGGCTCGCGGTACTGCCATGGAGCACCAGGCGATGGAGGTAACTGTGAAGTGGGACCCCGTAAAGTACGTCCAGTTCGACGACTACCGCGACCGGCCCTTTTTCGACCTGACGGGGCGGATCCAGGCGGACCGTCCACGGCGCGTTGTGGATCTGGGCTGTGGTCCAGGGAACCTCACGGCCATCCTCGCCCGGCGATGGCCGGAAGCGAAAGTGGTGGGGCTGGATTCGTCCGGGGAGATGCTGGACAAGGCTGCCGCGCAGGCAGCCCGCCATGCGGGCCTCAGCTTCAGGCTGGCGGATATCGCGGCCTGGACGCCCCCGGCTGACACCGACGTGGTGGTCACCAACGCCGCCCTTCAGTGGGTGCCGGGCCACCAGGAAATGTTGGCGGGCTGGCTGGCGGCGCTCAAGCCCGGTGCCTGGTTCGCCATGCAGGTGCCGGGAAATTTCAACGCCCCGTCCCATGTCCTGATGCGGGACCTCGCGGGTTCGGCCCGCTGGTCTTCCCGGCTCGTCGGGGTACTTCGCGGTGGGGACTCCGTGGGCGAGCCCACAGACTACCTGCGCATCATGCTGGACGCGGGCTGCACGGCGGATGCTTGGGAAACCACGTACCTGCAGGTCCTCACAGGGGTGGACCCGGTGCTGGACTGGGTTCGGGGCACGGCGTTGCGCCCGGTCGTGGCGGCCCTTTCAGCCGAGGACAGCCTCGCCTTTGAAGCCGAGTTTGCGGCGGCCCTGCGTGCCGCGTACCCGGGAACGGTCCACGGCACGGTGTTTCCCTTCCGGAGGATCTTTGCCGTAGCGCAAAAGCAGCCCAGCACATAAACTCCATTCGTTTGAAGTTCTCGACATGGTCGGCAATGCCCTGTGACTAAGAAGAGAATGTGATGCTGGTTACAATGACGAATGCGGCTCCTGGGGATGGCACAACGGCCGGACCCTGACCAGCCTCCCAAATCCCGTCCTGGAGGTGCGATGCTTTTCGGCTTAATGGTCCGGCTTCTGGCTGGCCATAAGGGTGCCGTGGCCGCGATCGCTGCTCTCCAGCTCGTCCAGACCGCAGGCAACCTACTCCTGCCCACTGTTAATGCCGCCATCATCGACGACGGCATCGTGGCCGGGAACACCCCGGAAATCTTCCGCCTGGGCACTGTGATGGCTGTGATCGCCGCGGTCCAGGCAGCGGCGGCCATCGGCGCGGGCTACATCGGGGCAGTGGTGGCTATGAAGATCGGGCACCAGCTGCGCGCCGAGGTCTTCAGCAGGATCCAGTCCCTCTCTTCCCAGGAGGTGGCGGCCTTCGGCACACAAAGCCTCGTCACCAGGGCCAGCAACGACACCCAGCAGATCCAGTCGTTCACCGTCCTGGTTTTCACCACGCTGGTGGCGGCGCCGGTTATGGCGGCTGGGGGCGTCCTGCTGGCATGGCAGCAGGACATAGTGCTTTCAAGCGTCGTAATCGCCATCATGCCCATCCTGCTGCTGATCATGTATCTTATCGTCCGGCGCCTGGTGCCCCTTTACCGGCAGGGCCAGGAGCTCCTGGACCGGACGGGTGAACTCCTTCGCGAGCAGATCATCGGCGCAAATGTGATCCGTTCCTTCGTCCGGCAGGGACACGAAACACGACGGTTTGCGAAGACCAACAGCAGCCTAACCGGCAACAACCTTCAGTCGTCGCTGTTGGTTGCCGGCATGCTGCCGCTGATCATGATTGTGGTCAACCTGTCATCGGTGGCCGTGGTGTGGTTCGGTGGCCATCGGGTTTACGACGGCGGGATGAACATCGGCGCCCTCACGGCCTTCATCGCCTACATCCTGCAGATCCTGCTGGCAATCATGATGGCCATGTACGTGTTTATGACAGCTCCGAGGGCCGCCGCCTGCGCAGAGCGGCTGGGTGCCGTGCTCAACGCAAAACCATCAGTCCAGTACCATCAGATGTCCCGTGGGACCGGCCATGGGAGCCCACTGGATGGCGGCAGCGTCACCTTCAGGAACGTGAGTTTCTCCTACCCCGGCGCCGAAAATCCAGTACTTGAAGACATCAGCTTCACAGCCCGGCCAGGAACCATCGTTGCAATCGTCGGTTCCACGGGCAGCGGAAAATCGACACTCTTGAGCCTGGTGCCCCGTTTCGTGGACTCCACGGCCGGAACCGTCAGCATCGGCGGCCGGAACATCTGTTCCATGCCCTTGGATGTCCTCCGCCGGACCATGGCGGTTGTGCCGCAAAGGTCGCATCTTTTCTCCGGAACCATCGCCGATAACCTGCGCGTCGCAGCTCCGCAGGCATCCGACGGCCAGCTGTGGGAAGCCATGGAGACAGCCCAGGCGGCCGGCTTCGTCCGTGCGCTGCCACTGGGTATGGACACAGAGGTCGGGCAGGGGGGAACCACCCTCTCGGGCGGCCAGCGGCAGCGCCTCTGCATTGCACGTGCCCTCCTGCGGAGAGTTCCCGTCTATCTGTTTGACGACAGCTTTTCCGCGCTGGACTTTGCCACCGAGGCCCGAGTGCGGGATGCCCTGGAGTTGGCACTTCACGGCGCAGTGGTCATTGTCGTGGCGGAGCGGATCTCCACCGTTGCCGGCGCCGGCCAGATCCTGGTACTCGACGACGGCCGGTTGGTCGCAGAGGGGACGCACCTGCAGTTGCTGGAGACATCTGCCACCTACCGGGAAATCGCCGGGTCCCAACTGGCACTGGGCGACGCGCCATGATGGCTGTATCCGGCACCGGGGCGGCGTCCAACGGCTTCTGGCCCACTGCACGACGTGTCCTTGCATTGCTGCGCCCGTCGCGGGGCCGGATGCTGGGTGCCGTTGCGGCCACCTGCGCTTTTGTGTTCCTCAACGTAGCGGCGCCGAACTACCTCGGTGATGCCACCGATGTGGTGGTGGATGGGGTCTACAGCGGAGTGCTCGATGGGCAGCGGCTGGGAATCCTGCTGGCCGCCGTTGCCGCGATGTACGTCGGAGCTTCCCTGTTCAACTGGATCCAGGGAGCGTTGACAGCCAACGCGGTACACGGCCTGATGTATGGCCTCCGGGCATCCGTCCAGGCCAAGCTGCACCGGCTTCCTTCCACGTACTTCCAGACGCAGTCCAGGGGAGACGTCCTGAGCCGCGTCACCAACGACATCGACAATATTTCGCAAGCGCTTAGCCAGGTCCTCACGCAGCTGATTATGTCCATTCTGATGCTCAGCGGTGCCCTGGCCATGATGCTGTGGATCTCTCCTCTCCTTGCACTGATCGCTCTTGTTTCCGTGCCGCTGTCCACCCTTATCACCGTTCTGGTGGCCCGGAAATCCCAAGCACATTTTGCCCTTCAGTGGACCGAAACGGGTGCCTTGAACGCCCACGTGGAGGAGTTCGTCACCGGGCACGAGGTCATCAAGGCCTTCGGGTACCAGGACCAGGCGGCTGCAGCCTTTAAGGAAAGCAACGACCGCCTTGCCAGGGCATCGGCACGTGCCCAATATTCATCGGGCCTTGTACAGCCGTTGATGGTCCTCATTGCCAATGTGAATTACATTGCCGTGGCGGTGGTGGGGGCGCTCCAGGTCACCACGGGGGCCATGACCATCGGCGGGATCCAGGCGTTCATCCAGTTCAGTCGGCTTTTTACCCAACCTGTGGGCCAGATCGGCGGCATGCTCAACGTCATCCAGTCCTGCGTGGCATCGGCGCGCCGCGTGTTCGACCTGCTCGATGCTGAGGAGCTACCTGCTGAGCGTGAAGGTGATGGCCGCGAAGCCGGTCCGGGCGGTCGGATTGTGTTCAGCGATGTCACGTTCGGCTATGTCCGGGCTGACCCGGTGGTCCGTGGACTCTCGTTCACGGTGGAACCGGGCCGGACTGTGGCAATTGTCGGCCATACGGGCGCCGGCAAGACCACCATTGTTAATCTCCTCCAGCGGTTCTATGAGGTCGACGCCGGCAGCATCACCATCGGCGGTACCAACATCGCTGATATTCCGAGGGACGTCCTGCGTGAAGGTTTTGGGGTGGTGCTCCAGGATGCGTGGCTGTTTTCCGGCACCATCAAGGAGAACATCGAATACGGCCGGCCTGGGGCCACAGATGCTGAGGTCACCGCGGCGGCAGAGGCGAGCCATGTGGACCACCTCATCAGATCGCTGCCCGCCGGATACGACACGGTGCTGGGCAACGGCGGAGAGCCGCTCAGCCAGGGGCAGCGCCAGCTGATCTCCATCGCCCGGGCGCAGTTGGCGAACCGCACTGTGCTGGTCCTGGACGAGGCAACCAGTTCGGTGGATTCCCGTACGGAGGCCCTGATCCGCCAGGCTACTCAGAGGCTGCGCCGCGGAAGAACAAGCTTTGTCATCGCCCACCGTTTGTCCACTGTCCGGGACGCTGATCTAATTCTGGTCATGGAACACGGACGCATCGCAGAACAGGGAACCCATCGAAGCCTCTTGGCAGCCAACGGCCGCTATGCGCGGCTGTACAACGCGCAGTTCGCCGGGCGTGCCGGCCGCACCGGCACGTTGGAGGCCGGACGATGACCTCAGGCGGTCCGTTCCCCGGCACCTGGAAGCCCAATCAGTCGAGCACGGTGCCACTGTTTGAACAGCTGCGCCTGCACGTAATCCGTCTGGCGGACGGTGGCGCCCTTCCGCCGGGAACCAAGCTGCCGGCGGTGCGTACGTTGGCGGGGCTGCTCGACGTCGCACCCCACACCGTTGCGCGGGCGTACAAGGAGCTGGAGGCAGCCGGTGTGGTGGCTACGAACGGCAGGAACGGCACCCTGGTGTGCGCGCGTGATGAGCGGGAGGATGCGCTGTCCCTTGCCGCCAACTCCTATGCATCGGTGGCAAAGGCCCAAGGTGCCACCTTTGCCGAAGCAGTCAAGCTACTGGCAGCAGCGTACGACGCCGGCTAGCCGGGCCCGCATGGAAATTCGAAGAAGTTTTCGATTAGCATTAGTGGGTGCCTAAAGCCGTAGCTGAAGAAACAGCAGTCGAATCCGTCCCCGTCGCCGTTACCCGGGCCTCAGCCATGCCTGCCCGGCCAGACCTCTCCCGCCTTGTGGTTAAGGGCGCGCGGGAGCATAACCTGCGCAATGTGGACCTGGATCTGCCCCGTGATGCCATGATCGTTTTCACCGGGCTATCCGGCTCCGGGAAGTCATCGCTGGCATTCGACACGATCTTTGCCGAGGGCCAGCGGCGCTACGTTGAGTCCCTGTCGGCCTATGCCCGCCAGTTCCTCGGCCAAGTGGACAAACCGGATGTCGATTTCATCGAAGGCCTCTCGCCTGCGGTATCGATTGACCAGAAGTCCACCAGTAAGAACCCCCGCTCCACGGTTGGCACCATCACCGAAATTTATGACTACATGCGTTTGCTGTGGGCACGCGTGGGTCGGCCGCATTGCCCCGTTTGTGGCGAGGTTGTGGCCCGGCAGACGCCGCAGCAGATCGTGGACCAGCTGCTTGAGCTTGAGGAGGGCACACGATTCCAGGTCCTGGCGCCGGTGGTACGTGGGCGCAAGGGCGAGTTCGTGGACCTCTTCAAGGAGTTGACAGCCAAGGGTTATTCGCGTGCCCGGGTGGACGGCGAGCTGATCCAGCTGAGCGAGCCCCCCAAACTCGGCAAGCAGTTCAAGCACACCGTTGAAGTGGTGGTGGACCGCCTGGTGGTCAAGGAAGGCATCAGCCAGCGCCTTACGGATTCCGTTGAAACGGCGCTTGGCCTGGCCGAAGGCCGGGTACTGGCCGAGTTCGTCGATCTGGACGCAGACGCGCCGGGACGGCTGCGGGCATTTTCGGAGAACCTCGCCTGCCCCAACGAACACCCCCTGGCCATCGATGAAATCGAGCCGCGCTCCTTCTCGTTCAACAATCCCTTCGGCGCCTGTTCCACGTGCAGCGGCATCGGTACACGGCTCGAGGTTGACGAAGAACTGATTATTCCGAACCCGGAGCTGTCGTTGTCCGAGGGCGCCATCGCGCCGTGGTCACTGGGCACCGCGACCACTGAGTATTGGAACCGCCTGCTCGAAGGGCTGGCAAATGAGCTTGGATTCTCCATGGACACACCCTGGGAGAAGCTGGGCAAGGACGTCCGCCAGACTGTCCTGCACGGCAAGGACCACAAGGTGGTTGTCCAGTACAAGAACCGCTTCGGACGGGAACGCAAATACAGCACCGGCTTCGAGGGTGCCATCCAGTACGTCCACCGCAAGCACGGTGAGACGGACTCCGAGTGGGCCCGCGACCGCTATGAAGAATACATGCGGCAGATCGCGTGCCCCGCGTGCAATGGCGCCCGGCTCAACCCCGCCTCGCTGTCCGTCCTGATCAACGGCAAGTCCATCGCAGATGTAGCGGCCATGCCCATGCGGGTGTGCGCGGACTTCCTGAACAACCTGGTCCTGACCGGCCGCGAAGCCCAGATCGCCCACCAGGTGCTTAAGGAAATCCAGGCCCGGCTGACCTTCCTGCTCGACGTCGGGCTGGAATACCTGAACCTTGAGCGCCCCTCCGCCACCTTGTCCGGCGGCGAAGCGCAACGGATCCGCCTCGCCACCCAGATCGGTTCCGGCCTGGTGGGCGTCCTTTACGTCCTGGACGAGCCCTCCATCGGCCTCCACCAGCGCGACAACCGCCGGCTCATTGACACCCTGACGCGGCTCCGGGACATGGGAAACACGCTCATCGTAGTGGAACACGACGAGGACACCATCCAGGTGGCGGACTGGATCGTTGACATCGGACCGGGCGCAGGCGAGCACGGCGGACAGGTCGTCCACTCCGGTTCGTACCAGGACCTCCTGTCCAACACCAAGTCACTGACCGGCGACTACCTGTCCGGACGCAAGAAGATCGACATCCCCAAGAAGCGGCGCAAATACGACAAAAAGCGTGAGCTGAAGGTCGTCGGGGCCCGTGAAAACAACCTGGTCAACGTTGATGCGGCCTTCCCCCTGGGCCTGTTCACCGCCGTGACCGGCGTCAGCGGCTCCGGCAAGTCAACGCTGGTCAACGAGATCCTCTACAAAGTGCTGGCCAACAAGCTCAACGGCGCCAAGCAGGTAGCGGGACGCCACAAGAGCATCATGGGCCTGGAGCACCTGGACAAGGTGGTGCACGTGGACCAGAGCCCCATCGGGCGCACCCCCCGGTCGAATCCCGCCACGTATACCGGTGTCTTTGACAACATCCGAAAGCTCTTCGCCGAAACCACCGAGGCCAAAGTCCGCGGCTACCTGCCAGGGCGGTTCTCCTTCAACGTCAAGGGCGGGCGCTGCGAAGCTTGCGCCGGTGACGGCACACTGAAGATCGAAATGAACTTCCTGCCGGACGTCTACGTTCCCTGCGAGGTGTGCCACGGCGCACGCTACAACCGGGAAACCCTTGAAGTGCACTACAAGGGCAAAACCATCGCGGATGTGCTCAACATGCCCATCGAAGAAGGTGCGGAGTTCTTCGCAGCCTTCTCGCCGATCGCCCGGCACCTGAACACGCTCGTGGACGTGGGCCTCGGCTACGTCCGGCTGGGACAGCCGGCAACCACCCTCTCCGGCGGCGAAGCCCAGCGCGTCAAGCTTGCCGCGGAACTGCAGAAGCGCTCCAACGGACGCAGCGTCTATGTCCTCGACGAGCCCACCACGGGCCTGCACTTCGAGGACATCCGCAAGCTACTGATGGTCCTGCAGGGACTGGTGGACAAGGGCAACACGGTGATCACCATCGAACACAACCTGGATGTCATCAAGAGCGCCGACTGGATCGTGGATCTTGGACCGGACGGCGGTTCCGGCGGCGGGCAGATCGTGGCCACCGGCACTCCCGAGCAGGTGGCGAAATCCACCAAGAGCCACACGGCATCCTTCCTCGCGGAGATACTGACTTAGGCGGTTGGCTTCCAAGGACGTATGCCGTGTCGGGCATGCGAGTTTCGGGCATGCTCGGTGTCGTGAGAAACTAAGCCGGTGACTCAAACAACAGTGCCCGTGATCTTTGACCTGGACGGCACTCTTGTCGATCCGGCCGGCGGTATATCCGACGGAATCGCAGCCGCCCTTGCCGCCGCAGGTCTGCCGGTTCCCGGCCAGGACGTCCTGCAGTCGATGATCGGCCCGAAACTAAGCGACGCACTCCAGAGTGTCTGCAAGGTTCCGGCCGAGATGCTCGATGAAGTCATCCGGACGTACCGGCAGTACTACCTGGCCACGGGGATAGCCCAGAGCCTGCTGTACCCCGGGATCAAGGAAGTGCTGGAGACTTTTGCTGCGGAAGGCAGGCCCGTGGCCGTCGCCACGCAGAAGCCCGAGGGGCTGGCCCAGATCGTGCTGGGCCACCACGGCATCGCCGGGCTGTTCCAGTCCATCCGGGGTTCGGCAGACAACGAACTCTCAACGGACGGTCCGGTAGGCAAGGCAGAGATCATCGCCGCCGCACTGACCGACCTGTCCACCCAGCATGCCGTTATGGTGGGTGACCGCGCCCAGGATGTGGCGGGAGCCATCGCCAACGGGCTAGACTGCATCGGCGTGGGCTGGGGATTCGCCCCCGACGGCGAACTCGAGGAAGCCGGGGCCGTCACCGTGGTGGACACCGCCGCGGGCATGCTCGCCGCCATCGGGCGCCTCGAAGCCATCCGCACCGCCGCGATGAGTGAGGTGCGCAACGATGGCGCTGTTTGAGGCGGTCCGCTGGACATTTCGCGGGCTCGTGGCGGGCACCTGCCGGCCCACCGTCGTCGGCCTTGAAAATGTCCCAAAAGAGGGGCCCTTCATTGTGGCGCCGAACCATCTCTCCTTCTTTGACAGCGTCATCGTCCAGGCACTGATGCCGCGGCCGGTGGCCTTCTTCGCCAAAGCCGAGTATTTCACCACGGGTGGCGTGAAGGGAAAGGTCATGAAATCCTTCTTCGAGTCTGTGGGCTCCATCCCCGTGGAGCGTGGCGAGCAGGCGGCGAGCGTCCAGGCGCTCAAAACTCTCTTGGACATCCTGGAGTCCGGCAAGGGCATCGGCATTTACCCGGAAGGCACACGGTCGCGGGACGGTATTCTCTACCGCGGCCGCACCGGTGTGGGTTGGCTTGCACTGGCAACCGGAGTTCCCGTGATCCCGGTCGGCCTGATCGGGACGGAAAATCTGCAGCCGGCCGGTGAGAAGGGCTTCAGGCCGCATCACTTCACCATGAAGGTGGGGGAGCCTCTGTATTTCGACAAGACCGGACCGGATCATTCGCTGCCGGCGCGCCGCCAGGTGACGGACCGCATCATGGATGCAATCGCCGAACTCAGCGGCCAGGAACGCTCCACCAGCTACAACCAAAGTAAGAGCACGGATTAGTAGAATGAAGTAGTGGCAGATCCAGCAACGTACCGGCCCCAGACGGGTGAAATTCCCACGAACCCCGGGGTGTACCGGTTCCGCGATCCACACGGCCGGGTCATCTACGTCGGCAAGGCTAAAAGCCTTCGCTCGCGCCTGAATTCCTACTTCGCGAACCCGGCGGGCCTGCTGCCCAAAACCCACGCAATGGTCCACACGGCCAGCAGCGTCGAGTGGACGGTGGTGGGCAGCGAGCTGGAGTCGTTGCAGCTGGAATACACTTGGATCAAGGAATTCAAGCCCCGGTTCAACGTGGTCTTCCGCGACGACAAAACCTATCCGTACCTGGCCCTCACCATGAGCGAGAAGCTCCCTAGGGTCCAGGTCATGCGGGGGGACCGCCGCAAAGGCACCCGGTATTTCGGCCCGTATACGGCCGGCGCAATCAGGGAAACAATGGACACTTTGCTACGGGTTTTTCCCGTCCGCAGCTGCAGCGCCGGCGTTCTCAAACGGGCCCAGGCAAGCGGCCGGCCTTGTCTGCTGGGCTATATCGATAAATGCTCCGCTCCCTGTGTTGGCCGGGTCACCCCGGAGGAACACCGGGTCTTGGCGGAGGACTTCTGCGCGTTTATGGGCGGTGAGGCTAAACGCTTCATCACCAAGCTCGAAAAGCAGATGGCCGAGGCTGTCAGCACTCTCGACTACGAGCGTGCCGCGAGGCTCCGTGACGACATCACCGCGTTGCGGAAGGTCTTTGAGCGTAATGCGGTAGTGCTCGCCGACGACACCGACGCCGATGTCTTCGCGCTGCACGAGGACGAACTGGAAGCCGCCGTCCAGGTCTTCCACGTCCGGGGCGGCCGGATCCGTGGCCAGCGCGGCTGGGTGGTGGAAAAAGTTGAGGATGCCACCACCCCGGATCTGGTGGAACACCTGCTGCAGCAGGTCTACGGCGACGACGGCGACAGCCATGGGCGGCTGCCCCGCGAAGTCCTGGTGCCCGTAGAGCCCAGCAACGCGGCGGAACTGACAGAATGGCTCGGCGGCCTGCGGGGAGCCAAGGTGGATATCAGGGTGCCGAAGCGCGGCGACAAGGCTGAGCTGATGTCCACTGTCCGTGAAAACGCCGAACACGCGCTCAAACTGCATAAGACCCGCCGCGCCGGGGACCTCACCGTACGCTCCCAGGCACTCCAGGAACTGCAGGAAGCACTGGACCTGCCCGTGGCGCTCCTGCGGATCGAATGCTACGACGTCTCCCATGTCCAGGGCACCAACGTCGTGGCGTCCATGGTGGTGGTCGAGGACGGGCTGCCCAAGAAGTCCGACTACCGGAAATTCTCCGTCACCGGGGCCGCCGCTGCGGACGACACCGCCGCCATGCATGATGTCCTGACGCGGCGCTTCCGGTATTACCTGCAGGATAAGTCGGCGCAGGTCGAGGCGTCCGCCCTGCCCGGGCATCAAGCCGCAGTGAAAGCAGCCGCCGATGCCGCCGTCCTGGACACCACTACGGCGGCGCCGCGAGCAAAATTCGCGTACCCGCCCAACCTGGTGGTGGTCGACGGCGGCCAGCCCCAGGTCAACGCCGCAGCCCGGGCGCTGGCAGAGCTTGGCATAGAGGATGTGTACGTCGTGGGCCTGGCCAAACGGCTTGAGGAAGTCTGGCTGCCGGACAGCGACTTCCCCGTGATCCTGCCCAGGACATCGCAGGGACTCTATCTGCTGCAGCGGATCCGTGACGAAGCCCACCGCTTCGCCATCACCTTCCACCGGCAAAAGCGCGGTAAGGCCATGACCGTCTCGGCGCTGGACGGCGTGCCAGGCCTTGGCGAGTCCAAACGCAAGGCACTGCTCACCCACTTCGGGTCCGTCAAGGGTGTCAAAGCCGCCACCGCGGCCGAGCTCACGTCGGCGAAGGGCATTGGACCTTCCCTTGCCAACGCCATCGTGGCCCACTTCAGCGGCGCAGATGCGGCCGGCGATGCAGTTCCGGCCGTGAATATGGCCACCGGCGAAATTATTGAAACCTAGGTAGGGTAAAGAACGCAGGTTTCCGCCATTGCGGTTGCCTGCCTTCATCTGGACAGAAACGGGGCGGAACGAATGGCAGACTCTACGGCGGAATCCGGGACAGGGCAGGACGGCATGACGCCGGTCAAGCCCGTCGAAGCGGAACTGCTGGTGGTCACCGGTATGTCAGGGGCGGGACGGAGCACCGCCGCGGACGCGCTGGAGGACCACGGCTGGTATGTCGTGGAAAACCTGCCGCCCCAGATGCTCGGCACCCTGGCCGAGATTGTGTCCCACGCGCCGCAGTCCATTCCGCGGCTGGCCGTGGTGATGGATGTCCGCAGCAAAGGACTCTTTCTCGACGTCCGAGCAGCCCTGGGCGCCCTCGCCGCCAGCGGTGTCAAGTTCCGGGTCCTTTTCCTCGACGCCAACGACGACGTCCTGGTCCGCCGCTTCGAGCAGGGCCGCAGGCCCCATCCCCTCCAGGAAGGCGGCCGGATCCTCGACGGAATTGCCACCGAACGTGAGGTTCTCAAGGAACTGCGCGACAGCTCCGACGTCGTACTGGATACCTCCACGTACAACGTCCACGCCCTGGCTACCGCCGTCACGGAACTCTTCAGCGATTCCGGTCCGGTAGCCCTGCGGCTCAACGTCATGAGCTTCGGCTTCAAGTACGGCCTGCCGGTGGATTCCAACTACGTTGCGGACGTCCGGTTCATCCCGAATCCGCACTGGGTTCCGCAGCTGCGCCCGCATACGGGCCTGGACAAGGATGTCAGTGACTACGTCCTCGAGGCGGAAGGCGTGAAGAACTTCGTGGACCGCTATGTCCTGGCCCTCGAGCCTGTCCTGGACGGCTACCGGCGCGAAAACAAGCACTACGCCACGATTGCCGTCGGCTGTACCGGTGGCAAGCACCGGTCGGTGGCGGTCGCCGTCGAACTTTCCAAGAAACTGGCACAGTATCCCCGCGTGACCGTGACCACCACTCATCGGGATCTGGGCCGCGAGTAATGGGGATGTTCACCGGGCCCCTCCCGCTGGTACCGATTTCCAGCGGAACGGCATCCGGCCAGCAGGACAAGGGCCCCAATGTTGTGGCGCTGGGCGGCGGGCATGGCCTGTCTGCTTCGCTTTCGGCGCTGCGGCTGCTTACCTCCGAGCTGACAGCCATTGTCACTGTGGCGGACGACGGCGGGTCTTCCGGGCGTCTGCGCGACGAGTACGGTGTCCTCCCGCCCGGAGACCTGCGGATGGCACTCTCCGCCTTGTGCGACGACACAGACTGGGGCCGCACGTGGCGTGACGTGATGCAGCACCGTTTCCGGCCCGGCCAAGGCCGCGGCGGATCGCTGGACGAGCACGCAATGGGCAACCTGCTCATCGTCACCCTCTGGGAGCTTCTGGGCGACACCGTGGCCGGACTGAAGTGGGCCGGCGCCTTGCTCGGCGCCCGGGGGCAGGTGCTTCCGATGTCCACCGTGCCGCTGACCATCGAAGGCGACATCCGCGTCTCCGCACCTGACGGCACGTCAGCGCTACAGACGATCCGCGGGCAGGCGCGCTGCGCCGTTGCGGGTTCGCTGGAACAGATCCGGCTCCTGCCCGAACAGGCGCCGGCCTGCGTTGAAGCCCTGACAGCCATCGAGCTGGCCGATTGGGTCATCCTCGGGCCGGGGTCCTGGTACACGTCCGTGCTGCCGCACCTGTTGCTCCCCGAAATGCGGGCGGCATTGAGTGCCACGGCGGCAAAACGCTGCCTCACCATGAACCTGGCAACGGACACCAAAGAGACCACGGGCATGTCTGCGGCGGACCACCTGTACGCCCTCCACCGGTATGCGCCAGACTTCAGCGTCGACGTCGTCCTGGCGGATCCCGCGTCGGTGCAGGACCGGCAGGAGTTCGAGAAAGCCGCCGGGATGATCGGCGCCGAGGTTGTCTTGGGTAAAGTGGGGGCGTCGGGCCGCCGACCCGTCCATGACCCCCTGCGTCTGGCAGCGGCGTACCACGACATTTTTGGGAACAGTTAGGAAGGTGCCATGGCACTGACATCATCGGTCAAGGAAGAACTGTCCCGCCTGGACATCAAGAAATCCTCAGTCCGCAAGGCAGAGGTTTCGGCCATGCTGCGCTTTGCCGGCGGCCTGCACATCATCTCGGGCCGGATCGTGATCGAAGCCGAGGTTGACCTCGCGTCAACGGCGCGCAGGCTCCGGGCGGCCATCGCGGAGGTTTACGGGCACCAGAGCGAGATCATCGTTGTCTCCGGCGGGGGACTGCGCCGCGGCAGCCGGTACGTGGTGCGGGTAGTCCGCGACGGCGAGTCCCTGGCCCGCCAGACAGGTCTGCTGGACGGCCGTGGCCGGCCGGTGCGGGGGCTTCCCTCAGCTGTGGTCAACGGCTCGGCCGCCGACGCCGAGGCCGTCTGGCGTGGTGCTTTCCTGGCCCATGGTTCGCTCACCGAGCCGGGCCGTTCGTCATCGCTGGAAGTCACGTGCCCGGGGCCCGAGTCCGCGCTTGCCCTCGTTGGTGCCGCCCGCCGTCTCGGCATCCAGGCGAAAGCCCGCGAGGTCAGGGGAGTGGACCGGGTAGTGATCCGCGACGGCGACACCATCGCCGCCCTCCTCATCCGGATGGGCGCCCACGACGCTCTGATGGTCTGGGAAGAACGCCGGATGCGCAAGGAAGTCAGGGCCACGGCCAACCGGCTTGCCAATTTCGACGACGCCAACCTGCGGCGCTCCGCGCAAGCGGCCGTGGCCGCCGGTGCCCGGGTTGACCGGGCACTTGAAATCCTGGGCGACGACGTCCCGGACCACCTCAAATACGCCGGCGCACTCCGCGTGGCCCATAAGCAGGCAAGCCTGGACGAGCTCGGGCGCCTGGCCGATCCGGTGATGACCAAGGACGCCATCGCCGGCCGCATCCGCCGGCTTCTGGCCATGGCGGACAAGCGGGCCATCGATCTGGGGATCCCCGGCACTGATGCCAATGTGACGCCTGAGATGCTGGACGAGTAGCGGCGCCCCTAGAATCAGAGCGTTCAACCTGATCATCCGGATGCCAGTCATCCGGATGCACAATCCGAGATTTACAACCCGGACAGACCGTCCACGATATTGGAGGATTTTGTGACCGAGTACGTACTGCCAGAACTCAGCTACGACTACGCAGCGCTTGAGCCGCACATTTCGGCGCGCATCATGGAGCTGCACCACAGCAAGCACCACGCCGCGTACGTTGCGGGTGCCAACAATGCCCTTGCCCAGCTGGCAGAGGCACGCGCAAAGGGCGACTTCGCCAACATCAACCGCCTGTCCAAGGACCTCGCGTTCCACACCGGCGGCCACATCAACCACTCGGTGTTCTGGAACAACCTGTCCCCGGACGGTGGCGACAAGCCCGAGGGTGAGCTGGCAGCTGCCATCGATGACGCCTTCGGTTCCTTTGACGCCTTCCGTGCCCAGTTCTCCGCTGCGGCCCTAGGCCTGCAGGGATCGGGCTGGGGATTCCTGGCCTACGAGCCGATCGGTGGCAACCTGGTCATCGAGCAGCTCTACGACCAGCAGGGCAACGTAGCACTCGGCACCACGCCGCTGCTGATGCTGGACATGTGGGAGCACGCCTTCTACCTGGACTACGTAAACGTCAAGGCTGACTACGTCAAGGCATTCTGGAACATCGTCAATTGGGCAGATGTCGCCAAACGCTTCGATGCTGCACGCACCAACGCTACGGGCCTCATTACCCTGCCGTAGTGACCTGCAGTACATGTACGTGTAACAAACTTCACATTTCGGCGTGATTTCGGCTGGAATGCGGTTGGTCCGCCCCCGCACTTGCGGGGGCGGACCAACTTAAACGTAAGATGGATCACGGAAGGCGGTCTGCCTTCAGCAACGTGGCTGGTCGCCCTCCGATCTGTTAATCATCTCTGCCCAATGGCGTGCGGGATCTGTTAGTTGGCTTCAATGCCCGCTCAACTAGTTAGTGCTTATTTAGGCACCAAGGAGACTGAACAAGTGACGACCCGTATTGGTATCAACGGCTTCGGCCGCATCGGCCGCAACTACTTCCGCGCAGCCCTCGCTCAGGGCGCGGACCTGGAGATCGTTGCCGTCAACGATCTCACCAGCCCTGAGGCGCTGGCCCACCTGCTCAAGTACGACTCCGTCGGCGGCCGCCTGAAGGAAACCGTTGAAGTCAAGGACGGCAACATTGTCGTCGACGGCAACGTCATCAAGGTTCTCGCCGAACGCGATCCCGCTAACCTGCCTTGGGGCGAGCTGGACGTGGACATCGTCATCGAGTCCACCGGTTTCTTCACCAAGGCCGCTGCCGCGCAGAAGCACATCGATGCAGGCGCCAAGAAGGTCCTGATCTCCGCACCGGCCTCCGATGAGGACATCACTATCGTGATGGGTGTCAATGACGGCCTGTACGACAACGCGGCGCACAACATCATTTCCAACGCGTCCTGCACCACCAACTGCCTGGGCCCGCTGGCCAAGGTCCTCAACGACACCTTCGGCATCGAGCGTGGCCTGATGACCACCATCCACGCCTACACTGCTGACCAGAACCTGCAGGACGGCCCGCACAACGACCTCCGCCGTGCGCGCGCCGCCGCCATCAATATGGTCCCCACCTCCACGGGTGCGGCCAAGGCGATCGGACTGGTCCTGCCTGAGCTTAGGGGCAAGCTGGACGGCTACGCCATCCGAGTGCCCGTCCCCACCGGCTCGGCCACTGACCTCACGGTCACCGTCTCTCGGGAGACCACCGTCGAGGAAGTCAATGCAGCGCTGAAGAAGGCTTCGGAGTCCGAAGAGTTCCAGGGCATCCTCACGTACACCGACGCTCCGATCGTTTCCTCGGACATCGTGGGGGACCCGTCGTCGTCAATCTTCGACTCCGGCCTGACCAAGGTCATCGGCAACCAGGTCAAGGTTGTTTCCTGGTATGACAACGAATGGGGCTACTCCAACCGCCTCGTGGACCTCACGGAGCTCGTCGCAGCGAAGCTGGGCTAGGGTTAGACACATGACATTCCACACCCTCAACGAACTGATCGCTGAAGGTGTCCGCGGGCGGCACATTCTTGTCAGAAGTGACCTGAATGTGCCGCTCGACGGCTCTACAGTGACTGACGACGGCCGCATTAAGGCCTCTCTGCCAGTACTGGGAAAGCTCACGGACGCCGGTGCCCGCGTGCTGGTAACAGCGCACCTCGGACGCCCCAAGGGCGCTCCGGAGGAAAAGTACTCCCTCCAGCCTGCCGTAGCGCGGCTCGCCGAACTCGCCGCCTTCAAGGTCTCGCTCGCGCAGGACACTGTGGGCAGCTCAGCGAAAGAACTCGCTGCCTCGCTTCAGGACGGCGAAGTCCTCGTCCTGGAGAACGTGCGTTTCGACGCCCGGGAGACCAGCAAGGACGACGCCGAACGCGGCGCCTTCGCGGACGAACTGGTGGCCCTGACAGGGCCCAACGGCGCCTACGTTGACGACGCCTTTGGTGCCGTACACCGTAAGCATGCCAGTGTGTTCGACGTCGCCACCCGCCTCCCGTCCTACCAGGGCGATCTCGTACACACCGAAGTGGAGGTCCTGCGGAAGCTGACGGCTGACACGCAGCGGCCCTACGTGGTGGTACTCGGCGGCTCCAAGGTCTCCGATAAGCTGGCGGTCATCGACAACCTCATCGGCAAGGCCGACACCATCCTGGTGGGCGGCGGCATGCTCTTCACGTTCCTGGCGGCAGAAGGCCACAGCGTGGCCGGCAGCCTCCTGGAAGAAGACCAGATCCCGGTTGTCCAGGACTACCTGAAACGGGCTGCCGGAGCCGGCACGGAATTCATCGTTCCCACCGACGTCATCGTGGCCAGTAAGTTCGCGGCCAACGCAGACTACGAGACCGTCCCCGCGGACGGCATCGAACGCAGCAGCTTCGGCGCACAGGGCATCGGCCTTGACATCGGTCCGGACTCTGCCGCCGCCTTTGCGGACCGGATCAAGGACGCCAAAACGGTGTTCTGGAACGGGCCCATGGGCGTCTTCGAGTTCGAAGCATTCTCCGGCGGAACCCGCGCCGTAGCCAAAGCCCTCACTGAGGCCGACGCGTTCACCGTGGTGGGCGGCGGGGACTCCGCTGCCGCCGTGCGGACGCTCGGCTTCGCTGACGACCAGTTCGGGCACATTTCCACCGGCGGCGGCGCCAGCCTGGAATATCTCGAAGGCAAGGAACTCCCGGGACTCAGCGTCCTGGACCGTTAGGACCCTGGACTGCCAAGTCCTCCGGCCGGCAGGGTGCCCGCGGGCACCCTGCCGGCCGCACACATATCAAGAACTTTTGGAGAACACGTGACTACGTCAACGAACGGCGCTTTTGACCGTACGCCTCTCATTGCGGGCAACTGGAAGATGAACATGGACCATGTCCAGGGCATCACCCTCCTGCAGAAGCTGGCTTGGACCCTGTCGGACGCCAAGCACGACTACAGCCGGGTCGAGGTGGTTGTCTTCCCGCCATTCACCGACCTTCGCGGTGTGCAGACCCTCGTCCAGGGTGATGAACTGGACATTGCCTACGGCGGGCAGGACCTCTCCCAGTTCGACTCGGGCGCTTACACCGGCGACACCTCCGGCCAGTTCCTGAACAAGCTGGGCTGCCGCTACGTCCTGGTGGGGCACAGCGAACGCCGCACCATCCACCTGGAATCCGACGACGTCCTCAACGCCAAGGTCAAGGCAGCGTTCAAGCACAGTGTCACTCCAGTCCTTTGCATCGGCGAAGGCCTGAAAATCCGCCAGGCAGGCACCCATGTCGAGCACACCCTGACACAGCTCCGGGCGAACGTCGCCGGTCTGGCTGCCGAGCAGGCGGCAGAGCTTGTGGTGGCCTACGAGCCCGTCTGGGCCATCGGCACCGGTGAAGTGGCCGGCCCGGAGGACGCTCAGGAGATGTGCGCTGCCATCCGCGCGGAACTGGCCACCCTCTTCGGCGACGATGTTGCAGCGAAGATCCGGCTGCTCTACGGCGGCTCGGTCAAGGCAAACAATGTCGCCGCGATCCTGAAGGAGCGCGACGTTGACGGTGTCTTGGTCGGCGGGGCCAGCCTCGATCCCGCGGAGTTTGCTAATATTGTCAGGTTCGAGAGTCACCTGGCGACGGGCTAGTCCGTCACGCAGTTCCAGGCTCCCGCAATTCCAATCTTCTGAAAGGCCGTCGTGGACGTTCTTCATGTCATTCTGCAGATTCTCCTGGGCATTACCAGCCTTCTGCTGACCCTGCTCATCCTCCTTCACAAGGGACGGGGCGGCGGGCTGTCGGACATGTTCGGCGGTGGTATGAGTTCCGGCCTCAGCTCCTCCGGGGTTGCCGAACGGAACCTGAACAGGTTCACCGTGATCCTGGGCGTCACCTGGGGCGTCGTGATCATTGGCCTCGGCCTGATTATGCGCTTCAGCGGCGCAGGGGACTCGTAGACTCTGCAACTGATCGTCGCCCGGCACTGCCGCGATGAGGATCTCCGAACTAAACTGTGGCTGTTGGCTCCCAACAGCCACAGTTTCGTTTAAACAGCGTCGTTTAAGCAGCCAGGAGTCCAGATGGTACATAGTGCGTCAGCGTTCCGCGGCACCCGGGTGGGTGTGACAGAAGGGGCCGGTCCCAAGAACCAGTCAGAAGCAGCCTCCGGCGAAAGAGTGCCCCGTATCCGGGTTTCTTTTTGGTGCGCCAAGGGGCATGAGACCCAGCTAGTCTTCCTGCGGCTGCCGGACGAGCAAATTCCCCCCCTCTGGGACTGCCGGCGCTGCGGGGCTCAGGCATCACGGGACGGCAAGGACGCCGACCTGTCCGACCCGTTGGGCGAAGGCTTTAAAAGCCATCTTGAATACGTTAAAGAACGGCGCTCCGACCAGGACGCCGAGGCTGTCCTGGCCGGAGCCCTGGAAAAACTACGCGCCGGTGGCGTCCTTGCGGACGAGTTGCTGCGGGACACGTGACGCCGCGTTTTCGTCGATAAGCCACAGGGTCCGGAAGGTCCCCCGCGGGCCTGCCGCCGGAACCTGCACCGGGTTGGCGCCAGCCAGGGCCAGGCCCACCGCACCGGCCTTGTCCTCACCGGCCACCACCATCCAGACTTCGGCCGCAGTGTTGATGGCGGGAAGCGTAAGTGAGATGCGTTGCAGTGGCGGCTTCGGCGAATTCCGGACGCCGACTACTGTCAGCTCCTTCTCCCGGATTCCGCCCTGCTCCGGGAAGAGAGAGGCCACGTGCGCGTCGGGGCCAACGCCCAGCAGCACCACATCCAGCCGCGGCAGGACTCCCGGCTGGTCCGGACGGTCGTCGGACATGTCAGCAGCATGTTCGGCCTGGGCTGCTTCGCGGAGCCTGCGAGCATAGTCCTCGGCGGCTTCCTCGGGCGTGTCGAAGTCATCCGAGGAGGCCGGCTGGTTGATCCTTGCCGGATCAACCGGAATGCTCGACAGGAGTGCATCAAACGCCTGCCTGGTGTTCCGGTCGGGATCGTCGGTACCGACGAACCGCTCGTCACCCCACCAAAAATTTACCCTGGACCAGTCGACGGCGGGCGCCGCCGGAGAATCCGCAACCGCCTTCAGCGTTCCAATGCCTACTGTGCCGCCGGTCAGCACCACCGTGGCCTCACCGTGCTTGTCCTGCACATCCACTAGCTTGGTGATCAGGCGCGCCGCAATCGCGGCCATCAGGACGGACGAATCGGGATGGATGCTAACTCTTGGCTCAACGCTCACTGGGTCGGACGCTCCTTAGATTGGTACGTGGCAGTCCAATAGTAATCACTTCGCCGAATACTTCGTCGGGGTCGAGGCGGCGGAGTTCTTCGGCGAGGCAGTCTTTGAGGCTGCGGCGTGGCAGGGAGATGCGTTGGGCGGGCTGGCCGGGCTGGGTGAGTTCCGCGACGGAGAGTCCGGGGCGGAAGAGCTGCACGTCGCCGGTGTGGCGGGTGAGCCTTACCCGGCGGATGCCGGTCCCGGCGGGGTCCGCGACGATGGTCACGGGCGCGTCTAGGGCCAGGGTCAGCCAGGCCGCGAGCAGGATCGTGGACGGGGAGTCGGAAGCGCCTTCGACGGCCACGGCGGTGACGGGTGAGGAGTCCACCTGGTCCAGGACCGCCGCGAGTTGGATCCGCCAGTTCGTCAGCCGGGTCCAGGCGAGGTCGGTGTCCCCGGCCTTGTAGGTGGCCCGGATGTTTTCCAGCGCCAGTTGAGGATCTGTTTCGTTCGCGGAGTCGGTGATCCGGCGGTGCGCGATCCGGCCCACGGAGGTTTCGCAGGCGTTCGCCGGTGCCCCGTGCGGCCACCAGGCCACGATCGGGGCGTCCGGGAGCAGCAGGGCCGCGACGAGGGATTCGGACTCGTGGGCGAGTTCGCCGTAGCCGCGGAGCACGATGACCTCCGAGGCGCCGGCGTCACCACCGACCCGGATCTGCGCGTCGAGCCGGTCCGGGGCCTCAGAGCCGGCGTCAGCGAGGACGATGATCCGGCAGGGGTGTTCACGGCTGGCCTCGTTCGCGGCCTCGATCGCTTCTTCCTCGAGCCCGGACCGGGTCACGACCACCAGGGTCAGGACCCGGCCCAGGGCGATCACACCGCCCTGCTCGCGCAAGGAGGTGATCTTCTTGGAAATCTTCGAGGTGGTGGTGTCCGGCAAATCTACAATCATGGCCTTCTCCAGGTTCGTCCGTCGCGGGCAAGGAGCTCGTCCGCCGAAGCAGGGCCCCAGGACCCCGGGGCGTAGGGTTCGGGCTGTTCAGTGAGCCCGGCCCAGTAATCTTCAAAAGGATCCAGGATCTTCCAGGACAGCTCCACCTCCGCGTGCCGCGGGAACAACGGCGGCTCGCCCAGGAGCACATCGAGGATCAGCCGCTCATACGCTTCCGGAGACGATTCGGTGAAGGAATGCCCGTACCCGAAGTCCATGGTCACGTCCCGGACTTCCATCTGCGTGCCCGGGACCTTGGACCCGAACCGGATCGTCGCACCCTCATCGGGCTGGACCCGGATCACCACGGCGTTCTGGCCGAAGTCATCCTCACCATGGTCACGGAAGAGCAGGTTCGGGGCGCGTTTGAACACCACCGCGATCTCCGTCACCCGCCTCCCCAAACGCTTACCCGCCCGCAAATAGAACGGCACACCGGCCCAGCGGCGGGTATGGATATCGACCCGGATCGCAGCGAACGTCTCGGTCTTCGAATCCGCCGGGATACCCTCTTCCTCCAGATAACCCTGGACCTGTTCCCCGCCCTGCCAGCCACCGGCGAACTGCCCGCGCGCCGAATGCGTCGACAAATCCTCCGGGAGTTTCACCGCGGCAAGGACCTTTTCCTTCTCCGCCCGCAGATCGTCCGCGTTAAAGGAAATCGGCTCCTCCATCGCCGTCAACGCCAGCAACTGCAGCAGATGGTTCTGGATCACGTCCCGGGCCGCACCCACGCCGTCGTAATACCCGGCCCGGCCGCCCGTGCCGATGTCCTCGGCCATCGTGATCTGGACGTGGTCCACGTAGTTCGCGTTCCACAACGGCTCGAACAACTGGTTCGCGAACCGCAACGCCAGGATGTTCTGGACCGTTTCCTTCCCCAGGTAATGATCGATCCGGAACACCGCATCCGGCGGGAACACCGACTCCACAATTTCATTGAGCGCCCGGGCAGACTCCAGATCATGCCCGAACGGTTTCTCGATCACCACCCGCCGCCACTTCTCACCCTCGGCCTGCGCGAGCCCATGCTTGGAAAGCTGCCGGCAGACCTGCTCAAACGCCTTCGGCGGAATCGAGAGGTAAAACGCGTGATTACCCCGCGTCCCCCGAGTCTGATCGAGCTCATCAATGACTTCACCGAGCCGCTCAAACGAATCATCGCCGTCGAACTCGCCCTGGACAAAACGGATACCCTCGGCGAGCTGGTCCCACACCGCCCCATCAAAAGGCGTCCGCGCATACGCCTGAACCGAAGCCTTCACCTCGGCCGCGAACTCCGCATCAGACCAGGAGCGGCGGCCGAAACCCACCAACGCGAAACTCGGCGGCAACAACCCACGGTTCGCCAGGTCATACACCGCCGGCATCAGCTTCTTACGGGCAAGGTCACCGGTCACTCCAAAGAGCACCAACGAGGACGGACCGGCAATCCGGTTCAGTCGACGATCCCGCGGATCCCGCAACGGGTTGCGGCCTGGCCGTCCCGAGCGCGTCGCGGAATTCCTGCCGTT
The DNA here is from genome assembly GCF_050156905.1 of Pseudarthrobacter sp. S3. Classification (NCBI taxonomy): domain Bacteria; kingdom Bacillati; phylum Actinomycetota; class Actinomycetes; order Micrococcales; family Micrococcaceae; genus Pseudarthrobacter; species Pseudarthrobacter sp. S3. Next base: position 2,247,980 of record NZ_CP189583.1, on the reverse strand, counting down.
TTCAGTTTCTGGCATGTTTGCTGTTGAGCCTTAGTTTTCGGTGACGGAAGCTAACCGGGCTGCAACTGCTGCAATGATCTCCTGCAGCTGTGCAACGCCGGCGGCGCGGTCGGTCAGGTGCAGTCGCAGGACGGGACGGCCATGGCCGGCCAGGACCTGGGCGTCGCCAGCGGCCTGGGCGGAAATCAATTCCCCCAACGTGAATGGACGGTCCGGGATGGCCAGGTCTTCGGCAGGAGCGGCCGTGATCTGGAGAAAAACTCCGATGGCGGGTCCGCCCTTGTGGAACTGCCCGGTCGAGTGCAGGAACCGCGGGCCCCAGCCGAACGTGACGGGACGGCGGCTGACGCCGGCAAGCGGGTCGCGGATGCCTTCGAGCTCCGCGAAAGCCAGCCGGTCAAGGTAGGCCTGGACACTAAGGTAGCTGTCCTCGGCGAGGGTTCCCAGCAGTGCGTTGACGGCATCTTCTGCAGTCGCTGCGTCGCCCAGCCAGTCTCCACCGCGGACTTCAATGACGCCGTCTACGAAGGCGGCCGGGGTCGGTTCGGGCTGGGCGTCCAGCAGGCCGCGGGCCGCAACCTTGGCTGCCTCCACGTCCGGCTGGTCAAACGGGTTGATGCCGAGCAGGCGCCCGGCCACCGCAGTGGCGAACTCCCACACCATCATCTGGGTGGCCAGGCCGCCCGCGATGGCTACTTCGTTGTTGCCGAGTTCGACGTCGGCATCCGCGGCTACCAGCCGCACCACCAGGACGTCCGGGGCACCGGAGGTGACCTCCGGTGACGTGGGTCCGGCCACCACCGGCAGGACGCCGGTGCCGAGCTTCCCGGTGGATTCGGCAATGAGCTGTTCGGCCCAGTCAGCGAAGCCCACAATGCCGGAACCGTCCTCGGCGATGACAATCTTGTTGCGCAGCGGATTGGTTCCGCCCAGGGCCGCTCCGAGGGCCAGCCCGATGTTCTCGGCGGCGTCCTCGTTCAGGATCTCAGCGGCTTCCTCGGCCTCATCCAGGAAAGCCTGGATGTCCACACCGGCAAGGCCCGAGGGGACCAGCCCGAATGCCGTGAGGGCGGAGTAGCGGCCCCCCACGTTCGGATCGGCGTTGAAGACGGCACGGTAGCTGGCCTCACGCGAGGCTTTGTCCAGGGGGGAACCAGGATCGGTGACGATGATGATCCGGCTTTTCGCATCGATGCCGGCTTCGGTGAAGGCGTGCTCGAAGATCCGGCGCTGGGAGTCGGTCTCCAGGGTTGAACCGGACTTAGACGAAACCACAATCGCGGTTTCGGCCAGCCGGTCCGCGAGGACAGCCCGGACCTGGTCGGGGTCGGTGCTGTCCAGCACTGTCAGCTCGACGCCAGCGGTGGCGGCGATGACCTCGGGAGCCAGCGAAGATCCGCCCATGCCGCAAAGCACAATGCGGGTCACGCCGTCAGCCTTGAGGGCGCCCCGGAGTTCGAGGATGCTGGGCACGAGGGCCTGTGAGACGGTGGCCGCTTCAACCCAACCAAGGCGGACAGCTGACTCGGCCTCCGCATCGGGACCCCACAAGGTATGGTCCTTGGCGAAGATCCGGGTGGCAATGCGGTCCGTGACGAGGGCGGGCAGGTGCTGTTCGAGTGCCTGCTGCGCGGCACCGGTGGCATCGTAGCTGAGAGTGCTCATAGTGGGTTAGGAAGCCTTCCGTGCAGCGGCAAGGGCACCTTCGACGTCGCCCAGGAGTTCCTTCCAGCTGGCCACAAACTTGTCGAGGCCTTCGGATTCGAGGAGCGCGACCACCTCGTTGTAGGAGATGCCCAGTGCGTCCAGTGCGTCCAGTGTGGCGTTGGCCTCGGTGTACGTGCCGGTGATGGTGTCCCCGGTGACGACGCCGTGGTCGAACGTGGCGTCCAGGGTCTTCTCCGGCATCGTGTTCACAACGCCGGGGGCAGCCAGCTCGGTGACGTACAGGGTGTCGGGGTAGGCCGGGTCCTTGACGCCGGTGGAGGCCCACAGGGGACGCTGCGGACGGGCGCCGGCTTCGGCCAGCAGTGCCCAGCGCTCGGTGGCGAAGAGCTGCTCGTAGACCTGGTAGGCCAGGCGGGCGTTGGCTACGCCTGCCTTGCCCTTGAGGGCCTTGGCTTCGTCGGTGCCGATGGCGTCGAGGCGCTTGTCGATCTCGGAGTCCACGCGGGAGACGAAGAACGAGGCCACCGAGTGGATCGTGGACAGGTCGTGGCCGTTTTCCTTAGCCTGCTCCAGGCCGGACTGGAACGCGTTGATGACGGCGCGGTAGCGCTCGAGGGAGAAGATCAGGGTCACGTTGACGCTGATGCCCTCGGCCAGCGTCGCGGTGATCGCTTCGAGGCCTTCGAGGGTTGCCGGGATCTTGATGTGGACGTTGACCTTGTTGACCTTCTTGTAAAGGTGCTTGGCTTCGGCGATGGTGCCGGCCGTGTCCCAGGCGAGGCGCGGGTCAACTTCGATGGAAACGCGTCCGTCGACACCGTTGGTGGCTGCTGCCACCGGTGCGAAGAGATCGCAGGCGTCAGCGACGTCGGTGGTGGTGATTTCGAAGATGGTCTCCTCGACGCTGGCGCCGGCTGCTGCCTGGGCCGCGATTGTGGCGTCGTAGTCCGTGCCGGCGGTGATGGCGGCGTGGAAGATGGACGGGTTGGTGGTCACACCAACGACGTTCTTCTCTTCGATCAGCTTCTGCAGCGTGCCTGTTTCAAGGCGGCTGCGGGAAAGGTCATCGAGCCAGATGGATACTCCGGCGTCGGAGAGCTGCTGTGTGGGGGTAGTCATTTTTTGTATCTCCTGGAATCGGGTTCAGGCCTGCAGGCCAGCGAGGGAGTCCTTGGCGGCGGCGGCGACAGCCTCCGCAGTGATGCCGAACTCCTGGAACAGGCGCTTGTAGTCTGCCGAAGCGCCGTAGTGCTCGAGCGAGATGGAACGGCCGGCATCGCCAACGAATTCCCTCCAGCCCAGGGCCAGGCCGGCTTCGACCGAGACGCGTGCCTTGACTGCTGCGGGGAGCACGGATTCGCGGTAGGCCGCGTCCTGCTTGTTGAACCATTCGACGCACGGCATGGAGATGACGCGGGCGGCGATGCCTTCGGCCTGGAGGGCTTCGCGGGCCTGGACGGCCAGCTGGACCTCGGAGCCGGTAGCGATCAGCAGCACGTCGGCCGGAACGGTTGCGCCGTCCTTGGCCGCTTCGGCGAGGACGTAGCCGCCCTTGGCGACGCCGTCAACGGAACCGAACGTGTCGCCGTCGGCCACGCCTTCACCACGGGCGTAGGTGGGGATGTTCTGACGGGTCAGGACGATGCCGGCCGGGTTTTCGTGGTTCTCCAGCATGGTCTTCCATGCGATGCCCACCTCGTTGGCGTCGCCGGGGCGGACTACGTCCAGGCCCACAATGGCGCGCAGCGTGGAGAGCTGCTCCACCGGCTGGTGGGTGGGACCGTCTTCGCCCAGGCCGATGGAGTCGTGGGACCACACGTAGATGGACGGGACACCCATCAGAGCCGAGAGGCGGATGGCCGGGCGCTGGTAGTCACTGAAGATCAGGAACGTACCGGAAAACGCCCGGGTCCGGCCGTGCAGCGAGATACCGTTCACGATCGACGCCGCGGCGTGCTCACGGATGCCGAAGTGCAGGACGCGGCCGTAAGGGTTGCCCTTCCATGCATCGGTGGAGCGGGAAACCGGGATGAAGGAGGCGGAGCCTTCGATGGTGGTGTTGTTGGACTCGGCGAGGTCAGCCGAACCGCCCCAGAGTTCCGGCATGACCGGTCCGAGTGCGTTCAGGACCTTACCCGACGCTGCCCGGGTGGAGACATCCTTGCCGGCCGGGAAGACCGGGAGTGCGGCGTCCAGGCCTTCGGGCAGTTCGCGGGCCTCGATGCGCTGCAGGAGAGCCGCGCCTTCGGGGTTGGCGGCCTGCCAGGCGTTGAAAGACTCTTCCCATTCCTTCTTGGCGGCGGCTCCGCGGTCAACCACCGAGCGGGCGTGGGCCAGGACGTCCTGGTCAACGTCAAAGGACTTGGCGGGGTCGAAGCCCAGGACCTCCTTGAGGCCTGCGACTTCCTCGGCGCCCAGGGCTGAACCGTGGATCTTGCCGGTGTTCTGCTTCTTGGGTGCCGGGTAGCCGATGATGGTGCGCAGCGAGATGATGGACGGCTTGGACGTCTCGGCCTTTGCGGCGAGCAGCGCAGAGTACAGCTCCTGCACGTCCTCTTTGTATTCGCCGGTCTTGGTCCAGTCGACGCGCTGGGTGTGCCAGCCGTAGGCCTCGTAGCGCTTGAGGACATCCTCGGTGAAGGAGATGTCAGTGTCGTCCTCGATGGAGATATGGTTCTCATCGTAGACAACTACAAGGTTGCCCAGTTCCTGGTGGCCGGCCAGCGAGGAAGCCTCGGAGGTCACGCCTTCCTGCAGGTCCCCGTCGGAGGCGATAACCCAGATGGTGTGGTCGAAGGGGCTTTCGCCGGCGGCAGCGTCGGCGTCGAACAGGCCGCGCATCCGCCGCTGTGAGTAGGCGAAGCCCACCGAGGAAGCAAGACCCTGGCCCAGCGGGCCGGTGGTGATTTCGACACCGGCGGTGTGCTTGTACTCCGGGTGGCCCGGGGTCAGCGAATCCCAGGTGCGAAGCGCCTCAAGGTCCTTCAGTTCCAGGCCGTAGCCGGACAGGAACAGCTGAATGTAAAGGGTGAGCGACGTGTGGCCAGGGGACAGGATGAAACGGTCACGTCCCAGCCAGTCCGGGTTACGGGGGTCGTGGCGCATCAGCTTCTGGAAGAGAAGGTATGCGGCGGGTGCCAGGCTCATGGCAGTGCCGGGGTGACCGTTGCCGACCTTCTCGACGGCATCCGCAGCCAGGACGCGGATGGTGTCTACGGCGCGCTGGTCCAAGCTGGTCCATGACAGTTCTTGCTCTTCCAAATGTGGCACGAAAACCGGGCCCCTCTCTGTGCTGATGGTGGGCGGTACACGGGATCCGCTCCGGGGCACGCTATGGTGCCTGCTGCGGTGTGTACCAGCCGTTCACCATCGAAACGTTGATCTATCATTCAGCGGGGCTGTTGGAACGCGTTTTCCAACGTATTTCTGCCGGGTGCTGATCTGGTGACAGCTTAGCTCCATTCCACTCTCCGGTCAGCGCAAATCTCACCTTTTGGACGCAATTTCCCCTTATGTGAATCGTCATTTCGTGAGGTTGAGTTAATCTGCTCGAATCACCCTGTGCGCAATCATAAGGGCCTAATCACGGGGCATCTGTTACAAATGCGCACGGTATGATATTTGGAGGCCTACGCCGGTAGCCGAGCCCTAATAAGGGCGGCGGCAGACACCAGGCGTTGCCGGGACCTACTTCTGATGACCATTGGCGGGCAGCCCGGCCAACGGCCGTAAGACACAGCTGCACCGCCAGACAGAACTGCCAACCAGAACGGGTGACTGCCACCGTGAGCACAACAGATACGCCGCTTAACGCTTCCCGCACCAGAGGGGGAGCCGGGTTCGCCCGTAAGGCCAAGGCGTATTTCGCCCTCACCAAGCCGCGTGTCATTGAGTTGCTGCTGGTCAGCACCCTCCCCACCATGATCTACGCCGAGCGCGGCTTCCCGCCGATCGGGCTGATCCTGGCCACCTTGGTAGGCGGCGCGTTTGCTGCCGGCAGCGCCGGTGCCTTCAACTGCTACCTGGACCGCGACATCGACAAACTGATGCACCGGACTGAGAACCGTCCCCTCGTCACCGGCGAGGTGACGCCCCGCGAGGCACTGGTTTTCTCGTGGCTGCTCGGCGCGGCGGCAATTGGAATTCTCTGGTTCGGGGCCAACCCGCTGGCAGCGTGGCTCGGGCTCGGCGCGATCTTCTTTTATGTGGTCATCTACACCATCATTCTCAAGCGCCGAACGGCACAGAACATTGTGTGGGGTGGAGCCGCCGGCTGCTTCCCGGTGCTGATTGCCTGGGCCGCTGTGACCAACACCGTCGAGTGGCCGGCCGTCATTTTGTTTATGGTCATCTTCCTCTGGACGCCGCCGCACTACTGGCCGCTTTCCATGCGCTACGGCGAGGACTACCGCAACGCCAACGTACCGATGCTGGGAGCGATCGCCGGCGCCAAGGTGGTTTCTGTCCAGGTAGTCCTCTATGCCTGGGCCATGGTGGCCTGCTCGCTGCTGTTGGTCCCCGCCGGTGGCGCGGGCTGGGTCTATACGGCCACCGCAGTCCTGGCAGGTGCCTGGTTCCTGAACGAGTCGCACTCCCTGTACAACCGTGCGCAGCGCGAGGACATCTCGGACAAGCGGGCCATGAAGGTCTTCCACGGCTCCATCAGCTACCTGACACTGCTGTTCATCGCCTTGGCCGTGGATCCGTTCGTCGGATCAGCGATCATCAGCCAGTAGCCCTCCTCAACAAACAACGCGGGGTCACGTACCGCCCGTTCCGGACCTCCGGATGGGCGGTAAGTGACCCCGCGTTTGACTAATCGGCAGCTGCCGGGCGGCGCGCTTACGTGACCGGGCTTGAACGGGCGAGGTCGGCGGTGTTTGTTGCCGCGCTCATCAGCAGTGCCGCGCCGAGCATGTGGGCGCCCACCAGCAACGCAGGGATGCCGTTGTAGTACTGGGTGAAGCCGATGACTGCCTGCAGCATGGTTACAGCCAGGAGCAGCAGGACGGACGTGCGGAACGGTCCCTGGATCCGGCGGACAATCACCAGCACCAGTGCGAACAGTGTTCCAGCCGTGATCACGTACGCCGGAACGGCGTGGATGTGGGAGAACAGGTCCCAGTCAAGGCCATTGCGGGGTGCGTCGGCGTCACCGGCGTGGGGCCCGGAGCCGGTCACCACAACGCCGAGCATCACGGCAAGAGCGGAGAAAAGCGCGACGGCGGCCGACACCGGACGCAGGACCCCCGGCAATGTGGGGAGCTGGATGGCCGAGTGGCGGCCTGTCCTTCCGTACGCCCGGTTGACGAGCAGTGTGGCGATCACCACGAGGGCCATGGACACGAGGAAGTGAAGGCCCACCACCCACGGATTGAGGTTGGTCAGCACGGTGATACCACCGATCACCGCCTGTGCCGGAATGCTGGCCAGCAGGCCGAGCGCCAGCAGGAAGAGGTCCCGACGCTCCTTGCGAAGGTTCCACAAGTACACAAGCATGGCCACCGCAACCGCTGCCAACGCAAACGTCAGGAGCCGGTTGCCGAACTCAATGAAGCCGTGAATCCCCATTTCGGCAGTGTTCACCAAAGAGGTGTCCGTGCAGCGGGGCCACGTCGGGCAGCCGAGGCCGGACGCGGTCAGCCGCACCGCGCCGCCGGTCACCACCAGCAGCGTCTGGCCGACCAGGGACGCCACCGCGAGGCGGCGGACGCTGGCGTCAACGGTACGGGGCAGTCTCGCGACGAGGCGGCCGGCGATCTGGGGGAGGCGTGAAGCCGTGCTCACGGATATCTCAATTCCACTTGAACCAACGGATGGCTGCTGCCCCGGCAAGAACTGTCCAGAGCAGCAGGATAAGCGCGGCGCCGCTGTTCAGCGCGCCGTGCAGGAATGCTTCGCGCATGGCCTCGCCGAGTGCGCCGGAGGGTAGATAGTGGACCACTTGCTGCGCCAGCGCGGGCATCCGCCCCGCGGGAATAACGATCCCGCCGAGGGCGCCCAGCAGGATCCACAGCAGGTTGGTGATGGCGAGGGTGGCCTCGGGCCGCACGGTGCCGGCCACCAGGAGTCCCAACGCGGTGAACGCCACGCCGCCCAGGGCCAGCAGCAACAGGCCAGGGAGCCAGCCGGAGGCAGGCGGCTGCCAGCCCAGAGGAAGCGCCACCAGTGTCACAACTGCAACTTGGAGGCAGAGTACCGCCAGGACCGCCAGCACTTTACCCGCGATGAGGCCTTCGCGGCCCAGGGGTGTGGTGGACAGGAAGCGGAGAACTCCGTACCGCCGATCGAATCCGGTGGCGATTCCCTGCCCGGTAAATGCCGTGGACATCGCGCACAAAGCCAGGATGCCTGGGACCGCCACATTGATGCGGCTGGCTCCGAAGCCGTCAAGGAATGGGGTGACAGTGAGGCCCACCAGCACAAGAAGGGGCAGGACCACGGCGAGGATCAGCTGCTCGCCGTTCCTGAGCATGGTCAGGGATTCATACCTGCCCTGCAGCAGGACGCGGCGCAGCAGCGTGGCCGGCGCTCCCTGGGTGGCGCTGGCTGCGGGAGCCGTCATCGGATGTCCTTTCCCGAGATGTCGAGGAAGACATCTTCCAGGCTTCGAGCCGCCAGGCTCATGGAACCAGGCATAACGTCGTGGGCAGCCCACCAGGCGGTCAGCGACGCGAGATCGTGGGGTGTGAGGGCACCCATGGCAACGTAGCTTCCGGCCCGCGTTTCAGAGACCGCGATGGCTTCGGGCAGCACGCCGGTGAAATCCAGCCCGGGGGGCGCCTCGAACACCAGGGTGCGCGCATGGTCCGCGCCGGCCTCCACCGCCGGATCCCGCTGCAGCAGCTGGGGAACTGTTCCCTCGGCGACGTTCCTGCCGGCGTCGATGATGTACACGTAGTCGGCCAACCGCTGGGCGTCGTCCATCAGGTGCGTTGTGAGGATGATGCCCATCCCGGTTGCCCGCAGTTCCGAGATGAGCTCGAACACCAGCTGCCGGGACTGGGGATCCAGGCCGGCGCTGGGCTCGTCCAGGAATAGGACTTCCGGATTTCCGATCAGGGCTGCGGCGAGTGCCAGCCGTTGTTTCTGCCCACCGGAGAGCCGGCGGACGGTGGTCCTGGCGAAGGTGTCAATACCAAGTCGTTCCACCAGTTCGTCGACGGAGCGGGGCCTCGCGTACATTCCGGCGATGTGCCGCAGGAGCGGGATGGGACGGGCCGACGGCGGGAGGCCGCCGTCCTGAAGCATCACGCCTACGCGGGACCGCAGGTCAGCGCCCGCTCGGCCCGGATCCTGGCCGAGCAGCGAGATGCTGCCCCCGTTGCGTTTCTGCAGGCCTTGGGCGCATTCGATGGTGGTGGTTTTTCCAGCTCCATTGGCGCCCAGGAGGGCGGTGACCTGGCCGCGTTCGGCCACAAAAGATACGCCGTTGACTACCCGGAGCATTTTTCCGTCCAGGCTGGCCAGCGGACCAACATCCTTGATTAACCCGCTGATGGACAGAACCGGGGATTCGGGGGATCGCACCCAAGCATTCTACGCGATGTAGTACTGGCGGGGCCGCAGGTGACCCCAGCCGCAGGTCAGCCTGACCTTACTAGTACGGGGGAGTAAATTACGACATGATTGTGTTGTGTATTCCATGACCAATGCTGCTGCTGTGCCGTTTGCCGGGCACAGAGCGCCACGTACCGCCGCTGATCGCGGCCACGTGGCCGCTGTGCCGGTAGCGGACTCCGACGAGCGTACCCGGGACCGGGTCCTTGGCGCCGTGCTCGAGCATGGCCCTATCAGCGCTGCGGAACTCGGAGACATGCTCGGTTTCACGCCAGCCGCGGTCCGGAGGCATCTTGATCATCTGGCCCGCAGTGGGGTTATTGAGGTCAAGCGTGCAGCCAAGGCAGGTGCAGGCGCGGGGCGACCCGCCCGCCGCTATGTCCTGAGCTCGCAGGGCCAGTCCACGCTTGGCAACGATTACCTCGACATCGCTGCCCTCGCGCTCAAGCAGCTCCAGGCAGTGGCGGGCGAACAGGCAGTCCGCGCGTTCGCCGTCGAACGTTTTGCCGACATGGAACGCCGTTACGCACCCGAGATAGAACAGGCCGGACGGGACATCACCGCCAGGGCGCAAGCATTGTCCACGGCGCTGAGCCGGGATGGGTTCGTGGCGTCGGCCGCCTCGATCGAAGCCAGGGCCCCGCTGCCGGCCGCACTGTCCAGCGTCCAGCTGTGCCAGGGGCATTGCCCCATCCAGCAGCTCGCCGCCCAGTTCCCCGTCTTCTGCGATGTGGAGACCGAAGTGTTCTCCCGTCTCGTCGGCGTTGACGTGCGCCGCCTGTCCACGCTGGCGCGCGGCGGACACGTCTGCACTACCCACATACCCACAGGCCGGCTGGCTGCCGGGGGACCACACGTCCCGCAGGCAGCCCCCGCCAGCCTGGATGAAGTAACCAACCATCAGCAAGAAAGGCCGTGATGACGGACCAACTATCAGAGAAAGCGGTAGCCGAAGACACTGTGATCTCGGAGATTCTGGAAAAGAATCCCGAGCTCCACGGCATCGGCACATATGAGTACGGCTGGTCTGACAAGAACGATGTCGGTGCCAACGCCCGCCGCGGTATCAATGAAGACGTCGTCCGCGACATCTCGGCCAAGAAGAGCGAGCCGAAATGGATGCTCGATCTTCGTCTCAAGGGCCTGAAGTACTTCGACCGCAAGCCCATGCCCACCTGGGGTGCAGACCTCTCGGGCATCGACTTCGACAACATCAAGTACTTTGTGCGTTCCACCGAGAAGCAGGCCACCAGCTGGGAGGACCTGCCCGAGGACATTAAGAACACGTACGACAAGCTCGGCATCCCCGAGGCCGAAAAGCAACGCCTGGTTTCCGGCGTCGCCGCCCAGTACGAGTCCGAGGTTGTCTACCACCAGCTGCGTGAGGACCTCGAAAAGCAGGGCGTCATCTTCCTGGACACCGACACCGCGCTGCGCGAACACCCGGAGATCTTCCAGGAGTACTTCGGCACGATCATCCCCGTGGGCGACAACAAGTTCGCGTCGCTGAACACGGCCGTCTGGTCCGGCGGTTCCTTTGTGTACGTCCCCAAGGGCGTCCACGTGGACATTCCGCTGCAGGCATACTTCCGCATCAACACGGAAAACATGGGCCAGTTCGAACGCACCCTGATCATCGCCGACGAGGACTCCTACGTCCACTACATCGAAGGCTGCACCGCGCCGATCTACACCTCGGATTCGCTGCACTCCGCTGTGGTGGAAATCATCGTGAAGAAGGGCGCCCGCGTCCGTTACACCACCATCCAGAACTGGTCCACCAACGTGTACAACCTGGTGACCAAGCGTGCCATCTGCGAAGAAGGCGCCACCATGGAATGGGTTGACGGCAACATCGGCTCCAAGGTCACCATGAAGTACCCGGCCGTTTACCTCGTAGGCGAGCACGCAAAGGGCGAGACTCTGTCCATCGCCTTCGCCGGCGCCGGTCAGCACCAGGACACCGGCTCGAAGATGGTGCACATCGCGCCGAATACCAAGAGCTCCATCATCTCCAAGTCCGTGGCCCGCGGCGGCGGACGGGCTGCTTACCGCGGACTGGTCCAGGTCCGTGAAGGTGCCAAGCACTCAGCGAACACCGTCCGTTGCGACGCGCTGCTGGTGGATACCATCAGCCGTTCGGACACCTACCCGTACATCGACATCCGCGAGGATGACGTGGTGATGGGCCATGAAGCAACTGTTTCCCGGGTCAGCGAAGAGCAGCTCTTCTACCTGATGTCCCGCGGCATGCGCGAAGACGAGGCCATGGCGATGATCGTCCGTGGCTTCATCGAGCCCATCGCCCGCGAACTCCCGATGGAGTACGCACTTGAGCTGAATCGCCTGATTGAACTGCAGATGGAAGGGTCCGTCGGATAACGATGACTGAAATCACTACTGAAAAGGCGCGCATCGGCGCGCCCTCGGCCCAGCCGTTTATCAACGGTTTCACGGAAGAGGGCGAAAGCCTGTCTCCGATCAACTCGAACGCTTCCAAGGCCCCCCTGGCCGGGGAAGCCGTCAAGCGCCACTCGCACGGCGGCGGCGTCGGCATTCCGGACAGCTCACGCGCTGGCCGGCTGACCTCGTACAACCTGGCGGACTTCAAGCCCCTCACCGGGCTTGAGGAAGACTGGCGCTTCACCCCGCTCAAGCGCCTGCGCGGCCTGCACAGTGAGGTCCTTGCGGGACCGGCTCCGACCGTAACCGTCAGCGGCCCGGAGCAGGTCACGGTTGAGACCGTGGCACGCGGCGACAAGCGCATCGGTTCCGCCGGAATCCCGGAGGACCGCGTGTCCGCGAACGCCTGGGAAAACTTCAGCGAAGCCACCGTCCTCACCATCCCGGCCGAGTTTGAAGCCGAGACCGAGGTCACTGTCGCGATCGACGGTACCTCGACGGCGGCAGCTGCCCAGCACCTGGTGATAATAGCGGAGAAGTTCTCCAAGGCCGTTGTGGTCCTGAACCACCAGGGTTCGGCCGTTGTGTCCGAAAACATCGAAATCGTTGTTGAAGACGGCGCCAACCTCACTGTTGTCTCGCTCCAGGAATGGAACGACGACGCCGTTCACGCCTCCTCCCAGCAGGCAAAGATCGGTCGCGACGCCAAGTTCAAGCACGTCGTGGTCAGCCTCGGCGGGGACCTGGTCCGCGTCACGCCCTCTGCCCGTTTCACCGCCCCCGGCGGAGAAGCGGAAATGTTCGGCCTGTACTTTGCCGACGCCGGCCAGCACCTGGAACAACGGCTCTTCGTTGACCACGCGGTGGCGAACTGCACCTCCAATGTGCTCTACAAGGGCGCCTTGCAGGGCCGCAACGCGCACGCCGTGTGGGTAGGCGACGTCCTGATCCGCAAGGAAGCCGAAGGCACGGACAGCTACGAGGCCAACCGCAACCTGCTGCTCACGGACGGCGCCCGCGCCGACTCCGTGCCGAACCTTGAGATCGAAACCGGCCTGATCAAGGGAGCCGGCCACGCCAGCGCCACCGGCCGGCTGGACGACGAGCACCTGTTCTACCTCATGGCCCGCGGTATCCCTGAGGATGTTGCCCGCCGACTGGTGGTCCGTGGCTTCCTGCACGAGATCATCCAGCAGATCAAGGTACCGGCCCTCGAGGAGCGGCTTACCGAGGCTGTTGAGCGCGAACTCGCCGTGACGAACAACTAGACGGCGCGGAAAACAGATGACTGACCAGCCAAAGGGCGAATTTGTCTGCAAAACGGATGAAATCCAGCTCAAGCAGGCTCTTCGGATTCTGATCGATGACTACCCCGTAGCCATCGTCAAGGACTCCATGGGAGACATCCACGCCATCGGGGACACCTGCTCGCACGCGGACATCTCGCTGTCCGAGGGTGAAGTGGAAGGGTGCATGATCGAATGCTGGGGCCACGGCTCCCAGTTCGATCTGCGCAGCGGTGAGCCGCTCCAGCTGCCCGCTTACGATCCCGTCCCGGTGTTCGCCGTCGAGATCGTGGGCGACGAGGTCTACGTGGACTTTACGAACGTGCTCAACGGAGCGGAAGCCCCGAACTTCAGCTAGCAGCATCAGCCGGACAGATCAGCCGCCCGCGGCAATACCAAGCAACAGAACCAAAACTTCCAGATACAGACCGCACCACCGCCGGAGGGCGCGGTGCAGAGGAGAACAAGACCTATGTCTACTCTTGAGATCAAGGACCTGCACGTCAGCATTGACACGGAGCAGGGCACCAAGGAGATCCTGAAGGGCGTCAGCCTGACCATCAAGACCGGTCAGACCCACGCCATCATGGGCCCCAACGGTTCAGGCAAGTCCACCCTGGCTTCCACCATCGCCGGGCACCCGCGTTACAAGGTCACCAACGGAACCATCACGCTCGACGGCGAGGACGTCCTCGCCATGAGCGTCGACCAGCGTGCCCGCGCCGGCATCTTCCTGGCCATGCAGTACCCCGTGGAGGTCCCCGGTGTGAGCATGACCAACTTCCTGCGCACCGCTAAGACCGCCATCGACGGCGAAGCACCCAAGCTGCGCACCTGGACCAAGGACGTCAAGGCGGCCATGGCTCAGCTGCGCATCGACGCTGACTTCGCCGAACGCAACGTCAACGAGGGCTTCTCCGGCGGTGAGAAGAAGCGCGTGGAGATCCTCCAGCTGGAACTCTTCAAGCCGAAGTTCGCCATCCTGGACGAGACCGACTCGGGCCTGGACGTTGACGCCCTGAAGGTTGTGTCCGAAGGCGTCAACCGCGCTCATGAGACGGGCAACATGGGCACGCTGCTCATCACGCATTACACCCGCATCCTGCGTTATATCAAGCCTGACTTTGTCCACGTATTCGTGGACGGCCAGGTTGTCGAAGAGGGCGGCCCGGAGCTGGCAGACCGCCTTGAAGACGAAGGCTACGACCGTTACGCCACGGGCGCCGGCGCAGCCACCATCGCTGCTGCCCAGGCCTAGTTAGGACTTGCCATGACCGAAATCAATGTGGCCCGCACGGGCCTCGAGGACGTCGAAGAGGCACTCAAGGACGTCATCGACCCTGAACTCGGGGTGAACATCGTGGACCTCGGGCTGCTGTACGGCCTGAAGTACTCCGACGAGGACGGTGCGCTGCTGATCGACATGACGCTCACCACGGCAGCTTGCCCGCTCACCGATGTCATCGAGGAGCAGGTAGGCAAGTCCCTGGACGGCGTCGTGGACGACTGGCGCCTGAACTGGGTGTGGATGCCGCCGTGGGGACCGGAGCGGATCACCGATGACGGCAAGGACCAGATGCGGGCCCTCGGCTTCAACATCTGACATGAAAAGTACGACGGCGGCCGGCTACCTCCCCAGCGGAGGAAGCCGGCCGTCGTCGTTCTTTTCTAGTTCGTGCTGCCGTCGGCGACGGATCCTGTCACAGGCTAGGCGACGAGAACGTGTCGCACTGGTTAATGTCGCCGCTGGTGTAGCCGGTGTAGAACCATTTCTGCCGTTGTTCGCTGGAGCCGTGCGTCCAGGCCTCGGGCGAGACCCTGCCCGTGGCGGCTTCCTGGATCCGGTCATCGCCCACTGCCGAAGCTGCGGACAGGGCATCCTCGAGGTCCTGCTGGGTGATCGGTTCCAGGAACGGCTGGCCGTCGGGTCCGGGCTGGGTTGAGGCGTGCTTTACCCAGAGCCCGGCATAGCAGTCGGCCTGGAGCTCCGTTCTGACAGCACCGGACGCCGGCCCCTGCGGATCCTGCTGCGCACGGTCGAGGTCCCCCAGCACGTTCTGGATGTGGTGGCCGAATTCGTGGGCCACCACGTACTCCTGCGCCAAAGGACCTCCCGAGGATCCGAAGCGGTTCACGAGCTCCTGGAAGAACCCGGGATCGAAATAGGCGGTGCTGTCCGTGGGGCAGTAGAAGGGGCCCACCGCGCTGGAAGCTGTCCCGCAACCGCTGTTGACGGCCCGATCGAAGATTACCGTCTGCGGCTGGGGATACTGGACGTTGTAGTCCCGGAGGTAGGCTGGCCAGAACGCGTTCAGGCTGTTGACCGTGGCGGTGATCCGGCAGTCCAGCCGGGCGTCAGCGTCGGCCCCCGTGGCGCAGGCCGGCGCCGTCCCTTGATTTTGGTCAGCCGTGCCAGTGCCGCCCGTCAGGCCTTCCAGCATGGCGGGATTGACGCCAAGGAGGACTGCAATGAGCAGGATGATCCCGCCCCCGATCCCGCCGCCGACTTTGGCACCGCGGCCCATGCCGCGCCGGTCCTGGACCTGGGAGGGGTCCAGCCGGACGTTGTCATTGAAGCTCATCAAGTCACAATAGCCTTTACCCGCTGCACCGAAGCCGAGTCGGCCCGGTAAAGTTGGTTCGATGCCTTTTCTCGACAAAATCCAGCGCTGGGCCGAAGAACGCCCCCATGACACTGCCGTTGTGGTGGCCGGCCAGCGGCTGCGCTGGGCTGAGCTGCGGGACGCCGCCGCAGCCGCTCTGCCAGGGACAGCAGCCGTCACAGTCCTGGCGGAGGCCAACTCCGTTGACTTCGCCGTGAAGTTCACCGCAGCCGTTGCCGGCGAGCGGCAATGCGCAGTCCTGGATCCGACCTGGCCGACGTCCCTGCACGATGAGATCGTTCAACGGCTGGCGGAATCAGCCAAACCGGGCACAGTTTCGGCAGCGGATGCCTTGGCGGACGGGCCGCCGGACTCGACGTTCCTGATCGGACTCACCTCAGGCACCACCTCGGTGCCCAAGGCGTTTACCCGGTCCAGGCAGTCCTGGCGGCAGTCCTTTGACGCGTCCGTTGAGTTCTTCGGCTTCGCCCAGACCGACGTCACGCTCGCGCCCGGCCCCCTGGCCGCCAGCCTTAACCTCTACGCCCTCGCTGAGTGCCTCTACGCGGGCTCCCAATTCCAGACGCTGGGGAGGTTCGACGTCGGTGATGTCCACACCGCCATTACGCACGACGGCGTGACCCGGCTGATCCTCGTGCCCACCATGCTGCGGCTGCTGAGTGAGCGCGGCCTGACCGGCTGCGTTGATGCCTCCGGCATCCGGAGCATCATCTGCGCAGGCTCGAAGCTGGACGCACGCACCCTTGAAGCAGCACGGCGCTGGGCGCCGAACGCCACCATCTTCGAGTACTACGGCGCGTCCGAACTTAGCTTTGTCTCCGGTGTGGGGCTGGCGGCGGGGGAGCTGCTGGACGCCGGGGGAACAGGGATCGGACATCCGTTCCCGGGCGTGGATGTCAGAATCCTGGACGACGACGGTTCCGAACTCCTGGACGGCGAAGCCGGCAATATCTGCGTCCGCAGCGGCATGGTTAGCAACGGCTACCTGTGGGGTGACGACGGGCAGGCGCTGCGCTCCTTCAACGGCTGGTTCACGGTGGGGGACCAGGGCTACCTCGCCGACGGCGAACTGCACATCCTGGGGCGGCGCGCCGACATGATCCTGACCTCGGGAAAGAACGTCTATCCGCACGAAGTGGAACTCGCCCTGGCGGCCGTGCCGGGCGTGGCTGCTGCTGTTGCCGCTGGAATACCCGATGACCTCCGCGGCCAACGGGTGGTTGCAGGCGTCATTCCGTCCCACGGCGGAATCACGGCCTTGCAGCTCAAGGCAGGACTCGAAAACATCCTGCCGCGGGACAAACGGCCCCACCAGTACTTCGCACTGTCCGAACTTCCCACGACGGACCGGGGCAAGATCAGCCGGAATATCCTGCTGGAATGGATCGGCTCCCACGACCCGAGGGCGCGGCATCTTGACCGCTGACCTGCAACCCCATGGCTTGCCGCCTGGTGACTTTGTGCCCGCGGACCGGCAGCCCGTGATCATCGCGGCGCGGCGTACAGCGATCCGGCGCGCCAACGGTGCGCTGAAGGAATTGCGTGCCCACCAGCTTCTGGCGCCGGTCCTGGTCAACCTCCTGGCCGATGCCCAGGTGCCGGCCGAAACCGTCACGGATGTGGTGATCGGCAACGCCGTGGGCGGCGGCGGCAACGTGGCCCGACTCGCCCTCCTTCAGGCAGGGCTGCCGGTCAGCGTGCCGGGACTGACTGTCGACCGCCAGTGCGGGTCAGGCCTCGACGCGATCGTCCTGGCCGCCCGGCTGGTGGCCGCCGGCGGAAACCCCGTGTATCTCGCCGGGGGAGTGGAGAGCATCAGCACGGCTCCGCTGCGGGCTTACCGGGACAACGACGGCGAGCCCGCCTTTTTTGCCCGGGCCCAGTTTGTGCCGCACAGCTTCGGCGACCCGGATATGGGGGTCGCTGCCGAGAACGTAGCGGCCCGGTTCGCGGTCAGCCGGGAGCGGCAGGATGCCTTGGCGCTGCGCAGCCATCGGCGGGCGCTGGCTGCCGCCGGAGCAGGATATTTCGCCGCCGAAATCACCACGCTGGAAACGCAGGCCGGACCCATCTGTGCCGACGACGGCCCCCGGGCCGGACTGACTGCTGCCGTGCTGAAGCGCTTCCCGCCCGCTTTTGTGCCAGGGGGGACTGTCACCGCCGGGAACTCATGCTTCGACGCGGACGCCGCGTCCGCCGTCGTGGTTACTTCATTGCAGCGGGCCCGGGAACTCGGTGCCGTTGACGGGCTCCTGGTGCTGGGCTCGGACACTGCCGGCGTGGACCCCGACGTGCTGGGGATCGGCGCAGCGGTTGCCGCGGAGCGGCTCCTGAAGGCGAGGGGACTGTCCGCGGACGGTTGTGACCTGGTGGAGTTCAACGAAGCCTTCGCGTCCCAGACCCTGGCGTGCCTGGACAAGTTGGGCATCGATCCGGAGCGGGCCAACCTTGACGGCGGGGCGCTGGCATTGGGCCACGCCTATGGTGCGTCCGGGGCAGTACTGATGGCCCGGCTTCTCGCCCACGCCCGGCGCACCGGGAACCATGGCTCCCTGGCCCTGGCTCTGATCAGTATTGCCGGCGGCATGGGAACGGCCGCGCTGCTGCGCTACGAGTTCCTGGCCGGCCGACAGGACCCCTGAGCCGAACAAAGCACATCTAACGGCCCCTCAGTCTTCCGCGTCGCCCAGCCCGCGTGCAGCCAGTGCTTCGCCGGTCTGGCGGGCGAAGGCCACGGTGGTGATGAAAACGGGCAGCACGAGGGCGCGCGGGTTGCGCTCAAGCCCTCGGGCCCGGGCGGAATCCCTGACGTCTGCGAAGGCGCCGGCGATATACGGGATGCTGCGGAGCATGATGGCGATGGTCAGCGCAAAACGCTCGGGGTCGGCGCCGAAGCGGCGGAACGGTGTGGCCAGCGATACAACACCGTCCAGGATCCGCTGCATAGGGGTCGTGGCTGTCAGCAGGGACGCCGCCACCACGCAGACCAGGATGTTAAGGACAATCCGGGCGGCCGTGGGTCCACCCAGCTGCCACC
The DNA here is from genome assembly GCF_050156905.1 of Pseudarthrobacter sp. S3. Lineage (NCBI taxonomy): Bacteria > Bacillati > Actinomycetota > Actinomycetes > Micrococcales > Micrococcaceae > Pseudarthrobacter > Pseudarthrobacter sp. S3. The sequence continues at coordinate 2,229,402 of NZ_CP189583.1, read as the reverse complement.
ACTGGAACAGGCCGATGACCACCAGCACAAGGCCAACCGGACGGACAGCACCGACCAGCCGGCGGGCGCCGGCACCCGTCAGGAGAAACAGGACGCCGAGCGCCGCCAGCACCGCGGCAGATACCAACCAGTCGACCACCAGGAAAGACAACAGGCCGCAGCCCACCACCAGCAGAAATTTCAGTGCAAGCGGCGTCCGGTGGATGATCGAATTCCCCGGGACGTAGTTGGCCAGCAAGAAGCCGTGCCCTCTCATGGCGCGGCCAGGCCGTTGGTGACCAGGTCCCGGTATGCGTCGACGGCCGCGGCAGGGCCGCCGTCGAACATCACGCGTCCCGCCTCAACCACCAGCACGCGGTCCATTTCCAGGGCGAGGTCGAGGTCGTGTGTGGACATCACAATCTGCTGGCCGAGGCCGGAAAGTGTGCGGCGCAGGAGTTCGCGGTTCCGGAGGTCCAGGAGGGTGGATGGTTCATCCAGCACCAGGACAGTGGGACTCACGGCCAATACAGCGGCGAGGGCCATCAGCTGGCGTTCACCGCCGGAGAGTTCGTAGATGCTCTGGTCCGCGAGCGGCAGCAGGCCAAGGCGCTCCAGGGCCGCTTCCGCCAGCCTCCGCCGCTCCGCACCGTGGCGGACCGGGCGGCGCAGCGAAAGCTCCACGTCCTCGCGCCCCGTGGGCATGACCAGCTGAGATAAGGGATCCGTAAAGACGAACCCCACCTGCCGGCGTACGGCCCGCACGGCCCGGACAGTATCGGCGCCGTCCACGGACACGCTGCCGGAACTTGGCTGCACCAGGCCGTTAATCAGCCGCAGCAGTGTGGACTTGCCGGACCCGTTGGCCCCGATCACGCCGATGCGCTGTTCCGTCAGTTCAAGCGTGACGTCCCGGAGCAGGGACTTCGGTTCCGGGCGGTTGTCAACAGCAACGGCCACTGAGGCCTGCCGGAAAGAAATGGTTGCCATGGCGGGACTAGTTGCTGATCCGCTTCACCCGGCGGACCAGGACGTCGGGAAATGCCCGGTGCAGTGACACTGCGATCACCGCGGCGAGGATGTTCTTGATCACGTCGCCGGGGTAGAAGACCAGGTCTGCGAGGAAGGCGTCACCCAGTGAAGCTTTGGTGTTCAGGGCGATCCCGGCGACTCCGAACATGTGCACGAACGCGATGCTGGTGACCATCGCCGACGCGAAGAACCACAGCGCCCGGGAACGTGTTGTCCGCCGGATCACCACGATGGCCAGCCAGCCGACAACGGCTGCAGCGATGGGGAAAGCAATGATGTAACCGGCCGAGGGGCCGGCCAGAATGGCCAGTCCGCTGCGGCCCTGGCTGAAGATCGGGAGGCCGGCCAGGCCCAGGAGTGTGTACAGGGCGACGGCGGCGAAACCTCGGCCGGGGCCCAGCATCAGTCCGGTTAGCATCACCGCAAGGGTCTGGAAAGTGATGGGGATGCCGAACACGTTCGCAGCGATGCCAGGCACCATAGCGGAGCCGGCAACGAGCGCTGCGAAGACGGCGATCAGGCCCAGGTCGGTGGCATTCCACCGGTTCCGGAGGCGGGAAGTGGTGCCGGTGGCGGCGGTGTCTGTCTGGCTCATGGGGTGTTCCTGTCGTTGTTGTACAAGCGAAGCATGGGGTGATCCTGACGTTACCGGCCGCCGTCGGGCGCCATTTTGTAGGGGACCTACTAAACGGGATGCCCGGGGTTGACGGCCGGGCACAACCGTTGAGCCAACGTACGACGGCGGTGGAGCGGTTATGGGGCCAAGCTGAGGCCGGTAGACTTGGAAAGGCCGTTCTGTCGGCCATTCTGCCCGGCTGCTTCCAGACGTCATCCGATGAGCTGCGGCGTTTCCCCGTTGTGAAAGGCCTTACCTGCTGTGATTACTGTCCAGGATCTTGAACTGCGCGCCGGCGCCCGGCTCCTCATGGACCAGGTGAGCTTCCGCATCGACAAGGGCGACAAGATCGGCCTCGTAGGCCGTAACGGCGCAGGCAAGACCACCCTGACCCGGGTACTCGCGGGCGAAGGCCAGCCCGCCGGCGGCAAGGTTACCCGCAGCGGCGAGATCGGCTACCTGCCGCAGGATCCCCGCACCCCGGACATGGAACAGCTCGCCCGCGACCGCATCCTCTCCGCCCGCGGCCTGGACATAGCCGTCAACAAGCTCAAGCAGACCCATGAGGACATGGCCAGCGAGGACACCGAGGTCCAGCGCAAGGCGATGAACCGCTATGACCGGCTGGAATCGGAGTTCCTGGCCGCCGGCGGCTACGCGGCCGAGGCCGAGGCCGCTGCGATCTGCTCCAACTTGGCCCTCCCGGACCGGCTGCTGAACCAGCCGCTCAAGACCTTGTCCGGCGGCCAGCGCCGTCGAGTGGAACTCGCCCGGATCCTGTACTCGGACGCCGAAACGATGCTCCTCGATGAGCCCACCAACCACCTCGACGCTGACTCCATCACCTGGCTCCGCGAGTTCCTGAAGAACCACCAGGGCGGCCTGATCGTGATCAGCCACGACACCGAGCTGCTCGAAGCCACCGTCAACAAAGTGTTCCTGCTGGATCCCAACCGCGCCAAGGTCGACTTCTACAATATGAACTGGAAGCGCTACCTGCTCCAGCGCGAAACGGACGAGCGCGCCCGCAAGCGTGAGCGCGCAAACGCGGAGAAGAAAGCCCAGGTCCTCATCGACCAGGCCAACAAAATGCGCGCCAAGGCCACCAAAGCGGTCGCAGCGCAGAACATGGCCAAGCGTGCCGAACGTCTGCTGGGAGGCCTCGAAGCCGTCCGCGCGACCGACCGCGTGGCAGCCCTGCGTTTCCCTGATCCGTCACCCTGCGGCAAGACTCCGCTGACCGCGGACGGACTCAGCAAGTCCTACGGTTCGCTGGAGATCTTCACCGACGTGGACCTGGCCATCGACCGCGGTTCCAAGGTGGTCATCCTGGGCCTCAACGGCGCCGGCAAGACCACCCTGCTGCGGATGCTCGCCGGCGTCGACAAGCCGGACACCGGCGAGGTCGTGGCGGGCCACGGCCTGAAGGTGGGTTACTACGCCCAGGAGCACGAGACGCTCGACGTGGACCGCACCGTCCTGCAGAACATGCGCTCCTCCGCCCCGGACATGAACGACGCGGAAGTCCGCAACATCCTGGGCTCGTTCCTGTTTTCCGGAGACGACGTCGATAAGCCCGCCGGTGTGCTCTCCGGCGGCGAGAAGACCCGGCTGGCTCTGGCCACCATCGTGGCCTCAAGCGCGAACGTGCTTCTCCTCGACGAGCCCACCAACAACCTCGACCCGGCCAGCCGCGCCGAAATCCTCGGGGCACTGAGCAACTACACCGGCGCCGTCGTCCTCGTGAGCCACGATGAAGGAGCCGTCGAAGCACTGAACCCCGAACGCGTCGTACTGCTGCCCGACGGCATCGAGGACCACTGGAACGAAGACTACCTGGACCTGATTACGCTCGCTTAGCCTTCTCGGCGTCCGGTCGCCTGTCGCTTAGCCCCGCACGGGATTTGCCGCGAACTGGCTCGTTCCGTGACAGAACGTTCGTCAGTAGCCCTGCGCGTCCAGCAGGGCGTCTTCCTCTTCTTCGGCGGTCGCCTTCTTGCGTTTGCGGGCAACAGGCGGGCGACGGCGGGCTGCCGCAGCGGCGGAATGCACGGGGCTGCCGGAATCCCGCGACCCGTCTTCACCCTCAAGCTCATCCTCGGCGTCGATCGCAGCATTCCTGGCCTGCTGCCGTGCGGCGTACCCGAAGCCCACGAACATCAGAACGCCAAAGGCAAACCACTGCAGGGAATAGGACAGGTGCGTGCCTTCTTCAGTGGCCGGCTTCGGGAACGGGACGGGCGCGTCAGCGGGGGCGGGAGATTCAGACGCGAGCTGTCCGTAGGCGCCAGTCAGGACCGGGTATCCCAGTTGGTCCGCATAGGTGGGGAGATCGATGGAAGCAAGCTGGCCCTCGGGGGCGCCACGGTCCAGTTGGGGCTCCCCGTGCTTGAGGCGGACGACGGCGGTCACTGGGCCGGCAGGAGGCGCCGGAATGGAATCGGGACTCCCCGGGTTCTTGTTGCCGATGGGCAGCCAGCCGCGGTCAATCACCACAGTTTCGCCGGTCTCGAGCTTGAAGGGGACAACCACCTCATACCCGGGCTGCCCGTTCAGCGGACGGTTGCGGACAATGCGCTGACCGTCGGGAGCGTAGGTGCCTTGGAGTTCCACCTGGGTCCATTCCTTCGACGGGTCCAGCGCGGCGAACTCGTCCCTTGCCGCGTCGAAGGCGATGGGCGTGGCGGAATAGTTGGTGACCACGCGGTTGATCTCCGCGAGTGTCTCTGCGCGGCGGTCCATCTGCCAACGGCCAAGGAACACGCAGGCGGCGGCGAAGATGGCGGCCAGCAGGAGGTATCCCAGCCATTTGCTGGAGAAGAGAAAGCGGTACATTCAGCCGTCCTGCCCTACCGGCGCCCGGCCGGCGGCATGCCCCGAATCCAGGACCAGGGTTTCCTTCCAAAGGCCGCGGGTCTGGAGGTAGTCTTCGAGCCAGTCACGGTGGTCGTTGCAGGCAAGCCAGGTTTTGCGGCGTTCCGGCGTATGGATCTTGGGGTTGTTCCAGAGCAGTTGCCAGGACGCTTCCGCACGGCACGCCTTGCGGGAGCACATAGCAGCCATGGCCGGCGGTGGACCAGCAGTCCCTGCAGCCAGGTCAAGAATGTTCATGAGGCGCGCCGTTCCTGTCCTTGCGTGGGTTCGTCGTCGTCATCAATGAGTTCGCCCTGGATGACCGTGGACGTGGTGCCGTCCTGTTCCGGCAGCCCGGCTTGGCTTTCCAGCTCGGCCAGCGGGGCCGAGTCGAGCAGCGAGTCGCTGTGGATCTCCGCCTGGTCGCTGCCGTTCGCGATCACCACCGCAATCCACGGGAGGAAGACGGCGCCAGCGACCATAACGAGCTTGAACCAGCCGTCCACCACAAAAATAAGGATGAGGCAGACCATGCGGATTCCCATGGCCAGCGCGTACTTGATCATGCGCCGGCGCATGTCCTCCGAGTGGGCGTCCGCCGCGTCCGTAATGCTGTAGACCCCGGAATCCCCGGAGAAACTTTCGGGCTCTCCGGGCACGGACTGTCCGGCATGGTTTTCAAGGGTCACGGTTGATTGATCACGCTCCAAAGGCTTGCCTCAATTCTCTCACCATCGGCAGTGGCGCCCAAACGCGGGCTAAGATCGGAGGCAGCAAAAATCACACCTCGTCCTACCCGCGGCTGCACGTGCCGCAGAATCCCGGAGCGTTTAATGTCTGAAGCAGCTACATCGGCCCGCAGTGTCCTGATCACCGGTGGAAACCGCGGCATCGGACTGGCCATCGCGCAGGCTTTTGTGGCCAATGGCGACAAGGTGGCCGTGACTTTCCGGAGCCCCTCGGAGCTGCCGGCCGGCATTCTGGGCGTAAAGGCCGATGTGACCGACGAAGCCTCCGTCGATGCGGCCTTCGCCGCGGTGGAAGCCGCCCACGGTCCCGTTGAGGTCTTGGTGGCAAACGCGGGAATCACCAAGGACACGCTCCTGATGCGGATGAGCGAAGACGACTTCACCTCGGTGATCGACACCAACCTCACCGGAGCTTTCCGGGTCATCAAGCGCGCTTCGAAGGGCATGATTCGGATGCGCAAGGGCCGCGTGGTCCTCATTTCCTCGGTCTCGGGCCTCTACGGCGCGCCGGGCCAGATAAACTACTCCGCTTCCAAGGCCGGCCTGGTGGGCATCGCCCGCTCCCTGACGCGTGAGCTGGGTTCACGCGGGATCACAGCAAACGTGGTGGCCCCCGGATTCATCAACACGGATATGACGGCGGAACTGCCCGAGGCCACCCAGAAAAACTACCTCTCCGGCATACCAGCCGGCCGCTTTGCCGAGGCTTCGGAAGTGGCCAACGTGGTCCGCTGGATTTCCAGCGACGAGGCCGCCTACATTTCCGGTGCCGTCATCCCCGTCGACGGCGGACTCGGCATGGGCCACTGAAACGAGGGTGAGCTGCCTTCTTTGTCGGGGTCCCACAAGTGATTGTGGACTGGGCGCTGGCATGATTGACACCAGACCTCAACGGATTTAGACGTTTCGAACAAAGGAGCCCATATGGGACTGCTGGATAACAAAACCGCCATCGTGACCGGATCCTCACGGGGAATCGGCGCCGAAGTGGCCAAGAACCTCGCTGCCGAGGGCGCCGCCGTCGTCGTTAACTACCGCCAGAAGGCGCCGCGCGCCAACAAGGTGGTAGCAGGAATCGAAGCTGCCGGCGGCCGCGCCACCGCCGTGGGTGCGGACCTCACCACCCAGGAAGGCGTGCAGGCCCTGGCCAGCGCGGCCCTGGAGAACTTCGGTTCGCTGGATGTCCTGGTGCTCAACGCGTCCGGCGGCATGGAGTCCGGCATGGCAGACGACTACGCCCTTAAGCTCAACCGCGATGCCCAGGTCAATATGCTCAACGCCGCCGTGCCCCTGATGAAGGAAGGCTCCCGTGTGGTCTTCGTGACCAGCCACCAGGCCCACTTCATCAACTCCGTGCCCACCATGCCCGAATACGAGCCTGTGGCCCGGAGCAAGCGTGCCGGCGAGGACGCCCTGCGTGAGCTCCTCCCGAACCTGGCTGAGAAGGGCATCTCGCTGGTGGTTGTGTCCGGCGACATGATCGAAGGCACCGTCACGGCCACGCTGCTGGACCGCTCAAACCCGGGTGCCATCGAAGCCCGCCGCGCTGAGGCCGGAAAGCTGTACTCGGTGGAGGAGTTCGCTGAAGTTGTGGCCGGCATGGCTACGGCCGACGTCGAATCCGGCCACACGGAGTACGCCGGCGGCTCCGACTACTTCGGCAAGGGCGTCAACTAAACTTCACCAACGCGAGATGGCACGTCGCAGCATTGTTCCTTGAGACCATTGCCGCGACGTGCCTTCTGGGCGTATCGGCGGAGGTTGCTTCAGACCCCGGCGATGTGGCGCACCGCGTCGAGATACGGCATGTTGATCGCAGAATCCGCGACGGCCCGGACCGCAGGTTTGGCGTTGAAGGCCACTCCGATTCCGGCGGCTCCGAGCATATCCAGGTCGTTGGCGCCGTCGCCCACGGCAATGGTGTGTTCCATCGCGATGCCTTCGGCGGCCGCCCACTCGCGCAGGTACTTTTCCTTCGCCGCACGATCGATGACGGCACCAATTACTTTGCCGGTCAGGGCGCCGTCCACAATTTCAAGCTCGTTAGCCAACCAGTAGTCCAGGCCCAGATCCTCCGCGATGGGACGCAGGATCTGGTTGAACCCGCCGGACACCACGGCCACCACATGGCCCGCAGCTTTGAATGCCGCAACCAGCTCAGCGGCACCGTCGCTTAGCTTCACTTCCGCCCGGACGGAATCGACGACGGCGGCCGGCAATCCTGCGAGCACGGCCACCCGCGCGTGGAGGCTTTGCGCAAAGTCCAGTTCACCGCGCATAGCGGCTTCGGTGACTGCCGCCACTTCCTCCCGCTTGCCCGCGTAGGCCGCCAGGAGCTCAATGACTTCTTGCTGGATCAGCGTCGAATCAACGTCCATGATCAGCAGCTTCCGCGGAGCCGAACGCAAACCTGCGGGAACGATGGCGGTGTCCAGGCCGGCCTGCGCCGCCTCGGCCACCGCCCTGCGGAGTGCGGAAATACCGTCGTCCGTGCCGTCGGCGATAGTGAGCTCGGCAGTGTGGACTTCAAACCGGTTGTCCCCGCCCCTTGATTGTGATTGGACGGTGGCGCCACTGCCCGTCAGGGCGTCGTGCACGGTATCGAGCCCGCTGGCGGTCAGTTTTAGGCCATAGCTGACCGCAGTCACGTTCGAAGTCATGGCTGCAATCTTAGTCAGCGGGGCAGGGTCTTCCGAATTGATTGCGCCAGGTTGATGGCGAACCCCTGCGGGCCGGCAGGCGTGCGGCGACTGTGACCCGTATCGCTGCCCAAGCATCAGTTATCAGTCCGCCCCTGTTTTGTCCTAGTGTCTACTCCTATGAGTGATGTTCTTGAATTGGCCGCCGTCAGCGTTGTCCGTGGGGCTAAAACGCTCCTGAACAAAGTTGACTGGCAGGTTAAAGAGGGCGAACGCTGGGTCATCCTGGGACCCAACGGCGCAGGCAAGACCACTCTCCTGCAGATTGCCGCGGCCCGTCTTCACCCAACGAGCGGCATTGCCGGCATCCTGGAGGAAATCCTCGGCTCCGTGGACGTGTTTGAACTCCGTCCCCGCATCGGCCTGTCCTCCGCCGCCCTGGCCAACCAGATTCCCGGGCACGAAACGGTCCTCAATGTTGTTGTCACCGCGGCGTACGGTGTCACGGGCCGCTGGCGTGAAGGCTATGAAAAGGCTGACGAACGCAGGGCCTTCAGGCTGCTGAATGACTGGGGCATGGGTCCGTTCCTGAACCGGGCTTTCGCGTCCCTGTCCGAGGGTGAGCGCAAGCGGGTACAGATTGCCCGCGCCCTCATGACTGATCCAGAACTTCTTCTGCTGGACGAACCTGCGGCCGGCCTGGACCTGGGTGGGCGCGAGGACCTGGTGCACCGCCTCAGCGAACTGGCCGGTGATGAGTCCGCTCCGGCCATTGTCCTGGTTACCCACCACCTCGAAGAGGTGCCACCGGGGTTCACCCACGCGATGTTGCTCCGAGACTCCAACGTGGTGGCAGCCGGACCCCTCGCGGGCGTGCTGACGGCGGAGCACCTCAGCAAGACATTTGGCGTGGAACTCGACGTCACCGTCAACGCTGGCCGCTACACCGCCACCGCCCGCCGCTAGGCCGCAGCGCCGCCAACCGTGGATCTTCTCAGTAGCATCTTTGTGTTTTTTGCCGGCCTGTGGGCCGGCACCATTAACGCCGTTGTAGGCTCCGGCACCCTGGTCACGTTCCCGGTCCTGATCGCCCTCGGGGTCACTCCCGTGGTGGCTTCCATGAGCAACGCTATGGGCCTTGTGGCCGGCACCGCAGCGGGTGCGTGGGGGTACCGCCGCGAGCTCAAGGGCCGCGGCCTGCAGTTGTTGAAGCTCCTGCCGGCGTCGCTGCTGGGCGGCATCACCGGGGCATGGTTGCTGTTGCACCTGCCGGAGAAGGTCTTCCACTACGTGGCCCCGGTGCTCCTGGTGCTTGCCCTGCTGATGGTGGTGTTCCAGCCGCGGCTGCAGGCCTGGGTCCGCAATCGCGAGGAAAACCCCGAGCACGCCATCAAGGACAAAAGGCACGGCATTCTCCTGATTGTCCTGGTGTACCTGGCCGGCGTCTATGGGGGATACTTCGTGGCCGCCCAGGGCATCCTTTTGGTGGGCATCCTGGGCGTATTCCTCACCGGCACCATCCAGAACGCCAACGCCATGAAGAACATTCTGGTCCTCGGCGTCAACCTCGTGGCCGCCGTGTCCTACCTGCTTTTCGCCTTTGACCGGATCAACTGGCTGGTGGTGCTCCTGATCGCCGTGAGCTCCACAATCGGCGGCCTTCTGGGCTCCAAAGTTGGGCGGCGGCTGTCCCCGGCTGTGCTGCGGACCGTCATCTTTGCGCTCGGCCTGATGGCGCTGGGCTTTATGATCGCCAACCTGCTGAAATAATCAGCCGGTGACAATCCATTATCTTGAATCCGCCGGGGACCCCCGCGTCTCCGACTACACGCAGCTGACGGACGTGCACCTGCGGAAGCTCCGCGAACCGGCTGAAGGAATGTACATCGCCGAATCTTCGCGGGTCCTACGCAGGGCATTAGCGGCCGGCCACCGGCCAAGGTCGTTCTTCCTGGCGGAGAAATGGCTGGCTAACCTGCAGGATCTCCTCACTGCCTACCCGGACGTTCCCGCCTTCATTGGCAGCGCCGCCCTGCTCGAAGAGATCACCGGGTTCCACCTGCACCGCGGCGCCATGGCCGCAATGCAGCGGCCGGAACCGGTGCCCCTCCACGAGCTGCTGGCTGGCGCGCACCGGGTCGCGGTCCTGGAGGACATAGTGGCCCACACCATTGTCAGTGGTTCCAAAGTACGAGAGCCAAATCGCGCCCATACACGAGGACGATCAAGGATCGCGATTCTGGAGGACTTGACCGATCATACAAATGTCGGAGCCGTGTTTAGGTCGGCAGCGGCGATCGGTGTCGACGCTGTGTTGATCACGCCGCAATGCGCTGACCCGTTGTACCGGCGTTCGATCAGGGTCAGTATGGGCACGGTTTTCCAGGTGCCGTGGACGAGGATTGACCCTTGGCCAGCTGGTATCGAACAGCTGAAAGAGGCGGGCTACTACATAGCCGGCATGTCTCTGGGGGAGGGAGCCATCACTCTTGATGAGTTGGTGGCCCAGGATCATCAGAACCTGGTGTTGATCTTCGGTACCGAAGGCGACGGGCTGAAGCCCGAGACCGATCAATTACTCGATGCCCGAGTGACGATTCCGATGATGAACGGCGTGGATTCACTGAATGTTGCTTCCTCGTCGGCTGTGGCGTTCTACGCGACGAGGTAACGAATGTCAGTGAGAGGAAGTCGGATAACGTCCTTATCAGGGGCCTTCGTTTGGCATGATCCCAGCCGGGTCGGCTGCCAGTCACAGACCGACGATTGGACTCATCTGATAGCGGGCTCAGGCGAAATATAGGGGATGGGTGTCGCAGCCCTGCCGCGCCGCGTGCCTAAGCCAGTACCCACCGATCCGGTTCGGGGTCGTGCTGACTCCTGAATTTGTCGGGTTTGTGTTTTTGGGCAGGAGTCATCGACCGGCCTCGCTGTCGGTGGTGTTCCACGTTTTGGTTCCTGGTTGCGCCGGACCGGCTGGAGGGGCGGCCGGGCTGGCCGTGGCCACAATTTCCGGTGGACTTCTCCGTCGTTCCTCGGTGCGGGCGGGCGCATCACATATCTTTCCCGTCGTGTTCCGGCCAAGTTCATACAAAGGTCGCCTTCGCCCACATCCGTTTCGGCGGGCAGCTGCCTACTCGTCGGGAGCGGTGCAGGGGCGATGGCGCAGCGTTGCCAACCCTGATGATTGCAGGCAGTGTGTCGTGGAGTGGCTGGCGGGGCAGATCCCGGCCACACAAGCGTCTCTGCGGGATGTCGGGCTGAGAGTCCAGGGCAGCGGCCATGCCGGTGGGCAAGTGGTATTTTGAGGATCGGCATGCGCGCTCTGTTGTGAAATTCGTGAAGGGAAGTCTTTTGTCACGTCTTCTTCCGGGGTACGGGTCCGTGGGTGGCCGCCTCCGGCGTCTGGGGCGACGCTTCCTTTCAACACTCCGGGGTGCTCCAGCGACTATGGGTTTTGTTGTTCTTTTCTGGGTGCTGGGGCTTACATTTTGGTTTGCTATCACGACGGCTGCGCCTGGGTGGGATTCCAACGTTGCCGTGACGGTGCGCACCGTTCCGGGTCGGTGGTGGACGGTGGTGTCGTCGGCTTTCTGGGCCAGGGACCTGTTTGGTTATGTGCTCGGCACGGTGTTGATTCTGGTGGTTGGCGTGCCTGTGGAACGGCGTCTCGGCAGCGCAAGAGTGGTGGCGGTGGCCTCGCTGGCACAGTTCACGGGGGTTCTGGCAGCCATGGGGTTCTGGCAGTTGATTCGCCCGCTTGCGGGTGAATGGCTGATGGGCGGGATGTACTTTGCGGGCCCGAGCCTGCTGGCCTGGGGGGTGGCTGCTGCAGGTACGGCAGCGATGGGAACGTTGTGGAGGCGCCGGCTTCGGCTGGGCATTTTCGCATTGCTGGTCCTCCTGGCCCTTTACAGTGGCGGTTTCGCCGATCTGGCCCGACTGATAGCCGGGGCAACAGGTGCCCTGCTGGGGCCGTTGTTTCTGGGTCGGCGCCCCCGGAGGAAAATCTTTGTGAGCAGCCGACACGAGGGCAGGGTCCTCGTGGCCGTGCTGGTCGCAGTGTCCGCTATCGGGCCGGTCATCGCGGGGCTGGTTCCGCACGCTATGGGCCCGCTGTCTGTGCTGCGCCTGCTGTTCACCGGGATTGAACCCGTTGACGCCCAGACAGTGCAGGATCTGTGCACCGCCGCCGGCAGGCACAGGGAATGCGAGGCTGCGCGGTTGCAGCTCAGGGCCGGCGCGGGTGGCCTCTTCATGGCCATCGTCCCGTCGGTGTTGTTGTTGCTCCTTGCCGAGGGGCTACGCCGTGGCCGGCGGTTCGCTTGGGGAGCTGTCTTGGTTCTCCAATCCTGCCTGTCGGCGCTTTCGCTCGTGGTGCTGATCCAGGTGCTTCAATCAACTGGCCAGGACTCGGTAGCCGGTGAGGTCGTTTCAGCGAACCTGTCAGGCAGTTTTCCTGCCCATCCGCTGTCCCTAGTAGTCCCGTTGCTGATGCCTCTGCTGCTCCTGACGGTTTTGGTGGCGTGCCGGCGGTTGTTTCCGGTAGCTGCTCCACGCGGCACGTACGCCCGGCTCGCTATCCAAGTGCTGGTGCTCGCCGTCGCCCTGGCTGTGCTCTATATCGGCAGCGGTCTGGTCCTGGCCCAGGATTTCAGCCCGGTTCCGACCCCCGCAGGGCTGCTTGCCGATGTCCCGGACCGGTTCCTCCCGCTAGGGTTCGCGGTCGACGTTCTGCCCGCATTCTTCCCGCAGACATTTCCGGCCATCGTTCTGTATGAAGGCGTCGGTATCGTGTTCTGGGCCGTGACCGGTGCCTTAGTGCTGCGAACCTTCCTCGGGATTCGTCCGACACACTCCGGGGATGACAAAGCCAAAGCCCGCGCCATCCTGACGGCAGGGGAGGGCAGTTCCATCTCATGGATGACACTGTGGTCCGGGAATAGGTACTGGTTTTCACGTTTAGGGGACAGCTTCATCGCTTACCGGGTCATCGCTTCGGTGGCCCTGACGCTCGGCGGACCGGTCGGCCCGAAGACCCGGATGACCGAGCTGATCACGGAATTTTCGCTGTATTGTAGGGCGAACGGATGGACACCGTGCCTGTACTCGGTCCCGCAGGACGTCCGGGACACGGCCGTGGCTCTCGGCTGGGAGGCTGCAGAGGTTGGACAGGAAACTGTTCTTCCCCTGGAAAATTTGTCCTTCAAGGGAAAAAAGTTCCAGGACATTCGCACCGCACTGAACAAGGCAGCCAAAGCAGGGATCTACGCGGAATGGGTCACTTACCCTGCAGCTTCCCGCGTCATTCAGTCACAAATCCAGGAAGTCTCCGAAGAGTGGGTGGCCGAGCGCAACATGCCGGAAATGGGCTTTACCCTGGGAGGACTGGACGAGCTCGACGACCCCGAAGTCCAGTGCCTGATCGCCGTCGACCGCGAGCGCCGGGTACACGCTGTAACGTCCTGGCTGCCGGTTTACCGGCACGGGAATATCACCGGCCGGACCCTTGATGTCATGAGGAGGCGAAGCGACGGGTTCAGACCCGCCATCGAGTTCCTTATCGCCTCGGCGGCCAGCAGCCTGCGCGAGGAAGGTCTCGGGTTCATCAGCCTCTCTGCAGCGCCCCTGGCCCGGATACCCGGCAGCGGGACCCCGGACCAAATCCGGGACGATGCAGGGCCCAACGGTCTGGAACGGATCCTGAACGCCCTGGGCTCGGCCCTTGAACCGGTTTACGGATTCCGGTCCCTCCTGGCCTTTAAAGGCAAGTTCCACCCCCGCTACCAGACCCTCTTCATGACCTACCCTGACTCAGCCGCCCTCCCCGGTATCGCCCAGGCGCTCACACGCGCCTACGTTCCCAGCATTTCACTCGGGGACGCTCTGCAACTCGTGGGCCGCATCATCCGGCGTCAAAACCATCCATGAGCGAGTCCATCCCCGGGTCTGACGGCTCGGCACCCGCGTCAAACCTTCCGTGGGCGATTGCACCTACGGGCGGCCACGCGGGTGTTTACGGCGATATTTTCGTGAAAGAGGTGAGCCAGTTGCGCACGGATAGCTACGCACATTTCCTGCGCATCTTCCGGACCTGCAACTTCGCCGGTTCCAAATCCCCATACCGGTTCATAGGCGACAACGAGCCCGGCGGCCCATTCGGCGGTGAGGCCTTCGACTGCGCCGCGCAGCTGAGCGGGCGTGGTCCCCGGCCGTGAGCCGAAGAAGGGCGTGCACCGGGTCCGGCCCAAATCCGATGCCGCCGGTCAGGGCAGGGTGCCGTATCTGCGCATCAACCAGTCAAGGTTATTCTGGAGGCCAGCACTCCAGGCGTGCCATGTGTGGCCGCCCGGAACCTGATGAAGCTGCATCTCCATTCCCGCGGCTTTGGCGGCCGTGTATACGATGATTCCCTGCGGACGGTAAAAGGAGTCATCGGCACCCACGGTGACCACGCCGGCCGTGCCCAGGAACCGGCCTGTTTTCAACACATCGACGTCGTTCTGGCGGGCAAAGGCCGCCTCATCACCGTCCAAGTATTTCCGCACCAAGGCGCTCCTGCCGCCGTTGATGGTGGGTTGGTCCTCACTGGGGATATCCAGAAAGGTTGGGTACTGATCGGCATAATTCACCCCCAACTGGGTTGCGCACGTGCCGCCGTAAGAGAAACCGGCGATGGCCCAGTCGCGGGAGCCACCGCTTCCGGCGACCAGCGAGGACTTCGCCCAGGCAGGCACATCCCTGGCGAGGTAGGTGGCGGCGTTCCCGTATTTCCTGTCGAGGCACAGCGGGGGTCGCTGGCATGGTTGCCGCTGGCATCCGGCATCACCACCACGGGGGCCAGACCCTTGTGGGCTGCAGCGTACTGGTCCATTACGGCGTTGATCTGACCTGATGTGACCCAGTCCCGGCTGCTTCCCGGCAGTCCGTGCACCAGGACCAGGTCCGGGCGGTCCGGGCGGTCCTGGACTTGGTACGCCGGCGGCAGGTACAGGTAAGCTTCCGAAGTTCGCAGCTTACTCACTGTTCCCGGAATCTGTGCGGAGATTACGCGCCCGGCCTCTGGCTACAGTTTCCGCCCGGCGTCGGCCTCGTGCGGTGCTCATGTTTCTGCCGACAGCAGAGCAGCCGCACAACGGGCACCGGACCGCTCACGAACGAAATCGAGTACACAGCTGGATCCTATAAGTCTGCAGCTTGGAAATCCCCAAGCAGAGGGGGCCTTTTCAGCTGGCTAGGGCTGCGCTAAGAATCCGCTTCATCTTGTCGCGCAGAAATTTTTGTCCCCTGGCGCTGGGGTGTTCACCGTCCGGCCCGAGCAGAACATCGGCGCGGTCGCTGATCCAGTGATCGGCTATGGGATCAACGAATCTCACCCCCATGTCCTGCGCGGCGGAAGCGTCAGAGCTGCTCACGTCGGCAAGCACCTGATCCGGCCCCTCGCTGCCGGACAGCGGACCGATCGCGACGAGAGTGGCCTTGGGAGCCAGGGACGACGCGGCGTCGAACGTTGCCGCGACCGCCGCCTTGAGCTCCTCCGGATCTGCCCCCTTGTCGTTGTCGGATCCGAAGAACAAGATCACGTCGGTCGCAGGTGTGACTGCCGCCTGGACTTCCATACGGAATGTGTCGCCGTCGACACCGGTGGCCAGGTAGCCGCTGCCGTTCTGGGCAGCATTAATGATTTCAACCGCCCGATTGTCGGGCAGGGGTACCGACTGCAGGAGTTTGGGCCACGCCTGTTTTGGTGACGTTCCAAGCCCCGTGCTCAGCGAGTCTCCAATCACGACAACCGTGACCGCGGGATCCATTGACACCGTTTTAGAAATGCCGCCGGACGTGGGCGAGGGCGCCGATACTGGCCGTGTGAACACAGGCTGCGGGTGGACGCCTGCGGGAGCACATGCGCTCAAAACAATCAGCATCGCAGCTCCGGCCGCCGTGGTCTTAGGGAGGCGGTGCAGGGACGACTGTTCCACCTACTCCTCCAACAGTTTCAGCAACGACAAAATCCACCAAGGCAAGCAATGATCTGTGTAATCTTACCGCCCTCCCGAAAAGCAGGCAGGAATATCCAAACGGCAGCCATGGCAAGTTGGCAGCAACCCCCACCTTTGATCCGCCCGCTGTGAACGTGGATTCGATTGACTTACGAAACTTTTCCTCAGGCTGTGGCTGTGGCGGGGGACAGGTCGCTCCGTCTTACGAGCAGTGGAGTTCGTTGCGTGGACGAAGTTGAGGCCGAGACCGGGGTTGGTCCGGCCATGAGGCGCTGAGCCGGGACATGCCTTCCGTGGCCGTGCACATTGCAACACCCACCAACGCGGGCGCCATCTTCCGGTCGGCCGCGGCACTGGACATCGACGCCGTCCTGATTTCGCCGCGCTGCGGCGATCCGCTCTATCGCCGCAGTGTCCGGGTCAGCATGGGAACGGTCTTCCAGGTGCCTTGGTCGCGGCTTGAGTCCTGGCCGGGGGACCTGTCGCTGCTCAAGAAAGCCGGCGTCACGGTGGCCGCGCTTGAACTCACCGAGGACGCCGTGGATGTGGACGGGCTCGCCGCGCGTAATCCGGACAGGCTGGCCCTGGTGCTCAGCACTGAGGGCGCCGGCATGAGCGCCGGGACGCTTGCTGCCGCCGACCTCGCCGTGAAGATTCCCATGCGCGCAGGAGTGGACTCCCTCAACGTGGCGGCGGCCTCCGCCGTGGCGTTCTGGGAACTCCGGCCCCGCGGTTAGCAGGGTCCGCGTTGATCAGCTATTATTATGAGCTGGCTGTCCTGCGCTTTCTGCCTTGCGGCAGTGAAGCAGACACCAGCCATCCCATTCATACCTGGCAGCTGGCAAAATCCAGTTGTGCGAACAAAGGCCCCATTATGAAGTCTGATATCCACCCGAAGTACGAAGCTGTTGTTTTCAACGACCTGGCTTCCGGCGTCAGTTTCCTGACCAAGTCCACAGTGTCTTCCAAGAAGACCATCGAGTGGGAAGACGGAAACACCTACCCGGTTATCGACGTCGAAATCTCCTCCGAGTCCCACCCGTTCTACACGGGCAAGCAGCGCATCATGGACTCTGCAGGCCGCGTCGAGCGCTTCAACGCTCGCTTCAAGGGCTTCGGCGGCGCGAAGTAGTTCACTTCACCCCCCAAGGTTCTTTGGAAAGCCCGCACCGGCAACGGTGCGGGCTTTTTGCGTCCTGGGCATTATCGTTTCGGGGAGCCCTGATCGTGGGGCAGGATGGATGGCATGATCGCCTCGCCATTTGCCGCTGAAGACCGCCCCCGCAGCCACCACGGTGAGTACAAAGTCCCCGGCGGCAAACTTGTGGTGGTGGACTTCGACGTTGTGGACGGTCTCCTCGCCGATGTCTCCGTCAGCGGCGACTTTTTCCTCGAACCTGACGAGGCGCTGCCCGCCATCAACCGGGCGCTGACAGGACTTCCGGAAAGCACGACGGCGGCGGAGCTGTCCGCGGCCGTCACCGCTTGGCTGCCTCCGGGCGCCGTCCTGTTCGGCTTTTCGGCCGACGCCGTGTCCGTCACGGTCCGCCGCGCGCTGGCGAAGGCAACGGCCTGGACAGATCACCACTGGAACATCATCGCCCCCGCCGTGCTGCCGACGCATATTAACGTCGCCCTGGATGAGGTGCTGACCGAAGAGGTGGGCGCCGGCCGTCGCAACCCCACCCTGCGGTTCTGGGACTGGGAGGAACCATCCGTGGTGATCGGCAGTTTCCAGTCCTTTCGGAACGAGCTGGATCCGGATGGCGTAGCCCGGCACGGCATCAGTGTGGTCCGCCGAATCAGTGGCGGCGGAGCCATGTTCATGGAGGCCGGAAACTGCATCACCTACTCCCTGTACCTGCCGCAGACGCTGGTGGACGGGATCAGCTTCGCGGACTCATACGCATTCCTGGACGCCTGGGTGATGGCCGCCCTCGAAAAAATCGGGGTGACAGCCTTTTACGTGCCCCTGAACGACATCGCCACGGACCAGGGCAAGATCGGCGGTGCTGCCCAGAAGCGCCTCGCCAACGGGGGGATGCTGCATCACGTCACGATGAGCTACGACATCGACGCCGACAAGATGGTCGAGGTGCTGCGCATCGGCAAGGAGAAGCTCTCGGACAAGGGCACGCGCAGCGCCAAGAAACGGGTTGATCCGCTGCGCAGGCAGACCGGACTGGCCCGCACGGAGATCATCGGCGCCATGATGGAAGTGTTCAGCGAACGGTACGCAGCCACCCCGTCCGAACTCACTGCCGCCGAACTCAGTGCCGCCCGGGACCGGGTGACCACCAAGTTCGGCGCCGAGGATTGGCTGCACCGGGTCCCGTAAGCCCGTGCCGGAGTGGCCTACTGCAGCTGTGCGGTGAGCCCGCGGAGCAGGTGACTCCGCTGCTCCACAATGATCCGGCGCAGCGCCCGGGGCGCGTCAGTGTTGGCCGTCAGCCAGGCATCCGTGCGGAGCACCACGGGGTGCTCCGCTGGCGGTGTCCCCGCCGGCAGGTTCTGCGCCAGGGGGTACAGCCCCCGGACGATCCGGCTGGCGATTTCGATGCTCCGCTGGTCCCAGACGACGCGGAGGCACTCAAAGTAGGGCTCCACATAAGGGTCCAGCAGGGCAGCGGGAGCGGTCGCAAAGCCGGCGATGCTGGCGCTGAGGAGCTGGTTCGACAGCTCCGTCCCCTCCACGGCCTCCTGCCAGGCGGCGGCCTTTACGCCGGGTTCCGGCCGGGAAGCCATCGCCGTGGCATGGCCCGCCCGGCCCGAGGCAGTGGTGTCCCGTTCAAGTTCTGCGTCCAGCTCGTCGGGGGCGGCCTGCCCGTTGGCCGCCAGGGCGTGCCAGAGGCTCCAGCGCAGCTCGGCGTCCACGGCCAGGCCGTCCACCACCACGGAGCCGTCCAGCAGGCCCCTGAGCCGGGGGAGGAGGGCGGCGTCGTGACGGCTGGCGGCGGCGAGCGTCCGCGCCCAGGCCAGCTGGTGGTCCGAACCCGGCGCTGCCTTCCCCAGCTGGGCGTCGGCGGCCGCCAGGAGGGAGCCGCGCACCGCGTCGCGTTGGGCCACGGGGGTGTAGCGTTCGACGGCGGTGGAGGCGTTCTCGAGGATGTTCAGCAGCACGCCGACTCCCGTTTCGGCCGGTCCGAACGACGTCACGGCCTCAACATAGCGCGAGGCGGGGCTTTCCCCGTCGCGGGCGGAGTTCCACAGCGCGGTCCAGCAGAGGGCGCGGGCCATGGGGTCGGTGATCCGGTCCAGCGACGCCAGGACTGTCGCCTCGGACACCGGGTCCAGCCGTACTTTGGCGTAGGTGAGGTCATCATCGTTAACGAGCAGGAGGGCGGGCCGCGGCTGCCCGGCCAGTTCCGGGATCTCCGGCCGTGCTCCGGCAACGTCGGTTTCGACGCTCCCGATGCGGACCAGGGCGCCGTCGGCGTCGAAGTTGTACGAGCCCACACGCAGCCGGTGCGGCCGCAGTTCCTCCCGTCCGGTAACGGGGTCCACCGCATCCTGGACGATCGTCACGGCGCCCAGGACGCCGTCGTGCGTTATAGTCTCCAGCGACAGCGTGGAGATGCCGGAGGTCTGCAGCCAGGCGGCAGCCCAGCCGGTAAGGTCCCGGCCGGAAGCAGCGCTGAGGGCCTTCAGCAGTTCCGCCAGGGTGGTGTTTCCGTAGGCGTGGTCGCGGAAGTACTGCCGTGAGCCGGCGATGAACGCGTCAAACCCCACATACGCCACCAACTGCTTGAGCACGGACGCGCCCTTGGCGTAGGTGATGCCGTCGAAGTTCTGCTTGGCGGCCTCGAGGTCGGGGATGTCGGCCACGATCGGGTGCGTGGTGGGCAGTTGGTCCTGGACGTAGGCCCAGGCCTTGCGTTTGTTGGCGAAGTTCACCCACGCGGTGTCCCAGTCGGTGGCACGGTCCACGCCGAGGGTGCCCATGTAGTCCGCGAAGGACTCTTTCAGCCACAGATCGTCCCACCACTGCATCGTGACGAGGTTCCCGAACCACATGTGCGCCATCTCGTGCATTAGCGTGTTCGCCCGGGCCTGGTACTGCGCGTCGGTGGCGCGGGACGTGAACACATAGCTTTCGGTAAAGGTGACCAAGCCTGGGTTTTCCATCGCGCCCAGGTTGTATTCCGGGACGAAGGCCTGGTCGTATTTCCCCCAGGGGTATGGGTAGTCGAACAGCCGGTTGAAGAAGTTCAGCCCATTTTTGGTCATGCGGAAGAGTTCCGCGGCATCGAAGGATTCCGCCATGGAAGCACGGCAGTACAGCGACAGTGGTACTTCCAGCGGTGTGCCGTCGTTGAGCGCGGCGCTCCAGTGGTCCTGGGCCTTGAAGTAAGGCCCGGCAAGGATGGTAGTGATGTAGGTGGACATGGGGCGGGTGGTGGCGAAGTCCCAGCGGCTGGTGTCCGGATCGCTCGACAGCTGCGTGCGGGCCGCTTCCATACCGTTTGAGGCCACCTCCCAGCCGGACGGTGCCATGACGTGAAACGTGTACTCGGCCTTGAGGTCGGGCTGTTCAAAGTTGGCGAACACGCGCCGTGCGTCGGCGGGTTCGTATTGCGTGTAGAGGTAGCACCGGCCGTCGGCGGGATCCACAAAGCGGTGCATGCCCTCGCCGGACCGGCTGTACAGGGCGGTGCCGGTGACGGTGACCTGGTTCTCGGCCTGCAGGTTGTCCAGGCGGATCCGGGAACCATCCACAACGTCGGCCACGGAGAGCCCTTTGCCGTTGAGGAACACGCTGTGGACTTCGCCGGCGATGAAATCCAGAAAGGTGGCCGCCGCCTGCCCCTGGCCCGGCACGGCTGCGGAGAAGTTGATAACGCTGCGGCTGGTGTAGCCCGCCACGTCCGGGTCCGCTGCCTGCCGCACATCCAGGGAAACGTCGTAACTGTGGGTGCTGATCAGCTCTGACCGTTGAGCGGCTTCATTGCGCTGCAGATTCTCATGTGACACTCCGCTATCTAATCACGGGATCCGGGCCTGCCGCGCCCCATCCCGCCGCAGCCTAGGCTGTCATCAGCAGTGCCGCAGCAAGGCCCAGCAACGCGATCAGCAGCCATGCCGCCAGCGCTGCGAGCAGTGCCTTCGCTCCGGTGTGCAGCAGTGTGCGGATCCTGACAGCGGACCCGAGCCCGAACAGGGCCGCTCCCAGGAGAATGTCCTGCAGCCCGGAACCGGCGTCGAGCAAGCCGTCGGAGAGCCAGCCCGTGGACCGGATCGCAACCATGGCCACGAAACCCACCACGAACAGGGGCACCAGCGGCGGCAGCGTGTGTTGGCCCGATGTGCTCCTGCGGTGGTGCAGGCCCGCCACGGCAACAACCGGTGCCAGCAGCAGCACGCGGGTGAGCTTAACGACGACGGCGATGCCCAGTGCCGCGGTGCCGGCAGTCTGCGCCGTAGCCACCACCTGGCCGACGTCGTGCACCGACGCACCCGTCCAGGCACCGAAAGCGAGGGGGCTCAAGTGCAGGGGATGCATCAGCAGCGGCAGGATGCCGATCGCCAAGGTGCCGCACAAGGTCACCAACGCCACCGGCAGAACGGTATCCGCATGCCGGATCCGGCGCACAGCCGCCATGGCTCCGATGGCGGACGCCCCGCAGATCGAAAAGCCGGTGGCCACCAGCAGCGCGGTCTCACGCGGAAGCCGGAACAACCGCACCAGCAGGTACGTGCCGCCGAAGCTCAGAAGCACCACGCCAGTGATGAGGACCATGGCCAGCCAGCCCAGGCCCAGGATGTCCATGATGCTCACTTTGAGGCCCAGCAGGATTATGCCTCCGCGCATAAGGTGCTTGCCCGCAAAGTCGAGGCCCGGCCTGGCCCGGCCGGCGATCCACGTTGCCGTGCCGGGCAGGTTGGCGGCAAGCAGGCCCAACGCAACCGCGATGGTCATGGCCGGCAGTGCCGGCACCATGGCATGTACGGCGAAGGCAACGCCAAGCGCGGGGGTGGCTGTCAGGAGGCCGGGCAGGAGCCTGCCGGAACGTATCGTCAGTCCACGAAGCCTGGCTCGCAGTCCGCTGTGGCTGTTCCCGCTGTCTCCGATGCTCCCGGCATTACTTGTCTCTGGCACTCACTAACCTTGCCGGATAGGACACGGATCCAACGAACCGGCGTTGCCCCGGCAACACGCCACAATGGATGGCAGTAATGAATTCGAAACAAAAAGATGGTTGGCTAAAGGACATGTCAGACCTATTCCAGGATTACTCCGAGGCCGCCGGGCGCACGGGTGCCTACGACGAGATGTTCGCCCCCGGCCAGGAAGCGCGGGAGTCGTACGGTCAGGTGGCCGATGCCCTGAGCAAGCTCTCCCTCGTTGACGTCAGCGCCCGGGCTGACTCCATGGCACGGACGTTCCTGGACCGCGGTGTCACCTTTGACTTCGCGGGGGAGGAGCGGCCGTTTCCGCTCGACATCGTCCCGCGCGTAATCCCCGCCGATGAGTGGACCGTGCTGGAAAAGGGCGTGGCGCAGCGCGTCCGGGCCCTGGAAGCCTTCCTCAACGACGTCTACGACAAAATGAACGTGGTGGCAGACGGCGTCATCCCGCGCCAGCTCGTCACAACCAGCGCCCACTTCCACCGTCAGGTGCACGGCTTCGAGCCGGCAGGCGGGGTCCGCGTGCACATCTCGGGCATCGATGTGGTGCGCGACGCAGCAGGCACCTTCCGCGTCCTGGAAGACAATGTGCGGGTGCCGTCCGGTGTCAGCTACGTGCTGGAAAACCGGCGGGCCATGGCCAAAGGCCTGCCCGAAGCGTTTGGCCAGCAGCTCATCCGGCCCGTGGAAGAGTACCCCAGGCGGCTGCTGTCCGCCCTGCGCAAAACGGCGCCCGCCGGCGTCGACGATCCCACGGTAGTGGTGCTGACCCCCGGCGTCTTCAACAGCGCCTACTTTGAACACACCCTGCTGGCCGGCCTGATGGGCGTGGAGCTTGTCGAAGGCCGCGACCTCATTTGCCGCGGCAACCGCGTCTACATGCGAACCACGGCCGGTGAACAGCGCGTGGACGTGATCTACAAACGCATCGACGACGAGTTCCTGGACCCTCTGCAGTTCCGCTCGGATTCCATGCTCGGCTGCCCGGGACTGGTCAACGCTGCCAGGGCCGGCGGCGTGACCATCGCCAATGCCGTGGGCAACGGCGTGGCCGACGACAAACTTGTCTACAGCTATGTTCCGGACCTCATCCGCTATTACCTCAGCGAGGAGCCCGTCATCGCGAACGTGGACACGTTCCGGCTCGAGGAGAAGGAATCCCGGGAGTATGTCCTGGACAACCTGGCTGAGCTCGTGGTGAAGCCCGTGGACGGCTCCGGCGGCAAAGGCCTGGTCATCGGGCCGGACGCCTCCCACGATGAACTCGAGGCCCTGCGCAAACGGGTCATCGCTGACCCGCGGGGCTGGATCGCCCAGCCGGTCCTGCAGCTTTCCACCGTGCCCACCCTGGGCGGGGACAAGTTCGGCCCGCGGCACGTGGACCTGCGCCCCTTTGCCGTCAACGACGGCGACGACGTCTGGGTACTCCCCGGCGGACTCACCAGGGTGGCGCTCAAGGAAGGCTCCCTGATAGTGAACTCGAGCCAAGGCGGCGGCTCCAAGGACACCTGGGTGCTGGCAGACTCACCCCAGGTGCCGGTGGAAACTGTTCCGCGGCCCACCATATCCATCCGCGAACGGGTATCCGTCTGGCCAGTGGAGAGCAACTGGCGCGACCGCCAGTCGGAGCAGCAGCAGTGACCCCGGCCATCGAACCGGCACAATTGTTCACGGGGTCATCCCCACAGATTTCGGACGCGCAGGAGGTCACCGCGAATGCTTAGCCGTATTGCTGAGTCCCTATTTTGGATCGGACGCTATGTGGAGCGGGCCGACGGCACCGCCCGTATCCTGGACGTGCACCTGGAACGCCTGAACCACCTCCCCATGGACGAACGCCGCAGGGTGGCCCAGGAACTGCTCGCAGTCATGGGTGCCCGGCCGCAGAGCGAAGACTTCGGCCTGCCCGAACTCCTTCACGCCCTGGCGTATGACAAAACCAGCGCAACCTCCATCGCCGGGTCGCTGGGCGCCGCACGTGAGAATGCCCGCCGTGCCCGCGAGACCGTGTCCTCGGGCCTGTGGGAAAGCCTCAACACTACTTACTACGGGCTGAGCCAGCACCGTAAGGACGTCGTGGGGACGTACCGCTTCTGCAACTGGACGCTGGAACGCACGGCCATGGTCAGCGGCCTGGCCGACACCACGGTGAGCCATGACGAAAGCTGGCTGTTCCTGGTGTTGGGCCGGTCCCTGGAGCGCGCGGACATGACGGCGCGGATGCTTTCCACCCGGGATGTGCTTTCTGCGGGTATGTCCTGGGTCAACATGCTGCGGTGCGCGGGGGCCTATGAGTCGTTCCTGCGGACGCGCCGGGCCGCGTTCGGGGACCAGCATGCAGCCGAGTTCCTCCTGCTTGACCGGCTGTTCCCGCGGTCCATCGTCTACGCCCTGCGCGACGCTGATGAGTGCCTCGCCAAGCTGGACCCTTCGGCGCAGCGGGTGGGCTTCATCAACGATGCCCGCCGGATCGTGGGCCAGGCCCGTACGTTCCTCGAGTTCCACCGGACGGACGATCTGATGTCCGAACTGCCCGAGCATATGGAACGCGTGCAGAAGGCCGTCTCGCAGGCCTCGGACGCCATTTCCCGAAAATACTTCAATCAGGCAGACGAGCTCGCCTGGGTGGGAGAAGTTTCATGACCCGGCTGAGCATCATCCACACCACGGCCTACAAGTACAACAAGCGCGTCACGCTCTCCTACAACGAAGCCCGCATGACCCCGCTGACCGACCCCCAGCAGGTGGTCCTTGAATCCGTGCTCAAGGTGTCGCCGACGCAGGCGGCCGTGGGCAACTACCGGGACTACTGGGGCACGCGGGTCACCGCTTTCGACATGCAGATGCCGCACGACCACCTGGAGGTCGTTTCCAATATCACTGTCGAAGTGCACCGGGCGGAAAAAATCCCGGCCGATTCCGACATCGCCGGCTGGGACGTCCTGGCATCGAAGGAATCGTTTAATACGTTCAGTGACTGGCTGCCGCAGTCCCAGCTGAGCGGTCCCGGTGACGAGGTACTGGGCATCATTCCAGGTGTCGTGGCGGGCAAGAACCCGCACCAGGCAGCCATGTCCATCTTCGAATGGATGCGCGGCGAGATGACATACATGTCCGGTTCCACTGCGGTCACCACCAACGCCGAGGAGGCCTGGGGACAGCGGCAGGGCGTCTGCCAGGACCTCGCGCACCTCGCCATCGGCGCGCTGCGCAGCTGCGGCATTCCCGCCCGGTACGTCTCCGGCTACCTGCACCCGAGGTCGACGGCGGCCATCGGCGAGACTGTTGCAGGCCAGTCACATGCGTGGCTGGAGTTCTGGGACGGCGAGTGGCGCAGCTGGGATCCCACCAACCACAAGCCGGCAGGCGACTACCATGTCACTGTTGCCAGGGGACGTGACTACCGGGACGTGCCGCCACTGAAGGGCATCCTGTCCGGCGGTGGAGGCTCGGCGCTCAGCGTGAGCGTGGAAATCACCCGGCTGGCTTAGGCCTCTAAGGCGGGGACTTCACCTCGGCGCGTGGCCGGGTTGGCCCTGCGTTACTCGGGAGCTGCCTTGGCTGCTCCGCTGAGCTGGGTCCACCACGTCATGGGCGCGGTGACCTTGAACCGGCGCCCGGACACAGTGCCCGGGCTCACCCGGACAAACGTGTCCTTCTTCCCGGCCTGCCATGGGAAAAGATACAGGGCCGCGGAGTCCAGGATGCCCTCGGTTCCTGTAATGGCCTTAGCCGGTCCCCTGACCACCACGCTCCAGGCCAGGCCACTGACGGCATCCACGCCGTCGGCCTCCAACGCCACAGCGGCACCGCCCGAGGCGGCGGCCAGCTTGGTTCCTTCGCCGGTGCGGAAGACCAACGTTCCGCCATCCACCGTGTAGTTGATGGGGAAAATATCAGGCTGGCCGTCCACCAGGACGGCCAGCCTGCCTACAGACACCGTCCGCAACAGGGCCCAGCATTCGTGGTGTTCCAGGTTTTGGACCTGGGACGTTGACCCGCTGGAGTTGGACTCGCTGGACGTTGAGCCGTTGGACGTTGCTGTGCTGTTCATGCCGCCGAGCCTACGCCCAACACCACGGCCATGACAGTGGCCCGCTACCAGGGGCTGGGCTTGTAGTCCTTGAGGAAGACCCCGTACTGGTCCTCGCCGTTTTCGCCCATCACGATCGGATCGTAGACGCGGGCTGCGCCGTCCACCAGGTCCAGGGGTGCGTGGAAGCCCTCCTCCATGAGCCGGACCTTGGTGAAGTGCGGGCGTTCGTCGGTGATCCAGCCGGTGTCCACAGCCGTCATCAGGATCCCGTCGGCGTCCAGCATTTCCTGGGCGCTGGTCCGGGTCATCATGTTCAAGGCCGCTTTGGCCATGTTGGTGTGCGGATGCCCGGGGCCCTTGTAGGCCCGCGAGAACTGGCCTTCCATGGCGGAAACGTTGACGATGTACTTCCGGTGTGCGGTGGCGCGTTTCATGGCATCCCGGAGCCTGCTGACCAGCAGGAACGGGGCCGTGACGTTGCAGAGCTGCACTTCCAGCATTTCCAGGGGGTCAACCTCGTCCACCACCTGGGTCCAGCTGTTGATGCCGGCCAGGTCCGGAACGAGCCCGCCGGCGTCGATCGCTGTACCGGCGGCGATCCGCTCCAGAGAAGCCGAGCCGGTGGAGAGCGCCAATGATGTGATCGCGTCACCGGCCAGCACGGGGTGATCGGTGACACTGCTCGCGAGGGCGAGGGGATGTTTGTCGTGGGCGTGGCCGAACGTCACCAGTTCCGGTCCGCCGTTGGCCGGCTCCAATGCGGCGGGCAGCGGTTCGTCCTCGGCGTCCACCAGGGGCTTATAGGCGTTGCCGGACCGGCGCACGGTCTGGGCAGCGTTGTTGATGATGATGTCCAGGGGGCCCGCGGCGTTGAGCGAATCCGTCAGGGCCATCACCTGTGACGGGTCGCGAAGGTCGATGCCCACGATCCGGAGCCTGTGCAGCCAGTCGCCGCTGTCTTCCATGGCCGCGAAGCGGCGCGCCGCGTCTTTGGGGAACCGGGTGGTGATGGTGGTGTGGGCGCCGTCCCGGAGCAGGCGCAGGGCAATGTACATGCCGATTTTGGCGCGCCCGCCGGTGAGAAGAGCACGCCGGCCTGTCAGATCCGTGCGGGCATCCCTTTTGCTGTGGCTGAACGCGGCGCATTCCGGGCAGAGCTGATGGTAAAACGCGTCCACTTGCGTGTAATGCTTCTTACAGACATAGCAGGGGCGGGAACGGATCAGGTGCCCGGCCACCTTGCCCGTCGCTGACGTCTCCAGCTTGTTGCCGCGGGTCTCGTCGTCGATCCTGTCCGGTGCTGCCGTAGCGGTCTGTGCAATGACGGCCCGGTCGGCTTCAGAGATCAAGTCCCGCTTGGTCACGCGGCGGTGACGCTTCACGGCCTTGAACATCTTCCCGGTAGCGCGGCGCACCGTGACATAGTCAGGGTGTTCCTCGTCGTAAACGTGGATGGTGTTCAAAACCTTGAGGCAGGCCTGGATTTCTTCAGGCGTCAGATCTGGGGAGCTCATTGTACCGATTTTACAGCCTCACGAAGATCCGGCCCGACCGGATCCAGCGACAAGCGGTCCTGCCGGGCCTGCCCGTTGCGGCCTACGCGCGGTGGGCGCCTTGGGCGGCATGCAATGCCGTCTCCGCATGAACCGCCGCGGCCTGTTCCACCGATTCGCGGATCTCGGGATAGTTGGCCGTTGCCGCCTGGATGGCATTAGGCACAAGGTGGAGGTTCCGGGCTGCAAGCGCCCGTTCCGCCTCCCCGGGCTCAGGCACCTGTTGTCCCTTGGCGAGTACGGTGATACCGGTCTCGGTCACCTTGAAACCGCGGGCGCGGTCCAGTTCCGGATCCAGACCGATCGCGGCGCCGGCCGGTACCTTCACGTATTTGTCCAGGATGGCCCGGTTGACGACGGCACCTTCGCCGATGTTCACCTTGTCCATCAGGACCGAGTCGATGACTCTGCTGCCGTTACCCACAAAGACGTCATTGGAGAGGACGGAACCCTCCACCACGCCGCCGGAGATGACCACACCACTGGAAACAATGGAGTCCAGGGCGGTGCCCACGGTGTCATTCTCGCCGCGGACAAACTTGGCGGGCGGGGAGATGCTTTGCCGCGTGTAGATGGGCCATTCAGAGTTGTAGAGGTTGAACACAGGCAACGGGGAGATGAGATCCATGTGCGCGTCGTAGAACGAATCGATGGTGCCCACGTCACGCCAGTACGTCCGGTCGCGTTCGGTGGAACCGGGGATGTCGTTGAGCGTGAAGTCGTACACTCCAGCCTCTCCCTGGCTGACGAAGTAGGGGATGATGTCCCCGCCCATGTCGTGCTTGGTATCGAGCCGTTCGGCATCGACGTGGAGGGCATCCACCAAAGCATCGGCGTCAAAGACGTAGTTGCCCATGGACGCCAGGAACTGGGTCGGATCGGCGGCCAATCCGGGAGTTGTGGCGGGTTTCTCCACGAATGCGGCGATCTTTTGCTGGTCCTCCTGGTCCACCTCAATCACGCCGAACTGGTTTGCCATGTTCAACGGTTGGCGCACGGCGGCCACAGTGGCCTTGGCCCCGCTCAGCACATGCTGTTCCACCATCTGGGCAAAGTCCATGCGGTAGACGTGGTCGGCGCCAACGACGACGACGATGTCGGGGTTGGCGTCATAGATCAGGTTCAGAGACTGGTAGATGGCGTTGGCGCTGCCCAGGAACCAGCTCTTGCCGACCCGCTGCTGCGCCGGCACGGACGCCACGTAGTTGCCCAACTGCGTCGACATCCGCCAGGTCTCGGAAATGTGGCGGTCAAGGCTGTGAGACTTGTACTGGGTCAGCACCACAATCTGCAAGTAGCGTGAATTCACCAGGTTGGACAGCGCAAAGTCAATCAGCCGGTAACTGCCGGCAAAAGGCACAGCAGGTTTGGCCCGGTCTGCCGTCAGTGGCATTAGCCTGTTACCCTCGCCGCCTGCGAGGACAATGGCCAGGACTCTTTTGTTCAACGGCATGGTGGTCGCTCCTGTACGCCTTCGTATCTCCCCACAGTCCGGCATGCCCGGACTCCTTCACACTAGAACAGATAGTGCGGAACGACTACCTTGGGTAACGTGCGAATAGACATTGTGACTAAAGAGTTCCCGCCCGAGATCTACGGAGGCGCCGGAGTCCACGTGGCCGAATTGAGCAGGGTGCTGAGTAAGCGAGTTGACCTGCAGGTTCGTGCCTTTGGAGCTCCCCGCGACGCCGATTACCACGGTGCCGGGGTGACTTCCTATTCCGTTCCCGAAGACCTGGGGTCTGCCAACGCCGCCGTCCAGACGCTAGGAGTGGACCTGCGCATCGTGCCGGACGTGGCAGGGGCCGATCTGGTCCACTCGCACACCTGGTACGCGAACATGGCCGGCCACCTGGCCTCCCTGCTCCACGGCATCCCGCACGTACTGAGCGCCCACAGCCTGGAGCCCTTGAGGCCGTGGAAGGCCGAACAGCTCGGCGGTGGCTACGCCTTGTCCTCGTGGGTTGAGAAAACCGCCTACGAGGCCGCAGCGGCGATCATCGCCGTCTCGGAAGGCATGCGGCAGGATATCCTGCGCAGCTACCCCGACGTCGACCCCGCCAAGGTCAGGGTGGTCCACAACGGTATCGACGTTGAACTGTGGCAACGCGATGAAAACGACGACGCTATCCGTGCGCTGGGCATCGACCCGGATAAGCCGAGCGTGGTGTTTGTCGGACGCAACACGCGCCAGAAGGGCGTGCCGTACCTCCTGCGTGCCGCCGCGAAGCTGCCGGCCAACGTACAACTTGTGCTGTGCCTCGGGGCGGCGGATACCCCCGAACTCGCTGCAGACACTGCACGCCTGATTGAGGAATTGCAGAGCCAGCGGACCGGCGTCGTCCTGATTGAGCGGATGCTGCCGCGGAACGAACTCATCCAGGTCCTCAGCCACGCCACAGCGTTCGCCTGCCCGTCCATCTATGAACCGCTGGGCATCGTCAACCTCGAGGCGATGGCCTGCGGTGCCGCCGTTGTGGCCAGCGCTACGGGTGGTATTCCCGAGGTGGTCCAGCACGGGCAGACGGGCCTCTTGGTGGATCTTGAGCAGGTCACCGATGGCACCGGCACACCGCTGGATCCGGAGAAGTTCGTGACGGAATTTGCCGCCGCACTCACGGAGGTGGTCTCCGATCCAGAAAGGGCGCGTGCCATGGGCCTGGCCGGCCGCCGCCGCGCGGAGGAGCACTTCTCCTGGGAATCCATCACGGAGACCACCCTTGAGGTCTACCGCTCAGTGCTTCCTGGCGGACAGCCGTAACAACAGCAGTACTGACCAAACAACGCACGACGGCGCCGCTCCCCGCCGAGAGGAGCGGCGCCGTCGTGCGTTGACCCAGGCGTGTAACGCGGAGCAGGCAGTCAGTTCCGCTGGGTGCGGCCGCCGGCAGAGGTACGCGCCAGCAGGGCCTTTTCGTCGACGGGGGCGTCGCCTCTGGCCCGCTGTGCCCTGACGTACGCGCGGGCCTCGTCCTGCCGGGCCTTCTCGGCACCCGTGGCGATGGCGGCGCGCACGTGCTCGTCGCCGTACCCGAAGGCGTCCACAAGGTCCAGTGCGTGCGGTCTGATCTTGACCAGGAGACGGTTGATGTAATCACCAACGGTGCGTGCCCGTTGCATGGAGAGCCGGCCGTTCATGAGGTACCAGGACAGGTTCTTTTCGATCAACGACAGGCCAAATAGGTCACGCAGCCAGGTCAGGACCCGCCTGGTGCCGGGGTCCGTGACATCGTCCAGCGCCTCCGTGAACGCCTCCCATTGCAGGAGCTCGGCATGGGCCTGGGCGGCGTCGATCAGCTCGTTCTGGTGCTGATTGAAGAGGGCCGCCCCCTTTTC
This sequence comes from Pseudarthrobacter sp. S3, assembly GCF_050156905.1. Classification (NCBI taxonomy): domain Bacteria; kingdom Bacillati; phylum Actinomycetota; class Actinomycetes; order Micrococcales; family Micrococcaceae; genus Pseudarthrobacter; species Pseudarthrobacter sp. S3. Next base: position 2,198,483 of record NZ_CP189583.1, on the reverse strand, counting down.
GACGGGCAGCTTGTTGGCGCCCTTCAGGGCGCCCCCGACGTCGGCCACCATGGTCTGGACGCGGTCCGTCAGGAGGGCGCGCTGGCCTTCCTCGTCCCTGAGCGCGATAGCAGCCCTTTGGACGGATCCGTTATCGGCGACAAACTGCGCCACCTGCCGCAGGCCGGTGCGGTGGATCGCGACGCCCGTTGCCTGGGAAACCACGTAGCGCGCCAGCACGCCGAAATCGACATTCCTGAACTCCTTGGCGTAGTCGGACAGGAGGCGCTTGGCCACAAGCTGCAGCAGGACGGTATTGTCGCCCTCAAACGTGACATAGACGTCCAGGTCCGCGCGAAGGGAGGCGAAGCGGTTTTCAATCAGGAAGCCGGCGCCGCCGCACGCCTCGCGGCATTCCTGCAGGGTGTCCAGGGCATGCCAGGTGCTCAGCGGCTTCAGGGCTGCGGCGAGGGTTTCCAAGTCCTGCCGGTCCTCGTCAGTATCGTGGGCGCCGGAAAAGACGTCGTCGAATTTCTGGAGGAGCTGCTCGTGCGCGAAGCCCGCGGCGTACGTGGTGGCCAGCCTGGTAAACAGGCGCCGCTGGTGGCGCTGGTAGTCCAGGAGGACTTCTTCTTCAGTGTGCGAGGACGCGTTGAACTGGCGCCGTTCGGTGGCATAGCGGATGGCTGCTGTCAGGGCGACTTTCGACGCCGCCACAGCGGCGCCGTCGAGGGACACGCGGCCCTGGACGAGGGTTCCCAGCATGGTGAAAAAGCGGCGGCCGGGGCTGGCAATGGATGACTTGTAGGTTCCGTCCGGTGCCACATCGCCATACCGGTTCAGGAGGTTTGTGCGGGGGATGCGGACGTTGTCGAAATGCAGCCGGCCGTTGTCGATCCCGTTGAGGCCCCCCTTGACGCCGTCGTCCTCGCCACCGATCCCGGGCAGGAACTCCTTGGTCTGGGGGTCCCGGAGGTCAACGTAGAAGGCATGCACGCCATGATTAACGCCCTTGGTCACCAACTGGGCGAACACAACAGCGGCGAGGCCGTCGATGGCTGCATTGCCGATGTAGTCCTTCCACGCAGCGCGGAAGGGTGTGCGGACCACAAATTCCTGGGTTTTGACGTCGTAGGTCGCGGTGGTGGCGATGCTGGCCACATCGGAACCGTGGCCGGTCTCCGTCATGGCGAAGCAGCCGGGGATCTCCAGGCTCATGATGCCTGGCAGCCAGTTTGTGTGGTGCTGCTGCGTGCCCAGGTGCATTACGGCCGAGCCGAAGAGGCCCCACTGGACACCAGCCTTAATCTGCAGGGACGGGTCGGCGGTGACCAGTTCCTCGAACGCCGCGATGTTGCCGCCGTGGTCATCGGAACCGCCCAGTGCCGACGGGAAGGCCCGGTGCACGGCGCTGTTGTCCACGAGGTACTCCAACTGGGCGAAGGCTCGCGTCCGGTGTTCGGTGTGCGTCAGTCCTTCAATTTTGTGCAATGCAGGGTCACTGGCCAGCGCACGGGATTGGCGACGAGAGTCCGCCCATTTGCCCAGGAGTTGCTCGCCGAGGGCGGCAACGTCGACGGCGGGCTGCGCTGCCGCACCGTGGCCGGCGGCCGGGCCCTCCGCCGCAGCGGTGGTCACGGCTGTATTGGTTACGTCAGCGTCCGGGTCGGTACGGCGGTCCACTACTTCGGTCATGTCAATATCCTTCGTTGGTTCTGACAGGAGGGTTTGGGGTTGATGAGTCGGAATCATGGCGCGCTGGCAAGCCTAAGCTCGGGCGCGATTCCCACGCATAGCCAGGCCGTGATCTGGCGGGCCATGGCTTCCTGGTCCGGCTTCGCCGCAGAATCCGGTGTGCTGAGCCATTGCTCGCCGGCATTTCGGACCAGGCCGATGGCCGCCGTGGGCCAGTAGCCGATCACTGCTTCCTTGCCGTCGCCGAGGTGGGTCCGCATCGGTGCGGCGATCATCTCCGCGATGGAATCGAAGAAGTGGCCCAAGGCTCCCGAAATGGCGGCCGATCCGTGGGGGCCGTCCGCGTCCACCGGCGCATAGCGGGTGACGAAGCTATAGACGTTGGGGCTGGTTTCCGCCATCTGGAGATAGGCCGAGATCATGGCCAACAGCCCTTCCCGCGGGGTCTGTGCGCCTTGGGCCGCTTCGCGGATCTTCCGTTGCATCTGGCTCAGGACAACTTCGCCGACGGCGTGCTGCAGGCCGGCTTTATCACCGAAATAGCGGTAGAAGACTGACTTCGATGTTCCGGCGGCAGCAGCAATCTCCTCCATGGAGGCATCGCTGCCAAGCGCGTGGACAGCCCGCCGCGCGGACTTGATGAGCTCCCGGCGTCGCTCCTCCCGGTGGGTCTGCCAGCGGGCCGAGCGGCCGTCGGCATTTCCGCCGGCAGCCGGCGTCTGGGCTTCTGAGTGGAGGTTGTTCACGATACTCAGCGTATCAGGTACGCTGGGTATCGGTAACCGTCGCAGATCAGAGGAGTCACCCATGTCCGTCAATGGACAGTCCGGCACCGGACCCCACGAATTCGCCAGCCCCACGACGTCCGGGGCGGCGCGGCCGGTCCGCCGGGCCGTGATTGTGGGTGGAAACCGGATCCCGTTTGCCCGGTCCGGAGGGGCCTACACGAAGTCGTCCAACCAGGACATGCTCACAGCAGCACTTGACGGTCTTATCGCCAGGTTTGGCCTCCAGGATGAGCGGATCGGCGAGGTTGCGGCGGGGGCCGTACTCAAGCATTCCCGTGACTTCAACCTCACCCGCGAGGCAGTCCTGGGTTCGGCGTTGTCGGCGGAAACCCCCGCCTACGACCTGCAGCAGGCGTGCGCCACCGGCCTCGAAACGGTTCTGGGCCTGGCCAACAAGATCAAACTGGGCCAGATCGATTCCGCCATCGCCGGTGGTGTCGACTCGGCGTCGGATGCCCCCATTGCTGTCAGTGAAGGCCTCCGCGAGATACTCCTGGACCTCAACCGCGTTAAGACACTGCCCCAGCGCCTGCAGGTACTCAGCCGCCTGCGGCCCAGGGACCTGGCCCCCGATGCTCCGAGTACGGGGGAGCCACGCACTGGGCTGTCCATGGGCGAGCACCAGGCGCTGACCACCGCGCAGTGGAACATTTCGCGCGAGGCGCAGGATGAGCTGGCTTTCAACAGCCACCGCAACCTTTCCGCAGCGTATGACGCAGGATTCTTCGATGATCTCCTGACGCCATACCGAGGCCTCGCCAAGGACTCCAACCTGAGGTCGGACACCACATTGGAGAAGCTGGCTACACTCAAGCCAGTCTTCGGGAAGAGCCTCGGCACCGAGGCCACCATGACGGCGGGAAATTCCACACCGCTGACCGACGGGGCCTCCACGGTCCTGCTCGCATCCGAAGACTGGGCTGATGCACATGACCTGCCGAAGCTCGCCACCGTCGTGGATGGTGAAGCTGCCGCCGTGGACTTCGTCCACGGCAAGGACGGACTGCTTATGGCCCCAGCGTTTGCGGTCCCCAGGTTGCTGGCCCGCAACGGACTGACGCTGGATGACTTCGACTTCTTTGAGATCCACGAAGCCTTCGCTGGGACTGTCCTGAGCACCTTGGCCGCCTGGGAAGATGATGAGTTCGGCCGCACCCGGCTGGGACTTAAGGGCGCCTTCGGCAGCATCGACCGCACCACGCTGAACGTCAACGGCTCCTCCCTGGCCGCGGGCCACCCATTCGCGGCCACCGGCGGACGTATTGTGGCCTCGCTGGCCAAGATGCTGGAGGCCAAGGGCAGGGTCGACGGAAGGCCTGCGCGTGGTCTTATTTCCATCTGCGCCGCCGGCGGCCAGGGCGTCGTCGCAATTCTCGAAGCACTCTAGGGGCACCGGATGACGGACAAATACACCGCCCTGGTCAACCAGAGCATCGGCAAGAACATCGCCAGGCGACTGGGCCTGCCCCAACCTGCGCTGCTGCGCCGCTTCAAGCCGGGCCAGCCACTGGTCACTGGCCCCGTGCTGGTCCAGGGCAACACCGCCGGTGCCGACGAACTGGCCGCCACGCTGCTTTCCTGGGACCTGGACGTCCGGCGCCACGCAGTGCCCCGCGAAAAGCTTGGCGCAATCATTCTGGTCCTGGATGAGCTGTCCCGGCCAGAAGACCTCGAAAAGCCCGTGCTGTCCGCGGCGTCCTCCCTGCGAGATCTTGGACCGAGCGCCCGCGTTATCACCATCTCCCGGCCTGCCGCGGAAACAAGGTCCCCTGCACAGTCGGCTGCCCGGCAAGGTGTGGATGGCTTCCTGAGGTCCCTGGCCAAGGAACTCCGGGCCGGCGCAACAGCGAACGGCATCGTCCTGGCAGAGGGGGTACAAAGCACCAGCCCCAGCGCTCTTGCCGCCCTGCGGTTCTTTCTCTCCGGCCGGTCGGCATTTGTGGACGGCCAGTTCCTGACTGTCGCAAGCGAGCAGGGCAACCTGCCCCCGGATTTCGAGAAGCCGCTCGCCGGCAAGGTTGCCGTGGTCACCGGCGCCGCCCGCGGCATCGGTGCGGCTATTGCCCGGACCCTCCACCGGGACGGGGCCACCCTGGTCCTCGTAGATATCCCGGCAGCCGGGGACCATTTGGCTGCCGTTGCCAACGAAGTCCGCGGCACGGCGCTTCAGCTGGATATCAGCAGCGCAGATGCCGGCCAGCGGATCATCGACCACGCCGTGCAGCGTCACGGCCGTCTGGACATCGTCATCCACAACGCAGGAATTACCCGGGACAAGCTGCTCGCCAATATGGACCACGGCCGCTGGACCTCCGTCCTGAACATCAACATCGCCGCCCAGCTCAGGATCAACGAAGCGCTCCTTGCTTCTGAACACTTCCGTAATTCACCACGGATTGTCTCGGTGGCATCCACCAGCGGCATCGCGGGCAACCGCGGCCAGACCAACTACGCGGCGTCCAAGGGCGGCGTGATGGGTATGGTGCGCGCTTCTGCGTCCCTTCTGGCGGCGAACGGCGGGTCCATTAACGCGGTGGCACCCGGATTCATCGAAACAGACATGACAGCAGGGATCCCGTTTGCCGTCCGCGAAGTGGGACGGCGGCTCAACTCGCTGCAGCAAGGTGGCCAACCGTCCGACGTCGCGGAGGCCGTTGCCTTCCTGGCGAGCGACGCCGCGGGGGGCATTAACGGCGACGTGCTGCGCGTCTGCGGACAGAACCTGGTGGGGGCATGAGCATAGTCGGGCCGGTCATCCTCGGGGAGATGCCTTCCCTGTCCAAGCTGTACGTCAATGCCGCCGCGCAGGCGGCGCGGCGGCGCGTCTTGGGCACGCACAACGGATCAAACCTTCCTGCCACTAGCCACGAAGTGCGCGGGGTAAGGGCCGACGTCGGCAACCTCACCGCGTACCAGCACCTCATCGGGCTGTCTGCCAGGGACACCCTCCCGGCCGGCTACCTCCACGCACTGGCATTTCCGCTGGCCATGAGTGTGATGAACCGCGACGATTTCCCGCTGCCGCTCCTGGGCATGGTCCATCTCAGCAACCATGTGGAGCAGAGGTCGCCGGTGCTCTTCACGGAATCCCTGGACATCCAGGCCAGGGTTGAGAACCTCCGGGGCCACCGGGCCGGAACGCAACTTGACGTTGTGTCTGAGATCCGTGGCGCGGATACGCCGGACATCAAGTGGACCGGGCGCTCCTCCTACCTGGCCAAGGGTGTGTTCCTCCCCGGCATCGACAAGCCGACGCCCCACAACCGCCAGGCCGATTTCACGCCTCCGGACCCCACCGCGATTTGGCATTTGGGGGTGGACACGGGAAGAGCGTATGCCGCCGTTTCCGGTGACTTCAACCCGATCCACCTGAGCGTTCTGTCTGCCAAGGCCCTGGGCATGCGCCGCTCCATCGCGCACGGGATGTACCTTGCCTCAAGGGCCCTCGCGGATGTCGGGCCGGCCAAGGGCGAAACGTTCACGTGGGATGTCACGTTCGAGGCTCCAGTGTTCCTGCCGGCCCGCGTTGCCTTGGATATCAACGCCCTGGATATCACCACGGCGCAGACGCCTGGCGAAGGCTGGCAGCGGGCCGAATTTGTGGCGTGGAACCCCCGCTCCGGCCGCCGCCACTTCAGCGGCTCCGTGGCTCCGCTCTAGGACGCCGGCCGCACAGCCCTGAGGATACGGTGCAGGCTCAGGAGGATGGACTCGGACGCTGTCACGGCCGAATCCTCCTGGGCCCGCTCCGCAACCGTTGCCATGCCGGCCTCCACTGCTGACTTCGCGGCAGCGAAGAGCCGTCGCTGGTCTGCTTCATCCCCGCCGTCGAACGAGGCCAGGAGTTCACCGGTGGCAGTCATGGCCGCTGCCAGCGATGAACTGTCCTGGAATGGCACTGTGTACGGTGCGTCGTCCCTCCAGATGACATCAGACAGGACTTCTGTCATGTCCTGGATATGGAACGTAGCGCGCTCCAGATCACGAAGGTTGCGATAGTCGAGATCCACATCGCGTGGATGGAACCGGCGGCGCGGATTGGCGCGGCGGCTCGCGTCAGCCTCCTGGACCAGGTGCCGGACCGTACTGGCTGCCTCGGCCAGCTCTGTCGACCGGCGGGACCAGGCTTCATGCTCGGGAGGCCACTTTTCAGTCAGAGCCGCTCCCATGTCAGTCAGTTGCCGCCCGAGGGCCAGCCTGAGCTTGCCCAGGCTGGCGGCCGCCGCGTTGAAGTGCAGAGGAGGAAAGACCAGGAAGTTTACGGCGATGCCCACCGCAACGCCGACACCCATCTGGATGAGGTAGCCAAAGGAAAAGTCGTCCCGGTTGCTTCCGCCCACGAGTAGAACCAGCAGCGCCGCCGTCGGAATCCAATCGCTTCCGGAGCCAATCCGGGGGAGGCCGCCGAGGAGCACGCCGATTCCCATAACCACCGCTACAGTCAGCGGTGACGGATCACCAACAATGACCAGAGCAAATGCGAGCCCAATACCGAGAGCAAGGCCCACCAGCGCCTGGAGTCCCTGTCGGAATGATCCGGCCACGTTGTGGTACATCGACACCAGCGCCCCAAGCGGCGCGTAATACGGATACTCGGCAGCGGATCCTGGCATCAAGGGAGCAATGGCAAAAGCTAGGCCGGCGGCAAGAGCTGCCTTCGCGGCCAACTGCAGCCGCTGTAGCGTGAATGCGGACGAGAGCCCGGCCAGCGAACTCTTTAGGAGGCGGGATCCAGCGGCGGGCCGGTGTTGCGCTTGAGTGTCACCCATCCGACCCACATTAGGTGCAGACGTTTGCTCCGACAATCCCGACGCCGGCCGCCGGAACTCCGCAGCCAGCTGATGCGCTTTGCCCTGCGTGCGTCAGTCCTCTGCCCGCAGTGGGATGTAGCCAAAGCCAACACCATAGGCGGGATCGGCGAACCCCAGCGCAGCGCGCATGCCCCTGCAGGGGATGGACGTCGTAGAGGACAACCCGCCGGCAGAGGTCCTCCATCATGGTGGCGATGGTGAGGGCGTGGTAGCCGAAGTAGTTGCCGGGACGCCTAGGTGTATTGACCCGAGAGGTTGGTAACGCGGCTGACGGGCGGCTGACCTTTGAGTGAGGTGTGGCCTCGATGATGATTGTAGTGATGCAGCCACTCGGTGAAAGCGGCAACACGCTCGGACTCTGATGCGTAGGGTTTGGCGTAGGCCCATTCATCGAGCATGGTGCGGTTGTAGCGCTCAACTTTTCCGTTGGTCTGTGGCCGGTAGGGGCGGGTGCGTTTGTGCTTGATGTCCGGGCCCAGTGCGTCCTTGAATGCGTAGGAGCGGTAGCAGGAGCCGTTGTCGGTCAGCACCCGTTTCACGGTGATTCCGCAGGCTTCGAAGTAGGCGTTGGCGCGTTCCCAGAACCCGGCCGCGGTTTCCTTCTTCTCATCGGCCAGGATCTCGGTGTAGGCCAGTCGGGAGTGGTCATCGACCGCGTTGTGCAGGAAGGCGTAGCCCGGTCGCCGGTTCATTGCCGTGCCGGTCTTGTTCCGATTGCCTGCGGCCCTGCCCACCGTGCGGTGTCCGCCGCCTTCAGGGATCCGCCCGAGTTTCTTGATGTCGACGTGGACCAGCTCTCCGGGGCTGTGGTGTTCATAGCGGCGGATCACCCTGCCCGTGGCACGGTCCAGCCAGGACAGCCTTGCCAGCCCGAACCTGGAGAGGACCCGGTGCACCGTGGAGGGGTGGATGCCCAGCAGGTAACCGATCCTGGCAGGTCCCCACCGGCGGTTGATCCGGAGTGCGATGATCCGTCGCTCCCGCCGCACGGACGTCCGGCCCGGGGAGCTGACGGGCCGGCTGGACCGGTCATTCATCCCGTGCTCGCCGTGATCCCGGTAGCGGCCAGCCCACCGCGCCGCGGTCGTCACCGAGACTTGGAACCGTTCAGCTGCCCGGCGCAGCGGCCACCCGTCATCGACGATGCACTGAGCCAGCCGGAGCCTGCCCTTGGGCGTCAGGATGGCGTTAGCATGGGACATTGAAGACCTCCTTGTGGATCGGACTCTTAGACAAGCCCCACTCCACTCGGAGGTCTTCTTTTTGTCACCTAACCACGCCGAACGTTCCTAACGTCCGTGGTCAATACACCTAGCCGGACTCTCCCGGGCCAGCCGAACGGGCTAGTATGCGCCTTCCTGATGCTGGTCCGCTCCGTGGCCGGGAGTGACCTCTTCGCCGGGACGCACTGGCCCCGGTGGGGTGCCGTCGCCGAATGGGCGGCCTCCCAGCGCTTGCCTGGCGTGTGGCTCCAGCCAGCAGGACAGATCGGGGCCTTGCGGTACGATCCCGGTGGGGTTGATGTCCTCGTGGACGACGTAATAGTGCTGCTTGATCTGGACGAAGTCGATTGTGTCGCCGAAGCCGGGAGTCTGGAAGAGGTCCCGCGCGTAGCCCCAGAGGGCCGGTAGTTCAGTTAACTTTTGCCGGTTGCACTTAAATGCCCGTGGTACACGGCATCGAACCTGGCCAAGGTGGTGAAGAGCCGCACGTCGGCCTCGGTGATGGTATCGCCCACGAGGTACCGCTGTCCGGTGAGGTGTTCTTCGAGCCAGTCCAGCGCAGTCCACAGCCGGGAATGGGCCGAGTCGTAGGCCTCCTGCGAGCCTGCAAACCCGCAGCGGTAGACGCCGTTGTTAACCTCGGTGAAGACGCGCTTGTTGACGGCGTCAATTTCAGCGCGGAGGTGTTCGGGGTAAAGGTCCGGCGCGCCGACCCTGTGGAAGCGGGTCCATTCGGTGGCGAAGTCCAGAGTGATCTGGGGGAAGTTGTTGGTGACCACCGCGCCACTGGCAACATCCACGATGGCCGGCACCGTAATGCCGCGAGGATAGTCCGGAAAGCGCCGAAAATAGGCGCTCTGGATGCGGGCGATGCCTAGGACCGGGTCCACCCCACCCGGATCGAGGTCAAAGGTCCAAGACCGTGCATCGTGGGTAGGGCCGGGCTGGCCGAGGGAGAGGGCATCCTCCAACCCGAGGAGCCTCCGCACAATCACGGTCCGGTGCGCCCAGGGGCATGCCCTCGCCGCAATCAGCCGGTACCGCCCGGCTTCGACAGGCCACCCCGGCTCGCCGTTGAGGCCGGGGTGGCCGTCGCGGGTGATCCGGTCCTCGATGTAGTTCGTGTCCCGGTTGAACTCCGCACCGCCGGTCACATAAGCGCCCCGCGTGCTGTGGCTGGCGCCGGAGTCCGTGCCGTCGGCCACAGCTGCGATCACAGCTGGTTGCGCTCTCGACGATTCCTGGTTCATGCGGACCAGCTTAGCTACCAGTGCTCAGGATTACCGAAATAGGCTGCCAGGCGACCATCCACGACCCTGCAATTACGGCTACAAACAGCGCGATCCAGACGCCGGATGGGATCGACGTTGCCCGGTACAGCAGATACGCATCGGAACTGGCCAGCCTGTCACGGCGTCGCAGGTGCACATTGGTCAGCTTTGCCAGGTCCCGAACGGCGGCCACCAGCAACGCCATGCCAAGAACGATTGCAATGTGGCCGGTGAAGTGGCTCGGCACAACGGTAACCAGCAGCCCGCCTCCTGCGACGGCGAGGCCCGTAATCAGCAGCCCCGCGACGTTTCGGATGAACACGAGCGAGACCATGAGGATCAGGGTTCCTGTGGCCAGTGCCGCCGAACCCCAGCCGGCGAAACCGGAGATGACCAGGGCGGCGCCGGTCAGGGCAGGAACTGGATACCCCCAGAATCCCGACCAGACGGCCGCGGCCCGGCCGCGGCTGTAACTGGTAGTTGTGCCTGAGTGGTCCAGGCGGAGCCGGATACCGCCCAGTCGTTGGCCGCTCATGACGGCGGCGAATGCATGGCCCAATTCATGCGTAGCGGTGGCCAGGAGTCCAAAATACTTCCAGGTGGCCCGGGGGATGGAGAGTGCCGTTGCCAGAGCCAACACCACAGCCAGTTCGGCCACCGTGACCTGGGGGATGGCGGCACGGCTGAAGGCTTCAATGATCCGCTGCGACACTTGATCAGGAATCAAAGTCGTTCCCCGCCGGGCGGGGAGTAGTGATTGTCAGCCATAGCACTCTACGGTACTAGAGGGATTGTTCACCGCCGTCCTCCTGCCCTGTCGCTTGGGGCGCTCAACGAATCGAGGAATGCCGTGACCACTTTGAAGGAACGCCTGCACGCCGATGTTGTGGTGCATATGAAGGAGCGCAACAAAACCGCACTGACAACCGTGCGCAACATCCTGGGCGAGATCGAAACACGGGAGAAGTCGGGGAAGGCGCCTATTATCCTGGACGACGCCCAGGTGACCTCGTTGTTACAGAAAGAGGCTGCAAAACGACGTGACACAGCGAGGATCTACATAGACGCCGGCGAATCCGAGCGCGCGGCGGCTGAGATCGCCGAGGCGGAAGTTATTGAGGCCTACCTCCCCCAGCCCCTGACGGCGGCGGAAGTCGAGGCCATTATTGATGCGACCATCGATGCGCTGCGGAATGAAGGCGTGGAGCCCGGGATGCGTCAGTTGGGGGCCGTGATGAAGCCCGTCACAGCCAAAGTCGCCGGGCGCTACGCTGGCAAGGTCGTCAGCGAGATCGTACGCAGCCGTCTCACCTGAGCCATCAGACCGTCCTGGCAACGGGAAAGGCACGCCTACTGAACGTGGGCGTGCCTCAACTTCCTGCTGCGGGAACTCTGCCGCCACGGAATAGTATCCGGTGTTTTTGACTCAGCCTTCGCAGTCAGTGCAGTAGCTGTGTCCGTCTTTCTGCCGCGCAATCTGGGATCGGTGCCGTACCAGGAAGCAGGAGTAGCACGTGAATTCGTCCTCGGCCTGCGGGATAACCTGCACGACCAATTCCTCAGCAACGAACTCGCCCCCGGGAACGCCGGCGCCATCCAGCCCGTCGGCCTCATCGAGCTCGAGGACGACACTGCGGGCGTCCGGTGCATTGGCGGACTGCAGTGCCTCGAGTGAGTTGTCCTGCGACTCCTTGACGTCGGAGCGAAGTTCGTCGTAATCGGTTGCCACTTAGGTGTATCTCTTTTCTTTGGTTCGTCTGTCGCGTATGCAACCTACAGCATCCGGCGGGTATTCCCCAATAGCCTGGCAAGAAAATTTCTCTGCAGAGCGTATATTTCCCAGCGGACACCAGCTGGGATCGGTGTCGGGTGACGTTGGGCACCCTGGTGCGCCGGATAGAAAAAACCAGTAGCCACGTCCAAGGCCAGGCAAGGATCGCCCTTCAGCCGACCGGCCCGTGGTGAAGGGCTACTTCAAGGGGGCCAGCCGGCGGGGACGGCTTCACGGCCCCAGCCCAGGCCCTGGACCGAAACAGAAAAAAACCCCTGGAATCATTAGATTCCAGGGGTTTTCCCTTGTGCGCGGAGGGGGACTTGAACCCCCACCCCCTTTCGAGGACTAGCACCTCAAGCTAGCGCGTCTGCCATTCCGCCACCCGCGCAGGTGGTAATTCGGACAACGTTCACGCCTTTCAGCGTTTCGCTTTTCTCCGAAGCAGCGAGAAAAACTCTAACACGAACTTTCCGGAAACATGGAATCGGGGCTGATGGGTAGGCTGAAGGCACACGAGAACGCAGGTTGTTTGCAGCCTTCCCACTGCCCTAGGAGTTTCTATGTCTGACATCCGTGCCGAGGATGAAGTTGTCCGGATCTGCCAGGAGCTCATCCGGATCGATACATCGAACTACGGTGACGGGTCGGGGCCGGGGGAGCGGGTGGCCGCCGAGTACACAGCCGGGCTGATCGAGGAAGTGGGCCTCGCCGCTGAGATCTTCGAGTCGGCGCCGGGACGGGCAAATGTTGTCACCCGGATGGCCGGTGAAGATCCGTCCGCCAGTGCGCTGGTAGTTCACGGGCACCTTGATGTGGTTCCCGCCCTGCGTGACCAGTGGTCAGTTGATCCCTTTGGTGCAGAACTCAAGGATGGACTCATCTGGGGCCGCGGCGCCGTGGACATGAAGGACATGGACGCCATGATCCTTGCTGTGATGCGGGATTTGGCCAGATCCGGGCGCAAGCCCAAGCGCGACATAATTTTTGCCTTCTTCGCTGACGAGGAAGCCGGCGGTGAGTACGGTGCCCGCTACGCGGTCGACAAGCGGCCCGAGCTCTTCGAAGGCGCCACCGAAGCCATCTCGGAGGTAGGCGGCTTCTCGGCAACCATCGGCGGGCAGCGCACGTACCTCCTGCAGACGGCCGAGAAGGGCATCTCATGGCTCCGCCTGGTGGCGCACGGCCGGGCAGGCCACGGCTCCCAGATCAACACTGACAACGCTGTCACCAGGCTGGCTGCTGCGGTTACCCGGATCGGTGAGTACAAGTGGCCCATAGAGCTGACGCCCACCACACGGCAGTTCCTGGACGGCGTGACCGAACTCACAGGGGTGGAGTTCGATCCCGACAATCCGGACCGCCTGCTGGACCAGCTCGGAACGGTGGCCCGCTTTGTGGGTGCAACCCTGCAGAACACCACCAACCCCACGCTGCTCAAGGGCGGCTACAAGCACAACGTCATCCCGGAATCGGCTGAGGCCCTGGTGGACTGCCGGACGCTCCCGGGTCAGCAAGACCACGTCCTGGAGATCGTGCGGGAGCTTGCCGGTTCCGGTGTAGACGTGAGCTACGTACACAGCGACGTCTCACTCGAGGTGCCGTTCGCCGGTAACCTGGTGGATTCCATGATTGATGCCCTCAACACCGAGGATCCTGGGGCAAAAGTGCTTCCCTACACACTCTCAGGCGGCACAGACAACAAATCATTGAGCCGGCTAGGTATCACCGGCTACGGCTTCGCTCCGCTTCAGCTGCCCGACGATCTCGATTTCACCGGAATGTTCCACGGCGTGGACGAGCGGGTCCCGGTGGATTCGCTGAAGTTCGGCGCCCGTGTGCTCAACACGCTCCTCACCAACTACTGAGCCGGCCCTGACATGACTCCCGAGGAAGTCCTCCCGGAGCCCTTGCTCGAGGCCATCCGCGACCGTGCTGCGGGCTACGACCGGGACAACACCTTCTTCTTTGAAGACCTCGAAGAGCTGACCGCCGCCGGCTACCTCAAGCTCTTTGTGCCAGAGTCCGACGGCGGCCTGGGGCTTGGGCTGGAGGCGGCAGCACAGTGCCAGCGGCGGCTGGCTACGGCTGCCCCAGCCACCGCTTTGGCCATCAACATGCATCTGGTCTGGACCGGCGTCGCCCACATCCTGGCCGCAAGGGGGGACCATTCCCTTGGCTTCGTCCTGCAGGAGGCCGCCCACGGCGAGATCTTCGCCTTCGGCAATTCCGAAGCAGGCAACGACTCAGTCCTCTTTGATTCAAAAACGGCAGCCGTTCCTCTGCCGGGCGGAGCCTACAGCTTCACGGGTACCAAGATCTTCACGAGTCTTTCGCCCGCCTGGACCCGGCTGGGAATCTTCGGCAAGGACACACTCGCCAGGGGAGGCGAAGGCGAAATGGTGCACGGATTCATCACTCGGGCGGCCGAGGGCTACTCCATCTTGGACGACTGGAACACCCTGGGCATGCGGGCCAGCCAGTCAAACACCACAGTCCTGGACGGCGTCGAGGTCCAGCCGGAGAGGATCTTCCGCAAACTCCCCGTGGGACCCAATAACGATCCGCTGATTTTCGCCATTTTCGCCTGCTTCGAGTCATTGCTGGCCGCCGTCTACACCGGAATCGGCGAACGTGCGCTGAACGTGGGTGTTGAGGCTGTTAAGCGCCGGACGTCGTTCAAGAATGCTGGCCGCAGCTATGCGCAGAATCCGGATATCCGCTGGAAAATCGCGGAGGCAGCCATGGCCATGGATATCCTCTACCCCCAACTGCTGACCGTCACCCGCGATGTGGATGCCCTCGTTGAGCACGGGCCGCAATGGTTTCCCAGACTTGTGGGGCTGAAGGTCAATGCAACTGAAACCGCCCGCCGCGTCGTGGACCTGGCCATCAGGGTAAGTGGCGGCTCCAGTTACTTTCGTGGGTCGGAGCTTGAGCGCCTGTACCGGGACGTGCTGGCCGGGATGTTCCACCCATCAGACGATGAGTCGGCGCACAACACCGTGGCGACCGCGTGGCTGGGTCCGTTGGAAGACTTGAACAGGCCGCTGGCCTGTTAGTCCCTACACGGTCCGCTGAACCTGCATCACCCGGCGGCGCAGCCAGAAGCGCCTGCCACCGCCCAGATACAGCTTGCTGCGTTCCAGCTCCCACTTGCCGTACTCGGAATGCTCCACGAGCCGGCGCCTGGCGTCAGGCAGTGAATCGTCAGGGCTGACCGTCAGCACGAGGTACTCGTACTGCCTCAGAATGTCCCGTTCCCGCTGGACCGAGCTGGTGAGAAAATGTTCCTTCATTGCTCTCCATTTTCGTCCTTTTCCGGCTAACGTGAAGTCATGAGCATCGATCCGCGTGTCGCGCTTCAGTCCTTGACAACCGCCTTGGAAGAACACCTTATAGCAGCATCCAACCGGCGTGGCGATGGCGATCCCTCGGTTGAAGCGGCTTTTTTTGCGGTCGCGGATGCGTTCGAAGTCTATGAAGACGCACTTTACGAGGCTTACAGCGAAGTTACACCCCTTCAGGTCTTCGATGATGATGAAGATGAGGACGATGAAGCCGGCATCGACGATGACGAAGACCTGGAAATCGTCCAGGACTAAGAACACCACGCCGCCAGGGCGGGCAACACCCCAACACTGCGGCCCTGAACGGCGTGTCAGCCTGGCAGGGAAACGTCCTCAAGGGCGCGGGCGATTTCGGGCGGCAGCCGGGTCAGTTGCGCGGCCACGATTTCTTTCGCCTGCACGGGAGTCCGGGGCCCGATGATGGCTGTTGCCACACCATGTTGGGACAACACCCAGCTCAGCGAAACATCCAACGGCGTCCGGCCCAGGCCCTTGGCCGCCATGGCTACGGCTTCCACCACGCTGGACGGCTGCGCCTCCAGATACGTCTCCACGTAGGGTGCTGAGTCTGTCCTGGCCGCCCGGGAATCGCCGGGGATGGCGCCGCGGTACTTGCCAGTCAGGACGCCGCGTCCCAGCGGCGCCCAGGCCATCAGCCCCAGGCCGGCATCTTCGACGGCGGGAATCAGTTCCGCTTCCGCCTTTCGCTGCAGGAGTGAATATTCAGCCTGCGCGGCTACGAGCGGAAACCCGGCCACCGCCGCTGCCTTGGCGCTTTGCCACCCGTTGAAGTTCGAGATTCCCGCGTAGCGGGCACGTCCGCTCCGGAGCGCGAATTCAAGCGCGGACAGGGTCTCCTCCAGCGGGACGTTGCCGTCCCATGCCTGGGCAAACCAAATATCCACGTAGTCAGTCCCGAGCCTCGCCAAGCTGGCGTCCAGGCCGGAGAGCATCGCATTGCGCGATGTGTCCACCGTGCGACGGCCGTCCGACGTCGACATCCCCGCTTTAGTTGAAATGCAGACTTCGGTGCGGGAGACAACGTCGCCGAGGAGGGATCCGATCATCGCCTCTGCACGGCCATCGGCATATGACGCCGCTGTATCTATGAGTTTTCCGCCACCATCGATAAATGTCCGCAATATCTCCGAGGCGTCCTGTTCGTCGGTATCGCCGGACCAGGACATGGTGCCGAGGGAAAGGGCGGAGACTCGCAATCCACTGTTGCCGACGTAACGCTGCTGCATAGCTGCAAGCTTACGGGGAATCAACTGGGTCAATGACGTAGGGTCTTAGCGTGAACTGGTTTGAGGCGGCCCTGCTGGGCCTAGTGCAGGGACTGACCGAATTTCTACCGATTTCATCGAGCGCGCACCTGCGGATTGTGGGACAGTTCCTGCCCAACGCATCCGATCCCGGGGCCGCGTTTACCGCTATCACCCAACTGGGTACTGAAACGGCGGTGGTGATCTATTTCTGGCGTGACATTGTGCGGATCGTCAGGGCGTGGACGGCATCTCTGACCGGAAAAGTCTCACGCCAGGACCCGGACGCCCGCATGGGCTGGCTGGTGATTTTGGGCAGCCTCCCCATCATCGTGCTTGGTCTGCTGTTCCAGGACCAGATTGAGTCGGTACTGAGGAGCCTGTGGCTGGTAGCCACCATGCTGATCGTCTTTGGGCTCTTCCTGGCCGTGGCCGACGCCATCGGAAAGCAGGACCTCGAGCTCACCAAGCTCACCTACAAGCATGGCATTATGTACGGCTTCGCCCAGGCGCTGGCGCTTATTCCCGGAGTTTCGCGATCCGGCGGCACCATCACCGCAGGTCTCCTGATGGGTTACACACGTGAAGCCGCCGCACGGTATTCGTTCCTCCTGGCGATCCCGGCGGTGTTCGGCAGCGGCCTTTACCAGCTGTACAAAGTGGTCTCCAAGGACGGCATCACCGGCCCGTATGGCCTGCCAGAGACGGCGCTGGCCACCGTCATCGCCCTGGTGGTGGGTTACGTGATCATCGGCTGGTTCCTCAAGTTTATTTCCACCCGCAGCTACCGGCTCTTCGTCTGGTACCGGATTTTCCTGGGCCTGGCCCTGTATCTTTTGCTCGGTTTCAATGTCATCAGTGCCTAGCCGTAGGCTTAGGCTGTGAAATCCTGGACCTCCCGCCCTGTCCCTGCGCTGCCCGGCGCCATGCCTGCCATCCGGCTGTTCGACACGGCAAAGGGGAGTGAAGTCACACTCCGGGCCACGGGAGAGCAATCCATGTACGTCTGCGGGATCACTCCCTATGACGCAACCCACATGGGCCATGCGGCCAGCTACGTGGCCTTTGACCTGCTGAACAGGGCCTGGCGTGACGCCGGCCAGCAGGTTTCCTACGTCCAGAACGTCACCGACGTCGACGACCCCCTGCTGGAGCGCGCGACTGCCACCGGTGTGGACTGGCGGGACCTGGCCGCGAGCCAGATTGAACTCTTCCAGACCGACATGGAGGCCCTGAACGTCCTCTCGCCGGACCACTACGTGGGTGCCGTTGAGTCCGTTGAAATGATTGTTCCGGCCATCGAACGGCTGGTTCGCCTTGGGCTGGCCTACCGTGTGCCCGGAACCGCCGGGGAGCCCGACGGCGACGTCTACTACGACGTAGAAGCTGCCGGCAAGCAGACGGTCGCCCTCGACGCCTGGACCCTGGGCTCGATCTCCCACCTTGGCGAAGCCGAAATGCTTGAACTGTTCGCCGAACGCGGCGGCGACCCAGGCAGGGCTGGCAAGCGGCAGGCGCTGGACCCCCTGCTCTGGCGCGTTGCCCGCGACGGCGAGCCCAGCTGGCCCGGCGGCGAGCTGGGCCAGGGCAGGCCTGGCTGGCACATCGAGTGCACCGTCATCGCCCAGCGCTACCTGCCGGCTCCATTCACTGTCCAGGGCGGCGGTTCGGACCTCATCTTCCCCCATCACGAGATGGGTGCCGGTCACGCATATTCCCTCGCCGAAGTGCCGCTGGCCCAGCACTATGCCCACGCGGGCATGGTGGGCCTGGACGGCGAGAAGATGAGCAAATCCAAGGGCAACCTGGTCCTGGTCTCCAAACTTCGGGCCGCAGGAGAAGATCCGGCCGCCATCCGGTTGGCCATCCTGGCCCACCATTACCGTTCAGACTGGTCCTGGACCGCGGACGGCTTTAAGGCAGCGAAGGACCGGCTGGCTGCTTGGCGCCGCGCACTTGCCACCGCGCCGGAAGGATCGGCGTCCGGTCTGATCACCGAGATGCGGTCCGCCCTTGCCGCCGACCTGAACGCACCGGCCGCCCTGGAAGCTATCGACCGCTGGGCCGTCGCGGCGGACTCCGCCTCGGCAGCGGGCAACCAGCATGATCAGGCGCTGGTCAGTGACGCGCTTGACTCCCTGCTCGGGGTCGTACTTTAGGGCTTGTCCCGTCCACGCCGTTTGAGGTAGCGCTCAAACTCGCGCGCGATGGATTCCCCGCTCGCCTCGGGAAGATCGGCAGTATCTTTTGCCTCTTCAAGCTGCCGCACGTAGGCGGCGATCTCCGGGTCCTCAGTAGCCAGCTCATCGACGCCACGTTCCCACGCAGCGGCCTCCTCGGCCAGTTCGTGGGTGTCCAGCGGGACCTGGATCAGCTCCTCGACGCGGTGCAGGAGAGCCAGCTGCGCCTTGGGTGACGGGGCCTGTGCCACGTAATGTGGGACGGCTGCCCACAGGGAAACGGTGGGAAGGCCGGCCAGCAGCGACACTTCGGACAGCACTCCGACGATGCCGACGGGACCCTCATACTGGGACGCTTCAAGGTTGAGGCGCTCCCGCAACACGGCATCGTCCGAGGATGTGCTGACAGGAATCGGCCTGCTGTGCGGAACGTCTGCCAGAAGGGCGCCCACCAAGACCACGTAGTCCACCTTCAGTGCCTCTGCGTGGACCAGCAGCTCGGCCGTGTACGCGCGCCACTTGTAGGACGGCTCGATGCCCTGCACGAAAATGACGTCCACATTCGAATCCGGCGCACTGGCTTTGTAGATTCGCGTCGACGGCCACTTGATCTTGCGTTCCCCCGAGGCGTTCCGGCGGACCGTGGGACGGGTGAACTGAAAATCGTAGTATTCGTCCGCGTCAATGGACGCGATCTTCTTGCCGCCCCAGACCCGGTTCAGGTAGCGCAACGAGTCACTCGCGGCTTCCCCTGCATCGTTCCAGCCTTCAAATGCGGCCAGCATCACAGTAATGCGCTCCCCGTCCGCCACTGGCAGCAGGAACTGCTCCGGTTCAGGTGCGGCACCCGGTTCCGTGGTGTCTCCGTCGAAGCTATTCATCCCATCACCCTACGTCCAAGAACCGGCCGGATGCATCGAATGAAGGGCCAGAAAGTGCGCCAGCGCGCGCGTGCGCCTGACGGAAATGCCAATATTCGCCGAGGGCGTATCCACCGGCTGGCGTTCAGGTGAGCCCCTTAGACTGGCATCATGCGACCCGTACCCCCCGTTTCCCCGCTCCGAGCCGTTCTTTGGGATATGGACGGCACCATTGTGGACACGGAGCGCTACTGGATTGCTGCCGAGCACGCCCTTGTGGAAGCCCACGGCGGCACCTGGTCGCATGAGCAGGCCATGCAGCTCGTGGGACAGTCACTGACGTTTTCAGCCGGAATCCTGCAGGCGGCCGGCGTCCGGCTGGAGCGCCGGGAGATTATCGACACGCTGACCGCAGAGGTCATCAGGAGCGTTCAGCGCGTGGTTCCCTGGCGTCCCGGGGCCAGGGAACTGCTGGATCACCTGCACCGCGCCGGCGTGCGGTGTGCGCTGGTGACCATGTCAGAGGAGCCGTTGGCCCGCGAAATTGTGGAAAGCCTGCCCAAGCCCTACTTCGAATTCCTGGTCACCGGGGACACCGTCACCCAGGGAAAGCCGCATCCGGAAGCATACCTGAAGGCAGTGGAGCTGCTACAGGAGGCGGACCCGGAACTGACCGTGGATCACTGCGTCGCACTCGAGGATTCAGCACCCGGAGTGGCTTCCGCTGTTGCATCCGGCGTCGCCACTGTGGCCATTCCACACATTGTCCCGATCCCTGAAGATCCGAGGCACACCATCTGGGAATCCCTGGCCGGCCGCACCGTTGCTGAGCTGGAGGCTATTGCGGCGGGCAGCCTGGCCGCCACAGCGGCAGGACCGGCCGCACTTGTACCCGGGAGTCCGTCATGAGTACTGCGCCGGCCCCCGCCCGCCGGGAAGGAATCCCGCTCGGCCGGATCGCCGGAATCCCGGTCATTCTGGCGTACTCGTGGTTTGTGATTGCCGCCTTCACCGTCATTGTCTACGGGCCCCTGCTGCTGGAGCAGAATCCGGCACTGGGCGTCTCCGCGTACTACATGGCATTTGCCTACGCCCTACTGCTCCTGATCTCCGTCCTGGTCCACGAACTGGCGCACGCCCTCACGGCCAAGATCTACGGCTGGCCCACGCAGAAGATCGTGTTGAACCTCTGGGGCGGCCACACCCAGTTCGAGAATTTCACGGCAACGCCGGCACGCTCGGTCATCGTGGCCCTGGCAGGCCCGGCGGCCAACCTGGTCCTCGCTGGCGGTGCCTGGGTGGTAATCTCCACCACCAGCATGGCCACCGTGGCCGGGATCCTCACGAACATCTTTATGTGGGCCAACTTCGTCATCGGCATCTTCAATGTCCTGCCCGGACTCCCGCTGGACGGCGGCAGGATCGTGGAATCGGCCGTGTGGAAAGCAACCGGAAGCCAGGCCAAAGGCACCGTCGCTGCCGGCTGGGCCGGACGCGTCATCGTGGTGGCGCTGGGCTTCTGGCTCATTGCCCGGCCGCTGCTGGCCGGTGAGACACCTGATTTCAGCCTCCTGATGATCACCATCCTCGTCGGCGGTTTCCTCTGGATGGGTGCAAGCGCGTCACTCCAGCAGGGCACACTGCGCGGAAGGATGCACCTGGTCAGCGCCGCTGCCCTGGCGGCTCCCGCCGTCGGAATTCCAGCCACCGCCATGGTGGCGGACATCCGCAGGCTGTCACCGGACGGCTCACGGGCCGTGGTGGTCTGCGGGCCGGACGGACGCCCGCAGGGTGTTGTGGACGCCGGTGCCCTCGCCGCGGTTCCTGACGGAGCGGCCGGCTCTACGCCTGCCACGGCAGTGTCCTATGCCCTCGCTGCAGGGGCCTACGTACCGGAGTCGTCCCAGGGGCAGGAGCTGATCCAGTACCTTTCCCAGCTTGAGGGTCACGAATATGCAGTGGTGGATCATCATGGAGCGGTCACCGGCCTCTTGGCGCAGAACATGGTGGTGGCCGCCATCACCGGCAAGGCTGACCGGTCAAATAGGCATCCGCAGGGTCAGAGCCGGTAGAGTTACGTGCCGGCCGTGCATTGCCGCCGCGTGGACGCCCGGAGGCCTGCGCCGAACCGGGCGGACCTATTTTGATGCGTGCCCCACAGTTTTACAGGAGCGAGGAAAATCCATGAGCAGCGAATCTGTCGCCGAAGCCGCAGCACCATCCACCACCGGTGTTGCCGCCAATGGCACCCAGCCGGTGGGAGCTGCCCGGCGCCGCGGACCGTTCCGTGAAGGGGAACGGGTCCAGTTGACCGACGATCGCGGCCGCATGAACACCATCTCCCTTGAAAGCGGCAGCGCCTTCCACACGCACCGCGGCTTCCTGAACCACGACGAGATCATCGGAAAAGCTGACGGCTCGGTGGTTGTTAACAACGTCGGCCAGCAGTACCAGACGCTGCGCCCGCTCCTCTCGGATTTTGTCCTCTCCATGCCGCGTGGCGCCGCAGTGGTCTACCCGAAGGACGCCGGCCAGATCGTCACCATGGCCGATATTTTCCCCGGCGCAAGGGTTGTTGAAGCCGGCGTTGGCTCGGGCGCGCTGTCCATCTCGCTGCTCCGGGCCGTTGGCGACAACGGCTACCTGCACTCCTTCGAACGTCGTGAGGAATTTGCGGACATTGCCCGGGGGAACGTGGAAACCATCTTTGGCGGCCCGCACCCGGCGTGGAAGATTTCCCTCGGTGACTTCCAGGAGGAAGTAGTCCGCACCGAGGTGCCGGGGTCCGTGGACCGGGTAGTTCTGGACATGCTGGCACCCTGGGAATGCCTCGACGCCGTTGCCACCGTCCTCGCACCCGGCGGCGTCTGGATCAATTACGTGGCCACGGTCACCCAGCTGTCCCGGACCGCCGAGGCCATCAGGGCTGACGGCCGCTTCACCGAACCCGACGCCTGGGAATCCATGGTCCGCGGCTGGCACCTTGAGGGTCTGGCCGTCCGTCCGGACCACCGCATGGTGGCTCACACCGGCTTCCTGCTGGTCACCCGCAGGCTTGCCGACGGCGTCACCGGGATCTCCGTCAAGCGCCGCCCCTCGAAGACCGGGTTCAACGAAGAAGACGTCAACGCCTGGACACCCGGTGCCGTCGGCGAACGCCTGGTCTCTGACAAGAAGCTCCGCCGCGCCGCGAGGGATGCCATCGCCGGCACCAACGTCAAGGACGAACCGGAGATCACGAACTAGTCCACATTTCGGGAGTCTCCAGCAGTACCCGCCAACTTGGGGCTAAGGTCTTAAGAAGACGAGCAGGAAGGGGCTGATGCACAATGGAGACGCCGAATCAGGACTCCGGACGTACACCGGCGGAGCAGTCGGCCGCCAACGAACTGTCGGCTGCGGAACGGCAGGCCAATGTCCTCCGCGACAAACTCAGGCACATTGACCGGCAGCTGGCGGCCGCCACGCAGAACAACGCCAAGCTGGTCAGCATGCTCGAAGCGGCCAAAACCGAGATTCTGCGGCTGAAAAATGCCCTGGACCAGGAGGGCCAGCCCCCGTACAGCTTCGGTACAGTCCTCCAGCTCAATCCCAGACGGCTGCCGTCACCGGGCAGCAGCGGCCAGGCTGCCACCGAGGAATCGGTGGATATTTTCAACGCCGGCCGGAAAATGCGGGTGGGCATCAGCCCCCTGGTCAACATCAACCAGCTGGCGGTGGGCCAGGAAGTCCTGCTCAACGAGGCACTGCTTATTGTTGCCGGCCTCGGCTACGAACGCGCCGGTGAACTCACCACACTGAAGGAAATGCTCGGAACGGACCGCGCGCTGGTGGTGGGGCGGGCGGACGAGGAACGCGTCATCAGGCTCTCCGGAGCCCTACTCACCGAAAAGCTCAGGGTGGGGGACGCGCTGTCCATCGATTCCCGTACTGGCTACGCACTCGAAAAAGTCCCCCGCTCCGAAGTGGAAAACCTGGTCCTCGAAGAAGTCCCCGACATCACCTACGAGGACATCGGTGGCCTTGGTCCGCAGATCGAGCAGATCCGGGATGCCGTGGAACTGCCGTTCCTGCACCCTGACCTTTACCGGGAGCATGGGCTGAAAGCCCCGAAGGGCATTCTGTTGTACGGCCCGCCAGGGTGCGGCAAGACCCTGATCGCGAAGGCTGTAGCCAACTCGCTTGCCGCCCGTGCGGCGGAGCGGTCCGGCAATGTGGACCTGAAAAGCTATTTCCTCAACATCAAGGGTCCGGAGCTTTTGGACAAGTACGTGGGCGAGACGGAGCGCCACATCCGGCTGATCTTCGCGCGGGCCCGTGAGAAGGCCTCTGACGGCAGTCCAGTGGTGGTTTTCTTTGATGAAATGGATTCGCTGTTCCGTACGCGCGGAACCGGGATCTCCTCTGACGTCGAGACCACCATCGTCCCGCAGCTGTTGAGTGAAATCGACGGCGTGGAGCGGCTGGACAACGTCATAGTGATCGGTGCATCCAACCGCGAGGACATGATCGACCCCGCCATCCTCCGTCCCGGCCGGTTGGACGTGAAAGTGAAGATCCAGCGCCCCGATGCAGAGGCCGCGGCGGACATCTTCAACAAGTACATCACCACGGACCTGCCGTTCCACGAGTCCGACCTCGCCGAACACAGTGGCGACGTCCAGGCGACGGTGGACGCTATGGTCCAGCGCACGGTTGAAGCCATGTACTCCACAGAGAAATCCAACGAGTACCTGGAAGTCACCTACGCCAACGGCGATACCGAAATGCTCTACTTCAAGGACTTCAATTCAGGTGCCGTTGTTCAGAACGTCGTGGACCGGGCCAAGAAGTACGCCATCAAGGATCTCCTGACCTTGCACCAGAAGGGTCTTCGGATCGAGCACCTGCTGCGTGCCGTGGTGGACGAGTTCCGCGAGCACGAGGACATGCCCAACACCACGAACCCGGACGACTGGGCAAGGATCTCAGGCAAGAAGGGCGAGCGGATCACCTACATCCGCACCATCGTGCAGGGTAAGGCCGGCCAGGAACCCGGCAAGTCCATTGAAACGATGCCGAACACGGGACAGTACCTGTGACGGCTTCCGCGGAACGCGCCGGCGGGGGAGGGCTCCCGGCCGGTGGGGCCATGCGCGTCATGGGGGCGGAAACGGAATACGGCATCCACGCACCGTCGGCGCCAGGAGCAAACGCCACCATGATGTCCGCCCGTGTTGTTCAGGCTTATGCGCAGGTGACGCGGCAGAGGGCGGCCGGAGGGGCAGAGACCCGATGGGATTACACGGACGAGGAGCCCCTCCACGACGCCCGCGGTTGGACCCTGGAACGGGCCTCGGCCCACCCCAGCCAGCTGACCGACCAGCCGCCGGTCCTCAACGCGGAAGCGGTAGCGCTTGCCTACGGCCGTGAGGAATTGGAACTGGACGGCGACGACGAGTCCGGCAGTCTCCTAATGAACATGGTCCTTGGCAACGGAGCCCGGCTTTACGTGGATCATGCGCATCCGGAGTATTCCAGTGCCGAGGTGACCAACCCGCGCGATGCTGTGATCTGGGATGCGGCCGGGGACCTCGTAGCGCTGGCAGCCGTCCGTCGTCTGGCCGCGGATCCGGAACTGCCCCCAATCAACCTGTACAAAAACAACACGGACAACAAGTCCGTCTCCTACGGCTCCCACGAGAACTACCTCATGCCGCGCTCGGTGCCCTTCGGGGACATTGTGCGGGGGCTGACACCGTTCTTCGTCACACGCCAGATCATGTGCGGCGCGGGGCGGGTGAGTCTGGGGCAGGACAGCTCCACGCCCGGATACCAGATCAGCCAGCGGGCGGATTTCTTCGAGGCCGAAGTCGGCCTGGAAACAACTATCCGGCGTCCCATCATCAACACCCGGGATGAGCCGCACGCCACCGCCGACAAATACCGGCGCCTTCATGTGATCATCGGCGACGCCAACCTCAGCCAATCCTCGAACTACCTCAAGTTCGGCACCACGGCCATGGTTCTTAGCCTGATAGAGGCCGGATTGGCGCCCAAGGTGGAGGTCCACGAGCCCGTCGCGGCCCTGCAGGCTATCAGCCACGATACGTCGCTGACAGCAAAACTCAGGCTGTTGGACGGGCGCCGCGTGACGGCCCTCGACATGCAGTGGATATACCACGAGGCGGCGGCGAAACTGGCTCAGGACACCGGTGTTTCCGATGCCGTGGACGGGGACGGCCATACGCATGAGGTGCTGGAACGCTGGGCTGCCACACTGACCCAGCTCGATTCCGACAGGAACGCGGCGGCCACATCCGTGGAATGGCTGGCCAAACTGTCCCTCCTGGACGGGTACCGGAACCGCGACAACCTTGCCTGGGGCGACGCGAGGCTCGGCCTTGTGGACCTCCAGTGGGCAGACATCAGGCCGGAGAAGGGACTGTACTACCGGTTCCTGGCCAGGAACCGCATGCAGCGGATCGTCGACGACGGGGCCATCGCCGCGGCGATGACCGAACCGCCGTCGGACACGCGGGCTTTCTTCCGCGGACGGTGCATCAGTAGCTTCGGCAAAGACGTGGTGGGGGCCAGCTGGGACTCGGTCATCTTCGATGTGCCGGGCTACGGCCGGCTCCAACGCGTGCCAACCCGGGAACCCCTTCGCGGTACGAAGGACCTCACGGGTGGGCTGTTTGCGCGCCACCGGACGGCAGGTCCCTTCCTCGCCGAACTTTTAGGGCAAAACACCGCTCCGCCTGCGGCGTAAACTGCGCCGTCTGGCGGACAGCGTGGCAATATGGGCGTATCAGCAGATCCACCCGGATCCGAGGATTTTTGGAGGAGAGATCATCATGGCAGGCCAGGAGCAGCAGAAGCCACAATCACACGACAGCCGGGTCGAGGACGAGATCCCCGAGGCGCCTCCGGCGGCCCCGGAAGCCCAGGCGTCGGCTGCCACGCAGGGCGTAGACGACCTCCTTGATGAGATCGACGGCGTGCTGGAGTCCAACGCCGAGGAATTCGTACGCGCCTTCGTCCAAAAGGGCGGCCAGTAACCCGGAACCGGGTGTGTGGCGGAAATCGCGTCCGGCCGGAATCTGTACCGACGTTGAGGGACCACGTACAAGGAGTGCATCAGTGCAGGAAACAACCGCCAACCAGGTAGCCGGCAACGCGACATCCTCATTCACCGAGCATCTGCAACGCGACCGGCCGGACCTGCTTCCCTACAACCGGGTCATGCCTGTTGCAGCGGGGGCAGCTCCATTGCAGGTGCCCCATGCCACCACGATCGTGGCGATGAGTTACGGCGGCGGCGTCCTGATGGCAGGTGACCGGCGGGCCACCATGGGCAACGTCATAGCCAGCCGGCACATCGAAAAGGTTTTCCCGGCCGACAGGTATTCGGTACTGGGGATCGCCGGCACAGCCGGCATCGCCATTGACCTCACGAGGCTCTTCCAGGTGGAGCTGGAGCACTACGAAAAGATCGAGGGGACACTGCTAAGCCTCGACGGTAAAGCCAACCGGCTCGGTGCCATGATCCGAGGGAACCTGCCGATGGCCCTGCAGGGACTCGCCGTGGTGCCGCTGTTCGCCGGCTTCGACACGACTGCCGGCGTGGGTCGGCTCTTCTCCTACGACGTAACCGGCGGTCGGTACGAGGAACGCGAGCATCACACTGTCGGCTCCGGTTCCGTGTTTGCCCGCGGTGCGCTGAAGAAGCTCTGGCGGCCCAACCTGGCAGAAGCCGAGGCAGTTTTCGTGGCGGTCGAATCCCTTTACGACGCGGCCGACGACGACTCCGCCACAGGCGGGCCGGATCCGGTTCGCCAATTATGGCCGGTGGTGTACACCGTGAACAGGGATGGCGCACGGCGTATCCCCGAATCCGAGCTCGCCGCAGTGGCGGGCAGGATTATCGAAGCCCGGTCCGCCGAGCGGCGGGAGGCCTGAGATGACGCAGCAGTTTTATGTCTCGCCTGAACAACTGATGAAGGACCGTGCGGACTTCGCACGGAAGGGCATCGCCCGCGGCAGGTCCGTGGTGGTCATCAGCTGCCGGGACGGCATCGCCCTGGTCGCCGAAAACCCTTCACCCTCACTTCACAAAATCGGCGAGATTTACGACAAAATCGCCTTTGCCGCCGTTGGCAAGTACAACGAATTCGAAAGCCTGCGCCAGGCCGGGGTGCGCTACGCGGATGTCCGTGGTTACTCCTACGACCGCGAGGATGTCACAGCGCGGGGCCTCGCCAGCGTCTATGCGCAAAGCCTCGGCGCCGTTTTCACCGCCGAACAGAAACCCTTTGAAGTGGAACTCGCGGTCGCCGAAGTTGGCGCCACACCGGAACTGGACCACCTCTACCGGCTCACATTCGACGGGTCCATCGCTGACGAGCACGGCTTCATCGTCATGGGCGGCCAGGCGGAGCGTGTCTCTGCGGTCATCGCCGAGGGCTGGCGACCATCCCTGAGGTTCGCCGGTGCTGTCCGCCTGGCTACCGGCGGCCTGTCCAGCAGCGCCGACCAGGCTGCTGATCAGGGCGAACCGGCAGGAATCCTTCCTGCCAAGGCCGTGGAAGTTGCCGTCCTGGACAGGCAGTCGGAGACCTCCCGGGGCTTCCGCAGGGCCTTCCGGCGGCTCAACGATGCTGATATCACGGCGCTGCTTGCAGAGGAGGACTGAGATGGACAAGAGGATCTTCGGTATCGAGACCGAGTTCGGAATCTCGTATTCGAGCCCCGATTCGAGGCCGTTGGCCCCGGAAGAGGTGGCCCGGTACCTGTTCCGCAAGGTGGTCAGCTGGGGACGGTCATCCAACGTGTTCCTGACCAACGGTTCCCGGCTGTACCTCGACGTCGGCTCACACCCTGAGTACGCCACGGCCGAATGCGACGACCTCGCACAGCTCATCGCGCACGACCGCGCTGGAGAGCTGATCCTGGACGACCTCGTTGACGAGGCACAGGCAAGGCTGGCCGCGGAAGGTTTCAACGGCACGGTCTACCTGTTCAAGAACAACACCGATTCGGCCGGCAACTCCTACGGCAGCCATGAAAATTACCTGATCCCGCGTCGCGGCGAATTCTCCCGTCTCGCGGAAATCTTGATCCCCTTCCTGGTGACCCGCCAGCTGATCGCCGGGGCAGGAAAGATCCTGAAGACTCCGCACGGGGCCACGTATGCGTTTTCCCAACGGGCAGACCACATCTGGGAAGGCGTATCCTCGGCCACCACCCGTTCACGGCCCATCATCAACACCCGAGACGAACCGCACGCCGACGCCGAGTTCTTCCGCCGGCTCCATGTCATTGTGGGCGACTCCAACATGTCCGAAACCACAGCCTTGCTCAAGGTCGGAACCGTGGACCTCATCCTGCGCATGATCGAGGCGGGGGTGATCATGCGCGACATGAGGATGGAAAACCCCATCCGCAGCATCCGAGAGATTTCCCACGACCTCAGTGGAAGGGCACTGGTCCGCCTGGCCAACGGCCGCCAGCTCACAGCGCTGGAGATCCAACAGGAATACCTCACCAAGGTCACGGCCTTTGTCCAGGAACACGGCGCCCACAATCCGCACGTTCCGTTCATCCTCGATCTTTGGCAACGGACCTTGAACGCGATCGAAAGTGGTGACACCAGCACCATTGACACGGAAATCGACTGGGCCATCAAGAAAAAACTGATGGACAACTACCGGCAGCGGCACGGCCTGGGGCTCGATGCACCCAGGATCGCCCAGCTGGATCTTACGTACCATGACATTTCCCGGGGTCGTGGGCTGTACTACATCCTGCAGTCCAGGGGCGCAGTTAGCCGGGTCGTGGACGATACTTTGATCAAAGACGCGGTGGACGTTCCACCTCAATCCACCCGGGCCAAGCTGCGGGGCGATTTCGTCCGGCGCGCCCAGGAACTGGGCAGGGATTACACGGTTGACTGGGTGCACCTGAAACTGAACGACCGCGCACACCAGACCATCCTGTGCAAGGATCCCTTCCGGAGCGTCGATGAGCGGGTGGATGCGCTTCTGGGCTCTATGGGCTGACGTTCAGGTTCACGGGCTATCCTTGATAGGGCCGTTCCTTGGCCTTGAAGCGGTGCCGAGCGCCTGATCCCGGCACCGCGTCCACCCTGCCCCGACGAAAGTTCTCTTACGTGCGCCGACTCCTAGCAATCCTGATCCCCGGCATGCTGCTGCTTACCGCTTGTGGCGGTTCACCCGCAGCACCGGAACCCACCAGCCAGTCTGCCGGTGACACTGCCAAGTTCGACTCCCTGAAACTGACGGACAACGGGGACAAGAAAGCTCCCGGTGTCGAGTTCTCCAAGCCCCTCGAGGTCACCGAACCCACCATCAAAGTGGTCACCGAAGGCGACGGCGACCGGGTCAAAGAGAACCAGATCGCAAACATCTCCATCCTCGCGGTCAGCGGTGCTGACGGATCCACGCTGGAGGACACTTTCCCCGGCGAGCCCGAACCGCTGGAGCTAAACGAGGAACTGAAGACCGGAAGCCCGGTCATCTACAGCGCGTTTGTTGGCTCCAAGGTCGGTTCGAGCCTTGCCTTGGCCATTCCCGGACCGGCCGCAACCGCAGAAGCCGCCGCCGCCCAGCCAACGCAGCTTCTCCTG
This sequence comes from Pseudarthrobacter sp. S3, assembly GCF_050156905.1. Taxonomy (NCBI): domain Bacteria; kingdom Bacillati; phylum Actinomycetota; class Actinomycetes; order Micrococcales; family Micrococcaceae; genus Pseudarthrobacter; species Pseudarthrobacter sp. S3. The sequence goes on along the minus strand of NZ_CP189583.1, from coordinate 2,168,663 downwards.
ATCAAGGTGCTCTCCACCAAAGATGTCGCGCCGTCTGTTCCGCCGCTCGCAAAGCCCGAAGGTGAGACTGTCAGCCCGCCGGCCGGCCTGCCCACCGTAAAGGACAACGACCAGGGCGTCCCGGAGATCTCCGTTGACGGAATCGCTGCGCCTGCTGCACTCGTGTCCCAGGACCTGATCAGGGGCGCCGGCGCTGTGGTTAAGGAAACGGACACACTGACCGTCAACTACGTTGGCGTCAACCTCGTTGGCGGCACTAAATTTGATTCAAGCTTTGACCGCGGCAAACCTGCCAGTTTCCCGTTGACCGGCGTGATTCCGGGCTGGACCCAGGGACTGGCCGGAAAGACGGTGGGCTCCCGGGTTCTCCTGGTGGTCCCCAAGGACCTCGCATACGGTGATGCCGGCCAGGGCGAAGCCAAGGGCGACCTTGTCTTCGTTGTGGACATCCTCGGCGTCAAGTAAACATCAACACATCACCCACCCTAATAATCAAAGGAGCAACCATGTCATTTGGTCAGCGCAATTTCGACCGCCAGAAGCCGGAAATTGACTTCCCGCAAGGCGATGTCCCCACCGAACTGGTCATTACCGACCTCATCGACGGTGACGGTGCCGAGGCCAAAAAGGGCGACACCGTTTCCACTCACTACGTCGGTGTGGCCTGGTCCACCGGCGAAGAATTTGACGCTTCCTGGGGCCGCGGCGCCCCGCTGGACTTCCGCGTGGGCGTGGGCCAGGTCATCCAGGGCTGGGACCAGGGCTTGCTGGGCATGAAGGTGGGCGGCCGCCGTCGCCTGGAGATTCCGTCCGAACTGGCATACGGCTCCCGCGGCGCTGGCGGAGCCATTGGCCCCAACGAAGCGCTGATCTTCGTAGTGGACCTCGTGGGCGTCCGCTGACCGAAGCCTTGCAGGGCCGGAAAGCGCGGTAACAATCAGGGTTCTGTTTTCCTGTTGTTGCCGCGCTTTCTGCTTTCCACGAAGGAGTTTAGTATCGTAGCCAGCGTGTCCGTCTCCCGTACTGAACGCCTGCTGAATCTTCTGATCGCCCTCCTGAACACAAAATACGGCCTGCGCCGTGCAGAGTTGCGGGCTAAGGTCTACCACGACACGTCCGGCAACGACGTGGCCTTCGGCAGGATGTTTGAGCGGGACAAGAATGACCTCCGTCAGTTCGGCTTCGATGTGGAAACCGTGACGGACCACGGCTGGAGCGAAGATGACCCGGCCACCACCCGCTACCGCATCGGCAAGGAATCGAACCGGCTGCCCGATGTGCAGCTCAGCCCGGGGGAGTGGACCGTCCTCCTGCTGGCGTCCCAGCTGTGGGAGCGTGCCGCCCTGGGAACCGCCGCCGCCAACGCCCTGCGCAAGCTCCAGGCCTCCGGCACCTTGTCCGACGTTGAACTTCCCGTCGGCGTGCAGCCGCGGATCCGGCCGGCGGGCCAGGCTTTTGATGACGCGGTGGCGGCCATGCACGCCCAGCACCCCGTCAGCTTCCCTTACCTGGCAGGTTCCACCGGTAAGGAAGAGCAACGGGTGGTGGAGCCGTGGGGCCTCGGCAGCCGCTTTGGCCAGTGGTATCTGACCGGCTACGATCGCTCACGCCAGGCACCGCGCCACTTCAGGCTTTCCCGGTTCACGGGCCCCGTCACGGTGTTGGAGAAGGAATCTTACTCGGCGCCGCCGAACTTCAATGTCCGCGCAGAACTGGACCGGCTTCCGGAACTGCCGCTCCGGACCGCCGTCGTGGATGTCCGGGAGGGCCGCCACCTTGGCCTGCGACGGCGCACCACACCGGTTCCCGCCGGGAGTTCGGGAACGCTCGACGCCGGCTACGAACGTCTGGAGGTCAATTTCAGGGACGTTGAGGTACTGGCTGAGGAGCTTGCCTCCTACGGCCCCGACGCTGTGGCACATGCTCCCGACGAGCTCGTGGCTGCTGTGCGGCACCGGCTGCGCAACGCGGCCGCCTTCTGTGCCGCTCCCGGCCCCGTCTATCTGTTTGCCCATGCACCGCGGGGCCGCGCCGTCCGCAAACGAACCTCTGAGGACCAGCTCAAACGCATGCTGCAGCTGGTTCCGTTCCTGGTCCACAACCAAGGCCTCCACATCAAGGATGTCGCGGCCCGCTTTGATGTTACGCCCGGGGAGCTGGAAAGCGACCTGCGGATCCTCATCTGCTCCGGACTTCCAGAGGGATACCCGGACGACCTCCTGGACATCCATTGGGAAGCGGGCCACGTTTACATCACCCAGGACCTGGATCTCAAGAGACCGGTCCGGTTTACTGTGGACGAGGCCTGTGCGCTGCTGACCGGGCTTGAGACGCTCAACGGGCTTCCCGAACTTGCCGAGGGCGGCGCACTGGAGTCCGTGACCCTTAAGCTGATGGCAGCGGCCGGCGAAGAAGGGCTCCGGGCAGGTTCGCTTGCCGGTCCGGAAGTTGGGCCCGCTGATTCGGCCCTCCTTGACGTTGTCCGTGGGGCCATCCATAAGCGGTCGCAGCTGCGGCTCGTGTACTTTTCCGCCCAGCGCGACCAGGTTTCAGAACGTGACGTGGATCCGCTCCGCCTGTATTCCCTGGATAACACCTGGTACTTCGAGGCTTACTGCCATGCAGCCCAGGGGCTGCGGAACTTCAGGCTGGACAGGGTCCAGGCGGTCCACCCGAACGGACGTTCCGCATCCACTCAGGTCCGGGCCGGGGAAAGCTTCCCGGCCAAGCTGTTCACCCCCAATGACGACGACACCACGGTCCTCGTTCAGCTCACCAGGCAGGGCGCCGGCCTGGCGGACGACTATTACGCCGAACGTGTGGCACCTCTTCCCGGCGGCGGCCTTGTTGCCGAGATACGGTTCGGCAGCACGGCCTGGCTGCCCATGTTCGTGGCTCAGCACGGCGGGGCCGTCAGGATTCTTGAACCTTCCGAGCTTGGGGCGGCGGCGCTGGAGTGGATCGAGGCGGCCCTGGACCGGTACGGCGGCTAGACTCGTCAGCATGCCTTGGTGGTCCTGGATCCTGATCTGGATTGCGCTGATTGCGCTCTCCCTGCTCTTTTATGTCCTTCTGGGCATCCGGCTCTACCGCCAGTTCATGTTGGTCCTGAAGGATCTGGGTGCCGCCGGAACCAAAGTGTCACATCTTGCACCGGCAGCGACCACGGCAGATGACGGCTTACGGCCGACAGAATCGTTTCAGCCGGGTGCCGCTGTTTTTGCCTCACCGGCGCAGATGCGTCATGATTACGACGCGTCCAAGTCATCCCGCCGGGAGGACCGCCGCCAGAGGCGGATCCAGCGGAGGCGAGACGGGGGCCAGCCCCAGTCACTTCGCGATCTCAATCTCAGTTAGACGTAGGATGTTGTAAGAGGAAAGGATTTCCCGTGGGAAGACTCTTTGATGGCCCGTGGCCAATTGTCATTATCATCGTCGTTGCGCTGCTGCTTTTCGCCGCGCCCAAACTCCCTGCCATGGCGCGCAGCCTTGGCCAGTCAATGCGGATCATCAAGTCCGAGGTCAAGGAAATGAAGAACGACGGCAAAACCGATACCACCGACACGGCTTCCGGCCCGGTGGAAGGAAAAATCATCAACCACCCGCCGGCGAAGCCCGGTGAGCCGACCGACGGCACTGACGTTCCGCCGTCGACCCGCGCTTAACCCGAAGTGGCAGTGACGCGGGGCCGTAAGTCCAACCCTGAGGGGCGGATGGCTCTTTGGGACCACCTCAAGGAGCTCAAGAACCGGCTGATCAAGTCGGCAATTGCCGTGCTGCTCGCCGGCGTGGGTGGCTGGTTCCTTTACGACCCTGTTGTCGCCAGCCTGTCGGACCCGCTGGTTTCAATTGCCCGGGATACGGGGCGGACCGCGGTCCTGAACTTTGCGACCATCGCAGATCCTTTCGCGTTCAAGATCCAGATTGCCATCCAGATAGGGCTGGTTATTTCCAGTCCTGTCTGGATCTATCAGGTGTGGGCTTTTATCACGCCGGGTCTGACCAAGAAGGAACGCGGCTACACGCTCGGCTTTATGGCGGCCGCTGTGCCCCTGTTCCTGGCTGGTGTGTTTGTCGCCTGGCTCGTGTTCCCCACCGTGGTCAGGGCGCTGCTGCAGTTCACACCCGCGACCGGTGCCAACAACATCTCGGCCACCGACTACCTGACGTTTGCCACGCAGATGTTGCTCATACTCGGGATCTCTTTCCTGGTCCCCGTGATCCTGGTCGGCATCAACATGGCTGGCGTGGTCAGGGGCAGGACTATCCTCAAAGCCTGGCGGATTATCGTCTTCCTGGTTTTTGTCCTTGCTGCACTGGCCGCACCCGGCACGGACGCGCTGTCCATGTTCCTGCTTGCTGCGCCGCTGTTGATCCTGTTTTTCGCGGCGATCGGGCTGTGCATCTTCAACGACACGCGCCGTGACAAGCGCGAGGCGAAACAGGCAGCTGAGACGGACGCGACAGCCGACATCGCTACGCCCGGCAACGAACTGAAGAACCTGTAGCGCCCGGCGCACTAGGCTTGAGGCATGTCCTCTATCTCCGGGCCACTCTCGCCCTCTGAAAGCTACCGGGCCAGCGCGGAACGCACGGCCGAAGCGGGCACCTACCTCGGCGGGTTTGTCCGCACCCTCGATTTTGAACTTGACGAATTCCAGCGCCTCGCCTGCCGCTCCCTGCAGGAGGGCAAGGGAGTGCTGGTGGCTGCCCCCACCGGTGCCGGCAAGACCATCGTGGGCGAATTTGCCATCTACCTGGCTTTGGAACGAAACCTTAAGGCTTTCTACACAACGCCGATCAAGGCACTAAGCAATCAGAAGTTCACGGAGCTTTCCGAAAAGTACGGTGCGGAAAACGTCGGCCTCCTGACCGGGGACACGAGCATCAATGGCGACGCCCCCGTTGTGGTCATGACCACGGAAGTCCTACGGAACATGCTCTACGCAGACTCCGAAACCCTGGATGACCTCGGCTTTGTGGTGATGGACGAAGTCCACTACCTCGCGGACCGCTTCCGTGGTGCCGTATGGGAGGAAGTCATCATCCACCTCCCCAGTGAAGTCCAGGTAGCTTCCCTCAGCGCCACAGTGTCCAACGCAGAAGAATTCGGCGCGTGGCTGGATACTGTGCGCGGCGACACCGACATCATCGTTTCCGAGCACCGGCCGGTTCCCCTCTGGCAGCACGTCATGGTGGGCCGCGACATCGTGGACCTGTTCGCCGGCGAAACCACCTTCGACGAGATCGCCCCGCCCGCGGACGCTGAGACCGGAGCTCCGATACCGGTCCAGGAACAGCTCACCGCAGCCACCAAAGACGCCGACGGCCAGCGGTTCGAGGTCAATCCTGACCTGCTCAGGATGGCCCGCAGCGAGGGCCAGCAAAGTTTCACCGGACGCTTCGGCCACGGCGGCCGGAGCCAGCGCCGGCAGCACCGGCAACGGACAGAGGAGCGCCCCCGGCAAGGCGCCCAGCCCGGCACTGTCCGGAAGGCCAGCCGGCCCCAGGTCATCGCGAGCCTGGACCGGCAGGACCTCCTGCCAGCCATCACGTTCATCTTCTCGCGGGCAGGCTGCGATGCCGCTGTTGCCCAGTGTGTCTCTTCCGGACTCTGGCTGACCACGGAGAAAGAGCAGCAGATCATCGCCCTGCGCGTTGACGAGGCCGGGCAGGACATCCCGTCCGATGACCTGGACGTCCTCGGCTTCTGGACGTGGCGGGACGGCCTCCTCCGGGGTTTCGCGGCCCATCATGCCGGTATGCTTCCCACCTTCAAGGAAGTGGTCGAGAAGCTTTTCGTTGAGGGCCTGGTCAAGGCTGTGTTTGCCACCGAAACGCTGGCACTGGGCGTCAACATGCCTGCCCGCTCCGTGGTCCTGGAAAAACTCGACAAGTTCAATGGTGAAGCTCACGTGGACATCACCGCGGGGGAGTACACGCAGCTGACCGGCCGCGCGGGCCGCCGCGGCATCGATGTCGAAGGCCACGCGGTAGTCCTCTGGCAGCCGGGCACGGACCCGGCCGCCGTTGCCGGCCTCGCCTCAAGGCGTACCTATCCGCTGAACTCAAGCTTCCGGCCGACGTACAACATGAGCATCAACCTGTTGGCACAGTTTGGCCGCGCCCGTGCGCGGGAAATCCTTGAGTCCTCGTTCGCGCAGTTCCAGGCGGACCGGTCCGTTGTCGGACTTGCCAAGCAGGTGCGCAGCCGCGAAGAGTCCCTCGCCGGATACGCGAAGTCCATGACCTGCCACCTCGGGGACTTCACCGAGTATGCCCGGTTGCGCCGTGAACTGTCCGACGCCGAAAATGTCACCTCGCGCAGCAAGTCCCGCGCCCACAAGTCCCTGAATGAAGACTCGCTGGCGCGGCTGATGCCCGGCGACGTGGTGGATGTCCCGGGCGGGCGGGCTCCCGGGCCCGCGATTGTGCTGAGCTCGGACCACAGCGGCAGGGAACCACGGCCCGCCATCCTCACGCTCGACAACCAGCTCAGGCGAATCGGCACGGAGGACCTTGAAGGCCCCATCGCGCCGTTGACGCGGATCCGGATCCCGAAGTCGTTCAACGCGAAGGTCCCCAAGTCGCGGCGTGACCTCGCATCGTCGGCCCGGAATGCGCTGCGCGAGAACCGCCCGCCGGCACCCGGCCGCAGCACCGACTTTGGCCTGGGATCCGTATTACCACATCAGGAAAAACGCATCACGGAACTTCGCAGGGCACTCCGCGCCCACCCCTGCCACGGCTGCAGCGAGCGTGAAGACCACGCACGCTGGTCCGAGCGGTGGTGGAAGCTGCGCCGGGAGACGGATGCCTTGGTCCGGCAGATCCAGGGCCGGACCAACACCATTGCCAAAACATTCGATCGTGTCTGCGACGTCCTTTCCGCCTACGGCTACCTGGAAGCAGGAGCTGACGCTCGCCTGGCCATCAGCCCGGACGGCCAGCGGCTCCGCCGGATCTATGGCGAGAAAGACCTGCTGATTTCGCAAGCACTGCGGCTGGGCGCACTCAACGACCTCGACGCCGTCGAAGTAGCAGCCCTGGCCAGCGTCTTGGTCTACCAGGCCAAACGGGAGGACAGGGGCCTCCGCCCGCGGATGCCCAGCGTCTCGCTTGAATCGTCCGTGGATGTGGTGATCCGGGAATGGTCGGCCCTGGAGGACGTGGAAGAGGCAAATAAGCTGCCGCTGACCGCTGAACCCGAGCTGGGTCTGGTCTGGCCCATGTACAAATGGGCCAAGGGTCGGCACCTCCAGGACGTACTGAACGGCACAGACCTGGCGGCGGGCGACTTTGTCCGCTGGGTCAAACAGGTCATCGATCTTCTCGACCAGCTCGCCAAGATTCCCGGCCTGGATCCGCGCGTGTCCAGGCTTTGTGCAGAAGCAATTTCGCTCATCCGCCGCGGCGTCGTGGCCTACTCTTCCGTACTTTGATGAACCCGCCTGATCTACTGGCACCCCAAATTCTTCCCACTAGCCCCAGGAGCTTCGCCCGCATGACCACTGAACGTTCCACCACGCCCGCACCGCACGAGCGGAAGGTGGTCCTCTACCGCAACGGCTCGGTCTACACGGCAGCGGACCCCTTCGCCACTGCCATGCTGGTTGATGGCGACACCGTTGCCTGGGTCGGCTCAGAGCAGGCGGCCTCCTCCATTGCCGACAGCTCCATGGAAATCATCGACCTCCATGGAGCCCTCGTCGCGCCGGGGTTTGTTGACTCCCACGTCCACCTCACCGAAACCGGCATCGCACTGGGTTCCCTCCAGCTGAGCGGGATCCGCTCGGCCCGGCAATTGCTCGATGCAGTGACCACAGCCAAAGGCGACGGCCCCCTGCTGGGTCACGGTTGGGATGAATCCACGTGGGAGGACCCTGCCCTGCCGGCGGCCGAGGAACTTGAGCAGGCGGCGGGCGGCAGGCCGGTGTTCCTGGCCAGGGTGGATGCGCATTCGGCGTTAGTTTCATCCTCGCTGGCTGCCGCCGCCGGGCTTGGCGGTCTCGACGGCTACACCACAGGTTCACAGGTGAAACGGGCCGCCCATACGGCGGCCCGCCAGGAAGCACGGCGGCTCCCGGAGGCCAGCCTGCTGGCCTACCAGCGGCGCGCCCTGACCGAAGCGGCCGAGAACGGTTACGTGGCACTGGCGGAGATGGCCGCGCCACATATCGGCGGAGTTTCTGATCTGCGCCTGGCCGCCACATGGAACACAGCCTCCGGCGAGGCCATGCCGGAGATCCTGCCGTATTGGGGCGAACTGGCCACCTCGGAGGAGCAGGCCAGGGCGCTGCTGGATGACCTGGGGGTATCCGTGCGCGGCCTGGCAGGCGACCTGAACATTGACGGTTCCATCGGCTCCAGGACAGCGGCCCTGAGGTCCGGCTACAGCGACGCGGCGGAGGAGCGGGGCAACCTGTACGTCTCGGCGGAGCAGGCCGGCGCCCACCTGGCGGCCTGTTCGCTGCTGGGCATTCAGGGCGGCTTCCACGTCATCGGCGACGCTGGACTTGATGCCGCGCTGGAGGCTCTGGAAATCGCTGCTGCCGAAGTAGGGGAGCAGCGGATCCGTGCAGCCGGCCACCGTTTCGAGCACGTGGAACTGGCAGACGCCGACGCAGTTCAGCAACTGGGCCGCTACGCCGTCACCGTCAGCGCCCAGCCAGGCTTCGACGCTGCCTGGGGGAGCGCCGGCGGAATGTATGCGCAGCGTCTGGGGAGCCGAAGCCGGTCCATGAACCCGTTTGCCTCGTTCTACGCTGCCGGAGTCCCGATCAGCTTCGGCAGCGACAGCCCCGTGACACCGCTCCGCCCGTGGTCCAGCGTCCGCGCCTGCCTGGACCACCACAACCACGCTGAACGGATCTCTGCCCGGGCAGCATTCCTGGGCCACACCCGCGCGGGGTGGCGGGCAGCTAAGTACCACAATCCCATGGCCGGGCAACTGGTTCCCGGCGCACCAGCAAGTTTCGCCGTCTGGGAAGTTGAGGAGCTCATGGTCCAGGTGGCGGACGGCCGGGTCCAGTCCTGGAGCACGGATCCGCGGGCCCGAACGCCGCTTCTCCCGGCAATGGACACCGGCGCGGACCCGGTGTGCCTGCAGACGGTGAGGGACGGCATTGAGCTGTATTCCAGTGCCGCACTGCGGTCCTGACCGCAGACAACGGCCAGCGCCCCAACAAAGCGCCCTATAATAGATAGTTGCGCCTGACCGCCAGCTATTACGCCGCAGTTCAGCCGCTCCGACCGCTCCCGTCCAGGAAGGCCCTTTGTGCGCGTCCTCACCATCATTCCTACTTACAACGAGCTGGAATCGCTGCCCAAGACCCTGCAACGCCTGCGTGCAGCCGTTCCGGCTTCCGACGTTCTGGTGGTGGATGACAACAGCCCGGACGGCACCGGGCAGCTTGCTGACGGCTTTGCCGGCGAGGATACGCAAGTCCACGTCCTGCACCGCAAAGGCAAGGCAGGGCTGGGAGCCGCATACATTGCCGGGTTCAAATGGGGGCTCGAGGCCGGCTATGACGTGCTGGTGGAAATGGATGCGGACGGCTCACACCAGCCCGAACAGCTTCCCCAGCTGCTGGAAGCCGTTGAACAGGGCGCGGACCTTGCCATGGGATCCCGCTGGGTTCCCGGTGGCAGCGTGGTCAACTGGCCGCTGTACCGGCAGGCGATTTCACGCGTTGGCAGCACCTACGCCCGGCTGATGCTGGGCCTGAAGATCAAGGACGTCACCGGCGGCTACCGCGCGTTCCGGCGGACCACGCTGGAAAAATTGAATCTTGACCTGGTCGATTCAGTGGGCTACGGCTTCCAGGTTGACTTGGCGTGGCGTGTAGCCAAGCTGGGCCTCCGAATCGAGGAGCGCCCTATTACGTTCGTGGAGCGCGAGCTCGGAGCGTCAAAGATGAGCGGCAACATTGTTGTTGAGGCCATGGTCAACGTCACCCGGTGGGGCCTGCAGGCGCGCTGGAACAAGCTCACAGGCAAGAAAGATCCGGCACAGGGCTGACCTGCAGCAGCGGCTAGGACAAAAAGATAAGGGCCGGCCCGGCAACGTGATCACGTTGCCGGGCCGGCCCTTTCTCAATCATTCAGCTCGCGTCAGGCCATGACGCTTGGCCTCTGCCGAGGGCCTTGACCGCCGCTTGGGGTCAGGCCGTGCGCCGTTCCCCACGGCGTTCGCGCAGGATGGTCAGCCGGTCCTCGAGGATCTGCTCCAGTTCCGGAAGGGAACGGCGCTCCAGGAGCATATCCCAGTGGGTTCGGACAGCCTTTTCGTTGCTGGTGTCCGGACGCTCTCCGTCAACGAGGAGCGCGTCCTTGCCGGTCTTGGAAACCCACACAGGAGGAATTTCAGCCTCTGAAGAGAACGTCACGAAGACCTGCTCGCCGTCCTCGCACCGGTATTCGACACGCTGGCGCGGAGCCGGCTCAACGCCGGACTCGGTCTCCATGCTCTGCGCGCCAAGACGCATACCCCGCAGGCTGCGATCGCTCATGTTTTCTCCCTCTGGTCGGTTCGCGGAGCAGGACTCCACGCAAGCCGGACCGGCATAACCGCCCCGGACTACTGTGTGCACTGTGCTGCATCATATGATTCAACGCATTGCGAAGCATTCTTGTTCCAGCGGATCTGGTCCGACCGGACAAATACTCAATTATACCGGCGTGAGGCCAAGCCGCAAAACGGGAGGGGACCCGCGACGAATCGCGGATCCCCTCCCGGCCCGTCTGAGGCAGATCCCGGTCAGGACCCAGGCTGTTTGGCGGGTTCCTCGTCGAACAGCCCGCTGACGCCGGCGCTCGGGTCCGGATTGGTGCCCCCCAGTGCCTGGCCGATGCCCTTGAGTGCCTCACCAATTTCGCTGGGAATGATCCAGAGCTTGTTCGATGAGCCCTCTGCGATCTTCGGAAGCGTCTGGAGGTACTGGTAAGCCAACAGCTTCTGGTCGGGGTTGCCCTTGTGGATGGCATCGAAGACCTTCTGGATGGCCTGCGCCTCACCGTCTGCACGAAGGATGGCTGCCTTGGCGTCGCCCTCTGCCGCGAGGATCGATGCTTGCCGCTGGCCTTCAGCCGTCAGGATGGCAGACTGCTTGGTGCCTTCGGCGGTGAGGATCGCAGCGCGGCGGTCTCGCTCGGCCCGCATCTGCTTCTCCATCGAGTCCTGGATGGAGTGGGGCGGGTCAATGGCCTTGAGCTCCACGCGCGAGACGCGGATGCCCCAGCGGCCGGTTGCCTCGTCCAATACACCGCGCAGTTGGCCGTTGATCTGGTCGCGGGATGTGAGCGCCTCTTCCAGGTTCAGGCCGCCCACAACGTTACGCAGGGTGGTAGTGGTCAGCTGCTCCACGGCCTGGATGTAGTTGGCAATTTCATACGTGGCAGCGCGCGGGTCAGTGACCTGAAAATACACCACGGTGTCGATGGAAACCACTAGGTTGTCTTCGGTGATGACCGGCTGAGGCGGAAAGGACACCACCTGCTCCCTCAGGTCCAGGAGCGGCAAGAGCCGGTCCACAAACGGGATCAGGATGGTGAGTCCCGGGTTGAGGGTCCGCTGGTATTTACCGAGCCGTTCAACGACACCGGCCCTCGCCTGCGGGATGATCCGCACTGAGCGGACCAAAACAATGATCACGAACACGATCAGGACCACCAGCACAATGGCCAAGGCGGCTCCTCCTGCATTATCCATACGTCTCCCATTCCCCAATTGTTAGGCTGTATTTATGACTGTGCGGACTGCTCCGGCGGTGCGGCGACAACTGCCGTGGCGCCGTCGATGGCCGAGACCACTGCTTTCTGGCCGGCAGGCAGGACGCCGCCGGAGGACCTGGCACTCCAGACATCGCCCCCGATCTTGACGAGGCCGCCGGTGGAGCTGACTGCTTCCATCACCAGGGCCTGCTCGCCAATGAGGCGGTCTATGTTGGTGCGCTGGTCCGCGGGTCCTTTTTTCAGATGGCTGAGCGCGACCGGGCGGATGAAGGCGATCATCAGCAGCGAGACGACGCAGAACACCACGATCTGCAGCCACAGGTCAGCGCCGGCGAAATCCGCGACGAGCGCGGCAAGTGTTCCGCCGCCGAGCATGATGAAGAACAGGTCAAGGGTGATCATTTCGATCACTGCGAACGCGAGGAAGGCTGTGAGCCACAGTGCCCACCAGTTTTCGCCGAGCCATTCAAACATTCCGTGCCCCTTGACCTTCCGGTACCTGTCTATTTATCCTAGTCTGCCGGAAAGCAGGACGGCAGGTTGCATCCGGGGCGGCGCTTGAACGTGCTCAAGTCGTTACTGTGCAGACGGTACCAGGCCGAAGACGGTGAGCCGGAATCGTGCCTCCACCTGTGGGGACACGTGGCCGCTGCCGATTTTGGCGGCAATGGCCATGCGGTCCAGGTGGTGCCCGGCCGGACCCATAAAGGCCAGGTCAGCCAGCTCGCTGGGCGTAAGCATCATCTGGATATCCAGGTCCCGGGTGGACTCGGCGACGAAGTGCGGCGAGAGGGATTCTGACAGCCGTGTGTCCTTGTCGTCCTCGATGGACAGCATCCCTGCCTGGACGGCGATGGCAGCCAGGTGTCCGGCGCGCGGCGTCACCACCACCAGTCTCCCGCCGGGGCGGAGGACTCTGGCGAATTCGGCGGCATTGCGGGGAGCGAAGATCACCGTAATGGCGTCGACGGCGGCGTCGGCCACCGGAAGAGGTTGCCACACATCGCAGGCGAGGCTGATGGCCTCGGGGTTGAGGCGCGCGGCGCGCCGGAGCGCGAACTTGGAGATGTCGAGCGCGACGGCGGTGCAACTGTTCGTAGTCCGCTGCACCGCATCCAGCACCACCCTGAGGTAGTGGCCGGTCCCCGTGCCCGAATCGAGGACTGTGTAGGCTTCGCCAGGGGTTAGCCCGGACACAACGGCGGCCGCGACGGCGTCTGCCAGAGGACGGTAGTGCCCGCCGTCGAGGAAGGCGTAGCGGGCAGCCACCATCTCGGCGGTATCGGATTCGAAGACTGTCCCCTTGCCCACCAGCAGGTTGTAGTAGCCCTGCTTCGCCGCATCGAAACTGTGCCCGGACCCGCAGACCAGGGCCTTGCGGGCAGCGTCAGCTGCGCCGCCCTGGGCATTCAGTGCGGCGCCGCACAACGGGCAGCGCAGCGGAGGGCGAGGGCTTGATGGCATACGGACCATCTTAGGGTGGGGAGCGGGCCCCGGCGGCGACCGCGGCAGCGTTCCGGCCGGGTGTTCGCCTGGAGGAAAGCCGCACGTTAGGCTCACGTGGGTGAAGCCAGAACACCTCCCGCTGCTCAATTCGGTCTCCGCGCCAGCCGTCCACCCGGACGGCAGCCGTGCTGTTGTGTCGGTAACCAGACCGGATTTCAACACTGATTCCTACGTGGGCCAGCTGTGGAACATCCCGCTGAACCAGGAACAGCTGCCGCGGCGAATTACCAGGGGCTTTCGGGATACCGCCCCTGCCTTCTCTCCTGACGGGCTGGTCCTTGCCTTCCTCCGGACAGGCGGACCGTCGTCGAAAGCGCAGCTCGTTGTGGTGGAGGCCGGCGGCGGCGAACCCCAGGTCGTAACCTGCAGGCTGCTCGGAGTGGAGTCCTTCGCGTGGTCTCCAGACTCGCACCGGATAGTTTTCAGCTCCCGCGAACCCGACGCCGGACGGTACGGCAGCAGCGAGGCCATCACCGCGGAGGCGGAGGAACCACGATTGATCTCCTCCTACCAGTACAGGCTGAACGGGGTTGGCTACACACGCGACAAGCCGCAGCAGCTGTTCATCGTGGACGTCCCGGAACTTGGCGGTGAGCCGCAAACAACCCCGGCCGCTCCGCACCTACCAGCAACCCGTCAGCTGACATCGCTCGCCACGGACACCGGCTCCGGGGTTTTCAGTGCAGACGGATCGGCCGTCTACTTTGTGGCAGCACCGCCGGAGAACGATGACGACTTGGCCACCCTGATCTATAGGGTGCCGGTCAACGGCGGCAACCCCGTACCGGTGGATCAGGGAGCAGCTGCACCTCAAAGCGTCACGGAGGTCCGGCAGTCGCGGGACGGCAAATGGCTGTTCTATATTGCCCGGGACCTGGGGAGCACGGGCCGGGATTTTGTGGCACGTAACGCCGTTTTGTACTGTGTCGCAGCCGACGGCGGCGTGCCGGTTGCGTTGACCGACCCTGATCTGATGGACGTGGCAGCCCCGGGTGCCCGGATTGAGCTCCGCGGCCCGGACCGGGCGCTGGTACTGAACGTTGCGCAGGGCACTGTTGAGCTCCTCGAGCTGGGGGCGACGGGCGGGCATGCCCTGCTGCTGCACGGTGACAAGGTGGTGACGGGGGCTGCCTGGGCAGGTGGTTCGCTGCTCGTGGTGTTCAGCGATCCGTCCACCCATGGGGACGTTGCAGTGCTCGACGACGCGCAGTTGCGGCTGCTGACAGACTTTTCGGCCATTCTGAGGACGCAGGCGGACATTGTGGTTCCGCAGGAAGTAACCGTCGAAGCGTCCGAGGGGTATCCCGTCCATGGCTGGCTGGTCAGGCCTGCAGGCAAGGGTCCGTACCCGGTTCTGTTGAACATCCATGGCGGGCCCTTCGCCCAGTTCACTGTCGCCCTGTTCGACGAAGCCCAGGTCTACGCGGCTGCCGGGTACGCCGTACTGATGTGCAACCCACGCGGCTCTGCAGGCTATGGCCGGGAACACGGACTGGCCATCAAGGGCCGCTTTGGCACCGATGACATGGAGGATGTCCTCGCGTTCCTGGACGGCACCCTGGCCAGATTTCCGGCGCTGGACGCCGGCCGGCTAGGCATCATGGGCGGCTCGTACGGCGGATACCTGACCGCCTGGACCATAGCGCACCACCACAGGTTCAAGGGTGCCATCGTGGAGCGCGGATTCCTGGACCCGGTCAGCTTCGAGGGCTCCGCCGACATTGGCTGGTACTTCGGCAGCGAGTATCTCGGCAATTCGGCTGTGGAGGTCGCCGCCCAAAGCCCGATCGAACACGTAGGCAAAGTGCAAACTCCTACGCTGGTTATCCACAGCGAAAACGATCTGAGGTGTCCGCTGGAGCAGGGCCAGAGATATTTCACGGCACTGAAGTGGCACGGTGTTGAAGCCCAGCTGCTCGTATTCCCGGGTGAGGATCATGAACTATCCCGGTCAGGCAGGCCACTGCACCGGCGGCAGCGATTCGAGCACATCCTGCGATGGTGGGCCCGGTTCCTCCCGACCGACGCGAATCCGGCAGCCGTACCGCCGGAATGACGCGGTGACGCGTGGATGTGTCAGGGATTCCCGGGCAGGAATCCCAAGGCGGCACGGGCCTTTCCGATCCCCGGCTCGGCCCAGTTGGCGGCGTACTCGGCGTTGGAACTCAAGGACCTCAACTCGGCCCGGTCAACGTACAAGGTGCCATGAAGGTGATCGGTTTCGTGCTGCACAATCCGCGCCTGCCACCCCTCAAATTCCCGTTCCGACGCCAAGCCGGCGGGGCTGTCGAATCGAAGCAACACCCGTTCAGGCCTGACCACCACTGCCTGCAGGCCGCTCAGTGAGAGGCACCCCTCGAAGAACGCGGATGTTTCCGTTCCTACAGCCGTAAAGCGCGGGTTGATGATGGTGAGGAACTCCAACGGGCTACGGTGCCGCAGTACAGCGGTCTCCGGGTCGACGTCGTACTGGTCCTCAAGGACTGCCAGCTGCAGCGGGATTCCGAGTTGCGGGGCGGCCAGCCCCACGCCAGGGGCATCGTGCATCACTTCGCGCATGAGGACTATCAACTGGTCCAACTCGCCGGCGCTGATCTGGCCGTCGAAGGCCGCAGCCCGCTGGCGGAGTACGGGATTTCCGGCCTGGACGATGGGCGGCAGCGATCCCGCGGCCAGGATTTCCTGCACCCGTTCCCTCAGGTGCGCAGGAGTGAATGAAGTGGACGGTGATACGGCTGTCATGCGGAAAGCCTAGCGGCGGACTCGGCACGGCGTCGGCGGAGTCGGCTAATGTCGATGCCATGGCTGAACCGATTGCGCCCCAAACCAACGCACTGGACGTTGTCCTGGAATTTATCCGGGCCCTGGAAGCCGGCGGCGACGGCGGGGCCATCGGGCCTTTCCTCGCCGCGGACTTCGTACTGGTCGAGGCGCCGCATCTGCTTGCGGCTGAAGGCTCCACGCGGACGCGGGACCAGGCGATGGCCGGCCTCGACCAAAGCGGCGAAGTAGTGGCGGACCAGAAGTTCGAAAGCCGCCGCACCACCTGCGAAGGCGGTCGCGTGGTGGTGGAGGCCGACTGGTCGGCGAGGACGCTGATGGACCTGCGGTACTGGGATGCCGGCGAGACCATTCGCGCCCGAACGTCGTCGGTCTTTGAAGTCCGGGACGGCCTGATCATCAGCCAGGACAGTTACGACTGCTATTTTGTGCACTCCTGAACCGGCGGGCACTGCCTGGCGGCCTCGTCCGGTGCGGGCTCACTGCATGGTGAACCGACGGGCCACCAGCCTGTTGACCGGCGGGATCCCGGACACCGCGCTGACTGCGCCGTTCCTCAACGCCAGGAACGGCGGCGCCAGCGGACGCCCCAGCGTCATATTCACTTCGGACTGCCATCGCGCCACCGAGGCGGCCTTCCGACGCCGGGTGGAATAGGCATGCAGGCGCGGACCCACCGGTTTCCCCGCCAGGGAAGCACAGATGATCGGCGCGAGTTCCGCCGCGTCCAGCCAGCCCAGGTTCATGCCTTGGCCGCCGATGGGGCTTATTTCATGGGCCGCATCACCAACCAAGACCGCCCGGCCCGCGACTGATCGGCGCGCCACCGTGGACCGGGGGCTGAAGCTGCTGAGCATGATGTTGGTGGCCGGGTCCGGCCGGATCCCCGTGCGCCGGTGGATCACCCGTACCAGTTCGACCGCGTCCGGGACCGCGGCGGGCCGGTGAATCCTGACCACCCAGCGACGCAGACCGCCCGGCAGGGGAAAAGATTCCACTATCCCTTCGCCTTCGAGATACAGGACGGCTTCGTGCAGATTTGCGCCGGAATCTGCGTAGTCACCCATCACGTAGTGGTCGGGATAACTTCGGGACGTGGCCCGGATGCCCAGCAGACCGCGCATCCGGGACCGTGAGCCGTCGGCGGCGACCACAAGGCGAGAGGTGATCCGGACGTCGGCACCGCCCGCTTTGGTGGCCTCAGCGTGCACGGTTACCAGCCCGCCGTCGTCCGCTATTTCCGTCACCCTGGCACCCCTGACCAAGGCGGTGCTGTCCAATTCGTCTACCCGCCGCTCCAGCAGGTATTCCGTTGTGACCTGGGGGAGGGACAGGACAAACGGGAAGCGCTCCGAAACGGATGCGAAGGACATTGACCCCACGGTTTTTCCCCCGCTGACCGCAATACCGCCGCGGATCTGCACGCCGGCATCAACCATGGCGCTGGCCACCGCTGCCCTGTCCAGTGCCGCGAGGGCGGGGGGATGGATGCCGATGGCCCGGGAGTGGGATTCCCGGTGAAGCCGCTGTTCAAGGACCCTCACCGCGACGCCTTCCTGAAGCAGCAGGGCGGCGAGATACAGACCCACGGGTCCGCCGCCGACGATCACCACGTCAGCCATCGGGATGGTCCGGATCGTGCAGGAGGACCTGATGGAAAGGGGAGCGGCGCTCCACGTGCCAGCCCGGGGGAGCGGCGGCGATGAGTTCTGCCGGGGTGTAGCTGCGCCTGATTGACGTCAGGCCATCCTTACGGATGAACGAGCCGCGGAACGGGAGGGCCGCCAGGGAGAAAAGTGCGTAGGCTGCAATGCTCCGGCGGAGGTCGTTGTGCACGGAAATCCGGCGCGCCAGGGCTTGCGAATCTGCCAGGAGCTGAGCCAGGTCCGCTGGTTGGAGGTGGTGGATGACGTGGTTCGAGATGACGACGTCGAACCGGCGGCCTTCGCGGACCAGGTGGGCACTGTCCGCCTGGCGGAACCGGACTGAGACGTGGTGGGGGCGGCGTGACGAGTAGCTGTATGCCCTGGCGTCCGGGTCAATGCCGGTGACGTCGAGCAGCAGTTTGTCCCGGGCGGACCAGAGGGCGAGCTGGCGTGCCAGGTCCCCACCGCCGCATCCTATGTCGAGGAGCGTGGTTTCAGAGTCGTGGGAGAGCAGAGGGCGAAGCTCGTTGCAGTACAGCTGCCGCCAGCCGGAGAAGAGCCGGTTCACCAGTTCGAATTGCCGGTACGTGAGCTCCAGTTTGGTGGGATCACAGTCCGGCAGGTCCATCATTTCCACTGCGTCCGCAGCCCTTTGCCGCATCGGGGACAACGGTCAGACCAGCGACGAGGCCGCCTCTGGCTGCACCGCCCGCTTCCCGGTAGCTGCCTGGCGGAGTTTCGTGAAGAGCCCGGTCTCCACCGTGAGTCCGGGGCCGAATGCCATGGAGCAGATGCGTTCCTCACCCTCCACTTGTGGCTGTTCCAGGATGTGCCGGAGGACAAACAGCACGGTGGCGCTGCTCATGTTGCCGTAGTCCCGCAGCGTATCCCGTGCCGGAACGAGTTGCTGGTCCGTGAGGTCGAGGCGCGTCTGGACTTTGTCCAGGATGCTCCGGCCGCCGGGATGGATGGCCCAATGGCGGATGTCCCGGTAGGGGAGTCCACACAGCGAGGGATCCCGGGTCAGCAGCGGTGTAAGCGCGCCGATGATGTGGTCGTCGATGATGTGGGGTACGTAGTTGCCCAGCACCATCTCAAAGCCATGGTCACCGATGTTCCATGCCATGGATTCTTCGCCCACAGGCGTGAGGACGGTTTCGAAGTGGTCCAGTTGCATCAGCGCAGGAGCATCCGGATTATTCCGGGACGTAATGATGGCTGCCGCCGCCCCGTCGGCGAAAAGCGCCGAACCCATGATGGTGTCAGGATCGTTGGACGTCCGGACGTGCAGGGAGCACAGCTCGGCACAGACCACCAGGACAACGGCCTGCGGATCTGCTTCGCAGAAGGACTTGGCGGCCCGCAGCGCCGGAAAAGCTGCGTAGCAGCCCATGAATCCGAGGTGATAACGCTGGACAGCCGGGTCCAGCCCCAACGCGCGGACGATCTTATAGTCAGGGCCGGGGTTGAAGAACCCTGTGCAGGAAACGGTAACGACGTGGGTTATGTCAAGTAAGGACAAGTCCGGGCATGCGTCCACGGCAGCTCGGGCGGACTCGATGAAGAGTTTAGTGACCTCCCGGGCGAAGATCTCGTTGCGCACCTTGGTGGTGGGGTTCAGGAGCAGGCCCGTGGCGGGATCAAAGAACTGCGGATCGTCCGCGCGGAAAGCCATGGTCATTTCATCGACCGCGGTATGGCGGGTGTCGATGGCGGCTGAATCAAAACAAGTGTTCACCAGCCGCGAACCCAACCTGGTCAGGCCCGGCTGGGCCGCGAAAACTTCACGGGCTTCGGCCTGGACCAGCACAGTCGGCGGAACAGCAGTTTCAAGTGAACGCAGGTAGACCGTCATTGGTTCATTCTTGGCGAGCACGCGGGATTAGACAATGGCTGTGCATTCAGGGACCGGCTTTTGTGCCGCCGCACGGTGTTTCGGACATTAAAATGGGCTCCGGCGCTGACTTATGGAAATCCAACAAAGTTTGATTGACCTGCGAAAACGCTGTATTGGTCACGTTCACACCGCTACGTCTGCTCCGGTACTCTAAGCGCCGATAATCTACATTATGTCAACTATATGTGATCCGATTGCAGAATTTGCAGATTAGGACCCGGTGATGCGCGGTCCCAGGTTTCGAGAGCTTGAGCGCCGAAGTTTACGCCGTTACAGGGATTAGCGTATAGGTACGCCGGGCAGAACAGCGCCTGGCCTTATGGCCTCCGTCGTCGAACCGCGAGACGTCCAGAATCCTGGAATCGCCGAAGCGGGACACATAGAACCCGGCAGCCTCATCGGCCTGTTTTTCGAACCACAGGCACGTGGAAATCTTTTGCGAACCACAGGCACGTGGAAATCTTTTGCATGTTACTCCCGTCCGGCTAGCGCCTAGCCCGGGGCGCTCCCCCGCACAACGGCCGGAGGATGCCGGCTGACCAGACCCACTGTGTTCCCTTCCGAGTCGCGGATGAAGGCCATCTATTCATCGGTTCCTGCCGGACCCAGGGCAGCGTCGCCATGGTGAAAGACACATCAAGCAGCGCAATTACCCCCACTCCCCTGCCCTAAAGGATGCTGATGATCGCCCGGACGTCCTCCACCGCCAGATAGAGGACCGACGACGGCGCGCCGCGCTCCAGCAAGAGCCGCACGCCAAGCATCAGGACCGGGCTGCCCCCCCTCGCTGGGTTAGGCTCGAAGCCATGAATTCCGAGACCAAACTGTCCATTCGAGCTCCCCGGCAGGCCATTATTGCCGCCGCCCTGGCGGATGCCTTCCTGATTTTGGTTTTCGCGGCGATCGGCAGGGATGCCCACCAGCGCGGCGACATCGTCACAGGAGTTTTCCTCACGGCATGGCCGTTCCTGGCTGGAGCCGCCATCGCCTGGTTTGCGGGCCGGGCCTGGCGGCGTCCGCTGTCCATGGCAACCGGCGTCATGGTTTGGCTTGGCGCCGTAGCCGGCGGCATGATCCTGAGGGCGCTGACGGGACAAAGCGTAGTACTGGCCTTCGTGGTTGTTGCGCTCTTGAGCCTGGGGCTTCTCCTTGTGGGTTACCGGGCGCTTCTTGCACTGGCGCGCAGGCTTCGAAAGTCGTGACACCGCTGCCGGCCCTGCGTCCGGGCCGCACCTGATGGACACCGCCCATGTAATAGGCTGGCATCACCATAGAGTCTTGCCGGGCACAGCTACGGCCAACAGATCCGGAAGGATTGAACAGTGATCACCGCATTCGTTCTGATCAAGACCGACGCCGCCCGCATCCCGGAAACCGCCGAGGAAATTTCCGCGATCCCAGGCATCAGCGAGGTCTATTCCGTCACCGGCGAATGGGACCTTATCGCCGTTGCCCGCGTCGCCCGGCACGAGGATCTGGCTGACGTCATTGCCGACAAGCTCTCAAAAGTACCCGCGGTGGTTCACACCACCACGCACATTGCGTTCCGTGCCTACTCCCAGCACGATCTCGACGCAGCATTCGCGCTCGGCTTCGAACAGTAGGAGCACTTCCCCAAAATGAAGCGGACCCGCCCATCACAGCCGGCCCGCGCCTTTTGTAAACGGGTCAAGGCTGCGTCAGTGCAACCCACCTATCGAGGACCGCGGCCGCAGCGCCGGTATCAATCGATTCCGCGGCCCGGGCAAGCGCCGAACGCATACGCTCCAGAAACGGGCCCTCGGACGATTCATCGAAAGCCACCAGTCCAGCGGCTGCGTTGAGCAGCACAGCATCACGTGCTGCACCGGATTTGCCGGCAAGGACATCTCGTACGACGGCGGCGTTCGCCTGAGCGTCCCCGCCACGGAGTTCCGCCACAGTTGCGGGACGGATGCCCAGCTCGGCCGGTTCAAAATTCAGTTCGGCGACCGCGCCCGCACGGATTTCCCAAACGGTGGAGGGACCCGTTGTCGTCAGCTCGTCCAGCCCGTCATTGCCACGGAAAACCAGGCCGCGGCTACCACGCTTCGCCAGGACGCCCGCAACCAGCGGAGCCATCCGGGCATTCGCCACGCCCACGGCTGACGCCTGCACCCGCGCAGGGTTGGTCAGCGGTCCCAGGAAATTAAAAGCGGTCGGGATGGCGAGCTCCCGGCGGGGCACGGCTGTGTGACGGAAAGACGGGTGGAACACCTGGGCGAAACAGAAAGTGATTCCAGCCTCACCCGCGTTGCGGGCCACCTGAGCCACCGGGAGGTCGAGCCTGACCCCCAGTGCTTCGAGTACATCGGCCGATCCGGAGGACGAAGACGCTGCACGGTTGCCGTGCTTAACCACTTTCGCTCCAGCGCCAGCAGCGACGAGGGCGGACATGGTGGAAATGTTGACGGTGTTCAGCTGGTCACCGCCGGTACCAACGATGTCCAGCTTCTCGCCGGGGATGTCGATGGGTGTTGCATGGCGCAGCATTGCGTCCACCAGGCCCGAGATTTCGTCCACGGTTTCACCCTTGGCACTGAGGGCAACCAGGAATCCGGCAATCTGCGAAGGGGTCGCCTCCCCTGACATGATTCTGTCCATCGCCCAAGCGGTATTGCCCGCTGTAAGGTCAGCACCGTTGATGAGAGCCGATATGAGCCGTGGCCAAGTGTTGCTGTCCGCCGGCGCGGTTGCCTGAGAAGTCACCATCTGATGCTATCGAGCCACCTCGGACCTGACCAATGTGAAGGCCGCCTGGAACTTTTCGCAGTGATTTCGCGTCTTTGTAGAAAAAGTCCATTGAAAAGGCGGTTTGCGTTGGGAACTACGGACTTTTATAGACATAATGTCTATGTGACATCTGCGACCCATGCCCCCAGTACCCCGGCGCACCCCACGCTGAACCGCCCCAATATGGTTTCTGTCGGAACCGTAGTCTGGCTGTCCAGTGAGTTGATGTTCTTCGCCGGTCTCTTCGCCATGTACTTCACGCTGCGCTCCACGAGCGGACAGATGTGGGCGGAAGAGACAGCAAAGCTCAACTTCCCCTTTGCGCTCGTCAACACGATCGTCCTCGTGGCCAGTTCCTTTACTTGCCAGATGGGCGTCTTCGCCGCCGAACGGCTGCAGCCCCGCAAGTCAGGCGGTCCGTTCCAGTTCTCCCGCTGGGGTATGAACGAATGGTTCACGCTGACCTTCATCATGGGTGCGTTCTTCGTCGCCGGCCAGGCAACTGAATACGCGATGCTTGTTTCAGAACACGTTTCGCTCTCATCCAACGCGTACGGTTCAGCGTTCTACATGACCACCGGCTTCCACGGCCTGCACGTCATCGGCGGCCTCATAGCCTTCCTCTTCATCATCGGACGCTCGTTCGCAGCAAAGAAGTTCGGCCACTTCGAAGCAACCTCCGCGATCGTCACGTCCTACTATTGGCATTTTGTGGATGTTGTCTGGATCGGCCTCTTCCTGGTCATCTACGTACTGAAGTAGTCAAGCTTTGATTCCTTTTCTACAAGAGGCAGAATTTCAAGAAGCGGCTCACGGAGCCGGCGCACGATCGAATAAAGGAACCACCACGTGAAGGCTCTCTCGCAAAAGCGGCGTCACCCACTCGCAGTAATCGCGCTGCTACTGATGGGACTGCTCATCACTGGTGGGCTGTACGCCGTTGCCACTACCGTCAACCAGGCCAAGGCATCCAGCACCAGCTTCAGCGCCAATGACACTGCCGAGGGCGAAAAGCTTTTCGCCGCGAACTGCGCCACCTGCCACGGCATGGGCGCGAGCGGCAGCCAGGATGGCCCGTCACTGGTGGGTGTCGGTGCTGCGGCGGTTGACTTCCAGGTCGGTACCGGCCGGATGCCCATGCAGATGAACGGTCCGCAGGCTTACAAAAAGCCGGCCCAGTTCAACGATGACCAGACCCACCAGCTTTCAGCCTACGTAGCTTCCCTGGGAGCCGGCCCGGCAATTCCTGAAGAGCACCTGCTTGATGAGCAGGGTGACGCCGCCAAGGGTGGCGAGCTCTTCCGTGTGAACTGCGCGATGTGCCACAATGCGGCGGCCGCCGGCGGTGCACTTACCCGCGGCAAGTTCGCTCCCGCCCTTGCCGATGTGTCCGGCAAACACATCTACGAAGCGATGGTCACCGGACCGCAGAACATGCCCGTCTTCAATAACGCAAACGTCACCCCCGAGGGCAAGCGCGACATTGTCACGTTCCTGAAGCAGATCGAAGCCAACGGCTCTCCCGGGGGCGCTGACCTCGGCGCCCTGGGCCCGGTGGCTGAAGGACTCTTTGTCTGGATTGCAGGCCTGGGTGTCATCATCGCGTTCACCATCTGGCTTACTTCCCGGACGTCTTAGGCGAAACGGGAAAATTAAGAACTTCTGCTGCCCAGTCAGCAGTTTGAAATTGAAAACTAACCCGGCAGACGCCGGGACGAGAGAAGGATGAGGCGAATTATGGGCAACCATAGTGACGGCAGTCCGAACCACTCGGGCACCGTAGCTACGGCTGGTCAGAATGAGGTGGAGAAGTTCCAGGATCCTGGAATTCCCCCGCACCGTTTGCGCCTGGCCGACACGGACCCGAAGGCCGCAAAGCGTGCAGAACGGCAGGTCGCCGTACTCTTCGGCGCGTCAGTTGTCGGCACCCTGATCTTCCTGGTGGCGTACTTCGCCATCGACTTGGGCGAGGGCACAAGCATCGCCACCATCCGGCTGCAGAACGCCCTGTTGGGCGTCGGCACCGCGTTTGCGATGCTCGGCATCGGCACCGGTATTGTGCACTGGGCCAAAGCCCTGATGCCGGACCATGAAGTCTCCGAGGAGCGCCATCCCATCCGCACCGAAGAAGACCGCCTGGCGGCCGTCCGGATCGTGGATGACATCGTGGAGGAGACCGGCATCAAGCGCCGCCCCCTCATCCGCAACACGCTGCTCGGAGCTATGGCCCTGGCACCGCTCCCCGCAATTGCGGTTTTCGGTGACCTCGGCCCCCGCCCAGACCGTGCGCTGTCCCACACGATGTGGGCACCGCAGGAGGGCAAGCTCAAGCGCCTAACCCGCGATCCCGACGGCACGCCTATCAAGGCCTCTGACGTAACCATCGGTTCAGCCTTCCACGTGATTCCCGAGGGCCTTAACGAACTGCACGAAGGCAAACTGAACGAAAAAGCCAAGGCAGTAGTCCTGCTGATGCGCCTTGACCCCGCTTCGCTGAACCCCTCCGAGGGCCGCGAAGACTGGAGCTACAACGGAATCGTTGCCTATTCCAAGATCTGCACCCACGTCGGTTGCCCCGTTGCTCTGTACGAGCAGCAGACGCACCACCTGCTGTGCCCGTGCCACCAGTCCACCTTTGACCTTACGAACGAGTGCAAAGTGATCTTTGGCCCGGCCAGCCGGCCCCTCCCGCAGCTGCCTATTGCAGTGGATGCCGAGGGCTACCTGGTCGCAACCAGCGACTTCAATGAACCTGTAGGACCGAGTTACTGGGAGCGTGATGAGCATGAGCGGAGCATCAAGAGCTGAAGCCCCCGCCTTCGTCGCCAAGACTAAAGCCGGACGCATCACTGACTTTGTTGACGCGCGCGTGGGCGGATCAGGAATGCTGCGTGAATTTGGACGCAAGGTGTTCCCCGATCACTGGTCATTCATGTTCGGTGAAGTCGCCCTCTATTCCTTCGTCATCCTGTTGCTTTCGGGCACCTTCCTCACCTTCTTCTTTGATCCGTCCATGGCGGAGACCCGCTACGACGGTTCATACCTGCCGCTGAAAAATGTCGAGATGTCCGTGGCGTACAGTTCCTCACTGGATATTTCCTTCGACGTTCGTGGGGGCCTGTTTATGCGCCAGGTCCACCACTGGGCCGCGCTGCTTTTTGTCGCGTCGATCGGCGTGCACATGCTGCGAGTTTTCTTCACTGGGGCTTTCCGCAAACCACGTGAAATGAACTGGGTTGTCGGCAGCGTGCTGCTGATCCTCGCCATGGCAGCCGGCTTCACCGGCTACTCCCTCCCCGATGACCTGCTCTCCGGCAACGGACTGAGGATCATCGACGGTGTTATCAAGGCCATCCCCGTCGTTGGAACCTACATTTCCTTCTTCCTCTTCGGCGGGGAATTCCCGGGAACGGCTGTGATCGGCCGCCTCTACATGCTGCACATCCTGCTCGTCCCTGCGCTGATCCTCTTGATGATCGTTCTGCACCTCTTTATGGTGGTTGTCCACAAGCACACCCAGTACCCCGGCCCGGGCCGCAACGACGGCAACGTTGTTGGCTACCCGCTCGGTCCCGTGTACGCAGCCAAGGCGGGCGGCTTCTTCTTCATCGTGTTCGGTGTCATTGCCCTGATGGCCGCCTTCTTCACCATCAACCCGATCTGGAACTACGGCCCCTACGACCCCTCCCCTGTATCGGCCGGTACGCAGCCTGACTGGTACATCGGGTTTGTTGACGGCGCGCTGAGGCTTATGCCTGGTGTCATCGGCGACTTCCACTTCGAGTACGTCATCTTCGGATACACCCTGACGCTGAATGTTCTACTGCCCGCCCTGGTGCCCGCCGGCATTCTGTTCACGGTGATGTTTATGTACCCGTGGATCGAAAGCTGGATCACCAAGGACACCCGCGAACACCATGTCCTGGACCGTCCGCGGAACGCTCCCACCCGCACCGCCATCGGGGTGGCCGGCTTTGTCTGGTACTGCGTGATGTGGGCAGCCGCTGGTTCGGACCTCATCGCAACACACTTCCATGTGTCCCTGAACGATGTGACGTACTGGCTCCGCACCTTGTTCTTCGTCGGCCCGGTCATCGCGTTTGTCGTTGCTAAGCGGGTAGCCCTCGCACTCCAGCGCAAGGACCGCGAGATCGCGCTCCACGGCCGGGAAACAGGACGTATTGTCCGCCTTCCGCACGGCGAATTCATCGAGGTGCATGCGCCGCTGGATGAGTACAAGCGCTACAAGCTCGTTGGCTTCGAATCACCCTCGCCGCTGCCCGCGGTCCCGAACGACCACGGCATTGTGACGCGCAAGGAAAAACAGCGTGCTTTCCTGTCCAGGTGGTTCTTCGAGGACCGTGTTGCACCGGCCACGCCTGTAGAGCTGGAGGCCGCCCACGGCCACCACGCCCCTGCGGTAGAGGCCGGCGAGGAAACCAAGAAGAGCCTCAGCCACTAACACTCATAGCAGTAACGGGAAAGGCCCGATCCATTTGGACCGGGCCTTTCCCGTTACTGGCGGCCGCCGCTGTTGGCTGCGGCCAGCCCGTTGCTAGTGGTTTCGGTAGCCCAGAGATTGGTTGCGGGCAGGCCTCGCACCTGGCCGTTGAAGTGGTACCCATAGCTTGTAGCGGTCGGCACGGTAATACGAAACCGAATAATCAACCATCGCCCGGGCAACAAAAGCGTGCCTCTGGATTTTCAGCAAGGGGGCGCCGACGTCGACATTGAGCAGCCGTGCCGTCGAAGGCGAAGCAGCCGTCGCCTCGATCATGTCCTCCCCCCATTCCATCACGAGGCCGAACTGCTCACTCAGCACGTTGTAGAGCGAAGTTGGCGGCTCGCCGTCGAGGAGCCCCGGAACCCGCTGCGCCGGGATGAAGTTCTCGTCCACGCTCATGGGTTCTCCGTCCGCCAGCAGCAGCCGACGGAAACGGACCAGTGGCGTGCCCTCCTCGACCTGCAGTTCACGGGCCAGGAAGGCACTGGCGCCGATCTGTTCAAAGCTCAGGACTTTAGCGGCCGGGATCATGCCGCGGCGTTGCATCTCCTCGCTGTACGAAGTGAGTTTTACCTGAAGGTCGAGTTTGGGCTTGCGTACGAACGTGCCAAGGCCCACAACACGCTCGAGGACTTCCTCACCGACAAGGGCATCGATGGCCTGCCGGACGGTCATCCGCGCCAGGCCAAAGCGCAGTGCAAGGTCACGTTCCGAGGGCAGAGCGGAGCCGGACGGACAGGAATCGCTGATGTAGGCCCGGAGGATCTCTCTGAGTTGGATGTAGATGGCAATCCCGCTGCCGCGGTCTATCTCACCGGCAACACCGCGGGCATCAGCCACGAAGGAAAGCCCTTGCTTCAGTTTTCACTATCCAAGCTTAAGGCACGCAACACCGCTGGACTAGACCACTTCCAGCGCCGAAGCATCCGACTTCAC
Source organism: Pseudarthrobacter sp. S3 (assembly GCF_050156905.1). Taxonomy (NCBI): domain Bacteria; kingdom Bacillati; phylum Actinomycetota; class Actinomycetes; order Micrococcales; family Micrococcaceae; genus Pseudarthrobacter; species Pseudarthrobacter sp. S3. Next base: position 2,140,909 of record NZ_CP189583.1, on the reverse strand, counting down.
CGGTTTGGTCGCGCGGCCATCCTGCGGGATATATTGGACAGGAAATTCAGCGATGACGGTTTGGGGGCCGTCAGGAAATGGGAGACCCTTTGCCAGTGCATAAGGCCGTTGTGTCAGCGTCAGTCGGCTTGCATGCCCGTCCCGCCGCAATATTCGTTAAGGCAGTGACCGAAACGGGATTTACTGTCAGTATCCGCAAGGCCGGTATCCAGGGTGTCGACGCCCGATCCCTGTTGGAAGTGATGACTGCCGATTTCCCGTTCGGCTGCGAGGTAGAACTTTCAGTTCCCGAGAGTGCCCTCAGTGGCTCTGTCACTCACCGTGACGCAGAAGCGGCTCTCCGTATGCTGGCTGAGCTCTTGGCGTCACAGGGGGCCAGCTAGGCCCTCCCGCGGGGCATTTGGGCCGCGGCTCCGCTCACAACATCGAACGGACAAGAACGACGTCGGGCCCCACCTTCCGGTGGGGCCCGACGTCGTAATGTGCGAAAACTTTGCTGAAGCTCAGCGCCTGCTAATGGGCGTGGTCCCCGCGGCTGTACTCGAAGACCCAACCCACGAGGGCTACGACTGCGAGGCCGGCTGCAACGAACAAAATCCAGAAGCCCACCGCGAGGCCCAGGAATCCACCGGCGCAGGCGAGGCCCAGAACCAGCGGCCACCAACTCCAGGGGCTGAAGTGCCCCTGCTCGCCGGCGCCCTCGTGGACCTCGGCATCGTTGCGGTCCTCAGGACGCATGCCGATGCGCTTGCCGGTGAAGCCAAGGTAGCCGCCGATCATCCCGGAGAGGCCGCCAACCAGGAGGATTCCGAGGGTTCCGACCCACTCATGCCAGTTGGTCAGGAAACCGTAGACCAGCGAAACCGGTACGAAGAAGAAGACTCCGGCTCCAAATATCCATGATTCGATTTTCACTTGGCGGTGTCCTTCTGGTCGGCGTTACCGAGCACCGCTGCTGCAGCTGCAGGCGAGTCAACGGTATGTACCTGCGAGAGCTCGGGGTGGTGCAGGTCCAGGGCGGGACGCTCTGAACGGATCCTGGGCAGCGAGGTGAAGTTGTGCCGCGGCGGCGGGCAGGAGGTAGCCCACTCAAGCGAGGCGCCGAAGCCCCACGGGTCATCAACCTCAACGCGTTCGGAGCTGCGCGACGTGATGTAAACGTTCCAGAAGAACGGAATCATTGAGGCGCCGAGCAGGAAGGAGCCGATGGTGGAGAACTGGTTCATCCAGGCGAAATTGTCCTCCACCAGATAGTCGGCGTAGCGGCGGGGCATGCCCATGACCCCCAGCCAGTGCTGGATCAGGAACGTGCCGTGAAAGCCAAGGAACAGCATCCAGAAGTGGATCTTTCCGAGGCGCTCGTTGAGCATCTTGCCGGTGAATTTTGGCCACCAGAAGTAGAAGCCTGCGAACATCGCGAACACCACTGTGCCGAAGACCACGTAGTGGAAGTGCGCCACCACAAAGTAGGAGTCAGAGACGTGGAAGTCCAGCGGCGGGGACGCCAGGATGATGCCGGTCAGGCCGCCGAAAAGGAAGGTGATGAGGAAGCCGATGCTCCACAGCATGGGGGTCTCGAATGTAATGGACCCCCGCCACATGGTGCCGATCCAGTTGAAGAACTTCACGCCGGTGGGGACCGCAATCAGCATGGTCATGAAAGCGAAGAACGGCAGCAGCACCGAGCCGGTCACGTACATGTGGTGCGCCCACACGGTCACGGACAGGGCTGCAATGGCGATGGTCGCGTAGACCAGGCCCTTGTACCCGAAGATCGGCTTGCGGCTGAAGACCGGGAAGATCTCGGACACAATGCCGAAGAACGGCAGCGCGATGATGTACACCTCCGGGTGTCCGAAGAACCAGAACAGGTGCTGCCACAGCACCGCGCCGCCGTTTTCCGGATCGAAGATGTGTGCACCGAAGCGGCGGTCGGCGCCGAGTGCGAACAGTGCGGCAGCCAGCGGCGGGAAGGCCATCAGCACGAGGATGGACGTCACCAGGGCGTTCCAGGTGAAGATGGGCATCCGCCACATGGTCATGCCCGGAGCGCGCATACAGATGATGGTGGTGATGAAGTTGACCGCACCCAGGATGGTTCCGAATCCGGACAGCGCCAGGCCGAAGACCCAGAGGTCACCTCCGATGCCCGGGCTGAACGTAGTGTTGGACAGCGGCGCGTAAGCGAACCAGCCGAACGACGCCGCACCCTGGGGGGTGATAAAGCCGGACACCGCGATGGTGGAGCCGAAGAGGAAGAACCAGAAGGCCAGGGCGTTCAGTCGTGGGAACGCGACATCGGGGGCACCGATCTGCAGCGGCATGATGACGTTGGTGAAGCCGGCGAAAAGCGGGGTGGCGAACATCAGCAGCATGACGGTGCCGTGCATCGTGAACAGCTGGTTGTACTGCTCCTTGGTCTGCAGGATCTGCATGCCGGGTTCGAACAGTTCAGCCCGGATGAGCAGAGCCATGACGCCACCGAGGCAGAAGAACACAAATGAGGCGATCAGGTACATGTACCCGATGGTCTTGTGGTCGGTGGAGGTGATCCAGTTGACGACGATGCGTCCCTTGGACTTAGGAACTACGGGAGCCTCTAGGGTTCCGGCAGGTGCGGTCTGGGTATAAGTAGCCACGTCGCTCCCCTTACTTAATTTCGTTCAGGTTCGGGTTGCGGTCATACTCTTCGCCGAGGAGTCCGGTGTTGCCGTCTGCCTTGAGCTTGTCCATGTGAGCCTGGAATTCGGTTTCGGAGACAACCTTGACGCGGAACAGCATTTCGGAGTGGTACTCACCGCAGAGCTCGGCGCACTTGCCGTCGTAAGTTCCCTCTTTGGTGGGTGTGAACCTGATGTAGTTGGTCTTGCCGGGTATCATGTCGCGCTTCTGGAGGAAGGCGGGAACCCAGAAAGAGTGGATGACATCGCGGGAGTTCAGTTCGAGGTCCACAGACTTTCCAACCGGCAGGTAGAGCGTCGGCAGCGCTTCCTTATTGATGGTGTTACCGGTCAGGTGTGCTTGGACACCTGCCTCGTGGACATCCTCGGTGACGACATCGCCGGACTTGTAGTTGAAGTCCCAAGCCCACTGCTTGCCGCGGACGTCAACAACGACGTCGGCGGGCTTGGAGCGGTCATCGATGGCCTGCTGGTCGCGGTCGGTGAAGTAGAAGAACACCAGGACCATGAACAGCGGGATGGTCAGGTAAAAGACCTCCAGCGGGAGATTAAAGCTGGTCTGCCGCGGGAAACCCGTGGTGCCCTTGCGGCGGCGGTAGGCGACAAGGCACCAAACGATCAAGCCCCACGTGATGATGCCCACAACAAGGGCTGCAATCCATGAGTTGACCCAGAGGTCCATGATCCGGTCAGTGTGATTGGTGGTGCCACGCTCGGTGGGCAGCCACCCCTTCTCTACCTCTGGCGAACATCCAGTCAAAACCAACGCGCCGGCAACTGCCAAGCCTGAGATCGTAGTGATCGTTTTGCGTCGGCTGCCGGTTCGGTTCTGCGAACTCACAGACGGCCCTTCCTACTTGTTGCTGTTGCCCGGCCACCCAAGGGGCCGGCCGGGCACACTAAAAGTTTTACTACTCGGTGTAGAGCTTACCGCTCTGCCGGGCGTTTCGCCCACATGTCGGCGCCGTGCCTCCGTACCGTTTTTGGCGGACGGAATGTAGGCGCCGGCATCGGGCGAAATAACCGGGTCAGTGGAACGAATCACCACAGGCGCAGGAGCCACCGGCATTGGGGTTGTCGATGGTGAAGCCCTGCTTGGAGATTGTGTCCTCGAAGTCGATGCTGGCTCCGCTGAGGTACGGCACGCTCATCTTGTCCACCACAACTTCGACGCCGTCATAGTCGCGGACGGCATCTCCATCGAGGAGGCGCTCGTCGAAGTACAGCTGGTAAATTAGGCCGGAGCAGCCGCCGGGCTGGACGGCAACGCGGAGGCGGAGATCGGTCCGGCCTTCCTGCTCCAGGAGGCTGCGCACCTTGCCTGCTGCGACGTCGGTCAGTTTGACCTCGTGTGCGGCCAGTACATCGCTGGCAGCGCTGGTGGTCTCGGTGATGTTCTCGTTGGTTGCAGTGCTCATTTGGCCTACCTTAGGACGGTCCTGGCGGCCCCGCGTCAGCGGTGCCTGCCCCTACGGATACGGTACGGGCTATAGCTACATGCTACTTCGGTCAGCCCTGTAGCTCTAACTCCTGACGTAACCAGGCCGGACCGCTGATTGTTCCCAATGGTGAACTAATCCCGGCATCAGCGGGGCCCGGGATCAGGCCAGGCCTTCTGTGTTCAGCCGGGCAAGCAGCAGCGCCTCGGCAACCACAGCATTCTTGAAATCACCAATGTGAAGGGACTCGTTGGCACTGTGGGCACGGGAATCTGGATCCTCAACACCGGTCACGAGGATCTGGACGTCCGGATAAACATCCATCAGGTCCGCGATGAACGGAATTGACCCGCCGATTCCAGTCTCCACGGCCGGAACACCCCAGGCCTCCCCCAGCGCCCACATGGCGAACTTCGCCGCCGTTGAAGATGTATCCGCGAGGAACGATTTTCCGCTTTCCCCGGGAGTGAACACCACCTTTGCCCCAAAGGGTGCATTGGTCTGGACGTGGCGCTGAACGGCTTCCATCGCTGCCGCCGGAGCCTGGCCGGGCGCCAGGCGCAGGCTGAACTTGGCACGCGCCCTTGGCAGGAGCGTATTTGAGGCCACGTCCACGGCGGGAGCATCGAAGCCGATGATGGACAGCGCGGGCTTGGTCCACAGCCGGGCGGCGATGCTGCCCGTGCCGGCGAGCCGGACGCCGTCGAGAACGGAGGAATCGGCACGGTACTCCGCTTCGGTGAGCTCTACGCCGACGTTGTCATTTGATACCAGGCCTTCGATGGCCACATTGCCGTCTGCGTCGTGCAGCGTGGCAATCAATCGGGACAGCAGGGTTGGCGCGTCCAGCACGGGGCCGCCGAACATGCCCGAGTGGACAGCATGCTCCAGCACCTGAACTTCAATGGTTCCGTCCACAAGGCCACGCAGGCTGGTGGTAAGGGCGGGAATGCCCACCTTCCAGTTGCTGGAGTCGGCCACCACGATCACATCGGCCTTCAGTAGTTCCCGGTGCGTTTCCAGGAACGAACGGAAGGTGGGAGAACCAGCCTCCTCCTCCCCTTCGAAGAAAAACGTCACGCCAAGCCCGAATTCCGCGCCCAGCACCTCGGTCGCTGCGGCATAGGCGGCCACATGGGCCATGATCCCGGCCTTGTCGTCAGCAGCGCCGCGTCCGTACAACCTGCCGTTCCGTTCGACGGCGGCAAAAGGCTCTGTTTCCCACAGCGCCGGATCTCCGGGCGGCTGGACATCGTGGTGGGCGTACAGCAGGATAGTCGGCTTCCCTGCCGCCGCCTGGCAACGTGCGACGACGGCAGGGCCGCCGGGGCCGCCGTCGTCCTTATTACTGCGCAGGACCTGGACATCCTCCACGCCGGCAGTGCGTAACAGTTCCGCAACGGCATGCGCGCTGGCTTCCAAGGGGGCCGGATCAAAACTCGGCCAGGCGATGCCGGGAATGGCCACAAGTTCCTTGAGCCGGTCGAGGGTGGAGTCGAACGAAGCTGCGACGGACAGCCTGAGTCCGTCCGCGTCGATGGCCGGCGCAGGGTGACCCGAGCCGGGGATGTTGGCGGCTGACGGGTTGGCTGCTGGAGTGGGAGTCATGGCGAACACGATACCCGCGCCGAATCTCCTTGGGCCGCAAGGTATTCTGTTCACGTGTTCGGACGTAAAAAGGAAGCGCCAACGGCGCAGCAATCAATAGACCAGCAGGCCGCCGAAGCGGCAGCCCGGCAGGATGCCGCGTTAGGCAAGGGTGCGCCCACGCCCAAACGCAAAGCCCAGGAGGCCGCCCGCAAACGGCCCCTGGTGCCGGAGGACCGCAAGGCGTCCAAGGCCGTTGAGCGCCAGGCCATCCAGGACCAGCGGACCAAAATGCGCCGGGCGCTCGATACGGGTGATGAGAAATTCCTGCCCTTGCGCGACAAGGGACCGCAAAAGCGTTATGCCCGCGACTACGTGGATGCGCGCTTCAGCCTGGGCGAATACCTGATGTTCGGCGCCTTGGTATTTGTCATCATTTCCCTGATCGTGCCGGCTTCGAGCGAGCAGATGGTTTATGTCCTGGGCGGTTTCTGGGTGATGTTCCTGGCCGTCTTTGTGGATGTGTTCATCCTGTCCCGGCAGCTCCGCAAGAAGCTGACCGGGAAGTTCGGCGAGGTTGAGCGTGGCACCGTCTGGTACGGCTCCATGCGATCCCTGCAGTTCCGCAAACTGCGCCTGCCCAAACCGCTGGTGAAGCGCGGGCAATACCCGTCCTGATGTGCAGGCCGGGCCAGACCCGGCAGCACTCCTCCCTTAGACAACGAAAACCCCGGCAGTCAGACTGCCGGGGTTTTGTTGCCTAATTAACTGTTGCGTCGGGCTTTCGCCAGGCCGCGGTTGATCCGGGACGCCCAGAAGGGCCCCTCGTACAGGAATGCCGTGTAGCCCTGGACCAGCGTGGCCCCGGCATCCAGGCGGTCCTGGACGTCTTTGGCCGTCTCGACGCCGCCGACCGCCACCAGCGTGATCGCACTCCCAGTGGCCTCCCTGAGGCGGCGAAGGACTTCCAAGGAACGCTGCTTCAGCGGTGCCCCGGACAGGCCCCCGGCACCACATTCCTCCACTTTCGCAGCCGGCGACGACAGCCCCTCACGCCCGATCGTCGTATTCGTGGCAATAATGCCGTCCAGCTTAAGGTCCAGGGCCAGCTTGGCGACGTCGTCGATGTCCTCATCACTGAGATCCGGTGCGATCTTCACCAGCAGCGGGACATGCCGGCCAGCTGCCTTGTCCGCCTCGTGCCCCACTGCGGTCAGCAGCGGACGGAGGGTCTGGACATCCTGCAGGAGGCGCAGCCCGGGCGTGTTGGGTGAGCTGACATTGACTACCAGATAGTCCGCGGCCGGCGCCAGGCTCCTTGCACTGATCAGGTAATCGGCCACGGCGTCGTCGAGTTCCACCACCTTGCTCTTGCCAATGTTCACCCCGATCACGGGGCGCACTGTGGGATGCCGGCGCTGCAGCGCCGCGCGTGCCGCTTTGAGGCGCGGTTCGACGGCGGCCGCGCCATCGTTGTTGAACCCCATCCGGTTAATGACAGCCCGGTCCTCGATCAGCCTGAAAAGGCGCGGCTTCTCGTTGCCCGGCTGCGCCTGCCCGGTGATGGTTCCTACTTCGACATGGCCAAAGCCAAGTTCGGTGAGGGCCTCGATGCCGAACCCCTCCTTGTCGAACCCGGCTGCGAGGCCGAACGGGGACGGGAAGGTCAGCCCGAAGGCAGAAGTCTGCAGTGAGGCCGCGGGCGCCGTGAACCGGTGCAGCAGGCGTCCTGCGCCGGAAGCATGGGCAAGCTTGATTCCCTTGAATCCGATCTTGTGGGCGCGTTCCGCGTCCATCCACGAAAAGGCCAGCCTGAAGAATGTCGGATATACGCGCATGGCTCTAGTTTTCCGTCTCGGACGGTCCAGACCAAACCGGGACGCCATACACGCGACCCCGGCTAGCATAAAGCCATGAGGTGGCAGCCAGATATCCTCGGTGCTGGCTTCGAAGCCTGCACCTTCGAGGCCGGGGGCGACGACGGCGTCCAGCGCACCGCCACGCTGGTGCGCTTCCGTCCGGCGAACGAACCGGCGGCCACCGGCCGGCGACGGACCGTGCTGTTCCTCCATGGTTGGAGCGACTACTTCTTCAATGTGGACCTCGCCCGGTTCTGGACGGGCCGGGGCTACGAGTTCTACGCCCTGGACATGCACAACCACGGCCGCAGCCTGCGCCCGGAAACGCCGGGCGGCTACGTGGCGAACCTGGCGGACTATGACGCCGAGATCGAAGCGGCCCTCGCCATCATCCGGGCCGACACGCACACGCCGGGACAGGAACCACAGGCCTCCCTCACGCTGATGGGCCACTCCACCGGCGGCCTGGTGGCCGCCCTCTGTGTCAGCAACCACCCCGGAGCAGCCGCCCAGCTGGTGTTGAACAGTCCCTGGCTGGAGATGCACGGCAGCTCGCTGGTCCGCCGTGCAGCGTCCACGATGGTGGGACCCGTGGCGCGGTTCCGGCCGGAGGCTGTCCTGCGGCTGCCGGAGCGGGGGTTTTATTGGCGGACCATCAGCAGTTCAGCCGACGGCGAGTGGCCGCTTGACGACAGGTTCCGGCCGCCCATGGCGTTTCCGCTCCGCGCGGGCTGGCTCAGCGCCATCCTGGCCGGTCACACCAAGGTGGCCCGTGGCCTGAACATCGACATACCCATCCTGGTGCTGCTTTCCCGGGGCAGCGCCACCGGGCCGTTCTGGTCCGAGGAAATGCGGCGCACCGACGCGGTACTGGACGTCAACATCATCGCCCTCCGCGCCCTGACACTGGGGTGCAGCGTCACGGTGGAACGGATCGACGGCGCGCTCCACGACGTCTTCCTCTCCCCTGCCAAAGTGCGGGCCGACGCCTATGCGCGGCTCGCCCGCTGGCTCCGGGGTTACGGTACTGCCGAACCCGGCGCGGCGTCGACGGCGCCGCCGTAGCGCCGGTCCCGCTGGGCGTAGATTTCGACGGCGTCCCACAGGGTCCGCCTGTCGACATCGGGCCACAGCGTGTCCATAAAGACGAACTCCGCATACGCCGACTGCCACAGCAGGAAGTTGGAGAGCCGCTGCTCCCCCGAGCTCCGCAGGAACAGGTCCACGTCCGGCAGGTCCGGCTCGTCCAGGTACTTCTGGATGGTTTTCTCGGTGATGGCACCGGGCTTGATACGGCCTGCGGCAACCTCGGCGGCAATTGCCGAAACTGCGTCAGTGATTTCCGCCCGGCCGCCGTAATTAACACACATGGTCAACGTGCAGGTGCTGTTGCCCGCGGTAAATTCCTCGGCCTCTTCAAGTTCGCGGATCACCGAGCCCCACAGCCTGGGACGCCGGCCGGACCACCGCACGCGGACACCCCACTCGTCCAGCTGGTTTCGCTGCCTTCGTAGCACGTCCTTGTTAAAACCCATCAGGAAGCGGACCTCCTCTGGTGAGCGGCGCCAGTTTTCGGTGGAGAATGCATAGACGCTCACGAACTCGATGCCCAATTCGATGGCGCCCGCCACGACATCCAGGAGGGCAGGCTCGCCCGCCTTGTGACCCTCGATCCGCGGCAGGCCCCGCTGGTTGGCCCAACGGCCGTTTCCGTCCATCACAATAGCGACATGGCGGGGGACGAATTCGGCGGGAATCGCCGGGGCAACCGCGCCTGAAGGGTGCGGATACGGTGCCACCACAGGGGTGGTCCGTTGCCGCGAAGGACTCATCTTCTTTCCCAAGGCCACTGTCAGCCACGCTCCACATGTTTGAGGGATTTCAGGACACGTTCAAGGTGCCATTGCAGGTATACGGCCACCAGCCCCGCAGCCTCCCTGCGGTGCGGCACCTGCGAACCGTCCGCCGTCGTCCAGTCCCCCGTCAGCAAGGCACCCAGCAGTACGACGGTCTCCGCCGCCGGCGCAGGCGAACCCGGTGGCCTGCAGTCGGCACAGACCATGCCGCCGAGGGGAGCTGAAAACGCCGTATGGGGGCCGGGCCGGCCGCAGCGGGCACAGTTGGTGAAACTCGGCGCCCAGCCGCCGGTGGCGAGAGCGCGCAGGAGATAGGAATCGAGAATCAGTCCGGGCGCATGTTCGGCCCGGCTCAGCGATGCCAGCGCACCCACCAGCAAGTTGTACTGGGCGGTGCCGGCTTCGCCGTCTACATCCGTCAGTTTCTCCGCAGTTTCAGTCATGGCAGCGGCCACGGTGTAACGGCCATAGTCTGCGGCGATGTTGCTGCCGTAGCCGCCCTTGGCAACCGCCTGGGTGACGATGTCCAGTGTCTTTCCGGAGACGAGCTGCAGGTCTGCAACCATAAAGGGCTCCAGCCGCGCCCCAAACTTGCTGCTGGTCCGCCGTACTCCCTTGGCGACGGCGCGGATCTGGCCGTGGTGCTTGGTCAGCAGGGTGATGATGCGGTCGGCTTCGCCCAGCTTGTGGGTACGAAGTACCACGGCGTCATCCCGGTAAGACCGGGCAGCAAAGGATTGTTGGACCACGGTTAATCTTCGCACTGAGTTCCGGAAAGCCGGCGATGCCGGTGCGTTGCGCGCCGTGATTCCCGGCGCGCAACGCATTCCGAATCAGGCGCGGGAATCCCGGATGGCCCGGTTGACCGCGGAAATGACGGCCTTGAGCGAGGACATGCTGGTGTTGGCATCGATTCCGACACCCCACAGGACCCGCTCCCCAACGGCGCACTCGACGTAGGCTGCGGCCATGGCGCTGCCGCCTTCCGAAAGGGCATGCTCGCTGTAGTCCAGCACCCGGACATCCACGCCGTCCTCGCGCAGGATGCTCAACAGCGCGGCGATGGGCCCGTTTCCGGTGCCCGTCCGTCGGGCCTGGACACCATCAACGGTGAGCGAGGCGTGCAGTGTCATCCCGCCGTCGTCATCGGTTTCGGTGCTGACGGAACCGAGCGAGTAACGGCCCCACTGGCCGTCCGTTTCGCTGGAGGGCAGGTACTCGTCCTGGAAATGTTGCCACAACTGGGCGCCGCTGACTTCGCCGCCCACGGTATCGGTCTTCTTCTGGATGACGCCGGAAAATTCCATCTGGGCACGGCGGGGCAGGTCCAGGCTGTGTTCGTTCTTGAGCAGGTAGGCCACGCCACCCTTGCCGGACTGCGAGTTGACCCGGATGACGGCCTCGTAACTGCGGCCCAGGTCCTTGGGGTCAACGGGCAGGTACGGAACTTGCCAGGTGAAGTCCGCGACGTCCGTGCCGGCGGCGGCAGCGTCCTTCTCCAGCGCCTCGAAGCCCTTCTTGATGGCGTCCTGGTGCGAGCCTGAGAACGCGGTAAACACGAGGTCGCCGCCGTAGGGGGAACGCTCGGCGACGGGGAGCTGGTTGCAGTACTCCACCGTGCGCCGGATCTCGTCGATGTCGGAGAAATCGATCATGGGATCGATACCCTGCACGAACATGTTCAGGCCCAGGGTGACGAGGTCCACGTTGCCGGTCCGCTCGCCGTTGCCGAACAGGCAGCCCTCGATCCGGTCCGCGCCAGCCAGGTACCCCAGCTCGGCGGCGGCCACGCCGGTGCCCCGGTCGTTGTGCGGGTGCAGGGACAGGATGATGCCTTCGCGCGGGTGCAGGTTCCGGCTCATCCACTCAATGGAATCGGCGTAAACGTTCGGAGTGGCCATTTCCACCGTGGCGGGCAGGTTGATGATGACCTGGCTGTCGGCGGATGCTTCGAAGACGTCGGCGATGGCATTGCAGACCCGGACGGCATAGTCCAGTTCGGTTCCGGTGAACGACTCCGGCGAGTATTCATAGGTGATGTGCGTGTCCACCAGGGTTTCCTCGTACTTCTTGCACAGACGGGCGCCCTGGAGCGCGATGTCCAGAATGCCGTCCTGATCCTGGTTAAACACCACGCGGCGCTGCAGGACGGACGTTGAGTTGTACAGGTGGACGATCGCCTGCTTAGCGCCGACCAAGGACTCATAGGTCCGTTCGATCAGGTGCTCGCGTGCCTGGGTGAGGACCTGGATGGTGACGTCGTCCGGGATGTGGTTTCCGACGATGAGCTGACGGACAAAGTCGAAATCGGTCTGCGAAGCAGACGGGAAGCCGACTTCAATTTCCTTGTAGCCCATGCGGACCAGCAGATCGAACATCTTCATCTTGCGGGCTGGGCTCATAGGGTCGATCAGCGCCTGGTTACCGTCACGCAGGTCCACGGCGCACCAGCGCGGGGCCTTGGTGATGACCTTGTCCGGCCACGTGCGGTCAGGCAGTTCAACGGTGATCAGATCCTGGAACGGCGTGTAGCGGTGGACGGGCATTCCGGAGGGCTTCTGTGCGTTTCGCATTACTATCGGGGCCTTTTCTGTGGTTCAAATCTGAAAGGGTGGCCGGGCAACACAAACTCCGCGACGAGGATGGGCCTTGCGCTAGATCGCGTCTGAGGCCTCGCCGCGGCAGCTAAGAAGGAGCAGTTCTGCGCGCACCATTTGAGGGTAGCACGCGTGCGTAAGATGAGAGGGCGCCACCGTCCTTATCGTCCACAATGCAGACGCCGCGCCGGTGCCAGCGCCGGCCGCGGCACGTCACACGAAGGAGCTTTTGTGCCCATCTCGGGGATCGATCTGTCCAACATTGACCACACCGTCAGGCCGCAGGACGACCTGTACCAGCACGTGAACGGGTCCTGGCTCAAGGCCACGGAAATTCCGGATGACCGGCCACTCGAGGGAACATTCACCGCACTGCGTGACGGAGCGGAAATCGCGGTCCGGGACATCATCGAGGAAGCAGCCGCCAAAGGTGAGGCCGCCAGCGGGATAGAGCGGAAGGTCGGCGAGCTCTACAACAGCTTTATGGACGAAGCCACCGTGGAGGCCAAGGGTATGGAGCCCATCCGCGGTCGCCTTGCCGACGTGTTCGCCACCACCACGGTTGCCGACCTTATGGCCTTGGCCGGGCGCCTGTTCCGGTCAGACGTTTCCGGGCTCTTCTACATCTACCCGGCTCCGGACGCTGGCAACCCGGACCGCATCCTGCTCTACACCGGCCAGGGCGGCCTGGGACTGCCGGACGAGTCCTACTACCGGGAAGAGAAGTTCACCCCCATGGTCAAGGCCTACGGCGAGCATGTCAGGACCATGTTCACCCTGGCCGGAGTGGCGGATCCGGAACCTGCGGCCGCACGCGTCGTTGCCCTCGAAACCAGCCTGGCCTCCCACCACTGGGACAACGTCACCCTGCGGGACCCGCAGAAGACCTACAACCTCAAGTCCGCGGAGGAAGCAGCCACGCTGTTCCCGCTGCTTAACACCTGGTTCGAAGCTGCCGGGATCGACGCCGACAAACGCGGTGAGATCGTCGTGAGCACCCCGGATTTCTTCAGCGGGGCCGCGGGTCTGCTGGACTCCGAACCGCTCTCCGTGTGGCAGGAGTGGCTGGCCTTGCGCGTCGTCAACAGTGCTGCGCCGTACCTGTCGTCTGAGTTCGTGGACGCCAACTTTGCCTTCTACGGAACAACCATCAGCGGCACGCCCCGAAACAAGGACCGCTGGAAGCGGGCCGTCGCCGTCGTGGAGGCCGCACTCGGTGAGGCCGTTGGGCAGATTTACGTCTCGAAGCACTTCCCTGAAACCCACAAGGCCCGCATGCAGACCTTGGTGGCCAACCTGATCGAGGCTTACCGGCAGTCCATCACCGGCCTTGGGTGGATGGGTGCGGATACCAAGGCTGAGGCGCTGCGGAAGCTGGAGGCTTTCCGCGCCAAGATCGGCTACCCCGACCAGTGGATCGATTACTCCGCTGTGGACATCGACACGGTGGACCTGCTGGGCAACGTCGAGCGGGCCCACAACGCCGACGTCAACCGCCACCTGGATGAGGTGGGCAAACCGGTGGACCTCAACAAGTGGCTTATGACACCGCAGACGGTGAATGCGTACTACCACCCGATGCTCAACGAGATTGTCTTCCCAGCCGCCATCCTGCAGCCACCGTTCTTCACGGCCGACGCCGATGACGCCGTCAACTACGGCGGCATCGGAGCGGTGATCGGCCACGAGATCGGCCACGGTTTTGATGACCAGGGGTCGCAGTTCGACGGCGGCGGCGCGCTGCGGAACTGGTGGACCGAGGAGGACAGGACGGCCTTTGAGGAGCTCACGGCGAAGCTGGTGGCACAGTTCGACGCGTTGTCGCCGTATGCCGCGCCAGGGCACAACGTCAACGGCAAGCTAACCCTCGGGGAAAACATCGGCGACCTCGGTGGCCTGACCATCGCCTACAAGGCTTATCTCCTCAGCCTCGATGGCAGGGAACCCGAGGTGCTGGACGGGCTGACGGGGCAGCAGCGGTTCTTCGCGTCCTGGGCGGCCGGCTGGCGGCAGGTGATCCGGTCTGAAGAGGCCATCAGGAGGCTCGCTACGGATCCCCACTCCCCCAACGAGTTCAGAACCAACGCCATCGCCAGGAACCTCGACGCCTTCCACGAGGCCTTTGGCGTGACCGAGCAGGACGGCATGTGGATGCCCCAGGAAGCCCGCGTCAGCATCTGGTAATCTTCCCGGCAGAGACACCGGGAGGCGGGGCATCCAGGCCCCGCCTCCCGGTGTCTGCTGGGTTTTGCCGTCAGTCCTGGACGATCAGCACCGGGTTGGCCTGCTGGCACACTGTATCGCCGGCCGTCTGGTTGACGATGTCCTCTGGCAGGGCGGTGCCCGCACCGGCGCTGTAGGTTGCCCCGGCGGTGAAGTCAGTTCCAAGGTAGACCTGGACTCCGGCGACGCGGGGTGCCGGCTGGACCTGGACGGCCGGGATCCCGAGCAGCGCAGCCACATCGGCTGCGACGTCGGCGAATTCAGGACCGTAGTAGACAACGCTCTGCGCGACAGGTGCGGCTTGCAGTGGCCCGGATTGGGTGAAACCGCCGGTGATCAAGGCCTGCACGATTTCCTGGGCGCGTCCCGGGATGCCGCTGCCGTTGGCCACGGTGACTGGCTGCAGCGCCTTGTCATAAGGCGGCACAGCCGGGGCTGTTTCTGTGGGCGGGGCTGTCGTTTCTGTCGGCGCCGGGGTAGGAGTGGTGGGAGCTGTTGGATCCGTGAGGTCCACGTCCTCGCGGAGCGCTGCAAACAGCTGTGACCCTGCGGGCTCCGCAATCTGCAGGCGGTTGATGTCCGTGGTTGCCGGCGTGTTGGGCACGGCCACAAACGCCACCTTGCTGATGTCGATGTCCTTCAGCCGGCTACCAATACTCACGAGCGACGGCACGGAGGCCAGCCCCTCATCCACGGTGAGGTTCTTCGTCACAACATCGGCAATGTTCAGCATTTTAGACGGGTCGGACAGTGTGCCGTCGTCCTTGATCTTGCGCGTAAGGGAGGACAGGAATCCCTGCTGTGCCCTGATCCGGCCGAGATCGCCGCCGTCGGCGAAGGCGTGCCTGGTCCGCAGGAAGGCAAGGGCCATTTCGCCCTTGACCGAGGACGTGCCCTTCGGCAGGCGCAGCCGGGAGTCCGGATCGTAGACGGCGTCACTGATGCACACGTCAACGCCGCCCACCGTGTTGGAAAGTTCCTTCACTGCGGTAAAGTCCGCCATCATGAAGTGATCGATCTCCAGGCCAGTCAGTTTGTTGACCGTGTCTACGGCGCAGCCGATTCCTGCTTCATTCATGGCCTCGTTGATCATGACACCGCTGCGGGCAGGATACGTCCGTTTGGTCTTCTGATCGGTGCACTCCGGAATATCGACCAGCAGGTCCCGGGGGAAGCTGATGACGCTGACGCGTTTGTTATCGGCCGAGACATCCATCAGCATCATGACGTCGGACTTGCCGTACCCGGTTGAGTCGTCCGTAGAGCCGTACTCCGCGTTTGCGCCGTCCCTGGTATCCGAGCCCAGGATCAGGATCTGCATCCGCGCCGATTTGTCTGCCTCGGGGTTCGCGGTGCCACCGGCGTTCAGCGGCGCAGTCGTGATGTTGGACTGAAGCCGAAAATACCAATACCCGGCAAAACCAAGACCGCCGACCACCAGGATGGTCACCACTGCGGTAGTCACCTTCAGCCACGCCCGCATCCGGCTGCGGGAGCCGAGATGCCGGGCAACGCCGACGGCTGTGGCATCAGCGTGGCGGGAGACAGGACCGGTCCCGGCTGACGCGTCAGCTCCGTACTCGCGATTGTCGCGGCCTCGCCCCATGTGTGGTACCTTCCTCGAAAAAATTGAACCCGCCTATTTTAGTTGCCCAGT
This sequence comes from Pseudarthrobacter sp. S3, assembly GCF_050156905.1. NCBI lineage: Bacteria > Bacillati > Actinomycetota > Actinomycetes > Micrococcales > Micrococcaceae > Pseudarthrobacter > Pseudarthrobacter sp. S3. The sequence goes on along the minus strand of NZ_CP189583.1, from coordinate 2,125,010 downwards.
CTGGGAACTTCCCGACGACCGGCCGGGGCATGGTGTAAGGGCCGCGTCAGAAACCCAGCTTGACCAGCTGCTTAGGGTCACGCTGCCAGTCCTTTGCCACCTTCACATGCAGGTCAAGGTAGATTCGGGCGCCGAGCAGCGCCTCGATCCCCTTGCGGGCGGTGGTACCGACTTCGCGGAGACGTGCGCCGCCTTTGCCGATGATGATGGCCTTCTGCGACGGACGCTCTACATAAAGGTTGACCCGGACGTCGAGGAAGGGCCTGTCTTCGGGCCGGCCTTCACGCGGAACAATCTCATCAACGACGACCGCCAGTGAGTGGGGCAGTTCGTCCCTTACACCTTCGAGGGCCGCTTCCCGGATGAGTTCCGCGATCATCACAGCTTCGGGTTCGTCCGTCAGGTGGCCATCCGGATACAGGGGCGGCGATGCTGGCATGTGGCTGATCAGGACGTCTGCGAGGGTGTCGACCTGGAACCCGTCGGTGGCGGAAACGGGCACGATGTCTTTCCAGCCGTCCTCGCCTATGACATCCCTGCCCAATGCAGCGACGGCGAGCAACTGCTCCGTGAGCGCCTGCCGGTCCACCGTGTCCGCCTTGGTGACGACCGCGATGACCGGCTTGTTGCCGATGGCTGCGAGCTGCGCGGCGATGTACTTGTCGCCCGGGCCGATCTTCTCGTTGGCGGGAAGGCAGAAGCCGATCGCGTCGACCTCGGCGAGCGTGTCGGCGACGAGTTCGTTCAACCGTTTTCCCAGCAGGGTACGGGGGCGGTGCAGGCCAGGCGTATCAACCAGGATCAACTGGGCGTCATCGCGGTGCACGATCCCTCGGATGGTGTGCCGCGTGGTCTGCGGCTTGGCGGAAGTGATCGCCACCTTCTGGCCCACCAGGGCGTTCGTCAGGGTTGATTTGCCCGCGTTCGGCCGCCCCACGAGGACCGCAAAGCCCGCCCTGTATCCGCCGAACTCTGTTGCGGCTGAATCCGGGCTGGCCGGACGACTATTTTTCTTGCTCACGTGGAACTCCCTGCTGGGTTGCTTCCGCCTCGTCGAGGACGTCTTCAAGGTCAGTGTCTGTCTTTGGTGCTGCTGCGGCAATGATGTGGCTGACGCGGTTGCGGCGGCCCTCGAGCCGTTCGGCGAGCAGCGAGATGCCATCCACCTCCACGCGGCTGCCCACAATGGGAACGCGGCCCAGTGCCTTGGCCAGCAGCCCGCCCACGGTGTCAACTTCGTCGTCGTCGAGCTCTATGTCGAACAGTTCTCCGAGGTCATCGATGCTCATCCGGGCGCTCACGCGGTACGAACCACTGCCCAGGGCCACGGCCTCGGCGCTTTCCGTGTCATATTCGTCCACGATTTCGCCGACGATTTCCTCGATGAGGTCTTCGAGGGTGACAAGGCCGGCCGTGCCACCGTATTCGTCGATCACGATGGCCACGTGGGTAGACTCCTTCTGCAGCTCCCGGAGGAGGTCGCTGACCGGCTTGGACTCCGGGACGTACCGCACCTCGCGGGCCAAGGTTTCGACCGGGGGTGGCTCGTCGTCGGGCCCCAGCTCGTGAAGCGTAGCCGCAACGTCCTTGAGGTAGACAATTCCGAGGATCTGGTCCGTGTTGTCGCGGATCACGGGGATCCGCGAGTAGCCCGACCGCAGGAACATCGACATTGCCCGTCTGAGGCTGGAACCGGCGTCGATGCTGAGGATATCGGTTCTGGGCACCATTACGGCGCGCACCAGGGTATCGCCGAAGTCAAAGACTGATTGGATCATTTCCGCTTCGGTGTCTTCGATCATGTCCGATTCAGAGGCCCGGTCCACGAGCTCGCGGAATTCCTGTTCGCTGAAGAACGCGTCATCACCGGCAGGGGCGCCGGGAGCGACGGCACTGCCCAGTGCCACAAGCCACCCGGGAATGGGACCGAGGACCCACGTCAGGAACCTGATCAGCGACGCCGTATACCGGACCACCGCGGCCGAATGGAGCCTGCCGATCTGCCGCGGGGAAACTCCCACGATGACGAAGCCGAGCAAGGCCATGATCCCGGTTGCGGCAAGCCCAGCCAGCCAGACGTTGTCCAGCAGGCTGTGGAGCAGCACAGCCACCGCCACGGCTGAAGCCATCTCGAACCAGACCCGCCAGAACCTCAAGGCCCGGATGTGGGCCACCGGCTGGGCCAGGATGCGCTGCATGGCGTTTCCGCGGCTTTTCAGCAGCGCGTCTTCCGCGTCATGCCTGGAAAGAAATGTGAACGCGGCCTCGGCTGCGGTCAGGACTGCTGCGGTGCTGAGGAACGCCAGGGCCATGCCGACAAGGAGCAGAGGCGTCACTGCGTGGTCTCGGCGGGTGCTTCTTTGCCGGTGAAGCCGGAAAGCAGCTGGCGCTGGAGGCCGAACATCTCTTCCTTTTCCTCGGGCTCCGCGTGGTCATAGCCGAGCAGGTGGAGGATTCCGTGGGTGGTCAGCAGCAGCATCTCATCCTGCAGGGAATGCCTGGCGTTGACTGCCTGCACCTGCGCCACCTGGGGGCACACGGCAATGTCACCCAGCATCCCTTGTGGAGTGGGCCGGTCCGGCGTACCGGGAGTCAGTTCGTCCATGGGAACCGAGAGCACATCTGTGGATCCGGGCTCGTCCATGAGTTCGATGTGGAGCTTTTCCATGGCTGGTTCATCCACCAGGAGAATGGAGAGTTCAGCCTGCGGGTGGATAAACAACTGCTCGAAAACGTACCGGGACAGTGCCACGAGCGCGGCTTCATCAACCTGGATGCCGGATTCGTTGTTGACCTCAATGCTCACGCGTTTTCCCCCCGCTTTTCCCGGGTCACTGAGTGATTGACTTTGCTCCGCTGGACGTCGTCCCAGAGACTGTAGGCACGCACGATGTCACCCACAAGACGGTGACGGACCACGTCAGTGGAGTCCAGAACGGTGAAGTTCACGCCCTCGATTCCCTGCAGGATCTCCTCTACGATCCGCAGGCCCGACCGGGTACCAAAGGGAAGGTCCACCTGGGTGACGTCGCCGGTGACCACCATTTTGGACCCGAAGCCCAAGCGCGTCAGAAACATCTTCATCTGTGCCGGTGTGGTGTTCTGTGCTTCGTCCAGAATGATAAAGGCGTCATTGAGCGTGCGGCCCCGCATGTAGGCCAGCGGCGCCACTTCGATGGTTCCCGCCGCCATCAGCCGCGGGATGGACTCGGGGTCCATCATGTCGTGCAGCGCGTCGTACAGCGGGCGCAGGTAGGGATCGATCTTGTCGCTCAGTGTGCCCGGCAGGAATCCCAGCCGCTCGCCGGCCTCGACCGCGGGCCTGGTCAGGATAATTCGGCTGACTTCCTTCTGCTGCAGGGCCTGGACAGCCTTAGCCATCGCGAGGTAGGTCTTACCCGTGCCTGCAGGGCCAATCCCGAAAATCACGGTGTTCGCGTCAATCGCGTCCACGTAGTTTTTCTGGTTCAGGGTTTTGGGCCGGATGGTCTTCCCCCGGCTGGAGAGGATGTCATGGGTGAGGACATCCACAGGGTTCTGCAATGACTGGCTGCGCAGCAGCGCTACGAGCTGGTGCAGCACCGCGGGGCTGATGACGGTGCCGCGGGCCACGAGGCCGCGCACCTCGTGCAGGAGCCGCATAATGCGCGGAACTTCGTTGGCGGGGCCGCTGATGGATAGCTCGTTTCCACGAACGTGGAAGTTAACCGACGGGAACTGCTCTTCGATGTAACGCAGGGCCTCGTCATGGCTGCCGAGGGATTGGACCATCTGGTCGGAGTTGTCAAAGAGAACCACCTCCGTCCGGACACCAGGAAGTGAATGGGGGAATTCTGCGGCGGCGCCGTCAGTATTGAGCCGGCGCTTTCCGTTCGCTGATTCAGTCATGGTGCTGGCCCGCAGGCCTGTGGTCTCCTCCAGTTCGAAACTTAAAGTGCCGCCGGCTGCTGTGTGGGCGGGGCTGTTGCCGAGCACGCAGGAGCCAGCGGAGTCCTTCCATCTTACGCTAGGAGGCACCTCCCGGCACCTCCCGGCAGCGCCCGGCGGTCGCCGGGACGGGTGCCCGTCACCGCCGTGCTGCGGGACGGTTGCTGCCATTAGGTATCAACTTCATATCAGGCGCGTATCGTTCCCGTTGCAGTTACGCCGGCAGCCGGAATTTGGTGCTTTTGGCAGAACCGGCTATGCCATGCTGGAAATCACAGCCGTCCGGGGACCGGCTCACGGGGCCCAGGCCTCACCATTTCACAGCCGGGAAAGGACAGGCCACGAGAGTGCCGGAAACAGCGACCCCCCTTACTGCCAGACGCGCCGCACCGCGCTTCCGTCCGCAACGCCTCCTGGGTCTACTGGCAGCATTCCTCCTTCTCACCGGTTGCATCGCGGAGCCCAATCCCGGGACCACCCCGACGGCAAACCCCAGCCAGGCGGCCACCGGCTCACCCGGGGGCCCCTCCACCAGCGCGCCCCTGGAAACCACACAGTCTTCCAACAAGGCACCCGTCTACTGGATTGGCCGAAGCAACAACAACGTGTTCCTGTACCGGGAGTTCCGGGACGTGCCGGAGCAGGAGAATCCCGTGACACGCGCCCTGCGGGCCATGATGTCGGAGAAGCCGCTTGACCCGGATTTCTTCACGCCCTGGCAGAATCCCGAGAAACTCGCCTCCTCCATCTCCGGCAAGAACGTCATTACCGTCGACGTCTCGGAGGATGCCTTTAACAGCAATCTCGACGCTGACATGGCCGGCCGCGCTATCCAGCAGCTGGTCTTTACCGCTACGGCGGCGGCCGCGAGTTCCGGCCTGATCGATTCCGGACAGCAGATCCAGGTCAGGATCCTGGTGGATAGCCACACCGACTACATTGCCTTCAACCACGTCCAGCTTGGCGACCCCATGTCCCGGGCTGCCGGAATGGTGGCGCCTGTCTGGATCATCGATCCGCAGGAAGGGACAGACCTTGCAGGCGGAAGCGTCAAGATCACCGGCCGCAGCACGGTTCCGGGCGGTAAACTTCGCTGGCAGATCCTGCGGGCCGAAGCAAACGGGAACAAGACGCCCTACCTCACGGGGGAGAGCACTGCAGCGGCCGAAGCGGCACAGGCAGGAGTGTTCACGCTTGCGCTGAGCCTGTCCGCCGGGAACTATGAGCTCCGTGTTTCGCAGGTGGAGACGGCCGGCAGCAGCCAGGAGCTGAATCTGGACACGCGGAACTTCAGCGTCCGGTAGCAGGCCGCTTCAGGAGACCGGCGCTGTCCAGCGTCCCAGGACATCGCTCGCCAGGACAACCGCCGCCGGTCCGGCCGTGGATGACCTGAGGACGTGGTGTCCCAGGAGGGCCGTCATGGCGCCGGCGTCGCAAAGCCGGGTGACTTCGCGGGGACTGATTCCGCCTTCCGGGCCAACGATGAGCAGAATTTCCTGGGCTCCGGCGTCACCCTGGGCACCCTGGGCACCCTGCCATGATTCCAGGACGGACCGGAGCGGCCGGACAGCATCTTCGTGCAGGATTACGGCCAGATCCGCTGCCGCCACTGCTGCCACAAGGCCTGCCGTTTCGACGGCGGCGCGCACCTCGGGGATCCAGGCGCGGCGTGCCTGCTTGGCGGCCGCCGTGACCACGGACTGCCATTTCGCGTGGGCCTTGGCCGCACGCTCGCCCTTCCAGCGGACGATTGAGCGCTCGGACTGCCAGGGAATTACGGCGTCAATCCCGAGTTCGGTTGCCGTTTCCACGGCCAGTTCGTCGCGGTCCCCCTTGGCGAGGGCCTGCACCAGCACCAGCCGGATGTCGTGCCGGTCCTCCACGGAGACGGCGGAGCATTGCACGGTAAGCTCTGCAGGCGACGCCGAGACAACAGTTCCCGTCAGCCGTTTTCCGGCGCCGTCGGCAAGGTCCACGGACTCTCCAGGAGATAGCCGTTTCACGGTCACGGCGTGGCGTGCCTCCGGCCCTTGAAGGACAAATCGGGCACCGGGCACCAGCTCGTCGAGCGACCCGGCACCGCTGAAGAAAACGGGATTGCTCACCGCTACAGGTTACCGAACCGGTCCCGCAGCTTGGCAAAGACGCCGCCGCTGGCTGCCAGTTTGCCTTCCGTGAACTGCTCGCCCCGAAGCTTCGCCAGCTGCCGCAGGAGGTCCTCCTGCGCAGCATCCAGCTTGGCTGGCGTCTCAACCTGCAGATGGACCATCAGATCCCCGCGGCCGTAACCGCGCAGGTGCGTCACGCCGAGTCCGCGGAGCGTGATGATCTCCCCTGACTGCGTGCCTGCCTTGACGTCGATCTCCTGCAGTCCGTCAAAGGTTTCCAGTGACAGCTCGGTGCCCAGGGCGGCGGCTGTCATCGGAATGTGCAGCGTTGCGTGCAGGTCGTCGCCGTCGCGGGCGTAGGTGGCGTCGTTGTTGACCCGTAGTTCCACATAGAGGTCCCCGGATGGTCCTCCGGCCGGGCCTGCTTCGCCTTGCCCGGAGAGCTGGATCCGCGTGCCTGTGGCAACTCCGGCGGGCACCTTGATGGTCAGGGACCGCCGGCTGCGGATGCGGCCCTGTCCGCTGCATTCGTTGCAAGGGTCCTTGATAACCGTCCCGAACCCCTCGCAGCTGCCGCACGGGGCCGCCGTCATGACCTGGCCCAGGATGGAGCGCACCGCACGCTGAACCTGGCCGCTGCCGCCGCAGATATCGCAGCGGACAGGGTGGCTGCCTTCGCGGCAGCATGACCCGTTGCAGGTGGGGCAGGTGACCGCGGTGTCCACTTCGAGTTTCCGGTTGACGCCGAACACGGCATCGCGCAGTTCGATCCGGACACTGATCAGTGCGTCCTGGCCGCGGCGGACCCGGGACGCGGGGCCGGAGGAGCCGCCCGCGCCGAAGAACGTGTCGAAGATATCCTGGAACGCGAAGCCCTGGCCGGAGTATCCGCCGCCGCCGAACCCGTTGTCGGTTCCGTTCTCGTTGCCGGTGGTGTCATAGATCCGGCGCTTCTGCGGGTCCGAAAGTACCTCGTAGGCGTGGGTCACGGCCTTGAAGCGGTCCGAAGCATCATCCCCGGGGTTTACATCCGGGTGAAGAGTGCGGGCCAGCTTGCGGTAGGCCTTCTTGATCTCTTCCCCGGTGGCTTCCGGCGAGACTCCGAGGACGTCGTAGTGGCTGCTCAAAGTTCGTATCTCTTCCTTGTTGTACTGCCGGCAGGCGGGCTGCCGGCACTGCTCTTCGTGCCTGGACCGTAGTACTGTTACGGACCCAGAATTCTTGAAAGGTAACGGGCTACTGCCCTGACGGCGGCCATGGTGGTGGGATAATCCATCCGGGTGGGGCCCAGCACACCGATCTTGGCGGTGCTGTCTGGTCCGTAGCCCGTGGCCACCACGGAGGCTTCCGCGAGCCCGTCGTACGGGTTTTCACGCCCGATACTGACTGCCACCCCCCTCGGATCCTGCGCCATGTCGCCTAAGAGGCGCAGCAAGACAACCTGCTCCTCGAGGGCTTCGAGGACTGGTCCGATACTGAGCGGAAAATCCACATTGGAGCGGGCGAGGTTTGCTGTTCCGGCCATGACCATGCGTTCCTCGCGGGTGTTGTGGGCGAGCGTTTCCAGCCCGTGGGCCAATGCCTGGGCCGCCGCACGCTGGCCCGGGCTGACGGACGAAACGACCCCCGGCAGCGAGGGCGCCAGTCGGCTCAGCGAGATGCCCGCGAGGGATCCGAGGAAGTGTGCCCGCAACGCCGCGACGGCGTCGTCGCCAAGGTCCAGGCCTACGTCGATCACACGCTGTTCTACCTTGCCGGTGGTGGCGATGAGGACCACGAGTACCTGCTGCGGCGCAAGCAGGACGAATTCGATGTGGCGGATGGTGGCGCGGCTCAGATGCGGATACTGCACGACGGCGACCTGGTTGGTCAGCTGCGACAGCATCCTGACGGTTCTGTCCAGGACGTCATCCAGATCGTCTGCACCCTCCAGCAGCGCCTGGATTGCCCGCCGTTCCGCCTGGGAAAGCGGCTTTACCGCTGAAATCTGGTCCACAAACAGCCGGTAGCCTTTGTCTGTGGGAATCCTTCCTGCGCTCGTGTGCGGGGCGGTGATCAGGCCGTCGTCTTCCAAAGCCGCCATGTCGTTGCGGATGGTGGCGCTGGACACGCCAAGGTGGTGGCGTTCCACGAGCGCTTTGGAACCCACTGGCTCGCGGGAGTGCACATAGTCCTCCACGATGGCGCGCAGTACTTCGAGTTTGCGCGGCTCGCTCATACTCCACCTCCATCCGTGATCGCTGCGGGGTTAGCACTCGACATGCCTAAGTGCTAACAGTCTAATATGAGTCACCCCGTTGTTAGCATTGGTACCGCTCCGGGCGAAATTCCGGGCCAGGATCTAGCGGCGAGGCGGAATCAATCCATGCACTACCAGAACTGGGGTCCGCAGGAGATCACCGCGCCCGTCAGGAGCGAACTTCCTGAGGTTCCCGTGGCGCGCGGCATGGTCCTTGAAGATGTCCAGTCCGGCTGGGTGGGAGCGGTGACCCGGGTGGAGAAGTCCGGCGGCATGCATGTGGTGGCCCTCGAAGACCGGCGAGGAAAGTCCCGGTCCTTCCGACTCGGCTTCGGGTTCCTCCTGGAGGGGCAGCCCATCCGGCTCGTTCCCCCGGCGCCCAGGCAGGCCGCCCCCGTGGTGGCCGGCCGGACGGCGTCCGGCTCAGTCCGCGTGGCCGGCCAGCGTGCCCAAGTGGCCAAGGCGAGCAGAATCTGGGTGGAAGGAAAGCACGACGCCGAACTGGTGGAGAAGGTCTGGGGTGACGATCTCCGCGTTGAGGGCATCGTCGTCGAACCTTTGCATGGCATTGATGACCTCGCCGGGGCGGTGGCCGCGTTCGGTCCCGGTCCCGGCCGCCGGCTGGGGGTCCTGGTGGACCACCTGGTGCCGGGTTCGAAGGAGTCGCGCATCGCTGCCGCCGTATTGGCTTCCCCCGGCGCTGCCGGCAACGTTCTTATCGTCGGTCATCCTTACGTTGACGTGTGGCAAGCCATCCGGCCCGCGGTCCTGGGCCTCGAACAGTGGCCGGTGGTGCCGCGCGGGCAGGACTGGAAGACCGGCATCCTGACAGCATTCGGCTGGCCGCACTCCACGAAGGAAGATATCGGGCTTGGCTGGCAAAGGCTGCTGGGCGCAGTCCGCAGCTATGCGGACCTGGAGGCGTCACTGCTCGGGCGGGTGGAGGAAGTCATCGACTTCCTGACAGTGCCTTAACGCCGGATCCGGCTCCGCGCGGCGGCATTTGGTGGCCGAACCAGTATTCTTGGTACTGCGGGCGCTGCAGTTGCTTTCAGTCCGGCACTCTCCAACCCAGCACCATTGCACTTTCGAAGGAAGAAAACCGTGGCACAAAACGCACGCGAGCACCGGGACGATCACGGCGGCCAGGGCCGTTCCGAGTACCAGGGCGTTCCGGCAAATGCGCTGCCGCTGACGGCCAGCGAAGACCGCCAGTGGGCCACGCTGGCGCACTTCGGCGGGATTCTCGGCTGTGTTCCGTCCCTGCTGATCTACCTGATTTTCCGTGAGCGCGGGCCGTTTACCGCCCAGGAATCCAAGGAAGCACTGAACTTCAGCCTGCCGCCCACCATTGCTGCGCTGGTGGCCAATGTCCTGGTGTTTATTCCGGTGGTGGGAAACATCTTCGCTGTCATCGCCACCCTGATCTGGATTGCCCTGACCTGCTTCTCGGTGGCCGCAGGCATCCATGTCAACAAGGGCCAGCCGCACCGCTACCAGTACAACCTGCGCTGGATCAAGTAGTCCCCACCCGCTAAGCGGCGTCCCGAGGGCCCCGACGCGAGCTTGCGAGTGTTGGGAAGGGACCGCCGCGCTAAGCTCGCAGGCTCGGCCAGGGAACCCTGCGGGCGTGGGCCCACCACTGTTAGTCCGGCAGGATCCTGCGGACCACGGCGTCGGCCAACAGGCGCCCCTTCAGGGTCAAAACCAGCGTGCCGTGGAAGGCTGCCGGCGGCTCCACCAGGCCGTCCGCGATGAGCCCGGCCACGGCGTGCCGGCCGTGTTCACCCAACGTTGACGTTGCCAGCCCCGACACGAGCCGGGCCTCAAGCATCACGCGCTCCACATCACGGGTTTCGGCGTCGAGCGTTTCCCGCCCGGCGGCCGGTGACAGCCCCTGCGCGAGCCGTCCGGCGTAGGCCGTGGGGTGCTTGACGTTCCACCACCGCACTCCGCCGACGTGTGAGTGTGCACCGGGTCCGATGCCCCACCAGTCGTCCCCCCGCCAGTACGCCAGGTTATGCCGACATGCCTGCTCCGGCGTCCGGGACCAGTTACTGACCTCATACCAGCTGAGGCCCGCCGCGCCGATCAGTTCGTCGGCGAGTTCGTACTTGTCGGCGTGGTCGTCGTCGTCGATTCCAGGGACTTCACCACGGCGGATCTGGGCGGCCAGCTTGGTGCCGTCCTCCACGATCAGCGCGTAGGCACTGATGTGGTCAGGCTGATAGGACAGCGCCGTCTCCAGGGAGAACCGCCAGTCCGCCAGGGACTCCCCCGGCGTCCCGTAAATAAGATCCAGGCTCACGGCCAGTCCGGCGTCCCGAGCCCACTGGACCACCTGCGGCACACGGCTGGGCGTGTGCGTGCGGTCCAGGACCTTCAGGACATGGGGTACCGCGGACTGCATGCCAAAGGACACCCGGGTGAAACCGGCGTCGGCCAGCACCTGCAGTGATGCGGGGGTGACCGAGTCCGGGTTTGCTTCGGTGGTCACTTCGGCGCCGGGTTCCAGGCCCCAGTGCCCGACGGCGGCAGTCAGGATCCGGGCGAGGTCTTCCGCGGGGAGCAGCGTAGGAGTGCCACCGCCAAAGAAGACTGTACTCAGCGGACGGTCCGGCAGACCCGAGTCCCGCAGGGCGGTGGCGGCAAAGTCGACTTCGGACACAGCCGTGCTGGCGTAGGCGTCCTGCGACGCTCCGCCGCCCAGCTCGGTGGCCGTATAGGTGTTGAAGTCGCAGTATCCGCAGCGCACCGCGCAGAACGGGATATGCACGTACAGTCCGAAGGCCCGGCGTGCCGCACCGTCCACCGCCTGGGCGGGCAGCAGACCGTCCGACGGCGCCGGGTCGCCGAGCGGAAGGATGCTAGGCATTGCAGGGGCCTCCGGTGTTGCCGGCCACTGTGATCACTACTTCTTGGCCTTGTCCTTGGACTCGTCAGTGGTCAACGCAGCGATAAAGGCTTCCTGGGGAACCTCAACACGGCCCACCATCTTCATGCGCTTTTTGCCTTCCTTCTGCTTCTCCAGCAGCTTGCGCTTACGGGAAATGTCGCCGCCGTAGCACTTGGCCAGAACGTCCTTGCGGATGGCGCGGATGCTTTCCCGGGCGATGATCCTGGAGCCGATGGCAGCCTGGATGGGTACTTCGAACTGCTGGCGGGGAATAAGCTCGCGCAATTTGCCGGTCATCATCACACCGTAGGCATAAGCCTTCTCGCGGTGCGTGATGGCGGAGAAGGCATCCACCTGTTCGCCCTGGAGCATGATGTCCACCTTGACCAGGTCGGCCACCTGCTCGCCGTCAGCCTTCCAGTCGAGCGAGCCGTAGCCCCGGGTCTTGGATTTAAGGATGTCAAAGAAATCGAACACGATCTCAGCGAGCGGCAACCGGTACCGGATTTCGACCCTGTCCTCGGACAGGTAGTCCATGCCGCCGATAACACCGCGGCGGCTCTGGCAAAGTTCCATGATGGCGCCCACGAACTCATTCGGAGCAAGGATGGTGGCGGCCACCATAGGCTCGCGGACCTCGGCGATCTTGCCGGAGGGGTATTCGCTGGGATTGGTCACGTGGACCACCTTCTTGTCCTCCAGCGTTACCTCGTACTCCACATTGGGGGCCGTGGAGATCAGGTCCAGATTGTATTCGCGTTCGAGCCGCTCCCTGGTGATTTCGAGGTGTAGCAGGCCGAGGAAGCCCACCCGGAAGCCGAATCCCAGCGCGGCGGACGTTTCCGGCTCATAGACCAGTGCGGCGTCGTTAAGCATCAGTTTCTCCAGCGCATCGCGGAGCACAGGATAGTCCGTGCCGTCCAGCGGATACAGGCCGGAGAAGACCATCGGCTTGGCGTCGGCGTAGCCGGGAAGGGAGGCAGTCGCAGGCTTGGCCAGGTTAGTGACGGTGTCGCCCACTTTGGACAGGCGGACGTCCTTCACACCGGTGATGAGGTAGCCCACTTCGCCCACGCCGAGGCCTTTGGAAGGGGTGGGCTCCGGGGAACTCACCCCGATTTCCAGGAGTTCGTGGGTGGCCCGGGTGGACATCATCTGGATACGTTCACGGGGGTGCAGCATGCCGTCAACCACACGGACGTAGGTGACCACACCGCGGTACGTATCGTAGACGGAGTCGAAGATCATGGCGCGCGCGGGGGCGTTTGGGTCCCCCACTGGGGCCGGCAGGTCGCGGACGATCTTGTCCAGCAGCACCTCGACACCCATGCCGGTCTTGCCGGAGACGCGGAGCACGTCGTCGGGGTCGCCGCCGATCAGGCTGGCCAGTTCGGCCGCGTACTTCTCGGGCTGAGCTGCCGGGAGGTCGATCTTGTTCAGCACCGGAATGATGGTGAGGTTGTTTTCCATTGCCAGGTAGAGGTTCGCGAGAGTCTGCGCCTCGATGCCCTGCGCCGCGTCAACAAGCAGTACTGCCCCTTCGCAGGCCGCCAGCGAACGGGACACCTCGTAGGTGAAGTCCACGTGACCGGGGGTGTCGATCATGTTCAGCGCGTAACTGGTCCCGTCGAGCTCCCAGGGCATGCGGACCGCCTGGGACTTAATGGTGATGCCGCGTTCGCGCTCAATGTCCATGCGATCCAGATACTGGGCCTTCATATCGCGGGACTTAACCACCCCGGTAAACTGCAGCATGCGGTCAGCCAGGGTGGATTTACCGTGGTCAATGTGCGCGATGATGCAGAAATTCCGAATGATGGCCGGATCAGTCGCGGCGGGCACCGGGGCGGTGCGGGCCATGGGAGACACGCAGGGTCCTTACTGTTGACATTCATGCGGCCGCCGCCAGGACGCACCGAAGGCACCCTGCGGCTGGACCGCACATTTGGAACCTCCAGTCTCCCACGTCCGGGCGCATCGTATTGCATCCAGGTCAAACCGGCCCCGGGGGGCCCGGCGATAGTGTTGGCCCATGACTTTCAACCTCCGCTCCTTGGCCAATGCCGTCCGGATCTCCGTCAGGGTCCTGCAGAACTTCCGTCCCGGCCCAACCCAACTTGCGGGACCGGACACGCCCGCCATCTATCCTGGCGACTTTGGCGGCACGGCTGCCATACGGTACGCCCCGCAGCCCGACGGCAGTCCCGACCCCGGCGAGATCGTGTGGACCTGGGTACCGTACGAAGAGGACCACAGCCGGGGCAAAGACCGCCCTGTTCTGCTGGTAGGCACGAGCGGCCGGTACTTGCTGGGAGTGATGCTCACCAGCAAGGACCACGACCATACCGGCAACGGCTCCGGAGACTACGTGGACATCGGGACCGGCAGCTGGGACCGCCAGCAGCGGCCCAGCGAGGCCAACCTGGGACGGATCCTGCAGATCAGACCGGACACCATCCGGCGCGAAGGTGCTGTCCTGGACCGGAAACGCTTCGATCTGGTGGCCGCAGGCATCCGGCGCCGACACGGCTGGACGTAACCCGCCAAATGGCCAGTCTGCGGGGGGTCTGCTATTCTGTATAGCTGTGTGTCCGTGCAGGTCGACGGCCACTCATGGTTGGTCGCCATAGGTATCCCCACGCCGCTCAGTCAATGGCCAATCTGAAAGCCCTCTAGACCATTTCCGCATTAAAAAGAGAGTTCACACGTGGCTAATATCAAGTCCCAGAAGAAGCGCATCCTTACCAACGAGAAGGCCCGCCTGCGCAACAACGCAGTCAAGTCTGAGCTGAAGACGGCCATCCGCGCCGTCAACACCGCCGTTGAGTCCACCGACAAGGATGCAGCTGCCGCTGCTCTGCTTGTTGCCGGCCGCAAGCTGGACAAGGCTGTCAGCAAGGGTGTTCTGCACAAGAACAACGCAGCAAACCGCAAGTCGGCCATCTCCAAGAAGGTCAACGCGCTGTAAGGTTTCCAGTTCACCTGAACTGATGATTGTGGCCGGCACCCGATGGGTGCCGGCCACACATCTTTAAGTTACCAGCCGCTACGTCAGCGTTACGTACGCAGCCGCAGCCAACTGGAATCAGTGTCCGCGCACAGAGGTTGCAATGACGGTCACGGCATGTTCAACGGCATAGACGGGATCACGCGAAAGACCTTTGACCTGGGCATCGGCCTCGGCGGTCGCCTGGATGGAGCGGACCAGGCCTTCCGGGGTCCACCGGCGCACATCGCGCTGAGCCTGCTCCACGAGCCACGGCTGCATGCCCAAGTCCCGGGCGATCTGCGCCGGGGACCCCTGGGCGCCGGCAACTTTAGCCACCGTCCGCAGCTTGGCCGCCAGCGCCGCCACCAGCGGAACCGGATCGGCTCCGGTGGCAAGCGCGTGGCGAAGGATGGAGAGAGCTACTGGCCCGTTTCCTGCCATCGCAGCGTCCGCGACCTTGAACGCCGTGGCCTCAATCCGGCCGCCGTAGTAGCGGTCCACCATGTCCGGGGTCACTGCCCCCGTGGCATCCGCGATCAGCTGGCTGCACGCCGCCGCGAGTTCCGAAAGGTTGGCACCAACGGCGTTCACCAGCGTCTGTACGGCGTCCGAGCTGATCTTGCGTCCGGCTGCCCTGAATTCAGTCGACACGAAAGTTGCCTTATCCGCGTCCTTCTTCAGTGGCTGGCAGTCCACCACCGGCCAACCGCCCGCTTTGATAGCATCGAGGAGCTTCTTGCCCCGGACTCCCCCGGCGTGGCGCAGGACGAGCACCGCGTCCGGTTCCGGGCGGGACAGGTAGGTCAGCGCGTCGGCCAGGAAAGCATCGTTCATGCCTTCTACGCCTTCGACTTCGATCAGCTTGCGCTCACCGAAGAGTGAGGGGCTGACATTCATCGCGAGGGTTCCGGCTTCGTAGGCGCCGGCTGCGAGGCGGCTGACCTCCACGTCAGGGAACGCCGTTCGCACCTGGGCGCGGAGATGGTCCATGGCCCGGATGCCGAGGTATTCCTCCGGTCCGCCCACGAGGACGATTTCGGCTGGCGTCACGTCCCGCCAGGTGGCCGTGTTGGACGCCGGAGTCCTGGTTCGAGTGGTCTGGGCTGCGGCCATGGTGGATTCCTCCCGGAAATTCTGGTGCCGTGTCTAAGCCTGCCACGGTGGGCCGCAGCCGCCAAGCCGGGGTCACGATGGCATGGCCAACGTCGGCCTGGCCGGCACCGGGACACCGCGGCCCCCAGATGCCGTTCCAATAGGTCCAACACGGATTCGGTCCGGGCGTGCAGTACCCGGACCCCCCGGAACACCTGCCGCGGCCTGACGGATAGCCACACAATGGCAAACGTCAGCCCGGAGAGCAGCCCCATGGTCAGGAGTCCGAATGGTCCTTCGGGCCAGGGCAGTGCAGCCCCCGGCAATCCGGCCGTGATCCGCGCGGTGCCTGCCACCCCGGCGCTGAAAGTGCCTGCCACGGCGATCAGGACGGTGGCCAGCCACGGCGCAGCAACCACCACTGGGACCGCTGCCGTTCCCAGCAACGTCACCGGTGCTACCAGCGGGGCTGCCATCAGGTTAGCGAGCAGCGAGTACGTGGAGAACTGGGGCTGCAGGAGCACAATCACCGGGCCGCACAGCAACTGCGCGGAGAGCGGAACGGCGCAGGCCGCGGCTGCCCAGCGTGGAATAACTGCCGGGGTCCAGTCGATCATCCGTCGGCCCAGGACGATGATTCCCAGGGTCGCGAGTACGGACAGGAGGAACCCAAAGCTGGTACCGAGGCCGGGGTCCATCAGGAGCAGGCCCATTACGGCGAGGGAGAGGAAACTGAGGCCACGGCCCGTCCGGCCGCCTGCCAACGCGGCCACTGCGATTGCACCCATCAGCGCGGCACGCAACACGCTGGCGTCCGGGCCCACGAGCACCACAAACATGGCCAGGCCGGTCAGTGCCAGTCCCCCAGCAGGGAGCCGGGGCAGGCGAAGGCTGCGTGCAGCGATCAGCAGCGCACCCAGGACCAGGCTGCAGTTCGCTCCGCTGACCGCGGTCAAATGGGTCATGCCCACAGTTTTCATCGCCGCATTGAGCCCTTCGTCCAGGGCGCTGGTATCTCCGGTGACCATGCCCGGGAGGAGACCGGCCGGATCGGCGGCAAGGAAAGATGCAGCGGAGACATAGCGGACGCGCAGATCCTTGGCTACAAGCTGCCAAGCCGGGGCATCGGCATCATCAACTGCGGCGCTGCTGACGGCCCCGGAACCGGTACGGGGTGGCAGGGAGGCCGACAGGACAGCGGTTTCCTGCTGGCCTGCGACGGGCGCCTTCAGCTTGCCGGCCGTCCGGACCACCTGCCCGGGCACCAGGTCTCCCCAGCCCTCGCCGCCCATCACCACCACAGGGGCACGCGTGCGGATGACCTGGCTGCTGACGGCAATCTCCGCTGTCTGCGCTGTTACCGACCACCGTGCGGGCGGCCCAGAAGTGCCCGGGACTGTGATGGCACGCGGGGATCCGGTTACTTCCAGGATGGCCACCACAGAGTTCCCGGCCGCGGCAGCTTCGGCAAACGGCCCGTCGTGGCGTTGGGACGAGGAGACTGCCGAATGGGCAGCCGCGGTCGCGGCCAGTAACAAGGCAACCGCGGTGGTCATCAGAAAGCTCCGGCGGCCTGCCACCAGCGCCCTGCCTCGCAATGCCCCGATCAACAGACAGGCAGCCACCAGCACCAACCCGCAGCAGAGCCCTACCAGCGCCCCTGGGGTAAGCCAGACACCGGCGACAGCGGCACTCCAGACGAGGAGGGCGGGCAGCGCCAGCCTGACGTCCGTGCGCCGGCGCGGCGCATCCGCTGATGAAATCGATGGCTCCTTGCCCCGAAGTTTCGGCCCAACGCGTTCACCCAGCCTGCGGAGGTTCAGACCGACGGCTCGAAACCCGGAGGGCGGAGTTACGGCCGGCCTACCCACGGAAGCCGGGAACGCTCCCGGAGCCCGCTGGCCCTGCACGGCTGAGTCAACAAAGCGGCTCCACGGGCTGCGCCCGGCCACCTCAGACCCTTACCAGGGGAAGAAGCGTTTCGAGCATCTTGGGGCCCACGCCGTCCACGGCGTCAAGATCCTCAACCGATGTGAAGGAGCCGTGTTCCTTGCGCCAGTCCACGATCCGCTGAGCCAGTACTGGCCCGACTTTCGGCAGCGCATCCAACTCTTCGACGCTTGCCGTGTTGAGGTTGACCTTTCCTCCTGCTGACGCGGTCCCACTATTGCCAGGCTCCTCCCCAGCTTCCCCGGGTGGGCCGGACGATCCGGCGGGGACTTCTTCGCCGGCCTGGGGAACGTAGAGCTTTTGTCCGTCCGTCAGTACGGCAGCAAGGTTAAGCCGGTTCAGGTCTGCAGCGGCCGTGCCGCCGCCTGCCGCGGCGATTGCCTGGTGAACCCGGCTGCCCGCGGGCAACTGCACAACCCCGGGCACGGCGACGGCCCCGGCCACGTGGATGATGACGGTGCCGGCCTGTGTACTTTCCGGCGCCAGTTCACGCTGCCCGGCCCCGCGTGGCTCGGGGCCGTGGCTGACCACCCCCTCAGGCATGCTGCCCTGGGCGGAGCTGTCACTCAGTGGCCTGACTTCGGGCTGACCGGCGGCTACCTGAGCCCAGAACCAGACGCTGCCAAGTACCGCGATGGCGGCAATGAGCAAAGCGACACGCAGGCCCACCCGCCACCTCAGTAACGGTCCCGTCCTCTCTGTACCGGCAGGGGAATCATCAGCGGCCCCCGAAGCGGCGTCGTCACAGGAACCGTGAGCCGCCCCGTCGTACTCAAACACCCTATCGCCGCCGTCGGTGAGCAGTAGCCCCGGGCTGGCTCCGAGCGTGGACCGCAACCGGTCCCGGGCATGCCGGGCCCCCTGGCGTGCTGCTGCTCCAGCGTCCCGGCGTGACATGCACCCAACGCTAGGGAAGCATAGCCGCCGGGGACAGTCCCGGCTGCACCTATGTGGAAACCGCTAGTCCGAAGCTACGACGTCGAAGCTGCCGGGAGCTCCGACTCGGGGTTCCGCACAGTTGGGCCATTCTCCCCCACGATCACCGCGAGCACACCAAGCCCGGCGTGGGCTGCCAGGACGGCTGGCAGGGAGCTGATCTGGGCAGGCGGGCAGCTGGGCAAGGCGGCGGACAGCCGGGCTGCCAAAGCCTCTGCCTCGGCCGGATTACCGAAGTGGTGGACGGCAAGGCGGGCCTGGCCATGGGGGCGCGATGCGGCGTCCGCGGTGGCCAGCTCCTCGAGGCGGGCGACAGCCTTGACTGCCGATCTGACCTTTTCCAGCGGTATGATCTTGCCGTCGTCGACGGCAAGGATGGGTTTGATGGCGAACATGGTCCCCAGCAGCGACGCGGCCGCGCCGATCCGGCCGCCCCGGCGGAGCTGTTCAAGGCTGGGCACGTAGAAATAGACCTTGGTGCGCGCGAACTGCGCCGCCGCCGCGGCTGCTACGGCTGTGATGTCGCTGCCTGCCGCGGCTGCCGCCACCGCGGCCTGCACACCCATGCCCAGAGCCATGCCCACAGTGGAGGAGTCGAGGACTTCCACCGGGATTGCCACCCGGGTGGCCGCGAGCCTCGCCGCATCCGCGGTCCCGGACAAGCCTCCGGAGATGTGAATGGAGACCACGCTTTCATAGCCCAGGCGTTCAGCGGCCAGGAAGACCTGTTCAAACTGTCCCGGTGACGGGCGGGACGTCTTGACCGATGTGCCGCTGGCGAGTGCCAGCGCAATGGTTTCGGTGATGTCGTCTTCGCCCTCGCCGTAGATTTCCGCGCCCACCATAACGGGCATCGGGATGACAGTCAGGCGTCCGTCACCGGCGCACGAACGCACCCAGTCGGGCGGCAGTGCGGAGGCAGAGTCGGTAACCACTGCGGTACGGACGACGACGGCGGGCGCCACCGGGACTGGCGACAGTTGCGTGCCAGGGCGCGGTGCAGGACGGAGGGCAGACAGACGCTCCCGGAGCCAAAGCCAGGCAGCGGCGTCACGGTCGGGCAAGAACGCCTCCTGCTCTAGGACCGGCCGCCAGTTGGAACCGGCGGCCGGTGTCCCGGGTTAGGCCGGGACGATGTTGACCAGTTTAGGCGCTCGCACGATCACCGTGCGGATGCCGCGGCCGTCAAGCGCGCGCTGGACGTTTTCGCTGGCCAGGGCCAGTTCCCGCAGTTCGTCTTCGCCGATCCCCGGCGAGACTTCGACGCGGTCACGGACTTTGCCCTGGACCTGGATCACCGCGGTGACGGTTTCCTGGACCAGCAGCGCTTCGTCGTGTACCGGCCAGCCGGCGTTCGCCACGGACGCGGGATGGCCCAGGACGTTCCACATGTCCTCCGCGGTGTACGGCGCGAAGAGGCTCAGGATGACGGCGACGGCTTCCGCCGCCTCCCGGACGGCAGGATCCGCCCCGCCGGCGCCGCTGGCTGCATCTATGGTTTTGCGTGTTGCGTTGACCAGTTCCATGAGCTTGGCCACCACCACGTTGAACTTGTTGGTGTCAAGCAGCGCGGCGGCGTCCGCGATGGTGCGGTGAATGACGGAGCGCAGGGCACGGTCACCGGCGGCGACAGCGGCACCCGGCTCACTGGTGACGTCCTGCGCCAGGCGCCAGGCACGGGCCAGGAACTTTGCGGATCCCGACGGCGAAACGTCCGCCCAGTCGACGTCGTCCTCCGGCGGGGACGCGAAGATCATGGTCAGACGCACGGCGTCCACGCCGTACTTGTCCAGCTGCTCGCTGAGGTCTACACCGTTGCCCAGCGACTTGCTCATGGCCTTGCCCCCATTGAGGACCTGGCCCTGGTTCAGCAGCGCGCTGAACGGTTCGTCCACGTCGATCATGCCGAGGTCGTGGATGACCTTGGTGAAGAACCGGGCGTACAGCAGGTGCAGGATGGCGTGCTCCACGCCGCCCACATATTGGCCCACGGGCATCCACTCGTTGATCTTCGCCGGATCGAACGGGCCTTCGGTGTACTGCGGTGAGACGAACCGCAGGAAGTACCAGGACGAATCCACAAACGTGTCCATGGTGTCGGTATCGCGCTTTGCAGGCCCGTGGCAATTGGGGCAGTCAACGTTGACCCAGGCCTCAGCGGCGGCCAGCGGTGACGTGCCCTTCGGGGACAAGTCTTCGCCGCGCAGGTCAGCCGGCAGCCTGACAGGCAGCTGCTCGTCAGGAACGGGAACCTCGCCGCAGGCAGGGCAGTGGATGATCGGGATGGGCGTGCCCCAGAACCGCTGGCGGCTCAGCAGCCAGTCACGCAGGCGGAAGTTGACGAACTTCTCGCCGGTGCCCTGCTTCTCGAGGATGCCGATGGCAGCGGGGATGGCATCTGCCTTCGGCAGCCCATCGAGGATGCCAGAGTTGATCAGGGTGCCCTCGCCGGAGGTGGCCTTGCCGGAAACGGTGGGGTCCTCTTCGCCGGTGTCAAGCACGGCACGGACGGGCAGGTCGAACGTCGTGGCAAAGTCGAGGTCGCGCTGGTCGTGGGCCGGGACAGCCATGATAGCGCCGGTGCCGTAGTCGGCCAGGACGTAATCAGCAGCCCAGACCGGCAGCTTTTCACCGTTGAGGGGATTGACGGCGTAGCGGCCGGTGAAGACACCAGTCTTTTCTCGTTCGGTGGACTGGCGTTCGATTTCGGTCAGTGCCTTGACCTGTTCGCGGTAGGCGTCCAGGGCGGCGGCGTGCTCCTCGGTGACAAGTTCGACGGCGATCGGCGCGTCGGCGGCCACAACAAAGAACGTGGCACCGTACAGGGTGTCCGGTCGGGTGGTGAAGACGGTGACGTCCTTGGCGGGCTTGCCGCTGTCGGCTTCGATCACAAAGTTGACGTGGGCACCTTCGGAGCGCCCGATCCAGTTCTTCTGCATCGCCAGCACGCGCTCGGGCCAGTGGCCGCGCAGCCCGTCCATATCATCGAGCAGGCGGTCAGCGTACTCGGTGATCTTGAAGTACCACTGGTTCAGGGACTTCTTGGTAACGGGCGTTCCGCAGCGTTCGCAGGCACCGTTGACCACCTGTTCGTTGGCCAGAACGGTCTGGTCCTTGGGGCACCAGTTGACCGGGGAGTCCTTGCGGTACGCGAGGCCCTTCTCGTAGAAGCGCTTGAACAGCCACTGGGTCCAGCGGTAGTACTCGGGGTCCGAGGTGTGGACACGCCGGGACCAGTCCGCGGAGATCGCGTAACGCTTGAACGAGGCCGCCTGGGTGTCGATGTTGGCGTAGGTCCACTCGCTGGGGTGGGCGTTGCGCTTGATGGCGGCGTTTTCCGCCGGCAGCCCGAACGAGTCCCAACCGATCGGGTGCAGGACGTCGAAGCCCTTTTGCCGCAGGTAGCGGGCCACAACATCGCCCATGGCAAAGGCCTCGGCGTGGCCCATGTGCAGGTCACCCGAGGGGTACGGGAACATGTCCAGCACGTAGCGGCGCTCGCGGGAACCATCATCCACCGGCGTGAAAACCTTGAGGTCTTCCCACACCTGCGGCCACCTTGCCTCCATCGCCGCGAAGCTGTAGGCACCCTCATCGGGTGTTACTGCCGCCACTGCTGCTGTTCCGGTCTCTGTCTCCGGCTGAACGCTCACTGCTGCCCTCTTCTGTTCTGTTGTGGCATCGGTGCTGCCACAACGGTCTGATCCCCTCTGTTGCCGGCCCGTCAAACGTGCCCGGACACACAAAAGCCCCTCGCCATGGAGGGGCAGCCGCACGGCATTCCGGTTGTTTCCGGACACCGGGCGGCTAGCTAAGCAGAAGGATCGCACGCATAGGTCTACTTTAGCGCACGCGTCCCTTCACCTAAACGTAAGTCGCCACGATCGGTTCACTGTAGATGACGTTGACGGAAGCCGCACCTGCCCCGGGTGTGGTGGGCACCGCGAAGCGGGCGGGGCAGGTGCGGCTTCCGTCAACGACGGACTCAGGCTATTTCACATCCTCGTCGACCCAGTCCATGGACTTCGTCACGGCCTTCTTCCAGAGGCGCAACTGCCGGTCCTGCTCGGTCTGGTCCATTTGCGGCTCCCACCGCTTGTCCTCGGCCCAGTTGGCCGAGCACTCGCCAAGGTCCTTCCAGAATCCGACGGCGAGGCCGGCTGCGTAGGCGGCGCCCAGCGCGGTCGTCTCCACCACTTTCGGACGGATCACCGGCACGCCCAGGATGTCCGCCTGGAATTGCATCAGAGCGTCGTTGGCCACCATGCCGCCGTCGACCTTCAACTCAGTGAGCGGAACGCCGGAGTCAGCATTGACTGCGTCCAGTACCTCGCGGGTCTGGAACGCCGTGGCCTCAAGCGCCGCCCGGGCGATGTGGTTCTTGTTGACGAACCGGGTCAGGCCCACAATGGCGCCGCGGGCATCCGAACGCCAGTACGGGGCAAAGAGCCCCGAGAACGCCGGCACGATGTAGACGCCGCCGTTGTCCTCAACGGCCGCCGCCAGCGTTTCCACTTCCGGCGCGCTGCTGATCATGCCGAGGTTGTCCCGGAGCCACTGGATCAGCGAACCGGTGACCGCAATAGAGCCTTCCAGCGCATAGTGCGTGGGGGCGTCTCCGAGCTTGTACCCGACCGTGGTGAGCAGTCCGTTTTTCGAGTGAACGATCTCCTCGCCGGTGTTGAAGATCAGGAAGCAGCCGGTGCCGTACGTGTTTTTGGCTTCACCTGCTTCGAATGCCGCCTGGCCGAACGTGGCCGCCTGCTGATCGCCGAGAATGCCGGCGACAGGCACTTCGCGCAAGAGTTGCGACGTATGCACGGTGCCGTAGACCTCTGAGGAGGACTTGATCGCCGGCATCATGCTCAGCGGCACGCCGAAGATGCCCAGGATCTCCTCATCCCAGCTCAACGTTTCGAGGTCCATGAACAGGGTGCGGGACGCGTTCGTGACGTCTGTGGCGTGCACTCCGCCGTCAACACCGCCCGTCAGGTTCCAGAGGACCCAGGAATCGGTGTTTCCGAAGACCAGGTCACCGGCGTCCGCCTTGGCCCGTGCGCCGTCGACGTTGTCCAGGATCCACTTGATCTTTGTCCCGGAGAAATACGTGGCTAGGGGCAGGCCCACCTTCTGCTTAAACCGCTCCGGCCCGCCGTCCTTCGCCAGCTCATCCACGATGTCCTGGGTCCTGGTGTCCTGCCAGACAATCGCGTTATAGACGGCCTCGCCGGTGGTTTTGTCCCAGACGACGGCGGTCTCGCGCTGATTGGTAATCCCGACGGCGGCGATGTCGTGCCGGGTCAGGTTCGCCTTGGAGAGCGCGGAAGCGATCACCTCGCGGGTGTTGTTCCAGATCTCGGCAGGGTTGTGCTCTACCCAGCCCGCCTGCGGGAAGATCTGCTCGTGCTCCATCTGGCCCGAGGACACGATAGTGCCGCTGTGGTCAAAGACGATGGCGCGGGAGCTGGTGGTGCCCTGATCGATGGCGATTACGTATTGGTTCATGGTGACGTCCTTGTCTGTATTTTTTGTGTGTGTTTTTGATGCAGTTACTAGCCGGCGATGGCGGGCATGATCATGGGAACCAAGAGGGCCACCAGACCGGCAAGGGTCCCTCCGATCAGCGGCCCCACCACGGGGATCCACGAGTAGGCCCAGTCACTTGAACCCTTGCCCTTGATGGGCAGGAGTGCGTGTGCGATGCGCGGCCCGAGGTCACGGGCGGGATTGATGGCATAGCCCGTCGGTCCGCCCAGTGATACACCGATGCCCACCACGAGCAGGGCGACCGCCAGCGGCCCCAGGCCCGAGGGCGTCCCGCCAAGCGTCAGGATGACGAAGACCAGGACGAACGTACCGATGATCTCCGTGACGAGGTTCCACGGTACGGATCGGATGGCCGGCCCGGTGGAGAACGTTGCGAGCTTGTTGGCTGCCACGGGCTCGGCATCAAAATGCTGCTTGTACGCGGCCCAACAAACGACCGCGCCCAGGAAGGCGCCGACCAGTTCACCACCGAAGTAGGTGAATGTGGACGCGACATCTACCGGGACGTCCTTGGCATACTCCTTGCCGCCCTTGACCAGTAGGCCCAGCGTGACGGCGGGATTAAGGTGGGCGCCGGATTTGGCGGCAACAAAAACACCCGCGAACACGGCGATCCCCCACCCCCAGGTCACCATCAGGAACCCGCCGCTGTTGCCTTTTGTGCCCTTCAGGGCCACGTTGGCCACGACACCACACCCCAGCAGGGTGAGCATCGCCGTTCCGAAGACTTCGGAAAGAAAAACAATTCCAAGAGACATCATTGACTCCTCTATTTTCTATTTTGCGGTCCTTCGCGGGTTGAGGGACCGTTGAACCGGAGCGCTTTGACGCCCCGGCTGCAGCCTGGTCTGCCTAGGCCACCAGGCTGTGGATCTGTACGCGGTGGAATCGCTCCAGTACTTCCCGCGCATGCTTGATCTCGTCGGTCCTGGCTGTGGCATCCCAGCCCAGCGGGGCGGACAGGACGTCCGCAACCTCGACAAGAAGTTCTCCGGTGACAAGTCCACGGAAGGCGAGCGACGTACGCCTGATCAGGACATCGATGAGGTGCCCGATCTGCTCATTCCGGGCCATGAACTCCAGCTCCCGGACACTGAGTTCACGGGTGGAACGGAGCAGCCTGTCCGGGCCTGCATCAAGGTAGCGGATCACGTCGTCTGCCCTCGTGCCGTAACGCGTCAAGAGGACGGCAGAGCGGTCAGCATCCCGCCCTGTACCCATGTGCGCCTTGATCCATTTCTGGATGCCGGCCTCATTCTCGGGGAAACCGGCACCGCCTCCGATGGCGAGCTTCGCCGTGGAGACCTTCCGCTCCATTCCCAGCTCGGCAAGCACATCATTTGCCATGTGCTCGGCCAACGCCCGGAATGTGGTCCACTTGCCCCCCACCAGGCTGAGTACGACCGCGGTTCCGGCGCCGGGCACCGCGGCATCCGGGGTGCGCCGTTCGATGCTGTAGTCGCGCGAAACAAACCCAGGCTGGGTGGCATCGTGGCGTGGCAGCGGGCGGACGCCGGAGAACGTGTAAACGATCTGGTCACGCTGCACGCTGATGTCCGGGAAGACGTGGCCGATCAGGTTAAAGAAGTAGTCGATCTCCTCGTCCGTGCACACGGCGTCCTGCGTCATGTCCGCATTGATGTCAGTGGTTCCTACCAGGACCCGGTCGCCCATGGGGTAGATGAGGACAATCCGGCCGTCCGTGTGTTCAAAGAAGATCTCCCGGCCTTTGCAGGCCTCGAGCAGGACCGGGTGGTCCAGTACGATGTGCGATCCTTTTGTGCCGCCCATAAAGGCCGACGCCGCCCCCATGGCTTCGTTGGTCAGGTCCACCCAGGCGCCGGTTGTGTTGACGATGACGTCCGCGGTGAAATCGAAGAGCTCGCCTGTCAGTTCGTCGCGCAGCTGGACCGTGGTGCCGGACTGTGTGGCAGGCCCGCCGAGAGAATGAAGTGCGAGGTAGTTGCTTGCCCGGGCTGTTGAGGTTTCCGGTCCGCCGTTGCCCTTGCCTGCTTTTTCGCCGTCCTGGAGCACATCGAGCGTGAGCCGCTCGGGGTTATGCACCGACGCGTCGAAGTATGTGGCGGCGTATTTGATGCCTGGGTGCAGCTGCGGCAGCTCGGCGAGGGCCCGCTTCCGTCCGCGGAACTGGTGGCGCGGCACGGCACCGCCGTCGCGGGAAAACGAGTCATACATGCTCAGGCCCAGTTTGATCAGGAACGCGCCGCGCTCCTTGGGCTTGCCCTGCTGTTTGTGCGTGAGGAACCGCAGGGGTGCGGACAGGACGCCGGAAAAGGTGCTGAAGATGGGGATGGTGGTCTGGAGGGGCTTCACATAATGCGGTGCGATCCGCAGGAGTCGGTTGCGTTCCACTACAGATTCCTGGACGAGGCGGAATTCTCCGTTTTCGAGGTAACGGATACCGCCATGAATCATGTGTGAGGACGCACCGCTGGCACCCTGGCAGTAGTCTCCACGCTCCACCAGGGCCACATCCACTCCCTGCAGGGCGAGGTCCCGGAACGTTCCCACGCCGTTGATGCCACCGCCGATGATCAAAACTTTGGCGTGCGGACGATTTCGCAGACCCTGGACCGATGCGCGCAGCACCGGGCCGTGGGCGGGCGTGGCTCCGCTGTGGCTGAATGAATCTCTGATTCCCAAAACTGCTCCCTGGGTTTATTGGCCTGCGGGCAACCGCCGGACGAACCGTCGTTCTTCAACTATTGTTTGGAGTATTGGAAAATGGAGTCAAGCACTATGCACAAACGTGCAGATTGGAGTCCGAATGACGCCTTCACGGCACTCAGATGCGCTCAGGGCTGCACAGATGTATTACCTCCAGGACCTGACCATGGACGCAATCGCACGGGAACTGCGGACGTCCCGGTCCACTGTTTCCAGGCTCCTCTCGGCCGCCAGGGATACGGGTTTGGTCCAGATCCAGATCCGCAATCCAATGGATACCGGCCCCGAACTCGAAAGCATGATCCGGCGCGAGTACAGCGTTGACGTGCACGTGGTTCCGGTGGTGGAGTCTCTGAACGAGGCGGAAACCCTGGACCGGGTGGCCATCCAGGCAGCACGAACCATCGGCCCCCTGGTGGATTCCAATGCGATCATCGGCGTCGCGTGGGGATCAACGCTCAGCGCCGTCAGCAGGCACCTCACCCGCAAGATCACGCACGATACCGTGGTGGTCCAGCTGAACGGCGCCGGCAACATGCACACCACCGGCATCACGTACGCGAGTGACATCATGCGACGCTTCGGAAGTGCCTACGGTGCACGCGTGGAGCAGTTCCCTGTTCCCGCATTCTTTGACCATGCGGCCACCAAAACCGCCATGTGGAATGAGCGCAGCGTGCAGCGCATCCTGGATTTGCAGGCCCGGATGAGCATCGCCATCTTCGGCGTTGGATCCGTGCACGCAGACTACCCAAGCCACGTTTACGCGGGTGGCTACCTGGACGAAAGCGATCTCAAGGTGCTTGCCCATTCTGACGTTGTGGGTGACGTCGCCACGGTGTTTTTCCGGCGTGACGGATCCTCCGACGGCATCGTCCTCAATGAACGCTCCACGGGTCCGGCCCTCTCCCAGCTGCGCCAGGTCCGGCGTCGGATCTGCGTGGTCTCCGGGGCATCGAAGATCAATGGCCTGCGGGGCGCCCTGTCCGCCGGCCTCGCCACCGACCTGATCGTGGATGAAGCCACCGCGCGCCGCCTGGTGGGGTTTGGCGGTGTCGCTTGGCCCAATGGGTAGAGTCAATGCTATGAAAACCTCACCCCGGCTCAGCCTTAACAACGGTGTGCTGATCGACCAGTTGGGCTTCGGGCTGTACAAAGTTCCGGCAGCGGAAGCCGCCGGCCTGGTGGCCACGGCCCTGGGCACCGGATACCGCCACTTTGACACGGCAGCCATGTACGGCAACGAAACCGGCGTGGCGCGAGGACTGGGCCCGGCCATGGATTCCGACGGCAGGAGCGGCGGCTCCGGGGAGTCCTCGCCCGGCCTGCGGCGCGAGGACGTATTTGTCACCACGAAGGTGTGGAACGATGACCAGGGGTACGACGCAACCCTCCGTGCCTTCGATACCTCCATGGTTAACCTCGGCCTGGACTACGTGGACATGTACCTGATCCACTGGCCCTGCGCCAATCGGGATCTGTTCAGCGACACGTACCGCGCCCTCGAAACGCTGTACCGCGAAGGGAAGGTCAGGGCCATCGGTGTCTGCAACTTCCAGCCGGCGCACCTGGACCGCCTGCTCGAGAGTGCCGAAGTGGTGCCGGCTGTGAACCAGATTGAACTGCACCCGTGGCTTCAGCAGGTGGAGCTCAGGGAGAAGCACCACACCCTGGGCATCCGGACTGAAGCCTGGAGCCCCCTGGGGCGCGGACACGTACTGTCGGATTCCGTGGTCCTGGCACTGGCGGCCGAGCACGGCCGCACAGCAGCCCAGATCATTCTTCGGTGGCATATCCAGTTGGGGAACATCGCCATCCCGAAGGCAAGCTCCGAGGCACGGATCCGGGAAAACCTGGACGTCTTCGGCTTTGAACTTTCAGACCGCGACACGGCAGCCTTGGCTGAGCTTGACCGCGGGCAGCGCACCGGGTCCCACCCCGACAACGTCAACTAGGACCGAGGGTCATGAAAACCGCCGATCAGCAGCCATCCCCCGCGCCGTCGTTCTTCAGCGCGGGGCTGGCGGCCCGCACCCGTGCCGCAAACATCGTGATCGACGGCACCGCCGTGGCGTATTGGACCTACGAACCCATCCAGGCCACCCCGGACACCCGCACCATCCTGGTGATCCACGGCTTCCGCGGCGATCACCACGGCCTCCTCCGGGTGGCAGACCAATTGCCGGAAATGCGCATCATTATGCCGGACCTGCCAGGGTTCGGCAGCTCCGCCGCGTTCGCCTCCGGTACACACTCGGTGGAACAGTACGGCACCTTTGTCACCGACTTTATGGCAGCGCTCGGCCTTGGTCCGGACACGGTGTTGCTAGGGCACTCCTTCGGCTCGATCGTCGCTGCCCATTTTGTGGCGACCCATCCGGGCGCCGTCGCTCCGCTGATCCTGATCAATCCCATCGCCGCGCCTGCCCTGGAAGGCCCCAAGGGGATCATGACCAGACTGGCCGTTCTCTACTACCGGCTGGCGGCCCGGCTCCCCCGTTCGCTGGGACTGGCGCTGCTGCGCAGTCCGCTGATTGTCAGGGTCATGAGCGAGGCCATGGCCAAGACGCCTGACAAAGAGCTGCGCGGCTTCATCCACGGCCAGCACCATGCCTACTTCAGTGCGTTCGCGAACCGGGAGAGTCTCCTCGAATCGTTCACAGCGTCGGTCAGCGGCCATGTTGCAGAGGTTGCCGGGAAACTGGACCTGCCGGTGCTCCTGGTCGCCGGCGAAAAGGACGAGATTGCCACCCTGCCCGACCAGCACCGCCTCGCCGGGCTCCTCCCCGACGGTGTCCTCAAAGTCATTCCCGGCGTCGGCCACCTGATCCACTATGAAACGCCCGGCCCCGCCGCCGGCTTCATCCGCAGCTTCCTTAAGGACCACCCCGCGTGAAGATTGTCATCGATGCACGATTCACCCGGACCGACCACCACGACGGCATCAGCCGCTACGGGGCCAGCCTCATCGCCGCCACCGCGAAGGTTGCAGACGTTTCCATGCTCATCAGCGACCTCCGTCAGCTGGCGCTGCTTCCGGATGTTCCGTACACACTGATCAACAGTCCGCTGTCCCCGCTGGAGCTGTTCGTGGCCCGCAGGGTCAACCCGCTGGGGGCCGACGTTGTGGTGTGCCCCATGCAGACCATGGGCAGCTGGGGGCGCAAGTACGGGCTGGTCCTGACCCTGCACGACCTCATCTACTACGAGCACCCTGCCCCCCCGGGATTCCTGCCGGCACCCGTCCGCGTGCTGTGGCGCCTGTACCACAAGGCGTTCTGGCCCCAACGGGTCCTCCTCAACCGGGCGGACACCGTGGCCACTATCAGCCGGACCACTGAAGCCCTGATGGCCAAGTACCGGCTCACCCAGAGACCGGTGCGGATCATCAGCAACGCCCCGCAGCCCGCGCAGGACCCGCGCGATCCCGCCGCCGGTGCAGAACATTCGCTCGTGTACATGGGCTCGTTTATGCCCTACAAAAACGTTGAAACGATGGTGGCCGGAATGTCCGGGCTGCCCGATTTCACCTTGCACCTGCTGAGCAGGATCACCGCGGATCGCCGGGCCGAGCTGGAGATCATGGTTCCGCCTGGCGCCAAGGTAGTCTTCCACAACGGGGTCACCGACGACGAATACACCGTCCTGCTCAAGCGGGCCACCGCACTGGTGAGCCTCTCCCGCGCCGAAGGTTACGGTCTCCCGCTGGTGGAGGCCATGGCCCTCGGCACGCCGGTCATCGCCAGCGACATCCCGATTTTCCGGGAAGTGGGCGGCGACGCGGCAGCCTACGTTGATCCCGCGTCCCCGGCAGAGTTTGCCGCAGCCGTGCAGAAACTGCGCGACGACGCCCACTGGCAGCAGGTGTCCCGCCGTTCGGTGGCGCGTGCCCGGGAATTCAGCTGGGACGAATCCGCCCAGCAACTGGTGGACGTGGTCCACGACATCATGGCACGCCGCGGACGCTGACGCCGCGAGTCCTCTAAGGGACGCCTGCTAACGGACGTCTACTAAAGGACGTCCACGCCATCAAGCCTGACCTGGACCGGTTCCGTGCTCCGCTTGGCGGCGGCCGCAGCCTTTGTTGCACGCAGTACCCGGGTGACGGTGGCTGCCTGCCCGTACGCAAAGAACAGCAGGCTCCGGGCGTCCTCCCCAGCCGCCGCGGTGCTGCCGGCTCCGCCGGTTGCGGGACCGGTGAGCACCAGCGGGGCCGGACCTGCGGTCCGCAGCGCCACACCGGCGGTGGCCAGCTCCTTCTCGACGGTCCCGGAAAAATGTACGACGGCGGCCCGGGGGCCGGTGATCGAGGCAATCCTGACTGCCGGCGGTAGTTGGAGTTCCATCCGGAGTTCGAGCTCGCGCCGGGCGTACCCGGCCGGGTCCCACCGCAGCAACGCGCCAACAGCCACGCTTTCCGTCGCAGTGATAACCACCAGTCCGCCGTCGGACGCCGGACGCACCAAAGCTGCGGCGTTGAACCAGCGGCGCACGGTGTCTTCGCCGGCGCGGAGATTCTCCCGGCGCAGCAGGGAGTCGCCGTCGAGCAGCAGGGCCGCCGCGTAACCGCCCTCCGCTACGGGCTCGGCGCCGACGGTGGCCACCACCAGCGCCTTGGCGCCACCAACTCCGGCTTTGATGTTGCCGCCCGAGGACGTAATAACGGGTTTTCCGGGAAATGCACGGCCCAGCTCTTCAGCAGTCCGCAGGACTCCGGTGGCGCCCTTACGGAGCTTGTGCCCCGCGCAGTGGGCACACTGCCACTCCGGCGCCGGCATGGAACACCAGCGGCACTGCGGGATCGCAGAGCTGCCGCTGCCTCCGGCCAAGGCCAGAGGGCCCTGGCAGGCCTGGCACCGGGCAGGTTCACGGCAGGTCTCACAGACGAGCGACGGGGCGTAGCCGGCTCGGGCCACCTGCACCAGGACAGGCCCACGTTCCAGCCCGTCCTTGGCGGCGCGCCAGGCCGCACCGGGAAGCCGCGCAACCAGGGCGAGGGGGTCGCGTTCCTGTTCGAAGCTGTCCGCCGTGTTCAGCACCCTGGGCACAGTCCGTCGTGCGAACGCCCGATCGGCCTCGACTGGCATGGCCCAGCCGGCCTCCACCAGCCGCTGGAGTTCCGTACTCCTGGAATGACCCGCCATCAAGCAGGCGGCGCCTTCCTGTTCCGCTCGCAGCAGGAGGACGTCGCGGCTATGGGCGTACGGGGCGCGCTGTTCGATGTGAAGGTCATCGCCGTCATCCCAGCAGGCAATAAGACCCAGATCGCGGACGGGGGCAAATGCTGCAGAACGCGTGCCGATGGCAACGCGTGCAGACCCGGCAAGGAGGCGCAGGAAACTCCTGTAGCGGGGCGTTGGCCCGTCATCGGCCGTCAGCCGCGCAATATCATCGGCGGGCAGCACGGCCAGGAGCGCCTTTTCCAGCTGGTCCAGGTCCCTGTAGTCCGGAACCACCACCACGGCGCCGCGGCCGGAGGCACGGACTGCAGCCACCGCCGTTGCCAGCAGGTGCGGCCATGCGGCCGGGCCGAATCCCTGGAGTGGGTTGAAGACCGCCCGCGGAGATCCGCCGTCCCGCAGGTGGCGGACAAATGCCGGGCCGTTACGGTACCCGACCCAGTCGGAATCCGTCCCGGAAGTGACGTCAGGGCCAGTAGCGGCCGCGACGACGGCAAGCGGATCCGGTGCCGCGGGCTCTGCCGCAGGGGCGGTGAGGAACTCCTTCTCGAGCCTGGCCATGCGCGGAGGCACCGCAACGCGCAAGACGTCGCTGACCGTGCCCGCGTACCTGGCCGCGACGGCGGCCACCAGATCCCGGACGGGCGGCGTCAGGACAACCACCGGGGAGACGACCTTCTGGAGGGGCACCAGGGTGTGGCCGGCGTCGGATTCTGCCGTCCGTTCAATGATGAAGCCGGACAGGTCCTGGCCGTTGAAACTGACTTTGACCCTGACGCCGGCCTGCGCGGCCTCATCCAGTTCAGCCGGCACGCTGTAGTCGAAGGGTCGGTCCAGGTGCGGCAGCGGCGTCTCGACGAATACCCTGGCCACCGGAAGGTGCGTGGCCAGCGGAGGTCCGGACGGCCTGGCCTTCGCCGGGAAGCCCTGCAGCAGCGACAACTGGACTGTGCCGGGAGGGACAGACTCGTCAGAGGCCATGGCGGGCTGGCCTACGCGTTGAAGAAGGCCTTCAGGTCCTCCACCCGGTCCAGGCGCTCCCAGGTGAAGTCGGGATCGTCACGGCCGAAGTGTCCGTGCGCGGCGGTTTTGGCGTAGATGGGACGCTTGAGGTCCAAGGCATCGATGATGGCACGTGGGCGGAGGTCGAAGATCTCCGCGATGGCGGCGCTGATCCGGGCCGGATCCACTGTTTCCGTGCCGAAGGTTTCCACGTACGTGCCTACGGGCCGGGCTTGTCCGATGGCGTAGGCAATCTGGATCTCGGCACGCTTTGCCAGTCCGGCCGCCACAACGTTCTTGGCAACCCAGCGCATCGCGTAGGCAGCGGAACGGTCTACCTTGGACGGGTCCTTGCCCGAGAAGGCGCCGCCGCCGTGGCGCGCCATGCCGCCGTATGTGTCCACAATGATCTTGCGTCCGGTCAGGCCGGCGTCACCGACCGGCCCGCCGATGACAAACTCGCCGGCCGGGTTCAGGATGTTGACGGCCCCGGAAATGTCCAGATTGGCGACTCCCAACACCGGCTCAATCACAAAGGAGACGAGGTCCGCGCGCAGGCGGTCCAGGCTGGTTCCTTCGGCGTGCTGGCTGGAGATGACGACGGTTTCCACGGAAACCGGCACGTCCTTGTCGTAACCGATGGTGACCTGGGTCTTGCCGTCGGGGCGGAGGTAGGAGAGCTCGCCGGACTTGCGCACCTCGGTGAGGCGCTCGGACAGGCGGTGCGCAATCCAGATCGGGACCGGCATGTAGGACGGGGTTTCGTCGCTCGCGTACCCGAACATCAGGCCCTGGTCGCCGGCGCCCTGGAGGTCATAGTCGTCCTCCTGGCGCCCTTCGCGGGCTTCAAGGGAGTTGAAGACACCGCCGGCGATGTCGTTGGACTGCTGGCCGATGGAGACGGACACACCGCAGCGGGCGCCGTCAAAGCCGTTGGCCGAGGAGTCGTAGCCGATGCCCAGGATGGTTTCCCGGACGATCTGCGGGATTTCAACGTAGGCGTCGGTGGTGACCTCACCGGCAACATGGACCAGGCCGGTGGTGGCCATGGTCTCCACCGCGACGCGGGACTCCGGATCCGCGGCGAGCAGTGCATCCAGGATGGCGTCACTGATCTGGTCGCAGATCTTGTCCGGATGGCCTTCAGTGACCGACTCGGACGTGAAGAGCCGGAGGGCGGTGGGCGTAGCCCCGTGCGTATTGGGAAGGTGCAGCGGTAAAGTCACTCAACTACCTTACTGGTTTGGAATCGGACCTCCGGCGGCATGTGTCCCCGTGCTAAGGAGACGGTGCGTGGCTTTCGGTCAGGCGCGTGGCGAAACGTGGTTCAGCTCATAGCCGACCCGCGTGATGACGGCCACCGAAACCTCTGTTTTGGATCCGGCGGCCAGTTGTGGTTCGGCGCCGGAGCGGGCAAGGATGACTACCGAGTTGCTGTCCTGGCCAAAAACCTTGTCCGCTCCCACATGGTTGACCACCAGGAGATCGCAGCCCTTGCGCCTGAGCTTTGCTTCCGCGTAGGAGAGGACGTCGCCCTGGCCGTCACCGGTCTCGGCCGCGAAGCCGACAATCAGCTGGCTGCGGCGAATGGCCTGGCGTTCGGGAGCATGATCACGGAGTTCGACCAGTTCCTGGAGGATGTCCGGATTCCGGACCAGGGAAATGACGGGGTCAGCGGTGTCATCACGTTTTTTGATTTTGGTGCCGGAGATCTCCGCGGGACGGAAGTCCGCAACGGCCGCCGCCATAATCACGACGTCGGAATCCACCGCGGCTGCCAGCATCGCCTCCCGCAATTCCAGCGCAGTCTCAACCGTGAGGACGTCGACTCCGGCCGGCGCCGGCACGTCCATGTGGGCGGCGACCAGCCGCACCGTGGCTCCTGCATTGCGGGCAGCGACAGCCAGCGCCACGCCCTGCTTTCCGGAGGACCTGTTGCCCAGGAAACGGACAGGGTCCAGCGGTTCCCGGGTTCCGCCTGCACTTACGGTGACGGTACGGCCGGCCAGCGGAAGCTGGTAATCGGACTGACCCTGTGCAAGCGCCATGGCGGCGTCGAAGATGGCTTCGGGCTCAGGCAGGCGGCCGGGACCGGAGTCCGTGCCGGTGAGCCGGCCGCTGGCCGGTTCCAGGACGGCCACTCCCCTGCTTCGCAGCGTTTCAACGTTGGCGCGGGTGGCGGCGTGCCGCCACATTTCTGTGTGCATGGCCGGGGCGAAAAGCACCGGGCCGCTGGCCATCAGCAACGTGTTGGTGAGGAGGTCGTTGGCCTGGCCGGTGGCCGCGCGCGCCAGCAGGTCCGCTGTCGCGGGTGCCACCACAATGAGGTCGGCCTCATGGCCAAGCCTGACGTGGTTGACCTGGTGCACGTCGTCGAAGACGCTGTTGCTGACCGGATTCCCGGACAGGGCCTCCCACGTGGCGACACCCACGAAGCGGGTAGCCGCCTCAGTGGGAATCACCGTGACATTGTGTCCGGCTTCAGTAAAAAGCCGGAGGAGCGATGCGACCTTGTAGGCCGCAATCCCTCCCCCGACTCCGAGGACTATGCGCACGTGACCTCCGTCAACAGGCAGTCTGAACTTACTCTGCGGCTTCGATCGGCGTAGAAACGAGCTTGCCTTCGTTGATTTCGCGAAGGGCGATCGACAGCGACTTCTCGTTCAGCTTGGTGTCGACCAGGGGGCCGACGTACTCAAACAGGCCCTCGTGCAGCTGGGCGTAGTAAGCGTTGATCTGACGTGCACGCTTGGCACCGAAGATCACCAGGCCGTACTTGGAATCAGCTGCCTTCAGCAGCTCGTCGATCGGAGGGTTGATGATGCCTTCAAGGTTCGTGGACACGAATTCTCCAAATTCTAACGGGCCGATCCGACCCTACGTCTAGTGCGGGTGCGGGGTCAGCCCCATGAGTGAAACAAGCTCGTCCGCTGCGCGTCGAACGTCATCATTGATGACGGTGTGGTCGAACTCCGGCTCAGCGGCTAGTTCCAGTTTAGCGGTTTCCAGACGGCGCTGCTGTTCCTGCGCTGTTTCCGTGCCGCGACCCACCAGCCGGCGGACCATTTCTTCCCAGGTGGGCGGTGCCAGGAACACAAACTGGGCGTCCGGAACGGCCTCTTTGACCTGTCGTGCACCCTGGAGATCGATCTCCAGGAGGACAGACCTGCCGGCGGCGATGGCCCGGTCCACGGAACTCCGCAGCGTGCCGTAGGTGTTTTGGCCGTGGACTACTGCCCACTCCAGGAACTCGCCGGCCGCAATGAGCGACTCAAACTCTTCCTTGGACTTGAAGAAGTAATGGACTCCATCCTGCTCACCCGGCCGCGGAGCGCGGGTGGTGGCTGATACGGAAAGCCAGACTTCGGGGTAGTTATCCCGGATGTAGGTGGACACGGTGCCTTTGCCAACAGCCGTCGGACCGGCGAGGACTGTCAGTCCCGGTTTCTTGCTCACGTATTCCTTTGGGCAGAGTTAGGGTGCGGGCGCCTCTACGAACGCCCTATTTCTCGTCTATAAAATCTACCAGCGCCTGGCGCTGGTGAATGCCCAGGCCGCGGAGCCGGCGGGACGCCGCGATGCCCAGCTGCTCCATAATGGCCGCAGCCCTGACTTTTCCAATGCCCGGCAGGGCCTCCAGCAGCTCCACCACCCGCATCCGGGCCAAGGCGTCGTCCGCTGCGGAGGCGTCAAGGAGGTCCGCGGCCGATGTCTTGCCGTTCTTGAGGCGATCTTTCGCGGCCGCCCGGGCGGCCCGGGCGGCGGCCGCCTTGTTCAGGGCGGCCGCGCGTTCCGAAGCGGATAAGGGTCGCAGGCTCATGGAGGACACCCCCGGATTCATCGGCTGAGTCCATGGCGACCGCCATTGGACTTGTCCTGAAACCTACCCCTTGGCGGGCGGTGAATCAATGGATGCCGCCAGGAGGCACCTATTCGCCCAGCAGTCCAACAAGCGTGCGCAACGCAGCATTTCGGAGGCCCTGAACCCCTGGACCGGCAGCAAGGATATCCCGGCTGGACGTCCCCAGGACCTGCGGGTACGCGGCCCCGAACG
This sequence comes from Pseudarthrobacter sp. S3, assembly GCF_050156905.1. NCBI lineage: Bacteria > Bacillati > Actinomycetota > Actinomycetes > Micrococcales > Micrococcaceae > Pseudarthrobacter > Pseudarthrobacter sp. S3. The sequence continues at coordinate 2,088,402 of NZ_CP189583.1, read as the reverse complement.
TCCGGCGCAGGTCCGCAGGGGTGGCCCCCTGCGCGCCCAGTCCCGGGGCGAGGATCGGTCCGCGGACCGACGGCAGGTCCAGGTGCAGGTCAGTCAGCGCCGACCCAACGGTGGCGCCGACGACGAGTCCAACGGACCCCAGGCTGCCGGCGTACCGGCTGTTTTCTGCCGCTGCCGCCGCGACGATCCGCCGGGCCACGGAGTCGGCTCCGCCCACATGCTGCACGGATGCCCCTTCCGGATTGGAGGTCAGGGCGAGGACAAAAACGCCGCGGCCGTTGTCCGCTGCCAGGTCAAACGCCGGGCGGAGCGACTCAAACCCCAGGTAGGGGCTGAGGGTCACGGAGTCGGCCGCCAGGGACGAGCCGTCCCGCAGCCAGGCGTCCGCGTAGGCAGCCATCGTGGAGCCGATATCCCCCCGCTTGGCGTCGGCAATGGTGAGGACCTGCGCCTGCGCTGCCGCGGCCAGGACCTCTTCAAGGACTGCCATCCCGGCCGAGCCGTGGCGCTCGTAAAGCGCCACCTGCGGCTTCACCGCGGCAGCGAGGGAACTGACGGCCTCCAAGACCGTCAGCGAGAACCGCCTCAGCCCTGCGGCGTCGTCGGCCAGTCCCCACTCCTTCAGGAGTGCCGGGTGCGGGTCAATGCCCACGCACAGCGGCCCGCGGGACGCCATGGCCGCCCCGAGCCGGGAGCCGAAGGACTCCCGGCCGGCGGGGCCTGATGAGGTGGAACCGGCCTCAGGCATGCTGCGATACCGCGGACTCGGCTGCCGCGTTCTCCGCGGCTGCCTTCTGGGACGCCACCAGGGCAGCGGCGTGCTCCTGCAGGCTGGTCACTGACCACTCGTAGGTGCGCATGGCCTCGATGGCCTGCACGGCCGCGTTGAACTCGGCCACCGTGGTGATGCAGGGGATGCCGATGGAGGTCGCGGCGGCACGCAGGGCGTAGCCGTCGCTGCGGGCTTCGCCGCCGGAGGGCGTGTTGAAGACCATGTCGATCTCGCCGGCGATAACGAGGTCTGCGATGGTGCCCTCACCTTCGGCGCTGCTTCCCTCGGCGACCTTGCGGACCGTGCTGGCCTGGATGCCGTTGCGGCGCAGGACGTCGGCGGTGCCACCCGTGGAGACGATCTCAAAGCCGAGGTCCGACAGGCGCTTGACAGCCATGATGACCGCACGCTTGTCCCGGTTGGCCACGGAGACGAAGATCTTGCCTTCTGTGGGCAGGGCGTTGTTTGCGGCTGCCTGGCTCTTGGCGAAGGCGGTGTCGAAGTGCTTGTCGATGCCCATGACTTCGCCGGTGGAGCGCATCTCCGGGCCGAGCAGCGAGTCCACAACCTTGCCTTCGGGGGTACGGAAGCGGCTGAACGGAAGCACGGCTTCCTTGACCGAGACGGGAGCGTCGAGCGGCAGCGTGGAGCCGTCGCCGGTTTCCGGCAGCATCTTGTAGGCGGTCCGGAGCTGGTGGATGGTCACGCCGGTGCCGATCAGCGCGGCGGCCTTGGCCATCTGGACTCCAGTGGCCTTGGAGACGAACGGCACGGTGCGCGACGCACGCGGGTTCGCTTCGAGCACGTAGAGAACATCTGAGGCCAGCGCGAACTGGATGTTGATCAAGCCGCGGACGCCCACACCCTCGGCGATGGCGCGGGTTGCTGTGCGGACACGTTCAATCACGTTGTTGCCCAGGGTGATGGGAGGCAGGACACACGCGGAGTCGCCGGAGTGGATTCCGGCCTCCTCGATGTGTTCCATGATGCCGCCCAGGTACATGTCGGTACCGTCGAAGAGCGCGTCAACGTCGATTTCGACGGCGTCCTCCAGGAACCGGTCGATCAGCACCGGGTGGTCCGGGGTGATTTCCGTGGCGTTGGCGATGTACCGGGAGAGGTTCGGCTCGTCGTAGACGATTTCCATGCCACGGCCGCCGAGCACGTAGGACGGGCGGACCAGGACGGGGTAGCCGATCTCGTCGGCGATCTTCTTGGCGTCGTCGAAGGACACCGCGGTGCCGTTCTTCGGAGCGATCAGCCCGGCGTTGTCGAGTACGCGGGAGAACTCGCCGCGGTGCTCAGCGAGGTCGATCGCTTCCGGGGAGGTGCCCAGGATGGGAACGCCGGCGTCGGCCAGCTGCTGTGCCAGCTTCAGCGGGGTCTGGCCTCCGAGCTGCACAAAGACGCCCATCACGCCGCCGGTGCGTTCCTCGGCGGCGATGACCTCGAGGACGTCCTCCAGCGTCAGCGGCTCGAAGTAGAGGCGGGTGGAGACGTCGTAGTCGGTGGAAACCGTCTCCGGGTTGCAGTTGACCATCACGGTCTCGTAGCCGGCCTTGCGCAGCGCCATGGAGGCGTGGACGCACGAGTAATCGAATTCGATGCCCTGCCCGATGCGGTTGGGGCCGGAGCCGAGGATCAGGATGGACGGCTTGGAGTGCAGCGCAATCTCGTCCTCCTCGTCGTATGACGAGTAGTGGTACGGGGTGTAGGCGGCGAACTCGGCGGCGCAGGTATCCACGGTCTTATAGACCGGACGGATCCCGAGGGCCTGCCGGACACCGCGGACCACGGCTTCGGAGTTGTGCGTGAGGGAACCGATCTGCTCGTCCGAGAAGCCGTGGCGCTTGGCGCGCTTGAGCATCTCCACGGTCAGGGACCCGGCTTTGCGGATCTCGTGCGAGATCTCGTTGAGCAACTGGAGCTGGTCCAGGTACCAGGGGTCGATCTTGGTGGCTTCGAACAGCTGTTCCACGGTGGCGCCGCCGAGCAGGGCGCGCTGGACCTGGTGCAGGCGTTCCGTGGTGGGCCGTTTGGCCTTCTCGATCAGCTCCGGGACTTCCCATTCGGGGACGGAGGTGAAGTCCAGCTGCGATCCCTTCTGCTCCAAAGAGCGCAGCGCCTTCTGCAGTGCCTCGGTGAAGTTGCGGCCCATGGCCATGGCTTCGCCCACGGACTTCATGGTGGTGGTGAGGGTGTCGTCGGCGGCCGGGAACTTCTCGAAGGCGAAGCGCGGAACCTTGACCACCACGTAGTCCAGGGTGGGTTCGAACGACGCCGGGGTCTTCTGCGTGATGTCGTTCGGGATCTCGTCCAGCGTGTAGCCGAGGGAGAGCTTGGTGGCGATCTTGGCGATGGCGAAGCCCGTGGCCTTGGACGCCAGGGCGGAGGACCGGGACACACGCGGGTTCATCTCGATGACCACTACCCGGCCGGTGTCCGGCTCAATGGCGAACTGGATGTTGCAGCCGCCGGTGTCCACGCCCACCTCACGGATGACGGCGATGGAGATATCGCGCAGCCGCTGGTATTCGCGGTCCGTCAGGGTCAGCGCCGGTGCCACGGTGATGGAGTCGCCGGTGTGCACGCCCACGGGGTCGAAGTTCTCGATGGAGCAGACCACCACGACGTTGTCGTTTTTGTCGCGCATCATCTCAAGCTCGTATTCCTTCCAGCCGAGGATGCTTTCTTCAAGCAGCACTTCGGTGGTGGGGCTGTACTGCAGGCCCTGGCCGACGATGCGACGCAGGTCATTTTCGTTGTACGCGAGGCCGGAGCCCAGGCCGCCCATGGTGAAAGAGGGCCTGACCACCATCGGGTAGCCGAGGTCCTCGGCGGCTGTGAACGCCTCGTCCAAGGAGTGGATGATGTGGCTGCGGGCCGATTCGGCGCCGCAGCGTTCCACGACGCCCTTGAACTTTTCGCGGTCCTCGCCGAGCTCGATGGCGGCGATGTTCGCGCCGATGAGCTCCACGTTGTACTTTGCCAGCACGCCGTTCTTGTCCAGCGCGATGGCCGTGTTCAGCGCAGTCTGCCCGCCGAGGGTGGGCAGGATGGCGTCCGGGCGTTCCTTGGCGATGATCTTCTCCACCACCTCGGGGGTGATGGGCTCGATGTAGGTGGCATCGGCGAACTCGGGGTCCGTCATGATGGTGGCCGGGTTCGAGTTCACCAGGATGACCCGCAGGCCCTCCTCCTTGAGGACACGCAGTGCCTGGGTGCCGGAGTAATCGAACTCCGCGGCCTGGCCGATGACGATCGGGCCGGAACCGATGACCAGGACGCTCTTAAGGTCAGTTCTCTTGGGCATTACTTCTTGTCCTCAGTCTTGGAATCGGTGGTGATCTTGGTGCCGGCTGCCTTGGTGTGCGCCATCAGATCGATGAAACGGTCAAACAGGTAGGCGGCGTCGTGCGGGCCGGCTGCGGCTTCCGGGTGGTACTGCACTGAGAAGGCGGGGATGTCCAGGCACGCGAGGCCTTCGACGACGTCGTCATTGAGGCTGATGTGGCTGACCTCGACCCGGCCGTAGCGCTCCTCGGGAGCCTGGGTAGCGCCGTCGAGCGGTGCGTCCACGGCGAAGCCGTGGTTCTGCGAGGTGATCTCCACCTTGCCGGTGCGGCGGTCCAGCACGGGCTGGTTGATGCCGCGGTGGCCGTAGCGGAGCTTGTAGGTGCCGAAACCCAGGGCACGTCCCAGGATCTGGTTGCCGAAGCAGATGCCGAAGTACGGCAGCTTCTCGTCCAGGACGGAGCGGAGCAGCTTGACCTGGGCGTCGGCTGTGGCGGGATCGCCCGGGCCGTTGGACATAAAAAAGCCGTCCGGGTTGACGGCTTTGACGTCCTCGAGGGTGGAGGTTGCCGGCAGGACATGCACCCGGACGCCACGCTCAGCGAAGCGGACGGGGGTCATGGCCTTGATGCCGAGGTCTATCGCGGCAATGCTGAAGCGGGGCTCGCCGTCCCAGCCGTGGTCCTGGGGGTCCACCACGTAAGCCTCGCTGACGCTGACTTCCTCGGCCAGGCGGGCGCCCTCCATCGGGGCGCTGGCCAGGACCGCGTCAACGAGTTCCTTGTCCGCAGCCTTCGCGGCCGCACCCGAGAAGATGCCGGCGCGCATGGTTTTGTGCTCGCGCAGGTGGCGGGTGATGGCCCGGGTGTCGACGCCCTGGATGCCGACGATCCCCTGCTCGATGAGTTCCTCGTCCAGGGAGCGTTCGGAGCGCCAGTTGGAGGGGCGGCGGGCGGCGTCGCGGACGATGTAGCCGGCCACCCAGATGCGCCGGGATTCTGCGTCCTCGTCGTTCACACCGGTGTTGCCGATGTGCGGCGCGGTCTGCACCACCAGCTGGCGGGCGTAGGAGGGGTCGGTGATGGTTTCCTGGTAGCCGGTCATGCCGGTGGCAAACACAGCCTCGCCCAGGGCAGTGCCCTGCGCGCCGTAGCTGGTGCCGCGGAACATGCGGCCGTCCTCCAGGACGAATACCGCCGGGGTGGGAACTGCGGTGGAAAGGGCTGCGGGTGCCGCAGTCTTTGCTTGTGCTGTAGCTGTTTCTGTCACTGTCTTACTTTCCACTCTGGGGATCCTGGGAATGTTCCCGGGGGGCTGCGGCGATCAATTGCTGAAGGGAGTGATAGAGGGCGTCTTTGTCGGCGGCCCGGCGGGTCCGGAAGCCGGTGTCGAGTTCGTGGCTTCCGAGGTCCCAGGTGAGGACCAGGAGGCCGTCCTTTTCCACGAACTTGCCGGCCATACCGCTTTCCTGCCGGACGGCGGTGAGGCTTCCTGCCGGGATGTAGAGCGCCGGGGCACCGGTTCTGTCGAAGAGGACGCCGTGCGGGTACACGCTGAGCACGGCATTGGTCCGGATGCCAAGCCTGTGCACCGCGATCCGGTCCAGCCAGTCTCCCGCGGTGGTCGACGCAACGTACTGGCCGTCGGCCCCGGCGAGCGGCACGCCGGGCGCCTCTGGCACGTCGGGCAACCGGCCGACGTCGGCCTGCCGCCTGAGTCGGTTACGCCAGCCTACCCAGATCATCAGCAGGACGACGGCGATAAGCACCGTTGTGATGAGGCCGGTAAGTAGTTTGGTGTCCATCAGGAGGCGCCTGCCGCGGACGCCGCCGATTCGCGGTACGGCGTGTTGAGCTTGCCATCCAGGACGGTGGGGTGGCCCTTGTAGAAGGTGGCCACTACCTTGCCCGGGAGCTCCAGGCCGGCGAACGGGGAGTTGCGGCCCATGGTTGCCATCTTGGCAGGGTCAACGGTCCAGCGTGCCGCCGGGTCCACCAGGATGATGTTGGCGGGTTCGCCGGCGTCCAATGGACGGCCCTGGTCCGTCATCCGGCCGATCTGCGCCGCTGCGGTGGAGGTTACGCGGGCGAAATCGGCCCAGGTCATGAGGCCGGTTTCGATCATGGTGTGCTGGACCACGGACAAGGCTGTTTCCAGCCCGGTCATGCCCATCGCGGCCTGCGCCCACTCGCATTCCTTGTGCTCGCTCGGGTGCGGGGCGTGGTCGGTGCCCACCACGTCAATGGTGCCGTCGGCCAGGCCGGCGCGCAGTGCCTGCACATCGGCGTCGGTCCGCAGCGGCGGGTTGACCTTGTACACAGGGTTGTAGCTGCGGACCAGGTCGTCGGTGAGCAGGAGGTGGTGCGGGGTGACTTCGGCGGTGACGTTGATTCCGCGTTCCTTGGCCCAGCGGATGATCTCCACGGAGCCGGCGGTGGAGACGTGGCAGACGTGAAGACGGGAATCCACGTGCTGCGCCAGCAGGACGTCACGGGCGATGATACTCTCCTCGGCCACCGCCGGCCAGCCGGTGAGTCCCAGGACGGCGGAGACGGCGCCCTCATTCATCTGCGCTCCGGCGGTAAGGCGTGGTTCCTGCGCGTGCTGGGCCACCACGCCGTCGAACGCTTTGACGTACTCCAGGGCGCGGCGCATCAGCACGGGATCGTGGACGCAGATGCCGTCGTCGGAGAACATGCGGACCTGGGCGCGGGAATCTGCCATGGCGCCGAGTTCGGCCAACTGCTCGCCGGCCAGGCCGACGGTCACGGCGCCGACGGGACGGACGTCCACCCAGCCGGCCGCGCGGCCCAGGCTGTGGACCTGTTCCACCACACCGGCGGTATCTGCCACCGGGTTGCTGTTGGCCATGGCATGGACCGCCGTGAAGCCGCCCAGGGCGGCGGCGCGGGTGCCGGTCTCTACGGTTTCGGCATCTTCGCGGCCGGGTTCGCGCAGGTGTGTGTGCACGTCCACCATGCCGGGCAGTGCCACCAGGCCGGCGGCTTCGATGACGGTGGCACCGTCCGCGTCCTTGTGGGTCGCAGCGGCTGCTCCCCGTGCGGCGATGACGCCGTCACTGATGAGCAGGTCCTCGGCCCCGGCGCCCAGGATCGATGCACCGCGGATCAGGTATGTTCCGTTGTTCTCTGCCATCAGTTGCTCTCCTTGGTGGAATGGGCGGCGTTGGAACGCGCTGCATTAATGTGGGCTGCGCCAGCTGTGACGGCTGGTTCGCGGGTATCCCCGGAGAGCAGCAGATAGAGGGTGGCCATCCGGACCGAGACGCCGTTGCGTACCTGTGCAAGGACGGTGGAACGGGGCGAGTCAGCGGCGGCGGAAGAGATCTCCAGGCCACGGTTCATGGGTCCGGGATGCATGATGATGGTGTCCTTCAGTCCCAGGCTGTCCAGGGCCCGGAGCCGGTTGTCATCAAAGCCCCAGCGGCGCGAGTATTCGCGGGTGGAGGGGAAGAACGAGGCGTTCATCCGCTCGCCCTGCACGCGCAGCATCATCACGGCGTCCACACCCTGCGCCAGGGTGTCGTCCATGTTGTAGCTGACCTTGCACGGCCAGTGTTCGACGCCGATGGGCAGCAGGGTGGGTGGTGCCACGAGGGTGACGTCGGCTCCGAGGGTGCGCAGCAGCCAAACGTTGGAGCGTGCCACGCGGGAGTGCAGGACATCCCCGGCGATGGCTACCCGCATGCCTTTGAGGTCTGCCCCGATGGACGAGGAGCCCGCCAGTTTTGACCAGTGCCGGCGCATGGTGAAGGCGTCCAGGAGTGCCTGCGTGGGGTGTTCGTGGGTGCCGTCGCCGGCATTGATGACGGCGGCGTCGATCCAGTCGGTCGCGGCGAGCCGGTGCGGCGCGCCCGAGGCCCAGTGCCGGATCACGACGGCGTCTGCGCCCATGGCTGCCAGCGTTTGGGCTGTGTCCTTGAGGGATTCGCCCTTGGAGACGGAGGAGCCTTTCGCGGCGAAGTTGATGACGTCGGCGGACAGCCTCTTGGCGGCCGCTTCGAAGGAGATCCGCGTGCGGGTTGAGTCTTCGAAGAAGAGGTTCACCACGGTGCGGCCGCGGAGGGCCGGGAGCTTCTTGACTTCGCGGTCCCCGACGGCAGCCATTTCCTCGGCGGTGTCGAGGATGCGGATGGCGTTGGCCAGGCTGAGGTCTTCGGTGGAGAGGAGGTGTTTCACGCGCCGCCCTCGATAACCACTTCGTTGACTACGGAGCCATTGGCGGCGGTGTCGGTTTCCTCCAGGCGGACCCGGACCTTCTCGGCGGACGAGGTGGGCAGGTTCTTGCCCACATGGTCGGCCCGGATGGGCAGCTCACGGTGCCCGCGGTCGATCAGCACAGCGAGCCGGACGATCCGCGGACGGCCGAGGTCGATGATGGCGTCAAGGGCGGCACGGATCGTGCGGCCGGAATACAGGACATCATCGATGAGCACCACAACCTTGTTATCTATTCCCGTGCGCGGGAGCTGTGTGGGGTACGGCGGTCTGGTGGGCTGGTGGGAAAGGTCATCGCGGAACATGGTGACGTCCAGCTGCCCGACAATGGCGGTGGCGTCCACGGTGGGATCGGCGGCGGCAATCTTGTGTGCGAGGCGGACGGCCAGCGGGTAACCACGGCGCGGGATTCCCAGCAGGACCAGGTCCTTGGACCCTTTGTTAGCCTCAAGGATCTCATGGGCGATTCGAGTGAGTGCACGGTCAATGTCCGCCTGGTTGAGGACAACCCTGGCTGGAACCGGTGCGTTTGTGACAGAAGTCAAACTCTCGTCTCCCCTTTCCCCGCCTCACGGGACGGAATTAAAAAAGGATCATTTGCGTTTCAAAATTACCACATCGGCAGGGGCATCATAGGCTTCGAGTATGTCCAAGCACCCCCATCAGCCGGGTTCCGGCCAGGCCGGCGGGCCGGCCGGTCCACGGGATCCCTTCCCCAGGCAGGCCAACCCCAGTTGGATGGGCCGGGTGGAACCGGAATACTACCGCCCGGCGCCCGGAACCAACGCAGCTGCCCTGCCGCCCCTGGGGCCTCCGCCGGCAAGTCTGGCGGGCAGGATGGCGGTCCGGCGATCCACCGGCCTCCTGGCACTGACCGTGGGGGGCGGCGCCCTCGTCTTTCTCAGCCTGTTCCTGGTGGTGCCGTTCCTGCTCGCCAACACCGGCGTGGGCGGATTCATGGTGGGGTTTGTGCTGTCACTGGTTCCGCTGTCCGCAGTGCTCCTGGCTGTCTACCTGATCGACCGGTGGGAACCTGAACCCAAGCGGCTCCTGTTCTTCGCGTTCACCTGGGGCGCCGCCGTGTCCATCGCCGTCACACTGCTGATCCAGCCGTTCTTCGTCCTGACCTTCCGTTTCAGCGACGTGGCTGACGTCCGGACGTTTATGGCCACCGTCCAGGCGCCCGTGGTGGAGGAGTTCGCCAAGTCTTTGGGCCTGCTCATGATCCTGCTGCTGGCGCGCAAACACTTCGACGGGCCGGTGGACGGTGTGGTGTTTGCCTTCACCATCGCCGGCGGCTTCGCGTTCACCGAAAACATCCTCTACTTTGGCCGGGCCATCGCCGAATCCGCCAACCCTGGAACGGACCTGGCCCAGGTCTTCCTGCTCCGTGGGGTGATGTCCCCGTTCGCGCATGCCATCTTCACCGGAACCACCGGGCTCATCATGGGTTTCGCCTCCCGCCGCTGGCACTCCGGAGCCTCCGTGCTGGCCTTTGTCATCGGACTGATCCCGGCCATGCTGCTGCACAACCGGTGGAACAGCATGGCCGCGGGGTTCCTGGCGGAGTACATCATGATCCAGGTGCCCATCTTTCTGCTGGCCGTTGTGGGGATCATCCTGCTCCGTGTGGCAGAGAACCGGCTGACGCGCCAACGGCTGATGGAATATTCCGCGGCCGGATGGTTCAGCCCCGCCGAGGTGGAACTGTTGGCCACACCACGCGGCAGACGTACCGCGCTGCAGTGGGCCGCCGGCTACAACCGCCGTCCGCAGATGAAGGCCTTCCTGCACTCCGCCACCCGGCTCGCATTCACCAGGCAGCGCATCCTCAGTGGCCGCGATGTCCGGCTTCACCAGTTGGAGGAACAGCAGCAGCTGCAGGGTATCCTCTCGTTGCGGGCCGCCGTCGCAAGCTGAGCCGGGATCCCCGGCTACGTTCTTTGGAGTTCTTCGGGCAGTGCCGCCGTCAGTGACAGTGCCTCGTCGAGGACTTTGCCGAAGTTCGCCGCATCGTGGGCGAACCGGCCCGGGAAAGTCCGGAGACGCCGTCGAGCGCGGGCAGCAGCCCTGCCTTGGCTGACCCGCCATAGATGACCGGCAGCTCCCCCAATGCGTTGCCTGCCTCGTGCGAATGGGCAGCCAGCGTCGCTGATCTGCTGATGGACAAACGCAGCCGCCTGATCGGCTCCGTTCCCGTTTGTTCCATGGCGTGTGTCCTCACCCACGCACAGCAGCGGGGAGATGCCGGCGTCGTTTCCTCCAAAGAGCTGGCCACGGCGGCCTCAGGTCCGGTTATCTCGCGGCGGGCACGCATTGCCAGGTTGCCCTTGCGGTAGGCCGGCCAGTCTGCGGGGGCGGCCCAGTAGTGTTCGAGTTCCTCATCGAGCCAAAGCAGGGTGCGGGAAAGCCCGGACATGTCCAGGCTCGTGTCCAACTCCCCGCACTCCGGTTCAACCACGGTCAGCCCGGCGTTGACGAGGAGTTTCTCGATCTTGCCGAAAAGGAGGAAAAGTTCGTCGTACTTGACGGTTCCGAGGTGCGGATCCGGTCGGAGACATCGGTGAGTTTCAGTTGGCCACGGCGGTCAAGCAGGGCAGACTGGTCTAGAGCCAGTCCTACACCGCGGATGTCTCCTAACTCTCCTGCTGCGCCTCCTGACCACCCTTCCCCTCCACACGGATGAAGCCCTCCATGAGCACGACTTCATCGACCTCACCGACAGTCTGACCTCACAGAAAATCGGCATCGTCCCCGCACCCTCACAGACAGTTGCTTGCCGGCGCCGTCCGGCGGGGGTGCACTGCAACTACGGGTTCAGGTTTTCGGGATTGAGTACAGCGGCCTGGCCGTCGGTAAAGAATCCGTCGCCGGTTGCGTTGTGTCCCTGCTGGGCGTCTACGACGTGCACCAGGTGGGGCTGTGCCACTTTCAGTGATTGCAGGATGTAGGCCCTCTCCGCGTCGATATTCGGGTCGATGTGATGGGTTGGCAATCCGGACGTCGTTCCTATCCCGATGCCGCGGTCGAAGCTGGCCGTGGCGACCCACACGGGTTGGACGCCGATGGTAAAATTGGTCCTCCAGATCCTTGTGTGGTGCCGCTGTACCAGGGTGTTGGCGTCGGTGGGTTTTTCGAATGCCACTGTCTCCGGCCGGGCATCCAGGTAGGACGGCGTGACCGGAGCGGTGAGGTACTGCTCGTTGCGTACTGCGACGAGGATGGAACGCAGGGTGTTGCCCAGGGTCGAGGGGTCGGCTTTGTACCATCCGGCCCTTTTGAACAGGTCCTCGATCTGCTGCTGGCTGCCGAGGTAGATGAAGTTGATCGGTTCCATTCTGGCCCCGGTCAATGTTTCGCTGTAGGTGGGCAACTGCCTGATGGCGGCCGCGTCCAACGCAGGCAACGCCTGGGCTGTCTCCTGACGTTCAAGGACGGTCAGGGGCGTAAGCTGGGCGCCGAACATCCCGGCGAACAGCAAGGGAGCGGCCACGGCGATTAGCAGCGGCTGTTTGACCGCGGCGCTGAGTTTCACCGGTTGGACCAGGTGGAACCGGTCGTTGATCTCCAACGGTGTGATGATGCCGGCGAGAAGGAACAAACCCAGGGCGAGACTGCCCAGGATGTCGCTGGGGTAGTGGACGCCCAAATATATCCGGCTGATTCCGACCAGCAAGACGGCGGTTAGCGCTGCCAGGACGATCAGTAGCCTGGCTATGGAGGACTTGATGGCGCGGCACAGCAGGTAGGCGGTGAGTCCGGCTATGACGGTCGCTGTCAGGGTGTGTCCGCTGGGAAAACTGAAGCCGTTTTCGGTCAGCAGGCCCAGGGAGCGGTCCGGCCGGGGCCGTGCGACGATCTGCTTGATCACCGTGGAGGTGGCGCTTTCCAGGCCAAAGGCGGCCGCCAGCAGGACCGGTACCCACCATTGTCGCCGCCGCCGGGACGCCAGGCTCAGGACGATGAGGAAAACGACAACCGACGTTGAACTCGCGGCAAAGGTAACGACGCTGAAGAACGCGTTTTGCCCGTCGGTGCGGATGTCCGGCACGAGATTGAGGATCCGCTGGTCGATGCCGGCGAACGAGGTCTTCAGGACGACCGCTCGTGTGAGGCTGATGAAAAGCCAGAGGGCGGCGGCCGCGGCCGCGGCACCGATGGTCAGGACGAGTCCGGTTGGCCGTTTCATCGAGAGCCGGCGGCCTGCCCAGCCGACGAGGCGCGGGTAGCGTCGGCGGAGCCGTACGACGTAGGTGTTGGCCCGGACGCCTTCCCAGGCGGAGACCAGTATCGACCACGCGATTTTCAGCGGTGTGCGCAGGACCATGATCAGGCTGAAGACGAACAGAATGATCAACAGCAGCTGCACGAGCAAGGCGGCCGCAAAGATCAACGGGATCCCGACAACATCCAGGGTATTCAGCAGATAGGCGTTCAGGGCAGTAAAAACAACAACAGCCAGCAGGGCTGCCTCGTACCAGAGCGTCTGTACGCTGATCATTCCCGGCCGCCTTTTCCGTCCGCCGGGCGGGGGGATTGTGGTTTGATTCATCCTGGCTCCGTCCGGTCCCGGCCCGTGTCCGCGACTGCCGGGGAAATCCCTGCGGTGCGGGGATGACGGCTGAATACTCCGACGGCGGCGGTCAGGAGGGCCAGTGCGCCGTAGCCGGCCGCGAGGCCCGTGGCGGCGGCGACCGCCCCTACCAGCATCGGGCCGCCCGCGTCGCCGAGTTCGCGGCCGACTTCGGCGGCGCCTATGGTCTGGCCCAGCCGCTCAGGCGGTGTGGCGGTGGCCAGGGCCGCAAAGGCCACCGGGGTGATGATGCCCGTTCCGGCGCCGATGGCCGCGGCGGCCGCCAGCAGCCCGGCGTTCCCGGGTAGCATGGCGGCGGCCAGGCCTACGGCCGTGAGCGCCAGGCCCAGGCCCGCGAGGCGGCCCGGATGACGGGCTGGTGTATCGGATGCCCTGCCGGCGAGGGGCTGGGCGACGGCGCCGCAGACGGCCAGGACCGAGACGGCAGCTCCGGTGGCGACGGGCCCCAGACCCGCTGCTGCCCCAGAGAGGGGAAGGAAGCCGACGCCGACCGACAGGGCCGCCGCCACGGGCACGGCCAGGAAGGCCCACACGGCTACCGCCAGTGCCAGGAGTGCGGTGAGGGTGAACAGCAGTTTCAGCCCGCTGGAGGCCACCAGTATTCCTCCGATCAACGGGCCGGCGGTGTATCCGATGCTTTTGTAGAACCCGTAGGAGCCGAACGCTCTGCCCTGGCGGCCCGTGGGGTTCAGCCGGGCAACCAGGGCAGAGGCTGCCGGGGAGAACGCTGAGGCGGCTGCGCCTTGGCCCAGTCGTGCCAGCCACAGCCATGCCCGATCCCGGGCAAGGACGAAGGCTGCGGAAAAGAGTGCGAAGGCGGCCAGACCGCCGAGCAGGACCGGTCTGGCGCCGATCCGGTCCGAGAGTGTCCCGAAAACGGGTTTGAGAAGCACCTCGGCCCCGTCGTACAGGGCCAGCATCGCCCCGAGTAGCAGCAGAAACTGGCTGTGGCCGATGCTGTAGGCGCCGAGGTTCGCCGCCACGGCATTGGCACCGAACGCCGTGGTGAAGCCGGCTGCATATAGGGGGAACAGATGCCGCCAGGGGCTTGGAACCCCGGCGCCCTGTGCGTCGGCTGTCATTGATCGGGCTCGGGCTCCGGCGCGGATCCGGAAACGGGCGCGCTGGGGCGGCGTTCCCGGCGTGCTTTGCGCACGCGCCAAACGATGTACGCGATCACGGCCACCACCAGCACCACGGCCGTGATGTCGCGTCCGGCTGTCTTGGCGACGGCTTCGTAGGAGTTGCCGGCCAGGAAACCCAGCAGCACAAACCCCGCCCCCCAGACCAGGCCGCCGGCGGCGTTGAAGACCAGAAACCGGGGATAGTGCATCCGGGACGTCCCGGCCAGGGCAGGCATGACCGCCCGGAAGAACGCCACAAACCGGCCGAGGAAGACCGCCGATCCTCCGCGGCGGCGCAGGAAGTCCTGCGCCTTGTCCAGTTTGGCGCGGCGTTTGTTCATGACCTTCAGGTTCAGGACCCGGGGGCCGAAGTGTTTGCCGATCTCGTAGCCGACCGTGTCCCCCACAACGGCGGCCAGCACGACCAGGACCATCATCGTCCAGAGCTCCACGTGGCCCCGGCTGGCGACGACGCCTCCGAGGACCGCCGCTGTCTCTCCCGGGATCACGAACCCGATGAACAAAGCGTCCTCAGCGAACACCAGCAGCCCCACCAAGGTCAACGCCAGGACCGGGTTGACGTTCAGGATGCTGTCCAGGAACGCGCTCACCCGGCACCGCTTCCCCGGGTTCGAAGACCGCGGGCCCCACTCGGGAAGTGCTCGACAACTGGATCCTGGTTCACGGCCTGCTCCTCGCGTGTCGCGCCAACCGGCAGAAATCCGGCCTTCAAGTAACAAATGATATCCCCGCGCTGGCCGTAGAAAATTTTTCGGGCCATGCGGTGCGGGGATTCCTGGACGGTGAGTTGAACATGGATCGAGCGACGGTAGCTCTCGTCATCCGGGTCATACATGGCAAGGAGATGCAGTGTCTTGGCGGCGCGGCCGTATTCAGCGAACGCTGCGCCGAGCGGGGTGGGGCTGCTGTCACGGCCCAGCATCCGCAACAGGTCATAGTCGGCGACCGAACCGCTGTGCAGGGATCCCACGACACGCAGCATGTCCGCCCACTGGACCCGGATGCGCCCGGCCGATAGCTTGTTCGTCCCGACAGCGTTCAGAGCGCCGTAGTCGGCGGCCCGCCCGCCGGGTATGGTGAGGCGCCAGAGACGCTGGTCGGGCATATCAGCCAGACGCGGGCTGAACTGGTAGCCGAGCAGACGGAAGAGCCCGAACACGATGTCGGAGTAGGATGCGGTGGCCGTCGCGATCATCTGCGGTGCGGGTCCGCCGTCACGGTTGAGGATCACATCCGGGACGTGAAGGGAGTCGCGCATCGTCCCCGTGACCACGACGGCCCCGATGCCGGAGACCTGATCGTTGATGGCGTTGAGCCAGGTCACGCCGCGCCCCTGACCGAAATAGTGCGGATTCGGGCCGGCATCCAGGGTGCGGACCGGGACAACGAACCGTAATCCGTCGACGGAGGCAACCTGGCCACCGCCCCACGCCTGAGCCGTCGCAACGCCGGCCTGGGCATCGATGAGACGGGCGTTGACGGCGGCCAGGGTATCGCTGCGCAGGTAGTTCTGCGCCACGTGCGGGAGCCGGCGCCGGCTCAGGGCCGGATGGCCGTGTTTGATCACCGGGGCGAATCCGAGGTTGCAGCCTTCAGCGACCAGTACCGCGGCCATCGACGTGGCCAGATCGGCGAGCCCGGAACCGGACGCCCGCTCTGTCATGCCCAGGTGCGTGAAATCGTTCAAATGGCAGGTCCAGGCGTTCACCTCGAGCAGCACGTCCGGCAGATCCACCCGGGCAGCATCCGCTCGACGGTGTCCCGCAACACGGTCAGCGTGTCCGGTTCCGGCAGCGGTTCCAGCCGCGACTGATTCACCCGTGTCCGCCCCTCCGCACCTGTTTCCAAACGAATCGGGGCGGCGACGGAGGTCGCAGCCGGGCGGATCCTGGCGGCGAGACCCGTGTAGGCAGCGCCGAGCCGTGCGGCAAGGTCGCCGAGATGGGTTTCAACGGGGGCGTGTAACCGCAGGGCCGTGAGAACACCGGGTCGGGCCTGTTCCCATGCCTCACCATCGAGAAGGCGGGCCCGCGGATCGCCTCATCGGGCGGAACCCACCGCGTAGACACCCCGGCGACGCAGCGCCCGATGCAGCGACTCGAGCACGCACAGCGTGTACACCCGGTGATCCACGATCCCATCCGGCGATTCCGTGCCGGGAAACACCAGCCGCCGCCACGTCCCGGTCACCACCTCGTCCACGATCTCTGACCGGGTAACCCGCTTGCGTCCAACCAGGCCCCCCAGACCCCGGACCGCGGTCAACAGCGGGCTGCCCGCCGGCGTTGCGGCTAACGGCAGGACATTAGCGATCACCGTCAAAAATGGTCGGACCGTGGCGTATCGCTTCACCAGTTCCGCCTGGCCTTGGTCCGCGTCCTCCCCGGCGTCGGGGGCTAGCCCCCGACCGTCGCCACCGCGGCCATGAGCCGCTCCCGCGAGGTGGCCGCCTGCAACCGGGCCCGCGCCTCAGCCGGGCCCAGCCCAGCGCTCTGGACCTCGGAACATTCCAGCATCACCTTGGCCGCCGCAGCCAACGACACCGACGACCGCCTCAGCTGAGGCAAGGACCGCATCCGGTCCTTGGCCGACGCACGCACCGCGGGCCCGATGAGCTTTGTCGCCATCAGAACCGAAAACAAATCAACCGCATCATCGACCGCGGATACCCGCAGAGCCCCGGCGGTGGCAACCAACGTCGCCCAACGGCGATGCTCCGGCATGCGCCGCAGCATCGCCGGATCCGATGACAGACACTGTCGAGCCAGCACCTCCACGCGCCCCGCCGCAATCTCGCGCAGATCAACGCCGCCTGCACCCAACCCAGCGATCTCCGCGGCGCGTTCCAGTGCCCGCACCATCTCCGGCCCCGACGCCCGGGTCGGAGCACGACGCAACCTCTCCAACCCCGACGAAAGAGAATCAGCCGGCACCGCGCGCAAACCATCAAGCCCGCGACCAAGCTCTGCAGAAACCCGTCCCGCCAACACCGAATGCAAGCGGTCGCCGGCCTCGCCCCTGACCTCAGCGACGAGCCTGGCCAACACACTCACACCCGGAAGCAGGACCCGCTCCGCACGAATCCATGCCACGCCCTGATCGAAGAGCTGGGTCGGCCGCTCCGCCAGCGTCCACGCGCGAGCCGTCAGGAAGCTCCTGAATTCGGCGGCAGTCCCGGGCGCCGACAGCCGCCTATACCCATAAGCCTGCGCTATCTCCCACCGGTGCTCGTACGGCGTCTTCGACCGTTCTGCGTAACTCCCCAAAACGGAACCGCCGACGATCCCAAGTTGCGTTGCCACGAAATCAACCAACTCCAGATCCCGGTCATCGAGGAAGAAGAACCGTTCCAACTCAGCCCGCGAAACCGGACCCGCGAACTGCGCATACACCGCTACCTGGTCATCACTGAGAAACTCAACTGGCATGACGCTAACGTAAAGCCAACGCAGAAGGCTTAGCGCCAACCGCTGTTCCGCTGCAGGTCAGACCCCTGGTCCGGTGGCTGTAGGCGAAGTTTTCTGCCCAGTCCGTCGTGTGGATCACGCTGCGGCGGATGGCGGAAATGACCGGGATACCGATGCCCACATTTCCCTGCGGTCTGCTTGAACCCGGCAAGCCGCTCCTAGCTCAGATCGCCCGGACGGACCCAGCTGTCGGTCAGGTCTGCGTTGTCAAAGCCGGCATCCTTGACCTCGGTCAGGACCTCCGCCCAACTGGATGCGTCGGCGGCGTTGATCTGCGCGCCTTTGGCGTCTGTTCCCGGAAACCGCAGCAGCGCTGCGGTGATGGGCCAATTCTCAGCTGTGTAAGCCACGATGCTTCATTCCTTCGTAATCCTCTTTCCTATAGGAACTACTATCAAAATGGAGTTGTCAAGATCACAACCTGGCGGGGTCCTCCCCAGTTACCGCAACCTACATTGGCCTGGGATCAGCTTTCCGGGGCGTCGGCAATGGTCGACAAACGAAGGCCCCCGCGGTGCAGATTTCAAGTCCTCGACAGACTACTCGAGCTCGGCCAGGCCACGCTGGTTGATGCGTTCACAGGCCAGCCGGGCGTTGACCGGTTCGATTGCCAGCCGGGCCTCCACCAGCTCCGCAAAATCCTCTCGGATGAAAACGGGAGCCACACGGTAGCCTCTTCAGCGCCAGCCTCCGGACCATCCCGGTATGCTCAAGCCGCGCCACGGACTCGCGCACCGGGGTGGGCGAAACGTCCAATTCGCGGGCCGTCCCGTCAATGCTGACCACGTCACCGGGCGTCAGCCGGCCATCCATAAGGGAAGCCAAGAGCCCCGGCCAGGCGGACCTGGTCGGGGCTCTTTATGACGCCGTGCACGGACTCGCGGCCAGGGCCGCAGCAGCTCAGGCGAGCAGCGAGGGCTTCAGCTGCTGCAGCCGGCCGAGGAGGCCGTTAATGAACGACGGCGATTCATCCGTTGAGAGCGTCTTGGACAGCGCTACTGCCTCACTGACCGCGACGCCATCGGGAACGTCATCGTTATACAGCAGTTCCCAGGTGCCGATCCGCAGGATAATACGGTCCACCGAAGGCATACGTTCCAAGGTCCAACCCTGCGAGTAGGTCTCCAGGAATTCGTCAATGGCGGTCTGCTGTGAGACGACGCCCTCCACGATTTCGAGGGTGTACGGGTTCACGATCTGGTCAGTCAGTTCTCGCCGGGACCTGAGTACATCAAAAGCGGAAACCGAGCGCTGCTCAGCTTCGAAAAGAACGTCCAGTGCCCTGTTGCGGGCCTTACCGCGTGCGCTCACTACTCGCTGACCCGGCCAAGGTAGCTGCCGTCGCGAGTATCGACTTTGACCTTGGTGTTGTTTTCGACGAACAGCGGAACCTGGATCTCGTAGCCCGTTTCCAGTGTTGCAGGCTTGGTGCCAGCGGACGAGCGGTCGCCCTGCAGGCCAGGCTCGGTGTACGTGATTTCCAGGACAACACTGGGCGGAAGCTCAATGTACAGCGGGTTGCCTTCGTGGATGGCGATGTTCACCATCTGGTTCTCCAGCATGAAGTTGGTGGCGTCGCCAACAGTGGCGCCGGAGACCGTGAGCTGGTCGAAGTCCGAGGTGTCCATAAACACGAAGTCGGCGCCGTCCTGGTACAGGTACTGGTAGTCGCGGCGGTCAACCGTGGCGGTCTCGATCTTAAGGCCGGCGTTGAACGTCTTGTCTACAACTTTGCCGGACATCACGTTCCGCATCTTGGTCCGCACAAACGCGCCACCTTTGCCGGGCTTGACGTGCTGGAATTCGATGATGTTCCAGAGCTGGCCCTCGAGCTTAAGGACCGTTCCGTTCTTGATGTCGTTAGTGGTTGCCACTGGTATCCTCTGGTTTCTATCTGTCTGGTCAGTTGTCAGACGTTCTATGCCGGCCAGGCATGCCGAACGGCCCGCCAGCGCGTGTTTATCAAAAATCCAAGAATCATTCTACCGGTAAAACCAGGGCGGCTCGCGTCCGGTCTTTCCCGGCCACCCGCCCCGGAACCTAACAGGTCCGTCAGCAGGCAAGATCCAGTACATCGCGCGCCCGCTGAAGCGCCACCGCGGACGAGTAAATCTGTGCGGCATCAGCCGATTGCGCGACCCGAAGATCCAGGGCACGGGAAAAGGCCTCCACCGCGGCGGACGTGTGTCCGGCGGCGTACTGGGTCTTGCCCAGGTGTTGCAGGACCACGGCTTCACGGTCAGTTCCGTGGAACTCAGCGAGCAGCTGGCGGAACAGGTCAAGGGCGCGGTCCGTGCGGTGAGTGACGCGCAGCACGTCGGCTTCGAATGTGCGAAGACGAAAGGACTCGGGGTCTTTGAAGCGGGCCTCCGCAAGCAGCTCGGCCGCCTCCGCAGCATGTCCCTCCACGATCAGGACGAAGATGTGGTCCGACGGGTCCGTGGACGCCGCCAGGGCCTCGCGGCAGGCATCCTCGTTGACGATCTCCGGCAGCAGGGACTCCGGACTGATCCTGACTCCGGGGAAGCCAGCCTCGGGCCAGTCGCTGGTGCCCGCCACGTCGCCCTGCATCAGGACGCGATTTCCTGGTAGGCCGCGAAGAGCAGGGATGTGTCCGGGACATCCAGGATGCCCGGTTTGGCGATCCCGTCCAGAACCACAAAGCGCAGGAGGTCCCCGCGTGATTTCTTGTCCAGCCGCATGCCGTCCAGCAGTCCCTGCCAGCGGTCGCGCCGGTACGTCACGGGGAGGCCCAGGGTTTCCAGGATGCTGCGGTGGCGGTCGGCGTCGGCGTCGCTGAGCCGGCCGACGCTGCGGGCAAGTTCAGCGGCGAACATCATGCCCACCGATACAGCCGCGCCGTGGCGCCAGGAGTACCGCTCCACGAGTTCAATGGCATGGGCCAGGGTGTGGCCGTAGTTCAGGATTTCGCGCAGCCCCGATTCCTTGAGATCTTCCGAGACGACTTTGGCCTTGACCGCGATGGCGCGTTCAATGAGTTCCCGCAGGGTGTCCGAGCCGGGATCGGTGGCCGCCGCAGGGTCCTTTTCGATCAGGTCAAGGATGGCCGGATCTGCGATGAAGCCGCATTTAATAACTTCAGCCATGCCCGAAATGATTTCGTTCCTGGGCAACGTGTTCAGCGTGTCCAGGTCCACCAGCACGCCGGCCGGCGGGTGGAAGGAGCCCACGAGGTTCTTGCCTTCTGCGGTGTTGATGCCGGTCTTGCCACCCACGGAAGCATCCACCATACCCAGCAGGCTGGTGGGCATGTGGATGACCTTGACGCCGCGGAGCCAGGTAGCCGCCACAAAACCGGCCAAGTCGGTAACGGCCCCGCCGCCCACTGCCACGATGGCGTCGGAACGCGTGAAGTCGTTTTGGCCCAGGACCTGCCAACAGAAAGCAGCAACCTGGATGTGCTTGCCCTCCTCGGCGTCCGGGATTTCCGCCGTCAGCGAGGTGAAACCAGCTGCAGCGAGTTCGTCGCGGACAGTGTCACCCGTGAGCCGCAGCGCACGGGGATGGATGACCAGCACACGCCGGACCCGCTCCCCCAGCAACGCCGGAAGGTTCCCCAGCAGACCGCGGCCAACTACGACGTCGTAATTCTGCCCGGCGGATTCGCCGGTGACCTTGATGACTGTTGAATCAACGCTCAATTTTCAACTTCCTGTTTGGCGGCCGCGTAGTCACGCAGTGCAACTTCGAGCCGGTGTCCCAGCTCGCTGACCGAGCCATGGCGGACATCCACCACGAGGTCGGCCAGCCGTTCGTAAACGGGTTTCCTGGTAAGAAAGAGTGCGGACCATCGGGCCATGGCATCGCCGGCGAGCAGCGGCCGGCCCGAGTTCCGGGCCACGCGGACGGCTACGGTTTCCTCATCACATTCGAGGTACACCACAGTGCAGCGGCCCAGAAGCTGCTGCGTGCCGGAATCCAGCACTGCACCGCCGCCCAGGGAAATCACGGTGGCTGAGCCTTCTGCATGTTCCACCGCGCCGGCCACGGTCCGGGCCTCAATCTCCCGGAATGCGTGCTCGCCGCGGCCTGCAAAAATGGAGGCGATACTGCCATGGGCGTCCACGATCAGATTGTCCGTATCGACAAACGGCACGTCCAGCAGCCTGGCCAGCTCGTGGCCGATTGCGGACTTTCCCACCGCCATGGGTCCGATGAGGATAATCGGCCGGTTGCCAGGCACACCGGCCTTACGGCTCCCGGGCACTAGTGGCCGATCGAGTCCAGGGATGCCGGAATGTTGTCCAGGTAACCCTTGATATTGCGGGCGGTCTCCGCCACGGAGTCACCGCCAAACTTTTCGGTGACGGCTTCGGCCAGGACCAGCGCCACCATCGCCTCAGCTACAACACCTGCGGCTGGCACGGCACAGACGTCCGAGCGCTGGTGGTGCGCCTTTGCAGGCTCGCCCGTGCTGACGTCGACCGTGCGCAGGGCGCGGGGCACCGTGGCGATGGGCTTCATTGCTGCACGCACGCGCAGGACGTCGCCGATGCTCATGCCGCCTTCAATGCCACCTGCCCGGTTGCTGGTACGGATAATCTTGCCGTCCGCGTCCTTGACGATTTCGTCGTGGGCTGCGGAGCCGCGGCGCGCAGCTGTCAGAAACCCGTCGCCGACTTCCACGCCCTTGATGGCCTGGATGCCCATCAGGGCGGCGGCGAGCCGGGAGTCCAGCCTGCGGTCCCAGTGGACGTAGCTGCCCAGCCCCGGCGGGAGCCCATAAGCGAGGACTTCCACCACACCGCCCAGGGTTTCGCCTTCTTTGTGGGCGGCGTCAACCTCGGCAACCATGGCGTCAGAGGTCTCGCGGTCAAAGCAGCGCAAAGGATCCGCGTCGAGCGCAATCACGTTGGCCGGAACGGGCAGCGGGCGGCCCTCCGGTACGGTCACGCTGGCAATGGAGACTGTGTGGCTGACCAGTTCGATGCCGAGCGCTTTGAGGAACTGGGACGCCACGGTGCCCATGGCGACCCGTGTGGCGGTCTCCCGGGCGCTGGCGCGTTCCAGAACGGGCCTGGCCTCGGTGAACCCGTACTTCTGCATCCCGGTGAAGTCTGCGTGGCCCGGCCTGGGCCGGGTCAGCGGAGCGTTGCGGGCCTGGTCCGCCAAGACTTCCGGATCCACCGGATCGGCAGCCATGATCTGCTCCCACTTAGGCCATTCGGTGTTGGCGACCTGGACGGCCACCGGACCGCCCTGGGTCAGGCCGTGGCGGACGCCGCCGAGAATGGTCACGACGTCCTGCTCGAACTTCATCCGTGCGCCCCGGCCGTAACCAAGGCGGCGGCGTGCCAATGAATCGGCGATCTGCCCGCTGGTGAGTTCAACACCGGCGGGGACGCCTTCAATAATTCCCATCAGGGCCGGACCATGGGATTCACCGGCAGTCAACCAACGCAACATAATTTCCATCCTGCCACGTATGGCGGTCAGAACGCCCGTCGGGGAAGGCCGACTGCGTCACACATCACATCTATGACAGCTGCATTCACGTCATCACCGCGGCCGGTGAACAGGCGTACCTGTTCCACCGCCTGGTACATCAACATCTCGAGTCCGGGCACCACCGCGCCGCCGCCGGACTGCCACGCCGACGCAATCTCGCTGGGCCACGGATCATAGGCCACGTCCAGGAGAACCCCGGGTGTTCCCGTTCCCAAGGCGGCGATTTCCGCCGCCAGCCCGTCCGCTGCGCGCGGCGGGAGAGTGGAAATTACGACGTCGGCACTTGCGGTCGGAACGGCGGCTTCGGTCAGCGGCCGGACGACGATGGAAAGGCCTACTCCGGCCGCGGCGGCGCGTGCTTCCCCTGCCCGGGAGGTATCCCGGACGAACACCTGGGCGTGCTGCGTCCCCAGATCCTTCAGCGCGGCCACTGCGGCTGCGGCCGTTCCCCCTCCGCCCAGGACCACGGCGGCGGGGCTGGCCGCCACTCCGGCGTTCAGGACAGCGTTGACGATACCGGCGACGTCGGTGTTGTAACCGATACGCCTGACGGAGCCGAGGTCTTCCTCGAAGGCAACGGTGTTGACCACGCCCAGGGTCCGTGCCACGCCGCGGACTTCGTCCACTTCGGCAACCATGCCCGATTTCAGGGGCATGGTGACTGAGAGCCCCCGCCAGCCCTGCTGCGTCCTGACCTGTTCCATAAAGGCGGGCAGCGCCTGCTCGGTCAGGTCCAGGGCCGTGTAGCCGATGTCCATCCCGAGTTTGCCGTAGGCCGCAAGATGCAGGGCCGGGGACTTGGAGTGGCCGATCGGATGGCCCAGGACGGCGGCCCGGAGACTCATGCGCAGCGGCCCACGTTGGCCGTACACCAGGTGTTGTATTGCTCAACGTAGCGGTTGTGTTCGTCGAGCGTCTTGGAGAACTTTGTCTCCTTCGTGTCCAGGTTGATGGTTACCCAGTACAGGTAGTCGTTGGTTTTGGGCCTTGCCGCTGCATCGATGGCGGTTTTGCCCGGGGAGCCGATGGGGCCCGGCGGCAGGCCCGGGTTGGCGTATGTGTTGTAGAGGTTGGATTTGTCCTTGCGCTCTTCATCGGTGAAATTGAAGCTCTTGGTGCCCAGCCCGTACGTCACAGCCGAATCCACCTGCAGAAATCCGGAGGTCTGGTCATTCGGTTTGAGGCGGTTGTAGATGGCCCCGGCAACGTCGCCGTACTCAGCCTGTCCGCCTTCGGCCTGGACAATGCTCGCCACGATCACGGCTTCATACTGCTTCGCCGGATCGGTGATGCCCTGTGCCACAATTTCATCCGTGGTTACTTTGACCAGCGACTGGAGGATGTCCTTGGCCGGAGTGCCAAGCGGGAAGCGGTACTCCCCCGGTGCGAGGTAACCCTCAAGGTTTTTGGCGTTGGCCGGGAGCCCAAACTGTGCGGGAGCGTTGCTGAGCTCCTTCAGTTGCTGCAGCGACACACCGGAGCCCTCGGAGATGGCCTGAAGCGATTCGCCGACCCTGAGACCAGCACTCAAGGCGAAGTAGATGACCTTGCTCTTGTCGGTGCCGAGCAGGACGCTGACGGCGTCGGAGTTCTTCATTTCCATCTTGAATTTGTAGTCCCCAGGCGACAGCGTTCCGCCGGAAGAAGCAAATGCCTGCAGGAAAGTGTCAGCGTTGGCTACGACTTTCCCGCTTTCCAGTTTGGTGGCCACGGAGCGCGTACCTTCACCTGGCTGGACCGAAACCATGACTTCGCCCGTGCCTGGGCCGGGGTAACCTGCCGCTTTGTCGTTTCCCAGCAGGGGCTTCAGGAACTGCGCGCCCACGGCGATCGCTGCCACGAACACCACAAGAGTCAGGAACAGTGCCAGGAGGCGGCGGCGGCGCCGCACCTTCTTGGAGGGCTTCGCCACTACGGAACCCGCGGCTGCGCCGGCGAACAGGCCGGAGCCGGCATAGTGATCATCTGGATAGTGGTCATCGACATGGTGATCATCAAGGTGGCCTGCATCGTGGTGTTCTTCGTCCGGGTAGTGGTGTCCGGCGTCATGGAGCGCTTCGTCGGGGTAGTGGTGCCCGGCGTCGTGCGCTTCGTAAAGGTGTTGGTCTTCGGGGTGGTACTCCTGGACCTGGGCGTCATCCGGATGGTGGTCTGCGATCGGCACGGCGTCCTGGATGGACGGCGGCTCATCCGGAGCTGAGGGAATAATCGGCTGCAGCTCAGCATCGGGTGCGTGGACCGGTTCCGGCTGGGGCTCGGGGGCTGGCTCGCGTACGGAGGCAGGCTCAGGAGCGGGTGCAGCGTCGGGACCGGAAACCGTGGCAGGTGCAGGCGCATCCTGCCCCGTTTCGTAGGCCTGTTCGGGAACCACATCGCTGCTTCCCGTGTGCTTCTCCAGGGCGCGGAGCTCTTTTCGGGTCAGCGGTCTGGCCCCATCGTTGCTCGTGGCGCCTGAGGCGTCGTCGTTATTGGACGGGCTCACTGTAGCCTTCCGTGTTCTGGGATCGGGTCGTGCCTTCAGGGGCCGCATGGTCGGGCTGAACCGCCGAGCCTGCTCCGGATGGCCGAGTACGGGGCGGCGCAGTCACACGGCGGCCAACGTCCGTTCCCCTGGCTTTTTGCATGTCGATGGCGTGCTGGAGGATGCCTGCCGCCGCGACCTGATCCACCACTTTACGGTGGTTCCGGCTGCTCATGCCAGCTTCGTGCAGGTTACGGTGCGCCGTGACACTGCTCAGGCGCTCGTCCACCAGGTTGACGGAAACATCCATTTCGCGGGCAACGAACTCCGCAACCAGCAGTTCGGCGTAGACGGTGGCCATCCTGGCAGAGGCGTGTTCCTCGCCCTTCATGGTGCGTGGCAGCCCCACGAAGACCTGGACGGCGCCGAGCTCTACAGCAAGCGACACGATGACACGCACGTCGGAATTCTTCTTGACGTTGCGGTCCAGGGTCTTGTGGGGAGTGGCGAGGATTTCGTCCGGGTCGCAGATGGCGACACCCACGCGCACGGTGCCGACGTCTACCCCCAGTTTGATGCCCTGGGGATAGACGGCGGCGCCAACGGATTCTGTCACAGTTTCCCTAGCGCCGGGAGATGGCGTCCACAACGGCGGCCAGCGCCGGTGCGATCTTGGCGGCGTCCGTGCCGCCACCCTGGGCAACGTCGTCCTTGCCGCCGCCACCGCCGCCGAGGATTCCGGCCGCGATCCGGACCAGGGCACCGGCCTTCACACCGGCTTCCCGGGCTGCCTCGTTGGTGGCCACAAGAATCATGGGCCGGTCATTGCTGACACCGGCCACTGCCACGGTGGAGGCTCCCGAACCGAGGCGGTTGCGCAGGTCGAGGGCGAGGTTGCGGATGTCGTCTGCCCCGCCGATCTGGCCGGCGTCGTGTGCGATGACCCGGATGCCGGCTGCGTCCCGTGCTGTACCCACGAGGTTTCCGGCCGCCGCGGCGATTTGTTCCTTACGCAGGCGCTCGAGTTCCTTCTCCGTGGCCTTGAGCTTGATCAGCGTGCTGGCGATCCTGTCGGCGAGCTGGCCGGACGGCACTTTGAGCATCTCGGTCAGTTCAGTCACCAGGGCGCGCTCAGCGGCCAGATGGCGGAACGCATCCATGCCCACGAAAGCCTCAACCCGGCGGTTGCCTGAACCGACTGACTGCTCGCCGAGCAACGACAGGCTGCCGATCAGCGACGTGTTTGCCACGTGCGTGCCGCCGCAGAGTTCCCGGGACCACGCGCCGTCGATCTCCACAACACGGACTTCACTGCCGTAGTTTTCGCCGAAGAGCGCCATGGCGCCCAGCGCCTTGGCCTCTGCCAGGCCCATGACCTTGGTCTCCACGCGGAAGTTGTTGCGGATGGCGAGGTTGGAGACTTCCTCTATTTCCGAACGCGCGGCGGTGCTGAGGCCTTCGCCCCAGGCGAAGTCGAAGCGCAGGTAGCCGGCCTTGTTGTAGGAACCGCGCTGGGTTGCTTCGGGGCCGAGGACCTGGTGCAGGGCGGCGTGCACAATGTGCGTACCGGTGTGGGCCTGCTCGGCCGCGTGGCGCCGCTCGCGGTCCACGGCTGCGCGGACCAGGGAGTCGGAGCCGATCTCGCCTTCGCGGACGACTGCCTTGTGGACGCTCAGCCCCTTGATGGGGCGTTGGACGTCCAGGACTTCGACGACGAATCCCTCACCGGTGATGAGGCCGGTGTCAGCCGACTGGCCGCCTGCCTCAGCGTAGAACGGGGTCTCCGCCAGGACGAGTTCAATCTCGTCGCCGGTGGCGGCGTGCCCCACGTTCTGGCCGCGGCTGAGGATGCCCCGGACCCGGGACTCGCCATCCAGCTCCGTGTAACCGGTGAAAACAGTCTCGCCCTGCGCCAGCAACTCCTGGAAGGCGCTGAGATCGGCGTGGCCGCCCTTTTTGCCCTTGGCATCGGCCTGGGCACGGTGGCGCTGCTCGAGCATGAGGCGTCGGAATTCCGGCTCATCGACCTTGAGACCGGCTTCCTCTGCCATCTCCAGCGTGAGGTCGATGGGGAAGCCATAGGTGTCGTGCAGGGCGAAGGCGTCAGCGCCGGACAGCGGCGTGCCGGCGGCCTTGGACTCCGTCACGGCGTCTTCGAGGCGTGCGGTACCTGAAGCGATGGTGCGCAGGAAGGCCCGCTCTTCGGCATAGGCGATCCGGCTGATGCGGTCAAAATCGGTCGCCACGATGGGGTAGACGCCCTTCATGGCATCGCGTGAGGCGGGGAGCAGGTCCGGCAGGCACGCTTTTTCGACGCCGAGCAGGCGCATGGAACGCACGGCGCGGCGGATCAGGCGGCGCAGGACGTAGCCGCGGCCCTCGTTGGACGGGGTCACGCCGTCGGCGATCAGCATCAGGGCCGAACGGATGTGGTCACCCACAACGCGCATGCGGACGTCGTCCGTGTGGTGCGGATCCTCGGGTGTTTCGGCCGAGGTGTACTCCCGGCCGGACAGCTCGGCGGCCCTGTCGATCACAGGCCGGACCTGGTCGGTCTCGTACATGTTCTCGACGCCCTGCAGGATCATCGCAAGGCGCTCCATGCCGAGGCCGGTGTCGATGTTCTTTTTGGGCAGCTCGCCGACGACGTCGAAGTCGTCCTTGGAGCGGACGTTGTCGATCTGGTACTGCATGAACACCAGGTTCCAGATTTCAACGTAGCGGTTTTCGTCGGCGATGGGACCGCCCTCGACGCCGTAGGCAGGGCCCCGGTCGTAGTAGATCTCCGAGCAGGGGCCTGCCGGGCCCGGCTGGCCGGTGTGCCAGTAGTTGTCGGCCTTGCCCATGCGCTGGATGCGCTCGGACGGAACGCCGGTGTGTGTCAGCCACAGCTCCTTGGCTTCGTCGTCCTCTTCGTAAACCGTCACCCACAGCAGTTCCGGCGGAAGGCCGTAGCCGCCGTCGTCCACGCTCTTGGTGAGCAGCTCCCAGGCGTACTTGATCGCGTCTTCCTTGAAGTAATCGCCGAAGGAGAAGTTGCCGCACATCTGGAAGAAGGTGCCGTGGCGGGCGGTTTTGCCCACCTCTTCGATGTCGCCGGTGCGGATGCACTTCTGAACGCTGGCGGCCCGGTCGAAAGGGGCCTCTTCACGGGCAGTCAGGTAAGGGATGAACGGGACCATGCCGGCCACGGTGAACAGGAGGGAGGGGTCGCTGGAGACCAGCGAGGCGGAGGGAACCGCGGTGTGCCCTTTGCTGACAAAAAAGTCCACCCAGCGCTTTGTGATCTCCTGCGACTTCATGAGCTGATTACATACCCTTCTCGGTTCACGCGTGTGCCACGCATGACTTATTGATTCAGACGGCAGTGCCGGCAAGCGGCGGCTGCTGGTTTAATTCTCGCGCGTTTTTCCCGTGCGTTCAGCGGCGGGCTGCATCCCGCGATGGGACGGCCGGGGAGTCGATCCCGAGGGCGGCCCGGAGGTCCGTCTCGCGTTCGTGCATTCCGGCACGCACGGCATCGGCGAAGTCGTACACGCCGTCGGCCAGCCGGCCCACGGCGCGGTTCAGGCCTTCTGGCCCCACGTTGGACTGGGCTTCGCTGATCTTGCGGAAAGCGATGACACCGATAGCCACGCCGATTCCCATCCAGACAAATCGTTTCATTTCAGTTCTCCGGTGGCTTAGCGGCTACGGCGGCCGGGGGCGGGCTTCTTGCGGTTGGCGAGGGCCGAGCGCACGCCGTAGCTGAAAGCCGACACTTTGATCAGCGGTGAACCTACGGTCGCTGCAACGAGTGATGACAGCGCCGAAAGGTTTGCCGAAGCATCCGAAACGTTGGAGGCGATGCCATCCACTTTTTTGAGCTGCTGGTTGGTGGTGGAGACCGTCGCGGTGACTTCGTCCATCAGGGGCGTCGCGCCATCGCTGAGGGACCGGATGGACGTCCGTATTTCTTCCAGCACACTGCCGAGCTTCAGGATGGGTACGGCGAGCAGCAGCACCAGGAGTGCGAACACCCCGGCCGCGATCAAGCCGGCAATATCGCCACCAGACATAGACGTTCAACTCCTTGAAACTGACGTGGATTTTTTACCTCCGCGCACGCTGCCTTGATGCGTTCCGCAGATGTCCCCCAAGTACCTTACATACAAAGAAGCCCGTGGCGCTTGCCACGGGCTTCTTTGGATACGCTGCTGGGATTTAGCGTGCGTAGAATTCGACGACGAGCTGCTCTTCGCAGGTTACGGGAACCTCGGAGCGCTTCGGGCGACGGACCAGGCGGGCCTGCAGGGCGTCAAGCTTGACGTCCAGGTAGGCCGGAACCTGGGGCAGGACGTCGCGGTGTGCGCCGGCTGCTGCAACCTGGAGCGGAACCATGGTTTCGCTGCGGGTGTGCACGTGGACAAGCTGGCCTTCGCTGACGCGGAAGGACGGGCGGTCAACGCGGATGCCGTCAACCATGATGTGGCGGTGCACAACGAGCTGGCGGGCCTGGGCGATGGTGCGGGCGAAGCCGGCACGCAGCACGAGGGCGTCAAGACGCATTTCGAGCAGTTCGATCAGGTTTTCACCGGTCAGGCCCTTGGTGCGGCGGGCTTCTTCGAAGGCGCGGGTCATCTGGGCTTCGCGGATGCCGTACTGGGCGCGCAGACGCTGCTTTTCGCGCAGACGTACGGCGTAGTCGGAGTCCTGCTTCTTGCGGGCACGGCCATGCTCACCGGGGCCGTACGGGCGGCGCTCCATGTACTTGGCGGCCTTGGGGGTCAGAGCAATGCCGAGTGCACGCGAGAGGCGTGCTGTACGGCGAGCACGAGTGTTGTTAGCCACTTGTGTCCTTCCAATATCTGCGGTGTGTCAGTGTTACTGGCCTCCATAATGGAGAGCATCGGCCAACCGCTGCCTTTTGCTACTGGGCACAGGGCTACCCCAACGAAACAGCACAAAATACTGAAGGATGGGGAGATTGCGTCCGCGCCTTGCCAGACAACGAACAATCTTAGCAGGATTCGACTGCAATCCCACACTCCGGCCGCCGCTCCCCGCATGACTCCCGGGGCATCACTGCCCGGGTCCCTCCACGGCCGGCGCCGGTCAGGTGCCGCGGATGATCTTCCGCAGCCGTTCGAGGCGCACGGCAATGTCCCGTTCCGCACCGTTGCCGGTCGGCTCGTAGTAGTCGCGTCCCACCAGGTCATCCGGCGGGTACTGCTGGCTGGCCACCGAATGGGGGGCATCGTGGGCGTACTTGTAGCCGAGCCCGTGGCCCAGCTGCTTGGAGCCCGGGTAGTGCGCATCACGCAGGTGCGCCGGGATCCCGTTGCCCAGGCCGGCACGGACATCCGCGACGGCCTTGTTGATTCCCATATATGCGGCATTGGATTTCGGCGCGGTGGCCAGGTGCACCACGGCCTCGGCCAGGACGATCCGCCCTTCGGGCATGCCGATCAGCTGCACCGCCTGGGCGGCGGCAACGGCCGTCTGCAGCGCCGTGGGGTCCGCCATTCCCACGTCCTCCGCCGCCGAAATCACGATGCGGCGGGCGATGAACCTCGGGTCCTCTCCAGCCTCCAGCATCCTGGCGAGGTAGTGCAGTGCGGCGTCCACGTCGGACCCGCGGACGGATTTGATGAAGGCGCTGGCGACGTCATAGTGCTGGTCCCCGGCGCGGTCATACCGCACGGCGGCCACATCCAGGGCACGTTCGGTGTGCTTGAGCTCGACGGTGACCAGCGAGTCGGCACCTGCGTCGTCCGCATCCCCGAATGCCACTCCCGCCGCGGCTTCTAGTGCCGTCAATGCACGGCGCGCATCGCCGCCGGCGAGCCTGACGAGGTGGGCCAGGGCCTCGGAGCTGAGCTCCACTTTCCCGTTCAGGCCGCGATCGTCGGACACGGCGCGTTGCAGGAGCCCTTCGATGTCCGCCTCCGTCAGTGGTTTCAGGGTGAGCAGGAGGGAACGGGACAGCAGCGGCGAAACCACCGAAAAGGACGGGTTTTCGGTGGTTGCCGCCACGAGCACCACCCAGCGGTTCTCCACGCCGGGCAGCAGGGCATCCTGCTGTGCCTTGTTGAAGCGGTGGATCTCGTCGAGGAAAAGCACCGTGGTGGTTTTGTACAGATCCCGCGCTGTGAGGGCTTCGTCCATGACCCGCCGAACGTCCTTGACGCCCGCCGTGATGGCCGACAACTCCACGAACTTCCGCCCCTTGCCCTTGGCGATCACATGGGCCAGGGTGGTTTTCCCGGTCCCGGGAGGTCCCCAGAGGATCAGGGAGCTGGGGCCTGCGGGGCCCAGGGCGTCGGTGCCGGCCGCCAGTTGCCGCAACGGCGATCCCTGCCCCAGCAGGTGCTGCTGGCCGACCACGTCATCGAGCGTGCGTGGCCGCATCCGGACGGCCAAAGGACTGCGCGGCGCGGCGGTACGGCCGGACGACGGCGGTTCGTCACTGTCGTCGTCGTCATTGCCATGCCCTTGGGCGAAGAGATCATCCACATAGATAGGCTACTCATTAGTTCACCGCCCCATTTCCGCCCGCCATTTTCCGCCCGCCACCTAAGGGATCCCGCCATGAGCGCACGCAGCACCCCCGGCGCCGGCCGTACGGGGTCCGTCAGGACCGCGTTTGTGTCCGGCGAACGCCTGGCGGGATGGGCGGACCGCTTCGGTGCCGCGCACGGCGGCTTGCGGATCAGCGATGACGACGACGGCGTGCGGCTGGTGGCGGACGACGGCACCACCGCCTTGCTCCAGGCGCCCTGGCCACCGGACGGAAGGCCGGGACGGGGCGCCGATCTGCTGGAGCGCCTGGCCTCCGTCGCCGCCCAGCCCCGGACGGCCGGACTGGTGCTCGTGCGGCGCGGCGGCTACGCGGCGGCCGTGGCCAGGGAAGGTATCCTGCTCGCGTCCAAGACGGGCACACGCTACGTCCAGTCCCGCAGCGCGGCCGGTGGCCAGTCCCAGCAGCGGTTCGCACGCCGCCGGGCCAACCAGGCGGATGAGCTGGTGGAGAAAGTGGCAGCGCACGCAGCAGCGGTCTTCGACGGCCAGCCACTCGAGTATCTTGCTCCCGGCGGGGACAGGACCCTTGCTGGGCTGGTCATGGATCACCCGGCCCTGAGGCCCTATGCCTCAGTCCCGCGGCTGGACTTCCTGGATGTGCCCGATCCCAACGGCTCGGTGCTGAGGAAGGCCGCCGCGGATGTCTGCGCCGTCCGGATCCAGGTAGCGGACGCGCCTGCGAACAACCCGGCGAGCAATCAGAATCTCCGGGCCCCTTAGCAGCCGGTCAGATGCCGCGTGGGCCGTTCCTGCCGGTAAAGGTAGCGGCCGGCTTCCTGGAATCCCGCCTTGGCGTAGAGCTGCTGGGCTCCGGAGTTCGCTTCGGTGACCAGCAGCCAGTAGCGGGCCAGGTTGCGCGTGTGGCCTTCATGCAGGAGTGCCTGCATGATCCGCAGGGCATGGCCGCGTCGCCGGGCGTCCGGGCGGGTGGCCATGCTGTACAGCCCGCCCCAACTGCCTCCTGCCTCCCCGGTGGGAGGGACAGCGAGCCGGCCGACGGCGGCGGGAACACCGTCGTCGGACCTCACCAGGGCATAGAGCGACGGGCAGCCTGCCAGGATGCCGCGTGCGGTCTCGCGCTCGGCCGGGCCGCCGCGGCCATCCACGCTCCACCACAGCTCGATCCACTCATCGCTGGGGACCGTGGAGATCTCGACGCCGGAATCGGCCACCGCAGGGTGGGTCACCGATGGTCGAACCGCAGGGTGGGTCACCGATGGTCGAACCGCAGGTTGGTCCGCTCCGTTCGCGCCGTTGCGCCGGCACATCACCAGTGTTTCGGACTGCCGGGTGAAGCCTTCCCCGTCGAGGACGGTATTCAGTCCGGCGGAGCGGGGATCATCGAAGACCTGGAAAATCAACGGCAGGCGCCTGCGGCGGTACCAGAGCCGCGCCGCGTGCAAGGCCTCGTGCTGCCGGCCGGTGTCGCGATCCGGCTCGCGCAGCCAGACCGAGTTGGCCCGCTGGGTCACGCCGGAGGCTGCCCGAAGCACCCAGCCGCCGGATTCCTCACGGTCCGGGGCCGGCCAGGCGGCGTCCATCAGCGCCTCAAACCCGGGCAGGGCAAGGGCTGGTGCAGGACGTGAAACTGTCATGATGTACCACTCTTCCAATGCGAAAGGCCCCCCGGTTTCCCGGGGAGCCTCTCGACTGCGGTGTCCAGGTTACTCGGCCTTTTCGGGCTCTTCCGTTTTCGCCTGGGGCTTGAAGTCCACGCCGGCTTCCTTGCGCTGCTGCGCCGTGATCGGCGCGGGTGCCTGCGTCAGCGGGTCGTAGCCGTTGCCGGTCTTCGGGAAAGCGATGACGTCGCGGATGGACTCCACGCCTGCCAGCAGTGCAACCACGCGGTCCCAGCCGAACGCGATGCCGCCGTGCGGAGGGGCGCCGAATTTGAAGCCTTCGAGAAGGAAGCCGAACTTGGTCTGGGCGTCTGCCTTGTCCAGCCCCATCAGTTCGAAGACGCGTTCCTGGACGTCGCGCTCGTGGATACGGATTGAGCCGCCACCGATTTCGTTGCCGTTGCAAACAATGTCGTAGGCGTAGGACAGGGCCGATTCCGGATCCTTGTCGAACGTGTCCATGAACTCAGGCTTGGGCGAGGTGAAGGCGTGGTGGACGGCCGTCCACTTTCCGGCACCAACAGCCACATCGCCGGACGCCACCGCTGCGGCGGCCGGTTCGAACATGGGGGCGTCAACCACCCAGCAGAAGGCCCAGGCGCCGGGATCGATCAGGCCGGTACGGTGGCCGATCTCCACGCGCGCAGCACCCAGGAGGGCGCGCGCCGCTGACTTCTCACCTGCGGCGAAGAAGATGCAGTCGCCCGGCTTGGCGCCCACAGCGTCGGCGAGGCCTGCACGCTCGGTGTCGTTCAGGTTCTTGGCAACCGGGCCAGCCAGTTCGCCGTCTTCCTTGAAGAGGACGTATGCCAGGCCCTTGTGGCCGCGCTGCTTGGCGAATTCCTGCCAGCCGTCCAGGGTGCGTCGCGGCTGGGAAGCGCCGCCGGGCATCACCACGGCGCCGACATACGAGGCCTTGAAGACGCCGAAGCCGGTGTCCTTGAAGAATTCGGTGAGCTCAGTCAGTTCCACGCCGAAGCGGAGATCGGGCTTGTCCGAGCCATAGCGCGCCATGGCATCTGCGTACGTGATGCGCTGGATGGGCGTGGGGATCTCGACGTCGATCAGCTTCCACAGCGCCTTGACGATGTTTTCGCCCAGGGCAATGATGTCGTCCTGGTCCACGAAACTGGCTTCGATGTCCAGTTGGGTGAATTCGGGCTGGCGGTCGGCGCGGAAGTCCTCGTCGCGGTAGCAGCGCGCGATCTGGTAGTACTTCTCGAAGCCACCCACCTGCAGGAGCTGCTTGAAAAGCTGCGGGGACTGCGGCAGCGCGTACCAGGAACCCGGCGCCAGGCGGGCGGGGACCACGAAGTCGCGGGCGCCTTCCGGCGTCGAACGCGTCAGCGTGGGGGTTTCGATTTCGACGTAACCGTCCTGGTGGAGCAGTTCGCGGGCAATCCGGTTGGCTTCGGAGCGCAGCCGGAGGTTGCGGGCGGGGCCGGGGCGGCGCAGGTCAAGGTAGCGGTGCTTCAGGCGGGCTTCCTCACCGACCTCCACGTGCTCATCGATCTGGAACGGCAGCGGATCGGAGGTGTTGAGGATAACCACCTTGTCCGCCATGACCTCGATGGCGCCGGTGGCCAAGGCGGGGTTCTCGTTGCCCTCGGGGCGCTGGGAGACGGTGCCGGTGATCTGCAGGACGTACTCGTTGCGCAGGCTGTGGAAGACCTCTTCCTCACGAACCACAACCTGGGCCACGCCGGACGCATCGCGCAGATCCACGAATGCAACACCACCGTGATCACGACGGCGGCCCACCCAGCCGGCCAGGGTTACGGTTTGTCCAATGTGCTCGGAGCGAAGGGATCCGAGGTCATGTGTGCGCAGCACAGCACGCCTTTCTGAAGAAGACAGCAGGAAAACAAAAGAAAAAACTGCATAGGATCGTTCCGGGAACAATCCCGTCTGAGTTTACCCGCTGGAAAGGCCCGCCTACCCCATGTCCGAACACCAGCAGCTGCAACGGAGGCTTGGCGTGTTTGACGCCACGTCCATCGGCCTCGGCTCCATGCTCGGGGCCGGCGTTTTTGTGGTCTTCGCCCCGGCCGCGGGACTGGCCGGACAATTCCTGGTCCTCTCCGTCCTGATCGCGGGTGCCGTTGCCTACTGCAACGCGGTGGCTTCCGCGGAGTTAGCCGCCCGGTATCCGGCGAGCGGCGGAACGTACGTATACGGACGCAGACGTTTGGGGGAATGGCCTGGTTTCCTGGCCGGCTGGGGATTTGTCAGCGGCAAAACGGCCTCCTGCGCCGCCATGGCCCTCACCGTCGGCCACTATGTCTCACCGGGCTATGCAGTGCCGGTGGCCATCGCTGCGGTCGTGGCGCTGACCGCTGTGAACCTGTTTGGGATTACCCGCACAGCGCTGCTGACCAGGATCCTGTTGTGCGTTGTCCTGGCCACGCTGGTGTTCGTTGCCGTTGCCGCGATCGTCGGGCCGCATCCGTCCGGCTTTTCAACAGGCGGGACGGCCGACGGCGGAGCTGCCGCTGGCTTGAGTGGCGTGCTGCCGGCCGCCGGCCTGATGTTCTTCGCCTTCGCCGGCTATGCGCGCATCGCCACCCTGGGCGAGGAAGTCAAGAACCCGGCCAGGACCATTCCGCGCGCGATCCTATCGGCCCTCGCCGGCGCCTTCGTTATCTACCTGGCGTTGGCGCTGCTGCTCCAAAACCACTTGACCGAAGGCCGGCTGGCCGCCACTTCGGCCCCGCTGCTGGACGCAGTGGTTAATTCGCAGTTGGCCGCCGGCGCGCCGGTCGTCCAGGCCGGCGCGGCAGCGGCCTGCCTGGGCGCGTTGCTGGCCCTCGTCACCGGCGTGGGCCGCACCACCCTGGCCATGGCGCGGGAACGCGATCTGCCGGCGCCCCTGGCACGGGTGGGCGGCCGGCACGCGGTGCCGTTCGTGGCAGAATTCGCGGTGGCCGCCGTCGTGATTCTCCTGATCCTGACCACTGACGTGATGACGGTGGTGGGGTTCTCCAGCTTCGGCGTGCTCATCTACTACGCGGTGACCAACGCCGCGGCGTACACCCTGGAGGAGCATCCGGCCCACGGCCCACGGTGGCTCAATGTGGCGGGCTTCATCAGCTGCCTGTTGCTGGCGTTCACGTTGCCGCCCGCCTCAGTGCTGGGGATGGCCGCTGTCCTGGCCGCAGGAGCGGCCGGCCGGTTCGTGGTGCTTCGGCTGCGCCGCTAGCCGGCAACGCCAGACCGGGCCGGTCAGGCCGGCTGGGCTGCCGCCGCTGGCACCTGGGCTGTTGTGACCTGGACGTTAAGGTCTTCCGACGGCGGTATCCAGGTTGCGGGATCGGCGTCGGCCTGCGCACCGGATCGGATGTCCTTGACCTGGTGCCTGCCGTCGTCGTCGGTGAACCAGACGAACGGGATGCCGCGGCGGTCCGCGAATTTGATCTGCTTGCCGAATTTCTCCGCCTTGGCAGCCACTTCCGTGGCAATGCCCCGGCTGCGGAGCTGGGCGGCGACGTCCTGCGCTGCACCCCAGCCATCGTCAGTGGTGAGCGCCACCAGCACTGCGGTGGGGACCGACCGTGAGGCCTTGGCCAGGTCCTGGCTCAAGATGCGCGACACCAGCCGGGTCACACCGATGGAGAGGCCGACGCCTGGGAACTTGCGGTTGCCCTTGCTCGCCAACGCGTCATAGCGGCCACCGGAGCAGATGGAACCGAGCTGTTCGTGGCCCACCAGGACCGTCTCCACCACCGTGCCGGTGTAGTAGTCCAGGCCGCGGGCGATGCTGAGATCGGCAATGACCTTGCCCGGCGCGCGCTGCACGGCGGCTGCGATCACCTGTTCCAGTTCATTCAGGCCCTCCTCGAGGAGGTCATTCGTCACGCCGAGTGCCCGGACCTGGGCCACAAACGAGGTGTCCTCGGTGCGGATTCCTGCCAGCTTGAGCGCTGCCTGCGCCTGCTCATCGGAGGCGCCCAGTTCGGTCTTGAGCAGCTCTGCGACCTTGGTTGCGCCAATCTTTTCCAGCTTGTCGATACTGCGGAGCACGCCGGCGGTGTCATCCAGGCCAATGCCGCGGTAGAAGCCCTCGGCAAGCTTGCGGTTGTTGATCCGCAGGCGGAAGTCCGGAATCGGCAGCGCGCTTAGGGCTTCCGCGATGACCAGGGCAATCTCCACGTCATAGCGAAACGGCAGCTCCCCGTCGCCCACAACATCGATGTCTGCCTGGGTGAATTCGCGGGCCCGGCCTTCCTGCGGGCGTTCCCCGCGCCAGACTTTCTGGATCTGGTAGCGCCGGAACGGGAACGCGAGGTATCCCGCGTTCTCGACGACGTACCGCGCAAAAGGCACCGTGAGGTCGAAGTGGAGCGCGAGGGCGTTGGGGTCCGATTTGCCGGCCTTCCCCGCGTCGGTGGTATCGGCCTCGTCGTCCTGAAGGCGGCTGAGACCGTAGACCTCTTTATCAATCTCACCCTTTCGCAGGAGCTGGCCGACGGTCTCCACGGCACGCGTCTCGATGGACGCGAAGCCGTGCAGCTCAAAAACCTTGCGAAGGGTGTCCAACACGTGCAGCTCCACCAGCCGCTCCTCGGGAAGCCACTCGGGGAATCCGGACAGGGAGGCGGTGCGTGCCATGGTGGATGTTCTCCTCTTGATGAAGGGTGCCTGGGACTTTGCCCGGCATTCCACCCGAAACGGGCAGGGAACGGCGGCAGTCCGGCAACTCATGCATAAACTATGTGCGGCAGTCAGTTTATGCGTCATCCGCCGGCATCTCTAATACAGCGGCCGGCAGCGCAGAGGGCGGCCGGCAGACACCCGCGTTCGGATTCAATATTGTCCGGACGCGGCCCGACACACAGGAGGACCAGTGGCGGCCAGTTCACGCAGCGCCCGCGAAGCCAAACGGCGCATCCAGCAGATGGAGGCAAAGCGCGAGCTGCGGCGGGACCAGGAAAAACGGCGCAAGCGTGACAACATCATCGCCGCCGGCGCCGGCACCGCCGCCGTCCTGCTCGCCGTCGTGCTCCAGCTGACTGCCTTTGCCGGCAACCCCACGGAGGACGAATACGCGGCCCTTGCGGCCGGCCTGACCAGCCCCACGGACTCCCCCGCGCCTTCCGCGCCCGCCACGAACGGCGCCAACATCCCGGCCGCGGACACCGCCGCGGGCAAGGTGTTCACTGGTGAAATGGCACTGAACGGAAACGTGCTCGGCGTCGAAATCGACGGAACCAAGGCACCCCAGGCTGCCGCGGTCTTCAAAGCACTGACGGACGAGGGCTTCTACAACGGCAGCGCGTGCCACCGGCTGACCACGGGTGAAACCTTCGGCCTCCTGCAGTGCGGTGGGGCCACCGCTGCCGCCGACCCCGGGTACACCTGGGGACCCCTCGAAAACACTCCGGCAGACAACACCTACCCTGCCGGCACGATTGCCATAGCCCGGTCCGGCGACAACGCCTACGGCAACGGCAAACAGTTCTTTGTGGTCTACAAAGACACAGTGATTCCCGCCGACTCGGCCGGGGGCTATACGGTGGTGGGCAAGGTGACCTCCGGAATGGAAGCAGTGAACGCCATTGCCGCCGCTGGAATCACCCCTGGCTCCAGTGCGTCAGACGGAGCACCTGTGCAACCAGTCACGATAGACTCGGTTTCTCTGAAGTAGGAAGCCAGGCCTTATGGCCGCGGTGCAGTACGTGAGTATTTCCCTCCAAGCGAAAGACTTTTAGCGGTGACAGACAGTCAGAAATCCGACGAAACAACAGCAGACCTGACCGAGGTAGCGGCCCCCGTGGCTGACCAGGCAGACGCTGTCCAGGCAACCGCCGAGCAGGCCACGGTTGAAACCGAGGTTCCAGCGGACGTGGATCAAGGCGGCGTGGCCGTCCCGTTTGAAAGTGACGCGGCCGGTACGGCCCCCGCTGAAGAGCCTGCGGCCATTGACGACAGCGCGGCTGTTCAGGCTCCCGCTGAGGAAGCCCCGGCGCCTGCTCCGTCGGCTCGACCCGCTCCGTCACCGGCAGCCTTCGCCGCCCGGCCCAAGCCGGCAGCAGCCGCACCTGTGGCAGCACCGGCACCCGTGGCCTCCGCGACGTCCCTGGCGGAAGCCTCAAAGTGGGGCCGTGTCGAGGGTGACGGCCACGTATTCCTGACGATCGAGGGCGATGAGCACCCGGTGGGCCAGTACCCCGGCGTCAGCAATGACGAAGCCCTTGCCTACTTCGCGCGGAAGCATGACGACATCGTTGCCCAGGTCCTGCTCCTGGAGCAGCGCATCAGCTCCAAAGCGCCCAGCACCGATATGCAGAAGACCGTCACGCACCTGCGCGAGCAGCTGGCGGAGCGGAACATGGTGGGAGACCTCCGATCCACCGAAGCACGGCTCGACGCTGTTTCCGTGCAGATCGCAGACCTCGAAAAGGCGGAGAAGGCAGAACATGACGCCGTTCGCTCCGCCGAGCTCGCGGCCCGCGAGGCCATCGTGGCCGAAGCCGAAGAGATCTCGGGGCAGGATCCCGCACAGATCCAATGGAAGACCTCCAGCGCCCGGATGAACGATCTTTTTGAAAGCTGGAAAACGGCCCAGAAGGGCGGCATCCGGCTTGGCCGCAGCAACGAGGACGCCTTGTGGAAGCGATTCCGTGCCGCCCGGACCGTCTTCGACCGTCACCGCCGCGCCTACTTCTCCCAGCTGGACAGCACCAACTCGGCCGCAAAATCGGCCAAGGAAAAGCTCATCACCGAAGCCGAAGCGCTGTCCTCATCCACCGACTGGGGCTTCGCCGCGGGCGAATACCGCCGGCTCATGGATGAATGGAAAGCCTCACCTCGTGCCAGCCGCAAGGACGACGACGCCCTCTGGGCCCGTTTCCGTGCCGCCCAGGACGTGTTCTTCACACACAGGCAGGCAGCCAACGAGGAGATCGACCAGGAATACGCCGCCAACCTCACGGTGAAGGAAGCGCTCCTCACCGAAGCGAACAGCATCCTGCCGGTCAAGGACCTGGCCGCTGCCAAAAAGGCGCTTCAGTCTGTCCGGGACCGCTGGGAGGAAGCCGGCAAGGTGCCCCGCGCCGACATGGGCCGCATCGAAGCCGGCCTCCGCAAAGTGGAGGACGCTGTCCGCAACGCCGAAGAGGAAAACTGGCAGCGTTCCAACCCCGAGACGAAGGCCCGCACCAACAGCGCCCTGTCGCAGCTGGAAGCAGCCATTTCCGGCCTGCAGGACGATCTCGCCAAGGCCGAGAAAGCCGGCGACCAGCGCAAGATCAAGGGGGCCCGCGAAGCCCTCGAGGCGAGGCAGGCTTGGTTGGACCAGATCCAGCGCTCGGCCAGCGAGCTTTCCTAGTCAATACTTTGTAGGACGCCTTTCGCCAGGCGCCTGTCGCAGGACCCACAGGCCCGGTCCCGGTTATCCACATAACCGGGACGGGGCCTGTGCTGGTTAAGGTACGACGCGGCAAAATGGAGGGATGGCCACTTCCTCACCGTCCCAATACCCGGACCTGTATTCGCCGGGGAAGCCTTTCGCGTGGCCCGAACTCCAGTCGCTGGCGGCGGATGGCATCCTGGCGCAGTTCCACCAGCACGGATTCACGTTGCCGGACGCTGCAGCGTCACCCCAGATTCGGGCCAGAACGGTGGCCAGCGCGGTGCCGGCGGCGGTCAGGCAACGCGTGGTAGCCGGGCGGATGACGGCGGCGTGGATCTACGGCTGTGCTGCTGAACCGGACCGCCTCGCGTTGCTTGTGGATGCGAAGCGGCGGATTTCGAGCCTCCGCAATACACGGGGGTGCACGCTCCATGAAGTCCGGCTGGGGCCGTTCGACGTTGTAAGTATGGGCGGGCTGATGGTCTCCAGTCCGCTGCGTACCGCCGTGGATATTGCGCTGCACGTCGACGCCCACCGGGCCCTGCCCGCGCTGGCGGGGTTGCTGGCCCGCCCGGAGCGGGACGTGCGGCTGCGCTTGCTGATCCTGGCCATCGAAGCCAGCCCCCGGGTCCCGCACAAACGGGCTGGATTGGAAAAGCTGGCCCTGCTAGCTCCGGCGCTTGTTGCCGGTGGTCCGGTAGACGTCGAACACGCCATCGATGCGCCGCACGGCACTGAGGACGTGGCTGAGGTACTTGGGGTCCCCCATCTCGAAGGCGAACCTGGAGATAGCCACCCTGTCGGTGGAGGTGTTAACGCTGGCCGCCAGAATGTTGACGTGGTTCTCGGACAGGACGCGGGTGACATCCGAGAGCAGGGACTTCCGGTCCAGCGCCTCAACCTGGATCTCCACCAGGAAAACACTTGACTGGGTGGGTGCCCAGTCCACCTCTACGATCCTGTCGGGCTGGTCCCGGAGATCGGAAATGTTGGTGCAGTCCGTACGGTGCACCGAAACACCGGAACCGCGGGTGACAAAGCCGAGAATCGGGTCCGGCGGAACAGGCGTGCAACAGCGCGCGAGCTTCACCCAGACATCGCCAACGCCGCGCACCACCACTCCGGAATCGGAGAACTTGGTCTTGGCCACCTGCGTAGGGATGCTGACTTCAGTGATGTCGTCGTCGGTGCTCTCGTTGCCGCCCAGGCTTTCAACGAGTTTCTCCATGACCGACTGCGCTGACGTATGGCCGTCCCCTACGCCGGCGTAGAGGCCGGAGATGTCAACGTACTTGAACTCTGCGGCCACCGCTGCCAAGGCCTCGTGCGTCATGAGTCGCTGCAGGGGCAGGTTCTGCTTCCGCATGGCCCGTGTCAGCAGTTCTTTGCCGCGGTCGATTGCCTCTTCGCGCCGTTCCTTGCTGAACCACTGACGGATCTTGTTCCGGGCGCGGGCACTTTTGACGAAGTGCTGCCAATCCTGGCTCGGTCCGGCGCCTTCAGCCTTCGAGGTGAAGATCTCTACCCAGTCGCCGTGGTTCAGCTCGCTGTTCAAGGGAACGAGCTTGCCGTTGACCCGCGCGCCGATGGTGCGGTGACCGACTTCGGTGTGGACCGCGTAGGCAAAATCCACCGGCGTCGAACCGGCAGGCAGGGCCATGACCTCGCCCTTGGGGGTAAAGACAAAGACTTCCCTGGCGTTGATCTCAAACCGCAGAGAGTCCAGGAACTCCCCCGGATCGGAGGTCTCCTGCTGCCAGTCAACCAGGGATCTCAGCCAGCCCATGTCGCCGTCGCGGGGGCTGCCCGGCCCCACTGCGGTACGGTTGGGCTGATCCTTGTACTTCCAATGCGCTGCCACACCGTACTCAGCCCGGCGGTGCATTTCGTGGGTCCTGATTTGGATCTCCACGGGCTTGCCGCCGGGGCCGATCACCGTGGTGTGCAGTGACTGGTACATGTTGAACTTGGGCATGGCGATATAGTCTTTGAAACGCCCCGGCAACGGGTTCCAGCGCGAATGCATGGTGCCCAGGGCTGCGTAGCAGTCCCGGACCGAATCGACGAGCACCCGGACGCCCATGAGGTCGTTGATGTCGTCGAAATCCTTGTCCCGAACGATCATCTTCTGGTAAATCGAGTAATAGTGTTTCGGCCTGCCCGTAATGGTGGCCTTGATCCGGGCGGTACGGAGGTCGTCGGTGATCTGATCCCGGATGACGCCCAGGCTCTTCTCCCGTTCCGGGGTGCGGTCGCCCACCATTCGGACGATTTCTTCATAGACCTTGGGGTAGAGGGCAGCGAAGGACAGATCCTCCAATTCCCACTTGATGGTGTTCATGCCCAGCCGGTGGGCCAGGGGCGCGAATATTTCCAGGGTTTCGCGGGCTTTTCGTGCCGATGACTCCGCGGAAACAAACCGCCAGGTCCGGGCGTTGTGGAGCCTGTCCGCGAGCTTGATCATAAGGACCCGGATGTCCTTGGCCATGGCCACAACCATCTTG
The DNA here is from genome assembly GCF_050156905.1 of Pseudarthrobacter sp. S3. Lineage (NCBI taxonomy): Bacteria > Bacillati > Actinomycetota > Actinomycetes > Micrococcales > Micrococcaceae > Pseudarthrobacter > Pseudarthrobacter sp. S3. Next base: position 2,044,927 of record NZ_CP189583.1, on the reverse strand, counting down.
CGGACGGTCTCGGACTGCGCGGCCTCACCAAAGCTGACTTTGTCCAGCTTGGTGACGCCGTCCACCAGCATGGCAACCTCAGGACCGAAGTCCTTCTTGAGGTCAGCCAGTGTGTAAGGAGTGTCCTCCACCGTGTCGTGCAGCAGGGCCGCGGCCAACGTGGTTCCGCTAAGGCCGAGCTCAGCGAGGATGGTGGCTACGGCGACGGGGTGGGTGATGTACGGGTCGCCGCTTTTGCGCTTCTGCCCGCGGTGGCTCTGCTCGGCCACCTCAAAAGCGCGCTGGATGAGGTCAAAGTCTTCTTTGGGGTTGTTCGCGCGTACGGTACGCAGCAGAGGCTCAAGAATGGGCGAATACGGTACCGCGCCGCGCCCGGTCAGCCGGGCCAGCCGGGAGCGCGTCCGCTCGCGTCGGCCGGGAAATGTAGGGCGTGCGCCCGAATTGTCTACAGGAACTGCCGGCGCCGGGCGTGCGGAAGCGGTCAGCCCGGTCTGAATTCCGTGGCCCGGGCTGTTATCCCCGTCTGCCGTTGGCACCGACGCCGAACGTTCTTCCAATGAAGCACCCCTCACGACTGTTTAATTACCTCAGTCTATTCCCCCGCCAGTTCACATATGTAACCGGGCGCTGAAATGCGAAACGGGCCGGGCGCCGTCGATATCCCGACGCCGCCCGGCCCGTTGTGGTGCGATGGGTCAGGCCCCTGCGGCCGCAGCTGATCCTTCGGTCTTGGCGTTGTTCGCGGACCTGCGTTGTTCCACGCGTTTGGCCTGCTTCACCAGGTCAGGTTCATTCTGGCGCAGCCAGGCATACATCGGGGCAGCGATAAATATGGTCGCGGCCGTACCGATCAGGATTCCGACGAACAGTGCCAGCGACAGGTCCCGCAAAGTGCCCGCCCCCAAAAGGCCGGCACCGATGAACAGGATGGCTCCGACCGGCAGGATGGCCACCATCATTGTGTTGATGGAACGCACCAGGGTCTGGTTGACGGCGAGGTTGACTTCCTCACCAAAAGTGCGGCGGGTGGACGCATCAACATCGGCGGTGTTTTCACGGATCTTGTCGAAGACCACCACCGTGTCATACAGCGAGTAGCTGAGCACGGTAAGGAACCCGATGATGGCAGACGGCGTTACCTCGAAGTCGCTGAGGGCATACACGCCTGCGGTGACGAACATCGTCACCAGCATGCCCGAAACAGCCGACAGCGACATCTTCCAGGTTCGGAAGTAGAGCGCCATAAGGACTGCGGCGAGGATCACAAACACCGCCAGGCCGATCAAGGCCTGCTTGGTAACGTCCGCACCCCATGTCGGACCGACAAAGGTGGAGGTCACCTCGTTGTCGGTGACGCCGTAGGCGGACGTCAGCCCCGCCTTGATTTTGAGTGTCTCATCATCAGTGAGTTTGTCCGTCTGGATCCGCATCGTGGTGCCGGCGACGTTGGCCACGCGCGGAATGGCTCCTGGCATCACGTCCTGCACGGCTTGTTCGCCCGCCGCGGCATCAACGGTCTTCACGTTGGAGACTGTGAACTCGGACCCACCGCGGAATTCGATGCCGAGGTTGAAGCCGCCCTTGGCAACGGGAATCAGAATGGACAAAGCCACCGCCAGCGCCGCGACGAGGAACCAGACTTTCCTGGCCCCGACAAAGTTGTAGGAGCGCTTGCCGGAGTAAAGCTCGTTGCCGAAATTGGCGAAGCTGCTGGACATTACTTGTTCTCCTTGGCTGCGCTCTTGGAGGAGCCGGTGAGCTGCTCCTGCTTTTCCGCAAGGCGGCGTTCTGCGATGGTCATGCGTCGTTCAGCTTCGGCTGCGGCACCGGTGTTTTTGGCCCGGACCACGGAAGGCTTGGCCTCAGGCGTCCGCACGCGCCCGGCGCCGCGGTAAAGCGGCACAACACCCAGCCGCTTGGGGTCCAGGCCTGAGAGCCGGTGGCCCTCCCCGAAGAACTTGGTGCGCGCCAGGACCTGGAGCGTCGGATGCGTGAACATAAAGACCACCAGGAGGTCGGCAATGGCCGTCAGACCCAGCGTGAAAGCGAACCCGCGGACGTTGCCGACAGCCACAAAGTAGAGCACCAGGGCAGCCAGCAGGTTCACGGCCTTGGAGGCAAGGACAGTGCGCTTGGCCCGCTTCCAGCCGTTCTCCACCGCGGAGACCAATCCACGGCCTTCGCGGAGTTCATCGCGGATGCGTTCAAAGTAGACGATGAACGAGTCAGCGGTCTGGCCGATGGCGACGATGAGGCCGGCCACGCCGGCGAGGGAAAGCCGGTAGTTTTCAGTCCATCCCAAGATGGCTATGGCCAGATAGGTGAGGGCGCCGGCCACCACCAGCGATGCAATAGTCACGAACCCCAGGGCGCGGTACTGGAACAGTGAGTAGACCACCACGAGCAGCAGGCCGATCAGACCGGCCAACAGGCCCATGCGCAACTGTTCGCCACCCAGGGTGGCGGAAATCTGCTGCTCGCTCTGGATTTCGAAGCTGATGGGAAGCGCACCGAACCGCAGTTGATCGGACAGCGCTTTGGCTGTCTGCTCCGTGAAGTTACCGGTGATCTGCGGCCGCCCGTCAGTGATCACAGCCAGCGACCGTGGTGCGGAGATGACCTGGTCATCGAGAACAATCGCGAACTGAGCCTTGGGATCCTTGCCCGCTTCGCCACCGGCGGCAACGTAGAACTGGTTCAGGCGCTGGGTGACGTCTTTGAACTTGGCCGTGCCTTCGCCATCGAATTGGATGTTCACGGCCCACTGGTTCGTGACGGCACCCTGAGACCCCCGCTGAAGCTGGAACGAGGACGTGACAATGTTGGTGCCCTTGACTTCGACGGGGCCCAGGATGTATTTCAGGGCCGGCGTTGTGGCCGTGGCAGGTTCGCAGGTGACCAGCGGTTTGGTGGGGTCTGACCGTTTCTGCTTGTCCTGGGACGGGTGGTCGCAGTCGAGGGTTTCGAAGGCGCGGTATAGCTCGGGAGTGATCCAGTTGACGTCGCTGCTGTTGGCCGGGTCCGCGGTGGGCTTCGGCAGCTGGTCTTCAGGGGTGAGGGATTCCGTGGAGACGGGCGCGCCGGCTCCGTTGAGGAGGACCGGGCGGAAGTTCATGTCGGCGGACGCCTGGATCAAAGCCCTGGTCTGAGTGGAAGGCGTACCCGGAAGGCTGACCACAACGTTGCGGCCGGACTGGGTGCTGATTTCCGCTTCGGCAACACCTGAGCCGTCCACACGCTGGCGGATAATGGCCACGGCCTGGTTGAGCTGCTGTTCATTGATGTCCGAACCGCCCTCAACCTTCGGCGCCAGGATCATCTGGGTGCCACCCTCGAGGTCCAGTGCCAGCTTGGGTGCCCAGCTTGCCTGTCCGGCAAGGGTGCCGCCGGCCAGGACGGCGGTCAGCACGGCGAGGACTACACCGAGCCACACCAGTACCCTCAGGCCTGAGTTGTTGGGGCCAGTTCGTGCCATTGTGAATCTTTCTCTTATTTACGGAGGAACCACCGGCGGGAACTAACAGTCCCACTGGCGGTTGTCCCCAGCCGTAGAGGCGTTATAACGCGGGCTGCCGTGCGGCGAGGACTAGATGTCCTTCTTGCCCTCGTCATTGAGGCGCTTCAGGGTCTCATCCGGGGTTTCTGCGGAAACTGCCGGGGTGCCGGCTTCTTCGCTGGTCAGGGATGAGTGGCTGGTCAGCGACGAAGCGTCATCCGGGACGGCCGGAGCATCTGCTTCGACAGCCGGTTCCACAATCTTGGTCACGGACTGGCGGTGAACTGTGGCCAAGTTCCCGGGCGAGAGTTCCAGGACAACCTTGTTCTCGGCGTCGTCCATGGAGACAATCCGGCCAAAGAGTCCGAAGCTCGTCATGACCTCGACACCGGGCTCGAACCGGGACTGCAGCGTTGCCTGCTGTTCCTTGGTCTTCTTGTTGCGGCGGAACATCATGAAGATAAAGATTCCGAGCATTGCGAACAAGACGATGTTCATTGGATCCACAGGGAAGATTCCGTTCTGTACTGGCGTATCGGGTGTTTGGCAGCGTCCGCGTCGTTCCCCGTTGCAGAAAATCGCGCCTGGCAGGTAACGGCTCCTCGGAGCCGCCGCGGGAACACAGACCCGAACGTGCCGGGTGTCATACCAGTCTAAAGGGAAAAGCTGGGAGGACAGTGCTATTGACCGTTCGGCGCCCATTCGGCCGCGGACTCGGCACTGTCCGGGTCCGGTTCGAACAAATCCAGCGGCTCCTGCCCGAAAACCCCGGCCGGTATGGCAAAGCCCAAGTGGGTCCAGGCCGGGGCCATGGCGATGCGCCCCCGGGGCGTCCGGCCCAGCAAGCCTTCGCGCACAAGGAACGGTTCCGCCACCGTTTCAACGGTCTCGGTCTCCTCCCCCACCGCGATGGCCAGGGTGGAAAGTCCCACGGGTCCCCCGCCGAACTTTGTGATGAGTGCTTCGAGGACTGCCCGGTCCAGCCGGTCCAGGCCTCGTTTGTCCACTTCATACATGTCCAAGGCAGCGGAGGCTGCGCGGGAATCGATCTGCTCAATCCCATGCACCAGTGCCCAGTCCCGGACCCGGCGGAGGAGCCGGTTGGCGATACGCGGCGTACCGCGGGACCGGCCGGCAATTTCGCTGAACCCCGCAGAGTTGACCTTGAGGTCCAGCAGGCCGGCGGAGCGCCTGAGCACCAGTTCCAGCTCGGCCACGCTGTAAAACTCCAGGTGCCCGGTGAACCCGAACCTGTCCCGGAGCGGTCCTGGCAGCAGGCCGGCGCGTGTAGTGGCACCTACCAGAGTGAAAGGCGGAAGCTCCAACGGGATAGCGGTGGCCCCGGCGCCCTTGCCCACCACAATGTCCACACGGAAATCCTCCATGGCCATGTAGAGCATTTCCTCTGCCGGCCGTGACATCCGGTGGATCTCGTCCAGGAACAGGACCTCCCCTTCGGAAAGCGAGGAAAGGATGGCGGCGAGGTCCCCGGCGTGCTGGATGGCCGGACCGCTGCTGATCCGCAGAGGCGCGTTCATCTCAGCAGCCACGATCATGGCCAAGGTGGTTTTGCCCAGGCCGGGAGGGCCAGAAAACAGTACGTGGTCGGCGCTGCGTCCACGCATCCGGGACGCTTGCAGCACCAAGGAGAGTTGCCTGCGTACCCGGTGCTGGCCGACGAAGTCATCCAGGTTCTTCGGCCGGAGGGCGGCTTCGATCACCCGTTCCTCGGGTTCCTCCCCTGCCGCCACCACCGACGGCTCAGCCACGGCTGCCTATGCGGTTGCCGGCCCGCGCGCCATCCTGGCCCAGCCAGCGCAGCGTGGTCCGTAGGATCTCGGCCACGTTGCCCCGGAATTCAACCTCGGGATCGTCCGCAAGGGCCTTCTCGATGCTGGCAGCGGCATCCTTTTCCGACCAGCCGAGGCTGGTCATGGCCGCCACCACCTGGGGCTTCCAGGCTGCTTCGGCCGGGGTGGAAGCGCCGGGGGCACCTGCCGTGCCGTGTGGCACCAGCTTGCCGGCCAGTTCCAGTACGATCCGTCCGGCCACCTTGGGGCCGATGCCGGGCACCTTCGTGAACGTTTTGCTGTCGCCAGTGTGGGCAGCAACCCGGATCGCTTCAGGCTCGTGCACGGCGAGCACCGCCAGAGCGAGCCGCGGGCCCACGCCGCTCACACTCAGCAGGACGTCAAAGACTTCACGTTCGTCGTCGGAGGCAAAACCGAACAGGGTCAGCGAATCCTCGCGCACGATCAGCGAGGTGAAGAGCTTGCCTTCCTCGCCGGTGCGGAGGCGGCTGAGGGTCTGGGGTGTGGCGTTGACACTCATACCGGCCCCGTTTAGGTCGATTACGGCAGAGGAAAGGCCAACGTGCGCTACTGTCCCGCGAAGGAAACTGATCAAAGCCGGGCTCCTGGTGTACTGCCGGACTCCTGGGAGCAGGACCGGCTATCCGAACATATCTACGAATACCCTAGCAAGCACGGCGGACATTCAGCGCCCACGGCGCGCTTTCGCCTCGGCGGCGGCCCAGGCGCGCTGGGCCGGCGTCAGCGACATGCTGCCGGGGCCGGTGGTGGCCACGGCGGCGCCGCTGCCGGCCCGCCAGGCGTGGGTGATGGCCAGTGCCAGGGCATCTGCAGCGTCCGCCGGCCGCGGCGGCGCGTCCAGCCGGAGGATTTTCGTGACAAGTTTGGTCACGGCTTCCTTGTTGGAGGTGCCGCTGCCGGTCACGGCTGCCTTCACCTCCGACGGGGTATGCAGAGCCACCGGGATCCCGCGCCGGGCCGCGGCTGCAATCACCACACCGGAGGCTTGCGCCACCCCCATCACCGTGCTGACGTTGAGTTGGGAAAAAACGCGTTCGACGGCGACTACGTGGGGTTCATAGCGGTCCAGCCACTCGTCGATGGCCAGGGCAATCACCAGCAGGCGCTGGTCCAGAGTCTCCTCGGGAGAGGTACCCACTACCCCGACGGCCACCATCGTGGCCCGCCGGTTCCGTTCGACGTCGACAACGCCGATGCCGCAGCGGGTGAGGCCCGGGTCAACGCCCAATACGCGCAGGGTCACCCTGGGACATCCGCCCTAGGCCACAACGCTGAAGGTCACTCAGCTTCCAGTGCGGCCTGGACTTCGTCGCTGAGGTCGGCGTTGCTGTAGACGTTCTGGACGTCGTCGAGTTCTTCCAGTGCGTCCACCAGCTTCATGAACTTCTTGGCGGCGTCGAGGTCCAGCGGCACCTGCATGGACGGCACAAACTCGGCTTCGTCGGTCTCGTACTCCATTCCGGCTTCCTTGAGGGCATCGCGGATGGCCTGGAGGTCGGTCGGTTCGGAGTGGATCTCGAAGCTGTCGCCGTTGTCCTTGACTTCCTCGGCTCCGGCGTCGAGGACAGCCATCAGGACGTCGTCCTCGCTGAGGCCGTTCTTCAGCATCGAGACGACGCCCTTGCGGCTGAAGAGGTAGCTCACCGAACCCGGGTCAGCGATGGTGCCGCCGTTGCGGGAAATGGCCAGGCGGACCTCGGAGGCTGCACGGTTTTTATTGTCCGTCAGGCACTCGATCAGCAGCGCCGAACCCTGCGGGCCGCGGCATTCGTACATGATCTCGGTGTAGTCAACCACTTCACCGGTGAGGCCGGCGCCACGCTTGATGGCACGGTCGATGTTGTCGGCGGGCACCGACGTCTTCTTGGCCTTGGTGACGGCGAGTTCCAGGCCCGGGTTGCCGGCGAGGTCCGGTCCGCCCATACGCGCAGCGACTTCGATGTTCTTGATCAGTTTGGCGAACGACTTTGCGCGGCGGCTATCGAGGATGGCCTTCTTGTGCTTGGTCGTTGCCCATTTGGAGTGTCCTGACATGCTTACGCGTCTCCTCTGATCATGCGGATAAAAAGTTCATGTACGCGTTTCTCCCCAGTCACTTCCGGGTGGAAGGAGGTGGCCAACAGGTGGCCAGAACGCACTGCGACAATTCTAGCTGTCCCCGGCAGGCTGGCCGCATGGGAGGCATGCTCCGGGTCCGCAGGCTCAACCTGCGCCAGGATCTGCACGCCGGCTCCGACGCGTTCCACCCAGGGGCCGCGGATGAACACAGCATGCACCGGGGCCACACCGGATTCCGTGGCGCTGAAGTCCAGGCCCTTGAAGTCCAGGTCCGCTTCAAAGGACTCGCGCTGGCGGCCGAAGGCGTTGCGCCGCACCGTGATGTCCAGGCCACCGAAAGTCTGCTGCGGGTTGCCGGCCAGGTCCGTGGCCGGATCGGCGATCGCGTCTGCGAGAAGGATCATGCCGGCGCAGGAACCGTAGACCGGCAGTCCGTCGCGGATCCGGTCCTTCAACGGTCCGGCCAGCTCAAAGGCGCGGGCCAGCTTGTCGATGGCTGTTGATTCTCCGCCGGGAATGATGAGGCCGTCCAGGCCGTCCAGTTCGGAGGGGCGGCGGATTCCGACGCCGGCGGCACCCGCGGCTTCCACGGCCCGGAGGTGTTCGCGGAAGTCGCCCTGAAGTGCCAGGACGCCGATCCGGAGGCCCGAGCCCACGCGTGCAGAAGCAGCCGAAAGGGGGTTTGTCATCCAATCAGCATAATGGGCGCTGGTCCCGAGGCGGCGCCGGAAGCGCTTCCGGGAAGGGTTCTATGCCGTTGCTGGGATATATTACAGAGCATGCTTTACATCAGTGTTCCGCTCGGCAAGCTGGTCCGCCGGGTGTCCCGGCTCAGGGGCGGAGGGTCCGCGCTGCCCGGGCTGGTGGTCGAGAAAATCGATCCCGGCTTTATGCAGCGGACGCTCGCCACGCTCCCCCACGGCGTTGCAGTTGTGAGCGGGACCAACGGCAAAACCACCACCACAAAAATGGTGGTGGAACTGCTGGAGAGCCAGGGCCTGAAGGTCTTCACCAATCGCACCGGCAGCAATTTCACCCGTGGTGTGGCGGCTGCCCTGCTGGGCGAAGTGGACTGGCGCGGCAGGCTTACGGCCGACGTCGCCGTCCTGGAGCTCGACGAAGCCCACGCCACGCATTTTGTGAACCGTGTTCCGCCGCGGTACAGCCTCCTTCTCAACGTCCTGCGCGACCAGCTGGACCGGTTCGGCGAGATCGACAAAACGGCCCAGCTGCTGCAGCACATCGCGGACAAAACCACCGGAACAGTGGTCCTCAACCGGGAGGATCCGCGGGTGGCCCGCATCGCGGACACGCTCACCGGCCAGGACGTCCAGTACTTCGGCCTGGACGATTCGCTCCTGAGCACCTTCCCCAACGACGACGACATGCGGGCAGCGCCCGGCAGTCCTGCCCCCGCAGCGCTCCCGCACAAGCCGGCGGCCGACGTCGTACTCCGCAAAGTGGGGCCGGACACCGCCGATTTTGAGTACGACGGCGTCACGGTCACCACAGCGATGAAGCTCCGCGGCGTCTACAACATCTTTAATGCGGCTGCGGCGCTGACCCTGGCCCGCAGTATCTGTGGCGGTGGTGCCGTCACAGCAGACCACGCCACCCTGCTCACGGCGCTATCCCGGGTGGAGCCTGCGTTCGGCCGCGGCGAAAGCCTCACGGTGGACGGCCAGCCATTGGACCTCGTGCTGGTCAAGAACCCCAGCGGTTTCCGGCTAGGGCTGAAGTCCTTCCCCGCGGACGGCTACGCCACCATGATCGCCATCAATGACAACTATGCCGACGGCCGGGACATGTCCTGGCTGTGGGACGTGGAATTCGATTCGCTCCGCGACGGCGGCGTGGACCAGCTCACCGGGTCCCGGGCCTACGATATGGCACTGCGGCTGCAGTATGACGACGTCCGGATCGGCGGCGTCCAGCCGGAGATCGCGCCCGCACTGGCCGAATTCATCCGTGCGGCCAAGGGCAAACCGAAGCGGATCTTCTGCACGTACACAGCCATGCTGGCCATCCGCCGCGAGCTGTCCAAAATCACCACAGTGGAGGTGGTCTCATGACTGCTGAATCACCCGGCATCGGTCCGGACGGCGTCGAACAGAATTCCAAGGGCACCATCCGCGTCCTGCAGCTCTACCCGCGGGACATGAACATCTACGGCGACTGGGGCAACGCCCTGGTGATCAAGCAGCGGATCGGCTGGCACGGTTACACCCCGGAGCTGCTGGAGTACAACGTGGGCGACGAATTTCCCGCCGATGCGGACCTCATTGTCGGGGGCGGCGGGCAAGACAGCGGCCAGCTGGTCATCCAGGATGACCTGCACTCACGCGCCGGCGTCTTGACCCGGCTGGCGGAAGACGGCGCCCCCATGCTGGTGATCTGCGGGCTGTATCAGCTGTTCGGACGCTTCTTCAAGACCCGCTTGGGTACGGTCATCCCGGGGATCGGCATCCTGGACGTGGAAACACACGGCACCGACGAACGCCTGATCGGCAACGTCAAGGTGGCCACACCGGAGTTCGGCGAGGTCCTGGGCTACGAGAACCACAGCGGGCAGACCACCCTGGGTGCTGGCGTCCGGCCACTCGGCACCGTTGCCAAGGGCACCGGCAACAACAGCAGCGACGGCCACGAAGGCGCGCGCTACAAAAATGTGGTGGCCAGCTACCTGCACGGTTCCCTGCTGCCCAAGAACCCTGCCATCGCCGACTTCCTCATCAGGACCGCCGCGGAGCGTAAATACGGCACCTTCACGGCCGGCGCCCCGGACGACCGCTACGCAGTACTGGCCCGGGAGCACGCGACGCGCCGTCCGCGCTGAGTGCCACTGCGCTGGGTAGCACCACGCTGACGGTTTCCCCCGGCGAAGGGCCTCAGGGGTCCTTGGTGATCAGAAGTTCGTGCCCTCCCGCAGCAGCCGCGCCCATCGAGTCCACCACGGTGGTGGTCCTCAGCCGGGTGGCGGCGTCGGCCTCGGGAGTCGCGCAGACGCCCTGCGGCGCGTCGGTTGCCACCGAACACCAGCGGTACGGGTCGCGGACAATCACTGAAGGGGCCCAGGCGAGGTCCGATGCCGTCCACTTTCCGGCAGCGTCCTGGCTGAACTGCGCCCGCACCAGCAGGCCCTCGTTGTTCACCACATACCAGGGCGACAGTTCAGTGACGCCGTTGCCCAGCCCGTAGACGATCCAGGTTCCCTTGTAGTTTTCGATGGGCAGCACCGAGTGGGTGTGGTGGCCGTAGATCATGGTGAACTGGCCGCTGTCCACCAGGGCCTGCGCCACTTCCTGCTGTTGGGCGTTGACTTCGCTGGAATACTCATCACCGGCGTGCATGGCCCCGAGCACAATGTCCGCACCGAGAGCCCGTGCCTTGACGGCCTTGGCGATCATGGTGGGCGCATCCAGGATGTCCACCTGCCAGTCATATTCAGGGTATTGGCCGTTGAGCCCGTAAGTCCCCTGAATGATGGCGATCTTGGCGGCGTTGGTTTGCAGGATCAGGATTCCCTGCGACTCGGTCTGCGTGCGGTAGGAACCGGTGTGCTTCAGCCCCGCGGCATCCAGTGCATCCAGGGTGCGCAGCACTCCGTCCGTGCTCCGGTCGATGGTGTGGTTGCTCGCGGTGGTGCACGCCACGTACCCCACCGCCTTGGACGCTGTAATGATCTGAGGCGGGACGTTGAACGACGGGTACGCCGAGAACGGTCCGTCGGGCCCGGCCACAGGGGTTTCCTGATGGCAGATGGCGAGGTCGCTGGCTTGGATGTACTTGCGCTGGCCTTCGAGGAGTGGGGTGAAGTCCAGGCCTGTTTTCCCTGCCGCGGCGGCGTCGTCGCGGGCCTGCTGCCAGAGCTGGGTATGGACCAGCATGTCGCCGGTCACCAGCACGGACGCGCAGCGCAGCGTGGGACACGCCGGCCCCGCGCCGGGGGTGGGAGTGGGCGTCGGGGTGGGGGTTGCCGTCGGGCTCGGCTGCGCTGTCCCGGCACCGGTACTCGCGGCGGCCCCGGCGGAAGCAGCGGTCTCTTCGGCGATCAGGCCGCAGCCTGCCAGCAGCGCCGCGGCCAGCATGCCGCCGGACAGCGCCGCGGCGGAACGAAGAGCAACAGCGCCCACAGAAGCGGCGCCCAACCTTTTCCCCATAGGCGTCATTGTAGGTCTGGCCGTCGCACCAATGCCGCAAAGCCGCGCGTTGAGAAGCATACGGCAGTATGAAAGGTTAGCGAGATGACGAATCCCCTCCTTAGTGCCAGCACCCTGCCTTATGGGTTGCCGCCTTTTGCCCACATCAGAGCATCCGATTACGCCGAGGCCATCGAGGCTGGCCTGGCGGAACATCTGGTGGAAATCCAGGCGATTGTGGACAACCCGGTGCCTGCGAACTTCGAGAATACGGCCGTGGCCATGGAGAAGGCCGGCCAACTTCTCGAGCGGGCCACGGCCTCCTTCTTCACGCTTGCCTCAGCTGACGCGACAGACGAGATCCGTGACCTGGAGACCGAACTCTCACCCCGTATTTCGGCCCATCAGGACGAGATCTACCTCAATCGCGCGCTGTTCGACAGGTTCGCGGCGATTGACACCTCCGGGCTTGACCCTGAGTCCGTCCGTCTCGTGAAGGAGTATGTGAAGGAGTTCCGCCAGTCCGGGATCCAGCTCGACAAAACGGGCCAGGAACGGCTGAAGCAAATCAACGCGGAGCTGTCCACACTGGGCACGGAGTTTGGCCAGCGGGTCAAGGCGGCCATGAAATCGGCCGCACTGCTGCTGGACACGGCAGCAGAGTTGGCCGGCTTGCCGGCCGATGATGTCGCCAGCGCCGCTGAGGCGGCCCGCGCCGTTGGCCACGACGGAAAATTCCTGCTGACGCTGATCCAGCCCAGCAACCAGCCCGCCCTGGCTGCCCTGGAAAACCGGAACATCCGCCGTCGGCTGTTTGAGGCCTCCACCGGCCGGGGCAGTGACGGCGGCGGCCTGGATGTCCTGGAACTGGCCAGGTCAACGGCTGGCTTGCGCGCTGAAAAGGCAGCCCTTCTGGGTTTCGCCAACTATGCCGAATTCGTGGTGGACCGCCAGACAGCCCGCGACTTTGAGGCGGTCCAGTCCATGCTGAACAGGCTGTCCCCCGCCGCCGTGCGCAATGCCGACGCCGAGGCTGCGGCGCTGGCCGAGGCGGCAGGGCATCCGCTGGAGGCCTGGGACTGGGCGTTCTACTCGGCCAAGGTGCGGCGGGATACGTACGCAGTGGACGAACAGGCGCTCCGCCCCTACTTCGAGCTGGACAGCGTTCTCCGGGACGGCGTCTTCTTCGCAGCCACATCCCTCTACGGCATCACCTTCCACGAACGGAAGGACCTCGCAGGCTACCACCCGGACGTCCGCGTCTGGGAAGTGCGGGACCAGGACGGCAGCGGGCTGGGATTGTTCCTGGGCGACTACTACACCCGCGAATCCAAACGGGGCGGCGCCTGGATGAACTCGCTGGTGGAACAGTCGGGCCTGCTCGGCACCCTTCCCGTGGTGATCAACAACCTCAATATCTCCAAGCCGCCGGCAGGCGAGCCTACGCTCCTGACGCTGGACGAACTGCGCACCACATTCCACGAGTTCGGACACGCGCTCCACGGCTTGTTGTCGAACGTGGCGTATCCGCGGTTCGCCGGGACTGCTGTACCCCGCGACTTTGTGGAATACCCATCGCAGGTCAACGAGATGTGGATCCTGTGGCCGGAGGTACTTGCACATTACGCCCGGCACCACGCCACCGGCCAACCGCTTCCGCAGCAGGTTGTGGACAAGTTGAACGGCGCACGGCTCTGGGGCGAAGGCTTCGGGACCACGGAATACCTTGGCGCTGCGTTGCTGGATCTGGCCTGGCACACGCTGGATGTCACCGAGGTCCCGGACGATGCACTCGCCTTCGAGGAAAAGGCCCTTGCCGCCGCGGGCGTGGCTCATGCCCTGATCCCGCCGCGTTACCGAACCGGCTATTTCCAGCACATCTTCGCGGGCGCCGGCTATGCGGCCGGTTATTACTCGTACATCTGGAGTGAGGTGCTGGACGCCGAAACTGTGGACTGGTTCACCGAGAACGGCGGGCTAACGCGGGCCAACGGCGAACGCTTCCGCCAGGAGCTGCTCTCCCGCGGAAACAGCAGGGACCCGCTGGAATCCTTCCGCGCACTCCGCGGCCGCGACGCCGAACTGGAGCCCTTGCTGAAACGCCGCGGCCTGGGCTAACCACCGACGACGGCGGCGGGCCACCTTCGTAAGGTGACCCGCCGCCGTCGTACTGCTTTAGAGCTGTTACCAGCCGCGCTCGGCGAGGCGGTGCGGCTGCGGGATGTCAGCGACGTTGATGCCCACCATGGCTTCGCCGAGGCCGCGGGAGGCCTTGGCGATGACGTCGGGGTCGTCAAAGAACGTGGTGGCCTTGACCACGGCAGCGGCACGCTGGGCCGGGTTGCCGGACTTGAAGATACCGGAACCTACAAACACGCCGTCAGCGCCGAGCTGCATCATCATCGCAGCGTCGGCCGGGGTGGCAATGCCTCCGGCGGTGAACAGCACCACGGGGAGCTTGCCGGCAGCGGCAACTTCCTTGACCAGTTCGTACGGGGCCTGCAGTTCCTTGGCCGCGACGTACAGCTCGTCCTCGGGCAAGGCCGCGAGCTTGGCGATCTCGGCGCGGATCTGGCGCATGTGCCCGGTGGCGTTGGAGACGTCGCCGGTGCCGGCCTCGCCCTTGGAGCGGATCATGGCCGCGCCTTCGTTGATGCGGCGCAGCGCCTCACCGAGGTTCGTGGCGCCACAGACGAAGGGAACCGTGAAGTTCCACTTGTCGATGTGGTGGACGTAGTCGGCCGGGGTCAGGACCTCGGACTCGTCAATGTAGTCCACGCCCAACGACTGCAGGACCTGGGCCTCCACGAAGTGGCCGATCCGGGCCTTGGCCATGACCGGCACGGAGACGGCGTCGATGATCTTGTCGATCATGTCCGGGTCCGACATGCGGGACACGCCGCCCTGGGCGCGGATATCGGCCGGAACGCGTTCGAGCGCCATGACTGCAACGGCACCGGCGTCTTCGGCGATGCGGGCCTGTTCAACGTTGACGACGTCCATGATGACGCCGCCCTTGAGCATCTCAGCCATGCCCCGCTTGACGCGGTTGCTGCCCGTGACGCTGTTCGCGGACGAACCGGCTTCGCTGCTTACATCAGGTGTAGACACAAAAACCCCTATGGGTAGATAGCTGATCTTCGCCGGGCGTGAGGGCGGCAAGAAACCGAAAGTACACGCACCGGGTTGCCGGATACATTGACCGGGCAGTCACAATACTAGTCCCACGCCAGGCGGCGGGCTTAATCAGCCTTAATCCGAAGCCGCGGACTCCGCAAACGCCTGGCGATGGACGGTGGCTACGCGCTGGATGATGGTAATGAGGCTGGCCAGGGCCAGGAGTCCGAGCGTCACCAGAAGGACCACGGGGGGCAGCCCCAGGCCGGTAAATCCGGTGACCACCAGCACCGACACCAGTCTCTCGGCGCGCTCGGCGAAGCCCACATTGGCTGTGAAACCGAGGGCTTCGGCCTTGGACCGCGCATACGAGACCACCATGCCCAAAACCAGGCAGAGCATGGCTGCGACGGCGATGGCGTAATCGGCGCCCCCGGTGAAGAACCAGATAGCAACGCCGGCGAACAGTGCACCGTCGGCGATCCTGTCCAGCGTGGAGTCCAGGAAGTTTCCCCAGCGGCCGCCTGAGTCCCGAAGCCGGGCCATTATGCCATCGAGCACGTCCGAGAAGATGAACGCGGTAATGAACAGGGTCCCCCACCAGAGCTGGCCGAGGGGGTAGAAGACCAACGCTCCGACCACCACGCCGGCGGTTCCGATGACCGTCACGGCATCAGGGGAAACACCGATTCTCAGGAGCCAACGCGCCAGCGGAGTGAACAGTGCGGTGAAAAACCCGCGCGCATGCCTATTCAGCATCCGTCTCCCCGGGCCAGGCCTCTGCAACCTGCTGGCGGACTTCATCCAGGGTCTGCGTGATGGCCTTGGTCTGGGCGATGATGGGGAAGAAGTTACCGTCCCCGCCCCAGCGTGGAACGATGTGCTGGTGCAGGTGGGCGGCGATTCCTGCCCCGCCCACCACACCTTGGTTCATGCCGAGGTTGAACCCGCCCGGGTTCGCAACCTTGCGCAGGACCCGCATGGCTGTCTGGGTGATCTCCGCAAATTCCGAGGTCTCTTCCACCGTGAGGTCGGTGTAGTCCGGGACGTGCCGGTAGGGGCAGACCAGGAGGTGGCCCGGATTGTACGGAAACAGGTTAAGGACCACGTAACAGGTCTTGCCCCGGTAAACGATCAGGGCTTCCTCGTCAGACCGGCCCGGACCCACACAGAAAGGGCAGTCGTTCTCGTTCTTGAACTGGTGCTGGCCGCCCTTGATATAGGCCATCCGGTGCGGAGTCCACAGGCGCTGGAAAGCATCCGGCACGCCCGCGAGATCAAAGTCATCTGTCACGCCGGCATCCCCTGGGTAGCCTGCGCCTGTGTTGTCCTGCACCGTGTTTTTATCCGTTTCCGCTAGCTGGTCCGGTTACGGACGGCTTCTGTGATCCGCTTGACGGCCTCGGCAACCGGCACGCCGTTGTCCTGGCTCCCGTCACGGAAGCGGAAGGACACCGCGCCGGCCTCGGCGTCGTCGCCGCCGGCGATCAGGACAAACGGGATCTTGTCCTTGCTGGCGGTGCGGATCTTCTTGGGGAACCTGTCCGAGGACGTGTCCACCTCGGCGCGGATGCCTGCCGCCTTGAGCTGGTCAACGACGTCGAACATGTACTCGTTGAACGTTTCGGCCACCGGGATGCCCACCACCTGGATAGGGGAAAGCCACGCCGGGAATGCGCCGGCGTAGTGCTCGGTGAGCACGCCCATGAACCGCTCGATGGAACCGAAGAGCGCACGGTGGATCATCACGGGACGCTGGCGGGTGCCGTCGGCTGCCTGGAACTCCAGCTCGAAGCGTTCCGGGAGGTTAAAGTCCAGCTGGATGGTGGACATCTGCCAGGTGCGACCCAGCGCGTCCTTGGCCTGAACGGAGATCTTCGGTCCGTAGAAGGCTGCGCCGCCCGGATCCGCGACGAGTTCCAGGCCGGATTCCTCGGCCACCTCGGCGAGTGTCCGGGTGGCTTCTTCCCAGGCTGCGTCCTCGCCGACGTACTTCTCCGGGTCCTTGGTGGACAGCTCCAGGTAGAAGTCGTTCAGACCGTAGTCCTTGAGCAGGTCGAGCACGAACTTCAGGGTCTTGGTGAGCTCGTCCTTCATCTGCTCGCGGGTGCAGTAGATGTGGGCGTCGTCCTGGGTCATGCCACGGACCCGGGTCAGGCCGTGGACCACGCCGGACTTTTCGTACCGGTAGACCGAACCGAATTCGAACAGACGCAGGGGCAGTTCACGGTAGGACCGTCCACGCGAGCGGAAGATCAGGTTGTGCATGGGGCAGTTCATCGGCTTCAGGTAGTAGTCCTGGCCGGGCTTGCGCACGGTGCCGTCCTCGTTGAGTTCGGCATCCACGTGCATGGCCGGGAACATGCCCTCCTTGTACCAGTCCAGGTGGCCCGAGACTTCGTACAGGTGGCCCTTGGTGATGTGCGGGGTGTAGACGAACTCGTAGCCGGCATCGACGTGGCGCTGGCGGGAGTAGTCCTCCATCTCCTTGCGGATGATGCCGCCCTTGGGGTGGAACACCGGCAGGCCGGAGCCCAGCTCGTCGGGGAAGGAGAACAGGTCAAGTTCGACGCCGAGCTTGCGGTGGTCGCGCCGCTCAGCCTCCGCGATGCGCTCCTGGTAGGCCTTCAGCGCGTCCTTGGTGGGCCAGGCGGTGCCGTAGATGCGCTGCAGCTGCTGGTTTTTCTGGTTGCCCAGCCAGTACGCCGAGGAGGACCGGGTCAGTGCGAAGGCGTTGGAGATGAGCTTGGTGTTGGGCAGGTGCGGGCCGCGGCAGAGGTCGCACCAGACGGTGGTGCCCTCTTTGCGCTCAGCATTGTCGTAGATAGTGATGTCGCCGGCGCCGACCTCGACGTTGACGCCCTCGCCTGCTTCGGCGGCGTTGTTCTTCTTGCCCAGGAGTTCTAGCTTGTAGGGCTCGTTCTTCATGGCCTCGCGGGCTTCGTCCTCGCTGACCACACGGCGGACGAACTTCTGGTTCTGGTTGACGATCTTGAGCATCATCTTCTCGAGGGTCTTGAGGTCCTCGGGGGTGAACGGCTCGGCGACGTCGAAGTCGAAGTAGAAGCCGTCGGTGATGTACGGGCCGATGCCCAGCTTGGCGTCCGGGCGCAGCTGCTGCACTGCCTGGGCCATCACGTGGGCGGTGGAGTGGCGGAGGACGTCCAGGCCGTCAGGGGAATCGATGGTGACGCCCTCGATCTCGGCGCCCTCGGGCAGTTCCTGGTCCAGGTCCTTCAGCTCGCCGTTGACGCGGGCAACAACAACATCGCGGCGCTCAAAGAAGAGTTCCGCACCGGTTGTCCCGGTAGTCACCTTAGTCTCTTCGCCATCGACGATGAGGGTGATCTGCTGGGCATCTGACACGGGTGTCTCCTATTCAAAGTTTTAGGCTTCATAGCTTGTGGCGTACGGGGACCACAGCCAGCCATCGTCAATGCTATCGGTTTCCCGGGAGGCCGACCAACGGGACCCGCGACCCCTCAGCCGCCCATTCCGGTAATCGCAAGGCTTCGGCTGATCCCGTCCAGGGGATGCGGTACATCGGTGCTCTCCACGCGGTCCGCCGCGAACGGCAGGGATTCCACCCGGCTCAGGTCCCAGGCCATGCTGGCGCTCAGGCTGATTCCCCGGGGACCTGTCCGGCGTGTAGTGCCCCGGATCAGCAGCAGCCTGGTGCCGAACAGCAACAGCCCCGCCTGCTCCTGGGCTTCATGGAAGAACACGGAATCGACGCAGCCGGTGCCGTCATCGATGCTGATGAACACCACCCGCCGGCCGCCACGCATGGGCGGGGTCTGGGTGGCGATGCGCACCCCGGCCACCAGTACCTCGGTGTTGTTGCGCAGGCTCAACAGTTTGTCGGCAGTGGTGACCCCGAGCCGGTCCAGCAGGGGCCGGTGGCTGTCCATCAGGTGCCCGCTGACGTCTATGGCCATCAGGTCCAGTTCTGCCCGGACGTTTTCCACCAGGGTGGGCGCGGGAAGCCCGGGTTTGACGTTCCGCAGTTCCACATCCCCCAGCGGCAGGGACAGCTGCCCTTCCATGATGTCGATGCCTTTCCGGGTACCGCCCGCGGCCTGGAGCTGTTGCAGGTGCTGGACGAGGTCCGCGCGGTTGGCGGCGCCGCCCGATTCACGGTGCAGGGAATCAAAAGCACCCAGCTGGGCGAGCCTTTTGATACTTGGCTTGCTCAGCCTGGACCGGGCCCGGAGGTCAGCCAGGGAGTCGTAGGGCTGGCCGGCGACAATCCGCTTGAGCTCGGTCCCGGACAGGCCGTAGATGCCGTTAAGGCTCAGCCTGATCCCCAGCTTGCCGGCATCCGGCCCTGCCGCCACTCGTTCCACCCTGTACTTGGCCTGGCTGCGGTTGATGTCCAGCGGCAGGATGGGAATGCCCAGCCTGCGGGCTTCGGCCACCAGCAGCCGTTTGGGGTACATGCCGGGATCGTGTTCCCACAGCCCCGCCAGGAAAGCCTCGGGGTGGTGCGTCTTGAGCCAGGCGGACTGGTAGGTGGGAACGGCAAACGCCGCACCGTGCGCCTTGCAGAAGCCGAAGCTGCCAAAGGCTTTCAGGGTCTCCCAGACCTTGTCCACCACCTCCGGGGCGTACCCCTTGATCCGGGCCTCCTTGCGGAAGAACTCCTCCACCTTCAGCTCGTGGACCTCGTCGCCGAGCGCCCGGCGAAACTCGTCTGCGCGCGCCAGGCCGCAGCCGGTCATCACGTGGAAGGTTTTAAGGATCTGTTCGTGGAAGACAGTGACCCCATGCGTTTCCTGCAGCACGGGTTTCAGGTCGGGGTGCGGGTAGACCTCCGGCGCGAAGCCGTGCCTGTGCTCCAGGAAAGGCCGCACCATGTCCGATTTCATCGGGCCCGGCCGGAACAGCGAAATGTCGATGATGAGGTCGTTGAACTCACGCGGCGCCAGCTTGCCGATCAGCTCCCGCTGCCCGGGCGACTCGATCTGGAAGCAGCCCAGGGTGTGGGTGCTGCGGATCAGTTCGTAGGTTGGTTCATCATCCAGCGGCACGGCGTTGAGGTCGATGTGCCCGTTCTCGGCGATGTAGTCCGGCCCGGTCCCGTCAGGACCTGCAGGGTGGGCCCCGGCCGCAACCACTTCCGCTTTGGAGGGATGGATCCGGATGACTTCGCGGACGGCAAACGCCATGGCGCTCTGCATCCTGACGCCCAGGACATCAAGCTTGAGCATGCCCATGGGATCCATGTCGTGTTTATCGAACTGGCTCATGGGCAGCCCCAGTCCGCTGGGCTGCACAGGGGTCCGGTCAAGCAGCGTGGCGTCGCCCAGGATCACCCCGCAGGGATGCATGGAGATATGGCGGGGCAGCCGGTCCAGCCGTTCGGTGAGGTCCACCAGCAGGTCAAGCTGCTGGTTTTCGGCGAAGTCCCGCTGTTCCACCCGCCCGGCGAACTCACGCAGCTCAGGTTTCTCAACCAGTGCCTCACGGAATTTCCGGGCCGAAAAGCGCCACAGCTGCTTGGCGATCTCGCCGACGTCATCATGGTCCATACCCAGGGCCATCCCGGCGTCGCGGACGGCACCGCGGGCGCGGTACCCGTTCTGCATGCTCATCAGCGTGACGCGCTCGGAACCGAAGCGGTCAAAGATCCGCCGGTATACGTTGTGCCGTTCGGCGCTTTCGACGTCGATGTCGATGTCCGGCAACGTGGCCCGGTCCCGGGACAGGAAGCGTTCGAAGATCAGGTCGTGTTGCAGGGGGTCCACCTGGCTGACATCAATCAGGTAGTTGACCAGGCTGGAAGCCCCGGAACCACGGGCGGCTGCCCTGACCCCCATGTCCTGGATCATCCGGGAGACCTCCGCGACCGTGAGGAAGTAAGAGGAAAACCCCAGGTTCCTGATGATCCCCAGCTCGTGCTCCAGCCGCGAGCGCATGTCCTTGTGGGCTGAGCCTGATATCCCAGGGAACCGCCTGCTGATCCCGGCCTCACAGCGCTGCACCAGTTCATTGTGCGGGTCCTGGCTGATGCCTATGACCGATGCCTCGGGGACTACCGGCTGCTTCCAGCCCATGTCAGTCACCGGGTCGATCCGGCAGAAGTCGGCGAGCGCCTCGGTCTGCGCCATCAGCTGTTTGAGGTCCGCTGCGCCATACCCTGCGGCGCGGATAATTTCCTTGCCGAGCTGAAGCATCTGCGCAGAGGATTTGAGCCAGGCCTGCCCGTTGGGCTGGAGCAGCGGTTCGGCCGCGAGTTCGGGGAGGGACTTCAGGGTCCGGGCGGAGTCGAGCACGTCTGCCGTGGCGGCACCGTCCTCTGCGCAGTAGCGGACCGCGTTGGTGAGCACAGCCGGTACATGGTGTTCTTCCGCGAGCTTGAGCATACGTACCGCATGCGCGGTACTCAGGTGCGCCCCGGGGGCGGTGAGCTGGGAAACGACTTCCGCCACCAGGGTTTTTGGGGGCATGGCGTCCAGCCAGCCTTTGAAAAGGGTGCGCGGACGGAGGTAGCGCCGGCCGCTCATGGCCCGTCCGACGTCGGAATCCGGGCCGATCAGTACTGTCAGGACCGGTTTCAGGGTTTTGGGGTCGAGCGTGCGGGAGGCGAGTTCGGCGCGGGTGACCGCCACCGGTACCGCTCCCCCGGCTTTGCCGGAGGTGCGGGCATGGGCATCGGACACCAGCCGGCACAGGGCCCGGTACCCCGCCCCGTTGTTGTTGCCCCGGGCGAGCACCACCACCCTGCCGGCGAGCTGGGTGCGGTGGTCGCCGTCGTCGTCGAAGACCGCTAGGTCCACACCCACGATGGGGTCGATGCCGGCGGCCATGCAGGCTTTGAGGTGTTTGATGGTGCCGTACAGGCCGTCCCGGTCCGTGCAGGCGAGCGCGGTTGCGCCGTCCGCGGCGACAACCTGGGCCAGTTCGTCGGGCCACGCCACGCCATAGTGTGCGCTGAAGGCCGTGGAAACGTGAAGGTGGGAGAAGCTCATGCCGTCTGGGGCCGGAGTGCATCGTGGATCCGCAGGATCCTCCAGCGGCCGCTGCCGACATGCCTGCTCAGGTCCAGGGTGAGCGGCTCTCCTGCATCCCGAGGGCCGGTACCCTGCGGGTCCGCATGTACTTGGACGCGCCAGATTTCGTGGTCCACCAGCCCCGGCCCGCTGCCGAGGGGCGCACGGCGCTCCTCGGCCCACCACTGCCGGCGTTCGTACCACCGGACAGGCTCGGCGCACACGGTGTAGTGCCGCCCGGCCCACTGGAGTTTCAGCGGCTGGCCCGCGGGGGTGCAGACGACGTCCACGGACTCGCTGAACGTACCCATGGGCGCCTCCCGGAACTGAACGGAGCTGATGCAGGATGCTGATGCAACAGCAAATTATTCGAACACATATTCGAATAA
The DNA here is from genome assembly GCF_050156905.1 of Pseudarthrobacter sp. S3. Classification (NCBI taxonomy): domain Bacteria; kingdom Bacillati; phylum Actinomycetota; class Actinomycetes; order Micrococcales; family Micrococcaceae; genus Pseudarthrobacter; species Pseudarthrobacter sp. S3. The sequence continues at coordinate 2,022,904 of NZ_CP189583.1, read as the reverse complement.
ATCCAGTCTACGACGGCGCTCCGACAAAACCTAGACAGGGGTGGACGGACGGGCAGCAGGAGGGCAGGATTGTGGCATGAGCACCCATGACGCACTCCTCAAGCACGTAAGCATCAAGGCCCAGGACGAAAAGCTCGTGGCAACCTTCGATATCGACGGCAACATACCGGGGGCAGGTGCGTACGTAGTGGGCCTGGTGGCGGCGAGCCCTGATTACTCATCACAAAGACGGTTGGGTATTGAGTTCATGAACGGGGAGGCCATTGCCTTCTACTCGTTCAGCCATGACCAAAGCGCCGAGGAAAACTATGATCTTGCCGGTGTGACACACTCGGGCAACACCATCACGGGCAACTTCCCCGTCGCGGCCGTCCATGGCCTGGGCAAGGGACACGTCATGTCGGCCTTCAGCGAGGCCGACGGCCGGGAATTCCAGTCGGGCGTCGCCGTCGACGAAGCGCTCTAGGAAACACTGGAGCAGGCAAACACCGGGGCAGGTGCTGCCGGACCCGAATCCGGACAGCACCTGCGGCGGTGTCAGCTGCTCTCTTTGTGGACCTTCATTTCAAGTTCGATAAACCCTAAGATCATGGCCCGGTAGGTTGATTCCACGATGTCCGGATCAATGTCCTTCTTTTCCGCGGCGGACCGGACATGCTCAATCACCCGTTCCACCCGGCCGGGGGCACGGACTTCAGCGTCGTCCCCCTTCAGGCTTCCGGCGATGCGGATCAGGCGTTCACGCCGCGCAATGAGCGTGACAATCTGCTCATCAACTTCGTCGACCGCAATCCGAACGGCTGCGAGCTGTTCCTTGTCGGCCAAAGCATCCCGATCGTTTCCTTGAATTGTTGCCATCTTCTGACAGTATCGAAGCATGCAGCCCAGAGTCGACTTCATCTCACTAGGCGTTCGCAGTGTTGACGCCTCCCGCCGGTTCTACGCCGAAGGCCTCGGCTGGCCTGTCCACCGCGAATTCCCGGGCGATGTGGTGTTCATCCAGGTCAACCACGGCCTCGTCCTTTCCTTGTGGGACGCCGCGCAGATGCACGCCGAGGCCGGCGTAGGCGCGCCCGGCCCGGTCCCCTGCATCACACTCAGCCACAACCTGCCCAGCACCGAGGCGGTGGACCGGGTCATGGCGGAGGCGGCATCGGCCGGAGCCACCATCGTCGCTGCGCCGGTCACCCAGCCTTGGGGCGGGTACAGCGGCTATTTCGCCGATCCGGACGGCTTCCGCTGGGAAATTGCCTATAACCCCACCTGGACAGTGGACGACGGCGGCCAGGTCACCGTTTAAGGGCCGGGCACCTCCGCCGTCAGCCGGGTCAGCGACCGGAACGCCTCAGAACAGCGCCTCTACCGGACGGATGAGTTCCGGGGAGTTGTTACGCACGTTGCCCACCTCGGTGCCGACGGAATCCACGTGCCAGTCGGCCGCGACGTCCTTGACATGGGCGCGGACCAGGTCCACCAGGAAGGCGGCGTCGTCGATCTGCGGGTCGATCCACGACGCCATCGTGGCCCGGTCCATGGGCAGCGGCACGCGGTCATGCAAGGCAGTGAGCTTGCCGAAGATTGTCGACTCAGCACCGGGCGGCGGGGTGTCCGCCGTCAGGATGGATGTGGAGAGCATCCACCGGCCGGGGTCACCCTCGGCCTTGGACGGATCCTTCCACCACTCGTACAGGCCCGCGAACACCAGCCCGCTGCCTTTGCCCGGATGGACGTAGTAGGGCTGCTTGGCTTTGCCGGTGCCCTGCTTCCATTCGTAGTACCCGTCCGCCGGGACAGCGCAGCGACGTGACTTCACGGCTTTGCGGAAGGCCGGCTTCTCGAGCAAAGTCTCGCTGCGCGCGTTGATCATCCTGGGGCCGATGCCCGGATCCTTCGCCCAGGACGGCACCAGGCCCCAGCGGGCCACGTGGAGCTGCCGCACGGGGCCGTCGTCGATCAGCCGTTCCAGGACGATCGGGACAGCGTCGGTTGGCGCCACGTTCCATGACGGGGGAAGGTGCACTTCCTCCTCCAGCTGGGCATCAAAGTCGGCCAGCAAGTCGCCCACGGCCCGTGCCATCACATAGCGTCCACACATGGCTCCAGCATGCCATCAGCGTTATCTGCTGTCATCCGGCACCGCATCCACCGGGCCGGCTCAGGGAATAGCCTGCCCCGGGTTACCGTTGACGGGAAGGAACCTACCCAACGATTTCAGGAGAGCTCCGTGGACTTTACCCCCGAGAACGGCACCATCACCATGTTTTCCACCACCTGGTGCGGCTACTGCAACCGGCTGAAGAAGCAGCTGGACGCGCAGGGCATCGGCTATACGGAAATCAACATCGAAGAGGTGGAGGGCACAGCCGACCTCGTGGAGAAGCTCAACGGCGGCAACCGCACCGTGCCCACCGTGCTCTTCCCGGACGGCACTGCCGCCACCAATCCTTCCGCTGCCGAGGTAAAGAGCCGCCTCGCGGCCTGAACACCGCAGCTCATGTGGTAAACAGAACGGGACCAACATCCGTGTTGGTCCCGTTCTGTCTATCTGCATTGAGGGAGCCTTTCGTGATCCATAAAGTCAAAGGTGTCGTAGCGCGTTCCAAGGGCGCCCCGGTCACTCTGGAGACCATCCTGGTCCCGGATCCGGGTCCGGGCGAGGCCCTGGTGGACATTCTCACCAGCGGCGTCTGCCACACCGACCTGCACTACAAGCTGGGCGGCATCAGCGACGACTTTCCGTTCCTCCTCGGGCACGAAGCCACTGGAGTGGTCAGTGCCGTTGGCCCGGACGTCACGGACGTCGCCCCGGGCGACCGCGTGGTATTGAACTGGCGGGCCGTCTGCGGCGACTGCCGTGCGTGCAACCGCGGCCAGGCCCAGTACTGCTTCAACACCCGTAACGCCACCCAGAAGATGACGCTGGAGGACGGCACCGAACTGTCCGCCGCCCTGGGCATCGGAGCCTTCATCGAAAAGACCCTTGTGGCTGCCGGCCAGTGCACGAAGGTTGATCCCGACGCCGATGCTGCCGCCATCGGCCTGCTCGGCTGCGGGGTCATGGCCGGACTGGGCGCCGCGATCAACACCGGCGGCGTCAAGCGCGGTGACACCGTCGCCGTCATCGGCTGCGGTGGTGTGGGCATGGCTGCCATCGCCGGCGCCGCGCTCGCCGGCGCAACCACCGTCATCGCCGTCGACATCGACGCGAAAAAGCTGGAGCGCGCGAAGGAACTCGGTGCCACCCACACCGTGGACTCCTCTGATTCCGACCCGGTGGAGAAGATCCGGGAACTCACCGGCGGCTTCGGCGCAGACGTGGTGATTGACGCCGTCGGCCGTCCCGAAACGTACAAGCAGGCCTTCTACGCCCGAGACCTCGCCGGCACCGTGGTACTGGTGGGCGTCCCGACGCCGGAGATGACCCTGGAGCTGCCGCTCCTGGACGTTTTCGGCCGCGGCGGGTCGCTGAAGTCCTCCTGGTACGGTGACTGCCTGCCGTCCCGGGACTTCCCCATGCTGATCAGCCTCTACAAGCAGGGCAAGCTGGATCTGGATGCCTTCGTGACCGAGCGGATCACCATCGACCAGGTGGAGGAAGCGTTCGAGAAGATGCACTCCGGTTCCGTGCTGCGTTCTGTGGTGGAACTGTGAGCGTCAGGATCGAGCACCTCGTCACATCCGGGACGTTCTCGCTCGACGGCGGCACCTGGGATGTGGACAACAACGTCTGGATCGTGGGCAACGCGGAGGAATGCGTGGTCATCGATCCCGCGCACGATGCCAAGGCCGTAGCCGCCGCCGTCGGTGGCCGGAAACTCAAGGCGATCCTGCTGACCCACGGCCACGACGACCACATCCGGTCGGTAGCTGACTTCTGGGACCTCGTCCAGGCACCGATCCACCTTCACCAGGACGACTGGATGCTGTGGCGCAACGTCTACCCGGATGTGGAACCCGATGTCGCCATCAAGCACGGCGACATCATCGAGGTGGCGGGGGCCAGCCTGACGGCCCTGCACACCCCCGGGCACTCGCCCGGCTCGGTGTCCTTCCACCTGGCGGACGGGCCCGATGGTGAGGGCTCGCTTTTCAGTGGGGACACCCTGTTCCAGGGTGGCCCCGGCGCCACGGGCAGGTCCTACAGCGACTTCCCCACCATCATCGAGTCGATCCGGACGTGGCTGCTGCCCCTGCCGGCCGAAACGGTGGTCCGGACCGGGCACGGCGACAGCACCACCATCGGAGCAGAAGCCCCGCACCTGGACGAGTGGATCGCCCGGGGCCACTAAGGGCCCCGGAGCCCCGCCATCTGGCCCAGCACGGCTAGCGCGGGCTACGCCTCCCTGGTGTCCAAACCTGCATAGCTGCTGAAGTCGGCGTGCCGGAGGGAGGCGTGGCCCGCGTACGCGGCAATTACGGCGTCCTGGACATCCTGGACCGTCAGCCCGGGCACGAGGTCGTTGGCCGCGCCGGCAGTGGCCGGGTCCCAGTCCAGGCCCAAGGCGGCATAGCTGTCCGTCAGGACGTGGCGGATGGGGGCGGAGTTTTCCACCACGATCACGGAACTGAACAGCCACCCGCCACTCACCACGCGTTGCGCTGTTCCGACGAGTTTGATCCGGCGCGCCGGATCGGCCGGATCGGTTCCGTGAACGCTGAACTCGCCTGGGCAGTACTCCCCCGGAATTTCGCCAACTGCGGCCTGCACACCGACGTTCCGCAAAGACTGCGCCAGCAACTCACCAAAGAATCCGAACCGGGCCTTGGAGCCGGCAATGGCATCGGTATGGGGCATCACGTGGTCCACCACCAGAGTGCCCTCGTGGTAAGCGGCGGCGCGGCCACCGGCCTTCCGCACCAGGGGTTCAAATCCGTACTCCCGGCACGCCTGGGCGGCTGTGTCGAAGCCGGGCAGCCGGGTATCCCGCTGACCGAACGCAACAGTGGGTGCGGGCCGGTACAGCCGGAGCGTGGGGCCGATCCTGCCGGTCTTCGCATGGGTCAGCAGTTCGAGGCCGAATTCCAGGTCGCGTGCGGCGCCGAGGGTGTGATCCTGCCGCACCACGGTCAGGGTCTGCATTCCCGCTTCGGCGTCCTGCATGTTGCTAAGCTCCCTTATGGTCATATTGCAATTCCTTGTTGTCGCTGCTGCGTTTGCCGTCATCGACTCCGTCTGGCTCAAACTCATGAACCCGTTTTACCGCAGCCACATCGGTGACCTGCTCGCAGACAAGCCACACTTAGGTTACGCCGTGGCTTTCTATGTCATGTACATAGCAGGAATTGTCTTCTTTGCGCTGCGGCCGGCGCTCGACGGCGGCAGCTGGCTGACCGCCGTCGGCTACGGGGCCGCCTTGGGCGCCTTTGCCTACGCCACCTACGACCTCACGAATGCCGCCACGCTCAAGACGTGGCCACTCCAGCTTATTGTCGTGGACATCCTATGGGGTGCCGCCCTGACTGGGCTGTCCACCCTCGCCGGATGGCTGGTGTTCCGCTCCACCTGACATCCAGCGGATTAATACTGCACCGTCCCCCATCGGTGGCTAAACTCAAGAACTGGGCCCACCCGCTACTCCTCAGAAGAGGTAATCCACTGATACGCGTCATTAGCTACAACTTACGTAAGCACAAGGCCAGCGGGGAGCTGGTCGCCTTGGCACAGGACTTCGGCGTTGATGCCCTGTGCCTGCAGGAATGTGACACCACTGACCTGCCGGACACACTGGGTCAATTGCAACTGGCCGATTCCACGAAAGGCAACCGGCTTGGGCTGGCCATCTACTACCGGCCGGACCGGTTCACCGCCCACGGCACCAAGGCATTCGCGCTCAAGAAGTCCCTTCACGACATGGTCCTGGCGCCCGCCCATGAGCGCCTCATCGGCACTCGCGTGCGGGACAACGAGACCGATCACGAACTGGTCATCGCGTCTTTCCACGCTGCACCGCTGACCGCCACCAACTCGCTGCGGCGCAACCAGATCCATGCTGCCCACGCGGAACTGCTGGGCATGGGCACCGGCCTGATGACTTTAATGGTGGGGGACTTCAACTACCCCTTCTTCACGAAGAACCTCAACGAACACATGAAGAACACGGGGTACGAACTATCCCTCAGTGATCGCCGGACCTACACGCGCTACAAGGTGTTCAAGGGCCACTTCGACTTTGCCACGTCCCTGGGCCTGAACATCGAGAACGTGGAAACCCTGCCCCGCGGCGCCTCCGACCACCTGCCCATCCTGGTGACCGCCGAATACGGCCAGGACTCGACGCCGGTCCAGGAGCCCCCGGCGTCCTGAGGCCTGCCGGGAAGCGGCCAGGCAGAAATCAACGCCTGGGAACTGCGCCTCAGGTCCTGCGCAGCGTCAGGATCTGTTCGGCGCGGCCGAAGGGCCCCTGTAGATCGTGCAGGACGGTGGACGTGAGGCCAATACCGTCGGTTCCGAAGGAGACGGCGTTGTCCAGGCCCAGCCATTCGCCCCCGGGCCTGCGGTACATGTGGATCTGCAGGTCCAGGTTGGGGAAGGCATAGCTGTCTTTACCTGGCGGGACCCTGGCCGCGATCCCGTTGGCTGTGTCAACGAGGCCCATCAGTCGGGCCAGGTCGCCGCTGTCGGCGTTGTCGGTGAGAGGGTGCAGGGTGCGGAGCCAGACGATCCCCGCGCCGGGCCGGTGGCCCTCTGCCACACGCATCTCCAGGGACCGGATGTAGCCGCCGGGCCAGATGGCAGGGCCGTCGAGCGGTTTGCATTCATCGGGCGCCGGAATGGCGGCGTCCTCGACGGCGGCAACCCCGGCTGTGTCGCTGGTGATCATCCGCCATGCTGTGGCACGGATGGCCACGCGGCCGTTGGCAACCAGTTCGGCCTGCAGGAGCTCGATGGTCCGGCCGGGGCGCAGAGTGGTGGTTTCGATGTGGAACCCGCCCCCGGGGATCAGGCCCAGGATCTCGTAGCTCAGCCGGGCCATCCGCATGTCGTCGCGGGGTTCGTGGCGCTCCAGGCTGTCCGCCATCAGGCCGGAAGCCGGCGCCATGTGCTGTTCGTGCTCGTTCCAGGCCCCCTGGGCGTGGATGGTGGAGCGGAATCGGCCACCGCCGAACGCCTCATAATAGAAATCGCCATCGGCCAGTTCCGGGAGTGCAGCAGTCAACATTGACCCTTTCGCTTGTCTTTGTGGGGCTCAGCCCACCCTGTCCGCTGGGCAGAACGCTCCAGCATGCCTGTCCGCAGATCCGGCCAGGATGCTGCGAAACCGGGATGGAGCTCTTTGAGGTCCACCGCATCCACCGGAACCCACTGGAGTTCGAGACTTTCCGGATCACTGATCACGGGCTCGAAAGGCGCGGTCACCAGTACTATGACGGTGGTGTAGGACCAGTAGCCAATGTCCAGCACGGAGGTGAAGAGGACGCTCACATCCGCGGCAGGCATCGCAGCTTCCTCGTGCGCCTCGCGGAGGGCCCCGGTGACGGCGTCCTCACCCTGGTGCAACGCTCCGCCGGGCAGTCCCCAGGTACCACCGTTGTGGCTCCACAGCGCGCGGTGCTGCAGCAGGACACCCTTGCCGGGATCATAGGCCAGGACGCCGGCGGCACCGAACCGGCCCCAGAACTTGCCGCGGCTGCCCTCCACCCAGGCGTCACCGGGGTCCCGCGGACCGGTCCGGACCGGCGGAAACGTGAGGTTCGCATCAGGGGACGTGGCAGCCAAGGAGTGATCCATTCCACCAGTCTGACAGGTGCCCGCTGGCCCGGACGCGCAGCCCGCGGCGCGTCAGCCTGTTTGTCCCCCGTGGCCGCGTTCGACGGCGAAATCACCGCCGGGGTACATAACCGTTTCGTGTCCGTCGTCGAAGCGGACCAGATAGGGCGGATGACCTTCCTGACCGCGGACTTCAACGATTACCCCGTGCCGGTCCGACGATCCGACGGTCCTCCCCCTGACGATGATCCTGTCACCCTGCGCTGCCTCCATGGCAATCACCTCCAAGGCCCAGAGTACGGCTGACGGGGATCAGGGAACAGGGGTCAGTCCTGTGCCCGGTTGCGCTTCCCGGAAATGGACGGCAGGTCAGTTCCCTGGGACGCGATGAGCCGGGCTGCGCGGCGGAGTGCGTCGTCCGGGTCCTGGTGCCAGCGGGTGATGACGACGTCGGCGCGCTGTCGGTCGTTTCCGCCCAGACCCTGCAGCAACGGACCCACAACGTCGGCAATCAGGGCGTCCACCAGTTCACCGGTCTGCGCGGTTCGGATGAAGCCCTCCAGCCGGGTCAGGTCAGAGTGGCGGAGGAGGGAAACCCGGGACTGCAGCAACACAACGGCGGCGAGCCGCCGCTCATAGATTGGAAGCCTGCCTGGACCGGGCCGGCCCCAGAGGAGCGACGCTAAAGCGGTCACGTCGTCATGGCCAAGGTCCTTAAACTTCGTGCCGGCGTCGCGGACAGTGCCGCGGACGGCTCCCACCGACGATCCATAGGACCCCAGCGCCCCACCCACCCGGGACTCCACGTCCTCAGCCCGGTACCAGGCGCCCTCGTTCTGCAGGGTGGCGTCGATGAAGCCGGCAGCCTCCGGGACGCGCTCGTTCACGGCACCGCTACCGTCCATGCCGGCCGGTCGCAGCGTGGACTATGCAGAACGGCGTCGACGGGCGGGCTTCGAGCCGTCTTTCCGCGATGGGATCCCCGCACACGGCGCACGTCCCGTAGGTGCCGGCCGCAATCCGCGCCAGCGCCGCCTCCACCTGGTCAAGGCCAGAGCTGCTCTGCCGCAGCAGCGCCGATGCCTGCGACAGCTCGAACGCAATGGTGGAACCCTCGGGGTCGTGTTCGTCGTCCACGTTGGAATCCTGGCGGGCGGCGTTGGCCGAGGAGATGTCCGCACGGAGGGCGGGGAGGAGTGCAAGTTTCCGGGCGCGCTCTTCCTCCAGCAGGACCCGGAAACGGTCAAAATCGGGCATGGGAAAAGCCTAGTGGTTTGGGTCTCGACAAGTGCGGCGGGTTGGAGGAAGCTGGCAATCGTAAGCGCCTCAGATGCCGTCTGTCAGCCAGGGACAGACGGCTGATGGACACAGAATCAAAAGAGAAAGTCTGCGTGTCATGCCTACAAACATCGTTACCGAGCTTGAAGTCAAATCCCATAACACACCGGATGAGAAGCGCCGCCCGGACAAGACTGAAGTCGACATCGTCAAAGTGGGTGACTACACGATCGGCCGGATGACGTTCAGTCCCGGCTGGCGCTGGTCGGACTGCATCAAGCCAGTGGTCCAGACCGAGTCGTGCCAAAACAACCACGTGGGTTTCTGCGTTTCCGGCTCCCTCCACGTCGAGACCACCGATGGCAACCGGATCACCATCAGCGCCGGTGACTCCTATACCATTCCGCCAGGGCATGACGCCTGGGTGGACGGCGATGAAACCTTCGTCGGCATCGAATTCCTCAGCGCCGCGGAATACGCCAAAGCCCCGGAAACGTGACCCGGCTGCCGACCCGGACCAGGTCAGTACCAGTTCTTGGCCACGGAATGGTTCCACGCGCCGCAAGGTGACCCGTAGCGGTCCGCGATATAGGACAGTCCCCAATTGACCTGGGTCCGGTAACTGGTGAGCCAGTCGCTGCCTGCCGTCCCGTACTTACTGGCCGGCAGCGCCTGGGCGATGCCGTATGCGCCCGAGGAGGGGTTGGTGGCGGTGGTCAGCCAGTTGGACTCCTTGGTCCACAGTGACGCCAGGCACTGGAACTGGTCCTGGCCCCAGCCGTGGGCAGCCAACTGCCCGGCCGCGTAGTTTTTTGCGCCCGCGGGGTCGTTCATGGCGCCTCCCGGCACGGAAGGTACAACGACGACGGGCGGCGGCACCGGCGTCGGGCTCGGGACCGGAGCAGGGGCGGGGACTCCCGGTACAGCAGGCGGGGCCGGAGCCGGTTTTTGCGCAGCGGCGAGGGCCGCCGCCTTGGCTGCCGCCTCCGCCTGCTGGCGTGCCTGCTCCTGCGCCGCGGCCCGTTTGGCGGCCTGCGCGGTTTCGTATGCGGCCAGGGCCGCCCGGCCCTGCCGGAACTCATCCTCCACCGCAGCAGTAGTGCCCTTGAGGGAGGCCAGCTGCGCGGTCAGCTCCTGGCCGTGTACCTGCTGCTCCGCGATCTGCCGGGACATGGCCTGCTGTGCCGACTGGGCGGCGTCGAGCTTGGTTCTGGCCTCCCCGGACAGGCGCTCGCGTTCGGCCCTGGCTGCCTGCTCCTGATCGGCCAGGGCGCGGGAAATGCGTTCTGCGGCTGCGGATTTGTACACCAGGACGGCTGTCTTATCACTGACGATCTGGACGATGTTCAGGCCTTGGATGCTGTTGTTCTGCACGGCGTCGAGGGCAACAAAGAAACCCATGTTGGTGCCACCGGTCTTGTACGACTGGGCCGCCAGGGCACCGATTTCCTTTTTGTACTGTCCCAGTTCGGCCGTGGCGCGTGCGGTCTGGGCGGCCAGGGCGTCCACGGTGGAGGTCGAGGCCTGAAGCGCCGCTTCGGCCAACGCGGATTCCGCGGCGGACGTTACGGCCGCATTGCCCAGTGCCTCGGCTTCGGTCTGGAGCCCGCCCAGCAGCGTGTTGATTCTCGTGACTTCTGCCGCCTTGCCGGCCTCGCTTTGCTTGGCGTTCTGCACGTCCTGCCATGAGGGATAGCCGCCCGGCGGCGCGTCGTCTGCGGCATGTGACGGAAGCAGCGCAGCCGACCCCACCAGGGTGACCGCCAGCATGCCCGCGAGGGCGGGCAGCCGCATTCTTTGAACAATCCGGGACATAGTTGGTGAGCTTACCGGGCATATCGGGCTTGCGGGGCCTGACCTGCCACATCGTTACCGGGGCGACAGCCTGCAGGGCGCGCCAATCCGGCCGCCCTTGTTGGCTCAGGTTCCGCAGAAGGTCCGGTAGTTCCCGAAGTCTTCAGGGGCGGGGCCGGCGTAGCGTTCCAGCCCGGGGCGCTGCGTGTACGGTTCAGCCACGACGGCCATCAGGCGGCTGAAGGGGTCCAGGTCGCCTGCAATAGCAGCGTCAAGAGCTTCTTCAACCAGGTGGTTCCTGGGGATGTAGACGGGATTGACCTGTTCCATCAGGTCCGCGTCCGGCGCCAGCGCCAGCCACCGAGCCGCCCGGGCGTCGCAGGCTTCGGGCTCCGCAAACATGGCCCGGGCAGTTTCCGGGGTGCCGCGGGCTGCCGAGACGAGGCTCCGGAAGAAGGAGGTGTAGTCCACTTCGGCTTCCTGAAGCAGCGCCAGCACGCCGTCCACCAGCGGCGACGCGACGTCGTCGGGAGTGTCCGCGCGCAGCCCAAGCTTGGATTTCATGCCGGCTGACCAGGCCGCGCTGTACAGCGTGCGGAAGGCGCCGAGGGACTCCACTGCGAGCGCCACGGCCTGGTCCTGGTCTTCGTGGAGCAGGGGCAGGAGTGCTTCGGCGAGCCGGGTGAGGTTCCATTCGGCAATGATCGGCTGGTTGCCGTAGGCGTAGCGTCCGTCCGCGTCGATGGAGCTGTAGACCGCGCCGGGATTGAAGCTGTCCATAAATGCACACGGACCGTAGTCGATGGTCTCGCCGGAGATGGTCATGTTGTCGGTGTTCATCACGCCGTGGACGAAGCCCACCAGCATCCATTGCGCCACCAGGGATGCCTGCGCGGCTATGACGGCGTCAAAGAACGCGAGATAGGGCTTGTCGGCGAGCGCGGCGTCCGGGTAATGCCGGCTGATGGCATGATCGGCCAGGCGGCGGAGGAGGTCCGTGTCGCCGTTGACGCGGGCGAACTGGAAGCTGCCGACGCGCAGGTGGCTGCTCGCCACCCGGGTAAGTACAGCACCGGGCAGTATGCTTTCGCGGCGGACGGGCCGGCCCGTGGCCACTACGGCGAGGGACCTCGTGGTGGGGATGCCCATGGCGTGCATGGCTTCGCTGACGACGTACTCGCGCAGCATGGGACCGACGACGGCGAGTCCGTCACCCGCGCGGGCGAACGGTGTCCGGCCGGAACCCTTGAGGTGGATGTCCCTGAGCTGCCCGTGGATGTCCGTGACCTCGCCCAGCAGGAGGGCACGCCCGTCGCCGAGCTGCGGTGAGTAGCCGCCGAACTGGTGCCCCGCGTAGGCCTGGGCCACCGGCGTGGCACCGTCAGGGACCCGGTTGCCGATCAGCAGCAGCGTCCCCTCATCCGACCGCAGCGCGGACGGGTCCAGGCCCAGCTCGCTGGCCAACGGCTCGTTCAGGACCAGCAGCTGCGGATCAGGTGCTTCGTCCGCCTGCCACGGAACCGCCAGCTCCCCGAGTTCGCGGGCGAAGCGTCCATCGAAGGTGAGCGTTATTGGGATTGCGGAGCTCATCCTTCCAGACTACCCGCGGCAGCACCGTCCATGCGTCATTGCCCGACTTGAAGGTGAAGAACGTGACCGGCGAAGCGGTAGCTCCCAGCGCCCGATAGAAATCCAAGGCGTGCACGTCCTCGTTGTCGGCCGGGACGAATATCTCGTGGATGCCCTCCAGCGCGGCGGTGGCGCGCAGTTCGAGCACCAGTCGGCTTGCGACGCCCTGTCTCCGATGGTCCTGCCGCACGGCAAGATCGTAGATGAACACCTCCGACGTTGGTGAACGTGTCATCGGCAACGTGTGAGCAGTTAGGCCGGCAACAATATCCGGGCCAATGAAAGCCGCCAGGGCCCAGAAACCCTCTGGACCAAGAAGATCTTCGAGGTAGTCCTCGCTGAGCGGCTCGCTGTCTTCTCCGAAGACACGCGCCATCATCTCAAACATGACGCATGCCGCAGCCGCGTCCCCGCGGACCAAGCGCTTGACCTCAAGTTCGCTCATTGCAAGATCATCCCATGCCATGCGGCCCGGTTCGGGCGAGATGTGCGGTTCCTCAAAAGATACCGGTAGAACAACACCCGTCGGTGCGGGACGAGAGAACCGTAATTGGTGCGCGCTAGCCGATCCCTGAACGGGCGCCCAGGGAACAGCACCTCCATGGAGTCAGCCCGCCCTGCGAGAAGCACCGGCCCCGGGTCGCACGCAGACCCGGCGTCGACAATGCCAACCTCACGGCCCCGACATCCCTGGCCACATAGGATCCCTATATGACACCCAATCGAGGGCTGGCGCTCTTCAGGTTCTGGTTTGCCCTGCTCGGATTCCTGGCCATACTTTTCCAGCTGACACATCTGCTCCAGAACGTTCCCGGCGCCTCCGCGGGGAATTTCTTCAGCTATTTCACCATCGAATCAAACATCATTGCCTTCATCACCCTGGCGATCGCCGGCCGGTACGCATGGAAAGGCGAAAGCCCCCGTTGGCTCGAACTCCTTCGCGGAGCTGCGACCATCTACATGACCATCACCGGGATCGTTTACAACCTTCTGCTGAGCAACATCGACGTCAACACTCCAATCCCCTGGATCAACGTCGCGCTGCACTACACCATCCCGACGATCATGGTGATCGACTGGCTTGTTGACCTGCCCAAAACCAGGGTCCCTGTCCGCACCTCGCTGATCTGGCTCGGGTTCCCGCTCCTTTACCTGGTCTACAGCCTGATCCGCGGTCCCATCGTCGACTGGTACCCCTACCCGTTCCTCGACCCACGGGTCAGCGGCTACGGAACCGTCGCCGCGATGGCGCTGGCCATCGCGGCAGCAGCCTTCCTCTTCGCCCTCATCGCCGCGTTCTCCACGCGGCTTCACATCGCCCCGCAACCTGCCGGACTCACCTACGGCGCCAACGGGGTACCCCTTCAATCCGGCGCCAGCACCATCAACTAAGCACCGGTCGTTCAGAAGAAACCCGAGTTCCGCCGGGTAACTTTTCTCTCCCAGGACTGACCCGACACGGATCGGTGCCCGTTCCGGGATCCGCTGTCCCGCTTGGGGAACCCTCTACGGGACCATTGCGGACCAGCTGCCGCTCCCGAAGTTGACGGGTGCCTCGGGTGGCCGCGGGACACTAAGCCCGAGGGGGCAGACGCATGGACCCCGAGCAGTACAGACCGGCCGACGATCACACAAGGCGCCATGGACCCGGGTGTGCACTCGGGGCTATGAGGATGGAATACTCAGCTCCTGCCGAGCCTCCAGCGACACCGGGACCTGAAACCCGCTACGGCCAGAGCGAACAGACCCTGGACCATCGCCGCTGCCTGCATCATGGTTATCGGCTTGCAGCTCATGGTGGTGGGGCTCAGCATGGTTCCGGCAGCCGCATACACTGCGGTTTACGATCCACCGCACGAGGCAGGAAAGGCGGCCGGCGCAGGGCCGCCTGACCCGAGCAGGGCATCCCCCGGTTGGGGGTGGATAGGCCCGGCCGAGCAGCACAACGAACGTAGCCGACACAGGAGCACCATGGTCATCAGCGAAACACAGATCGAGAATGGCATCTTCCGGGGTAACACGCTGGGAACTGGAACCGGGCGATACGATCCCGGCACACGTGCATGAACACGAGTACGTGGTCGTCCCCCTCACGGAAGGCACCCTGTGGGCGGCGGCCCCGGACGGGGCCGAGACGGCCGTCGAGCTGAGTATCGGCCAAAGCTACGTCCGCCCGGCAGGTACCGCGCACACGATTGGTACCGCGGCACCGCCTGGATTATGTTCGTTGAAATCGAGAAGCTCTCCTAGCGTCGATATGCCCCTGTCCTTCACCGACGGACCGGCGTACTCTGAGCACACTCTCATACCGGGATCCCCTGCCGGGGTCTATGGACATGAGTTCCCAAAGGAAGGACACCGGTTGAAAATGAACATCAGGGATCAGTGGGACCATCTCGATCCCGCCACTCAGAAGTGGCTCACCGACAATCCGGGATGCCTGATTCTGCCCCGCACGGTCACAGCAACCATCTGCAATAAAACCGGAACCGACGAAGGTAACCGGCACGGCGAGACCGTGCTTTCCCAAGAGGACCGCGACTTCATCCGGCTGAAGGCAACTGAGGCCCAGGACGCGCCCCGGGAACGCCCGTTCTTTCCGGCAGACCAATCCTGACCCGACAGGAATCGTGTTGCTGCACGCCTAGGTCTCTGTGAAAGGCCGCCATTCTGAACCAACAGCCGCGCCTACTCTCCTTAGAGGAATGGAATGTGGTCCCTGTTCAAGCTGCGGTTTCCCGGGCCAGGTGGGCTGAAATCGGGTTGACATTGCCAGCCCCCCTTGCTGAAGCGGACCGAGTCAGTCAGGCTGTGTCAATGAGCAGTAGCCCCATCGCAGACTACGGATTGCTCTCTGACTGCCGGTCTGCGGCGTTGGTGAGTGCTGCAGGGTCTGTGGACTGGTTGTGCCTGCCCCGGTTCGATAGTCCCTCGGTTTTTGGACGTCTCCTGGGTGACGACGCAGGGTTCTGGTCAATCCGTCCTGTTGCTGACTTCACGTCCACCCGGCGATATGTCGGTCCCAGCATGGTTCTTGAGACCTTTTTCCGCACCGACGAGGGTGAGGTCACCCTGACCGACGCCCTGGCTCTTGGAAACGGGAACAGGGGCCATGACCTCGGTGCCGGATCACCGGGGGCGCTGTTGCGGCAAGTTTCCTGCATACGAGGAACGGTTCAGCTTGACGTCGTCTTTGTGGCGCGACCGGAATACGGGTTGATACGGCCTTTGGTCCACGGGGGATCAGGTGGGCTGTTGATTAGAGGAGGCGCCGCGGTCCTGTCATTGTCTGCTCCTGTTCCGTTTACGATCGAAAGTGATGTCGCCCGGGCCCGCGTTGTTGTGCGAGAGGGTGATGCTTTTGGATTCGCCCTTGAACACGCGAACAGCTGGGAGGATGCGCCCGTCTTCTGGGCACAGGAGGAAATTTCCCGGCGGCTTGCCGACACCATTGAGGGCTGGACGAGCTGGTCGGGGATGCACCAGAACTACACGGGCCCGTGGCAGGAACTGGTCTCCCTGAGCGGGAGGGTGTTGCGGGCGCTGACCTTCCACCCCACTGGAGCGATCGTGGCCGCCCCCACCACGTCCCTGCCGGAGGTCATCGGAGGCCAGCGCAACTGGGACTACCGC
This sequence comes from Pseudarthrobacter sp. S3, assembly GCF_050156905.1. NCBI lineage: Bacteria > Bacillati > Actinomycetota > Actinomycetes > Micrococcales > Micrococcaceae > Pseudarthrobacter > Pseudarthrobacter sp. S3. Next base: position 2,006,862 of record NZ_CP189583.1, on the reverse strand, counting down.
TATACATGGGTCCGGGATGCAAGCATGACGCTGCAGGCACTCTGGGTTGCCGCCTGCCCGGTCGAAGCCGGAAGGTTCTTCCGCTTTCTGGCGACGGCTGGCTCCGGCCAACTGGGCGAGGGTGAAGAGCTCGGGATCATGTACGGGGTCGGTGGTGAACGTGACCTGTCAGAACGTGAACTGCCCCACCTGCCGGGTTGGCGTTCAAGCACGCCCGTCCGAATAGGGAACGCAGCATGGCGGCAACGCCAGCTCGACGTGTACAGGGAACTCCTGGACGCTGCAGCAATCTTGCCGGAATACCTCGCAGACATGGACCCGGACACCCGCAAATTCCTTGCGGACGCCGCCGATGCAGCAGCCGCACGATGGCAGTCCCCGGACCAGGGGATCTGGGAAGTCCGCGGCGAGCCCCGCCACTACCTGTACTCAAAGCTCATGTGCTGGGTGGCCGTGGACCGCGCCGTCAGCATTGCCGACCTCCTGGATGCCACCGACAGGGTTCCTTATTGGCGGGACGTACGAGAGCAGATCGCCGCTGCTATAAAGGCCCAGGGCTGGAGTGATACTGCCAACTCCTACACCCAGGCGTTGGGCTCCGATGAGCTGGATGCTTCAGCACTGATGCTCTCAATTGTCGGCTTCCTGCCGGGGGATGACCCACGGATGCTGGCAACAATTGACGCGATCCAGCGGCACCTCACGGACACAAGGGGCCTGGTGTACCGGTACGGTGGTGAAGACGGGCTGCCCGGGGCTGAAGGGACGTTCCTGCTGTGTACGTTCTGGCTCGCCCATGCACTTGCCCTCGCCGGCTCCGTTGAGCGCGCCCGGGAAGTTTTTGAAGGCGCTGCAGGCTTCGCCACAGAGCTGGGCCTGCTTTCTGAAGAGGTGGCCGCCGGCAGCGGTGAGTTGTTGGGGAACTTCCCGCAGGCGTTCAGCCACATCGGGCTGGTCAACGCTGCCTGGGCGATCAGCCGGTCAGAGGAGAAGTACCCCGGGTCCGGAACCCCGGCCATCCCGTTCTTGACCAGATGGCTTCAGCATTGGACCGGACCTTGGTAACCCGACCGGTTGAGCAGCCTGAACGTGGTCTTGGGCCTCGCCAGTGCCGGCCTGGCAGGATCTAAACCGCCAGCTGGACGCCCTGGGCGCTGCCGGCATTGATCCCACCCAGAGAGATACAAGTGGACAAGAAGTCGGGAGCCACACGCGCCCGTCCTGGGCTTACGGCGGCCTTGGGCTACGCCCGCCCTGGGGACGTGCTGGTAGTCCATACTCTTGACTGCCTGGGTCGGACTGTCCGGGACACGCTCAACCTTGTCCACGAGCTGGCCGACGGAACATAGGGCTGCGAACACTGGCGGATCCGTTCAGGATCGACACCACAGCCAAGGATGATCCGATGAACCAGCTGGCGCTTGTTGTGCTGGCTCTCTTCGGTCAGATGGAACGTATCTACGCGGCCGAACGCTCGGCCCATGCCCTCCCATGCCAGCGCGGGGGCCACGGTGCACGGGCGCGGCGCCGGTCGGCCGTCCGTGGGCGATCCAGACAAGCTCGAACATGCAACACTCTTGGGGGACAAAGGCACCTCCATGGCGGACTGTTAACGCCAACCGAAAATAGGGCCAATAGTGCCAATTGAGAACGGGGCCACGGGTTGTTGTTCTATTGTGCCGTACTGGCGGCAGGTTGGTGTTTTTTGAGGCGGTAGCTGTTGCCTTTGAGGCTGATGACGTCGGCGTGGTGGACGATCCGGTCGATCATGGCCGAGGCGATGGTCAGGTCTCCGAAGACGTCGCCCCAGCGGGCGAACGGGAGGTTAGACGTCAGAATCATGGACGCGTGTTCGTAGCGGCTCGAGACGAGCTGGAAGAACAGGTTCGCGGCGTCCTGATCGAACGGGATGTAGCCTACTTCGTCAATTATGAGGAGCCCGTAGCGGCGGAGTTTGACCAGTTCCTGGGCGAGTTTCCCTCGGGAGTGGGCCTCCTGCAGTCGGGCGACCCAGCCCGTGGCGGAGTCGAAGAGGACCCGCTGCCCGGCCTTGGCTGCCTTGATGCCGATGCCGACCGCGAGGTGCGTTTTGCCGGTGCCGGGCGGCCCGAGGAGGACCACGTTTTTGGCCTCGGAGAGGAACACCCCGGTGCCCAGGTGCGCGATGAGGTTCCGGTCCGCGGAGGGCTGATGGTCGAAGTTGAACTCCTCCAGGTCCTTGTGGGCCGGGAACCGTGCGGCCTTGATCCGTGTTGCCGCGCCGGAGGCTTCGCGTTCGGAGACTTCCCGGGAGAGGACCGCGGCCAGGTACTCCTCATGGGACCAGCCGGCGTCCCGGGCCTGGTCCCCGAGCCGGCGGAACCCATCGCTGATCCGCGGTGCACGCAGGGCCCGGGCGTAGTACTCGATCTGTGACGGTGTCCCGCTCATGACGCCACCTCCAGGACCAGGTTCGGCTGCTGGCCGAGGTCGATGCCGAAGATCTCGTCGTAGGCGGCCAGATCCCGCACCTCCACCGCTTCCTCGGGTTCGGGGCGGTGCACCCGCTGGGTCCGGAAGTCCCGGCGCATGACCGCCGCGCGGGCCACATGGGCCGGATCGGTCAGGACCAGGTGCCGGGCCCATGCCCGGACATGGGTGGCGATGATGACACCCTCATGAGTGACCCAGACAGTGTCCAGATCAGCAGTGACATCCACGATCCTCCCAATGAACGAAGGGTCCACGGAATAGTCGTTGGAGAACACCCGCACGTAGTAATCCCGCGGGAGCCGCACCGCGTTGCGGAACACCGCCTCCGGGGTCACCGGCGGCAGTTCCCGCATCCTCTCCCGGTCCAGGACGATCAGCTCGTCAGGGCGGCCGTGGCGGGACCGCGAGTACCGGTGATTGGCCTTGGGCAGCCAGTCCTCCAGCTGGCCGTTGAAATCCGCTGGTGAGCGGAAGTCCCGGCCCGGCATGAACCGTTGACGGAAGAACCTGTTCATCCGTTCGACCATGCCCTTGGACTCCGGATCTCGCGGCGGAAGCAGCTTAATCTCCAGTCCTAGGGACCCGGCGAACGCCGCCACCGGCTCCGTCGGTTTGCGCCGGCCGATGCCGGACTCGTTGTCCCACAACAGCCGCGACGGAACCGCCTGAGCGTCCTGCAGCAGAGTCCACATCCCGCCCAGAAGATCCGGCGTCGTCCGCGACGGCAGCATCCGTGCCTGGATGAATCCCGAGAACGCCGAGGTCATCACCAGCACCGGTGGCGTGTCGTTCTGGCCCGCACCGACGGGCAGCGGCTCGTGCGGGAACCAGAGATCGCACTGCACCTGGAACCCCGGCTCGTGGACCAGACGGTCGGCCGGGTCAGGCGGGGCGTATTCAGGCCGGATCGCGGCGACCTTCGCCCGGAACAACGACGCGGAACCAGACCAACCCACCCGCTCCGCCAGCGTCGCTGCCGGCATCGTCGGCGTCTTCACCAACAACTCACGCACCCTGGGAGCAAACGCATCAAAACTCGACACCCCGGCCGCCCGCTGATACTTCGGCGCCCGGTCCGACTCCAAAGCCCGATCCACCGTTCCGCGGGAAACCCCCACGATCCTGCCGATCTCACGCTTCGAGTGCTTGCCCGTCGAAAACAGGTGGCGTATCTCCGCCCAATCATCCAAATTGATCACCTTCCATAATGGTCGGTGGCCCTATTTTCAGTTGGCGTTCCTGGCCCTATTTTCGGTTGGCGTTAACACGGACATAGCCTCCAAAACGGGCCTTCCCGCGCAACGCTTTACCGGCATCTCCTTGCCCGCTCCCCTAAGCCATAGCACTCAGCAAAATGGCCCCGCCGAAAGGCAGTGCTATTGAGTGTCTACTCATTTGAGTAGATACTCAATCGCTTCCCGGGAAAAGGTGAACGCCGGGATGTGCGGCAGCCTTGGCCACGGCGTCAATGAACTCCTGCTCCGTCGCTTTCCTGTGAAATTTCCCCTCTCCGACGAACTGCGCCAGCGCAAAGGTGCTCTTCGCGGCACCATTGGTCCAGTAGATCCAGACCTCTGGCATCTCCTTGCCTTCCCCAGACGGAAAGCGCACTTCGTCAATGTCGTTGATGTTGACGATGCGCTTCGTGCCGATGCCCTTTGCCTCGTCGTATTGGTGCAGGATCAGAAACAAAGTGAGTACCTTTCAGCGGTGGGAGCGCGGGGTCTGTCGAAAATCAAGGTCGCTTCTATGACCGCTTCTCCGTTGTTGTTCTCCTGAGCGCGCCGGTAGAAGTCCTCATCGAGCGAGTCTCGGTTCGTACGAACAATGCCTACGGCAGCTCAGAGGCTGACCAGTCCGCGATCCGCCGATACGTTCTCGACATCGAACCGCTGCTTCGAAACGGGGCGACCCTCGAACTCGACGGCCGTCGACCGGTCCCAGAACTGGCGGATGAGTTTGAACGTCTAATCGCGGCGGCCGAGCACATCTGACGCCCGGTATAGGATCCATCAACGGGCGCTCTACCTTACACGGATGGACTGCACAGCTTCTCGCGAGTCCCCGTCCTCAGTCCAGCTCATATTGACCTTTGCATTGCCTGAACGGAGTGCAATCATGCTGAACTGCAGCTCGGAGTTTTTGGTCAGGTCGAACGCTGCGGGCTCCTCGAATAAGAACTGACCGTCAACTTCCTCCACAGTGACGTGGACGTCAGAAACGGTTGCCTCGCCTTTATTGCGGATGACTAAGTGATTCGCGGTCGTCCGATAGCGCGGCTTTCCCTTGTTATCGACGCCGTTCTGTTCTCTTTGGTAGTCATGGCGGGCTTCGAGAGCAGCTCCGGCAGTGCCTGCGGTCCGACTGAGTGTCGAGGACCAATTCTGCGTGTTTACATCGAAATCAATGGCGTTCGACACCTGGCTAGCCAGATTCTCAGGGCTGCTGTATTCCCCGAGAAGCCCCTCAGACTCCATGTCCTTCTTGAACTGAGCGAGTTTTGCCAGCTGATTTGGGTCAGCAGATCTGGGAATGTCCTCGGTCGAGAAGTAGACGTGGACCGGTTTGCCGGCAGCATGTGCTCGCTTTATTTCCTCAGCGGTACCCGATACAGCTTCCGGGGTCTCTGTGCCAAGCCGAGAATCGAAGAAGGCCACCACAACGTCCGCTCGACCCACGGCCTGAGCGTTGATTACTGACTGAGGGTGTCCACCCAACACCGGCACCGCGTGCTGCTCGTACAGCCATGGCACGGCGACGACGCCTTCACGTTCGCCGCGACTGACATTCCACCTACTCAGTTGGAGCTGGATCGCTGCCCGCTCGTCAGCCGTGTCGCCAGGGGACGCGATAAGGACGACTATTGCGGTAGCAGTAAAAGACATGGTGCCATTCTGGCCTACTCCTCCGTTCTTTCCCGGAACCCCATGCCGTTCTTTCGCGCCAGCGTGTGCCCGTAAGCCGGTCCCCCACCGGCGAAAGCGCCACCCAAAATTTCCGGATCACGATTTGCCGAATTTCCATGGCCGCCCGATTCCCGTATGACCCGCCCGCAAAATGCCCGGTGATGGGGGGCGGACTCCTCATCTGATACGCCCTCGTATCCACGAACGACCGCTGCGATCGCACAGGCGATCGGTATAGATCCGGTCTGGGTCCTCGCCGCACTGCTCGCCCGGGGAGGCAGAGATCGTCGGGATCTGATTGAGGGCAGAGTGGCCAGCTCACATCGCCAAAACAGCGAGGACAGCGACGCCGGATACCCAGAATCCGAATGCCGGGGTGACGGGAAAGTGATGGCGTCGGCGGCGGATTAACTGGCGGGAAGGCAGATGCAGCAAGGCTCACCAGCTCCTACAGCCCGCCCTCGAGGCCGGCCCCGCCTACCGACTGGCCAGGCTCAGCGGCCGAGTGATCAGCGCCGGATCAGTTGCCAAGTCATGCCGTTACCGTCGCATGCCTGCATGAACAGGTATCAGGGAGTCGAAATTCAGGACAGACCGCAACCCTGGACCGACCTAAATAATAGACAACAAATCATGCCGTGCGCGGCCTTAGCCACCATGAAGGGGTGAACGCGAAAACCCAACGGAAGGACGAACGAGGATGAACACCCAGCAGACACCCCACAGCACGGTACCCGGTCCGCCGTAGGCAGCCGCTCCCCCACACAACCAAATAGGTCTATCCGGGTCCCACACACCCTGAACATCAGATCAGAGGCAAGAGTGTGGACACTGTGCACGCGAAAAAGCACCAAAATGCCCTGACCTGCAAAAACACTGTGCCCGAGGTGGGACTCGAACCGGGTTCCGGCCCTTGAATTTCCGCCACTCCCCCCGATAACCTCTGCAATCCGGCCCAGTCCGCCACCAGTACGACCCAATCCGAAGCCCAGGGTGTGCACATTGTGCACACCCTCTTTTTTGCCTTGCGGAAACAACTCCAACCCGCCGGAAGCAGCGGCGGCACACGGCACTGACCGCGGAAAAATAACACGACACTAGTCGCGAGTATCGATTTGGCCGGGCCATGACTTTCGGCCACGAATCGAGGATCCAAGCACACCACCCGCCCCTTTCCATCCGCCGGCTATTTCCTTCTCTGATCATGGGACATTCGACGGCACAGGACATGACCGCCCCGACCGAATCCGAGGGCCTGCCCAACAAGGATGCTCCTGTCACCGTTCGGTGACATAATAGAGGGAGACCGCGAGGACGCCATGACATTTGAAACCAGTATCGACTCGCCCGCAACAGTCGGGGCAATCATCCGTGCCCGGCGCCGGGACCGCGGGCTGTCGCAGCAGTCTCTCGGCGAGACCGCTGGTGTGTCACGGAAATTCCTTATGGATCTCGAAGCAGGCCACGAACGCGCCGAACTCGGCAAAACCCTTGCTATCTTCGCGGCCCTTGGACTATCGCTGGAAGCCACGGACCCCATTCCCAGCGGCCGCGACCACGACCCGGCACGGCGCGACTACGCCAAGACCTTCACCCAACTGATCAGCTCGCGCGACTACGAGTTCGCCATCAAGATGCTCGCCGACTACGCCACAGCATCCCTGAAAGCCGGCAGGCCGCTACTCCAGCGCAGCCCGCGACTCAAGGACCCGCACTGGTCCGCAGCTCTGGCCGGCATCACCAACTACACCGCTCACCGGCTCTGCCAGCCCTCCCCCTCCTGGACCAGGCGCATCAAGCCCCTCGACGCAGCGTGGATGCCCGCAGAGTCCTACCGCAGCATCCGTACATCCATGAAGGAACTCACCCGCGCACAAACGCCCCCTGAACTGGCCGCCTTGAACGTCTTCATCCGCGAACGCAGCCTGGCCACCGCATGACCGGCGGCGAACTCACCACCACACAAATCCATGCACTCCTCCAGGAGCTCGGCCGGCGTCTCCAAGCCGCCGGCACCCATGCCGACATCAAACTGGTCGGCGGTGCTGCCCTCATCCTCCAGGGCATTGGCCCTACGCTCACCACGCCGCCACAGAAACTAACGTGCACGTGATCGCTCCTGGCATTGAGTGACGGCGACATCTACCAGCCCTGCGCGGATCAGGCTTAGCGAATCCCGCTGTCAACAACCAGCGTGATGTGAACGGGCCGGTCCGAGATGACCACAGGCTCGGTAGCCGTCGAAGCGTAACCGCCGACGTTGGTCGCTCTGATCACATAACGACCGTCGGGCAGCGTCAGACGGAAGGCCCCGGTGCTATCGGTTTGTGTTGAGCCCTGGACGTCATCCCCGTCCAAGGCCACCACCGTGGCCCCTGATACGGGGCGCGGTGGACACTCCAGACCAATATTTTCCACGGGGCAGACCGGGGCGGTCAGGACGAACCCGGTCACAACCCCGGAATGCCCCGTAACCGGACCGCTTTGACTGCTGCACCCGCACAACCACAGGAGTGCTGGCAATAAGGCCCAGACGGAACACTTCACTTCACTCACCAACATTCCAGCACAACATCACGATCTCTGCCCGCCACTGGCTTACGGCGGCGGTCCGTTGGCCTGCACCGGACAACGTCGCCGACAGGCGGCTCAACAAATTGATGCACACCACTGAGTATCCACCCACCGTAGCTGGGCCGGTGTCGCGTCCCGCAGGCTCGTACAACCCGCTCGCCTCAGTTGCCGACATCCACCAGGCCAATGCCAGTGTCCTTGCCATGGGACCGTCACCACCGTCATCCCCGGTGCCGTTCCACGGCGCAGGCTCGGGCAAACGCTGGCGCTGGAGCGACGTACGACGTCGGCACCGGCCTTACCACCGGCGCCCGCGACACCTACGACCGATACTTCCGCGAAGTGACTCATCCGCGCTCGTAAGGAAGGGAGCGACGCCGTCACCAACCGCCGCGCGTAGGCGTATGACCCTTTCTGGCATCGTCGGGCATTGCCATTTCGGCCCGCAGGCCCAGGAGTCGGATCGGACGGCCCGCTTCGATTCCGGCTGCGAGGTCCAAGGCCCGCGCGAGGATTTCCTCCCGGTCGAATGTCTCGGGAATCTTCCTCGCGTGGGTCTTGGTGACGAACGGTGCGTACCGAACCTTCAGGATCAGCCCCACCACGGGCCGTCCTTCGGCCACAACATCCTCAAGGACGCGCCCTGTCAACTCCCGCACGGCGTCGTCCACCTGGGCGGGCTCAGTCAGGTCCCGCTGGAAGGTGGTCTCCCGGCTATGCCCGCGGGCAACCCACGGGGTGTCATCCAAAACGCTGGCACCGTCCCCGCGTCCGAGCTCCGCGTACCAAGGACCCATCCTGGGGCCGAACTCCCGGACCAGGAGGGGCTCCGGATGCCCCGGCACGGCAACGTCAGCAAGAGCGAGGTCGATTCCGTCGCTTTGAAGAAAGTCGCGAAGTTCTTGCGCGGCGTCCCGGACTGCTGCTCCCACCACCTCAGGGTTGTCCGACCCCCGCAGAGGATCTTAGTGCGGTGACGGATGTTCGAACGGCCGGGTCATAGCATTGGCCGTATGAAGGTTGATAAGGTCCAGGGCCGCCCAGGGCGGAAACTGCAATGACTGGTGACAGGGATCGGGATGCTTCAAGGCGCCCGCGGCAGGCCCGGCCACGTGACGCTCTTGGGCGGCCGCTGCCGTACGGAAGCGCTGGCGTGGAGCCGGTCTCGGAGGAGCCGCTGCCGCCGGCGCAGACTTTGGTATCGGCCCGGAGTCTGGTGGAAGCTGGCCGGCCCTTCGCCGCCCATGAGGTACTCGAGGCCCGATGGAAAGCTGGGCCAGCCGAAGAACGCAAACTTTGGCAAGGTCTCGCCCAGATCTGCGTCGGGCTCACCCACGCCGCCCGGGGTAACAGCGTTGGCGCGCTCCGGCTTTTAGAGCGCGGTGCGGCCCGACTCGCGGAGTACGGTTCCGGCGAGGGGCCGACCTACGGGCTCGACTTGTCCGCCGTTGTGAATTGCGCACGCGATCGCATGCGCACCGGCCCCTGACCCGGCTGCGGGCCAGTTCGTCTTCGCGGGCTCAGACCGGGCCTGTTTGAGCGCGGGCTCCCGTGAGAAAATAGTGTGTTGCACAGCACCGTATTTGCGCGCGCTGGCACTGAGGATCGGAAAATGAAGAAAGAGCTGAAGGACGCCGCGGACGCGGTCGAGGAAGCATCGAACTCCCGGGCTCTCGTGATCGCCGCCAGGGCAGGTTTTGCCGTCAGCGGCGTGTTGCACGTTCTGACCGGGTCCGTCGCTATCCAGTTGGCCTCCGGCAAAGCCGGACAGGCGGACCAGGGCGGGGCCGTCGCCCAGCTCGCCGGCCAGCCCGCGGGACTGCTGCTGCTGTGGACCGGATTCGCTGCCTGTGTGGCGCTGGCGCTCTGGCAAACCGGTAACGCCGTGTTCGCCTACGGTCAGCTGGAAGCCAAGAAGAAGGTGGGGAAGAAACTTTCCGCCTCAGGCAAGGGGGTAGTGTTCGCCGTCATCGCGCTGACGTTCGCTGCCTCGGCAAGCGGAAACAGCAAGAACAGCGGACAATCCACCAGCGATTTCACGGTCTCAATCATGAAAGCACCCGGGGGTGCGTTCCTGCTGATCGCCATCGGGGCCGCGGTCGCTGTCGTCGGCATTGTCTTCGTGGTCCTCGGATGCAAGGCATCGTTCAGGAAGGATCTGCGGCTGCCGTCCTCGGGCGCCGGCCGGTCCGTTGTGACGGGGCTGGGCGTGGTCGGCTACGTAGCAGAGGGCATCGCACTGTTTCTGGTGGGACTGCTGGTCATCATTGCCACAGTCAACGCCCACCCTCAGGAGTCCACCGGCTTGGACGGCGGATTGAAGGCCCTGCGCGAGCAGCCCTACGGAGTTTATATGCTGACCGCCGTCGGCGCCGGTCTGATCTGTTACGGCCTCTACCTGATGGTGAAGGCCAAAGTCGCGCGAATGTAAGCCGCCCGCCGACGCGGCCGGCTCCAGCTCCACTGACCTGGGGCAACGGCCGGCCCGCCCGGGAGCCACCAGGAGCGCGTCAGTCAATCTCATGACCCGACCGGTACAGAATCACATGACGGCTCAGGAACCACGCAACCGGCATGCCCACGAAACCGTCGACTAGCGCCTGACGAGATTCGTGGCAATCAGCCCGGCACTGACTTCAAGTGAGACATCGCCGGCGGCCACCCCCACCACGAGATCAAATGCCGCATCAGTGGTGAAGTCGTGCCGGTAGCCGTTGATCCAGGGCATCACAACCATCGGCGTCCACGCCGTGCGTTTGTTGCCGTCGATTAGAGGATGGAACCGGCCCACCGAATCCAAGAGGGCAGCTGCCTTCATCGGCAACTGCGGATAGGCCTCCGCACCCAAGACAGTTGTTGCCGGCCGGGCCAAAGCCGAGGCAACTAGCCCAACGTCACGGATATGGAACCCGTACGGGTCAACGACCTGCAGCGCATCCTCAATCTCGAGGTACGCGGTCACGCATCCTCAAGGCGGGTCAGGAGCTCCGCGTCATGGCTCATAAGGAAATCCAGCCCCTCGCCGATGTCCCGACGGCACCGGTGGCGCTGCAGCACAAGCTCTGCACCCTCTAGCAGCAACGCAGACTTGGAGGTATGTTTCCTCGGCAGCCAGCAGGTCCAGTCGCCAGTCCAGCTCTTCGGGAACACGCAGATTCATAGCCATACATTTATGGCACCAAACCAGTACCACCGCCTCAGAGGATCCAACTAGTGGGAGAACACCTCAGCTGCGTACCGGCATCTGACGAAAGGCCGGCTACCGGAGTTACAGAAGGAGCCCGGAAAGTCCCGAGCCGGCCCTTACGCAGAGAGCCGGGACCCCTCCGGCAGCAACGATTGAAGGATATTCTCAACTGCCGAGCCTTATCCGAGAACGCGGCGGCAGATCATCTCGCCGTCCCGCATCGGCGGACCAAAGTTTCGTATTAAACGCGTGACCTGCCGCGAACGAAGTGGATGACCAAGACGACCACGGCGATGACCAACAGTATGTGAATTAACCCGCCGCCTATGTTTCCGAGCAGGCCGAGAAGCCAGAGAACTGCGATAACGATAGCTATCCAAAGCAGCATGAGAGTCTCCTTTAAATACCCCGCGAAAATCGTGTGGTGGATAACACCATATGTCAGGATCGGGTTGTTGCAAATGGCAAGACGATAAGGCTTGACACCATCCGATCGGCAGCCCGAAGCATTTATGGCACCTCGATTCACCGCGGAAGAAGACGTGCGCCCCCGCTCGCCGCCCCCGGCGCGGGGTCCTTGCAGACGAGGTTGCGAGAGCAGAAAGTGCAAGGACGCCGAAGGTGGCAACGGCTTAGAACCCCAGCCAGCCGGAACCCCATCCCCCGACGGACGGGACCTTGGCGACCAGGCCTGGGCCCGTTCCCGGTTCGGGGTCATACTGCACCCGCCAACGTCTAAGCGGTGGCCGAGGGCCACGGCGCGCACATCAGTTTCATGTTTAAGGGCAGTTCGTTGTCTGAGGAGCAGCGCGAAGCCGCGGTGGCGCTGTTTGCGACCGGTTTGGGGGTCCATGGCCGTAGCGAGCAAGCTTGGGGCGGGTAGGAAAGCTGTCCTCCGGTTGCACGACAGTGGAATAGTTGGGCTTTTCCCGCTCGGGGGCGGGACGGGCCTTCGCCTGACAGCCGCCCCAGATCCGGTCAGACCAGCCAGCGCCACCAGCGTGACCGCTCCGGTTCCGGCGTCGGTTCCGGCTCTGGCTCCTCGCCCAAGGCCAGCGCGGCCTCGACGATGTCGTCCGCGGTGAGCGTCATGACGGCCTCACGATCGAGCGCGTCGAGACTTTGTTCCTCGTCGAGCGACAGCCGCAGCGCCTGACGGTTGAGCGCCTGCTCGAACAGCGTGCGGGCGAACCGTGCGTTGCCGGAGTCCTCACCCGCGTGGAGCCCGGTGAAGATGCGGCGCAGCATCTGGTCCGCACCCGGCTCCAGCGTGTACTCGTGCTGGGCCAGCATCTGATGGAAGATCGTCTGGAGTGCGCCGACGGAGTAGTCAGGGAACGTGATCTCGCGGGCGAACCGGGAGCGCAGTCCGGGGTTCGAGAGCAAGAAGGACTCCATCAGCCGCGGGTACCCGGCCACGATCACGACCAGGCGGTGGCGGTGGTCCTCCATCCGCTTGAGCAGGACCTCGATCGCCTCGGGGCCGAAGTCCATCCGGCCGTCCTCCGGGGCCAGCGCGTAGGCCTCGTCGATGAACAGGACGCCGTCCAGCGCACGCCGGATCACCCGGTCCGTCTTGATGGCGGTCGCGCCGACGTACTGCCCCACCAGGCCCGAACGGTCGACCTCGACCAGGTGGCCTTTCTGCAGCAGACCGACCGCGCGGTACATCTCGGCCAGGAGCCGCGCCACGGTGGTCTTGCCCGTGCCCGGGTTTCCGAGGAACACCAGATGCTGTGATGTGGCCACCTCCGGCAGGCCGTGCGTCTTACGGCGGGCCTGGACCTGGAGCAGTGCGACGAGGGCCCGCACCTGTTCCTTCACCGTCTCCAGCCCGACCAGCGCGTCGAGCTCGGCCTGCACCTCGGACAGCGCCCGGGCCGGCCCGGGCCTCGCACCGATGAGGTCGCCGACCAGGTCGTCAACGCGCTCCGAACCGTGCAGCCTGAGCTGATCGGTCAGATGGCCGATGGTTTCGCGCAGGTCGTCGAGCGGATTGCGGCTGGCAGCCATGCATCCACTGTAGTACTCGATTCCGACCAGGGTGGGGTTGGCCTCACCAGGTACCCGGAGACAGCGTCTGTGACGTTGAAGCCGAGACCGTTCGCTTCCTCGCGTGAACTGTCTGACGTGCGTGATCACGTCCCCTCGATTCATCGGCGTCGGCGCCGGCGCCGGCCAGGCTAGTCGAGTGCACCCATCGGTTAGCGAAGGTGACTTGAAGACGACTCGTGTGCGTGTCCACGATTATTCGGAGTTTTGTCCACGCAGTGAACCTGAAGTGACACTGACCTGCGATAACACCGTGTCTCACTGTCTACTCCGGACCCACACACCATTCGCTCCGACGCGGCCCGGGACTCTGTCGGCCGTGCCCTGCGGGCTGCATACCCGGCCCTAGGCCAGCCAGCAGCCAACCCCAACACAGCACTGATAGGTGTGGCGATCCGCCACCCCATGCGTGGGCTGAGCGCAGGGCTTCGCGAACATCTCATCAGGCGGTCATGTCTGAACGGCGTGCGGATGGCATGGAGAGGTGACAGCGCTAGGTCGCGGAGCACAATCCTAAAGGAGCAAGGCAGCTATGAACTCCCAGCCACTGGCACGCGCGCCCGTTCCAGCCGGCGCTACTGCCTTCGACGGCACCCTCGCCGCGGCCACGACAGGCCTCCGCGCCGGTCTCCCCCGCAGATCATAGCAGAATCGTCGACGCACAACATGGATAAGTGTCATCAGAACCCGACGAGCAGCGGAAAGAACTAACGAGATGGCAAGTTGGGCAGCCGATCAAACCGTCACGAGGCGAAGCACACCGATCCTCATCCAAGTCATGTCGCATGGAACGTCCGGACGCATGAAGTGGTGCCGGCAGAACCTGCAGGAACGGACGGAATGCAAAGGGAACAATCGCCCGTGGACTCCGTGGACAATGTCCACACCCCTTGGGCCGGACAAACGGCCACATTCCCGCTCCCCCAGACTCCAAGATGGAACGAAAATAACGAAAGGATCTCAAGAAACCTCATCCAGGTCATGTCATCAGCGCAACCGCGCGACATGAATAGGCGACAGGCCCACTACGGCCGCCACATCAACCGAAAAGGAGACACAAATGCCCCCCACACCCCAGCAAACGGCGGGCATACTCGCCAGGTCCTGAGCCGGCCACTCAAATAATTTCATAGGCGCGCGCGGCGCCAGGCGCACTCCGTAACCGGTCTCACAGGGGCCAACGTAGGGTAAATGTACACACATCAGAAGCAAAAAACGCCTCTGACGTGGGAAAACGTGCCCGAGGTGGGACTCGAACTGCATTCCTACCCTTGCAAACACTGGGCTCCCGCGGAAACATACGGAATCCGGCCTAGTCCGGCAGCGGTACGGCCCAGTCCGAAGCCGAATGTGTGGACAGTGTCCACACTTCTTTTTTACCCACTTTGCTGCTCTTCCGAGCGACTGCCGCGACCCTCCGGCCGAGGCAGTTCTGTCGTTTGCGTGCGCTTATACCGTTCTGAATACGTTGTTCCAGCGCCGCGGCGTGGCCCCGCCGACGGCTGCCATCGAGTACCCCCAATACGTGGCAACTCGCAGGCTGGGAATGGAAAACGACATCGCGGCTTGTCCCTCCCTCCGAACATGCCATGCCTTAAGGAGTCGGACCACGCCTGATCAAACACGAGGAGGCCAGACGCTGAACACCATGAGCACCGGCGCCGACCGACCGCTGCCTTGCCGGTTTGCCCAAACCACCCCTGACTGACAAGTATGATCCGCCCTTGCCATCGCGGAACCCAGGACCTTGGGCGAAACCCGCGCGCAGCCAGGCGTTACCGCGACGGGGGCCGCCGTGACGAATCATTGTTATCGGCAGGTCATTATCCCTTCATGATTCGGGTGTCCAGTCCCACGTCCTGGACCGTTCGTTTTGGTTTCCGCCCCTTGCGCGGGCAACCGCCCTGCGTGGCCGTATTCAGTGGTCAGGATTACTTCTCCTGCAGGCTGACGAAAAGGAGTGCTGTCGGCTCCTCTGGGATCCTAATGGGCCTTGGAATCGTCATCTCGGGACCGGCGCGGTGTGCAGTCAGGTCGGCCGGCCAACCCGTACTGCAAATTTAAGAGAACCTCGTGGGACGCTACGCTGAGTGCTTCCAGCACGATTGTCGCTCCCTACCGGCGGAGCGCCATAGCGAGGGCCGTCGACCCGCGCGTCCTTAGTTTCGAAAACCCCTCTTCCATTGAGACCCTGTAACATGTACCATTTCACATATCACGTGACATGGCCCACATCGACCGATGGCCTTTTGGTCCCCACATGGAAGATCGCTATGACCCTTTCAGAAATTGCAGACGGCAAGCTCGCGCCCCGTACGGGCATCAAGTTAGACAACATTTCCAAGCGCTACGGCGACCACACTGTCCTCGACGACGTGTCCCTGCACGTCGAGCCGGGTACGGTCACAGCACTTATCGGCCCCTCGGGTGCCGGCAAGAGCACGTTCCTGAGGTGCATCAACCTCTTGGAGCGTCCCGATTCCGGCACCATCCAGGTTGCCGGGCACACCATCGAACCGGGCAAGGTGGTCAACAACAAGGACCTTGCCGCCCTGCGCAGCACCGTGGGCATGGTGTTCCAGTCCTTCAACCTGTTCCCGCACATGTCCGCCATGAAAAACATCAGCTTTCCGCAGCAGAAAGTACTGGGGCGCACCAAGGAAGCGGCCGACGCGCGCTCGTTGGAGCTGCTGGAACGGGTTGGCCTCAGGGAGAAGGCGAACCAACACCCGGGCAGGTGCTCCGGCGGCCAGCAACAACGCATCGCCATCGCCCGCGCCCTGGCACTTGATCCGAGCATCATGCTGTTCGATGAGCCGACGTCGGCATTGGACCCCGAGGTGGGGCTCGAGGTCCTGGCCGTCATGCGCGAACTGGCGGCCGATGGAATGACGATGATCGTGGTCACGCATGAGATGCAGTTCGCCCGGGACGTTTCCGACACGCTCGTGGTCATGGCCGATTGCAAGATCATCGAACAGGGCGACCCGGACGCCATCATGAGCGACCCGCGGGAGGCCCGGACCCGCCGCTTCCTGCGAGCTGTGCTGGAGCGCTGATATGGACGCCCTTTCAGCAGTACTCCAAGGCTTGCCCATGACCATCGCGCTGACCCTGTCGGCATTCGCCATCGGCATAGTAGGCGCCGTCCCACTGGCCGTAGGCCTGTCGTCGTCGAACATGCTTATCCGGCTGGCGTCGCGGCTCTTCGTCGACCTGGTCCGGGGCGTGCCGATCATCGTTTGGCTGTTCCTGCTGAAGTTCGGCATCCAGATCGGAACCTTCAAGTTCAACCCCGTTGCCGCAGCGATAGTCGGACTGGGTGTGGTTTCCATGGCCTATCTCGCCGAAATCTATCGTGGCGGACTCCAAGCAGTTCCGCGTGGACAGGGCGAAGCTGCCCACGCACTGGGCCTGACCCGCGGAACCACGTTCTACGGCGTGATGGTCCCCCAGGCCTTCCGGATAGTGTCGCCGCCCATCGCCACCTACCTGACCGGTCTACTCAAGGACTCCTCGATCGCCTCGACGATCATCGTTGCCGAGATGGTCTTCCAGTCCCAGTCCTTCGCCCGGCAGCACCCCACCGTCGAGGGGATCCTGCCCTACATGCTGGTGGGCATTCTCTACATCGTGCTCAGCCTGCCGGTCGCCTACCTGTCCCGCAGACTCGATTCCCGCATGAGGAAGGCTGTTTACGCATGACCTGGCTTACCGAATGGGCAGCATACCTGCCGCAGATGATGTCCGGCCTTGGCGTCAGCCTTCTGATCGCAGGGGTATCAATCGTCGCCGGCTACCCGCTGGGCCTGGTCCTCAGCGTCATGGTGAGCGCAAAGAATCTGGCCGTCCGCACCCTGGCGCTTGCCGTCGTCGAAATCGGCCGGGGGGCACCGGCATTGGTGATCCTCTACCTCTTCTACTACGGCCTGCCGAAGTTCGGCATCGCCTTCGAAAGCATCACCGCCGCGTGCCTGGCGCTGATCTGGAACTCGGCCGCTTACTCGTCCGAGATCATGCGGGCCGGCATCCAGTCTGTGGGCCGCGGACAGCTCGAGGCTTCCAGCGCCCTGGGGCTCGCCCAGCGGCACACCTTCTGGCGGGTCATCATGCCCCAAGGCATGCGCTCGGCAATCCCCGGGCTCATGGGTGTTGCCATTCAAATGTTCCAAGGAACGTCCCTGGCATACGCCATCGCAGTCCCCGAGCTGATGAAGTCCGCCTACAACATCGGCAGCCAGGACTTCAATTACCTGCAGATCTTCGCCCTCGCCGGTCTTTGCTACGCCGCCATCTCAATGCCCGCCACCTGGATCACCGTCTTCTTCGAAAAACGCATGGCCCGCCACGCCTGACCGTTTTCCCGCATCATCGTCAACGTTCCATCAGTCCCCCAACCAACCACCACGGGAGCAATCATGATCAACAATCGCATCAAGACAGCCGGACTCCTGACCGCGAGCGCACTCACACTGGGCCTCAGCCTCTCTGCCTGCGGAGGGACCTCGGATGCCAGCAATTCAGGGTGCACGCCTAAGCACACAGACATCCATACCGTCGCCCCGGGAAAGCTCACTATCGGAGTCATCGATATCCCGCCGTTCAGCAGCTATGGCTCGGGCACCCCGACAGGCATCGACATCCAGATCGTCAACAAGATCGCCACGGATGAGTGCCTGACCCCGGTGTACCAGCAGGCCACCTATGCCGACGCCGTCCAGTCCATCTCGGGCGGAAACATCGACCTCGCCCTCGGCACGATCGACGCCACCGAGAAGCGTCTCAAGGCTGTTGATTTCTCCGCCTCCACGTACCTTGACGGCATGGGCATCGTCTCCAAGTCCGGCGCCACCACAGTGACCGACCTTGAAAAGATGAACAAGGTCGGCACCATCGACGGCTACCTCTGGGTCGAGGACCTCAAGAAGATCCTGGGCGACCGCCTGGTGACGTACCCCAGCAGCGTGGAGCTGAAGGCCGATTTCGACGCCGGTCGGCTCGACGCTGACGTCGACGCCTATGGCGTGCAGGTGCTCCAGTTCAAGGATGCCCAGGGTGTGACCGTGGCCCTTTCCAACGAGAAGCCGGATCCGCGCGTCGGCGCCATCAAGAATGCCCCCGAGGCTGCCTTCCCGATCACCAAAGGCAACACAAGCCTTAAGGAAGCGCTCGACGCCGGAATTGTCGCCCAGCGCGAAGACGGAACGATCGCGAAACTACTGATCGACGCCGGCCTGTCCGAGGGGCTTGGCAAGGTCGCCGCCGAACAGTACGTGGTTCCGGCCAGCTAGCCCCGGTGCCCGATCGAATCGGAACCTGACCTCAACGAAATCCATCACCCATTTTTAGCAACCTGTGCAATGTCACATGGTAAGTTTGGCCGTGAGGTACGTCACGGCTGCAACACACGCGCCAAGCGTGCCAACCGAAAGGATCATCCATCATGACTGAAACCCGTAAGCCGTGGCATGGAGTGCTCGTCGCTACCTCACTGCCGTTCAATGACGACTTGAGTGTGGACTACGACGCCTACGCCGAGCACGTCCGATCCCTGGCAAACGCAGGCTGCCACGGTGTGGCCCCGAATGGTTCATTGGGTGAATACCAGACCCTCAGCGAAGAAGAACGCGCCCGGGTAATCACCACGGCAGTCGACGCCGCCCCCGAAGGCTTTACCGTCATGGCCGGCGTGGGCGCCTACGGTGGCCTGCAAACCCGCAAATGGGCGGAACAGGCCGCCGAAGCCGGCGCCGGCGCCCTGATGCTGCTCCCCCCGAACTCCTACCGGGCCACCGATGACGAGGTAGTGGACCACTACCGCCTCGCGGCCGCCGTCGGGCTGCCCGTCGTGGCGTACAACAACCCGATCGACACGAAGGTGGACCTGACCCCGCAGCTGATCGCCCGGTTGCACGGCGAAGGCCTGATCGTCGGCGTCAAGGAGTTCACCGGCGATGTCCGCCGCGCCTACGAGATCAAGGAACTCGCTCCCGAAGTGGACCTCCTGATCGGGACCGACGATACCGTCGTCGAAATGGGCCTGGCAGGTGCCGTGGGCTGGGTGGCGGGCTACCCGAACGCCATTCCGGAAGCCACCCTCGAGCTCTACCGGCTCTCCACCTCCGGCGATGTCGCAGACCTCGAGCGGGCCCGCGAAATCTATCGCGACCTGCACTCGCTGCTCCGCTGGGACAGCAAGACGGAGTTCGTCCAGGCCATCAAGCTGTCCATGGACGTCGTTGGCCTCCGCGGCGGCGCCTGCCGCCCGCCGCGCGGTCCGCTCACCCCGGCCGTGCGCGACGCCGTCATCCGTGACACCGAAGCAGCACTCGCCAAGGGCTACAAATAACCGACCAGCTCACCGCCAGTTCCGTAACTGCCCCTTGGGACGCCAAGGGGCAGTTACGGAGCAACAGATGGAACAAAGAGGGAGTATTCCATGAGAACCAGCCGCATTTTCCACGCCGTGGACTCGCACACCGAAGGCATGCCCACGCGGGTCATCACCGGCGGAATCGGGACGATCCCCGGTGACACGATGGCTGAGCGCCGCTTGTGGTTCATGGAGAACAGCGATTGGATCCGTACCCTCCTGATGACCGAGCCGCGCGGCCACGCCTCGATGAGCGGGGCCATCCTCCAGCCATCCACGCGTCCGGACGCGGACTTCGGCGTGCTGTTTATCGAGGTTTCCGGTCTGCTGCCGATGTGCGGCCACGGCACCATCGGGGTCGCAACCGTCCTGGTGGAGACCGGCATGGTCGACGTCGTCGAGCCCGTTACCACCGTACGGCTCGACACTCCTGCCGGCCTGGTGATCGCAGAGGTGGCAGTCAAAGACGGGCAGGCCGAGTCCGTGACCATCCGCAACGTGCCATCGTTCGTTGAGCGGCTCGACGCCAAGGTCGAAGTGCCCGGGTTCCGTCCGGTGTCCTACGACCTGGCGTTCGGCGGAAACTTCTACGCGATCGTAGACCTAGACAGCCTGAATTTGCCGTTCGAGCGCGGACGCAAGGATGACCTGCTCAAGGCCGGACTGGCGATCATGGACGCGATCAACGCCACGGACGAACCGGTCCACCCGGAGCGCGACGACATCCGCGGCTGCCATCACGTGTATCTCAAGGCGCCGGGGTCCACAGCGGAGCATTCCCGCCACGCGATGGCCATCCACCCTGGTTGGTTCGACCGCTCACCCTGCGGCACAGGAACAAGCGCCCGGATGGCCCAGCTGCACGCCCGCGGCGAGCTGGCCTTGGGCACGGACTTCGTCAACGAGTCCTACATAGGTTCGCGTTTCATCGGCCGCCTAGTCGAGGAGACGGAAGTCGCCGGCCGTCCAGCGGTGATCCCCACCGTCACAGGACGGGCCTGGCTGACCGGCACCGCACAGTATTTCCTCGATCCCACCGATCCCTTTCCTGCGGGGTTCCTGCTGTGAACATTCCTTACTTTGATTCGACGTCGGTGCGGGCTGCTGCTCCCTGGACAACGGCCATCGATGCCATTGAGCAGGCGCTCCTGAACGTGGTTGACCCTGAGGACGACAGCCCGCGGTTGTTCAGCCCCGCGCCAAACGGCGAATTCCTGCTCATGCCTGCAACAAACCGCGAGTACAGCGGGATCAAGGCGCTCACCGTGGCCCCAGCCAACCCGGCACGGGGGCTGGAAAAGATCCAGGGGGTCTATATTCTCTTCCATTCAGACACGTCAACCCCTTTGGCCACGATGGATGGCAACGAACTCACGGCCATCCGGACACCGGCCACCACGCTGCTGGCCATCAAGCACATCCTTGCCTCGGCGCCCCGCCCCGCCGCTCCCCGTCACCCCGGCCCGACCCGGGTGCTTGTGTTCGGCACCGGCGTACAAGCGCTCAACCATCTTCGCGCCGCGCACGCCGTGCTCCCGGAGGCGAGCCTCGCCGTCGTCGGCCGGCGCCCGGAGCGGGTGTCGGCGCTGATCGAACAGCTGGACGCAGAGGGCATCGAAGTCCGCCCCGGAACCCCTGCGGAGGTGCCCGACGCCGATGTGGTGATCTGCGCAACCTCCTCCCGTACGCCGCTGTTCGACGGCGGCTTGGTTGCCCCCGGTGCCGTAGTGGCAGCGGTGGGCCAGCACGGCCTGGATGCCCGGGAGGTCGATGCCGCCTTTGTGCGGCGCAGCGACGTCGTGGTCGAGGGACGGGCCTCGGCGCTGCGCGAAGCCGGGGACCTGATACCTGCACGGTCTGCAGAGGAGTGGCAAGCGATCCGTCCCGCCAACCTCCGCGATCTTGTGAAAGGCGAATTCGGGCGCTCGGCAGGAAAGCCCTGCCTGTACGCCGGGGTGGGGATGGCATGGGAAGACCTCGTGATCGCCAGCCTGGTGTATGAAGGAGGCACTCGATCATGAATCCCGTACAAGGAGTGCTCACCGTGCCAACCAACAACCAGCTTCCGATCGCCCCGCTCGGCCGCCAGCACAGCCTGCGCGAGTCAGTGACCGATTCCCTGCGCACAGCGATCATCGCCGGCACGTTGGAGGAGGGCACCCTCTATTCCGCACCGGCACTTGCCGCCGCTTTCGGTGTCTCAGCCACACCCGTGCGCGAGGCAATGATGGACCTGACGCGCGAAGGCCTGGTGGAGACAGTCAAAAACAAAGGCTTCCGGATCACCACCATGAGCGACCGGGAGCTGGACGAGCTTACGGAGATCCGCCTGCTCCTCGAGCCGCCGGTTGTTGGCGACGTGGCCGGCACTGTTCCACCATCCGGAGTCAAGGTCCTGCGGTCCATGGCCGACGACATTGTTGATGCTGCGCGGCAGGGCGACCTCACTGCCTACCTTTCCGCGGACCGCATCTTCCACGCGGAGCTTCTGCGGTACGCCGGCAACGGCCAGCTTGTTGAATTGGCCACCAGCCTCCGGTCCCGAACCCGCCTGTACGGCCTCAAGATCCTGAGCGAGAGCAACCGGCTGGCCGATTCCGCCCAGGAACACCACGTCCTGCTGGACCTCATCGAGGCCGGAGATGGAGCCGCGGCGACTGAATTGATGCGCCAACACATCAGCCACGCCCGTGGCCTTTGGGCCACCGGAGAGACCGAGACAGCCGAGGAGCAGCAGACATGAACGCAGCGAGCGATGTGCTTGTCATCGGCGCAGGCGTAATCGGGGCCGCCACTGCCTATTTCGCAACGCAACAGGGCCTCACCGTGACCGTCCTGGACAAGGGGCTCCCCGCCAGCGGCACGTCGTCGGCCTGCGAAGGAAACATCCTCGTCTCTGACAAGGAACTCGGCCCCGAGCTTGAACTGACCCGCTACTCCCTGGACGTGTGGCATGGCGACCTGGCTGAGCACAAGCGGCTCTGGGAATTCGAGTCCAAGGGCGGCATCATCGTGGCCTCCCGCGAAAGCAGTCTGGCATCGCTCAACCGTGTGATGGCCTCCCAGTCCGGCTACGGCGTTCTTGTGGACAGGCTGGACCCGGATGAGCTGCGGAAAGCCGAACCGCACATCACACCGGACGCCCTGGGCGGAGCGTTCTACCCGGAGGACTGCCAGGTGCAGCCCATGCTGGTTGCTGGGCACCTGGTCCGGCTGGCGACTCAGGCCGGGGCACGTTTCGTTGCGGATACGCCCGTTAGCGGCTTCCTTAGGAGCGGAGACCGCGTCACCGGCGTCCAGACTCCGCGCGGCGACTTCTCCGCCGCGGCCGTGGTCAACTGCACCGGGACGTGGGCCGGCCAACTCGCCGCGCTGGCCGGGGTGAGCGTACCTTTCCTCCCCCGCCGCGGCTTCGTTATGGTCACCGAGCCGTTGCCGCCCATGGTCCACCACAAGGTCTATGCGGCCGAGTACATCGACAACGTGGGCAGTTCCGACGCCGGACTCCAGGCCTCACCAGTGGTCGAAGGAACCCCCAGCGGCACCATCCTCATCGGCTCCACCCGCGAACGCGTCGGCTTCGACCGCACGGTGAGCACCGACGCGCTCCGGCTCCTGGCGGGTAACGCCGTGGCGCTCTTTCCTTTCCTCGAACACGTTAAGGCCATCCGCCACTACCACGGTTTCCGGCCCTACTGCCCGGATCACCTCCCGGTGATAGGCCATGACGATCGCGCCCCCGGACTGTGGCATGCGGCCGGCCATGAGGGTGCCGGCATTGGCCTTTCCGCGGGAACGGGCAAGCTCCTGGCACAGGCCCTGGCCGGCCAGTCGCCGGATCTTGACCTGGCCCCGTTTGCCCCGGCCCGGTTCGGCGAACAAGCCCCCAACAGCACAACACACCGAGAGGAGGCCACAGCATGAGCGCCTACACATCAGGAGACAACTTGCCTGGCACGCCGGGCGAGATAACCCTCAGCTTTGACGGCCGTCCGATCAGGACATCTGCGGGCCAAAGCGTTGGCTCGGCGCTGGTCACCAACGGCATCACCGCCTGGCGCGATACGCGCACGCACGCACGTCCCCGCGGGCTGTTCTGCGGCATCGGCGTGTGCTTCGACTGTCTCGTCGCGGTCGACGGCGTACCGAACCAGCGCGCCTGCCTGGTGGAAGTGCGCGAGGGCATGGACATCAAGGGTTCCTGCGAGCCCAACGTACGTCCATTGGCTGGATCCGAGGGGGGACGGGAATGAGTGCCGCGGTTCCGGGCATCGTTGAAGCGGATGTTGCCGTCGTGGGTGCGGGGCCGGCGGGGCTGGGAGCGGCCGTTTCGGCAGCCGAGGCCGGAGCCGCCGTCGTGGTTGTGGATGCCGGCCCCCAACCAGGCGGCCAGTTCTGGCGGCACCGCCCCGAAACCGTCGAGCCCAACCCCGATGGTAAAGGCCACCATGGTTGGCGGACCTACAGGGACCTCCGTGCCCGTTTCGACGCCGCCAGCCACACGGGCCGGATCACGTACGTGCCCGGCCAACAGGTCTGGATGGCGGAAAAGGTCGACGCCGGATTCGTTGTCCGCACAACGCCCACCGTGACGGCCGGCCCGATGTCCGGAACGGCCGACGGCGGCAGCACCGTCGTCGCCCGCCGCCTGGTCTTGTGCCCCGGCGGCTACGACCGCCAGCTGCCGGTTCCCGGCTGGGACCTGCCCGGCGTGATGGCCGCCGGCGGAATCCAGGCGTTCATCAAGGGCAACGGAGCCCTGCCGGGGAAGCGCTTCGTCATCGCCGGCACCGGCCCGTTCCTTTTACCGGTGGCGGCGGGCATTGCCGAAGCCGGCGGACAGGTCCCCGCAGTGCTCGAATCGTCCTCACCCAAGGCCTGGCTGCCGCACCTCAAGGCAGCCGCGGGTGTGCCCGAGAAGGCCGTCGAGGGAGTGGAGTACGCGGCCGTGTTCGCCCGGCACCGGATCCCGTACCGCATCCGGACCATCGTCACGGAGGTACTGGGAGACGGCCGCGCCTCCGGCGTGCGCACAGCCAAGGTGGACGCTGCCGGCCGGGTCCGGCCCGGCACGGAGCGCGTTTACCGGGACGTGGACGTCATCGGCTTCGGCTGGGGTTTCACGCCGCAGATGGAGCTGCCCCTGTCCCTCGGAGTTGAAACCCGCCTGGATGCCGATGGCTCCCTGGTCGGCGTCGTCACCGACCGCCAGGAATCCAGCATTCCCGGCCTGTTCCTTGCCGGGGAGGTCACCGGTGTCGGAGGCGCTACCCTGGCGGTGCTCGAGGGCCTCACTGCCGGCACCTCCGCAGCAGCCGCTCCGGAACCCGCCGCGGCACTGCAGGGCCTGCGTGCCATGGTGCGGCACCGGCGCTTCGCCGAGGCCATGCACCGTGCCCACCCTGTGCCCGCCGCCTGGCAGGACTGGCTCGCTCCGCAGACCACCGTATGCCGCTGCGAAGAGGTCACGGCCGGCGAGATCACCGGGGCCCGGGACGACCTGGGAGCCCGCGACGCCCGCACACTCAAATCCTTCACCCGCGCCGGAATGGGCTGGTGCCAGGGCCGCGTCTGCGGTTTCGCGGCCGCCTGCCTGGGCGCAGGCCCGGGTGGTGCTCCCACCATTGAAAGCCTGTCCGCCGCCGCAAAACGACCATTGGCTGCACCCGTGGGGATCGGCGAACTCGCCGCCCTCCAGACTACGGACGACTGAACTTCCCCTTCTGACCCTGCCTCCCGAAAGGAGACTGCGCATGACCACGATCGCCCCGGCCTCCGCCGTCGCACTCCAGCCCACCACCGACGCCGAGCTGGAACAACTGCTGGCAGCGGCCCAAACGGCGGCGGCGCCACTGGCCGCACTCCGTCCCGCCGAGCGCGCCCGGCTGCTCGACGCCGTCGCGGACCGCTTGGATGCCGCAGCCGACCAACTCATTCACGAAGCCGAACAGGAAACCCACCTGCCCGGGGCGCGCCTGCGCGGAGAGCTCAAACGCACTACCTTCCAGCTGCGCCTCTTCGGGGAAGAGCTGCGCGACGGCGGCTACCTTGACGCCCGCATCGACCACGCCGACGCCGAGTGGCCAATGGGCGCGCCGCGACCGGACCTGCGGCGAGTTCGCGTGCCCGTGGGCCCCGTAGTAGTGTTCGCGGCCAGCAACTTTCCCTTCGCGTTCTCCGTTGCCGGCGGCGACACCGCTTCAGCCCTGGCTGCAGGCAGCCCGGTGCTGCTCAAGGCCCACTCCGGCCACCCCGGACTGTCCCGGCTCACAGCCGAGGTGGTGACCTCCGCGCTTCGCGAGGCTGGCGCTCCGGACGGCACGTTCGCCCTCATCGCCGGGACTGCCGCGGGAGCCGCAGCCCTGCGCGACCCTCGGGTCAAAGCCGGCGCCTTCACGGGGTCCATCCCTGGCGGCCGCGCACTGTTCGATATCGCGAATTCCCGGCCGGAACCGATCCCCTTCTTCGGGGAACTGGGCAGCAACAACCCGGCCTTCGTCACCGAATCCGCAGCAAGCCAGCGTGGTGCGGAGATCGCCCAGGGGTTCGTGGGCTCCTTCACCATGGGGGCCGGGCAATTCTGCACCAAGCCCGGGACGCTTTTTGTTCCGGCTGGATCCGGGATGGTGGAGGCCCTGCGCGACGCCGCCCTGCCACCGGCCGCGCCCCTGCTTAATGAACGGATCCAGTCCGGCTACACCGACGTCCTGGCGAACCTGCAATCAAACCCGCGCCTCACGGTGCTGGCCCAGGGAGCAGGCCCACTGGCC
Source organism: Pseudarthrobacter sp. S3 (assembly GCF_050156905.1). NCBI lineage: Bacteria > Bacillati > Actinomycetota > Actinomycetes > Micrococcales > Micrococcaceae > Pseudarthrobacter > Pseudarthrobacter sp. S3. The sequence goes on along the minus strand of NZ_CP189583.1, from coordinate 1,980,528 downwards.
GATCCCCCGGGTCCGACGCTCCTCCTCACCACTGCCGCGGACATGCTGTCGGAGCCGCATGCCCTCCAAACCGAATGCTTCGGACCCACCGCCGTAGTCATCACGTACGACGACGAGTCCCAACTCCCCGAGCTCGCCGAGACCTTCGAAGGTCAACTGACCGCCACCGTCCATGGAACTGATTCCTGCCAGGTGGCCGAACTTGTGGAGATCCTGGCCCGCAAGGCAGGTCGGGTGGTCTGGAACCAGTGGCCAACAGGTGTTTCGGTCACTTATGCGCAGCAGCATGGCGGACCGTACCCCGCCACCACCGCCGCCGGAAGCACGTCCGTGGGCACGGCCGCGATCGAACGCTTCCTGCGGCCGGTCGCTTACCAAGGCTTCCCCCAGCACCTCCTGCCGGAGGCACTCCGCGGGGATAATCCCCTTGGGGTGCCTCGGCTGGTGGACGGCCGGCGGGAGGCGTAGCCGTGGTTGTGGTCCCGGTGTGGCAGATTCTTAGCCGGCGTGTGGACCGGCCCGGGAGCAGGGCACAGGGCCGGGATGTTCCCGAGCAGGAGACCAGCCGGCAGAGCATAGGCAAGCGCTTGTATGCCAGCGACTCCTATTGGTGGATCCTCGCCGGCGGGATACATGTGCCGGGATTCGGAGCCTATGCCGAAGCGTCGGACAAATAGAGTTCGCTTGCCAACAGGTAAATGCACGGTCAGCCAACGCCAGCGGCGGGCCACCCGGTGTTCGACGTCTGGCTGCGCAGCCTCTCCGCCGTGCCTCTACTGGAAGCCAAGATTCAGAGCATGCTCCGGGCAAGCATGAGCGGCCGCAGGCAGGTTGTGCTCCGTACGCCCAAACGTCTGGGGCATTTCTTCGACAATTCCGAACGGCATACGGGCGAATACATCCCCATGATCCAGTGACGCCGCTGGGACTCCCTGACACAGGGACGAACTCCGCCCGAGGCAGCTAATGAGCTGCCTCGCACGGAGCCCGTCAGTGGGACGCGACGATGGGTGCGCGGATCCCGTCTCCAGGATCGACGACGGTCAGGTGGCCGCTGGTTCTTTTACTGCTGTAGATTCCGCACCGGCATCCAGGTCAGCCGGAGGGCTGGCAAGTGGCTGGCCCATCCGGCCGGCCAAAAATGGCGAGAACAACGCAAATCACCGCGCAGATCCCCCACACTGCCTGATACGACAGGTGGGATGAAACAGGGACCGTGATCCCGCCCGCGGTGCTGGTGGTCATAAGTGAGGACATCACCAAGGCAAAGACTGCACCCGCGACCGCCCCGGCGACTGTCCTTGCGGTGTTATATACAGCCGAGTCTATGCCGACGGAGTCTGCCGGTGCCCGGTTCACCACAATGGTGGGCAAGGCGCCGATAATTACTCCGCCACTGAATCCGGACAGACCAAGCCATACGGTAAAAGTCAGGGCGTTCCCCCGCACGAAAATCATCAGTATGTAGGCCGCCGCACCCAAGAAGCCAGCAAGCATGATGGCTTTGGGTCCCCCGAACCATTTCGCCACACGGTCGCTCACAGTCGCCCCCCAAGAAAGCGGTAAAGGCAAAGATGGCCAGGACTAGACCCGCCGCGGACTAACTCATGCCAAGGCCGTAATGCAGGGTCGCAGGATCGGCCCGGAGAAACAGAGCGCTAGGGGTCTGGGACCCGAACAATTGTGCGCCAAAGAGAAGTGCAACGATGACTAGAACTCGCCCAGCGGGCATTTTGCTGGCCGCCCGTGGGCACAAACTATTGGCCATTGACACGGGGACGACGGCGAATTGCAAACTCCGCCCGCGTAGCCATTCATTTTGGGCGATCCGTTGGTTGTATCTCTGCTTCTGTAGGTACGCCTGATGGACTTCCTGACCCGGCTGTTTCGGTGCAGGCTACTTCGGGATCTCAGTCAGCCTCGGAGCTATCCCAGTTACATACGCCGTGTGGGAGAGCCGGGAGGCGATCGACGAGTTCAAAGCTCGGCCGGATTTCTCGGCCATGATCGCGCGGAGGAAAGAACATCTGGATGACATGCAGATCTCCACACTGGAACTGGTTCTGGGGCAAGAACTGACAGACATGGGGCTGGATTCCTAACGACTGCGGCCAGGTGTGGCCCGCTGGAGTTCCGGTTCTGGTGCGTCGTCACGTCACTGCGGCTATTTCGCAGCTCAGAATGGTGATTGGCTGCCTTGTCAGATGAAGGGATGGAGGGGCAGACAGGGCGGCGGGCACGCTTCGTGAGATTATTTCATGGAGGGTGCCGTGCATGTCGCCGTCGAAGTTGCAGTGGTAGGGGCACGGTTCGGTTGGGGCTCTGAACGCGCCGGTGCCGACTTTGATGATTGCGTCGAATGCGGTGTCTGCGGGCTGATCCGAACAACGGTGAGTGCTGGCTTGTTGATTTGACGGAATGCGGGCTGACGGTGCCACCCTAACCACGCTCAGTCACTGGTAGAGCTTGTCGCGGGGCAGCATGTGTTCTGGCCACACAGGCCCCCTCCATATGTTGCAGATTGAATCGGTAAGCGGGTTCCAGCCAGGGATTATTGGAGGAAAATCGATGTTCGCTAGAGTCGGCACCTATAAAACCGGCCCGGAGACCACCGCAGACGCACCCTCGGAAGAAATAGTCAAGAGGGTGCTTGAAATCCCCGGATGCCGGGGGATCTATTACTTGAACGGGAAGGAAACCGACAAGGCCCTCTCCATTACGCTGTGGGATAGTGAGGAAGCTCTGGGTGCCAGCCGAGAGGCGGCAAACAAAATCCGGACAGAGACCAGCGATGCGCAAAAAACGCAGATCCTTGAAGTGGAGGAATTCGAAGTCACTACCAGCAGTCTCAAGGACTGAGCGTCCGCCGATCGCCGGACCCTTCCCTCAGCTGCGGGGTGGCAGGGCCGGGTGTTCGCCAGAGAGGTCCGGGTCGGCCGGGACTTCCGCCACGTTCACCACCAGGAATGCAACCGCACTCGCGCTGTGCCGGCTTCGCGGCACCTCGCCGTTACGACTCTGCGGGAGCGGTGTTGCCTCCTTCAGCCAGGTTCCCGATGTTCAGGCGGCTCGGCCCCGTGAAAAAGGCCGCGCGTTATGTTGCCAACTTGTCCGTGAACCTCCACGATTGGGTGCATGAGTAGCGATCCGGAGGCGGTGGCGCAGCTGTGGATTACATCCCTGTCGGCGCATGACCTGGAAGCGGCCGTGAATTGCTTTGACGCCGCGTATGTTGACGAAGCGCCGGCACGCCGTGGGGAATCCGTGCAGGGGCAGGACTCCGTCCGCCGAAACTTCAGCATGCTTCTTAGCGACCTACCTGATCTCACTGCCACCATATCCCGGACTGTGGCGGACGGCGATGATGTCTGGATGGAGTGGAGCATGCGTGGAACACGCCGGGACGGCACGCTCCTGGAGTTCGTGGGGGTCAACATCTTTCAAGTCAAAGACGGCAGATTCCACTCGGGTCGGATCTATACGGAAATTGTGCGCGACGCCGGTGGGATTGATGCGCAGATCAACCGTATGACCAAGGGGAATAGCTAAGACCCCGATCGCGCTCCGGACCTACTCGAGGACCTTTCCTGTGACTTTCGGCGTTATTCGGCGGTGTTTTGTGATCGCTAAATGGCGTCAAGAGTCCAGGGAGCGAGGGCGTGCCTAATCCCTTCGTCTCGTATCTCTAGGGATATGAGGCGCCGTCGCAGCGGAATTTTTCAAGCTGAGCGGTACCAGTGGGAGTTAGGCGGCTGACTGTTCGGTGATTTCCTTTGGCTGGTTGATCCAGGCTGGTCCTGGGAGTGCGAGGATTTTGGGATCTGTTTTCTTGGTGAAGCGTTCGGGGTGTCTCGCGCGGGCTGCAGCGAGGGTTGCAGAGCGTTCCTTGGCCACGGTGGAGGCGTGGCCGTAATGGACATTGGCGGGCGTGTGGAAGCCGATGCCGGAGTGCTGGTGATGATGGTTATACCAGTCCACGAACCCGCTGATAAATGCGCCGGCATCGTGGACTGAGGCGAAGCGTTCGGGGAATTCCGGACCGTATTTCAGCGTCTTGAACAGCGCCTCGCTGTAGGGATTGTCATTGCTCACCCGGGGTCTGGAATGGGATCGGGTGACTTCCAGATCCGAGAGCAGCGCGGCGACGGTTTTGGATGTCATGGACGTTCCACGGTCCGCGTTAAGCCGAATTCGGCTTAACGCGGATTATGCCGAGGAAAACGCTAAGCCGAGGAACTGTGTTGTGGGCCGTGCTACTCGGGGAATCGGGATTCTTTCTTCGGCTTAGCATTTTTGAGGTTACCGGAGCGTGTAGAGGATTTGTAGTCTTTCTTCGCTGAGCCATTCGGTGTCAGCGTGGCTGATTCCGGGGTTGCGGCGTTCATGGCTTTCGTCATCATGTCCAGGGTGGCAAAGGCGTAGAAGGCCGAGGTGGTGCTCATGCTTTCGTGTCCGAGCAGTTGCATGATGATCGGCAGCGGAATCCCTTGCTTGTAGAGGTCCATGGCCTTGGTCTTGCGCAGCATGTGGCAATTTAGCTTGTCCGGAATTGACGGACAGGATCCCCGCGCGATTTCCCCGGCCTTCTTGAGGATCGCCGAGACACTGTCTTCCGAGAGCCTGGTAGGTTCCCCGAAATGGGTGCTGTTGAACAGCGGGCGCGTGGCCGGCAGGCTCGCCCGCCGGGAATGAAACTCCTCCAGATAGACCTGCAGGTGCTCGACCGTTTTATCGCCCAGGGGGACGACGCGGCTCTTGTTCCCTTTACCGGTCAGCGTCAGGTGCGCCGACCGTGCCAGCTGCAGGTCCCCGAGGGTCAGACCGGTGATTTCACTGACGCGTGCCGCGGACTCGTAGAGGAGTATCAGGAGCATGCGGTTGCGCCGCGACTTCACGCTTGCGCCGGTGAAGGCCGCAAGGATCGCCGCGGTTTCGTGCTGCTCCAAGTATTCGATGGGCTTCTTCGCCACGGCTGGGGCCTTGAGTGTCTTGGCCGCATCATGCAACGCCACCAACCGAAGGTCCTCTTGGGAGGCGTAGCGCAGGAACGCCCTGATCGCGGTCAGACGCAGACCCAGGGTTTTTGGCTGATAGTTTTTGCTCTCCCGCATCCAGATCAGCCAGCCCTTGAGGAAGCGTCGTTCGAAGTGGTCAAAGCCGATGTCCTCGTGCTGGATATGCTGCTCGGTGACGAGGTAGTCCACGAAGCACTCCAATGAGATCCGGTAGGCTTCGATGGTTTTTGGGGACAGGTCCCTGACTTTGGGCATGTATTCGTGCAAATAGTTACGCGCGTATCCCCAGAAGTTCGGGGTATCGCTGCTGGTGTCTCGTTTCATTCGAATCCCACCTCAGGCAGTATCTTCTGGCCTTCACGGACGATGTCGGCGTAGCCGCCCATGAAATCCGCGGATGTATGGATGTAGTAATAGGTGCTGTCTAGCGACGCGTGGCCCATGTACCGGGCCAGGTAGGGCAGCATGGCATTGACGTCAACGCCTTCGGCCATCCACCGCTCGATGTTGGCATAGGCATAGTGATGTCTCAGGTCATAGGGCCTCGGTTGCTTCCCTTCAAGGGGCCGCGGCAGCCGGGCCTGGTCCCAGATCCTGGTGAACATCACCCCAACGGATACCGGGTCTACCGGGTTGCCGGTGGAGGAAGCGAAGAATGCGGCTCGTTTTTTGCCCAGGGTCCGCTCCAACGCCCGATCGCATTCAGCCAGGATGCCAACGACCTGATCGGTGATCGGAAGCTGGCGGCTGCGGTTGCCCTTGGACCAGCGCACGTCGATGAACCTTTCATCAAGGTTCACATCGTTTACTGCCAGGCGGCGCACCTCGCAGGTGCGCAGCCCGCACGAATGCATGAGGGCGAAGAACGCGAGCCCCTGCCACTTCCATGGCGAGATGCTTTCCAACCGTGCCGCGGCATCGAAGAACCTGCTGACTTCTTCGTGCGAGAACAGATACGGCTGGATGCGGATGCGTTTGCTCTTCCACTGATCCGATAACACGTACGCATTCTCGTTGCCGTTGATGCGCTCCCAGCGCCCGAAGTCTCTGATGTATGACATCCACGACCGGCAGGAATTCGGCCGGCCCGAAAGCCTTGAGGTGACCCATCCTTCAAGGGCGGACCGGTCAAAATTCTGCAGGCCGTGGTCTGTGCAGTAGCGATCGAAATTCTTCAAATACCACAGCCGGGATGCGCAATGAATGCCCATGCTTTCCTTGAAGCCAAGGAAACGTTCAAGATCGGGCGCGAACACACTGGTGAACCTGGGCCCGTTCACCGGATGACTCCTTGCCGGATCGGGAGCGGGAGCACGCACGCGCGCATATGCTCGGTGTCAGTACTCAAATAGACGTCGGTGGAATCAGGGCTTGAATGGCCCAAAACCGCCGATATCGTTGGCAGCGGTGTCCCTGCACGCAGGAGCTTGGAGGCCGCATTGTGGCGTAGCAACCTTGTCCCCACCCTTGTACGTTCCAACCCTGCTGTTTTGAACACCCGCGCGGTCACTCGATAAATCGCCGCGTGGCCCGCCAGTTCAGTATGGGGCGCCACCACACGCAAAAACACGTGCTCGTCCACAACGTTCGGCCGCTCACCAAGGACGTACTCTGCAAGTTTCCCCGCGATCGCAGGAGGCAACGGCATTGTCAGCGGATTGCTGGTCTTCTGTTGGACGATCCCGACCGTCCGCCCTCGCCAGTCGATGTCCTGCAAACGCAGGGAAACAAGATCACACGCCCTCAGGCCGGTCACCAGCGCCAGCAGTGTGATCGCTGCGTCACGTGCGGAAACTTGCCCATTCATGCAGGCTTGAACAACAATTTCTTCTTCGTCGTTGCCCAGCAAGGGAACGATGCCGTGGTGACGTTTCACCCCGGCCATTTTCAGTGCATTGAGCAGGTCGACACGTTGGGTGAAGTTCAGGAACGGACGGAAACTCGTGACCGCAGACCACAACGCAGTTTTCGCCCAGCGATCGCTCAATGATTCCAGGAACCCAAATACACTGGCCCCGTCGGCCTCCTGAAGGGACATGATTCCGTTGGCCTCCAAATAGAGGAGGTAATCGCACGCGGCACGACTGTAAGCGCTCTGGGTGGCCACTGCCAGACCGCGCTGCTCCATCTCCGCCGACCACGCAGCCAAGAGCACGGTGAAATCCTTTGACTGCGGAACAACCCGACCACCGCCGTGCCTTTTCGCCGAAAGGTCCACCTGCCCGGTGAACACGTAGGAGTCGAAGACTCCAGCCAAGCGGGCAAAGTCCGCACGCGGCCTCGGACTGAATACCTTTCCAGTGCGTGGGTCTGCAGTCATCACGGCAAAGTCGGCACCTAACGCAGGCGAATATTCTTCACCACGATCTTGAGCGAGTATTTCCAACCACCGAATTGCGTTGCGGTACTGGACAATCGTTAGCTTCGCATGGCCGTCGGCTTCCAACGCAGCAACAACCCGCTCGCCAATCTCTCTGACCTTCGTATCCATGACATTCCCCTTTCACCGGGTCTATGGATACGACGACGGTAACCCCGCAATGAGTCCCCAGCACTAAGCCGAAGAAAGAATCCCGATTCCCCGAGTAGCACGGCCCACAACACAGTTCCTCGGCTTAGCGTTTTCCTCGGCATAATCCGTGCACGACCTGGGGGATGCCGTGGATTCCGAAGATTCCCTTCATCATTTCCACCGCCAGCGCCCCGGATTCGGTGGCGTGGACGTGCGCGCCGACTATGAATCTGGAATGGATATCGATCATCATGTAGCAGTCGAAGTACTTGCCCCTGACCGGGCCCGCAAGCTTTGTAATATCCCACGTGAACACCTGCCCCGGGGCGGTGGCGACCAGTTCAGGAACCGTCCGGGGCGGGTGCTTAGCCAGCCGGCGGCGTTCTTTGACCTGCTTGTTTTCCTCCAGCACACGATAGAAGGTCGACAGGGATCCCAGATAGATTCCCTCGTCCAGCAGCTTCGTATAGACCTGCATGGGTGCCAGGTCCACGAACTCCAGCGAGTTCAGCGCGGCCAGGATCTCCGCCCGCTCAGCGGCGCTGAGCTTGTTCTGCGGCAACACCGCATGGTGGTCCCGCGGCGGTGCCGGTTTGCGGTTCGCGGTCGTCCTGGAAACGCCGGTCAATGCCGCCGCCCGGCGTGATGGAATCTTCAGTTCCAGCATCGACCGGTACGTTGCCATCAGCGTTTCTTGGATCGGGGCTCGTCCGGCATATCCTCTGAGGCGCTCTCTAAGAACGCCTGTAGTTTTCCCATCAGGTCCAGGGCTGCCTCGGTCTTCTTCAACCGGCTCTCGCTCACCTCTAACTGGCGGCGCAAACGCGCGTTCTCGGCCTGGTCCGCCGAGAGTTTCCCGATCGATTCCCCGGCCTTCTTTCCGGCCAGGACGCCGGCGTCCCTCAGCCGCCTCCATTCGGTCATCTGCGACGAGTACAGGCCCTCTGTGCGCAGGAAAGCACCACCCTCATTGCTCTCGCAGGCATTCTCATATGCCGCCAAGAACTCGAGCTTCTGGGCCGGGGTGAATGACCGGCGAGGCCGCGGCCCGCCGGCCCGCGGCCCAGAACTACTACTACTACTACTACTACTACTACTACTACTACTACTACTACTCACAGCACTATCTTCGCGTACTGCACTCAAAACTGGACTGGACATGATGACTGGATTCCTGGCTCTCGCCCCACGCGATTAAACGGACTTGCTACGAGCCCCTGGTACCGTTCCAGCCTGACACGTAGGGCAGCGGCCAAGGCGGCCGGAGCATCTTGGGCCGACATAGGCCGCGCCGTCGGCACCAGCCGCCAGTCCGCCCACGAACGTTGGGCAGAAAAGCAGTGACCCTGCACCCCCCGATGCCCCTTGATGCGGACACGTTAAGTTTTTCCTTGACCTCCGGGGAAACATTGGTCGTTGCGCTGCTGATGTTCATAGGGCTGCTGACCACGGTGGGGATCCTTCTAATTGCTGCCGGGAATATCCGGCTGACGGCTTACCCCGTCCAGTGAATATTGGCTTGTGTGGGCTCCACCTGTGGTGCGGGTGAGCGCCATCGTCCGGTAGCGCGACTGGTGTGGTTGAGCACCACTGTTGGTGTGGTTGAGCACCGCCTGTAAAGCTCCTTCCACCATGTGACGGACACATGGTGGAAGGAGTACCGGTAATGGTACGGAAGATCAAAGCGAAGCTGGTGTTGCAGCTGCGTAATCAAAGCCTGTCGCGAAGAGCAATTGAGTCCGCTCATGGGATATCCCGTCACAGCATTCAGGCGGTCCTCGATGCGGCGGAGCTGGCAGGTCTCGGTTGGGATGACGTCGCCGAGCTGTCGGAGGCCGCGGTGTATGCGGCGTTGTTTCCCGGCCGTGGCGTCCGTGAGAGTGTCTTTGCGCAGCCGGACTGGCCTCGGGTGCACACCGAGCTGGCCAGGGTGGGGGTGACGTTGAAGCTGCTGCACCAGGAGTATGTCGACGCGTTTTCTCGCGCAGGACAGGCAGTGATGAGTTATGACCGGTTCTGCCGGCTCTACGGCGAGCACGCCGCCGTGACCGGGGCGTCGTCCCGGGTTGGTCATAAGGCCGGCCGCAGCATCGAGGTCGACTGGTCCGGGCCCACGATGCAGCTGTGGATCCGAGTACGGGTGAGATCTCGAAGGTGTATTTGTTCGTCGCCTGCCTGCCCTTCAGCCGGTATGCGTTCGTGGAAGCGAGCCTGGATATGCGGCAGGAGTCGTGGCTACGCGCCCATGCGGCGATGTTCGCATTCTTCGGCGGCAGCGTCCCGCGCCTGGTTCCCGACAACCTGAAGACCGGGGTGATCTCCCACCCCCGCGAGGGAGAGGTCGTTCTCAACGACGCTTACCGCGAGATGGCGGCGCACTATTCGGCCGCGGTATTACCGGGCAGAGTTCGGGCTCCGAAAGACAAGGCGAGCGTCGAGAACACGGTCTCTCATGTCGCGACCTGGGTCATCGCGGGGCTCAGGCACGAGCAGTTCACATCTCTGGCGCAGTTGCGCACCCGGGTCTATGAGCAGATGGATGCCTATAACCGGCAACCGTTCCAGAAACGCGCCGGGTCCCGGCTGAGCGTCTTCACCACCGAGGAGCTGCCGCTGATGCAACGCTGCCGGCAGCCCCGTTCGAGATCAGCACGTGGTCCTACCGGCGCAAGGTGAACAAGAACGCCCACGTGGTCTGGGCGAAGAACTTCTACTCCGTCCCCTTCAGTCACATCGGCTCCCTCGTTGACCTTCGCGTCACGGACACGATGCTGGAGGTCTATCGGGGTGATGAGCGTCTGACCAGCCACCTGCTGCTGTCGGCAAGCACGGTGAATCAGTATCAGACGAACGATGCGGACCTGCCCGAGGGGCGCAGCTTCCAGGCCTGGGACCGGGCCCGGATTGACGACTGGGGTGCCCGGATGGGCCCGGCCACGGTGACGGTGATCGGCAAGATCTTCGAGGCAGCCTCCATCGAGGAGGCCGGCTACGACCCGGCCCTGGCGGTCCTGCGCCTGTCGCGTAAGTTCTCACCAGCCCGGGTGGAAGCCGCCTGTCAGCTCGCGCTGCGAGGGCCGATCCGCTCCCCGCGGTATGCACACCTGAGACCGATTCTCGATACCGGGCAGGACAAGACCGGCCACGTCTCGGAGGAGCCTGAGTGCGATGATGGCGGTTACGTCCGCGGCGGCGCCTACTACGCCGGAGTGACCCGTTGAACCGCTTGGACGGGGAGACCAAACGCAAGCTGCGGGAGATGAACGCAGGCGAGCTGCTGGAGGTGATCGATACCCAGGACGAGACGCTGTCGATCAGTCTGTCGTTCGAAGAGCGAGTGAGGTTGGTCGTCGATGACGCCTACTCCACCTTCACGCACACCAAGGTCGCCGGGCTGATCCGACGGGCGGGGCTGCGTTATCCGAACGCGGATTTGCGTCGCATCGACCTGCTCGACGAACGCGGCCTGAACCGGCAGCTGCTGACCCAGCTCGGCACCTGCTCGTTCGTGGCCCGGCAGCAGAACGTCGTCTTCCAGGGGTTCACCGGGTCGGGGAAGTCGTATCTGGGATGCGCGATTGGTAAACGCGCCTGCGAGCACCGCATCCGCGCCCACTACGTCCGCATGCCCGACCTCGAGGAAGCCTGGGTCGCCGCCCAAGACACCCCCGGCGGGGCCGGGAAGTTCCTGCGCAAATACGCCGCATTCACGTTGCTCGTTATTGACGAGTGGTTGCTGGACCGGCCGACGGAGTCGATGCGCACCATGCTGCTGGAGCTGATGGAGCGCCGTTACGGCGAAACGTCGACGGTGTTCTGCACCCAGTATTCGCAGAAGGACTGGCACCAGCGGCTCGGCTCCGGTGTTCATGCGGACGCGATCATGGACCGGATCATCCACAACACGATCTGGGTTGAGACGGGCACCTACAACATGAGGGAGCACACCGCGCTGGCCAGCGCGTAATCGATGACGGAGAGCGTCAGTGGCTCCCAGCCACACCACCACTGGCGCTCTCTCGCACGATCGGTGGTGCTGAACCGCACGATTGGGCGGTGCTCAAAGCCTCAAATACTCAGTCCAGGCCATCTCGCGATCATTCAGCAGATTTGGCCAGCCCTGAGAATGACCGTCGCGGCCTCCCGGGCTCCTTCCCGGCTTCGATGCGCCATGTCAAAAAGGAATACCCGAACAACTTTCATCTACTTTGGCATTTGCAGTACTGGCAGCCCGAAGATTCCCGGGCTTTCGTTCAGCTTGTCCGGCTAACGGGTCCACGCAGTAGGAACCTTGGCCATCGCTAGGGACTCCATGGTTGCGGCGCAATCGACCCCGATCTCAGCGCTCCGGAGATGGTCGCCGCTGATGATAGTTACTCCGTTGGTTCGCGCAGCTTTGAGCCAGAGGGCGGTCTCCGGGTCCTCCGGGTTGAATACACGTGACCACACGAGGCTGTTGTCGACCAGCAATGAAACGAGTCCCTCGGCAGAAGCCCGGCACTGGATGCTGTCGTCAGCTGGCTGGGCTTTAAGAACGATGTCCTCAATATCAGCATTGCGCGCGGGCCTAAACCCACGTCCCAGCAGATCCTCAGTCAGCAAAGGCCACTGCTCGACGTTCGGCTGCCTGTCGGCAGTGGGACGGGTGGCAGTAAACGCGAGAACCGCGTAATGCAGAATCCCAAAAGAGCCTGCAATCCCGACCGTCAGTCGGACTCCCCGCATCTCCATATTGTGCAACACCGTGTTCTCGATCGGTGGCCCCCTACCGCTCAATGAAAGGACATCGTCGTCCTTGCAAACACGATAGGAACAACAGTGCCCAGACGGAAGAAATTTTTCCATCGATGCGATAAATTGCGTAAATCTTGAGATGCTGGCGAACCCGAATACCATTGTCCGCAACCACAGCCTCATTAATCCCGAAGGGAGTCAGCCGCCCTCGGATGTAACCTTCTGCGGGACACTCCGCTGGGGAATGGCGTGAACGAGGCCTGTGAATCGCAGCGATAAAAAGCTGGAACTAACCAGCAACGACCCTGAGGATAACCCGGCTGGTTGACCTCATTTGGGGCGGGAGAAGCGCTTCCTGATAGGGCACGCGGCCGCGCACGACCGCATCTATCGCTACGGTACGCTTACGCTGGACGTTCGCCGTTGATCGATTTCCTTGGGGGAAACATGAAGTCACTCGCACCAGTCATGATCGTTGTAGGAGCGGTTTTCCTCGGAGGGTGTTCCGCACCGAAGAGCGCTGCGGACACGTGCAAAGAATTCAAGGCTCTGGCTGCATCTTTTTCCGGTGGTCCAGCGGGCATGTCCCAAGAATCGCGTAACACGGCAACTGGGAAATATGCCGATCTCGCCTCCAGATCCCCAGAAGCCTTGAAGAGCGATATACAAATCGTCGCTGACTACCTCAAGGTGTTGGTGGCCGACGGCAACGCCGGTGAGGCGAACCCGCTCTAAGATGAATACAGACTGGCCGAACGGCGCTTTCGGGATGCCTGCAGCGTTGTGGGCTAGATGGCCCCTTGGTGGTAATGCCAACCTCTGGCGACCCGCACCATTCATCGCTCAGGGCCAGTCTAGATTGCCCGACGCACGCCGAGACTATGTCCAGGTTGTACGGGACTTGCGGCGAATCAGGTACTCATGAAACTTGGGCGCTGTGTATTCGTAGAGGCCCTTTTGTAGCCGGTAAATCACACCTTGGTCCGCTAGCCTGCCCATCAGGACGTTGACGTTGCCCTGTTTGCGGGAAGTAACCCTGTGTATGTCAGCCGTCCGCAGCGGCGGGTAATCGCAATCGCCGGTGAGGAGGAGGAGGTCCTGCTCGGCGGGGGTCAGGGAGTCCAGCCGGGGTGAGTAGAAATCGTGGTCCAAACGTTTGAAGATCGCCTCGCGGAGACCTTTCAACAGGTCCGCTGTCAGGACGTCCGATGAAGTGTCGACGGCATCGTCCCAGAGCTCGGCACCCCACAGCTGCACGAAGTACGGATAGCCTTCAACATCGTCGATCACGGCCTTAAGGAGCTCATCGTTGGCCTCTTTGCCGGTGCCATCCAGTGGCCGAAGGAACGCTTCACGGGTCTGGTCCCGTGTCAGGCGACCCACTTCTTCCCCGCGGAACATCCGCTCGCTATAGGTTCGAGCCTTGAGTAGGTTCGCGATCAAGGTCGGCAGTCCGCAAAGCACGAGTGCAATCGGCACCTGCTGCTCCTGGAGTGTGTTGACTGCGGCGACGAGCAGTGACAGCGGATGCTGTCCGTCGCGGTCCTTGTCGTCCACGAGGACCTGCGCCTCGTCGAGCATCAGCACAAGACCGACCCTTCCGGATTTTACGGCGATCCGAGCCGTTTCCAGAAGGTCGGCCGCCAGGTTGGATTCCTTCGAATTTGCCGCTCCGCCCAGCGAGACGGTGACTTCTTCAAATGTCATGGTCGCCAGGGATCGCGCGCCACTGATAACGGCCTCCGTCTTCTGGCGAAGACTCTCGGTCCGTGATACCTGAGCCTGAACGTCTAGGAGGAGGTCGTGGAGCACTCCGACGATGGCGTCTTCGCGATTGTGTCGAGGCTCTAACTGCAGTCTGCCGACGGCCCAGTTGAGCTCCCCTTTCGTGACTTCTTCGAAGTGCTTGAGCAACACGGTTTTCCCCACACCGCGGAGCCCTGTAATGCGATAGTTGGCCGGGATCTCGGGGGCTCCCCTGAGTATCGCCCGTAGGATTCTTTCCTGACTTTCACGTCCTGCAAGAAAGAGTGGCGTGTTGGCCGCTCCGGGACGGTATGGGTTTTTGATAGGGGACTCCCCGGCTACTCGGTACTTACAAAGTCTTGTTATTACCGACGATACTAACAGATTTCCTTTATAACCGAATAGCCGGGGAGCTGAAATCGGTCCGCTCTCCGCGGATTCGCGCTATTCGCTGGGATTTGCGTGCAATGTGAATCGCAGCGATAAATGTCACCCCTCGGCCGCCCGTAGCCGAACCTTTTGCGGCAGCCCGCTGACCGAGAGAGATGCGGCCACGAAAGGCCTTGCCTGGGTGTGGAACGAGCAGTAGCGTTCTGCGCAGTGGGCCTGCGGACCGCTGGCCCCTCGTCGAGAGGACGCGCTATGCCAACCGTGATCGGCCACCACGATGTGAAGGACAAGGATCATTGGCTTGCCTCACCGAAACGCGAAGAGATCTTCGGACCCCTCGGCGTCACCAACATCCGGACGTTCGTCAACCCACAGAACCCGACGCAAGTGGCGGTGCTGATGGACGTTGCCGACATGGATGCGGTCATGGCCTTGATGCAATCCGAGGCAGGGGCCGAGGCGATGGCGTATGACGGCGTGCTGCCCGAGACCTTGGTGATTCTCGTCGAGGCGTAGTTCTTTTCTCGGAAGCGCGGGTGCGCGAAAACTGCATATTGGCTGTGAACGGACTCACCTCGTGTCGCGGTGAAGGATCCCTTACCGGACGTATGCAAGTCCGGTAAGGCGCCGGCTCACGGGCTCGGTGTAAGAGACACGACTCGCCGTGTTTCTTGGGGGGTGCTCGGAGTGTACCTTCGATGGTGCGGGCAACTTCTGATCCCCGTTCGGCCCCCTCTTCATTGGAGGAAGACAACTGAGAGTTGCCTGTAACAATGGGTCATGCCTCTGCATAACTTTCCGATCAGACGGGTGGCCGAAGACCCCGCCTACCTGCCGCCTTGGATCTTCCGGCTGCGCTGTTCATGTGCCATGGGGCCGTAGGGATACACTCCGACGCGCGGCTGGCTGGCTTGGGTCAGCCGCTCTGTTTCCTCGGGGGTCAGTTCGAGGTCCGCCGCGGCGAGGTTGTCTGCCAGTTGGTCGATGTTGCGGGCGCCCAGGATCACGGACGTCACCGCGGGCCGGTCCGCCAGCCAGGCCAGGGCCACTTGCGAGGCGCTCACACCGTGGTCAGCGGCAGTCTTTTCCACTGTTCCGATAACGTCCCAGGTGCGGGGGTCGTCGTTGCGGGCCTGCCACGCTTCCATGCCTCGGTTGGGGTTCTCGCCGAGCCGGGTCGCACCGGCGGGCGGCTCGTCGCGCTTGTACTTGCCGGACAGCCAGCCGCCACCCAGGGGCGACCACGGCAGCAGGCCGATGTTCGCGTCCAAGGAGGCTGGGACGATCTCCGACTCGATCTCGCGGACCAGCAGGCTGTACTGCGGTTGCAGGGTTACGGGGGCGCTCCAGCCGTGGGCTTTGGCCAGGTGGATCGCCTTGGTCAGCTGCCACCCCAGGAAGTTGGAGAAACCGTAGTAGGCGATCTTGCCATTGCTGACGGAGTCGTGCAGGAAGCGGAGCGTCTCCTCCAGCGGTGTGATGGGGTCCCATGCGTGCATCTGGTAGAGGTCAATCTGCTCCACTCCCAGGCGGCGGAGGGAATCATCCAAGGCCCGGGTCAGGTGGCGGCGGGACGTGCCGACGTTGTTCGGGGCCTCGCCCATGGGGAAGCGTCCCTTGGTGGCCAGTACCACGCTGTCCTTGGCTTCGGGCCGCCGCGCGAGCCAGCGTCCGATGATTTCCTCCGATACACCGGTGCTGTAAACGTCAGCGGTGTCGATGAAGTTGCCGCCGGCGGCAACATAGCTATCCAGGATGGCGTGGGACGTTTCCTCGGTGGCCTCGGCCCCGAACGTCATGGTTCCCAGCGCGTAGTTCGAAACCACGGCGCCGCTGTTGCCCAGTGTGCGGTACTGCATGATGCTCCTCAGTTCTCGGTGGGGGTGGTGCGGTTGGAGTGGTAGGTCCGCCAGGTGTGTTCAGGCTCGAATCCCAGCAGGCGCCGGGCTTTGTCGATCGACAACATGGTCTCGTGTTCGCCCAGCTCCTTGGTTACGGTGACGTTGGGGAACACCTCGGCGGCAAGGCTGACGCTGGAACGGGTCATGACGGTGTCCGCGTTCGCGATGATGAAAGCCTGGAATCCGGGCTGGCCGTGTTCCAGCGCACGCGCCACAGCCTGCGCGCCGTCGCGCCCGTCGATGTAGCCCCAGAGGTTCCATTTCCGCGCACTGGCGTCCGCATCGAACGACGGGAACCGTTCGTAGTCCTCAGGGTCCATGACGTTGGAGAACCGCAGGCCCGTGATGCTCAGCTCCGGATCCCACCGCGTCAGCTGGACCGCCATCTGCTCCTCAAGATGCTTCACGAGTGAGTAGGTGCTTTCCGGACGGGCCGGGTATTCCTCATCCACCGGGATGTAGGGAGGGTCGACGTCGAACGGCAGTCCCAGCACCGTCTCGCTGGAGGCGTAAACCACCTTCTTGATCCCGGCCCGCCGGCACGCCTGGAAGACGTTGTAGCTGGAGAGCATATTGTTCTCGAACGTGGCGGCATCCGGAATGATGCCGGGCGCGGGAACTGCACCCAGGTGGACAACGGCGTCGAACCCCTTGTGCCTGTCGTCCAGACCGAGGAGCACATCGAGCACCTGTCCATAATTGCGCAAGTCCACGACGGCCAGCCCAGGACTCCTGTCCCCGACCCGGTCCAGGTTCAGCACCTGGTGGCCGTCGTCGGTCAGCCTGCGGACCACATGCCGTCCCAGTTTTCCGCTTCCGCCTGTCACTGCAATTCTCATGACTACTCCCTTACTTCTCCATCAAGCTCGACATCCCGCGGCGGCCGCCCCATCGGGACTCGGTACAGCCGGTGGGGCGGGCCGAATTGCCCACGCAGCCTCGTGCAAAACGCTCGCCAGCCGGCCCTGCAGGTCGCTCGGCGGGAACCGGTTTCCTGCGGACTACCCCATCGGACGTTACGCACCTCGCGCGGCGTTGTCAGCAGGTTTTCCTGTCCCTGCTTTTCCTAGGACGCGGAGTCCTACCTTCCCTGTAGTAGACGTGGCGCGGCACTGACGCTGGCCGTGTGTAGCTCGTAGCCGCGAAAAACGCCCGGCCGGTGATTTGGACACCTGCCGGGCACTTACGTTTATTCTGTTACTCGTCCTAGACCTTGGCGTTGTACACGTCGAGTCCGAAGCGGTTCAGTCCTGGCGTGCCGGCGTAGCCGAGGTAGGGCAGTCCGAAGGTGTCTTCGATGCTGGCCAGCAGGCTGTAGTGGTTGTACGGGGTGGTGGACCAGGTCCCGCCTTTGGTGAACGGGGAGAGGACAAGGGCTCCGACGCGGCCGCCGCCCATCCCGGTAATACCAGGCAGTGGCGAATTCGGCCCGGGACCCTCCCCGCAGCAGGCGGTTGCATCGGACGGGGGTCCGTCCGATTCGTCGAAGGTGATCACAAGGACGCCGTCCTGTTTGAATGCCGGGGAGGAGGTGATGGCCGGAACCCAATGGTTGAGCCACTCGTCGGCGCTCTTGAGGCCGCCAGGCTGTCCGTCCACGCAGGGGGCGTCGTGGCCGTCGTGGCAGAGGTTCGGGGTGATCATGGACAGATTAGGGGTGGTGGCGGCGGAGGCGAGGTCCGTTTTCAGGGTGCTGAGGTCGACGTCGTTCTTAGCGCAGTCCGGTGAGTCGGTGATCCCGGCGAAGTAGACAAAGGGGTTATGGCGGGCCGCGTATTGGTCGCCGACTTTTGCCTTCTGGGTGTCGTCTACTGCGCCGACGGCGGGGTGCCGGCAAGGGGTTCCCATGTCTTCCATGTAGCCCTTCCACGTCTTGCCGGCTCCGGTCAGCTGGCCGGCCACTGTGGGGACGCTGGCGGGGAAGACGCAGCCGTCGCCGACGGCCTGGCCAGGACTTGCCGTGCCACTTCCGACAAACGGTGAGTAGTTCTGGCAGTCGGCCTGCATCTGGGGGTTGGGCCCCTGGCCGGAAATCTGGGCGACGTAATTCGGCTGGGAGTTGTGGGCCGTGCCGAAGTACTGGTTCAGCAGCACCCCCTGGCCCCTGAGCGTCTTGGACAGGAACGGGGCGGCTGACGCCGGACCCCACGTCTCGTCGTAGCCTTTATTTTCGAGGTTGATGACGAAGACATGCTTCGCCCCGGGCAGGTAGCCCTGGCCAGCGGTAGTGGCTGTCGGAGCGCCGGCTGTGGCGGAGGGCTGGGCCGGTCCGTAGCCGATCGCCGCCGCGGCGAGCAGGACAATGGCCGCGGCGGAGGCCCGCAGAGCCAACCGGCGGGCCCGCTTGCGGGATCCGGAGGTCGTCGTCGTGTGATCTGTGGTGGTGTTCACGCGAGTTTCCATCCGTCGGCGAGTGCTTTCTGTTTCAGGCCGGACCATTCCTCTTCCGGGGGCGGGCCCACAGGGGTGCAGGCCGGCCCGGCGACGAACGGCGGGACAAGATATTTGGGCGCTGCGAGATTGGCGGGTGTGCCGAAGTCCAGGACTTCGGCGATGTTGCGGGCGGCCTTGTCCCGGGGTGTCAGGGCTGGCAGGTTCCACCGCCATTCGATGGCTTTGAGCACGGAGGTGTGGTCATAGACGTCGTGGGCGATGTGCCGGCGTCGGGCGCGCGGGGAGATGACCACGGACGGTACCCGGAAGCCGCGCAGGGCCGTGTCCGGGCTCGTGTCCGGGGCCGTGCCCGGTGCGATGTGGTCGTAGAACCCGCCCCACTCGTCGTAGTTGATGACCAGCAGGGTGTTGGCCCAGCCCGGGCCGGTCGTCACCGCGTTGTAGACCTCTGCGAGGAAGGTCTCTCCGGAGCGGATGTCCGCGTGCGGGTGGTCATCCCCGGAGGTGCCGGAGCCTTCCTCGGTGAAGCGAGGATCCACGAAGGACACAGCGGGCAGCCTGCCTGCGCTGGCGTCGGCGAGGAATTCGGCGTAGTGGTGCGATATGTCTAGGTACTTGGTGCCCCAGAGTGCGGTGAAGGGGATGTCGCCGTAGTAGTACTTGCCGGAGACTCCGGCAGCGGCCAGCCGGTCCCAGATGGTCGGGAGCGTGGACGTGACCGTGGAGTTGTGCAGCCGGTCGGTGGCGGCCGCGTGCTGGTAGAACCGGTTCGGATAGGTTTCGGCCATCGTGGCGGCGAAGTACCGGTCACAGACCGTCCAATCCGGGCCGGCTTGGCGCCAGAAGTCGAGGTCCGCGGCGTCGTAGTAGCCGACGGCGAATTCGTCATTTTTACCCGCCCGGAGCCAGCCGTTGTTCTTGCCGTTGTTGTACTGGATCCGGCCGCCCTCGTACGAGTGGTCCGGGTCCGGGTGGCCGCAGCCCTGGAAATCCGTCAGGTGGTGGGTGGTGTGCGGGATGCCGTAGCGGTCCGTGTAGCTCAGTCCGGACTGTTTCCCGTCGGCGCCCGGCATCCAGCCAAGGAAGTGGTCGAAGGAGCGGTTCTCCATCATCACCACGATGATGTGCTCGATCCCGGAAGCACCCGCGGCCGGCAGCGCCGGTGTGGCAGCATCCGCGGCCCGCAATGTGCTGCCCGTGGCTAAGGCGGTGGCGGCAGCAGTGCCTGCCACGCCCAGGAAATTACGTCTGGAAAAGTTCACGTCGTGGGTTCCTTCATCGTCGGGTCCGGTCGCCTGCTCCACTGAGTGAGCTGTGGCCAGCGCACAGGTAATCGAACGCGGGGCCGGAAAAGTTACGCGCTGCCCGTCTCGTGGGCACAGCAATGGTGACGGCCAACGCCTAGCTGTATTGACCACGGACGTTAGGAACGTTCGGCGTGGTTAGGTGACAAAAAGAAGACCTCCGAGTGGAGTGGGGCTTGTCTAAGAGTCCGATCCACAAGGAGGTCTTCAATGTCCCATGCTAACGCCATCCTGACGCCCAAGGGCAGGCTCCGGCTGGCTCAGTGCATCGTCGATGACGGGTGGCCGCTGCGCCGGGCAGCTGAACGGTTCCAAGTCTCGGTGACGACCGCGGCGCGGTGGGCTGGCCGCTACCGGGATCACGGCGAGCACGGGATGAATGACCGGTCCAGCCGGCCCGTCAGCTCCCCGGGCCGGACGTCCGTGCGGCGGGAGCGACGGATCATCGCACTCCGGATCAACCGCCGGTGGGGACCTGCCAGGATCGGTTACCTGCTGGGCATCCACCCCTCCACGGTGCACCGGGTCCTCTCCAGGTTCGGGCTGGCAAGGCTGTCCTGGCTGGACCGTGCCACGGGCAGGGTGATCCGCCGCTATGAACACCACAGCCCCGGAGAGCTGGTCCACGTCGACATCAAGAAACTCGGGCGGATCCCTGAAGGCGGCGGACACCGCACGGTGGGCAGGGCCGCAGGCAATCGGAACAAGACCGGCACGGCAATGAACCGGCGACCGGGCTACGCCTTCCTGCACAACGCGGTCGATGACCACTCCCGACTGGCCTACACCGAGATCCTGGCCGATGAGAAGAAGGAAACCGCGGCCGGGTTCTGGGAACGCGCCAACGCCTACTTCGAAGCCTGCGGAATCACCGTGAAACGGGTGCTGACCGACAACGGCTCCTGCTACCGCTCCTACGCATTCAAGGACGCACTGGGCCCGGACATCAAGCACAAACGCACCCGCCCCTACCGGCCACAGACCAACGGAAAAGTTGAGCGCTACAACCGCACCATGCTCGATGAATGGGCCTACGCCAAACCCTACGCATCAGAGTCCGAGCGTGTTGCCGCTTTCACCGAGTGGCTGCATGAACCGCGCTGGGTTTGATGGAGACTTCGTTTATGCAGTCTGCGTTGACAGAATACACGTTTGTTGATGGGTGGTTTCAAATTCCGTTGGCGGAATGTCCCCGATGCTTGTGTGCAGCCGTTCGGTGTTGCACCAATGGACCCAGCGGGCCGTTTCGGACTCGACGTGCTGGCGTGATTTCCAGGTGGTGAAGCGGTCGAAATCGATCAGTTCGGTCTTGTACAGTCCGATGGTCGATTCCATCAGGGCATTGTCGTACGCGTCCCCCACGGTACCGATTGAGCCCTCCATGCCCGCAGCGACCAGATGCTCGGTGAGCATGACGGAGGTGTACTGTGACCCGGCGTCGCTGTGGTGTATCAGCCCGGTCGCGGTGAACTCGCTGTCGGTACGCCGGCGCACCGACAGGGCCTGTTGGAGGGCATCAGTGACGAGGGGTCTCTTTGCTCATCGAGGCCTTCCAGCCCAGGATCCGCCGTGACGCCGCGTCCGTGACGAAAGACACATAGCAGAACCCCGCGTACGTCCAGACATACGTAAAATCTGCGACCCAGATCCTGTCCTGGACGCCGGTATTCCACTGGCGTTTCACCCGGTCCGGGAACCTTGCCGCCAGGTCATCACGGCGGGTGGTGAAGGTCTTGTGTCCGCCGCGCAGCACACCCCGCAGCCCTGCGGCACGCATCAGCCGTCCGACCCGGTCCCGGCCGATCTCGTGGCCTTCACGCAGGAGCTTCTTCCACATTTTACGGACACCGTAGACGCTGAAATTGGCTTTATGGATGGTCTTGATGATGTCGATCATTTTCCTGTCTGAGAGTTCGCGTTTGGACACGCCGCGCTTGATGGCGGCGTAGTAAGTCGACGGGGCAATCCTGGTCCCGTGCTCGGTGAGCACGGCGCAGATCGGTTCGACGCCCCATCGCAGGCCTTTGGCGTCTTTACGGTCCTTGTGGGCCGTAATGAAGGCAACTATCTGGTGTGTGGCCGGTCGATCTCGGCCGCGAAGAAAGCCGAGGCCGCCTTCAGGATCGCGTTGGCCCGGCGCAGCTCGGCGTTCTCGCGCCGCAGCTTCTTCACTTCGTCGTTCTCCGCCACCGTCGCCCCGGGCCTGGAACCGGTCTCGATCTCGTGCTGGACGATCCAGGGCCGCATCGTGTCCGCGCTGACGCCCAACAGGGCACCTACGTGCTTCCGGGCGGCCGTTTCCGACTCGCCGGCAACTTCACCCCGGCGCTCGAGATACATCCGCACCACGCGGGCCTTGGTTTCCTCATCAAATTTTGGCTCTCCTGACTCTTCCGTGGGCGTTTTCAGCGCGCCTTAACGAACGCACGCCGCTTCCTGTCTAGGTTTCTGACTGTTCAAGGAACAGAAACTTTCAGACGGGAAAACGGCGTGCGAAATGCAAGACTATGGCGAACTCTGCTCGGTGTCGAGAAAACGGTCGTCGAGGCCATCGATCTGGACGAGGAAACGGGGTGAGGTGTACTACTGATGTGAGACACAGTTTGAAAGGATTGTGCCCATGTCTGCTCGACCAACCTATTCCGATGAGTTCAAAGCTGATGCCGTTGCGCTGGTGATTTCCTCGGGACGTTCGCCGGCTTCGGTTGCGCCGGAGCTGGGGATTTCCGTAACCGCTCTGAAGCGTTGGGTGCGGCTGCATCATGAGGGCCAATCGGAGGGCGGGGGCAAACCCGATGATCCGGTGGATCCGGCGAAATACAGGGCATTGGAAGCCCGGCTGCGTGAAGTCGAGAGGGAAAATGACTTCCTAAAAAAAGTTTCAGCGTTCTTCGCCAGAGAACAACGGTAGAGGATCTCTACCGCCTTGTTCAGGCGAAGAACGCGCAGTTCCCCATCCAATGGATGTGCGGGCGGCTGGGCATTTCCAGGGCCTCGTATTACCGGTGGCTGGCCGCGGAAGAGTCCCCGACGGCGGCCCGGCACCGGGAGCTGACAGAACACGTAAAGGTCATGTTCGATTCTTCCGACGGGATATTCGGGCACCGCATGGTCCATACGAAACTTGCCGCCGCTGGCATCGAGGTGTCGGTGGGAACGGTGGCGGTCATCATGGCGGAGAACGGCTGGGCCGCGAAGCGGATGCGGGCGTTCAAGCGCACGACGATTCCCTCGGATCCGGACAAGGTCTTCGCGGACCTCATCGGGCGGGATTTCACCTCCGCCGCCCCGGGAACCCGTCTGGTCGGGGACATCACATACTTGCGCACCGGCGAGGGCTGGCTGTATCTGGCTACTGTCATCGATCTGTGCACGCGCATGGTCGTCGGCTGGGCGATGGCTGACCACATGCGTGCCTCTCTGACTACCGGGGCGCTGAAGATGGCCAGGGACCGCGGTCATCTGCAGCCTGGTGCCATTTTTCACAGCGACCGCGGAACGCAGTACACATCCCGGGAAATGAGTGTCTGGTGCACCGGTAACGGCATCCGACAGTCCATGGGAGCCACCGGGGTGTGCTGGGATAATGCAGTGGCCGAGTCGGCGTTCTCATCCCTGAAAAACGAGTTCTACCACCACCACAGCTTCACAACCCGCCAGGAAGCCCGGCGCGGAGTGATGAAGTACATCGAAGTGTTCTACAACCGCTGGCGGCCCCACAGCAACAATGACGGCCTCCCGCCGGCCACAGCAATGGCGGCTTTCACACCCACCGCGCAACCGCTTCCAGCGGCTGCCTGACCAAAAAGAAACTACGCGACTGTCTCACATCCTTGACACACCTCAGGGATACTGGTCGCCTCTGTCAGGCCGACAGGCTCGATGCGGAACCGGTGCGGGATCTGCCGCCGCCGTTGCCCGAAATACGACCAGGGCCAGGGTCGACGCCGCTGGCGGGCACTGGACGCCGGGACGATCCGGGTCGAGTTGGAAGCCGACGCCCCGAGGGTGTCCTGCCGGGTCCACGGCGTGAGCGTCGCCGCCGTGCCCTGGGCCCGGCATCAGGCCGGCCACACCCACCATTTCGACGCGCAGGTCGCCTGGCTGGCCACGCAAACGTCCAAGACCGCCATCACGGAGCTGATGCGTATCGCCTGGCGCACTGTCGGCGCGATCATCACCCGGGTCTGGAACGACACGGAGAAGCTCCACGACCAGTTCGCCGGCCTGAGGCGGATCGGCATCGACGAGATCTCCTACAAGCGCGGCCACAAGTATCTGACCGTCGTCGTCGACCACGACAGCGGCCGGCTGGTCTGGGCGGCCCCGGGCCAAGACAAGGCCACCCTGGGCACGTTCTTCGACGCCATCGGGGCAGAACGCTGCGCCCGGATCACGCACGTCTCCGCCGACGGGGCCGCGTGGATCGCCGTTGTCGTGGCCCAGCGGTGCCCGAATGCGGTCCGCTGCGCCGACCCGTTCCACGTCGTCAAATGGGCCACCGAAGCCCTCGACGAGGTGCGCCGGGCCGCGTGGAACGACGCCCGAAAGGCAGCCCGGACCACCGAGGCCAGGCGCGGCCGCGGCCGGCCAGCGAAAGACGCGCCGCCCCGCCCGGACAGTGCCCGCGCAGCCGGTGTGAAGAACTCCGCTACGCGCTCTGGAAGAACCCGGAGAACCTGACCGAGAAGCAGCAGGTCAAGCTCGCCTGGATCGTGCAGACCAACCCCACCCTCGGCCGGGCCTACTACCTCAAGGAAGGACTCCGGGTCATCTTCAAACTGCCCCACGACGAAGCCGCCGAAGCCCTCGATAAATGGGTCGCCTGGGCGCGCCGGTGCCGGATCCCCGCGTTCGTGAAGCTCCAACGCAGCATCGTCAACCACCGCGCCGCGATCCTCGCCGCGATCGAGCATGGGCTCTCCAACGGACGAGTCGAATCGATGAACACGAAGATCAGACTCATCACCCGCATCGCTTTCGGCTTCAAATCACCCGAAGCACTCATCGCCCTCGCGATGCTCAGCCTCGGCGGTCACAAACCGGTGCTCCCCGGCCGAAATTGACCCACGGAAGAGTCAGGAGAGCCCAAATTTTCTACCACTTGCCATGACTCTATTCTCCGTGTGAGGTTAGAGTCTCCATCAAACCCAGGGTGGTTCAACTTCAGGCTGCAAGCACCTGCCAAGACCAAGGCCCGCGCGATCGGACAGCTCGAATCCCTGGGCTACCAAGTGACCCTCGCGCCCCTGCAACCCACCGGATAATCCTGCCTCAAAACGCCGACCGCCAGATCATTCAGTCAACGGGACAACGTCACCGCAATTTTCATGTCAGCCTGACATTTGCTGGCCACGAGGCCGGCCGTTGGTACCCGACAGAAGGTCAGCGGTGTCGATGGTGTGGGCGTCGGCGAACGACCAGAATTTTTTTTGCATGCTGGTGCCCGGGAGCAGTCCGCTGCTAGGGCTCAGCTTTTCTTCTGCGGACCGCTTCAAGAAAAAGTCTTGACGTCGACAAGTGTGATACCTCACACTGGTTTTTGGGATCCCAAGAAGGTATCCCAAAAAGGATTCCGTTCATCACTTAGGTCCGAAGAACAGCCCCTGCCGTCTCTCCACCTGCCGGTATGGACAACGTTGACGACGTTCGTGTCCGGTGAGGACCATCCCCCCCGTTCGAACCCATATCAGAGGTACACATCATGGACAGTTCAGCAGGCATTGATGACCGGCCATTGCGTGACAGTGTGCGTGATGCGATCCGCAACCGGATCTTCGAGGGCCACTATGCTCCGGGCACGCGGCTTGTTGAGCGGGACCTTGCGGACGAGTTCAGCGTCTCCAGGTTGCCGGTTAGAGAGGCTCTGCGCATGCTGCGGCAGGAGGGACTCGTTAGCGACCGGGCGAACTCTCGGGGAACAGTGGTCAGCAGCCTGAAGCCGGAACAGGTGGCCGACCTGTTCGATGTCAGACTTGCCCTTGAGGTCCTGGCAAGTGAACTGGCAGCCGCACGGGCCACCCGCGCGGAGCTCGCCCATCTGAATTCTCTGCTGGATACGGCGCAAAGCTGCCTGGCGACGGGATCAATTTTCGAAGCCCACGCAGCAAACAATCAGTTCCACGACGCCATCACAACCATCGCGCGAAACGAGTTCCTGCGGGCCGCGTTGGAGCCGCTGCAAGGACGGATGCACTGGCTTTTCCGGCACGCAACTGATCTTCCCGAGCTGATCCGGGAGCACCGCCAACTCTACGAAGCTATCGCCAGCGGGGACCCTGACCGCGCCGGCGCTGCGTCCAGGGAACACATCCAGAAGTACCGCAAGGACTATTACCTGCACCACTGACCCAGGTATTCGGGACGGTTCGCTGCCATTAGCCTGCCGGCCCTCTATTTAGTGCACCCAAAAATCGTCACGTGGCGGACAAAAGAATCCCACAGAAGGGACATCCAATGGAAGATCTGCCAGATCTCGTCATCTCCAATGCGACGGTCGTCAACGCCGACGGCCGCAAGAACGCACACGTGGTCATCAGGGGCCGAAAGATCGCGGAACTCGTTGACACCGTTCATCGGGTGCCCCAGGCATCCGCCACCGTCGACGCTCGCGGTCGCCTGTTACTCCCCGGCGGCGTGGACGGGCATTGTCACGTCGCCCAGATAACGGGGAAACACCGCACCCTCGACGATTACGCGGTGACGTCAACGGCTGCACTCTGGGGTGGTACCACGACGATCATTGACTTCGGCATCCCGCGGGACGACGCCGAAACACCGTTGGAGGCAGCCCGCAACAAGATCGCCTTGGCCCGCGAGTCGCGCTGCGATGTGGGCCTGCACGCATCCGTCGTCACGTGGGACGAAACGGTGCCGGCCCAGCTGGAAGAGCTAGCCGCGCTGGGAATCCGGTCCGTGAAGATGTACACAACGAATCGCGGGTCCACCATGGCGGACAATGACACCATCCTGCGGGTAATGAAGCAGATGGTCCGGCTCGACGGGCTCACCTACATTCATGCTGAACACGACGCGATCATCGCCGACTGCACGGCCGGGCACGCGGCCACAGGTGACATTGGCATACGCCACCTGCACCGGACCCGGCCGGAGCTCGCCGAAGAAATCTCCGTGAAAGAAACCCTGGCGATGGCCGAATACACCGGAGCGCCGGTGTACTTCGTCCATCAGTCCACCCCGGGAGCTGTCGACCTGGTGACCGAAGCCCGAATGGACGGGCTCACGGCCTATTCGGAGACCTGTCCGCATTATCTGACGCTGGACGAAAACGTCTACGGCGAAGACTTTCCGGAATGGTACGCCTGCTGCCCTCCGATGCGCAGCCCGGAAACGGTCGCCGCCCTCAAGGAACGGGTACTCGCCGGCGCCATCGACACCGTCGCGTCCGACCACTCCTGCTACGACCTGTCACAAAAACGCGAGCGCAGCGATGACATCCGGCAGATGCCGCACGGGCTCCCCGGTGTCGAAACCAGGATGCCGGTCACCTTCACGACCATGGTTTCGCCCGAAGGCCATGGTGTTGAACGCTTCGTGGAGGTCTTCTCCGCCGGGCCGGCCCGCATCAACGCCGTTCCGGGAAAGGGCGTCGTAGCACCCGGTTTCGACGCCGACCTCGTCCTGGTCGACCCCGCCGAAGTACGGACCGTCTCCGGCGCCGCCCTGCATATGGGCACCGATTTCTCGCAGTTCGACGGGAAGGCTCTGCGGGGCTGGCCCCAGCTTGTGGTCTCAGCCGGACGGATCGTCGTGGATGAAAACGGATTCCACGACCCCGGCCCGGTCGGCCGGTTCATCAAGCGCCACGGATTCCGGGACACCCCCGCAGCCCCGGCAGCACTCGAGGCCGTGAACCACACCGCCTAACAAACCGCATCACCCCAACCGAACCCACCGAAGATGTTTGACAAAGGAGTCATCATGGACAGCAGCCACGAGTCCCTGGCCGCGCTCGATCCATCGGGCCGGCTTTACAACGAGGACCTTGCCCCCGCAACGGAGCGGAAATGGACCTCATACAGTTTCTTCGCCGTCTGGATGTCGGCGATCCACAACATCGGCACATACACGTTCGTCGCGGGTCTGTTCGTCATCGGCCTCACCGGCTGGCAGGTCCTGGCAGCAATTTTGATCGGCACCGCGATCCTCTTTTTCGGCATGAACTGGGCCGGGAAAATGGGCCAACAAACAGGCGTCCCCTTCCCCGTCATGGCACGCATCAGCTTCGGGATCTGGGGCGCCAATATCCCCGCCCTCATCAGGGCCGTCATTGCCATCTGCTGGTACGGAATCCAGACCTATCTGGCCTCGATGGCTGTCGTCGTCCTTCTCTTGAGGATCGATCCTGACCTGCAGCAGTGGCAGAACCAAAGCTTCCTTGGCCTGTCACTCCTGGGATGGGCCTGCTTCATCCTGCTCTGGATCCTGCAATTGTTGGTCATCACCCGCGGCATGGAAGCTGTCCGCCGCTTCCAGGACTGGGCCGGCCCCATTGTCTGGGCCGTCATGCTCGCCATGGCCATCTGGCTCTTCAGCCTGGCAGGGTGGAACATCCCCATGGACCTCTCGATCAACCCGCTAGCAGGGGGCGACGCATTCCGGGGCGTACTGACCGGCGCCTTCCTCCTCGTCGCAACCTACGCCACCATGCTCCTGAACTACTGCGACTTCACCCGCTTCGCGAAATCGGCGAAGTCGGTTGTCCGCGGCAACTTCTGGGGAATACCTGTGAACTTCGCGGCATTCGCTGCCATCAGCATCACCATGACCATTGGAACGGTTGTCGCCTTCGGCGAAGCCATCACCGACCCCGCGTTGATCCTCGCTAAGGTACCCGACACATTCATCCTGGTCGTCGGCGCAGTGATGTTCATTGTGGCCACGATCGGAGTGAACGTCGTCCTGAACTTTGTGTCCCCCGCCTACGACCTCGCCAACGTCTGGCCCAAGCACATCAACTTCCGCCGCGGCGGCATCATCAGCGCAGTCCTGGCACTGCTCGTCATGCCCTGGAACCTGTACTCCAACCCGGTCGTCGTCAACTACTTCCTCGGCGGCCTGGGCGCCTTCCTCGGACCCCTGTTCGGCATCATGGCCGCCGACTACTTCCTGATCAACCGCGGCATCGTCAACATCAAAGACCTTTATCGGTCAGACGAAAACGGAGAGTACTTCTTCCGAAAGGGAGTCAACCCGAAAGCCGTCGGCGTATTCGTCCCGACGGCCGCGATCGCAGCCACCATGGCACTCGTGCCAGCCCTTGGCGCGGTTGCAGCCTTTGCCTGGCCCGTCGGGCTCCTCACCGCCGGATTCGCCTACTTCTTCGTAATGGGCGGCCAGAAGAAAGTCTCCACGGTCGCCCCGGAAGCAGAAGCACTGCTCGAGCCGGCAGAGTGATGGGCTGAACGCCCCCCTCGACCGCCTCGAGAGATATGTCCGGGACTATTTGAGGTAACCAATCGAGGCCTAACCAGCAGAGAGCCGGGACACTGGGTTTGTTCCGGCTCTCTGCACTTCTCTCGTTCGCGCAGCGCCAGCCCGGACCGCCCCGGTCGAGCTTGGCATGGACCGGGTCCTCCTCGCCCAAACGCACGGCGGGCTTCAGTGGTCCCGAGTCGAATGGGCGGAGCAGCTGCTCCTCCGCGCCTACACGCACAGCAGCACCAGGCACTCGGCGCCCCTCCTCACCGCGGTCGCCTTCATCAACTGGTGGGAAGGCCGAGTCAGCAAAGCTCACCAGTTCCGGGAACTCGCCCTCGAAGCCCGACCCGCCTACCGTCTGGCCAGGCTCAGCGACCAAATGATCGGCTGCGGAATGGTCGCCGGCTGGAACATGGACAAAGACCGGGCCTTCCGGCCATCCGGGCCTTGAAGCAACCTAGACACCAGTCACTGGGATGAAGAGACCGACGACGGCGGGCCGTTACGGAGCCAACCGAACACCACAGCATCCCACCGCTCCGGATCAGAATTCCACTCCTGCGTGTGCTCCGCAGACCGAAACGTGTCGACGGGTATCTCCCAAACGCAGGGACGTCATGCCGTCCCGCGTACATCCCGACATGAACGAGTCAGAACAGATATATCGGAACTGGCCGCCACCTCGATCCAGGCACCACAAATAGTCAGCAGGTCATGTTGTATCCGGCCCCAGCCGCCATGAAGTAGTGAAGTCGAGGACCAAAGGGAAGGAAGGACGAACGAAGATCAACTCCCAGAAGAAGGCCGTACAGGCGGGACCAGGACCCTGTCGTGAGCCGCTCCCCCACATAACCGAAAAGGAACTCCGGAACCCCGCACACCCCCGGAAAATCCGATCGGGGGTCAATAAGTGAACAGTTTGTCCACACTCAGAGGCCCACAAGCCCCTGAACAGTTAAACACGTGCCCGAGGTGGGACTTGAACCGGACTCCAGCCCCTGCAAACACTGGGAACTCCTGAAAACATCCCCAATCCGACCCAGTCCGGCCGATGTACGGCCCGATCCGAAACCCTAAGTGTGGACATTGTCCACACTTCTCTTTTTGCCCGATTTCCTTCGGCTTATTGCCCCAAATTCAGGCCGGATTCCATGAAGCCGCGGTTGCGGCGGTGTCCAGGCTCTTTCCATTTGCTGCGTTACCCCCAAAGCCCAAGTGGGACGCGGTCGGCAACTCGTGCACCGGGACCTGCGTCCACCACGGCGTGGTTCGCTCGTAGGCATAGGCGATCGCGAGCACCGTCGCATCGGAGTGTTCAGGACCCATGATGTGCATTCCAACGGGCTGCCCGCTGACAAAGCCGCAGGGCACACTGACGCCGGGCATTCCGGTGAGGTTCGCAGCGGAAAGCATGCGCAGGGCGGCAGCCAACGAGTCCTGGCCTGTGGATCCAGTGAGTTCCGAGGACATCGAGGACGCGAGCGGTGCGATCGCCGGGAGGGTGGGCGAAACCAGCCCGCCCACGCCTGCGCGGGCCATGGCTTCCGGCAGGTACGTTCGGAGATAGGTCCGCACCTGCCAGGCCAGGCGGACATCGTCCTCGGTGGCCAGGGCGCCGGTCTCGATCATGACGCGTGTACCGGGCAGATACGCGCCGGCGGCTCGCTTCAGCCGCTCACGGTGATGCTGGGCCGCTTCCGACAGGGAAATCGCTACGCTGGAGTGCAGCGCCACGTCCAGTTCGGGGAGGGACAGCTCTACGATCTCCATCCCCAGGTCCGCAAGTACGGAGAGGGCATTTTCCACGACGGCCATGACTTCGGGGGCGACCCCCCATTCAGACCACATCCGACGGTCGACGCCAAGCCTCACGGGAACTGGAACGTCCCGAATCCGGGCGGACACCGGCCCTCCGAGCCGGGTGAGTGCCTGGGGTTCCACCATGCCGTCAAGGAGTGCCGCGCAATCTTCGACGCTCCGGGTGATCGGTCCCACGTGATCCATCGTGTGGCTGACGTGCAGGACCCC
Source organism: Pseudarthrobacter sp. S3 (assembly GCF_050156905.1). Lineage (NCBI taxonomy): Bacteria > Bacillati > Actinomycetota > Actinomycetes > Micrococcales > Micrococcaceae > Pseudarthrobacter > Pseudarthrobacter sp. S3. The sequence continues at coordinate 1,949,063 of NZ_CP189583.1, read as the reverse complement.
GGCGCACGACACGATGCCGGCGCTTGGCTTGAGCCCCACCAAGCCGTTGACGGCGGCGGGGTTTCGAACCGAGCCTCCGGTGTCCGTGCCAAGGGCCCCGGGAATGCTTCCGACGGCGACGGCGACTCCGGATCCAACGCTGGATCCTCCTGCGTACCGCTCAGGATCCCAGGGGTTACGTGATGGTGGCGTCCCCTGCCCGAAGGCGAACTCATGCGTTTGAAGTTTGCCAAGGATCACAGCACCGCTGGCACGGAGTTGACGTACGACGCCGGCGTCGTCCTTGGCGATGTTGCCCCGCAGGCTGTCCGAGCCGCCTTCGGTGGGCATCCGGTGGACATCGATGACATCCTTTACGCCCAGGGGAATCCCGTGGAGGGCGCCGCCGAGCTGCCCCCTGGCGGCCTGGCCGTCGGCCAGAGTGGCTGCTGCGCGGGCCCCTCGCTCGTCCACGAAGGCCCAGGCGTGGGCGTAGCCTTCAGTGTCCTGGAGCCGGTTCAGGACGGAGTCGAGAAGTTCAACCGCCGACAGCTCCCGCCGTCGGATGCGGCCCGCCGCTTCGGCGATGCCCAGCCCCCATGGTTCGGTCACGGTTCCACCGCCGGGTGCGCTGCGCCGGCCTGATCCGATGGTCGGGTCAGGTGCTCGAAGGATGACTGCAGTTCATCCATCCCTGCCCGGAAGTCCCGGTACGCGGCTTCCAGCGCCGGCAGGTCCTCCCGCGCGATCACCTCACCCACCAGTTCGCGAATGACCATCAGCTGTTCGCTGCTCAATGCTGGGTCACGGCCCAATGGTTGGTTCATCGGTGGGCCTCCGGGGTGAGCTGTCCGTCCCGGACCACGCTGACGCCGTCAACCAGGACAGTCCGCACATCGCGAAAGTCCTCCATTCGGGCGACAACCACGTCCGCGACGCGGCCTGCCTTGAGCCGTCCGCTTCCGGGGGCGATGCCCGGGATGAGGTCCGCAACCGTCGAGCTTGCCATGGCGACGGCACCCGCGAGGGAGCGGTGTCCGTGGGCCGCGATGTCCTGGACGGCGGAGATCAGCTCGTCGTGGTCGCCGTCGTGCCCGTAATCGGTGCCGATGACCGAGATGAGGCCCGGTTCCCGGAGCAGCAGGTCCCAGTGTTCGCGCGTGGTGACGGTGTGCTTGCGGTGCAGGAGGTCGAACACCGATGCCTCGGCCGGCCAGCCCGTTTTCCGGCCCAGGACGGCCAGCTGGTAGGCCTCGTCGGGCGTGTGGGAGGGGTGGTTTGCGTGGGCGGCAATCACGGTGGCCCCGTTGCCGTCCAGCTGGAGCATGAGCTCCCGCAGGACACCGGCGGTGGCGGAGGCGCTGTGCACGATGGCCGGCACGCAGAACTTGGCCGCTGCGTGGACTCCTTCTCTGATCCCCTCGATGGCCGGGACGAACGAGGGCATCACGGAGTCCGTGACGATCTTGGCGAGTTGAGTGGCGGTGAGGGCTTCCGCGAGTCCAGCCTCTCTGGCCGCCTCGGCGAGGGCAGTCAGGTTGAGCGCGCCGGCATCGATGAACCGGCCCAGCACTGCTTCCTTGATGCACCGGGCCTGGGCGATGGTGATGCGGATCCCGGCGGCCTTATGGATGGCTGCGGGGATGTAGACGAGATCCTGGCCTCCTCCGCCCAGTGTCTGGCCTCCGCCCAGCTCCCCGATGGCGACAGCACCGTCGTCGAGCATCCGCTCAACGGTGAGTTCACGGGCCTCGGCCGTCAGTCCCTGGCCGTCTGCCATGGCCGCTGCCTGCAGGCACTGCGGCAGGTGCGTCGTTGCGCCCCGCACATGCACGGCGTGCCGGCGGTCGGCCTCGCGAACATCCTCCATGGACGCGAAGCCACAGAGATTAAGGACGGTGGTGGTTCCGGCCAGAAGGTGCCTGTCCAGGTTGCCCCTCCAGCGCTCCGCGGACAGTGCCGGTGCCGCACTGGGGAACAGGGCGCCGGGGGTCACTCCGTGGGTATGGCCGTTGATGAGGCCCGGCATCACCACGCAGCCCGACGCGTCGATGACGTCGCCGGCAAACTCCCGGTCCGCACCCCAGCGGTCCAGGACGTCCGCAATGCGGCCGTCGCGGATGACCACTGCACCGGCCTCGATGACGGTGTCCCCGGAGCCCGTGACAACGGTGCCTCCGCGAATGAGCGTGGACATTCGCTCCCCTCTCGGCTAGTTTCATCATATCGAAGTTTGCTTCACTATAGCCGCAACGATGCGGCGTCGGAACCCCCGAACGGAGAACATGATGGCAGAGCCACAGACGCATCGGGATTTCGTCGGATATGGCGAAACACCTCCCGATTTCCGCTGGCCAGGCGACGCGCGTGTGGCCGTTTCCCTGGTCATCAATGTTGAGGAGGGCGCCGAGCGCAGTATCCCCCGCGGCGATAGCGCCAATGACCTGGGTGCGCACTGGATTCCGGCTCCTGCCTCAGCCGCCCGGAACCTCACCCTGGAATCGGCCTTCGAGTATGGTGCCCGTGCCGGCATGTGGCGATTGCTGCGGATCCTGCGTAAACACGACATCCGGGCCACCGCCTTCTGCTGCGCCATAGCCCTGCAGCTGAACCCGCCCATCGCCACGGCACTGGTCCGCGACGGACACGAAATTGCCGACCACGGCCACCAGTGGGACACCCACACGGACCTCGACGACGATGCTGAGGAACGCCTCATTGTCGCCTCCCGCGACGCGATCGAGGCCAGCACGGGCCAGACCCCCACCAGCTGGTATTCGCGGGATGGACTCAAGCCCGGTACACGCAGGGTGCTCGCCGAGAACGGATTCACCTACGAGTCCAACAGTTTCAATGACGACCTGCCGCATTGGGGGTCCGGTCCGGCAAACCCGAAGCTCCCGGTCCTGCCCTACGCGGGAGACACCAACGATTCCGGTCTGTTCAGGCAGTTCCCCACGGCAGCATCGTTTGGCAACCACCTGATCGCGGCCCTGGACCTGCTGCTCGATGACCCCCGCAGCGGGCCCTCCGTGATGAGCGTCGGACTGCACCCGCGGCTCATCGGAAGGCCGGCGTACGCCGTCGCCCTTGACCGCTTCCTTGACCATGCGCACGGCAAAGCAGCCTGGTTCGCGACGCGCGAAGAGATTGTGAACGCCTGGTTACAGACCACGACGACGGACCAGACGACGGCGGACGGGTCATCGGCGTCGTCAGGCTAGTGCGCTGCGAGCAGCGCACCCCAACCGGGGATCTGGCGTGAAACGCCGGCCAGGTTAAGCACATGCCATAAGGTAGCGATGGCACTATCGACAACAGCGATGCCGAACTCCTCCTCGAAACCCTCCACCAGATAGCCCGAGCGCAGGTTGGTGCCGACACACACCACAGCATCGAGGCCGTCCGCGAATGCGGGCCGCATCATGGCGCCGATGGCGGCGGTGTCCAAACGGGCGATCTCAGGGTTGCTCATTGCCACCTCTGGAACCGAAACGGCCTGCACGTCGATGCCGTGGTTGGCGTATTCCCGCTGTATCCGTAAGGCGATGGCGCGCGGACCGGGAAAGACGACGCCGACGCGCGTTGCCGTTAACGCGGCGAGGGCCTCCACGACGGCCACGGAGGCCGTAGTCGCCGGCACGCCGCCGCACACCGCTTCGAGTTCGGCACAGAGTGCCCGGTCGCTGGTGATCCCCGTCCACGAACCAGAGGTGCCGTGGAACGCAATAGCCTGCAGATCGGCGTCGTTCAGCAATGCCGGGGCTTCCCCGAGAACGCTCAGGTCCACCGTGTCATCAAGGCTCGGCGGAAGGCGGAACCGGCTGTAGTGGACGCCCAGGTCCGGCTGCCCCGCAAGGATCGCCGCAGTGAGCGTCTCCGCATTCGAGTTGCTCGATGGGACAAGAATCCCCAGCCGTGTCCCCGGCCCGGGAACGCCCACGTTCAGTGCGCCTTGCCGAGGGACGGTGGCGTGGAGATCGCGAGCATGACTGCGGCCGAAGTCGTGTGGTTGCTCCACCAATGCGGCAGGGAAGCGTCATAGGTCAGGCTGTCGCCGGCTTCCAACGTAAAGTCCTGGCCGCCAATGGTCGCCACCAGTGTGCCCGATTGGAGGATGACGCACTCCTCGCCCTCATGGGAGTGCGGAACATGGGAGCCGTCGAAGTTGGCGGGAATGGTCATGTTGATGACCCCCAGCTTGCGCTCCGAATCGGGAACGATCAGCTCCATGATGATGCCTTGCGAGGGGATTTCGATGCGGCGCCGGTCTGCCCGGCGGACCAGCATGTGGTTCTGCCCTTCGTTGGGATCAGTAAACATGCTGGCCAGCGGCAGTTCGAGGGAGTTTGCCAGGCGCAGGAGCGTGGCAAAGGACGGGTTGCCGATTCCCCGCTCGATCTGGCTGATGAGACCCGCGCTGACACCTGCACGTTCGGCGAGCTCCTCCACGGTGAACCGTCCGAGGCGCTGCTCTTTGATCATCGCGCCGAGATGGGCGATCCAGAAGTCGCGTTCCAGGGACTCGGTTGCTTCGCTGCTGGCTGTGTCTGTGCCTTCCACAACGACTCCTTCATTAGTCCTTGGTTTTGCGTCAGTATATCGAAGAAAATTTGGCGTTGGTGGTTTTTTGAATGGCCTGGATTCGACGGGCGTTCCGCCTCTGCCGATGGCGCTCACGCGGCCCGCAGTTCGGTGTAGCCAGTCAACATGGAGGCGAGTTCCTTCTCCCAATAGACGGCACAGCGGTCGGCTCCGCGCTCGAAAACACCCGCTGCGGCGGCCATTCCGGGTGCCGGGAGTCCGATACTGCGGCTGGCACCGGCAACCACGTCCACCACGCGCTGGACGGCTTCCTGCAAGGCCTCCGGCCGCTCATCTCCGTGGCGAAGCAGGTCGGCAGCCAGATCGGTCGGGCCCACCCAGCCCCCGCCGAACGCCTCGCTGCCCACGAATTCCTTGACGCGCTCCACGGCCTCGGCCGTCTCGAACAACACCGTGATTACGGGAGCAAAGGAGTAGTCCATGCCGAAGGCCGAGGCCGGCGTCACCTGCCGCGGACGCGATCCCGCAGGAGCGTACCGCGTGGCTTCGTAGGCGCGTTCCAGTTCGTCCACCGTCCGTACCTGCGGCAGCACGATCTCCGCCACACCGGTGTTGGCGAAAGCCACCAGCGTGTTCCTGTCCAGGTCGGGCACGCGCACCGCCACCTTCACCCCGGAGCCGGCCAGGCGCTGCACCACATCGCTGCATTGCTGAACGGTGATCCCGGTCTGCTCGGCGTCGAGGACCAAGAAGTCAATGGTGGCGTGGGCAAGGAGGGCCAACAAGGTGGGCGTGGGATCTGCGGTGATGATGCCGACGCTGCGTTCAAGGGCGGCGGCTGGTTCCTGGGTCATGGGAGGTTCCTCATTCGGATGGCGCGGAAATGAACAGCGATCTGGTGCCTGAAAGGCTGGTCACTCGTCAGGGACGAATTGCCAGTCCGCGGGCTTGCTGACCCCCACAATGAGCTCCACGTTCTCGTCGCCGTCGTTTGTGAGTCCATGGGTGGTTCCCCGGGGGATGTAAATGCCGTCGCCGGGTTTTGCCCGGTAGGTGGTGTCGCCGAGGTGGACGATGGGTGCCCCGCTGAGGACGACGTAGAACTCGGACGCGTCAGGATGGTGGTGGCACAGGTGGTGCTGGCCGGGCAGGATCCTTCCCCAGCTGACGCATAAATCATCTGAACCGCTGAGGTCCCTGGAGATGAGCGTGCTGACCAGGCCCTGGTCGCGTTGTCCCTTGAGTCCAACCTTGTCCAGGGGCGTGAAGCCTTGCTCGTGGACGTTGTGCACCAGGCGGCCGATATCCACCGTGGCCGTCCCGCCGTCGCCGGGGCGCATCATGCCGCGCCTTCGAAGGCGGCCTCGGCGACGATGGTGTCGCCCTGCACAGGCGGGTGGTCCATCCACCACCGGGCGATGTCCTCGCGGGTGGCGAACCAAACCCCGGACTGGGCAAGGGCGTATTCGAGGAAGCGGCGCACGCCCTGGGCGACGCTGGGCCGGCCGCCGATCCTCAGGTGCAGCCCCACGGACATCATCTTCGGCACGGTTTCGCCTTCGATGAGGAGGCAGTCGAGGGAGTCCTTCAAAACGTTGAAGAAGTCCTCTCCGGTGCCCAGGCTGCCGTTGCCCCAGAACCGGGCATCGTTGGTGTCGCCCGAATAGGGAACCACCAGATGGCGGTGCGGGCCTGCCTGCACGTAGTACGGAAGGTCGTCGGCGTAGGAATTCGAGTCGTACAGCACGCCTTCCTCAGCCAGGATGGTCCGGGTGTTCTCCGTGATGCCCTCGCGGACGTACCAGCCCACCGGCCTCACACCGGAAACGGCCTCGACGGCGGCCAGGGACTTGCGGATCTCCTGCCGCTCCTCCTCGGGGCCCATTCCCACCGTTCCGCGCCACTTGTAGCCGTGGGCGCAGATCTCGTGGCCGTCCCGAATCATGGCCAGGGCGGCGTCCGGATTCCGTTCAAGGGCGGCACCGCAGGCCATGACCGTTGCCTGGACGTTGTACTCGCGCAGCATCCCGAGGTAGCGCCAGATGCCCACGCGGCTGCCGTACTCGAAGAAGGACTCCTTCATCAGGCTGCGCCGAGAGGGATCGGCGGACCAGCCACCGAAGATCGAGACGTCCTCGTCCCGCTCGTCGCCGGCTTCGATGGAACTCTCGGCGCCTTCCTCGTAGTTCAGCACCACGGAGACTGCAACCTTCGCGCCGTGCGGCCACGTGACAATCGGAGGGTTCTCCCCATATCCAATCAGGTCCCGCATTGGCTTCTCCTTGCCTGTTCATTATATTGATGAGATTTCACTTTACAACGCCTGCCCCTCGTAGACTTTCCGGTGGGCGGCCAGCGACGTCTTGAGCATGCTGTCGACGTCGTCAATGACGTTTCCGTGGGCGGGCCCGATCAGCACGGCAGGATAGGACTCCAGGGTCTCTTCGATGCACTGGAAGGCCGTGCTGACGTCGACAAATTTGGTCCAGTAGAGCGCACGGCCGGTTCCGTAGGCGGCCTGTTCCACCGAGGGCGGCTCCGGCATCTCGCTGGAGAGCAAGCGGCACTGCCCTGGCAGGTGTACGGGCTCGTCATCCTCGTCCGGGGCGGGAATGTCGTGGATGTAGGAAAAACCGTCGGAGACGAACATGATCCGCGCGCCTGAGTCATAGCCCCAGAGCGTGTTCTCCAAGTCACGGATGTAAGCCGGAAAGAAGCGGAACTCCCTGTCGCCGAGATCCAGCGCCTCGCCCGCGGCCCTGGATCTCAGCCGGTCCCTGTATTCGGGAAAATGAAGGGCGTAATCACGGACATCGCCCACAACAACAGCCGAGGGGTACTTGGCCAGCAAGACCGGGAGGTTGCCTGCGTGCGGGATTTCCGGATGCGTCGGGAAGACGTAGTCCAGAGTCCGTCCTCCCAGCGCATGGTCCAGCTGCGCCAGGACCGTTTCCCGGTGTGCGGGATCTCCCGTATCCACCAGGATCGACGCTTCGGAGCCGATCACCAGATACGAGGAGACGTGGTAGTGGACTTCCTGGCCTTCGGCGTTGGCCGACAGGCAGCCGCCCAGCCAGTGGACGCCGTCGGCGAGGACGCGGCCCTTGGGGGGCTCCACGCCGCGGGGGTCGGGACTCATTGGAGGCCTGCTTTCCGGATGGCCGCGGCCAAGGCTGCGGCCTCCGCTGCGCATTCGCCCGTCCCAACAAACGGTTCGCCGTAGCCTGGTCCGATGGCCTTCACCTGACGTTCGCGGATGACCTGTTCAACATCCCTCGAAATGCCTTGCGTATCGGCCTGGGCAAACCACTGGAACTTGTGCAAACCGGCCGCCGCGTTCGAGCTGCCGTACGAGCCATGCGTGAAGGCATCCGAGGTCAGGAGCGCGCCGGAGACGGGATCGAAGATCCATAACGTCGGCAGGAGCCGCATCAGCGGTGACACAAACTCCAGTGTCAGTCCTGCCATGACCTCCACTGCAAGCGACGTTCCCGGGTTGACCATGATGCGCCGGGGCGTCGCCGAGGTCCTTGGGACCGTGATTCCGCCGGTGTACCAGACGGATTCGACGTCGAACCGCGCCTCGATGGCGGGTAGGTTCAGGCAGCATTCCATCTCCGTCCGCGTGAGAACGACGGTAAGCCGTTCCCCTGGTTTGAGCAGCGATTCCAGCTGCCGGATGATCTCCGCCTCGTGGAGCCGGATGCCGGTGTCCACGAGCACCGAGCCGCCGCTTCCTTTGATGAGGTAGCAATTGACGGGCTGGGTGACGCGGACGCCGGGCGGGCACCAGCTGACCTGTTCGTTAAGGGTGATGTCCGCCCCCAGGCGATGGACGCGGTCTCCGATGAGGCTGTGGACGCCGTTGACGGCGACCGCTGCCTGGGCTGTGTGTGGATTCAACGACTTCTCCTTCCCTTTGTTCCGGTTTGCTTCGTTGGCCTGCCTAGGAGGCGCTGGCCGAGTCCCAGACGGCGATAGCGTCGTCCAGCGTGCAGACATCGTGGCGGGCCCTCATCACAGTCAGCGCAGCATCGTGGACGACTGTGTCGTAGGCGCCCACGGCGTCCTCGATCAGCACGGCGTAGAAGTCGTTGTGGACGGCGTCCCGCAACGTGGCCTCGACGCATCCGCCGGTGGAAACGCCAACCAGGGCAACGGATTCGATGCCCTGGCTCCGCAGGAGGAGCGCCAGTTCCGTGCCCACGAACGCGCTGGGTCGGCGCTTGGTGATGATGACCTCGCCTTCCTCGGGCATACACTCGGCGCAGAACTCCGTCGCCGGATCGCCTTTGAGGCTGAGCCTGCCAAGGTCAATAGGCCGGCCATTCGCGGCCGTGTACAGAGCCCGCAGCCACGCAGCAGGTGAGCTGGCGCCGTCGGGTAGGTTTTCCACACGGATGTGGAAGATGGGCACTCCGTTCTTCCGGGCCGATTCAATGGCGCTTCCGCATCGCTTGGCAACGTCGGGCATCATGGACAGGTCGTGGCCGGAGTCGCCGATCGCGCCGCCGGCGTACACGGCACCTTCCTGCATGTCGATCACCACGAGGGCGGTGGTGGCCGGGTCGAGCAGTTCCTGCAGGGTGTCCCGGACCTGCTTTCCGCAGATTTCAATCATGAGAAGTTTTCCTTTTGTGAGGTGGTGCTTTGTGAAGTGGTGCCGGCCGGGCAGGACGTCGGCTGGCCGGCACCACGCGGGACTGCTGGCGGCCTAGCGGCCGAGGGCGTTGAAGTAGATCTGACCGTTGGTCAGGGGCACGGCCCCGGTCAGCCCGGTCTTCGCAACCAGCACTCCCCTGGTTTCGACCAGCGACAGGATGGCTGAGCCATCGTCAACCAGTGTTGCCATCTTCTTGAGAAGGGTGGAGCGCTTGTCTGTTTCCTGGTCAGGCGTCGCGGCAAGTTCGCTGCGTGCCTTATCGAACTCAGGGTTGGACCAACCGGTGCTGTTGCTCGGGGCGCCGGTTCCGTAGAACGCGTAGCTGTAGAACGCGGGATCGGCGATCACGATGGGCTCCGAGTAAAGCACCGCCTGGTACCGGCCGTCGATCAGCGCCGTGGAGAAGTCGGTGGAGCTGGCCACATTCTGCAATTCGACGTCAATGCCGACGTCCTTGAGCATGGACTGGATCAGGACTGCCGACTTGGCGGCCACCGGGCCCGGGCGGGTGGTGCTGTAGCTCAGCGTCATCGGGAACCCATTGCCGTACCCTGCCTCGGCCAGGAGCTTCTTGGCTTCATCCTTGTTGAACTTGTAGATTGCAGAGTCCTCAACCATGGGGAAGATGGAGCCGGCGGGTTCACCGAAACCGGCATACGCACCCTTCACCAGGGCGTCCCGGTCGATCGCCATGGAAACGGCGTGACGGACCTTGGGGTCAGCCAACGGACCTGTCTTGGTGTTGATCATCATCGTGTCCCGGGTTTGGCTGGCGCAGTTCAGGACAGTGACACCCGGTGACTTCTCCAGGGACTTGTACTGGTCGTACTCGAAGCCATTGGCCACCTGCACTTCGCCGGTTTCAACCAGCTGGCTGCGGGTGGCGGTGCTCTGGACAGCCTTGACGGCCACCCGCTTCACGGTCCCGCGCGTACCCTCCCACACCGGATCGGCCGTCACCGTCAACGAAGCGCCCGGCGTGAATTCTTCAAGCTTCCAGCCGCTGTAGTCGGCCAGGTTCTTCGAAAGCCAGGCATTCGCGGTCGGATCTTCCGCCGTGACGTGCTTCTTGGCTTCAGTGCTGTCGTGGATGTAGAACAGGTTGTTCTGCAGGGATTCTTCGGTGTAGGAGGTCAGCCCTGTGGTGTTGAGCTGCAAGGTCCGCTCGTCGATCACCTTGACCAAGTCGTCCACATTGAAGCCACTGCTTTTCAGTGTTCCCCTCATCACCGGTTGCCGCTTCATACCGATATCGAAGCTCCATCGGACGTCTTCGGCCGATAGCGCGTTCCCGAACTGGCTGGTGAGCTTGCGGAGGGTGACAACCACGCCGGTACCGTCCGGGCTGGCCTTGGCGCTCTCGGCCAGCCGGCCGGAGACCTCTGTGGATGGTTCGGGGCACGTCCTGCCGTCGCTGGCTCCGACCTTGTACTCGAGGAGTTGGGAGCCAAGGCCGCTCAGCACTACATGCGAAGCGCTGCCTCCCCAAGGCGACGGCGTGAGGCTGTCCGGCAGGGCGCCGACGGCAACAACAACACTTTCGATGGACGGGTTTACTTCCGCCGGCGGTGTGGAACCGCCGCAGGCGACGAGGGACGTGGTGAGGGCGACAGCAGCGCCTCCGGTGAGCAAACGCAGACTCTTCATAACAGTCACTCCGTTATTAGGGGGAATCTAGGGCTGGGCGGTTTCGTAGCGGTACGCACTCTTGTGGCCGGCGCGAATGATGGGCTCGACGTCGCGGATGTTGCTGATGAAGTTGCCGTGGGTGGGGGCAACGGACCTGACGCCCAACTCATCAATAAGATGAAGAACGCGGTCGTAAACTGCGTCGGCGTCGTTCGCGAAGCGCGCCCAGTACAAGGCGCTTCCGGTGAAGAAGGCGGCATTCTCGACGGCGATGGGCACCCGCAGTTCGCCGGTGGTCAATCCGCACTCGCCCGGGAGGTGTACCGGGTCTTCGTCGTCGAGTTCGGGGCGGTGCATGTAGCAGAAGCCGTCGGCGGTGAAGAGCACGCCGGCTCCCGGCGCGAATCCCCATTGGGTGTTGGGCAGGTCCCGGATAAGGGCCTCCACCACCGTGAACTCCTGCCCGCCCAGATCGATCCGGTCTCCGGGCACCCTTGCATGGAGGTTCGGAACGATCTGCGGGTAAAAGAGGTGATAGTCGCGGATGTCCCCTACCACCTGGATGTCCGGGTACTTCTCCACAAGCCGCGGCAGGTTTCCGGTGTGGGGAAGCTCGGGGTGGGTGGGAAACACGTACGTCAGCTGGCGGCCGTCCAGCAGCTCATCGAGCGTGCGCGAAATGATGGGCCAGCTGGACGGGTTGCCCGTATCGACCAGGATGGACGAGTGCTCGCCCTGGACGAGGTAGGTGGAGTTGTGGCCGTGGATCACACGGTCCGCCAGGTGGAACGGGAGGCAGGAGCTCATCCAGGTGACGCCCTTCGCGACACTGCGCGGAAGGTCGGTGCTCATCGTTTCTACGAGTAGTTCTTCCATGATGGTCTCCTAAACCAGCTGCGGGGTGAGCGCGTCGAGCATGAAATCGAGGTGGCGCCGCACCACGTCGCGTCCCTTCAGGACGCAGCCGCGGGACGGGGCGATGACCTCGGGGTCGAGGGTGTCGAACTTCTCCTGAAGCCAGTCCCGCAGGGGCTCGCATGTGGAGCGTGGAATCCATTCGTATTTTGCGTACAGGTGGCCAGCCACTTGCTCCACCGTGGTGGTGTCCTCGACCGTGGAGTCAATGATGCGCTGGCCCTCAGGCCGGTCCATGACTCCGTGGGTGAAGGTGTCCGAGGTGAAGAGGGTGCCCGTTTCCTTGTCCCAGCCCCAGAAGGTGGGCAGGAGACGCAGCAAGGGCGCTTCGACTTCCAGCACCCGGCCGGGAGCTATCTCAATTTCGGCCGCCCGCGCCATGGAGTCGCCCTCCGCGGTGCGCTGGGCGTCGATCTGATGGCGGCGCCCCCGCAATGCAAGCCGGCTGACGTCATCGAAAGCATCGAAGGGATTGATGACCCCGCCGGTATACAGCCGCTCGATATCGAACCTGCCGGCGATCGGCTCGAGGTTCGATACGCAGTCCATCTCGCTGCGGGTGAAGAAGATGGACACTCCCCCGCCTTCTCCGACGAGACCTGCAAGGTCGTCAAGGATCTGCTCGCTGTGGATGGCCAGCCCGGAATCGACCAGGAGCCTGGAGGAGCCTTCGGTCAACAGATAGGCGTTCGACGGCTGGAACCCTCTTGCACCTTGGGGAACCCAGCTCACGCGGCCGTCGAGCGGAATGCTCCCGCCGAGGACTGCTAACTTGTCTGTCTGCAATGTAGTGAACATATCTTCAATCTATTGAATATTGAGGGTTTGTCAAGGAAATTCTTGCGAAGCCGGGTCTCAACCCTGCTGTACGGCCTGTTCCGCCGCAGGGCGCGGCTTCGACGGGCCCTTCACGCCGCGCATGACGCTGCTGCGGGTCCGTGGATCCAAGAGCGTGATGAGGGCGTCCAGCAGCACATAACCCAAGAGGCTCGTGGCACCCATAATGAGGACGAACCCTTGGATGACAGGCACGTCACCCTTGAGGACACCATCCAGGGACCAGCCGCCGACGCCGGGCCAGGAGAAGACGCTTTCGACGATGGCAGCGCCGCTGAGTGCTGCGGCAAACAGCAGGACCATGTATGTCATCAAGGCCCCGCGGACGTCACTTAGCGCGTAGCGGAAGACCTGCAGCGGCTTCAGTCCGCAGGCCCTAGCGAATTCGATCTGAGGCGAATTCAGGACCTGGAGGAGGCCGGTCCGCACGGTCTTTCCGAACGGGGCCGCGAAGAAGAGCCCCATGGTGACGATAGGCAGGACGGCCCTGCTGAGGATGGATTGCACCGTTCCCCACTGCCCGGCAATCACCGCGTCCAGGGCAACGGATCCCGTCACTCTGGGAGGTGGAAAGTCGGCGCTGGACAGCATTCCCAGTGGCGCAGGTGCCAAATGGAGCTGCTGGTAGAAGATGAACAGAAGGAGGAGGGCAAGGACAAACTCCGGCATGGCCATGAGGAACGAGACGCCGACGGTGAAGACCTTGTCTGCCCCGCGCCCGTAGCGGTAGGCCGCCAGTGTGCCCATTCCCATGCCGATGAGCAGCGCCAGGACGAGGCCGGGAACCAGGTAGACCAGGGTATTGGGCAGCCGGATCCAGATCTCCCCCGCCACAGGGCTTCCCGTGAAGAACGATTTTCCCAGGTCCCCGCTCAGGGTGCGGCCCATGTACTCCAGATAGCGTTCCCAGAACGGCTTGTCCAAGCCCAACTCGGCATTGATCCTAGCGATGTCCGTCGGAGTGGCATACTCGCCGAGCAGCGCGACTGCCGGGTTGCCGGGAAGCAGCGAGACCAGGCCAAAGCTCAGGGTGATCAGTCCCAAAAGGAGCAGGAAGGCAATGACAAGGCGGGACGCGACGTAGCGGATCATGCCAAGGCCGCCTTTTCTCCAGGGGTGTACGGGATGGGAGGCATTGCCGCCGACATGAGGGCCTGCGTGTAGGGCTCTTGCGGATTGGAGAGAACGTCGTCCGTGGTGCCCGTTTCCACGAACCGTCCCCTGTGCATCACGGCCACGTGGGAACAGAAGTGCCGGACCGTGTCAATGTCATGCGAGACAAAGACATAGGTCAGCCCCCTCGAAGCCTGAAGCTTCGCGAGCATCCGCAGGATGGACGCCCTGATGGTGAGGTCCAGGGACGACGTCGGCTCGTCCAGGACCACCAGGGCGGGGTCCGTGACGAGGCACCGGGCGATGCCCACCCTTTGCTGCTGCCCCCCGCTGAGGTTGGCCGGGCGGCGATTCAGGAAATCCTGCGAGAGTCCCACCTCTTCCAGGGTGTCCGTGACCCTGCGCAGGCGCTCGGCCCCCGACCCATATGCTTTCGCGACAATCAGGGGTTCCTCGACAATCTGGCGGATGGTCAGGCGCGGATTAAGTGATGCGAACGGCTCCTGGAAGACAATCTGCCAGCGCCTCCGCCGGTTCCGCAGCTGCGCTTTCGACAACGCACGGATATCCTCGCCTTCGAGGAGTATCGTGCCGGAATCGGCCTCAATGAGCCTGAGGATCAGGCGGCCAAGGGTCGACTTGCCGGAACCGCTTTCGCCAATGATCCCCAAGGTCTCGCCGTGTTCGACGGCGAGAGAAACACCGTCGACTGCCGTGACAGGCAGTCCTTGCGGCGTTCGGAACGTCTTCCGGACGTCCTTCAATTCAATGATGGGCATGGTCAGATGCTCCTGGATTCGGAGAGTTCGGTGGGATGCGTTTTACCGGTGTGGCAGGGCGCCGCGCTGACTGAGGCCGCCTTTGGCTGAACAACGGAGTTGAGCAGCGAGACAGTGTAGGGGTCCTGGGGCCGGACGAACACCTCGGAGACTGGACCCTGTTCAACAATGCGGCCGCGGTACATCACCAGGACGCGGTCGCAGTAATGGGCCACCACCCCCAGGTCATGGGTGACGATCAGCATCGACCGGCCGCTCCCCTTCGTCAGCCGCGTGAGGGTGTCCAGCACCTGCCGCTGCACGGTGAGGTCCAGCGCCGTCGTCGGTTCATCCGCGATGACCAAACGCGGGTTCAGGTACAAGGCCATGGAGATGACGACGCGCTGGGCCATGCCGCCGCTGAGCTCGTGCGCGTAGCCGAGCATGACGCGTTCGGGATCATTGACGCCGGAGGAGGCCAGCAGTTCGAGGGCACGGCCGCGCGATTCGGCGTCGGCCTTAAGCCCGTGCGCCTTGGCGATGTTGAAGAACTGCTTTTCGATGCGCACCACCGGGTTCAGCGCACTGAAAGGGTTCTGCGCAACGAAGCCGATCTCTTTGCCCCTGATGTGGCGGATCTGCCGCTCCGGCATGCGGATCAGATCCTGGCCGTGGAACTCGGCAGTGCCCTCCATGACGCGCCCCGGCGGCATCAGCAACTTGACCACTGAGCGCACCACGGTGGACTTACCCGATCCTGATTCGCCCACGACGCCCACGATTTCATTGGCGCCGACATCGAAGGAGATGCCATGAAGGGCACGTGTCACACCCTCGCGGGAGTGGAACTCCGTCACGAGGTCCCGCACGTGAAGTCCTGCTGTCATCGCGCCCGCTCCACTCGCTCGATTTTCGTTTCGATTGCTCCGGCAATCACATTCAGTGAGCCGATGGCCAGGAGCATGGCGGCGGTGGGGAAGGCAGCCGCCCACCATTCGCCGCGGATCAGCATGCTGACGCCGTCGTTGATCATGGCTCCCCACGTCGGCGTGGGAGGCTTGACCCCCACGCCCAGGAAGTTCAGTGCCGCAATGGTTCCCAGTGCGTTGGCCGCTGTCAGTGTTGCCTGCACCAGGACCACGCCGTAGGCGTTGCGGAAGATGTGGTTGAACGCGATGCGGACCGGCGAACACCCGATCGCCGCCGCAGCCTCCACGTAGCGCGCGGAGCGAAGGGCCATGGCCGCCGCCCGGGACAGGCGTACGAACCGTGGCGCCGCCACAATGGCGATCGCGAGGACCACGTCCGTTGCCCCGCCGCCCATGAGCTTGATGGCGACGACGGCGATCACGATGATCGGCAGTGCGGCGAAGGCGTCAATGACGCGCATGATGGCCTCCCCCAGCCTGCCGCTCGTGGCAAACAGCCCCAGCGGGACACCCACGAGGAGCGACAGTGCTGTGGCTGCGAGGGCTACGGGCAGGTCCAGCTTTGCCGCTTCGATAGTCCGGGAGAAGATATCCATCCCGTTTCCATCGGTGCCGAACCAGTGGGTCCCATTCGGCGCGATGCCGATCGCGTCGGTGTCCGGACGCATGGGATCGTGCGGCAGCGGTGCCACAATGGCCATGAGGGGCAGACCCACAATGATGACCACCGCAATCGTGGCCATGATGGGGCTGGACCGGTTGATCAGGAGGGTCTGGCCGCGGCGGACCCACGCCGCAGCCCGGAGCCCGGGTGAGGTGCGCGGCAGGCCTTGGATGCTCATGGGGCCTCCGCGTGGAGTTGGCCGGCAACGGCGTTTGGGGCGAAGTGGGCGCCGGGCCCGCTCACAATGAGTTCACTCGCAATGTATCGAAGATCGTCCTGCGTCAGGACCAGTGGCTGTTGCACGTTCAGCTCCCTGCTCGGACTTTGATCGGCAGCTGCCTCATATCAAAGTCTCATCACTTTATTGAATTTGACTGTAGTGCCAAGTGTGACGAATTGCACTCTTTTTCTGGGGAACCGGGGAACCTCTCCGAAGTGACCGCGTGGTAGTGCAGGTCTTCAGTGGCCCCATTAAGGAGGCTCGCAAGGCACTGCGCGCACCCCTTCCCATCGCAAGCAGGCCATTGACACGGCACCGAAGTGACTTCAATATAGTGATCAAGTACCGATTGTGATGAAGCTAGAGTGCTGTCGACGCCGCCAGCACCCACGCAACAGATGAGGAACGGGAAGCCCACGATGCCCAACTTTCAAGAAACAGCAGCCGCAGTAGCCACCCAACAGCCCGCTCCGGGCCAACCGGTGAAGTATCTGCTCCACGACGGCGAGCTGGTGGACTACGCCGATGCCCGTCTCCATGTGCTGAGCACCTCGCTGAAGTACGGCGTCGGAGTCTTTGAGGGATTCCGCGCGTACTGGAGCGAAGACGAGCAGCAGCTGTACGCCTTCAGGATCGGCGACCACATGAAGCGCCTGATCGACTCCATGAGGGTAGTGGAGATTGACGGCCCGAAGGACATTGTCCAGCTCGGCGAACAGCTCCTGGGACTGATCCGGGCCAACGAACTGCGGGGTAATCTGCACATGCGGGCCCAGGTGTTTGTCGATTCCAAGGACGGCAAGCCGGAAGACACCGGTCCCTCCACCGTGTTCATGGCAGCCATCCCCATGGGCAACTACTTCGGTTCCACCGGCCTGGATGTGCAGATCAGCAGCTGGGCCCGACTCTCGGACCGGTCCATGCCGCCCCGGGTGAAGTCGATCGCCAACTACCAGAACGGCCGGCTCGCCCTGCTGGAAGCCAAGCGCAACGGCTACAACGCGGCGCTGCTGCTCACGGAGAACGGACACGTCGCCGAGGGCGCCGGCTACAACGTCTTCATGGTCCGCCAGGGAAAGCTGTGCACTCCCCCGGTGACGGACAGCATCCTCGAGGGAATCACCCGGGACAGCGTCCTGCACCTCGCCCGCACGGAGCTGGGCCTCGACGTCGACATCCGCCCCATCGACCGCACCGAGCTGTACTCAGCCGACGAAGTCTTTGTCTGCGGCAGCGCCGCAGAAGTCAACCACGTCGCGTCCGTGGACCGCACCCCCATCGGCAAGGGAACAGTCGGAGACATCACCCGCAGCCTCCAGGAACTGTACCAGCAGGCCGTCCTCGGACGTGTGGCCGCGGACCAGAACTGGGCCACGCCCGTCTACCCGGCCTAGGAGGAAAACCATGCAAGACATCCAGACGCTGCAGGAGGTGCCGTCCGCGGAGCTGGCGCGCGCCGGCTACGAGCACGCCTCACTGTCCTTTGAGGCGAACTCCGAACCGGTCCTCACAGTCAACCAGGGCGAGCATTTCTGGCTCGACGCGCGGAGCCTGCTCACCGGCGGCCTCTTCGAGGAGACCGGCGAGTACGAGAAGCTGTCCATTCCGGTCACCGGACCGGTGGCAATCCGCGGGGTGAATCCCGGCGACGCCCTGCGCGTGGACATCCACGAGATCAGGATCGCCGACCGCGGGGCGATGGTCACCCTGCCAGGACGCGGCGGCTTCACCGGCGGCCTCGGCAGGGCGGGCCACGTGGTGGAGATCGTGGACGGCCAGGTGGTGTTCGACCACGGCATCAACATCCCTGTCCGGCCCATGGTCGGCAAGGTGGGGGTGGCGCCGGTCGGTGCCGGTCCCAATTCCAGCACCGTGGGAATCCATGGCGGGAACATGGACTGCAAGGACGTGACGGCCGGTTCCGCCGTCGTACTCCCCGTGCAGGTGCCCGGAGCGATGCTGTACGCCGGGGATCTGCACGCGGCCCAGGGTGACGGCGAGTGCTCGCTGACCGCCGTCGAGGTCGAAGGCAGCGTGCGGCTCTCCTGCACGGTGGTCCCCGGGTCTGCGGTTCCGGATGCCGGCGCCGGCATCCGGCGGCCGGTGGTCCTCAGCTCCGGTTCCGTCATCACCATCGGCGACGGCGACACCCTGGACGAGGCGGCGAGGCTCGCCTTGGACGACATGCTCGAACTGCTTCAAACGGACCGGAACTGGTCGCGGGAGAAGACCGCGATGCTGCTTAGCGCGGCCGCGGACGTGTCCGTCTCGCAGCTGGTCAACGCCCGGGTCTCGGCCAAGGTCACGCTGGCCTCGCGCTATTTCAGCGCCGAACCCTTCACTCTTGATTCTTCCGACACTATGAATGCGCAGGTCTCCGATGTTTGATCTCCTCCTGACCAACGGCCTGGTCGTCACGCCCTCCGGTGCCGAGTGCCTGGACATCGGCATTGCGGAGGGCAAGATCGTGTCGCTCCGCGCCTCAGGCGTCGGCACGCCCGACGAAGCCCGGCGGGTGGTGGACCTGAAAGGCAAGCTGGTGGTTCCCGGCGGCGTGGACCCCCATGTGCACACCAACTCGGTGCTTCCCACCGCGGCGGAGAGCGGCATCATGTGCTTCGGGCCGGACCGCGTGAGCGAGGGCGCGATCTACGGCGGCACCACCACCCTCGTTGACTTTGCGCACTGGAAGCCGGGCGACGAACTGTCCGAGTCCTTCGCACGGAAGTCCGCCGAGTGGGCCGGCTCCACGTACACGGACTACGCGCTGCACGGCACCTTCAAGGAGCCGGAGATCCCGTTCGAGGTCCTGGAGCAGGTCCCGGATGCGGTGGCCAACGGGCACGGCAGCTACAAGGTGTGGATGACGAACACGACGCCGACCCGGCCCAAGCAGAAGACGGACCTGGGCAACATGTGGGGGCTGATGGAGCAGACGGCCGCCGCGGGCGCAATGCTTGCGGTCCATGCCGAGGACGACGACATTGTCATGTACTCGTACAAGAAGCTGCAGCGCCAGGGCAAGACCGCCCTTGAGTACATGCACCATGCCCACAACAACCTCTCCGAAAAGCTCTCCTTCCAGCGGGCCATCACCCTCGCCCACCATGTGGGGGCTCCCATCTACCTCATGCACGTCAGCGCCCGCGAAGGCGTGGACGCCATCCGCGAGGCACGCGGCCGCGGCCAGGCGGTTTACGGCGAGATCCTTCCGCACTACGCCTACTTCACGGCCGAGGACTACAAGCAGGAGAACGGCGCGATCTACCACACGTACCCATCCTTGAAGTCCGAGACGGACCGGGATTCGATGTGGGAATCGCTGCTGGACGGCTCGCTGAGCACGCTGGCCACCGACGGCGTGTGCACCGACCTGGACGTGAAGACGCGCGGCAAGACCATCCTGGACGCGACCGGTGGCCATGCCGGCGTCGAGATGCGCATGGCGGTGGCGTATACCGAAGGCGTCAAGAAGCGGGGCCTGGATCTGACGCGCTTCGTGGACATCACCTCCGCCAATGCCGCGAAGATCCTGGGCCTGTATCCACAAAAGGGCGTGATCGCGGTTGGCAGCGACGCGGACCTGGCCGTGCTGGACACCACCGTGGACCGCCGGATCACTGCATCGGATCTTCACGAGGCGGACTACACACCATGGGAGGGTTACCAGGTGGCGGCCTGGCCGAGCATGACCGTACTGCGCGGGACCGTCATGGTGGAAGACCGGAAGTTGCTGGCCGGCCCGGGCGGGTCACTGCTCAAGCAGCGCGTATCCAGCGATGTCCTCAACCGGCCCGCGTGCTGACAGCATTGGAGTTCCAAAGTTCGTAGTACCGCCACCGTACATGCAAGGAGAAACGCGAGAGGTCGATGGCGGGAGGTTCCCGCCATCGACCTCTTGCGTTATCCTCATTAAGACTTCGCCGAATTCCCTGCAACGCCCGCTGATTCCCGGGCGGCCCCCACGGAGGCCTCGTCCTATTCCTCGAGCTTGGCGGTCCCTACTCTGCTAACGGACCCGAGACGGCCAGACCTGCGCGCATTCACCGAAGACGGCCCCCACCGCCCTCGCGTCCGGCCAATCGTGCCCGCCCATCGCCGTTGATGCCGCCGGCTGATGCCGCGCCCCAGGAATCGAGGACGACCAAGGTGGACGAGCACTCTCCGCTCCTGCAGCCATGTCGACAACCGCACATCCGGTTATTCACACGTATAAATCTCACTGGAAAGCACACCCGGGACACCGAGTTCCCCGAGGACGATCACCGGAACTACAACCGCGACGGGGCCGCGTTCGACGCCGGCGCAACCTTCTCGGGTGTCGACTTTGCCACCGGCGTCAAAGCTGCCCAGGAGTTCAGCGTCCAGTGGCCCGACGGCGTCACCACTGCGCAAGCAGCCCTCGCGTAGGTGATCGCGCAGGACGGCCTCACCCCGGTCATCCCCGGTGCCGTTCCGCGGCGCAGGCTAGGGCAAACGCTGCGGCGGGAGCGATGTACGACGGCGGCACCGGGGCTTGCCACCGGCGCCCTGGACATCTACGACCGTTACTTCCGCGAAGCGACCCATCCGTGCTGGTAAGGAAGGCAGCGACGCCGTCACCAACCGCCGCGCGTAGGCGTATGTCCCTTTCGGGCATCGTCGGGCATAGCCATCTCGGCCCGCAGGCCCAGGAGTCGGATCGGACGGCCCGCTTCGATTCCGGCTGCGAGGTCCAAAGCCCGCCCGAGGATTTCGTTCCGGTCGAATGTCTCGGGAATCCTCCTCGCATGGGTCTTGGTGACGAACGGTGCGTACCGTACCTTCAGGGTCAGCCCCACGACGGGCCGTCCTTCGGCCACAACGTCCTCAAGGACACGCGCTGTCAGCTCCCTCACGGCGTCGTCCACCTGGGCGGGCTCGGTCAGGTCCCGCTGGAAGGTAGTCTCCCGGCTATGCCCGCGGGCAACCCACGGGGTGTCGTCCACAACGCTGGCGCCGTCCCCGCGTCCGAGCTCCGCGTACCAAGGACCCATCTTGGGGCCGAACTCCGGGACCAGGTCTTGGGGGTCGGACGCGGCGAGCTCGGCGACTGTGTTGATGCCGAGTTTGGCCAGCCGGCCCGACACTTTGGTCCCGACGCCCCACAGGTCCTTGGTGGGCCGGCTACCCATGACGTCGAGCCAGTTCCCGGCAGTGAGTCGGAAGACGCCGGCCGGCTTGCCGAAACCGGTGGCGACCTTGGCTCGGACCAAGGTGTCTCCGATGCCCACGCTGCAATGCAACTGCGTTCGCTCCAGGACAGCGGCCTGCACCTGCCGGGCGTAGGATTCCGGATTCTCTGTCTCAGTGCCGACAAAGGCTTCATCCCAACCCAGCACCTGCACGGTGGCGCCGGACAGCGTGCGCAAGGTAGCCATCACCGTTTCAGACGCCGCAAGGTAAGCCTCCTGATCGACGGGCAGGATCACAGCGTCGGGCACTTTCCGGGCCGCAATGCGTAGGGGCATTCCGGAACCCACGCCGAACGCCCTGGCTTCGTAGGATGCGGTCGACACCACCGCCCGTTCCGAGGGGTCGCCCCGACCGCCCACAATGATCGGCTTGCCCGCAAGCTCCGGCCGCCGGAGCACTTCGACCGCCGCAATGAACTGGTCGAGATCGACGTGCAGCACCCACCGGATTCCGCTCACGCCACCAGTCTGCCCCAAACATCCCTGACAAGCATCGGCTCTCCACCGAGCTCGGCCGCGGAGCCTGCGGCCTCCTGACCTTGCCGGGGCCAAAATCGTACCGCTCAGGGTTCCATGGACGGACGGGCTATCAGCTCTCGACCCTGCGCGCTAGTTAGTCTAAACGGAGAAGCCCGAGGACGACTCTGAGTTCGCCCGTCGATTGCGCCAGCCGTGCTGGCCGCCCTCCCGACGGAAAAACCTTTCAGTCTCCGGCTTCAGGAGCAGTTGTTCCAGCAAGGCCCAGCTCCCGCCACAACAGGGCAGATAAATAGTTCGCCTTCAATGGTCCCTCGTCGGTCGTCTCCCTGCAACAATCACCAGTGGCACTGCCGGGGATAAACACGGGACAAGGAAACAATCGAATGCGGCGGCCTGAAAGTTACCCGCAGGAAGGAACCTTCGGGCCTGGCCGACAGGATGGCAATCACGTGCTTGCCGCCGGCGCCTCCGTTCCTCCGCGCCCGCCCTGCCCGGCGGTGTCCGGCGCGGAAGTGTTCTGGGGTGTTGCTGACCCGAACACGGTCCCCGCACCTGACCCGGCACCTGGCGCGGCCGGTTCCGGCGTGCGCTCAAACGGTCAGGTTTCAGAACCGGGCCGTCCCGGCACGGCGGCTTGTGCGGGCCCGCACCCTCGTTACTCTTCCCTATCGCTGCAATCGAGGCCATGGTACGTTCAGCGTGATCGCGATGTCCTAACGCGGTCCCTCTCCAATCCGGCTCCTGACGCAACTTCAGAAAGCAGAGGCAACGATGCCAACAATAATGATCTTCCACGAGGTCGACGACGTTGAGCACTGGCTCAGCTCACCAAAACGGGAAGAAATCTTCGGGCCTCTGGGCATCACGGTTCGAACGTTCATCGACCCGGCGGAGACCCACCGTGTAGGCCTAATCGTCCAAGTCCCCGACATGGATACGTTCCAGCGAATGATGGAGTCCGAAGCTGCAGCCGATGCGATGAAATTCGACGGCGTCCGCCCGGAAACAATCCTGACGCTCGTCGAGTCCTAGACACCACCGGGCCGTTGACGCTGACACCGAATCCTCCCACTGGTTCAGCCGCTGGGGTTGGTGGGCGGCGACGGCTCCGCGGCTGGCCGCCTGACCGCTTCGGTGACTCGTCCACACCCGATCCGGACGCGGCCAACGTGCTTTGCAATGTCCTTCGGCGCTCACCTGCGTTAACTTTGTTTGAGGGAGAGATAATTCGCCTCGGACCGAACTCGGCACTGCGAACGTCACGCTGCGACGTAACCCTTCCCCATGCCTCCAGCACAGGTCAAAACAGCGAGACACCTGCAGCAACTGTAGGGCGGCCAGCCACAGTGCCTCAATCACCTGTCTCCCAACCCTCAGCTTGCGGGACAAACTCCGTGTGCCCAAGACCGCCGCGTGATGCGCCGGCGGCCAATCCCATGGCCGCAAAGAGCAAGCTCAGGTAGTCACCCAGGCAACCGCGCTTACAGACATGGACCGGCCATGACGGATCAACCAAACCAGGAGCGCCCCCGGAAGAAGAGTCCGGATCCCACACACCTGGACTCTGTCGACCGCTCGTACGCCAGCCATAGATACCCCCGGAGACGTTCCCGCTGAACCCGGAACGTCCAATGAAACCGACGATCCAGGCCGCAAAGTCATGTCGCCTGAAACAGAGAACTTCATGAAGTAGTGAAGGCAGAACCATGAGGAAGGACCAAAATGCACGTCGAAAAGCCGCCCGTGCACAAAGGTGTGCACAATGTGCACACCTTTGGCCGGACAAAAACACGATGAGCGCACGCTGCCCGGTCCGCAGAAAGCAGCTATCGGAGGAAGATCCTCAAAGAAAATTCGGCTTGGTCATGTCCTCACCGCAACTCCTGGCCATGAATGAGTGACGGCCAACAACTGGCCACCGGAACAGCCAGATAGGACGGCACTTACCCCAGATTCCAGCAGGCGGAGGGCCCATGAGCAGGGACCCTGACCCCGCCACCCACACAACCGAACAGGCCGCCGCGGCGCCAGCCACAGACCGCGGCCAACGTCAGAGGGACCCGCGGAGGGTCAATGTCCACACATTAAAGCAAAAACCCCTCTGACGAGGGGTCATGCTGTGCCCGAGGTGGGACTCGAACCCACACACCTTTCGATACCGCATTTTGAGTGCGGCGCGTCTGCCAATTCCGCCACTCGGGCGCGGAATACGTTGTGCAAACCGGTACGCCCACAGCTGATTGTGAGCAACGCGATCGCTTCACGTACGCGGAATTACTCTACATGCAGATAGGCTGAATTCCAGAATCGCGCCGCTGACGCCGCAATAGACCATGCAGATCAAAGTACGGCCAAGGGCGCACCTAAGATGGTGATGTCCTCGACGTATATTCCCAAGGAGATCCCGTGACTGAACAAACGGAGTCAAAATCCACGTCCCAGCCGGCGCGCCGCGTCATTGTGGCCGAGGATGAGACCCTCATTCGACTCGACATCATCGAGATCCTGCGCGGCGAAGGCTATGACGTGGTGGGCGAAGCCGACAACGGCGAGAAGGCCGTGCAACTGGCCGAGGAACTAAAGCCGGACCTCGTCCTGATGGACGTCAAGATGCCCATCATGGATGGCATCACCGCGGCCGAGAAGATCGTCAAGGCCCGTATCGCCCCCGTAGTGCTGTTGACTGCTTTCAGCCAGAAGGAACTCGTGGAGCGCGCCCGCGACGCTGGCGCCATGGCCTACGTGGTCAAGCCCTTCACCCCGGCAGACCTCATCCCTGCTTTGGAAATCGCGCTCTCCCGCCACGAGGAAATCAAGGCCCTCGAAAGCGAAGTGTCGGACCTGCAGGAGCAGTTCGCCACTCGCAAGCTCGTCGAGCGCGCCAAGAGCCTGCTGACCACCAAGATGGGCCTGACGGAGCCGGAAGCATTCCGCTGGATCCAGAAGACCTCCATGGACCGCCGCCTCAGCATGCGCGAGGTTGCCGAGACCATCATCAACCAGGTGAACTAAGCCACTAAGCACACAAAAGGAAGGACCCCTGCCAGCCGGCAGGGGTCCTTCCTTTTAGGCTGCTATGCCGTCGGCCAGGGCCCGAGCTTCTCCCTGGGTGCGCCAGCCTCGCCGCCGAGACGCGAAGAGTCGGCCAAGTCACCCACCCTGTGCGCCTTCAGCGAGTTGGTGGAACCAGCCTTTCCGGGAGGGGACCCGGCGGCAATGATCACCAGGTCACCGTCCTCGACGAGCTTCATTTCGAGCAGGCTGCGGTCAACCTGCGCGGTCATCTCGTCGGTGTGGCCCACCATGGGGACCAGCACCGGCTGGATGCCCCAGGTCAGTGCCAGCTGGTTCCACACGTGCTCCACCGGAGTGAAAGCGAACACCGGCCGGATAGGACGCAGGCGTGAGAGGCGGCGTGCGGAATCACCGGACTGGGTAAAAGTACAGATGTACTTTGCTTCCAGCTGATCGGCGATTTCGACGGCGGCCCGCGTGATGGCACCACCACGGGTCTTTGGCTTGGTGCCAAGCGGCGGAACGCGTTCCAGGCCGTGCACCTCGGTGGATTCAATGATCCTGGCCATGACCTTGACGGTTTCGATCGGGTACTTGCCCACGCTGGTCTCGCCAGACAGCATGACGGCATCTGCACCGTCGAGCACGGCGTTGGCGCAGTCCGAAGCTTCTGCGCGGGTGGGGCGCGGGTTGTCGATCATCGATTCGAGGACCTGCGTGGCCACGATGACCGGCTTCGCCCAGCGGCGAGCCAGTTCGATGGCGCGCTTCTGCACGATCGGCACTTCCTCCAGCGGAAGTTCCACTCCGAGGTCGCCACGGGCCACCATGATGGCGTCAAAGGCGTCGATGATCTCATGCAGCTGCTCCACTGCCTGCGGCTTTTCGATCTTGGCGATGACCGGCACACGCCGGCCTTCTTCGTCCATGATCTCGTGCACGCGGACGATGTCCGAGGCGTCACGGACGAACGACAAGGCAATCAGGTCAACACCGCGGCGCATGGCCCAGCGGAGATCGTCCTCGTCCTTTTCGCTCAGTGCCGGCACGTTGACTGCAACGCCGGGAAGGTTAATGCCCTTGTTGTTGGACACCATTCCGCCGACCGTAACGACGGTGACAACCTTGACGGCGTCGACCTCGGTCGCCCGCAGGGCCACCTTGCCATCGTCGATCAGCAGCGCATCCCCCACGTTGACGTCCTCGGTGAGGCTCTTCAGCGTGGTGGAGCAGATGTCCTTGGTGCCAGGAACGTCTTCGGTGGTGATGGTGAAGATGTCACCCTCGGCCAGGGCATGGGGGCCGTCCACAAAGCGCCCAAGACGAATCTTCGGGCCCTGGAGGTCAGCCATGATTGCCACAGGCTTGCTCAGCTGGGCTGCTGCCTTCCGGACATTCTCGTACGTGTTGTCGTGCACGGCGTAGTCACCGTGACTCATGTTCATCCGGGCAACATCCACACCGGCTTCCAACACCGCGAGCGTGTTCTCAAAGCTGGCAATTGCCGGGCCAAAAGTGGCCACAATCTTAGCGCGTCTCATATACCTACCCTAGTAGTGTCCTGCATTGGTTAAGTTGTTGTGGAGGTGAATCCCCGGCGAACTGACTGGTATCAGAGAACCGTGATGGCCCTGTCCGCCGGAGCCACCGGCGCTGGCAGGATGGTGCTGCCCATGAGGAACTTGTCCACGGCGGCGGCACAGGCCCGGCCTTCGGCAATGGCCCACACAATGAGCGACTGCCCGCGGCCGGCGTCACCGGCCACGAAGATGCCCTCCGTGTTGGTCATGTAGTAGCCGTCGCGGGTCACGTTGCCGCGCCCGTCGAACTCGGCGCTGACCTGTTCGGTGATGCCCGCAGGCTCCGCTCCGGTGAAGCCCAGCGACAGGAACACCAGGTCCGCCGGGATGATTCGTTCGGTGCCGCCTTTGGGGAGCCGCTTGCCGTCAACGAATTCCGTTTCTGCAACCTTGACGCCGGTGAGCTTGCCGTTCTCTCCGACAAACTCCACGGTGGAGGCGAGGTACGTTCGTTCGCCGCCTTCCTCGTGGGCGCTGGCCATTTCGAACAGGGTGGGGAACGTGGGCCAGGGCTGGTGCCCGGCACGATCCGCCGGTGGCTGCTTGCCGATGGCCAAGGTGGTCACTGATGCGGCTCCATGGCGGTGCGCAGTACCGAGGCAGTCAGCACCGGTATCGCCACCGCCCAGGATCACCACGTGCTTGCCCTTCGCGTGGATCTGGTTCTCCACCGTCTCCCCCGCGACAACACGGTTGGCCGGCACCAGGTAATCCATGGCGAAGTGAACGCCTTCATAGTCACGGCCGGGGATGGGCAGGTCCCGCGGGACGGTAGCGCCAGTGGCAACCACGACGGCGTCGTAGCGGCGTCGCAGCTGCTCCCACGTCACGTCGGTGCCTACAGCGACGCCGGTGCGGAAGCGCGTCCCTTCGGCCTTCATCTGCTCAACGCGGCGGTCCACCTGCTCCTTTTCCATCTTGAAGTCGGGGATTCCGTAGCGGAGGAGGCCGCCGATCTTGTCGTCACGCTCGTACACCGCAACGGTGTGCCCCACCCGGGTCAACTGCTGCGCCACGGCCAGGCCGGCAGGGCCGGAGCCGACGACGGCAACGGTCTTTCCGGTCAGGCGCGTCGGAGGCAGCGGGTTGACCCAGCCGTTTTCGAACGCTTCGTCGATGATGGAGACTTCAACCTGCTTGATGGTCACCGCAGGCTGGTTGATCCCCAGCACGCAGGACGCCTCACACGGTGCAGGGCAAAGCCGGCCGGTCCACTCGGGGAAGTTGTTGGTGGCGTGCAGCCGCTCAATCGCTTCCTCGCCCTTGTCCCGCCAGGTGAGGTCGTTCCACTCGGGGATCAGGTTGCCCAGCGGGCAGCCCTGGTGGCAGAACGGCACGCCGCAGTCCATGCAGCGTCCGGCCTGGGCCTTCAGGACACCCTTTTCCTGCGCCTCGTAGACTTCCTTCCAGTCCATGATGCGGACCGGAACGGGGCGACGCGGCTGGGTTTCACGCTGGCGTACTTTAAGAAATCCGCGTGGATCAGCCACCGGTTACCTCCAGGATTCGAGCCCATACTTCTTCGCCATCGGGGTCAAGGCCCTCTTCGATGGCGTCCAGTCGGGTTTGCTGGACTGCCGCGTAATCGCGCGGCAGCACTTTGGTAATGCGGGCAGCCGTGTCGTCGAAGTTCTCCAGCAACCGTGCCGCGTGGAGCGATTCCGTTTCCTCGACATGCTTCACCAGCAGGCCGTGGACAATGTCCCGGTCTTCGGCGTCGAGTTCAACGAGCTGGAGTTCGCCGGACTGCAGCGCGTCCTTGTTGACCTGAGTGGTCTGCAGGTCCAGCACATAGGCCGTGCCGCCGGACATGCCGGCGCCGAAGTTGCGGCCGGTGCGGCCGATGATCAGCGTCTGCCCGCCTGTCATGTACTCGCAGCCGTGGTCGCCGATGCCTTCAACAACCGCGGTGGCTCCGGAGTTGCGGACCAGGAAACGTTCGCCCACCTGGCCGCGCAGGAACATCTCGCCGCTGGTGGCGCCGTAGCCGATCACGTTACCGGCAATGACGTTGCTTTCGGCCTTGAACACGTTGGTGCGGTCCGGCCGGACGATGATCCGTCCGCCGGAAAGGCCCTTGCCCACGTAGTCGTTCGAGTCACCGAAGAGACGCAGCGTGATGCCAGCGGGCAGGAAGGCACCCAGCGACTGTCCCGCGGTACCGGTCAGGGTGATGTCGATGGTGTCCGTCGCCAGCACGTCCGTGCTGAACGTCTTGGTCACGGTGTGGCCCAGCATGGTGCCTACCGAGCGGTCCGTGTTGATCACGTCCACCGCGATCTTCACCGGGCTGCGGTCGGTCAGCGCCTCCGTAGCCATGGTGATCAGCCGCTGGTCAAAGTGCTTGTCCAGCTCGTGGTTCTGAGAGGTCATGTTCCGCAGCGGAGCGTCGTCGTCGAACTCGAGCCCGTGCAGGATCGGGTCCAGGTCCAGGCCGTCGGCCTTCCAGTGGTTGACCGCTTCGCGGGCGTCCAGCACCTCGGCGTGGCCGATCGCCTCCTCGATGCTCCGGAAGCCGAGTTCCGCGAGGATCTCACGGACTTCCTCGGCCAGGAATTCGAAGAAGTTGACCACAAATTCGGGCTTGCCCGTGAAGCGGGCCCGCAACTCGGGGTTCTGTGTTGCGACGCCCACCGGGCAGGTGTCCAGGTGGCAGACGCGCATCATGATGCAGCCTTCCACCACCAGCGGGGCGGTGGCGAAACCGAATTCCTCGCCGCCGAGCAGCGCGGCGATCACAACGTCGCGGCCTGTCTTGAGCTGTCCGTCCACCTGGACCACCACGCGGTCGCGCAGCCCGTTGAGCATCAGCGTCTGCTGCGTCTCTGCGAGTCCGAGCTCCCACGGCACACCCGCGTGCTTGAGCGAGTTCAGTGGGGACGCGCCGGTTCCGCCGTCGTGGCCGGAGACGAGTACGACGTCGGCCTTCGCTTTGGTGACACCCGATGCCACAGTGCCGATCCCCACTTCGGAGACGAGCTTGACGTGCACACGGGCCGAGGGGTTGGCGCGCTTCGCATCGTAGATGAGCTGCGCGAGGTCCTCGATCGAGTAGATGTCGTGGTGTGGCGGCGGCGAAATCAGTCCGACGCCGGGTGTCGAGTGGCGTGTCCGGGCAACCCAGGGGTACACCTTCTGCGCCATCAGCTGGCCGCCTTCGCCGGGCTTGGCACCCTGGGCCATCTTGATCTGGATGTCATCAGCGTTGGTCAGGTACAGGCTGGTGACGCCGAACCGGCCCGACGCGATCTGCTTGACGGCAGAGCGGCGCTTCGGGTCGAGCAAGCGATCCACGTCCTCGCCGCCTTCACCGGTGTTGGACTTGCCGCCCAACTGGTTCATGGCGATCGCGAGGGTCTCGTGGGCTTCCTTGGAGATGGACCCGTAGCTCATGGCGCCGGTGGAGAAGCGCTTCACAACGCTGGAGACGGGCTCCACTTCCTCCAATGGAACCGCAGGACGGTCGTTCTTGAACTTGAGCAGCCCGCGCAGGGTCATCAGGTTCTCGGACTGGTCATCCACGCCCTTGGTGTAGGCCTTGAAAATGTCATAGCGGCGCTCACGCGTGGCGTGCTGGAGCCGGAAGACGGTCTCCGGGTTGAACAGGTGCGGCTCGCCGTCGCGGCGCCACTGGTATTCGCCGCCGCCCAGGAGCGGGCGGTGCGGCATTTCGATGCCGCCTTCGGGGTAGGCCATCTGGTGACGCGCTGAAACCTCGGCGGCGATGACATCCAGGCCCACGCCGCCCAGCTGGGAATGCGTGCCGGCGAAGAACTCGTCCACCAGTTCCTGTCCGAGGCCCAAGGCCTCGAACGTCTGCGCGCCGGTGTAGGACGCAACCGTGGAGATGCCCATTTTGGACATGATCTTCAGGACGCCCTTACCGAGGCCCTTGATCAGGTTGTAGACGCCGTCCCGCGGCGTGACCCCAACAACGTCACCGGCGGTGATGAGCTGCTCCACTGACTCCATTGCCAGGTACGGGTTCACGGCAGAGGCGCCGTAGCCGATCAGGACAGCTACGTGGTGCGTCTCGCGGACGTCGCCGGCCTCGACCACCAGTGCGGTCTTCGTGCGGTTGGCGCTGCGCAGCAGGTGGTGGTGCACGGCGCTGACCAGCAGCAGCGAAGGAATCGGGGCCCACTGCGCGTTCGAGTCACGGTCGGACAGCACAACGTACTGCACGCCGCGGTTGATCGCGCCTGACACCTGCTCGCAGATCTCGGTGAGCCGGGCACGCAGCGCGTTCTCGCCGCCTTCGGGGCGGTAAAGGCCGCGGACCTTCATGGCTACCCGGTCGCCGTCGGGCGTTTCGATGTTGGCGATCTTAGCGAGCTGGTCGTTGTTGATCACGGGGAACGGCAACATGACCTGCGGCTGGCGGACCTGCTTGGTGTCCAGCAGGTTGCCGTTCGGGCCGATGGCGCACGTCAGCGACGTGACCAGCTCTTCCCGGATGGCATCCAGCGGTGGGTTGGTGACCTGCGCGAAGGACTGCACAAAGTAGTCGAACAGCAGCCGGGGACGCTTGGACAGCACCGCAATCGGGGTGTCCGAACCCATGGCACC
Organism: Pseudarthrobacter sp. S3; assembly: GCF_050156905.1. Taxonomy (NCBI): domain Bacteria; kingdom Bacillati; phylum Actinomycetota; class Actinomycetes; order Micrococcales; family Micrococcaceae; genus Pseudarthrobacter; species Pseudarthrobacter sp. S3. Next base: position 1,917,954 of record NZ_CP189583.1, on the reverse strand, counting down.
CAGCGGCTCGGCGCCGGTGCGGGCCATCGGGCCGAGCAGGATCTTGAGCTCTTCGGTGGTGTACCCGAAGGTCCGCTGGCGGATGTTGACGGACGCTGCGGTGTGGACCACGTGCTCGCGCTCGGGGAGGTCCTTAAGGTCAATCAGGTTGTCCTTGACCCACTCGGACCACGGGTTAGCGGCAGCGACCTCGGCCTTGACCTCTTCGTCATCGATGATGCGGCCGGCTTCGGTGTCCACCAGGAACATCTTGCCCGGGGAAACCCTGCCCTTTTTGACCACCTTGGAAGGTTCGACGTCGATCACGCCCACCTCGGAGGCGAAGATGATCAGCCCGTCTTCGGTGATCCAGTAACGTCCGGGGCGCAGGCCGTTGCGGTCCAGGGTGGCACCGACGAGGTTGCCGTCGGTGAAGGAGACGGCCGCGGGGCCGTCCCACGGCTCCATCAGCAGGGAGTGGTATTCGTAAAACGCCCGCCGCGCCGGATCCATGGTGGCGTGGTTTTCCCAGGCCTCGGGGATCATCATCATGATTGAGTGCGTGATGGGGCGGCCGGAGAGCCAGAGCAGCTCGGCGACTTCGTCGAAGGACGCGGAGTCTGACGCACCAGGGGTGCAGATGGGGTACAGCTCTTCCGGGGACTCCCCGAGCAGCGGGTTCGCGAGCTGCGACTGGCGGGCGCGCATCCAGTTCCGATTGCCCTTGACGGTGTTGATTTCACCGTTGTGGGCGATCGTCCGGAACGGCTGGGCCAGCGGCCACGACGGGAACGTATTGGTGGAGAAACGCGAGTGGACGATCGCCAGCTTGGTCTTGAAACGTTTGTCTGAAAGGTCCGGGTAGAACGGCTCCAGCTGGGCCGTAGTGAGCATGCCCTTGTAGACGATGGTCCGCGAGGACAGCGACGGGAAGTACACGCCGAACTTGTTCTGGGCGCGCTTGCGGATCCGCCAGGCGCGTGAGTCCAGCTCGTTGGGGTCCAGGTCCTCGCCGGTTGCCGAGGCCAGGAAGGGCTGTGAGAAGTAGGGCATGCAGGCGCGGGCCATGGCGCCCACGAGGTCAGCGACGATGGGCACTTCGCGCCAGCCGAGCACGGTCAGGCCTTCATCGGAGGCAAGGCCCTCAATGCCGGCCTTGGCGGCGTCAGCTTCGCGCTGCTCGGCAGGGAGGAAGGCGGTACCGGCCACGAACTGTCCCGGTGCGGGGAGTTCGAATTCTGTGACGGCACGGAAGAACTCGTCCGGGATCTGCATCAGCAGGCCGGCGCCGTCACCTGTTCCCTCGTCGGCACCCACAGCTCCACGGTGCTCCAGGTTGCGGAGCGCGGTCAGGGCGGCGTCGACAATGTCGTAGCCGGGCTCGCCGCGGAGCGTGGCTATGATCGCCAGGCCACAGGCGTCTTTTTCGTTCTCTGGGTTGTATAGACCCCGGGCCTCGGGCAGCGCGGCGAAGCGCTTGAACGGCGACATGGCAGCCTCAGGCTGGTCCGGTTCGGACCAGCTGGGAGTGTGAAGAGTTTGACTCATGGGAGACGTCCTTCCTCCTGATCGTGCGTATGGAAGGGACACCGTTGGCCCCACTCGTCAGCGCCTCCGTGATGGGCACAACAAAGTGTTATTTACAGGAAATTGTAGGCCAGACCGGCCTGCTGAATGAACAGTTACGCAGGCCCCCGGCCCGGGCTTGACCGGCCAGCTGCTGTCTGCTGAACGGATGGGCCCTGTTGCCACGACGCTGTGGTGTGTGGGCGCTCCGAGTGTTGACTCTGCTACCCTGCCGTGCTGGCGTCCTACTTGCTTGTGCCAGCCTCCGGCGCGGATTCCGTTGCCTTGTGGCCGGAACTTCCGGATACCGGCGACTCCGGAGTTGGCTGGTCGCCGTCCCCGGATGCCGGGTCCTCCTCCGTTGGGGCGGAAGGGATCCGGGCACCATTTTGGTTATCTGGGAGATTATCACGCGATTCACTATCTGAGACAGGAAAGTCCGCATCGCGGACGGAATCCTTTTCTTCTCCCGCAGCGTCAATGACGTCGTCTGCTGCCGGTGCGCGGCCGGCCAGGAACGGTGTGTCCGGTTCCGGGCGGCCTTTCAGTCCCACGAGGACAAACACGATGAGTGCTGCCACAAAGACAAAGATGCTGGTGCAGACGTTGAGCCTGGTGGTGATGCCGAAGAGGTTGATCTGTTCGGCGTCGTCGATCCGCATCGCTTCGATCCAGACCCGGCCCAGGGTGTAGTACATGGCGTAGAGCCAGAAGAGCCGGGCACGGCGGAAGTCGAATCGGCGGTCCAGTGCCAGCAGGATGAGCACGCCGGCGACGTTCCAGAGCGACTCATACAGGAACGTGGGGTGGAAGAGGGTACCAACCGGCATGCCGGCCGGAAAGTTGGCGTTGTCCGCATCAATCTGCAGGGCCCACGGCAGGGTGGTGGGCCCGCCGAAAAGTTCCTGGTTAAAGTAGTTACCCCATCTCCCAATGGCCTGGGCCAGCAGCAGTCCGGGCGCAGCGGCGTCCAGGAAGGCGGTGAGTTTCACGCCTGTCCGGCGGCACCCGATCCAGGCGCCCAGGACGCCCAGAACCACGGCGCCCCAGATTCCGAGTCCGCCACGCTGGATCTGCGGGATGAGCCACAGATCCCCGGTCCCGTCGAAGCCGGGCCCGAAGTAGGCGTCCGGAGAGGAAACCACGTGATAGAGGCGGCCGCCGATGATGCCAAAGGGAATCGCCCAGATGACGATGTCCCAGACGCTGCCTTCGGGCGCACCGCGGCGGGCCCACCTGACGGACGTAAGCCACAGGCCCGCGATGATCCCGGCGAGGATGCACAGGGCATAAGCGTGGATCCGCAGAGTCCCCCACGGCAGCGGGATGTCGAAGCCGGACCAGTCCGGGCTGGGGATGCTGGCCGGCACCAGGGCTGCGGCCTGAAGGAGAATCTGCATTGTGGTTAGGCTTCTTCCCTAACGAGTCCCGCGCTCAGGTCCCGGGTGAGGTCCGCGACGGCGGCGACTCCCCCGTCACGGATGGCGGCCACGAGCGCTGTGCCAACGATGACACCGTCCGCGTAGGCTGCGATCTCGCGGACGTGGCTGGCGTTGGAGACACCGAGTCCCACGCACACGCGTTCGGCACCGGCGGCGTGCGTGTCGGCGACGAGCCTCTCTGCGCTGCTGCTGACAGCCTGGCGCGTACCCGTCACGCCCATGATGGAGACGGCGTACACGAAGCCCCTGCTTGCCTTGACCGTCATGGCCAAGCGTTCGGGGGTGGAGGACGGCGCTACGAGGAATACGCGGTCCAGTCCGTACTTGTCCGACGCAGCGAACCATTCCGATGCTTCGTCCGGGATGAGGTCGGGCGTGATGAGCCCGGCTCCCCCGGCCTCGGCCAGCCGGCGGGAGAACTCGTCCACACCCAACCGGACCACGGGGTTCCAGTAGGTCATCACCAGCACGGCGACGTCTGTGGCCGCCGTAATGCCGGCTACCACGTCAAAGACGCTTTCGACCCGGAATCCGTTGGCTATCGCTTCGGTGGTGGCAGCCTGGATGACAGGGCCGTCCATGACCGGATCCGAGTAGGGAATACCGATTTCGATCAGGTCGGCACCGTTCTTCGCCATGGCAATGCCGGCGTCGATGGTGGCCTGGACGTCCGGGTACCCGGCAGGAAGGTAGCAGACGAGCGCTGAGCGTCCGGCGTCCCGTGCTCGGTCGATGGCGGCGGCGGACTTGCTGGCCGTCTGTTCAGTCATCAGTTCTGGTCCTCGTTATTGTCCGCGGCGCTGCTGGCAAGAGCAGCTGTAGCGGGAACGGCTTCAGTCTCTGCCCGGTCGGCAGGCCCCTTGGGCTTACGGGTAGACAGGTTGGTGCCCTTGACCTTGCCCTCCTCATCGAGCATGTCAAACCATTCCGCGGCGGTCTCAACGTCCTTGTCGCCACGGCCGGAAAGGTTCACAATAATCACCGTTTCGGACGGGTTGGCAGTGCCTTCGGTGAGGCGCTTGCCAACCTTGATGGCACCCGAGAGGGCGTGTGAGGACTCGATGGCGGGAATGATGCCCTCCGTCCGGCACAGCAGCTTGAACGCATCCATTGCTTCGCTGTCGGTGATGGGCTCATAACTGACGCGTCCAATATCGGCCAGGTAGGCGTGCTCCGGGCCAACACCCGGGTAGTCCAGGCCTGCCGAAATCGAGTGCGACTCGATGGTTTGGCCGTCGTCGTCCTGCATGAGGTAGGAGCGTGCGCCGTGCAGGACACCGGGCTTGCCAAGGGTGATGGTGGCTGCATGCCGGCCGGTATCCACGCCGTCGCCGCCGGCTTCAAAGCCGTAGATCTTAACGGACGGATCATCCAGGAATCCGTGGAAGATGCCGATTGCGTTGGAACCGCCGCCGATACAGGCGCAGACGGCGTCCGGCAGTTTGCCGGTCTGCTCCAGGATCTGGGCGCGGGCTTCCTCGCCGATGACCTCGTGGAAAAAACGGACCATGGCCGGGAACGGGTGCGCCCCCGCGGCGGTACCCAGCAGGTAGTGGGTGTTGTCCACGTTGCTGACCCAGTCCCGGAGTGCATCGTTGATGGCGTCCTTAAGGGTCTGCGAACCGTTCACCACGGGCACCACGGTGGCGCCCAGCAGCTGCATCCGGGCGACATTCAGCGCCTGCCGGCGGCAGTCCTCGGCGCCCATGTACACAACGCATTCCAGGCCAAGGAGCGCGGCGGCGGTGGCGCTGGCAACACCGTGCTGTCCGGCACCGGTCTCGGCGATGACGCGGGTCTTGCCCATGCGCTTGGCCAGCAGGGCCTGGCCCAGGACGTTGTTGATCTTGTGGGATCCGGTGTGGTTGAGGTCTTCCCGCTTGAGGAAGATCCGTGCGCCGCCGGCGTGCTCGGAAAATCGCTTGGCTTCGGTAAGCAGCGACGGGCGGCCGGAGTAGTTCTTGTTCAGGTCGGCGAGCTGGGCCAGGAATTCGGGATCTGCCTTGGCCTTTTCAAAGGTGTCTTCGAGCTCGTCCAAGGCGGCGATGAGAGATTCCGGCATCCAGCGCCCGCCGTAGCCGCCGAAGTATGGCCCCGGGGCGTGCTTCAGCGAGCCGCCCTGCAGGAAAGCGTCCGCAGTGTTGTTGTCAGCGTTTTCTGAGGGTGCGTCAACCATCAGTCTCACCGTCCTGTTCCAGTTGATCGTTCGGAAGTATTGTGCCGCCGGCCCCAGGGCCAGCGGCTGCCCGGACTAGGCCCGGGCTGCGATGGCGGCAGCGCCGGCTGCCGCGAATTCGGCGATCCGGTCACGCGGCGTGGCGTCGCTGACCAGGGCCTCGCCCACCAGGATGGCGTTGGCACCCTTGGCGGCGTAGTGCGTCACGTCGTCCACGCCGCGCACACCGGATTCGGCGATGACCAGCGCTTCAGCCGGAATCAGTCCGGCGAGGGAGGCGAAAACTGAACGGTCGACGTCGAGCGTCTTCAGGTTGCGCACGTTCACGCCGATGATGCGCGCCTCAGCCGCCACTGCCCGTTCGATTTCCGCTTCCGTGTGCGTTTCCACGAGCACATTCATGCCGAGTTCGCGGCTGAGCGCGCTGAAGTCCCGGAGCTCGCTGTCGGAGAGCGACGCCACGATGAGCAGGATCAGGTCCGCGCCGTGGGCGCGGGCCTCCCAGACCTGGTACTCGACGAGCGTGAAGTCCTTGCGGAGCAGCGGAATGTCGACGCGGGCACGCACGGCGTCCAGGTCCGCAAGGGAACCGTTGAAGCGCCGCTGTTCGGTGAGGACGCTGATCACGGCTGCGCCGCCGTCGGCGTACTGCTCTGCCAGCGATGCCGGATCCACAATTGTGGCGAGGTCACCCTTGGACGGGCTGCGCCGCTTGATTTCCGCGATGACCTTCAGCTGGTCCCGCTGCACGGAGGTGCCACCGAGGGCCGCCCAGGCGTCGCGGGCGGGTGCCGCGGCCGCAGCCATGTCCTTCAGTTCCGCGAGCGGAACGAGACGCTGCCTGGCCTCCATATCCTCCCTGACACCGGCATTGATGTCATCGAGAACAGTCGCCATCAGTGGCCGGAGCTCTTCAGCTTGCTGCCTTCGACACCGTAGCCGGCCTTGCGCATGATGTAGCCAAGGATGAGGCCGAGGACCATCACGGCCGCGCCCGCGATGAAGATGGGGGTGTTGGCAATGACAAAGGCGATGGACGCGATGAGGGCGCCGACCAGCATAACGATCACGCAGGTCCAGGCCGCGGGGCTGTTGCCGTGGCCAAGTTCCTGGCTGTGGTCAACGACGCCGGGGGCAACGGTCCGGGTGCCTGATTTCGATACGGAAGCGGGTGCTTTGCTCATGTGAATCTCCTCGGGATGAATACTGCTTACATTCTGCCATTTTTTGGCCGCGACCTGACCATCGGCAGACCGGGCTCAGGTTTTAGCGGGCTGCATGGCTATGGCTGAGAGCGGGGTTCAGGTGGGGTCGTCGCCGCGCGAGAGCCGGTCCCAGCCGTCGATCTCGTCCACAGGACCAGTGGCGGCGGCCGCGCTGCCGGCGGGCGCCCCATAGGTGGCCGCGTCATATTTGGTCCGCGATTTCCAGTGCCGGCCAGCGGGGATGATCAGCAGGGCGGCCAGCGCCAGCAGGGTGGCGGCGGCGACGGCGAGGACAGGGAAGGCGGTAACAGCCACTTCCGCGTGGCCGCCGGTGACCCCTGTGGCAGCGGCGATCGAACCCTGCGCGGCGCCCAGCGGGTCAGCCAGCACGGTGGCGGCCGCGGCGATGATGCCTACGGAGGCAAGCACGATGAGGGCGATGATGACCCACCGAGCGAACTTTCCGGCGATGGAGGCTGCCAGTCCGCCTGCCAGGGCAACGACGGCCAGGGCCGTCACCGCGGTAGCGGCTTTGCTGCCCTGGACCGGAAGGGTGTTCTGGTCCCCCGCGACCTGGCCCACCTGGTTGGCGTCCAGGCTGACAGTGATCCAGGTCTGGGTGGTGGCTCCGAACACGGCCAGGGCAAGGACGGCAATCAGCAGTACCAGCGTGGATTTCCTGGCCCAGGCCGGCGTCATACGGCGCCCTGGCTTTCACCGGCGGAGGTGCCGGCGTCGCTGGTCTGAGAGGTGCCGGGGAGCGATTCCGCCGCAATGTTATGCAGCGATCCGGCGGTGTGCACGGCCCGGAGCGGAGCGGCGGCCTTGTTCACGGTCTCCAGCGCTTCTGTGGGGTTCACCGAGTCCGCCACGATGCCGCCGCCGGCCTGGACATAGGCGCGTCCTTCGCGGAGAAGGGCCGAGCGGATGGCAATGGCCATATCCATGTCGCCGGCGAAGTCGAGGTAGCCCACCACCCCGCCGTAGATGCCGCGGCGGTGCGGTTCAAGCTCGTCCAGCAGGCGCAGAGCCCGGGGCTTCGGGGCACCGGACAGGGTGCCCGCGGGGAAGGTCGCTTTCAGGACGTCGTAGGCGTTGGCGGCCGGGGACAGCTTTCCCACCACGGTGGAGACCAGGTGCATGATGTGGCTGAAGCGCTCCACCTCCATAAACTGGGTGACGTCCACGGTTCCCGCGAGGCAGACCTTGGACAGATCGTTGCGGGACAGGTCCACGAGCATCAGGTGTTCGGCGCGTTCCTTCTGGTCGGCCAGCAGTTCCTCCGCGAGGGCTTTGTCTGCCTCCACGGTTTTGCCGCGGGGCCGTGAACCGGCGATCGGGTGGGTGATGACTTCCTCGCCGGTCACCGTCACCAGAGCCTCGGGCGAGGACCCCACGATCGAGTACTCCCGCCCGTCGGCGTCCTCGAGGCTGAAGATGTACATGTACGGGCTGGGGTTGGTGTTCCGCAGGACCCGGTACACGTCAAGCGGCGAGGCCCCGCATTCCATCTCGAAGCGGCGTGAAATCACCACCTGGAACACTTCGCCGTCCACAATGGCTTCCTTGCCACGGTCAAGGGCGGCCAGGTACGAGGGTTCGTCCCACCGTTCTTCGACGCTGGCAGCGAAATCCAGGGCGGCGGGTTCCAGTACGGAGACCGGCTGGGCCACGGGCGTGCTGATCCGGGTGAGGAGGGCCTTGACCCGTGCTACGGCATCTTCCCAGGCCTCGTCCACACGGTCGGAGCTGCCATCGAAGTTGATGGCGTTGGCGATCAACAGCACGGTGCCGTCATGGTTGTCGTGCACTGCCATGTCGGTGACCAGGTTCAGCGCCATCTCGGGCAGGTGGAGGTCATCCTCCGGCGGGCTGGTCAGCCGTTCCCAATGGCGGACGGTCTCCCAGCCCAGGAAGCCGACGAGTCCGGAAGTGAAAGGCGGCAGCCCGTCAAACCTGTTGGTCCGCAGGGCTTCGATGGTGTCGCGGATGGCGTCCACGGGGTTGCCGTCCAGGGGCACGCCCGCAGGTGGCTGGCCCAGCCAGTGCGCCTGGCCGCTCTTGGTGGTCAGGGTTGCCCGGGACTTCGCGCCGATGAAGGAATACCGCGACCACGTGCCACCCACCGCCGCGGACTCCATCAGGAACGTGCCGGGCTGGCCTTGCGCCAGCTTCCGGTAGAGGCCGATAGGCGTTTCCGCGTCCGCCAGCACTTTAAGCGTGACGGGGATGACCCGGCTGTTGCCGGCGAGTTCGCGGAACTCCTCGAGGCCCGGGCTGATGATTCCAAGGTCCTGCATGGCTATTCTTCGCCGCCTGTTCTTGTGTGTCGACTGGTGACTGCCGCCGGGGGGGGGGGGGGGGGGGGGGGGGGGGGGGAACCGCGCCAGTCATTGCTGCCAATAAGTGTGTGCCCACGGGGCGGTCATCTGCCCATGGGCCGTGGATCAGAGCGCCTCGCCGGTCTGGACGTCCAGGTCCCTGCCGTCGAAGCAGGTCCGGGTGCCGGTGTGGCATGCCGCGCCGACCTGGTCCACGCGGATCAGGAGGGCATCGCCGTCGCAGTCCACGGCAACGGATTTGACCCACTGGACGTGGCCGGAGGTGTCGCCCTTGCGCCAATACTCCTGGCGGGAGCGGGAATAGAACGTGACCCGGCCGCTGGTCATGGTGCGGTGCAGTGCTTCGTCGTCCATCCAGCCCAGCATCAGCACCTCGTTCGTATCGAACTGCTGCACGACGGCGGCCACGAGCCCGGCGCCGTCACGCTTAAGCGCGTCCGCGATGGCGGGTGGAAGCGGGCTTGTGGCGGGGGCCGGGACAATTACGGGGGCGGAGGCGGGCTGCTCAGACATCAGACCAAGTCTAGTGCCTGATCAACGGCCACCGAATATGCACAAGCGGGCATGCAACCAGAGTGTGAACAAGGGCACCCCCCGGCTGACGTTTCCGCTGCCCAACTTCGCTGCTCTCGTGCTAGTTTCACAAGTGATGCATTTCGTCGAACCGTCCCGAGAAGTCCTGGCCGAAACCCTGCTGGCGGCCGGCCCTGATGCCCCCACCCTCTGCCGAGGCTGGCGCACCAGGGACCTTGCCGCGCACCTTTACCTGCGCGAACGCAAGGCGGCCGTGGGCCTGGGCCTCATCATCAAAAGCCTGTCCAAGGCTTCTGATAAAGCCACAGCCAGGCTCGCGGCGAAGCTGACAACAGGTGCCGACTACACCGGCCTGGTGAACACCTTCCGCGGCGGCCCGCCGGCGCTCTCTCCCATGAACATCAAGGCATTGGACGAGAGCTCCAACCTGATCGAATATTTCGTCCACACCGAGGACATCCGCCGGGCCGTGGACCGCTGGGCGCCGCGCGCCCTCGACGAGGCCTATTCGGACGCCCTCTGGGACGAGCTGATCAAACGGGCAGCCATTCTTTACCGCGGCGTGGACCTGGGAATTGTGCTGGTGCGCCCATCCGGGCCGCGGCACGTCGCCAAGCGGGCACCCGTTTCGGTGGCGATCGTTGGTGAGCCGGGCGAACTGCTGATGCACGCCCACGGACGGACCCGCCACGCCTTGGTCACCTTCGAAGGCCAGCCAGACGCCGTCGCCCTGCTGCAGTCAGCAGAAGTCGGCCTCTAACTAAAGCAACGCGGGGTCACTTAGCGCCCATCCCGGAAGGGATTACGGGCGCTAAGTGACCCCGCGTTTGTTGGGCCCACGTCCGCAGGGAGCAGGTGCGAACTAACGGACGTCGAAGCCCGCCTCGCGGATGGCCTGCTTGACCTGGGACATCATGTTGTCCGGTCCCCAGTGGAAAATCGACGCAGCCAGGACGGCGTCAGCTCCGGCGGCAACGGCAGGCGGGAAGTGCGCCGGTTCCCCGGCGCCGCCTGAGGCAATGATCGGCACTTTCACCGCTGCCCGGACCATACGGATCAGTTCCAGGTCAAAGCCGTCCTTGGTGCCGTCGGCATCGATGGAGTTGAGCAGGATTTCGCCGACGCCGCGGTCGGCGGCCTCCCTGGCCCACTCGATGGCGTCGATCCCGGTACCCGTACGCCCACCATGGGTGGTCACTTCAAACCCCGATGGCGTGGGCCGGGACCCCGGGCGGGTCCGGCGGGCGTCCACTGACAGGACCAGCACCTGCGAACCGAAGTGCCGGCTGATTTCGTTGATGACGTCCGGCCGGGCAACGGCGGCTGTGTTGATGGAGGCCTTGTCCGCGCCGAAACGCAGGAGCTTGTCCACCTCGGCGACGCCGCGGACACCGCCGCCCACGGTCAGGGGGATGAAGACTTCCTCGGCCGTGCGGCGGACCACATCGAAGGTGGTTTCACGGTTCCCCGAGGATGCTGTGACGTCCAGGAACGTCAGTTCGTCGGCGCCCGCATTGTCGTAGCGGTGGGCCAGCCCCACCGGGTCGCCCGCGTCGCGGAGCCCCTCGAAGTTGATGCCCTTCACAACGCGCCCGGCGTCGACATCGAGGCAGGGAATGACTCGTACAGCTACAGCCATGGGGACTCCTGGAATTCTCGGGTGGATTCTGCGGCGCGGCGTGAACCGGGAAGCACGCTCAGATACGGCAGGCGTGGATGCTGCTGACCAGGATGGCGCGGGCGCCGAGGTCATAGAGCTCATCCATGATCCGATTGGTTTCCTTCTTCGGAACCATGGACCGAACAGCCACCCAGTCGGAGTCGCGCAGTGGCGAGACGGTGGGCGATTCCAGGCCGGGAGTCAGTGCGGCGGCCTGTTCCACGAGTTCCTTGCGGATATCGTAGTCCATCAGCACGTACTGGCGCGCCACGAGGACGCCCTGCAGGCGGCGGATCAGGACTTCAATCTCCTTGACGGTGCCGTTCGCGGCGCCACCATCGCCGGTGCGGCGGATCAGGACAGCTTCTGACTTAAGGATCGGCTCGCCGAAGATTTCCATCCCGGCGGCCTTGAGGGTGTTGCCCGTTTCCACGACGTCGGCGATGGCGTCCGCTACGCCGAGGCGCACGGAGGACTCCACGGCGCCGTCAAGCCGGACTACCTTGGCGTTGATGCCCCGCTCGGCGAGGTAGCCGCGGAGCAGCCCGTCGTAGCTGGTGGCGAGGCGCTTGCCTTCCAACTCTTCAGCGGCGGCGAAATCGCCCACGGGTCCGGCGAAGCGGAATGTGGACGCAGCGAAGCCCAGGGGCAGCAGTTCCTCGGCCTCCACCTCGGCGTCAAGCAGCAGGTCGCGGCCGGTGATGCCGACGTCGAGGGTACCGCGTCCGACGTACACGGCGATGTCGCGCGGGCGGAGGAAGAAGAACTCAATGTCGTTGTCAGGGTCCATCATGACCAGCTCGCGGGTGTCGCGGCGCTGGCGGTAGCCTGCTTCGGACAACATGGCGGAGGCGGCTTCAGACAGGGAGCCCTTATTGGGTACGGCTACTCGCAGCATGGGGTCTTTCTTGGTTGGGAGGTCTATGGATCGGGCAAACGGGCCACGCAGGGCACCGGCAGGCAGCTCTCGGCCGCCGGGCGCCGCAGTGGCTACAGATGCTTGTAGACGTCTTCCAGGGTCAGTCCTTTAGCGAGCATCAGAACCTGCAGGTGGTAGAGCAGCTGGGAGATTTCCTCAGCCGCGGCCTCATCGGATTCGTACTCAGCGGCCATCCAGACTTCGGCTGCTTCCTCCACGACTTTCTTGCCAATGCCGTGGACTCCGGACTCCAATTCAGCGACGGTGCGGGAGCCTGCCGGGCGGGTGGCTGCCTTCTCACTCAGTTCAGCGAACAGCGTCTCGAAATTCTTCACGCCCTACAGCCTACTTGCTGCCGGCCCGGGGGCGCCTTTCGGGCCGCTGCATGACGGGCGCGATGTGAGCGAACACACACCGCATCCGTCCGCATGCTGACAACAACCGGCTGCTACTTGTACTGCTTGAGGAGCACTGCGGTGGCCAGGGCCGCCGTCACTGCCTCGTGGCCCTTGTCCTCGCTGGAGCCCGGCAGGCCGGCACGGTCCAGTCCCTGCTGTTCCGTATCGCAGGTCAGCACGCCGAAGCCCACCGGCACGCCGGTGGAGACACTGACATCGGTCAGTCCCGACGTCGCCGCCTGGCAGACGTATTCAAAGTGCGGCGTACCGCCCCGTATCACGACGCCGAGGGCCACCACTGCGTCAAAGTGCGGTGCCAGCCGCGCGGCGGCGACGGGAAGCTCGAAGGCACCGGGAACGCGCAGTACGGTGGGTTCGCTGATGCCTGCATCTTTGGCGGCGCGCAGGGCACCGTCCAGCAGTCCGTCCATGATCTGGGTGTGCCAGCTGGCTGCCACAATGGCCAACCGCAGCTGCGACGTTTCCGCAGGGTTGAGGGTGGTGAGGTCAATATCTGGTGCGCCGTGTCCGCTCATGCGTGAATCTGGTCCGTTCAGTTTTGGTCGTGGTCGAAATCGTCGGCGGCGCCGCTTGGCACCGTGACAATGTGTGTGTCCAGCGTCAGCCGGTGCTCCATGCGGTCCTTTTTAGTCTGCAGGTAGCGGATGTTCTGGTCACGGGACGGCACCTCTGTGGGCACCATTTCCACCACCTTCACGCCGGCTTTGGCGAGCCTGTTCTTTTTGTCCGGGTTGTTGCTCAGGAGCCGGATCTCGTGGAGGCCCATCTCGGCCAGGATCTGGGCGGCCGCCTTGTAGCAGCGGGCGTCCACCGGCAGCCCCAGCTGTTCGTTGGCCTCCACGGTGTCAAAGCCCGCTTCCTGGAGGGCGTAGGCCTTGATTTTGTTGGCCAGGCCTATCCCCCGGCCTTCCTGCCCGCGCAGGTACAGCAGCGTGCCGCCGAACTCGTTGATCAGCTCCAGGGCATAGGCCAGCTGTTCGCCGCAGTCACAACGGTAGGAGCCGAAGACATCGCCGGTCAGGCACTCGGAATGCAGCCTGACCAGCGGAGCAACGCCATCCTTGGGCGGGTTGGGCGAGCTCACCGCCAGGTGCTCGACGCCCGTGACCAGGTCTGTCCACGCTTGGGTGATGAAATCGCCAAAGGCCGTGGGCAGCTGCACAATCGGACCGCCGCTCACGGGGTGGTGGGTCCGGCCATTGCCGGCCGCCCCCTGATGGTGGCCGTTCTGGTGGCTGTCGTCCGAAACTCCGGAAGCCGTCATCATTACTCCTCTACTCCGCCCGGGCGTCCGGCCCGGTGTCACTGTCGGCGGAAGACCCGGCCCCTGATTCAAGGTAGGCCACCAGATCCTCAATCGAGATCAGGGGGCACCCATGTTCAGCGGCAAATCCGCGCAGCCCGTCGAGCCGCATCATTTCACCGTCGTCGTACACAACCTCGGCGATCACGCCCACGGGCTCCAATCCGGCGAGCCGGCAGAGGTCCACGGCCGCTTCGGTATGGCCAGGGCGTTCCCGCACTCCTCCGTTAACTGCCCGGAGCGGGAAAATATGCCCGGGCCGGGTCACGGCCGACGGCCCGGCGCCGGGGTCTGCGAGGACGCGGGCCGTGAGGGCCCGGTCAGTGGCGGAGATTCCGGTGCTGACACCCACCGCCGCGTCGCAGGAAACGGTGTACGCGGTACCCTTCGCGTCCTGGTTCACGGCCACCATTGGCGGCAGTGCCAGGGCGTCGGCGCGCTCCCCGGGCAGGGGGACGCAGATGACGCCGGAGCTGTAGCGGATGGTCCATCCCATGAGGGCGGGGGTCGCATGCTGTGCGGCGAAGATGATGTCGCCTTCGTTTTCGCGGTCCTCGTTGTCCACCACCAGCACGGGCCGGCCGGCGGCCATGGCGCGGATGGCATCTTCCACGGGATCAAGTCCGAAGGTTGCGCTCGTCGGCACCGGGCCGGCGTCCGCGGCCGGTTCCAGCCGGACGGTGGCGTTCATCGTTCGCCCCCGGTGGTTGCGACGGTGCTGAATGCCAGTAACCGTTCGGTGTATTTGGCCAGCACGTCGACTTCAAGGTTGACCCTGCTGCCGGTGTTCTTGGCCCCCAGGCCGGTCTCCGCCAGCGTGGTGGGGATCAGCCCCACTTCGAACCAGGGCTGCGGCTCCACGGCCGGGCTGACTGCCGTGACGGTGAGCGAGACGCCGTCTATCGCGATGGAGCCCTTCTCCGCGATATAGCGCGCGAGGTTGGCTGGCACACCGAAGCGGAGTCGCTCCCAGTTGCCGAACGGCTCGCGCTCCAGCAGCTGCCCGACGCCGTCGACGTGGCCCTGGACGACGTGGCCGTCCAGCCGGCCGCCGGCGGGGACACAACGCTCAAGGTTCACCGAGTCACCGGTGGTAAGTTCGCCGATGGTACTGCGGACGAGGGTTTCGCCCATCACGTCAACACTGAATTCTTTGCCGTCGATTGCGGTGGCCGTCAGGCAGACTCCGTTGACAGCGATGGAGCCACCCAGCCCGAGACCTTCGGTGCTGCCGGGCGCGCGAAGGCGGAGCGTTGCGCTGGCATCCCCGTCCCGCTCCACGGACAGAATCTGTCCCTGCTCGGCAATAATTCCGGTAAACATCAGTAGCCTCCCATGGCTGGTTCCGCGGCAGTGCGGGCTAGTTGTGGTTCAAAAGCTTCGGTTGGTTCTGGTCGGAGGTGCAGTCTCAGGTCCCGGCCCAGGGTGAGGACGGAGCCGCCGTCGGAAGGGTCCCAGTCCCAGTGCCGGGCATCCGCGAGGGTGGTGATTCCGAGTCCGTTGAGGGCGGGAGTTCCGGAGCCCAGCAGGGTGGGGGCAACGTAGACAATGAGTTCGTCCACAAGTCCGGCAGCCAGGAATGAACTGAGGATGCGTGAGCCGCCTTCCACCATGACGTGGCGGACTCCCACTGCGTAAAGAAGCGAGAGCGCCTCCCGGGGATCCCGCGTGGCGAGGTGGAGCACATTATCGTCATCACCGCGGACGGCGGCGTCGGCCGGAATGTCGCGCAGGCCCATCACGGCACGCAGCGGCTGCTTGCCCGATGCCGCTCCGGACTCGTCCCGGGCTGACAGCCGGGGGTTGTCCACCACAACGGTCTGGGTCCCCACGAGGATGGCGTCAATTCGCCGCCGGAGCCCGTGGTTGTCAGCGAGCGACTCCGGCGAGGAGATCCACTGGCTCGTGCCGTCCTCGGCGGCGATCCGGCCGTCCAGCGTCTGGGCGATATGCAGCGTCACAAACGGGCGTTGTGCGGCCACTCCCAGGAACCACTGACGGTTCAACTCGAACGACTCGCCGGCAGCGAGCCCGCTGCGGACCTGCACCCCGGCATTCCGGAGGGTGGCCGCGCCGCCCGCCGCAGGGTCATGCGGATCGTCGACGGCGTAGACCACGTCCGTGATTCCGGCACGAATGATCGCCTGGGTGCAGGGCCCCGTGCGGCCGCTGTGGTCACAGGGTTCCAGCGTGATCACCATTGTGCAGCCGCTCAGGTCCAGCCCGGCGGCCTCTGCCTGGGTGATGGCGTCCGCTTCCGCGTGGGGCGTGCCAGCGCCGCGGTGATAGCCGGTCACCAGCTGGTGGCCGGCAGCATCGATGACGACGGCGCCCACCAGCGGATTCGCTCCGCGCGGACCCTGCAGGGCTGCTTCGAGCGCTGCCTCCATGGCGGCGGTTTCGGCGGCGCTGAACGCCATGACGTTTTCGATCCGGGTCACGGGGCAGCCACCGGTTCGGCGGCTTTGGTTCCCGGACAATGGGAAATCCTGGCTTCAAAGAGCCATCGCAAGGGGTTCATGTGTGTTGTCGTTCCTTCCCTCTAGAACCGCGATGGCTCCGGGGGTATACGACAGCAGAAGACCGCAGCGCCAAAGGGCGCCGCAGATACAGCTGTACGTGCTTCTCTCATCCAGACTTTAACTGTCGGTACCGGAATTTCACCAGTTCAACCGTCCGCCGGTTCCTTCCCTGAAGGGGAAAGCGCCGACTCGCGGGTCGCGGACTATCACCGCCGGTTCGGACTTACACCGACCCCGGAGCACGTATTGTGTGTTGCTATTGTGCCATAACCACAAGGTGGCCCAGACTATTCCGCGGTCGCAGCACGTAACTTTATGCTGCCGGCTTCGCGGAGCCGTCCGATGGCTGCAGCCGGCTCTTCCGCGCCATAAACAGCCGAACCCGCGACAAAGACGTTCGCGCCTGCTTCGGCCGCCCGCAGAATGGTTTCCTCGGTAATGCCGCCGTCCACCTGGATGGCGACATTGATTCCGGAGCCGTCAATAGCTGCCCGGGCCCTCCGGATCTTGGGTAGGGTGAAGTCCAGGAACGCCTGGCCGCCGAACCCCGGCTCCACGGTCATGATCAGGAGCATGTCCAGTTCCTCGAGCATGTCCAGGTAGGGTTCCACGGCTGTGGCAGGGCGCAGTGCCATGCCGGCCTTAGCGCCGCGGGCCCTCAGTTCGCGGGCCAGTTTGACCGGTGCAATGGAGGCCTCAGCGTGGAAGGTCACGGAGGCCAGCCCGGCGTCGGCGAACCCCGGCGCCCAGCGGTCGGCGTCGGAGATCATCAGGTGTGCGTCCAGCGGGACGGGGCTGACCTCCTGGATCCGTTGGACCACGGGCAGGCCCAAGGTGAGGTTGGGGACAAAGTGGTTGTCCATAACATCCACGTGCACGGCGTCAGCGTTGCTGATGCGCTGCAGTTCGGCTTCGAGGTTGACGAAGTCGGCGGACAGGATGCTGGGGTTGATGCAGCATTGCGGCATGGGGGAACCTTTCACGGGTCAGGCTTTCTTCCGGATGAGGGCCAGGAACATGGCATCGGTGCTGTGGATGTGCGGCCAGAGCTGCGCGGTGTGTTCGTGCCCGGCGTCCAGGTGGCCGGTCAGGCTGACGCCGTCCAGCACAGCGCCGGCGTCGATCAGTTCTAGGTCCTCGCGCTTGCGCAGCGCATCACTGACGACGGCGGTGGTCTCGGCGGGGTGCGGTGAGCACGTCACATAGGCCACGACGCCGCCGGGTTTGACGGCAGCAAGTGCGGACTTGAGCAGTTGGCGCTGCAGCGGTCCGAGGTCCGTCAGGTCCTTGGGGGTGCGCCGCCAGCGCGACTCGGGGCGGCGGCGCAGGGCGCCGAGCCCGGTGCAGGGCGCGTCGACGAGGACACGGTCAAAGCTCTCCGCCATCTCCGTGCCGACCTCGCGGCCGTCGCCGGTGCGAACATGCCAGATCTCGTGCGGAACTGCGGCCAAAGCCTGCCTGACCAGCTTGGCGCGGTGCGGTGCAGGCTCGTTAGCCAGCAGGGTCGCGCCCTGCTGTCGGGCGAGGGCGCCGAGCAGCGCGGCTTTGCCGCCGGGACCGGCGCAGAGATCGAGCCAGCGTTCGCCTGCCCCGTCGCTGCCGGTACCAAGATCTACGGCGGCCATTGCGCGGGCCACCAGCTGGGAGCCGACATCCTGGACGCGCGTGCTGCCCTCCCTAATGGAGGCGAGCCGGCCCAGGTCGCCGCCGCTGGAGAGCGCCGAGCCTTCAACAAGTTCACCCAGTGTGGCCCCTCCTTCCAGCGCTTCATCCAGGCTGCCCAGGCCTGGCAGTGCAACGAGGTTGACCACCGGAGCTGCGTTATCGGCTTCCAGCAGGTCGTTGATTTCGGTGGCTGACCGCCCGTGGGCCACCAAGGACTGGCGCATCGCCCGGACAATCCATTCGGGGTGGGCGTAGCGAAGGGACGCGATGGTGGTTTCGTCGCTTTCACCGGCGACGAGGACCTCAAGCCATTCCTCCAGCGTGTGCGCCGTGACCTTCCGCAGCACCGCATTGATCAGGGCGGAGGGTCCGGCGCCGATGACGGCGCGGGCCAGACCAACGGTCTGATCCAGGGCGGCGTGGGCCGGGACGCGCATGGCCAGCAGCTGATGGGTGCCGATCCGCAGGGCGTCGAGAATGGCCGGGTCAAGCTGGTCCAGCGGCCGGTCAACGCAGCGGGCCAGGATGGCATCGTAAGTGCCTTGGCCACGCAAGGCCCCGTAGCTGAGCTCGGTGGCGAAGCCGGCGTCGCGCTTGTCCAGTCCGTGATGGCGGATGCGGGACGGGAGCACCAGGTTGGCATAGGCGTCCTCGGCGGCTACGGCGCGCAGGACTTCAAAAGCCACCAGCCTCGCCGGGTCCGCCCGGCGGGTCCGCTGCGCCGGGGCGTTTTCGGTGAAGCTCCGCTGGGAGGGGCGGTTGCGTTCGCGGCCCTGGGCGTTGCGCTGGCTGGAGTCCCGCGGCCCGCCCTTGCCCCGCCCGCTGTTGCCCCGTCCGCCACCGGGGGCGCCGCTTCCGCTGCCGCCCCTGCCGCCTGCATTACCGCCGGATTCGCTCATTCGAAGACCACGCTTTCCAGTGTTGCCATGCCACGCGCCCAATCGGCGGCGGCCATCATCTTTTTGCCCGAAGGCTGGATCCTCGTCAGCTCCACAGCATGGGATCCGGTACCCACCAGGACGCTCTTCCCGTCGAGGAATACCGCGCCGGGCTGCAGGTCAGTGTCACCGGGCCGGAGCCGGACGGGTTCGAGTTTGACGCGCTGTCCGTCCAGGGTGGTCCAGGCACCTGGCTCGGGGGTTACGCCGCGGGCGCGCCTGCCGATCGCCAGGGCGGGCTGCTTCCAGTCAAGCCGGCCGTCATCGATGGTCAGTTTGGGGGCCAGCGAAACGTCGCCGGCCTGCAGCTGCGCAGCTGCGCTCCCGGCCTCGACGGCGGACAGCGTCTGGGCAAGGAGCACACCCCCGCTGTAGGACAGCCGCTCCAGCAGTGCTCCGGCGGTGTCTTCAGGGCCAACGCCTTCGGTCAGCGTTCCGAAGACCGGGCCGGTGTCCAATCCTTCCTCCAGCAGGAAGGTGACTGCGCCGGTGACGTCGTCGCCGGCCATCACGGCCCGCTGCACGGGGGCAGCGCCACGCCAGGCGGGAAGCAGGGAAAAGTGCAGATTGATCCAACCGTGCGGGGGAACATCCAGGGCGGCGCGCGGAATCAGTCCGCCGTAGGCCACGATGGCAGCCACGTCCGGCTTGGCTGTGGCGATCTTCGCCGTCACGGCCTCGTCCACGCGGGCGGCGTGGATGATGTCGATTCCCAGCTCGGCAGCGCGGGCTGCAACGGGCGACGGCGTCAGCACCCGTTTGCGCCCTATCGGTGCGTCGGGACGGGTCAGGACCGCAACGATTTCAAAGCCGGCCGCAATCAGGGCATCGAGGGAGGGGACCGCCACGGCGGGGGTGCCGGCAAAGAGTACCCTCATGTGGTGGTGCCGCCGCCGAAGCTGGCGCCACCGAAACTGGACCCGACCGTCTTGGCGCGCTTCGTCGTCGTGCGTTCCGTGATGGCGTCATAGTTTGCATTGCGGATGGAGCGCAGCGCCGTCTTCCGGTCCACGCCTTCCAGCCTGTCGGTGAACAGGATGCCGTCCAGGTGGTCCGTCTCGTGCTGGAAGCAACGGGCCAGCATGCCCTCCCCCTCTACAGCGACAGGATTCCCGTTGAGGTCGACGCCAGTGGCGCGGGTGGCGCGGAAACGCCGGACCGGGAACGCCAGGCCAGGAATCGACAGGCAACCTTCAACCTGGTCCGCCTGGAAGTCCTCGCTGTTTTCCAGGACCGGATTGATGATGTGGCCCTCTACGCCGTCGATCCGGTAGGTGAAGACCCGCTGGCTGACGCCAATCTGCGGGGCAGCGAGGCCGGCGCCGTCAACGTCCTCCATGGTTTCCGTCATGTCCGCAACCAGTTTGGCGAGCTCAGGACCGAATTCCGTCACGGGATCGGCCACTGTGCGGAGCACAGGATCACCTATGATGCGGATATTCAGAATGGCCATGTGCTGTCTTTCCTCACGGTGGGCGTTAATGGCGAACCTATCCAGTTTAGGTGCAGGGGCACCAGCCGCGGGACTGGGGACAGGCGGACTGGGGACACGCGTGCCCTGCTAGGCGCTGCGGGCCTGCGCGGAGACGGGCGGCGCAACCGGAAGAAGCGCGGAACCGGCGGCGAGCGTATCGGCCGACAGTTCCCAGACCCGTCGCAGGGCGCAGAACTTCCACCAGTGATGCTTGAGGACGTCGGGGTTGGCGCGGACCGGACGGACTTCCGTCTCCCCGATGGCCACAGCCAGCAGCAGCGGGTTCTCGCCGTACTTCCAAGGCTCCCATTCCCCGGCCACGGCATCCACCAGGCTTTCTTCGGCCTTCATGCCCGCCACCAGTTGCATGACCACTTTGTCGTCCAGCGGCTTGACGGTGCCGTCCCGCGTGGTGCCCTTGGTCTTGTAGTCAATAACGCAGATCCGGCCGTTGATTTTGGCCACGAGGTCCAGCGTCCCCGCGTAGCCCACTGACTTGTTCCAGACGGTGATCTCCGGGGCGATGGGCTCCACCCCGTAGAGCTCCCACCATTCATCGAACCGCAGGGCAAAGCCTTCCTCGCCGTTGGCTGCCAGGGCCTCGCGCGTCTCCCTCATGGCGTGGGGACGGCCCAGGGCACGGAGCGCAACCTGCTCGCAGTAGTTATGGACGCGGTCACCGCGCTTGGCTGCCTCGTCGCGGTATTTTTCCGCGGCCTTGGAGGCCCGGTTGACGGCCTGCCGGATTTTCGCCGGACTGCCCAGGCAATCGGCCAGCAGCGGATCCTTCGCTAGGCTGCTCGCCCCCATGAAACCGAACCAGCCGTCCAGTCCGTGCGGCTGCTGGCCGATCACGGTGGTGATGGACGGAACGGAAAACTGCTCGGAGGTGGACCGCGCATACATCCGGCCGTATTCCGTGGCGTGGGCAAGGAGTGGATCAGTCATACAAAGACTCTTTCACAGGGGGCTGACAGAATGGCGGACACACAAAAAAGGTCCGTTTCCGCTCGGCTGAGCGGAAACGGACCAGATTCCTCGGTGGGCGATACTGGGTTCGAACCAGTGACCTCTTCGGTGTGAACGAAGCGCGCTACCACTGCGCCAATCGCCCCGATGCCCTTGAATGCTAGCCGACCCGGCGGGGTTTATGGAAATCGAGCCGGGACCGGCCTTGAATTACACGCCTGTAATTAGAAAGTTCCCCTAGATTGCAGGGATCCAGGGGCATTGCCGCCGTTGCGGCACGTTCGATTTGGAGAATCCTCGAACCTCCTATAGAGTTCTTACTCGTTGGAACGCGAGGAAATGCCCGAAACGGCACGGATTCTGCGGCCCAAATGCGGACGTAGCTCAGCTGGTAGAGCACCACCTTGCCAAGGTGGATGTCGCGAGTTCGAATCTCGTCGTCCGCTCGCAGGACACTGTCACGGCAAAGGTTCTTCGGAATCAGAGCCAACACGGTGGGTTGGCCGAGAGGCGAGGCAGCGGCCTGCAAAGCCGTTCACACGGGTTCGAATCCCGTACCCACCTCGGTGAAAACCATGGATTCCGGTTCAGGCCGGACGAAATGGGCGATTGGCGCAGCGGTAGCGCGCTTCCCTGACACGGAAGAGGTCACTGGTTCGATCCCAGTATCGCCCACCAAGCAAGGAAACTTGCTTCATGCAGTAGGCCAGGCCATCCGCCGGGCTGTACTTCATACGCGGACGTAGCTCAGCTGGTAGAGCACCACCTTGCCAAGGTGGATGTCGCGAGTTCGAATCTCGTCGTCCGCTCTCCACCCCAGTAATAAATCCGAAATGGGCGGATTCCCGGTTCCGGGCGATTGGCGCAGCGGTAGCGCGCTTCCCTGACACGGAAGAGGTCACTGGTTCGATCCCAGTATCGCCCACACACAGCAGCTCCCCGTGAGCTGCTTTTTTGTTGCCCGAAAAGGCCAGCCTCGACTTTACAACATTTGTCACAGCGCTTGGCACCCCCCTGCAGACAGGTCTAGGATCGGTTGCGGAGGAGCAAACTGGCTCCGCGATTGAAGGGAGGTGCTCGTGGGACTGATTGACGATCTTAAGGGCAAGGCTCAGGGTCTCATCCACGGCAACGAGCAGGCCATCAGGGACGGCATCACGAAAGCCGGCGATTTCGTCGACTCAAAGACTGGCGGCAAGTATGCCGGTCACGTGGACAAAGTCCAGGAGGGCGCTTCCAAATTCGTTGACGCAAATGACGGAACGCCCGGCGATGCACCTGCCACCGAGCAGGCTCCGCCCGTCACCCCGGTTCCGCCGGTTGACAAGGCTCCGTAACAAGGATTTGGCCTGGGCTCTGCCCTAGCACGTCAAGGGGGCGCGGGTCCCGCCGGGAGGCGGCACCCGCGCCTTTGGCATTTAACTGAAGGCCCGGCTTCCCCGGCCGATGCCTAGGACGGCTCGTGGTTCTGGCCCTCGCGGGCCAGTGCGGTCAGGCGGGACACCGCACGGAAATACTTCTTGGTGTACCCTCCGTGCATCATCTCGTCTGTGAAGAGCTTGTCGAAGGGCACGCCGCTGGCCAGGATGGGCACATCCTTGTCGTACAGCCGGTCCGCCAACACTACGAACCGAAGCGCCACGGCCTGCTCGGTGATGGTCTCCACGTTGCGCCACACGACGCCGTCGATGCCGTCGATGAGTTGCCGGTAACGGCTTGGGTGGACACCGGCAAGGTGGCCGATCAGAGAACTGAATTCGTCCTCCGCCACGGTCTTGCCGTCGAACTCGGCCTTCATCTGCGCAGCGAGCTGGCTGTTCTTCAGCGGTGCCGGAGCGGCGGGCAATCCACGGTGGCGGAAGTCCTCACCGTCAATCCTGATGACGTCGAACTGGTCCGCAAGAACCTGGATTTCACGGGCAAAGTCGACGGCGGCAAAGCGGCCGTCACCCAGCGAACCCGGCAGGGTGTTGGACGTAGCAGCAAGCTTGACGCCGGCGTCGGCCAGCTCACGCATCAAACGGGACATCAGCACTGTGTCGCCCGGATCATCCAGCTCAAATTCGTCAATGCACACCAGCTTGTAGTGGCTCAGGGCTTCAACAGTCTTGCGGAAGGACAGTGCCCCCACGAGGTTGGTGTATTCAACAAAGGTGCCAAAGGCTTTGGGGCCCGGCGCGGCATGCCACAGCGAAGCGAGGAGGTGGGTTTTCCCGACGCCGAATCCGCCGTCGAGGTAGATCCCCGCCCGGGTTGCGACCTTCTTGGTGAAGAGCTTCTTGAACAGGCCGTCGCCGTCACCGGCTCCAACTCCCCCGGCGAACGCCTCCAGGGCCTTGACCGCCGCCGCCTGGGACGGCTGGTTCGGGTCCGGCCGGTAGCTGGCAAAGGAGACCTGGCCAAACCGTGGGGACGGATAAAACCCTTTGAGGAGCTCATCCACCGAAACCGCCGGAGTGCGGGCGGCAAGCTGTTCGATCTGTACCAAGGTGGTCCGTTCTGCTGGTGGGTTGTCCCCAGAAAGAATACCGGCAACGGCCCGGGCCTCCCCCGCCATCCTGCTGGCACGGGGCCATGGCGTGACGAAGGCCATATTTCCCACTGTTAACAAGGTGACGGACAGGGCGGCCAGCCGTGGCTAGGGTGGGAGGCAGGTTTTCCTTCTTCAGCAGATCCGCCCTGTGTCTCAGTGAAAGGCCAACACAATGTCCTACGCAGTTGAACAAAACGAGAAGTTCGCCGCCTACGCCAACCCGGAGCGTCTGGTATCCACCGAGTGGCTTGCCGCCGCACTTGAGTCTGGCGCCCTTGTGGATGGAAAGCTTGTGGTGGTCGAGTCCGACGAGGACGTCCTCCTTTACGAGACCGGCCACATCCCCGGATCCGTGAAAATCGACTGGCACACGGACCTTAACGATGAAGTGACACGCGATTACGTGAACGGCGAGGCCTTCGCGGCCCTGGCCGCTGCCAAGGGCATCTCCCGCGACACCACGGTGGTCATCTACGGGGACAAGTCCAACTGGTGGGCGGCCTATGCCCTCTGGGTCTTTACCCTGTTCGGGCACGAGGACGTCCGACTGCTCGACGGCGGCCGGGACAAGTGGATCGCCGAGGGCCGCGACCTGACCACGGACCGGACAGTCCCGGCGTCCGGCGACTACCCGCTGGTGGAGCGCAACGACGCCCCCATCCGCGCGTTCAAGGACGATGTACTGGCACACTTCGGCAAGCCTCTGATCGACGTACGCTCCCCCGAGGAATACACCGGCCAGCGGACCCACATGCCGGCCTATCCGGAAGAAGGCGCGCTCCGCGGCGGCCACATTCCCACGGCAGCATCCATTCCCTGGGCACGCGCCGCCGCGCCGGACGGAACGTACCGCAGCCGGGAAGAGCTCGAAGCCCTATACCTGGGCGAGGCCGGCCTGACCGCCGGCGACGACGTGGTGGCGTACTGCCGCATCGGCGAACGTTCCAGCCACACCTGGTTCGCGCTCAAGTACTTGCTGGGTTTTGAAACTGTCCGGAACTACGACGGTTCCTGGACCGAGTGGGGCAACGCCGTACGGGTTCCGATCGCGAAGGGCACCGAACGCGGCACGGTCCCGGCGTAAACTGGAACAAATGACTACACATGACCTGCCCGCCGCTTTGGCGGAAATCGTTGACGACTTCCAGGCCCTGAGCGAACCTGACCGGCTTCAGTTGCTGCTGGAGTTCTCGCGCGAACTGCCGGAGCTGCCGGACCGGCTGAAGGACCACCCCGAACTCCTGGAGAAGGTGGTGGAATGCCAGTCGCCGCTGTTCCTTGCCATTGAGACGGAAAAGAACGACGCCGGCCCGGCCGGCGCCATTCGGCTCTACTTCAAGGCGCCACCGGAAGCCCCCACCACGCGGGGGTTCGCGGGTGTGCTCCATGAGGGACTCGACGGACTCAGCGCCGCCGAAATCCTGGGTGTGCCGGACGACATGCCGGAGCTGCTGGGCCTGACAAGGGCCATCACGCCCCTGCGGATGCGCGGCATGACCGCCATGCTGGGACGGATCAAGCGCAAGGTCGCTGCTGATTCCCGGCCCACATCCTGATCCCCTGACAGGGAACTGAACGCTTTGGCACGCAAGAGTTCTTCAAACGGAACGCCGGCCACCGCCGCACTGGCTGCAGCCGGCGTTTCCTGCGTACTGCATCCGTATGCCCACGATCCTTCCGCCGCCAGCTTCGGCACGGAAGCCGCCGAGGCCCTGGGCATTGCACCCGAAAAGGTCTTCAAAACCCTCATGGTCGATGTGGAGGGCCGGCTGGCTGTCGGAGTCGTGCCGGTCAGCGGAAACCTTGACCTCAAGGCATTCGCTGCCGCCCTGGGTGCCAAGAAGGCTTCGATGGCAGACCCCGCAGTTGCGGAACGCCGCAGCGGCTACGTCCTCGGCGGGATCTCGCCTCTTGGCCAGCGGCAGTCATCGCCCACAGTGGTGGATAGCAGCGCCCTTGATCTGGGGACGATGCTGGTTTCCGGTGGTAAGCGTGGCCTGGACGTCGAGCTTGCGCCGGCGGACCTCATCCGGCTGACGTCCGCTGTGACAGCCGCCATCGGCACCCGCACGCCTTAGCGGTTCTGCCCGGGATTAAGCCGCGGAGCCAACTGAGGCCGAAGCCACGCCTTGATCAGGTTCTCCCAGCGCCCGGGATCGACGTTCCATTCCTTCGTGTGCCTGGCGTGATTGAACGTCTCGAACGTGACCATGTCCGGATTCCGCTCGGCCAGGAGGGCGGAGGGTTCATAGGGAACGTACTCGTCATCAACGCTGTGGATGATCAGGGTGGGCGTCCGGACTTCGACGGCGCGCGCCACCCAGTCCATGGCCTTGAGGTCCACGGGTGCGGCCAGGCCGGTGAGCCTGCGGCCCACGGGGTGGCCCAGCATCAGCTGCCCGTAGCGGCCAACGAGGGACGGAATGCGGTTTATCTGCGCATGGTGGGCCAGCACATTGACCCAGTTGATGACGGGCGCGTCCAGGACCATGGCCCGGATCAGGTGACGGTGCGGCGAGAGATCGGCCGTCTGCAGGCAGATGGCACCGCCCATGGACCAGCCAAAGAGGACAATTTCCTCGGCGCCGCCGGCCAGGGCGAACTCGATGGCGGCCTCCACATCATGCCATTCCGTGGATCCCAGCCCGTACCGGCCGTCCTTGGCTGATGGCGCCAACCCGTCGTTCCGGTATGAGACAAGCAGGCTGGTGAGCCCCAATTCGAGTGCGGGGCCTACCGCCCGGAGGCCCTCCTGGCGGGTGGCCCCCCGGCCATGAACCATAATTGCCCAGGTCCTGGACGTCCCGCCGGCCCGGACCAGCCATGCCGGTGCCGTGCCGCCGTCGACCTCAATCAGCACGTCCTCGGCCGCAATGCCGGCGGTGGCGGGATCCGGGTAAATCGCACCGCTCCACCATCCGCGGCGCGCCGTGTCGAGATCGCCGGCATAGACGGCTTCCACTTCGCGCAGGACCGTGCCGTCCGCCGGCGAATAGGACACAATCCGCCCGATCCGGGCGTGCCCCTTGCCGCCGTCGAAAAACAACCCATAGACGCCCACCACTGTGGTCTCCGGAGTTGCTGTCAGGATGACCTGCCGGCCGCCGCCTTCCCGGAGCACAGCGAGGACTTCCTGGTCCGCCGTCCGCTGCCGGACGGGAGTGATCACACGCCTGGCGAAATAGAGGGCCAGCGCGGAGGACCCTGTGGCCAGCAGTCCGGCAAGCGCCCCGCCGCCAATGACGCCGCCTAGCGCCCATTTGGCGCGCAGCGACATGCGGCCGCCAGCCTGGATCGGAACTGCCGCCGTCAACGTGGGGGTGCGCGTGGAAGGTGCCATGGAACCATTCTTACTGCCGCAGGCGGGTTGACCATATTCCGTCCGGCCCGTGGCGCCGGAATTCTGCCGGCTCCGAGGACTCCGCGCGTCTAAGGCCACAACCACCATGCGGCCCCAAATGGATGCAGGCGCCGGTACGCACGACTAGGCTGATGCCATGAGCGATCCAATCGTCATCCTGACCGAAGAACCCCTGGGCGCGGACGACCGCGTCAACATAGAACGGCTGGTGGACGGGCAGGACACGCCCCTTGTCGTGCTGGTTCCAGGTAACACTGAACGGCACCTGCTGGTGGATTTTCTCGAGAATCTCTCCCTGCTGGACGTCGCTAAAGCGTTCCGCGAACTGACCGCCCACGCCCCGGACCCCTCCGCTGAACGGGCCGAGGCCGCGGAGACGCTGGCCGTCTCGCTGACTGCCCTGGCGGGGCTGGGCGCAGGAGTCACGGGCGAGGTGGTGGACGGTGGAGCCGTCAACGGCCTTGTGTCCAAAGTCAAAGAGCTTGGCGCAGCCCAGGCAGTGGTGGTCACCCGTCCGCACGCAGTGGCGGATACGTTCCACACCGACTGGGCCAACAAAGCCCAGGACCAGCTGGGGCTCCCCGTTCTCCACCTGTACGCCGGTTCGGGATTTATCGGCGACTCCTGAGCGTTGAGCTGACTATGAGCATCTTTGGTAAGAACATTTTCGACAAGAAGGCCACGGATTCGGTCCCGGATCCGGCCGCCGACGCCGTCGCTGCGGAACCTGCATACCGGAAATCCGACGCCGAGTGGCGGCAGGAACTCACGCCGGAGGAGTATCACGTGCTGCGGCAGGCGGGTACGGAGCGCCCCTTCACGGGAGAGTATGTGGACACCCATGCGGAGGGTGTCTACCAATGCCGCGCCTGTGGAACCGAGCTCTTCAGGAGCAACGAAAAATTTGACTCGCATTGCGGCTGGCCGTCCTTTTGGGCACCGCTCGCCACAGGCACCGTCCGCTACATCCACGACCGGACGCTCGGCATGAAGCGGGTCGAGGTCCGGTGCGCCAACTGTGACTCGCACCTGGGCCACGTGTTTGAAGGCGAGGGCTACGGAACGCCCACAGACCAGCGTTTCTGCATTAATTCGGTGTCCCTGAAACTGATGCCGCGCGGCGGTGCCGGGGAAGAATCCGCGGAGTCCTGAGTCCGCCAGCCGTGGTTCCGCCTATGTCCGGCGGACCCACGGGGCGCCTCGAGCCCGAGATTCTCTTATGCTTAGGCTCTATTTGAGTTAGGGACTCTGGTTGCTTGCTACGCTCACGGTAGATGCCCAAGCAATGAGAAAGGCAGTCGAACCATGACCGTCACCGTGACCGGCGCCCCACCAAGGATCACCGCCGAAAATCCCTCCTGGCTCCGCCTCCGGAGCGCCGCCGAGTCCCTGCAGGAGCTGCAGATCAAGGACGGCTCCGTACCCGACGCAGGCAACCACCCAGCCGCAGCGGCCGAAGTTGCCGAGCTCACAGAGTCGCTCACCGAGCTGGCACCGCTGTTCCCGCACGACGCGGCCTACCTTGACGCCGTCGTCGCTGATTTCCAGGCGTGGGCCAAAGCGGGCTTCGGTGAGCCGGACTTCCTGTCGTCACTGCTGGCGTTCCAGCCCCAGCTGCAGCGCCAGGATGGCCTGCCGCACGTTGTCATCTTCCCCATGTACACCCAGAACGGAAGCACCAGCCGGCTGGTGGAGGCCGTGCTGATCGAGGTCATCTGGCCCGATTTTGTGGCCGGCCTTGAGGCAGGGGACTATTCCAACAAGCTGTTTGTGCCGATCAGGTTCCTGGACTTCACCCGCGGCTATGACACCAACTCGGCGGTGCTGTTCCCCGAAACGGTTGCCGTCCGGGAAACACCCACCTTCACCTGGGGCGCCATTTTTGCAGACCGCGAAGCTGCCCGCTTCCGGAGGGTCCTGCGCGCAGCCGCAGACATCACCTCCCTGGACCTGCCCGCCGGTGCCGCGGAACTCCTAGCCGACCAGGAACTGACCGAGGCCACGTTTGTGATGTGGGACCTGATCCATGACCGGACCCACATGCGCGGCGACCTGCCCTTTGACCCGTTCATGATCAAGCAGCGGATGCCCTACTTCCTGTATTCGCTCGAAGAACTGCGCTGCGACCTTACAGCCTTCCGCGAATCTGTCCGGATCGAACAGGACGAAGACGCCGGGCCGGAAGCACGCCGGCACGCGAAACTGGTGCAGTACGCCATCATCTACGACCGGATCTTCCGCTTCGCGATCACCGGCAACCGGGTGCGCAACTACGACGGCCTCGGCGGGCAGCTGCTCTTCGCCTGGCTGCACCAGCACCACGCCCTGCACTGGACCGACAGCCGGCTCAGCATCGACTGGGACCAGGTGCCGGACGCGGTGATCGCCCTCGGCGCCTCGATCGACGAGCTCTACTGGCGCTCCATTGACCGGCCGAAGATGGCCCACTGGCTTGCCGCGTACCAGCTGATCTCCGCCACAGTCACGCCCAACCCGGCATCAACCTGGGCGAAGGGCCCCGACGCACTTCCGGTTGCCGGTCCGCCGCGCGGCCTGACGGACCAGGTGCTGGATGACGAATTTCCGCTGTCCATGTTCTATGAAGCCTTGGAGAAGAAAATGCGAGCCGTCATCGACTCCACCGCCGGCATTACCGGAGCGTCCGCGCTGTGAGCGTATCCGGCGGCCCGCGCGTTGTCCCTGCTCCGGACCGTGCCCCAGGGCTGAATGTCCTGGTCACCGGCGGTAGCGGACCCTCCGGGATCGCGGTGGCCCGGGCCCTGCGCCAGGCGGGGTTCCGGGTCTTCACGGTCGGCTCGGACAGGACGCGCATCGATGCCGCCGCAACAAAAGCGGGCGACGGCGTCACTCCCCTGGTGTGCGATCTCGAGGATCCCGCTGACGTCCAGGTTCTCCGGACGGCCCTGGCGGGCACCGCCGGAGCGATGGACGGAGTCATCCACCTTGTGGGCGGCTGGCGTGGTGCCTCGGGCATCACGGACCAGAGCGACGCCGACTGGGACTTCCTGGAGCGCGGTGCCATCACCACGCTCCGGAACGTCTCCCGGGCCTTCTACGCCGACCTGGCCGCCGCCGGAACCGGACGGTTTGCCATGGTGTCCTCCACGGCGGTGGACAAGCCCACCGCAATGACGGCCAGCTACGTGGCGGCGAAGGCCGCCGCCGAGACCTGGACGCTTGCGATGGCGGAGGGACTGGCCCGCGAGGCCGCGGATAACGGCACCGCCTTGCGCGGCGCCGCCGTCGTCCTGGTGGTGAAAGCGCTGGTGGACGCGGAACTCCGGACGGCGCACCCGGAACGGACGTTCCCCGGTGCCACCGACGTCGAGGACCTGGCCGCCGCCGTCGTCGGACTGTTCAGCCGCCCGGCAGGCGAACTGAACGGCCGGCGCCTGCTCCTTGCCCCGTGACCGCAACATCCCCTAGCCGCAACGCCTCTGACGGACTGCCCCCTGACCGGCCGGACCCGACCTCCCTAAACTGAGAACGTGAGCAAACCAATGACAACAACGGCAGATGCCGCCCCCCGGCTTGAAAATCCCTCAGCCCGGCTGCATGACGCGTCCGTCCGCGGTTTCGCATCGGACAACTACTCCGGTGTGCACCCCGAGGTCCTGGCCGCTCTCGCGGCCGCCAACGAGGGCCACCAGGTCTCCTACGGCGAAGACGACTACACGGCGCGGCTGAAGGGTCTCATGGAGGAGCATTTCGGCCCCGGCATCGAATGTTTTCCTGTGTTCAACGGTACAGGGGCCAACGTGTTGTCCCTGCAGTCGTTGCTCCCGCGCTGGGGTGCTGTGGTGTGCGCTTCGACGGCGCACATCAACATGGACGAAAACGGTGCTCCGGAACGGATCGGCGGGATCAAACTCCTGCATGTCCCCACCCCCGACGGCAAGCTGACACCGGAGCTGATTGACCGCGAGGCGTGGGGCTGGGGGGATGAACACCGGGCGCAGCCGCTGGCCGTGTCCATCACCCAGACCACCGAGCTCGGCACGTGCTACACCCCGGATGAAGTCCGGGCCATCGCCGATCATGCACACGCCAAAGGCATGAAACTCCACATGGACGGCGCCCGGCTGGCCAACGCCGCCGCGCACCTGAACGTGCCGCTGCGGGCTTTCACGCGCGACGCCGGGGTGGACATCCTCTCCTTCGGTGGCACCAAGAACGGACTGCTGTACGGCGAAGTGGTGGTTGCTCTGAACCCCGAAGCGGCCCACGGCCTGATATTCCTGCGCAAGATGAACATGCAGCTTGCCTCCAAAATGCGCTTCCTGTCCGCCCAGTTCATCGCCCTGCTGGAAGGCGACCTGTGGCTCCGTTCGGCGTCGCACGCCAACGCCATGGCCGCCCGCCTCCGCGCCGCGGTGGACACAATCGAGGGCGTGGAGCCCACGCAGGAGACGGAGTCCAACGGCGTGTTTGCCGTCCTGCCTGCCGGCATAGCTGACCGGCTGCGGGAGTCCTTCCGGTTCTACGACTGGGATGAAGCCGCCCGCGAGGTCCGGTGGATGTGCTCCTTCGACACCAGCGAAGATGATGTCGACGCCTTTGTGGCCGCGATCCGACGGGAACTTGCGGCCCACCACGCGGACACGGAAGCCGGATAGCATGGACCGGCCGACGGCGAGCCTGCACTGGGAGCCCTCTGCTGTTGCGTAATCTGCGAAGGTGAACGCACTAGCCCAGGTTCCCCCGGAATTTGTCCACGCCTTGGGATCCCTCAGGAAGGCCCAATGCCGGAGTGAGCTGCGCCTGGCGGAAATTCCCGCCCCGGCGCGCCTGGCACCGTTCGCAGTGGCACTCGGGGCCGAAGTCATGGCGTCCGGACCGGGCAGCGGCACCACGCCCGTCCACGGGCCCGCCGCCATGGCCCTGGCCGCGGCGTCCGGCACCGCGGACGACGACGACACCGAGCTGGCCACGGGCCGATTCATCCTGCTGCACGACCCCGACGGCTCAGCAGTCTGGGACGGCGAATTCCGGATTGTCACCTACATCCGGGCCCAGCTCGAGCCCGAAATGGGCAACGACGAAATGCTGGGCACGGTCGCCTGGACCTGGCTGGTGGAGGCCCTGGAGAATCACAAGGCCCCCTACCGGGCGGCCGGCGGGACCGCCACGCGGGTCCTGTCGGAGAGCTTTGGAACACTTTCCGACCGGCCCGGGTCGATCGATATCGAGCTGCGCGCCTCCTGGACTCCGGCGTCTTCGGACGTCACTGCCCATCTGGAGGCATGGTCCGACATGGTCTGCACGTTCGCCGGCCTCCCCCCTCTGCCCGACGGCGTCGCGGCCCTTCCGCGCCGGCGCCGGAACTAGGGATGTCCCTTGTCGGTAAACTGAAGGCATCATGACCCCTCATATTCCCGAAAACACCACGGCCGGCGCTCCGGCTGCTGATACCACTCCCCACATCACGGTGGAAGGCTTCGATAGCCAGGTCCCCGTAGTCATTGACCTCGATGCACCGCGCGACGGCGTGCCGCTGGTTATTGAATCGCAGTCCGGGCTGGAGCGGTGTGCGGCAGCCATCGCCGCCGGAACAGGTCCCGCAGGGGTTGACGCAGAACGGGCCTCGGGATTCCGGTACGGCCAGCGCGCGTTCCTGGTGCAGATCCGGCGCGAAGGCTCCGGCACCTGGCTGATCGATCCTGAACCGTTCGAGAACCTGTCCATCATCAACGATGCGCTCCAGGGGGTGGAATGGATCCTGCACGCAGCCAGCCAGGACCTGCCCTGCCTGCTCGAGCTGGGCATGTGGCCGGACAGGCTCTTTGACACGGAACTCGCTGCCCGGCTGGCCGGACTGCCCCGAGTTGGCCTGGCCGCCGTTATCGAACAACTGCTCGGCTTTGGCCTGGCGAAGGAACATTCGGCCGCCGACTGGTCCACCCGGCCCCTCCCCGAGCCATGGCTGCGCTACGCCGCCCTGGACGTTGAAGTCCTGACCGAACTGCGCGAAGAACTCATCGAGCTGCTGCAGGACGACGGCAAGCTGGACTACGCGGAGCAGGAATTTGCCGCGATCCTTGCCGCCGGAGTGGCCCCGCCCCGGGTTGACCCCTGGCGCAAGACGTCGGGCCTGCACCAGATCCGCGACCGGCGCCAGCTGGCCGCGGTCCGCGAGATGTGGCTGGAGCGCGATTCCCTGGCACAGAAACGCGATGTGGCGCCGGGCCGGCTGATTCCTGATTCCGCCTTGGTGTCCGCCGCCAAAGCCATGCCGTCCACCGTTCCTCAGCTGCTTGGTACCAAGGGCTTCCATGGCCGTGCGGCTCAGCGTGAGGCACCCCGGTGGCTCCGGTGCATAGCCGCTGCCCGCGATCTTGAGGACCTCCCGCCGCTGCACCTGCCCACGAACGCACCGCCCCCGCCGCGGGTGTGGTCGGATCGCGACCCCGAGGCCGCGGCACGCCTGTCCACCGCCCGCCCCCTCCTGCAGGCGAAAGCGGAGGAACTGAACCTTCCGGTGGAGAACCTGCTGACGCCGGACTACCTGCGCCGCGTGGCGTGGCGTCCGCCGTCGGACATTACCGAAGAAGCGGTCTCCGCTGACCTGCGCACCCTCGGTGCCCGCGAATGGCAGGTCGGCGTGGTAGCACCGCTTCTTACTGACGCGTTCCTCAACCCGCAACCGCGACCGTTCAAGGAAGCCAGGGAAACGGCGGCGCCGGAGTAAACGCCCCTTCACGGAGCCTTGCACACCATATTACTGACGAGTAACATGGTGTGCACTGCCGTCCTGCCGAGCGCTGCCCGTTGGCCTCCGGACGGCGCCAACGTCTCGATGAGGAGTAAACGTGAGCCACCACGGAAGCAGCGGATCCCCGCGAACTGTCCGCGACGTCGTTTTTGTTGACGGCGTCCGCACACCCTTCGGCCGGGCCGGCGAGAAAGGCATCTACGCCGGAACCCGCGCCGATGACCTGATGGTGAAGTGCATCCGCGAACTTCTGCGCCGCAACCCCACCCTGCCCCCGGCCCGGATCGACGAAG
This sequence comes from Pseudarthrobacter sp. S3, assembly GCF_050156905.1. NCBI lineage: Bacteria > Bacillati > Actinomycetota > Actinomycetes > Micrococcales > Micrococcaceae > Pseudarthrobacter > Pseudarthrobacter sp. S3. Next base: position 1,883,921 of record NZ_CP189583.1, on the reverse strand, counting down.
TCGCTGTTGCCGCCACCACCCAGACCGGCGACCAGGGACTGACCCTCGGCCGCACGGCCGCCCTTCTGGCAGGGCTCCCCCGCACCGTCCCCGGCTTCGCCATCGACCGCATGTGCGCCGGCGCCATGACCGCAGTGACCACAACGGCGAGCGGCATCGGCTTCGGCGCCTACGACGTCGTCATCGCCGGCGGTGTAGAGCACATGGGCAACCACCCGATGGGCTCCGGCGCCGATCCAAACCCGCGTTTTATGTCCGAGCGGCTGGTTGACCCCGCCGACCTGAACATGGGCAACACGGCCGAAAACCTGCACGACCGTTTTCCCGCCATCACGAAGGAACGCTCGGACGCCTACGCCGTTGCCTCGCAGGACAAACTGGCAGCCGCCTACGCACAGGGCCAGATCCAGCCCGACCTCGTTCCGGTCGCTACCCTGAAGCCGGGACAGGGCTGGACGGTGAACAGCATTGATGAGCCGCCCCGCCCGGGCACCACGCTCGAGGACCTGGCGGCCCTGCGGACTCCCTTCCGCGCCCACGGCCGCGTGACGGCAGGTAACGCGGCCGGCCTGAACGACGGCGCCACGGCCGCTGTCCTCGCTTCCTCGGAAGCGGCCGCGGAACTGGGTCTGCCAGTCAAGATGCGGCTGGTCAGCTACGCCTACGCCGGCGTCGAACCGGAGGTCATGGGCATCGGCCCCGTACCCGCCACCGAAAAGGCTCTGAAGAACGCCGGCCTCAGCATTGAGGACATCGGACTTTTCGAGATCAATGAAGCGTTTGCCGTGCAGGTTTTGAGTTTCCTGGACCACTTTGGAATTTCCGACGACGACCCCCGGGTCAACCGCTACGGCGGCGCCATCGCCGTGGGCCACCCTCTCGCCTCCTCCGGGGTCAGGCTGATGAACCAGCTTGCCCGGCAGTTCGAAGATGACCCCTCCGTCCGGTACGGGATCACCACCATGTGCATAGGCTTGGGCATGGGCGCCACCGTCATCTGGGAAAACCCGCACCACCCCCATTACAGCGGTGCCGTCGCAGCAGACGGCCACGAAGCAGTCACAGCAGCCACCACCGAAGGAGCCGCATGAGCGCCGCCGATTTCACCAAGCTTGCCGAGCTCTTCCCCGACGAAACCGTGACCCACTCGTACGTCCAGGACATCAGGCTGCCGGCGGCCGCCGGCCAGCAGAGCCCCGGGGTGTTCGCGCTGATCACCCTGGACAACGGCCTGGACCATTCCAAGCCCACCACGCTGGGACCCAATACCCTCGTAAAACTGGGCACGGTCCTCGAAGGCCTGAAGGAACGTGCGGCCCGCGGCGAGATCGTGGGTGTAGGGGTGACCGGCAAGCCCTACTTCCTCGTGGCCGGCGCCGACCTGTCGGCGGTGAAGTCGCTGGAGAACCGCGATCATGGCTTGTGGATGGCGCAGCTCGGGCATGACGTTTATGCCACGCTGGCCAACCTCGGCGTCCCCAGCTTCGCCTTCATCAACGGCGTTGCCCTGGGCGGCGGCCTGGAGATCGCCCTGCAGTCCACGTACCGCACGGTGTCCACCGGCGCCGGCGCACTGGCGCTGCCCGAGGCCTTCATCGGCCTGGTCCCCGGCTGGGGCGGGGTCTACATCCTGCCGCGGCTGATCGGTCCCGAGAACGCCGTCAAGGTGATGATCGAGAACCCGCTCAGCAACAACCGGACGCTCAACGGTCCGCAGGCCTTACAGCTCGGCATCGCCGACGCCCTGTTCGAACCGGCAGACTTCCTGGAACAGTCGCTCGCCTGGGCGGCCACGGTGATCACCGGCGAGACGGTCCCGGAGCGGGCCAATGCTGTGGACCCGGCTGACCCCGCTGTTGCCGGGCGCTGGTCCGCAGCCGTCGGCGCCGGCCGGACCTTCGTGGAGGCCAAGACCTCCAACGCCTCCCCTGCACCGGCCAAGGTTCTGGACATCCTCGAAGCCAACCGGACCATGTCCCAGGCAGAATCCGCCGCCCTTGAGTGCGAAACCCTTGCCGGCCTGATGCAGACAGACGAGTTCCGCGCCACGGTTTACGCGTTCCTGGATTTGGTCCAGAAGCGTTCCAAGCGGCCCGCCGGCGCACCGGACCGGAAGCTGGCACGGCCGGTCACCAAGGTCGGCGTTGTGGGGGCGGGCCTCATGGCCAGCCAACTCGCCCTTCTGTTCGCCCGCCAACTCAAGGTCCCCGTGGTGATGACGGACATCGACCAGGCCCGCGTGGACAAGGGCGTGGGATACGTCCATGCCGAGGTGGACAAGCTCCTGGGCAAAAGCCGGATCAGCCAGGACGCAGCCAACCGCACCAAGGCGCTGGTCACCGGATCGGTCTCCAAGGAGGCCTTCGCGGACGCCGACTTTGTTATCGAGGCTGTCTTCGAAGAGCTGAACGTCAAGAAGCAGGTCTTCGCCGAGGTGGAGGCAATTGTCTCGCCGGACTGCATCCTCGCCACCAACACGTCCTCGCTGTCCGTCACGGCCATGGCCGAAGACCTCGCGCACCCGGAACGGCTGGTGGGCTTCCACTTCTTCAACCCGGTGGCCGTGATGCCGCTGCTCGAAATCGTACGCGCGCCCAAGACTGACGACGCCGTGCTGGCCACCGCTTTTGAGCTCGCCAAGGGCCTGAAGAAAAGCGCGGTCCTGGTCAAGGATGCGCCGGCCTTTGTGGTCAACAGGATCCTGCTGCGGCTTATGGGCGAAGTGACGGCTGCCTTCGACGAGGGAACCCCTGCCGACGTTGCCGACACCTCGCTGCGCCCCATGGGCCTGCCGATGACCCCGTTTACGCTCGGTGCCATGGTGGGCCTGCCGGTGGCCCAGCATGTCCAGGAGTCCCTGAACGCCGCCTTCGGAGACCGCTTCGCCGTGTCCACGAACCTGCAGAAACTGATCGAGAACGGCGTGAAATCTCTCTGGGTCCCGGCGGCCGACGGCTCCCAGGAGATCCCGGAGTCCACCCTGTCGCTGATGTCCTTCGGCACGTCAGCGTCCAGCGGGGATGATGTGCTGCGCCGTGTCCAGGATGCCCTGGCCGAGGAGATCGGGCTGATGCTGGATGAGGGCGTGGTGGCCGGTCCTGAAGACATCGACCTCTGCATGATCCTCGGCGCGGGCTGGCCAATGTTCCTGGGCGGCATCACACCGTACCTGGACCGGGTGGGCGCCTCAGAGCGGGTCAATGGCAAGCGGTTCCTGACTCCCGGAGTCGCGTCCGCCGCGTCGGTGTCCCCGGTCCCAGCCTGACCCGCGCCTGAAGAGTTTTTGGTCAGATAACGTCCCCTGAAGGTCCTTAAATCCGCGTTATCTGACCAAAAACTCCAGCGTTTGTCACTGGCCCTCAAATACCCCGCAGGCGGCCGGCCTCGAGGCACACCAGCCGGTGCGCGATGGACCGGGCGTAGTCCAGGTCGTGGGTGACCAGCACGACGGCGGTGCCATCGGCCGTCGTGCTGCGCACCACCCGGTCCAGCCGGTCCAGCCCGGGGCCATCCAGGGAAACGGTTGGCTCATCGAGTGCAAGCACTGAGGGACATCGGGCCAGTACCGTCGCCAGGGCCAGCAGGCGCTGCTGGGACGCCGGCAGTTCCGCCGGGTGCCGCCCGGCAAGGTGATCCAGGCCGACTGCGGCAAGGGCGCGCTGCACCGCCTGGTCTGCCGCGAGCCCGTCGCGTCCGAGTCCGAAGCGTACTTCCCGTTCCACGGTCCGCTCAAACAGCTGGTCCCGGGGCTGCTGGAAGAGGAGCCCAACGTCGCGGGACACCTGTCCCGCCGGGTGCCCGCCGATGTCCCGCCCCTTGACCAGCACGCTGCCTGCCGTTGGTTGGAGCAAGCCGTTGAGGTGCCTCAGCAGCGTGGACTTTCCGGCGCCGTTGGGACCTGTCACCGCCAGGATCTCGCCCGCACTGACGGTCAGGCTCAGTCCGTGCAGGACCGCGTCAGCCGGCGGGCCCGGTTGTGAACTGAACCAGCCTCGGCGCTGCGTCCCCCCGTACGAGAACGAGACGTCACGCAGCTCCAAAGCCGGCGGACCGTCGACGGCGGATTGATACTCGGCTCCTGCCAGCGGCCGGGGACCTGCATGCGGGCGGGGGCAAACCACGCCCGCCAGTTCCAGCGCCCCGGCGGCCACGATTTCTGCCGGCGTGCCAGTCGCCGCTACGGTACCACCGGTGAGGACCAGCCACGTATCGGCGGTGTGCAGGAAGGCCTCGGCACGCTGGCTCATGATCACGACGGCGGTGCCGTCTTGTGCCAGGTTCCGCACCAGGGCAGCGATAACTTCGGCTCCGTCCGTGTCGAGGGAGGCGAAGGGCTCGTCCATCACGAGAACTGCGGGGCGCTGAATGACCGCGCAGCCGATGGCCAGGCGGCGGAGCTGACCGCCGGAAAGCGTGGCGGGATCCCGGTCCAGCAGGTGGGCCAGGCCGGTCAGGGCTGCTGTGTCCCGGACGGCGCCGACCATACTCGCACGGTCAACCCCCGCGTTTTCCAGGCCGAAGGCCAGCTCTTCGGCCACCGTGACCCGGACCGTGGACAAAGCGCCGGCCGGATCCTGCGGCACAAAGCCCACCTGGCGGCCCCAGCGGCCGGGATCGATCTGCGGATCGGCAGCTGCTCCGGTGAACCTGGCGGACGTGCCGGCGAGCTCAAAAAAACCCGTGAGTGTCCCGCAGTCGCCGGGCAGCAACCAGCCGGCGAGGACGCGTCCCAATGTTGATTTGCCGCTGCCGGAACCGCCAAGGACCGCTGTCAGCGATCCTGGGGCCAAGGTCAGGCTTATGCCCGCCAGGACGGGTTCCGTTTCGCCGGGGAAGACGAATTTCTCGATGCCGGCAGCCAAGGCCGGCGGTGGGGTCTGCACCATTGCTAAGCACCCGCCGTCGGCTGCCAGAGGCGGAAGGCGATGGCCGCCAGCGCCGCGAGCAGCAGAACCAAGCGCGCCCACCGCTGGACCGGAGGATCCAGCACCTGACGGTAACTGGTGATTGGACCGGCACTACCGAAACCGCGGGCCTGCAGGGCCGCAGCGCGGGTGCCTGCTTCCTCCACGAGGGACAGCAGCAGGGGAACCGCCTGCCACCGGAACGCGGCAGTCCGCCCGGGAATTCCAGGCCTGATCACCAGGCCACGCGCTTCCTGGGCCTGCCTGATCCGCTCCAGCCGTGAACTGATGGCCGGCAGCAGCGTCAACGTGGAGGCGAGCACAAACGCGAACCGGGCGTTGACACCGCGGGTGGACAGGACAGCCACCAAGTCCGGAACGCTGACGGTGAAGGAACCCAGCAGCAGCACAAGCACGGCCGCGGAAAGCTGCGCTGCCCGCTCAAGCGCAAACTGCAGGCCTTGTGCTGTGACACGCGCCGGTCCCCACTGCGCCAGCACGGTGGTGCCCTCAGGAAAGAACAGTCCGTGCAGGGCCAGCAGCGACAGCACCAGCGGGACCAGAATGACCGCCGCCGCCGGCAGCATCCGGCGCGCCGCTCCCTGCGCGACCGATAAACCCACGGCCGCCGCGATCACGGTGAGGGACATCGGCCAGCTGGCAGCCGCCGTCGTTATCACTGCCGTGCTGCCGGCAGCCGCCAGCGATGTCAGGGGGTGAAGTCGCATCAGGGGTGCGTCAGGCGTCCTGGCCGGTGGGCTGGTCGCCGGGGTGATTGGCGGCTGTGCCGGCCAGTACGCGGTACTGCCGGACAAAGGGGAACTGGAGTCGCGTGCGGCGAGGGAGGGAGTAGACCAGGACGGCGACGAGGGTAAAGACGATGGCCTTGTCCATGGGGTCCGAGATCAGGGCCTGCTTGGTGATGGCGGCGAGCAGGCTGTCCCCCATGGAGCGGAAGGCGCTTACAATGGCGCCGGTGGCGAGGCCGGAGGTGCCGCCGAAGACGAAAGCGGCAACGGGAGCTGAGACCACACCGCCAATGACACCGGTCAGAAAACCCGCCACCGGGGCCAGATAGAAGCGCCGGAACAGGCCATAGCGCGCGGCGAGGCCGGCCAGGCAGCCGATCAAGGCCGCACCGGCGGCGAAGGGCAGGACGGTCGGGTTGAAAAAGGACCAGATAATGCTGCTGAGGGCACCCGTAGCGGCCCCGGCGGCGGGTCCGGCGAGAACGGCGATCAGGACGGTGCCGATGGCATCAAGGTAGAACGGGACCAGGGTGCTGCCGACGAATTGTCCCAGGACAATGTTCAGCACCAGGGCCACCGGAATCAGCACCAGCGTGGAGACCGGCAGCGTGGGCAGCACGCCGATGATCAGGAGCACGGCGCCCACGAGGAAGCCGGACAGGGCGATCAGGGCCGAGGCGCTGCCCGGGCCGCCGGTGATGTCCGCGGGCTGGTTCAGGACCAGGTAGATGTACGTGCCGGCGATGGCTACCGCTCCGAGGACTTCCAGCAGTCGGCGGTTGCGGGCGGTGGCCGGCGTTTGCGGCGGCAGCGTGAGCGATGACATGGCGTTCCTTCTGGGGGTGCAGGCTGTGGCGCCCGGATGCCCGGGCGGTGCGGAACGCCGCCTATGTCACCTCGGCGGCAACCGGGGGCGTCTGCGCCGGCCCGGGTCCGGCATCAGTCTACCGTCCGTCTCCCGTAGCCTCTTCCCGGCGGGTGGTGTCGTGTTCACCTTTGTGGCGTGCTTCCTTGAGGTGGTGTTCCAGCTACTCCTCCGCTGCCCGCAGCCGCAGCACGACAGTTCGCATCAGCTGGGTGGTTGGCGCTGCTGCATGCGCGTGCTGATGCGGCCCTCCCGTCCCGCAGGTCTTCTTCGTGTTTGTCGCTCAGAGGGCATCGCCCCACCGGATTGGACTATGGCGAAGGCCAGCTGCACGGAGCCACCCGCGCCGTAAACCGGCCGTACGATGGGGAGTAGGCGCGCAAGCCGCTGCCCGCCCTGCTGTCCTTCCGAAAGGCACAAATGCCCCACTACGACCTGGCCATCATAGGATCCGGATCCGGCAATTCTCTGATCACCCCGTTCTGGGACGACAGGAAGGTGGCCATGATCGACGACGGCGTGTTCGGCGGCACGTGCCTGAACGTCGGCTGCATCCCCACGAAGATGTTTGTCTACCCAGCGTCCTTGGCCGCTGCTCCCAAAGAAGCCGCCCGGCTGGGGGTAGATCTGAGCCTGGACAAGGTCCGCTGGAATGAGGTGCGGGACAGGATCTTTGGCCGGATCGACGCGATTTCCGAGTCCGGCCGGCGGTACCGGGCCGATGAACTGGCCCATGTGGACCTGTACCAGGAGCACGTCCGGTTCACCGGTCCCCGGACGCTCAGCACTGATTCCGGCGTGGAGCTCACCGCGGACCGGGTAGTGGTTGCCGCGGGCTCCCGGGCTGTGCTCCCCGATGTGCCCGGCATTGGCCTTCCACAGGTGCACACCTCGGACACCGTGATGCGCATCGATGGTCCGCCCGAACGGGTGGTGGTGGTTGGCGGCGGGTACATCGCCGCCGAGTTCGCTGCCGTGTTCCACGGTTTCGGGGCCAAAGTGACCCAGGTGAACCGTTCGCAGCGGCTGCTGCGCGGGAACGACGCCGAAATCGCCGGGCGCTTCGCCGCGGCCGCGGCCGGCCGCTGGAAGCTCAAGCTTGGCTACTCGCTCCAGGCGGTGGAGGACAACGGCGACGGCAGCGTCACCGTATTTTTTGCGGACAACGACGGCAAATGGCTGCGGGTCGCAGCGGACATCGTCCTGCCCGCCACCGGGCGGGTGCCGAATACGGACCGGCTGGGTGTGGACGCCGCCGGCTTTGACGTGGACGAGGACCATACACTGTCCGTGGACGCGAGCCTTAGGGTCCTCGCCGGCGGCACGCCCGTTGACGGTGTTTACGCTTTGGGCGACATCGCCAACAGCTACCAGCTCAAGCACGTCGCCAACCGGGAGGCCCGGGTAGTGGCGCACAACCTGGAACACCCGGACCGGCTCCGGACCATCGACTACACCGCGGTGCCCTTTGCCGTGTTCAGCAATCCGCAGGTGGCCTCCGTAGGCCTGACTGAGGATGATGCCCGGGAGCAGGCCGCAGCAGGGTCGGACATTGTCACCGCAGTCCAGGATTACGGCTCCACCGCGTACGGCTGGGCCATGGAGGACGAAGAAGGTGTGGTCAAGCTGGTGGCGGAACGTTCCACCGGCCGGCTGCTCGGCGCGCACATCATGGGCCACGAGGCCTCGCTCCTGATCCAGCCGCTGGTCCAGGCGATGGCCACTGACGTATCTGTCCACCAGCTCGCACGGGGCCCGTACTGGATCCACCCGGCCCTGACGGAAGTGGTGGAGAACGCCCTGCTTGCCTTGGACGTTGAGGTGCCCGAAGACGCGCCATTGTAGGGCTGGTCTTCAGCCGACCCTGCGGGCAAGGCGCCCCAGGGAACCCACCAGTTCGTCGAAAGCCTGCGCTGGGTTGTTGTCGGAGACGACCCGGGCATTGTGCGGCCGGTTCCACAGGTTCCGGTAGTCCGCCACCGTGGTCCCCATCAGCATGGCCGACTCAACCTCCACGTCCACCGTGGCAGGCCGGGTGCTGTATTCCAAGGTGCCGGCTGCCACGCCGGCGGCGAAATAGTCGTGGACGTGCGCCAGGTAGCCCTGGTCATAGTGACGGTGGAATTCGAAGTAGAAGCGCAGCGCATCGGACAGGTGCCGCACCAGCGAGTTCCCGGACGTGCTTCTGAGCCCTTCGGCCTGTTCCGGCAGCACAAGTTCCTCCACAGCACAGCCTGCCGCCGCGGCCAGCCGCCGCACATGCTCCGGGCGCATCTCCATCCGCTCCGTGGTGTCCAGGGAGCAGACGATGGGCAGCCGGTCGGCCGGCAAGCCCCGGTAGGCGGCATAGACTTCCTTGGCCGCATGCGGATCAACGTGCGTGTTCCACTCTGCCGTGGGTGTGGTGTTCCCCTGGTGGTAGAAGCTTCCTCCCATGATCACCACGCGTCCCAGCAGTTCGGGCAGCCGGGGTTCGCGCCGGATGGCGAGGGCGAAATTGGTCAGCGGCGCGGTGATCAGGGCTGTCAGCTCCCCAGGATGGGCACGAGCGGCCTCCACCCAGACGTCGGCGGCGTGCCGTGGAGACACCGTGCCCGCCGGCGGGGGCAGGACTGCGTATCCCAACCCCTGGGGGCCGTGGGTTTCCGGCGTTGTCACCAGCGGGATGCCCAGTGGGGTCAGGGCGCCGACGGCGACCTCCACGTTGGGCCTGCCGCACAGCTCCAGCAGCGCGATGGTGTTGCTTGCCACCTGGTGGGCATCCACGTTTCCCGGGGACGCCGTCACAGCCAGGAATTCCACGTCCGGCAAGGACGCCAGATAGGCCAGCGCCAGGGCGTCGTCGATCCCGGTATCCACGTCCAGCAGCAGCCTGGTCATCGGCGGGGTTTCCTAAAAGAGAGCTACTTGGGGGACCTTCGGGAAGATCGCATCCAGTTCCGCGAGCTCCGCCCGTGACGGCACCCAGGCGACAGCGGCCGCATTTTCGCGGATCTGCTCCGACGTGGTGGCTCCGGCGATCACGCTGCTGACGGCAGGCTGGGCCGCGAGCCAGGAGAAGGCCACCTGGATCTCGGTCAGGTCGCGTTCTGCGGCGAAGGAACTGAAGCGCTGGAGCTGGTCCCAGTCGGCATCGTGCACCATGTTGGTGCGTGTATGGCTCAACCTCGAGCCGGCGGGAGCCGTGCCCGGCGAGTATTTGCCCGTCAACAGTCCGTTGGCCAGCGGGAAGTACGGCAGGACGCCCAGGCCGTAGGCTTCTGCCGCGGGCGTGACCTCCTGCTCGGCGCGTCGGTCCAGGAGATTGTAGTGGTTCTGGGTGGAGATGAACCGCGTGCCGCCGGCGGCACGCGCCACAAATTCTGCCTCTGCAATCTGCCAGCCGGCGCGGTTGGAGTGTCCGATGTAGCGGACCTTGCCACCGGTGACCAGGTCATCGAGGGCACTCAGCGTCTCATCAATCGGAGTCAGGGGGTCGGGGGTGTGGAACTGGTAAAGGTCGATCCAGTCTGTGCCCAGCCGCCGCAGCGAGGCCTCCACGGCACGGACAATGTAGCGCCGGGACCCCCGGGCGCCAAAGTCGTTGCCGTTGGCGCCCCTTACGTCCATGCCGAACTTGGTGGCTACCAGCACGTCATCACGCCTGCCGGCCAGGGCCTTGCCCAGCATCGTCTCGCTGAGTCCGGGCTCGCGCCCGTAGTTGTCGGCGACGTCGAAAAGCGTCACGCCGGCATCCAGTGCGGCGTGGACGACGGCGTCAGTCCCGGCCTGCGATTCGGTCACCGTGTTGGCGCGGCCCAGGTTGTTGCAGCCCAGTCCCACCACGGAGACCGTCAGCCCGGAGTTTCCCAGGCGTCGGTAGTCAGGCATGTTTTTCTCCTCTAGAGGCTGAAGGTGTTGGCAGGCTTCGCGGAGTGCTTGAGTTTGAAGTTGACCGGTTCGCCGTAGGTGGCTGCCCCGATGCTCAGCTTGGTAAAATCGAGGTCTTCGCCGCGGCTGCAGACCTTGATAGCGCTGACGGCCTTGTTCACGTCGGGGCAGAGGCAGAAGATGTTCAGCTTGTAATCGCTAAACTCTGAGCGTTCCACGGTTCCCAGGCCGCGCCAGGCCAGGTGGCTGATGAGGGCGTCTTTCGCCTTTTCCTCAAGGTAGCGGTCACGGTCGGTACCCTCCTTGGTTTTCAGGGCGAACTGAGCCACCACCCAGAACTGGTCCTCGTCGGGGATTTCGGCGAAGCCGTCCTCCGCGCACTGCACGGCAAAGGCATCCATGAGGCCCTCCACCGCAGCGGCGTCAGCCACATCGGTCTCTTCGGTTTTGCTCTGGTGCCCAACCACGCCGTAGTTCATCACAAACTGGCTGTAGTCCTCGTCGAACCAGCCTTCACGGAAGTGCAATGTTCCTTCATCGTCCCGTTTGTAGACCCTGATGATTCCGCTCATGACCGTCCTTTCGTGAACCATTCGACGTCTGTTCCGTCGAATGGTGCGTGCTCTGCCTTGACGGCCTGATAAAGCTCATCCGCGGCGGCCTGGATGGCATCCACTAGCCGGTCCGGGTAATTCATGGCAATACGGTGCTCGGCGAACTCGTCCTGGTCATCGATGAAGACGCCACGGCCGGCCATGCGGATCACGTCCAGGTCCATGTCGATCACGTGGAACTCGGTGACCGCGGGCCGGATGTCCGTCCACTCGTGGGCGACGGCGAGGTCAACGTAGACCCTGACTCCGCTGGGATGGTCGTCGTCATAGAACGTGGCAACCCAGTCTCCGGACCGCGGTACCAGGAGCACGGCGTCGGACGCGGTGTAGAAGGCAGCACCCGGGCGCGAACAGAATTCGTTGGTTCCCTGGAAGATCCACCAGCCGTGCCGGTCTTCGCCGAGGTAGCGCCCCGGGACCACCCAGTGGGCTTTACCGTTCCATTTCCGGTTCCGGGCCACCACCAGCTGGCCCGGCTGCAGCCCCGCGGGGACGCGGGTGGTGCTGGTGTGCCTCGCCGGATGTGAATCCCCGACGCCGGCCGGATACTTCAGTGCGTCTTCTTCCCTCACAGGATGGGCAGGCTGCCGGTGGTGGGGTGCTCCTGGCCCGGCAGTGGGCGAGCGAAGGGGACCTTTGTGCCCAAAACCTGGGCGACGACGTCGTGCGTGATCTGCTGGGCCGTCAGCCCGACGCGCTCCAGCACCTGGCTCCGCGTGCCGTGGTCCAGGAACTCCGCAGGGAGCCCAACCTCGTTCAGCGCGGTGTCAACGCCGGCTGCCCGCATTTCCTGGCGGATCCGCGATCCCACGCCGCCTGCCCTGACACCGTCCTCGATGCAGATGACCAGCCGGTGGTGGGAGGCCAGCGCAATGATGGAACGCCGCACGGGCAGCACCCAGCGCGGGTCCACTACGGTGGTGCTGATGCCTTGGGCGCCCAGGCGGTTGGAAACGTCGAGGGCGAGTTCGGACATGGCTCCGACGCTGACGATCAGGACATCGTTTTCGGTGGACCCGGCGGGGCGGCGTGCCAGCACGTCAACGCCGTCGCCCAGCCGTTCGATGGCTTCCACTTCTGCGCCCACGGTGCCCTTGGAGAAGCGGACCACGGTGGGGGCGTCACTGATAGCCACGGCTTCGCGGAGTTCTTCCCGCAGCCGGGAGGCGTCGCGGGGCGCGGCCAGGTGGAGTCCGGGCACGATTTGGACCATGGCCATGTCCCACATGCCGTGATGGCTGGCCCCGTCCGGGCCGGTGACGCCGGCGCGGTCCAGGACGATGGTGACGCCGGCTTTGTGCAGTGCCACGTCCATCAGGAGTTGGTCAAAGGCGCGGTTCAGGAAGGTGGCATATATGGCCACCACGGGGTGGAGCCCGCCGAAAGCCATGCCGGCGGCGGACGTCAGCGCATGCTGCTCGGCGATGCCGACGTCGATCACCCGGTCCGGGTGCTTGGCCGCAAACTTGTGCAGGCCCACGGGAATGAGCATGGCCCCGGTGATGCCCACAATGTCGGGGCGTTCATCTGCGATCTTCGCGATCTCGTCGGCAAAAACAGATGTCCAGGACTGTGCCCCGGAATGTCCCGTCGGTTCGCCAGTTTCCGGATCGATAATACCGACGGCGTGGAACTGGTCCGCTTCATGGGCCCGGGCCGGGGCGTAGCCGTGCCCTTTTTCGGTCATGGCGTGGACAATCACCGGGCCGGCGTAGTTCCTGGCCGTGGATAGTGCGTGCTCCATGGCCTGCAGGTTGTGGCCGTCGACCGGGCCGATGTACTTCATGCCGAGGTCTTCGAACATGCCCTGCGGCGCCCACCAGTCCTTGATGCCCTTTTTCATGGCGTGCAGGCTCTTGTAAGTGAACTGGCCTACGGGGCCGCTGTTCTGGAGCTTCTTCTTCCACCAGTCCAGAGTGCCCTCATAGGCAGGGGCTGCGCGGAACGAGTCGATGGTTGGGCGCAGTGAGGCGAGGTAGTCCGCGAAGCCGCCCACCGTGGGGGCATAGGAGCGGCCGTTGTCGTTGACGACGATCACCACGCGGCGGCGCTTGTCTGCCGCAATGTTGTTGATGGCTTCCCACGCCATGCCGCCGGTCAGGGCGCCGTCACCCACAACCGCGACGGTGTATCGGTCGCCTTCCCCGGTCAGCTGCCGTGCCCGGGAGATGCCGTCCGCCCAGGAGAGGGAAGACGACGCATGGGAGCTTTCCACAATGTCATGCTCGGACTCGGCGCGGGACGGGTAGCCGGACATGCCGCCCTGCTGGCGCAGGGTACTGAAGTCCTGGCGGCCGGTGAGGAGCTTGTGCACATAGGACTGGTGGCCCGTGTCGAACACGATGCTGTCCCGGGGCGAATCGAAGATGCGGTGCACAGCAAGGGTCAGTTCCACGACGCCGAGGTTGGGCCCGAGGTGTCCACCTGTCTGGGAGACGTTGGTGATCAGGAAAGTCCTGACCTCAGCGGCCAGCTCTTCGAGCTGCTTGTCAGACAGCTGGTTCAGGTCCTGCGGATTCCGGATGGTGTCCAAGATTCCCAATGACCCCTCCTTCGGGTGGTAGACGTGCCTGTTAACTCTAACGCCTCGCGGAAATGCAAAGCCGAAGCCCCGGCTGGTCGGTGACCGGCCGGGGCTTCGAAGGGGTGCTGCGTGGGTTCAGGTTCCGGCTAGTTGGCGGAGATCTGGCGCAGGACGTACTGCAGGATGCCGCCGTTTCGGTAGTAGTCGGCTTCGCCCGGAGTGTCGATGCGGAGCACTGCATCGAATGACTTGGCGGAGCCGTCTTCTGCTGTGGCGGTGACCTTGAGGGTCTTGGGCGTGGTTCCTTCGTTCAGGGCAATGACGCCCTCAACCGCGAAGGTTTCCGTGCCGGTCAAGCCCAGGGTGGCTGCGGATTCTCCAGCCGGGAACTGCAAGGGCAGGACGCCCATGCCGATCAGGTTGGAGCGGTGGATACGCTCGTAGCTCTCGGCGACGACGGCCTTGACGCCCAGCAGGGCGGTGCCCTTCGCTGCCCAGTCACGCGAGGATCCGGAACCGTATTCCTTGCCCGCCAGTACCACCAGCGGGGTGCCGGCTGCCTGGTAGTTCTGCGCGGCGTCGTAGACATATGCCTTCGGGCCGTCAGCCTGGGTGAAGTCGCGGGTGAAGCCACCTTCGACGCCGTCCAGGATCTGGTTCTTGATGCGGATGTTCGCGAAGGTGCCGCGGATCATGACTTCGTGGTTGCCACGGCGTGAGCCGTAGGAGTTGAAGTCCTTGCGCTCAACACCGTTGGCCAGCAGGTACTGGCCGGCGGGGGTGTCCGACTTGAAGGAACCGGCCGGGGAGATGTGGTCGGTGGTGACCGAATCGCCCAGCTTCAGCAGCACGCGTGCGCCGGAGATGTCCTGGACGGGTTCCGGCTGCGCCTTGATGCCATCGAAGTACGGGGGCTTCCGGACGTAGGTGGAGTTCGGATCCCAGGCGAAGGTATCGCCGGCCGGGGTGTCGAGCGCCTTCCAGCGCTCGTCGCCGTCAAAGACGCCTTCGTAGCCGCGGGCGAACATGTCCTTGTCGATCGAGGAATCGATGACCTGCTGGACCTCTACCGGGTTGGGCCAGATGTCCTTGAGGAAGACGTCGTTGCCTGCTTCGTCCTTGCCCAGGGAATCGGTGTCGAAGTCGAAGTCCATGGAACCGGCCAGGGCGTACGCGATGACCAGCGGCGGGGAGGCCAGGTAGTTCATCTTCACGTCCGGATTGATCCGGCCTTCGAAGTTGCGGTTACCGGAAAGCACCGCGGTAACGGAGAGGTCGTTGGCCTGGATGGCCTCGGAGATCTCGGCGTCCAGCGGTCCGGAGTTACCGATGCAGGTGGCGCAGCCGTAACCCACGATGTAGAAGCCAAGCTTCTCAAGGTACGGGGTCAGGCCAGACTTGTTGTAGTAGTCGGTGACAACCTTGGACCCGGGGGCCACGGAGGTCTTGACCCACGGCTTCGAGGTCAGGCCCTTGTCGACGGCGTTGCGGGCCAGCAGGGCTGCCGCCAGCATCACCGAAGGGTTGGACGTGTTGGTGCAGGACGTGATCGAGGCGATGGATACCGCGCCGTGGTCCAGCTCGAACTCGCGGCCGTCTTCGGTTTTGATGTGCACCGGGTTGGACGGACGCCCGTGGGCGCCGTTCGCTGCGGACACAACACGGCTTGTCTCGGTGGTGTGCGAGTCGGCGTGCGTGAATGACGGGGCGTCCGATGCGGGGAAGGACTCGTCCAGGGACTCGTCCACGCTGCCGTCTTCGATGGCGACGTAGTTATGGATATCTTTGCGGAACTGTTCCTTGGCATCCGTCAGCTCAATGCGGTCCTGGGGACGCTTGGGGCCGGAGATGGAGGGAACAACCGTAGACAGGTCCAGCTCGAGGTACTCGGAGAACTTGATCTCGCGGGAAGCGTCGTGCCAGAGGCCCTGCTCCTTGGCGTAGGACTCCACGAGCGCCACATTTTCGTCCGAGCGGCCGGTGAGGCGCAGGTAGTCCAAAGTGACGTCATCGATGGGGAACATTGCCGCGGTGGAGCCAAATTCAGGGCTCATATTGCCGATGGTGGCGCGGTTGGCCAGCGGCACGGCCGCGACACCTTCACCGTAGAATTCGACGAACTTGCCCACAACACCGTGCTTGCGCAGCTGCTCGGTGATGGTCAGCACCACGTCCGTGGCGGTGGCGCCGGCCGGAATGGACCCGGTCAGTTTGAAGCCCACAACACGCGGGATGAGCATCGAGACAGGCTGTCCCAGCATGGCCGCTTCGGCTTCGATGCCGCCAACGCCCCAGCCCAGGACACCCAGGCCGTTGACCATGGTGGTGTGCGAGTCGGTGCCGACGCAGGTGTCCGGGTAGGCCCGGAGAACGCCGTCGATTTCGCGGGTCATGACAGTGCGCGCCAGGTACTCGATGTTGACCTGGTGCACAATGCCGGTTCCCGGGGGAACAACCTTGAAGTCATCGAATGCGGTCTGGCCCCAACGCAGGAACTGGTAACGCTCACCGTTGCGCTGGTATTCGATCTCCATGTTGCGCTCCAGCGCCCCGGAGTTACCGAAGGCGTCGATCTGCACGGAGTGGTCAATGACCATTTCCGCCGGAGCGAGGGGGTTGACCCGCTTGGGGTCGCCGCCGAGTTCCTTGACCGCTTCACGCATTGTCGCCAGGTCCACCACACAGGGGACGCCGGTGAAGTCCTGCATGATCACGCGGGCAGGCGTGAACTGGATTTCTGTATCGGGCTGGGCATTAGGATCCCAGCCAGCCAAGGCTCGCACGTGATCGGCCGTGATGTTCGCGCCGTCCTCGGTCCTCAACAGGTTTTCAAGCAATACCTTGAGGCTGAACGGAAGGTTTTCTGCACCTTCAACGGAGTTCAACCGGAAAATTTCGTATTCGGTTCCGGCTACATTAAGTTTGCCTTTTGAACCGAAGCTGTCCACAGTGCTCATCGCAGGACTCCTCTCGCAACAGTTTCATCTTTGTCGCGCGGTAGACCGCTTTCTAGTTAGGCAGGCCTAATTAGTGCTGGCCACAAAAATTGCAGGAGGTCAGCCGTGAATACGGGGCGCGACGTGGGATTACTACCGCCATCCTAGTAGCATCACGGACCCGGCGTCAGCAACGCCACCGTCTCCAGGTGGTGGGTGTGCGGATAGAGATCGAACGCCCGCAAGCCCGCCAGGGACCAGCCTGCCTGCTGGAAGTACCCCACGTCCCGGGCAAACGATGCCGGATCACAGGATACGTAGGCGATGGCGCGCGGACCAGCAGCGATCAGTTGGCTGACCACGGGCTTCCCGGCGCCGGCCCGGGGCGGATCCAGCACGATGGCGTCGAAATTCCGCGGCTTTTGGCGGAGGACACGTTCCACGCGTCCGACCTCGATCTCCACCTGCGGCGCACCGTGAAGGTTCTTCCGGGCGTCCCGGCTGGTTCCCTGTGCACTTTCGACCGAGAGAACGGACCCGGTCTCCCCCACCGCGTCAGCCAGCGGAGCGGTGAACAGCCCGGCGCCGGCGTAGAGGTCTGCCACTACGGCACCCGGTTCAAGGAATCCGCCGGCGTGGAGGAATTCTGTGATGGCCCCCACAAGCGTCCCGGGCGCGTCGCGGTGGATCTGCCAGAAACCTGCGCCGGTGACCCTGTAGTTGTGGCCGGCCGCGGTCTCCTGGACCCAGGTCCGGCCCCGAAGCTGCGCAACGTCCCCGGTCAGGGGGTCGAAAGTGGCCACCGAAACGTCGTCCGGAAGCTGTACCGCGATGGCGCTGAGCCGTTTGGGCTTGGTGCCGGGAGCCGGAGCCAGCAGCACCAAGGGGCGTGAACCGTTCGACGGCGCCGCCACCTCCACGCGTTCGATGCCTGTCAGGTCGAGGTCCCACAAACGCAGCCGGTTGATGCCCTCCGATGCGAGCGGCATCTCCCGGACAGCAATGATGTGCTCGGATCGGTGCGCGTGCATGCCAAGTTTGCCGCCCGGGGTCACCGAGAAGCTGGCGCGCGTCCGCCAGCCCAGGCCAGTACCGGCGTCGGACGTTGGCACCGTCTCCTCGCCTGAATCCGCCCCGCCCGCGGCCACGGCCTCAACTACGTTTCCGAGGTCCAGCCCGTCGGGCAGGTGTTCGACCGCGGCGAGCCGCTGAAGCTGCTCGGCCAGTACCGCCGACTTGAGCGCGCGCTGGCGGGCCAGCGAGATGTGGCCGAATTCGGCCCCGCCCACCGGCGGATGCCCGTGGCCCCAGGCGCGGAGGGAGTCCGCCGGGCGCCAGAAATGCTCCACCCGGTCCGGGGAGGCCTCCAGCACCTCAACAACGTCGGCGCGCCAGAACTTGGCCGACTCCCCCGCGTCGGTGAGGCGGACGCGTACCTTTTCGCCGGGGATGCCGTGCCGGACAAAGATCACCCTGCCCTCGTGCCGGGCCACACAGTGGCCGCCGTGGGCCACCGGGCCGACGTCGAGAACCAGTTCGGTGGGGGCTGCCGGGGCAGCTGAGGAGTGGGTCTGGGTCTGGGGGTTCATCGGATATCCTGCATGTTTTTGGCTTCTTCGGACGATTTCAACTGCCACGGGACACTGGCCACCATCACGCCAGGTTCAAAGTGCAGCCGGGTTTTGATGCGCAGCGCCGTCTGGTTGTGAACCAACTGTTCCCACCATTTGCCGACCACGTATTCGGGGATGTAGACCACGATCAGGTCGCGGGGGGAATCACGGCGCATGTTCTTGACGTATTCCATAATGGGCGTGATGGTTTCCCGGTACGGGCTGGCGAGGACGGTCAGCGGCACGGGGATCTCCAGCTTTTCCCAATCGGCAACCGTGTGCGCGGTTTCTTCTGCGTTGATGTCCACCGTGATGGCGTCCAGCCGCGACGGCCTCGACGCCCGGGCGTAGGCCAGGGCACGCAACACCGGCTTGCGCACGTGGGACACCAGCAGTACCGCGTGGACCCTGGATGGCAGGGCACGCGGCGAGGAGTCCTCGTCCACGGCCAGTTCCTTGGCCACGTTGTCATAGTGTGCCCGGATGCTCCACATGATCAGGAACAGGATGAACATGGCCAGCAGCGCGATCCACGCGCCTTGCTGGAACTTGGTGATCAGCACGATCACCAGCACCAGTGACGTCATGCCGAACCCGATGCTGTTGATGGTGCGGGACTTCACCATCCGGCGTCGGGTGGCTTTGTCCTTGGCGAGCTTGAGGTGCCTCCCCCAATGCCGGATCATGCCCAGTTGGCTGAGGGTAAAGGAGATAAAGACGCCCACGATGTAGAGCTGGATCAGCTTGGTGACGTCGCCGTTGAACGCGATGATCAGCACCAGCGCTCCGGCGGCCAGGGCAAGGACACCGTTGCTGAACGCCAGGCGGTCTCCCCTGGTCCGCAACTGGCGCGGCAGGTAGCCGTCCTGGGCCAGGATGGAGCCAAGTACCGGGAACCCGTTGAACGCGGTGTTCGAGGCGAACACCAGGATCACACCCGTGGCGGCGACCACGATGAAGAACAGGATTGAACCCGGGCCGAAGATGGTCTGGGCGATCTGGCTGATGGCAGGACTCTGGATGTAATCCTCCGGCAACGGCAGGCCGTTCATCAGGAATTCCGTTGCCGGATCCAGCACGATGTGCACCTTCGTGGCGTTGGCCAGGAAGATGATGCCGGCCAGCATGGACGAGGCGATGACGCCGAGCAGCAACAGCGTGGTGGCCGCGTTTTTGCTCTTCGGTTTCTGGAAGTTCGGCACACCGTTGCTGATGGCCTCAATGCCGGTCAGCGCGGCGGCGCCGGAGGAGAACGCCCGGAGCAGGAGGAAGGCGCCGGCCAGGCCCACCAGCCCTTCGTCGAAACCGGGAGCCGGCACAATCTCGAAGGCCGCCGACGGTGCTTCGCCCAGCTGGCCTGTCGCGGCCTGGAAGACGCCTACCCCTGTCATGCCGAGGATCGCCGCCATAAAAATGTACGTGGGGACAGCGAAAACGCTGCCGGCTTCCTTAATGCCGCGGAGGTTGACAAGGGCCAGGATTACGACGCCGATCGTGGCGAACAGGGCCTGTTGCCCATGCAGGGAAGGCACGGCCGTGGTGAGGTAGGTGGCCGCCGAGGACATCGAGACGGCCACCGTCAGGACGTAGTCCACCAGGAGGGCTGAGGCCACGGTCAGCCCGGAAAACTTGCCCAGGTTTTCGTTGGCGATCTCGTAGTCTCCGCCGCCGGAAGGGTACGCGTGGACGTTCTGCCGGTATGAAGCGACCACCGTGAGGAGGACAACCATGACGGCCAGGCCCACCCACGGCGAAAAAGCCACAGCGCTCACGCCGGCCAGGGCCAGGGTGAGCAGGATTTCATCGGGCGCGTAGGCCACCGATGACAGTGCGTCCGAAGCGAAAACCGGGAGTGCTATCCGTTTGGGGAGCAAGGTATGGGCGAGCCTGTCATTCCTGAAGGGCCTGCCCACCAGCACCCGTTTCACGGCATTCAATATTGTCAGCACTCCACAAAGCTAGTCTGATTCGCCGCCCATGTCATGACGGCGTCCGTGCGGATGCAGTACGCGCGCTGCCGGTAGAGTTCTAGCAGCAGCAACAGGCTACGGAAGTTGAGGAGATACGTTGGCGCATTTCGTGATCATGGGATGTGGCCGGGTAGGGGCCACTCTGGCGCATACGCTGGAGGACGCCGGTCATTCCGTCGCCATCATCGACCAGGACGACCGCGCGTTCCGCCGGCTTCGGCAGGGCTTCACCGGCCGGAAAGTCACCGGTGTGGGCTTCGACCGGGACACGCTCCAGCAGGCTGGCGTGGCCGAGGCGTACGCCTTCGCGGCCGTTTCAAGCGGTGACAACTCCAACATCCTCGCCACCCGCGTGGCGCGCGAGACCTTCCACGTCCCCCACGTGGTGGCCAGGATCTACGACCCCGGCCGGGCCGAAATCTACCAACGGCTCGGCATCCCAACCGTTGCCGCCGTCCGGTGGAGCGCAGACCAGGTCTTGCGCCGCATCCTGCCCGAACAGCATCTCGCCGGCGATTTCCGCGAGCCTTCCGGCCGTCTGGTCCTCGCTGAAGTGGACCTGGACGCCGGCTGGATCGGCCACCGGATCAGCGCGGTCGAAAAGGCTGCCAACATCCGGGTGGCATATCTCACCCGGTTTGGCGAGGGCATGCTTCCCGAAACCGGGACTTCCTACCAGGACGGCGACACCGTCCATGCCATGCTGCCGGTGGACCGCAGTTCCCAGGTCGCCCAGATCCTGGCCAAAGCACCTGCCAAGGAGTTGTAGTGAAAGTTGTTATCGTCGGTGCCGGCAGCGTCGGGTCTTCGATCGCCCGGGAACTGCTGGCCCACAAGCACGAAATCCTGCTGATCGACCTCAAACCTGAGGTCATCGGGCGCAGCGGGCTGCGCGGTGCGCACTGGCTGGTGGGCGACGCCTGCGAGCTCAGCACCCTGCAGGGAGCGAAAGTGGAGGATGCCGACGTCGTTGTTTCAGCGACGGGCGATGACAAGGTGAACCTGGTGGTCTCGCTCCTGGCCAAAACCGAATTCGGGGTGGGCCGCACAGTGGGGCGGGTCAACAACCCCAAGAACGACTGGATGTTCAACGACTCCTGGGGCGTGGACGTCGCCGTCAACACCCCGCAGCTGATGACCGCGCTGGTGGAGGAAGCGGTGGAGATCGGTGACCTGGTCCGGCTGCTGACGCTGCAGACCGGCGTCGCTTCGCTGGTGGAGTTCACGGTGCCGCACGATTCCCACGTCATTGGCCTGACGGTGGGCGGCATCCAGTGGCCCGAGGACGCCACTCTGGTGGCGATCCTCCGGGACCACGCGCCCATCACTCCCAGCCGTGACGACGTCATTGATGGCGGGGACGAACTGTTCTTCGTCACCACCATCGCGGCCGAGGACCAGTTGCGTGCGCTGCTGTCCCCCGAATCAGCAGACGAGCCGGAGGGCTCCCACGAGCACGAAGGCGTGCAGCCTGCCGAAACTCAGGCGCCGGAGGACGACGGCTTCGACGGCTGATCCGACGTCCGCGCATCGGCGGCGGCCGGTACCGGCCGGGTGACCAGCCATGCGATCCAGACGCCCAGGATATAGAGCGGCGCACCCATGATCAGGCGGGTCGTGGCCAAGGCGGCCAGTCCGTCCGAGCCCATCAGGTACAGGGGAACCTGGACGACCAGCCGAAGTACCAGGACCGCCACGATGATCCACGTGCCCAGGCGGTACGCCTTGAGCCGCGCGGGGTCTTTTCGCCAGTCCAGGCCCTCGGTGCGGAGGATCCCGAACAGCAGGCCGGCCACCGGCCACTTGATCGCGATGGAAATCACCATGGCGAGGATGTACGCGGTGTTGGTGAAGAAGCCCGGGAGGTAGAAATCCTCGGCCTTGCCCGTGGTGTTGGCGAGCCAGGCCGAGATGCCCACCCCCACAACGCCGGCGAGGGCCTGGGTCAGCGGACGCCGCTGGACGAGGCGGACCACCGTAAAGACCGCGGCGGAGGCCAGCGCCGCCACCAGCGACTGCGTCAGGTCCCGGCTGATAGTAAAGGCGATCAGGAAGACCATGCCCGGCACAATGCTCTCGGCGAGGCCCTGGATTCCACCGGCGCTCTTCAGGACATCGATCCGGCCGTCATGCGTGCGGTGCAGGCCGGCCTTGGCTGCGTAGCCCTCCGCAAAACCCTGCACTGCGGACGGCTCGGGCTGCTCGGACGGCTCAGGCTGCTGGGGCGAGGTCATTCGTTCTCCTGGCGGGAAAGGATTTCATAGCGTGGATTGAACATGGTGGGCAGTCCGTGGCTTTGGGACAGCATGCCCTCGAGGCGTAGTTCGGTTCCGGCGGCGATGCCCGGCACCCTGCGCCGTCCCAGCCAGACCACGCGAAGGCGGCCGCCCTTCCCCTGGACCCGCTTGGCACCGGACTCGCGAATGTCTGGGTCCGAGACGATGGCAGTGAAGGCCGCGTTCTGGTTTGCGGGCATATAGGTGACCGATTCGATGTGCCCTTGGCACACCACCCTCCCTCGTTCGGGCAGTCGGCTGACCGGCATTCCAGCGTGCGGGGACGATTCCAGGCGGTCCTGGCGGGAATCAGCCAATCTGTGTGGTTTCCGGACCACGTTCGGGGCCTTTAATTTCGGGGGCATTGAATTCCGGGGCACCAGGCGCCGGGCTGGCGCTGGCGTCCTTGGGCAGGCGCAGCTGCAGCAGGTCCCGGGGCGGCATGGGGCTGTCGCCCCGGATGACCACAATCTGGCGGAACAGTGACTCAAGCGGTGCGGCAGCCTCGCGCTCCATCGCTGCCGGGCCGCCCAGGACGCCACGCAAGAACCACCGAGGACCGTCGATGCCGATGAAACGCGCCACCCGGTAACCTTGGCTGCCGTCCGGCGTACCGGCGGGCAGTTTGGCGATCAGTTCAGTTCCGAAGCCACCCTCGACTTCTTCAACCTGACCGCCCTGGCTTCCCACGGACTGGCCGATCTGTTCGCGGATTTCGTCCCACAGTCCCTCGGTCTTGGGCGCTGCGAACGCCTGCAGCTGAAGGCTGGAGCCGTCCAGGTCCATGGTCACCGCGACCACGCGCTGCGTGGCTTCCTCAACTTCGAGCCGGAGCTGGAGCCCTTCGCTCGGGGCGATCAACAGTGCACCGAGGTCAACGTAGCCGTCGCGGCTGGAGACCTCGGAAACATCAAAGGGGCCTTCGTCCCGACGCCCGGCGACCGCCGAAGCCACGTCAGCGGAATCCCTTGATTCCCCCGAGGCCTGGGATTCAGCCGGGTCGGCTGAATGGTCCTTCTTGGATTTCCTGCCGAGCCCAAAAACCATGGGGTTTGTCTCCTTAGTTGTGAAAGTGACTCGCCGGCCCGGAGGTCCCGTCGGAAGTCTTAGCTGCCGCGGGCAACCACCGCTGGTTGCCGCCACCGGCGGGTGTCAGGCGTTCGGCGGGGTGAATCCGCCGGTGGATCCGAATCCGCCGGCTCCCCGTACCGATTCACTCAATTCGTTGACGGCGACAAACTGGGCATATTCCACCCGCTGGATCACCATCTGTGCAATTCTATCGCCGCGCCGGAGCTCGATGGCGTTCCTGGAATCGGTGTTGAGGAGAGTCACCGAAATCTCCCCCCGATAACCGGCATCCACGGTGCCCGGCGCGTTAACGATGGTCAGCCCGTGCTTCGTGGCCAGCCCGGAGCGCGGGTGGATCAGGGCAACGAAGCCGGCCGGCAACGCGATGGAAACACCGGTAGCCACCAGCTTCCGCTCTCCGGGCGCCAGGACCAGATCTTCGCGGGCCCGCAGGTCCGCCCCCGCATCGCCCGGGTGGGCATACGACGGTGCCTCCAGCCCGGCGTCGAGCATTTTCAGCTGCACCTGCAGCGTCGGGGCCCCATAGGCTGCGGCTGTATCCAGCGCAGAACCGGACAGCTCATCGTCAGGAACGGATTCAACAGTGGCAAGTTCGTCAGTCACAGTCACTCACTCTAACGCCCAGCCGCAGTTCCGTCCTAGATTCGATGGGACGCCCGGCCAGGGCAGTGTGAGCCCAAGATGAAATAGCCAGCCAAAGGTGGAAAGCTGGTGACATGCCCGAATCCAGCTCCACCGCACCCGTACCTGACACCCCCACTGCCGGCACCCCGGCTGTTTTCCGGGAGAGGCTGTGGCCGAACGTCTGGATCTGGGTGATCACGGCGGGAATCTCCGGCGCCGGGATCCTCGTTTTCGCGCCGATCAGCATGGCTGCAGGCTACACGGCCGCCGGCGTTCTGTTCACGATCATGGCTGTCCTGCTGGTGCTGTCAACCCCAACCATCATTGTCACCAGTGACGCGTTGACGGTAGGTCGTGCCACGATCGAGCGCCGCTATGTTGGCGAAGTGGCTGCGTTCCGCGGCAAGGACGCCACGTCCCAGCGGGGGACCCTGCTCAATGGCCTCGCCTACCTGTGCATCCGTGGCTGGATCGACCCGGTGGTTCGGATCGAAATTACGGACCCGTCAGACCGGACCCCCTATTGGCTGACGTCGTCCAAGCGGCCCGAGGAACTC
The DNA here is from genome assembly GCF_050156905.1 of Pseudarthrobacter sp. S3. NCBI lineage: Bacteria > Bacillati > Actinomycetota > Actinomycetes > Micrococcales > Micrococcaceae > Pseudarthrobacter > Pseudarthrobacter sp. S3. The sequence goes on along the minus strand of NZ_CP189583.1, from coordinate 1,859,327 downwards.
ACAGCCGCGCTTTCGCGGAAATAGCAGCCCGGAGGAAAGGGGCGCCCGGGTGCCGCTGCGCGGGCGCAACTCTCGCCGGACAGGTTCCAATACCCGGACTTCTGCGCGGGTCCGGACGGCCAGGACTCCTGAAACGCGTGCCGCTTGCCTCTTGCCGTTTGCCGCAACGGCGTCCGAAAGTGCCGGAATATCGCGGCGCGCCCTCGCTCCTAACCCAAATAAGTGCCGGTGAGTGGCAGAGTTTCGATTGATAGTAATGCCAGGGTGGAGGATTTGTATGCAGGATCTACGGCTTGTAGGCGTACACGACGACGGGGAGCATCTCCTGTTAAGCGGTGCCGGCGGCGAGATGTTCCAGCTGCCGATCGATGAAGCACTGCGGACGGCCAGCCGGTCTTCGGCGAAGACCGCTTCCGCGGCCGCGCCCACTGCCATGTCCCCTCGGGACATCCAGTCACGGATCCGCAGCGGCGCCACCGCAGCGGACGTAGCTGAGCTTTCCGGGCTGCCCCTCGCAAAAGTCGAGCGGTATGAGGGCCCAGTCCTTGCCGAACGGGAGTATGTAGCGCAGCAGGCGCGGAAGGTGGAAGTCGCCTCGCCCTCCCCCGGCCACGACACCTACCGCTCCGTTTTTGGCGACAACCCGGCGTCCCTCCAGGACATGGTCAACCACCGGCTTTCAGCCCACGGGGTTGAGCCTTCCACTGTGGAATGGGATTCCTGGCGTCGCCAGGACGGCAACTGGACCGTGGTGGCCCGTTTTGAAACCCCAAGGGACGGCACCTCCGGCATCGGCGAGGAGCCGCCTGCGCAATGGACGTTCAGTCCGGTCCGCAAGTCCCTGCAGAACGCCAACCGTTGGGCTCAGCAACTCAGTGAGCTCGAGCCGCTGGACGGTCCCGTCCCGGCCCGCCGCCTCACTGCGGTCTCGGACCGGCCGTTTGACTTTGAAACCGATGCAGAAGCTGCGGCCGCCCGCAATGCGACCGGTCCGCAAGCCGTCACGCCGGCCAGGGAATCCGACGGTCTCCTCGATATGCTCCGTTCACGCCGCGGCCAGCGCCTCGGCGTCGACGAAGACGCCGACGACGCCCTGGCCCTGCTCCTGACCCACGGCGTGCCGGCTGCCCATCCGCGCCCTTCGGAGGTGGTCCCGGAACCGGAATCCAGGGACCAGAAATACCGCGAGCCGGAAACACCGGAGCCGGCTCCCACCGAGTCCAGCGTGCCAGCCGAAGCCGCGCCCGCTGTCGCAGCAGATCCTCTCACCCGCAAGCGGGACGTCCGGCCATCAATGCTGTCCCGGCTCAGCCTCATCCCGCAGCACCGGGACTCTGACGATGATGACGTCCTGAAACTGCACGACGGAGTCAGCACCGACACGAGGGAAATAACCATCGTGGCGTCCCCGCCCCGTCCCGCAGGACACGGTGCCCCCGGAGAATCAGGGTCGGGGCGTCCTGCGCCGAACGTGGGCCTTGACGAACTGCTGGGCGGCGGAAGCCCGCGCAGGGCAGCCTACACTTCTGGCCCCGAGGACGCAGGATCCGGCCAGCACCACGATCATGACGCGGACCAGCCTGAACGGCAGCCGGCGAAACCGAAGCGCTCCACGGTTCCCAGTTGGGACGAGATCGTCTTCGGGACCAAACGGGACTAACGCCTCAGCGTCGCCGTGGCCTGCCTTCGGCCGCAAAGCACAGCAGCGGTACTTCGCGTTCCGCTTTGGTCAGCGAGCCGTGCTGGCCCACCACTTCCATGGCGGCGGGACGCCCGCGGCGAGTGTCGTAGAGCGCCAGGGCGTCACGCGCGGCAATCATGATGTCGCCAATCCGGGGCCCGACGGCGGGGCGCAGTGTGCCGAACAGTCCGGCGGCGACGGCATCCGCCTTGGTAAAAGCCCAGATCCTGTCGCCGAAACGGGTACGCCACGCACGCAACAAGCGCTCCCGGCCTGCGGCATCCGCCGGATCCTCAAGGTAGAGGTGGACCATCCGCGGCTCCCCCGCTGTATGCCGCACGCCATCAACAAGCGACGTGTCCGCGGAGAAGTCGATCCGCTGTTGTTCCGGGACGTCGAGCATCCCATGGTCCGCCGTGAGAAGTACTGTGGTCCCGGCCGGAAGCGAGGCGTGCAGCCGTTTGACGGTTGCGTCGAGTTCTTCGAGCTGGTGTTCCCACTGTTCAGACTGGCAGCCGTGCCGGTGGCCTGCCTTATCCAGGTCGTTGACGTAGAAGTACATCAGGGACTTTCCGGCGGTGTCCATGGCTTCAGCGGCGGCAGCCGTGCGGGCGTGGGCAGTCACTCCTGGGATGAAATTCCCGCCGCGGAGGGCCGCCTGGGTCATGGGCGAGTCGCCGAACTGCGGCAGGCTGACGGTGGTCACATTAAGTGATTCGGCGGCCCGTTCGAGGACGGTAGGGAACGGCTGCCACTCGGCGGGATCCACCTTGGCATCCCAATTGCCGAGCATGTTGACTACCTTGTCCTGGTCCGGGTCCAGGACGTCGTAGCCCACCATTCCATGCTGGCCGGGAGGGAGGCCTGTGCCGAAGCTGGCAAGGGCAGCGGCCGTGGTCGAGGGGAAGGTGGAGTCCAGCCATACCGGAACTTCCCCCTGACCGGACTGCATAACGGAGCGCAGGAACGGTGTGTGGGCGGACTTCTGTTTCAGCAGGTTCCGGCCCAGGCCGTCGGCCAGGACCACGCAGACGCGAGACGCCGGCGGAAGGCGCAGGGTATTGGTGAAACCTTCTACTCCGAGGCTTGCGGCTGCGCTGGTGAGGACGTCCGCGATGGACCGCTGGCCAAAGGCGGGCGCGGGCGGCATGCTCAGTTGCGCGGCGGACCCTTGGGAAACCGCTGCGGAAGCGGCTGAGGAGACCGTTGTTTTCCCTTGGTCCGGCATCTCAGCGCTGCTGATGCCCGCGGCTGAGCCTGTTTCCGAACACACCTGTCCGGGGCCGGGGCTGGAGCGTTTGGCCGGCGTGCGCCACCGGAGCGGTGGAGCCGGTGTTCACAGCCCGCAGGGCGCGGGCGAAGAGTTTGGCGTCCTGGACGGCCTGTGCACCGTCGGCTTCAGCGCTGATCCGCAGGACGATGTCCTCCTGGGCAATGGTGCCGCTGTAACCGTGGTCTGCCTCGCATTGCGGGTCTCCGCAGCTCGCGGGCCCCATGTCCAGCCTCTGCCCGCCGGACCAGGCAATGGCGAGGGTGACTTCCCGGACCGGATCCGAAGGCTTGTAGTCCTGCGGCTGGGAGTACATATAGCTCAGGACCACGGAACGGATCTGCGCGACGGGCACGGATTCGGTGGAAATCTGGGCCACGATCTGTTCGCCGGCGTCGTCGAGCTGCTGGTCGTCCACGTGGGTGATCACCAGCATGTCGGCGGTCAGGACCAGCACCGTGATGTGGCGGCGGACCTCGGCCCGGTCGAAGTGGGTTTCCAGGTGGACCAGGTGGGCCACGCATTCGCGGCCGTCCAGGGCGTCGTCAACGACGTCGGCCACTAGTCGCGGGTAGAAACCCGCCTTCTGGAGCGCACCGTCCAGGCTCTGGCCCTGGGGCGTGTGGCTGTGTGAGCTGTGCGGGCGGGTTGCCTGGTTGTCACTGCCGGAGGTGGAAGGCGTCGACGGGGAAGGCTGTGAGCTCATTCCCCCATTTTCACAGATCGGCAGGGGACATGCTAACCGCGCTCAGCCGAGCATGGCCCGGCGGGCACTGTCAGTGCGCTGGGCCGCGTTGCCGATCCGGATATCTGCGGCCAGGATTGACACGCCCTGAGTCCCGCAGAGAACCGGGTTGAATTCCACCAACGCGATCTCCGGATGGTTGTCCTTCATCCAGGCCAGCCGCCCGGCGACCTCCTCCAAAGCGGCAATATCCACGGCGGGAAGACCCTGGTAGCCGAAGAGCTTGCGGGCGGCCCGGGGTCCGCGGATGAAGTCCTTCACGTCCACGGCGGACAGTGGAGGCACGCGGTGCGACCAGTCATCCAGCAGATTGACGGCGTCCCCGGCCAGCCCGAAGGAGACCACCGGCCCCAACAGTGGATCCTCAATGGCCCGGAACGTGCACGCCTGCCCCACAGGAGCCATGGACTGCACCTCCAGTGCCGGGGAACCGTAAGGTGCCAGCGAGCGCCGCATCTGCACGATGTTGCGGCGCAGGGAATCCGGATCCTCGATGTCGAGGCGGACTCCCCCCAGGTCGAGGCGGTGGCGAAGCGCCGGGTCCGTGGTTTTCAGCGCGACCGGCCAGCCCAGCCTTCCGGCGGCAGCTACGGCCTCATCTTCAGAGTCAAACCCGGCAGATGGCAGCACCGCAATGCCGTAGTGCGCCAGCAGCTCTGCCGCTGACGCCGGTTCCAGGGCCTTGAGTTGCTCCTCGTGGACATCGTGCAGAAGCTGATCCAGCAGGATCCGTGCGCCCTCCGGATCGCAGCCTTCGGGCTGAACAAAGTGACCGGGGTCCCGTGCCACCCATTCCGCGTAGCGCACCACGGCGGCGAGCGCAGCCACAGCCGCACCGGCGTTCGAGAAGCACGGCACTGTCTGCTGTTCGGCCCCCACCATGCCCTCCACATAGATGGAGGGGTCAAGGATGCCGGTGAAGGCAGCGACGACCGGTTTCCCGGCGGCGGCCGAGCATTCGGCCAGGACCTCGGCGATATGGTCCACCGTAAGGCCGCGCACCGGCAGCAGCGCGGCCACCACGGCATGGACGGCGTCGGACGCGAGGGTGTCCCGGAGGCTGCGGCGGAGGGCCGGCAGAGACAGGGACATGCCGGCGTCGAGATCCACGTCGGTGACGATGCCATTCACGGTCAGGCCGTGCGCCTCGGCGCTGTCCGCCACCACTTTGCCCAGCGCCAGGGAGTTGCTGAAGATGGCAAGTCCGGGCCCCGCCGGGAGCGGCTGCCCGGACACTATCTGGGTGATGTCCATCAGCTGTTCGATGGTCTCTACCCGGATGACGCCGGCCTGGCGCATCATGGCGTCCAGTGCACCGGCGGGCGCCTGGGTGGTACGCACGGCGTGGCCAGGCGGCAGCCGCAGGCCCATGGTTTCCGATTTCGCCACCACCACGGGCTTGCTGCGGGCAAGCCGCCGGGCGATCCGGGAGAATTTGCGGGGGTTCCCGATCGACTCCAGGTAGAGGCCCACCGCGGTAGTGTCGGCGTCGTCCTCCCAGAACTGCATCATGTCGTTGCCCGAGACGTCCGCGCGGTTGCCGGCCGACAGGACCGTGGAAACGCCCAGCCGGCGGCGGTATGACGCCGCGTAGAGCGACACACCGATCGCCGCCGACTGGCTGAACAGTCCCAGGCCACCGCGGCTGGGCAGTGAGGGCGCCATGGAGGCGTTCAGCCTCACGTCGGGATGGGTGTTAACGATCCCCAGGGATGCGGGCCCGATCACCCGCATACCGTTGGCCCTGGCCTTGCGCACGAGGTTGCGCTGGCTGGCGAGGCCGCGTTCGCCGTCGTCCTCGAAGCCCGCGGAGGCGATCACCAGACCCTTGACCCCCGCCGCGGCGCACTGATCAACCACCGTGGCCACTTCCTCATACGGAACGGCGATCACTGCGAGCCCCACCGGCTCCGGAACCTCGGAAATCCTGCCGAAGGACAACATTCCGGCGAGCTCCAGCGCCTCCGGGTTGATGGCGTAGACCTGCCCGGAGTAGCCGCCTTCGATGATGTGTTCCAGCAGCTGGTAGCCCACGGTCCCCCATTTGCGGCTCGCCCCGATGACGGCAACGGACGACGGCGCCAGCAGGTCCCGGACGCTTCTCGCCTCGGCGCGGTGCTCGCGTGATTCCATCACTGCACGGGACTTTTCGGTGGGGTCGATGTTGAACTCCAGGCTGACCACGCCGTCGTCGAAATGGCGTTTGACGTCGTAGCCGGCATCGGCGAACACCATCAGCATTTTGCGGTTTTCCGGCAGCACCTCGGCACTGAAGCGCCGGATCCCGTTTTCGTGGGCCGCCGTGGCAAGGTGTTCGAGCAGGATTGAGCCGATACCCCGGCCCTGGTGGGCGTCGGCGATGTTGAACGCGACTTCGGCTTCGAGGGGGTCATTCAGCCTGTCGTAGCGGCCGATTCCCAGGATTTCGCCGCCGAAGGTAATCACCAGGGCAACCCGATCCTTGTAGTCCACTTCGGTGAAGCGCTTGAGCTCCTTGCTGGACAGCCGGGCCTTGAACGCGAAGAAGCGCATGTAGATTGAGTTCTGCGACTGTCCCGTATGGAAAGCCTGGACCGCGTCCGCATCGCTGGGGTGGATGGGCCTCAGATGGGCCGTTCCACCGTCACGGAGTACGACATCAGCTTCCCAATGTTCCGGATATTCGCCGTCCCCGGGCTGATCCACCATAGGCTTAGCCTAACCACAAACTCACGGCGCAGGCCGTGTGCCCGGAGCTCATCCTCCACACCTGCACCCAGACCACTGCTTCACCAGTCACGCAGAAGGATCCACCCGCCCCATGGCCCGCCGCCAAACCCCAGCCCCTGCCGGGGACGCTCCCCAGGATTTCGTCGAGAACATCGTGGACATTGATGTGACGTCCGAGATGGAAGGCTCCTTCCTGGAGTATGCGTATTCGGTGATTTACTCCAGGGCCCTGCCTGATGCCCGGGACGGGCTCAAGCCGGTCCAGCGCCGGATCCTGTACATGATGAGCGAGATGGGCCTGCGTCCGGACCGCGGCCACGTCAAGAGCGCGCGAGTGGTGGGCGAGGTCATGGGCAAACTCCACCCCCACGGCGATACCGCCATCTATGACGCCATGGTCCGGATGGCCCAGGACTTCTCGCTGCGCCTGCCGCTGATTGACGGCCACGGAAACTTCGGCTCCCTCGACGACGGTCCCGCGGCACCCCGGTACACGGAGGCCAGGCTCGCGGCGGCGGCCCTGACGCTCACCGCCCACCTCGACGAAGACGTGGTGGACTTTGTCCCCAACTACGACAACCAGCTGACCCAACCGGACGTCCTGCCGGCCGCGTTCCCCAACCTGCTGGTCAACGGCGCCACGGGCATCGCGGTGGGAATGGCCACCAACATGGCCCCGCACAACCTCGTTGAGGTCATCTCCGCGGCGCGGCACCTGATCGCCCACCCGGACGCGACCCTCGATGACCTGATGCGCTTTGTGCCCGGACCGGACCTGCCCACGGGGGGCCGGATCGTGGGCCTGGACGGAATCCGGGACGCCTACGCCACCGGACGCGGTTCCTTCAAGACCCGCGCAAAGGTGGAGATCGAGCAGCTCTCGGCCCGGCGCACCGGCCTGGTGGTCACCGAGCTGCCGTACATGGTCGGCCCCGAAAAGGTGATCGAGAAGATCAAGGACGCGGTCAACAGCAAAAAGCTGACCGGGATCAGTGACATCGTCGACCTGACGGACCGCCAGCATGGCCTGCGCCTGGTCATCGAGCTGAAGAACGGGTTCAACCCGAACGCCGTCCTCCAACAGCTCTACCGCTACTCCCCGATGGAGGATTCCTTCGGCATCAACAACGTGACCCTGGTGGATGGCCAGCCGCAGACCCTCGGCCTGGTGAAGCTGCTCTCCGTCTACGTGGAACACCGGATCGATGTGGTGCGCCGGCGGACGGCCTTCCGGCTGGGCAAGAAGAAGGACCGCCTCCATCTGGTGGAGGGCCTGCTGATCGCCATCGTGGACATCGATGAGGTCATCCAGATCATCCGTTCTTCGGATGAGGTGGCGGCCGCCAGGGTCCGCCTCATGTCCATCTACGATCTTTCCGAAATCCAGGCCAATTACATCCTGGAATTGCGGCTGCGGCAGCTGACCAAGTACTCCCGGATCGAGCTTGAAAAGGAGCAGGAGGAGCTGCGCCGCGAGATCGCGGAGCTCGAAGCCATCCTCGGCTCCGAGGAGCGGCTGCGCGGACTTGTGTCCTCCGAGCTCAGCGAAATCGCCGAAAAATACGGTACGCCGCGGCGCACCGTCCTGCTCGAATCCGAGGCCGTTTCCCCCACCGTGGCCGCAGCCTTGGCGGCCGCCCCCAACGGCAAGGGCAAGGCCGCGCCGCTGGCCCTGGAGATCTCGGACGATCCCTGCTGGGCCATCCTGACGGCGTCGGGACAGATCGCGCGGACATCCAACCAGGATCCCCTCGCCGAGTCCGGGCCGCGTGCCAAGCACGACGTTTTCCGTTCCGTGGTCAAGTCCTCGGCCCGTGGGGAAATAGCCGCGGTCACCTCACAAGGCAGGATGCTTCGGCTTCAGGTCATGGACATGCCGGTACTGCCACCCATGTCCGGGCTGCCCAACCTCGCCGGCGGTGTCCCGGCCAAGGACTTCATCACACTGCTCAAGGCTGAAACGCTGGTGGCGTTCGCCCCGCTCGATGAAGTGCTGGCCATCGGCACGGCCCACGGCGTGGTCAAGCGGGTCCAGCCCGACTACCCCCTGAACCGCGAGGACTGGGAAATCATCGCGCTCAAGGACAAGGATGAAGTGGTGGGTGTGGCGCCGGCCGGGTCTGAGGAGACTGATCTGGTGTTCCTGACCCGTGAGGCGCAACTGCTGCGTTTCAGCGCCGCCAACGTCCGGGCCCAGGGCAGGACGGCCGGCGGCATGGTGGGCATCAAGCTGGCCGCCGGGGACCAGGTGCTGTTCTTCGGGGCTGTCACCGCCGCCGACGACGCCGCCGTGGTGGTCACCATTGCCGGCACCAACGGAGCCCTGCCGGGCACCGCGCCGGGTGCGGCGAAGGTCACATCCTTCGCCGAATACCCTGCAAAGGGCCGTGCGACTGCAGGCGTCCGCGCCCACAGGTTCCTCAAGGGCGAAGACATGCTGCTGTTGGCGTGGGCCGGGCACGGGCCAGCGAAGGCGTCATCGCTGGGCGGCGTGGCCAGGTCGCTGCCGCAGGAGCACGGCCGGCGGGACGGTTCGGGGATTCCGCTGTCCCAGTCAGTGGATGCGGTGGGTCCGGCCATGGCGTGGAGCGATCCGTCCTAGACTGCTGCCATGCCTATCATTCCTGATGAAAAGGACTGGACCTGGGTCCTGTCCCGGCCCTGCCCCGAGTGCTCCTTCGACGCGTCCACCGTCACGCCGGCCACGGTACCGGGCAGCGTGGAAAACATGCTGCCACGCTGGCGGGCTGTTCTCCGCAGGCCTGAGGTGGCCGAACGCCCGGATGACAGGACGTGGGCGGCCCTCGAATACGCCTGCCACGTCCGTGACGTCTTTACACTGTTCGACCAGCGGCTGAACCTCATGCTTGACGCCGACGGCGCCCAATTTGAGAACTGGGACCAGGACGTCACCGCCGTCGAAAAGGATTACGCCAACGCCGATCCCGCCGTGGTCAGCGCAGAACTGACGGCGGAGGGTGAACAGATCGCGGAGTCCTTCGCCGGCGTCCGGGAAGCCGAGTGGGGCCGGCGGGGCGTCCGCAGCAACGGCTCCGAATTCACGGTCCTGACGCTTGCCCAGTACTTCCTGCACGACGTCGTCCATCACCTCCACGATGTGGACGGCTGAGGAGCAGACGGCTCAGCCGGGGACGCTGCACCGGGCAGGCCGGGCAGGCCGGGCAGGGAACGCCGGGCTGCGCATGCCCGACGTTCAGGCCACCGGCCTCAGCCCACCAGCGAAGCAGCCACGCCCATCCGGGAAGCTGCCGGGAGTTCCAGCCGGGCGTCATCAGGCTGGATGTCCGCCGGATTGTGCGTCACCATGACCACCGTGCGGTCTTTCAGGCCGGCGCGGAGGTCTGCCAGCATTTCCCGTCCCGCCTGCGCGTCCAGATGAGCCGTGGGCTCGTCGAGCAGGATAACTTCGGCCCCCGTCAGCAGGGTCCGCGCCACGGCCAACCGTTGCCGCTCTCCGCCGCTGAGGAAGGAACCACCCGGCCCGATCCGGGTGTCCAGCCCGGCTGGCAGCCGCGACACCAAGTCGCTGAGGCCGACGGCGGCCAGCGCCGCTTCCAGCTCGGCGTCACCTGCCGTGGGCGCATCATCGGCAGGCGTACCATCGCTGCGAGCAGCGGAAGCGCCCGTCACCGAGTCCGCGGCTGGGACGCCCAGCATGAGGTTGCCCCGCACCGTCGAATCGAACAGATGTGCCTCCTGCGGGCACCAGGCCGCCGTCCCTGTCACCGCTGCGCGGCCGGTGGCGGCCGGCAGAAATCCCAGCAGGACGGCGAGCAACGTGGATTTCCCCGCGCCCGACGGTCCGGTGACCGCCAGCCAGGTCCCGGGTCCGGCCGTTGCGGAGACCCTGGAGAACACCAGTTCTCCGCCGGGCCACGCCGCCCCGACGTTTTCCAGTTCAACGCCAGCGGCGGCGCCGGAACGGGCGGGGACAGCATGCAGTCCGTCGCCGGCCCCAGTTTCGGTGGCGCCGCCGTCCAGCACGCCAGAGTCGCCGATCCGGCGCATAACGCTGCGCAGGGCCGGGTACTGGCGCACCGCCGTCGTCACCGCTGCGTACGGTTCAACCAGCGCCAGCTGCAGCAGCACAACAACCGCGGCAGTGGCGGGCTCCAGGGTTCCCGCCAGTACCTGGGGTGCGGCCAGCACGGCAGCGGCCAAGGCGGCGCTTCCGCAGGCAGCGACTGTGATGGCCTGGCCGAGGCCTTCGGCCCACGCGGAACGCTGCGATGACCGGGTGGCCAGGCGGTCCTCGGCGCGCAGCGCGTCCAGGACGGTGCCCGCGACTCCGTTCGCGTGCAGCTCTGCCCGGGCATCCAGCGCAGCCGACGTGCGCCGCAGGACGCGTGCCCGCAGACTCTGCTCCGCTGTAGCTGAGCGGCGGTCCCCCCACAGGGCCGCGGCCGGCGCCAGGAACAGGCTGAGCGCCGCTGCCAAGGCAACGGCAGGGAGCGCAGCAGGCGCCACCAGGGCGGTTGCCACCAGCGCCGAACCGGCCACGGCAAGGGCCGTCACGGGCGGCAGGACAACCCGCGGCAACAGATCCCGGACGGTGTCGACGTCGTCAATCACCGTGCCCAGGACGTTCCCGCCCTGCAGGAGCCGCCGGAGCGAGAGTGCCTTCCGGCTCAGTGCTTCCCAGAGCCGGCCGCGCAGCCGGGTGAGGGCGCCGAAGACGGCGTCGTGCAGCAGGAGCCGTTCCCAGTAACGCAACACGGCGCGTCCGATACCGAAGAACCGCACACCGACGATGGCGGTGAGCAGGTACAGGATGGGCGGCTGTTCGCTTGCCCTGATGATGAGCCAGCCGGACAGGCCGGACAGGGCCACGGCGAAAATAGCGGCAAAGGTGCCCACTGCCGCGGCACCGGCGAACCGGCCGGCCACCGGTGACAGCAGTCCGGTCAGGAGGCGGGCAGTTCGGCTTGGCCGGGGATCCCCGGCGGCAGGGTTCTGTGTCCCCGCCAGGTGACGCCTGACAGTTTCCAGGACATGCTCCTGCGCCGCGGTTGTCCCGGTGGGCCGGGTCCCGGCCAACACCACGGCTCCGCCGGAGGGAACGGTGATGCCGTGGGCCGATACAGGCACCAGATGGTCAGCCAGCTCGCGGGTCTGTTGGTCGTGGGCCACCAGAATGACGGTGACCTGGCCCCGGAGCGCACGGATCGAATCCTGCACCAGCGCCGCCGACACCCCGTCAAGGTGTGCAGTGGGCTCGTCGAGCAGCAGAACGGTGGCACCGGACCTGATGCGGGCCAGGCCACGAGCCAGCGCAACGCGCCGCAGCTCGCCCGGGCTCAGTTCGGCCGGATGGTGGCCGGCGAGGTGCCCGGCTGCCGCCGCCGCCAGGCAATCCCGTGCCGCCCCGGCTGCCGCCGGAGTATCAGGTCCCATTCCGCCACCGAGATACAGCACGACCTCCCCGAGCACGGAGTCCGCCACCATCACCGGATGCTGCGGAACCCAGGCGATGGCGTCGCGCTGCAGGCCGGCGAGGCGGCCGGACACTATGGTTCCGCCGCCGTCTCCGACGGTCCCGGCCAGCACGCCAAGGACAGTGCTTTTGCCGGCGCCGCTGGGGCCGTCGAGGGCGGTGATCAGCCCTTGCGGTGCAGTGAAAGTTAAGGGCCCGACGGCGGGAGCGGAGCGTCCGGAGTAGGTGACGGTGAGGCCCGTGACTCTCACTCCCCCGGACCCGGGCACGGAGCCCGGGCTGCCGCCGTCGGACGCGGCAGCTTCGCGTCCCGGTGCGGGCAGCGGCTGCGGCTCGGGTGCTTCAGTGACCTTTCTGGTCGCGGCCAGGGCGGCCCGGCCGTCATCACTGGCGTGATGGGCCGTGCCCAGCTCGCGCAGCGGCAGGTAGCAGTCGGGGGCGAGGATCAATGCCAGCAGGCCGGCTTCGAGTGGCATGTCGCCGTGCACCAGGCGGACACCGATGAACACGGCGACCACTGCGACGGAAATCGTAGCGATCAGTTCCAGGGCCAGTGCGGACAGGAACGCGGTGCGCAGTGTCCCCATGGTCCTGGCGCGGTAATCCTCCGAGATCTCCTCGAGGGCCCTGCGCTGTGCGGTGGCACGGCCCAGTCCCACCAGGACCGGCAGGCCCTTGGCGAGCTCAAGCATGTGGGCGGACAGCCGGGTCAGGCTTTCCTGGGCCGCACTGACATGGTCCTCGGTGTACCGGCCAATCAGCACCATAAACAGCGGGACGAGCGGAACTGTCAGGACAATCACCACCGCGCTGACCCAATCGGCGAACAGGATGCGCGCCCCGAGCAGCAGCGGAATCGCGGCACAGTTCACGAGGGCGGGAAGGAACTGCGTGTAGTAGCTGTCCAGAGCATCCAGACCGCGCGTGGCCAGCACGGCCAGCCCGCCGTCGGCCGGGCCGGTGCTGCGTGCACCGTTCCGCAGGGCCCGGGCCAGCAGTTCGGCGCGGAGCTCCTCCTTGATGCCCAACGCGGCGCGGCGCGCTGCGATGCCCTGGGCCCACACGGTGGCAGACCTCAGGACAACGCCCGCCAGGCCCCACGGCAACTGCTCGGGCCAGGACCCGCTCCCGAACGCCAGGCCGGCCAGCATGGCAGCCACGGCCTGCCCCATCAGAACCAGCGACAGCGCCTTCAGCGCTGCCAGCAGGCCAAGCCAGTAAATGGCGGAACGGGTAGCCGGTCCGGCCGGAAAATCAGGGCGCACGGCCGGTCAGCCCTTCGTGGTGAACGCCCTGACGGCAATGGCCGGCAGGAAGCTGTGGGCTACGGGGATCTGGGACGCGTTGACTCGGCGCCGGAACACCCAGTAAGTCCACGCCTGGTAGGTGACCACCAGGGGCAGGCCAACAGCTGCCACCACGCTCATGAGCCCGAGCGTGTAATCGGACGACGACGCGTTGGCGACGGTGAGATCAAACGCAGGGTTCAGTGTGGAGGGCAGCACCACGGGGAAAACGGCGCCGAAAATGGATGTGCTGCCGAGGAGGAGGAAGGCCCCCATCGCCATAAATGCCCTGCCTTCGGATCCGCGCCGGGCCAGGAACCATGCGGCTGCTGCGGCCACCACGGCCACGATCACCGCTGCCCAGGTCCACGGCTTGCCCTCCAGGAACTGGAGGATGAGTGCCCAGCCGGCCAGGGGCAGCAGCAGGACCGGAAGCAGCCGGACGAACCAGCGGCGCGCACGGTGGCGGATGTCGCCGTCGGTCTTCAATGCGAGGAACGCCAGCGCGTGGAGCAGGGAGAATCCCACCACGGCCAGCCCGCCCAGCACGGCGTACCCGCTGAACCAGGCGAACGCACCGCCTTCGCGGTCACCGTTCGCGTTCAGCGGCAGGCCGGTGGTGGTCAGGGCCAGTGCGGCGCCGACACCGAACGCGGCAAAGAAGGAGCCCAGCGCGATGGCCCAGTCCCAGCGCGCGCGCCACGTGTCGGTGTCACCCTTGCCTCGGTATTCAAACGCCACGGCACGGAAGATGAGGGCTACCAGCACTACCAGGAGGGGGAGGTAGAGGGCGGAAAACAGCGAGGCGTACCACAGCGGGAACGCCGCAAACGTTGCGGCCCCGGCGGTAATCAGCCAGACCTCGTTGCCGTCCCAGACCGGGCCGACGGTGTTCAGCAGTACGCGACGCTCGGTGTTGTTCCGCGCGAACAGTTTCATCAGCATTCCCACGCCGAGGTCAAATCCTTCAAGGAAGAGGTATCCGGTCCAAAGCACCGCGATGACGATGAACCAGATGGTGGGCAGCAGTTCCATGCTCGAGTATCCTCTGCTCTTCTTAGTAGGCGAATGCCAGGACGTCGCCGGCGGGTTTGCCTGCGCCAGGGCCCTTGTCGGTGTCCCCGTTTTCGTCGGCCGGGGTGTGGGCCAGTTCCGGCATCGCGGATACCACACCGCCCCGGATGAACTTGACCAGTAGTTTGACCTCAACCACAAGCAGCGCGGCATAGACGGCGGTCAGAACGATCAGTGACGTCAGCAGTTCACCGGCCGACACTCCGGGTGAGACGGCTGCTGCGGTGAACATAAACACCTGGTCGATGCCGTTCAGGTCCGGGTTGGGGGCCACCACAAACGGCTGCCGGCCCATCTCGGTGAAGATCCATCCGGCCGCGTTGGCGCCGAACGGGGCCAGGATGCCGAACACCGCGAGGCGCATCAGCCAGCGCGATGCCGGTACCGTGCCCTTTCTTGTGACCCAGAGCGCCAGGAGCGCGGCAAGCGCCGCTATACCCCCGAAGCCGATCATCATCCGGAAGCCCCAGTACGTGACTTCCATGACCGGGACGTACTGGATCTCCTGGCCTGCCCTCTCGCCGTAGATCGGGTTGTCGGGCAGGTGGGTTCCGTAGTCGGCCTTGTACTGGTCCAGGAGGCTGTTGACGCCCTGGACCTCGGTAGTGAAGTCGCCCTTGGCGAGGAAGGACAGGATGCCGGGTACTTCGATCACGGCCTTGATGTCATCGCAGTTCTTGGAGCCCAGGTTCCCGATGCTCAGCACGGAGAAGCCCGTACCGTCGTGGCAGGCGGCTTCGGCCGCGGCCATCTTCATGGGTTGCTGCTCAAACATCAACTTTCCCTGGAGGTCGCCGGTCAGTGCGGTGCCGGCGAACGAGATCATGGCGACGACGGCGCCGATCCGCAGGGAGCGGATCCAGACTTTGTAATCGGTCCGGTCACGGCCGGGGATGGCTGCTTCACCGGGAATCACCTTCCCGTCGGCGCCGACGGCGTCGACTCCGTCGGTGCGCCTGCGCCAGAGGTGGTACCAGGCAATGCCGAGAAGGAAGCCGCCGGCCACGGCCAGTGCGCCCATCAGGGTGTGCGGGAAGGCCACGAGTGCAGTGTTGTTGGTGAAGACTGCCCAGGCGTCCGTCATGACCGGCCGGCCGTCGATAATCTTCGCGCCCACGGGATGCTGCATCCAGCTGTTGGCTACGATGATGAAGTACGCGGAGAACACCGATCCCACCACGGCCACCCAGAGGCAGGCCAGGTGGATGGCTGGCTTCAGCTGCTTCCAGCCGAAGATCCACAGGCCCAGGAACGTGGACTCAACGAAGAAGGCCAGCAGCGCCTCCAGCGCCAACGGCGCCCCGAAGACGTCTCCAACGAACCGGCTGTACTCGCTCCAGGCCATGCCGAACTGGAACTCCTGCACAATGCCGGTGGCCACGCCCATGATGAAGTTGATCAGGAAGAGCTTGCCCCAGAACTTGGTCATCCGGAGGTATTCCTCCTTGCCGGTGCGGTGCCAGAGCGTCTGCATCACGGCGACCACCAGGCCCAGTCCGATGGTGAGGGGCACCATCATGAAGTGGTAGACGGTGGTGATGCCGAATTGCCAGCGTGCGATTTCCAGAGCTTCCACAGCAGTCCCTCGGTTGGCGGTGCTACTTTTCTACGGTTCGTAGAACTTTGACTTCTACAGAGTGTAGAACAATGCGGCCAGCACTGTAAACCAACAGTTCCATGAGGAAATGGCGCCCACAAGGCCGCGGCGCGCCGACTGTTCTACCGTACGTAGAAACTCAGCCGAAAAACAGGTAAATTTGTTCTTGTATATGTAGCGCTGGTGCAGTCACCGCGGCCGTGAACGGCCCGGTGCGGGGAAATCGAAGGATGTATGGCAATGGCAAGTCTTGGCGAACTGGAACGGGCAGTGATGGATCTGCTCTGGGCGGGCCACGAAGCAGCCACAGCGAATACCCTGCGCGACAGACTGGCAACAACCACTGAAGCTAGCGGGGATGCCGCAGGGCATGAGGGCAAGGAGCTTGCCGTCACAACAGTCCTGACCGTCCTCTCGCGGCTCGAGAAGAAGGGCCTGGTGGAGCGGGAACGCGGTACGCGGCCGCACCGCTACCAGGCCGTTTCGAGCAGGGAAGACCACACGGCGGAACTGATGCATGAAGTCCTGGGCTCGGCGCCCGACCGCGAAGCCGTGCTGGCACGGTTCATCGGCTCCGTGACGGACAGTGAAGCGGAAACCCTGCGCAAACTGCTTGGCCACATCTAGGGGACCATGTTCTGGACCTCGTACCTGCTGGCGGTCCTCGCGATAGTCCTGGCGTGGCCAGTGCCTATCCTGCTTTCCCGTGCCTCCTGGCCTGCACGGTCACCATTCACTGCCATGCTGCTGTGGCAGGCAATAGCACTCGCGGGCGGACTGTCCATGATCGGCGCCATGCTGGTCTACGGGCTCGAACCGATCGGAGACAACCTCATCTCGGGGCTGCACGGGCTGGCGGCCATGGTCCTCTTCAACGCGCCCACCACGGCACTGGGCTTCTGGCATCTCTTCGCACTGTCCGCGGCGGCGCTGCTCACCGCCCACCTGGTCTTCACCCTCCTGCTGACGTACTACAGGATCGAACGGCAGCGGCGTCGGCACCGGGAGCTCCTGGCCCTGTTGGCCGCCCCGTCCGTTGACGCAGACCGAACAGTGGTCATCAGCCACGATTCACCTGTTGCCTATTGCCTGCCGGGCGGGGCCCGCTCCGTTACGGTGCTCTCGGACGGCCTGATGGCGGCTCTGGAGCCGGCCGAATTAAGGGCGGTCCTGAGCCACGAGAATGCCCACCTCAACCAGCGCCACCATCTCCTGCTCTGGGCGTTTGCCGCGTGGCGCCAGGCGCTCCCCTGGCTGCCCACCACCCGCCTCGCGCAGGAGGCGGTGAACTCGCTGATCGAAATGCTGGCTGACGACGTAGCACTCAAGACGGAAAGCAACGCCACGCTCATCAAGGCGATCGCCATAGTGGCCAGCGGCCCCACCGGAGGTATGGCCGCTGGTACGGCGACGGGTGTGGCTGCCGCCGCCCTGCCGTCCGCGCACCCCGGCCTTGCCCTGGATGGGCTTGAGGCGCCCGCCGGCGCCGTCTCAGGTTCTGCCCGGACCACCATGTCCCGGGTCAGCCGGCTGCTGTCCCCTCAGCCGCAGCTTCCTGCCGCCGCCCGCGGGCTGGTGCTTGCCGGCTGCGCCCTGCTCCTGGCCCTGCCCACCGCCCTGCTGATCGTGCCTGGCCTGCTGGGTTGAAGCGCGGCTACTGAACCTCCGCATCGGCTGAATCCCGTCACCGACTGAATCCCCGCTTGTGGGCTTTGCCGTCCTGGGCCGGACCGTCACCGGTCGTCAGGCGTCGATCCGCTCCCGGTCCAGGCTGGAGGCGCCTGCGATGATGAAGTCTTTACGGGGGGCCACATCGGATCCCATCAGCAGGTCGAACGTGTCCTCCGCGTGCTTGGCATTCTCGATGCCCACTTTGCGCAGTGTCCGGTGCCGCGGATCCATGGTAGTTTCGGCCAGCTGCCCGGCGTCCATCTCGCCCAGGCCCTTGTACCGCTGGATCGGCTCCTTGTAGCGCTTGCCTTCCTCGGCCAGCCGGGCCAAGAGCACGTGCAATTCCGTCTCCGAGTAGGTATAGATCATGTCATTGGCCTTCTGCCCGGCGTTGATGACCTCCACCCGGTGCAGCGGCGGCACGGCAGCATAGACCCTTCCGGCGTCGATCATGGGGCGCATGTACCGGAAGAAAAGCGTCAGCAGCAGCGTCCGAATGTGCGCGCCGTCCACGTCGGCATCGGTCATCAGGATGACCTTGCCGTACCGGGCCGCGTTGATGTCGAAGCTGCGGCCCGAACCTGCGCCCACCACCTGGATCAGCGCAGCACATTCGGCGTTGGACAGCATGTCTCCCACGGACGCCTTCTGCACGTTCAGGATCTTGCCGCGGATGGGCAGCAGCGCCTGGAAGTCCGAGGACCGCGCCAGCTTGGCAGTTCCCAGCGCCGAGTCACCTTCCACAATGAACAGTTCGGAACGGTCGACGTCGTCCGTCCGGCAGTCGGCGAGCTTGGTGGGCATGGACGAGGTCTCCAAGGCGTTCTTACGCCGCTGGGTCTCCTTGTGTACCCGAGCGGAAATCCGGGACTTCATCTCGCTGACGATTTTCTCCAGGAGCAGCGCTGAATGGGCCTTGTCATTCCGGTTGGCTGAGTTCAGCTTCGCGGTGATCTCCTGCTCAACGACCTTCGCGACGATGGCGCGGACCGCGGAGGTGCCCAGGACCTCTTTGGTCTGGCCCTCGAACTGCGGCTCGGCCAACCGGACCGTCAGCACAGCCGTCAGCCCGGCGAAGATGTCGTCTTTCTCAATTTTGTCGTTGCCGGCCTTCAGCTTGCGGGCGTTGGCCTCCACTGCTTTCCGGAACGTCTTGACCAGCGCCTGCTCGAAGCCTGACTGGTGGGTTCCGCCCTTGGGCGTGGCGATGATGTTGACGAAGCTGCGGACAGTGCTGTCATAGCCGATGCCCCAGCGGAGCGCCACGTCCACTTCACAGTCGCGTTCAACCTCGGCGAGCTGGCTGTGCCCGCGCTCGTCCAGTACCGGCACGGTTTCCTTGAATTTGCCTGAACCGTGCAGCCGCCAGACGTCGGTGACGGCGGGATCGGCGGCCAGGAACTCGACGAACTCGGACAGGCCGCCGTCGTGATGGAACACCTCTTCGTGGCCCGCCGCTTCACCGGGGGTCCCTGGCAGCCTGCGTTCATCGCGGACGGTGAGCTTGAGCCCCGGCACCAGGAAGGAAGTCTGCCGTGCCCGCGCGGCCAGTTCGTCATAGGAGAACTTGGCGTCCGGCGTGAAAATCTGACGGTCGGCCCAGTAGCGGATCCGGGTCCCGGTCACACCACGCTTCGCCTTGCCTACCACGTCCAGCACGGAGCCGTCCACAAACGGCGCGAACACTGCCGACGGGTCCAGCTTGGATCCCTGGTCCTTGAAGCGCCCCGGCTCGCCGCGCCGGAATGACATTTTGTAGGTTTTGCTGCCGCGGTCCACTTCAACGTCCAGGCGGGCAGACAGGGCGTTCACCACGGAGGCGCCCACGCCGTGCAGGCCGCCGGAAGCCGTGTAGGACCCGCCGCCGAACTTGCCGCCCGCATGGAGTTTGGTGAAGACCACCTCAACGCCGGTGAGCCCCGTCTTCGGTTCCACGTCCACGGGGATGCCGCGGCCGTCGTCGTGAATTTCCACGGAGTTGTCCGCGTGCAGGATGATCTTGATGTCGTGGCCAAAACCGGCAAGCGCTTCGTCCACCGAGTTGTCGATGATCTCCCACAGGCAGTGCATCAGCCCGCGCGAATCGGTGGAACCGATATACATGCCGGGGCGCTTGCGGACGGCTTCGAGGCCCTCCAGGACAGAAAGATGCCGGGCGGTGTAATCGGAACTTGGTGCCACGGGTTGTGAACTCCTTCAGTGACGGAACAGCTGGCGCTGCGGGCGCTGCATCAAGCCTAGTCGGCGCGGCAGCAGACGGGTGGCTGCCACACGTGGCCAAGGCTGTGCGCCGGCCCACTCGTTATCCTTCCGTGACGGAAACCTGCGCCTTGATGAATTCTTGTGGCTACGCGGACAGCGAACTTGACCCGTCCTTGCGATGGAATTGCTACGAATACTGGTTATATAGACATACAGATCTACTAAGGAGGCCGACATGACAACAGCAGTGGCAGACCGCACACTCAACGCACTGGACCGGTGCGATCGCTGCGGAGCTCAGGCATATGTCCGCGTTGTACTCGAGTCCTCCGGCGGTGAGTTGCTGTTCTGCGGCCACCATGCCCGTGCAATCGAGGCTACACTGAGGCCGTTGAGCTCCGACTGGCACGACGAGACGGGCAGGCTTCACGAGAAGGCTCCCGTGGCCGTCGACTGACTAGGCGCACCAACCTTTAACACCAAAGAAGAGGACTCCTCCAGCCGGAGGGGTCCTCTTCTTTTTTATGGAGACCAAGCATTTCTTTGCTGTGGAGACCACGCGTTGAATCCCAAAGCGGACAACGCGGGTCCCCTCCTCACCCCTCAACCCGAAGATGATGGGCGGAAAGTGACCCGCGCTGCCTGAGTCCCGATCTAGTCCAGGTAGTCCCGCAGCACCTGCGACCGTGACGGGTGGCGGAGCTTGGACATGGTCTTGGATTCGATCTGGCGGATACGCTCACGCGTAACACCGTAGACCTTGCCGATCTCGTCTAAAGTCTTCGGCTGGCCGTCGGTCAGGCCGAAACGCATGGCCACCACGCCGGCTTCGCGCTCGGACAGGGTGTCCAGAACGGAATGCAACTGTTCCTGCAGGAGCGTAAAGCTCACGGCATCAGCGGGAACAACGGCCTCAGAGTCCTCGATGAGGTCGCCGAACTCGGAGTCACCGTCTTCACCCAGCGGGGTGTGAAGGGAGATCGGTTCGCGGCCGTACTTCTGGACCTCGACGACCTTTTCAGGAGTCATGTCCAGTTCGAGGGCCAGTTCTTCGGGCGTGGGTTCGCGGCCCAGGTCCTGGAGCATCTGGCGCTGCACGCGGGCCAGCTTGTTGATGACTTCGACCATATGCACCGGGATGCGGATGGTGCGGGCCTGGTCTGCCATGGCACGGGTGATGGCCTGGCGGATCCACCATGTGGCGTACGTGGAGAACTTGAAGCCCTTCGTGTAGTCAAATTTCTCGACAGCACGGATCAGACCCAGGTTGCCTTCCTGGATGAGGTCCAGAAACAGCATGCCTCGGCCGGTGTAGCGCTTGGCCAGTGAAACCACGAGGCGGAGGTTGGCTTCGAGCAGGTGGTTCTTGGCGCGCTTGCCGTCGTGGATGACGAACTCAAGTTCACGCTTGAACTTGGGTTCCATCGAGCCGTCGTCGGCGTTGATCTTCTCTTCGGCGAAGAGTCCGGCTTCGATCCGGAGCGCGAGGTCGACTTCCTGCTCGGCGTTGAGCAGCGCCACCTTACCGATCTGCTTGAGGTAGTCCTTGACGGGGTCAGCCGTCGCACCGGCCGACATCACCTGCTGGACAGGGGCATCGTCGTCATCGGCATCCGAGTAGACAAACCCCTTGCCCGTTGCTGCTGAGGCGGCCTTGGCTGCGTTGATCTCGCTGTCATCGGCGATGTTGATGTCGTCGAGGTCCTCCTCAACGTCCTCATCATCGTCGCCGCGCGCGGATTTTCCGGCTGCTTCGGCAGCGGCTTTGGCGCCGGGCTTGGGCCCGCGCTTCTTGGGCTCAGGCTTGCCGTCCAAACCGGCGTCACCGGAGGCATCCTTGATGGCTTTGTTGGCTGCCCGCGTCGCTGCTCGCTTGGCGTTCGTTGCAGCCTGCTTCGCCTCAGGGGACAAATCGTCCTGGGCGGCGGGTTCCTTCTTCGCGGAAGACGGGGTCACAGAAAACCTTTCTAGCGGCGGTCTGTGGAATCACCATACGGGCAACACCACTATGACCCTGTCAAGTCCGTGATAGATATCAGGTGCAACCACGGCCGGCAGAGTCTACAAGTAGAACTGCCGGGGCGGCCATAATGTTCCCTGCTGGGCTTCATCACATGCACTTGATTCACGGACCCAACCGGGTCTCGGCAACCATTGTCTCATGGTTTTCCCAAACCCGACCTCAAGGCGGTCCCGTCCCGGTCCCCACGGGTAAGGCTACAACGGCTCAGGCTGCATCCGGTTCGAATTTCCGCCATGCGGCTTCCTTCCGTGCGGCCCAGCCGCAGAGGGTGCCGCGCCGCACCAGCTCAAGCATCAGTTCAGCGAGCCGGTAGCCTGGTTCCTCCTCAAGGGAACGGCCGAAGTACGCGGCAGCGTACGACCCCCGCCCCCTGCACCACGCGATCCACCCACGTCCGGTCAGTGCAGCCGCACCGGCCTGACCGCCGCACGCCGACAGCTGTTCCAGCACTGCGTCAAGGCTGTTAAGGGTGTGCCAGGCAGGAACAACAGGGTCCAGCCCCAACAGGACTTCGCCATACCCCGGAATACCTGGGCAGCACGGCCCGGCTGGCTCCCATCCTGCCGCTCCGGCTCCGGACTTTAGTCCGGAAGGTTCGAAGCCCAGGAGCGCAGGCCCCACCGGAGCCAGGATGCAGCCGGCATCGAAGATACCGAATTTCTCTGCTCCCGCCAGGGCAGCCGCCTGGCCGGCGGCGGCCATCACCAAGACGGCGTCACGCCAGGCCGGGACACGGAGCGACGCGCGCAGGTAGCCAATCTCGTTGACCGGCAGCACCTGACCAGGCACGTTGGCCAGCCGGGCCTCCCACTGGACCATCAGCCGGCCGAACTGGTCCCTGCTCCCCCGGCGCAGGTCCAGCTGCTCCGCCCACGTTTCCTCGTGGGCAAGGATGGCGGTCCGGTCCTCGCCGGAAAGCGTGGGCGGAGGGTGCGCACCGTCCTCTGGTGCGGGCCCGACGCTGCTGCCGCGGAAAACCATCTCGGCGTTGAGCATGCTGTCCCGGATCACCTGAACGGACCGGCCCGGCGAGGGACAACAGGACGGGTCGGTGCAATAGGCATCACGCCAGTAGGCGTCACCGACATACCAGGCGTCCCGTACAGGCATCCCCGCGGCCCCTAAGACCGACTGCAGTGCGTCCAGTAGCCCGCGGTAGGTTCCTGGAGGTTCCATCCAGCCGTCGTTGGTGAAGCAGGCCAGCAGGGCGGCGTCGGCATCGCCGTCAGCCCGGAGATAGCCGAGTACCGTGTGGGCGTAGCCCCTCGGGTCTGAGAGGGTTTCCGGACCTGGAAGATCCAGCCGCAGGGTTGCGCCCAGCCGGTTCCCGTGCAGGGTCATCGCAACCAGGCTGTCTGCCGGCCAGTAGCCCAGGGAGTGCGGGATGAAGCCGAGGATGTCTTCGGGGCCTCGGACGGTCAGGTGTTCTGAAGGTTTCATGGTTCAAGTCTTGGTTCAGCCGGTGGCGCGCGCCTGAAAAAACCTGGGCCATGTGGACAAGCGACCTGATGTGGAGGAAGAGTCTTAGCGGTCCTTGTACTCGGATGGCTGACGCCGCCGGGCCAGGTTGGCCCGCCGCTGCTGCGCCATGGCCCGGAGGAGCGGCGGCACCACAACACCCTGCGCGGCCATTTGACGACGTACTTTGCGCCGGCAGACCAGCGTCATGGCGGCGCCGAAGCCCAGCAAAAGGAACTGCACGCTAAGTGCGATCCGGAACGGCTCGAGCCCGTACAGGACGCCGTCGGAATAGCCGCTGGCCAGCAGGACGTCCAGCACGAGGCCGACCAGGAAGATCGCCACGAGGGCCGCGATGAAGCCGCCCACATTCACGATGCCCGTTGCGGTTCCGATCCTGTGCGCCGGATTAAACGTCCGCGCGAAATCAAACCCGATCATCGATCCTGGCCCCCCGATGGCCAGGACCACCACCAGGCACGCCAGCAACCACAGCGGGGAGCGGCCAGGCGTCACCAGCACGGCGGCCCAGGCAGCGGCCGTGGCCCCGGCGATGAGCAGCACCATGGTGGACCGGCGAAGTGGGTGGCGGGAAACGAACTGCCCGATGAAAGGGCCCACGGCCATCGCCGCCGCAACGTACAAGGTCATCAGGCCGGCCACGGTTGCGGCATCCAGACCCTGTCCCGAGATCAGGAACGGATATCCCCAGGTCATGGCGAACACCGTGCCGCTGAACTGGATGGTGAAGTGGCTCCACATCCCCAGCCGGGTACCCGGCTGGCGCCAGGCCCGCGCGAGCGAGGCGCCGGTGGCCTTCAACCCTTGCTGCGGCTGGGGGGCGGGCGCACCGGGCGGGTGGTCCTTCAACAGGACCAGCACCAGCACCACCGCCAGGCCCGCCATGCCCGCGAGCATCAGGAAGCCGGGAGTCCAGCCGAAGGAATGCAGGACGAAGGCGAACGGCAGCACACTGAACAGCTGCCCCAACTGGCCCGACATGCCCGTCAGCTGCGTGACCAGGGGAACCCGGGAAGGCGCGAACCACAGGGGAATGAGCCGGATCACGGAAATAAAGGTCATGGCGTCGCCGGCGCCCACAAGAACCCGCCCTGCCACACCGCCCGGGACGGTGTCGGCGAAGGCCAGCTGGAGCTGCCCAAGTCCCATGAGGACGGCCCCGCCGGCGATCATGATGCGCGAGCCGAACCTGTCCACCAAGAGGCCGACGGGGATCTGCAGGCCTGCGTAGACCAGCAGCTGCAGCACCGTGAAGAAGGAGATGGCGGACGCGCCGGCATGGAACCGCTCGGTGGCTTCCAGCCCCACCACACCGAATGAGGTGCGCTGGGAGACGGCCACAAGGTAGGCGAAGATGCCGATGCTCCAGATCAGCCAGGCTCGGGGTGCAGTCACCCCCTCATTATGCCCGGGCTGCTGCTCCGCCCCGGGCAGGCGTCTGCCAAGCGGACTCCGTGGGCCGGCTACGGGTGAGGGTTCTCGCGGGCCAGGTAGGCCTCTACTGCCGCGCCCAGCTCGTCCCCGTTCGGAAGTTCGTCATTTTCATCGGCCAGGAGCGAGCGCCGAACGGTACCCTCGGCCTTCTCGTCGTACCGCTCTTCCAGCCGGGCGACAACCTGCTGCACATCTTCCGAGGCTGCGACCTGTTCAGCGATCTGGCGGCCCACTTCCCGGCCCGCCTCGCGCAGCCGGTCCGCCGGCAGCATCAGGGACGTCGCGGCACCGAGGAATTCAAGTCCGGCTACTGCGGCCGGCGGGTATTCCGCGTCGGCAAGGTAGTGCGGAACGTGGATCACGTAGCCGGCAACATTGCGCTCAGCCTCCATCAGCCGCAGCTCCAGAATGTGCCCCACGGCAGCCGGAACGTCGACGGTGGGCTTCCAGACGGAAATGCCCTCGATCAGTTCCGGACGGTTGCCGTGGACGGTCACGCCCACCGGGCGCGTGTGCGGCACAGGCATGGGAATGGAGTGGATCCAGGTCACCAGGTTCACGTCCAGCTTTTCCACAATGCCGACGACGGCGCGTGCGAACCGCTCCCATTGAAGGTCGGGTTCAAAACCGGCCAGCAGCAGGAAGGGGCTGCCGAGCCCGTCCGTCAGCTTGTACAGCGCCAGCTTCGGCTGCTGGTAGTCCTGCAGATGATCCTCCACGAAGGAGATGTGGGGCCGCCGCGAACGGTAGTCGATGAGCTGGTCAGCGTCGAACACAGCCACCGGCTCGGCGTCGAGGGTGTCCAGGAGCTCCGCATTGATCTGCCTCACCACGTGGCCGGCATCGGCAAAGCCGGTGAAGCCCATCACCAGGTTCAGCCCGCTGAGCGCCGGGCTGTGGAACAGCTCGATGTTGCTCGCATAGAGCGCATCGGGGTCCAGCAGCGAACCGGAAATCCGTTCAAGCACGGCGTCGTCCTTTCAAGGAGTCGGGTGAATATCTTGTACAACACGTTCAGGCACCCCGGAATTCCGCCAGTCGGTGTGGCGCAGGTCTCAGGGGATTCCGCGGCCGATGCCCGCAGCGGCTACGATCGTGAATGGCCCGCCGGACGGGATTACCGGCACCCCGGCGTCCCGATCGGACGGCCCCCGGATTTCCATGGCCGAACGCCTGACATCCATACCAGCGCGAACAGCCTTTTCGAGAATTGAGGACTTACCCCGTGGTCAAGAATACTGAAATCAACCTTAGTACCCTCGCCAAGGACCTGAAGAGGACCCCCAGTGACGCCGTCGTCATCGGCGTGGGACAGGGATCGGACGGCCCTATCCTGCTTGCGAACCCGCTGACCGCAAAATCGGCGGAAGCACTGACCGATTCCCTCAAGGTTCTGGGTGTCACCGGCGCCGCTGACCAGATCGTCCGGCTGCCCGGCCTCCCGGAAACGGGTACCGGTGTTCTGGTTCTCGCCGGTGTCGGCAAGGTGGCCGCTGGCCGTCCGCTCACCGAAGAGTCCCTGCGGCGTGCCGCGGGTTCCGCCGTCCGCCAGCTCGGCGGCCTGCCCACTGTTGTCCTCGCGCTCCCGACGGCGGCAGTCGCCGACGTCGCTGCGGTCGCCGAGGGTGCGGCCCTGGGCGCCTATTCCTTCACCGAGTACCGGTCGTCCAAGGACGGACTGAAGGAACCGGTCCGCAACGCGTTGATCTACACGGACGTTGCCCCCAACGATGCGCTTCGCGCCGCGCTGACGCGTGCCGGCCTGATCGGTCAAGCAGTCAACGCCACGCGCTCCCTGGTCAACCAGCCGCCCAGCCACCTGTACCCCGAATCCTTCGCCGAGGCCGCCAAGGAACTGGCCAAGGGCCTGCCGGTCAAGGTGACTGTCTGGGACGAAAAGCGCCTCGAAAAGGAAGGCTTCGGCGGCATCATGGGCGTCGGCAAGGGCTCCACCCGCCAGCCCCGCCTGGTGAAGGTCGAATACGCGCCCGCAAAGGCAACCGCAAAAATCGCCCTCGTCGGCAAGGGCATAACGTTCGACACCGGCGGCATTTCCATTAAACCGGCCCTTGGCATGGGTGACATGAAGAGCGACATGGCGGGCGCCGCCGTCGTCCTTAACACCGTGCTGGCGATCGCAGGACTGGGTCTGCCGGTGAAGGCGACCGCCTGGCTCTGCATCGCTGAAAACATGCCCTCCGGTGCAGCTTCACGGCCTGCTGATGTGCTCACCATGTTCGGCGGCAAGACCGTGGAAGTGCTGAACACCGACGCCGAGGGCCGCCTGGTGATGGCAGACGGCATCGTCGCGGCGAGCCGTGAATACCCTGACGCCATCATCGACGTCGCCACCCTCACGGGCGCGCAGCTCATCGCCCTCGGCAACAGGACTGCGGGCGTCATGGGCTCTGACAGCGTCACCGGACCGATCAAGGCCGCCGCAGACCGCGCGGGCGAACTGGTGTGGCCCATGCCGCTGCCGGAGGAACTGCGCCCGAGCATCGACTCCCAGGTGGCCGACCTCGCCAACATCGGCGAACGCCACGGCGGCATGATGACCGCGGCTGTCTTCCTGCGCGAGTTTGTGGGCAAGGGCAAGGACGGGGAACAGATTCCCTGGGCGCACATCGACATCGCCGGCCCGTCCTTCAACAACGGAAGCCCTTACGGCTACACGCACAAGCAGGGCACAGGCTGCACCGTCCGCACACTGGTGGCTTACGTGGAGGACATCCTGGCAGCTGCCGCCTGACCGGCGGCTTTTGAAGTGTCACGCGGCTTTGTGACACCTCCGTGAATCCTTGGACACAAAGCCGCGTGACTCTCACCACAAGCGCCCCACAAACCCGACGGCAAGGTGGAGCATGTATTAGTGGTTCGCTAAGGTGAACTCCGGTAGTCACAAATGAAAGGGAACTGTCCTGCTGGCATAATCACGGCAGGGAAGTTTCAAGACCAGATGATGCGTACTCTCGTGTCATCGTTCACGCGAGGGAGCGTTTTAGTGGCCGATCAGGCAACTGCGCAAGAATTCGACATCCTGGTACTCGGCGGCGGCAGCGGCGGTTACGCAACTGCCCTGCGTGCCGTTCAGCTTGGCCTCACCGTTGGCCTGATCGAAAAGGGCAAGCTCGGCGGCACCTGCCTGCACAACGGCTGTATCCCCACCAAGGCCCTGCTGCACTCCGCTGAACTGGCCGACCACGCCCGCGACTCGGCAAAGTACGGCGTCAACGTCACTCTTGACAGCATCGACATCACCGCTGTCAACGCTTACAAAGACGGGATCATCGCCGGCAAGTTCAAAGGCCTGCAGGGTCTCATCAAGGGCAAAAAAGGCATCACCGTCATCGAAGGCGAAGGCAAGCTCCAGGGCACCGATACCGTAGTCGTGAACGGTACCGCGTACAAGGGCAAGAACATTGTCCTCGCGACCGGCTCCTACTCCCGGTCGCTGCCGGGCCTGGAAATCGGCGGCAAGGTCATTACCTCCGACGAAGCCCTCACCATGGATTTCATCCCCAAGAGCGCGATCATCCTGGGCGGCGGCGTGATCGGCGTCGAGTTCGCTTCGGTTTGGAAGTCCTTCGGCGTCGACGTCACCATCATCGAGGGCCTGCCTTCGCTGGTCCCGAACGAGGACGCGACAATCGTCAAGGCCTTCGAGCGCGCCTTCAAGAAGCGCGGCATCAAGTTCTCCACCGGCACGTTCTTCCAGGGCGTTGAGCAGAACGCCGACGGCGTGAAGGTCACCCTCGTGGACGGCAAGACCTTCGAAGCCGACCTGATGCTTGTGGCCGTCGGCCGCGGCCCGGTCACGGCCAACCTCGGCTACGAAGAGGCCGGTCTGACCATCGACCGCGGCTTCGTCATCACCAACGAGCGTCTGCACACCGGTGTCGGCAACGTCTATGCCGTCGGCGACATCGTCCCCGGCGTCCAGCTGGCACACCGCGGCTACCAGCAGGGCATCTTCGTCGCCGAGGAAATCGCCGGCCTGAAGCCCGTCGTCGTCGAAGACGTCAACATCCCCAAGGTCACCTACTCCGAGCCCGAAATCGCCACGGTGGGCTACACGGAAAAGGCCGCCAAGGCCAAGTTCGGTGACGACCAGATCCAGACCCAGGAATACAACCTCGCCGGCAACGGCAAAAGCTCCATCCTGGGCACCGGCGGCCTCGTCAAGCTGGTCCGCCAGAAGGACGGCCCCGTGGTCGGCGTCCACATGATCGGCGCCCGCATGGGCGAGCAGATCGGCGAGGCCCAGCTGATCGTGAACTGGGAAGCCTACCCGGAGGACGTGGCCCAACTGGTCCACGCACACCCGACTCAGAACGAGTCCCTGGGCGAGGCCCACTTGGCCCTAGCCGGCAAGCCCCTGCATGGCTAGCAGTTCCGCCCGCACCACCGCAAGACAACAGGGCTTAGTGCCCCCGGCGTGATCCGCCGGGTTCACTAAGCTCGAACAAGCCAGCCATCATCCGCACAAAAGATCAATAAGGAGAACGGGGACGACATGTCTGAATCCGTTAACTTGCCCGCCCTCGGTGAGAGCGTCACCGAAGGAACCGTCACCCGCTGGCTCAAGCAGGTAGGTGACCGGGTAGAGGTGGACGAACCGCTGCTCGAGGTTTCCACCGACAAAGTAGACACCGAAATCCCCTCTCCGGTTGCCGGCATCATCGAGGAAATCCTCGTTGCCGAAGACGAGACCGCCGAAGTAGGCGCTCCCTTGGTCCGCATCGGCGACGGCTCCGGCGGCGGCGCGGCCGCCGAAGCCGCAGCACCGGCCGAGGAAGCCCCCGCCGCACCAGCTGGGCAGGCACCCGCAGAGGAGGCTCCGGCCGCCGAAGCACCGGCTGCAGAATCTCCCGCAGCGGCAGCACCCGCCGCGTCGGACGGCGAAACCCACGACGTCACCCTCCCGGCATTGGGCGAAAGCGTCACTGAAGGAACCGTCACCCGCTGGCTGAAGGCCGTGGGCGACACCGTTGCAGTGGATGAGCCGCTCCTCGAGGTTTCCACGGACAAGGTTGACACCGAAATCCCGTCGCCCGTCGCGGGAACGCTGCAGGAAATCCGGGTCAACGAAGACGAAACGGCCGAAGTTGGCGCAGTCCTCGCTGTCATCGGCTCCGGCGCGACTGCCCCCGCAGCCTCCGCTCCGGCACCGGCAGCAGCTCCGGCGCCCGCCGCTGAGCCTGCGGCACCAGCGCCCGCCGCGGCACCGGCTCCCGCTGCACCCAAGGCAGAGGCCGCTCCGGCGGCACCGGCCGCGGCGGCAACACCGGCTCCAGTTTCAGCCCCGGCACCCGCGGCCGAGCCTGCTGCGGGTGGCGAATCCGGCTACGTGACGCCCTTGGTCCGGAAGCTGGCCAACCAGCACGGCGTGGACGTCGGATCACTGTCCGGCACCGGCGTTGGTGGGCGCATCCGCAAGCAGGACGTCCTCGCGGCGGCAGAAGCCAAGGCTGCTCCCCCCGCAGCTGCACCGGCCAAGCCGTCCGCCGCTCCGGCGGGTCCGGCAGCCTCCTCTCTGCGCGGTACCACGCAGAAGGCTCCCCGCATCCGCCAGGTCATTGCCCGCCGCATGCGCGAATCCCTTGAAATCTCCACGCAGCTTACGCAGGTGCATGAAGTGGACATGACCAAGGTGGCCAAGCTGCGCCTGAAGGCCAAGAACTCGTTCCTGGCCCAGAACGGCGTCAAGCTCACCTTCCTGCCGTTCATCGCCAAGGCCGTGGCCGAGGCCCTCAAGCAGCACCCCAAGCTCAACGCTGCGTACGACGAGGACAAGCAGGAGATCACCTACCACAACGCCGAGCACCTGGCGATTGCGGTGGACACGGACAAGGGCCTGCTGGTTCCGGTCGTCACCGATGCCGGCAACCTGAACCTGGCCGGGCTGGCCGGCAAGATCGCAGACGTTGCCGGCCGCACCCGCGACGGCAAGATCGGCCCGGACGAACTGTCCGGTGGAACGTTCAGCATCACCAACATCGGTTCGGTCGGCGCACTGTTCGACACCCCGATCATCAACCAGCCGCAGGTGGGCATCCTGGGCACGGGCGCTATCGTCAAGCGCCCCGTGGTGGTGGCCGATGAGAACGGTGACGACTCGATCGCCATCCGCTCCATGATGTACCTGTCCCTCACGTACGACCACCGCCTGGTGGACGGAGCGGACGCAGGACGCTTCCTCCAGACCCTGAAGGCCCGCCTCGAAGAAGGCGCCTTCGAGGCCGATCTGGGACTCTAGCCCCGAGCAAGACCGGACGACGGCGGTGCACGCAGCGGTGGGAAACCACCGGAACCCGTGCACCGCCGTCGCGCTTTAAGCCAAGGAGCCAGTGTCTCCGCCGACACACCAGAACCCTGCGGTCCGCCTTACTACATGGTGTAGAAGCCCTGCGTAGACTGGTCGCATGATTATCGTGTACAACATCGTGGTCTTCCTGCACATCGTCGGCGCCGCCATGATCGTCGGCATCTGGATCGGGAACATGAAGACCCCCACGGTCCATCCCCGGCAGTTCGATGGCGCAGCCCTTCAGCTCGTCACCGGCATTGTGCTGATGGGCCTGATCCCGGCCCTGGATATGGACGCGAACTACTTCAAGTTGGGCATCAAGTTCGCGATCGCCCTGGCCGTCGGCGTGCTGGCTTTCATCGGCCGCCGCAAATACAAAAAGGGAGAGGCCATCAGCAAAGGCCTGGCCCACGGAGTTGGCGGACTTGCGCTTCTCAACGTGGCAATCGCCACGCTCTGGAACTGATCGCTGGCCGAACCGCCCCCGACGGCGCTGCTCCCCTCATCCGGGAGCGGCGCCGTCGCAGTTTAACGGCCACGCGGACTAACCGCCGGGCCTTCGTCGGCTGCCGGCCACGCGCACAGTCACAATCCACTGAGAGCGGACACCCTGTGCACGGCCCCCGCTCAATCCCTAGGATTGGAAGTGGCGGGGCCAGGGAACGGCCGGTCCCGGTTCGAACCGATTTGAGGAGTGGACATGGCAGCAATACGCACCGCGCACACAGTATGGAACGGCGACCTGATGACAGGGTCGGGTCAGACCACGCTGGACAGCTCCGGCCTGGGCACATTTGAGGTTACCTGGAAGGCACGCACCGAAGCGGCAGGGGGCAAGACCAGCCCGGAAGAACTCATCGCGGCAGCGCACGCGAGCTGCTTCTCGATGGCATTCAGCAACATGCTCGCCCAGGCCGGACATGCTCCGGAAGAAGTCAACACCAAAGCCGATGTGACGTTCGTTCCCGGCACCGGCATCACGGGGAGCCACCTGACGATGTCCGCCAAGATCCCCGGCATCTCCGAAGAGGAGTTCCAGCGGATCGCCGGCGAGGCCAAGACCGGCTGCCCGGTCTCCGGCGCGCTGGCCAGCATCGAGATCACCTTGGACGCATCCCTGGAATCCTGATCCACCCAGGCGGCAGCCGCGTTCGCTAGTGACGCTGGCTGCTCCTGAAACGGAGAAGGCCCTGCCCCGTCCGGACTTCCGGGAGGGGCAGGGCCTTCTTTGGTCTATTGTCGCCGCACGGTCTTAGCCGCCATGCCGGCGGGCCGGAAGCGGCGCGGGCTTCAGGCGGCGGTAGCCTTCGCGGACCGGGGGCTTGTCGGTCGGCAGCTCCTGGATCATTTCCCTGAGCGCACCGATCCCGTATTCCAGCTGGGGGTCCCTGCCGGCTGCATAAGCGTGCGGCGGGTAGAGCACTTCGATGTCGGGATCCACGCCGTAGTTTTCCACCGACCAGCCCACACCGCCACCAAACCAGGTGGCGTACCGCGGCTGGGTCACGCCGGTGCCGTCGGCCAGGGCGAACCTGTTATCGATCCCCACCACGCCGCCCCAGGTGCGCGTGCCGATCACCGGGCCGATCCCCCGCAGCTTGGAGACCTGGGTGATGATGTCGCCGTCGGAGCCGGCAAATTCATCGGCGAGGATGATCACCGGACCCCGCGGTGCGTGGTGCGGGTAGGTCCGCGGACGTTCGCCGCGGGGCATGCTCCAGCCGGTGACCTTCCGGCCAATCAGTTCCGCCACCAGCTGGGACGTGTGGCCGCCACGGTTCCGGCGGACGTCCACGATGAGGCCGTCGAGGGCAGTTTCGGTGTCCAGGTCGCGGTGCAGCTGCGCCCAGCCGTTCGCCATCATGTCCGGGATGTGCAGGTACCCGTAGCGGCCGCCGGAGGCCTCCCGGACGATCCCGCGGTTCGCGGCCACCCACTCCTGGTAGCGCAGCCGCTCCTCGTCCCTGACCGGGATCACGGCGATCCGCCGCTGCGCCCCTGCCTCTGCGCCATGACCGGTTCCGTTGCGCAGTGTCAGCTCCACGGCCCGTCCGGCAGCGCCCACCAACTGCATCGCGGGGCTCACCGTGGCGGACAGCGGCACTCCGTCGACGGCCAGTACTACGTCCCCGGCAATCGCGGCGGCACCGGGCCGGGTCAGCGGCGAAGTGGCCAGCGGGTCAGAGGACTCGCCGGCAAGGATGCGGGTGATCTCCCAGCCTGTCGCTGTGAACGCGAAATCTGCGCCGAGGCGTCCCTGACCGTTGCTTCCGTTTTCCGTGACCGCCGCGGGCCGGACGTAGGCATGCGAGGTGCCCAGTTCCCCGTGCAGCTCCCAGAGCAGGTCCACCAGGTCGTCGTGGGACCCCAGCCGGTCAACGACCGGACGGTAGCGTTTGTGGATGGATTCCCAATCCTGTCCTGCCATGTCTTCGGCCCAGAAGAAGTCGCGCTGCAGGCGCCAGGCTTCATCGAACGCCTGGCCCCAGACGCTGAGGGGATCCATCATCACGCGGATCCGGCCCAGATCCACCT
The DNA here is from genome assembly GCF_050156905.1 of Pseudarthrobacter sp. S3. Classification (NCBI taxonomy): domain Bacteria; kingdom Bacillati; phylum Actinomycetota; class Actinomycetes; order Micrococcales; family Micrococcaceae; genus Pseudarthrobacter; species Pseudarthrobacter sp. S3. Next base: position 1,825,856 of record NZ_CP189583.1, on the reverse strand, counting down.
TGACCAGCTGGCCGGATTCCTCATCTGCCTTGGCGGCAGAGGGAACCACGCTGACCTGTTTGTCGTGGATGAGCACCACCTTTTTTCCGTCGCCGGAGAGCCGGTAGCTGTCCAGGGCTTCCACCAGCGTGGCTGACTTCCGGCGGGCCAGGTCGAACCGGACCAGGCTGGGGCGGGCGTCCTTGTCGTCCTGGCTGGCTTTGCCGTCGCCAGTGACCCCGGCCAGGGCCCAGTCCAGCCACAGCAGCGCGCCCTCCGTTGAGGTCAGTGACGTGTAGTTGCCCTGGGGAACGGGAACGCCAATAACACGGTGCGCCAAGCCGGCCGGATCCACACGGACCGCACTCACTGGTGCAGCGCCTGCCGCCGCGTCTGCATCCGTGCTGTCCGCGCTTGCGGCAGGGGCCAGGTCAACGGCAGGGCCAAACGGCGACGGCGTTGTGGCCGCCAGTGCCACCAGATACGGCTTGATGGGGCTGGGGAAAGACAGGTCAAACGAGTGCCCGTCGTAGACCGGGTCAAAGCTGCGGTTGGACAGGAAGGCCAGGAACTTTCCGTCCGGCGTGAAACTTGGGGACAGGTCGCAGAAACGGCCGTCCGTGACCTCGACGATGCCGCCCACCAGATCCGTGGCGTTGGCGAGCCGGAGCCGGCTCCGGGAGCCGAACGAGGTGACGGGTTCGGACCAGGCAAGCCACTGGGAGTCCGGGGACCACGCGATTTCCGCGATGCTTCCCTCGCCGATGCTGGTGACCAGGGATAGGTCCCCGGTGGCTGTGTCCGCCACATAAATGTCGCCGAAGGAGGTTCCCACGGCAATCCACCGGCCATCGGGGCTCGCTTCCAGGGCGCTGGCGCGTGAGGGCTTGGGGAAGGCGACGCGGGTCAGGACTGACGGTCCCGAGTTGACCACAGCTTCTGCCGGGCTGGGGGGCACGTCGGCCGGGGATTTGCTAGACGGGGAGTCATCCGGCACCGGGACAACGACGTCGGCAGCCACAGTTGCGGATGATGCCGCCGCGGGAACCGGCCGGGGCAGCGGTGCTTCCGGTTGGTCCCGATCCACTGCCGCGGGTGCGGCGACGGGGGCTGCCGTAACGGCAGGAACCAGGGTGTCGGGCACCGGCGCGGCAATCTCCTTGATGTAGATCGCCTCCACGCCGTCGTGATCTGCGACGTAGGCGAGGCGGCCGCCGTCGAGCGGCCTGGGGAGCCTCGCGCGGACACCCGGGGTGGCCTCTACGATACGCGACGGGCCGTCCTTGTGGCGGAGCCAGTGAAGCGTGCCATGGGCCTCCACGACGCTGGCGGAGCCGCTGTCATCCGGCGCCACCGCGCCCAGGTGTTTGGAGGTTTTCAGCAGGCCCGGGCGGCGCGATTGAGATGCCGAGCCCAGCGAAAGGTCCAGCCGTACCGCGGCAGAGGACAGATCGTGCAGGATCCAGAGTTCACCGGCCGATTCGAAGATGACCCGCTCCCCGTCAGTGGATGCATGCCGGACGTAGAAGTCCTCGTGATCGGTGTGTCGTCGGAGATCGCCGCCGCCGGGCAGCACCGAGTACAGGTTTCCGTAACCCTCGTGGTCTGACAGGAATGCGATGCGCCCGTCCACCCACAGCGGATCTGCGAGGTTTCCGTCGAGCTGGGGAACCAGTCGCTCGAACTCGCCGTTTCCGTCGGTGTCAATCCAGAGCTTGCCGGCGGTACCGCCGCGGTACCGCTTCCACCAGGCCGGTTCACGGGAGAGCACGCTGGCCAGGACTACGGGCCGCTCGTCCCCCACTTCGGGACCGAAGGCCACGGATTCGACCGGCCCAAAGGGGAGCTCCTCAGCCGACCCGCCGTCGACCGGGACGCTGTAAGCGTAGGTATGCCGGCTTTCGGCCTGGCGGAACGCGCTGGTCACCACTACGTCGCCGGCGGCGGTGAAGCCTTTGACCTTGGTTGTGGCGTGGCCGAAATACGTCAGTTGCCGGTAGCCACCGCCGTCCACCTCCGCCGAGACAACTTCCGGGGCGGTTCCCTGGACAACAGTCCAGACCAGCCGCTTGCCGTCAGGCGTAAACCGCGGATTGCGGGCGGGCAGCTGCAGTGATGACACGCGCCATGCACGGCCGCCGCTGAGCGGTGCGATCCATACGTCGTCCTCTGCCACAAACGTGACCAGCTCGCCGTGGACATGCGGAAACCGGAAGTAGCTCGAAGAAGTCATCGTTCGATCATAGTCAACTCCCGGTACGGTCCGAGGGAGGTGCCGGCGGCGTGCGGGCCGTGGGAGGTGCAGGCGGCGTGCGGGCCGTGGTGAGATGGATCATGCACATCCTTATTGCCGGAGCCTCAGGAATGATCGGGACCCACCTGTCCGCAACGCTGCGAGAGGCTGGCCATAACGTGACCACCCTCGTTCGACGCGAGCCCACGTCTGCGGCCGAAATCCGCTGGGACCCGGCAGTGCAGCGGCTCGATCCCCAAGCCTTGGCGGGCGCGGACACCGTGATCAACCTCTCCGGCGCCGGGATCGGGGACAGGCGCTGGACCAGACGCCGGATCGACGAGCTGTTGACGTCGCGGTTGGCTGCCACCAACACACTGACCGCCGCCATGGCCACGCTTGACCACCCGCCGCGGACGTTTATCAGCCAGTCGGCGTCAGGGTACTACGGCGATTCGGGGTCCGCCCAGCTCCGGGAGGATGCGTCGCCGGGTTCGGGCATTTTGTCCCGAATCTGCGTCGAGTGGGAGGCCGCCGCGCATCAGGCGCCGGCAGGTGTCCGCGTGATCACCCCACGCACCGGAGTCGTCCTCAGCCCTGCAGGTGGCGCTCTGGGTCCGATGCTGCCGCTGCTTCGCCTCGGGCTGGGCGGTCCACTGGGACACGGCAGGCAGTACTGGCCGTGGATCACGCTTCCGGACGTCGCCGCAGCATTTCTGTTCCTCGCAGACTCCGGGCTCCACGGACCGGTCAACGTCTGCGCCCGCGAGAGCGCTGACGTCAACGCATTGGTCGGCGCCCTGGCATCCGCGCTCCACCGCCCGGCGTTTTTCCGGGTACCGTCGCCGGCCCTGCGCCTGGTCCTGGGTCAGTTGGCCGACGAACTGATCCTGCCCAGCCAGCGGATGGAACCGGCAGTTCTGGAGGCCGCCGGCTTCCAGTGGCAGCATCCGTCACTGGCCGAGGCCGCTGCATGGGTGGCGGGCAAGCACTGAGTCAACCGGCTGAGGCAGCCTGCTGGTGTCATTTTCCGAAGACGCGTCTGTAGCGAATATCCGGAGTCCTCTGCACAAGTCTCGGAGCCGCGTGCGTTCGGGGTCCGAGGAGAATCGGTACGGAAATTTCAGGCTAGGAGGTCATGCGGCGTCGCCTGAGCGGTTGATGGCTCGGTAGACGGGATGATCGTGGACGGAGCCTCCCATGCTGAGCTTGACTTCGCGACCATTGAGGACTTGGGCGTTCGTGGATACTCGGGCGTATCCGATGAGGAATCCGGTCATGGTCTTGATGTCCCGTTTGCCTTCCCTTCACCGGGCATTTTTGCGGGCGGGGTATACGGGAATGGTCCGGCTGCGGAAACGTGTGGTTTTTCGGCGCTAAATGTCGCATTTCTTGCAGCGATAAATGTCGCACCCAAACTTTGGGATGCGTAGTAGACCGGCGGATTGTGGCTTCGGTGTTTTGGCGTTGTTCATGCTGGACAGCGGTATCGGCCCGGGAGGCCTTGCCAGTGGAAGGTTCGGCAAGGGCTTGGCTCTGTGTGGTCGTCGAACGGAGGACACCACTAGAGACATCGATGCGAAGACCGCCGTCGGCTTCCAACATCGATGGTCAGGGACCAACCCGAGGCCGCTGCCATTGAACCGGTGCCCAATCGGGTAGATGGTTGTGTCACGTGTTCGCAATGACCCAGGAACGGTACGAGGATTTCGATGCAGCCCTGGGATTGGTGGCCGAACTTCCCTGAGTATTTAGGCGGGATTTGTTTGTTGGCCTCGATGGAAACGGCGTGTCCAGACCACGTGCGACGGTGCGGACAAGCGTGGCCAACAGCCCAGGCAACCTCCCGCGCATCTTTCGGGTGTAGCAGACTCCGCGGATCTGCGGGGCGATTCCTGCCATGGGAATAATGATTCCCCATCATGCGTGCGGGGTGGATTCGCGACGATATCGTGGGTATTTATGCCGATCTTTTCAGCCCATCCGTCCGCGGAGGGCTGGTACTCGTGCTGCCCGCCAATCCATGCAAAGGCAATGACACCATGGTGATTTTTAGCCGTCCCCAATCGGGGACCCTACCGATAGCGCTCAAGCTCCTCGTGACCATCATGATTCCCTCTGTCATCGTGAGCGTGTTCGGAGGGACCTCGGCCAGCATGGGATTCGGGCTGGCCATGGGATTGGGCATGGCGGTCACTCCCGTCAGCAAGCCGCGCCAGGCAGCACTGCTGGTGATCGTCGGTGCCGCACTTGGCGGCTTGGCGTCCTTGGCAGGTTCAACGCCCTGGGCCATCGCCGTGCTTATGTTCGTCTCTGCGATCCTCTTTGCAGCCACCAACCAGCGCTCCGCCGGACTGCTCTCGCTGACTCCGGTCATGGTGATCCTCTTTGGCCCCGGTCCCATCAACCTCCCCTGGTGGTCCGCGGTGCTGTGGATCCTTGCCGGAGGGTTGGCCGGCGCCCTGATCACCCGCCTGCTCAAGTTCCAGGCTCCTACACTTCCGGTGGAAAAACGCACCGCGTGGGAGCACGGCATCGCGGTAGGCCTATTGTGTGCTGCGATCATGTACTGGGCGCTGGCCAACAACATCCCCCATGGTTACTGGGTCGCGGTGACCGTACTGATGGCCCTGCGACCACTAGCCAATCAGCGGCGCGAGACCCTCAACGGACGCCTCATCGGCACCTTCCTGGGGGCCATTATCGCTTTGCTGGCCGTGTTGTTCCTGCCCGTCTGGGGCGCCGTCATTGTGGCTGTACTGTGCTTGTTCTTCCTGGTCTGGTATTCCATGGGCGGGGCCTACCTCATGCAGGCACTGGCCTTGACACCGATGCTGTTGATCTTCGCTTCTCTTGGCGATGTCGAGCGCGGATTCGAACTGACCATTGAGCGAGTCATTTTCACGGTCATTGGAATTGCCGCAGCAGTCTTGGTCGCCTTGTTGCTGCGACGCTGGGAATCACGGCGCGAGGCCGCATCCGGATAAAAATCCAACACCACCCCTATTGCGCCAGCAATTTTCCCCAAGGAGGAGAGTGTTCACATGTTTTTTGAAAACCAAGTAGCCCTCGTCACGGCTGAACCGCGCTGGGTTTGATGGAGACTTCGTTTATGCAGTCTGCGTTGACAGAATACACGTTTGTTGATGGGTGGTTTCAAATTCCGTTGGCGGAATGTCCCCGATGCTTGTGTGCAGCCGTTCGGTGTTGTACCAATGGACCCAGCGGGCCGTTTCGGACTCGACGTGCTGGCGTGATTTCCAGGTGGTGAAGCGGTCGAAATCGATCAGTTCGGTCTTGTACAGTCCGATGGTCGATTCCATCAGGGCATTGTCGTACGCGTCCCCCACGGTACCGATTGAGCCCTCCATGCCCGCAGCGACCAGATGCTCGGTGAGCATGACGGAGGTGTACTGTGACCCGGCGTCGCTGTGGTGTATCAGCCCGGTCGCGGTGAACTCGCTGTCGGTACGCCGGCGCACCGACAGGGCCTGTTGGAGGGCATCAGTGACGAGGGGCGTCTCTTTGCTCATCGAGGCCTTCCAGCCCAGGATCCGCCGTGACGCCGCGTCCGTGACGAAAGACACATAGCAGAACCCCGCGTACGTCCAGACATACGTAAAATCTGCGACCCAGATCCTGTCCTGGACGCCGGTATTCCACTGGCGTTTCACCCGGTCCGGGAACCTTGCCGCCAGGTCATCACGGCGGGTGGTGAAGGTCTTGTGTCCGCCGCGCAGCACACCCCGCAGCCCTGCGGCACGCATCAGCCGTCCGACCCGGTCCCGGCCGATCTCGTGGCCTTCACGCAGGAGCTTCTTCCACATTTTACGGACACCGTAGACGCTGAAATTGGCTTTATGGATGGTCTTGATGATGTCGATCATTTTCCTGTCTGAGAGTTCGCGTTTGGACACGCCGCGCTTGATGGCGGCGTAGTAAGTCGACGGGGCAATCCTGGTCCCGTGCTCGGTGAGCACGGCGCAGATCGGTTCGACGCCCCATCGCAGGCCTTTGGCGTCTTTACGGTCCTTGTGGGCCGTAATGAAGGCAACTATCTGGTGTGTGGCCGGTCGATCTCGGCCGCGAAGAAAGCCGAGGCCGCCTTCAGGATCGCGTTGGCCCGGCGCAGCTCGGCGTTCTCGCGCCGCAGCTTCTTCACTTCGTCGTTCTCCGCCACCGTCGCCCCGGGCCTGGAACCGGTCTCGATCTCGTGCTGGACGATCCAGGGCCGCATCGTGTCCGCGCTGACGCCCAACAGGGCACCTACGTGCTTCCGGGCGGCCGTTTCCGACTCGCCGGCAACTTCACCCCGGCGCTCGAGATACATCCGCACCACGCGGGCCTTGGTTTCCTCATCAAATTTTCTACCACTTGCCATGACTCTATTCTCCGTGTGAGGTTAGAGTCTCCATCAAACCCAGGGTGGTTCACGGCAGCCGGAGCCGGAATCGGACGTGCCATTGCCCTGCGACTGGCCGCAGACGGTGCCTCGATCATCGTCTCTGACGTCAACGACGAAGCCGGTGCCGAGACCGTGGCGCTCATTGAGGCCACCGGCGGTCGAGCGGCCTACAAGCATGCCAATGTCTCCAACGCCGAGGAGGTCAATGCGCTGGTTCCCTTCGCCATCGAGTCCTTCGGCCGTTTGGACATGGCAGTGAACAACGCCGGGGTAGGAGCCATGCCCACGCCCGTGCAGGAGATCACCGCCGCGGACTGGGACCGCACCATCAACGTCACCCTGCGGGGTACCTTCTTGGCCATGCAGTCCCAGGTCGCACACTTTCTGGAACAGGGATGTGGTTCGATCGTGAATATCGCCTCGCTGGCAGGCATCAGCGCCACCCCGCATTTGACCCCCTATGGTGCCGCAAAGCACGGCGTGGTTTCCTTGACCCGCAGCGTCGCCAAGGAAACCGCCGAACAAGGCATCCGCGTTAACGCCGTGGCCCCCGGTGCCATTGAAACCGCGGCGTTGGCTTCCCTGCCTACCGAGTCCAAGGCCGCCTACGCCGCTGAGATCCCGATGAAGCACCTGGGCCAACCCGAAGACATTGCCAACGCAACCGCTTTCCTCCTTTCGGATCAGGCCTCCTACATCACCGGCGTCGTGCTGCGCGTGGACGGCGGAACCGAGGCCTGAACGTGGAATCAGCCGCGCAGCCGGCGCCCTGGTTCCAGGTCCCCAATAGGCCACAGGAGTTGCACCATCATAAACAGCGTCGGTGCCCAGCGGCCCGCGGCGCCGACCGGTCGGATATTCGGGAACCCCCATCAACGATCAGGTGTTGGAAGGCTAGAGCTCCCAGGACAGCAGCGCTCTTGTTCGGCTAATGACCCGTTGCGGATCCCTCTGGTGGTCTGTTCAGGTGCCCAGTAGGCGGCGTTCGTGGGCGAATGCGACCAGCTGGAGCCGGGTGCGGAGTTCCAGTTTGTACAACACACTGCGCAGGTGAGTTTTGATGGTGGCTTCAGAGACGAACAGACTCTCCGCCATTTCACCATTGCTGAGGCCTTTGGCCGCGAGTAGAAAGACGTCCCGCTCCCGCACGGACAGGACGTTAAGTACGGACAAGTCCGGACCCACAGCGGGAACGTTGCGGGCAGCATGCTCGAAGAGAGAGTGGATGGATCCTGGCGCGATGACGGAGTATCCGGAGTGGACGGTCCGGATCGCTGCCAGCAGGAATTCCGGTTCCGCGCTCTTGAGCAGATACCCGCTCGCCCCGGCCTGCACGGCCTGGACCACGGCCTGATCTCTGTTGAAGGTCGTCAGCGCAATGATCTTTGGCTTGTCGGTTCCGGCCGCCGCGGCGTGCTGCACGATCCGCCGGGTGGCTTCGACGCCATCCATGATCGGCATCCGCAGGTCCATCAGCATGACGTCCGGGCGCCGGTCGATTGCCAGGGTCACCGCCTCTTCCCCGTTACCGGCCTCTCCCGAGAGTTCCAAGTCCTTCTGGCTCTCTATCAGCATGCGGATACCCGCCCGGAACAAGGGCTGGTCGTCCACCAGGGCCACGGTGATGCGCGCACCGGCATCAGCCACGGTCGCCTGCTTCCCGTGCGGCCCCTGTCGGCAGGGGGAGGCCTGTTGCGGCCAGTGCCGGCGGGGCTTCCGCACCTGAAATTTCAACGAAAGTTCCCCCGGCTTCGGCGCCGGCTGTATCGTCCGCTGCCCTCGTTTCCCGGGTTCCGTAGGGGATGAAGACTGTCACCCGGAAGTGTTCGCCGTCCGGTCCGGCCGTCAGCCAGCCGCCGGCCAGATGGGCGCGTTCGCGCATGCCCGGAAGTCCCCTCCCGACCCGGGCGGTGGCCGGATTCGTAGCGCCGTCTTGTTCGGCCGGGTCAACGGCCGAGGCCACGTGCAGAGTCAGGCCCGGCCCGCTCCAGTCAAAGTGGAGCCGCACATCCGTGCCGCGCCCGCCATGTTTGAGGGCATTGGTCAGGCACTCCTGAACGATCCTGAAGACCGCCATTTCCTGTCCGGTGGAGAGTTCCACGGGCGACCCGGACTCGCTGGGGTGGATCTTCAAACTGCCGCGCTGCATCCCTTCGATTAGTGCCGGGATGTCGCTCAGCCGCGGCTGGGGCGTCACCATGCCGTCATCGCGTACTCCTTCGATCACGCGCTGGGCATCCACAAGGGCGCTGCGGGCGGACCGGGCGATGGTGCCCAGGGCATTGAGGACGACCTTGGGCTGGTCCTTGCTCAGATAGCGGGTCCCGTCGGCCTGGGCGGCGATGACTGCGAGGGAATGGGCGAGGACATCGTGCAGATCGCGGGCGATGCGTGTCCGTTCCTGCTCCACGATGAGGTCGATCTCGGTTTCCTTCATGCTGCTCTGCGCAAGCTCCCGGGCCCGGAATAGACTGCCCCGTTCCTGATATAGAGCGAGTAGAAGTCCGACGGCGGCGCAGGCCCCGGCGATCACCAGGAGGAGGGCTAACAGCTGCCAGCCATAGTCCTGCAGCATCCACCGGTCTCCGGCGTACGCCGGCGGATACCAGCCGACACCGTCGCCGTATCTCCACGAGAGCATCAGGAACGCCATGACAGCAGCGGCGACCACGTTCGCGCCCCCAGCGATGAACCGCAGCCGCGGTGGAGCGGTCCACATGATGAAGCCAAGAGCGACAAAGGAACCCAAGTAGATGGCCCAGTGATTGGAATACATAGGCGGCAGGGCATGACTCAACTGTCCGGCAAGGAGCGCAACCGTGAACCCAAGAGACACCAGGGGTTTCCAGGACGCCGTGGCAACAGCCAATGTCATCAAGGCCAGCGGCCAGTTCCCTGACCACGAGAACCAGGACCCTCCCATTCTGCCTGCCTCGGCCACACACCACAGGGAGAAGAAGATGACGGCCGCCACGGGGGCGCCCCAACGCCGTACAAATTTCAGAACTGGTTCCATGCCAGTCACCATATCCACGGCAATCACACCCTTCTCGCCATATCGGTGCAATCTCAACCCAAAAGCCAGATGATTCATCCTTTGAGCCAGCTTTTAGGCACCCTGCGGCCCGTGCTGACTCCGAATCACGGCATGCTCCGCGAGCGATTCGGGACCGATAGTCGCCTTCACCCGAGAACAATTCTCAATCTTTCCCGTAGAGGGTTCCCCAAATGGGACTCACTAAGACCAGGCGTGAGTTGGTGCAGACGACTTTGGACATTCCGTGAAGCCGACTTCGGAAAATCACCGCTGAGGCAGCGTACTGAGACAAATAGTCAGGCCCCAGGCAGGACGTCCGTAATCCGCCACTGGCCGTCAACGGAGACCAGCACCAGCCGGAGGTTCCGGGCAGCCACCGGTGTGCCCGCCGCCACGACTGCCCCGGACGCGTCTTTCTCCTCATACGGCGACGTGGCTGACGTGACAGCAACAACCACCTGGCCGGGTGGACTGCCAGGCTGGACCTGCAGGTTCGATACGGAACTGGTGAATCCGGCCAGGACGTGGCCGGACTTCTGGAGCCCGGCCTTGAGACCTGCATCCGCGGCAGCGGCAGCAGATCCCGGGGCATTCACCAGATCCAGCAGCTCCAGCCGGCCGGAGCTGAAGGCCACGGACCTCACCGCAGCCAGTCCCTGGACTGCTTGAAGCGGGTCCGCCGAGGCCAGCTGCGCCGCGGCGGCTGCCGGGACTCCTGTGGCGGCGAGCACTGGGTCCACCCCTCCGGCATCCGCACTCTCCGCCACCGCCTCTGGCCAAGCTGGCGCCCCCCACGGCCCATCCGGCCCAAAGACGCCGGCGGCCCAGATAGTGCCTGCCAGGATCGCACCCGCTCCCACTGCCAACAGCACGGTGCCCCGATTGTGCCCGGCCGTCCCTGAGCGCCCACGGCGCCGGGACGGGCCGGGGTCCACCGATTTCGGCGACGCCACCGTCCGACGCCTCGAACCGGCGTTGGGTTCGTGATCGTGCGTGCCGGGTTCCACAGCATGCCTGCCGCGCGGTCCCGGATTGTCGACGTCGGCGGCCTGGACCGGTGCCGCCAGGCTGCCGGCCCCGGGTGCCCTGGCCACTGATTCGCGGAGCGTTGGCCCGGGAACCGCCAGCATCTCCCTTTCGTCTGCGGCCGGGAACGGAAGGGTCTGCCGCGCCCCGACCAGCCCGGACCAGCGCGACGTCGAAATCCGGCGCCGCCAGGCCTGAAGATTACGGCGGAGCGCGCCACCGGGACGTTCCGGGACGCGGCGCCGTGTCAGCAGCTGCGGAATGACCGTGGCGTGGACCGAGGACGAGAGGTCCACCGGCTGCGGCGGGGCGCTGCGGTAGACCGCCGTCGCCAGCTCAACGGCTGTGGGTCGCAGCCGCCTGTCCTCATTTAGTCCCGCCTCCAGGGCTGCGGCCAGCTCGACTGGAACGTCAGGGAGCAGGAGGGAAAGAGGCGGACGGTCGGCGGTACGGCGTGGCGGCTGGCCCGTAAGGCAGTACCACCCCAGCGCCGCCACCGAGTAAACGTCGCGTTCCGGCTGCAGCCCGGCCCTTACGGCGTCCACGGGTGCCGGATCCATAAACCCAGCGGTTCCGTGGTCAGGCACCGCTGAAACATCACCCACCATCCGTGCAATGCCAACGTCGGAGAGCATTGGCTTGCCATGGCCTGTAAAGAGGACGTTCCCGGGCGATACGTCACCGTGGGTGAACCCCTGGCCGTGCAGGTAGCCAAGTACCTGGGCAATAGGGGTGAGCACGGTGACCGTCTCCCCGATGGTGAGCTTCGCCCTGCTTCCGACCAGCTCTCCGAGGGAACCGCCGGGCGCGTAATCCAGCAGCAGCCCTATTGTCCCTCCGGCCGTCACTGCTGATCCGGCCGGCTCGCGAAGACGGAGGGCATCGTGGGCTTTGATGAGGTGCTGGTGGTCAAGGACAGAAAGAATACGGATTTCACGGCGGATGGCCTCCTCGGCGTCGGCCCCGGTTTCCCTGCCTTCGCCGAGGCCTGTCGCGACGCGGTGCCCGGCACCGAGGCATTTCAGCGCAAACTCGCGCCCGGACCCTTCTTCCGTAACCAGCCACACCGTCGAACTTCCGCCGCGGCCCAACACGCGGCCCACCAGGAACCCGGGAACTACGGGGGCAGTGAAATCATCCATGACCCATGTCTAGCGGAATCCGGGAATGCCTGCAGAAGTTATCCACAGGCCATGGGCATCCACCGGATCCGCCAGCGCATGAGTCAGTGCATGAGAGGTCCGACACTATAACCGGACCCCTCGCGGATCGGGGTCTAAGCTTGACGGCATGACTCTTGAGTTTTCACAGGTGGGTCTCGCCCCGGACTTCGTTGACTACACGCGCGGCTGGGATCTGCAGCGCGGGATCCACAGCAAGGTCGTCACAGCCGAGGCGCCCAGCACTGTCCTCATCCTTGAACATGCCGCTGTCTATACAGCGGGCAAGCTCACGGAAGAGCACGAGCGCCCGTTGGACGGCACGCCCGTCGTTGCGGTGGACCGCGGCGGCAAGCTGACCTGGCACGGCCCCGGCCAGCTGATCGTGTATCCGATTCTCAGGCTGAAGAACCGGTCAGGCATCCGAGACTATGTTGAGCGGCTTGAAGCGGTCATGATCGCCGTTATGGCCGACTACGGCATCAACGCTGAGCGCATAAAGGGACGGGCCGGCGTGTGGATCACCGCTGACAGCAAAGGCCCGGACCGGAAGATTGCAGCGATCGGCATCCGCGTCCTGGACGGGGTCACAATGCACGGCGTTGCCATTAACTGCAACAATGATCTGGCGCCCTATGCCCAGATCATCGCCTGTGGCATCACCGACGCCAGCGTCACCACAATGTCCATCGAAACCGGCAGGAACATCGCCCCCGGCGATATCGCGGACCGGTTCGTGGAAGAATTTCGCAAGCACGAAGAAGCACTCGTTTCAATCCCTGAGGGAGCACTCCTGTGACACTGGCACCAGAAGGCCGGAAGCTGCTGCGCGTTGAGCAGCGTAACTCTGCAGTACCGGTGGAGCGGAAGCCGGAGTGGATCAAGGCGAAGGTCCAGATGGGTCCGGAGTATGTCCAGCTCAAGAACCTGGTTAAGAAGGAAGGCCTGCACACGGTGTGTGAGGAGGCCGGCTGCCCGAACATTTTTGAGTGCTGGGAAGATAAGGAAGCGACGTTCCTGATTGGTGGCTCCGAATGCACCCGGCGTTGTGATTTCTGCCAGATCGATACGGGTAAGCCGTCCCCGGTGGACGTGTTTGAGCCCACGAAGGTGGCCCGCTCGGTCCTGGCCATGCAGCTGCGCTACGCCACCGTCACCGGGGTGGCCCGAGATGATCTGGCCGATGAGGGTGTGTGGCTGTATGCCGAGACGGTGCGGAAGATCCACGAGCTGAACCCGGGCACCGGCGTTGAACTGTTGATCCCTGACTTTTCCGGCAAGCCCGAGCACATCGAGGCGATCTGCGCTTCGAAGCCGGAGGTCTTCGCGCACAACGTTGAAACCGTGCCCCGGATTTTCAAGCGGATCCGGCCCGCGTTCCGGTACGAGAGGTCCCTGGATGTCATCACCCAGGGCCGGAACCTGGGCATGGTGACCAAATCCAACCTGATCCTGGGTATGGGCGAGACCCGCGAGGAGATCTCCGAGGCGCTGCGGGACCTGCACGAGGCCGGCTGTGACCTGATCACCATCACCCAGTACCTTCGACCGTCCGAGCGGCACCTGCCGGTGGACCGCTGGGTCAAGCCGCAGGAGTTCGTGGACCTCCAGGACGAGGCCAAGGAGATCGGCTTCCTCGGCGTCATGAGTGGACCCCTGGTCCGTTCCTCCTACCGGGCCGGCCGGCTCTGGGCCACCGCGATGCGCAAGAAGGGCTGGGAAATCCCCGCCCAGCTCGCCCACATCGAGTCTTCCGGCAGCACCCGCCAGGAAGCCAGCACACTGCTGGCCGCCCGTTCCTAAGCCGTAGTTTGGTATCCCTGCGGGCCGGCACCGGACATTCTCCGGTGTCCGGCCCGCAGGCATAAATCACGTAGAATTGAGGAACTATGGCGAACACCCCTGATTCCAGTAACAGCACTCCGGCGGCCCCTGACGCCTCGAAACGTGGCCTCTTCTCGCGCAAGCCAAAACAAGCAAAGGTCAAGAAGCCCAGCCGGCTCAAGCAGATCGGCGAAGTCTTTAACATGACCCGCCGCCATGATCCCATGGTCCCGTGGCTGATGCTGCTGGTATTTCTGGGTGTTGTGGCTGTCGGCTTCCTGGTGGGTTATTGGCTGGAAAATTGGATCACTGGCCTGCTCATCGGCATTCCGCTGGGCCTCCTCGGCGCCACCCTGATCCTCTCGCGTCGCGCCGAACGCGCCGCCTTCGCCCAGATCGAGAACCAGCCCGGAGCCTCAGGCGCCGCACTGGGCACGCTGAAGCGCGGCTGGATCACCGAGGACCAGCCGGTCGCCGTAAACCCACGCACGCAGGACGCCGTGTTCCGCGCCGTCGGCCGTCCCGGCGTCGTCCTCGTCAGCGAAGGCCCCACCATCCGCGTCAAGCCGATGCTCGACGCTGAGCGTAAGCGCCTCGCGCGCATCCTCCCAAACGTCACGGTCCACATGATCGAAAGCGGCCGCGGCGAAGGCCAGGTCCCAATCAGCCAGGTAGCCAAGAAGATGGGCAAGCTCAAGAAGGAGCTGACCAAGCTTGAGGTGAATGCCGTATCCAAACGCATTTCCTCGCTGGGCAACCGACTCCCGATCCCCAAGGGAATCGACCCTTACAAAGCGCGTCCCAACCGCGGACGCTAAGACTCTTGAACTGCCCGGGTTCCGGCCAAGCCGGAACCCGGGCAGTTTTTGTCTGCCGACGCCGGCCACCCGGGCGGGTACATTGATTGGAAGCAGCTACATGACGATTCCCGCTAGAACCCTCGTCATCCGGACCTTCCGCGTCCTGGCGGTTGCCGAATGCTGCAGCTGGGCTGCGCTCCTGGCGGGCATGTACTTCAAATGGGTCGCCAAGACCACCGAACTGGGCGTGGAGATCGCCGGTCCTATCCATGGTGCGCTGTTTGTGGGCTACGGCATCGCTGCCCTCGCCCTGTGGCGCCTCCAGCGGTGGCCCTTCGTGGTGGCCCTGTTCGCGGGGCTGTCGGCAGTGTTCCCGTTCGCCACGGTGGCGTTCGAACGCTGGGCCGGAAAGCACGGCTACCTGACGCCACGCACGGCCGTCGCTGCCGGGACGAAGGAAACGGCGGGGGTCTGACCCGGCACGGCACTGTATTCCCAAGCCGCGGGGTGCCGGCACATGGCCTTCGCCAAGCGCATGGACCCTGCTAGCGTCTGACGAGGACAGTATCCATCGCCTTGTCGTGCAGTCCCCGCTGGTCCGGATCGAAAATTACGGCAGGAATCACTAAGCACAGCAACACTGACCTCACCACGGCGGCCATCGGACCAGCGGGTCCGCCGCCCAGGCGCAGCACGTGGATCCCGGCCACGCGGTGGCCGATGCTGTAACCAAGGGTGCCCACGAGCAGCATCTGTTCCGCGGCAAATACCGCCAACGTGGCCCAGGAGTCACCGCCAAAGGCAAAATTACTGATCAGCAGGGCAATCCCCCAGTCAAGGGCGATGGCGAGGAAGCGCCTGCCTGCCCTGGCCATGGAGCCGGAACCGGATTCGGGCATTCCCAACCGCTCCCCCGGGTACCTTGAGATGCCGGACGTGTCCGGTCCGCTGAGCCAGGAACCAATATCATTGCGATCTACCACCGTCCAAGCTTACCGACTCACCGCCGACCACAGAGTGGAAACCGTTGGACCACACTTTGGACACCGGATAGCGTTACCTGTTCAGGACAATTCTGTAACCTGAACAGGGCATTCTGTAACCTGCCCGAAACAATGTGGACACTGACGGGAAATGACGTGTCCATAGGCTGATAGCAGTTTCAAGCAATACCTCCCAAGCAGGGAAACCAGGTTTCCCTGCCCTTCGGATTGCGCTGGATCAGTTGGCTTGCCAGCCAGATATTACATATGCGTAAGGAGCATAGATGTTCAAGACTGCGGACGAAGTCCTCAAGTTCATCAAGGACGAAGATATTAAATTCGTCGATATCCGCTTCACCGACCTCCCGGGTGTGCAGCAGCACTTCAACGTGCCGGCCAAGAGCGTCGACGCGGACTTCTTCATCAACGGCCAGCTCTTCGACGGTTCCTCCATCCGCGGCTTCCAGGGCATCGCCGAATCCGACATGCAGCTGATCCCGGACGTTACCACCGCATTCCTGGACACGTTCCGCATGGAAAAGACCCTTGCGCTGAACTTCTCGATCGTGAACCCCCGCACCGGAGACCCGTATCACCGCGATCCCCGCGGCGTAGCCGAAAAGGCTGAGGCCTACCTCGCCTCCACGGGCATCGCCGACACCGCGTTCTTCGCTCCGGAGGCCGAATTCTTCGTCTTCGACAACGTCCAGTACCAGTCCTCCCCCGAGGGCAGCTTCTACAAGATCGACTCCGAAGAAGCACACTGGAACACCGGCCGCGAAGAAGAGGGCGGAAACCTCGGCTACAAGACCCCCATCAAGGGCGGCTACTTCCCGGTTTCCCCCACCGACAAGCAGGCTGACCTCCGCGACGCCATGTGTATCGCCCTGGATGAGGCAGGCCTCGAGGTCGAGCGCAGCCACCACGAGGTAGGCTCCGCCGGCCAGGCTGAAATCAACTACAAGTTCACCACCCTGACCCACGCCGCGGACGACCTGCAGAAGTTCAAGTACGTCATCAAGAACACGGCCGATGCCTGGGGCAAGTCCGTGACCTTCATGCCGAAGCCGGTCTTTGGCGACAACGGTTCGGGCATGCACTGCCACCAGTCGCTGTGGACCAACGGCGAGCCGCTGTTTTACGACGAAAAGGGCTACGCCGGCCTGTCCGACATGGCCCGCTGGTACATCGGCGGCCTGCTGAAGCACTCCTCCGCCGTCCTCGCCTTCACCAACCCGACGGTGAACTCCTACCGCCGCCTGGTCAAGGGCTTCGAAGCTCCGGTCAACATGGTGTACTCGCAGGGCAACCGCTCCGCCGGGATCCGTATCCCCATCACGGGCTCCAACCCCAAGGCCAAGCGCATCGAGTTCCGCGCTCCGGACCCCTCGTCCAACCCGTACCTGGCCTTCGCTGCCCAGCTGATGGCCGGGATTGACGGCATCCGCAACCGCATCGAACCGCCGGCGCCAATCGACAAGGACCTCTACGAGCTGCCTGCCGAGGAAGCCAAGGACATCCCGAAGGCTCCGGGTTCGCTGGAAGAGGCGCTGGAGGCCCTGCGCGAGGACAACGAGTTCTTGCAGGCCGGTGGCGTGTTCACCCAGGACCTGATCGACACCTGGATCGAGTACAAATACGAGTACGAGATCCGCCCGCTGTCCCTGCGCCCGAACCCGTACGAGTTCGAGCTCTACTACGGCGTCTAGCACGATCGGCGGCTGAACCCGTTCAGTCCGCCAAAAAGTCCGCCCGGGCTGCCAGCATCAGAGCTGCAGCCCGGGCGGACTTTTTTGTCTCTTTAGGTGGGGGCTGCCTCCAGACGTGCTGAGACCAGGAGCCAGCCCCCTGACATGTGCTCCCCGAGACGAAGACTTTTCAAGCCTTCCCCCCAACAAGGTTTGAAGAACACCGCCAATCCACATGATCCGTCAATGTTGAGCCGGAGGCAATGCAAACCGCCGAAGACTATTATGTGAAGCCCCGGTACATGGTCCGTTGCGGTCCGGAACTGCCGCCCAGGTACTGCCCCTGGTCCACAAAGCCGGCGGTCCGGTATGCGGCCAGCCCGGCCTGGTTGGTTTCGTTGACGGAAAGCACGACGCCGGCCTCGTGGGTTCCGCGCCTGGCGGTCAGTTTCGCGGCGGCGTCCACTGCGGACGTGGCCGCCAGCGGTCCGAGGCCCTGCCCTTGGTGGCGCCTGTCGATCAGGAAACCGCGGAGCAGCCACGCAGAATCCTCGTCCGGCCAGCCGGCCAGGCGCGCGGCACCGGCCTGGAGGGTCAGCACGCCGACTGCGTAGCCCGCAGCCTCCACGACATACGGGAACCGCGAATCCTCCTCCAGTCCCGCCAGGACCATGCGGAGCGGGTCACCCACGAAGCTGCTTTGTCCTGGGCCCAGTTCAAGGTTGGCTACCTCACCCAGCTGGATGGCAAGGGCATCACCGTCGAGGTCATCCAGGGCGATGAGCCAGACAGAATCAACCCGGGTTTTCAGGTGGGCTGTCCGTCTGATCCGGCGGGGGTTCCGTCGTCGGCAGGTGGACCGGCAGGGTCCATCCAGAGTACCTCCCACAGGTGCCCGTCCAGGTCCTGGAAACTGTGGTTGTACATAAAGCCGTAGTCCTGGACCTCCTGCGACGGGGTGCCGCCAGCGGCCAACGCCTTGCGTATGGTTGCGTCGACGTCTTCCTTGCTGTCTACCGAAAAGGCCATGATGGCTTCGGTGGAACTGGTGGCGTCGGCCACGTCCCTGGAGGTGAAGGTCTTGAAGAATCCCTCTACCAGGAGCATAACAAAGGCGTTGTCGTTGATGATCATGCAGGTCGCGTTTTCGTCGGTGTAGTCCGGGTTGAACGAGAAGCCCAGGGCGGTGAAGAAATCGACGGACCGCTTCAGGTCCTTAACGGCCAGGTTCACATAAATTTGCGTTGCCATGGCCCCCAACCTAGCACCGAGCCTCCGCGACTGTCTGCAGCCCTCCGGGGAGGACCCAAACAGCGGCTAATGGCCGTAGAAGGCTTTCTCGAACACACCCCGGGCACGCCGGCTCAGCCGGAGGTAGTCCTCTTCCAGGACGGCCGCGTGGCCTGGTGCGTAGCCGCACCAGCGGGCCACCGCCTCCAGGTCCCCCCGCGCAGATGGCAGCAGGTCCGAAGCCCTGCCGCTCCAAATGACGTTGGCGGACCGGATCCTGCTGGCGAGCCGCCACGCCTCGGCCAGCAGCTTTGCGTCGGCAGCCGTGAGCAGGTTCAGTGAAGCCGCGGCTTCAAGGGCCTCCACCGTGGACGTTGTCCGCAGTTCCGGGTGCTTGGCAGCGTGCTGGAGCTGGAGCAGCTGTACCAGCCACTCAACGTCGCTCAGCCCCCCGCGGCCAAGCTTCAAGTGGCGTGCGGGGTCCGCCCCGCGCGGCAACCGCTCCGATTCCACCCGCGCCTTGACCCTGCGCACCTCCCGGACATCCTGCTCCGAAATCGACGCCGGGTACCGGATCGGGTCGATGAGCGACAGGAAGTCCTCGGCCAGGGCGTCGTCGCCCGCCATGGGCCGGGCCCGCAACAGCGCCTGCGCTTCCCAGATCAACGACCAGCGGCGGTAATATTCGGCAAACGAATCGAGGGAGCGGACCATGGCGCCGTTCTTGCCTTCGGGCCGAAGATCCGCGTCCATCTGCAGTACACGCTCGGCCATAATGGCCGGTTTAAGTGGCTGTGTGAGCAGGCTGGAGACCTTGGCCACAATCCGGGCCGCCTGATCCTGCGCCTCCTCGTCGGTATAGCCCGGCAACGCGCGGTGCACGTACATCACGTCGGCGTCGGAGCCGTAGCCGATCTCGCGGCCGCCCTGCCGGCCCATGGCCACCACCAGCATCGCGGTCTTCAGCGGTCCCTCAGCGGTGATGATTCCTTCGGCCACACGCAGGGCGCCCAGCACCGCTGCCCGGTCGGTGTCCGCCAGCGCCGCGCCCACCTGGTCCTGGTTGAGCAGACCGGCAGAATCGGCGATCGCGATCCGCAGGATCTCCCTGCGCCTGATCAGCCGGATCAGCCTGATGGCGTTTTCCGGGTCCGAGTGCCGCGACATTTTGGCCGTGATTTCCTGCCACTGGGCTTCGAAGTTCAATGGCGCAAGGTCCTTGTTGGTGCCCAGCCATGCCACCGATTCCGGCGACACCTCCAACAGGTCAGCGATCAGCCGCGAGTTGGCGAGAACGTTGCATAACCGTTCGGCCGCGGCGGTGGAATCGCGGAGCATGCCCAGGTACCAGTGGGTAGTGCCAAGGGCCTCACTGACGCGCCGGAACGCGAGCAGCCCGGCGTCGGGATCAACGCCGCTGGCGAGCCAGTCCAGCAGGATGGGCAACAGCTGGCGTTGCAACGCCGCGCGCCGGCTGACACCTGCGGTCAGCGCCTCAATGTGCCGCATGGCTCCCCTCGGATCGCGATAGCCCAGTGCGGCAAGGCGGCCCTGGGCGGCCTCAGGCGTCAGCCTGGCGTCTTCGGTGCTAAGTTTGGCTGCCGTGTTCAGCAGCGGCCGGTAGAAAATACGCTCGTGCAGTTCACGGACAGAGCGTTTGGTCTTCTGCCAGGTGGCCAGCAGCGAAGCCGGCGGTGGCCTGTCATTGGAGAAAGGGCTAAGGACTGCCTTTGCAAGGGCTCGCTGTGCCGCCTCGCCCACGGGCATCAGGTGCGTCCGCCGGAGCTGGAACAGCTGGATGCGGTGCTCCAGGACCCGCAGGTATCGGTAGGCGTGGTCGAAAGCGGCGGCGTCGGTCCTGCCGATGTAGCCCCCGGCGGACAAGGCCGCAATGGCTGCGGTGGTATCCCTGCGGCGGAGGGTTTCGTCGGATTTTCCGTGCACCAGTTGGAGCAGCTGCACGGTGAACTCGACGTCCCGGAGGCCGCCCCGGCCAAGCTTGATCTGCCGCTGTTCCTCCGCCGCCGGGATATGCTCTGTGACCCTGCGGCGCATCGCCTGCACGGACTCCACAAACCCTTCACGGCCCGCGGAGCTCCAGATCAGTGGAGTCACGGCCTTTTCGTAGCGCTCCCCCAGGTCCCTGTCGCCGGCGATGGTCCGGGCCTTCAGGAGTGCCTGGAATTCCCAGCTTTCCGCCCAGCGCGCGTAGTAACTTTCGTGCGACGCGAGGGTTCGGACCAGGGGGCCGGACTTGCCCTCCGGCCGCAGGTTGGCGTCCACTTCCCAGAGACCGGGCTCACGTGCCACCGACGAGATGGCCCGGGAAATGCCGGCGGCCAAGGCTGTGCCGATGGTGTTGGCACGGGCGTCATCGAGGTCGCCGGCGTCGATCACGTAGATGACGTCGACGTCGGAAATATAGTTCAGTTCCCGCGCTCCGCATTTGCCCATCCCGATGACGGCCAGACCGACGGCGGCCACTTCCCTGGCGCTGAACTGCTCAGCAGCCTCGGCACGGGAAACTGCCAGCGCAGCTTCGATCGCGGCCCCCGCCAGATCAGCGAGCTCAGCCCCGACGGCGGGCATAAAGTCCAGCGGGTCAGCGGCGCACATGTCCTTGACCGCCAGGTCCACCACCCCGCGGCGATACGCCGACCGCAGCGCCGCATAAGCTTCGGTTCCGGTCACTCCTGCCACGGGCCGGGCTGACGAGGGTTCCGCACGGACAGATTTCAGGAGCACAGAGCGGAGCTGCTCCGGATCTGCCTGCAGTGGCTCGGGACTGGCGGTGACTTCGAAGGCATCGAGGTGTTCCGGGTGCCGGATAAGGAATTCCCCGAGCGCTTCGGAGGCCCCGAGCACCCTGTAGAGCGGCTCGCTGGTCTCCGGATCGGCCGCCGCCAGCTCCCGGAGACCCGGGTGCTTTTCAATCAGCCGCACCAGTGACTGCAGGGCGGTGTCGGGGTTGGCGGCCAGCTGCAGGCCGGCGAAAATCCTGTCCGGGTCAAGGCCAATCAGCTCCGGGGCAGCAAGGAAGCGCTCACCCTTCTCCAGGTCACTGAAGCCGGCTGAGATGAGGCGGCGTGCGAGGCTCACCGCCGCCTAAAGAATGCCGAGGTTGCGCTGCAGTTCGTAAGGCGTCACCTGGAGCCGGTAGTCCTGCCATTCGGCACGCTTGTTGCGCAGGAAGTGCTCGAAGACCTGCTCACCGAGGATCTGCGGCATCAGCTCGGAGTCCTCCATGGACCTGATGGCATCGTGAAGGCTGGCGGGCAGGGGGTCGTGGCCCATGGCGCGACGCTCGGCGGAGCTCAGTGACCAGACGTCGTCCTCTGCTGCGGCGGGCAGCTCGTAGCCTTCTTCGATCCCCTTCAGTCCGGCCCCCAGCAGGACAGCATAGGCAAGGTAGGGGTTCGCTGCTGAATCAATGCCGCGGTATTCGATGCGGGCCGACTGGCCCTTGCCGGGCTTGTACAGCGGGACCCGGACCAGGGCCGAACGGTTGTTGTGCCCCCAGCTGAGGTAGCTCGGTGCTTCGCCGCCACCCCAGAGCCGCTTGTAGGAGTTCACAAACTGGTTGGTCACAGCGGTGAATTCGGGGGCGTGCTTCAGGATCCCTGCGATGAATTGGCGGGCGGTTTTGGAGAGCTGGAATTCGGCGCCGGCCTCATAAAAAGCGTTAGCGTCACCTTCGAACAGCGAGAAGTGCGTGTGCATCCCGGAGCCGGGGTGGTCGGTGAAGGGCTTGGGCATAAACGTGGCGTAAGTGCCCTGCTGGAGGGCCACTTCCTTGATCACCGTGCGGAAGGTCATGATGTTGTCCGCGGTCTGCAGGGCGTCCGCGTAGCGCAGGTCGATCTCGTTCTGGCCGGGACCGGCTTCATGGTGGCTGAACTCCACCGAAATACCCACGGATTCCAGCATGGTCACGGCCGTGCGGCGGAAGTCCTGCGCCACGCCGCCGGGCACGTGGTCAAAATAGCCGCCCTCGTCAACGGGTATGGGCGCGCCGTCGGGCCCGGGCTGCTGGGACTTGAGGAGGTAGAACTCGATCTCCGGGTGGGTGTAGCACGTAAAGCCCATGTCCGCGGCCTTGGCCAGCGTGCGCTTGAGGACATTGCGGGGATCCGCGGCCGACGGTTCGCCGTCCGGAGTCAGGATGTCGCAGAACATTCTCGACGTCTGTTCCGTCTCGCCACGCCACGGCAGGATCTGGAAGGTGGACGGATCCGGTTGTGCCAGCATGTCCGATTCGAACACGCGCGCCAAGCCTTCGATGGCTGAACCGTCGAAACCGAGTCCCTCCTCAAAGGCCCCTTCGACCTCGGCCGGGGCAAGTGCCACCGATTTGAGTGAACCTACGACGTCGGTGAACCACAAACGTACGAACCGTACGTCGCGTTCCTCGATTGTGCGCAGGACAAACTCTTGCTGGCGGTCCATGATGGCCTCTTCTCCGGTCAATCGTTCATGCCCCGGGCCCGCGGAAGCGGCGGCCGGCAGCAGTTCACCATTACTTTACTAAGCAATCGGCTCCAATGCGGGCGACCGCACCGCGCGTAACACAGCGTTAACACGGCAACCACGGCCGGCCGCACCCACGGGTGGCAAATATGCCCCGACGGGCACCTGAATATGACACGGATCACGGTCCGCTGGCCCGTCTGCGGTGGCTAGGACTGCCGGTGCCGCATTACGCTCTTGCCATGGACTCCACCAATAGCTCTGAGTCAAGCGCGTCCGCTGAAGTACACGCACCCTACGGAACCGGACCTGCACCGGAGCAGGCACCGTCGTCGGAAATTAATGCGAAGCCCGCACCCAGGGTGCGCATCCACCACCTGCAGCAGGCCAAGCGGGACGGTAAACGCTTCGCCATGCTGACCGCCTATGAGCAGTACAGCGCGGAGATCTTCGACCAGGCCGGCATCGAGGTCCTCCTGGTGGGCGATTCGGCATCCAACAACGTTTTCGGCAACGAGACCAGCCTGCCCGTCACGGTGGATGAGCTCCTCCCCCTCTGCCGCGCCGTGGCGCGGTCCGCCAAGCGCGCCCTGGTGGTGGCAGACCTGCCGTTCGGCAGTTACGAAGTTTCGGCGCAGCAGGGTGTCGAAACAGGCGTCCGGTTCCTCAAGGAAGGGCTGGCCCATGCCGTGAAGATCGAGGGCGGAAAATACTACGCGGAAACCGTCCGCGCCATGGTCCAGGCCGGCGTCCCGGTCATGGCCCATATCGGCTTCACCCCGCAGAGTGAACACGCGCTGGGCGGTTACCGGGTCCAGGGCCGCGGGGAAGATGCGCAGCGCCTGATTGACGACGCAACGGCGCTGGTTGAGGCGGGGGCGTTCGCCGTCCTGATGGAAATGGTTCCGGCGGCCACAGCAGCCGCCGTTGACGCAGCGGTCAGCGTGCCGACTGTCGGGATCGGCGCGGGCAATGCCACCACGGGGCAAGTGCTGGTGTGGCAGGACATGGCCGGGTTGCGCGGTGGCAGGATGGCGAAGTTCGTCAAACAGTACGCTGACCTGCGCACTACCCTCAGCGACGCGGCGAAGGCGTACGGCGACGAGGTCCGAACAGGTGCGTTCCCCGGCCCGGAACACTCTTTCTAGGCCCCGGCAGGTCGCGGGCTCGTTCTGGCCGCTGGCACGTCACGGGCGGCAGATGAGTGCAGTTCAGTCGTCATCGCCCTTTTCCCACGACTCATTCCTGGCCCGGACCTTTTCGAGGGCGTGTTCGGCCTCTTCCCGCGTTTTGTAGGGGCCGATCAGCTGGCTCCAGTCCGAGAGTGCGTCTTCTTCCACCTCGTGGGTGTTTACGTTGTACCAGTACTCAGTCATCGGTGCTCCTAGTTCCGGCTGGCGGAGGCCCGGCCGTGATCCACGTAACTTAAACGTCGACGCGGACAGCTTAGGGCTTCCAGTTACTTGGCCTAATGCGGTGCCTTATATGATCAATCTATGCCTTCCCTAGCCTCGACTGCACCCACCGGCACCCTTACCCGGGGAACCGTGAGCCCGCAGCTCGCCGTTCCAGCGTCCATCACGCGACCGGAATACGTGGGCAAGCCCGGCCCGGCCAAGTTCACCGGCTCCGAGATCAAGTCCGCCGAGACTGTAGAGAAAATCCGGATCGCCAGCCGGATCGCCGCACAGGCCATCGTTGAGGTGGGCAACCACATCAAGCCCGGTGTGACCACCGACCAGCTGGACAAGGTGGGTCACGAATTCCTGCTGGACCACAAGGCCTATCCGTCCACACTGGGCTACCGCGGGTTCCCGAAGTCCCTGTGCTCGTCGTTGAATGAAGTGATCTGCCACGGCATCCCGGACAGCACCGTGGTCCAGGACGGCGACATCCTCAATATCGACATCACGGCATATATAAACGGGGTGCACGGCGACACGAACCACACCTTCCTGGTGGGTGAGGTGGACGACGAATCGCGCCTGCTGGTGGAGCGCACCCGGGAATCCCTCAACCGCGCCGTCAAAGCCGTGGCCCCCGGCCGGGAGATCAACGTGATCGGCCGCGCCATCCAGTCGTACGCCAAGCGTTTCGGCTACGGCGTGGTGCGGGACTTCACCGGCCACGGCGTCGGCGAAGCGTTCCATACGGGCCTGATCATCCCGCACTATGATGCGGCTCCGGCCTACAACACTGTGATCGAGACCGGCATGGTGTTCACCATCGAACCCATGCTGACACTCGGCACCATCGAATGGGACATGTGGGAAGACGACTGGACAGTTGTCACCCGGGACCACAAGCGGACCGCCCAGTTTGAGCACACCCTGCTGGTGACAGAGTCCGGCGCCGAAATCCTCACGCTCCCCTGAAATTTCCCCGGTCAGCCGCCCGGCCGACCAGCCCGCCCAGCCACGAACGGAACAACATTGGCCAAGAAGGACGAGAAGTCGCACAAGAACGCCCCGCTGATCGGCATTGACATCGGCGGCACGGGAATTAAGGGCGGCATCGTCGACCTGAAAAAGGGCAAGCTCCTGGGTGAGCGGTTCCGCGTGCCTACGCCCCAGCCCGCCACCCCTGACGCCGTAGCGGACGTTGTGGCGCAGGTGGTTGCCGAGCTTTCAAGCCGCCCGGAGGCTCCGGCCGCGGACTCGCCCGTGGGCGTCACCTTCCCCGGCATCATCCAGCATGGCGTGGTCCATTCGGCGGCTAACGTTGACAAGAGCTGGCTCAACACCGATATTGACGCGTTGCTCACCGCACGGCTTGGCCGCCCGGTGGAGGTAATCAACGACGCCGACGCCGCCGGCCTGGCGGAAGCCCGTTACGGCGCGGGCAAAGGCGTGGACGGAACTGTCCTAGTCATCACCCTGGGCACCGGAATCGGCTCGGCATTCATCTTCGACGGACGTCTCGTCCCCAACGCGGAACTGGGGCACCTGGAGATCGACGGCTTTGACGCCGAAAGCAAGGCCTCAGCGGTGGCCCGTGAACGGGACGGACTGACCTGGGAGGAATACAGCGTGCTGCTGCAACGCTACTTCTCCCACGTGGAATTTCTCTTCTCGCCTGAACTGTTCATCGTGGGCGGCGGCATCTCCAAGCGCGCCGACGAATACCTGCCGCACATGAAACTGCGAACCCCGATTGTGCCGGCCGAACTCAAGAATGAGGCCGGGATCGTCGGCGCCGCCGTCGAAATTGCCGTGAAACACAAACTCACAAAATAACCGGCTAATGACCGGCGCCCGAGGGCAGCCGGTGCCGGTGGTGGCGGCGGCTTCCCCTCCGCGGCCGCCACCGGAGTTTAAAGGGGGCTCTTTTCGGAGCTCTTGGCGGCCGCCGCCGAGCGTTGCGTTCCTTCTTCCACTGATTCATGGCGGAGCAGTGCAATGGCGGTCTCGAAATCCTCGAGGGATTCGAACGCCTGGTACACGCTCGCAAAGCGAAGGTAGGCCACCTGGTCAAGCTTCTGCAGCGGACCAAGGATGATCAGGCCAACTTCATGGGCGTCGATCTCGGCCGCGCCAGAAGCGCGGATCTGCTCCTCCACCTCCTGGGCCAGGAGCGCCAGGTCATCTTCGCTGACCGGCCTGCCCTGGCATGCCTTACGCACGCCGTTGATAACCTTGCTGCGACTGAACGGTTCACCCACTCCGGAGCGTTTGATCACCGAAAGGCTGGTGGTCTCCACGGTCGTAAACCGGCGGCCGCATTCCGGGCACTGCCGGCGGCGGCGGATGGCCGAGCCGTCATCGGCCATCCGGCTGTCCACAACGCGGGAGTCCGGATTGCGGCAAAATGGACAGTACATGGTGTCCCCTCCCTCGATGTCTTCCGGTGCCGATGTTTCCGGCCCCGGCAGACCTCTCCGCCTCTCAGTTTACGACTACATGTTGCGGAATAACAATCCTGTCATTACCACATGTAGTGGTAACTGTAGTCTGCGCCGGAGACCGTCTGCATCAGCGGGTATGACGGAAGCGTGCCGTGACAGCTTCACCGTGCGCCGGCAGGTCCTCGGCACCGGACAGGCTCACAATGTGGCCGCTGACTTCCTGCAGCGCGGCCCGGCTGTAGTTGATGACCTGGATGGCACGCAGGAAGGTGGTCACGTTCAGTCCGGAGGAAAACGCCGCCGTCCCGCTGGTGGGCAGGACGTGGTTGGAGCCGGCGCAGTAGTCGCCCAGGCTGACAGGACTATAGTCCCCCACAAAGATCGCGCCGGCGTTCCGGATCCGGGCAGCTACCGCCAGCGCATCCGCGGTCATGATTTCAAGGTGTTCAGCAGCGTAGGCGTCACACGCGGCGATGCCTTGTTCCAGGTCCTCCACCAGGACCACTCCCGACTGCGGGCCGGACAGTGCCTCACGTACGCGCGCGGAGTGCTTAGTGCCGGCCGCCTGCCGGTCCAGTTCGGTGCGGACTGCCGCGGCAAGGTCCTCCGAGTCCGTGATGAGCACGGAAGCCGCCTGGGGATCGTGCTCCGCCTGGCTGATCAGGTCTGCTGCCACGAGGTCAGGTTGCGCCGTCGCATCAGCCAGGATGGCGATTTCGGTGGTTCCGGCCTCGGAATCGATTCCCACCACACCCTTGACCAGGCGCTTCGCCGTCGCCACAAAAATGTTTCCCGGACCCGTGACTACATCAACGGGTTCCAAAGCGGGCCCGGAGTCGTTGGCCTCCACGCCGTAGGCGAAGGCAGCGATTGCCTGTGCACCGCCGATGGCGTAGACCTCGTCGATACCGAGCAGGGCCGCTGCCGCAAGGATGGTGGGGTGCGGGAGGCCGCCGAAATCTTTCTGCGGCGGTGATGCCAGGGCGATGGACTGTACTCCCGCAGCCAGGGCCGGGACAACATTCATGATGACCGACGACGGATATACGGCAAGGCCACCGGGCACGTACAAACCCACCCGAGAAACCGGAACCCAATTCTGGCTCACCAGCGCGCCGTCGCCGAGTTCAACGTCGAGATCACGCGGCCGCTGCCCGTCCGCGAAGCGCCGGGCGCGGCTGATGGATTCTTCCAGCGCGCCGCGGACCGCCGGATCCAGCCCCGCCAGCGCCCGGGCCAGGGAGGCTGCCGGGACCCGCGGGTGGACCTGCTGGACTCCGTCGAAACGGAGTGCCAGGTCGCTGAGGGCGGTGAAGCCGTCCGTGCGGACGGCCTTGATGATGTCCACTACCTTTTGTTCCGCGTCCGCCACGGTGTGCTGCCGCGCCCGGGGAACAGCGGCGCGCAAACCGGCGAGGGTCAGACCCCTGCCGCGAAGGTCGACTGTCCGGAAGCTGACAGCGGCGGCAGTGGGTGTGGCTGGAAATTCAGGAGAAATGGTCACCGGTCCATTTTACGCGCCGGGCGCGCTGCCTTCGGCTACCGGCGTGCCCGTGCTCCCGGGCCCACTCTTGAGCAGGTTCACCAGGCTTAGGACAAACACGGACGCGGCAGTCGCGGCTGGCCACAAAATAAGCACGGGCAGGGACCGGAGCGTGAACGCGACGCTTGCGTTGACCGACGTGTCTGCGGGTCCGCCCCATAGCTGGCCCGCAAGAACGCCGGTCGGCCACGCGATCAGCGCCCCGCCCAGTCCGCCGGCCAGGCCCAGGAGAAAGACCGCCTGCTCATCGCGGGCGCCCTTATCCGCCAGGAACACGGCAACCAGGCACCCTGCGAACACACAAAGTCCAGCAAGGGTGAGGTCCCTGGGCAGCCATACGTCCGGGTTGGTCCCGGCTGCCAGGGCGGGGTCGCGCGTGATCAGGTTCAAGCCACCTGGGGCAAGCAGCCACCACAACAGGCCGACAGGAACACCACCGGCAGCAGCAGCGGCAAAGCATTTCCACGGCAGCCGGGCGGACCGGCGGCTGAAGTGTTCTCTCATGAAACAAACCTTAACAAATCTCGGCGTGTCCGGTCAGATGACGTGGGCAGTCTTGACAGATGACGTGCCGGGTCAAGGGATTGCTCCCTGTCCGGCGGGGACTAATACCCTTAAGGAAGAGACCATTTCAGCCTGCTTTCCAGGGAGCAAATTTTACGATGACAGACAAAACGCCGTTCGAGGGCACGTTCAAGGAAATGTTCCGGCGGCATGCGGCCGGGGTCGCCATCATCACCGTGAACTACCAGGGCGAGCCCTACGGCTTCACCGCCACGTCCGTGGCGTCACTTTCCGCGCAGCCGCCGCGGTTCACGTTCAATATGGCCCGCAGTTCAAGTTCCTGGCCGGCCGTAGCCAACGCCACCCACCTAGGTGTCCACATGCTCGGCCTGGAAAACCAGGCGCTTGCAGACCGCTTCGCGCGCACCAAGGACAGGTTCGACGGGGACCACTGGAAACTTGGCCCGCACGAGGTCCCGATCCTCAAAGACGTCGCCGGCTGGCTGATCGGCAAGATCCAGATGCGGCTCTCCTTCGAGAACAATGCCGTGGTGGTTGTCGAGGTTGTGGACGGCGAAGTGGGCGACGACGGCTCGCCGCTCCTGTACCACGCCGGCGGCTATGGCCAGCCGGTCCCCCTGGACTACCAGATCTGATGGCGCACCGGAACCTAGTTATCCAGGCAGGTTGGGCCCAGGAGCACCTTCAGGTCACCGAACAGTGACGGACTGGGGTTGACCCTGAGATGGACGGGCAGCCCCATGACTTCCGTCCGGGTGTCGCCCTGCAGGTGCAGCCTGACCTCCGAGTTCCCCCGATGGTTCCGAAGGACATCGCCCAGTTCGGTGACAACAGCCTCGGTCGCCTTGTGCGTGGGAATCGAAATGAGCACGGGGCCGTTGGTTCCTTCACTGAGGTCCGGAACGGACAGTTCCATGCAGTTCAGTGCCACGGCACCGTCGTCCCGCCGCTGCAGGCGGCCTTTGACCACTACGATCAGGTCCTCGGCAAGGACCGACGCGATGGGGCCATAGACCTGGCCGAAGAACATCACCTCCATCGAACCGCCGAGGTCTTCGATTTCGGCCCGGGCATAGGCGTTGCCACTCGCCTTGGCGATCCTGCGGCTAAGCGAGGTGATCATGCCGGAGATGGTGATGATGGCGCCGTCGTGCGGCCCGTCTTCGCCGATGATCGAGGTGATGGACTGGTCCGCGTGCTGGCTGAGGAGTCCTTCCAGGCCCTGCAGCGGGTGGTCTGACACATACAGGCCAAGCATGTCGCGCTCAAAGGAGAGCTTGTCCTTCTTCTCCCATTCCGGCAGGTCGGGGATCTCGATGCTCAGCGACGCTTCGGATTCTGCCTCCTCGAAACCGGCGAAGAGATCGAACTGGCCGATTGCTTCGTTTCGCTTGAGCGTGATCACAGAGTCGATGGCCTCCTCATGGATCATCGCCAGCGCACGCCGGTGGTGGTTGAGGGAATCGAAGGCTCCGGCCTTGATCAGGGATTCAATGGTCCGCTTGTTGCAGACCACCGCGGGAACCTTCATGAGGTAGTCCTTGAAGGACGTGTAGGCGCCTTCCTTCTCGCGCGCGCCCACCATCGCTTCGACGGCGTTGACGCCCACGTTGCGGATGGCGCCCATGCCGAATCGGATGTCGGTGCCTACCGGAGTGAAGTTCAGCGCGGATTCGTTCACGTCCGGCGGCAACACGGTGATTCCCATGCGCCGGCATTCGTTGAGATAGATTGCCGATTTGTCCTTGTCGTCCCCGACAGACGTCAGCAGGGCAGCCATGTACTCCGGCGCAAAGTGCGCCTTCAGGTACGCGGTCCAGTAGGAGATCACGCCATACGCGGCCGAGTGGGCCTTGTTGAAGGCGTAGTCGGAGAACGGCAGCAGGATGTCCCACAGGGTCTTCACTGCGGCCATGGAGTAGCCGTTGTCCTGCATTCCCTGGGAGAATCCGGCGAACTGCTTGTCCAGCTCGGATTTCTTCTTTTTGCCCATGGCGCGCCGCAGGATGTCTGCCTGCCCGAGCGAATAGCCGGCGAGTTTCTGGGCTACGGCCATCACCTGCTCCTGATAAACGATCAGTCCGTAGGTCCCGCCAAGGATTTCAGCAAGCGGTTCCTTGAGCTCGGGGTGGATGGGGATGACTTCTTGGATCCCGTTTTTGCGCAGCGCGTAGTCGGTGTGCGCATTCGCGCCCATCGGACCGGGCCGGTATAGAGCCAGCACGGCGGAGATGTCCTCGAAGTTGTCAGGCTTCATCAGCTTCAGCAGGGACCGCATGGGACCGCCATCAAGCTGGAAAACACCCAGGGTGTCGCCCCGGGCCAGCAGTTCATAGGAGGCCACGTCATCCAGTGCCAGGCTGTCCAGGTCCAGGTCCAGGCCGCGGTTAAGTTTGATGTTCTCCAGGGCGTCGGAAATGATCGTCAGGTTCCGCAGGCCGAGGAAGTCCATCTTGATCAGGCCCAGCCCCTCACATGTGGGGTAGTCGAACTGCGTGATCACCTGGCCGTCCTGGATACGGCGCATGACCGGGATGACGTCGATGATGGGGTCCGAGGACATAATGACGCCAGCGGCGTGCACGCCCCACTGGCGCTTCAGCCCCTCAATGCCGAGGGCGGTCTCAAAGACCTTCGCGGCCTCGGGATCGGTGGCGATCAGCTGCCGGAAGTCACCGGCCTCGCTGTAGCGCTTTGAGTCCTTGTTCTGGATGTCGGCGAGCGGGATGTCTTTGGCCATCACTGCCGGCGGGAGCGCCTTGGTCAGCTGCTCCCCCATGCTGAACGGGTAGCCCAGCACACGGGAGGAGTCCTTCAGCGCCTGCTTGGTTTTGATGGTGCCGTACGTGACAATCATTGCCACGCGCTCGTCGCCGTATTTCCGGGTCACATAGTCGATGACCTCGGACCGGCGCCGGTCATCGAAGTCAACGTCAAAGTCAGGCATGGACACCCGGTCAGGGTTAAGGAACCGCTCAAAGATCAGGCCGTGATGGAGCGGATCAAGGTCCGTGATGCGCATGGCGTACGCCACCATGGAGCCGGCGCCGGAGCCGCGGCCGGGACCGACGCGGATGCCGTTCTTCTTCGCCCAGTTGATGAAGTCGGCCACCACCAGGAAGTATCCCGGGAAGCCCATGGAGGTGATAACTTCGAGCTCGTAGTCCGCCTGGGTGCGGACTTTGTCCGGGACACCGCCCGGGTACCGGTATTCCAGTCCCGTGGCAACTTCCTTGACCAGCCAGGATGTCTCGTCCTCGCCCGGCGGGCATGGAAACCGCGGCATGTAGTTTGCGCCGGTGTTGAACGAGACATCGCAGCGCTCGGCGATCAGCAGGGTGTTGTCGCAAGCATCCGGGTGGTCCCTGAACAGCTCCCGCATCTCCTGCGGGGACTTAAGGTAGTAGCCGCTGCCCGAGAAAGCAAAGCGGGAGCCGCCGTTGTCATAGGACGGCTCCAGCAGCGTGGAACCTGACTGGATCGCAAGCAGTGCCTCGTGTGCCTTGGCGTCATGTTCGTGCGTGTAGTGAAGGTCGTTGGTGGCCACCAGCGGCAGGTTCAGATCCTTGGCGAGCCTCAGCAGGTCTCCCGTGACCCGTCGTTCGATGTCCAGGCCGTGGTCCATCAGTTCGCAGAAATAGTTCTCCGCACCGAAAATGTCGCGGAATTCCGAGGCGGCTTCCAAGGCCTCGCGGTATTGGCCCAGCCGCAGCCGGGTCTGGACCTCCCCCGAAGGGCAGCCCGTGGTGGCGATCAGGCCCTCGGAGTATGTGTTGAGGAGCTCACGGTCCAAACGCGGCCATTTGCCGAAAACTGCGTCCAGCGAGCCGATGGACGAAGCCCGGAAGAGGTTGCGCATACCGACGTTGTTATAGCTCAACAGCGTCATGTGGGTGTAAGAACCACCGCCGGAGATGTCGTCCTTGCGCTGATGTTCCTCGCCCCAGCGGACACGGCTTTTGTCCGTGCGCGCAGTACCGGGGGTGACGTAGGCTTCCACACCGATAATCGGCTTGATCCCTTGGTCCGTGGCGCGCTTCCAGAAATCGAAAGCCCCGAACAGGTATCCGTGGTCGGTGGTGGCCAGTGCCGGCATCCCGAGGCGTTCAGTCTCGTTGAAGAGCTCACCCAAGCGGGCTGCGCCGTCCAACATGGAGTATTCGGTGTGGTTATGGAGATGGACGAACGAGGCATTGCTGGAAGTCACCGCACCATTCTAAGCGCTGGCCGGCCGCCCAAGGCCCAGCGAAGCCGCTGCTAGGCTTCCCCCGACTCCAGGACTGCGAGGGCAAAGGCCAGATCCTGCGGGTATTCGCTGGTCACGATGACGCGCTCCCCCGTTGCCGGGTGGTCGAAGCCGAGCTGCCGGGCATGGAGCCATTGCCGGGTCAGGCCCAGGGTGGCGGCGAGCCGAGGATCCGCCCCGTAGGTAAGATCTCCCGCGCATGGGTGCCGCAGCGCCGAAAAGTGGACACGGATCTGGTGTGTGCGCCCGGTCTCAAGGTGCACCTCCACCAGGGTGGCTTTGCCAAACGCTTCCAACACCTCATAGTGCGTGATCGACGGCCTGCCGTCTTCGATCACCGCAAAGCGCCAGTCGTGTCCGGGGTGGCGCCCGATTGGCGCGTCGATGGTGCCCTCCAGCGGGTCCGGTAGCCCCTGGACCACCGCGTGGTAGACCTTGTCCACGGTGCGCTCCTTGAAGGCCCGCTTCAGGGCCGTATAGGCGCGCTCCGTTTTGGCCACCACCATTACCCCGGACGTGCCGACGTCGAGCCGGTGCACGATCCCCACCCGCTCGGGGGAACCCGACGTCGAGATCCGGAATCCGGCTCCGGCGAGCCCGCCAACCACGGTGGGGCCTACCCAGCCGGGGGATGGATGGGCGGCAACGCCCACTGGCTTGTCCACAACAACAAATTCGTCGTCGTCCAGCAGGATATTCAGGCCTTCCACAACTTCCTCCACCACTTCGAGCGGGTCCCGTCGTTCAGGCACCGTCACTTCCAGGACATCGCCGGTAACCAACCGCGCGGACTTGCCGAGCTTCTTGCCGCGGCTCACCACGTTGCCCTCGGCGATGAGGGTCGCGGCCATCGACCGGGAAATCCCCATCAGCTTGGCGAGCCCGGCGTCCGCCCGTGTTCCACCGACTTCGTCGGCGACCACCACACGCTCAGACACCGTCCGTGTCCTTCGGCTGGGCCGCCTCGTTCCGTGGTGCCGCGTCGTGCCGTGAGCCATCAAGGGCGATCCCCCGCAACGTCAGGATGCAGATGATGACTACTGCTGAAACCACGGCGGAATCGGCGATGTTGAAGATCGCAAAATTCGGCAGTTGGATGAAGTCCACCACATGCCCCATGCCGAACGAGGGCTCCCGGAAGAGCCTGTCCGTCAGGTTGCCCAGGGCACCGCCCAGGAGAAGGCCCAGTGCCAGCGACCACCAGGCCGAGCCCAGCTTACGCACCTGGAACAGGATGGCGATGGCGACGCCGGCCATGATGATGGAGAACACCCAGGTGACATTTTCACCGATCGAAAATGCGGCTCCGGAATTTCGGATGAAGTACCAGTGCAGGAGCGGCGGCAGCACCGGGATACGTTCACCCTCCACCATCGAGGACGTCACCCACAGTTTTGTCAGCTGGTCCAGGACGTACGCAAAGACCGCAAAGCCAGCGAAGAGCGAGAGCAGGAGTGCCCGCCGGGGTCGGGCCGATGAGGGAGAAGGGTTTGCGGCGTCAGCGGCGATGTGGTCAGTCATGGTGCTTTCATTTTGTGAAACCGATGTTAAATCCCAAAAACCGACAGCCGAGGAATCCTCAGCCACCGGTTCTCAGAATACGTGCTTGGCGAACTAGTTCGCTTCAACCTCCGGGGCCGCTACGGAACCGCGGGCGTCAAGGTCGCGAAGCTGGCCTTCAATGTAGGCCTTCAGGCGTGAGCGGTAGTCGCGTTCGAAGCCACGGAGCTGCTCTACCTTGCGTTCCAGGACGGAGCGCTGCTGCTCAAGGGCGCCGAGGATCTTCCGGGACTTCTCCTGGGCATCGTTGACAAGGCTGCTGGCCTCGATCTGGGCCTCGGCGATGATCTTGTCCTTCTGGGACTGACCGTCGGCGACGTGACGGTCATGCATCTGCTGCGCCATGGCGAGCAGTCCTGCAGCGGACTCGGCCGAAACCGAGCTCCCGGCGGCGGGCGCCGCAGCCGGAACGACTGCAACAGGTGCGGCCGGCTCGGCTTCCTTCTTCTTGGCAGCGTCGGGAGTTTTAGTCTCAACTCCAGCCTTCGCCGGAGACTCAACTTTGTCAGCCTTGACGGGGGCGGGAACCTTCTCGACCACGGGGGCGGACGCAGCCGAGCTGGCCGGCACGCCGGAACCTGATTCTGCAAGCTTCTTGCGGAGCTCGTCGTTCTCCTGGTTCAGGCGCCTGAGTTCCACAA
The DNA here is from genome assembly GCF_050156905.1 of Pseudarthrobacter sp. S3. NCBI lineage: Bacteria > Bacillati > Actinomycetota > Actinomycetes > Micrococcales > Micrococcaceae > Pseudarthrobacter > Pseudarthrobacter sp. S3. The sequence continues at coordinate 1,790,665 of NZ_CP189583.1, read as the reverse complement.
CGATCTCGTCCAGGAAGTCATCAACTTCATCCTGGTCGTAGCCTTCGCGGAACTTGGTCGGCTGAAAGCGCTTGTTGACAACGTCTTCTGGCGTCAAAGCCATCTGGTCACCTCATTGGTCTAGTTAGTCAGTAGGCCTTCCGGCCGTCAAAACTACGGTACCTAAATATTGTCTGGTTCCTCTAATTCAACACTGAGTGTCAAACCGGAGATTTCTTCGCAGCTCAGAGGGAGTTCCAATTCCAGGAACTCCGCCTGCTCTGCTAGGTCTTGTCGAAGATTACGCGAAACCCCTGGTGACCGCCATCGCGATGCTCACGCCGATGAACAGGACCAGAAACCCGAGGTCCAAGGTCACCCCTCCGAGCCTCAACGGCGGGATCAGCCTACGGAGCCCCTTCAGCGGCGGATCGGTGATCGAATACACAGTGTGGGCCACCACAAGGGCAATACCACGCGGACGCCATCCCTTGGCAAACATCTGGACCCAGTCGAAAACCAGCCGGATGATCAACGCCACGAAGAACAGCAAAAGGGCGATATAGACAAGTCCGAAAATAATTCCCATGACTTAACTCATATCTCCATGTCCATTCCCGATACCGCGGCGCCTTGCCAATGTTTCTTGTCTATTTCAGCACAGATGCCAGACAGGTGTACCTGTCTGGCATCCGGAATAAGCTCAGGGCTAACTTTGATTGAAGAAGCTGGCCTGGGTCTCGCTGACCTTTTTGTCATCGCCAATGACTTCAATGTAGGACGGCGACAGCAGGAAAACCTTGTTGGTGACGCGTTCGATGCTGCCCCGGAGGCCGAAAACCAGACCGGCCGAGAAATCGACGAGTCGCTTCGCGTCCGCTTCGCCCATGTCGGTCACGTTCATGATGACAGGAATGCCGTCCCGGTAACTCTCACCTATGAGCTTGGCGTCATTATAGGACCGTGGGTGGATCGTGGTGATCTGCCGAAGCCCGGACGGTTCTTCGCGGCTCGAGGCCGCACGCTTGATGGGGGTCACTGGTGCGCGGTATTCCTCTTCGGGGGCGTGAGATGGCTCGCGGCTGACATCGCGGACGGGTGCCGGTGCACGGCGTTCCTCGCGGTCAACTTCCATCGAATCGTCCTCGTCCTTACGTGTTGTGGTGTGCTCGGACTCGTAGTGTTCATCGCCATCGGCGAGCCCAAGATAGATCATTGTCTTGCGCAGAGCGCCGGCCATGGTCGACTCCTAATCGTGTCCGTAGGCGGGCCGCCCAATGACTTGACAGCCTTGAATCCCCCGCCACTCACTTCCTATGGTTTCGACGCTACCCCACGTCAGGACGCGATCCGAGAATATCCGAACCGATCCGCAGGTGTGTCGCACCGAAACGGATGGCCGCTTCCAGGTCCTGGCTCATGCCGGCCGAGATGGCCGTTGCGCCGGGATGCTCGGCCACTAAGCGCGCCGAGATGGCTGCCAGCTTTTCGAAGGCTGCCGCCGGGCCGGTACCCAACGGGGCGACGGCCATAACACCCGCCAGTTCCAGTCCTGCCGCGGCCGCCAACCGCTCCGCCAGGAGCGGCACCTCCGCCGCAGCCGCGCCGCCGCGGTGGGCGCCGGCGTCGTCGTCGAGGCTGACTTGGATGAAGCATTCCAGGGCTCCCCGGCCCGTCCGCTCCTGTTCCGCCGCAATGGCGCGCTCCAGGCCCTCCACCAGGGCCAGCCGGTCCACCGAATGGAGCGCGCGGGCATATTTGGCCACGGATTTCGCTTTTTTGCTCTGCAACTGCCCGACGAAGTGCCAGTTGAGGCCGAGGCCCGCCAGTTCGTCCGCCTTCGAAGAGGCTTCCTGATCCCGGTTCTCGCCGACGTCGCGGACGCCCAGCGCGGCGAGAAGCCTGATATCCGCGGCCGGGTGGAACTTGGTGACCACAATCAGCGTGGGCCGATCCCCTGCCCGGCCTGAATCCTGGAGGGCGGCTTCAATACGACGCTGCACGGCGCCGAGGCGTTCCGCCAGATCAGCCATCCGCGCCGGATCGTCCTCCACCACATCCTCATTCATGCGACCACACCAGTCCGGCAAAGCGCCCGGTGCGGCGGGACCTTCGGTAGGAGAAGAGTTCGTCGGACTCGAGCGTGCACGGGCCCGCATATTCAATGAAAACCCCGGCTGCTTCAAGCTGGCTTTTCGCCCCCGCCGGGAGATCAAGGGCCGGTGTGCCCCAGGATGTGGCGGCCCACGTTGCGGGTACCTGCTCTGCCACGTGGCCGCGCAGGTCGGCCGGCACTTCATAGCAACGTCCGCAGATTGACGGGCCCAGCCAGGCGCGGATGCCGGTGGCCCCGGCTGAGCGCATACGTGCCGCTGCCGCCGGGAGAATTCCGTTTTCTATCCCCGGCCGGCCTGCGTGAACGGCGGCGAGCACCGGACCGCCCGGCCCCTGACCCACCAGCACCGCGGGGATGCAGTCAGCCACCATGACCGCCAGCGGCAGTCCCCGCGACACCATGGCGTCGGCGGTCGCCGGCGGCGTGGCCGGCTCCATCATTTCAACGGACGTGCCGTGGACCTGTTCCATGAACCGGAGGGACCCACGGGTTATGCCGGCCGCGTTCTCCAACGCCTCGCGGCGCTGGAGAACGCGGCCGGCATTGTCGCCGACGTGCAGGGCGAGATTGCCGGCCTGGATGTCTGTAAACGCCACGCTTACGCCAGCAGAGACTTCGGCCCGCCAATAGAACAACCCGGGCCCTACTTCAGGAAGTCGGGGACATCCAGGTCATCGGCGCGGTTCCCCGAGAGGTCCGGCTCCACAACTGAGGGCAGGTCGACGTCGAAGCCTGAATCGGCGGGGACCACCGACGGGCGCTGCTGGCCCCAGTTGCTGAGGCCTGACGCACCAACGCCTGCGTGAACCGGCTGGACGTTATGCTGGTGGCTGCCACCCGACGTGGGCGCCTGGGCCGGAGCGGGGGCCGCTGCGGGCCGCTGCGGAGCAACCTGCGGCTGCGACTGGTCCATCGAAGGAGAGGTGGCCTTGACGTCGTCAAAACCAGCGGCAATGACCGTGACGCGGGCCTCGTCACCGAGTGCGTCGTCGATCACGGCACCGAAGATGATGTTGGCTTCCGGGTGGGCCACTTCCTGGACCAGGCGGGCAGCTTCGTTGATTTCGAACAAGCCGAGGTCGGAACCGCCCTGGATGGAGAGCAGGACACCGTGGGCGCCGTCGATGGAGGCTTCCAGCAACGGGGACGCGATAGCCAGTTCCGCGGCCTTCACCGCGCGGTCTTCGCCGCGGGCGGAGCCGATGCCCATGAGTGCGGAGCCGGCACCCTGCATGACCGACTTGACGTCCGCGAAGTCAAGGTTGATCAGGCCGGGAGTGGTAATGAGGTCCGTGATGCCCTGGACACCGGAGAGGAGCACCTGGTCAGCGGAGCGGAAAGCGTCCAGGACGGAGACGTTGCGGTCGCTGATGGACAGGAGGCGGTCGTTCGGGATCACGATCAGGGTGTCGACTTCGTCGCGCAGGGCGTCGATGCCGGCCTCGGCGGAGCCCGCACGGCGGCGGCCTTCGAAAGTGAACGGACGGGTAACAACGCCGATGGTCAGCGCACCCAAGGAGCGCGCGATGCGCGCAACGACGGGGGCGCCTCCGGTTCCGGTACCACCGCCTTCACCGGCGGTGACGAAGACCATGTCCGCGCCGCGGATGACCTCTTCGATTTCGTCGGCGTGGTCCTCCGCAGCCTGCTTGCCCACCTCGGGGTTGGCGCCTGCACCGAGTCCGCGTGTCAGTTCGCGTCCGACGTCGAGTTTGACATCGGCGTCGCTCATGAGCAGAGCCTGGGCATCTGTATTGATGGCGATGAATTCAACACCCCGGAGGCCGACCTCGATCATGCGGTTGACTGCGTTCACGCCACCGCCGCCGATGCCGACGACCTTGATGACGGCCAAGTAGTTCTGCGGAGCTGCCACGTTACGTGTCCCTTGTTCGTGTCCTATTGCGAAAACTGTGGAGTCGGGCTTGAAGCTCGAACCTTAACCTTCGAGTTGAAGGTTATAGTTATGTCAAGTAACTCATGTCTGGAACGCTATTTCCTATGGTTCAGACATTCAATAACCGGAGCCGCGTGTCGCGCGAATACCCGGTAAATAAAGCGGTCAGCGCGTCACCGGATGCCGGGGCGCGCTCACATCGTACACACGGACGGGGTTCTTCGGGTCCGCGGGAACCTTGAGCAGGGCTTCGAGCACCTTGGCTTTGAGCTCCTTCTCCCCCGCATTCCCCCAAATAATGGTCTGGCCGTCCACCAATTTGAGCTCCACGGCATCCACCGACTGCGCGGACGCGTTGGACAGTCTCGACAGCACGTCCAGGGGGAGTGCACCGAGGACCGCTGCAGTGGCCTGAAAAAGGTCCTTGCCGATCGCTCCGGCGCCGCCGTCGATCACGGGCAAGGCAACCCCGGCCGGGTCCGCGGGGCTGGCCAGCACCACGCCGTCCACATCCACCAGCTGGTACTGCTCCCCCTGCTTGACAAGTGCCACCGGAACCCGCTCCAGCACCCGGACCACCAATCCTGACGGCGGCCGCGCCTGGGTTGAGACGGATTTAATCTGAACGAGGGGCGCCAGGAGGCGGCTGACCTCCTCATCGCTGATCTGGGGCAGGGGCTTGCCCTTCAGCGGTTCCAGTGCGGCCTGGACCTGCGCCGTCGTGACGAGCTGCGTCCCGGACACCGATACAGTGCCTACGGCAAGGACCGGCGAGAAGATTGCGGCGGCCAGCAGCGCGCAGACCAGCGCCAGGACAACGCCCAGCGTCACCAGGATGTTCCGTTTGCGGCGTTTTCCGGGCGGCTCCGGGAATACCAGCACATTGTCAGCGCCTGCCGGTGCCTTCTCAGGGCCCGCTGGCACCTCTTCCGCTGACCGCTTGCGGCCAGCGGCCTGCACTCTTATGCGGCCAGGCGAAGAGGGCGTATCCGCTTCCGGGGCGCTTTTGGACGCCGAGATGACCTCCGGTTCCGCTGGCGCGGGTGGCTGCCGCCTGCCCGGTGAAGCGTAGGTGGGCCGGCGCGGACTACCCACCGAGTGCCTGCACTACCTGCGGCCCGAAAGCCGTCACGTCCCCTGCCCCGACGGTCAGGATGATGTCGCCGGGACCGGCCACGTCCGTAAGGGCAGCGACCGCTTTGCCCGACTCCACCAGCCGTCCGCCGGCGGCCAGATGTTCGACGATGAGCTGGCTGGTGACGCCCGGGATGGGATCTTCGCGCGCGGGGTAGATGTCCAGGACCAGAGCGGTATCCGCAAGGTTCAACGCTGCCGCGAACTCCGTGGCAAACGCCCTGGTGCGGGAGAACAGGTGCGGCTGGAACAGGACATGGACGCGGTGCCCGCCTGCCACGGACCGGGCAGCCGTCAGGGCGGCCCGGACCTCGGTGGGATGGTGGGCATAGTCGTCATAGACGCGCACGCCGCGCACCTCCCCTTTCAGTTCAAAGCGCCGGGAAGCGCCCGAGAAGTGCGCCAGGGCACCTGCGGCAGCTTCGGCGTCGACCCCCAGCTCCAGCGCAACGGCTACGGCGGCGGCGGCGTTCAGCGCGTTGTGACGGCCCGGGACCTGCAGGTTTAGGGCGAACCGTCCGGCGGGTGAGGAGACCGCCACATCCCCCGGGCCGCCGTCGTGCAGTACCAGATCCGACCCGCCCGAGGTGCCGTACAACACCACCCGGGTATTGCCGCGCGCGAGCGTTCGCTCTGCGAGGGCCGCTGCGCCCGCGTCATCGGCGCAGGCAATCAGGACCCCGCCGGCCGGGAGCAGCGCCGTAAAGCGGTCGAAGGACTCGTAGACGGCCTCGGCAGTGCCGTAGTGGTCCAGATGGTCGGGCTCGACATTGGTAACCACGGCAATCCTGGGCCTGTAGTTCAGGAAGGACCCGTCGGATTCGTCCGCTTCGGCCACAAAGACCGCTGAGGTGCCGTGGGCGGCATTGACGCCGAGCGCAGGCACGTTGGCGCCAATGGCAAACGACGGATCCACCCCGGCACCCTGGAGCAGGACGGTGATCATGGAGGTGGTGGTGGACTTTCCATGAGTACCTGCCACAGTCACCACGAGGTCGTCCCCCATGGTGGCCGCCAGCGCCTCCGAACGGTGCAGCACCGGCAGGCCAGCCGCCCGCGCGGCCACGAGTTCGGGGTTGTCCGCACGGATCGCCGAGCCGGCCACCACGGTCTGGGCATCGCCCAGGTTGGCTGCGGCGTATCCCACCGCGATCCTCGCGCCGGCAGCTGCCAGCTCCGCCATGACCGGAAGGTCCTTCGCGTCCGATCCGCTGACGGCGACCCCGCGGGCGACCATAATGCGGGCCACAGCGGACATTCCCACCCCGCCGATGCCGATGAAATGGACGCGGCCCAGGGACTCCTGGCTGCGGATGCTTGCGGGGTTCATGCGGATACCGCTTCCAGGACAAGATCAGCCATGCGCTGATCGGCGTTTCTGATGCCAAGGCGTCGCGAGCTTGCGGCCATGGTGGCAAGGCGTCCGGGGTCGGTGACCAGGGGGATCAGATGGCTCGCCACCCACTTCGCGGTGAAGTCCTTATCCGGGACCAGAAGTGCGCCGCCGGCGTTCACGAGCCCCTCCGCGTTGAGTGCCTGTTCGCCGTTGCCGATTGGCAGCGGGACAAAGACCGCAGGAACTCCGACGGCGGCCACTTCGCAGACGGTGGCTGCGCCGGACCGCGCAAGCAGCACGTCCGCGGCGGCGTACACCTGTTCCATGCCGTCCACGTATTCCACCTGCCGGTAGCCCGGTACAGCGAGGGGCGCGCCGTCCGGCCCCAAAACCGGCTTGCCGCGGCCGGTGATGTGGAAGGTCTGGATTCCTGCCGCGCCAAGGTCCTGGACGGCGGCGGCCACCCCACGGTTGATGCTTTGGGCCCCGGAGGAACCGCCGGTCACAATCAGGGTGGGCATGGTGGGATCCAGGCCCAGGGCTACGCGGGCGGCGGCCCGGGCAGCGTCCCGGTCCAGGCTGGAGATTTCGGTCCGCATGGGCATGCCCACATGGCGGGCGTGGCGCAGGCGCGTGGTGACGAACGCGGTGGCCACGTGACGTGTCAGGAACGATCCCACCCGGTTGGCCAGGCCTGGCCTGGTATTGGCTTCGTGGATCACGATGGGGATTCCCCGGCGCCGGGCAGCGAGGTACAGCGGTGTGCAGACGTAGCCGCCGACACCCACCAGGACGTCGGCCGAGGCTTCATCGAGGATACGTCCGGACTGCCTGACCGCCCCGGCCAGCCGTGCAGGCAGCCTGAGCAAATCAACGGAAGGTTTCCGCGGAAACGGCACCCGGTCGATGGTGGCCAGTTCCAGGCCGGCGGCGGGCACCAGCCGGTTTTCCATGCCGGCAGGTGTGCCCACGGCGAGCAGCCTAACACCGGGCGCAGCCGCACGCAGGGCGGCCGCGATAGCGAGCAGTGGGCTGATGTGGCCGGCGGTTCCGCCGCCCGCCAGGACAATGGACAGGTTCTGGGAAGTCATCTGGAGCTACGAACGCTTTCTTGCTGTTGTTTTGGCGCCGGCGGTTTTATTGCGGCCGGCCGTGTTGGTGCCAGTTGTTTTGCGGCCGGCAACTGTTCGGCCAGGGGCTCCGCCGGCCTTCCGGGCGCCGAAATTGAGCAGTTTCTTCGGCCGGAGGGCCAGCGCCATCTGAGCGCGGGCGAGCGACAACACCACTCCCACGGCGCAGAGCGACATCAGAAGTGCCGAACCGCCGTAGGAAATGAACGGCAGCGGCACGCCGATCACAGGCATCAGCCCTGTCACCACGGCCATGTTGACCGTGGCCTGCCCCAGCAGCCAAACCATGATGGTGCCCGCCAGCACCCGGTGGAACATATCTTCCTGAGCCACCACGACGCGGTAGATGGCAGCCCCGAGGATTGCAAAGAGGACAAGCACGACGACGGTGCCCACGAGGCCGAGTTCCTCGCCGATAATGGCGAAAATGAAGTCGTTGTGGGCTTCCGGGATCCAGCTGTACTTCTGCCGGCTCTGGCCGAGGCCGACGCCGAACCAGCCTCCGGAAGCGAGCCCGTAGAGCCCGTTGGTGGCCTGGTAATTGGCGTCAATGCCGTCGGCACAGGACTGGCCGGTCCACCACGAGGTGATGCGGCACATGCGGTTTGAACTGGTGATGGCCATGACAGCTGTGCCTGCTGCGGCCGCCAGGGCAGCGAATCCGAACAGGTACAGCGGTACGCCGGCGAAGAAGAGGGCGGCGGCGGTGATCATCATGATGATCATGGCTGTCCCCAGGTCATTGCCCAGCAGGACCAGGGCGATCACCGCACCCGCCAGCGGCACGGCCGGGATCAGCACGTGGAGCCAGCGCCGCAGCAGCTTCCCTTTCCTGGCCAGGACTGTGGCCATCCACAGAGCCAGTGTCAGCTTGGACGCCTCGGACGGCTGGAAGGTGATGCCGCCGAGGTCGATCCAGTTCTTGTTTCCGTTGACTTCGTCACCGATCAGCTGCACCAGGACCAGGAGGAGAAGGGCCACGCCCAGGCCGGGCCAAGCCAGGCGCTTTAGCCAGACCACGTTGATCCGCGAGAGGACAAACATGGTGAAAATGCCGATGGCCGCGAACATACCCTGCTTGAGGGCGTCGCCGTACGGCGATTTTCCGGCAGCGATGGATTCGACGCTTGAGGCCGACAGCACCATCATGATGCCGATTGCGGTCAGGGCCAGCGTGGAACCGAGGATCAGGTAGTACGTTGAGCCGTTCTTGGAAGTACCGGTTCCTTCCAGCATTGACCAGAAGGCCCGGTACATGCCCCGGATCCGGTCCGGCAGGGTGATGGTGGACTTTATGGGCGAAGCGGGTTTCCCGGAGTGCGGCCGGGAGTCCGGCGACCGGGTGGGCGTGCTGACCATTGTTACTCCTCGCCGGTCTGGGCCTGCCCTTCCACCAGCTCGCGGACAGCGTCAATAAAGGCGTCGCCGCGGTGAGCATAGGAAGAGAACTGATCCATGGAAGCAGCTGCCGGGGCCATCAGCACGGTGTCGCCTGATGCAGCCAGCTGCGCCGCTGACGCAACGGCCCGGGACATCACGGCTGCACCGGAATCCGGCGAGCTGCCTGTGATGGCCCCGCCCGTTGCGGCAGTCTGCATATTTTCAGTGTCGCCCGCCGGCGTCGTGATCACGGGGACATCGGGCGCGTGTCGCTGCAAGGCGTCCGCCAGGGCGGCGGTATCCGTGCCGATGAGCACCACGGCCTTGAGCCGGGCCGCATTGTCCCGGACGAGATGGTCGTAGCTGACGCCCTTGGACAGGCCGCCCGCGATCCAGATGACGTTCTCAAAGGTGGCCAGTGAAGCTGCCGCTGCGTGTGGGTTGGTGGCCTTGGAATCGTTGACCCAGAGCACGCCGTTCTGCTTGGCGACAGGCTGGATGCGATGGTTGCCGGGCACGTAGTCCTGGATTCCCTGGCGCACTGCCTTCGCATCCACACCGTAGGCCCGGACCAAGGCCGCCGCCGCAAGGGCGTTGGCCACCATGTGCCGGGGCGCAAACTGGCCCAAGTCGCTCATCGAGGCCAGCTCGGCTGCGCTGTCCTTGCGTTCCTCGATAAACGCACGGTCCACCAGCAGGCCCTCAACCACGCCGAGCATGCTGATGGCCGGGGTGAGCGTCGTGACCCCGACCGCACGGCAGCCCTCGATGACGTCGGCGTCTTCAACCATCCGTTCGGTCTCGATCTGCTCCGCGTTGAAGATGCACGCCTTCTGGGTCCGCGCGTAGACCTTTGCTTTGTCCGCGAGGTAAGAATTGTAGGATCCATGCCAGTCAACGTGGTCCTCGGCAACATTCAGGCAGACGCTGGCCACCGGCGACAGCGATTCAGCCCAGTGCAGCTGGAAACTGGAAAGTTCAACGGCGAAGGCGTCGTACTCCACGGGGTCGCGAAGGGCATCCAGGATAGGGGTGCCCACGTTGCCGACCGCGATGGCCTTAAGTCCGGCAGCCTGCAACATCGACGCGGTCAGGCCCACCGTGGTGGTTTTGCCGTTGGTGCCGGTGATGGTCAGCCAGTCAGCGGTTTTGTGCCCGGCCCGGACGCGCAGGCGCCAGGCAAGCTCGACGTCGCCCCAGACCGGAATGTGCGCGCGTGCCGCGGCTGCCAGGAGCGCCTGGTCGGGACGCCAGCCCGGGGAGGTCACGATGAGTTCGGGGAAGCCTCCATCGATTTTGGGGATCCGGTTTACGGCCTCCTCGCCCAGTAGCACGTCCACGGCACCGACGATCTTCAGGGTGTCGGCCTGTGCCCTGGCTGTATCGCTGGTGGCGGCATCAACCACCACCACCCGGGCCCCGAGTTCGATGAGGGTATCTGCAGCAGCGAACCCGGACACTCCGATGCCGGTCACTGCAACGCGCAGCCCTGCCCAATCCGAATCCCAACTGACCAGGTTTTGCAGGCGGGGAGAAACAGTCACAGGAGCACAACCCATTCAGCGTAGAAGACACCCAGGCCCACGGCCACAAAGAGCCCGCCCAGGATCCAGAACCGGACCACCACCGTGACTTCTGCCCAGCCCTTGAGCTCGAAGTGGTGCTGCAGCGGAGCCATCTTGAAGACGCGTTTCCCGCCGGTGGCCTTGAAGTAGCCCACCTGGATAATCACGGACAGCGTGATCAGGACGAACAGGCCGCCGATGATTCCCAGCAACAGTTCCGTGCGGGACAAGATGGCAAAGCCGGCGATCGCGCCGCCGATGGCCAATGACCCGGTGTCGCCCATAAAGATCTTCGCCGGGGACGTGTTCCACCAGAGGAACCCCACTAAGGCTGCGCTAAGGATAGCGGCCAGGAGCGCCAGGTCCAGGGGGTCCCGGACGGAGTAGCAGCCGCTGCCGGTCTCGCGCGGTGACCCGCAGCCCTGGTTGTTCTGCCAGATTCCCATCAGCGTGTAGGCACCGAATACCATGACCGACGCACCGGCCGCTAGCCCGTCCAGTCCGTCAGTGAGGTTCACGCCGTTGGTCGCAGCGGTGACAATCAGGTTGGACCACAACACAAAGAGGATTGCACCGACTACCGTGCCGGCGAAGGCCAGGTCCAGCCAGGGAATGTCACGGACCAGGGAAATTTTGGTCGAGGCCGGCGTCAGGCCGTCCGGATCGGGAAAGTTCAGTGCCAGGATAGCGAAGGCTATGCCCACGGCGGCCTGGAGGATGAGCTTGGCCTTCGCGTCGAGGCCAAGGCTCCGCTGCCGCGAGATCTTGATGAAATCGTCCAGGAAGCCCACCAGCCCCATGCCGACCATCAGGAACAACAGGATCAGGGCCGAGGCGGAGGGGCCTCCTGAATCCGGGTTAATCATCCACATAATCAGGTGGGTCAGGCCATAGCTGAGCAGGACCGCGCCCACCACCACGGTGCCGCCCATGGTGGGAGTACCGCGTTTAGTGTGGTGGGAGGTGGGTCCGTCATCACGAATGAATTGGCCGTAGCTCTTGCGGACAAGCAAGCGGATAAACAGCGGCGTTCCCACCAAGGCAAACAGCAGGGCAAGTCCTGCGCCGATCAAGAGTGCAATCACAGCAGTTCGCTCCCTTCATCGGTGGGTTCGGTGGATTGTGGGGGTAATGCTATCCGATCGCCAAGGTGCCGCAGTCCAACGCTGTTGGACGACTTGAAAAGCACCAGGTCGCCGGGTTGAAGCTCAGCGTTCAGAAGCGCGTAGGCGTCCTCGGCGGTTTCGGCAAATACGCATTCGTCGCCCCAGGAACCCTCCTGGACGGCGGAAACGTAAAGTGCGCGGGCTTCGCGGCCGACGACGACCAGCCGGGAAATGTTCAGGCGGACCACCTGGGTGCCCACAACGGTGTGTTCACGGATTGAATCAGGTCCCAGTTCCAGCATGGCGCCCAGGACCGCCCAGGTGCGGCGTCCGCGGCCCAGGTCGGCCAGGGTGCGCAGGGCCGCCCGCATGGACTCCGGGTTCGCGTTGTAGGCGTCGTTGATTACGGTCACCCCGTCAGCACGTTCCGTGCGTTCCATCCGCCAACGGCTTGCCGCTGACTGTGCGCTCAGCGATGCGGCGATGTCCTTGCCGGGAACTCCGGCCGCGTGCGCGGCAGCTGCTGCGGCGAGGAGGTTGCCTGTGTGGTGGGCGCCAATGAGGCGGCTGCTGACGTGCACGCCTGTTTCACCGCCGGGCAGGACGAGCTCGAATTCCGGGTTGCCCTGGGCGTTAGTATCCGGATTCAGGGCCCGAACGGTCGCGTCAGGGCGCCCTTCGGCCGAGAAGCCCAGCACGCTGGCGCCGGTGCGGCTGCGCATGGCAGCGACGCGGTCGTCGTCGAGGTTGATGATGGCAGTGCTGCCGGCCGCGAGGGCCTCCACCAGCTCGCCCTTGGCCCGGGCAATGTTGTCCACGCCGCCGAACTCTCCGGCGTGGGCAGTGCCGATGCCTAGGACGACGCCGATGTCAGGCTTCACCATGTTGGCCAGGTAGCGGATGTGCCCGATGCCCGTGGCGCCCATCTCGATCACCAGATACCGCGTTTGGGTGTCGGCCCGGAAGACCGTCAGGGGCACGCCCACCTCGCCGTTGTAGGACCCTTGCGGGGCAACGGTGGCGCCCTGCTCTGTGAGGATGCCGGCGAGGAGGTCCTTAGTGGTGGTTTTACCGGCGGAACCGGTGATCCCAATGACGGTCAGGGCATCGCTTGCAGCAGACCGGGCCAGCCGGATCCGACGTACCGCTTCGGATGCCAGTGCGCCCATGGCCAGCACGACATCATCGACCAGGACGGCCGGATAGTTAACGCCATCCGGCCCTGTCACGGGGCGCTCAGCCAGAACCAGCACCGCGCCGCGGCTGACGGCCGCGGCAACGAAGTCGTGGCCGTCGGCGTGCTCGCCGGGTTTCGCCACGTACAAGGACCCAGGGGCAGCCTCCCGCGAATCAGTGACCACTGACAGGGGTGTAATCCCCGGATCGGCGTCCAGGCGGCCGTGTGTGATTTCGGCGATTTCCGCCGCAGTAAGTGCAATCATCTCGGTCTAGGACTCTATCCGGTCGTCTCGAAGAACGGTGAATCCCCTGGCTGTCAAGGCGTTCCGCAGTTCCACCCGGTCGTCGAGCGCCAGGTTGACGCCCTTGACTTCCTGCCAGACCTCGTGCCCCCGGCCTGCCACCAGAATGGTGTCGCTTGGACCTGCCAGTTCAACGGCCCGTCGGATGGCGGCGTCGCGGGGATAAACCTCTTCGATGACACACCCTGGTGATTCCTGTTCGCGGGCTGGCCGTGCGCCCGCCAGCACATCTGCCCTGATGGCCGCAGGGTCCTCATCGTGGGGGTCGTCATCCGTGACGATGACGATGTCGGCCATCTTCGCGGCGACGGCGCCCATGGCTGGTCGCTTGCCCTGGTCGCGCTGTCCTGTGGCTCCGAAAACCACAATCACCCGGGAGCCGGGAAGCGGTGACCTGACTGCTTCCAGTGCGCGTGCCAGGGCATCAGTGTTGTGGGCGAAGTCCACTACAGCCGCCGGTTCCTCGGAGACGAGCTGCATGCGTCCCGGAACGGCCACGGTGAAAGGGTCGTGGTGGTCCAGGCCAGCCTGCACCGTGGTGGCGTCCATTCCGCTGGCGATGACCATTACCGTGGCCAGCGCGGCGTTCGCGACGTTGAAAGCGCCGGGCAGGCCGGTGTGTACATTCAGGGTGACGCCCTCGGGTCCCTCAAGGCTGAAGTCGGTACCCAACCCCCGCGCGGCAGTGGCGGTGACCGTCCAGTCGGTGGGAGCTGCGCCGGGTGCCATCGAGAGTGTGGTGACCGGGATCGGTGCCGTGGCGGCAAGCCTGCGGCCCCATTCGTCGTCGACCGTCACCACAGCCCTGCGGGCACGGCCCCGGGTGAACAGTTCCGCCTTCGTGGCGAAGTAGTCCTCCATGGTGCCGTGCAGGTCCAGATGGTCCTGCGTCAGGTTCGTAAAACCGGCAACGTCGAAGAGCACACCGTCCACCCGCTGGAAGGATACGGCGTGGGAGGAAACTTCCATGGAGGCGGCGTCCAGCCCCCGTTCCCGCATGAGGGCGAGCAAGCCGTGAAGATCCGGTGACTCGGGTGTGGTCAGGAGGCTGGGAACCGGCTCTCCGCCGGCCAGGATTTCGATGGTTCCGATCAGGCCGGTCTGCTGCCCGAGCGCACGGAGGAGGGCGTTAATGAAGTACGTGGTAGTGGTCTTGCCGTTGGTTCCCGTCACACCGTACAAGCGCGGCGTCCGCCCGGCTGTTGGCTGGCTCTGGTAGATCATGGCGGACAGCGGCCCCACCACGTTGCGCGGTCCGTCCACCACGAGGACGGGAACGGCAGTGTCCCCTGACAGCGCGAGAAGGCGGGCGCCGGCGGCGTCGGTCAGGACTGCCACCGCTCCCCTGCCGACCGCCTGCGAAACGAAGTCGGCGCCATGGCGGGCGGCACCGGGCAGCGCCACATAGAGGTCTCCCGGTTCCACGGTTCGCGAGTTCAGTGAAATTCCCATGACGCTGACGGCAGCGGAGGCACCCGGGACATGCACACCGATCGCGTCTCCGATCGCGTCCAGGCGGACCGCAGCAACGGCCGTAGGCCTGAACCGCGCGGGGGCTGGTTCCCCTGCCGGCCCCGCGTTGTTGGCTGATGCGTTCTGGTCTGACAAGGGAATCTCCGATGGTGGTGCTAGTGGATCATGCCCGCGGGAAACTGCTTCCACTGCGGGCATTCGGGGAACTGCTGCCTGGCTTGATGCTACTTGGCGTACTGCGGCAACCTGGCCGGTTCACCCGTGGACGGCTGGACGTTGTAGGTGCGCAGGGCCTGGCTCATGACCGAACGGAACACCGGCCCCTGCGTGATGCCGTAGATGCTGCCCTTCGGACGCTGCAGTACCACCTCAACAATAAACCGCGGGTCGTCCATCGGTGCCATCCCCACGATGGAAGCGGTGTAGCCGCAGAACCCTGACTTCCCGTCGTCGCACGGAGATTCAGACGTTCCGGTCTTTGCCCCCACCCGGTACCCGTCGATCGCGGCGTCCTTGATCTGACCTTCGGTCACCGCGCTTTCCAGGATGTCCTGGACCTGTTGCGCCGTGCCGTCAGACACCACCTGGCGGGAAGGCTGCGGGGCAACCGCCTCTTCTGTTCCGTCCGGGGACACATACGCATCAATCAGGCGCGGCTGGAGCATCACACCATTGTTGGCGATCGTCTGGAAAGCGCGGACCGTCTGCAGCGTCGACTGCGCCACGCCCTGGCCGAAAAGCACTGTGTACTCCTGGCGGCCGTCCCATTGGTCGGCCGGGGTAAGAATGCCGGCCGCGGTGGCGGGCAGCCCGATGTCCGGCGCTTCGCCGATACCGAATTTCTTCAGCCAGTCGTGCCTTTGGTCCTTGGTGAGCCGGGAGCCGGCCGCCACGGTGCCGGTGTTCATGGACCAGCCCAGGATGCCCGCGAGCGTGCGCTCTTCTGTGCCATGGGTAAAGGAGTCCGTGAACGTCTGGCCGTCCACGGTGTACGACGGGCCGAGCGTGAAGGTGTCCAGCGGGCTGGATTTTCCTTCCTCAATCAGGGCGGCCGCGGTGATCATCTTCTGGACCGATCCGGGCTCATACGCAGCAGTCACGGAGCGCACACCGCGGTCCTTGGCGGCCACCCGGCCTGGATCGTTCGGGTCCGGCGCATTGGTGTCGGCCATCGCGATCAGGTTGCCGGTCTTGGCATCCATCACGATGATGACACCCCACTCGGCACCGAGCTTGTCCGACTGGCTCTGGATGGCTTGCTGGGCGAAATACTGGAGATCGGAATTGAGGGTGAGCTTGACGTCCTTGCCGTTTTCCGGGGGTGTCAGCTCATCGACGCCGACGGGAATCCGAAGACCGTCCGCGCCGATCTCGAAAAGCCGCTTGCCGTCCTTGCCCCGCAGCAGCCCATCCTGGGTCTGTTCGATCCCCGCCTGGCCGGTACTTCCGTCCTGGAGGAAGCCGATAATGCCACCGGCCACGGAACCGTTGGGGTATACGCGTTTACTGACGCCCTCGGTGACGATGCCGGGAATACTAAGATCCGAGACCCTGAGCTCAACGTCCGGTTTCAGGTCCTTAGCGACGATGTGGTATTTAGATTCACCCGTCACGGCGTTCCTGAGGTCTTCAGTGTCCATGCCCAGGACAGCCGCGAGTTCGCTGATGCCCTGCTCCCGGCTGACTTCAACCAGCTTGTCGGCGCCTTCCTCCAGGCGCCAGAACTTATCGGTCTTTGTGTTGGTGGTCTGGTCCACCACAATGTTGTAGCGGATCACGCTGTTTGCCAGGACCGTCCCGGCTGCGTCCAGGATGCTGCCGCGTTCGGCAGGGAGCGAAGTCGCGCGCATTCGGTAATCGAGCGCAGCGGCGGCCATCCCGCCGACGTCGAGCCCCTGGACGAAGAAGAGCTTGCCGCCCACCACCAACAGCAGCGTCAGCATAATGCCTAGGCCGAGGCGCAGCCGTTTTGTGGCGTTAGGGGCCATACCGCTTTTTGCCTTGCCGGTCCTCTGCGCCACCGTGATTCCCTTGCTGCTCGCCATTATTGCCTGTTTAATGCCTGACTGGCTGTCCTTCAGCGGCTACCGGTTAGAGCCCGGGCGCCTTCTGTTCGGGCGCCGGTACCGAACCGCCGTGGAGCTCCACGGCAGGTGCCGGCGGAGCGGGTGCTTCAACCGGCGGGGCTGCCGCGGCAGGTGCCGGTTCTTCGGTAGCAGGTTTACGGTTCGCCAGCGGCTCCCCGGACGTTGCCGGGGGAACCACAATGAGCATTCCCTCGACGGCCGGGGCGGGGATGACCGCTCCAGCCGCGCCACCCTTCACAGCCGGAGTTGCCTTGCCCGTAACGGCAAGGGTGGAGAGATCGATCTGGCCTTTAACCGTCGAAGCGACCATTCCCAGGTCTGAGGCCTTGGCTGCCAGGTTCTGGGGAGCCTCGAAGCTTTGGACCTGCTGTGTCAGGTCCTGGTTCTGCTTGGTCAGCGTGCTCTGCTTACCCCTCAGTTCCACCAGCTGGTACTGGGAGGTAGAGACTGAGATGTTCAGGACCAGCACGGTGACGAGCGCAACGGCGAGCAGGGCGAAACACATGACGACAAACGGCGCCCGGCGCTTCTTGGGGGCGGAACGGACCACAGACAGAGGTGTGCGTTCCCGGCGGCCAGCGCCAGACGGAAGCGACCTGATCGCCGGGGCGCTGCTGCCGGAGACGACCGGAAAGTTCTTGACGGCGGCAGTGCTCATGCTTCGCTCCTGGCTCTGATACGTTCCACGGCCCGCAACCTGGCGGAGGCCGCGCGTGGATTTTCTGCAATCTCGACGGCGGTGGGCACCTCGGTGCCCTTGGTCAGGGTTTTGAGGAAGGCCTTGTGTTCCTCAAGTTCCACCGGAAATCCGAGCGGCGCGGAGGACTTGGACCCGGCCTGGAAAAATGACTTGACGATCTTGTCTTCGAGGGAGTGGTAGGACATGACCACGATGCGTCCGCCCAGTGCCGTTGCTTCCACGGCTGCCGGAACGGCGCGCTCCAGCACGTCCAGTTCCTCATTGACTTCGATGCGCAGTGCCTGGAATGTCCGTTTGGCGGGATGGCCGCCCGATTTGGCGGCTGCGGCCGGAACCACGGAGCGGATCTGTTCCACCAGTTCCCCCGTGCTGGCGAAAGGCTTGGCAGTCCTCGCCGCGACAATCCTGTTGGCGATCCGGCCAGCGAACTTCTCCTCGCCCCACTTCCGGATGATCCTGACGAGATCCTCTTCGCTGTAGTTGTTGACCACATCCGCTGCGGTCTGCCCGCGGCTGGTGTCCATCCGCATGTCCAGCGGAGCGTCGAAGGAGTAGGCGAAGCCACGCTCGCGCTCGTCCAGCTGCAGCGACGACACGCCCAGGTCCATGAGGATGCCGTGGACCTGCCCGACACCCAGGTCTTCGAGGACGTCGTCGATTTCGTCGTAGACGGCGTGGACCAGATCCGTCCGGGAAGCAAAGCGCCCCAGTCGATCCCCTGCCAGCGCCAGGGCTTCCTCGTCACGGTCGATGCCGATCAGGTGCAGATCAGGGAACCGCTCCAGCAGAGCTTCGGAGTGGCCGCCCATGCCGAGGGTCGCATCAATGGCGATCGGGGTTTCACCTCGGCGGCGGGCAGCTTCGAAGCCGGGGGCCAACAAATTAATGCACCGGTTCTTGAGGACCGGCACATGGCGTTCGGACGTTGGCTTCGGGTCATCGGTCATGCCTTCGTCCCTTCTTGCCGTGAGTGTTGGTGTGTAGCTTCTTGAGCCAGATCCCCATCCGCGCCTATCATCCTGCCGGCCTGGCTCCGGGGAAGTGAGGCCAGGTTGACTGTCTGATGGGCGGCTGGAGATCTCGTTCAAGAAGCGGTTCCGCCGGGCCGTTCAGGGGATCACAGGATTCCCGGAATGGCGTCGTCGGTTTCGGAGAAGGCGGTTTCCTTCTCCGCGAGGTACTCGTTCCAGGCCTGGGCATCCCAGATCTCGGCCCGGGTTCCTGCACCGATGACGGCCAGTTCCCTGCCGAGGCCTGCGTACTCCCGGAGCGTGGCCGGAATGGTTATGCGCCCCTGCTTGTCAGGTACCTCGTCAGAGGCTCCAGAGAGAAAGACGCGTATGTAGTCCCGGGCCTGCTTGGAGGAAATGGGCGCCTCCCGCATTTGCTCGTGGACACGTGCAAATTCCTGCTCACTGAAGACGTAAATGCAACGTTCCTGCCCCCTGGTGAGAACAAGTCCACTGGCAAGCTCCTCACGGAACTTCGCGGGGAGGATAATTCGGCCCTTTTCGTCCAGACGTGGCGAGTGTGTGCCCAGAAACACTGGCCCACCGCCTGTCTGCCGTCAGGAACTGCAATATCCCCTGTGTTGCAACTACCCTCTTATGTCCTCCACATTACTCCACTTTCCACCACAGTCAACGCGAATTGGGCCAATATTCCCCCTTTCAGGCCACTGTCCCCCAAATGGCGTGGGAGATGGAAGTGGAGGGTCCGTCGCCGTTTCGGCTGGAATCATAAGTGCCCGACGGCGGCGCCCTGCACCGTCAGGCTCAAAACGGGCCCAGCCGGCGCATCCGGCCGCCCATCCAAGGCCCGCAGCAGGGGTCGATTTGAGCGCGCAAAAGGGCACCGGCTACTACCTGCTGCGGTTAAACGCAGAAGGGCACCGGCTACTACCTGCTGCGGTTAAACGCAGAAGACCCGCCGTGGCGGGTCTTCTGCTGCGGTCATCCTGACCGCGGGGAGCGAAATGGAGGGCAGGCCGGAACCTACGGCCACGGCACCCGGCTTACAGGCGCTGCCTTAGGATTCGTCGCGGCGGCGCTCGTCCCAGCGCTCTTCCAGGCTGGACATAAATGAACTTCTTGGTTTTCCGGACTTACCTGTACCAGGTGCGGAGCGCTGCTTGCCGCCGGCAGCGCTGCGCATTGTGGCGAAGTACACACCGCCGCCCATAACTACGAAGCCCAGGACACCGACAAAGATGTTCTGGACTGTGACGCCGACCAGGAGCAGGGCGATGCCCGCAAGAGTGCAGAGCACACCAATCACGATGTGGCGGGTGGACCACGTTCGCCCGGGATCCGAACCCATGGAATTGGCGAATTTCGGATCGTCTTCGTGCAGCTGCTTCTCCAGCTGCTCCAGCAGCTTCTGTTCGTGCTCCGAGAGCGGCATCACGACCTCCTTAAGTAGGCCAACGTACGGGCTGGTCCCATCCCGTACTACTGCTTCGATAACGACCGGCATGGCCGGGAGGTTCCCGCCCCGCCGACGATGGCGGAAAGCGAACACCGGCATGCGGGGCTTCGGAACTGCAGCATGTCCAGGAAGTCCGGCAATAACTGAGAACTATGTATATATAAGGATAGTTTGTCGGGGGCCGTTCTGAAAGACGGCCATCACCTCCCTGAACCAAACACGCAACGTGCCGGCGTCCGGCTAAGACCCGTTTCCGGAATCCAGCAGGCTGGCGGGGAGAATCGATTTGTTTCCGAACTTCCGGCTGACCTCGTCCAGTGCCTGTTCTGCTGCCCGCCAGTTATCATCCCGGCGGTCAAAGCTCAGCTGGAGGGACGTGTGGGCGGCGTCTTCCAACTGCTCGGCCCGGATGCCAACAAGGCGCACGGTCATGGGCCGACTCCCCAACGATTCCAGGAGTTGAATTGCCACGGCATAAATCAGTTGGGCGCTGTCTACAGGTGCGTGGACAGTGCGGCTCCTGGTGATGGTGGAAAAATCGGCATACCGGAGTTTCAACGCCACCGTCCGCGCCACCATCCCCGAACTCCGCAGCCGTCCTGCCGTCCTGTGGGAAAGCCGCAGCAGCTCCCGTGCGATCAGGGCGTTGTCGCCGGTATCCACGGCGAAGGTCTCTTCAGCGCCGATGCTCTTCTCAGGCCGCACGGGGGTTACGGGCCGCGGATCGATCCCCCACGACAGGCGGTAGACGTGTTCACCGGTGGCCCCGAGCATTTTCTTCAGTGCGGACACCGGAGTGGCAGCCACGTCCGCCACCGTCCTGATGCCCATCCGGGCCAGGACGTCCGCGGTCTTGGCGCCGATGCCCCACAGCGCCCCGACGGGCAGGCTGTGGAGGTAGGGCACTGTCTCGTCGGGTCCGATCTGCAACAACCCGTCAGGCTTGCAACGCGTGGAAGCAATCTTGGCTACGAACTTACTGGCTGCGATGCCCACGGAGGCTGTAATGCCCAGTTCGGAAGCCACCCGGCGCCGGATCAGTTCACCTATTTCGCGCGGGGGCCCCAACCGCCGGATGGCGCCACCGACGTCCAGGAAAGCTTCGTCGACGCTCAGCGGCTCCACCAGATCGGTGATGGACGCGAAGATTTCCATCAGCCGGGCGGAAACGTCGTAGTACAGCTTGTGGCGCGGTTCAATGATGACGGCTTTGGGGCACATCCTTGCTGCGACCACCATGGGCATGGCGGACTTCACTCCGAAGGCCCGGGCTTCATACGACGCCGAGAGTACTACCGAGCGGTCCGCAGGGAAGCCAACGATCACGGGTTTGCCGCGGAGTTCCGGCCGGGTGCGAAGCTCCACTGCGACGAAGAATGCGTCCATATCCACGTGCATGATGCAGTTGCGCCGGAGCTCACGAAGACCCGCTTCGGTGTACTGGTTGTTCCGCTCAGGTCCCACACCGGCAATTGTATCGGCTGGTACTGACTAAACTGGAGGCTGAATCCGGCATCAACACCAGGAGGACAGTCCCCGTGACCGTCATGAAAAGTCTTAAGCCAATAGGATTAGCGGCACTGGCCGCGGGCGCCCTTCTGGCTCTCGCTGCCTGCAGCCCCGCGGAGCCCGGAGCGGCATCATCCTCCTCAGTTACATCCTCGCCAGCGACTGGCAGCGCCAGCGTAACCGCGTCCGCGAGCCCGACGGCGTCGCCGGGAACTTCCGCCACCGTGGGGACAATCGTCGCGGGATTCCCGGAAACCCTGCTCCCACTGATGCCCGGCGCCACGGTGATTTCGAGCAGCTTTGATAAGACATCAACGCCCGCCACGGCGGCCCTCGTGGCCAGCATCAACGCCCCGACCGCCACCGTCGTGGAGTTCTACACAAAGCACCTCGAAGCACAGGGATTCAAAGCCGTCCCCGGCGACGCTGTGGGCGCTGTCGCTTCCAAAGACTTCGTCCGGAACGATTCCGAGACGGTCAACATCGCCGCCGTCGAAGCGGCCGGCCTTTCTACTTTCACCATCGGCGCGAACGTGGCTGCTGAGTCCGCCAAGTGAGCGTTTCGGAGCAGTTAAGGATTGAGCAGACTGCATTCGTCGCCGCTGTTGCCGGTGAGCTCACAGACTTCCTCACCACGCGGCAATCGCTCATGGCTGCCATTTCACCCGATATCGATCCCATCATGGGTTCCATTTCCAACCTGGTGACGGGCGGCAAGAGGCTCCGCGCCCTGATGTGTTACTGGGGGTGGCGCGGCGCGGGCGGCGATCCGGCGGCCGAGGAAATCGTGACGGCGGGATCGGCCTTGGAACTTTTCCAGGCAGCTGCCCTGATCCATGACGACATCATTGACCGCTCGGACACGCGGCGTGGCGGGCCCAGCGTGCATCGCCGCTTCAGCCAGCTGCACCACGCGCAAGGCTGGGCCCTGGACAGCGAGCGGTTTGGGCAGGCAGCCGCGATCCTCACCGGGGATCTATGCCTCTCCTTCAGCGAGGAGGCCTTCACGGACATCGGCGAACAGGCGGCTGCAGGCAGTAGGGCGCGTCTGATCTTCAACCTCATGCGTGCCGAGGTTATGGCGGGTCAGTATCTTGACATCCTGGAGGAAGTGGCAGGTCCCGTCCGGGACCGGGCCGGAGCGGTGACGAGGGCACAGTCCATCATCAGGTTCAAGTCCGCCAAATACTCCACTGAGCACCCGCTGGCGCTTGGCGGCGCCTTGGCGGGCGCTCCGGACGACCTGCTCCGGGGCTACTCGGCCTTCGCGCTGCCGCTGGGCGAGGCGTTCCAACTGCGCGACGACGTCCTGGGGGTCTTCGGGGACCCTGTCACTACGGGCAAGCCGGCAGGCGACGATCTTCGCGAAGGTAAGCGGACAGTGCTCATTGCCCTCGCGCTGGGCCAGGCGTCAACGGCAGAATCGGAATTTATCGACGCCAAGCTGGGCAGCCCGGACCTGGGCGACGCTGACGTGTCCGAGATCCGGCGGATCATCGAAGAGTCGGGTGCGCTTCAGGCGACGGAAGTGCTGATCAACGAATTCGGCGCGGCGGCCTATAACGCGCTGGAACAGCTGCCGCTGGACGAACTGCCCAAGACCGCCTTGCGGAAGCTGGCGGAAGCCACGGTCAGCCGCGCGTCCTGACATTCGTACTGGTCTTTGCAGCAGCTGCAGGCCCGGCGTTGACCGGGCTCCTTATGTTGTTTACCAGGCCAGAGTTTGGGCCCGGCGCCTGATTTCCGTCTTGCGGCCTTCCCGCAAGGCATCAATTGGCCGGCCCCGGAGCGACTCGTCGGGGGTAAACAGCCAGACGATCAGGTCCTCGTCGGAGTAGCCGGCGTCCGCCAGGACCACAATGGTCCCCTTGAGGCTGTCAACAACCTGGCCGTCCAGGATAAACGCGGCTGGAACTGACCGTATTCGCCGTTCCCCGACCCGCAGGGCCGCCAGGGCGCGTTCATCAATAAGGCCATGGACTCTCGTAATCGAAACGTCCAACATCTGCGCGACATCCGGCAGGGGCAGCCACTCGCCCACAAGGCTTTCTACGTTACTCACGGATCAAGGTTGCCACGGCCGGACCCCTGCCGCCTAGTCGGCATTGGCTGCCATTGCCACGAATTATCCAACACTCCACAAAACTCTTTATGCCGCCGGGGTCGGAATTCTTGTGCTACGGGACATTTCATGAGAGATTCACATAGATCACATTTGTAACAGCAATAACTTAAGTAACATTAGTATCAATAGTCACATTGCATCTCCCGCCCACGGCAGTTGAAGAAGAGGATTCTTTCCATGACGACGTCCCGTTCGCCAAAACAACCCCCGAGGCAGAGCCTGCCCATGATTGCTGTCACCACGGCGGCACTCCCTGCGGTTGTCTTGTCGTCGTTGGCCCTCGCCCAGCCTGCTGCGGCAGAGGCACCTGCCCGCGCAATCCCGGCAACCCTTGCCGCCGCGATGAAGGCCCAAGCGGCTGAAACGAAAGTCGGCCTGATCCCGGCGGCTTCTGTCTCCACTACCATTCCGGCTGCCTTCCAGCCCATGCAGCCTGCGGCGCCCGCGGAATACACCATCGCCCGCGGCGACACCATCAGCGGAATTGCCGGCAAATTCGGACTGGACACGTACGAAGTCCTCAAGCTCAACAACCTCCAGACGAACACCATCATTTACCCCGGCCAGAAGATCAAGCTGTCCGGCTCGGGTTCCCCCGCTGCGCCTGCTCCGGCGCCGGCGGCCCCCACCGCGGCCGCTCCGGCCAATGCCGGAGGCAGCTACACGGTAAAGTCCGGCGACACGCTCGGCGCCATCGCGGCCCAGCACAACGTCAGTCTGTCCGATGTTTTCAGCTGGAACGGACTGAACATGCGCTCCATCATCTACCCTGGCCAGAAGATCAACGTGGGCGCGGGTGCTGCTGCAGCACCGGCTGCAGCCGTCCAGCCTACTTCCGCTCCCGCAGCGCCGGCTCCCGTAGCGCCGGCTCCCGCACCGGCTCCCGGCGGTTCATACACGATCAAGGCCGGCGACACCCTGTCAGCGATCGCCTCCCGGCACGGCGTCAAGCTCGCGGACATCCTGGCGGCCAACAAGCTGAGCATGACTACTGTCATCTACCCCGGCAACAAGCTGGTCATTCCGGGCGCCTCCATCCAGCCCGCTTCCTCCACCCCGGCCGCCCCCGCGGCGCCCGCCGCTCCACTGATAGCGAGCTCCTTCCTGGGCTTCACCTACCCCGCGGCCGTTGTGAGCTCCGCCAACGAAAACAAGGCCTTGCTGAACGCCGCTCCCGTACCGTCCCGGGCTGAGATGCGCACAATTGTGGCCGATACAGCCCGCCAGTTGGGGGTGGACCCCACCCTGGCTCTGGCCTTCGCACAGCAGGAGTCCGGCTTTGACCAGCGGGCGGTGTCACCGGCCAACGCGATCGGCACCATGCAGGTCATCCCGTCCTCCGGGCAGTGGGCGTCAGACCTCGTAGGGCGGAAGCTCAACCTGCTGGATCCCTACGACAACGCAACGGCCGGCGTGGCGATCATCAAGCGGCTTATTTCCACCAGCAAGGACGAGGACACAGCGATAGCGGGGTACTACCAGGGCCAGTACTCGGTCAGCAAATACGGTATGTACGACGACACCAAGGCCTACGTAGCTGCGATCAAGGCGCACCAAAAGGACTTCGGCTAAATCCCCGCATAAAAGTGCCCCGCGTGCTTGCTGAAGCCAGCCCGGGGATAACGATAAGGGTCCGGACCGCACGTCGGTTCGGACCCTTTTCCATGCAGGATTAGTATCGTAGGGTGCAGGAACAAGTGTCAGACCGTCTCGTTGGAACGCTGGTGGACAACCGCTACGCCGTCCGCTCTAAACTCGCGCGCGGCGGCATGTCGACCGTGTATCTGGCAACGGACCTTCGGCTGGAACGCGATGTTGCCCTGAAGGTCCTCCATCCCCACCTCGCCACCGACGAGACGTTCCTGGACCGGCTGGGCCGCGAGGCTAAAGCCGCCGCGAAGCTGTCCCACGCCCACGTTGTGGGAGTGCTGGACCAGGGCAACGACGGCCAGACCGCTTATCTGGTCATGGAACACATCAAGGGCCACACCCTCCGGGACGTCATCAGATCCAAAGGTGCGCTTCCTCCCCGGCTGGCCCTTGCCCTGATTGATCCGGTAGTGCAGGGCCTCGGCGCGGCCCACGCGGCGGGGCTGATCCACCGGGATGTGAAACCGGAGAACGTCCTGATTGCCGACGACGGCCGGATTAAGATCGGCGACTTTGGACTGGCCCGTGCGGTAACGACGTCCACGAGCACCGGGACACTCATCGGTACCGTGGGTTACCTCTCCCCCGAGCTTGTGCTCGGAAAACAGGCTGACACCCGGAGTGATATCTACTCGGTGGGCATCATGCTCTATGAGATGCTGACCGGCCAGCAGCCGTACGACGGCGAGGTCCCCATCCAGGTTGCGTACAAGCACGTGAATGAAACGGTCGGTCCTCCCTCGGCCTTGGTGCCCGGCCTCGCCGCCGAGGTGGATGAACTCGTCCAGTGGTGCACCGCAAACGATCCAGAGAACCGCCCCGTCGACGGCAACGCCCTGCTGCAGGAACTCCGCCACATCCGGACCAACCTCACGGATGCCGAACTGGACCTCAGGCCGCCTGCCGCGACCCAAGAAAGCCAGCAGAACCAGACCGAGATCATCGCCCGCACCAACAACCCCACCGCCGTAATGTCGTCCTTCTCCCGGCCCCAGCCACAGCACCCACCGCACGCTCCGCATGCCCTGTATCCGCCCGACGCCGACTTCCGGCCAGGCGAACAGTACCGGCCGGAAGCGCACTACAGGCCAGATGCTCAAGACGCCGTCCCGGCAGCGATCCCCATCAGCAAACGCGCCCGGCGCAGGCTCGACAGGGAGGAAGAGAAGGCAAGGGCGCGGGCTGCGGCCACCCCGGTCCGGAGCCTCCGGGAGGGCAACCCGCGGCGCCGCGGCGTCCTCTGGGTGGTGGTCCTGGTCATCATCGCGTTGCTTGCCACCGGAGCCGGCTGGTTCTTCGGCATGGGTCCAGGGTCCCCGGGCACCATTCCGGCGCTCGCCAACAAGTCGGTGGCACAGGCGCAGCAATTGCTGAGCGAGGCGGGGTTCCAGTCACGGACCAACGATGTCTTTGACGACGACGTTCCTTCCGGCCTTGTGGTGGGCTCCGACCCGACTGCCGGCGCGGAGACCCGGAAGTACCAGCCGGTGTCCTTGTTTGTTTCCAAGGGCCCGCAACTCTATGAACTCCCGAAGCTGACCGGCGGAACGCTTGACGAAGCGAAAAATGCACTGAACCAGGCCGACATGGCGCTCGGCACCGTCACTGAACAATTTGACGACGCCGTTGCCGCCGGCGTCGTGCTCTCCCAGGAGCCGGCCGCCGCGACTCCCGCGCGCCACGGCACCCCCGTCAATCTTCTGGTCTCCAAGGGGCCGCAGCCGATCCCGGTCCCGTCAGTCGTGGGACTGGCGAAGAACGCCGCCGTCGACACCATCGAAGCTGCCGGCCTCAAGGCCGATGTCGCGAAGGGCGAAGTCAACGATCCCAAGGTGCCCAAGGGCTCAGTTGCCGAGCAGTCGCCCGCGACCGGCACCCTGACCAAGGGCGGCGCAGTGACGCTGACCATTTCCGACGGACCAAAGCTGGTTGAAGTCCCCAGCTTCATCGGCAAACAAGCCAAAGAAGCCGAAGAAGCGCTGCGTGCGTTGGGCTTCGAGGTACGGGTAAACAATATCCTCGGCGGCTTCTTCGGCACGGTTCGTGATCAAGACCCGGTGAAGAAGAAGGTGCCTGAAGGCTCCGTCGTTACCCTCACCGTGGTGTAGCCGGCGGTCTGCCGGCCACACCACCGTGGAAGCCTGACTCCGCAT
The DNA here is from genome assembly GCF_050156905.1 of Pseudarthrobacter sp. S3. Taxonomy (NCBI): domain Bacteria; kingdom Bacillati; phylum Actinomycetota; class Actinomycetes; order Micrococcales; family Micrococcaceae; genus Pseudarthrobacter; species Pseudarthrobacter sp. S3. The sequence continues at coordinate 1,763,417 of NZ_CP189583.1, read as the reverse complement.
CGGGCGGTCAGTGCTTAGCCAGTGCTCCGGCCACCAGGAACGCCATTTCAAGGGACTGCATGTGGTTCAGTCGCGGATCGCAGACCGACTCGTACTTGTCGAGGAACGATTCCTGGTCCACCGGATCGGCTCCGCCCAGGCATTCCGCGACGTCGTCACCGGTCATCTCCACATGGAGGCCACCGGGAACCGTGCCCAGGGCCTGGTGCACTTCGAAGAAGCCGCGTACTTCGTCAATGACGTCGTCGAAGTTGCGGGTCTTGTAGCCGTTCGGCGACGTAACCGTGTTGCCGTGCATCGGATCGGTGACCCAGAGAACCTTGGCGCCGGAGGCTGTGACCTTCTCCACAATGGCAGGAAGCTTCTCGCGTATATTGCCCGCTCCCATGCGCGTGATGAACGTCAGCCTGCCCGGCTCCCGCTCGGGGTCCAGCTTGTCGATGAGGCGGAGGGCGTCGTCGCCGGTTGTCGACGGGCCCAGCTTCACGCCAATGGGATTTCGAACGCGTGAGAGGAAGTCAACGTGCGCGTGGTCAAGTTCGCGCGTACGCTCCCCGATCCACAGGAAATGCGCCGAGGTGTCATACGGAAAACCGGTCCGCGAATCGATGCGGGTCAGTGCACGTTCGTAGTCCAGCAGCAGGGCCTCGTGGCTGGCGAAGAATTCCACCCGCTTGAGTGCTTCGAAATCAGCGCCGCAGGAGGCCATGAACTTGATGGCGCGGTCGATGTCTCGGGCGAGGGATTCGTAACGGGCGTGCGCCGGGTTTTCGGTAAAACCCTTGTTCCACTGGTGCACGGAGCGCAGATCCGCGAAGCCGCCCTGCGTGAAGGCCCTGATGAGGTTCAGCGTGGAGGCGGACGTATGGTAGGCCTTGAGCATCCGGGCGGCGTCATGGCCACGGGACTCGGGAGTGAACTCGTAGCCGTTGACGATGTCGCCTCGGTACGCCGGCAGGGTCACGCCGTCGCGGGTCTCATCGTTGGACGAGCGGGGCTTGGCGAACTGGCCGGCCATCCGGCCCATCTTGATGACCGGCATCGCTGCGCCGTAAGTAAGCACCACTGCCATCTGCAGGATGGTCTTAACGCGGGCGCTGATCTTATCCGCCGTTGCCGCTTCAAAGGTCTCAGCACAGTCGCCACCTTGCAGCAGGAAGGCTTTGCCCTCCGCGGCTGCTGCCAGCCGTTCACGGAGAACGTCCACTTCGCCGGCGAAAACCAGCGGCGGCAGCACGGAAAGTTCCCCGACCGATGCGTCGAAAACGTCCTTGTCCTGCCAGCTGGGCTGCTGGGAAACGGGAAGGTCACGCCACACATCCAGTCCGGGATAGTTGGCTGCTCCGCTCTGGGCGGTGCTGGACAGCGAAAAGACAGGTTTTGCAGATAGCTCAGTCACTATCTAAGACTAATGTGCGCGGCTGGCTTCAGGACACCTGTCCGTCACGCGTCCCGGGTGCGGCGTCACAGTCAGCCGGCTGCCGGGTCCTTGCCCTCGGTCTCAGTGCCCTCAGCACCGCCGTCAGATTCAGCCCGTTTCGCGGAGGGATCGCCAGCCTCGCCCGCCGCTGCTCCCGCAAGGCGGAGCTTAACCACGGCAGCGTACTCGTCCACGTACTCCTGGCCGGAGAGGCGCATCAGCTCGAACATGATCTCGTCGGTGACCTTGCGCTGGACCAGCCGGTCCTCCGCCTGGTCGGAGTGTTGGCTGAAATCCAGCGGGGCACCGAAAATCATGCCGATCCGCCGGATATTCGGCATCCGCTTGCCGATGGGCTGAACCTTGTCCGTGCCGATCATTGCCACGGGGATCACTGGCACACCAGCTTCCAGCGCCAGCTTGGCGACGCCCACTTTGCCCCGGTAGAGGCGTGCGTCGGGGCTGCGGGTGCCTTCAGGGTAGATGGCCAGCAGTCCCCCGCTTGTCAGGACATCCATGCCGGCGTTGAGCGATACGGCCGATGCCGCGCCGCCGGACCTGTCCATGGGCAACTGGTTGGTGAGCCTGAAGAAGAGGGCCGTCAGCCTGCCCTTGAGGCCCGTGCCGGTGAAGTACTCGGACTTGGCCAGGAAAACCACCGGCCTTCGAACCATCAGCGGCATGAAGATGGAATCGGAGAAAGACAGATGGTTCGAGGCGATAATGGCCGCCCCGTGCGCCGGAACATTGTCCAGGCCTTTGACCCAGGGACGGAAAAGAAGCCGTAGCACCGGCCCCAGGAAGATCCTCTTCATGACCCAATAGAACACGTGATGAACCTCTCCGGAAGCCGGCCGGCCAGCCCCTTCGTCGGGCCGGGCGGGCACTTCAATGCAACCCTACGCTAGTGAGATTTGTCCCGAACAATGACACGATGGTGTCATGACAGAAAGCAGCATCGCGCCCCGGCCTGCCGCTTTCAGCTACCCCGGCCACGGACCCAATGCCACCACCGGGATTGCCATCTGCCACGGCTTCACCGGCAGCCCCCTGAGCGTCCTGCCCTGGGCAGAGCACCTCGCCGCCCAGGGATTCGCGGTGTCGGTACCGCTTCTTCCCGGCCATGGGACAGATTGGCGTCAGCTTGCGCGCTCAAATTGGCGCGACTGGTACGGGACTTTCGAATCGGCGTACCTGGAACTGAGCGCCCGGACGGAGCAGTGTTTTGTGGCCGGCCTCTCGATGGGCGGCGCCATTGCGTTGCTGACGGCCGCCAGGCATCCTGCGGCTGGCGTCTCTCTGGTGAATCCTGGCCTTAGCTTTTATGACCGCCGCGTGCGTGTCATCGGAGTGCTCAAGTATTTCCAGCGCACTACCTTGCCCATCCAGGAGGAACAGCCGACGGCGGGAGTCACCAATAACGGCGATTATTCGCGGACGCCGTTGGCAGCCGTCCATGAGCTCAAGAAGCTTTTCGGCGCAGCCACGCGGGGGCTGCACCAGGTCAGCGCCCCGGTGCAGGTCTTCAAGTCCCAGTCGGACGTCGTCGTGCCGGCCACCTCGCTCCTGACGCTGCGGCAAGTTCTGGGCCCACGGCTGGTGGAAGTAGTGGACCTGCACAACAGCGGACATGTGGCCACGCTGGATGTTGATGCGCCAGAGATATTTGCCCGTTCCAGCTCCTTCTTCCTTGCCCATGCACCCGCCGCTGCCCCGCCAGCCCGAACCGCGGCCACACCTCACACCACCTCGGAGACCTCATGACCGGCGCACCGGACCACAGCCCTTTCAGCAGCACCTTCAACGGCGACGGAGCCCGCATCGGGGTGGTCCTCTCCCACGGATTTACGGGCAGTCCGCACGGGCTGCGCGCGTGGGCGCAGTCGTTCGCCGACGCCGGGTTCGCCGTACGCATGCCGCTGCTGCCCGGGCACGGCACCAGCTGGCAGGCCCTGGCGCGCACGCGGTGGCCGCAGTGGCACGGCGCACTGGACGACGCCTACCTGGAGCTTGACTCGCACTGCGACCACGTCTTTGTCGCCGGGCTGAGCATGGGCGGCGCCCTGGCCCTGAGAATCGCGGCCAGCCGGCCCGTGGCCGGGGTGATCTTGGTGAACCCCGGCCTCGTTATCGATGATCCCCGAGCGCCCTTGGCCGGCATCCTGAAACTGGTCCTGAAGAGTACTCCGGCCATCGCCAACGACATCCTGAAACCCGGGATGGACGAGGGCGCCTACCCCCGGACGCCCGTAGCTGCGGCCCATGAGCTGAACAAGATGTTCAAGGACACCATCCGGTTGCTCCCTCGCGTCACCGCGCCCGTCCGGGTCTTCCGCTCCACCGTGGACCACGTCGTATCGGACACGAGTGTGGCAGCGCTGCGCCGCGGCCTGGCAAACGCACCACTGACACTGACCACGCTGGAGAACAGCTACCACGTGGCAACGCTTGATAACGACGCTGAGGAGATTTTCCGAGGATCCGCCGACTTCGTCCGGGCGGTGGTTGCCGGCACGGCAGCAGCCCAGGTCCAGGAGGGTACCGCCCATGAATAGGCCCGACTCCGGCTCACAGGACCAAAGCGCAAACCAGGACGATGCAGTGTGGCTGGACCTGGTGGCCCGGCTCGAAGAAAAGCCCGGAGCCCCTTCCGGCACAGTCCCTGCGAGTGCCACCACCCCCGGCCCGATTGCCCCGGGCCCTGACGCCACTTGTAATGACACCAAAACTCCTGATTTAGCAGGCCCGGAAGCCGCGGCCGGGTCTGGCAGGTCCGCGACGTTCCGCGACTTTGATCCCCTGGGCCTGGCGGGCACAGCCCCTACCGAACTGTCCGCAGCCGAACGGCAGGCGGCAACGTCCGGCGCCGGTGACGGTGCGAAGGCCGGCGAAGGTACCGCTGGTTACGGCCAGGGTGCCAGCGAGGGCTTCGGCCAGCGTGACTATGCCGTGGAGGACGACGCGGGGGACTTCGTGCCGGAAGAACCGCCAAGCCTTGCCGGGACGGATCCCCTGACCATGCTGGCCTGGCTCGGCGCCATTGGTGCGCCCCTTGCCTTGCTCCTGTCCGCCATGTTCTGGCGGTCCGCTCCACTGCTGGCGATTGTGGGCATGGTGGCGGTGTTCATCCTCGCCGTTGTTTACCTGATCATGAAGCTGCCCCAGGAAAAAGACGAGAACGACGACGGCGCGCGCGTCTAAGAAGCGTCCGTCACCGCATGCGGCTGCTGACTCGGGACAGATCGGCCGCTCCGATGAGCCCTGCGTTTGGCCCGAGCGCTGCCAGCTCGATGCCGGCCGCCGGACGGAAGCCTCGGCCGGTGAGGTTCCGGGCGAAGGCTTTACGGGCGGGCTCCACCAGCAGGTCGCCCGCCGAGCAGAGTCCCCCGCCGATCACAAACAGTCCGGGATCCAACGATGCTGCCAGGTTCGCCAGTCCCAGGCCCAGCCATTCGCCCACTTCATCAAGGAGTTCGCGGCAGGCCGCGTCACCGGCGAGTGCCAGTTCGGTGACAATCGACCCGGTGATCTGCTCCGCGTCACCGCCGACGGTGGCCAGCAGTTCCTGGGCAACCGGCGAGTTGGCACGCGCCAGGATCCTCGCTTCCCGGCCGAGGGCGTTGCCCGAAGCGTACTGCTCCCAGCAGCCCCGGTTCCCGCACTCGCAACGCTGCCCGCCGGGCATGATGATCTGGTGGCCGAATTCGCCCGCTACACCAAACCGGCCGCGCTCCACCCGCCCGTCCATCACCATGGCGCCGCCGATACCGGTACCGAGGGTGATGCACACCAGCCGGTCCTCCCCCTGCCCTGCACCAAAGCGCCATTCCGCCCAGGCCGCGGCGTCGGCGTCGTTCGTCAGCAGCACAGGGCGTCGCAGGAGGCGCTCAAGGTTGGCACGCAACGGCTCGTTGCGCCAGGCGAGGTGCGGACTGAAAAGCACTGTTCCGCCCTCCAGATCCATCCAACCGGCCGCACCGATGCCCACCGACCAGACCCTGTGGCCTGCTCCCAATTCGTCCACGAGCTCGACGATGACCTGCTCCACAGCGCGCGGGTCGCTGCCTGGGGTGGACCGCCGGGCCTCGCTCAGAATCCTTCCGTCGGCGTCCACCACGCCGGCGGCGACCTTGGTGCCGCCGATATCGATGCCGATCGCCAGTCCCTTGCGCCCGAGACGCAGGTGCTCGCGGAACGTTTCCACCTGCCTGGGCCGGGCCCTCAATCCCAGCGGCCGCCGCCGCCAGGGGGCTGGACGTCGGAGCTGATCGGTGGGCTCGCCGGGGGGCATTGCGTACATAGTGCTTCATTCTAGGGCGCCCCGGGCGGGCCGCACCGGAGGCCGGGCCTGTGGCCTTCGCACTCCTCTTTGACTCCTATGTTACTGGCCAGTAGGTTTGTTTCTGCACGGCCAAGTTACAGGGCGTATTAGTCTTTAGGCATACCCTGTGCGGGTCTATGGATATCAAAGGAGCTATAGTGCGCGAATTCAGTGTTCCGCCCCTGGTTGTTGTCCCACCGGAAACCAACATCACCGATCTTGTGCTTCGGCAGGCAGCCAAGCCCAGCAACCCCGCACTCTTCTCGCGGCTGGACTCCGCAGGCGCCTGGCGGGACGTTTCGGCTACGGATTTCCTGGCGGACGTCCAAGCCCTTGCAAAGGGCCTGATGGCCAGTGGCGTGGGAGCCGGCGACCGGGTGGGCATCATGTCCCGCACACGCTACGAGTGGGCGCTCCTCGACTTCGCCATTTGGTTCGCCGGCGCCGTCTCGGTGCCCATCTATGAGACCTCATCGCCTTCGCAGGTTGCCTGGAACCTCGGTGACTCCGGGGCGGTTGCCGCATTCGGCGAGGCCGCCCACCATGAGGACATCATCCGGCAGGCGGCCACGTCCGAAGGCCTCACCGCCCTGCAGCACGTCTGGCAGCTCGAAGGCAGCGGACTGGACGCCGTCCGTGAGGCGGGCCAGGACGTCAGCGACGCCGACCTGGAGGCCCGCCGCTCAACGGCACAGCTCAGCGACGTGGCCACCCTCATCTACACCTCGGGCACCACCGGCCCGCCGAAGGGCTGCGAGCTGACCCACGGCAACTTCGTTGAACTGTCCGACAACGCCCTGGCGCTGCTTGGCGACGTGGTGAACGAGCAGGCCAAAACCATCATGTTCCTGCCGTTGGCCCATGTCTTTGCACGGTTCATTTCGGTCCTGGCAGTGGCCGCCGGCGCCACGGTGGCGCACACCCCGGACATCAAGAACCTGCTGGCCGACCTGCAGAGCTATCAGCCCACGTTCATCCTGGCCGTGCCGCGCGTCTTCGAGAAGGTCTACAACTCGGCCCTGACAAGGGCAGAGGACGGCGGCAAGGGTGCCATCTTCCACAAAGCCACGGAGACCGCCATCGCGTTCTCCAAAGCCCGCCAGGCCGGGCACGTTGGCCTGGGGCTGAAACTCAAGCACACGGTGTTCGACAAACTCGTCTACGGCAAGCTGCGCGCGGCCATGGGCGGCAACGTGGCCCATGCCGTCTCCGGCGGCGGCCCGCTCGGGGAACGGCTGGGTCACTTCTTCCAGGGCATCGGCCTGCAGATCCTTGAAGGGTATGGCCTTACCGAGACCACCGCCCCCATTTCGGTCAACACCCCCGCCCTGATCAAGATCGGTTCCGTCGGCAAGCCGCTGCCGGGCAACTCAGTCAAGATCGCCGAAGACGGCGAGATCCTGGCCAAGGGTGTCTGCGTGATGCGCGGCTACTACCAGCGCGAAGACCTCATGGCCGATACGTTTGCCGATGACTGGTTCCGCACCGGCGACATCGGAAGGCTCGACGAGAACGGCTTCCTGTGGATCACCGGCCGTAAGAAGGAAATCATAGTCACGGCAGGCGGCAAGAACGTGGTTCCGGCCCTGCTGGAGGATCAGATCCGGGCGGATGCGCTGGTCTCCCAGGTCCTGGTGGTGGGCGACAACCGGCCGTTCATCGGCGCCCTGGTGACTCTGGACCCGGAAGCTCTGCCGGGCTGGCTCCAGCGGCACGGGCTGCCCGCCACCACCACGCCTGACTTGGCGGTCGAGAGCCCGGTGGTCAAGGCCGCCGTGCAGGACCTCATCACGCAGGCCAACGCCTCGGTGTCGCAGGCGGAGGCCATCAAGTCATTCCGGATCGTCGCTTCGGACTTCACGGAAGCGTCAGGCCATCTGACACCGTCCATGAAGGTGAAGCGGGCGCAGGTGATGAAGGACTTCGAGTCGGTCATCGAGGAAATGTACGGCGCACCGCGCGTCTAAGCGGCACTGCAAAACGAGGGGCCCTCCCGGCGGAAGTGGAAACTTCCGCCGGGAGGGCCCCCTGCCTTTAAGCCTGGATTCCTTAGCCCTGCTCTACGGCCAGGAGGAGGTCCCCGCCCTGGACCTGCTCCACGGCGGAGATGGCGAGCCGCGCGACTTTGCCTGCCACCGGCGTCGTAATGGAGGCTTCCATCTTCATCGCTTCGATGGTGGCCACCGTGTCGCCGGCATTGACCGTGTCGCCGGCCTTGACGGTCACGGTGACGGCGCCGGCGAACGGCGCGGCAACGTGGCCGGGCTGGGCCGGGTCTGCCTTCTCGGCGGCTTTGACGTTGCTCACCACGGAGCGGTCACGGACCACAACGGGGCGGGACTGGCCGTTGAGCGTGCACATCACCGTGCGCATGCCCTTCTCGTCGGGCTCGGAAACGGCTTCCAGCGAGGCGATCAGCCGGACACCCTTCTCCAACTGGATCTCGTGCTCGGCGCCGCGCTGAAGGCCGTAAAGGTAATCGCGGGTGTCGAGGACGGAAATGTTGCCGTAGGTCTCCACGCTCTTGAGGTAATCCTTGGTGGGGCCCTCGAAGAGCAGGCGGTTCAGCGTGTTCTGGCGGGTCTTGGAATCACCCTGGAGCGCGGTGCTGTCCTCGGGGCTGAGGTCGGCATCGCGGACCTTGATGCTGCGGCCCTTGAGAGCCTTCGTACGGAAGGGCTCCGGCCATCCTCCCGGCGGGTCACCAAGTTCGCCGGACAGGAAGCCGATGACGGAGTCGGGGATGTCGTAGTTCTGCGGATTTTCGTTGAAGTCCGCCGGATCTGCGTTGAGGCCCACGAGGTGCAGGGCGAGGTCGCCCACCACCTTGGACGACGGCGTGACCTTCACCAGGCGGCCCAGGATCCGGTCCGCCGCGGTGTACATGTCCTCGATCGCTTCGAAGCGCTCCCCCAGACCCAGAGCCATGGCCTGCTGGCGAAGGTTGGAGAGCTGGCCACCCGGTATTTCGTGCTGGTAGACACGGCCGGTGGGGCCCGGAAGGCCTGACTCGAACGGCGCGTAGACGCGGCGCACGGCTTCCCAGTACGGCTCAAGGGAGCTGACTGCGTCAAGGCTCAAGCCGGTGTCCCGCGGGGTGTGCGCCAGCGCCGCCACGAGGGCGGAGGCGGACGGCTGGCTGGTGGTCCCGGCCAGCGAGGCGGAGGCAACGTCAACAGCATCGACGCCGGCGTCGACTGCCGCCAGCAGGGTAGCCAGCTGACCGCCGGCCGTGTCATGGGTGTGGAGGTGGACCGGGAGGTCGAAGCGTTCGCGCAGTGCGGCGACCAGTTTGGCGGCCGCTGCCGGGCGGAGCAGCCCGGCCATGTCCTTGATGGCAAGGATGTGCGCGCCGGCGTCCACAATCCGCTGGGCCAGTTCCAGGTAGTAGTCCAGCGTGTACAGCTTCTCGTCCGGGTTCAGCATGTCGCCGGTGTAGCACAGTGCTACTTCGGCTACAGCGGTGCCGGTGGCCCGGACAGCGCGGATGGCGGGTGCCATCTGGTTCACGTCGTTCAGGGCATCGAAGATGCGGAAAATGTCGATACCGGTGGCGGCGGCCTCGTTGACGAAAGCCACCGTAACCTCCTCCGGGTACGGTGTGTAGCCCACCGTGTTCCGGCCGCGCAGCAGCATCTGAAGGCAGACGTTGGGCAGCGCCTTCCGCAGGGCGGCCAGGCGGTCCCAGGGGTCCTCGCCGAGGAAGCGCAGCGCAACGTCATAGGTTGCGCCGCCCCAGGCCTCAACGGACAGGAGTTCCGGAAGGAGGGCCGTGACCGCGGGTCCGGCGGCCACGAGGTCCCGGGTACGTACGCGGGTGGCCAGCAGGGACTGGTGGGCGTCGCGGAAGGTGGTGTCGGTGACGGCCACGGCGGTCTGCTCACGCAGGGCCTTGGCGAATCCTTCGGGGCCTAGCTCCAGCAGGCGCTGGCGTGATCCGGGTGCGGCCTGCCGATCGCCAACGGCGGGGAGTTTGGCAGCCGGATCCGAGTGCACCTTCAGCTCGCCGTTGGGCTTGTTGACGGTGACTTCGGCCAGCCAGGTCAGGAGCTTGGTGCCGCGGTCGGCGGAGACCCGGGCCTGCAGCAGCTGGGGACGCTCGTCGATGAAGTTCGTGGCAACGTTTCCGGCAATGAAGTCGGCATCATCGAGGACGGCCTGGAGGAAGGAAATGTTGGTCGACACACCTCGGATGCGGAACTCTGCGAGGGCCCGGCGGGCGCGGGCCACGGCGGCAGGGTAGTCACGGCCGCGGCAGCTCAGCTTCACGAGCATTGAGTCAAAGTGGGGACTGATCTCGGCACCCGAGTAGACGGTGCCGCCGTCGAGCCTTACACCCGCACCGCCGGCGGAGCGGTAGCCGGTGATCTTCCCGACGTCGGGCCGGAACCCGTTGGCCGGGTCCTCGGTGGTGATGCGGCACTGCAGCGCTGCACCCTTGAGCTGGACCGTCTCCTGGGAGAGGCCGAGGTCCGCGAGCGTCTCGCCGGAGGCGATCCGAAGCTGTGCCTGCACCAGGTCAACGTCCGTCACTTCCTCAGTAACGGTGTGCTCCACCTGGATGCGGGGATTCATTTCGATGAAGACGTGCTGGCCGGCGCGTTCGCCGACGGTGTCCACCAGGAACTCCACGGTTCCGGCGTTGACGTAGTTCAGGGCCTTGGCGAACTTCACCGCGTCACGGTAAAGCGCCTGGCGGATGCCTTCGTCCAGGTTGGGTGCCGGGGCAATTTCGATGACCTTCTGGTGCCGGCGCTGGATGGAGCAGTCACGTTCGAAGAGGTGGATGACGTTGCCCTCGGCGTCGGCCAGGATCTGGACCTCGATGTGGCGCGGGCGGAGCACTGCCTGCTCGAGGAACATGGTGGGGTCACCGAAGGCGGCATCGGCCTCACGCATGGCGGCCTGCAGGGCCTCAGGAAGGCCCTCCCGGGTGTCAACGCGGCGCATGCCACGTCCCCCGCCGCCGGCGACGGCCTTCGCGAAGATGGGGAACCCGATCTCATCGGCCGCGGCGATCAGCTCATCCATGTCCTTGGAGGGTTCACTCGATTTCAAGACCGGCACACCGGCCTCACGGGCAGCCTTCAGTGCTGCAACCTTATTGCCCGCCAGCTCAAGCACCTCAGCCGGCGGGCCTACAAAGGTGATGCCCGCTTCCTCGGCCGCGCGGGCGAGGTCCGGGTTTTCCGAGAGGAAGCCGTAGCCGGGGTAGATCGCGTCGGCGCCGGATTCCTTGGCGACGCGTACCACTTCGGCAACATCGAGGTAGGCCCGGACGGGATGCCCCACTTCGCCGATCAGATATGCCTCATCGGCCTTCTGGCGGTGGATCGAGTTTCGGTCCTCATTGGGGAAGACAGCAACGGTCTTGGCGCCGAGCTCGTAGCTGGCACGGAAGGCCCGGATCGCGATTTCGCCGCGGTTGGCCACCAGAATCTTGGAAAACATAATTCTCCTGCATCTTTGCGGGTGTATCGGTAAGTGGTCACAGTGTCTAAGACCCGCGCTTAGAAATACAAATCACTGTGGCCACAGTGACAGAAACCTCCGTCATGTCCCGCGTACATCAACGGAGGCTGGCAGAACCTGCCACCCACACCATCGCCGTGCCATGCCGCGTCCCCATAAGGCGGGATTCACAGGCGCAGCCACATATGATGAGTAAGGCGGCTCAAGCCGCCGGCTTCGGCACTGCCGGAGCAAACATTACCCCCAACACGGCAGCCGGCGTTAGGTTTTGGTCTCACACGTGCAAGTAGTCAGCATCAGCAGCCTCAAGGGCGGAGTCGGGAAGACTTCCGTCACCACAGGATTGGCGTCTGCGGCGCTTGCCGCAGGAATCCCCACACTGGTGGTGGACCTCGATCCGCATGCGGACGCCACCACTGCGCTGGGCGTCCTGGCCGGCGATCAGCTGGACATCGGCAGGATGCTCAAGAGCCCCCGCCGCGCCAAACTGGCAGACAACGTCGCAGGCAGCTCCTGGACTGCACGGGCGCACGCCAACGTGTCCGGACCGGCCGTACTGGACGTCGCTGTGGGTTCGGCCTACACCGGCATCTACGACCGTCCCGACCTTGGCCGCCGCGACCTCCGCAGGCTTTCCGCAGTCCTGGCCGGCGCCGACCGCTACGAGCTGGTCCTCATAGACTGCCCGCCGTCGCTGAACGGGCTGACACGGATGGCCTGGTCCGCGAGTGACAAGGTGGCCTTGGTGGCCGAGCCCGGACTTTTCTCCGTGGCGGGAACGGAGCGGACCATGCGCGCCATCCAGCTGTTCAAGCAGGAATTTGCGCCGAACCTGTCCCCCGCCGGCATCGTGGCCAACCGCGTGCGCACGGGCTCCTCCGAACACACCTACCGGCTCGCGGAAATGGAATCGATGTTCGGTGACCTCCTGTTGAGCCCGCGCATCCCCGAACAGGCGAACTGGCAGCAGATCCAGGGCGCGGCCCACCCCGTGCACCACTGGCCCGGCGAATCCGCGAAGTCTTCAGCTGCACTGTTCGACGCGCTCCTTGCCAACATCCTGGCGACCGGAAGCGGCCTGCGGAACCGAACCCAGCGGTAACTCCGGTGGCTGCGGAATTTTTCAAGCTGAGCGGTACCAGTGGGAGTTAGGCGGCTGACTGTTCGGTGATTTCCTTTGGCTGGTTGATCCAGGCTGGTCCTGGGAGTGCGAGGATTTTGGGATCTGTTTTCTTGGTGAAGCGTTCGGGGTGTCTCGCGCGGGCTGCAGCGAGGGTTGCAGAGCGTTCCTTGGCCACGGTGGAGGCGTGGCCGTAATGGACATTGGCGGGCGTGTGGAAGCCGATGCCGGAGTGCTGGTGATGATGGTTATACCAGTCCACGAACCCGCTGATAAATGCGCCGGCATCGTGGACTGAGGCGAAGCGTTCGGGGAATTCCGGACCGTATTTCAGCGTCTTGAACAGCGCCTCGCTGTAGGGATTGTCATTGCTCACCCGGGGTCTGGAATGGGATCGGGTGACTTCCAGATCCGAGAGCAGCGCGGCGACGGTTTTGGATGTCATGGACGTTCCACGGTCCGCGTTAAACCGAATTCGGCTTAACGCGGATTATGCCGAGGAAAACGCTAAGCCGAGGAACTGTGTTGTGGGCCGTGCTACTCGGGGAATCGGGATTCTTTCTTCGGCTTAGCATTTTTGAGGTTACCGGAGCGTGTAGAGGATTTGTAGTCTTTCTTCGCTGAGCCATTCGGTGTCAGCGTGGCTGATTCCGGGGGTTGCGGCGTTCATGGCTTTCGTCATCATGTCCAGGGTGGCAAAGGCGTAGAAGGCCGAGGTGGTGCTCATGCTTTCGTGTCCGAGCAGTTGCATGATGATCGGCAGCGGAATCCCTTGCTTGTAGAGGTCCATGGCCTTGGTCTTGCGCAGCATGTGGCAATTTAGCTTGTCCGGAATTGACGGACAGGATCCCCGCGCGATTTCCCCGGCCTTCTTGAGGATCGCCGAGACACTGTCTTCCGAGAGCCTGGTAGGTTCCCCGAAATGGGTGCTGTTGAACAGCGGGCGCGTGGCCGGCAGGCTCGCCCGCCGGGAATGAAACTCCTCCAGATAGACCTGCAGGTGCTCGACCGTTTTATCGCCCAGGGGGACGACGCGGCTCTTGTTCCCTTTACCGGTCAGCGTCAGGTGCGCCGACCGTGCCAGCTGCAGGTCCCCGAGGGTCAGACCGGTGATTTCACTGACGCGTGCCGCGGACTCGTAGAGGAGTATCAGGAGCATGCGGTTGCGCCGCGACTTCACGCTTGCGCCGGTGAAGGCCGCAAGGATCGCCGCGGTTTCGTGCTGCTCCAAGTATTCGATGGGCTTCTTCGCCACGGCTGGGGCCTTGAGTGTCTTGGCCGCATCATGCAACGCCACCAACCGAAGGTCCTCTTGGGAGGCGTAGCGCAGGAACGCCCTGATCGCGGTCAGACGCAGACCCAGGGTTTTTGGCTGATAGTTTTTGCTCTCCCGCATCCAGATCAGCCAGCCCTTGAGGAAGCGTCGTTCGAAGTGGTCAAAGCCGATGTCCTCGTGCTGGATATGCTGCTCGGTGACGAGGTAGTCCACGAAGCACTCCAATGAGATCCGGTAGGCTTCGATGGTTTTTGGGGACAGGTCCCTGACTTTGGGCATGTATTCGTGCAAATAGTTACGCGCGTATCCCCAGAAGTTCGGGGTATCGCTGCTGGTGTCTCGTTTCATTCGAATCCCACCTCAGGCAGTATCTTCTGGCCTTCACGGACGATGTCGGCGTAGCCGCCCATGAAATCCGCGGATGTATGGATGTAGTAATAGGTGCTGTCTAGCGACGCGTGGCCCATGTACCGGGCCAGGTAGGGCAGCATGGCATTGACGTCAACGCCTTCGGCCATCCACCGCTCGATGTTGGCATAGGCATAGTGATGTCTCAGGTCATAGGGCCTCGGTTGCTTCCCTTCAAGGGGCCGCGGCAGCCGGGCCTGGTCCCAGATCCTGGTGAACATCACCCCAACGGATACCGGGTCTACCGGGTTGCCGGTGGAGGAAGCGAAGAATGCGGCTCGTTTTTTGCCCAGGGTCCGCTCCAACGCCCGATCGCATTCAGCCAGGATGCCAACGACCTGATCGGTGATCGGAAGCTGGCGGCTGCGGTTGCCCTTGGACCAGCGCACGTCGATGAACCTTTCATCAAGGTTCACATCGTTTACTGCCAGGCGGCGCACCTCGCAGGTGCGCAGCCCGCACGAATGCATGAGGGCGAAGAACGCGAGCCCCTGCCACTTCCATGGCGAGATGCTTTCCAACCGTGCCGCGGCATCGAAGAACCTGCTGACTTCTTCGTGCGAGAACAGATACGGCTGGATGCGGATGCGTTTGCTCTTCCACTGATCCGATAACACGTACGCATTCTCGTTGCCGTTGATGCGCTCCCAGCGCCCGAAGTCTCTGATGTATGACATCCACGACCGGCAGGAATTCGGCCGGCCCGAAAGCCTTGAGGTGACCCATCCTTCAAGGGCGGACCGGTCAAAATTCTGCAGGCCGTGGTCTGTGCAGTAGCGATCGAAATTCTTCAAATACCACAGCCGGGATGCGCAATGAATGCCCATGCTTTCCTTGAAGCCAAGGAAACGTTCAAGATCGGGCGCGAACACACTGGTGAACCTGGGCCCGTTCACCGGATGACTCCTTGCCGGATCGGGAGCGGGAGCACGCACGCGCGCATATGCTCGGTGTCAGTACTCAAATAGACGTCGGTGGAATCAGGGCTTGAATGGCCCAAAACCGCCGATATCGTTGGCAGCGGTGTCCCTGCACGCAGGAGCTTGGAGGCCGCATTGTGGCGTAGCAACCTTGTCCCCACCCTTGTACGTTCCAACCCTGCTGTTTTGAACACCCGCGCGGTCACTCGATAAATCGCCGCGTGGCCCGCCAGTTCAGTATGGGGCGCCACCACACGCAAAAACACGTGCTCGTCCACAACGTTCGGCCGCTCACCAAGGACGTACTCTGCAAGTTTCCCCGCGATCGCAGGAGGCAACGGCATTGTCAGCGGATTGCTGGTCTTCTGTTGGACGATCCCGACCGTCCGCCCTCGCCAGTCGATGTCCTGCAAACGCAGGGAAACAAGATCACACGCCCTCAGGCCGGTCACCAGCGCCAGCAGTGTGATCGCTGCGTCACGTGCGGAAACTTGCCCATTCATGCAGGCTTGAACAACAATTTCTTCTTCGTCGTTGCCCAGCAAGGGAACGATGCCGTGGTGACGTTTCACCCCGGCCATTTTCAGTGCATTGAGCAGGTCGACACGTTGGGTGAAGTTCAGGAACGGACGGAAACTCGTGACCGCAGACCACAACGCAGTTTTCGCCCAGCGATCGCTCAATGATTCCAGGAACCCAAATACACTGGCCCCGTCGGCCTCCTGAAGGGACATGATTCCGTTGGCCTCCAAATAGAGGAGGTAATCGCACGCGGCACGACTGTAAGCGCTCTGGGTGGCCACTGCCAGACCGCGCTGCTCCATCTCCGCCGACCACGCAGCCAAGAGCACGGTGAAATCCTTTGACTGCGGAACAACCCGACCACCGCCGTGCCTTTTCGCCGAAAGGTCCACCTGCCCGGTGAACACGTAGGAGTCGAAGACTCCAGCCAAGCGGGCAAAGTCCGCACGCGGCCTCGGACTGAATACCTTTCCAGTGCGTGGGTCTGCAGTCATCACGGCAAAGTCGGCACCTAACGCAGGCGAATATTCTTCACCACGATCTTGAGCGAGTATTTCCAACCACCGAATTGCGTTGCGGTACTGGACAATCGTTAGCTTCGCATGGCCGTCGGCTTCCAACGCAGCAACAACCCGCTCGCCAATCTCTCTGACCTTCGTATCCATGACATTCCCCTTTCACCGGGTCTATGGATACGACGACGGTAACCCCGCAATGAGTCCCCAGCACTAAGCCGAAGAAAGAATCCCGATTCCCCGAGTAGCACGGCCCACAACACAGTTCCTCGGCTTAGCGTTTTCCTCGGCATAATCCGCGTGCACGACCTGGGGGATGCCGTGGATTCCGAAGATTCCCTTCATCATTTCCACCGCCAGCGCCCCGGATTCGGTGGCGTGGACGTGCGCGCCGACTATGAATCTGGAATGGATATCGATCATCATGTAGCAGTCGAAGTACTTGCCCCTGACCGGGCCCGCAAGCTTTGTAATATCCCACGTGAACACCTGCCCCGGGGCGGTGGCGACCAGTTCAGGAACCGTCCGGGGCGGGTGCTTAGCCAGCCGGCGGCGTTCTTTGACCTGCTTGTTTTCCTCCAGCACACGATAGAAGGTCGACAGGGATCCCAGATAGATTCCCTCGTCCAGCAGCTTCGTATAGACCTGCATGGGTGCCAGGTCCACGAACTCCAGCGAGTTCAGCGCGGCCAGGATCTCCGCCCGCTCAGCGGCGCTGAGCTTGTTCTGCGGCAACACCGCATGGTGGTCCCGCGGCGGTGCCGGTTTGCGGTTCGCGGTCGTCCTGGAAACGCCGGTCAATGCCGCCGCCCGGCGTGATGGAATCTTCAGTTCCAGCATCGACCGGTACGTTGCCATCAGCGTTTCTTGGATCGGGGCTCGTCCGGCATATCCTCTGAGGCGCTCTCTAAGAACGCCTGTAGTTTTCCCATCAGGTCCAGGGCTGCCTCGGTCTTCTTCAACCGGCTCTCGCTCACCTCTAACTGGCGGCGCAAACGCGCGTTCTCGGCCTGGTCCGCCGAGAGTTTCCCGATCGATTCCCCGGCCTTCTTTCCGGCCAGGACGCCGGCGTCCCTCAGCCGCCTCCATTCGGTCATCTGCGACGAGTACAGGCCCTCTGTGCGCAGGAAAGCACCACCCTCATTGCTCTCGCAGGCATTCTCATATGCCGCCAAGAACTCGAGCTTCTGGGCCGGGGTGAATGACCGGCGAGGCCGCGGCCCGCCGGCCCGCGGCCCAGAACTACTACTACTACTACTACTACTACTACTACTACTACTACTACTACTACTCACAGCACTATCTTCGCGTACTGCACTCAAAACTGGACTGGACATGATGACTGGATTCCTGGCTCTCGCCCCACGCGATTAAACGGACTTGCTACGAGCCCCTGGTACCGTTCCAGCCTGACACGTAGGGCTGCAGCGTCCCGCTGCACCCACCGGTTCCGCGGACAACGAGAAGAGGCCACCCGTCGGGGTGGCCTCTTCTCGTTGCTATGTGTCAGCCTGTGGTGTCAGCCGATCTTGCGGGCGGCGCGCCGCTTGACCAGTTCGTCGTCGGGAAAGGACTGTTCGACGGCGTGTTCGCTCGGCAGGGAAGCCAGACTGCCTTCGACTTCGCGCCAGACCCTGCCCACGGCGATGCCGAAAACACCTTGGCCGCCCTGGACAAGATCGATGACCTCGTCAGCGGATGTACATTCGTAGACGCTCGCACCATCGCTCATAAGGGTGATCTGCGCCAGGTCTTCCACACCGCGTTCGCGCAGGTGTTCCACCGCGGTGCGGATCTGCTGGAGGGAAACACCGGTGTCCAGGAGCCGTTTGACTACCTTGAGGACGAGAATGTCCCGGAAACCGTAGAGCCGCTGTGAGCCCGAGCCGGCGGCGCCGCGGACTGCTGGCTCAACGAGCCCGGTCCGTGCCCAGTAGTCCAGCTGGCGGTACGTGATCCCGGCCGCCTTGCAGGCGGTGGGGCCGCGGTATCCGGCGTCCTCATCAAGGACGGGAAGGTCTTCGGTAAACAGGAGGCCCTGGGCACCGCTCGCGGGCACAGCCACACCAGCCGTTGTGGGCTGTTTCAGCCCGCCTGCTTCGCCTTTGGGACTCACCTGGATCCTCCTTCATATAAGCTCCCGGGGGACCACTGCATCAGCCGGTGCACGCATGAAGTCCATGCATGTAATTTCGCGGGGGTCGTACTTTTACAGTGTGACTTGCGCGGCTGCTCTAAGCAATGGGAGCTTGATACCTTCGACGTTAGGCCCGCCGCGCCCCAAGGTCAAAGATCCAGGCCTCTTTGTGCAGGCGTGTCGGAAGTTTCAGGCTCAACTTTAACCTTAACGTGACCTCAGCCGTCGAAGTCTTCCGGCTCAACATCGTCCAGGAACTCACGGAACCGCCGCAGTTCGCGCTCCTCGTCGACCGTGGGGCCCGGGTCAGTGTCCTCACCCTCGTCATGCTCGGTGATGCGGACTCCGGCTTCATCCATCACGGAGTCGGCACACCAGATTCGGCACTTGGCCCGCAACGCGACCGCGAGGGCGTCCGATGCGCGTGAGCTGACGGTGGTGCCGTTCTCGAACTGGAGCTGGCCATAAAAAATGTTGTCCTCAACGGCCACAATGTTGACGCTGACAACCGAGTGGCCCAGGGATTCCACCACGTCCACCAGGAGGTCGTGGGTCATCGGGCGCGGAGGCACCACCCCTTGCTGGGCCAGGGCGATGGCACTTGCCTCCGGAGTCCCGATCCAGATGGGAACGTGGCGTTCGCCGTGGATCTCGCGCAGCAGGACGAGCGGCTGGTTGGACGGCAGTTCGATGCGAACGCCGACTATCTCCACTTCGATCATCAGATGTCCATACGTGAGATGCGGTCCTGGACCAGAGCCCGGTGCAGGACCAGGCAGAGGTCGCTGATTTCGCGGGCGGCTTCCGCAGCCCGCGCCTGCGACGCGGAATCGCGCCGGGACGCGAGCGGTGCAACTGCCCGCTCCACGAGCCCGAATTCACGTTCCGCGGCGGCCTGGAACGGACGCAGGTGGCGCGGTTCAAGGCCGTGGCTCTCCAGTAGCACGCAGGCACGGGCAACCTGGAGGGCGTGCTCGTCGAACTTGCCGTTGCTGTGGTTGATCAGTCCGAAGCTCAGCAGGGAATGAAGCAACGGAATGCTGGCACCGGATTCAGTCCGCAGCTGTTCCTCGCTGAATTTCCGGCCGCGGTTCTGAAGCTCCACGGCCAGTTCATCCGAAACGATCCGAGGCGAAACCACGACGCCGGGCGGCAGGTTCTCCGGCCGTTCTCCCCTGTCAATCGCATCAAGGTAGTCCTTAATGACTTTCAGTGGCAGGTATTGGTCCCGCTGCAGCGCCAGCACGAAACGGAGACGCTCGACGTCGCCGTCCGAGTACTGCCGATATCCGGCCGGAGTGCGGCGCGGATTAATCAGGCCTTTTTCCTCCAGGAATCTGATTTTCGACGCGGTCATACCCGGAAAGTCGCCGCTCAGCTGCGCGAGGACTTCCCCGATGTTCAGAACTTGGGGCCCCCGGCGTTCCGGTTGTGCCATTGCCACAGGCAAGTGTCCCGGGATCAGGCGCGGCCTGCTGCGCGGGCAGGGCTCAGGTAGAAGGTGAGACGGAATTTGCCGATCTGGACTTCGTTCCCGGACTTCAGCTCAACACTGTCCACGCGGTCGTGGTTAACGTACGTGCCGTTGAGGCTGCCGGTATCCACCACTTCAAAGCTCCGCGCTGTGCGGCGGAACTCGACGTGGCGCCGCGATACGGTGACGTCATCCAGGAAGATGTCCGCGTCAGGATGACGGCCGGCCGTGGTGGTGTCCGTATCAAGCAGGAAGCGGGCACCCGCGTTCGGACCGCTGTGGGCAACCAGAAGCGCGGAACCGGCCGGCAGTGCCTCCACGGACGAATGCTCGTCCATGGACAGCTTGGGGGCGATCGTGGGCTCGTCCGTGACGGGGGTGAGATGAATCGAGGTGGTCTCCGAAGCCCTGGCTGCACCTGTGCCGTGCTCGCCTTCGGCAGGGACCTGTTCGTGGCCAACCATGGATTCCTCCTCTTTCGCTGCAGCTCTCACGCCTGCAATCAATATTTGCCCTGACGGACCCGCCTCGCGGATCCGTTGCCGGGCACCGATCCGGCCACTGACGTGCGAAGACGCCCGCTGGCCGGACCGGATGAACCCGGTAGCTTCAGCCTACCTGCTGTTCGTACTCGGATGCACTGAGCAAGGATTCCACAGCGTCTGCTTCGGCAAGCCGGATTTCGATCAGCCAGCCGTCGCCGTACGGATCGGAGTTGATCAAAGCCGAATCGGTATCGAGGGATTCGTTGCGTGCGACGACTTCGCCGCTCACCGGAGCATAGATATCGCTGACACTCTTGGTGGATTCGACTTCGCCAACGACGTCGTTAGCGGTGACTTTAGTACCCGCTTCCGGCAGCTGGGCGTAGACAACATCTCCGAGTGCGTCCTGCGCGAAGTCGGTGATGCCCACCCGGACCACGCCGTCGGCGCTCGGTGCGGATACCCACTCGTGCTCGGCAGTGTAGGACAGGTCTTCGGGAATGTTGCTCATCAGGGGCCTTTCATCGGGTCAATCACCAATGTCAACGGGGCCTGGAAAACAAGCCGCCGCTGAAAGTATAGGCACAACTCCACGGGCGTTCGAGGAGGATTCTGACATGATGAGACGCATGAGAACACACTCACAGGAATCGCCCGCGAAACAGGCGAACTGGACTGCGCGGATCATCCTCGTTGTGGTGGCGCTTGTGGTCCTTACAGCCGCCTACTTTGCCTTTGCGGCTATCCTCCCGGTCTGGTGGGCGAATGTTATCCGCAACCAGGTCCAGGGCAAACTCGGGGCCGGCATCCTGGTGGGAATGTTTCACGGGTTTGTTTTCACGTTCGTCCCCCTTCTGGTGGCCTGGCAGGCAACGCGCAAATCGGTGAGCTGGCCCTGGAAACTGACCATCCTCGTCTCCGCTGTGGCCCTCGCGTCCCCTAATTTGCTGACCGCCGGAATCATGTTCGGCAGCTCGCAGGCCGCCCACAACGGACAGCGGATCCTTGGCACCGAGGCCACTTGGTTCGCTATGTGGACGCAAATCTCAGCCATCGCCGCCGCTGTCAGCTTTGTTGTTGGCCTGGTCCTGTGGAGGGTCTGGCGGCAGCGCGGCAAAAAGATGAGGGCGCTCAGGAAGGCAGATGCCGAGCGCTCCATGGCGGCGAAGGCGGCCAATGACACCGCGGCCAGCTCACCTGTTCCTGAGGCACCGGCCCCCGCCGACAGCCAGGCTGACCGCAGGTAAAGCCGTGCCGGAGCTACCCGAGGTTGCAGGCCTGGCCGGTTTCCTGGACGAGCACTTGCGCGGAGCGGTGGTGCGGAAGATCCAGATCGTCTCCTTTGCGGTGCTGAAGACAGCGGATCCGCCCTTCACCGCGTTGGAGGAGTGCACCATCAGCGGCGTCCGCCGGTTCGGAAAGTTTGTCAGCCTTGACACCGACGGACCTTCGTTCGTCTTCCACCTCGCCCGGGCAGGATGGGTACGTTTCACGGACTCACCCACCGGCACCCAGCTCCGGATGGGAAAGGGCTACATCGCTGCCCGGCTGGCGTTCAGCGGGCCGGACGGTGCCCATGGCATGGATCTGACCGAGGCGGGCACCAAAAAGAGCCTGGCCGTGTACGTGGTGCGCGATCCCCAGGATGTGCCGGGCATCGCGGCCCTCGGGCCGGACCCGTTCAGCGCAGCGTTCGACGCCGACATGCTGGCTGAAATTCTTGGCTCAACGTCCCAGCAGATCAAGGGAGCCCTGCGGAGCCAGGGCGTGATCGCGGGGATCGGAAACGCCTACAGCGACGAGATACTGCATGCTGCAAGGATCTCCCCTTTTGCTACCGCCAAGTCCTTGGACCGCGACACGGTGCAGTCGCTGTACGACGCCATCCACAGCGTGCTCGGAACCGCCCTGGCTGAAGCCAAGGGGAAACCACCCAGCGAGCTCAAGGACGTCAAACGCGGCCATATGCGCGTCCATGCCCGGACCGGCGAGGCTTGCCCGGTGTGCGGTGACACAGTCCGGGAGGTGTCTTTCGCCGATACGTCCCTGCAGTACTGTCCAACGTGCCAGACCAAGGGAAAACTCCTGGCGGACCGCAGGACATCGAAGTTCCTGAAATAGGCCAGGCGACGAGACATGCAAAAAGGACGGCACAAAACAGAAGCGTCCCGGAGAAAATTCTCCGGGACGCTTCTGTTCTGGTCGGGCTGACAGGATTTGAACCTGCGACCCCTTGACCCCCAGTCAAGTGCGCTACCAAGCTGCGCTACAGCCCGTTAGTTCCGCCGTTCTCCGCTGCGTTTACTCCTGATGTTAGCCAGGATTTCAACTCAGCAGTCCGGCCGAACCACCTTGAAAAGCTTACACGATTCCGGAGGGTGCAAGTGACACTTGGCCGCCTGCACGTCCCCCGCGTGTCCTAATTAACGCTTCTTGCCACGCTTTTCGCGGACCCGCATGTTGACCTCGATGGGCGTGCCCTCGAAACCGAATGTTTCGCGGAGCCTGCGGGTGATGAAACGGCGGTAGCCCGGGTCCAGGAACCCGGTGGTGAACAGCACAAACTTCGGCGGCCGGCTGGACGCCTGCGTGCCGTAGAGGATGCGCGGCTGCTTTCCGCCGCGCACCGGGTGCGGGTGCGCGGCCACAAGCTCGCCGAGGAAGGCATTGAGCTTGCCGGTGGGGATGCGCCGGTCCCAGTTCTCCAGCGCCAGGTCCAGGGCGGGAACCAGGCGGTCCTTGTGCCAGCCGGTCAGCGCGGATATGTTGACCCGCGGCGCCCAGGCCACGTGGGCCAGGTCCTGCTCGATTTCGCGCTCCAGATAGGTGCGGCGTTCGTCGTCGAGCAGGTCCCATTTGTTGAAAGCCAGCACCAGGGCACGGCCCGACTCGATGGCCAGCTGCAGGATGCGGACGTCCTGCTCGCTGAGCACCTCGTCAACGGCGAGAAGAACGACGGCGACCTCCGCCTTCTCGAGCGCGGCCTGCGTCCGGAGCGAGGCGTAGTAGTCGGCGCCCTGAGCCATGTGCTGGCGGCGCCGGATGCCCGCCGTGTCCACAAAGCGCCAGGTGCGGTCGCCGAGTTCAATGAACTCATCCACCGGATCACGGGTAGTACCGGCGGTGTTGTCCACGACTACGCGTTCGGACCCTGCAAGCTTGTTCAGCAGCGATGACTTGCCCACGTTCGGGCGGCCGATCAGCGCGATGCGGCGCGGGCCGCCCGAGCGTTCCAGGCCCTCAATCGTGGAGAACTCCGGCAGGGTGTCCATCACGTGGTCCAGGAGGTCGGCGACGCCGCGGCCGTGCAGGGCGGAAACGGGGTAAGGCTCGCCGAAGCCGAGGCCCCACAGGGTGGCGGAGTCCGCTTCCTGGGCGAAGTCGTCCACCTTGTTGGCCACCATGATGACCGGCTTCTTGCTGCGGCGGAGCATCTTCATGACGCCCTCGTCCGTCGCGGTGGCGCCCACCGCGGAGTCGACGACGAAGAGCACGGCGTCGGCCATTTCCACGGCCATTTCCGCCTGTTCGGCCACCCGGGCGTGGATGCCGCGGGCATCGTGCTCCCAGCCGCCGGTGTCCACGACCGTGAAGTTGCGTCCGTTCCAGTGTGCCGAGTACATCACCCGGTCCCGCGTCACCCCGGGAGTATCCTCGACCACGGCTTCGCGTCGGCCCAGGATACGGTTTACGAGAGTGGATTTGCCCACGTTGGGACGGCCGATGATGGCCAGCACGGGATCGAGCTTGACCGGTCCGTCAAAGTCCTCGTCGTCGAATTCCCCGCTCAGAAGGGCGGCGTCTTCGTCGTCGAGTTCGTAGTCGGCCAGGCCGGCGCGGAGCGACGCGGCACGCAGCTCCGCTTCGTCGTCGTCCAGGGCAGCCAGCCGCTCGGCCACCTGGTCCGTGCCGGTGGGCGTGTATTCGTCTTCGCCGGCGCCGGAGTGGCCGGAGGTTTGAGTCGTGTCGCTCATTGCACTTTCCTTAGTGGTCATCTGCCGGCGTCCCGGCTACTGCTGTGAAGTTCGTGCGGAAATCCGCGTGGGGCAAAGGCTGCCCACTGTGTTGGATGGTCTCCTGGACGTGCCCCGAAAGCGCAGCGCGGATTTCCATTCCCGCCCTGTCCATTGAAGCACGGCCCGTTTCGCCGGGGTTTCGGCTGAGGGTCAGCGCGTGGCCGAAGCTGACGTGGAACCGCCGCCCCGGCCTGGGTACTGTGTCGAGGTGTTCGTTGCCAGTCCGGGTGCCGAGGATCGCCACGGGAACCACTGGGGCGCCGGAGTTCAGCGCCAGCCAGGCCACCCCGTTGTTGATGTCCGTTGCCTGGCCGCTCCCCCTGGTACCTTCCGGAAGAATCCCGATGCAACGGCCGGCGTCGAGCATGTTTTTGCCCAGCAGCAGCGCTGCCCGGTCCCCGGAGCGGTCCACCGGCAGCTGGCCTGAGGCCCGAAGGACCCCTCCCAACACTCCCTTGAACATCTCCTTCTTAACCAGAATGTGCATGGGGCGCGGCGACGCACCGAACATCACGGGCCCGTCCAGGAAACTGATGTGGTTGCCTGCAAAAATCACCGGCCCGCCTGTCGGCACGTTGTCCCGGCCAGTGACGGACGTCCGGTACACCACATGATCAAGCAGCCAGCCGACGGGCCGGCTCCAGGTCATGGTCCAGCCGGAGGGAAGACGCACGCCGCCGTCAGTCACGGTTGAGCACCTTCGTGACGATCACAAGCGCCGCATCCACGGTCTCGGCGAAGTCCAGATCGGAAGAATCGAGGGTGACAACACCGTCGGCAGCCTGGGTGAAGTTCACCACCGTGGAATCCTTGGCGTCGCGCTGGGTTACCTGGGCGGTGAGCTGCTCCGCATTCTGCGTGCCGCCCAGCTGGATGCCGCGGCGGCGAAGCCGGGCTTCCTCACTGGCCGTGAGCAGCATGCGGACTTCAGCGCCCGGCGCGACGACGGTGGTGATGTCCCGGCCCTCCACCACGATGCGGCGGTGGTGCTTTTCAATAAGCTCACGCTGCCGGCGGATAAGTTCGGTCCGGGCACCAAGGGTGGTGGCCACCGTACTGACCGCTGAAGAAATTGCCGGTTCGCGGATGGCGTCCGTAACATCTGCCCCATCCACGCGGACGTAGTCCTCCCGCGGTGTGGTGCTCAGTTCCAGGACCAGGTCCCGGGAAGCCTGCTCCACGGCAGCGGCGTCGCTGAGTTCGATTCCGGTGGTGACGCAGAACCAGGTCAGGGCCCGGTACATGGCGCCCGTGTCCAGGTAGGCAAGGTGCAGCCGGCGGGCCACTTCCTTGCTCACGCTGGACTTGCCAGAGCCTGACGGCCCGTCGATGGCCACCACCAGGGGTCTGCCGAGGCGCAAGGCCGGAAGGGTGTCAAGAAGTTCTTGTGTCATTACTGCAATACCCGCCATCCGCGGTCGTTGAGTGCTTCGATCAGATGGTCATGCTTGTTCGGCAGCACGGACAGTTCCACCATGCCCACGTTCTGGCCCGAGGAATGGTCCAGCCGCAGGTCTTCCACGTTCACGCCGATCTCACCGATTTCGGTGAGGAGCTGCGCGATCTGTCCCGGCCGGTCATCAACCAGGACCGTGAGCCAGGAGTAGGCCTGCGGCGGCCCACCGTGCTTGCCCGGGATACGGGCCTGCCCGGCATTGCCTTCGCTGATCAGCTGGGCCAGGTCAAGCCTGGCGCCGGGCGCCAACGGTTCCTCGAGCGTGCCGATGAGCCGGTTCAGGTCCGCGCGGACCCCGTAAAGGATCTCCACGACCTTCCCCGCGTTACCGCCCAGGATCTGGACCCACAGCGTGGGATCGCTCGCGGCGATCCGAGTGACGTCCCGGAGCCCGTTGCCCGCGAGGGACAGCGCATTGAGCGGCGTCCCCTGCAGCCGGCTGGCCAGCAGGGAGGACATGATCTGGGGCAGGTGCGACACCAGGGCCACGGCTTCGTCGTGTTCGTCGGCGGTGAACTGGGAAACCACAGCGCCCAGGTCGGTCGCCAAGGAACGCGCCGTCTGCACGGCCGCTGCGGATGACTCCGGGCCCGGGCAAACCACCCACGGCATGGACGTGAAGAGCTCGCCGCGGGCCGCAACCGGACCGGACTTTTCGCGCCCGGCCATCGGATGGGTGCCCACATAGCGGCTGAGGCCCGCGCCGCGGCCGCCCAGCTCCGCCAGGATGGCGGCTTTGACGCTGGAGATGTCCACCACCACGGAATCCGGGTAGTCGGCAAGCGCCCGCGCCACGACGTCGGCGGTCACGTCCGGCGGTGCCGCCACCACCACAAGCTCCGGCGCCGCGTCCCCGAGCTGGTCCAGGGGCTGGCCGGCACCGATATCGACGGCCACCGCCTGGTTGGTGGGCGACGGGTCAGACAGGAACACTGGCACGCCGCGTCCACGCAGGCCAAGCCCGATGCTGGCACCGAGCAGGCCGGTGCCAATCACCACGACCGGTCCGTTGAGGTGTCCCCGCCCGTGGGAACGAAATGCGGACATGCCTCAGAGTCCTACGGATGCCAGCAGGTGGCCGACTTCCTGCTTGCCAAGGTTGCGGATGCTGCCCTGGCGCTGGTCACCCAGGCCGATGGGGCCCACCTTGACGCGCACCAGGCGCAGGACCGGGAATCCGACGGCGTCGAACAAACGCCGGACAATCCGGTTCTTGCCCGAGTGCAGGACCACTTCGATCAGCACGTGGCCCGGAGTGGAGTCCACCAGCTTGAAGGAGTCAACGGAGGCGAAGCCATCCTCAAGTTCCACACCTTCCCTGAGCTGGGCGCCGACGCCCTGCGGGAACGGACCACGGACCTGGACCAGGTAGGTCTTGGGGACCTCATAGGACGGGTGGGTCAGCCGGTTGGCCAGTTCGCCGTCGTTGGTCAGCAGCAGCAGCCCTTCGGTGGCAACGTCCAGCCGGCCCACGTGGAACAGGCGTTCGCCCAGGTGGGTCTTCCGCACAAAATCGCTGATGCAGGGACGGCCGTCGGGGTCCTCCATGGTGGACACCACGCCCTTGGGCTTGTTGAAGACCATGTAGACGAGGTTTTCATCCAGCTGGATGCGCAGGCCATCCACGTGGATGACGGCTGTTTTGGGGTCAATGCGGACACCAAGCTCAGTGACCAGCTGGCCGTCGACTTCCACCCGGCCTTCGGAGATCATCTCTTCACAGACGCGGCGCGACGCCACGCCGGCCTGTGCCATGACCTTCTGCAGGCGGGTGCCATCGGCGTCGTGCATTTCAGACTGCGGAACCGAGCCGCGGGGTCCGCGCTGGCGGGCAGGCTTGCGCACGGGACCAAGGTTCTGGCCGAAACGTTCGCTGCCAAAGGCGCGGGAGGCCGCGGCTCCGGGCCGGCCGGTGCGCGGCTTGGGCTTGAGCGCGCCCGGAGTGCCGGGAGCCTTGTTGGCGCCCGGCTTGCGGGCGGCAGGCTTGCGCGCTGATGTGCTGCCGGCAGGCTTCCAGTCGGAGGCACCGCGGCCGGCCGGCGGCGACGCCGGGGCATCACCGGGATCGACAAATGGCTCCTCGCGCGGCCTCGGGGCCTTGTGCGGGCGGTCTCCGCCGCCGAATCCAGCATTGCGCTTGCCGGCGCCGGCACGGAAACCGCCGCCTGCCGCGCTGGGGCGGCCGCTGCCGCCCTGTGCAGGGTTACGGCTGGCGCCGCCCTGTGCAGGGTTACGGCTGGCCGCTGGATTGCGGCTCGCGCCGCCCTGTCCGGCATTGCGTTCTGAACTGTTGCGTCCCGAACTATTACGTGGTGAACCCTGGCGTCCCGCCTGTGTCATGACCCGTCCTTCGTTATTTGGCCGGCTGGTTGCCCAAGGACAACCCTAGCCAGCCATGCAGAAATTATCTGCACTTATGAATATTCGTGTGCGCACGCGGGATTTCCCGCCTACATTCTGTCGGCGTTGTAGAACTCCGCGATGCCCTCAAGCCCCGGAAGATGGGGTGAAAGCTGAGGCAGTTCCGCTGCGGAGCCGATTCCCATCCGTTCCAGGAAATACGACGTGGTCCGGTAGAGGATGGCACCCGACTCAGGATCATGTCCTGAATCTTCGATCAGCCCGCGCTGGGTCAATGTCCGTACGACAGAATCGACATTGACTCCTCGAATTGCGGACACCCTGGCCCTGGAGACAGGCTGGCGGTACGCGATGACGGCCAGTGTTTCCAAAGCTGCCTGTGTGAGCCTGGCCGTCTGACCCTCAAGCACAAACCGTCCGACGATCTCGGCGAAGTCTGCGCGGGAGTAGATCCGCCAGCCACCGGCGATGTTCCGCAATTCGAAACCCCGGGGGCTGGCGCTGAAACCAGCATCGCTGGCATCGTCCATGTCCGGGGCTTTAACAGTATAGCCGCTATACTCCCGCTGCAGTTCCGCCAGCAACTGCTCGACGACGGCGACGGTCAGATTCAGGCCGGCGGCCAGTTCGATGGCGGTGGCCGGCTGGTCCAGGACCATCAGGACCGCCTCGAGTGCAGCCCCGGCGCCGCCGGGAAGATCCCGGACGTCGACGCCCGGATCCGGAAGTTCTTGGCTCACGGCAGTTCCTCGTATTCTTCGCTTAGGTTTTCTGTTGACCATTCCCGGCCATCCACTGTCCAGTGCACGGTGAGATCGCCAAGCGGCGACACCTGGTCAAAGGACACTGCCCTGTCCCGGAACATCTCCAGCAAGGCCAGGAACCTGGCCACCACTATCATCGTGGAAGCGGCGTCGGCGATCAGCGCGCGGAAAGAGAGGGGCTTTCCCAGCTGGAGCCGGAGCCCGAGGATCTCGGCCTGTTCCTTCACGCTGACGGCACTGCCATGCAGGTGGGAAAGGCCCACCTCGGTGGGCCGCGGCGCCTTGGGCTTCAGGGCGGACTCGGCCAGGCGGGCGAACTGTTCCGGCGAGTGCCTCCACACCAGTTCCGGGAGCATGGCGGCAAAGTGCTCCTCCAAGGACACCTGACGCGGGAACCGGCCGGCTTCCCGTTCAAGGGTTCCAGCCATCAGGGCCGCCACCTGTTTGAATGCCTTGTATTGGAGAAGCCTCGCAAAAAGGAGGTCCCGCGCTTCCAGCAGTGCGATGTCTTCATCGTCCTCCACCTCGCCGGCGGGCAGGAGCCGCGCCGCCTTGAGGTCCAGGAGGGTGGCGGCGATGACCAGGAATTCACTGGCTTCGTCCAGTTCCCATTCCGCGCCGAGCTTCTGCAGCTTCCTGATGTACTTGATGAACTCATCAGTGACGGTGGCAATGGCCACCTCGGTAATATCCAGCTGGTGCTTGGCGATCAGGCCCAGCAAGAGGTCGAACGGGCCGGTGAAGTTGGCCAGCCGCACCTCAAAGCCGGGTTTGGACTCGGCCACGGCCTGGCTAGGGCGCTCCGCCGCGCGAAATCAGCTCTTTGGCCAGGCGGCGGTAGGCATCGGCACCGATGTGGCTGCCGGCGTAGCTGGTGATCGGCTCGGCCGCGACGGTGGCGTCCGCGAACTTGATGGAACGTTTGATGACAGTCTCGAAGACTTTGTCACCGAAGGCTTCCACCAGGCGGGTGATGACTTCCCGGCTGTGGAGCGTACGGGCGTCGTACATCGTGGCGAGGACACCGTCAACCTGCAGGCCCGGATTCAGCCGGTCCTGGACCTTGTCGATGGTTTCCACCAGCAGGGCTACCGCCCGGAGGGCGAAAAACTCGCAGATCAGCGGAATGATCACGCCGTGGGCGGCGGTCAGGGCGTTGACCGTCAGCAGGCCGAGGGAGGGCTGGCAGTCAATCAGCACAACGTCATAATCGTCTTCGACTTTTTTCAGCGCCCTGTCCAGGACCTGTTCACGGGCCACTTCGTTGACCAGCTGCACTTCTGCGGCGGAAAGGTCGATGTTGGCCGGCAGCAGGTCCACGTTTTCAACGCCGGTCCGGTGGATGGCGTCGCGGATGTCCACCTTGCGATCCATGAGGACGTTGTACACCGTCAGGTCCAGTTCGTGCGGGTTGATGCCGAGGCCCGCGGACAGCGCACCCTGCGGATCGAAGTCAACCAGCAGTACCTTGCGGCCGTATTCGGCGAGGGCCGCTGCCAGGTTGATGGTGGACGTGGTCTTACCAACGCCGCCCTTTTGGTTCACCATTGCGATCACGCGCGCGGGACCGTGGGACGACAGCGGGGCGGGTTCCGGAAATTCGCGGTGGGGGCGCCCGGTGGGGCCCATCACGGCGTCTTCCAGATCGAGTTCCGTGCCTTCCAGAGTTGCCGAACCCTGTTCGCTGCTCACGTATCTATCCACACTTTCGATGACGGTGATTTTCCTGCCGCTGGAGCTCCAGCGCTGATCCTGCTTTCAACCTAGGCTACAGGCCCCGACACGGTATTCGAGGGAACTTGACTTTAGCGGGAATCTGAGCCTTTACCTTCTACTAGAGGTCGAAGGTTAGGCCGCCGGACGCAGAAAATGCCCGCGCAAGCCGGGGCTGTGCGGGCATTCCTGCGTGTTCATGATTCGGTGCCGACGGCCGCTTACGCGTTGGCCAGCGCCGGCGCCTTGGGGGAATCGGACAACGGCTCGCCGTGTCCTGCGATCATTGTCTGCTCGTCGAAGGGGGCCTGGCCCGAGAGGACTTTGCCGACCTGCTGGTTGTCGATTTCCTTGACCCAGGTGCCGATCAGTACGGTGGCGACGGCGTTGCCGGTGAAGTTGGTCAACGCACGTGCCTCGGACATGAACCTGTCGATGCCCACGATCATGCCGACGCCGCCCAGCAGCTGCGGCGCGTGCGCCTGGAGGCCTGCAGCAAGGGTGGCCAGGCCGGCACCGGTGACGCCGGCAGCGCCCTTGGAGGCGATGATCATAAAGACCAGCAGGGAAATCTGGGCGCCCAAATCCAGCGGGGTGCCCATCGCGTTGGCTACGAACAGGGCGGCCATGGTCAGGTAGATGGCCGTGCCGTCCAGGTTGAACGAGTAGCCGGTGGGGACGGTGACGCCGACAACTGGCTTGGAGACGCCCAAGTGTTCCATCTTGGCGATCAGGCGCGGCAGGGCTGCTTCCGAAGAGGAAGTCGAGAAGATCAGCAGATACTCGCGGGCCAGGTACTTCATGAGCTTGAAGATGTTGACACCGGCAACCAGCCGCAGGAGTCCGCCGAGGATGACGACGATGAACAGGGCGCAGGTGATGTAGAAGGCCATCATCAGGGTAAACATGCTGACGATCGCCTGGAAGCCCGTCGCACCGACCACGGCGGCGATGGCGCCGAAGGCACCCACGGGGGCGAGCCACATGATCATGATGAGGATGCGGAACACCAGCACCTGGCCGTGGCCGATGGCCTTGAGGATCGGGGCGCCCTGCGTGCCCATCTTCTGGAGCGCAAAGCCGACCAGGATCGCTGCGAACAGCGTCGGCAGGACCGGGACGTCGGAAGGGATGATTCCCAGCAGGAAGTCCACAGTGCTGTCCGTAGCAGCCTTCTTGGTGGGGTCGTAGGGCGTGAGCTTGAGGCCCTCACCCGGGTGGATCAGATTGCCCACTACCAGGCCGATGCCGAGCGCGAACGTGGACATCAGCAAGAAGTAGCCCAGCGCCAGGCCGCCCACCTTGCCGACCGTCGCGGCTTTGGCGATGGAGCCGATGCCCAGGACGATGGTGCAGAAGATGATCGGTGCAATCATCATTTTAATGAGCTTGATAAAGCCGTCGCCGAGCGGCTTCAGTGATTTGCCAACCTCGGGAAACAGCAGGCCGACGACGGCGCCCAGGATAACGGCGGCAATAACGGCAATGTATAGGTAATGGGATTTGTCCAGGCCCTTGCGACGCGTTTTCACGGTGCCGAGCGACTCTCCTCGTTGAGAAGCCATGATGTGTCTCCTTGATATATGGATAATCTGGTAGACGCTGCGGCGCATTCTCTGGGCTCTTCGCGTCGGTCCGGTGTGATATCCATCATTGGCCATACCGTGACTTAGCTCACGGTTGCGTTCATATTGGTCATGGGAGGTGCTTGATGATCCACCGCTGGAGTATCGCGCGCCGGCTGTTTGTGGCGAATCTGCTCATTGTGCTGGCCTTCATTGCGATTGCGGGCACCGTTGCGTTCGTAGATGCCAGGGACCGGAGCTATGAGGAAGCCGGCCGGCGGATGACGGGTGTTGCTGCCGCCGTCGCCGCTAATCCACTGGTCCGCCAGGCCGCAGACCAGACGGATCCGTCCGCGTTGCTCCAGCCCTACGCCCTGGACGTTATGGCCGGGTCCGGGGTGGACTTCCTCACCATCATGGCGCCGGACAGGACGCGCTGGACGCATCCCCGGAACGAGGAGCTGGGCAGGCCGTACATCGGCTCGATTGAGGCTCCCCTGCGCGGGGAGGTGTTCACCGAGGTCACAGCAGGAACGCTTGGCCCGTCGGTACGCACGGTTGTTCCGGTTAAGGATGCGGCGGGCAACGTCAAGGCACTGGTCGCTGCCGGCGTTACGGTCCGGACTGTGGACGTGGCGCTCTCCGGCCGGCTGCCCGCCCTGCTGGGTCTCGGCCTGGCCCTGCTGGTAGGCGGATCCCTGGCTTCCTGGCTGCTGGGCCACTACCTGCGCCGGGTGACCAGGGGGTGGGGTCCGGAGCAGCTGGCGCAGCTGTTCGCCTACTACGAATCGGTCCTGCATTCCGTGCGTGAGGGTCTGATCCTGATCGACACCAAAGGCCGGGTGGTGATGTACAACGACCAGGCAGCCGAGCTGCTGGGACTGCAGCCCCGCGATTCGGCAGACGACCCGTCGCGGCCGCCCTTCCTGACGAACCTTCCGCTGGCCCCCAGCCTGAAAGAACTCTTCGAATCCGGCCGTGCAGCCCACGATGAAATTCACCTGACAGGCCCGCGGATTGTGGTGGTGAACCAGGGCCCGGCCGTCGGGCCCGACTCCCGCGGCCTCCGCCGGGCGCCGGTGTTCGGCACCGTGGCCACCATCCGCGACCGGACAGAGATCGAATCACTGGGCAGCGAGCTGGAAACGATGCGGACGCTGTCCGACGCCCTCCGTGCCCAGACCCATGAGCACGCCAACCGGCTGCACACCATGGTTTCCCTGCTGGAGCTGGGGCGGACCCGGGAGGCCCTGGAATTCGCCACCAAGGATCTCGAACTGAGCCAGCAACTGACTGACGAGATGGTGAGCTCCGTGGACGAACCCGTCCTGAGCGCCCTGATCATGGGCAAAGCTGCGGAAGCGAACGAGCGCGGGGTGAAGCTGACGCTCTCCACCGACGGGTCCGCGTCCGTCGCGGGCCTCGCGGTCCAGGACCTCGTCACCATCCTGGGAAACCTCCTGGACAACGCGATCGACGCCGCCGCGGACGGCGCGGCCCCCAGGACTGTGGAACTGACCGTTGAGTCAGACGCCGAGGGGCTGGACATCACCGTGGAGGATTCCGGATCGGGCGTGGACCCCGCAGCCGTGGAGGATATTTTCCGGCACGGCTTCAGCACCAAGGCATCCGGCCCCTTCGGACGCGGCATTGGCCTGGCCCTCGTCCGCCAGGCCGTGCAGCGACTGGACGGTACCATGAGCATCACAGGCACGGATGGCGCACGCTTCCAGGTCTTCCTGCCGGCCATGGCCGCCGGAACCGACAAAGAGGAGCAGTTCCAGTGACCGATATCCGCGTCCTCGTTGTGGAAGACGAGCCGGTGGCGTCGGCCGCGCACGCAGCCTACGTGGGCAGGATGACAGGATTTATGCTGGCCGGAACGGCCCCTGACGGCCAGTCCGCCCTCAGGCTGCTGGGCGAGCTCGCCGCTGCTGGCGAGCCGGTGGAACTGGTCCTGCTCGACATGAACCTGCCGGACCTGCACGGCCTGGACATCGCCCGGCGGATGCGTGCGGCAGGAATCCTCGCGGACATTATTGCGATCACCGCGGTTCGGGAAGTGGCGATTGTCCGGAGCGCGGTGGCCATCGGTGTTGTGCAGTACCTGATCAAGCCCTTCACCTTTGCCACGTTCGAAGACAAACTCTCGAGCTACCGGTTGTTCCGGCAGCAGCTGGCAACCCCTGGGTCCGGAGCCGGGAGGACCGGCGCATCCCAGAGCGAGGTTGACCAGGCCTTCGCAAGCCTCCGGGCGCCATCTGAAATGCCCCTCCCGAAGGGCCTTTCCGTCTCCACGCTGGGCTCGGTCCGGGACTACCTGAAACACAACTCGGGATCCGTTTCGGCCACAGAGGTCATGGTGGCGCTTGGAATGTCCCGGGTGACGGCCCGCCGCTACCTCGAATACCTCGCCGACGCCGGCATCGCCTCCCGGGCGCCCCGCTACGGCACGCCCGGCCGGCCGGAAAACGAGTACGCCTGGAAGCGGCCCTGATACTACAGGCATGTTTTCCCTGGAGCCCCAGGCTAGGCAGCGGAGATGGCTTCCTTCAGAGCCCCCAGCACCAGGGTCACCGACGCGGCGTTTGCGTTGGGGCCCATCAGGCCGATCCGCCAGATGCTGGAAGCGTACTTGCCCGCCCCTGAGCCAATCTCGATGCTGAAATGCTCCAGAAGATAATGGCGTACGGCCGCGGAGTTGACGCCGTCCGGGACCTTGACAGTGGTAAGGCTGGGCAGCCGGTGGCCCTCGGCCGCGAACAGCTCAAGTCCCATCTCCTGGAGCCCCGCCTGCAACGCGGCCCCTGCCGCGCGGTGGCGCGCCTGGACCGTGTCCAGTCCCTCGGCCAGAATTCTTTGCAATCCCGCCTCCAATCCGGCGATCATTGTCACCGGTGGCGTGTGATGGTACGTTCGTCCGCTGCCGGTGGCGGCCCCGGCGTAACCGCCCAGCAGGCCGACGTCCAGGTACCAGGAGCGGGGATCCTTGATTCTTCGCTCGAAGGCCCTGCCCGACATTGTGAAGGGAGAGTCCCGGCGGCACACCGAGGCATTTCTGGGTGCCGGCATAGCCGACGTCGATTCCCCAGTCGTCGGCGCGCAGCTCCAGCCCGCCGATGGATGTGACGGCGTCAACAATCAACAGCGCATCACCCTTGTTCTGCCCGAGCGAAGCGACGTCGGACAGGACGCCCGTTGACGTTTCGGCGTGGACTGCCGCAATCACCTTCGGCTGTGGGTGAACGGTCAGAACGCGCTCGACGTCGATGGGCGTACCCCATTCGTGGTCAACGCGCACCACAGTCGCGCCGCAGCGGCGGGCCACCTCACACATGCGTTCACCGAAGAGCCCGTTGACGGCGATCACTGCCACGTCACCGTCATCCACGGTGTTCACAAAAGCCGCTTCCATACCACCGGAACCGGTGACGCTCAAAGGCAGAGTGCGGGCATTCCGAGTCCCCCAGACCGTGCGGAGGCCCTCGCAGGTGTTGTCGAGCCGTTCAATGAAGACGGGATCCAGGTGCCCAATCACCGGATGCGCCAACGCGGCGGTCACTTCCGGGTAGCAGTTGCTCGGTCCCGGACCGAACAGGAACCGCGACGTCAAAGCCTGTGGCATTGGAACTCCTTCGTTGGGGGACGCTTTGCCCCTGTCGGGCCGATCACAACCACAATGGCGGCGAAGAAGAACATTGCCGGGGGCTCACAGCCTAGACTTCTTTGGGTCTTGGGGTATTACAGCGGGTATTAGACGGCGCTTTCCGGCCGGAGCACGCCCAGCAACTGCCCGATCACCTCCGGATCCTCAATCGTTGAGGGCACAATGTAGTCGTCGCCGTCGGCAATCTGGCGCATGGTCTTGCGCAGGATCTTGCCTGACCTGGTCTTGGGGAGTGCTTCGACCACCGCGGCGTGCTTGAAGTCGGCCACCGGCCCGATGTCCTTCCTGACAAGGGCGATCAGCTCGCGGACCACCTCGTTCCCGTTGGCGGTCACGCCTGCCTTGAGTACCACGTAGCCGCTGGCGTGCTGACCCTTGAGGGGATCCGCCACACCGATCACGGCACATTCGGCGACTGCGGGGTGGCTGGCAATGACCTGCTCAATCGCGCCGGTGGACAGCCGGTGGCCAGCCACGTTGATGATGTCGTCGGTCCGGCCCATCACAAAGACGTAGCCGTCGGCATCCTGGTAGCCGCTGTCGCCTGTGGCGTAGCTGCCTTCAAAGGCCGCAAGGTACGAGGATACATAACGGTCGTCGTTCTGCCAGAGGGTGGTCAGGGTGCCGGGAGGCAAGGGAAGCTGCAGGACAATGTTGCCCTCCTCCCCCGGCTGCACCGCAGCTCCGGAGCCGTCCACAATCTTCAGGTCGAAGCCGGGCATGGGCACTGTCGGTGACCCGGGCTTGAAGGGAAGGTCCTCCAGCCCGCGCGGGTTGGCGCAGATGGCCCAGCCAGTTTCGGTCTGCCACCAGTGGTCCACCACCGGAACACCCAGGACCTCACCTGCCCAGCGGTAGGTGTCCGTGTCCAGCCGCTCGCCGGCGGCAAACAGCGATCGAAGGGTTTCAATGTCGTAGTGGGCCAGTTCCGCAGCATGTGGGTCTGCCTTACGGATCGCGCGGAGGGCAGTGGGCGCAGTGAACAGGACGTTGACTTTGTGGTCCTGCACGACGCGCCAGAATGCTCCCGCATCAGGGGTCCCCACGGGCTTGCCCTCGAAGAGGACAGTGGTGGCACCGGACAACAGCGGGCCGTAGACAATGTAGGAATGCCCCACCACCCAGCCGACGTCGGACGCGGTCCACATCACGTCACCCGGACCGACGTCGTAGATGTTTGCCATGGTCCAGCTGAGCGCGACAGCATGGCCACCGTTGTCCCGAACCACCCCCTTCGGCGTGCCGGTGGTGCCCGAGGTGTACAGGATGTACAGGGGATCGGTTGCTGCGACGTCCACTGCTGCCGCCGGGGCGGCAGCCTTAATGCACCGGCCCCAGTCCAGCCAGTCCGGATACTCGGAGGCGTGGTGCGCAAAGCCTTCCCGGCCCTTGACGATGACGGGCGTCTGCCCGGCACCGGCGAGTTCGAGCGCTTCGGCAACCGCCGGAAGATACTCCACCCTTCGTGAGGGCTCAATCCCTCCCGATGCCGTCACAATCGCTGCCGGACCAGCATCCTTGATGCGGGCGGCGAGTTCCTTGGGCGCGAACCCGCCGAAGACCACCGAATGCACGGCCCCGAGCCGGGCCGTCGCCAGCATCGCGATGGCGGCCTCGGGAATCATGGGCATGTAGATGACTACCCTGTCCCCTTTGCGGACTCCCTGCGAGCGCAGCACACCCGCGAACCGTGCCACGAGGTCTGTCAGTTCGGCGTAACTGTACGTGCGCTTGATCCCCAGCATCGCGGAATCGTAGATGAGGGCAGCCTGGTCCCCGCGGCCGGCCTCAACGTGGCGGTCCAGGGCGTTGTAGCTCGTATTGAGTATGCCATCGGGAAACCAGCGGAACAGCGGGGCGGCCGATCCATCAAGCGCCGTTTCCGGAGTCCTGGACCAGGTCACGCCGCCTGCTGCCTCGAGCCAGAAGGCGTCCTTCTGTTCGATGCTGCGCGAATATGCTTCCCGGTAATTTCCGCTGACCATCATGGGCTCCAGTTCACGTCGCTGTGTTGCCACCATGCTATGCGGGCAACCCTCCCCAGACAAGACCTATGTATACATACGTGCGATAATTTCCCCCACTAACCGGCTTTTACTGGGCTATTTAGCAAATTTTGTATACACTGGGGCCTATGAGCAGATTGACGGGAGGGACTGTGCGGGCCAGCGACAAAGCCTATGCAACGCTTCGCGAAGACATTATCGAATGGCGCCTGACGCCCGGAACGGTCCTCGCCGAAGTGGAGCAGTCAGAGCGGCTGGGCGTCTCACGCACTCCGGTCCGGGAGGCGCTGAGCCGGCTCAGCGCAGAAGGGCTGACGACGGCGGCGGGCGGCCGCGGCGTCGTCGTCACCGATATCTCGCTGGAGGACATCGATGAGATGTTCGAGCTCCGCGAAACCCTGGAAGGCAAGGCTGCTGCCCTCGCTGCCGAACGCGGCGAGCGCGCTGTCTTTGCGAAGCTCCACGCCGATCTCCTGCGGGCGCAGGAGCTGATCAGCGACACCGATCCTGCCCGCCATGAGTACTACGCCCTGGTGGGCCGGCTGGATGAGGCGATCGACGCTGCCATCTCAAACTCCTACCTCGCGCAGGCGATGCGCAGCCTGCGGGTCCATCTGGTCCGGGTCCGCCGCCTCGCGGCCGATGACGCACCGCGACTGAACGCGGCCGCCGTCGAACACGCGGCCATTGCCGAGGCCATCGCCGCAGGCAACGCCAGGCTCGCCGAAGCAGCCACCACCCTGCACCTGCACCGCAGCCTTTCCCACGTCAAAGCTACCCACCCACAGCACTAAGAAGGAGCACCATGGTTAAGCTCAACCACGTCCGCGTCTACAAGAGCGAAGAGAACCTCGCCCGTGAAGACCAGTTGGCGCACAAGATCGCCGTCGTTGCCGCTGACTCCGTCGAGGTCACGCCCGAGGTCACCGAGATGGTCATCAACCGTGTCATCGACAATGCTTCCGTAGCCATCGCCTCCCTGAACCGTGCACCGATTGTCGCTGCCCGGGCCCAGGCACTGACCCACGCACCGACCACCAACGGCAAGGGCTCCGGCGTCTTCGGCATCACGGACCGGGTCTCCCCCGAGTGGGCAGCCTGGGCGAACGGCGTGGCCGTCCGCGAGCTCGATTACCATGACACCTTCCTGGCCGCGGAATATTCCCATCCGGGCGACAACATCCCGCCGATTCTCGCCGTTGCCCAGCACGTCGGATCCAGCGGGAAAGACCTGATCCGCGGCATCGCCACCGGCTACGAGATCCAGGTCAATCTGGTCAAAGCGATCTGCCTGCACCAGCACAAGATCGACCACGTGGCCCACCTCGGCCCGTCCGCCGCTGCCGGCATCGGCACACTCCTGGGACTCGACGTCGAAACCATCTTCCAGTCGGTGGGCCAGGCCCTGCACACCACCACTGCCACCCGCCAGTCCCGCAAAGGCGAAATCTCCACCTGGAAGGCCCACGCACCCGCGTTTGCAGGCAAGATGGCCGTCGAAGCCGTGGACCGCTCCATGCGCGGCCAGACTTCCCCCGTGCCGATCTACGAGGGCGAAGACGGTGTGATCGCCTGGATGCTGGACGGTCCGGACGCCTCCTACGAGGTCCCGCTGCCAGAGGCCGGCGAAGCCAAGCGCGCCATCATGGACACGTATACCAAGGAACACTCTGCCGAATACCAGGCCCAGGCCTGGATCGACCTCGCCCGCAAGCTGCACACCGAGCACCCGGAGGCCCCCGACCCGGCCAACGTGGCCTCAGTCCTGATCAAGACCAGCCACCACACGCACTACGTAATCGGTTCCGGTGCCAACGATCCCCAGAAGTACAGCCCCACGGCAAGCCGGGAAACCCTGGACCACTCCATTCCGTACATCTTCACCGTGGCACTCCAGGACGGCTCCTGGCACCACGCGGACTCGTACAGCTCCGAACGTGCCGGCCGCGCCGACACCGTGGAGCTATGGAACAAGGTCAGTACCGTGGAAGACCCCGAATGGACCCGCCGCTACCACTCGCTGGACATCGCCGAGAAGGCCTTCGGCGGTTCCGTGGAGATCACCCTGAACGATGGCACCGTCATCACCGATGAGATCGCCGTAGCCGACGCCCACCCACTCGGCGCCCGGCCGTTCGCCCGCCAGCAGTACATCAATAAGTTCCGCACCCTGGCAGCAGGCCTGGTCGCCGAGGCGGAAATAGAGCGTTTCCTCGCCGCCGCCGAATGCCTCCCGGACCTGGGCCCGGGCGAACTGGACCAGCTGAACATCACGGCCGCCCCGGGCGTCATCGACCTCAGCAACGCACCCGCTGGCCTTTTCTAAGCTCTGCCTACCCACCCCGTACAGGAGAATCAGATGCTGTATTCCACGACAACCCCGGAACAGAAGAGGATCGCGCTGCGCGACATGCTCGCGTCCGGCACCATCCAGCAGTTCCCGGGCGCGTTCAACCCGCTCTCGGCGCGGCTGATCGAGGAAAAGGGCTTCGCCGGTGTCTACGTCTCCGGTGCCGTGCTGGCCAATGACCTTGGCCTGCCGGACATCGGGCTGACCACCCTCACCGAGGTGGCCACCCGTGCCGGTCAGATCGCCCGCATGACCAATCTACCCACGCTGGTGGACGCGGACACCGGCTTCGGCGAGCCCATGAACGTAGCCCGCAGCATCCAGGAACTGGAGAACGCCGGCCTGGCCGGCTGCCACATCGAAGACCAGTTCAACCCCAAACGCTGCGGGCACCTGGACGGTAAAAACGTGGTGGACCTGGAAACGGCAACCAAGCGCATCCGTGCCGCGGCTGATGCCCGCCGGGATCCGAACTTCCTCATTATGGCCCGGACCGACATCCGGGCCATGGACGGGATCGAAGCCGCCACGGACAGGGCACGGGCCCTGGTTGATGCCGGAGCGGACGCCATCTTCCCGGAAGCTATGAAGGACCTGTCCGAGTTCCAGGCCATCCGCGACGCCGTGGACGTGCCCATCCTGGCCAACATGACCGAGTTCGGCAAGAGCGACCTGTTCACCGTGGACGAGCTGCAGGGAGTAGGCGTCAACATGGTCATTTATCCTGTCACGCTGCTACGCATTGCCATGGGCGCAGCAGAGCGTACTCTGGAATCGATCAAGGCAACAGGGTCGCAGGAAGCACAGGTGGAGAACATGCTCACCCGTGCGCGGCTTTATGACCTTGTGGACTATGAGGCCTACAACCACTTCGATACCGGCGTTTTCAACTTCCACGTTCCCGGCGTCCGCTAGGACCCGGGAGCCACCGAGGAGACTGCAAGCATTCCGGCACACCCGGGCTTGCCCAATGAACGAAGGAGGACAGCATGGAAGCTGTTGATATCAAGAAGGGCCTGGCCGGCGTCGTGGTGGACTACACCGCGGTTTCGAAGGTCAACCCGGACACCAATTCGCTACTGTACCGCGGCTATCCCGTCCAGGAGCTCGCCGCCAAATGCAGCTTCGAGGAAGTGGCATTCCTCTTGTGGAACGGCGAACTGCCCACCCCCGATGAGCTCTCCGCGTTCTCTGCCCGCGAGCGCGCCGGCAGAGCCCTTGATCCCGTGGTAAAGCAGATCGTCGACACAATTCCCACCAGCGCCCACCCGATGGATGTCTGCCGGACCGCGGCCTCCGTCATGGGCGCCCGGCACCCTCTGGCCGAAGACTCCTCACCCGAGGCCAACATGGCCAAGGCCGTGGATCTCTTCGCCGCCATGCCCGCCGTTGTTGCCTACGACCAGCGACGCCGGCGCGGCCAGGAAGTCGTTGAGCCCCGCGACGACCTGGGCTACTCGGAAAACTTCCTGTGGATGGCGTTCGGCGAAGACCAGGTCCCGGAAGTTGTGGACGCCTTCAACGTCTCGATGATCCTGTACGCCGAGCACTCCTTCAACGCCTCCACCTTCACCGCCCGCGTGATCACGTCCAGCCTGTCCGACCTGCACTCGGCAGTAACGGGCGCGATCGGCGCACTCAAGGGCCCGCTGCATGGCGGCGCCAACGAAGCCGTGATGCACACGTTCGACGAGATCGGCATCCGGCCCGAGGAATCACTGGACGACGCCGCCACCCGGGCCAAGGCCTGGATGAAGGACGCCCTGGCCCAGAAGAAAAAAGTCATGGGCTTCGGCCACCGCGTCTACAAGCACGGTGACTCCCGCGTGCCCACCATGAAGGCCGCGCTGGACAAGATGATCGCCCACTACGGCCGCCCCGAACTCCTGGGGCTGTACAACGGCCTCGAGCAGGCCATGGACGAGGCCAAGGCCATCAAACCGAACCTCGACTACCCGGCCGGCCCCACCTACCACCTGATGGGCTTCGACACTGCCACGTTCACTCCCCTGTTTGTGGCCAGCCGCATCACCGGGTGGACCGCCCACATCATGGAACAGGCAGCCAGCAACTCCCTGATCCGCCCGCTGAGCGAGTACAACGGACCGGAAGAACGGCACGTACCCTGATCCTCCCCACCGGCTCCCAAACCTCGCAAGCTCGGTTCGGGTCCCTCGCCGGCGTGGGCCCAACCGGGCCCTAAAACGGCGATAAGTGGACAAAAACTCAGCGGCTCGAGGAGTCCAGCACTTCGCGGACGGTTTCGTTGTCCGGATTAAGGACTATGGTGAGGCGCAGCCTGGAGCCGCCAAGGACCAGCGGCAGCCAGTGCGCTGCGTCCTGCCACATCCGGTCAACCGGCAAGGCGCCGACGTCGAACCATTCCGGCCGGATCTCGGCACTTTCGGCCGGCTGCCCGGTCCAGCGCGCGGCGACAAAGAGCCGGGTGCTCATGTTCCATTCCGGGCGGAACGGGAAATCGAAGGCCACTACACCGGCGTCGCGCAGATCCTCCTGCCGGACCACAATGCCGGCTTCCTCGTGGACTTCACGGCAGGCAGCCTCTTCATCCGTCTCCCCCGGCTCAACATGCCCGCCGAGCCCCACCACCTTGCCGCGGCCGAAGCCGGTCTTCTTCAGGCCAAGCAGGACCTGTGGCACACCGGCGGACTCACGGGTGAGGAAGCACAACGTGACAGGGGTAAACGTCATGCCCACAACCTTATAGCCTGACCCCAGACGTCAGCCCAGCGCCCGGGGGTGGGCTGCTGCGTAAATTTCCCTGAGCGTGTCAGCGGTGACCAGGGTGTAAACCTGCGTTGTGGTGACCGAGGCGTGCCCCAGCAGCTCCTGCACCACGCGGACATCCGCGCCGCCTTCGAGCAGGTGCGTCGCGAAGGAGTGCCGCAGTGTGTGCGGGGAGACATCCTTCCTGATGTTGGCTTTATCCGCGGCCGCCTTCAGGATGGTCCAGGCGCTTTGCCGGCTGATCCTTCCGCCGCGGGCGTTCAGGAACAGGGCGGGAGTCCCCTTGCCCTTCGCCGCCAGCAGCGGACGTCCGCGGACCAGGTAGGCGTCCACAGCCCTTGCCCCATAGGATCCCAGCGGCACCAGCCGTTCCTT
This sequence comes from Pseudarthrobacter sp. S3, assembly GCF_050156905.1. Taxonomy (NCBI): domain Bacteria; kingdom Bacillati; phylum Actinomycetota; class Actinomycetes; order Micrococcales; family Micrococcaceae; genus Pseudarthrobacter; species Pseudarthrobacter sp. S3. The sequence goes on along the minus strand of NZ_CP189583.1, from coordinate 1,720,326 downwards.
GGATCCCTTGCCGAACAGGCGGACCACGGCGGGTCCGGCTTCGGCCTCCTGCAGGGCAATGTCATCTACGTCCAGGCCCACGGCCTCGCTGATCCGTGCCCCGGTGGAATAGAGAAATTCGAGCAGGGCGCGGTCCCTGAGCCCTGTGGCGGTGTCCTCGCCTGCGGCTTCAAGGATCCGGGTGACTTCGTCCACGCTGATGGCCTTGGGCAGCCGCTTGCCCGGCATCGGCGGGTGGACGTCGCTGGCGGGGTCCGTCGTGGTGATCCCCTCCAGGGCCCAGAACTTGTGGAGCCCCCGGACCGCCACCACGGTCCTGGCGGCAGACCTGACGCCCAGGGCTGTGCCGCCGTCGGATCCGTCGTTGAGGGCCATGACGAACCCCGTCACGTGGTGGCGGGTGATCTGGCCGGGGCTGTGGCAACCCTCCGAGGTCACGAAGCGGGAGTACCGCGCCAGGTCACGGCGGTAGGCGGAGAGTGTGTTGGCGGCCAGGCCGCGTTCCACGCCCATATGCTGCAGATACTCGGTGATGGCGCCGTCGATGGCCGTCTGTGGCCGCACGGGCGGTGCCGGAGCTTCTGCCTCAGCAGTCGGCGTCATCACCGCTGGCTGGGGTGCGCAGGCCAGGATGCATCCGCGGGACGCAGCCCCGCAAAGCCGTCAGCCTTCGCCGCGGCGGCTGCCAGGATTCCGACGACGGCGGACGGGTTGTGCAGCCTGCCTTCCAGGACCGCGGCCACGGCGTCGTCCAAAGCGATCCAGTGGAATTCAATTTCGGCTTCCTCATCGGTCCGCTCGTGGCGTTCGTGGTGAGGCACCTCAGTGAGGCCGCGGGCGAGGTAGATGCGGATGGCCTCGCTGGAGGAGCCGGGCGAATTGAAGAAGTCCACCAGGACATTCCATTCGCCGGCCGCAAGGTCCGCCTCCTCGGCGAGTTCGCGGGCAGCCCCGGCCACAAAATCCTCGCCTTCCACGTCCAGAAGGCCGGCAGGAATTTCCCACAGGTCCATACCCACGGGGTGCCGGTACTGCCTGATCAGCAGAACCTCACCAGCGTCGTTCATGGGCAGGACGGCCACGGCGCCAGGATGGTCGATGTAGTCGCGCGTCAGGGACTCCCCCGTCTCGCTCAGCTGGAAGCTGTCGCTGACCACATCCCAGATCCGGCCTTTATAGACCTTCTCCGTAGACAGAAGACGGCGCGGGCTCGGTGCATCCGAAACCTGCCATGCAGCTAGGGGGGTTTCAGGTGTGCCGGGCATCGCGCCGTCCTCTGCTTAGTCGGTTCTATTTCGCGGCAACCGTACGCAACGGCTTGGCTGCCGGCGCGTCCTGTGCGTTCTGGTGGTCCAGGGCGGCCTTAATGAGCCCGGCGAAGAGCGGGTGCGGCCGCGTGGGCCGCGAGCTCAGTTCGGGGTGCGCCTGGGTTGCCACGTAGAACGGGTGGACCTCGCGGGGCAGCTCAACGAATTCCACGAGCTTGCCGTCCGGCGACGTTCCGGAGAACACGAGGCCCTCGGCGGCGATCTGGTCGCGGTACTTGTTGTTGACCTCGTAGCGGTGCCGGTGCCGTTCGCTGACCGTGGTCTTGCCGTAGGTCTCTGCGATCACCGAGCCGTCGTCGAGCTTGGCTTCGTACAGGCCCAGGCGCATGGTGCCGCCAAGATCGCCCTTGCCGTCCACGATGTCCAGCTGCTCTTCCATGGTGGCGATCACCGGGTACTTCGAATCCGGTTCGAACTCGCTCGAGGACGCGCCTTCCAGGCCCACCACGTTGCGTGCATATTCGATCACCATGCACTGCAGGCCCAGGCACAGGCCCAGGACCGGCAGCCTGGTTTCACGGGCGTACTTCAGGGCGCCCAGCTTGCCTTCGAGGCCGCGGATGCCGAAGCCGCCGGGAACGCAGATGGCGTCCACGCCGTCCAGGGACGCCACGGCGCCTTCATGGGTTTCGCACTCATCTGACGGTACCCAGCGGATCTTGACCTTGGTGTCGTTGGCGAAGCCGCCGGCACGCAGGGCCTCGGTCACGGACAGGTAAGCGTCCGGCAGGTCGATGTACTTGCCCACCAGCGCGATTTCCACGAGGTGCTTGGGGTTGTGGACTGCTTCGAGCAGCTTGTCCCAACTGGTCCAGTCAACGTCCTTGAACGGCAGGTCCAGGGCTCGGACGATGTAGGAGTCCAGTCCCTGGGTGTGCAGGGTCTTGGGGATGTCGTAGATGCTGGGGGCATCCGGGCATCCGATGACGGCCTCGATATCGACATCGCACATGCGGCCGATCTTGGCGCGCATCGGTTCGGGTACTTCGCGGTCCGAGCGGATCACGATTGCCTCAGGCTGGATGCCGATAGAGCGCAGGGCCGCCACGGAGTGCTGCGTCGGTTTGGTCTTCAGTTCCTGGGAGGGCCCGATGTAGGGCACCAGGGAGACGTGGACGAAGAAGACGTTGCCGCGGCCGATGTCCTGGCGGACCTGGCGGGCTGACTCGAGGAAGGGCTGCGACTCGATGTCGCCGACGGTGCCGCCGATTTCGGTGATGATGACGTCCGGCGCGTTTTTGCCTTCGGCCGGAAGCCGCATCCGCCGCTTGATCTCATCGGTAATGTGCGGGATGACCTGGACGGTGTCGCCGAGGTATTCGCCGCGGCGTTCCTTGGCGATCACCGTGGAGTAGACCTGGCCGGTGGTCACGTTGGCTGAACCCTCGAGGTTTTCGTCGAGGAACCGCTCGTAGTGCCCGATGTCCAGGTCCGTCTCGGCGCCGTCGTCAGTGACGAAGACCTCGCCGTGCTGGAAGGGGTTCATCGTGCCCGGATCCACGTTCAGGTAAGGATCGAGCTTCTGCATAGTTACAGACAGGCCGCGTGCTCGCAGGAGGTGACCGAGGCTCGAAGCCGTCAGTCCCTTACCGAGCGAGGACGCCACACCACCGGTTACGAAGATGTGTTTGGTCGTCTTGGACGAGCCCGGGAACCGGGAATTTACACGGGAATTTGATCGCTGCACCACGGAATTCGAGCCTATCATCAATTGAGCCTTTCCCCGATCAGGAACTGTCTCCCCAAATGATCCAGTGTGCAGGGCAAGGCGCCCTCCGATCAAGGGGCAGCCGCGGTCAGGCCCGCTGCGGCAGCATTTTTGCGTCGTCCAGCAGCTCCTGGGCGTGCGCCTGGGCCGATTCTGAATCCTCCTGGCCGGCCAGCATCCGGGCGAGTTCCCGCACGCGCTCGGGACCGTCGAGGAGGCGAACATCACTGGACGTGAAGCCGGTGGCGGTACCGCCGTCGGACCCTCTGGCGGATGTCTTGGTGACGGTGATGTGCTGGTCCGCGAAAGCTGCCACCTGCGGCAGGTGCGTGACCACCAGGACCTGAACGTGCTGTGCCAGCATGGCCAGCCGGCGTCCGATCTCGACGGCGGCGCGCCCGCCGACGCCGGCGTCCACCTCATCGAACACAAAAGTGGGCACCGGATCCACTGCGGCCAGCACCACTTCGATGGCCAGCATCACGCGGGACAGTTCGCCGCCGGAGGCGCCCTTGCCCAGCGGACGGGCCGGGGCTCCGGAGTGCGGCTGGAGGAGGAACGTAATCTCGTCCGCTCCATGCTGTGTCAACTGACCGGCCGCGTCACGGGTGATGAGCAGGGTGGCGTCGGCCATGGCGAGTGCCTTCAGCTCCCCGCTGACCCGGGCGGACAGGTCCTTGGCAGCTTTGGCCCGGATTTTGCTGACGGCGGCTGCCTGCTTCTGCAGTTCCGCTTCGGTCCGGAGTACGTCGGCATCCAGGGCTTCGATCCTGGTGGAGTCGTCCTGCAGCTCGTCGAAACGGACCCGGGCATTTTCCGCCCACACCAGGACTTCGTCGATGCTGGGGGCATACTTGCGGACCAGGGTGGCCAGGGCGGACCGCCGGTCCTCGATCTCGGCCAGGCGTTCGGGGCCCTCCGAGTCCAGGCCGGCCTGGTAGCTGGCCAGCTCCGTAGCGATGTCGTTGAGTAGAAAGCCCACTTCGGCCAACCGCGTTGCGGCGGACCCCAGCTCGGCGTCGTGCTCGGCCACGTACTCCAGGGTTCTTTTCGCCACGTCCACGAGGGTGGTGGCATCACCTGAGTCACCGTAATCCTCCGCGATAAGCGCCTGGTGCGCCGTGTTCGCGGCAATCCTGAGCTCTTCGACGTTGGCCAGTTTCACGGCCTCGGCTTTGAGGGACTCGTCCTCCCCCGGCTGCGGATCCACGGTGCTGATTTCGGCCAGGGCAACTTCCAGCGATTCGGCCTCGCGGAGCCTGTCGCGGGCGGCGCTGCGCAGAGTTTCCAGCTCCGCCTGGCTGGCCTTCCAATGGCTGTAGAGCGACTGGTAGGAGGTCATTGGGCCCGCCAGCGCATCGCCGGCAAATTTGTCCAGCGCGCCGCGCTGTGCGGCTGCGCCTTTCAGCCTGATCTGGTCCGACTGGCCGTGGACCACCACGAGGGTTTCTCCAATCTCCGCCAGGACGCCCACCGGGGCTGCCCGCCCGCCCAGGAAGGCCCGGCTGCGCCCGTCGGCACCGAGGCGACGCGCAAGGATGAGCTCGGCGCCGCCGTCGAACTCCTCCACGTCGGCACCCGCTTCCACGGCCCGGGCAATCGCCGGATGCCCGGCGTCAAGCTTGAGGACAGCCTCCGCAGTGGCGCTCTTCGCGCCGCTCCGGACCGCCCCGGCATCGGACCGCGCCCCGAGCAGGAGGCCGACGGCGGTGACCACCATCGTTTTGCCGGCACCGGTTTCGCCGGTAACGACGCTCAGCCCGGGGCCCAGCGGCAGCGTGGCATCGGTGATGACGCCCAGATCGCGGATTCTCAGTTCTTCAAGCATGGTTCACTTTGCGGTCGCGGAATCGGTTTCGTCCTCCGGCTGGTCGCCGGAGGCAAGCTGGAGCGGCGGCATGGGCCGCGGCGTCCGGACGATCGGAATGGGTCCGGTGTGGATGGTCTCCGACTGCGGCACGGGCCCGCGCCAGCCATGGATGGGAAGTTCAAATTTGCGGACCAGCCGCGCTGAAAAGGGCGTCTGGTGCGTCCTGGCCAGCCGGACCGGCGTGGCGGACTTGGTCACTTCAATGCGGGCGCCGGGCGGCAAATCCACGGAACGCCGGCCATCACACCAGAGCACGCCCTGGGCACCGGTGCGGGTGAGGACTTCCACGGCCAGCCGGGACCGAGGCGATACCACCAGCGGTTTGGCGAAGAGCGCGTGGGCGCTGATGGGCACGATCACCAGGGCCTCCACCTCCGGCCAGACGACGGGCCCGCCGGCGGAGAACGCGTACGCGGTGGATCCTGTGGGGGTGGCCACCACCACACCGTCGCAGCCGAAGGAAGTCAGCGGACGCTCGTCCACTTCGGTCACCACTTCGATCATGCGTTCGCGGTTGCCTTTTTCGATCGCGGCCTCATTCAGGGCCCAGGTGTGCCAGATTTTCTGGCCGCGGACCCAGACCTGGACGTCGATGGTCATGCGTTCTTCCACCGTATAGTCGCGGCGGGCAATCCATTCCACCGTTTGCGCCAGGTCCGCCCGCTCGCTTTCGGCCAGGAAGCCGACGTGGCCAAGGTTGACGCCCAGCAAGGGAACGTCCACCTCGCGCACCAGCTCTGCGGCGCGCAGGATGGTGCCGTCACCGCCCAGGACCATTACCAGCTCAACGTCCGGCAACTGTACGTGGTCGTGCAGGATCTCCACCGGCTGGGTAAGTTGCCCGAAGAATCTTTCCATGTCACGAAGTTCAGACTCCTGCATGACCGGGACAATGCCGGAGTCATGCAGTTGGGCGCAGGCTTCCCAAGCGGCCTTCAGTGATTCCTCGCGGCCAGTGTGGGCAAGGACAAGTACTCGCCTGCTCATCGGGTTCCGCTTTCTAGTGGTTCGGCCAGATTCGGCCCAGCAAACCGTCAATGGCTGCGGGGCGCTCTTCGATCTTAGGCAGTTCTTGGGCCATCCTGCGCTTTATCCACAGGAAGTATTCGACGTTTCCGTCCTGGCCCGGCAGGGGGCTGGCCGCTAAGCCGCGTAAGTCCAGTCCGGCGTCGAGCGCTGCATTGGCCACTTTTTCCACGGCCATCCGGCGTTCGCGCTCGGAGGTGACCACGCCGGTGCGGCCCAGCCGGTCCTTGCCGATCTCGAACTGGGGCTTCACCATCAGCACCAGGTCACCGCCCGGCTGCGTGCACAGCGCCAGGGGCAGGACAACAAGGGTCAGCGAGATGAACGAGAGGTCGGCCACCGTGAGTTCGGCCTGTCCGCCGATGTCCGCTGGCGCCATGTACCGTACGTTGAGGCCCTCATGAACGGCTACCCGGTCATCGGCGCGGAGCTGCGCGACCAGCTGGTCATGGCCGACGTCGACCGCCACCACGTGTGCCGCACCGCGCCGCAGCAGCACCTCGGTGAAGCCGCCGGTGGAGGCCCCGGCGTCCAGGCACCTTTTGCCCGCAACCGTAATCTCCGGGAAGACGTCCAGAGCGCCCGCCAGCTTGTGCCCGGCCCGGCTGACGTAGCTGTCCGCTTCCGTGTGCTCGACCGACAGGTCCTTGCCGTCGTCGACCTGGAGTGACGCCTTGGACAGAACCTGGCCGGCCGAGCTCACCTTGCCTTCGGCAATCAGCGATGCAGCATGGGTCCGGGACCTGGCCAGGCCGCGGGCGACAAGCGCCTGGTCAAGTCGTGCCATGCTCAAGCTTCTCCTTCGCCGTTTGGGGCCTCTTCGTTCAACGCGTGCAGCAGGGCATCGTGGAGGTCGCTGTAAACAGCTTCATGCTCCGATACGGGCAACTTTTCGACGCCGCCCAGTGCGGCCACAAGGGCCGCAATGGACGGATCGGTGGTTGCCGGTGCAGCTGCGTCCGGCCATTCCGGCATTGGCTGGGCTGCTTCCGGATGATGCGCTTCGTTCAGCTCAGTCATCGGGCCAGTCTAATGATCGCGCCACTCGAGTTTGGGCTCGGTGGGCCGCGCGGCGTCAGGAACCGCAGTCCACCAGGCGGCGCAAGCGGCCCGCCACGAATCCAGGTCGCTCTCGCTGCCGCTGATCTGGACCGTGTCACCGCTGACCCGCGCGGCGGACGCCCCGCAGCGGTGTGTGCCGTCAGTCTGGTGCACGGCCGGGTAGGGACGGTGGAGGTCGCTGAGGGAATTGATGATGTAGTCCGGACGCTCGGCCGTACGTGCGGCCAGGATGCTGGCCGTGGTGTCGACGCCGGTCAGCACCGCCACCGTGGCAAACCCGGCGTTGTTGCCACCGAGAATGTCCGTGTCCAGGCGGTCCCCCACCACCAGCGGGCGGTCAGCCGCGAGCCGTTTGGCGGCGGCGTGGAACAGCGGAGCCTCCGGCTTGCCGGCAACCCTCGGAGTCAGTCCGGTAGCGGCGGCCACGGCTGCCACCAGCGTGCCGTTTCCCGGGGCCATGCCGCGAGCCTGCGGAATGGACATATCGGTGTTGGTAGCGATCCACAGGGCTCCGGCCGACACGACGAACGATGCCTCGGCCAGATCCTTCCAGCCGATCCCGGGATTGAATCCCTGGACCACGGCGACCGGATTCTCATCCTGGCTGTAGACAGGAGTGAGTCCCACCAGCTCGATTTCCTGTGCCAGAGCGGGGCTGCCGGTGATCAGCACCCGAGCGCCGGGGGCGAAGAGCGATGCCAGGAGTTCTGCCGCGGCTTGCGAGGAACTGACCACCTGCTCGTCGTCGGCGGGCGCACCCAGTTCGCGGAGATGCGCCGCCACCTGCGCCGGAGTGCGGGAAGCATTGTTGGTGACATAGCCGAGGCCAATGCCCAAACCTTCCAGTTGCCGTAGCGAGTCCACGGCGCCGGGGATGGCGTGCTGTCCGGTGTAGACCACACCGTCCAGGTCCGCCAAAAGGGCGTCGAACAGGGAAATCAGTGGAACTTCAGTCATAGCTGCTAGTTGTCCCGTCCATCAGAGTGGGCATCGCTGCCGTTGGTGCTGTCGTCTGCGTCGGTGGGCTCGGCGTCACGCTCTTCTTCATCTTGCTTGGCGTCACCGGCTTCCAGCTCGTCTGCTTCGACGGAATCCTCGTCAGACTCGGCGTCATCGGACTCGAAGAAATCCGATTCCACGTCGTCGATGGCTACATCAACACCGGCGGTCTCAACGACAGTCTTGTCCGAGGCTACCTGGGAGCGGGCAGCAGGCGTGGACGCGCTGGTCTCGGGACTTGCGGCAGCGCGCTCCAACAGGCGCCGGTGCTGTGCTTCCTCGCGGGCTTCCTCTTCCTCGTCCCAGCCCAGGTCCACGATGTCCGGTTCCTCATCGGCACCAATACCCAAGGCATTTTCAGCCACGACGGCCTGCCTCTGCCATTTTGCTGCCTCATCTTCGCGGCCGACGGCGGCCAGGGCGTTTGCGTAGGCCCGGAAGAGCCTTGGGCTGTAGGAGAACGCACGGTTGATGTCCAACTGGGCAATTTCAAGTTCCGCCACGGCAGCCTCCAACTGGCCAAGGTCAGACCGTGCCCCGGCGGCAACGATGGCCAGCTCGACTTTGCCGGGCGCGTCCAGATCGTTGGCTTCCTCGGACCGCACTACGTCGAGGGCGCGGTCAGGCCGGCCCAGTCCGCGTTCGCAGTCTGCCATCACGGGCAGATGGACGTTCGAACCACTGATGCGGCGGTAGGTCCGGAATTCGCGCAGTGCTTCGCCGTAGTGTCCTGCCGCGTAAGCGGTCAGGCCGACGGCTTCACGGACGGCAGCCAGGCGGCCACCACGCCGGCTCGCGGCGAGGGCGTGCTGGAAGGCCAGTTCGGGCTCTTCGTCGATCAGGCGTCCGGCCATTACCAGGTGTCGGGCCACCCACTCAGCGCTCTTGTCCTCAAGGGTCTTGATCTGGTGCTGGGTAGCGCGGTCGAGCTCCTTGCCTGTGACATCCTCATCGATTTCCGGCGAACGCTCGCGGTCCGGGCGGTTGGCGCTGCGAAGATCGCGCGCGTTGGGTACACGGGCCGGGCGGTCTTCGGCACGTTCCCCGCCGAACTGGCGGGGGCCGGAGTCTCCACGGTCGAAGCTGCGTGGGGCACGGTCCTGGCGGTCGCCGAACGGCTTGCGGTTGTCGCTGCCGGAGAATCCACGACGCTCACCGTCACCCTCACGACGGGGTCGATCACCGAAGGACTTGTTGTCGCGGTCGCCGTAAGGTTTACGGTCGCCGCCACCACCGAACGGTTTACGGTCGCCGCCACCACCGAACGGCTTACGCTCACCACCGCCGAAGGTACGACGTTCGCCGTCACCCTCACGGCGGGGACGGTCACCGAAGGACTTGTTGTCGCGGTCGCCGTAAGGTTTACGGTCGCCGCCACCACCGAACGGCTTACGCTCACCACCGCCGAAGGTACGACGCTCACCGTCACCCTCACGGCGGGGACGGTCACCGAAGGACTTGTTGTCGCGGTCGCCGTAAGGTTTACGGTCGCCGCCACCACCGAACGGCTTACGCTCACCACCGCCGAAGGTACGACGCTCACCGTCACCCTCACGGCGGGGACGGTCACCGAAGGACTTGTTGTCGCGGTCGCCGTAAGGTTTACGGTCGCCGCCACCACCGAACGGCTTACGGTCGCCGCCACCGCTGAACGGCTTGCGCTCCCCGCCACCGCTAAAGGGCTTACGCTCACCGGAACCAGGCGCACGCTTCGGAGACTCGGAATTACGGTCTTCCCGGGAACGGAATCCACGCGGATCGCCGCCGGAATTGTTGTTGCCGCGGAAAGGACCGCGGTCGTTACCGCCGCGGTTGCCGCCGTTGTGCTCAGCCATGGGGATTCCTCCTGTTATGAGCCGACCACTGGCGCAATCGCAGCCGCTCGTTCCGTGTTTCGTTATCCTACGCAACCCGAAATCAAGCGCTTCGAAGTCCGTACATCTCAGTCAATTCTAGGCGAGAGCCCACCGGCAGATGACATGGATCCGTTTCCAGGCCGCCGTCGTGGGAATGTTCACACTCCCAGCGGCCGCCCGCACAGTTTCTGCGGCGTTCCCTGGACGGGATTGTGGTCTTGGGTGGGTGGGTTTTGTGGGTTGGGTGGTTAATGTGGGAGAGCCCCCCAACCTGGTGGTTGGGGGGCTCTCGACCTGTAATGATGTTCCGGCGGTGACCTACTCTCCCACACCCTCCCGGGTGCAGTACCATCGGCGCTGTGGGTCTTAGCTTCCGGGTTCGGAATGGGACCGGGCGTTTCCCCCACGCTATGACCGCCGTAACCCTTCTACCCGTCACACCCGAAAAGGGGGTGTGTGGGAAATCTGGTTACAACATTGTGGTGTTGTTATTGTGTTGTGTTTTTTGTTCCCTGCAACGAACCGTCCGTGGACGGGTTTGTTGTTTGGGAACCACATAGTGGACGCAAGCAGTCTTGTTATCTTCGTACCAGTGCTTGGTGTGAACGTCTTTTGAATGCCGTTCACGCATTGGTGTGTGGTGTAAGTTATCGGCCTATTAGTACCGGTCAGCTTCACGAGTCGTTAGTCCTCGCTTCCACATCCGGCCTATCAACCCAGTGGTCTGGCTGGGGGCCTCTCACACACAAGGTGTATGGAAATCTCATCTCGAAGCGAGCTTCCCGCTTAGATGCTTTCAGCGGTTATCCCATCCGAACGTAGCTAATCAGCGGTGCACTTGGCAGTACAACTGACACACCAGAGGTTCGTCCGTCCCGGTCCTCTCGTACTAAGGACAGCCCTTCTCAAATTTCCTGCGCGCGCAGCGGATAGGGACCGAACTGTCTCACGACGTTCTAAACCCAGCTCGCGTACCGCTTTAATGGGCGAACAGCCCAACCCTTGGGACCTACTCCAGCCCCAGGATGCGACGAGCCGACATCGAGGTGCCAAACCATGCCGTCGATATGGACTCTTGGGCAAGATCAGCCTGTTATCCCCGAGGTACCTTTTATCCGTTGAGCGACGGCCATTCCACAATGTACCGCCGGATCACTAGTCCCGACTTTCGTCCCTGCTCGAGATGTCTCTCTCACAGTCAAGCTCCCTTGTGCACTTACACTCGACACCTGATTGCCAACCAGGCTGAGGGAACCTTTGGGCGCCTCCGTTACTTTTTAGGAGGCAACCGCCCCAGTTAAACTACCCATCAGGCACTGTCCCTGACCCGGATTACGGGCCGAAGTTAGATGTCCAAAGTGACCAGAGTGGTATTTCAACGATGACTCCACCCGAACTGGCGTCCGGGCTTCAACGTCTCCCACCTATCCTACACAAGCCACTCCGAACACCAATACCAAACTATAGTAAAGGTCTCGGGGTCTTTCCGTCCTGCTGCGCGTAACGAGCATCTTTACTCGTACTGCAATTTCGCCGAGTTTATGGTTGAGACAGCGGGGAAGTCGTTACTCCATTCGTGCAGGTCGGAACTTACCCGACAAGGAATTTCGCTACCTTAGGATGGTTATAGTTACCACCGCCGTTTACTGGGGCTTGAATTCTCAGCTTCGCCGTGAGGCTAACCGGTCCTCTTAACCTTCCAGCACCGGGCAGGAGTCAGTCCGTATACATCGTCTTGCGACTTCGCACGGACCTGTGTTTTTAGTAAACAGTCGCTTCCCCCTGGTCTCTGCGGCCCCGATCCCCTCCCACCAGCATGTGGTGTTCAAGGTTGGGGCCCCCCTTCTCCCGAAGTTACGGGGGCATTTTGCCGAGTTCCTTAACCATAATTCTCTCGATCGCCTTAGTATTCTCTACCTGATCACCTGTGTCGGTTTGGGGTACGGGCGGCTAAAACCTCGCGTCGATGCTTTTCTCGGCAGCATAGGATCACCAAATCCCCCCGTGAGGGGGTCCCATCAGATCTCAGGCATCATGAACAGCGGATTTGCCTACCGTTCGCCCTACATCCTTAGACCGGGACAACCATCGCCCGGCTTGGCTACCTTCCTGCGTCACACCTGTTAATACGCTTGCCTCCCAGGATCAGGTCCCGCGCTCCACCAAAACCCACATCACCCCAAAAGGGTGGGCGGGCAGGTATCGGGCGGTTAGTATCCCCTGTTCAACATGGACGGTTTTTCGCCGGTACGGGAATATCAACCCGTTGTCCATCGACTACGCCTGTCGGCCTCGCCTTAGGTCCCGACTTACCCAGGGCAGATTAGCTTGACCCTGGAACCCTTGATCATTCGGCGGACGGGTTTCTCACCCGTCTTTCGCTACTCATGCCTGCATTCTCACTCGTGTAGGCTCCACCGCTGGTTTACACCGCGACTTCACTGCCCACACGACGCTCCCCTACCACTCCAGACGCCTGAACCAACCCACAAGGGGCGGCTTAGCTAATATCTGAAATCCACAACTTCGGCGGTGTACTTGAGCCCCGCTACATTGTCGGCGCGGAATCACTTGACCAGTGAGCTATTACGCACTCTTTTAAGGATGGCTGCTTCTAAGCCAACCTCCTGGTTGTCTTCGCAACTCCACATCCTTTCCCACTTAGCACACGCTTAGGGGCCTTAGTTGGTGGTCTGGGCTGTTTCCCTCTCGACTATGAAGCTTATCCCCCACAGTCTCACTGCTGCGCTCTCACTTACCGGCATTCGGAGTTTGGCTGACGTCAGTAACCTTGTAGGGCCCATTAGCCATCCAGTAGCTCTACCTCCAGCAAGAAACACGCAACGCTGCACCTAAATGCATTTCGGGGAGAACCAGCTATCACGAAGTTTGATTGGCCTTTCACCCCTACCCACAGCTCATCCCCTCCATTTTCAACTGAAGTGGGTTCGGTCCTCCACGACGTCTTACCGTCGCTTCAACCTGGCCATGGGTAGATCACTTCGCTTCGGGTCTAGATCACGCCACTGCAACGCCCTATTCAGACTCGCTTTCGCTACGGCTTCCCCACACGGGTTAACCTCGCGACGTAACACTAACTCGCAGGCTCATTCTTCAAAAGGCACGCCGTCACACCCATACAGACAAGCTGCAGATGCTCCGACGGATTGTAAGCACACGGTTTCAGGTACTGTTTCACTCCCCTCCCGGGGTACTTTTCACCTTTCCCTCACGGTACTGGTCCGCTATCGGTCATTAGGGAGTATTTAGGCTTATCAGGTGGTCCTGACAGATTCACACGGGATTTCTCGGGCCCCGTGCTACTTGGGATACTCTCCAGGCGGCACAAAACATTTCGGTTACGGGGCTCACACCCTCTCTGGCCGGCCTTTCAAGACCGTTCACCTATGCCTGCACATCACACCTCACCAGTCCGGCAGAACTGATACGGAAAGTCCCACAACCCCGCCCATGCAACGCCCGCCGGCTATCACACATGGAACGGTTTAGCCTGATCCGCGTTCGCTCGCCACTACTAACGGAATCACTATTGTTTTCTCTTCCTGCGGGTACTGAGATGTTTCACTTCCCCGCGTTCCCTCCACACACCCTATGTGTTCAGATGCGGGTCACCAGGCAGATCGCTCCCCTGGCGGGGTTTCCCCATTCGGAGACCCTGGGATCAAAGTCCGGTTATCGACTCCCCCAGGCTTATCGCAGATTCCTACGTCCTTCTTCGGCTCCTAATGCCAAGGCATCCACCGTGTGCTCTTAAAAAACTTGACCACAAAAGATCAAAACGCTAATTTTCGAGAGAACCACGAAAACCACCCGGACACCACCACCACAACCCCAAAAGGCCACAGCAACAGACGCCCGGACAGATCCAGGTTCATATATTCTTGGAAATTGCTTCTTATAAAAGATGCTCGCGTCCACTATGTAGTTCTCAAACAACAACCCCAAACCACACACCCCACACACAACCCCAAAAGGTCAACCATGCGATCGATGCAGCCAGGAAACCAGAAACAAACAAACCCGACAAAACACACCACAACCCAAAAGGCCGCAGCACATCCCACCGGCCCTGTTGCCTCAGGACCCAACAGTGTGCCAAACACTAAACCACCCACCCCCAACCCACACCGTTCCAGGACACCCTCAAGAGGACATCCGTACTAGGCAAGGAAAGAAACAAGCAGCCGCTATCCGTTGATATTCCACCCTTGAGCACCCGCCGCAGAACAATCGTCTGCGCAACGGGCATATACTCCTGACAACCCCACCACACGGACAGTACATCCGGCGCGGTGGCTGTAGGTGCTCCTTAGAAAGGAGGTGATCCAGCCGCACCTTCCGGTACGGCTACCTTGTTACGACTTAGTCCCAATCGCCAGTCCCACCTTCGACAGCTCCCTCCCACAAGGGGTTAGGCCACCGGCTTCGGGTGTTACCAACTTTCGTGACTTGACGGGCGGTGTGTACAAGGCCCGGGAACGTATTCACCGCAGCGTTGCTGATCTGCGATTACTAGCGACTCCGACTTCATGGGGTCGAGTTGCAGACCCCAATCCGAACTGAGACCGGCTTTTTGGGATTAGCTCCACCTCACAGTATCGCAACCCTTTGTACCGGCCATTGTAGCATGCGTGAAGCCCAAGACATAAGGGGCATGATGATTTGACGTCGTCCCCACCTTCCTCCGAGTTGACCCCGGCAGTCTCCTATGAGTCCCCGCCATAACGCGCTGGCAACATAGAACGAGGGTTGCGCTCGTTGCGGGACTTAACCCAACATCTCACGACACGAGCTGACGACAACCATGCACCACCTGTAAACCGACCGCAAGCGGGGCACCTGTTTCCAGGTATTACCGGTTCATGTCAAGCCTTGGTAAGGTTCTTCGCGTTGCATCGAATTAATCCGCATGCTCCGCCGCTTGTGCGGGCCCCCGTCAATTCCTTTGAGTTTTAGCCTTGCGGCCGTACTCCCCAGGCGGGGCACTTAATGCGTTAGCTACGGCGCGGAAAACGTGGAATGTCCCCCACACCTAGTGCCCAACGTTTACGGCATGGACTACCAGGGTATCTAATCCTGTTCGCTCCCCATGCTTTCGCTCCTCAGCGTCAGTTAATGCCCAGAGACCTGCCTTCGCCATCGGTGTTCCTCCTGATATCTGCGCATTTCACCGCTACACCAGGAATTCCAGTCTCCCCTACATCACTCTAGTCTGCCCGTACCCACCGCAGATCCGGAGTTGAGCCCCGGACTTTCACGGCAGACGCGACAAACCGCCTACGAGCTCTTTACGCCCAATAATTCCGGATAACGCTTGCGCCCTACGTATTACCGCGGCTGCTGGCACGTAGTTAGCCGGCGCTTCTTCTGCAGGTACCGTCACTTTCGCTTCTTCCCTACTGAAAGAGGTTTACAACCCGAAGGCCGTCATCCCTCACGCGGCGTCGCTGCATCAGGCTTTCGCCCATTGTGCAATATTCCCCACTGCTGCCTCCCGTAGGAGTCTGGGCCGTGTCTCAGTCCCAGTGTGGCCGGTCACCCTCTCAGGCCGGCTACCCGTCGTCGCCTTGGTGAGCCATTACCTCACCAACAAGCTGATAGGCCGCGAGTCCATCCAAAACCACAATAAAGCTTTCCACCCCCCACCATGCGATGAGGAGTCATATCCGGTATTAGACCCAGTTTCCCAGGCTTATCCCAGAGTTAAGGGCAGGTTACTCACGTGTTACTCACCCGTTCGCCACTAATCCCCCCACAAGTGAGGTTCATCGTTCGACTTGCATGTGTTAAACACGCCGCCAGCGTTCATCCTGAGCCAGGATCAAACTCTCCGTTGAAGTAAAACAAAAACGAACACAACCAACACCCCCGGAAATAACGGAAGAAGAAAGCTGCAAAATTTGAAACCAGCTGTAAAAACCAAACCCAATCCACGGGGTGGACAGGCCTGGCCAAAACAACCAATCAATAAAACAATTGGTATCAACAAACTTGGCACACTATTGAGTTCTCAAACAACAGACACATTCGAATAATTCTCGAAACAATTCATATTGAATGAATTCTCTTGTTTCGCTTTTCTTCGCTGCGATGTTTATAGCTTATTTCATTCTTATTCACTTTGCAAATCCGGGTTATGTTCCCGATATTCACTCTGTGGAACGAATCCGCCCATCAAAAAAGTGAAGCTTTTCATCATTATCGTGCTTTGCACACAATGAATCGCTTCTTTTGTGAAGGGGGTTTGTCGCCACTCAGTGGCGGCGACTCAGAAAACAATACACGCTCCCCCGCGGCCTTGCAAATCGGCTGCGGAGGAGCGCGAATATCGTTTTGGAAGGCTAGGGAACCAGGACTTCGACAGTCGCGAGATTCTTCTTGCCGCGGCGCAGGAGCAAGTACTGGCCATGCAGCAGCTCCGACTCGGAGATGACAGCTTCCGGGTCGGACACCTTCTCGTTGTTTACGTAGGCGCCGCCTTCACCGACAGTCCGCCGGGCCGCGGATTTGCTCTCCGACAGGCCAGATGCCACAAGCAGGTCAATGATCCCGAGGCCATCCACCTGGATGCGTGCGGACGGAAGCTCCGATGTGGCTGCTTCCAGCGTTGGCCGATCCAGGGCGGTCAGGTCACCGTTGCCAAAGAGGGCAGCGGACGCCGCGATGACTTTCTCCGTTGCCTCCACACCATGCACCAGGGAGGTCACTTCGAACGCCAGCTTCCGCTGGCCTTCCCGTGCAAAGGGACGTTCTGCCACAGCCGCTGCCAACCCTTCGATCTCTGCGCGGCTCAGGAAGGTGAAGACCTTGAGCCGGTCCACGACGTCAGAGTCGGCGGTGTTCAGCCAGAACTGGTAGAAGGCGTACGGGCTGCACATGCCGGCGTCGAGCCAGATGGCGTTGCCTTCGCTCTTGCCGAACTTCGTGCCGTCCGAGTTGGTGATCAGCGGCGTGCCCAGGGCGTGCACACTCTTACCCTCAACTTTGCGGATGAGTTCGGTGCCGCTGGTGAGGTTGCCCCACTGGTCCGAGCCGCCGGTCTGCAGCATGCAGCCGTAGTCGCGGAACAGCTGGAGGTAGTCCATGCCCTGCAGGATCTGGTAGCTGAATTCCGTGTAGCTGATGCCCTCGTCCGAGCTGAGCCGGGAAGCGACAGCATCCTTGCGCAGCATGGTGCCGACCCGGTAGTGCTTGCCAATCTCGCGCAGAAAGTCGATGGCGCTCAGCGGTGCGGTCCAGTCGAGGTTGTTGACCATGCGGGCGGCGCTGGGGCCATCGAAGCTGAGGAATCGGCGAACCTGGGCCTGCAGGTAGCCCACCCATTCGTTAACGGTGTCCTTGGTGTTCAGTGTGCGTTCTGCGGTGGGCCGCGGATCGCCGATCAGTCCCGTGGATCCGCCCACCAGGCCCAGCGGCTTGTGCCCGGCCAGCTGCAGCCGGCGCATCACGAGGAGCTGGACCAGGTTGCCCAGGTGCAGGCTCGGCGCGGTGGGATCGAATCCGCAGTAATAGGTAATCGGATCACCGGCGAGGAGCTTTTCCAGTTCCTCTTCATCGGTGGAGACGTGGACCAGGCCGCGCCACTTCAGCTCCTGCCAGACATTGGCGAAGGTGGGGTCGTTCTGCTGGGATTCGAAATCGTTGAGTTCTGACACGACTTCTAAGTTAGCAGGATCGACGACGCCCGGCGCCGAAATGAACGGCGCCGGGCGTCAAGGGGTAAAGCGAACCGGCTCAGCCTTCGATGCCGGCCGGAATACCTTCCGCGGCGATCAGCCGGAGCCGCTGCGTGGGCCGGGTCATGGCGACATACAGATCGCCCACGCGGCCGTGCTCGTGGTTGAGCATGACGGAGGGCTCGAGGACCACAACGCCGTCGAACTCCAGGCCCTTGGCCTCGCGCGGGCTGATGACCACGATGTCCTGCTCGTAGCTGCCTGCCCCATTGCCGATCCGCCGGCCATATACAGCACGAAGGGCTGACGTTGCCGCGGGCAGAAGGTCGCCGTCGGCAATCACGGCCAGGAGGCCGCCGTCGAGCGCTGCCAGTTCCTCGGGGAGCACCTCCACCAAACGGCTCACCACGTGTCCGTGGTCCACCTTGTCGATGACCGGGGCCCAGCGCCCCTCGCGGACGGCCTTCGGCGCGGAAACCACCAGTCCGGCAGCGTTGGCCATACGGGCGGCGGCCTCGGCGATCTGGGACGGCGTCCGGTAGTTGACTGTCAGCTCCTCCAACTGCCAGCGGTCACCGAACATCGGCGCCAGGGCCCCCTGCCACGAGTTGGCACCGGCAACAGAACTGGTCTGCGCAATATCGCCCACGATGGTGAAGGACTTCAGCGGGCAACGGCGGACCAGCAGGCGCCATTGCATCGGCGAAAGTTCCTGCGCCTCATCCACCACGATGTGGCCGAAGGCCCACGTGCGGTCGCTGGTGGCGCGCTCGGCTGCCGTCTGGCGGTTCTCGCGCTCCTGGTTCTGGTCGGCGAGTTCCTCGGCGGTGATGAGGACGTCGACACCCATGTCCCCCATGTTCACAAGCGTCTGCTTGGCGTTGGCAAGGTCACGGGCCCGGTCGTGCTCCTGCTGTGCAAGTCCACGGCCGGCTGCCGGGTCCAGGTCGCCAAGGAGCTCGGCGGCTTCATCCAGCAGCGGGACATCAGCCTCGGTCCAGGGAGCATCCGCGGGGCGCAGCAGCAGTGACTGCTCCTTAAGGGACAGGTGCGGTGTGCAGGCCGCCAGTACTGCGGGCTTGCTCAGCAGCTCGGTAATCAGCCTCTCCGGAGTCACGGGCATCCAGCAGAGGTTCAGGACGATCCGGACGTCGCGGGCCGTGCGGACATCTTCGGCCAGATACGAACGGTCGGCGTTGTTGCCGATGCTTCCGGCTTCCACGAGATCGGTCATCTGCTCGGTCAGTTCGCGGAGCAGAATTTTGATGAACGTCAGGCGTGCCTCGTTGTGCGGCTTGCCGGTGGACCGCGCACGTTCACGCGCACGGCTCACCTGCCGCCGCGTCAGCACCAGTTTGCGGCCGTCGACGTCCAGGACACGGTCTTCGGTAGGGATCCGCTGCCGGTTCGCCACCGCATTGGCGACAACCTTCACCATGTCCAGCCGCCCCTTGATGGCCGCGACCTCGGCCTCGGGTTCAGCAACCGCCTTGATCCCCGGCATCAGGCGACCCACGCTGGCCATGACCACGCCGGTCTCACCGAGCGAGGGAAGAACACGCTCGATGTACTTCATAAACGACGACGACGGGCCCACCAGGAGCACGCCGGCAGTCTTCAACCGTTCCCGGTGCGTGTAGAGCAGGTACGCGGCCCGGTGCAGCGCCACAGCAGTCTTGCCGGTACCGGGACCACCCTGCACCACGAGGGCGCCGGACATGGAAGACCGGATAATGCGGTCCTGCTCCGACTGGATGGTGCCGACGATGTCGGACATCCGGCCGGTGCGCTTGGAATCCAGAGCCGCCAGCAATGCGCCTTCGCCCTGCAGCGAGGCATCGTCCGCGAGCATATCCGCATCAAGGACGTCGTCCTCGATGGCCTTGACTTCCCGGCCTTGCAGAATCAGGTGCCGCCGGCGGCGGACGCCCTGCCGGTCAAACGCCGTTGCCTGATAAAAGTGGCCGGCCTCGGGCGCGCGCCAGTCCACCATGAGCCGCTGGAGGTCATCGGTGGTCAGTCCGATGCGCCCAATGTACTGGGCCTCACCGGAATCCAGGTCAAGGCGGCCGAAGACCAAGCGGTCATCGACGGCGTCGAGCTGGGCGAGGCGGTCCTCGTAGAGCGCGGCGAAGGCGTCGCGTTCGGAGACATTCTGCATGGTGCCCACGGCACCGGCCCGGCGGACCTGTGCCAACTGCAGGCGCTTTTCCGCGCGGAGCTCTTCCAGCCGCGAGTACAGGCCGGCAACATAGTTCCGTTCGTGGGCCAAATCGGCGTCGAGCATTAAACGTTCCCCTATCGCAAAAGACAGACCGTCCATTCTACAACCATTTCGGTTAACGCGCCCGCCGGTCCCCTGCCCCGGAAGTCGTCCGCTGTTGATTTTCCGGCGGACGGCCACACGTGCGGGACGGATTATGCCCGGCGCACCTTAGCCGCCTTGTAGCGGGACACGGTGGGATTGCCTGGCAGCCAGAAGCGCCACGGATACTCTGCGGAACCGCCGTCGCCGGAGACGCCTACCCTCGGCCCGGAACTAAACACGGTAGCCGGCGCCGAAGGCAGCCGGAGCTCGAAGGGGTCAGCAAGGGCATCCCGGCCGCTATCTGCCGCGGTCAGGGCCAGCGTGGTGGCCAGCCGGGCCGGGCCGCTCGCCAGGTCAAGGGCCGATTTCGACGTCGGACGCCGCACCAGTGCGAGGTGTTGCCCCTCCACCACCTCGCCCGCCCGCAGCAGGACCGCTGATGCGGCTCCCGCCGGACCGCAGACGATGTTGGCGCAGTAGTGCATGCCATACGTGAAATAGACGTAGAGGTGGCCGGCCGGGCCGAACATGGGCGCGTTGCGAGCCGTGGGGCCGCGGAATGTGTGGGAGCCCGGATCAGGATGCGACGAGTCGCCGGGACCCATGTATGCCTCCACCTCGGTGATCCGCACAGCCACGGTCCCCTCGTGGCTGTGGTGTGTCAGTACGGATCCCAGCAACTGCGGAGCCACCCCGCGGGCGTCGCCCGACAGCAGTTCACGGAGCTGCTCTGGAGCCATGGGGCTGCTGCTGACGGTCATGGTCCGACTCTACCGAACGCCACGGCCGTGTCCGATTTCCGCTAGCAGACCCGGTTGCTGGCTGGCAGGATGGAGGTCATGGACTTCTGGCAGCGCTACCGCGCGATTGACGCGCGGGACACCCGGTTCGACGGGCAGTTCTACACCGCTGTCCGGACCACCGGCATCTACTGCCGTCCGTCCTGTCCCGCCCGGACCCCGAAAGCGGTGAACGTCACCTTCTACGAGACCTCTGCCGCAGCGCACGACGCCGGCTACCGTGCGTGCAAGCGCTGCCTCCCTGAGGCGGTGCCCGGCACTCCTGCGTGGAACATCCGGCAGGACCTTGCGGGCCGCGCGATGCGCCTGATCAACGACGGTGTGATCAACCGGCACGGGGTGGGGGGCCTCGCCGCCAGGCTGGGATATTCCTCCCGCCAGCTCAACCGCATCCTCACCCACGAGTTCGGCGCCGGCCCGCTTTCCCTTGCCCGGGCAAGTCGCGCCCAGACCGCCCGCACGCTGTTGGTGTCCACGGCGATGAAGCTTGCGGACATCGCATTCGCATCCGGCTTCAGCAGCGTCCGCCAGTTCAACGACACCATGGTGGAGGTCTTCGCCATGACTCCCACCGCCGTGCGCGCGACCGCCAGACACCACCGCTACCCTGCGGCCGCAACCTCGCTGACATTGAGCCTGCCGTACCGCGAACCGTTCGACCCCGGCATCTTTTCCTTCCTCGCCGTCAGGGCGATCCCCGGGATCGAGGCGGGGACACCGACGTCGTACGCCCGTACTTTGCAGCTTCCGCATGGTGGTGCCCGTTTCAGCGTGACGTACGACGGCGGCGCGCCCGGGCGGCCACTGACCCTCACCATCGGCGCGGTGGACCTCCGGGACCTGCCCGTCCTGCTGAGCAGGGTACGCCGGCTCTTCGATCTTGACGCCGACCCGGTAGCCATCGACAGTGCCCTGTCGCAGGAACCCCGCCTGGCCGCATCTGTAGCCGACGCCCCGGGCATCAGGATGCCCGGAGCTGTGGATCCGCAGGAGCTGCTCATCCGGGCGATGATCGGGCAGCAAATCACAGTGGCCGCGGCCCGGACCGCACTGACCCAGCTGGCCGCCGCAGGCAGTCCCAGCCTGGTTCCCGGCGAGGGACTCGAACGGCTGTTTCCCACCTCGGCCGAAATAGCCGAGGCCGGCTACTCGCTGCTGCGCGGGCCGCAACGCCGGATTGACGCCATCCGTTCAGCCGCGTCGGCCCTCGCTGGTGGCCACCTGGAGTTTGGCTACGGGGACGATCTGCCCGGGCTCGGCGCCAAGCTGCTTCCCCTTGCCGGCGTGGGGCCGTGGACCGTCGGCTACGTGGCAATGCGTGTGCTCGGCGCGCCGGACGTGTTCCTGGCCAACGACGCCGCCGTGCGAAATGGCATCAAGGCGCTCGCCCCAGCACACAGCCAGGACCGCCATGGTACTGGCCTGCCCGGCGTCGCGGCCAACCCGGACTTCCGCGAGGTCAGCCCGTGGCGGTCCTACGCCACCATGCACCTGTGGCGCGCCGCCGCGGCGCCCAAATCCACCCAACGTGTACCAGCGGTTCCAGAGAAAGCGATGCTATGAAAGCCCAGCTGTTAGTGATGTCCACGCCGGACGGTCCGTTCACCATCCTTGCCCAGGACGGCGTGGTCCTCGCCTCGGGCTGGACCGCCGAGCCGGGTGAGCTGACGGGCCAGATCCACCCCGAACTGCGTCCCGGCGACGTTGAAGCGGTCACGGACTTGGGCAGCATCTCCCGGGCCGTGGAAGCGTTCTATGCCGGAGACCCCGCACCGGCCATGGCCGTTCCGGTGCGGCAGAAGTCGGGGCCCTTCCGGTCGAACGCCTGGGATGTGCTGAGGACCGTCCGCGCCGGCTCACCGGTGACGTACACCGAGTACGCCGAACTTGCCGGAAATCCGAAAGCGGTCCGGGCCGCGGCCAGCGCCTGTGCCTTCAACGCGGCGGCCTTGTTTGTGCCGTGCCATCGGGTCATCCGCACCGACGGTTCCCTGGGTGGTTTCCGCTGGGGCCTGGCGATCAAGGAGAGCCTGCTGGCCCGCGAGGCCACGGAAAGCCTGCTGGCCCGGGAGGCCGGTTAGGGGGCTACCGCGCTGTGGGTGTCCCGGCTGGCCATGGCAGCAGTTTCGGGAGGTCCACGCCGTCCGCGGCGGCTGAGGCCCGCAGGCTGCCGAGCGATGGTTCACGGCCGGCCAGCCAGGCAGCGATGTCGGTGATCATGCCGCTGATGACGGTGGACTGGCCGCTGCCAAGGGTCACGGGCGGCAGCCCGAGCGGCTGCAGCACCAGCTTCTCCCCTGCCGGCACGCGGGCAGCCAGGAAGTCGAAGAGGTGCTCACAGAATTTCCGGCTCCACGTCTCGGGGCCGAGACCAGCATCCAGGTCGGCCGTGTGGATCACCAGTTCCCGCCAGAGCGCCAGGCCACCGTCGAAGACCACTCCGCCACGGTAGGTAATGGGTACCTGCCAGCCGGAGCCGGCTTCCAGCGAGTCAAAAGCCGTCAGTGCACGGTCCAGGCCAGCCTGCAGGTCAGCCCGGTGCGCATCTGCGGGGTGGCCTGCCGCCATCTCGATGGCCTTGGTGCGTCCGTCCGGGCCTCCGTCGTACAGCTCAACAGTGGCACTGCGGGCAGCATATTCCAGCTGCCGTGCCATGGCGTTGGAGATGCCGGCGAGATGCGCCAGGACGTGCCCGCGGGTCCATCCGGGGAGTCCCGCGGGTGCCTTGACATCGTCATCGGTGAATTTCGCGGCGGTGTAAGACACGGTGTTGGCGGCCTTGTGCAGTTCAGCGAGCAGGTCAGCAGGTGCGGGAGCTGTCATGGCGCCCATCCTAGCTGAGCGGGGTACCGTCCGGTCCGCAGCGGTGCCGAATGTGCCGGCGGTCGTGGCGGGCCTGCCAGAACTCAAGTTCCGTCGGCCTGACCGCGTAGAGCTGCCAGTCCGGATTGTCGCTGCCATCGGCTGCCGGGCGCGCCCGCCAGTCGTCAGCAGATGCTTCGGCGGACAGCTCAACCACCGGGCCGGCGACCCGGACCTGCCGGCCCTGCTGCGGCCAGTAGAAGTTCAGGGCCGCGCTCGGGTTGACCGAAAGTTCCCTGCCCTTCCGGGACTTACGGGACGTGGCGAAGTGCCAGCCGTCGTCGTCGATGTTCTTCAGGATCAGCATCCTGGCAGAGGGCCGGCCGTTTCCGTCCGCCGTGGCCAGGCTGCAGGCATGGGGCTGCAGCACCCCGGCGGCGAGGGCTTCGTCCAGCCATAGCTTGAACAGCGCTACCGGGTCTGCCGGGGCTTTGGCGGGCTCGAAGTCCGGCAGGTTTTTGGGGAAGTCCGGCAGGGCACGCAGGTTGCTGCGGAAGGTGTCACTCATGGCGTAATGGTAGCGGGGAGGCCTCGACCGTCAACGCACAACGCCCTCCCACTTCCTTGCGGAAAGTGAGAGAGCGTCGGCCAAAATGATGCATTAACTGAGAGAGCGTCTGACTGTCAGGCTGCGTACCCGCGCACCCCGGCAAGCTCGCCTTCGAGGGCAAGCAGTTGGCGTTCGACGGCGGCGGGTGCGGTGCCGCCCTGGGAGTTGCGGCTCTTGAGCGACCCCTCGGTGGACAGGACCGTGCGGACCTCCGGAGTCAGGTGCTCCGAGATGGCAAGGTACTCCCCATCCGTCAGGTCCCACAGCTCCACGTCGCGGCTTTCGGCCTGCTTCACGGCCGCCCCGGAGAGCTCATGTGCCTCGCGGAACGGAACGCCTTGGCGGACCAGCCACTCGGCAATGTCCGTGGCCAAAGCGAAGCCCTGCGGTGCCAGCGACTCCATCCGTTCAGTGTTGAACTTCAGCGTCGCGATCATGCCCGAGACAGCCGGGAGCAACAGCTCCAGGGTATCGGCGGCGTCGAAGACCGGTTCCTTGTCCTCCTGCAGATCGCGGTTGTACGCGAGCGGCAGGCCCTTGAGCGTGGCCAGCAGCCCGGTCAGGTTGCCGATCAGGCGCCCTGCCTTGCCGCGGGCCAGTTCGGCGACGTCGGGGTTCTTCTTCTGCGGCATGATCGAGGAACCGGTGGAGTAGGAATCGTGCAGGGTCACAAAGGAGAACTCCTTGGTGGCCCACAGGATGACTTCCTCCGAGACTCGGGACAGGTCCACGCCGATCATGGCCGTAACCCACGCAAACTCGGCGAAGACATCGCGCGATGCGGTGCCGTCAATGGAGTTGTGCGTGGCGGAGAAGAAGCCCAGGTCCGCCGCGACGGCCTCCGGATCGAGGCCCAGCGACGAGCCTGCGAGGGCACCGGAACCGTAAGGCGAAACCCCTGCGCGCTTGTCCCAGTCCTGGAGCCGCTGCACATCGCGCAGCAGCGCCCAGGCATGGGCCAGCAGATGGTGGCTGAGCAGGATGGGCTGGGCATGCTGCAGGTGCGTCCGGCCGGGCATGGCCACACCCTGGTGCGCCTTGGCCTGGTCCACCAGAGCCTCGATGGTTGCCAGCACGCCGCGCGCGATGATCCGGGCGTGGTCACGCAGGAACATGCGGCCCAGCGTGGCCACCTGGTCGTTGCGGGACCGGCCGGCGCGGAGTTTGCCGCCCAACTGGGTGCCGGCGCGCTCGATCAGGCCGCGTTCCAGCGACCCGTGCACGTCCTCATCGGATTCCGCCGGCAAGTACGCGCCGGAGGCGACATCATCATCCAGCCGGCCCAGGGCGTCCAGCATGCCGTCGAGCTCGGCGTCGTCCAGCAGCCCGGCCTTGTGCAGCACGCGGGCGTGCGCCTTCGAGCCGGCGATGTCGTAGCGGGCCAGCCGCCAGTCAAAGTGCGTGGACTTGCTCAGCGCCGCGAGTGCATCCGCGGGGCCGCCGGCGAACCGGCCGCCCCACAATGCGCCGGTGTTGGTGGCTTCCGATTTCGGGGTTTCGACAGGCTCAACCACCGATTTTTACTTTCCTGCGACGCGGATATCGCGGCCGGAGGCAACCTTGGCGGACATGCCCCACAGCTCGATGAAGCCGCGCGCCATGGACTGGTCGAACGTGTCGCCGGTGTCGTAGGTGGCGAGGTCGAAGTCGTAGAGCGAGGTCTCGGAACGGCGTCCGTTGACGATCGCCTGGCCGCCGTGCAGCACCATGCGGATGTCACCGGTGACGTACTGCTGGGTGTCCTCGATGAAGGCGTCCAGGGAGCGCTTGAGCGGTGAGAACCACTGGCCGTCATAGACCAGTTCGGCCCAGCGCTGGCCAACAGTGGCCTTGAAGCGGGCCTGCTCGCGTTCGATGGTGATGTCCTCGAGGTGCTTGTGCGCGGTGATCAGCGCCATGGCACCCGGGGCTTCGTAGATTTCGCGGGACTTGATGCCCACGAGGCGGTCTTCGACGACGTCGATCCGGCCCACGCCCTGCGCGCCGGCACGGCGGTTCAGTTCCTTGATGGCCTGCAGCGGGGAGACCCGGACACCGTCGATCGCTACCGGCACACCGGCTTCGAAGGAAATGGTGACCTCGTCCGGGGCCGGCGGGAACTCCGGCGTCGCGGTGTAGTCGTAGATGTCCTTGGTGGGCGCGTTCCAGATGTCCTCGAGGTAACCGGTTTCGACGGCGCGTCCCCAGACGTTCTGGTCGATCGAGTACGGGTTCTTCTTGGTGGTCTCGATCGGCAATCCCTTTTCCTCGGCGAAGGCGATGGCCTTGTCGCGGGTGAGGGCGAGGTCGCGGACCGGAGCGATGCATTTCAGGTCCGGACCGAGGGTCTGGATGCCCACTTCGAAGCGGACCTGATCGTTGCCCTTGCCGGTGCAGCCGTGGGCCACGGTGGTGGCGCCGAACTCGCGGGCGGCCTTGACCAGGTGCTTGACGATGACCGGCCGGGAGATGGCCGAAACCAGCGGGTAGTGACCCTGGTAGAGGGCGTTGGCCTTCAGCGTGGGCATGCAGTATTCGTTGGCGAACTCGTCGGACGCGTCGGCCACGTAAGCCTCGACCGCGCCGCAGCCCAGTGCACGCTGGCGGATGGTCTCCAGCGACTCGCCGCCCTGTCCGACGTCGACCGCCACGGCGATGACCTCGGCACCGGTGGCTTCACCGATCCAGCCGATGGCTACGGAAGTATCGAGGCCACCGGAGTAGGCCAGAACAATGCGCTCAGTCACGAGAATGCTCCTAATTGGGGTTGTAGATATTATCAGGGGAAATTTTTCAGGGAAAAACGTTCTGGGGACAGCCTGTCACACCGGGAAGGTGTTCTGGCGGGGTGGGATTACTGGCTGCCGCCAGCTTCCTCGGCGAGCTGCAGGAACCGGACCGCGAGGTCCTGCCCGCCCTGCGGATCACGGGAAACCAGCAGCACGGTGTCGTCACCGGCAATGGTCCCCAAAATGGATGGCATCACCGAGTGGTCAATGGCCAGTGCCAGGAAGTTGGCCGCACCGGGCGGGGTCCGGAGCACGGCGATGTTGGCCGAGGCTTCCGCCGTGACGAGAAGTTCGCTGCACAGCCGGGCAAGCCGGGCATCCAAGATCTCCTGGCTGACCCCGCTCTTGGCCGCACGTTCGCCGCCCTCGCCGGGGACGGCGTAAACCAGCACGCCTTCCTTGCCGCGGACCCGGACGGCGCCGAGTTCCACGAGGTCCCGGGACAGCGTGGCCTGGGTGACCTGGACGCCGTCGTCCGCCAGCAAAGCGGCCAGCTCCGCCTGGGAGCGCACCGATTCACCCGTCAGGATCGCGGTGATGCGCGCCTGGCGGGCCGTTTTGGTGGCCGGGCTGGAGCCCGGCGATGCCGGCGGGACGGACACTAGTTGCCAACCTCCACGGGGGCCAAGCCTTCGACGACGGCGAGCCCCGACCGGTGCATCAGCCAGGCCATCAGGGCCTTCTGCGCGTGCAGCCGGTTCTCGGCTTCGTCCCAGACGATCGACTGCGGGCCGTCGATGACGCCCGCCGAAATCTCGTAGCCGCGGTAGGCGGGCAGGCAGTGAAGCACGACGGCGTCCTCCGCCGCGTGTGCCATGGCCGCCTCATCCACGGAGTACTCCCGGAACAGCTGCAGCCGGGCTTCCTTTTCGGCTTCCTGGCCCATGGAGACCCAGGTGTCCGTGGCCACAACGTCCGCATCCTTGAGGGCAAGGACGGCGTCGGTGGTGACCAGGACGGAACCGCCGGTCTGGGCAGCGCGCTCCTCCGCCGCGGCAACGATCTCCGCTGCCGGGAGGTAGCCTTCCGGGCCGGCGATGCGGACGTGCATCCCGGCGGTGACTCCGGCCAGCAGGTAGGAGTTGGCCATATTGTTGGCGGCATCGCCGAGGTAGCTCATGGTGAGGCCCTTGAGCTCGCCCTTGTGTTCCTTGACTGCGAGCAGATCCGCCAGGAGCTGGCACGGGTGGTAGTCGTCGCACAAGGCGTTGATGACGGGCACGTTGGAGTTCTCCGCCATGGCCACCAGGCCCGAGTGCGCGCCGGTGCGCCACACAATGGTGGAGACCATACGCTCCAGGACCTTGGCGGTGTCCTCGACAGACTCCTTGTGGCCGATCTGGGCCTCGCCGGGGTTGATGATCAGGGCGTTGCCGCCCATGTCAGCGATGCCCGTGGCAAAAGAAACCCGGGTACGGGTTGAGGTCTTGTCGAAGATGACGGCCACGGTCTTGCGGCCGTTGCCCTCCGCGGCGAACGGCTGCACGCTGTAGGGCGCGGCCTTCATCCGGACGGCCAGGTCCAGGACCTCGGCCTGGTCGGCGGGGCTGAGGTCCGTGTCCTTCAGGAAGTGGCGGGTGGTGCTGGCCGTGCCGGCGGAAGAAACTACGGGGGTCACTGCGCGTCCTTAGCTGTCTGGAGGATTGCCGGGAGGGCGGCGAGGAAGGTTCCTGCCTGGTCCTTGGTGAGGACCAGCGGCGGGGCAAGCCGGATGGTGCGGGGCCCGGGGCTGTTGACGATGAAGCCGGCGTCAAGGCCTGCGGTCACCACGGCGGGGGCCACCTCGGCGTCCAGGTCGAAGCCTATGAGCAGACCAACGCCCCGGACTTCGGTGACACCGTCAATGGCGGCGAGTCCGGTGCGGAGGTAGTCCCCCACGGCAGCAACATTTTCCAGTACCCGCTGGCTTTCGATCGCGTGCAGCGTGGCCAGCGCGGCCGCTGTGGCCACCGGGTTGCCGCCGAAGGTGGTCCCGTGCTGGCCAGCAGTCAGCAGCGACGACGTCTGCTCACCGAACGTGAGCAGTGCGCCGATGGGGAAGCCGCCGCCGAGGCCCTTTGCCAGGGTGATGGCGTCCGGAACAATCCCGGCGTCCTCCGTCGCGAGCCATTTGCCGGTCCGGCCGATTCCGGTCTGGACCTCGTCCAGGATCAGCAGGGCGCCGGCCTTTGTGGTCGCTTCGCGGGCTGCCTTCAGGTAGCCCGGAGGCAGTGGCCGCACTCCGGCTTCGCCCTGGATGGGCTCCAGGAAGACCGCGGCCACGGTTTCGTCGACGGCTGCTTCCAGGGCGTCAATGTCACCGAACGGGATGTGGACCACGCCGCCGGGCAACGGCTCAAACGGTGCCCGGTATGCTTCCTTGGCGGTCAAGGCCAGGGCACCCATGGTGCGTCCATGGAAGGCGCCTTCGAGGGCGATGATCTTGGTGCGGGGCGCGCCGTGGGGACCCGTGCCATTGCGCCGTGCCAGCTTAAAGGCGGCTTCGTTGGCTTCGGTGCCGGAGTTTGTGAAGAACACCTTGGAGCCCACCGGGGCATGCGTCAGTGCCAGCAGCTTTTCGGCCAGTGCGATCTGGGTGGGGCTGGTGAAGAAGTTGGAGACATGGCCAAGGGTGGCCAGCTGGCTCGAAATCACGGACGTGACAAACGGGTGCGCGTGGCCCAGGGCATTGACGGCAATACCACCGAGCAGGTCCAGGTATTCCTTGCCGTCGGCGTCCCAGACCAGGCAGCCGGCACCCCGGACCAGGACACGCTGCGGAGTGCCGAAAACACCCATCAGGGACGTGGAATAGCGTGTGAGCCACTCAGCGCCAGTGCTGTGGGAAACGAGGGTGGTCGCCGTGGCCTCCGCAGCGATGGGGCCTTCAGCGGAATGGTTCAGTTCAGTGCTTGTCACTATGCGTTCACTTCCTCATCGGGGACGACCTGCGTGCCGATGCCAGCCGTCGTGAATGTTTCCAGGAGCATCGAGTGCGGCAGGCGGCCGTCCACGATGTGCGCGCGTTCCACTCCGCCGTCAATCGCCTTGAGGCATGCCTCCATCTTCGGGATCATGCCTGATTCAAGTGACGGCAGGAGCTGGCGCAGCTCCGATGCCGTGAGGGAGGAGATGAGGGATGACCGGTCCGGCCAGTTGGCGTACAGTCCCTCGACGTCGGTGAGGATCACCAGTTTGGACGCCCCCAGGGCTTCGGCCAGGGCTGCCGCGGCGGTGTCGGCGTTGACGTTCAGGACCTGGCCCGTGGTCTGGACCTCTCCGGCCGCCGTTTCGACGCCGTCGGACTCTATTTCCGGCGCCACCGTGGAGATGACCGGGATGCGGCCGGCGGCCAGGATGTCCAGGATGCCCTCCGGGTTGACGCCGACGACTTCGCCTACCAGGCCCAGGTCAACTTCCTCGCCGTCAATGACAGTCCCGGTCCGGACGGCGCGGAGCAGGCCACCGTCTTCGCCGGACATTCCCACGGCGTAGGGGCCGTGGGAGTTGATCAGGCCTACCAGTTCGCGGCCTACCTGGCCCGTGAGGACCATCCGGACCACGTCCATGGCTTCGGGAGTGGTGACACGGAGGCCGCCTTTGAACTCGGACTCGATACCCAGCCGCGCCAGCATGGAATTGATCTGCGGACCGCCTCCGTGGACCACCACGGGGTGTATGCCCACATGGTGCAGGAACACCACGTCTTCGGCGAAAGCACGGCGCAGTTCGTCATTAACCATGGCGTTGCCGCCGT
The DNA here is from genome assembly GCF_050156905.1 of Pseudarthrobacter sp. S3. Lineage (NCBI taxonomy): Bacteria > Bacillati > Actinomycetota > Actinomycetes > Micrococcales > Micrococcaceae > Pseudarthrobacter > Pseudarthrobacter sp. S3. The sequence continues at coordinate 1,689,756 of NZ_CP189583.1, read as the reverse complement.
ATTTGATCACCATGGTGGAGCCGGCGAACCGCTGGATCCAAGGCAGCGCCTCAATCAGCGTGCCGGCCTTGCTCTGGGCATCACTCATGGACGTGGTTTCTCGGGTCTGGGTGTTCATGCGTGCAGTATCTCCAGGGTTGCTGGTGGGACAGGCGTGAGGATCAGCTGGAGTAGGCGCTGTTCTCGTGGACGTAGTCGTGGGTAAGGTCATTAGTCCAGATGGTAGCTTCGGCGGCACCGGACTGCAGGTCGATTTCCACGAGAACTTCGCGGGGTTCCAGGTCCACCAGGTGGCGGTCGTCGCCGATGCTTCCGTTGCGGCAGATCTGGATGCCGTTGATGGCGACATTGAGCTGATCCGGTTCGAACACGGCATCCGTGGTGCCCACGGCGGACAGCACGCGGCCCCAGTTTGGGTCCTTGCCAAAGATGGCTGCTTTGAACAGGTTGGACCGGGCCACCGAGCGGCTGACGGTTTCGGCGTCCCGCTCGCTGGCCGCGTTGAACGTGCGGATGGCGATGTCATGGCTTGCGCCTTCGGCATCCCCGATCAGCTTGCGCGCCAGTTCGGCGCACACCTGGGTCAGCCCGGCTCCAAAGGCTTCGGCGGACGGGACGGCACCGGAGGCGCCGGAAGCCAGCAGTACCACAGTGTCGTTGGTGGACATGCAGCCGTCCGAATCAGCCCGGTCGAAGGTGACGCGCGTGGCATCGCGGAGGACGACGTCGAGCATTTCCGCTTCGACATCGGCGTCAGTGGTGAGGACCACCAGCATGGTGGCCAGGCCTGGTGCCAGCATGCCGGCGCCCTTGGCGATGCCGCCGATGGTGAACTCCTGGCCGTCGGCGTCCGTGCCGATGAAGAGCGCGGACTTGGGCACCGAGTCTGTGGTCATGATGGCGGTGGCCGCAGCCGGACCGCCGTCCGTGCTCAACGCGGCCGAGGCAGCTTCGACGCCCGGGAGGATCTTGTCCATGGGCAGCTGTTCGCCGATTAGACCTGTGGAACAGACAAAAACGTCCGTCGCCGAGATGCCCAGGACAGCGGCCACTTTTTCGGCCGTGCTGTGGGTGTTTTGGAACCCCTGGGGGCCGGTACAGGCGTTGGCACCGCCTGAGTTGAGGACCACTGCATCCACACGGCCGTCCGAGACCACCTGGCGGGACCAGTGGACGGGAGCCGCGGCCACCCGGTTGCTGGTAAAAACGGCGGCGGCGGCCTTGGTCGGGCCATCGTTGACCACCAGGGCGAAGTCCGGCTTGCCGGAGGTCTTCAGGCCGGCGGTGACGCCTGCGGCACGGAATCCCAGGGGGGCGGTAACGGTCACGGTGCAACTCCCTGCAGGTTGAGGCCGGCGGTTTCCGCCAGGCCAAGCGCGATATTCATGGACTGCACGGCGCCGCCGGCAGTGCCCTTGGTGAGGTTATCAATGACGCACGTCACAATCACGCGGCCGGTGTGTTCGTCCAATGCCAGTTGCATGGCGGCGTGGTTGGAGCCCTGGACCGATTTGGTGGCGGGCCATTGCCCGTCAGGCAGGAGGTGGACAAACGGTTCGTCGTCGTAGGCATCCGCCCACGCCTGGCGGAGGTCCGCCGCAGTGGTGCCGGGCTTGACCTTCGCGGTGGCGGTGGTGAGGATGCCGCGGCTCATAGGCGCGAGCGTCGGAGTGAAGGACACCGTGACTCTCTCACCGGCAGCGTTAGAGAGCCCCTGCTCAATCTCGGGCGTGTGGCGGTGGCCGCCGCCCACGCCGTAGGGGCTCATGGAGCCCATCACCTCAGAGCCGATGAGGTTCACCTTCGCGGCCTTGCCCGCACCCGAGGTGCCGGAGGCGGAAACGATCACGACGTCGTCGGGCTGGAGCAGCTTGGCGGCGAACCCGGGCGTCAGTGCCAGGAGGGCCGAGGTCGGGTAGCAGCCCGGGACGGCGATCCGGGTGGCGCCCTTGAGGGCCTCGCGCTGGCCGGGGAGCTCCGGCAGGCCGTAGGGCCACGTCCCGGCGTGGGCCGAGCCGTAGAACTTTTCCCACGCGGCCGGATCGTCGAGGCGGTGATCTGCGCCGGCGTCGATCACTACGGTGCCTTCCGGAAGCTGGGCCGCGATCTCGGCGGAAGCGCCATGCGGGAGCGCCAGGAACACCACATCGTGGCCGGAAAGATTCTCCACCGTGGTGTCTTCCAGGATGCGGCTGGCCAGTCCGTGCAGATGCGGCTGCAGTTCACCGAGACGGGAGCCTGCATTGCTGTGCGCGGTGATGGCACCGATGGTCACGTCCGGATGCCCCGCCAGGAGGCGCAGGACTTCTCCCCCGGCATAGCCGCTGGCTCCGGAGACGGCAACAGAAATAGTCATGCCCTGAATCTTACAGCAAAAATATTCAGTGTGCCCGATATTTATGCATAGGATGTTCCGTCGAGTCCGAGTCCCGCTGGACAGGCAGGCGTAGGCTGGGATGAGGGTGATCCTGACCGTGCAGTCCGAATGTCGGCTGCAGCGTTGCCCCAAACAGTTACGAGGCCCGGCTCCATGACCACCACCTTCCCCATGTCAGAGCGCCCTAAATCGCGTGTCCGGCAGCCCAACGCCGTTGTCCTGAGCTATTCGGAGCTGTTGAAAAGCGTTAAGGCCGAAGGCTTGCTGGAACGGCGCGTCGGTTTCTACGTCACGCTCTTTGCCAGCTTGGTCCTCCTGATGGCGGCTACTTGGTTGGGCTTCGCCCTGATCGGCGACAGCTGGTTCCAGCTCCTCATTGCCGCGGCAGTCGGAGTCCTCTGCACTCAGCTGAGTTTCCTGGCCCACGAGGCCGGGCACCGCCAGATCTTCGCGTCGCGCCGGGCCAACGACTGGACCGCCCGGATCCTGGCCACCTCGGTGGCAGGGATGAGCTACTCCTGGTGGGAGCAGAAGCACGGCGCCCACCACAACCACCCCAACGTCATTTCCAAGGATCCGGACATTGCCACCGGGGCCATCGCCTTCCACACCGAAGGTGCCGCCACGCGGCAGGGCCGGTTTGCATTCCTGACCCGCAAGCAGGGTTGGTTCTTCTTCCCGTTGCTGTTCCTTGTTGGCCTGGGTCTGCAGATCGATTCCGTGAAGTTCGTGTTCCGCCGGGCCAAGGTGACACACCGATGGGTAGAGCTTCCCATTTTGCTGGTCCGGCTCAGTCTCCTGCCCGTGCTCGCTTTTACGTTCCTGCCGCTCGGAATGGCGTTCGCCTTCATTGGCGTGCAGCTCGCCGTCTTCGGTTTCTACATGGGTGCTTCCTTCGCGCCGAACCACAAGGGCATGCCGGTCCTGCCCGCGGACAGCCGCGTGGATTTCTTCAGCCGCCAGGTCCTGACGTCACGGAACATCTCCGGTGGCCGGTTTATGGACATCCTGCTCGGCGGCCTGAACCGCCAGGCTGAGCACCACCTCTTCCCGGACATGGCACGCCCCCAACTGGACAAGGCAGCCAAGATCGTCCGCGAGTACTGCAAGAAGCACCAGGTTCCCTACACGGAAACCACGCTGCTGCAGTCCTACGGCATCATCGTCCGCTACCTGAACGATGTAGGCCTTGCTGCAGGACGCCACTTCGAGTGCCCCATGGCAACGGTGACCCGGCGGTTCTAGCATGCACACCCCGAGTCACGCGGCTCCCCCGCATGGCCCTTCCCTCCTTATGTCCCGAAGCGACGGCCGGCTACCGGCCGTCGCTTCGTCGCCGGTAGCGGTATCCCTAGGATGGTCAGAGACACCGGCTGCGGGAAATCCCCGCCCGGAGAGGAGACCCTTTATGCATGCCATCGTTGTCCGCCAGCCCGGAGGCCCGGAAGTCCTCGAGCTCGCCGAGGTGGACCGCCCGAAGCCCGGCCCCGGCCAGTTACTCATCAAAGTCGCGGCCACGGGCGTCAATTTCATTGAGACGTACCAGCGCGGCGGCATGTACCAGGTCCCGTTCCCCTTTACGCCTGGCTCGGAAGCCGCTGGGACTGTAGAGGAGCTCGGCGAGGGCGTCGAAAACTTCGCAGTCGGCACCAGGGTGGCCACGTCCGAGGGAACTAAATGCTACGCCGGCTACGCGGTGCTCGATGCGGCCAAGGCAATTCCGGTGCCGGATGGCGTCGACGACCTGACGGCGGCTGCCTTGCCGCTCCAAGGCATGACCGCGCACTACCTCATCAATTCCTCCTTCAAGGTCGAACCGGGCCACACCGTACTGACGCACGCCGGTGCCGGCGGCGTCGGCCTGCTGCTGATCCAACTACTGAAGGAAAGGGGCGCCCGCGTCATCACCACGGCTTCCTCGGAGGCCAAGGGAGAACTTGCCCGCGACGCCGGGGCCGACCATGTGCTGCGGTATGAGGGCTTCCCCCACCATGTCCGCGAACTCACCAACGGGAAGGGCGTGGACGTGGTGTACGACGGCGTCGGCCGCAACACCTTTGACGGGTCCCTCTCCTGCCTTCGCACGCGAGGCACGCTGGTCCTGTTCGGGGCAGCCTCCGGGGCCGTTCCTCCGGTGGATCCGCAGCGTCTCAATGCGGGCGGGTCGCTGACGTTGACCCGCCCGTCCCTGGTCCACTTCCTGCTCAATGAGCAGGAGCGCCGCTGGCGGTCGGCGGAGATCTTCGCCGCCGCAGAAAACGGTCACCTGAAGGTCCGGATCGGTGCCACGTACCCCCTTGCCGAGGCGCGACGTGCCCACGAGGACCTCGAGGGCAGGCGCACCACGGGCAAGGTCCTGCTGGTTCCCTGATGGCGCCTGCTTACGGATGAACGGAATATGAACCTTCAACCAGTCAAGGACACCTTCCGTTCGCTTTCCTCAGGCAGGATCCGTCCGTGAGTGAGCATCAGTCAAACGTCGTGGCATCCTGGCCGGAAGATCTTTACCGCCCCCAGCTGGCCGGTTTGCCCTTGGCCCCGCCCGAGCGGACGCTCATGGCCATCCTGGCGGAATCGGCCACCCGCTTCCCGGAGGCATCGGCGCTCGACGACGGCCGACGCTCCCTGAGCTACGCGGACCTGATGGCCGCGGTCCGGGCCAAAGGGCGGGAGCTCCGGGCTGCCGGACTGGGCGCCGGCGACAGGATCGGCGTGCGGATTCCGTCCGGGACCAATGAGCTCTACGTCTCGATTCTCGCGATCCTGCACATCGGCGCCGCCTACGTGCCCGTGGACGCCGACGACCCCGAGGAACGTGCACGGCTCGTCTTCAACGAGGCACGCGTGGCCACAGTCCTCACCGGTGGGGCCGCGGTCATTGTCACGGCCTCCCGGCCCAAGGAAGACGGCCGAGGCGCTGAGCACCATTTTGCCGAGAGCCGTGAAGCCGAAAGCCGTGCTGCCGAGCCCGGCGATGACGCCTGGGTGATCTTTACCTCCGGGTCCACCGGCACGCCCAAGGGCGTCGCCGTCCGACACCGCTCCGCCGCCGCCTTTGTTGACGCCGAAGCCCGGATCTTCCTGCAAGAGGAACCACTCGGCCCGCAGGACCGGGTGTTGGCAGGGCTTTCCGTCGCCTTTGATGCCTCGTGCGAGGAAATGTGGCTTGCCTGGCGTCATGGCGCCTGCCTGGTGCCCGCGCCACGTGCCCTTGTCAGGACGGGAACGGACCTTGGCCCCTGGCTCATCAGCCACGGCATCACCGCAGTGTCCACTGTTCCTACCCTTGCGGCACTCTGGCCCGCCGAGTCCCTGGAGAGTGTCCGGCTCCTGATTTTTGGCGGCGAAGCCTGCCCGCCCGAGCTCGCCGAACGGCTTGCCATCCCGGGCCGGGAAGTATGGAACACCTACGGCCCCACGGAGTCCACGGTCGTGGCCTGCGCTGCTCCCCTGGGTGGTCCCGGTCCGGTCCGGATCGGGCTGCCGCTGGACGGCTGGGACCTGGCCGTGGTGGACCCTGACGGACTGCCCGTCAGCGAAGGGGACATCGGCGAGCTGATCATCGGCGGCGTCGGGCTGGCCCGTTACCTTGACCCGGACAAGGACCGGGAGAAGTACGCACCCATGCCGTCCTTCGGCTGGGACCGCGCCTACCGTTCCGGCGATCTGGTCCGCTACGAAGCCGCCGGCTTGATCTTTATGGGCCGTGCGGACGAACAGGTCAAGCTCGGTGGACGACGGATCGAACTGGGCGAAATTGACGCTGCCCTGCAGGCCCTCCCCCACGTCGCCGGAGCGGCGGCGGCCGTGCAGACAACCGCGGCCGGCAACCAGATCCTGGTGGGATACCTGGCCGCCGCTGATGCGGACCTGGATCTGGTGGCAGCCCGTGAGCTCCTGGCGGCGAGCCTCCCCGCCCCCCTCATTCCGCTGCTGACCGTCGTCGAGTCCATGCCGACGAAAACCAGCGGCAAAGTGGACCGTCATGCCCTGCCCTGGCCGTTGACCGGGAGCGGCGCGGCGGAGGCGGACGCTGCTCCGTTGAACTTGCCGGAAGATGCCGCCTGGATCGCCGAACAGTGGAGGGCCGTCCTTGGCAGCCCCGTGTCAAGCCTCGACGCCGACTTCTTCGCCTACGGCGGCGGCTCCCTGTCCGCTGCCCGGCTGGTCTCCGCTCTGAGGGGCCGGTACCCGACCATCACGGTCGCCGACATTTACGCCACGCCCAGGATCGGGGCCCTGATTGATGCGGCCCGCCAGACACTTCCCGACGGCGTGCCCGCCGGGCCGGCGCCGTCCAGGACTGTGCGCCCCACCGCGTTCAAATCCCAGGTCTTCCAGACGCTGATGGGCATTCCCCTGCACATCCTGGTGGGGATGCGCTGGCTGACCTACCTCATGGCGGCTAATAACGTGCTGGCTGCCTTGGCGGGCTTCAGTGCCGCCCCCACAGTTTCCTGGTGGTGGGTGGCCGCGTCCTGGCTGGTCTTCGTCTCTCCGGCCGGCCGGATGCTGATTTCCGTGGCCGCGGCCCGGATCCTGCTGCGGAAGGTGAAGCCGGGAACGTACCCGCGCTCAGGGCGTGTGCACCTGCGCCTGTGGCTGGCAGAACAAATCCAGGACCTCGCCGGTGCTATCAGCCTCGCCAGCGCACCATGGGTGCCCTACTACGCCCGGGCGCTGGGCGCCAGGATCGGCAACAACGTCCAGCTGCACTCACTTCCCCCGGTTACCGGACTGCTTTCCCTCGGCAGTGGCTCCAACATTGAGCCTGAAGTGGACCTTTCCGGTTGGTGGATCGACGGGGACATCGTCCACATCGGAGCCGTCCACATCGGGGCAGGAGCCAGCGTCGGGGCGCGCAGCACGCTGATGCCCGGCGCTTCCATCGGCGCCGGAGCCCAGGTGGAACCAGGCTCGGCGGTCCTCGGCAAGGTCAAGGCCGGCCACCACGTTGCCGGGTCCCCGGCCGAACGCCGGGGCAAGGCCAAGCACTCGCTGCCGGACACTCCCGCAGAACATCGGCTGATTGGCCGGCTCTGGTTCGCCGGATTTGCCGCGGCTTCGGCCGTGCTGGCCCTGATTCCCTACGTCTCCGCCGCCGCCGCAGGGCTGGTAATCTTTGGCTTCATCCGGGGCAGCGCTTCGCTCTCCGCCGCCATGCCGCAGATCCTGCTCGCCCTCGCACCCGCGGCCCTCGTGTGGTTCGTGGTCAACCTGCTGCTCATTCTGGTCACGACCCGGCTGCTCGGCATCGGCCTGGCCGAGGGCTACTATCGCGTCCGCAGCCGGATCGGCTGGCAGGTCTGGGCCACGGAACGCGTGCTGGACCTGGCCCGCGACCTGCTATTCCCCATCTATGCCAGTCTCTTCACTCCGGTCTGGCTGCGCCTCCTCGGTGCCAAGATCGGCAAGAACGTCGAAGCCTCCACCGTCCTGCTCATCCCCAAGATGACCACCGTGGGCGAGGGCGCATTCCTGGCCGACGACACCATGGTGGCCTCCTACGAGCTCGACGGCGGGTGGCTGCGGATCGCGCCCGCGAAGATCGGCAAGCGCTCCTTCCTGGGCAACTCCGGCATGACCGCTGCCGGCCGGAACGTCCCCAAGAACTCACTCGTCGCCGTCCTGTCGGCCACACCGGCCAAGGCCAAAGCAGGGACGTCCTGGCTGGGCAGCCCACCCGTGCGGCTCCGGCGCACCGCCATCGCCTCGGACGACACCCGCACCTATCAGCCGCCGCTGCGGCTCAAGTTTGCCCGCTGCCTCTGGGAACTGGGCCGCTTCATCCCCGTGGTGGTAACGGTGGCGATCGCCGCCGGCGTGATGCTTGCCTTTGACTGGCTGGCTGCCGCCTACAACTACGGGATTGCCGCAGCCCTGGGCGGCGTCGTGATGCTGCTGGCGGGCGCGGTGGCCGCGGGCAGCGCCGTCGTCGCCAAATGGGTCCTCGTGGGCCGGATCCGGGCGGGCGAGCACCCGCTCTGGAGCTCCTTCATTTGGCGCAACGAGGTGGTCGATACGTTTATCGAAATGGTCAGCGCCCCCTGGTTCGCGCGGGCAGCCACCGGGACCCCGGCCCTGGTCTGTTGGCTCCGGGCGCTCGGCGCCCGGATCGGCCGCGGCACGTGGTGCGAAAGCTACTGGCTTCCCGAAGCGGACCTGGTCACCCTCGGGCGGAACTCCACCGTCAACCGTGGGTGTGTGGTCCAGACCCACCTGTTCCATGACCGGGTCATGAGCCTGGACACTGTTACCCTCGAAGACGGAGCAACTATGGGCCCACACGGCGTCATCCTGCCGCAAGCGAGCATCGGCAGCGGCGGCACGGTAGGACCGGCCTCGCTGGTAATGCGGGGCGAATCGGTTCCGGCCGCGACCTACTGGATGGGCAACCCGGTGAGCCCCTGGAACGGTCCCGCGGCGTCCGCTTCCAAACCGCGGTAGCCCTTCACAAGCTGTCCTGCCGCCTACGCTAATCGGAAAGACCGTCTTATGAGTTCCCCCGTACCGAGCCCGACGGCCGCGAGTACCGGCCCTGCCCACACCTCGGAGCAGGATGCTTCAGCACCTGATCCTTACATGCCGGGCCATGGCACGAACGCGTACAGGGTCAGCCGCTACGAACTGGACCTTGACTACAAGCTGAGCAGCAACCGGCTGAGTGGGCGTGCCCTCCTGAACGCCGTTACCCAGTACGCGACGGCGGCCCTGGTGCTGGACCTGACCGGGCTCCGGGCCACGAAGATCCAGCTCAGCGGGCGCCGGATTAAGAAGTTCAGCCAGCGCGCAGGACAGTTGGTCATTGTGCCCGAGGCTGCACTGCCGGCGGGCAAGGAATTTACCCTGGACATCCGGTACGACGGCAACCCTGTTCCCCGGCGCGGGTTCTGGGGCGAGGTGGGCTGGGAGGAACTCACCGACGGCGTCCTCGTGGCTGGCCAACCGAACGGCGCCGCGTCCTGGTTCCCGTGCAACGACCACCCCGGCGACAAGGCCAGCTACAAAATCAGTGTGACCACCGACGCCAATTACAGGGCCGTGTGCAACGGCACGCTGATCTCCCACACCAGCAGGTCCAGCCGCGAGACCTGGGTCTACGAGCAGGCCGAGCCCATGGCCACCTACCTTGCCACGGTCCAGATTGGCCGGTATGAGTTCCTCGCCCTGACTCCCTTCAACGTGGACGGCCAGGTTCCGCAGTTCGCCGCCGTCCCGGCGCTGTTGGTCGACGCGGCCCGTGAGGGCCTGGCGAGGCAGCCGGAAATGATGCGCACCTTTGCCAGCTGCTTCGGGCCCTACCCGTTTCCGGAATATTCCGTGGTGGTGACCGAAGACGAGCTGGAAATACCGCTTGAGGCTCAGACGCTGTCCATTCTGGGCCGGAACCACCTGTCGCAGGAGTGGGAGTCCCAGCGGCTCATCGCCCACGAGCTCGCGCACCAGTGGTTCGGGAACTCTCTCACGGCCTCATCCTGGGCGGACATCTGGCTCCACGAAGGCTTCGCCTGCTACGCGGAGTGGGTCTGGTCCGAGGAAGCGGGCGTCCTGCCCATTGCGGACCGGGCCGCCGCAGCCTGGCGGAAGCTGGCCGCCGGCAGCCAGGACATCATCGTGGGCGACCCCGGGCCGGAGCTGATGTTTGATGACCGCGTCTACAAGCGCGGTGCCCTGGCCCTGCATGCCCTGCGGATCCGCTGCGGCGACCTGGCATTTTTTGCCCTCTTGCATGACTGGACGGATACCCACCGTCACGGTTCAGTGTCCACGGCGGCCTTTATCCTCGCCGCGGACCGGGCCACCGGCCTGGACACTGAGGCTCTCCTGCACCCGTGGCTGCTCGAAGCTGCCCTTCCGCCCCTGCCAGTGCGCTAACTGACGGTACGCGAAACCGCGACGGCGGCGCGAAAGTTGAGCGGGAGGCCCGCCTCTCCGGCGGCCAGGTCCCTGATTTCCGGGCGGGACAAAACATCAAGCGTTTCCGGGGCGGTAGTGAGGCCGTCGCCCGTCATCTTGAGCCAGGCTTCCTTGCGCGCCCAGAGCCGTGCCCGCTCCTGCAGCAGCAGAGGCCCGGCCACCCCGGTGAGGGCCGCGCGCTCCGCGGTGGTGAGGGCCACGCCGTCGAACCCCTCAAAGGCCATGCCGGACGGGTCCGCCAGGTCCAGGCCCATCGTGACTCCGGCCGGTGGATCCACCACGGCGCCCAACAGGATCCAGCCGGAACTCCGGGACAGGCTCAGCGCGAGCGGCACAGGCACTCCCCTGAGCGTATATCCCGGCCTGCCGTGCGATAGCTCGGGGCCGGCTCCGCACCGGGGGCAGCTGAAGTGCGTGGTGAGGTCCGACGCCGGGACGTCCAGCAGTTCTGCCGCGAACGTTCGCAGGGCACACCGGCCCGCCACAAAAACGGCCCGGGGGCCAGGCGCCAGGGCGCCGGCGCGGGCCTGCTCGGCAGGCCCCAGCGCTATTGACTGGTGGCCCGCCGACGGGAGCTGCCCTCCCGGCAATCCGGGAGGGCAGGAACGCAAAACCGGCACTATCGTGCCCGGCTCCGCCATCTCTCGTGCCGGCCCCGCCCTCACCGGCCCCGCCATCCGGATCCGCGCTTAGCGCTGGACGGCGCCGAAGCGCTCTGCAGCCAGGGCAACAGCGCTTTCGCGCGCAGCCGAGGCCTCATCGGCCGTCAGTGTCCGGTCCGTGGCCCGGAAACGCAGGCCGAAGGCGAGCGATTTTTTGCCCTCTTCAATGCCCTTGCCGGCGTAGACGTCGAACAGCGCCACGTCCTCCAGCAGGTCGCCGGCGCCTTCGCGGAGGGCCTCGAGGACCTGGTCCGCCGGAACGTCCTGCGGCACCACCAGGGCAACGTCCTGGGTGGCTACCGGGAACGTGGAGATGTGGCGGGCCACAATCACATCCGCGGCTGCCTCGAACAACGCATCGGCGTTGAATTCCAGCGCCACCGAACGGGCGGGCATGTCCTGCGCAGCCAGAAGCTTCGGGTGCAGCTCGCCGGCGTACCCCACCACCTCGCCGGTCCGCAGCGAGAGCTGCGCGGCCCGGCCCGGGTGGAACGCCTGGTGCGCACCCTGGCTGACCACGATCTCCACACCCAGGACGTCCCCGGCAAGCCGGGCAATATCCAGCGCGTCGGACCAGTCCCACAAGCGCGGGGTGTGGTTCGCTGCAGCAGGTGAATCGTGGCCCGTAAGGACAGCGGCGACGTACAGCGGCTGGTCCGGAACGCCGTCGTACAGTGCATCCAGCACCTCGTCGGAGGGCTTGACGCCCAGCGGCGGGATGGACGGTGTACCCACGGTCCCGCTCGGCAGGAACACCAGGCCCGACTCGAAGAGCGCCAGGTCGCGGAAGCCGCGGGAGTGGTTCCGCTTGGCCACCTCGATGAGCCCGGGGAGGATGGACGTGCGCAGGAAGCCGTGTTCCTCGCTGATGGGATTCGCCAGCTTGACCGCGCTCCGGGCAGCACCCTGCTCGGCGACACCGAACGTGTCGTTGGCGGCCTTGGAGACAAACGGGTAGGCCAGGACTTCGGTCAGCCCGGCGTCAGCCAGCGCCTGGATGAGCCGACGGCGCTGCTGCTGGACACGGGTCAGGCCACGTCCCGGAGGGGCCACCGGAAGGGTGGCGGGGATGTTCTCGTAGCCCACCAGACGCGCGACTTCCTCGGAGAGGTCTTCCTTGGTGTCCAGGTCGTTGCGCCAGCTCGGGGCGGTCACGGTCCAGCCGCCGTCGTTCTTTTCCACGGCAGCGCCGAGGTCCACCAGAGCGGTGGTGATCTGTTCTTCGGTGAAATCAATGCCGATCCGATGGGCGGCGAAGGCTGCCGGCAGCGCGATGGTCACGGCGTCCGGCGCGGTCCCGACGTCGGTCCCCGCATGGTCGGCAATCCCATCGGCGAGTTCCACCAGGAGGTCAACAACACGCTGGGCCGCGATGTCCGCCACGTGCCAGTCGACGCCGCGCTCGAAGCGCTTGGACGCCTCGGACGGCAGCTTGTGCCGGCGGCGGGATCGGCCAATGGACACCTCGTCGAAGTGTGCCGCCTCAACCAGGACGTTCGACGTCGAATCGCCCACCTCCGTGGCGGCACCGCCCATCACGCCGGCAATGCCGATCGCGCCGGAACCGTCGGTGATGAGGAGGTCTTCGACGTCGAGCGCGCGCTCCTTGGCGTCCAGGGTGGTGATTTTCTCCCCCGCAACGGCGCGCCGGACCACGATGTCGCCGGACAGTTTGTCCAGGTCATAGCAGTGCGTGGGCTGGCCAAGCTCAAGCATGACGTAGTTGGAGATGTCCACCGGCAGGGAGATGGAGCGGATCCCGGCGAGCCGCAGCCGCGAGGTCATCCACGCGGGCGTCGGCCTAGTGGCGTCGACGCCGCGGACCGTGCGGGCCACAAAACGGTCGCAGCCGGGCTTGCCGTAGATGGGCGCGTCGTCGTTAAGCTTGACACCGTAGCCGCCGGAAAGCTCTGCCGGAGCCAGGACCTCTGACGCCGGGTCCGTGAAGGAGGTTCCGGTGGCGTGCGCGTATTCGCGGGCCACACCACGGATGGAGAACGCATAGCCGCGGTCCGGGGTGACATTGATCTCGGCGGCTTCGTCGTAGAGGCCCAGGAGGTCCATGGCGTCCGTGCCGATTTCGGGATCCAGCCCGATCCGGGACAGGACCAGGATGCCGTCGTGGTCTTCACCGATGCCCAGTTCGCGGACGGAGGCGATCATGCCGGCGGAGAGGTGGCCGTAGGTCTTGCGCGCGGAGATGCGGAAGTCGCCGGGCAGGACGGCACCGGGAAGGGTGACCACCACTTTGTCGCCCTCAACGAAGTTGTGGGCGCCGCAGATGATCCCCTGCACGCCGGACGGGTCGATGCCGTCGCCGGTGAGGGCCTGTTCCTGGCCTTCGGGGACAACCCGCACCTGGCACCAGTTGATGGTTTTGCCGTTGGTCTGGGGTTCCTTGACGATGCTCAGGACCTGGCCCACCACAACCGGACCCTGCAGGGCGTCCGTGGGGCGGTGGACGGCCTCTTCTTCAAAGCCGACCTTGACCAGTTCGGCCATCACGTCTTCGGCCGTTGCTCCGGCCGGTACTGCTGCGAATTCACGCAGCCAGGAAAGTGGGATACGCACTGTTAGATCTCCATCCCGAAGTGCTCGCTGAAACGTACGTCGCCTTCGATCATGTCGCGCATGTCGCCGACTTCATTGCGGAACATGAGCGCGCGCTCGATGCCCATGCCAAATGCGAAACCGGAGTATATGTCCGGGTCGATGCCTGCGGCCCGGAGGACATTGGGGTTGACCATGCCGCAGCCGCCCCATTCGATCCAGCGCGGGCCGCCCTTGGCGCCCGGGTGCCAGATGTCCAGTTCCGCGGAGGGCTCCGTGAAGGGGAAGTAATTCGGGCGCAGCCGGACGGAGGCCTCGTCACCGAACATCTGCCGGGTGAAGTGCTCCAGCGTGCCCAGGAGGTCGGCCATGCTCAGGTTCTTGTCGATGGCCAGGCCCTCGAACTGATGGAACACCGGGGTGTGGGTGGCATCGAGCTCGTCGGTGCGGAACACCTTGCCGGGGCACAGCACGTAGATCGGCACTTCGCGTTCCAGCATGGAACGGACCTGCACCGGGGATGTGTGCGTCCGCATCACCAGGTGGGCTTCGGGCGGCTCCACGAAGAACGTGTCCTGCATTTCGCGGGCGGGGTGGTCCGGCTTGAAGTTCAGGGCGTCGAAGTTGAACCACTCGGATTCCACCTCGGGGCCTTCGGCGATTTCCCAGCCCATACCAACAAAGATGTCGGCTACACGGTCCTGCAGCGTGGAGAGCGGGTGCCGGGCTCCGGCCCGACGACGGCGGGGTGCGGCTGTGACGTCCACTGTCTCTTCCAGCAGGATCCGGGCGTCGTTCTCGGCTTCCAGCTCGGCGGTGCGGTCCGCGAGCGCCTTGTTGACCCGGCCCCGGGAGGAACCCATAAGCTTGCCGGCTACGGCTTTCTGGTCTTTCGGCAGTCCGCCGATCTCCCGGTTGGCCAGGCTGAGCGGTGACTTCTCACCGGTGTGCGCCAGCCTCACCGCCTTGAGCTCGTCAAGGGAGCCAGCGCCGGCAATGGCGGCGATGGCCTGGTCTACAGCGGCAGTGATGGCGGCTTCATCCGTAGGGTTCGGGATGGCGGCGCCCGGCAAAGTTTCAGTCATCTACTGTTCTTAGCTACGAGTCGGGGCTGCCGGTGAGGGGTGCAGCCGCGCGCGGTTTCCCGGCAGCGCATCCGTCACTGGCAGGTCATTCCGTGAATCCATGCGTGACGAATGCACTCGATGACCAGGTCAGGGCACACCGGTCAAAACCGGCGGCCACTATCCTCCAGTCTAAGTGAAGGCTCCGGCTACCATGGCCTCATGACACAAGGGCAGGGCCGGGCAGCAGCGCAGCTGTTGACGGCAGGGCAGTTGGGGGCCGGACCGTTGAGGGCTGGGCCGCTCGCGGCGGGGCACGTCGCGGCAGGGCACGTGACGGCAGGGCAGCGGGTACGGCAGCTTGCCAACCTGGCCAACGGCACCACCCTGCTGGGCCTGGCCGTTGCCGCAGCGGCGGGAACCGCCGTTAGCCAAGGCCCTCGAGGGCTGCTCATCGCGTCCGGTTACCGGTGGCGCCTTCCCTATGCCGGGGCCTTTACCCTTGGCAACGTGGTTATCTGCAGGATCCGGGCTGAAGGTCTGACCTCCAATCCGGCTCTCCTGGGTCATGAGGAAAAGCACTGCAGCCAGTACGCCTGCTGCCTGGGACTGCCCTTTCTTCCGCTGTATTTCCTGGCTGCAGGCTGGTCGCTGCTCCGGACGGGCGATCCGGCGTCGGAGAATTTCTTCGAACGGCAGGCCGGCCTGGCGGCCGGCGGCTACGTTGACAGCAGGACAACAAGGCCGGCGCCCCTTGGGGCCGGCGGAATCGAGGTCTGACAATGACGGTTGAACCCAACACGAGGGCCAATTCCCGGACCATCACCGTGACCGGAACGGGGACAGCGGAGGCGCGACCGGACCTGCTGACCATTTCCGTGGGCGTCGAATGCCGGCGGGACAGCGTGGGCACCGCCTATGCGGACGCGGGAACCGCGTCTGCGGCTGTATCCGGTGCGCTCCGCCGGCACGGCGTGGCTGATGCGGACATCCGGACGTCCGGGCTGAACGTCCGGCCGGAGTTCGTCTGGCGCGACGGCGGCGGCCAGCAGGTGACCGGCTATGTGGCCTCCAGCGGGCTTACCGTACGCCTGCGCCAAGTAGCTGCGGCCTCCGGCGTTATTGCCGCCGTCGTGCATGCCGGCGGCGATGACGTGCGCCTGAACGGATTGGAGCTGGGCTTCGCCGATGAGTCAGCCGTCACCTCCCTTGCCCGGGAAGCTGCCTGGCGGGATGCCGCGGCCAGAGCCGAACAGTTTGCAGCCCTAGCGTCCGCGCGGCTTGGCGCGGTGACCTCAATTGCCGAGCACCCCGATGCACCCGGACCGGTTCCGGTGGCCCGGATCCAACGCGCCGCCGCCAGCGAAGCCATCAGCGTGGAAGCTGGCCACGCGAGCATTAGCGCCAGCGTCACCGTGGTGTGGGAACTGCAGGCCTGACGGCTCCCACAGCCGGTGCCCGGCGCGCGGACTTCCCAAGTGTCCGGTCCTTGACTTAAGTTCGAACATATCTTCGAATAGAGGGCATGAGATGGGATGCACAAGCACTGATGCCCCGGCCCGCCGATGACCTCGGAAGTGGCCCGTCACCTGCCCTGCTCCCCCTTGCCGGGTTGGTCCGTTCTGTCACCACCCCCGAGTTCGCCGGCATCACCTTTCATGAGGTCACCGCCAAATCGGTGCTCAACAAGGTGGTGGCCGGGTCGCGGATGCCGTTTGAGTGGACCGTCAACCCGTACCGCGGCTGCAGCCACGCCTGTGTTTATTGTTTTGCGCGCAAGAGCCACACGTACCTGGACTTTGACGCCGGGCTGGATTTTGACAGCCAGGTGGTGGTGAAGGTAAATGCCGCCGAGGTCCTCCGGAAGGAGCTGGCCAAGCCATCCTGGAACCGCCACCAGGTGGCCCTTGGCACCAACACGGATCCCTACCAGCGGGCCGAGGGCCGCTACCAGCTGATGCCGGGAATCATCACCGCTTTGGCTGACTCAGGCACGCCGTTGTCCATCCTCACGAAGGGGACGTTGCTCGCCCGTGACATTCCGCTGCTGAAGCGGGCTGCCGCCCAGGTGCCGGTGGGTGTGGGCATTTCCCTGGCCATGACGGATGAGGCACTCTCCGAAGCCGTGGAACCAGGCACACCAGGGCCGCGGGCGCGGCTCAAGCTGGTCTCCCGCTTGCGCGATGCCGGGCTCCCCTGCGGTGTTATGGCGATGCCCATCCTGCCGTGGCTCTCCGACAGCGACGAAGCGCTTGATGCCCTGTTCGGCTCCCTGGCCGCCGCAGGAGCGACGGGCGTCACCGCCGGCGCTCTTTACCTGAAGCCTGGTACCCGGGAATGGTTTATGCAGTGGATTGCCGGGAACCACCCGGAACTGGCCGGCCGCTACCGGAGGCTCTACGGCACAGGCTCCTATGCTTCCAAGGAATACCACACGTGGCTCGCCGCAAAAGTCCACTACTTCAAGCAGCGGCACGGATTCACCAGCGGCCACGGTTTCAGCCACCGTGACCTCGAGGACGATCCTCGCGGCGAGGAAGCCCAGTATCCCGCCGGGAGTATCCCGTCCATCCCCGCCGGCACACAGGAACGGCCAACTGGGGAATCCCAGCCGGCCGCCGCCGGGCCGCGTCAGCAGCCCACCCTGTTCTAGGGGCAGTTTCCTAGCCGGCCGGGATGACCAGGCTCCTGTACTTCTCCTGCAGGAAGTCCTTCATGTCCTGGGAGGTCGGGATTTTGCAGGGCTGCTGGAGCCGGGGTGCTCAATGTGGTGTCCGGACGTCCTGGAATTCAGCGCCTGGCGGTTGAACCCACCGGCGTGCCCAAAGATTCAAGAAGTGCCCGGACAATCGGGAAGTCGGCCGGGATCCACGGAAGACTGAGAGCTTCATCACGGTTCGTGGTGCTGATCCATGTCAGCAGGTCGTGGTCTTCGAGGGGCTGGGGATCACCGCTGGAAATCTCCGCCAACCACACCCGCATGCTGGCCCGCTCATTCAGCCGCCAGCCAGCCGCCGTCCCGGCGCGGAGTTCCGGCCCCAAGCGGACGTCTACGCCCAGCTCCTCCCTGAGTTCCCGGTGCAACGCGGCCACACATTCCTCCCCGGCGTCGACCTTGCCGCCGGGGAACTCCCAGAGCCCGGCGAGCTGCTCGGGAGCAGTCCGCCGGGCCACCAGCATGCGCGTGGGCTCCGCCAACGAGTCCACTATTGCTCCACCAACTACCTGTATCAGTCCACTCACTGCCCCAGTCTATGAGGGAGAATGGTTTACGGGCCCTCCCCCAACATCCCCTTTGAAAAGCAGGCACATGAGCAGCGTCGTCCGAACCTCTACCGCGTCCAAGGCGAAGACTCCGCATGTCGGCGCAGCGATTTTTGCGCTGGCCATGGGAGGCGTCGGAATAGGCGTCACGGAGTTCACCATGATGGGCCTGCTCAAAGAGGTGGAACAAGGACTCAGTATCAGCACCCCGGAAGCGGGGCACCTCATCTCCGCTTATGCCCTCGGAGTGGTAGTGGGCGCGCCCTTGCTGGCCGCAGTCGGAGCCAAACTGCCGCGCAAACACCTCGCGCTCGGCCTTATGCTGTTCTTCACCCTCGCCAACCTGACGTCCTATCTTGCTCCCGATTACGGCAGCATGTTGGTGTCCCGGTTTGCGGCCGGACTTCCGCACGGCGCATTCTTCGGTGTCGCAGCCGTGATCGCTGCCTCCCTGGTATCCCCCACCCGCCGCGGTTGGGCCATCTCCATGGTGATGGCAGGCTTGTCCGTTTCAAACGTTATCGGCGTACCGGCGGCCACCTGGGTGGGCCAGACCTTCGGTTGGCGGTTGCTGTTCCTTCTGGTAGGAGGAATTGGCTTGCTGACGCTGGTGCTGCTGTGGCGCTATGTTCCGTACCAGGCACCCCATCCTGACGCGAGCATCCGCCGCGAACTGGGTGCGCTCAAGCGGCTTCAGGTGTGGCTGGCCATTCTGATCGGCATCGTGGGATTTGGCGGCTTCTTCGCGACCTACACCTACATTGCCCACACCATGACCCTGGTGGCCGGGATTCCGGCGTCGTTGCTGCCCATTGTGGTCGCACTGTACGGACTGGGCATGGTGGCGGGAACTGTCATCGGCGGCAGGCTTGCGGACAAGTCGGTGATGGGCACGCTGTACTGGGTCCTGCCCGGCATCGCCGTCGCCCTGGTGGTTTACGCGGTCGCTGTGCACTGGCCCTGGTCAGCCCTCGTGATGGTCTTTGTGGTGGGGGCGTCCGGCTCCATGCTGATCCCTGCCCTGCAGACCCGCCTGTTGGATGCCTCGCCGGACGCACCTTCCCTCGCTTCCTCGCTCAACCATGCAGCGCTCAACGTTGCCAATGCCTTGGGCGCTTTCCTGGGCGGCGTAGTGATCGCCTGGGGCTGGGGCTTCGTGGCGCCCGCGCTCGTGGGGGCCGTGTTGGCCGTCCTTGGCTTTGGCATCGCTGTGACCAGCGGGCTCCTGGAACGCAAGAAGCCGCTGGCCGCCTGATCCGGAGGAACGGGCGGGCAGCGGCTTCACCGCAGCATGCTGTGCGCTAACGTCAGGCCGGCGGGTCCAGGGCCCCGGCTTCGGCTTCGGCTTCGGCTGAAGCGTGGCCCGCGCCTGAAACGTGCCCTGCACCGGATATCTCGTCCGTGCGGCCGGCTTCCCGGTGCAGATCCGGTTCGAGGTAGATCACCCGAGCAATCGGAACGGCCGTACGGATTCGGGACTCGGCATCATCAATCGCAGCGGCGATGTCCCGGCCGGATTCGGCGGCGCCTACGGAGATCTTGGCGGCCACCAGCAGCTCCTCCGGTCCGAGGTGAAGGGTCTTAAGGTGGATGATGCGGTTGTGCCCCTCCGCCTCGATGGCCTCGCTGATGCGGGCCACATCATCCCGGGTGGCGGACTCGCCCAGCAGCAAGGACTTGGTTTCGATAGCCAGGACAACCGCGATGGCCACGAGCAGCAGGCCGATGATGCCGGTGCCCGCGGCGTCCCAGATCCCGTTGCCGGTGACGATGGTCATGCTCACACCGACGAGGGCGAACAGCAGGCCCAGAAGCGCCCCGAGGTCTTCCAGCAGGATGACCGGCAGTTCCGGCTGCTTGGCTGTTCGCACAAAACTCACCCAGCCCTGCTTCCCACGGATGTGGTTGGACTCGATGATAGCCGTCCGGAACGAGAACGATTCGGCAACGATGGCGCCGATCAGCACCGCCAACGGAACCCACCAGAAGTCCCCCTCAATGGCGTTTGGGTGCTGCAGCTTCTCCCACGCTTCGAAAAGTGCAAAAAGCCCGCCCACGCTGAAAAGCACGATCGAGACGATGAAAGCGTAAATGTAGCGTTCACGGCCATAGCCGAACGGATGCTCAGGGCTGGCTGCCTTTCTGGCGCGCTTACCGCCGATCAGGAGCAACAGTTGGTTGCCCGAGTCGGCCATGGAGTGGATGGCTTCGGCGAGCATTGACGAGGATGCCGTCAGAAAAAAGGCCACGAATTTCAGGACGGCGATGGTCAGGTTTGCGGCAAGGGCCGCGACGATCGCCTTGGTACCGCCATTTGCAGCCACGGAGGCTTCTCCTCTTCACGAGTTTCAGAACCAAGCAGGGAAATTCGCGGCGCCGCAGTCGGCTCCGCCCCCCGAACACCGTACCTTTTTGGGTGCAGAAGACGCACCTCTGACATGCACTAAGCCTGCTGACATTAGAGGAGCCGTATGTTAGCTTGAACACTAATCGGGACGTCTAATCCCGACGAATATGAAGGAGGAGACATGGGTTTTCTTGCTTGGATTATTCTCGGCCTCATCGTAGGGGCCATCGTCAAGGCCGTCATGCCGGGTAAAGTCGGCGGCGGCTGGGTGACGAGTCTCGTGCTTGGCGTGGTCGGCGCGATTGTAGGCGGCTGGATTGGCAGCCTCCTGTTCGGCAAGGGTGACCTTGCCTTCTTTGATCTGGGTACTTGGATCCTGGCTATCGTCGGCGGCCTCGTGGTCGCCGGTGTCTACGGCGCCATCACAGGACGCAGCAAGAGCACACGGGCGCCCTGATTACCCCTACCTCATCTGATTCACACAGCAAGGGCCCCGGAGAACTTCCGGGGCCCTTCCTTGTTAAGTCATATGTCCAATTAGGTTAAATATCCCGGCTGGTCTGACTTCCCGTGAGCCACCCCGAACTTCAGTCATGCCTTCTGAGACCGGGCACTCGCATAGAGGCACACCGTTGCCGCCGTGCCGAGGTTCAGGCTTTCCGCTCCGCCGTAAACGGGCACGGCCACGCGGTGATCGGCCAGCGTCAGTTCTTCTTCGGCGAGGCCCTGGGCCTCGTTTCCGAACAGCCACGCTGTGGGATTCTCCAGGGCGAACAACGATTCGACGCCGGGGCCTGCGATTCGGCGGGCGGCGTTTTCGTCCTGGAGCGTATCAAGGTTCACGTCACCGTTGCCGTCGGCAGCCAGGATGCCAATCCCCCGCGCACGGCAGGCGGCTGCCACTTCCGCGATATCGGCGCCCAGGACCACTGGCAAATGGAACAGGGAACCTGCGGTGGAACGGACCGCCTTGGGGTTATAGATGTCAACGCTGGACGAGGTCAGGATGACGGCGTCCGCCCCGGCCGCATCAGCTGCCCGGAGCACGGTGCCCGCGTTGCCGGGGTCCCGGACCTGACACAGCACTGCAAGCAGCCGCGGGCCGGCGTCGAGGACCTGCTCAAGGCTCACGTCCAGGAAACCGCAGACCGCGAGAATGCCCTGCGGGGTAACGGTGTCCGCCATCGCGGCCAGCACTTCGTCGGTAGTGAGGTATGCGTCGATGCCCTCCGCGAGTGTCTCCAGGTCCGGGTGCCTGTCGAGGCATGCCTCGCTAGCGTAGACCTCATAGACGACGCCGGGCTCCCCCGCGGCAACTCGTTTCTGGTGCAGCGTCAGGGCCTCTCGGACAGCCTGCGGACCCTCTGCCATGAACTCGCTGCGTTTTAAACGCGCCGGGCGCCCGGCAAGTTGTGCCACCTTCCTCACCCGATCAGCTCGGGGATTGGAGAGTGGAAAGTCTTGCGGGCGCCCGGTTTCGTTCATGTAAGAACCTTAGTGGCTTCAGCCACCAGTCCTCGAACTGGCGTGGGTGCTACTTGGCAGCCACGTCAGCGGCAGGCTTTGCAGCCTTGGCCTTCGGTGCCTTGGCAGCCTTGGGGGCTGCGGCTTCGACGGCCGGAGCGGACGTATCGGCAGGCAGGGAATCCTTGGCGATCTTCACCAGCGCAGCGAATGCGTTAGCATCCGAAACGGCCAGCTCAGCAAGCATACGGCGGTCAACCTCGACCTCAGCGGCCTTCAGGCCCTGGATCAGACGGTTGTAAGTCAGGCCGTTGGCTCGGGATGCAGCATTGATGCGCTGGATCCACAGGCGGCGGAAGTCGCCCTTCTTCTTCTTGCGGTCGCCATAGCTGTACACAAACGAGTGCAGCAGCTGCTCTTTGGCCTTGCGGTACAGGCGTGAACGCTGTCCACGGTAGCCCTTCGCGCGTTCAAGGATAACCCGGCGCTTCTTGTGGGCGTTGACCGCCCTCTTCACACGTGCCACGTGCGTACTCCTTCGAAAATTCTGATCCCAAGCATCTACTGCCGGAACAACCGGCTGGCCTGAGAAGCCTTTTTGGTAGTTGACTGCTGCCAGGTGGCATCAGTCAGAGAACTTGGAACTTAGATGCCGAGCATCTTCCGGATGACCTTTGCGTCACCCTTGAAGACAATCTTGTCGCCGGCGAGGCGACGAGTCAGCCTGGAGGACTTGTGCTCAAGGTAGTGGCGGCGGTTGGCCTGCTGGCGGCGCAGCTTGCCGCTGCCGGTCAGCTTGAAGCGCTTCTTAGCACCACTGTGGGTCTTCATCTTCGGCATGGGGACCGATCTCCTTACGTGTCCACAGACATTGTCTGCAGTTCTTTCGAGCAGCCGCCCCTGCAGGCGGCATGCTGGTTGCGTACTGCAGGAGGATAACCTCCCGCAGCTGTGAACTAGGTAGTCTTCTTGCCAGCCGGCTTCGGAGCTGCCTTGGGGGCAGGCCTTGCCGCAGGCTTCGGCGCTGCCGGGCGTGCGATCGGTTTCGGCATCGGCACCGGGGGCCTCGGAGCTGCCGGAGCCGCTTCGGCGGGCTTGACGGCGGCTGGAGCCTTGACCGGAGCCGGAGCGGCCTTGGGAGCTTCACGCTTGGGAGCAGCGGCCTTCGGGGCTGCCTGCTTGGGCGCCTCCTGGACGGCTGCTTCCTTGACGGGCGCTGCCTTCGGGGCAGCTTCCTTGACGGGAACTTCCTCTGCCGGAGCTTCCTTGACTGGGGCTTCCTTGACTGGGGCTTCGGATTCCGGAGCTGCTTCAACAGGCGCAACAGGCGTTTCAGCTTCGGCGGGGGCTTCAGTTTCCGGCACCGTGGTGATGGCAAAACCTTCCGGAAGAAGGTCAGCCAGCGACTGCGTCAGCGGTGCCTGGTCGTCGCCGGAGACGTCGACGCGGCCACCGCCCGTAGCCTTCGCTTCGTTCTGCGCCTTGGCCTCCGCACGCTGCGATGCCCGGCGTGCCTCAGCCTTGGCTTCGGCCTTGTTCTTCAGCGGGCCCACAACCATGACCATATTGCGGCCATCGATACGGGGGCTGGACTCAACAACGCCCACATCAGCGACGTCGTCAGCGAAGCGCTGGAGCAGGCGGATGCCCATTTCCGGACGCTGCTGCTCACGGCCGCGGAACTGGATCATGGCCTTGACTTTGTCACCGGCACCGAGGAAGCGCAGTGCGTGGCCGCGCTTGGTCTCGTAGTCGTGGGTGTCAATCTTGAGGCGGAAGCGGATTTCCTTCAGAACTGTGTTGGTCTGGTTCTTCCGTGCTTCACGCGCCTTAACGGCGGCCTCGTACTTGTACTTGCCGAAGTCCATCAGCTTGCACACCGGAGGCTTGGCCTGCGGTGCAACTTCAACGAGATCAAGATCGGATTCGGCAGCCAAACGCAGGGCATCGTCAATACGGACGATTCCTACCTGTTCACCTGCAGGACCGACCAACCGCACCTCGGGGACGCGGATACGCTCATTGATTCTTGGCTCGCTAATGTTAAAACTCCTGTGATTGATGTGGTATTCCACCGGACAATAGAGAAGGCCCCCAATTGCCGGAGCAATCGAAGGCCTCAATGGTCGGATGCACCGTCCTCAGTAGAGGCAGTGCGCACTTCCCCAGGCTTGACACCTGAAAGAACTGTCCGACCGTTACCCGGCAACCTTGGTTCCTCAGGAATTACTTCCGGCGGGAAAACGGCTGACGCGGGTGGGAGAGAACTCCGCTTGCAAACTGCATGTCATTCTACAAAACAAATCCCGCCAAACGCAGCTAAGCGCTGGTGGGACCCTCCATAGCGAAATAACGGCATCCAGTCGGTCTGTGACAAGCTTACCAGTATGAGCACCCCAGACAGCAATTCACACGTTTTCGAGGCCCCCGCCGCCAAGGCTGACGTAACCCAGCAAATCCGCGATATCTCGGAGGTGCCGGCCATCGAGGTCATCACTACCGCCGCAGTGCACTTGATGAGCGCAGCCGCCGTCAAGCTGGGCCTCGCCGCCGAGGACAATGCGGAGGAACTCAAGGATCTGGACGAGGCCCGCAAGCTCATCACCGCCCTTGCCGGACTCGTGACCTCAGCGGCCCCCGAAATCGGATCCCAGCACGCCGGCCCGTTGCGCGATGGCCTGCGTTCCCTGCAGCTCGCGTTCCGCGAGGAGTCCATCATCCCTGACGCCCCGGGCAAGGGCCCGGGCGAGAAGTACACCGGTGCCGTCAACTAGACCCAACCAGCAAACTCTAAAAGTACAACGACGGCGGCGGCGGACGGTCCACACGGATCTCCGCCGCCGTCGTGTTTCACTTAGTTTTTGTCCAGATAACGAGACTTCCGCACCTGAAAAGGCGGAATATCTGGACAAAAACTCTGGAGGCCGGCGTCAGACCGCAGCGCGGCGGCGTCTGTGGGCCTGGAGCAGCAGTCCCACAACGCAGAGCAGAACGCCGGCCACTCCCACGGAGACAAACCCGCCGGACGGTCCCATCCCGTCTATGAAAATCCCGGCAAGTGGTGCCCCGAGCGCAACGCCGGCAGTCAGCGCAGAGCCGTACCAGCCCATTGCCTCGCCGCGGCGGTCCTCCGCCACCAGATCTGCCACCCGTTCGGAGGCTGCCGACAGGACGGGAGCGCACAAGAGGCCCGGAAGGATCGAGACAAAAGCCAGCGTCCAGGTGTCTTGGGCGAAGCCCATCGGGATGGTCAGGGCGGCCATGCCCAGCAGCAGGAGGATCGGCGACACGGGACGGTGCATGGCCCCGTACACCAGCCCGCCGACCACCGATGCGGCGCACCAAAAGAGGAATACGATGCCGATTTCAGCCTGGTGGCCGCCGGTTTCCAAGGCAGCAACAATGCCAACGTCGGTGCCGCTGAGCACCATACCGGTTCCAGCAGCCACGGCGAAGACGGCCGCGACAGTGGCCGTGAACCAGGCGAAGTTGTGGGCCACCTTGCCCCGCAGCCCCGCCGGCCCGCTGCGGGTGCGTTCTGCCCCGGCCGGAGCGAGGTCCGCCGCCGCTTCCTGGAGGTGGGCCGGTGCGGCGGAAAGCACAGCCACTTCCGCGGCATGGCGCTGGTCCGCTTCGCTTTCCTCAGATTGCGTGGCACTTCGCGTGGGCGGGTTGAACCACATGAGGAACAATCCGGCCAGTGACGTGGACACACCCACCACCGTGAGGCCCAGAACAGTGAAGCCGCTGGTCGCCACCACGGCTCCGGCGGCCGGCCCGATCATGAACACCATCTCTGTGGCAATCGAGTCCAGCGCATAGGCGGTCCGCCGCTGGTCGCCGTCCGCGAGGACGCCCAGGGACTGGCGCACAACACTGAAGATCGGCAACGTCAGCAGGCCACCCACGAACACCAGCGGAAGCAGCCACTGGTAGGACACATGCGGCACCACGGACCAGATGACCGCCTCGGACACCACCGACGGAATCAGAGCCCGGCGGAGGCCAACAGTGTCCACGCGCCGGCCGCGCCATGGTGCGCCAACTGCGATGCCGATGGTCATGACAGCCGCCGCGGCGCCGGCAGCTGCATAGCCCTGGTCCAGGGTGAGGACGATGTGCAGGGTCAGCAGCATGCCTGCCGCCGAATGGGGAATGCGGGCGATCATGCCGACCAGCAGCAGCCGCCGGATGGGCCGGACGGCCAGCAGCTCCCGGTATAGAGCGAAGTTCACGAAAAATCCTTTTTGTCTGCCCACGCCAGCCGGGATCTCCGCGCCAACCGTCAGCTACTGTGCTGCGCGCCGCAACTTGATTTCGATCGAGTCAACACGCTCTCCAAACAATACATTCCGGGACCACGCCTGCTGGAGCCCGGACACCAGGGCCTGGACTGCTGCGGCGTCCAGGCCATCCTCAAGGTCGAGCAGCACCTGCAGTTCCGGTCCGGCACCGCCCCCGGGGAGGGTGGCACCCGTGCCGGTGCGGGCGGTGACGCCGGAACCCTGGAGGAGGGCAAGCCGGCGCACTGCCGGGAACGCGGCCGTTGCCCCAGCCATCTCAGCTTCCAGTGCTGCATCAGTGTAGGAAGGGATCCAGTCCTGTTGCTGGGCCAGTGCCCAGACGGCGGGCCGCCGGACCACAAACGTGACCTCCGAGCCCGGATCGAGCACCAGCAGCTCCGCTCCCTCGGCCACGGCCGAGAGGGCAGCCCGGGCGGCGTACACCGCCACCGGCCGGGCGTCGGGGTGCCAGCCAGCCAAGGCGTCCGCCGAGGTGAAGGCCGGCATGGCCGTCCGGCCGTCCGAAGCCTTGAGGGTGACCAGGGCCATGTCCGCCTGCTTGTCCGCCGTCAGGCCATCGACGCCTTCCGCTGCTTCGCCTAGCTGCGCGATGATCGGGATAAACACGCGGGCGGTGGCCAGCGAAGCCACCACGGCAGCTTCGTCGCCGGCGCCTTCAACCATGGCCGCGACGGCGGCGAGGTAGCCGGCGTCGGCCGTGCCGTCGTCGTCCTCGAAGTTGTGGATCCGGCCGCCATCGCCGGCGAGGCTCCGCCCTTCCCACGGCTGGCCTGCCGAGTCAGTCCGGCCACCCGCGCCCGCCAGTGCTGCGGCAATGTGTCCGGGCAGGTGGCGCGGCGCCGGGGATTCCACGGCCGGATCGGCGTTGTGCGTGCTGTCCACGGAACTGCTTAGCGGCGTCCGGCGACGTCGAGGGCTTCGGGGAGCGTGAAGGCGCCGGCGTACAACGCCTTGCCCACGATCGCGCCTTCGACGCCCAGCGGCACCAGGGAGCGCAGCACCTTCAGGTCGTCCAGGCTGGAGATGCCGCCGGACGCGACCACCGGCTTGCCGGTCTTCTCCACCATCTGGCGCAGGAGTTCAACGTTGGGACCCTGCAGCGTGCCGTCTTTTGTGACGTCAGTGACAACATACCGGGAGCACCCGGCTTCTTCGAGCCGGCCCAGGACCTCCCAGAGATCGCCGCCTTCCTTCGTCCAGCCGCGGCCGGCCAGAGTGGTTCCGCGGACGTCGAGGCCGACGGCGATCCTGTCGCCAAAGCGGTCGATGGCGCTGCGGGTCCACTCGGGGTTTTCCAGCGCAGCCGTGCCGAGGTTGACGCGGGCCACGCCGAGGGCCAGCGCCGCCTCAAGGGATTCGTCGTCCCGGAGTCCGCCGGAGAGCTCCACCTTGATGTCCAGCCTGCCCACCACTTCACGGAGCAGCCCGGCGTTCGAGCCACGTCCAAACGCGGCGTCGAGGTCCACCAGGTGCACCCATTCGGCGCCCTGGTCCTGCCAGTTGAGGGCTGCCTCCAGCGGCGTGCCGTAGCTCGTCTCGCTGCCCGCCTCTCCCTGGACCAGCCGCACGGCCTGTCCGTTTACGACGTCGACGGCGGGCAGCAGTTCAAGAACCGGCAGATCGGTTGCGGTGGTCATCTCAAATCCTCTTGGGTGATGGGTTGCTCATGGAAGCGGAACTGGTAATGCATGGGGCTAGGTTCCAGGAAGCGTCAGCAGGTAGGCGGCCAGAAGCGCCATGCCGGCCAGGACGTAGAAGCCCATCTGGGTCCACATTGGTTTGTGCTGCTGCCTGAAGGACAGGGCGCCGCCCACCAGGACGCCGGCCAGGCCCATCAGGACAACCGACCACATCTAGGCGGCGTCCGTGGCAGCTGGCTGGCGAAGGCCGTCTACCCAGTTGCGCAGCAGCCGGGCACCGGCGTCGCCGGATTTTTCGGGGTGGAACTGGGTAGCGCAGAGCGGTCCGTTTTCCACAGCGGCGATAAAGCGCGCGCCGTGCTCTGACCAGGTCACCAGCGGTGCGGTCATCCGGGGCTGGATCACGTCGAAGTTCCACGCCTGGACACCATAGGAGTGGACGAAGTAGAAGCGCTGGTCCGCGACGCCGGCGAAGAGTTTGGATCCTTCCGGAACGTCCACTGTGTTCCAGCCCATGTGTGGCACCACCTCTGCGGGAAGCAGCTCCACCTTGCCGGGCCACTCCCCCATGCCTTCGGCTTCTGTACCGTGCTCTACCCCGGCCTCGAACAGGACCTGCAGGCCCACGCAGATTGCCAGGACCGGCCTGCCCCCGGCCACGCGCCTGCCGATCAGGCGGATGCCGTCCACGGCCTTGAGCTCGCGCATAACAGTCTCGAACGCACCGACCCCGGGTACTACCAGGCCGTCGGCATTAAGCACGTCCTCGGGCTTGGAGCTGAGGATAACCTCGGCCCCGGCCCGCTCCAGGGCGCGCACGGCGGAGCGGACGTTTCCGGAACCATAGTCCAGGACGGTGACTGTGGGCTTGCCTTCGGGCGATACGCGCTTCACGCCGGAGGCCGGATCGATGACGGCGCCATCCCGGAGTATTTGGCCGCTCACAAGGCACCCTTTGTGGACGGAATCCCCTCAACACGGGGGTCGGGTTCCACCGCAGCACGCAGCGCGCGGGCGAAGGCTTTGAACTGCGCTTCCACGATGTGGTGCGGATCGCGGCCCGCGATGACGTTCATGTGGAGGCAGATGCCGGCATGAAGGGTGATCGCCTCAAAAACGTGGCGGGTCAGTGATCCCGTGAAGTGACCGCCGATCAGGTGGTATTCCTGCCCGGCAGGCTCGCCGCCGTGCACCAGATAGGGGCGGCCGGAGACGTCGACCACAGCGTGCGCCAGGGCTTCGTCCAGGGGCACGGTGGCCTCGCCGAACCTGCGGATACCGGCTTTGTTTCCCAAGGCAGTGCGCAGAACTTCACCGAACGTGATGGCGACGTCCTCCACCGTGTGGTGGACGTCAATGTGAGTGTCGCCGGTGGCTTTGACCGTCATGTCAATGAGCGAGTGCTTGCAGAGCGCCGTCAGCATGTGGTCGTAGAACGGGACCGACGTGTCGATGTCCGAAACGCCTGTGCCGTCGAGGTTAATCTCCACGAGCACTGACGATTCACTGGTGGCACGCTCCATGCGTGCGGTCCGGGGCGCGGCAGCGTTCGATCCGGTGAAGCTCATGGTCATATGTCCTTTAGGCGAAGTCAGAGGTGCGAAAGCGAAGGAGATGTGCCGGCGCGCGGCGGCGCCGATACTTCAAGTTTAGGCGGGCAGCCCGGCCTGGCTGGCCAGGATGCGTTCCAGCGACGTCAGGAACGATGTGGTCTCCGTCTCAGTGCCCGCCGTGACACGCAGGTGGCCGGGGATACCGACGTCGCGTATCAGCACGCCGTCGTCCAGCAGCCGCTGCCAGACATCATGCGGGTTGTCGAGGCCGCCGAAGAAGACATAGTTCGAATCGGAGGCGGCAGGTTTGAGTCCCATGCGGGTGAGTTCCGAGACGATGCGGTCGCGCTGCTCCTTGATGTCCTCGACGTCGGCCATCAGCGCAGTGCGGTGCTGCAGGGCGGCGAGGGCCGTTGCCTGGGTGATGGCTGAAAGGTGGTACGGCAGCCGGACCAGGCGGAGTGCGTCCGTGACTTCAGGAGCGGCGGCCATGTAGCCCAGGCGGGCACCCGCGAGGGCGAACGCCTTGCTCATGGTGCGGGACACGATGAGTCGCTCCCGGCCGGGCAGCAACGTAAGGGCGCTGGGCGTTCCATCGTGGGCGAACTCGTGGTACGCCTCGTCAACGATCACAATGGTCTGGCTTGCCTCGCCGGCCGTGTACACAGCCTCCACAACATCCAGGCCCAGGCCCGTGCCGGTCGGGTTGTTCGGCGAGCACAGGAAAACGATGTTGGGCTGAAGCTCCTTGACCTGCAACGCAGCCGATTCGGCACTGAGCCCGTAGTCATCGGCGCGCTGTCCGATGATGTACCCGGTGTCCGTGCCGCTGGCCAGGAGCGGGTACATGGAATACGTGGGCGGGAATCCCAGGGCCGTGCGGCCGGGTCCGCCGAAAGCCTGGAGAATCTGCTGGAGGACCTCATTGGATCCGTTGGCTGCCCAAATGTTGGCGGCATCAAGACCGTGGCCGAGATATTCGGCCAGCGCTCCCCGGAGTTCGGTGAACTCACGGTCCGGATAGCGGTTGAGGCCTGCCGCGGCTTCCGTCACGGCCACACTGATCGCGGCCTGGACGTCCGCCGGGACCCCATGGGTGTTTTCGTTGACGTTCAGCAGGATAGGTACATCCAACTGCGGGGCACCGTACGGGGTTAGTCCGCGGAGGTTGGTCCGGAGGGGAAGTCTGTTCAGACGCTCTAGCTGGTCATTCACCTGAACAGTTTAGGTCCGAAGCAGACGGCCGGAAAATGTGACGGCCTGCGGCGGCACGCTCCAGAGCCTGAAGCCTGCTACTTCGTGGGGACGAAGAGCTGCTGTCCGGGGACAACGCCGCCGGCGGAAAGATTGTTCAACTGAGCAATATCCGCGATGACATCACGGGGATCACGCTCGGGCGCAACAGTACTGGCGATGGCCCAGAGAGACTGCCCTGCCTGGACTGTTACCGACACTGTTGGCGTCAAGGACAGGTCGGCGGCAGAGTCGGCAGCCTTCGCCGGTGCATTGAGGAAACCTGCCAGCGAAAGCAGGATTGCGGCAAGGATCACCAGCGGGATGCCGATGAGGACAATCCGTCCCCTGCGGGTCAGGCGCAGCCGCGGCAGGGATTCCCTGCGCTGCGTGGGCGCCGGACCCGAAGCCGGCAGGGGCCCGGTCCACAGCCGCGCGGTGAGGTCCTGCACGGAAACGAGCTGCGGACGCGAGTCCTGCGAAGCAGATATAGCTGACATGAAATGAGCCCTCCTGGACCATACTGTGCTGCCCGGCGCGTCCTCCGCGTCCACTTGCCGGTGCCGGCCTGGGCCGTCCATAGATGCGAGTATTCGAATCCGCAAGCAACGAGTAGAACACATATTCGAACTTTGCTTCTTCATTTTTAGCACTTATCAACGAATATTGTCGAGACTCGCTAGAACAAATGTTTGAAAAAGCCCTGTGGCTGGCCTACGTTTGGATCAAAGAACAACCACCTCTGTAGTTGATCAGCAGGGTCTGACAATCAACTCCGACACCAGCCCCGGGGCTTTCCAGGCACCAGCGGCCGGAACGGATCCGGGCAACCGAAAGGCATTGGCGTACATGGCAGCACCAGCCGCCGAGGGCAAGGCGACACCGCGCCGCCAGCCCCAACGGACCCCCAAGGGGCTCACCGCCCGCCAGAAGAAGATCCTTGAAACCATCCAGCGCTCGGTGAATGACAACGGCTATCCGCCGTCGATGCGTGAAATCGGCGACACCGTGGGCCTGGCGAGTTTGTCCAGCGTGACCCACCAGTTGTCGCAGCTGGAAAAGCTGGGATACCTGCGCCGGGACCCCAAACGTCCGCGTGCCATGGAGGTCCTCATGCCGTTGACACTGGATGGCGGGTCCACTAAGTCCAAGGGGACTACCAAGCCCTCAGTCCTGCATGGCCTCGGCGGAACGGTCACTGAGCTTCCCTCCGCCATGGACACCGCCATGGTGCCGCTGGTGGGCCGGATCGCGGCGGGCGGGCCCATCCTTGCCGACCAGGTGGTGGAAGACGTGATGCCCCTGCCGCGGCAACTCGTGGGACAGGGTGAACTTTTTATGCTGCGTGTGGCCGGCGACTCCATGGTGGACGCTGCCATCTGCGACGGCGACTGGGTCGTGGTCCGCCGCCAGGCCGACGCCGCCAACGGCGATATAGTCGCGGCCCTGCTGGACGACGAAGCCACCGTGAAGACGTTCCGCCAGCGCGATGGACACACGTGGCTGTTGCCGCAGAACACGCAGTACGAGCCCATCCTGGGCGATCACGCCACAATCATGGGCAAGGTCGTCTCGGTCCTGCGCTCGCTCTAGTACCAGCGTTCAGTCAGGTGCCCTTCCCGGCCAGCCTTTCCAAGGCAGAAAACGCTGTCGTGCGGTCCGTCGTGGGCCAGAACGGCGGCAGCGCGGCGCGGAGGAATCCTGCGTAGCGCTCGGTGGCAAGCCGGGAATCAAGCACGGCCACCACGCCTTTGTCTCCGGTTGAACGGATCAGCCGGCCCGCGCCCTGGGCCAGGCGGATGGCCGCGTGGGTGGCCGATACCGCCATGAAGCCGTTTCCGCCGGCCTGCGCAACGGCGCGGGACCGTGCTGTCATCAGCGGATCGTCCGGCCGCGGGAACGGAATGCGGTCGATCACCACGAGCCGGCATGATCCGCCCGGAACATCCACGCCCTGCCAGAGTGACATGGTTCCGAAGAGGCAGGTATCGGGCTCGTCCGCGAACTGCTTCACGAGGGCAGTCATGGTCGAGTCGCCCTGGCAGAGAATGCTGAGGCCGAGCCGGGGACGCATCGCCTCCGCGGCCTCCTCGGCGGCCCGGCGCGATGAAAAGAGACACAGGGCGCCGCCGCCGGACGCCCGGATCAGCGCTTCAAGTTCATCGAGTGCCTCCGGCGACGCCCCGCGGCCCGGCTTGGGCAGGTGCCCTGCGACGTAGAGGATCCCCTGTTTGGGATAATCAAAGGGCGATCCGACGTCGATCCCGGTCCAGCTCGGCGCGCCCTCCCCCACGAGCCCCAGGCCGCCGGCGGCCGGCTGAAAGGCTGAGCCGATGGCAAGCGTGGCCGACGTCAGCACCACGGTGTGGCCGGCGAACAGCCCTTCGCGGAGCTTTCCGGCTACGCTGAGCGGCGCGATGTTGACCAGAGCCGGCGCAGACTCGTCGGGTTGGGCATAGCCCTGTTGCGGGTCGAAGGAACTTGCGCGGGAAAACCACACCACTTCACGGTTCTCACGGGACACAATGAGCCGTTCACACAGTTCGAGGATCAGCATCAGGCGTGAGCGCGCGAGCTGCCGCCCGCCGTCGGCCGTTTGGCTGCCCTCACCCTTGGAATCAGAGAGTGCAGCCCGGCACGCCTCACGCAACTGGTCCACACAGTCCAGCTGTTCGTCGTTGAGGCCGTTGGGGAGCAGCCCGTTGGGCACCCCGGCCAGGGCGAGTTCCAGGTTGGCGGCAGCTGCGTTGAGGGCATCCACCGTGATGGCCGTGTGCTTCCGCGCGCCCGACGCCGCAGCGTGGACCATTGCCACGGAGAGTTGCCCCGAAACCGCACCGGTGACCCGGTCCTGCAGTTCGTGGGCCTCGTCCACCACCACAACGTCGTACTCGGGGAGCACTGCGAGGCCTTCAAAGGCGCTGACCGCGAGCATGGCATGGTTGGTGACCACCACGTCAGCTTCGGCGGCCTCGTGGCGTGCCAGTTCGCTGAAGCATTCGGCCGCCATGGGGCATTTTTGGGCGCCCAGGCATTCCATGGACGTCACTGACACCTGCCGCCAGGCCCGGTCCGTTACACCGGGAAGCAGTTCATCGCGGTCGCCCGTGGTGGTCTTTTCCGCCCACTCCCGCAGGCGCACCACTTCCTTCCCCAGCTGGGACGACGGCCCGCCCAGGGCGGCGGCGAAATGCGGGACACTGGTGTCCTCGCCGAGGGAGAACAGCTGGCCCTCGGCGGGTTCCTCAGAAGGGAACCCGCCTACGAGCTTATGCTGGCACACATAGTTGGAACGGCCCTTGACAAGGGCCACCTTGACCGGGCGGTCCAGGGCGGGGGTGATGGTCTTCAGCAGCCGGGGAAGGTCGCGCCCCACAATCTGGGTCTGCAGCGCAAGCGTGGCTGTGGACACCAGCGTGGGCTTGTTACTCACGAGCGAGTGCGCAATGAGCGGAATCAGGTAGGCCAGCGACTTTCCGGTCCCCGTCCCGGCCTGGACCAGGAGGTGGTCGCCGGTTTCGATGGCCCTGGCCACCTGCCTGGCCATCTCGTGCTGCCCGCTGCGGCTTTGACCGCCCATGCCGGCCACAGCGCGGTCGAGCAGTTCGATCACGAACTGCTCGCCGGCCGTACCTTTGACTTCCCCCGCCACAACTTCAGTCATGGTTGATGAAGGATTCCAGTTCAGCCGCAAGGCCCTCACGCACCATCACCAAAGCGCGGGTACCGTGCTCGCCGTGATCCAGGCTCAGGATCTCGGCATCGGTCTCGTGCAGTTTGCTGATCAGGTCACCGCGATCGTAGGGAATCAGGAGCTCCAGCTTTACGCCGGGCCGCGGAATCCCGTCACTGATGGCCCGCAGCAGTTCAGCGATCCCCTGGCCGGTGCGGGCCGAGACCACTACGTGGCGCGGCTCGCGCTGCTTGAGGCGCTCCACCACAAACGGATCAGCGGCATCGGCCTTGTTCAGGACAATGATCTCTGGCACCTTGCGGGCATCCACTTCGCTGAAGACCTTGCGGACAGCAGCAATCTGGCCCTCGGGGTCCGGGTGGGACACATCCACCACGTGCAGGATCAGATCCGCGTCAGCCACTTCTTCCAACGTGGAGCGGAAAGCCTCCACCAACTGCGTGGGCAGCGACCGGACAAAACCCACGGTGTCCGCGAGGGTGTAGCCGAGGCCATCAGAGGTCTCGGCCTTTCGCACGGTGGGATCCAGTGTGGCGAACAGTGCGTTCTCCACCAGCACACCGGCGTCGGTCAGCCTGTTCAGCAGCGATGACTTCCCGGCGTTCGTGTATCCGGCAATCGCAACGGAAGGGACTGAATTACGACGGCGGTTGGCCCGCTTGGTTTCACGCGCCGGCTTCATCGCCGCAATCTCGCGCCGCAGTTTGGCCATGCGCGTCCGGATCCGGCGACGGTCCAGTTCGATTTTCGTCTCACCGGGTCCGCGCGAACCCATGCCGGCGCCGGCGCCGCCCACCTGGCCACCGGCCTGGCGGGACATCGATTCCCCCCAGCCGCGCAGGCGTGGCAGGAGGTATTCGAGCTGAGCCAGCTCGACCTGGGCCTTGCCTTCACGGCTCTTCGCGTGCTGGGCGAAGATGTCAAGGATCAGCGCCGTGCGGTCAATGACCTTGACCTTGACGATGTCCTCAAGGCTTCGGCGCTGGGACGGTGCCAACTCGGCGTCCACCACAACCGTGTCAGCCCCGGTGGCCATCACGATTTCCTTGAGCTCAAGGGCCTTTCCGGAACCGAGGAACGTGCCCGGGTCCGGTTTGGCGCGGCGCTGCACCATACCGTCCAGGACTTCCGAGCCTGCTGTTTCGGCAAGGGCGGCGAGTTCACGCAGGGAATTTTCCGCGTCGGCCAAGGTGCCTTCGGACCATAGGCCGGCCAGCACCACACGTTCGAGCCGCAGCTGCCGGTATTCGACTTCGGTGACATCTTCGAGTTCGGTGGACAGACCGGCCACGCGCCGTAGTGCACGGCGTTCCTCCCGGTCCTGCTGGTCGCCGTCGTAGCTGGTGTGTTCGTCGTCCAGGCGGGAAATCGCCTGAGCCCTGCCGAACACGGCTTTGTCACCGTCTGCGGCGGTGACGTTCCTGGCCGGTACGTCCTTGGCGAGAATCCGGTCGATGACAGCTTGGATCTCCTCGGGACTCATGTCCTGGGCTGCTGGATCGGAACCGGTGTTGGGCTGGCTGGTCATGGTCTCCTTTGAAGATTCGGCATTTTCAGAATAGTGCGGATCGTTGGTCTGTGGTGAAGTATTCGCGCTGGGCTGACGGCTTGCAGTCATCCGGGCCTCCTGGTCTGCTGCGCGCGCCGGTCCGGACCAGGGCGTGCAGGGAGTCGTCGCATCCGGGAGATGCGTGGAGTGGTGGAAAGTGCGGGCAAACTGCAAGGGACCGGCAACGGCAGATCACTCGAGTATTGCCCGGCGGCATAACAGCTACGAGGACCCGTTATGTGGCGCACTTTGCGGAAGGTTAATACCTGCATCGCTGCGGGGCACGGCTTCGGGACAGGCGGCGTCCGGGAGGGACACCGGCCGTGCCGGCTACTCGAAGATCAAGAACATGGGTTCAAGATTAGCAGAAGCGGTGGCCGCGGTTTCGCATTGCGCACCCCGGCCAACTAATCTGGCCAGTTATGGAGTCCGCACACTATTTCAGCGCATCGCCCGCCGGGCCGTTCACCCGCAAACCGCTCACAGTGGAACTGGCCGGCGAGACGCGCACATTGCAGACGTCGGGCGGCATCTTCAGTCCCGATGGTATTGACAAGGGGACGGCGGTGCTCCTGGCCGAGGTCCCGGCCCCGGACCCTACAGGCAACCTTCTTGACATCGGCTGCGGCTGGGGACCCATAGCCCTGACCCTCGCATTGCGCGCGCCGCATGCCAAGGTCTACGCCGTGGATGTGAATGAACGCTGCATCACGCTAACCACCGAGAATGCGGCCCTGCTGGGTCTGGGCAACGTGCTGGCCAGCACTCCCGACGCCGTGGACCCGGAACTGCGCTTCGACACGATCTGGTCCAACCCACCTATCCGGATCGGCAAGGATGAACTCCACGGCCTACTGAAGATGTGGCTGCCCCGGCTGGCGCCGGGCGGCTCCGCGTGGTTGGTGGTCCAAAAAAACCTGGGCTCGGATTCGCTTCAGCGCTGGCTCTCGACCGAGCTGGATGCATCGTTCACCGTCAGCAGGGAGTCCACATCCAAGTCCTTCCGGATCCTTCGGGTCAGGAAAGCGTCCCAGTAGCCACAATGACGGCGGGCCCGCTGAGCTCGACGTGCTCGCGCCCTCCGGCAGCGGCGAAGAATTTGACGCCTACGACGCCGCCGGGCACGTTGACCAGCCAGGAGTCCGGCGCTTCCGCCCCTGCCCAGTGCCGGATGGCGACTGCGGCCGCGCACGCGCCTGTTCCGCAGGACTGGGTTTCGCCCACGCCCCGCTCATGGACGCGCATGGTGACCGTGCCGGTCCCGTTGTGGACCAACGGCTCAGCAGGCACGACGAATTCAACATTGGTCCCGTTGGCGGGCTCCGGATCGACCTGCGGAGCCTTGTAAAGCCGGGTGGACTCCAGTTCGGACAGTTCAGCAAGCGCCACCACGGTATGCGGGTTGCCCATGCTGACGGACAGAGCCGGGCGGGGCACTTCCAGGCCATCCGCGGAGACCAACGAATCCATGGCTTTGGCGGTCGCGTCGCCGGGGAAAATGAATTCCCACGGCCCCATGTCCACCGCGTAGCTGTCCCCTGTCCGGACCACGGTCTTGACGCCGCCGCGTGTCCCGATGGTGAGTACGCCGCCGTCGGGCAGGTCTACCAGTCCCTCGGCACGCAGGAAATGCACAAAAACACGGACCCCGTTGCCGCACATTTCCGACAGGGACCCGTCGCCGTTGCGGTAGTCCATGAACCAATCCGCCTCGGGGCTGCTGAGCAGCAGTTCGCGGCCTTCGGAGAGGTACCGGGAGGGGACGGCCCGGATCAGGCCGTCGCCGCCGATTCCGCGGTGACGGTCGCAGAGGGCGGCCACCTGGGCCGCATCGATGGTGTGGACGCCGTCGGGGTCAGCGATCAGCACAAAGTCGTTGCCTGTTCCGTGTCCCTTGGAGAAGCGGAGTCCGCCCAGGGTGCGGAAGTCGGGCTCTGTGGTCTCTGCGGGAGTTGCATCCATGGTCCTAGATTACCGGCTGAGAGCCACGGCTTGGGCCGCAAGGTCCGGCGCCCGCCAGTCCAACCAGCTGATGCGGGGATCTGCACGGAACCACGTGAGCTGGCGCCTTGCGAACTGCCGGGTGGCCACGATGGTGTCTTCGGCTGCCCCGGCAACTGTTGAGCCGCCGTCGAGCACTTTCAGGAACTGGGCATAGCCCAGAGCCCGCGGCGCAGTTTTGCCGCCGCGCAGACCGGCCGCTTCCAGGCGGCGCACTTCCGCCAGCAGCCCCTGGTCCACCATGGTGTGGACGCGCTGGGCCAGCCGTTCACGGAGGACGTCTCGGTCCACCGCCAGCCCGATCTGGACAGCAGGCTGGAAATACTCGCGCTGGGGCATAAAGGAGCTGAACGGCCGGCCGGTGAGCTCGTGGACTTCCAGCGCCCTGATGATCCGGCGCGAATCCGAGATACGGGCCGCTGACACCGGGTCCACGTCCCGGAGCCGCGCGAGGAGGACATCCTGGCCGACTTCCTCGAGCTCAGCCTCAAGCTGCCCCCGGAGGACAGGATCTGTGCCGGGGAATTCGAGGACGTCGAGCGCAGCCCGAACGTAAAGACCGGAACCGCCCGCCAGAATGGCGCGCTTGCCACGTGCGTGGATATCGCTGACGATGCTCCGGGCCTGCTGCTGGAAGTCTGAAACGCTGGCCTCCTCCGTGACGTCCAGGGTGTCCAGAAGGTGATGGGGAACGCCCCTGCGTTCTGCCGGCGTGATCTTGGCGGTGCCTATGTCCATCCCGCGATAGAACTGCATGGCATCAGCGTTGATGACCTCGCCATCCAGTTCCAGGGCAAGGTTCACGGACAGATCGGACTTACCGGACCCCGTAGGACCAACAACGGCAATAACCGGAGGCTGGGCCACCGGTCAGCGGCTCCGGACCGGCAGTGTGGGCATACCCAGCGAGACCCCGCTCCGGCCGGCGCCGCCTGCGGCAGCCGGCGCGGGAGCCCCGCACGAGTCGGCCTGGGACCTGTCCCAGGCGTCCCCCGCGCGGGAGCGCCGCAGGCTGTAGTCCTGCACGGACGGGTCGGCCACGAGATGGAAGGCTGCGGCTTCGGTGATGGTGACGGTGACCAGGTCCCCGGGACGCGGCGTCTCTGCCCCCTCGGGAACGGAGAAATGCACCAGCCGCTGGTCCTGGGACCGGCCGGACAGCCTGTGGGTTTCCTCGGACTTGCGCCCTGAATGGGCAGTGACCATCACCTCTACCCGGTGGCCAAGCTGCGTGGCGTTCTCTTCGGCGGCAATCCTGTCCTGCAGTGCGGTCAGGCGTTCAAATCGCTCCTGGACCACGGCCTTGGGAAGCTGGTCCGGCAGGGCCGCGGCCGGGGTACCGGGACGCTTCGAGTACTGGAACGTGAAAGCGGTGGCGAAGCGCGACTGCTCCACAACGTCGAGGGTGGCCTGGAAGTCTTCCTCGGTTTCGCCGGGGAAGCCGACAATGATGTCCGTAGAGATGGCGGCGTGCGGGATCTTCTCGCGGACTTTGTCCAGGATGCCGAGGAATTTGGTTGACCGGTAGGACCGTTTCATGTCCTTCAGGACTTTGTCGGACCCGGACTGCAGCGGCATGTGCAGCTGCGGCATGACATTGGGGGTTTCGGCCATGGCGTCAATGACGTCCTCGGTGAAGGCGGCGGGGTGGGGGCTGGTGAAGCGGACCCGTTCCAGGCCTTCAATTGCCCCGCAAGCGCGCAGTAGTTTGGAGAACGCCTGCCGGTCACCGAACTCCACTCCGTAGGAGTTCACGTTTTGGCCCAGCAGGGTGACTTCGATGGCGCCGTCATCTACCAGGGCCTGGATTTCCGCGAGGATGTCCCCCGGGCGGCGGTCCTTTTCCTTCCCGCGCAGGGCCGGGACGATGCAGAACGTGCAGGTGTTGTTGCAGCCGACCGAGATGGACACCCAGCCGGAATACACCGAATCACGCTTGGTGGGCAGGGTGGAGGGGAAAACATCCAGGGATTCGAGGATCTCCAGCTGGGCTTCGTTATTGTGCCTGGCCCGGTCCAACAGTGCCGGGAGCGCCCCGACGTTGTGCGTGCCGAAGACAGCATCCACCCAGGGAGCCTTCTTGAGGATGGTCTCCCGGTCCTTCTGCGCCAAGCAGCCGCCAACGGCGATCTGCATCCCCGGGTTGGCGGCCTTGACGGGCGCCAGCATGCCCAGGTTGCCGTACAGCTTGTTGTCGGCGTTTTCCCGTACCGCACAGGTGTTGAACACCACAACGTCGGCCTGCTCGCCACTGGCCGCCACGTAGCCCGCGGCCTCGAGCATGCCTGCCATCCGCTCCGAATCGTGCACGTTCATCTGGCAGCCGAACGTGCGCACCTGATAGGTACGGGGCTGCTGAAGGGCAGGGTCGGCTGACGGGGCGGTACCGGATGCGGGGGAAGGAATGGTCAAACTCACCTGTTAAGGGTAGCGGGTCGCTCAGGTTGCTGGATCGCCCTGGCTGCCGGATCGGCTGACGGGGCTGCTTCGTCGGCCTACGAGTCCAGCGGGCCGTCCTGTGCGCCTGTTTGGGCCTCCGCCTGTGTGTCGAGCACTTCTCCGACGATCCGGAACGCCTGCGACGGCTGATAGCCCTTGCGGGCCAGCATGGACGCCAACCGCCGGGTGATCTTGTCCCGCTCGGCGCGGTCCGATAATTCCGAGCCTGCCCGGAGCTTACGTTCCACGAGGAGCCGGGCCGCCACTTCCTCGTCGGCGTCGGACAACTGTTCCAGCGCCACGGCGGCGGTGTCCGCGTCAATCCCCTTGTCCGCAAGCTCGCGCCGGAGGGCCCCTTTGGCGAGCTTCCGGGACTGCGAACGGCTGCGCACCCACATGTCTGCGAACTCAGCGTCGTCAATGAGGCGGACCTCCTGGAAGCGGTCCAGGACGGCTTCCGCCACATCCTCCGGGATGTTCCGCTCGGCCAGTTTCCGCGCCAGCTGCAGCCGGCTTTTGGCCGAACTGGTCAGTTGCCGGAGCACGATGGCCCGCGCCACGGATGCGGCATCCGGTTCGGCGTCTGCGTTTGCATCGGCTGCGATGGCAGCATCCGGAGCTGGTCCGGCCGGGCGTTCGCGGCCGCGTCTCCGCTGCCGTCGCCCCGATCCGGCGCTCTGACCGGCCGCACGCCATCCTGCGCCCTGACCGGCCGTCAGGTCAGGGGCGTCCCTAGAAGCCGTCAACAGCCTTAAGCTTCGGTGTGTCTTTGGCCTCGTCTTCGGCGGGCTTGACTACCCCGACACCAAGCTTCTCCTTGATCAGGCGTTCCAGTTCGGTCGCCAACTCAGGGTTGTCTCGCAGGAACCTGCGGGAGTTCTCCATGCCCTGGCCCAGCTGGTCGCCGTCGTACGTGAACCACGAACCCGACTTCTTGATAATTCCGTGCTCCACGCCCATGTCGATGATGCCGCCCTCGCGGGAGA
This sequence comes from Pseudarthrobacter sp. S3, assembly GCF_050156905.1. Classification (NCBI taxonomy): domain Bacteria; kingdom Bacillati; phylum Actinomycetota; class Actinomycetes; order Micrococcales; family Micrococcaceae; genus Pseudarthrobacter; species Pseudarthrobacter sp. S3. The sequence goes on along the minus strand of NZ_CP189583.1, from coordinate 1,648,712 downwards.
TGCCTTGGCCATAGATGATGTCGAATTCGGCGATCTTAAAGGGCGGGGCCATCTTGTTCTTGACGATCTTCGCCTTGGTGCGGTTACCGACGGAGTCGGCACCTTCCTTGAGCGTCTGGATCCGGCGGACGTCGATGCGGATGGACGCGTAGAACTTCAGGGCCTTACCGCCGGTGGTGGTCTCGGGGGAGCCGAAGAACACGCCGATCTTTTCACGGAGCTGGTTGATGAAGATGGCGGTGGTTTTCGTCTGGCTCAGGCGGCCGGTGATCTTACGTAGCGCCTGGCTCATGAGGCGGGCCTGCAGACCCACGTGGCTGTCGCCCATGTCGCCCTCGATTTCCGCACGCGGCACCAGGGCAGCAACGGAGTCGATGACGATGACGTCCAGCGAGCCGGAGCCGATCAGCATATCCATGATTTCCAAGGCCTGCTCGCCTGTATCCGGCTGCGAGACCAGGAGGGCGTCCGTATCAACGCCCAGCCGTGCTGCGTATTCGGGGTCCAGGGCGTGCTCGGCGTCGATGAAGGCGGCAATGCCGCCCAGGCGCTGCGCGTTGGCAACGGCGTGCAGTGCCACGGTGGTCTTACCCGAAGATTCCGGACCGTAGATCTCCACTACGCGGCCGCGGGGCAGGCCACCAATTCCCAAAGCCACGTCCAGCGCGATGGATCCGGTGGGGATGACCTCGATGGGGGCACGGACTTCATCGCCCAGCCGCATAACCGAGCCCTTGCCGAACTGCTTGTCGATCTGTGCCAGCGCTGCGTCGAGCGCCTTTTGCCGATCCGGGGCTGCCGCCATGGTTCACACCTCTAATGTTTCTCGCTTTGGAGTGGCCTCAGCGGCCATTTCTTAGTCATCTCTGACGCTAATGGCACCCGCTGACATTCTGGCCGGATGACATCGCCTATGTGGATAACCAACTACGAAAAGCATAGCTTTACCCGAACAGATATTCGAACAGATCCGGCGGCGTGTCAGCGCAGAACGGGACGCACATCAGCTCGGTGAACGCCGATGCGCTGGTGGCGGTGTCAGTCGCGCAGGGGTTTGACGTCGCGTCCCAGTCGCCGCTCCGGCGGCACATCCTGGACGTCGCAGACGGCCAACCACACCTGTCGGGGGCTCACCCCGGCGGCGAGGGCCTGGTCCGCCGTGCGCCCGCCGGCGCCGGCCAGAACCAGGGTGCTGCTCAGGACCCGGGAGTAGCCGGACCCGAATTCGTCGTCCATAAGCCGCCAATAGTCACTGATCCGCACCAATAGAGTCTCTCACGGTCCCGGACCCTAGAATTGTTGCCATGAGCAACCCTGCCGACGGCACTCCTGCGACAGGCCGTCCTGAGACCGGCGTTCCCGCGACCTCCCCTGCGGAGACAGGTGCGGCCAAAGACACCGTCGATGAAGCCCTGAACACCGTGGAACACCAAATCAGTCTCTTCTGGCGCCGTGCCCGGTCGGTCTCCCATCAGCTCTCGCGGCAGGTGCACCCGGACATGGAACCGGCGGCCTACGGACTGCTTTCGGTCATCCGGCGCGAGGGACCCATCCGGTTGACAGACCTGGCCCTGAACATCGGCGTGGGCAAGCCTTCCGTCAGCCGCCAGATCGCCTTCCTGGAAAGCATCGGGTTGGTGTTCAAGGAAGCTGACCCCCTGGACGGCAGGGCGCAGTCGATCCGCCTGACCGAAAAGGGCGAGGAAAGAATGCACCAGGTACAGGATGCGCGCCGCCAGGACTTCCGTGAACGGCTGGCTGAGTGGCCGGTCGGGGAACTGCAGACCCTCGCCGAATACATGGCAAAGCTTAACTCCATGTTTGAAGTTGACGGCTTCGCGAAGGACCCGTCCGCCGGCGACGCGGAAAAAATAACCACCACACAACAAAGCCTCCGGGCCAGTGGCCGGAGGCTTTGTTGAAGTTCCTGTCTGGTTCCTGCGACGGCTTAGCGTGCGCCGGAAAGCAGGCCCTTGGACAGTTCGTTGTTGAGTTCAGCGTTGAGATCGCGATCCAGGTCGCGGCCGTAGCGCTGTGAGAATTCCTGGGGAACGGTGTCCGGAACGGCTACGCCCTCCGCGACGGCAACACGGTCGCTGACTTCCCTGAGCATGCTGGACAGCGGCACGTCCAGGGCTGAGCAGATTGACGAGAGGAGCTCTGATGAAGCTTCCTTCTGGCCGCGTTCCACTTCGCTGAGGTAGCCCAAGGAAACACGGGCACTGTGCGAAACTTCGCGGAGCGTGCGTCCCTGGCGCTGGCGTACATCGCGCAGGACATCACCGATTTCGTGACGAAGTACAACCATCTTGCGCTCCTTCTGTTCGCTCTTGGCCTGATCGGCGAGGCCCACATCCTTCCAGCGGACAACGCCGTTTATGGATACGGGCTGCTTTACCATCTGTATCGCCTTGCTCCCTCATAAGTGCGGTCCGCCGTGGAGCGAACCGTGGTTGTTTATTCATCCTAGGCGCCTCCGCTATACGGAAGCGACACAATCTAATAACTAATGGACACCGGGATTTGTTCCCGGCAACTTCACGCCCGGTAGCTTCAGGAAGATAGCGCCGCTATCAGGCTTTCCAGCGCGGCACCACAAGCCTGTCCGCGGATCTCGGCCCGGTTACCCGTGAAGCCGTACTCGAGGTAGGACGCACCGGCCGCTGTGGCGATCCCGATAAACACCGTCCCCACCGCCTTGCCGTCATGTTCCTCCGGGCCGGCTACCCCCGTGGTGGCGATGCCGATGTCAGCCCGCAGTGCAGTCCTTGCCCCGTCCGCCATGGCCGCTGCGACGGCGCCGTCAACGGATCCGGCAGCGGCCAGAAGCTCTTCCGGAACGCCGAGGACGTCCACTTTGACGGAGTTCTGGTAAGCCACCACGCCGCCCTGGAGCATGCCTGAAGATCCGGCTGTGTCGGCGATCACGGCGCTGACCATTCCTGCGGTGAGCGACTCCGCGGCCGCTACGGTGCGGCCCGTTTCCAGGGCTTTTTTGACTGCCTGTTCCGCCAGGTGGTGAAGATTGGTCACGTCTGCTCCCTAGTTTCCAGCTGTAGTTGTTCCGGCCCGTTTGCCCTGTGACCGGATTCGCAGCGCTTCAATGACGTACTCGACGCCGGTCCATACCGTGATCAGGACAGCCACCATCATGACGGCGAAAGCCACCCATACAAGCCACGGTGCCAGCGAGCCGAGTGGCAGGAGGTACAGGAAGATCGCGGCCGTCTGAACGACGGTCTTGAGCTTGCCTCCGCGCGAGGCCGGGATGACACCGTACCGGATGACAAAGAAGCGAAGGGCGGTGATGCCCCACTCTCGGACGAGGATGACGATAGTGACCCACCACGGCAGTTCGTTCAGGATAGAAAGCATCACCAAGGCTGAGCCGATGAGGAGCTTGTCGGCGATGGGGTCTGCAATTTTGCCGAAATTCGTGACGAGGCCACGGCTCCTGGCGATGTCGCCGTCGAGCTTGTCCGTGTAGATGGCGACGGCGAACACCACCACCGCGGCCCAGCGCCAGGGCCCCGACTCGCTGTTCAGCCCGGGAGCATCGGCGAGGAGGAACCAGACGAAGAACGGCACCAGGGCGATGCGCAGCATGGTCAGGATGTTGGGAAGATTCCAGATTCCTGGGCTGCTGGAGCCGGCGGCAGTTGCTTCGGTGCTAGTCACACTCCTAGGCTACCGTCCGGTGAGGGACCACGCGTCTTCGGAACCGTCCTCGTCGTCGCCCGAGGTACTGTCGGCGCCGTCGAAGTACTCAACCTTCTGGCTGCGCTGGTCCAGGTCGGCCTGCACGAGGTCTTCCGCATAACCGCCCTGGGCGATGTTCGAGTTGGCGTTGTCGCTGAGCGCCGCCGTCTGCGAGTCGGCAACTGCCGGCGCGTCCTGGCCTTTCATGGCTGCGAGCACCGACGCGAGATCATCCGGCTTGACCAGGACGTCACGTGCCTTGGACCCTTCGGAGGGACCTACCACTCCCCTGGACTCGAGGAGGTCCATCAGCCGTCCGGCCTTGGCGAAGCCCACCCGGAGCTTGCGCTGGAGCATCGACGTCGAACCGAACTGGGTGGTGACCACCAGTTCGGTGGCCTGCAGCAGCACTTCGAGGTCGTCCCCGATGTCGTCGTCGATCTGCTTTTTTGGTGCCTCGGGGGCGACATCGTGGCGGTAGTCGACTTTGAGCTGGCCCTTGACGTGTTCCACAACCTTGTGGATTTCAGACTCCGTGACCCAGGCGCCCTGGACACGCATGGCTTTGGAGGCACCCATCGGCAGGAACAGAGCATCACCCTGGCCGATGAGTTTTTCGGCACCGGGCTGGTCAAGGACCACGCGGGAGTCCGTGACGGAGGACGTGGCGAAGGCCATGCGGGACGGCACGTTGGCCTTGATGAGGCCGGTGACGACGTCTACGGAGGGCCGCTGGGTGGCCAGGACCAGGTGGATGCCGGCGGCACGGGCCAGCTGGGTGATGCGGACGATTGAGTCTTCGACGTCGCGCGGGGCCACCATCATCAGGTCGGCGAGCTCGTCAACAATCACCAGCAGGTACGGGTAGGGCCGGATGACGCGCTTGGAGTCCACGGGCGGCTGGACCTTGCCGGCGCGGACGGCCTTGTTGAAGTCATCGATGTGCTTGAACCCGTAGTTGGCGAGGTCGTCGTAGCGGGCGTCCATCTCGCGGACTACCCACTGCAGGGCCTCTGCAGCCTTCTTCGGGTTGGTAATGATGGGAGTAATCAGGTGCGGGACGCCTTCGTAGGCGGTCAGCTCCACGCGCTTGGGGTCCACCATGACCATGCGGACCTCATCCGGGGTTGCCCGCATAAGGATCGAGGTGATCATGGAGTTCACGAACGAGGACTTACCGGCGCCAGTGGCACCTGCGACGAGCAGGTGCGGCATCTTGGCGAGGTTCGCCACGACATAACCGCCTTCGACGTCCTTGCCGACCCCCATCACCATTGGGTGGTCGGTCCGGCGCGCATTCTGGCTCCGGAGGACGTCACCGAGGGAAACGGTCTCGCGGTCCGTGTTGGGAATCTCGATACCGATGGCGGACTTGCCCGGGATGGGGCTGAGGATCCGGACGTCACTGGAAGCCACGGCGTAGGAGATGTTCTTGGACAGGGCGGTGACCCGCTCCACCTTGGTGCCCGGGGACAGCTCGATCTCATACCGGGTGACGGTGGGCCCGCGGCTGAAGCCGGTGACCTGCGCTTCCACGTTGAACTGGTTGAGGGTCTCGGTCAGCGAAGCCACAATGGCGTCGTTGGCTTCGGTGCGCTCCTTGGGGATCGAGCCCGGGGTCAGAACGTCCGACGGCGGCAGGGTGTAGGTGACGTCGCCCGCCAGTGATAGCTGCTCGGTCCGCTGCGGAATGGGAGCCGGAAGGGGCATCGGTGTGACGGGCTTGGCCGGCACCTGCGCGACGGCGGCGGCTGCCGCGTTGAGTGAGCCTGCGGCGACCATGCCGGGGGTGACCAGGGGGATGGCCTCGGTGGCGTTGTCCGCTTCCGGGGCGCTCCCTGCGGTGCCGATGCCCTGGGCGGCTTTGATTTTCTCGACGGCGATTTCCGCCTTCGTGGGGCGGCGCACACCGGGAGCGGGGCGCGATCCACTCTCTGGCTTGGCGTCAGCCTCGTCGTCGATAACGGCGTGCTCGAAGGCTTCGTCGCCCACGTAGCCTTCCAGCCCTGCGTCGGACTCGTGGTCCTTACCGAAGAAGCGTCGCTTCTTCTTCCGCGGCGCCTGGGTTGCCGGGGTTGCCGGGGTTTCCTCGAGGTAGCTGCGGTCGTGGCTGTCCCCGTTGTCACCGGGTTCCTGCAGGTCGATGCCCATGAGGTGCTCATAGGCCCCCCGGAGCCGGCGTGGAATGGCTCCGAAGGGGGTGGCGGTAATGATGAGCAATGAGACGAAAGCCAGCAGCCCGTAGACCGCAATGGGCACCGCTGCATGGATGGCTGCGAGAGGTGAGGCGGCCAGGAAGCCGAGCATGCCGCCTGCCTGGCGGAGTCCGTCGAAGCCTGCGGCTACGGTGGGCTGGCCGCCCACGACGTGGGCAAGGCCGCAGCCCGCAAAGGTCATGATGAGAAAACCGATGCCCACCCGGTTGTTTCCCCGGCCGTCGTCGGGCTGCCGGAAGAGCCGGAAGGCGCACACAAAAAGCATCAGCGGCAAAAGCAGCGACATCCAGCCGAAAGTGCCATTGACCACGCTGTAGACGGCGTCAGGGAACCAGCCGGTCATTCCCCACCAGGCGAAGGTGGCGACGAAGACGCCCAGGGCAAGGTTGAACAGGGCAGCGCCGTCGCGGCGTTCGTCTGCCGGCAGGTCGCTGACATCGGAGCCGATCCTGCGGACGCCGCCGCCAACCAGATGGCCGACGCCCAGCCAGGCGCCGCCCACAACGCGCAGCAGCCAGGGCTGCCGCTGGTCGACGGCGGGAAGCTGGCGGGTGCGTGCGGTGCCCGCCGATGAACCGGCCCGGCCGCCGGTGCGGCTGGACCCTGTGGCGCCTGCGCCGCGTCCCGCCGAGCTGCCGGATTTGGCGCTGGATTTGCTGCCAGCGGAGCCTCGGGGCGCGGGAGTAGTACGAGTGGCCATACCTGCCACGGTACCGGAACTGGCGTGGTTTTCCGCGGATTTCCGGCTGTTCCCGGCCTCATGTTGCAGATGGGAAAGGCCCGGTTCCATAAGAACCGGGCCTTTGCCATTACGCTTGCCTTCGGGGCTGTTACGCCTCGAGGACCACCGGGATGATCATGGGCTTGCGGCGCAGCTTGCGGTTGACCCAGGTGCCGACAACGCGGCGGACAACCTGCTGGAGCTGGTGCGTGGTGTGGTCCGTGCGGTTGAGCACGGCTTCCTCCAGGGCGGCGTTGATCTTGGGGATAATCTCGTCGAAGACCGAATCGTCCTCGGCCACGCCGCGGGCATGGATCTCGGGTCCGGAGACCACCTTGCCGGTAGTGCGGTTGATGACGGTAATGATGGAGATGAAGCCTTCATCGCCGAGCGTCTGGCGGTCCTTCAGGTCCGCTTCGGTGACTTCGCCGACACTGGAGCCGTCCACGTAGACAAAGCCCACTTCAACCTGGCCTACAACGTCTGCGCGGTGGTCCTTGAGGTCGATCACGGTGCCGTTGTCGGCAAGGATGACGCTGGCGGTGGGGACGCCGGACTCGATGGCGATCTTGCCGTTGGCGATCAGGTGGCGGGTCTCGCCGTGCACGGGCATGGCGTTGAGCGGCTCAAGGATGTTGTAGCAGTAGAGCAGCTCGCCGGCGGCCGCGTGTCCGGAGACGTGCACCTTGGCGTTGCCCTTGTGGATGACGTCCGCACCGAGCTTGAGTAGGCCGTTGATGATGCGGAACACGGCGTTCTCGTTGCCCGGGATGAGGCTGGAGGCCAGGATCACGGTGTCGCCGTCGCCCACCACTACGCGGTGGTCGCCGTTGGCCATGCGGGAAAGCGCGGCCATCGGTTCGCCCTGGGAACCCGTGGACATCAGGACCACACGGTTGTCCGGCAGGTTGTCGATGTTCTTGATGTCCACGAGGAGGCCCTCGGGAACGTCGAGGTAGCCAAGCTTGGCGGCGATGGCCATGTTGCGGACCATGGAGCGGCCCACGAAGGCCACCTTGCGGTTGTGCTTGGCGGCGGCGTCGAGTACCTGCTGGACGCGGTGGACATGCGAGGAGAACGACGCCACGATGATGCGCTTGGTGGCCTGGCCGAAGAGACGTTCCAGTGTGGGGCCGATTTCCTTTTCGGCAGTGGTGAAGCCCGGGACGTCGGCGTTGGTGGAGTCGGACATAAAGAGGTCAACGCCCTCTTCACCCAGCTTGGCGAAGTGCCGAAGGTCGGTGATCCTGCCGTCCAGGGGCAGCTGGTCCATCTTGAAGTCGCCCGTGTGCAGGACAGTGCCGGCGGCCGTGCGGATGAACACGGCCAGTGCGTCGGGGATGGAGTGGTTGACCGCGACAAACTCGCACTCGAAGGGGCCGAACTTTTCGACCTGGCCCTCTTCAACGGTCATCGTGTATGGACGGATCCGGTGTTCCTGCAGCTTGGCCTCGATGAGGGCCAGCGTCAGCTGAGAGCCAACCAGGGGGATGTCAGCGCGCAGCCGCAGGAGGTACGGAACGGCGCCGATGTGGTCCTCGTGGCCGTGGGTCAGAACAACGGCCACGATGTCGTCGAGACGGTTCTCGATGTAGGAGAAATCGGGCAGGATCAGGTCAACGCCGGGCTGGGTCTCCTCCGGGAAGAGGACACCACAGTCCACGATGAGCAGTTTGCCGTCGATTTCGAACACGGCCATGTTCCGGCCGATCTCCCCCAGTCCGCCCAGCGGAACGATCCGAAGGGCGCCTTGCGGCAGACGTGGAGGCGTGACAAGGCCGGGAAGGGCGGTTTGGGTCATAGTGCACTACTTTCCAGGCGGAAGGGTGCTGGTCTTAGCCCTCAGGGAAAGACCAGCCCCGCTTCCGCCAAATCCTCGCGGATGGATACGATCTCGGCTTCGTCCGGCTCCACGAGGGGCAAACGGACAATCGAGTTGGGCAGGACTCCCTGCCATTTAAGAATTTGTTTGGCTGCAACGGCTCCCTGGATACGGGTCATCGTTGCCCGTACAACGGGCAGCAGCTCGAAGTTGATCTTACGCGCGGTTTCAAAGTCGTTCGCATTGATGGCGTCGATCAGTTCGCGGAAGCGGCGCGTAGCGATGTGGGTTGTAACACCCACGAGTCCTACGGCGCCCAAGGACATCCACGGAAGGGTCAGTCCGTCGTCGCCCGAGTAGAAGTACAGGTCCGTCTCCGCCATCACGCGACTGGCTGCAACAAAATCGGCTTTGGCATCCTTGACTGCGACGATGTTCGGGTGCTGCGCCAGGCGGATCATGGTTTCGGGCTCGATCGCGATGGAGGAACGGCCCGGAATGTCATAGAGCATGACGGGCACATCGGTTGCGGAGGCTACAGCCTCGAAGTGTGCCCGGAGCCCGGCCTGGCTGGGCTTGTTGTAGTAGGGCGTGACGAGCAGGAGGCCGTCGACGCCGAGCGCTGCCGCCTGTTGGGAGAGGTGCACCGAATGTGCGGTGTCGTTCGTCCCGGTGCCGGCGATGATGGCGGCGCGGTCTCCCACGGCCTCCTTGACAGCGCGGAACATGCCAAGGTTTTCCTCATCCGAGAGGGTGGACGTTTCGCCGGTGGTACCGGTGACGACGAGGCCGTCGCAGCCGTCGTCCACAAGTTTGGTGGCCAGTTCGGCTGCCTGCTTGTAGTCCACGGCGCCATCCTTGGTGAAGGGCGTGACCATGGCGGTCAGGAGCGTACCAAGGGCAGGAGCGGTGGCGGATTTGTGAGGCATGGAAAAAACGTTACCCTGTCGGCAGCTGGTTAGGACAATGGGAGCTGCGTGATACGCGTCAAACGGCGGGCTGCCATGCCCCAGGAACTGAGGTCCGCGCCCACTGGAAGTCCGACACCCGCAGCGTCAGCGGAATTTCCGCAAGGCACTCCGTTGCAGGACGGTGGTGACCACTTCCGTGCCGGTTCCGACTGCCTTTTTCAGTTCGAAGCCGTCCGGTCCCCAGAACCCGCTGAGGCCGCAGGAAGGGCCCAGCGCCGTGGATCCGCCAAGGTTCGCCAGGATGGCGAACATCCGGTTGTCCATGGCTCTGGCTCCAAGGTGCAGCGCAAGCCGTCGATCTTCGGCCAGCGTGTACAGCGCCGATACGGCATAGATGTCCGCACCGGACTGGGCTGCTCCGGTGGAGTGAGCAGGAACGGCGGCGTCAAAGCAGATGGCCAGCGCGATCTTCCAGCCATCCAGGTCGATCACGAGTGCACCGTCGCCTGCGGCGAAGACCTCCTGCTCCTGGCCGTGGAGGTGGGTTTTGAAGCCGAGTCCGGTGGTGCCGTCGGGGTGGATCACGAGGCTGGCGAGCCGCGGAGTACCATCAGGTTCCCGATAGGCAGCACCGGCCACGGCGGTAATCCCGGTCCGGCGGCAGATTTCGTAAAGGTCGCCCAGCCGCGGGTCGTTCTGCTGGAGCCAATAGCCGTCATCGGCCAACTGCTCCAGGTTGTATCCCGTCAACGACAGCCCTGGGAACACCACCAGCCGGGCGCCGTGGGATTCGGCATCCTCGATCAGCCGGACGTGTTCTTGCACATTCGGGACAATCCCGCCTTCCAGCGCCTGGTACTGCACGGCAGAGACGGTCAGGGCATCAGTCACCTCCCTATCCTAGGGATGCGCGTCAGTCCTCGCCACGCCATCCTGGGCGTTCCCCGGCTGGCAGTACCGTTCTACCGCAGCCTCCCGCAGCCCCTCGGCCCAGGCTGCAAGCCGTTGGGCCGACCGGACGTAGTGGAACAGTTCTGTCGGCGTCAAGGCGTCGAGGTCGCTCTCGGCCAACCTGCGGGCCAGCTCGGCCCCCGCCGGCTGGGCGGTGAGTGTCACCCCTTCGTCCTGCCACTGGATGTCCACGGGAGGCCGGCCCGCCACGAGCTGCCGGAAAAGGAAGTCAACCACTCCTGGGCTCATCGCTTTCATCAAACCTGCAGGATGTGCCGGAGCGGCGTCCTCGGCATCCCGGGCCGGGCGCACCGATCCGCCGGCGAGTGGAAATTCCGGAAACGGCCGCGACTGGGATGGGGTTTGCATGGTGTCCATATTATTCGAATATATATTCGAATACAAGGTCTTTAAGACCGTGTGTCCGGCGGGCCCTTGACTGCCGCCACAAAGGTTGGTGTGAGAATATCGCCTGATGACGTCCCGTGCCCCGGCAAGACCCTCGCGGGTGCCTCGAACCTCACAGGCCGCGGGCCGCCTCCGCGGTATAGACGCCGCCAGGGGGCTGGCGCTCCTTGGCATGATGGCCACGCATCTGCTCCCCACTTTCGAGGCAAACGCCGATCTAATGCCCACCTGGATCGGCCTTACCTTCTCCGGCAGGGCGGCCGCCCTGTTTGCCGTATTGGCCGGCGTGGGACTGGCGCTGTCCACCGGAAAGCAGCTACCGCCGGAAGGTACTGCCTTGAACGCAGCCCGCCGCGGCATCGCACTGCGCGCCCTGGTGATTGCCGCCGTCGGGCTCTCATTGGGCGGGCTGGAAGTAAACCTTGCGATCATCCTGGTCCACTACGCCCTCCTGTTCCTGTGCATCCTGCCGTTCCTGGGCCTGAAGCTGGGGGCGCTGTGCGGCTGGGCCGTCGGCTGGATCCTGGTTTCCCCGGTGCTGGCCTATTTGCTCCGCCCCTGGCTTATGGCGGCCAATCCGCCCCTGAACCTGGGGCATAACCCCTCCTGGGAAGACCTCTCAACCCCTTTCCCTATGCTGGGAGACCTGTTTCTGACCGGCTACTACCCGGTGTTCCAGTGGCTGTCATACCTGCTGGTGGGCCTGGTCATCGGCCGGCTGGCCCTCACCAAAGCGATAGTTCCTGTCCTGCTGCTCTGCGGCGGCGCGGCGGTGGCCGCACTGGCCAAGGCATTGGGCACCGCCGCGATGGAGAACTGGGGCGGCCGGGCCGCGCTGGAGGCAGTCCTGAACGCGCCCGGATACCCGCTGGACAGCGTCCTCCAGGTCAACCTCACTGGAATCCGGCAAGAAGGATCCTGGTGGTGGCTGGCGTCGGCGGCGCCGCATTCGGCCACCACGCTGGACCTTCTGCACACCTGCGGCGTCGCAGCCGCCGTGGTGGGCGTGTTCCTCCTGCTCGGCAGGCTGGCTGACTGGCTGGACCTGGACCTGCTGCTGCCGCTGCGGGGCGCGGGTGCCATGACGCTCACGCTCTACTCAGCGCATGTTTGGGTTGTTTCAGCGTTCTACCTGAAGCCGCTGCCCGCGGGCTGGACCGAGGACGGGATGTACTGGGCGCATGCCGCGACGGCCATCATCGCGGGTATTGTGTTTGTGATCCTGAAGTGGCGGGGTCCGTTGGAGTTGGTGGGCCATGCGGCCAACCAGCTGGGGCGCGGCCACCGGTCCAGCCTGCGCTAGACCTGCGCTACGCCGGAACCTTGCCGCGGAACAGCTTCACGGCGTCGCGCATGGACGCGCGGGCGCGCTTGCGGTCCCCGGCGGCGTCATAGGCGCAGCTGAGCCGGAACCACGAACGCCAGTCACCGGGCGCCGCTTCCGCCTCGGCCTTGTACCTTTCGAATTCCAGATCCGCCGCTGAGCGGACGATCCGGCCGGCGGGTGTGCGCGGCAGTTCGTCCACCGGGAGCCCGCCTTCGGCTTCCAGGACCTTGGCCATCTGTTCCGTGCGGGCGCCGAACAGCAGTTCACGGATCATGGCCCAGGCGCCGATAGCCGGGAGGACCAGGTAGGCAGCTCCGATGGCCTTGGCGGCGGGGTTACTGTCCAGCAACAGGAGGATGGAGCGCTGGAAGGACACCACCAGGTAGAAGACCAGCAGGAGGGTTACGGCACCCACCCAGATCTTCGTGCGGTTCTTCCGGAACGCGGCAAAAAACCCGCCCACGGCCTAGAGCCCCAGGTCCAGGTAGCCGTCCAGGCCCACCGTCAGTCCCGGATGCGCGGCGACATTGCGCACGCCCAGCAGCACTCCAGGCATAAAGGAGGCCCGGTCAAAGGAATCGTGCCGGAAGGTCAACTGCTCCCCCGGACCCCCGAGCAAGACCTCCTGGTGGGCCACCAGCCCTCGCAGCCGGACGCTGTGCACACGGACCCCCTCAACGTCGCAACCCCGCGCGCCGGCGAGTTCGCTGGTGGTCGCGTCAGGACTAGGCGGAACGTCAGCAGCCTTGCGCTCGGCGGCAATGAGCTGGGCGGTGCGGACAGCCGTCCCGGATGGGGCATCAACCTTTTCCGGGTGGTGGAGTTCGATGATTTCCACGGACGCGAAATACTTGGAGGCCTTGGCGGCAAAGGCTGATGCCAGCACGGAGCCAAGGGCAAAGTTGGGGGCAATCAGCACCCCGGTTCCGGGGTGCTGCGCCAGCTGTGCCTCCAGGGAGGCTAGCCTGGTGGCATCCCAACCGGTGGTCCCCACGACGGCATGCATGCCATGCTCGACGGCGTAGCGCACGTTTGCTTCGGTGCTTTCGGGGACGGTGAGGTCCACCACTATGTGGGCACCCGACGTGGCCAGCTGGTCCAGAGAGTCGCCGCGTCCCAGGGCGGCTACGAGCAGCAGGTCAGGAGCCGCTTCAACGGCCTTAACGGCTTCGGCGCCCATGCGCCCGTTGGCGCCCAGGACAGCCACGCGGGTGGGCGCGGAGAGTTGTTCGATCATGCCGTTAACCCTACCGTCGGGCCCGGTGCGGGATTGAACCGAAAGCTGTGCGCTTCCTCGCGGCCTCCGGAAGGGGTAGGGAAGCCGGTGCGCCCTAGCTGCCTGCGCCGACCCACTCCACCGTTCCGTCGGCGAAGAACTGTTCCTTCCAGATGGGCACCTGCTCCTTGATGCGGTCCACCAGTTCGGAACACACGGCAAAGGCCTGTCCGCGGTGCGCAGCGGAGACCGCGCAGACCAGCGCCGGATCACCGATGTTGAGCATTCCGATGCGGTGGGCAGCCCAGATCCGCACGGGCTGCGGGGCGGATCCGTCCCCGGCATGCTCGGCAGCCAGGCGGGCGACGACGTCGGCCATCACCTGGTGAGCCGTGGGGTGCGCGCTGTAACTGAGCCGCTCCACTGCCTTGCCGCCGTCGCGATTCCTCACAACGCCGCTGAAGCTGACCACCGCCCCTGCTGTGTCAGACTCCACGGCAGCGATGGCCTGGTCCACGGAGATCGGTTCTGCACTCAGCACCGCGTGGACCACTTCGAAAACCGATTCAGTGCCCATGGCCGCCCTCCAGCTGGTCGCACAGGTGCCCGATTAGCGGATCGAGCACCGCCAGTCCGTCCATAACGCCCTTGGGCGACCCGGGCAGGTTGACAATAAACGTCTGCCCCGCAGCTCCGGCGTGCCCGCGGCTGAGCGCCGCCAGCGGAGTTTTGGCTGCGCCTTCGCGCCGGATGGCCTCCATGATGCCCGGGATTTCCCGGTCCAGAAGGGGCAGGGTCACGTCCGGTGTGCGGTCGTCCGGGCTGAGCCCGGTGCCGCCGCTGGTGATCACGACGGCGGGATGCTGGGTGAGGAGGGCCCGGATCGCCGCGCCGACGGGCTCGCCGTCCGGCACCACCATGGCGGGGTACGCCTCGAAGCCGTGCTCTGTGAGCCAGTCGATGATGACGGGCCCGGTTTCATCCGCATAGATGCCTGCGGCGGCGCGGGTGGAGGCAATAACAACCCCGGCCTTGCGCCCCTGCACTTCGCCGTGCGTGTGCGGCTCCGGCAGGTGTGGTTGAGGTGCAAGAAGCTCGCTGTTTGGCTCGGGCAGGATAGTGCTCTCGGTGCTCATAGTGTCCAGTCCCCGCTCTTGCCGCCGCTTTTCGCCAGCACTTTGATGTCAGTTAGCACTGCGTGCTTGTCGACGGCCTTGATCATGTCGTACACGCTGAGTGCGGCTACAGAGGCCGCCGTCAGTGCTTCCATCTCCACCCCGGTGACCCCGCGTGTCTTGACCGTGGCCAGGATCGCCACGGAATCGGTTCCGAGCTCGAAGTCCACGGTGACTTTCGTGAGCGGTAAGGGGTGGCACAGTGGGATGAGGTCGGGGGTTTTTTTTGCGGCCATGATGCCGGCCACCCGCGCCACGGCCAGGGCATCACCCTTGGGCAGGCCACCGGATCCAAGCAGGCCCAGCACTTCGTCAGTGGTGCGTACCGTGGCAGTGGCGGTGGCTTCCCGGGTCGTTTCGGCTTTGGCTGACACGTCCACCATCTGTGCGCTGCCGTCCTGGCGCAGGTGGGTCAGCGCGGACGGGTTATGTTCTGGATTCACAGCATCCATACTTCCACCTCGTCGCCCTCGGCGAGCGCCGAGACCCCCACGGGTACGTGCACCAGCGCGTTCGAGCCGGCGAGGGCATGCATGAGGTGGGAGCTTTCGCCACCTTCCAGGCGGACGGTTCCGTCCCCCTGGAGAGTACCGCGCCGGACCTGATGCTTGTGTTCAGGTGAGGAAAGGCTGTGGCCCAGCCGTGCGCGGGCCGGGATCCGAGGTGCAGGCGATCCAAACAGTTCAGCCAGCACGGGCCGCAGGAACATTTCGAAGGAAACGAGGCAGCTGACCGGATTTCCCGGGAATCCCAGGAACGGCACACCCTCGAACGTCCCGATACCCTGCGGGCCACCGGGCTGCATGGCCACATGCAGGAACTCGGTAGCCTGGCCGTCCATGGCCTGGCGGACAACTTCGTAAGCTCCCTTGCTGACCCCGCCCGTCGTTACGATCAGGTCCACAGCGCCAGCATGGCTGCGCAGCAGAGTGCGGAATTCGTCAGGATGGTCAGAGGCGATGGCCGTGCGCACCACGGCCAGGCCCGCCTGCCGCATGGCACTCTCGAGGAGGGTTCCGTTGGAATCGTAGATCTTGCCGGCCGGCAGGGGCCGGCCGGGTTCCACCACTTCGTCGCCCGTGGTTGCCAGCAGGACGGTCACCGGCATGCGCACGGTAACTTCGGCGATCCCCAGGGCCGCCAGCAGCCCCAGCTGAGCCGGGCCGAGGAAGGTTCCCGCGGCCAGCGCCCGCTGCCCCGCCGCAATATCACTGCCGGCCGACCGCACGAAGGTGCCTGCCGCCGTCGCCGGCAGCCACACAGTGGTTGTTTCCCCCTGGGAGGGGAACCGGTCCGGAACGGCACGTTCCACGGGCACGACGGCGTCAGCACCGGCGGGAATCATGGCCCCCGTCATGATGGGGGCGGCAGTGCCGCGGTCCAGGGCCGCCGGCACGGCACCCGCCGGAACGGGGACAACCACAGGCAGCTCCGCACCGCCGTCGGGCACGTCCAAGCAGTTGACGGCAAAGCCGTCCATTTGGGAGTTGGCGAACGGCGGGAGGCTCAGGGGGGCCATAACGTCCTGGGCGAGGCCCTTGCCCAGCGCGTCGCGAAGCGCCAGAGTTTCCGTCCGCCCCTGGGCGAGCAGGGGCGTCAGCAGTTCGGTGACGGCGGCACGGTGCAGGGCCACGGACCGCGCCTGGTGGGTCGTGTGGCCGTGCTGGTGCGGAGGGCTGTGCATAGTCCTGCCTTCGGTCCGGGCGGTCATGGATTCACATCAACTCTAATAGTGTGGAAGCCGGTGGCCCCGTCGGGAGCAACCGGCCGGCGTTCCTGGACC
Organism: Pseudarthrobacter sp. S3; assembly: GCF_050156905.1. NCBI lineage: Bacteria > Bacillati > Actinomycetota > Actinomycetes > Micrococcales > Micrococcaceae > Pseudarthrobacter > Pseudarthrobacter sp. S3. The sequence goes on along the minus strand of NZ_CP189583.1, from coordinate 1,632,483 downwards.
TGCGGCTCGCCGTTGAGGTCCGTTGCTCGGACCTGGACCTCGTACTGGCCCGGAGTCAGCTCGATGCCAGCCTGCCACTGGTACCAGGTGTCCAGCGAAATCCCGGGTGCGAGGCGGGCCTCCTGCCACGGACCGCGGTTGACGCGGAGTTCCACTCTGCCGATCCCGGTGTGCTGGGCCCAGGCCACGCCGCCAAACATGACCGTTCCAGCACCCACCCGCCGGCCGGCGCGGGGCACGTCGATCCGTGAGGACGTTTTGATGGGGCCACGGTCGGACCAGCCGCGCGGAGTCCAATAGCCGACGTCGTCAGCGAACCTGGTGACACGGAGTTCGGTGAGCCATTTTGTGGCGGAAACGTAGCCGTAGAGGCCAGGCACGATCATCCGGACCGGAAAGCCGTGTTCCAACGGCAACGGTTCGCCGTTCATCCCCACCGCGAGCAGGGCGTCGCGATCGCCGGTGAGGACCTCCAGCGGGGTGCCCGCAGTCCAGCCGTCGGAGCTTCGGGACAGGACCATATCGGCACCGGATTGCGGCCGGGCAACGGCCAGGAGTTCCCGCACCGGCCAGCCAAGCCAGCGTGCATTGCCGATCAGGTCCCCGCCCACTTCGTTGGACACACAGGCGATGGTCACATGACGTTCGATCAGGGGCTTGGACAGCAGATCAGCCAGGTTCAGCTCAATCTCCTGTTCCACCATTCCCGTGACGCGGAGTACCCAGGATTCGGGGTCAAGGGAAGGGACAATCAGGGCGGTGTCGATCCGGTAGAATTCCCGGTTCGGGGTGACCAGCGGCTCCATCCCGTCCAGTCCTACCTCGGCGCCGGCCGGGATGGCGGGCGCTCCAGAGACTGCGGCAGGCAGTAGCAGCATTTCGCGGGCAGTACTGATGCCTGAGGCTGCGCCTCGCCACACGGCGGCGACAACCCCGCCTACGGCGGTGGCCCCGGCGCTCGCAGCCAAGACCTGCAGGAACGTGCGCCGCCCGGCGGTTGTTGCTGTCTCCGCGGGAACTTGCGCGTTCGCGGCACCTGTCCCGGCTGCTGTCCCCGCGGCGCCTGCCGGGGGTCCTTCGTGGAGGCGTCGGATCAGCCATCCCAGCAGGAGCGCACCGGCCAGGGCTGCGGCCAGTGGCACTACGGCCGCGGCCGGGGTCATCTGGGCGCGGGTGAGGACCGTGCTAAGCCCGACGAGCCCAAAAACAGCAATCACCGCTGCACCGGCAAACCGCCTGCGCTGTTCCAGGATCCCGGCCAACGACCCGACGGCTACGATAACCAGCAGCATCCCGCCCACGAACACCGCTTTGTCGGCGGTGCCGAACAGCGAGATGGCCCAGTCCTTCACACCCGGCGGAACGGCATCGATCATGGCCCCGCCGACTGCCGTCAGGGGCGAGAGGGAGGGACTGAACAGACCTGCCAGCAGCTCCCCTATGACGACGGCGGCGCCGGCGGCCACAGCTCCCGACGCGGCGGCCCAGCGGCGGCTGCCGTGAGCGGCACCGTCGGTTCCCGAGCGCCCCGGAGAGGTTGCGCCGTCGTCGGCCGAATCCTGCAGGGGCTGGGAGCTGTTCACCTCTCCAGCATAGGTTCGCCGGAACCCGGCAGAGCCGGACTTGGCCTGCTTCGGGAGTTCTGTACGACTTCCGTAAGATCATCCTGCAGCATCGGCGCCATGCCGCGGCCAAACTTGCCGTAGCCTGATTTCATGAGTGTTCAGCTAGGCATGCCGCAACCCCGAGAAGATGCCGGGCCGGGCCTGCCGCCTGCCCGGCCGGCCGGCACGCCGCCCGGGCTGCTGGACCAGTACGGCCGCCGGGCCACCGACATGAGGCTGTCGCTAACGGACAAGTGCAATCTGCGCTGCACCTACTGCATGCCGGCCGAAGGGCTTGAGTGGCTGTCCAAACAGGCTGTGATGTCGGCTGAGGAGATTGTGCGGATTGTCCGCATCGGCGTGGACCTGCTGGGTGTCCGTGAACTGCGCCTGACGGGCGGGGAGCCTCTGGTCAGGGCGGACCTGATTGACATCATTGCGGCACTGCGCAGCAATCATCCGGAGCTGCCGATCTCCATGACCACCAACGGCGTGGGCCTGGATAAAAAGGCGGGCGCGCTGAAGGCCGCGGGCCTGACCCGCATCAATGTCTCGCTCGATTCGCTGCACGAAGAGACCTTCACCAAGCTGACCCGGCGCCCGTTCCTGGACCGTGTCCTGGCCGGCGTCGATGCCGCCTGGGCGGCCGGGCTGGGCCCCGTCAAACTCAACGCCGTGCTGATGCGGGGCATCAACGACACCGAGTCGCCGTCCCTGCTCGCGTGGGCGCTGGACCGCGGCTACGAACTACGCTTCATCGAGCAGATGCCCCTTGATGCGGACCACGGCTGGACCCGGCGGAACATGATCACGGCGGCCGAGATCCGTTCCCTGCTCTCGCGCGACTTCGTGTTGAGTCCCGATCCCCGCGCCCGCGATGGAGCCCCCGCAGAACGCTTTGAAGTACGACGCCGGGTGGCCGGGTCTGCGGGGCCGGCTGGTCCTGCGCGGGGGGCGGAGGCAGCGGTGCTGGAGGCCGTCGAGCCGGCGCCCGAAGCCGAAGGCGCGGTGCTCGGCACCGTGGGGATCATCGCGTCCGTCACGGAGCCGTTCTGCGCCGACTGCCGTCGCACGCGGATCACCGCCGAGGGCAAGATCATGAGCTGCCTGTTCTCCCGTGAGGAGTTTGATCTTTTGGGTCTGCTGCGGGAGGGCGCCAGCGACGAAGCCCTGGCCGAACGCTGGCAGGACGCCATGTGGGTTAAGCCAAAGGCCCACGGCATGGACCACACAGGTCTTGGCGCGCCGGACTTTGTCCAGCCGGACCGCAGCATGAGCGCCATCGGAGGCTGAATTCTTGAACGTACGTTACTTCGCTGCCGCACGCGCTGCCGCGGGTGTGGACGAGGAGTCCTTTGATCTCGCGTCCGGGACTACGGTGGCCGGCTTGCTGCAGGCAGTCCTGGCTGTGGACCGCGCCGAGCCACCTGCTGGCACTCCTCCCCTGCAACGAATCCTGTCCCGGAGCAGCTTCCTGCTCAACGAGGTCGCTGTGCGGGACCGCACGACTGTGTTAAATCCGGGCGATGTGGTTGACGTACTGCCGCCCTTCGCCGGCGGGTAGGACACCCTTCAGACAGCGCGAACGGACAGTTGAGGCCCCGGATCGCAGACCCGGCGGACAGCTGAGCCACAGGATCTGAGGCGAGTAAGTGTCCGTCGCGCCGAAAGGCCCGGGCTCGTAGTCGCGATAGCTGCCATCAAGACCGTGGCCGCGGAGTTATGCACATAGCTTTTCAGCCTCGGCGTTATTGTCATACCCTCCGGGGATCATTTGAGTATGGATAGCAGAGCAGCTGTGGCGACGGCGGAGGCCCTTTCGGTGTCTTTCGCTGAGCTGGCGGTGGTGCTCCGTGAAGCTGCTGAAGCCTCGGGTTTGTGTGATGATCCACTGCGTCGGCGCGCCGAGACTGCCCTGCAGACGTTGGCTGCTGTGGCCTGCGGGGAGGCGAAGTTGGCTGCTTTGAAGGCCCATGCGGCCGCCGTATATGCCGGCTCGGCCGAGGCTTTGGCGGGCCCTGCTGAGTCGCCGCAGGACCATACCGGGCAGGAGATGGCCGTGGTCGCTGAGGTCGCGTGTGCTCTGACGGTCAGCGAACGCGCCGCCAGTGCCCTGCTCGCCGAAGCGCACCAACTCACAACGGCCCTGCCGCTGACCCTGTCCGCATTGCAGGCCGGGACGATCTCCTGGCAGCACGCCCGGATCATGGTCGACGAAACCGTGAACCTGGACCCTGCCGGTGCACAAGCGCTCGAAGCGCATTTCCTGGACCCGGACGTCGCGAATCCGGCACGTGGCTTCGCCGGTGAGCTCATCCCCGGAAGGTTCCGGCACAAGGCCCGGACGTGGCGGGAACGCCACCACCCGGTCAGCATCGAACAACGCCACCTACGCGGTGTCCAGGACCGGCGGGTGGAGTACGCCCCGGACCGGGACGGGATGGCCTGGCTCTCCGCCTATCTCCCCGCCGATCAGGCGGCCGGAATCTGGGACCGCACCACCACCGCAGCGAGATCCCTCCAAGGACCTCATGAGGGCCGGACCCTCAGCCAGCTCCGCGCAGACACCGTCGCGACCTGGCTCCTGACCAACAACATCGCCGGCGCCGGAACCGATGGCGCGACCGCAATGTCCGGCGGTAAGCCCGAAACGGGCCGTGTCGGCGGCACTAGCCGCGAACAGACCGGTGGCATGGCAGCGGTCGACGGTGTTCCGTCGCCGCGGGCACAGGTCCTCATTACCGTCCCGGTGTTCTCGCTGCTGGGCCTCACGGATGAACCGGCCATCCTCGACGGATACGGGCCGATTCCGCCGTCGATGGCCCGCCGGCTCGTCACGGACGGAGCGGAGTCCTTCCACCGCGTCCTGATCGACCCGCGTGACGGTGCACCCTTGGAGATCGGGCGGAGCAGCTACCGGCTCACCAAAGCCCAACGCCAATGGCTCAGGCTCCGCGACGGCAAATGCCCGTTCCCCGGCTGCAGCAACCACTCCCTCGACAACGAAGCCGACCACCTCCTCGCTTGGGCCCACGGAGGCACCACCGGGATCTCGAATCTCGGCCAGCCGTGCCGCCGCCATCACAGACTCCGCCACACCACAGCCTGGACGCCCACCACGGCCACCAAGAACGAACCACCCGGCTGGATATCACCGTCCGGCCGACACTATGCCAGCGACCACCCCGACTGGGAACCACCCCACTGGCCAGCAAACATCCCCTTGGCCGGCACCGGCACCGGCATCAGCCCCGGTTCGGTCTTGGACGTGCATCCGGAACTCGACCTGGACAAAAGCATGCCACCGCCACAGAGTTGAAGGCCCGTCCAGTTTACTGGGCCGTTCCCATCGCCAAGGCCAACAACGTCGCGCGGCTATGGACGCCGCACGTATCGAAAATCTGCTTGAACTGATCCTGGACGGTGTAGGCCCCAATCCCCAAGGCAGCCGCCATGGCGTTGGTGTCGGCGCCGCTGGCTGCAAGATCAAACAATTCCCGCTGCCGCGTTGTCAGCCCGAAGCTCCGGGCGAACATATCAAGCCTCGCTTCCGGAGGGCATGCCTGGATGGTCACGGCCAATGGCGGAATGGCCGCTGTGTCGGTGGAGTCAATCCGGCTGGCCTGGAGCAGGGCCCACTGGCCCCACCCTATGTGCACACGGGCGGACGCAGGATGACCATCCACGCCGGCCTCACGCGCCAGCAACTGGGCAGCAACGTTGAGAACCTCAGCCGGTACGCGTTGAAAGGGACGTGGGCCAGGCTGAAGCAGCCCCAGCCACTCCTCCACCGAAGCCGTTCTACCCACCACGGCCATCTCCGCATCCAGAGTCAGCACAGCCTGCTGAGGCAAGTCCGGCCTCGGACCTCCGTCGATGGCTGGCGCCCCCGCACGGACCACCTCCTGTCCTGCGGGGTCGCGCCCGCCGGGTGCCTCCATCAGAAACTGCCGGGCTATTGAACGGCGCAGGGCGGGCATCACCTCACGTGTCATGGCGGCGATGTATCCCACTTCCTCGGCAGTAAAGGGACCGTCCTGCGCCGTTCGCCAGAGGTCAAGCCAACCCCAGCAGCCGTGTTTGTCCGCCAGCACTGCGAACAGGACATCGGTCACTCCGTAGCGCTTCATCAGTCCCTCCCACACCAGGCTCCGTGATGGATTGCCGGCCGTTTCTAGCAGCAGCGTCGTCGCCGGCGACGGATTGATCGCCAACCGCGTCCACCGACCTGCCAGCGTCAGGTACTTGAGCCGAATCAGCAACGGCAGATCGTCCGGGCACGGAATCCGGGCAATGGGCGAGATGCCCGTCGCGGTCAGCGGATCTGAAATCGGCCAGACGAAGGCACTGAACGGAAGCACGCGGCCCAGCTCAGCAATCACAGCGGTGCGCAATGAGTGGTGATCCGGGGCGGAATCGCCGATCAGCCGGATCCGTTCAAGGCTCCGGTTCCAGGGCCTGCCAGTGGTCATTCCCCCAGTATGCGCTCTGCGGCCGGCGCCGGCGCTTCCGTCCCAGGGGGCCCAGATTTCTGGGATACCGGCGGCAGCGGCCAACAGTTACCGTGACGGTAGGTATCGCGGCGGAACCGTGAGGCTCTCCTGGCGGCGGAGCTAAGGGTGGGAGCACGGAGTCAACAAGTGCCGCCAACTAACGCGATCAACTAAGGAGAAGCAGCAATGTACACACTGCAAATAGAACATGGCATCAAGGACTTTGGCATGTGGAAAGCGGCCTTCGACCGGGATCCGGTGGACCGCGCGGCCTCCGGAGTTGTCGGCCACCGGATTTCCCAGCCTGTGGATGATTCCCACTACGTGGTGGTGGAACTCGATTTCAACGAACGCGGCCAGGCTGAGCAATTGCTGGCGAACCTGAAAAGTAAGGTGTGGAATTCGTCGTCCGCAGCGCCAGCGTTGAACGGCGCTCCGCGGACAAGGATTCTGGAATCAGCCGGCTGACTGTCGGAATTCTGCAGGGCCGCAAACGTCCGTTCGCGCGGGGGCAGGTGGAACGCACAGCGGGAAGGGGTCAGACGCGGCGGCACTCGGAGGTCATGAACGGGACAAAGTCCTGGCCGTCGCCGAGGCGCAACTCGGCGGTGTGGATCAGCACGTCGTTGTCCACGCGGAAAGTATGGCGGGCAGTCCCCCTGTCACTGTGGCGCTCGACTCGCAGCACACCCTCCACCCACGTGCAGCGGGCCGGGACTCCTGGCGGCTGGCCCATGCTGTCCACGTGGTACCAGAGGATGTCATTGTGGTCGCGGTCGACAGTAAAAACGCCGTGGCCTTCAAAGTGCGTGCCATCAGCTTCGGTGTGTCTGTAACTTTGCACGACGGCGTAGCCCCCTGCTGCCCTGGTGTAACTGATTTCCGCCGAGCCCGTGCGCTTGGGCCCCCAGGCCGACGCGTCCAGCCGGGTGGTGCCGCGCCAATGGCCCAGAAAGTTCTCCAGCACGGCGTGCACCGTGCCCGGCTGCGGAAGGTTCATAGGTTCATTATGGCTGGCGTACGCCTGCCGGTCAGAGACCGAAGGTTTCGGTTTCCTCGAACGGGCCCACCACGGTGACAGTCCGCGGCGCATCTGCGAGTTCCCTGGCCAGGTCCTGGACCTCCTGCGCGGTGACAGCTTTGATCTGCCGCAGGGTCTCGTCGATGTCCTGGTATTCACCGGACACCAGTTCAGCGCGGCCCAGGCGGGACATACGGGAACCAGTATCCTCCAGTGCCAGGACAATTCCGCCGCACAGCTGGCCCTCGGCCTTGCGCAGTTCATCGTCGGAGATCCCGCCTTCTGCAAGCTTGTCCAGCTCCAGCCCCAGCAGGTCCAGCACCTGGCGGACCTTGGACGGAGTGCACCCTGCGTACATCCCGAAGTAGCCGGCATCCGCGTAGGAGGAGGCAAAGGAGTACGTGGAGTACACCAGGCCACGCTTTTCGCGGATCTCCTGGAACAGCCGCGAGGACATCCCGCCGCCCAGGACGGCGTTGAGGACGCTCATGACGTAACGGCGTTCATCGGTGGCCACAATCGTGGGGCAGCCCATGATGATGTTAGCCTGCTCTACCGCACGCTTGACCACATGCAGCCCGGCGGTGCCGGTGATGTCCGCACGCGCGGTGGAGCGGCGATCCACCGGGGCGGCGTCCGGCTGAAGTGACCACCCGGCAGTGTGGAGGGCGTCCACCACAAGGCTGCAGACGACGTCGTGCTCCAGGCCCCCGGCGGCGGTGATGACCAGCTCATCCGGGCGGTAGTAACGGCGGTAGTGCTCCCAGACGGAGTCACGGGCGACGGCGCGGATCGCGGCGGGCGTGCCGCCGATGGGGCGGCCGAGTGGGTGGGTGCCCAGGACGGCAGCCACAAAGTTTTCATGCGCCACGTCCGTGGGGTCATCGCTGTCCATGGCGATTTCCTCCAGGATGACGTCGCGCTCCTGCTCCATCTCGGCCGGATCCAGGACGGCGCCGGTGATCATGTCGGCAATGACGTCGATGGCCATGGGCAGGTCCGTGTCCAGCACCCGCGCGAAATAGCACGTGCTCTCCTTGGCCGTGGCTGCGTTGGACTCCCCGCCCACCTCGTCAAAGGCCGAGGCGATCTCCAGGGCAGTGCGGCGTTTGGTCCCCTTGAACAGGAGGTGCTCCAGGAAGTGTGTGGAGCCGTGCTGGCCCGGGGCTTCATCGCGTGACCCGACGCCCACCCAGAAACCGATGGTCGCCGAACGCTGGCCCGGCATCGCTTCGGTGAGTACCCGCACGCCGCCCGGCAGCACCGAACGCCGGACAACGGAGCCGCCGTCGGAGCCGTGGACCAGGGTGTCGCCGGGCTGGTTCTGCTCAAGCGGCAGGGGTACAACAGTCATTGAAGCCTTTCAGGAGAGGCAACCGGATCTGGCTGCCATCGTAACAGCGGCGGGGCCGGTGGATCATCCACCGGCCCCGCCGATTCATGCTGAGTGACGGAGGATGTTACTCCGCGTCAGTGGACTACTCCGCTTCGGCAGCGCCCTCTGCGGCGGAAGCGTCAACGAGCTCGACGCCTTCTTCTTCAGCCACTACGGGGGACAGCGACAGCTTGCCACGGTCATCGATCTTGGTGATTTCCACCTGGATCTTCTGGCCGACGGAAACCACATCATCAACGTTGTCCACGCGCTTGCCGTTGGCCAGCTTGCGCAGCTCGGAGATGTGCAGCAGGCCGTCCTTGCCCGGGGTCAGCGAAATGAAGGCACCGAAGGTGGTGGTCTTAACGACCGTACCCAGGTAGCGCTCGCCTATTTCGGGGATCTGCGGGTTGGCAATGGCGTTGATCGCGGATCGTGCTGCGTCAGCAGACGGACCGTTCGTGGCGCCAATGTAGACCGTGCCGTCGTCTTCGATGGAGATGTCCGCGCCGGTGTCTTCCTGGATCTGGTTGATCATCTTGCCCTTGGGCCCAATGACCTCGCCGATCTTGTCAACCGGGATCTTGACCGCGATGACGCGCGGCGCGAACTCGGAGAGTTCATCCGGAGTGTCGATCGCGGAGTTCAGGACGTCCAGGATGTGAAGACGGGCTTCGCGGGCCTGCTTCAGTGCTGCTGCCAGCACGGAAGCGGGGATGCCGTCGAGCTTCGTGTCCAGCTGGATGGCCGTCACGAATTCGGCGGTACCGGCAACCTTGAAGTCCATGTCGCCGAAAGCATCTTCGGCGCCGAGGATATCGGTCAGGGCTGCGTAGCGGGTCTGGCCGTCAACCTGGTCGGAGACCAGGCCCATGGCGATACCAGCAACGGCTGCCTTCAGCGGCACACCTGCGTTGAGCAGGGACAGCGTCGAGGCGCAGACGGAACCCATCGACGTCGAACCGTTGGAGCTGAGAGCCTCAGACACCTGACGGATCGCGTAGGGGAATTCCTCGCGGGACGGAAGCACCGGCATGATGGCGCGCTCTGCGAGGGCGCCGTGGCCGATTTCGCGGCGCTTGGGTGAGCCCACGCGGCCGGTCTCACCGGTGGAGTACGGCGGGAAGTTGTAGTTGTGCATATAGCGCTTGCGCGTGACGGGCGACAGCGAATCAATCTGCTGTTCCATCTTGAGCATGTTCAGCGTGGTGACACCCATGATCTGGGTTTCGCCGCGCTCGAAGATTGCCGAGCCGTGCACGCGGGGCAGAACTTCAACCTCGGCGGTGAGCTGGCGGATGTCCGTCAGGCCACGTCCGTCAATGCGGATCTGGTCCGTGAGGATGCGCTGGCGCACAACGTGCTTGGTGACCGAGCGGAATGCTGCCGACAGCTCCTTGTCGCGGCCTTCGAACTGGCCGGCCAGGGAAGACGTGACTTCGTCCTTGAGTGAATCCGTTGCAGTATCGCGTTCCTGCTTGTCAGCGATCTGGAAGACAGCGGCCAGCTTCTCGGCGGCAGCGGACTCAACAGCGGCATAGACGTCATCCTGGTAGTCCAGGAAGACCGGGAACTCAACAGTGGGCTTGGCCGCGCGTGCGGCCAGGTCAGCCTGCGCCTCGCAGAGAGCCTTGATGAACGGCTTGGCAGCCTCGAGACCCTCGGAGACAACCTCTTCGGTGGGAGCGGTGGCGCCCTGTTCCTTGATGAGGTTCCAGGAGTTGTCGGTAGCTTCGGCTTCGACCATCATGATGGCGACGTCGTCACCGGCAACACGGCCGGCTACAACCATGTTGAACACGGAGTTCTCGAGCTGGGAGTGCTTGGGGAAGGCAACCCACTGCGAACCGTGCTCGTCAGCGACAAGGGCAACGCGGACGCCGCCGATCGGGCCGGAGAACGGCAGGCCGGAGAGCTGGGTGGACATGGAGGAGGCGTTGATGGCCACCACGTCGTAGAGCTCGTCAGGGTTGATGGCCAGGACGGTCACCACGATCTGGACCTCGTTGCGCAGGCCCTTGACGAAGGCCGGACGCAGCGGGCGGTCCATGAGGCGGCAGGCGAGGATGGCCTCGGTGGACGGGCGGCCTTCGCGGCGGAAGAACGAACCCGGGATACGGCCGGCGGCGTACATACGCTCTTCAACGTCAACCGTCAGCGGGAAGAAGTCGAAGCCTTCACGCGGGTGCTTGCCCGCGGTGGTGGCGGACAGCAGTGCGGTGTCTTCGTCGATGTACACCATGGCTGCGCCGGCTGCCTGCTTGGCAAGACGGCCGGTTTCAAAGCGGATTACACGCTTGCCAAAGCGGCCATTGTCAATGACTGCTTCTGAGAACTGGATTTCGGGACCCTCCAAGAGAGTCACCTCCGTTTCTTGTTTCACGGAGTCCAGCCGCATCAACCCAGTCCAGCATCTGTCTACTGGCCTGCACTGCACCCGGTCATCGATCGAGACCCACGGGCCGAGGGCTTCATTCTTCGAAGCCGTTCCCGGGGATCACTACCGAGGACCGCGAATGCGTGATGCGGTTGATCCTCCTGTTTAATTTTGTTCTGAAGAAGGCGGCCCTTTCCGTCGCGGAAGGGGCCGCCCCTTAAAGCTGACTAGCGGCGCAGGCCGAGACGCTCGATGAGCGCACGGTAGCGGGTGATGTCAGTGTTCTTGAGGTAGGTGAGCATACGCTTGCGACGACCAACCATGGCCAGCAGACCGCGCTGGGTGTGGTAATCGTGCTTGTGCACCTTCATGTGCTCAGTCAGATCCTTGATCCGCTGAGTCAGGACTGCAACCTGGACCTCCGGTGAACCGGTGTCGCCCTCGGACGTTGCGAAATCCTGGATGATGGACTGCTTTACAGCGGCTTCAAGTGCCACAATAACTCCTAGAGATGTGCCGTGAGGCCCGATTCAGTACTTCACTGCCGGGTCTGCCCGTGCGCAAATTCCCCGGAAACCAGGGGCTTTCCACACATGACAGGAACCAGCCGCCACGGACTGCAGCCGGAACCAACCCTTAGTTTACCGGCCCCGCCGCAATCTTGTCGAAACAGCCCGCGCCGTCGCCAAGCACCGTCACCAAATGCCGTCCCCAAAAACCGTCAGCCACAGGCAGCAGCTCAGCGGTGCAGCTGATCCCGAATGGCAGCCATCCCCCGGAACAGTTCAGCGAAGCTGGTGCTCAGGGGCGAAAGCCCCACGCGGATCCCGTGTGGTGCGCGGAAGTCCGGAATGACGTCCTGTTCCCACAGCGCAGCCGTCACGTTCCGGAACGCCGGATGGTCCAAGGTGATGTGGCTCCCGCGAAGCTCCGGATCGCGCGGCGATGCCAGCTCCACGCCCGTCGGCGCCAGCCAGGCCTCATACAGCTGCACGGCGTAGGCGGTGAGTTTCAGCGACTTCTCCCGGATGGCAGCCATGCCGGCCTCTTCGATGAGGTCAAGGGTCCCGCGCATGGCCAGCATTCCGAAGATGGCCGGCGTGCCGCTCAGGAAACTGCGGATGCCGGGCGCCGCCTCGTAGCCCGCTGCCATCTCGAACGCGTCCTTGCGTCCCATCCAGCCCCAGATCGGCTGCTGGAGTCCGGGCAGGTGCCGGCGGTTGACGTAGGCAAACGCCGGCGAGCCCGGTCCCCCGTTGAGGTACTTGTAGGTGCAGCCCGCAGCAAAATCCACATCCGCCCCGTCCAGGTCCAGCTCCACCGAGCCGGCGGAATGGCACAGATCCCAGACCACCAATGCCCCCGCGCTGTGCGCAGCTTCCGTAATACCCGGAAGGTCGGCCAGGAAGCCGGAGCGGTACGCCACGTGGCTTAAAAGTACGACGGCGGTGGCCGGGCCGGTTGCGTTCCGCACCTGTTCAACGGTGACCCCGGACGCTGGATCGGCTTCGATCCAGCGCAGGGTCAGGCCTTCCTCGCGGGCGATGCCCTCGACCAGGTAGCGGTCCGTGGGAAAATTGTCCGTGTCCAGGACGATCTCGGTGCGGGCCGCGTCAACAACGATGGCCAGCGCAGCACGGATCAGTTTGTAGAGCACCACCGTGGTGGAGTCGGCGATGACGGTCTGGCCTTCGGCTGCGCCGAGGACAGCGCGGCCCAGTTGATCGCCGATGGCCTCTGGCAGGTCCAGCCATTCCTCGTCCCACCCACGAATGAGCCTGCCGCCCCAGCCTTCCTCGATAAAGGTGCTGATGTCCCGCGGGGTCCTCTTCAGCGGCCGGCCCAGGGAATTGCCGTCGAGGTAGGAAAGGTCCGTGTCCGTCCCGATGAAGAGGCCGCGGTAGCGTGCCAACGGGTCAGCGGCGTCCAGTCGCACTGCCTGCTCTAGGAGGGTGGCGGCGTCGTGATTTTCCATCTTCGCGTCCATCGGGTTGCTCATTGGCCGATCTCCGTCCGTACCGCAAACAATTCAGGGAAGAAGGTGAGCTCAAGGGCCTTCTGCAGGAAGGCGGCGCCGCTTGATCCCCCGGTTCCTGTTTTCATCCCGATGGTCCGCTGGACAGTGCGGAGGTGCCGGAACCGCCAGAGCTGGAAATTATCTTCCAGGTCCACCAGTTCCTCGCAGGCCTCGTAGGCGCCCCAGTTAGCGGCGGCGTTTTCGTAGATGTGCTTGAACAGCGGTAACAGGTCGGGGCAGAACTCGTGGGCGCGGGTGACGTCCCGCTCCAGGATGGACTGCGGCACGTCGAAACCCTGCCGGGCCAGGTAGGCCAGGAACTCGTCGTAGATGCTGGGCGCGTTCAGCAGCTCCTCCAGCATGGCGTGCGCTTCCGGGTCCGATTCGAACACCGGCAGCATTTTGCGGTTCTTGTTGCCGAGGACAAACTCGACGGCCCGGTATTGGCTGGACTGGAAGCCGGAGGAGTTGCCCAGGAAACCGCGGAACTGGGAGTACTCCGTGGGCGTCAGCGTGGCCAGCACGGACCACTGCTCCGTCAGGGTTTTCTGAATGTGCTTGACCCGGGCGATGCCCTTAAGCGCGGAGCCGAGATTATCTGCTCGCAGCCAGGCCGCAGCGCTGCGGAGCTCATGCAGGACCAGCTTCAGCCACAGCTCGGTGGTCTGGTGCTGGATGATGAACAGCAGCTCGTCGTGGTGCTCGGGTGTGCTGACCGGCTGCTGTGCACTGAGCAGGGTAGGCAGCTGAAGATAGGACGCGTAGCTCATCCGGGAACTGAAATCGCGGACAATGCCTTTGTCCAGTTTGCGGGTGTTCTTCTCGACGGCCACGGTGCTGCCTCTCTGGCTGTTCGTTGCGGGTGGGACCCGGTCAGCGCCGCACCAGGAGATCGTGGGCCTGAATAACATCCAGACGCATCTGGTCAACAAGCGCCTCCGGCCCACGGTATGCCACCATGCCGCGGAGCCGCGCCACAAATTCGACCACTACTGTCTGGCCGTACAGATCGAAGTCCTCCACGGCCTCGTGCGGACGGTCGATCACATGGGCTTCGACCTGGCGGCTGACGCCGTCGAACGTGGGATTGGACCCCACCGAGATGGCCGCCGGCCAGCGCGTGCCGGCCTGGTCCACCAGCCAGCCGGCGTAGATTCCGTCGGCTGGGATGAACCCGCTGGCCTGGTGGGCAAGGTTGGCAGTGGGGAACCCGAGCACACGGCCGCGAGCGGCACCGTGGACGACCTCGCCGCGCATCCGGTGTGGTCGTCCCAGCACCGCGGCTGCGGTGGCGACGTCACCCTCCGCCAATGCTTCGCGCACCCAGGTGGAGGAACAACGGCGGTCCGTGCCGCCGTCGTTATGCAGCGGGTAACCTTCCGAACCGAACTCACTGATGACCTGGACGTCGAAGTCGAACTTTTCGCCCAACTGCTTCATGGTGTCAAGGTCACCGGAGTTGCCGCGGCCGAACCGGGAATCGTGACCGATCACCACATGGCTGGCGTGCAGGCTGTCCACCAGGACCTGGCTGACAAATTCCTCAGGGGTGAGGCTGGCCAGGTTCAGCGAGTACTTCATCACCAAAATGGCATCCAGGCCCAGCTCCCCCAATGCCACGAGTTTGTCCTGCAGGCCCATGATCATTTCGGGCGCGGACTCCGGGCGGTGTATCAGGGCCGGGTGCGGGTCAAAGGTGACAGCAACGGCTTTGGTCTTGTTGAGCCGCGCCGAGCGGATAAGCTCCGAGAGCACCTGCTGATGCCCGCGATGCACGCCGTCGAAGTTGCCAAAAGTGACAACGGAGGGACCAAAGTCCGCCGGGACCTCGGCCGGATCGTTCCAGATGTAGACCATCACCCTCGCCTTTTACTGCCTAAAAACTGACATCTCTCCGAACGCACCGGCGCCGGAACTCTCTAAGATTACCCGCATTCAAGATGGCTTCCGCACGCCGCCAGGCCAACGGGCCGGCACTCGCGGACGTACCCGAAGGCTTACCGGTAGCCGCCGATCGCTGGTGCGGTGCAGCGCTGGTGCGGGATTACTGCCGGCCCGGCCGGCGCCGGTAAAGCCACACCAGTCCAAGGATCGGCAGCAGCAGCGGAATGAACGCGTACCCCCGGCCAAAAAGGGACCAGACGGTCTCATGCGGGAACGCCACCGAATCGACGACACTCAACGCCCCCACCACCAGCACACCGACAAGTTCCACCAGGACGGCGGCCAGGGAGATCCTGAACCAAGTGCGGCCGGGCTTGGCCAGGGACACGGTTGCCACCACGTAGACCAGCGCCGCGAAGGCCGACAGCAGGTATGCAAACGGAGCCTCGGAGAACTTGGTCAGGATCTGGTAGCCGGCGCGTGCGGTAGCCGAAATGGCAAACACTGCATAGACGGCGATAAGCAGACGTCCGGGGCCGGTGTTCCGGGTGTCCTTGCCGGCCTTGGCGTCTGCCTTGGCACGGGATGCTTCCGAACGAGGTGCTTTCACGTTGCGTGCTTCTTCCATTTCAGTACCAGATCTGGTTCATGCGGGCGGCCATCACCAAGGCCGTGACACCGACGGCGGCGAGGACGAAGTTGCTCCAGCGGGTCCGTTCCAGGATGGACCAGTACACGGCCGCCGGCGGCAGGAGCATCGCAGTGGCCAGGTATCCCCAGAACTCCCAGGCTTCGCCGGCAATCGGTTCGCCCGCGATAACCCTCACAATCGAGCCCACCAGGTAAACCAGCAGTGCCAGCTCGACGGCAGCAACAGAGAGGATGGTGAAATCGTTGGGGGCCTTTTTGAGGATGCCGGCACCGAGGCAGATCCCGCTGGAGAGCAGGCCGACCACCAGGATGATATAGAAGTAGGCGTCCATGCCTAGGCATCTCCGCCGGCAACATCTTCGGGTGCTGCGTTTCCGGTTGCACCATTGCCCGGCGCGAACACCAGTACTGGCTTGGCAAAGTTTCCGGAGTCTGCCAGAAGCGCCACGAGGGTGCCGTCGGGCGCGAACGCCGCCGCTGGGTGGTCAGTGGTGGCGGCCGCGGGATCGCCCGCTTCTGCTCCGGCTGCGATCCGGCGTCCGAAGGAAATTTCGGTGGTCTCCTCTGCCGTGAGTTCACGGTTGGGCATCAGCGCCCGGGCAGCCTGGGACATTTCCAGGACATTAAGCTCCTCGGCCAGCTGTTCCAGCGTCCGGGCCTGGCCCAGAGAGTACGGGCCAACGTTGGTCCGGCGGAGGGCGGTCAAGTGGCCGCCCACTCCCAGCCCGTCGCCGAGGTCGCGGGCGAGGGCCCGGATGTAAGTGCCGGAAGAGCATTCCACAGTGACATCAATGTCCACAACGCCGCCGCCGGATTCCCGGTTGATGCTGTGAACTTCGAAGCGGTGGATAGTGACCGGGCGCGCCGCGAGCTTTACCTCTTCACCCGAGCGGACCCGGGCGTAGGCACGTTCACCGTTGACCTTGATAGCGCTGACGCTGCTGGGCACCTGCTGGATTTGACCCGTGAGGGCGGCGACGCCGTCGTGGATTGCTTCGTCGGCGACGGCGGCTGCACTGGCGGCGGCAATCACGTCACCTTCGGCGTCGTCCGTGATGGTGGACTGGCCCAGCCTGATGGTTGCCGTGTACGTCTTGGACGTGCCCACGATGTAGGTCAGGAGCCGGGTGGCCTTGTTGATGCCGACCACCAGGACGCCGGTAGCCATGGGATCGAGGGTGCCGGCATGCCCCACTTTCCGGGTTCCGGCGAGACGCCGCATCCGACCAACCACATCATGGCTGGTCCATCCCTGCGGTTTGTCCACTATCACCAGTCCAGAAAGCACGCTTCCTAGTATATCGGCGCTGACCACCACCCCTGCCCACAAGCCCTGCCCACAAGCCCTGCACCCAACTCCAGCCCCCAACTCCGGCGGCTAGGATGGCATCCATGCCTGAGATTGCGGCGCACGCGCGCGACGTCCCCGTCAACCAGATCCGGGAAATCACCGAGGCCGCCTGGCATACCCCCGGGGCCATCGTCTTGAGCATCGGCGAACCGGGCTTCGCGCTCCCCCGCCACATCCTGGAATCCGGCATGGCGTGCCTCGACCGGGACGAGACCAACTACACGCCCAACGCCGGCATCCCGGCCCTCCGTGAAGCATTCGCCGCCAGGTTCCGCGAACGAGCCGGACTCGATACCAGCCTCGGAGCGGAGCGTGTCTACGTGGTGGACGGCGCGCAGCAGGGCCTGCACTTCGCCATGAGCCTCCTGCTCTCCCCCGGAGACGAGATCCTGATCCCCAACCCCGGCTACCCCACATTCGCCATGACCAGCCGGCTCCTGAATACCGTCCCCGTGGGTTACCCGCTGTATCCCGAGCATGACTTCCAGCCGCGGATCCATGACATTGAGTCGCTCATCACGGACCGGACCCGGGTGCTCATCCTGAACTCCCCGTCCAACCCGCTGGGCGCCGTCCTCGGCGGGGACCTGACCCGCCAGCTGGTGGACCTTGCCCGCAAGTATGATCTTTGGATCATTTCCGACGAATGCTACGAGGCCTTCACCTACGACGTCCCCCACGTCAGCCCGGCCCGCTTCGACAGCGACGTCCCCGGCGAAGCGCGGGTATTCACGTCACTGACTCTCTCCAAGACGTACGGCCTGACCGGGCTGAGGATCGGTGCCCTGGTCTGTCCGCCGGGGCTGGAACAGAAGATGAACAACGTGATGGAGGCGATTGTCTCCTGCGTTGCCTCCCCGTCGCAGTATGCGGCGCTGGCGGCGCTGACAGGTCCGCAGGATTACGTCCGTCACGCCCATGACCACTACCGGGCCAACCGGGACGCTGCCTCAGCCGTGCTGGACGCCAAAAGAATCCCGTACCTAAGCGCCCAGGGAGCCTTCTATCTTTGGGCCGACGTCTCCCATGTCAGCGACGGGGATGTCCGGAGCTGGACCCGACGGTTCCTCTCCGATTCCGGCGTCGCGTTCGCGCCGGGAACCGCGTTTGGCTCGATTGGCGAAGGCTGGGTACGGATCGCGCTGTGTGGTGCCCGCGAGGATCTGGTCAATGGCGTCGGCAGGCTGCCGGATCGCCAGGACTCCTGACCCCGCCCTGGTCAGTAGTCTTTGCGTTTCGTATTGCGGCGCCAGGCAAGAAATGGAGCGTCCGACGTCGGAATGGCGGCTTGGGCGACCGGCAGCAGTTCCGGACGTGTGCCGTTGAAATACTCGTAGAACACGGCGTCGTCGAAACCGGCAGCGGCTGCACCATGGCGGTCGGCCGCAAAATAAACTCGATCGATCCGGGCCCACAAAGCGGCGGACAGGCAGAGCGGGCACGGCTCGCAGCTGGTGTAGAGCACGGCGCCCGTCAGGTCGAATGTGGCGACTGCGCTCGCGGCAGCGCGGATTGCCACCACTTCTGCATGCGCGGTGGGGTCGTTGTCCCGGGTGACCCGGTTGATGCCTTCATGGACCCGGCCATCCGGGGTCACCACCAGCGCACCAAACGGGCCGCCGCCGTCGGAGACGTTCCGGACAGCCAGCTCAATGGCCTGTTCCAGGTAGCGGGTGGCCTCGTGGTTCTCGCTCGCCTGCGTCATAACTAGATCCTAGCCATGACCCAGGATTTCCGGTTCAAAATAGGGGGCTCACAAAGGGAAATTTCCGTCGACGCCGTCCGCCCGGAGGACTAGCCTGGCGCCCGGGGGCTGTTAATTCCATATCCACTTTGGTCTCATTGCCCAGCCCCGTCCGTGGGGTGGCGAAAGCTACTCATCGCCAGAGCCGAAGATCCTGGCCGAAGGGCTGATGACTCCTTTGAGCCCCACCGGCATCGCAGTGTCCGACAGCGGGGATGTCTACGCGGCCTCGCTGTTCGGCAACGAGATTGTGAAGATCGATGCCTGGACCCGTGAGGCTTCACAGTTCCTGGCTGTGGACGGTCCTGCGGCCGTCGAACTGAGAGGGAAACCCATGTACGCCACGGCCGGCTTCAGCTTCGGGCAACCGACTGGAACCGTGCTGAAGGCCTACATCAGGTAGATCCTGCCGGTTCCGGTCCGGCAGACAAAAGAAGGCCCGGACCGCAGTTCAGTTGCGGGTCCGGGCCATCGCCTGGTGTCAGTTACTTATTGGCGTCTTCGTCGAGATCTTCGTCGTCGGTGAGGTCAATGTCCTCTTCGTCGAAGTCGTCCTCGTCGATCTCCACATCGGCGGGAACGTCGCTCTTGTACGGATCGGCGTCGCCGGCGTGCTTGGCGTTTTCGGCCAGGGCAGCCACCTCGGCGTCGCGCTTCTTGGCGGCCCGGAGCAGTTCCTCCAGGTTCGAGGCAACCACCGGGATCTGGTCCGCGACGAATTCCAGCGTCGGCGTCAGGCGGACAGTCACGTTGCGCCCCACCTCCTGGCGGAGCACACCCTTGGCCTTCTCGAGGCCCTTGGCAGCATCAGCCTGGATCGCCTGGTCGCCGAAAACGGTGTAGTAGATCGTGGCATGCTGCAGATCATTGGTCACCCGGGCATCGGTAACAGTGATGCCCTCCAGCCGAGGATCCTTAACCTTCCGGCCCAAAGCCTCAGCAACAACAACCTTAATCCGCTGCGCCAATTTGGCAGCCCGTGCGGGATCAGCCATTTCCACTCCTAAAAATTTTGGATGTACGACGGCGGCCACTTGGGCGACTGTCGCACTCATCTTGGATTCATTGCCACGCACTAACGGCGAGTTCACGACGGACCCGCGTTGGGTTTTTCCGGCGGCCTGGGAGTGGCATCGGGCCTGCCGAAGCTGGGCGGCAAGGGATCGCAGATCCCATGCCGCCCAGCGTACGGGCGGGGCCGCCGGGAAAACCCAACGGCCCCGCACCTGTAACGCTAAGACAACCTAGACGCGCGGCTTTTCGCGCATCTCGAAGGTCTCGATGATGTCGCCCTCGGTGATGTCGTTGAACGAACCAAGGCCAATACCACACTCGAAGTCCGTGCGGACCTCAGTGGCGTCGTCCTTGAAGCGCTTGAGCGTCTCAACGGTGAGGTTGTCACCGATGGTCTTGCCGTCGCGGCTGATGCGGGCCTTCGTGTTGCGTCGGATGATGCCCGAGCGAACGATGGAACCGGCGATGTTTCCGAACTTGGAAGAGCGGAAGACTTCGCGGACCTCGGCGGTGCCCAGCTGGACCTCTTCGTACTCCGGCTTGAGCATGCCCTTGAGGGCCATCTCGATGTCATCAATTGCTGCGTAGATGACGGAGTAGAAGCGCATGTCCACGCCTTCGCGCTCTGCCAGTTCGGCAACCCGCTCGGCAGGCTTGACGTTGAAGCCGATGATAACAGCGCTGTCGACCGTTGCCAGGTTGACGTCGTTCTGCGTGATAGCACCAACGCCGCGGTGGATGACGCGCAGCTGCACGCCTTCGCCGACGTCGATCTTGAGCAGTGCGTCTTCGAGGGCTTCCACGGCACCGGACACGTCACCCTTGAGGATGAGGTTGAGGGTGTCGATCTTGCCGTCGGCCACGGCCTGATCGAAGTCTTCCAGGCTGATGCGCTTGCGGCGCTTGGCTAGGGCGGCGTTGCGGTCGGCTGCTTCACGCTTCTCGGCGATCTGGCGGGCGGTGCGCTCGTCAGCGGTCACAAAGAAGGTGTCGCCGGCGCGCGGCACGTTGGACAGACCCAGCACCTGCACGGGGCGGGACGGGCCGGCCTCGGTCAGGACACTGCCGTCGTCGTCGAACATGGCGCGGACGCGGCCGTGGGCCGTACCGGCCACGATCGTGTCACCGACACGCAAGGTGCCGGACTGCACCAGGACGGTTGCCACGGAACCGCGGCCCTTGTCCAGGTTGGCTTCGATCGCGATACCGCGGGCGTCCTTGTTCGGGTTGGCGCGCATGTCCAGGGCAGCGTCCGCGGTGAGCAGGACAGCCTCGAGCAGCTCGTCAATGTTGAGGTCCTGGCGGGCAGAGACCTCCACGAACATGGTGTCGCCACCGTATTCTTCGGGAACCAGACCGTACTCGGTCAGCTGGCCGCGGACCTTCTCCGGGTTGGCGCCTTCCTTATCGATCTTGTTCACAGCCACCACGATCGGCACATTTGCTGCCTGCGCGTGGTTGAGAGCCTCAACGGTCTGCGGCATTACGCCGTCGTCCGCTGCGACCACCAGGATGGCGATGTCGGTGACCTTCGCACCACGGGCACGCATGGCGGTGAACGCCTCGTGGCCCGGAGTATCGATGAAGGTGATCTTACGATCGATGTCTTCGTGGGTGTGCGTGACCTGGTAAGCACCGATGTGCTGCGTGATGCCGCCGTGCTCGCCCGCCATAACGTCGGACTTGCGGATGGCATCGAGCAGACGGGTTTTACCATGGTCAACGTGGCCCATGACGGTGACCACTGGAGGACGTGCCTCGAGGTCGTCGTCGCCTTCGGCTTCGAGCTCGGCTTCGAAGTCGATGTCGAAGCCGGAGAGCAGCTCGCGCTCTTCGTCCTCCGGCGACACAACCTGGAGCTTGTAGCCAAGCTCCTCGCCGAGCAGCGCGAAGGTCTCTTCATCCAGCGACTGCGTGGCCGTGGCCATTTCACCGAGGTGGAAGAGGACCGTCACCAGTGCTGCGGGGTTTGCCTCGATCTTGTCTGCGAAGTCCGTGATGGACGAGCCACGGCGAAGCCGGACTACGGTGTTGCCGTCGCCGCGGGGTACGCTCACGCCACCCAGCGACGGAGCACTCATCTGTTCGAGTTCCTGGCGCTTGGCACGCTTCGACTTGCGCTGCTTGCCACGGCCTGCGCCGCCCTTACCGAAGGCACCCTGGGTGCCACCGCGACCGCGGCCACCCTTGCCGAAACCGCCGCCGGCCGGAGCGCCGCCACCGGCACCCGGAGCTCCACCGGTACCCGGAGCGCCACCTGGACGTCCGGGACCGCGTGCGCCGCCACCGGGACGTCCTGCACCAGCAGGTGCGGGACGCTCGGTGCGGTTGGGCATCATCCCCGGCGTGGGCCGGTTTCCGCCGGCACCCGCGGGACGGGGTGCACCCGGGCGGGGTCCACCCGAGCCAGCAGCCGGACGGGGGCCACCTGCACCGGCTGCGGGACGCGGACCACCCGGACGGGGGCCGCCGGCACCGGCTGCGGGGCGCGGACCACCCGGACGGTCGCCGTCCGGACGGCCACCCGCGCGGGGCATGCCCTGCGAAGGAGCGAACGGGTTGTTACCCGGACGGGGAGCACGCTCGCCGTCGCCACCGCGGCCGCGGGGCATGCCCTGGGACGTGGCGAACGGGTTGTTGCCCGGACGGGGACCGCCGGGACGCGGTGCGGAGCCGCCCTGCGAACCACCCTGCGCTGATCCGCCGGAGCGGGTCGGCGCGGCCGGGGCTTCAGCCTTCGGTGCCGGACGGGCACCGGGCTTGGCGCCGGTGGACGGTGCACTTGCAGCCGGAGCAGCCGGAGCTGACGGGGCCGCAGAAACGGGAGCGGGTGCAGCCGGAGCCGCAGCAGCTGGTGCTGCGGGGGCTGAGGGAGCTGCGGGGCCCGGAGCAGGTGCTACGGGTCGTGCGTCGGCCGACGGGGCAGGCGCCTTGGGCGCGGCTGCCGGAGCTGCGGTCTTAGCAGCTGCGTCGGGGTAGGCGTTGCGGAGCTTCCGCACCACCGGGGCCTCAATGGTTGAAGAGGCAGAGCGAACGAATTCGCCCAGTTCCTGCAGTTTGGTTACTGCATCTTTGGAAGTAATACCGAGCTCTTTAGCAAGCTCATGTACGCGGACCTTGGCCACATTTCTCCTGTCTCGGTCCGCACCGAGCCAGGCACGAACCGTCTACTTCTTAATGCGGGCCCCAGCCGCGGTTGCAACTACAGGGCCCCTTGCAGAGCGCAACAAAGTTGTCATCGTTGCGCACTCATCGCTGGGAACTCATCGGGTTTCCATCAGTTTTCTGACCCGCTTTCAGGTTGGACGGTTTTTGCTGCAGCTACCAGGGGTACCTGCAACGGGCCGGCGTCCTGCTTGCCTGCCATGATCCGGCGTTCGACGGCGGTGGACCCGGTTGCGCCATTGAGGGCCCTTCCGAATGCTCGCCGTTTGACCGCCAGGGCCAGGCACGCTTCGCTGGGGTGCAGCCATGCACCCCTGCCAGCCATCCGGCGTCGTTCGTCTACCAGCACTGCGGTGGAACCGCTGCCTTCGGCGACGAGCCGGAGTAACTCAGACCGCGCAGCCTTTTTCCGGCATCCGATGCAGGTACGCTGCGGTTGATCCTCGGTGTGAAGCACTTCTGCCACGGTGAGTATCTTCCTGACGTTCATAACTGCTGGCCCTAAGTTCCCAACCGCACATCGGCGGAACGGAATACTCAGGGCACACGAATACCGGCCGTTAGGCGCGGTCATGTCTATTCTAGCCCCTCAGGGCAGTTCTGCCCGAAACCAGGGCATCGGCCGACGGTATCCGCCGTTGGCCGTTGCCCCGGAGCGGTTTCAGCTTTCGCGCGCAGGGGCGGCGTCGGAGACGATATCGATCCGCCAGCCCGTAAGCTTGGCCGCCAGCCGGGCGTTCTGGCCCTCTTTGCCGATGGCAAGCGAGAGCTGGTAGTCCGGGACAATCACACGCGCGGAGCGGGTGGCCTCATCCACGATGGTGACGGAATTCACACGCGACGGGGAAAGTGCGCTGGCAATAAACGTAGCCGGATCCTCACTGAAGTCGACGATGTCGATTTTTTCGTCGTTCAGTTCCGTCATAACGGCGCGGACGCGGGAACCCATTTCACCGATGCAGGCGCCCTTGGCGTTGATGCCCTGGGTGTTGGCCTTGACCGCGATCTTGGTGCGGTGACCGGCCTCGCGGGCCAGTGCCACGATCTCCACTGAGCGGTCCGCGATCTCCGGGACCTCCAGTTCGAAGAGCTTCCGGACGAGGCCCGGGTGCGAACGGGACAGCGTGACGGACGGGCCTTTGGTGCCGCGATGGACATCGATAACGATGGCGCGGAGTCGGTTGCCGTGAATGTACTTCTCCCCCGGCACCTGTTCGGGCGGCGGCAGCAAGGCCTCCACCGAACCCAGGTTGACCTGGATCATGTGCGGGTTGTTGCCCTGCTGGATCAGGCCAGCCACAAGTTCGCCCTCGCGGCCCTTGAACTCACCCAGTATGGCGTCGTCCTCAACGTCGCGCAGTCGTTGCAGGATGATCTGCCGTGCGGTGCTCGCTGCAATACGGCCGAAACCGGTAGGAGTGTCCTCGAACTCGCCGATGGGGTCACCGTCGTCGTCGATCTCCACGGCCCAGATGGTCACGTGGCCGCTCTTGCGGTCCAACTCGGCCCGGGCCTTTTCGAAGGCGCCGGGCGATTTGTGGTACGCCACCAGGAGCGCCTGCTCGATGGTGGGGATCAGGAGGTCCAGCGGGATTTCGCGCTCACGCTCCAGTAGTCTCAGCGCGCTCATGTCAATATCCATCAGGCCTCCTCAGAAGGTCCATTGTGCTCAGGTTCCAGACCAGCTTCTTCAAGGTGGCTGAATTCGATCTCGACTTTTCCGCTACGGATCCTGTCGAAAGGAAGAATCTGGGAATCGCCCTGCTTGGGCTTCATGCCCCTCTTGACGGCGATCTCCGGGATGATGGTGACGCCGGAATCATCCACTGACTGGACCCTGCCGGTGACATTTTCGCCCTGGATAACGTTAACCTTGACCATCCGGCCCCGGGCACGGTGCCAGTGCCGGACTTCGGTGAGGGGACGCGCAACACCCGGGGAGGAAACCTCGAGGTCGTAGGGGCGCCCGTCGTCCGCTGGATCATTATCCAGGACATCGGAGAGGATCCTGGAGATGTCCGCAATGACATCAAGGTTCACGCCGCCGGTTTCCTCCTGCGGCAGGTCAACCACCACGTGGACCACGCGGTGCGAACCCGCCATGATGGATACGTCCTCGAGGTACAGGCGGTTGGCCTGCACCGCCGGTTCCAGCAGCGCCCGGAGCCTGATGGCTTCGGGATTGTTGGCGGGCGCAGCAACAGCGGTACCCGTTCCGGTAGCGTCTGATGAAGTCGTGGCTTCTGCATTACTCACGATGCCGGCCGCCTTCCAATAGATGATGTTATGACTACTAGCGTAACGATTTTCCGGCCGCAGTGGTGCACGAAGATCCGCATCGGGCGTGAGAACATGGTCTGTTGTGAAGGACGACACGCAGGAAACCGGCCGCCGCAGGCGCTATTTCCAGTACGCCGTTTTTGGGCTGGCCACCCTCCTGGTGGTGAGCCTGGGATTGGTACTCATCCCCCGCGAACCGTCCCCGCCTGCGGCGCCGCCGTTTTCCGAGCAGGCCAGGGCATCTGCATTCGCGGATTCCCTGTCCCTGAGGGTCGCGGGCCAGGACCTGGAAGGCACTGCCGGCGCCACCGCGCCGACCCCCCTAGCGGCTGCCCTGGCACGCGTTGTGACTTTGCTGACTGTCCAGGCACAGGCGCTGATGCTGCCGGCTGTTGCTTCCGGGAATCGCGCCCCGACCGACCCTGCCACGGCGACGGCGCTGGCCAGCGTCACGCCGTGGACCACCGCGGACTTCGCCGCTGCCCTCCAGGCAAGCGGGGCTCAGCGGCTCCAGGACGCCGAAACGGCCGACGGCGGCATGGCCCGCCTTCTCGCCGGCACCGGCACCGCCCAGCTTCTGGCCGCGGAGGAGCTGGCCTCGGCGGCCGGGATCGCATTGGCACCGCTTCCAGTTGCCGGACCGTCCCCCCTGGCATCACCGGCGGCCCCCACGCCTGCTACGGCTACAGCCGCCGCCAGCTGTCCCAGCGAAGCGGCGGTCGCCGACGCAAGCACTGGGGCGGACCTCGGCTTGGCGCTTGCCTCTGCCGTTGCCGGCGAGCTGGAACTGGTCTACGCGTACCAGGCCGCGCTGACCCGGCTTAACTCCCGGTCAGCTGCTCCGGCGTCGGACTTCCTGGCCCAACACCTCACCCTCCGAAACGAAGCAGAGGCCATGGGCGGGTCCCACTGCGCCGCCGTACCCCTGAGGCAGCCCGGTTATGCCCTGAGCCAGGTGTTCCTGGCAGACCCTGCAGCCGGGCTGGGAACACTGGAGGCGGGGCTACTGCCTGTGCTCGGCGACCTGGTGGCCCTCAGCGAGGGGCGCGATCGTGAATGGGCGCTCTCTGCACTTCAGTCGGCGGCCCGGCGGACCGCCCATTGGGGCGCATCGCCGGGTCCGGTTCCCGGCATGGTCCTGGAAGAAGCTCTCCTGCCTCCGCTGCCGGAGCCTGTATCAACCCCGGGACCTTCCACAACCAGCGCCCAGGGCAATTCGTAGCCAAGGCCCTGCACTGGCTTGCCGCGGGCACTAATGCTTTGCTGGAGGCATGGACAGTGCCGGCGCCCCCGCCCTTCACGAGAATGAGCCACATCAGAACGACGTCGCGCAGCGCCTGAATTGGCTGCGCGCCGGCGTGCTGGGTGCCAATGACGGCATCGTCTCGGTCGCCGCAATCGTGGTGGGCGTCGCCGGTGTCACCACACAATCCGGCCCGATCCTTGTCGCCGGCACTGCAGGCCTGGTGGGTGGTGCAGTTTCCATGGCCTTGGGCGAATACGTGTCCGTCAGCAGCCAGAAGGACAGCCAGCAGGCCCTGATCGAAAAGGAACGCCTGGAGCTGCAGGACCAGCCGGAGGAAGAGCTGGAGGAACTCACTGCGATCTACCAGGGCAAGGGACTGAGCCTGGACACAGCAAGGGAAGTGGCGCGGGAGCTGACAGCCCACGACGCGCTGGGCGCGCACCTGTCCGCCGAACTGAACATCGACGAGACAGACATCGTCAGTCCGTGGCACGCCGCCATTGCCTCCGCCGTCGCATTTCTCATCGGCGCCATCCTTCCGATGCTCGCTATCCTCTTACCTCCGGAGAACATCAGGGTTCCCCTGACCTTCGTGGCCGTACTCGTGGCACTCGCGGCCACCGGAGCGTTGGGCGCCTGGATCGGCGGCAGCTCTAAAGTGCGGGCCGCCGCCAGGGTAGTGGCGGGCGGGGCTTTGGCCTTGGCTGCCACGTTCTCCATCGGTAACCTGCTCGGCGCAAGCGGCGTCCTATGAGCGTCCGGATTGGCGTGCAGATCCCGCCGGCCCTCACCATGCGTTACAGCCACAGCAGTGCGGGACGGGCCTGGCTCTCCTCCCTCCCGGGACTCGTGCAGGGCCGGCTGGAACATTGGGAACTGGCTGTTGACCTGGCAGCCGGCGCCCTCCCGTGGCATGGCCACGGCGGCGTGGTGGTCCCTGTCCGCCGGACGGATGGGACTCCGGCGGCGCTCAAGATCGCCTTTCCCCACGATGAGGCACGGATGGAACGCCATGCGCTGGCCCTGTGGGGAGGCTCCGGCGCCGTCCAGCTGTTAGGATCCGACGCCGGAACCTGCGCCATGCTCCTTGAGCGGCTGGATGCGGACTCCTCACTCCAGGCGCTTCCGCTGGACGATGCGGCGGCTGCCTGGGGCAGCACCATGCGGCAGTTGGGCCTGGTGCCGGACGGACGGCCGCAGTGGCAGGAATTCGACCACATCGCCGGGCGCGCCGAACAATGGAGCGATGACCTCCCCGCCGACTGGGAACAGCAGGGCCGACCGTTCCCGCGCTGGCTCCTGGAGGCGGCCCTGGAGGTCTGCCAGACCCGCGGTGCCGTGGGCCGCCGCTCGGGCCGCGATGTCCTGGTCCATACGGACCTGCATTTCCTGAACATCCTGGCCCGGCCTCTGGCCAACAGTGGAGCGCAGAACGGGCAGGTTTTCGTAGCAATCGACCCGCAACCCATGATTGGCGAACCGGAATTCGCGGTGGCACCGCTGCTGTGGAACCGTCTCGGCGACCTGCCCCGGAGCGATCCGGCAGGAGGGTTGAGGCGGCGCTGCCAGGACTTCAGCGCCGCGGCCGGACTCGATGCCGAGGCTTCCCGCCAGTGGGCCGTGGCGCGCGAAGTGGAGAACGCCCTCTGCTACGCGGCCATGCCGCGCCACCAAGGCGATCTGACCCGGTCCCTCTGGGTGGCCAGTACCCTTGCGGGGCGGACCCTCGACGGCCTTCCCTCGGCGCACGCTCTGCCTGAGCCGGGCCACGGCGACAGCTGAGCGTCGGGTGGCTTCCCGATGGAACGGTGCCTCAAGTTGATCAGCCGGCAGCCCGCACAGCCGCCAAAGCGGAGCTGACTGCCTCGACGGCAGTGCCGACGTCGTCCGCATCAGTGCTCCAGTTGCTGACCGAGACGCGCAGGACATCCCTGCCCTGCCAGCGTGAACCGGACATCCAGACCTTGCCGTCCTCGATCACCCGGGCTGTCACGGCTCGCGTGGTGGCGTCGTCCCCGAAGGCGAGCGAAACCTGGGTGTAGTCCACCGTGTTGAGCACCTCGACTCCGTCCACGTCGGCAAGGCGGCTGCCGATCGTCGAAGCGGCCTCGGCGAGCCCACGGACCTGGGCTGCCACGCCGTCCCGCCCCAGGGAGCGGAGGGCGGCCCACACCGGCACCCCGCGGCCGCGGCGGGACAGCTCCGGCGCTTTCTCGAAGGGATCGCCTGGGCCTTCGACGTCGTGGATCAGGTAGCTGGTGTGCTGCAGTCCCATGGCGCTGCGCAGCGCTGCTGAATCCCTGACAATGGCAATACCGCAGTCGTACGGGACGTTGAGCGTCTTATGGGCGTCGGTCCCCCACGAATCGGCCAGGGCCATGCCGCGGGTGAGCTCCGCGAATTCAGGCACGGCGGCGGCCCACAGTCCGAACGCTCCGTCCACGTGGACCCAGGCACCGTGCCGCCGGGCAACCTCGATGGCGGCATCGAAGGGGTCGAAGGCTCCGGAGTGGAGGTTGCCGGCCTGGAGGCAAACCAGCGCGGGCCCGGACCCTTCCGCCAGCAGCCGGTCCAGGTCTGCGGCGACCAGCCTGCCTTGGGCATCAGCGGGGACCGCGGTGGGCCGGCCGAGCCCGAGGTACCGCAGGCCCAGGTCAATCGTCTCGTGGCGCTCCTGGCCCACAAAGCACCTGATCCGCGGGGCGCCTGCCAGGCCATCGACGTCCAGGTCCCAGCCGGCATCGGCCAGCAACCGCCACCGCGCAGCGGCCAGCCCGGTGAAGTTGGCCATGGTGGCACCCGTGGTGAAGCCGACATCCGATTCCGCCGGGAGGCCCAGGAGGTCCAGCAGCCAGTGGCCGGCCCCCTCTTCGATGGCGGCTATGGCAGGCGTGGCGTAGCGCAGGCCGGAGTTCTGGTCCCAGGCGCTGACCAGCCAGTCCGCGGCCAGGGCAGCAGGCAGCGTCCCGCCGATCACCCAACCAGAAAAGCGCCCCGAGGGCATGGCCATCAGCCCCGGCTCGGCTTTGTCCGCCAGGTACTCAACCACAGCTGCGGCAGGCATGCCCTGCTCGGGAAGTGGGCCGCCGAAGTCGGCCGCGAGATCGTGGGCGCTTTGGGCAGGACCGACGTGCCTGTCCGGCAGGCTCGCCAGCCACTCGGCGGCGCGGCGTGCCGCCGCTGACAATGCTTCCGAATAGGATTCCCCGCCTGCGGACATACCTGCATGGTACGCCCGGCCGGCGACTGCGAGGGCTTTGGCAACCCTGTCAGGCGAAGTTTTCCAGCCAGACATCGATGCCGAGTTTGATGATCAGGGCGCCTACCACCAGCAGGAATACAACACGGATGAAGCGGCTGCCCTGCTTCACCGCGGTCCGTGCGCCCAGGTAGCCGCCGGCCATGTTGGCCAGGCCCAGCACCAGGCCAACACCCCACAGGATTGACCCGTGGGGCAGGAAGAAGAACAGGGCGCCTGCGTTGGTGGCCATGTTCACGATCTTGGCTTTGGCGCTGGCCTCCAGGAAGGCATAGCCCATCGCCGAAACGAGCGCGATGATGAGGAAGGAACCGGTGCCCGGACCGATCAGGCCGTCATAGAAGCCGATAACGGCCCCGATCAGGCAGGCCACCACGTAGTGCGCGCGGCCATCGTGCCTCAGCACGGTGATGTCGCCGACGTTGGGCTTCAGCGCCGTAAAAAGCGCGACGACGACCAGCGCCACCACGATGATCGGTTTGAAGACACTCGCAGGCAGGGTGGCGGCCAGAACTGCCCCGGCGAAGCTGCCGGCAAGGGCGATCAGCGCCATGGGCACGGCTGTCCGAAGGTCCGGTTTCACCCGCCTGCAGTACGTCACCGCGCTCGTGGTGGTGCCAAAAATAGACCCCATCTTGTTGGTGGCCAGGGCCTGGACCGGCGTGATTCCCGGTACCAGCAGCATGGCCGGCAGCTGCAGCAGGCCCCCGCCGCCCACCACCGCGTCTACCCAGCCGGCCGCAAATCCAGCCACCACAATCAAGATGATCGTGGTGAGCTGGATCGACTCGAAACCGGAAATCACCGCCGCAGGTCAGCTGCGGACGGCGGTGACCACATAGTCAACAGCCTTGTCCACGGCTACGTTCTCGGCTTCGCCGCTGCGGCGGTCCTTGACTTCCACAACGCCGTCCACCAGGCCGCGGCCGACGGCCAGGATAGTGGGGACGCCGACGAGTTCCGCGTCGCCGAACTTTACGCCCGGGGAGACCTTGGGCCGGTCGTCATAGATGACGTCCAGGCCGGCGGCCTCGAGTTCCAGGGCCAACTTCTCGGCGGCGGCAAAGATCTCCTCGCCGCGGCCGACGGCCACCACGTGGACATCTGCCGGGGCGACGGCGCGGGGCCAGATCAGGCCCTTCTCATCGTGGTTGGACTCGGCGAGGGCGGCGACGGCGCGGGTGACACCAACACCGTAGGAACCCATGGTCACCACGACCTGCTTGCCGTTCTGGTCCAGGACCTTCAGGTCCAGGGCCGCGGCGTACTTGCGGCCAAGCTGGAATATGTGGCCCATTTCGATGCCGCGGGCGGTTTCGAGCGGACCGGAGCCGTCCGGAGCCTCGTCACCGGCGCGCACGTCGGTGCACTCGATGACGCCGTCCCAACCAAAGTCGCGTCCGGCGACGAGACCGAAGACGTGCTTGCCGGCATCGTTGGCGCCGGTGACCCAGGCGGAGCCGCTGACGACGCGGGGGTCCACGAGATAGAGCATCTTTGCGGCGCCCTCGTTGCCCAGCAGCGGCGCGTCCAGGGACATGCCGGGGCCGAGATAGCCCTTCACGATCAGGGGCTGCTTCTTGAGGTCGTCGTCGTTGGCGGCTTCGAGCGTGATCTCGCCGGCAAGCGGCAAGAAGGACCCGATGTTCGCTTCGACGCGCTTGAGATCAACGCCGCGGTCGCCGGGGAGGCCGATGACGACGAGCTGGCGCTCCCCGGTGGGCAGTGTGACGGCGAGGACGACGTTCTTGAGCGTGTCAGCGGCGGTCCAGGCGCCGCCGTCGGCCTCTGCCCGCGGAGCGAGGACGTTGGCGGCGTCCACGAGCGTGTCGATCGTGGGGGTGTCCGGGGTGTCCCGGACCTCGGCGACGGGGGCGCCGGTGAAGTCGATGTCCGCGGGAACCACAGTGGTGACGGCTTCAACGTTGGCCGCGTACCCTCCGGCGGAGCGCACAAAAGTGTCCTCACCGATCTCGGTGGGGTGCAGGAATTCCTCGCTCTTTGACCCGCCCATCGCACCGGCGGTGGCCGCAACGGGAACAACCTCCAGGCCCAGGCGCTCAAAAATCCTGAGGTAGGCGACGCGGTGTGCGGCGTAACTGGCGTCCAGGCCGGCGTCGTCCACGTCGAAGGAGTAGGAGTCCTTCATGATGAATTCGCGGCCGCGGATCAAGCCCGCCCGGGGGCGTGCTTCGTCGCGGTATTTGTTCTGGATTTGGTAAATGCTCAGCGGCAGGTCCTTGTAGGACGAGTACAGGTCCTTGACCAGCAGGGCGAACATTTCCTCATGCGTGGGTGCCAGCAGGTAGTCGTTGCCCTTACGGTCCTTGAGCCTGAAGATGCCTTCGCCGTATTCCGTCCAGCGGTTGGTGGCCTCGTAGGGTTCCTTGGGCAGCAGCGCCGGGAAGTGGACCTCTTGGGCGCCGATAGCTGACATTTCCTCGCGGATGACCTGTTCCACTTTGCGCAGCACGCTGAGCCCCAGTGGCAGCCAGGTGTAGATACCCGGCGCGGCCCGGCGGATATAGCCTGCCCGGATCAGGAGCCGGTGGCTGGCCACCTCGGCATCGGCGGGATCTTCACGCAAGGTGCGCAGGAAAAGCTGGGACATTCTTGTGACCAAGGGTGGGCATCCGTTTCTGGGAATAGCTGCTGGAAAAGCAGGACGGGGCAATTCTTCTGGGTACTAATCTACCGGCAATCCAAGCCCCTTCTGGCGGCGGAACCTGAGCCGGGCCAGAGCCAGGCGCGGAGCCGGATGCGGGGCTGTGCTGAGGGCCGGGCGGGCGGAACGCACTAGAGCCACGCCCGGCGTGCAAAGCCCCTGGCCGTAAACGGCTGGTCATTACATGCGGACGTGGCTCCATGGCCGTTGACGCCTGGGTACTGGTGAGGACTGGTGAGACCGCCCACCCACTCCAGCGCAGCTAGGTCGAACCTATGTGATAGCCGACACATGCACAAGGGTTTTTTCCATTCGAAGTTATTGACGGCGACCTTCGGCAGGTCTAGGTTTAATTCATCACCTGGTGAATTAAGCGAGGACTCCCAGCATTTCGGAGGGCACACATGTCCCATTCAGCAGCAACGGCCCCGGCCAGCCCCGAGCCTGAGGTGGCCGTCGCCGCCAGCTCCCTGCACGTCACAAGGGGAAATGTTTCCGTCCTGCGCGGCCTGGACTTTTCCATCCACACGGGCCAGATAACCGGGCTGTTGGGCCCGTCCGGCAGCGGCAAGACCACCCTCATGCGGGCCGTCATGGGCGTCCAACTACTCACATCCGGCTCAGTAAAAGTACTGGGGCTGCCCGCCGGGCACCCTGACCTGCGGCACCGGGTGGGCTACGTGACCCAGTCCCCCAGCGTGTATCCGGACCTCACCGTCGAAGCCAACGTCCGCTACTTCGGCGCTATGCACCGCAAGGGCCGCGCCGAAGCCGCGGAGGCGATCGCCGCCGTCGGGCTTAACCCGCAGGCTAGGCAGAAAACCGGCGACCTCTCCGGCGGTCAGCTGAGCCGGGTGTCACTGGCCTGCGCCCTGGTGGCTCGTCCCAGCCTGCTCGTCCTGGATGAACCCACCGTCGGCCTTGACCCGGTGCTCCGTGCGGACCTGTGGGACCGGTTCCGGACCATGGCCGAGTCCGGGACCACACTCCTGGTTTCCAGCCATGTGATGGAGGAAGCCAGCCATTGCGGATCGCTGCTCCTGCTCCGGGAAGGGAAGCTCCTGGCGCAGCTGACGCCAGCGGAATTGAGTCAACGCGGGCACAGCGCGGATCTGGAGAAGGCCTTTCTGCACATCATCCAGGACACCGTCGAGGGCCGGTCCACCGAAGGGACGGTACGGTCATGAACGTGTTGATGCTGTTGGCCACCACCCGGCGCGTCCTGGACCAACTCCGGCACGACCACCGAAGCATCGCGCTGATCCTGGTGGTTCCTGCGCTGCTGCTAACCGCCGTGTACTTCCTCTACGAAAATGAAACACTGGCGCCAGGCGCGCCCAGGACTTTTGACCGCGTAGGCCTGATGATGCTGGCGATCTTCCCGTTTGTGGTGATGTTCCTGGTCACGTCCATCACGATGCTGCGCGAACGCACCTCCGGGACCCTTGAACGGCTGCTGACCACTCCCATCCACAAGGCGGACCTGCTTTTCGGCTACGGGCTCGCATTTTCCATCATGGCCGCGCTGCAGTCGCTGGCGGCAACCGCCGTGGCTTACTGGATTTTCGGGCTCGACATCCAAGGCAGCCCGGGTCTGGTGGTCATGATTGCCGTGATAAATGCGGTTCTTGGCGTCGCCCTGGGGCTGCTCTGTTCGGCCTTCGCCCGCACAGAATTCCAGGCCGTGCAGTTTATGCCGGTGGTGGTGGTCCCGCAGATTCTGCTCTGTGGCCTCTTTGTGGCCCGCGAGAGGATGAACGAGGCCCTGGAGGCTGTGTCGAACGTCCTGCCCCTGACCTTTTCGGTGGATGCGCTCCAGGAGATTGCCACCAACACCGAGGCCACAGACCAGCTGTGGATGGACGCAGGCATCATGGTGGCCATTGTCCTGGCGGTTCTGGTCCTCGCGTCGTTGACCCTGCGGCGGCGGACTTCGTGAATGGACAGCAGTATCCGGCGGGCGGCTTAGATCCTGCGGGCGCCGCGGAGTCCGCAGGCAGCGCGGCTGGTCCGGTCCGGCGGGGCAGACGCGGCGGGGCAAGCGAGT
Source organism: Pseudarthrobacter sp. S3 (assembly GCF_050156905.1). NCBI lineage: Bacteria > Bacillati > Actinomycetota > Actinomycetes > Micrococcales > Micrococcaceae > Pseudarthrobacter > Pseudarthrobacter sp. S3. The sequence continues at coordinate 1,598,290 of NZ_CP189583.1, read as the reverse complement.
CGAGGGACCAGATCCTGGACACCGCCCGGAGACTGTTCGCCGAACACGGTTTCGAGGGGACCAGCCTGCGCCAGATCGCCCGGGAATCCGGAGTGGACCCCGCCATGGTGCACCACTTCTTCAAAGGCAAGGACCAGCTTTTTGCGCTGAGCGTGGCACTGCCGGCCGACCCGGAGAAGGTCCTGGCGGGCGTCAACGGCTACTCGCCGGAGGACCGGGCCGAGGCGATTGTGCGTGCGGTGCTGCGCTTGTGGGAGAGCCCGGCCCAGCACAGCCTGGTGGCCTTCCTCCGGGGAACCATCGGTTCGAAGGCGAAGACCCTGCTGCTGCGGGAACTGGTACAGCGCACCATCCTCAGCCGGATCATGGCGGGAGTCCCCGGACCGCCCGCAGAAGTGGCCATGCGCGGAAGTCTCGTGGCCACGCAGATGGTGGGCGTGATGCTGGTCCGGTATGTCATTCGGCTGGAACCGCTCGCGTCCGCTTCCCCCGAGGACGTTGTCCGGCTCGTGGCGCCTAACATCCAGCACTACCTGACGGGTGACCTGAAAGCTGAGGGGTGACCTAATGCGGCATCCTGGAGGCTAGAACAGCACCGTGGCGAAGGTGCCAACCTGGCGGAAGCCCACCCGCTCGTACGTGGACCGTGCACGCAGGTTGAAGCCGTTGACGTAAAGGCTGGTGACAGGGGCAAGCGTTCGTGCCTTCTCCACTACGGCAGCCATGTAGCCTGCGCTCAGACCCTGTCCGCGGTAGCCCGGGTTCATCCATACACCCTGGATCTGCGTGACGTCAGCTGTCACAGCTCCCAGCTCGGCCTTGAACACAACATCGCCGGATTCGTTGACGTGCGCCAATGAGTGGCCTTCCCGGATGAGGCCTTCCACCCGACGGCTATAGAACTCCTTGCCCCCGAGGAACGGCGAATAGCCCACTTCCTCTTCGAACATGGCGGCGCAGGCAGGAAGGATCCGGTCAAAATCGGCCAGCCGGCCAAGGTCCAGGTCCTCGTTCGGCTCCACTGTCGGCGGCCCGCACAGCGTCATCAGCGGCTGTTCATCCCGCACCTCGTGGGCCGCATGCCCCAGTTCTGCAAGCTCAGCATGAAGTGCAAGGACGGCATCTGCGGGGCCGAAGGCGGAGGCGAAGCGGCGGCCGGATGTGCTTGCTGCCGCAGCGACAAGCCCGGTGAATTCCGGGTCAAGCTGGACCGGGACCAGGTTGGCGCCTGCCCAGCACGCGCCCGCCAGGATGCCGTCGTCGAAAACTCCCAAGACAGCAGCACCACCAGTGGTGGGCGCAGCCGAACCAGCCGCCCGAAGGTGCGCCAGGATAAATACATTGGCCACCGGGTCCTGCGACGCGAGGCGCCGCAGGGCAGGGGTGTCCGCACCGGCGAGGGTCCTGACGGATATCCCCGCCGGCGCGGCGTCCTCTTTATGAGACGCTAACCACGGGGCTACCCTTGACAGCATCTTCGCCATCGGCCTCCCCCATCTCTTCAGCTATGCGCATGGCCTCTTCGATCAGTGTCTCAACAATCTCGCTCTCAGGCACAGTCTTGATGACTTGGCCCTTCACAAAGATTTGGCCCTTGCCATTGCCCGACGCCACACCCAAATCGGCTTCGCGGGCTTCGCCCGGCCCGTTCACAACACAGCCCATCACTGCCACGCGGAGCGGAATTTCCATGCCTTCCAGCCCTGCAGTGACCTGCTCGGCCAGGGTGTAGACGTCCACCTGGGCGCGGCCGCATGACGGGCAGGAGACGATTTCCAGTTTGCGCGGGCGCAGGTTCAGTGACTGGAGGATCTGGTTGCCCACCTTGATTTCCTCGACGGGCGGCGCCGAGAGGGAAACCCGGATGGTGTCGCCGATGCCCTTGGCCAGGAGCGCCCCGAAGGCCGTAGCGGACTTGATGGTTCCCTGGAAGGCGGGCCCGGCTTCGGTCACGCCCAGGTGCAGGGGCCAGTCGCCCTGCTCGGCCAGCATCTCGTAGGCAGCAACCATGATGACGGGGTCGTTGTGCTTGACCGAGATCTTGAAGTCGTTGAAACCGTGCTCTTCGAACAGCGAGGCTTCCCAAACGGCCGATTCCACGAGGGCCTCGGGCGTGGCTTTGCCATATTTCTTCAGGATTCCAGGCTCGAGGGATCCGGCGTTGATGCCGATCCGGATGGAGGTCCCGTGGTCCTTCGCGGCGCGGGCGATTTCCTTAACCTGGTCATCGAACTTGCGGATATTGCCCGGGTTCACGCGCACTGCCGCGCAGCCGGCCTCAATTGCAGCGAACACGTATTTGGGCTGGAAGTGGATGTCCGCAATGACGGGGATCTGGGACTTGCGCGCGATGATGGGCAGTGCCTCCGCATCATCGGCAGACGGGCAGGCGACACGTACGATGTCGCAGCCGGAAGCGGTGAGTTCCGCGATCTGCTGCAGGGTGGCGTTGATGTCCGTAGTGGGCGTGGTGGTCATGGACTGCACGCTGATGGGCGAGTCCGAACCGACCCCGACGGAACCCACCTTGATCTGCCGCGTCTTGCGGCGGGGGGCGAGGACGGGCGGCGGTGCTGACGGCATTCCCAGGCTGACCGAGGTCACGTGGACTCCTTGAATAGGTGTTTCAGTAGTGAAATAGGTCCGGGAATCAGGATGCGTGTGCGGCCAGGAGGCCGATCACGGGAGTCCACTCGGTGGTCCGGATCCCGGCAATGGTGCCGGCGACGGCGAACGGGTCCTGCTTGAGGAGTTCGTTCAGTTCGGTTTCGTCCTGGACCTTGAAGATCAGCAGGGCGCCTGCCCCGTCACCGTAGGGTCCGCTGGTCAGCAGTTGGCCCTCATCCGCCAGACCCGCCAGCCAGGCGCGGTGTGCGGGGCGGTGGTCATCACGGACGGCGGAGGAATCGGCGGCGTACACATACTCAACGGCAAAAACAGTCATAAGGACACCCTATCCCCAGGGGTGGGCTGCCGCCGATCCGGGCACCGGGAAGACTCACTGCAGGAACGCCACCTTGATCACCGCCGCCGTTCCCGCGGCCCACAGCATGGATGTGAGCGTTCCGATGATGAACCGTTCCGCAGCCACGGGCGTCTCCTTCAATTCGGCGAACCTGCCCAGGCCCTTGATGGCCACAATGTAGGCGATGGCCACCGGCTGTCCGGTCAGGATGGCCATGCAGACGCCCAGGCGTTCCAGGACTCCGATGATTGCCCCGCCGCGCAGGATCCGCTGGGCCGGCAGCGTGGACGCCGGCTGGGGAACGTCCGACGGCGGCTGGCCGCCTCCTGCCGTCAGCTCGCCGTCGACGGTTTGCCGGGTACCGGTCCGCGGGGCTTCCGACACGGTGTCCACGGTGACATCGGCCGAAGGATCCTGGGCTGATGCGTCCGGGGCCGGCTTACTGGCCGCGTCCGCTTTGTCGTCAATGGTCCGGGCGAGCCGGAAGACCAGTGCGGTCACCGGCCATCCTGCAAATCCGGCCACCAGCAGGGCAACTGCGATCCATAGTGCGTTCACCGGTCGCCTTCAATCTGGGAATGCGCGCACTCGAGGAGCATGGCCGCGGCGGGCCTGGCGGCCCATTCTTCCTGCCAGCCGGACCTGAGCACAGCACGGCTCACCGACTGCTCCGTGATTCCCAGTTCCTGGGCCACGTGTTTCTGGCTGCCGTGCTTCCCATCGCCGCCCTGGAGTGCGCGCAACCGGTCCACCACCCGCCACTGGGCTGGTGTGCGTTGCTGCACCAGCCGTCCGATCAGGCGAAGCACCGCCTGGGCATTTGCACTGCTCATTGCTCCTTCCTTGGCGCGGGGAGGCATCTCCCGGCCACGGCCGATACTGCCGGACACCACCGACAATGGCACCTGACCAGCCGCACCCTTGGCGATTTCCACGGCCTTTCGCGCTGCCACAAAGCCGCTCCCGGAACCTTCCCGGGGGCTGCCACCCGGGGTGAGCTGCACGGCACCGACGCCGATCCCGACGTACCAGTGCCCGCTCCGGAGTGCGTACATGGCGATCTCCACCACATCCTCGGCATGTTCCACCACGCCCTGGAGTTCATCACCCACTGAGCGCTCAAAGGGCGCCGACGCAAGGCTGCGCAGCGCGGTGATCAGATCGGGAACGCGGTCGACGTCGGCGGTGCTGCCGCGCTGGTCGATGGTCAGTACGTACATGGTTTAACCGTACCCAGATGATCACGCATAATCAATCAAAAATAGCTGATTATTAAATATCAGCCAATAAAGGCTGATTGTTCAAAATCACCCGATGTGGTCAGGTACTGCTGCAGCAGGCCGGGATACGCTCCAGGCGATCCATCCGCCGGCAGGAGTCAGCCGAACAGGTTCACCGGCTTGACGATGTCGGCATAGATCAGGAGCGCACTCATGCCCATCAGCAACACAGCCACCACGTAGGTCACCGGGAGCAGCCTGGCAATGTCAAAGGCGCCCGGATCCGGTTTGCCGAACAGGTTGGCCACCCGCCGCCGTGCCCCTTCGTACAGCGCTCCGGCCACATGGCCGCCATCGAGCGGAAGCAGTGGGATCAGGTTGAAGACCGCGAGCGCAAAGTTCAGTCCGGCGAGCAGCCCTACCAAGGCGCCAATCCTGGACTGGAGCGGCACTTCTTCCATGGCGGCCACTTCACCGGCCACGCGCCCGACGCCCACCACGCTGATGGGGCCGTTGGGGTCCCGCTCTTCCTCACTGAAGGCCGCCTTGGCGACGCCCACCACCCTTGCGGGCAAGTTGAAGATGACGCCGGCCACTTGCTTGATGTTTTCGCCCGCCATGGGCAGGACGGAAGACGCCGGCTGGGGAACCAGTTCGGTCTGCGAGCCGATGCCCAGGAATCCGACGTCCTGGTACAGGAGGGTGCCGGCGTCGTCCTTGGCCTGGCGTCCGTCCACACCGACGACAGGGCGGGCAGAGAGTACCGGAGTTACTGTGGTGGTGACAGGCGCACCGTCGCGCTCCACGGTAATGCTCACTTCCCTGCCGGCGGAGGCACGGATCCATTCGGTCATCTGGTCCCACCCAGTGACAGCCTTCCCGTCAAAGGAGGTAACCACGTCGTTGGGCAGGAGCCCGGCGGCGGCCGCGGGGGTCAGTTGGCAGTCCGGGGAATCGGGATCAACCGTTTGGCCGGCCGCCACCTGGCATTTGGAGACGTCGGCGATGGTTGTGGTGGCCGTGGCCATGCCGAAGCCCATCAGCAGCACGGCTGTCAGGACCACGCCGATCAGCAGGTTCATGGCCGGACCGCCCAGCATCACGATGATTTTCTTCCACACCGGCAGCCGGTAGAACACGCGGTTTGCGTCCTCCGGACCCACGTCCTCGTGTGCCACGGACCTGGCCTCCGTGGCCAGGGTCTGGAACATCCCGGTGCTGGAGGGGCGGACGGTTCCGTCGTCCTTGTTGGGTGGATACATGCCGATCATGGACACGTAGCCGCCCAGCGGAATAGCTTTCACTCCGTATTCAGTTTCGCCCTTCCGTTTGGACCACAGGGTGGGGCCGAAGCCGATCATGTACTTGGTGACGCGCACTTTGAACAGTTTGGCGGGCACCAGGTGCCCTACTTCGTGCAGCGCGATGGACACGGCAATACCGATCGCCACAAAGACGACGCCGAGGATGAAAAGGAGGACGGGGCTCATGCGTTGATCTGCTGCTTCCTAGAGACTGCTGACTGCTAAACGTTCGTGGGCGCGCGTACGTGCCCAGTTTTCAGCATCCAGTACCGACTCCAGCGTCAGCCCGGAGGATCCTGAATGTTCGCTGAGGACAGCATCGATGGTGTCCACGATTTCGGTGAAGCGGATGCGCCCCGCGTGGAACGCCATGACCGCTTCCTCGTTTGCCGCATTGAAGACGGCGGGAAAGGTGCTCCCCTGCTTGGCGGCGTCCTTGGCCAGGTCCACCGCCGGGAAGGCTACGGTGTCCAACGGTTCGAACGTCCAGCTGGTGGCCTTGGTCCAGTCGCACGGGAAGGCTGCCTTGGGGACCCTGTCCGGCCAGCCCATCCCCAGGGCAATGGGGAGGCGCATGTCCGGCGGGGAGGCCTGGGCGATGACGGACCCGTCGATGAACTGGACCATGGAATGGACCACCGATTGCGGGTGGACCACAACATCGATCCGGTCCAGCGGCACGTCGAAAAGCAGATGGGCTTCGATGAGCTCCAGGCCCTTGTTGACCAGCGTGGCTGAGTTGGTGGTGACCATCAGGCCCATGTCCCACGTGGGGTGCGCCAGGGCCTCTTTCGGCGTTACGTCCTGGAGCTGCTCCCGCGTCCGGCCCCGGAACGGCCCACCGGACGCCGTCAGGATAAGCTTTTCAAGTTCAGCCGCGGAGCCGGAGCGCAGGCATTGGGCTATCGCTGAGTGCTCGGAGTCGACCGGAACGATCTGCCCCTCAGCCGCGGCGGCCTTCACGAGCGCTCCGCCCACGATCAGCGATTCCTTGTTGGCCAGCGCCAGTGTTGCACCAGACTTCAGTGCGGCAAGAGTCGGGGCGAGCCCGATGGACCCGGTAATGGCGTTGAGTACCACGTCCGCCGCTACGGCTGCGATTCGGGCCGAGGCGTCCGGGCCGGCGATGATTTCGGGGCGATAATCCTGCCGCCCAGCGAGGCGCGCGGCCTCGGAAATCAGGTCCTGCAGCTGCCGGGGATCCCCCGCTGCGATGCCTACCGCGCCGGCACCGGTGTGGACGGCCTGGCGGGCCAGGAGCTCCATGTTGCCGCCGCCGGCGCTGAGCGCCACGACCTCAAAAAGGTGGGGAGCGCCGTCGACGACGTCAATCGCCTGGGTGCCGATGGAACCGGTGGATCCGAGGAGGACGATTCTGCGAGGCTGCATGGGTTAAGTATCCCGCACCCGGCCCGCTGTCCGGTCAGGCTCCCGCCGCCAGTTCGATGAAGCCCTTCGCCAGCGTGGACACGGCTCCGATGTAGGCGATGGCCACAACGATCCTGCGCACAGCGGCCGGTTTGACCTTGCCGGACAGCAGATCGCCTGCGCTGATTCCCGCCACCATGGCGGTCAGGATGCTGAGCCACTGCCAAGCATCCAGGCCGGGAACATGTCCACCCGACAGTACGTACTTGATGGCCAGGGAAGACAGCCCGGTGGTCACGAAATAGGGCTGGAGGGTGGCGCCGAAACTCTTCTGCTCCCACCGGGTGGCAATGGCGTACGCGGTGATGGCCGGTCCGCCGACGCCCGCTGCCGCGTTCATCAGTCCGCTGGTGAAGCCGAGAGAGACCATGGGAACAGGGCCGCTGGCACGCCAAGAGCTGCGCGTCAGCCGCTGCGAGGCCAGCAGGGCGATGATGAGGAGGACGCCGATGCAGATCTCCAGCGGCGCTTCGGCCACGTTGCTGGCCAGCCAGGCACCCGGCAGTACCCCGGCGAGGGCGGCGAGCGCGAGTCCGAAGTAGCGCTTCCACTCCACATGCCGCCAGACCCTGGAGAGGATCAGCAGGGATGAGGCTGCGCCGCAGAGGTTAATGATCATGACGCCGTCGAAGGGACCGAGCAGCACCACCAGGACGGGAGAGACGAGGAGGCCGAATCCGAGGCCGGCCAGCCGCTGGGCCAGAGCCCCCGCAACGACCGCAATGAGCACCAATGCAAACACCATCCGATCCTAGTGGGCGGACAGCGACGCCGGGCGTAACGTGGATTGCGTGGACTGGGTTTCCTGGTTCGGTGCGCCGGAGTACGGATTCGCCCGGCAGGTGCTGCAGCGAGGTGTGGCGGCACTGTTCTTTGTTGCGTTCCTGTCTTCCCTGAACCAGTTCCCAGCGCTGCTGGGCGAACGCGGTCTGTTGCCGGTACCGGACTATCTGGGAGGGTTCAGCGCGCGCCGGCGGCCCACGCTGTTCCGTTGGCGTTATTCGGACAGGCTGCTGCGTGGTGTCTGCGCTACCGGACTGGCAATTTCAGCCTTCCTGGTGGCCGGCATCCCCCAGCTCGGCCCGCCGTGGGTTCCGCTGATCGCGTTTCTGGCCCTGTGGCTGCTGTACATGTCGATCGTCAACGTGGGGCAGACATTTTATGGCTTCGGCTGGGAGATGCTGCTGCTGGAGGCTGGGTTCACGGTGGCGTTCCTTGGCTCGGACCAGACCGAGCCGCCGCGCACCATCCTGATCCTGCTGGCCTGGCTCGTCTTCCGGCTGGAGTTCGGCGCCGGGATGATCAAGATCCGCGGCGGCCGGGAATGGCGCGACATGACGGCCCTATACTTCCACCACGAAACCCAGCCCATGCCGGGGCCGTTGAGCCGACAGGCACATCTCCTGCCCAAACCTTTCCACCGGTTGGAGGTCCTCGGGAACCATTTCGCCCAGCTGGTGGTCCCGTTCTTCCTCTTCGCACCGCAGCCCCTGGCAAGCGCAGCCGCCGGCATCATCATCTTCACCCAGCTGTGGCTGGTGGCCAGCGGCAATTTTGCGTGGCTTAACTGGATGGCCGTTGTGCTGGCCTTCGCAGCGGTCAGCGACCCCGCGGCCCACGCCGTGTTGCCGTTCCTGCCGCTGACTGGGGATCCCCGGGTAGACGTCCGCGGCAGTCCCCCGTACTGGCTTGCCATCACTTTGCTGGCCACCTTCCTGCTGGTGGCGCTCAGCTACTGGCCGCTGCGCAACCTGCTCTCCAAAGGGCAGCTGATGAATGCCAGCTTCAACCGCTGGCAACTGGCCAACACGTACGGCGCGTTCGGCACGGTAACGAAGCACCGCGTCGAGATCGTGGTGGAGGGCACCCTGGACAAGGAACCTGGGGACTCGGCGGACTGGCGCGAATATGCGTTCAGGGGCAAACCCGGTGACGTGCGCCGACTGCCCCGGCAGTGGGCGCCATACCACCTGCGGCTGGACTGGCTGATGTGGTTCTTGCCGTTGCGCACGGTCCACGAGGAGTGGTTTTACGCATTCCTCACGAAGCTGCTGGAGGCGGACCAGCAGACGCTGCGGCTACTCCGTGCCGACCCGTTCGACGGCGATCCGCCGCGTTGGGTGCGGGTCAACAGTTACCTGTACCGTTTCGCCACCAGGGCTGAGTTCCGGGAGACAGGCGAGCGCTGGGTCAGGATGCCGCTCCATGAGGACATCCCGCCGCTTTCGCTCCGCGGTTCCCGCGGGCGGCGGCGGTGATTCCGGCCCTGGCGGTTCCTGCCCGGCGGCCCTACGAGCGGATGCCTGCCCGGCGGATGGTGGCTTCCGCGTGCTTGAGGATGGGGCCATCGATCATTTTGCCGCCGTGCTGGAACACGCCGGATCCAGCGGCAGCGGCGACCCGCAGCAGTTCTGTGGCCTCGGCGACGTCGGCCTCGGACGGGGCGTAGGCGCCCCGGACAACGGCCGCCTGCGTGGGATGGATGCAGGCTTTGGAGCCGAATCCTGACGCTGCGGCATCGGCTGCCTCCAGAGCCAGCCCGTCAAGGTCCGGGATGTTGACGTACACGGCGTCCACGGCTTCTTTCCCGCAGGCCCGTGCGGCGAGCAGCACCGCGGACCGGGCGTGCAGGGCCACGGCGCGGTACCCGCCGCCGTCCGTTCTGCTGGACGTGCCGCTGAGGGAAGCCAGGAGGTCCTCGGCGCCCCACATCAGTGCCACCACGTTGGGGGCCGCCGCGATGGCGGGCGCGTTGAGGACCCCGACGGCGGTCTCACACAGGGCGATGACGTGGTAGTATGCCAGGGCTTCGAGCTGGGCCGCGTTCTCGGCCTTGGCCAGCATCACCGTGCGGTACGGCGTGTGGGCCAGGCAATGCAGGTCCTTCTCGAACTCGTCGGTGCCGGCCGGGTTGATCCTGACGATGGTGCGGCTGGGATCGAGCTCCGGTCCCTCCCCGGAAGCGCCCAACTGGGCCAGGATGGCGCCGCGCGCCCGCTGCTTGTCCGCGGGTGCCACGGCGTCCTCGAGGTCCACGATGACAGCGTCCGCTCGTTGGGCGGCCTTGGGGAAACGCTCGGGACGGTCGGCAGGGCAGAAGAGGAGGGCGGGACCCATCACAAATGTCATACGGACATTGTCCTCTTTTCGGGGCCCGGTACGCTCCCCTTTTCAGCATCTGCAGGCTGCACCTGTTGCCCGGAGGACTGCGCCGTATGGGCGTCCCGGGTCCACATGAGGCAGCTCCGCGTGGCCTGGGCCACCACGGTGCCGTCCTGGTTCCTGCCGGTGTGCTGCATGCTTACGATCCCCTGCCCGGGACGCGATCCCGAGAGGCGCTTCCCGGTGATCACCGTCTCGGTGTAGAGCGTGTCCCCGTGATAGAGCGGGTGCGGGAAGGAGACGTCCGTCAGGCCCAGCTGCGCGATGATGGTGCCCTGGGTGAGCTGCGAGACGGACTGTCCCACCAGGGTGGACAGCGTGAACATGGAGTTGACCAGCCGCTGGCCGAACGGCTGGCCGGCGCTCCACGCGGCGTCCAAGTGCAGGGCCTGGGTGTTCATGGTGAGCGTGGTGAACAGGACGTTGTCCGCCTCGGTCACGGTGCGGCCGGGCCGGTGCGCGTAGACAACGCCTTCTTCGAGCTCGTCAAAGTACAGGCCGCGTTGTTCGATGACCCGGGGGGCGTCGGTTGTCGGGCCCGGGGCATCGGGGCGCGGAACCCCGTTCATACGGTGAGCTCCTGGTCTTCTTCGAACAGTTCGGCGCCGGTTGCCGCCGCCACGTCCTCCACGGAGACGTTGGGGGCCAGTTCGCGGAGCACCAGCCGGGACCGCCCGCCTTCGGTGACCACGTCTATCACGGCGAGGTCGGTGATGATCCGGTCCACGCAGGCCTTGCCAGTCAGCGGCAGCGAGCAGTTCTCCACGATTTTGGGGTTGCCGTTGCGGTCCACGTGTTCCATCATCACGATCACCTTCTTGGCACCGAACACCAGGTCCATGGCCCCGCCCATGCCTTTGACCATCTTGCCCGGGATCATCCAGTTGGCCAGGTCCCCGTTCTGGGCCACTTCCATGGCACCGAGCACGGCGACGTCCACATGGCCGCCGCGGATCATGCCGAACGAGGAGGCGGAATCGAAGAACGCGGCTCCCTTGTTGACCGTGACGGTTTCCTTGCCGGCGTTGATAAGGTCCGGATCCACCGCGTCCTCGCCGGGGTACGGTCCCACGCCCAGGATCCCGTTCTCCGAGTGCAGCACCACCTCGACGCCTGCCGGGATGTAGTTGGGAATGAGCGTGGGCATGCCGATGCCCAGGTTGACGTACTGCCCGTTACTGAGTTCCCGGGCCACCCGGGCGGCCAGTTCGTTGCGCGTCCACCCTTTGGCCTCCGGATTGGTGCCTTCGGGATGGCCGACGGCGGCACGCCGGTATTCGGGCCGGACGGCTTCGGGGCGGGGAGGCGCTCCCTGCGTACTGCTGGACTCCATGGCTACGCTCCTGCCTGTTCGGTGGTGCTCTCGGTTCCGGCAGGCTGGGCAAGGGCGACGGTCCGCTTTTCGATCCGCTTCTCACCGGCGGGCACCACCACCACCCGCTGGACGAAGATGCCTGGCGTGTGGACGTGCTCCGGGTCCAGATCGCCCGGTTCCACCAGCTCCTCCACCTCGGCGATGGTGATTTTTCCCGCCATGGCGCAGAGCGGGTTGAAGTTCATGGCGGTGGCGTGGAAAACCAGGTTGCCGTGGCGGTCACCTTTCCAGGCATGGACCAGTCCGAAGTCGGGTGTCAGGGATTCCTCCAGGACGTAGTCCACATCGTTGAAAGTCCGCACTTCCTTGGGGGAAGAGGCGATGGCGATGCCGCCGTCGGCATCGTACTTCTGCGGCAGGCCGCCGTCGGAAACCTGCGTGCCGACCCCGGCCTTGGTGTAGAAGGCGGGGATCCCGGCGCCGCCGGCCCGGAGCTTTTCCGCCAGCGTTCCCTGCGGGGTGAGGACCACCTCAAGCTCGCCGGAGAGGTACTGGCGCGCGAACTCCTTGTTCTCGCCGACGTAGGAACTGACGGTCCGCCGGATCCTGCCGTCACGGAGCAGTACGCCCAGCCCCCAGTCGTCCACGCCGCAGTTGTTGCTGACGGTTTCGAGGTCCTTGGTGCCGTGCCGGTGCAGGGCATCGATCAGTGCCACCGGGATTCCGCAGAGGCCGAACCCTCCCACCGCGAGCGACGCGCCGTCGGGAATGTCCGCAATGGCTTCCTCGGCGCTGGCAACAACCTTGTTGATCATCGTTGGTCCTTTCAAGGGTCTCGACAGGCTCGACCACCGCGTGGCATTCCAGACCAGCGGGCTTGTTACAGTCCGAGTTCGCGGGCGATCAGCATCAGCTGGACCTCCGTGGTGCCCTCCCCCACTTCAAGGATCTTGGAGTCGCGGTAGTGGCGTGCCACGGTGAATTCGTTGATGAAGCCATAGCCGCCGAATACCTGGGTGGCATCCCGCGCATTGTCCATGGCCGCCTCGCCTGCGACCATCTTAGCGATGGCCGCCTGCGTCTTGAACGGCTTCCCCGCCAGCATCCTCGACGCGGCGTCGTAGTACGCCAGGCGGGCTGTATGGGCCCGGGCCTGCATGCGGGCGATCTTGAACGAGATGGCCTGGTATTTGCCGATGTGATGGCCAAACGCGCTGCGTTCCTTGGCGTACTTCACCGACAGGTCAACACAGCCCTGCGCCGCCCCCGTCGCCAAAGCCGCGATGGCGATCCGGCCCTCGTCCAGGATGGAAAGGAAGTTCGCGTAACCCCGCCCCTCCGCACCGAGCAGGTTCGCTTCCGGCACCCGGACGTCCTTGAGCGTCAGCGGGTGCGTGTCCGAGGCGTTCCAGCCCACTTTGTTGTAGGCCTTCTCCGCCCTGAAACCCGGAGTCGTGGTGGGCACCAGGATGGTGGAAATCTGCTTCTTGAGGCTGCCATCCTTGCGTTCCTTCTGGCCGGTCACCGCGGTGACCGTGACCAGGCGCGTGATGTCGGTCCCGGAGTTGGTGATGAATTCCTTGTTGCCGTTGATCACCCAGTCACCGTTCTCACGATGGGCGTGGGTTTTGGTCCCACCGGCGTCTGAGCCTGCTTCCGGCTCCGTGAGTCCGAACCCGGCGAGCGCCTTGCCGGAGGCCAGCAGCGGGAGCCACTCCTCCTTCTGGGCCTCGGTGCCGAACCGGTACACCGGCATTGCGCCGAGGGAGACGCCTGCCTCCAGCGTGATGGCCACGGACTGGTCCACCCGGCCCAGCTGTTCGAGGGCGAGCGCCAGGGCGAAGTAGTCCCCGCCCATCCCGCCGTGCTCTTCCGGGAACGGCAGCCCGAAGAGGCCCATGTCCGCCATCTGGGACACCACCTCGTACGGGAAGCTGTGCTCTTCGTCATGCTTGGCCGAGACCGGCGCCACCACGGTGTCCGCAAAATCCCGGACGGTGTCGCTGAGGTCCTGGTATTCCTCGCTGAGCTCAAAATCTGCCATGGCTAGGCTCCCTTGCCTGTGTTGTTGGAATCCTTGTTCGACTCCGTGTTGGAATCCTGAAGTGAATCCGCGTCTGGATCGGTGGTTGACGGGTGGATGGTGGCCAGCACCTGGTCCGCTTTGACCGGCTGACCGGCCTTGACGCTGAGGTGGACCGTGCCGGCCACCTCTGCCACCAGCTGGTGTTCCATCTTCATCGCTTCGACGGAGAGGAGAACCTGGCCGGCTTCCACGGTGTCGCCGTTGTTGACGGCAACGGACACCACTGTGCCGGGCATCGGCGAGCGCACCTCCGGGTCGGCGGTGCCTTCCTCGCGCTCGACGGCGGCGAGCACCCGGACCAGCCGTGACTCCCGCGTCAGCACCTCCAGCCGGCAGGACCAGCCTCCGTTGCCGAGGAACAGTTCCGCGGGACCGCCTGAGGCCCGGTTATCCGGGGTGAGGCTGACCGGGCCCGCGTCCGCCGGCGCCAGCGCATACTCCGTGGATTCGCCGTCCAGGGTAAGGACCAGGCTCCCGCGGCCCGGCAGTCGCAGCGAAGCTGTCCGCCCGGGCCCGTCACCGACACAGACCTGGACCGGGCCGGCGGCCACGCGGCCTATGACACTCACTGTTGCGATACCGCCGTCGGGCGTTCCCAGGCTGATCCGCCGGGGCGCCGGCGCGCCGATCCGCCAGCCGTTGCTGGCCTGCCAGGGACCGGGGGGCGTCCCCGTGCTGTCCTGTTCCCCGCTCACGACGGCGTACAGGGCGGCCGCGACCATTTCGGCGTCGTCAACCCGCCGGAAGGCGAAGTCGGGCATCTTGCGCTCGATCAGGCCGGTGTCGAGATGTCCGGCGCGGACGTCGTCGTCGTTGATCAGCAGCCTCAGGTACTCAACATTCGTGTCGATGCCAAGGGCTGTGTAGCCGGCGAGTGCCGCGTCCAGTGTGTCCAGGGCAACGGTGCGCTCCGGGCCCCACGCGATGACTTTGGAGATCATCGGATCGTAGCTGGAGGAGATCTCGAGCCCCTCGAGCAGGGCCGAATCCACCCGGATCGTGCCGGCTCCGTGATCGGGCATTTCGTCCAGCAGGAGCACGGTCCCGGTGGACGGCATGAAGTTCCGCTCCGGGATTTCCGCGTAGACGCGGGCTTCGACGGCGTGCCCGTTAAGTTCGACGTCGTCCTGGCGGACGGTCAGTTCCTCACCGGCGGCGATGCGGACCTGCCATTCGACCAGGTCTACGCCGGTGACCATTTCGGTCACCGGGTGCTCCACCTGGAGGCGGGTATTCATCTCCATAAAGAAGAACTCGTCAGGGGCCTCGTCGGAGACCAGGAACTCCACAGTTCCCGCGCCGCTGTAGTGGACGCTGCGGGCCGCCTGGCAGGCGGCCTCGCCGATCCGAGCCCGAGTGGCCCCGCCGTCGTGCAATGACTCCAGCAGCGGCGACGGCGCTTCCTCAATGACCTTCTGGTGGCGGCGCTGCAGCGAGCACTCGCGCTCCCCGAGATGGATGACGTTGCCGTGGTTGTCGGCCAGGATCTGAACTTCGATGTGTCGGGGCATGCGGACCAGCCGCTCCAGGAACAGCGTGTCGTCGCCGAAGGCGCTGGCGGCGACGCGGCGGGCGGTTTCCAAGGTGGCGGGCAGGTCCGCGGCCCGTTCCACGATGTGCATGCCTTTGCCGCCGCCGCCCGCTGACGGTTTGATGAGCAACGGGAATCCGACGGCGTCCGCGGACTCGATCAGCTGCGCGTCAGTCATGCCCGGTTCGGCGATGCCCGGCACCACCGGGACACCGTAGCCGGCCACGTGGTTCTTGGATCGGATCTTGTCGCCCATGACGTTCAAGGATTCGATGCCGGGGCCGATGAAAGTGAGGCCGGCGGATTTAAGGGCGCGGGCAAAATCGACGTTCTCGCTGAGGAAGCCATAGCCGGGGTGCACAGCCTCGGCGCCGGTGTCGCGGCAGGCCTGGATAATCGCCGCAATCTTGAGGTAGCTCTCTGCAGCGGCGGCGGGGCCGATCCGCACGGCAGTGTCAGCCTCGTGCACGTGCCGGGCCCCGGCATCGGCGTCGCTATAGACGGCCACGGAACGGATGCCCAGTGCTCGCAGGGTGCGGATCACGCGGCAGGCGATCTCCCCACGGTTGGCGACCAGCACGGTGTTGAACAGCGGCTTCTGCGGAGTGGTGGAACGAATGTCGGGCGAGGAAACGGTCACGGCTGACTCACATCCGGAAAAGGCCGAAGGAGGTCTCCGGCAGCGGGGCGCAGGAGACGACGTCGAGCGCCAGTCCCAGGACGGTGCGGGTGTCCGCGGGGTCAATCACGCCGTCGTCCCAAAGGCGGGCGGTGGAATAGTAGGGGCTGCCCTGATCTTCATACTGCTGTTTGATCGGGGCCTTAAAGGCTTCCTCGTCCTCCCCGGACCATTCCCGGCCCGCCGCTTCGTACTGGTCGCGCTTGACCGTGGCCAGGACGCCGGAGGCCTGGTTGCCGCCCATGACGGAGATGCGGGACGCCGGCCACATCCACAGGAAGCGCGGTGAGTAGGCCCGCCCGCACATGGAGTAGTTGCCCGCGCCGAAGGACCCTCCGATTACGACGGTCAGTTTGGGAACCCTGGCGGTGGCCACTGCGGTAACCATTTTGGCGCCGTTCTTGGCGATGCCGCCCTGTTCCGAGTCCTTGCCCACCATGAACCCGGAAATGTTCTGCAGGAAAACGAGGGGAATGCCGCGCTGGTCGCAGAGCTCGATGAAGTGTGCGCCCTTGAGCGAGGACTCGCTGAAGAGCACGCCGTTGTTGGCCACGATCCCCACCGGGTGCCCGTGCAGCCTGGCGAACCCCGTGACCAGTGTGGCGCCGTACTCCTTCTTGAACTCGTGGAACCTGCTGCCGTCCACCAGCCGGGCAACGACCTCGTGCACGTCGTACTGCGCGTTAACGTCCGTAGGGACGGCGCCGTACAACTCTTCCGGATCCGCCAGAGGCTCGACGGCGGTGTCCACATCCCACGCGGGAGCTGCCGGCCTCGGCAGGGTGGCCACGATGTCGCGGACGATCTGCAGTGCGTGTTCGTCGTTCTCGGCGAGATGGTCCGTGACCCCCGAGATCCTCGAGTGCACGTCACCGCCGCCCAGTTCCTCCGCGGTGACGATCTCGCCGATGGCGGCCTTTACCAGCGGGGGACCGCCCAGGAAGATGGTGCCCTGGTTCCGCACGATCACCGTCTCATCGCTCATCGCCGGAACGTAGGCGCCGCCCGCCGTGCAGGAACCCATTACCGAGGCGATCTGCGGGATCTTCGCGGCAGACATTTTCGCCTGGTTGAAGAAGATCCGGCCGAAGTGCTCCTTGTCCGGGAAGACTTCGTCCTGCTTCGGAAGGAAGGCCCCGCCCGAATCCACCAGGTAGATGCACGGCAGCCGGTTCTCCAGCGCAATCTCCTGGGCACGGAGGTGCTTCTTCACCGTCATCGGATAGTAGGTGCCGCCTTTGACCGTGGCGTCATTGGAAATCACCAGGACTTGGCGGCCGTGCACCATCCCGATCCCGGCAATGACCCCGGCACCCGGCGACTCGTTGTTGTACATGCCGTTGGCTGCCAGCGGCGCAATCTCCAGGAACGGGCTGCCGTCATCCAGCAGCCGGTCGATGCGTTCCCGGGGCAGCAGCTTGCCGCGGCCCACATGGCGCTCCCGCGACTTCTCCGGCCCTCCCAACGCGGCGTCAGCCAGCTTGGTACGGAGCTCGGCGGCCAGCGCGAGCTGCGCAGTGTTGTTTGCAGCAAACACTTCACTTGCGGCATCAAGCCGGCTGGCAAGGGTCTCCATCGACGGTGTCCGTTCCTCATCCTGTGAAAGCCACCAAGGCTCCGGCTAGAGCCGGAGAAGCCAGCTCGGTTAATGCTTTATAACTGGAAATCAGGTTAGTCTTTATTAACTGTGATGTCCAACACAACAGGACATTGTTAGAATCTGCTGTTCCTAGGAGGAAAAGCATGCCCACAACCCCACCGGTCAAACCGTCCGCACCGGCACTGGCAGCCCACGTAACTCCCGGAACACCCCGCAGCCAGGCGAAGGAGAACCGCCGCCAGGCCCTACTTACCGCGGCCGCGGCGCTCTTTGCGCTGCACGGGTTCAACCGGGTGTCGCTGGAAGATCTGGGCGCCGCAGCTGGTGTCAGCGGCCCGGCCGTTTATCGCCACTTCCAAGGCAAGCAGGGGGTGTTGGGAGACCTGCTGCTCACCGTCAGCCGCGAGCTGCTCGACGGCGGCCGGCGCGTCATTGCCGAGACCACGGACCCACTCGCTGCGCTCCGCAGGCTAGTGGGCTTCCAGGTGGAGTTCGCGCTGGGAAAGCCGGACGTGATCCGGGTGCAGGACCGGGATTTCAGCAACCTCAGCCAGAAGGACCAGTCCGAGGTACGGACGCTGCAGCGGAACTACGTGGAGATTTGGGTTGAGGTCCTGTCGCTGCTGCATCCGGGCACCGACGCCATCGAACTGCGGATGCGGGCCCACGCTGCCTTCGGCCTGATCAACTCCACGCCGCACTCCATACGGAACCACGGACGCAAGATCGCGCACAAAACGGCCCGGCCGCTTCTGGAGAGCATGGCGATGGCGGCACTCACGGTGGAGGTTCCCGAAGCTCCCTGACCACAGGCTCGGTGCCTCCAGCCAGAGTTTTTGTCCAGATAAAGCGGTTTAGATCGCCCGAAACCCGGATTATCTGGACAAAAATCGTGGGTCAGACCATCGTGAGCACCATGCCGGGTTCGGCCAGGATGGCGCCAACATCGGCAAGGAACCGAGAGCCCTGCTCCCCGTCCACCAGGCGGTGGTCAAAGGACAGGCTCAGTGTCATGACCTGGCGCAGGGCAACTGCATCCTGGAAGTCCCACGGCATTCTCCGCACGGCCCCCATGGCCAGGATGGCTGCCTCACCGGGGTTCAGGATGGGCGTGCCCGCATCGATGCCGAAGACGCCGATGTTCGTGATGGAGATGGTGCCGCCGGAGAGGTCGGCCGGGGCAGTCTTGCCCGCCCGCGCCGTCTCGGTCAGCCCGGTCAGGGCTTCGGAGAGTTCCAGCAGCGAGAAGGTATCCGCGTCCTTGATGTTCGGCACGGTGAGCCCGCGGGGAGTCGCCGCGGCGATGCCCAAGTTCACGTAGTTGAACTGCACGATCTCCTGGCTGGCCTCCTCCCACCGCGAGTTCAGCGACGGGTTCCGCCGCAGCGCGATCAGCACCGCCTTGGCCACCAGCGTCAGCGGCGTGAGTTTGTAGCCGGAAAAGGCCCGGCTGGTCTTCAGCTTGGCAAGCAGGTCCATCGTGGGCGTGACATCGACCGTAAGGAATTCCGTCGCGTGGGGAGCCGTAAACGCACTCGCCACCATCGCCGCGGCCGTGAACTTGCGTACACCCTTGATGGGAGTCCGGACTTCCCGGCCGCCCTGCGCTCCCGGCCCCGCGGCAGAAACCGAATCCGATACCGCGGAAAGGTGACGCACCGGCGCCGACAGTTCCCCGCCGACAAAATTCCGGACATCCTCCCGCGTGATCAGCCCGCCGGCACCGGTACCCGCGACCGCGGCCAGCTCGACACCGAGGTCTTTGGCCAGCTTCCGGACCGGCGGCGTGGAGCGTGGGCGCTCTGCGGTGTCGGCGGGCCGTGTTTCGACAGGCTCAACCACCGGCGTTTCGGTCCTAACCGGCTCAACCCCCGCGGTTGTGAAGGTGCGGGCCCGGCGGGCGGGACGGCCTGAGCTTTCGACGACGGCGCCGTACCCCACCAGGTTTGGCTCGCGTTTCGCGGTCCCCGCCACAGCATTGGTCGCCCCGGCGGGCGCAACCCCGGCGGGCGCAAGCTCTGAAGGTGAGGCGCCGCCGTCGTCCGCTACTTCGAAGGAGACGATCGACTTGCCCACCTCCACGATTGTTCCCGGCTCTTCATGGAGCGCAGTGATCACGCCCGCGAAAGGTGACGGCAGCTCCACTACGGCCTTTGCGGTTTCCACCTCGGCGATGACCTGGTTCAGCGTCACCGTGTCCCCCACTGCCACTTTCCAGCTGAGGATTTCGGATTCCGTGAGGCCTTCGCCGAGGTCCGGGAGCCTGAATTCCTTGATCATGGTGGCGCTCATCCTTCCAGCCCACTGACAGAGTTCGGGCGTCCGAGGGCGCGGTCCACGCCGTCGAGGATCCGGTCCAGGCCGGGCAGATGGTGCATTTCGAGCTTGGAGTACGGGTAGGGAATATCGAATCCGGTGATGCGGACGGGGGCGGTTTCGAGGTGGTGGAAGCACCTCTCTGTAATGCTGGCTGCCACTTCGGCGCCCAGGCCACCGGACTGGCCGGCTTCATGGGTGACCACCAGCCTGCCTGTTTTCCGGACGGATGCTTCAACGGTGGCGTAGTCCACGGGTGCCAGCGAGCGCAGGTCGATGACCTCGATGGAGATGCCTTCGTCGGAGGCCGCGGTTGCTGCGTCCTTGGCCGTCTTCACCAACGGCCCGTAGGCCACGAGCGTCACGTCCGCGCCCTCGGTGACAACGCGGGCGGAGTCCATGGGCAGCGCGGTGCGCGGATCGATGCCCTCATCCACTTCACCTTTGTCGTGGTAGCGGCGCTTGGGCTCGAAGTACAGTACCGGGTCATCGGACAGGATGGCCTGCTGGATCACGGTGTGGGCATCCTGCGGGTTGGACACGCTGACCACACGAAGCCCCGAGGTATGCGTGAAGTACGCCTCGGGCGACTCGGAGTGGTGCTCGGGTGAGCCGATGCCACCTCCGAACGGGACGCGGATGGTGATGGGCATCTTCACGGCCCCCTGTGTGCGGTAGTGCAGCTTCGCCACCTGGCTCACGATCTGGTCGAAGGCAGGGTAGATAAAGCCGTCGAACTGGATCTCCACCACCGGGCGGTAACCGCGGTAGGCGAGGCCGACGGCGGTGCCCATGATGGCCGATTCGGCCAGCGGGGTGTCCACCACGCGGTGGGTGCCGAAATCCTTCTGCAGGCCGTCGGTCACCCGGAAAACACCGCCGAGGGTGCCAATATCCTCGCCCATGAGGATGACTTTTGGATCGTTTTCGAGGGATTTGCGCAGGCCGGAATTGATGGCGCGGGCAAAGGTCATCTGGGTCATCAGCGTGCACCTTCTTCTGAGGTGGCTCCCGCGGGATCGCCGAAGGAAGCCAGGTAACGGGCGTAGTGGTCCTGCTGCCGGTCCAGCCACGAGTTGGGCTCGCTGTACACATGCTTGAAGATGTCCATCGGCTCCGGATCCGGCATGCCGATGCAGCCCGAACGGATGTCGCGGGCGACTGACTCTGCCTTGTCGTGAACGTGCTGCTTGACCTGATCCGTGAGGAGGCCCTTGCGTTCCAGCAGGGCTTTGACCCGCAGGATGGGGTCCTTCGCGGCCCAGTCCTCCAGTTCATTGGCGTCACGGTAGCGGGTGGGATCGTCAGCGGTGGTGTGCGGTCCCATGCGGTATGTGACCGCTTCGATGAACGTGGGTCCGCCGCCGTGCCGGGCACGGTCCAATGCCACGCGCGTTGCTGCCATAACGGCCAGCACATCATTGCCGTCGACCCGGAGGCTCGGAATGCCGAATCCGGTAGCCCGGTCCGCGATCTGGATGTGGGACTGCAACCGCACAGGCTCCGAAATGGCCCAATGGTTGTTGGAGCAGAAGAAGACCACGGGCGCCTGGAAGCTGGCGGCAAAGACCATGGCCTCGTTGACGTCGCCTTCGCTGGTGGCACCGTCGCCGAAGTACGTCACCGCCACCGAGTCCGCGCCGTCGTTCTGGATGCCCATGGCGTAACCGGTGGCATGCAGGGTCTGCGCGCCGATGATGATCTGCGGGGTGGCCATATTCACGGAGTACGGATCCCACCCGGAGGAGGCCGTGCCACGCCACACCCGCGTGATGTCTGTCAGGTTCACGCCGCGGCAGTACGCCACACCGTTTTCTCGGTAGCTGGAGAAAACAAAGTCGTCCTCGCGCAGGGCCCTGCCGGAACCGACCTGCGCCGCCTCTTGCCCCAGCAACGGGGGCCAAAGACCAAGTTCGCCTTGACGCTGGAGGGCGGTGGCCTCAACATCGATCCGCCGGATCACCGTGAGGTCCTCGTAGAGGGAACATAACTGCTCGTCCCCGATGTCCTTCACCCAGGGATCAAACTCCGGGTGGCTGATCCGCTCCCCTGCCGGGGTAATCAGCTGGATCAGGTTCCTGTCTGTAGACACGATGGCACGCAACCTTCTCACGTCGTTTGACCGGAGCCTGGGGACTTATGGTCCCGCCCGCCGTCGGCCGCCCGGGCGCCGTTGCCCCGGATATTTGTGACCCTACTCACAACGCTCAATGGGTACAACCACCGCGGCGGATACTGCGCATAATGCCCTGTTTGCAGAGACGCCACCGTGCTAAAGTTGCGCATTATGCACGTTTTGGATGGCACAGACACGCGGCTACTCTCGGCCTTGGCCCGCGACCCCCGGCGGACAGTGGTGGCGTTGGCCCAGAAGCTGGGGCTGTCCCGGAACACCGTGCAGGCGCGCATGGCCCAGCTGGAGAAGAAGCACGTCTTCCTGTCCTTTGAACGGCGGATCAACCCGGTGTCACTGGGCTATCCGCTGATGGCGTTCATTTCCGTCCATGTCCAGCAGCAGAGACTGGGGCAGCTGGCCCATGACCTCGCCGGCATTCCGGAAATCCTGGAAGGCTACGGCCTCACCGGCTCCGCTGACCTCCTGCTCCGCGTAGTGGCCCTGGACGCCGAGGATCTCTTCCGGATCAACGGGAAGATCCTGGCGTGCAATGGAGTGGACCGGACGGATACCGCACTGGCCATGGGCGAACTCATCCCCTTCCGCATCCAGCCATTGCTTGAGCGGGGATCCGGAGACGCCTAGGGCCGGCAGCCCTTATTAATTCTGCGATACCCAGCCCCGGCGGGGTGGGTTATAGGCTGTTCCAAGGTCAATCCATGGGTGCCGTTCAGCGGATCCCTACAATAAGGCAGTGCCAGTGCGTTGCCGGAAAGGCTCCATCGTGAGCAATCCTCAGGAACCGTACCAGCCGGTTCAGCCGGCGGCCTGGCCCGCACAACCAGCCGGGCAGCCCGGGAACCCTGAGCAGCACGGCGCGCCACCGCTGCCGGGCAACCCGCCCCAGCCCGGTGCGCCGGGGCAATACGGTGCGCCGTCTCCATACGGTCCTCCGTCGCAGTTTGGCCCGCCGGCACAGTACGGGGCACCTGGCCAGTACTCGTCAGATGGACCGTTCGGCCTGCCCGGACAGGAACCCCCGGCGCGAAACCGCCGGAAGCTGTGGACCATCCTCGGCATTGTGGGCGGTGTCCTGCTGCTGGCGGTGGTCGGCGTGCTCATCCTGGTCAACGTTGTCAACGGAGCCACCAACCATGCTCAGGGACTGGCTGACGGCTTCACGAAGCTGGTGATTGCGGGCGACAGTTCCAAGGCCTACGACGACTATCTTGACCCCGCCCTCCGTGAACAGCTGACCAAGGAAGAATTCATCGCCGGCATCAAGACGCTAGAGATGGATAACACCTGCAAGCCGGCCTACAACAAGGTGAATGCCAGCACTGAGAACGGCACGAAGGCGGCCGACGTGGCCGGCCTCATCACCTGCGACGGCGACAAGAAGATCGACCTCGCCTACCGCTTCGAAGGCACCGACGAGCTGAGAATGATCAACATCAAACTCAAGCCCCAGGCGTAGCGGCGGGGAACAGCCCCGGTCAGATGCTTCTGTGCCTACTGATCCATTTGCGTTCCGAGGAAAGGTTCCCCTGTTGGGATGCCTCCGGCCGTGGTGACTCTTACGGCCTCCTCAACTATCTACAGCAGAGCCGTGGCCGCGTTTCACACGGGCGTGGAGGTCCTCCCTGAACCCGGGGAAGGCCGTCGTCTCATCACCGCGGCAACCACGATAAGTGCGGCGGCGACGCCCAGTCCCAGCCGGGCCACCAGCTGGCCGTATGGTTCGGCGCCGGTGAAATACATCATTGCCAGTACGGGGGCGATGGCGGTGAACTCGTAGCGCCGGCTGAGCACCACGAACGGCAGGAGCAGCAAGGCGTACCAGGGGTAGCTGGGCGAGACGAGCAGCAGCGTCCCGCCGACCATGAAGACCTGCCCGTCCCATGGCCGGGCGGCGTTGGTGGTCCGCCAGACATACACCGCCAGACTCAGCAGCAGCACCAGTGCCGCCGGCATCGCCCAGCTGGCCGGGAGCACCAGCTTCAACAGTGTGAAGCGCGGGCTGTCCTGCCCGTCGTACCCCTCCGATTTGAGGTAAGTGGGCAGATAGCCCAGCACGGTCCAGCCGCTGGCGAGGACATACGGCACGTACGCCAGGGCGAAGGTGGCCGCGGCCGCGGCGACGAAGCGGACGGGCTGGCGGTAGAGCAGTGCCGGGGCGCTGATGGCGGGAATAAGCTTGGTGGCTACCGCCGCGCCGAAGGCTATTCCGGAACCCAGCGTGCGCTGGCCCACCAGCAGCAGCGCAGCGGCCAGCGCCAACGCCGCGCCGAGGGTGTCCACGTGGGCGCCGTTGATGGCTTCGAAGGCCACCAGCGGGGACCAGGCCCACCACACTGCCTGGTGTGCCGGACGGCCTGTGCGGCGCAGGAACGTCAGCAACAGCACCGTCACGGCCAGGCTCAGCAGCAGCCCGACCAGCTGGAAGGCAATGAACCCAACCTCTGCGCCGGGGAGGAGCCGGACGGCGAGGAAATACAGCTCCGCCACGGCCGGATAGACAGTGGGCACGGAGGGCCGGTTGATTCCCGTGCACAGGGTACCGCCGCCGGGAATGTTGGTGGTGGTCTCCGTGCCGGACGAAAAGGGGTTGGTGTGGCAGGTTCCGTCCGGTCCGGCGTCCTGGAACAGCCATTCCGGTCGCAGCTGCCGAAGAGCCTCATCGGCCGGCACGTATCGGTAAGGGCTCATTCCCGCCTTCTGGACGATGCCATCCCAGGCGTAGCGGGCGGAGTCATTGCTCGTGGCTGGCGGTGCCGAAATCGCCGCGGTGCCCAGCAGTACCGAGCCCAGCAGCACAACGGCAGCCGCATGCCGGGCGGGCATCCGGCGCGCCATCAGGGCGGCCGGGAGAAAGAGTACCCATGCCGCCAGCGCGCCAAGGGGGGACACCCACTCCGCGGACGGATCGGTGGTGACGGTCCACCAGACGAAGCCGGCCAACAATGCCACCAGCGCCAGCGCCGCCATAGTTGCGCCGGCGCGCGCCGTCCCGCGTGCCGCCGGGCTGTCCCCCGCCCGCCCGGGAGCCTGGCCGGCCCGCACGCGGCGGGGTGTTCGTTCGCTCACCCCTTGATCCTGCACCACGTGCAGGCCCGTTGGCCATGGAACCACAGGAGCGTTCGCGTTTCGTAAGGTCTGGCCCGGGACCGGCATCGAACACACGCCCGAGACACTTCATCGACAACATCGCCGATCCTTCCTTCCAACGCGTCCTACGAGATGCCTCTTGGGCCTGATCGCCGACCTATGCCCTGAAGTCCCCGTTCACGGATCATCACCAGCGCCTCCGGCTCCCGGTGCCCGGCAAGGCCTGCGGTCCTCGGCTGACCGTCCCACCGGGGCGCCGCTGCCTACCACCGCCACGGGATCCTACAGGCCGGCAGCTCCACGCCGGGTTCGTATTGGGTCCGACCTGCACAAGGTTGCCTGAGGCACAAGTCGCATAAGTCGGTGAACCGCGAATAGCCGTTTACGGACATTCCAAGGGTGTTGCCTGCCCGAACGTTTTTGGACCGAAAGGTTTGGTCTCTGGCGTGGAGGCCGGGCGGAGTGCATAATCGTCACGTGCTGGCCGTGACCCTCGTCAGCATGCGATGGGGGCACGCGAGGGCGCTTTTGGGCGGATGGGGTGAGTGGATTGTCAACAAGCCAGGCATTGGCTGATGTGGTCAGGGTCGCGCGGGAGCATGCCGAGAGGGTGGACACCGACGGGGTGTACCCCGTTGAGGCGGTCGCGGAGTTGCGGGCCGGCGGCCTCCTGGGGCTGGTGCTGCCCGTCGAGGCCGGCGGTGCCGGTGCCGGGCCGGAGGTATTCACCGAGACGGTCAGTGCGCTGGCGGAGGCGTGCGGTTCAACGGCGATGATCTATCTGATGCATGCCGCCGCCGCAGTCACGATTGCGGCCGCGCCGCCCCCGGATCTGCCGAAGCTGCTTGCCGGGATGGCGCGCGGGACTACGCTGGGCACGCTGGCCTTCAGTGAGCGGGGATCCCGGTCGCATTTCTGGGCGCCCGTCTCAATCGCGACCGCCAGCGGGACTACTGTCCGGTTGCGCGCGGATAAGAGTTGGGTGACGTCGGCCGCGCACGCCGACGTCTATGTGGTCTCGACCGGCACACCCTCGGGCGTGCCCGGTGAGGTGGACCTGTATGCCGTTCCCGCCGGTACGCCGGGTTTGAACGTGGCCGGTCCCTGGCGGGGGCTCGGGCTGCGCGGCAACGACTCCGCACCGATGACCGTCGATGCTGACCTTCCGGTCGGGTACCGGCTGGGTGGGCCGTCGGCGGGCTTCGCGCTGATGATGGAGACGGTGTTGCCGTGGTTCAACCTCGGCAACGCGGCGGTCTCGCTGGGTCTGGCTTCTGCCGCTACCCGGGCCGCTGTCGAACACGTGGGAGCAGCCCGGCTCGAACACTTGGGCCAGTCCTTGGCCGGGTTACCTACGATCCGGGCCCAGATCGCCCGGATGGGCATCAGCCTGGCGGCGCAGCGTGCTTATCTGGCCCATGCCGCGGGCAGCGTCGCGGCTCCCGGAGAGGACACGATGCTGCATGTGCTCGGGGTGAAGGCCTCGGCCAATGATGCGGCACTTGAGATCACCGATGCGGCCATGCGGGTCTGCGGGGGTGCGGCGTTCTCCAAGCACCTGCCCATCGAGCGGGCCTTCCGTGATGCGCGGGCGGGATCGGTCATGGCGCCGACAGCGGATGCGCTATACGACTTCTATGGCAGGGCCGTCACCGGCCTGCCTCTGTTCTGAGGAGGCCGGATCATGTCCGAGCAGCTGCTGGTGGGGGCCGTGGCCTACACCCCGAATGTGGTGCCCATCTGGGAAGGCATCCGCGAATACTTCACGGGCTCGCCGGCTCCGATGGACTTTGTCCTGTTCTCCAACTATGGACGCCAGGTCCAGGCGCTGCGGGCCGGACATGTCGACATCATCTGGAACACCAACCTGGCCTATGTGCGCACGGTCATGCAGACCGGTGGCCGGGCCCGGGCACTGGCGATGCGCGACACCGACACCAGGTTCGCGACCGTGTTCGTCGCCCGCACCGGAAGCGGGCTCTCCGGCCCGGGCGGCATCGCCGGACAGCGGCTCGCCCTGGGGTCCGCGGACTCAGCCCAGGCCGCCATCCTGCCGCTGTACTACCTGGCCCGGGCCGGCCTGGACCTCACCTTGCTGGAGGTGACACGGTTCAATAGTGACATCGGCAAGCACGGCGACACCGGGCGCAGCGAGCTGGACGCCATCGACGCGGTACTCGCCGGCGAGGCCGACGTCGCGGCCATCGGAATCACCACCTGGGAAGGCATCGGCGGCGGGGAGCTGATGCCGGAGGCCCTGGAGTCGGTGTGGCAGACCGAACCGTACTGCCATTGCATGTTCACCGCCCTGGACACCCTGCCTGCCGAGCGCTACGAGCCGTGGGTCAGCACGCTCCTGGCCATGGACTGGGAACGGCCCGAGCACCGCCGGATCCTGGAGCTCGAGGGACTGCGGCGCTGGGTCCGGCCCGAACTGGACGGCTACACCGGGCTGTTCGCCGCCGTCGAGGAACAGGGGGTGACCAAGTGGTGGTGATCCTGGACCTGGTACGCATGGTGGGGACCCTGGCCGAGGGTGCCACCGGTGCGGTGACTATTGGCTCCGCGACCGAGTTTGACCTGGTCCAACGCTGGTGTGAACGAACGGGCAACACCCTCATCACCAAGTCATGGACCGACGTCGGTCCCGGCGCCGTCGTCGTTCGTCGCGGCCGACTGCCCGACCCCGCAGTGACGCTGGGACCGGACCGCCTGCCCGGGGCCCGGCTCTGGCTATACACGAACTTCCACTGCAACCTCGCCTGTGACTACTGCTGTGTCGCCTCCTCACCCAGGGCCGAGCGCCGGGAGCTCGGCGTCGAACGGATCGCCCGCTTGGTCCGGGCCGGCGCCGACTGGGGCGTCCAGGAGGTATATCTCACCGGCGGCGAACCGTTTCTGCTGCCCGACATTGCCCGGATTGTCACGGACTGTGTCCGGCTGCTGCCAACCACCCTGCTGACCAACGGCATGCTGTTCCGGGGGCCCGGGCTTCGTTCCTTGCAGGCGATGCCGCGCGAGGGCTTCGCCCTGCAGATCAGCCTGGACTCCCCGACCCCCGAGATCCACGACGGGCACCGCGGTGCCGGCAGCTGGGCCCGGGCGGTGGCCGGGATCCAGGTTGCACTGGGCGAGGGTTTCCGGGTCCGGGTGGCCGCCACGATCGCATCGCCGCACGCGACTGATCTGGCCGCACTGCACGATTTTCTTGACGGGCTGGGCATCCCGCGGACCGATCAGATCATCCGCCCGGTCGCGCAGCAGGGAGCCGCCGACACTGGAGTCCAGTTCACCCGCGAAACACTGGTCCCCGAAGTCACCGTCACCGCCGACGGGGTGTACTGGCACCCCGTCGCCGCGACAGATGACCACGCCCTGGTCAGCACGCAGATCGAACCCCTGGGACCGGCGCTCAGCGAGGTCTACCGGCTCTTCGCCGAACAATGGGCTGCAGCCGGCGCCGCCGCCAAACTTTTCCCCTGCGCGTAGCCGGGCTTACAGTGTCCGGACCGGCTCAGCGGACCAACCGAAATCCGCGGGAGCCTGCGTGCATTTCAGAACTCACCCGATGTACGCCAACCGTAAGGCTTTGCCGGTCGCCCAGGACACTCCTTGGGGCTAGCATGAAGCCATGACCCCCAACGACGAGGTGCTTGTAGTACAAACATACGGCGGGCGCGTGGGATTGCCGGCCGGCACTGTTCCCTTCAACAACACCCTCATGAAGGAAAACAGCAAGGTCTCCGACCATGTCTGATCTGGCCGCGACCACGACGCCGGGCGGCAGGACCGCCGCCGAAGGTCTCGACTCCGGGCGGACCGCCCGGGCCGTCATCACCGGCCTGCGAATTACCGTGGCCTTGATGTGGATCCAGAACGTCGGCTGGAAGCTCCCCCCCAACTTTGGCCGCGACCAGGGCACAGGACTCTTCCAGTTCACCAGTTACGCTGTTGAGCATCCGGTCGTCCCGCCGTTCTCCTGGCTGGTCCAGAACGTCGTATTACCGAACTTCACGCTGTTCGGCTATGCGACTCTGCTGGTCGAGTTCAGCCTCGGCGCGTTCCTGCTCGCCGGCCTGCTCACCCGGTTCTGGGCCGCGATCGGCATCATCCAGACCCTGGCCATCACCATGTCGGTCCTGAACGCACCCAACGAGTGGCACTGGTCCTACTACCTCATGCTCGCCGTGCACGCGGTGCTGCTAGCGACGGCCGCCGGCCGGACGGCGGGGCTCGACGGCCTGCTCCGTCCCCGCTGGCGGACCTCCTCGACCCGCCTGGCCAGGTTGGCGCTGAGGGCATCATGACAGGTTCCCGCGGCGCCTTTCGTACCGGGCTGGATCGGGGAACCCGGCGCCGGGCACTCATGCTCAGTGCAGCCACAGGGGCAACCGCCCTGTTCGGACTCATCGACTATAGTCCGCTCAAGCTGGTGCCGGTCAATCCGGCACAGGCCGTGATTCTTCTCGTTCTTGCCCTGATCGGCATCGTGGGGACCATGCTCGGATTGCGCCCCATACTGTTCGGTGTCGGGGCAGTGATGATCGTCCTGGGCCTCCTCCGCCTTGCCACCTACGGACAGGAGTTTGGGCTGATCGCCGGCGACGTTGGAACGGCAGCGCTGCTGACCGGAATCGGCATGGCCTTTATCGGAATCATGCTCGTCGGTGACAAACCAACCCCTGAACGGCGAGCCAGGCCCATCGGGCCGGACTAATGGCTGCGGCAGGCGAGCCTATCCTGCCCCGAGGTGAGTCCCACGATGCGGTGAACCGGCCAGGGACAAGGCCGCATCCGCGGGCCTGGACCCATGGCGTGGCGGCGTGAGCGAAATGACCGGGCCTACTGTGGATGTTGTTCTGCCGTGTCTGAATGAATTCGGGGCGTTGCAATGGGTCCTGGCCCGGATGCCTCACGGGTACCGGGCCATCGTGGTGGACAATGGCTCCACCGACGGTTCGGCGGAACTAGCGGCGGAGCTTGGGGCGACGGTGATCCGGGAAAACCGACGAGGCTTCGGGGCGGCAGCCCATGCCGGCCTGCTCGCCGCTACGGCGGACTTCGTGGCGTTCTGTGACTGCGATGGCTCCCTGGATCCGGCCGGGCTGCCTGCCCTGCTGGCGCCTGTCATGGCCGGCACCGCCGATCTCGTGTTGGGCAGCCGCCAGCCGCAGTGGGGTTCATGGCCTTTACATGCCCGTAGCGCCAACTATGTCCTGGCCTGGTTGCTGCGCCGCCGCACCGGCGAAGCCGTCACCGACCTCGGACCCATGCGGGCCGCACGCCGCGCGGATCTGCTGTCCCTTCAGCTTGAGGACCGCAGGAGCGGATATCCTCTCGAAATGTTTCTCAAAGCCAGCCTGCGGGGCTGGAGAATCACCGAACTTCCGGTGGTTTATGCCCAGCGCACGGGCAAGTCCAAGGTAACCGGAACAGTCCTGGGCACAGTGAGGGCTGTGCGGGATATGTCGGCACAGCTCCGGGCGGCAGCCGCCGCAGCTGCTGCCGGGCCGGTCCGTACCCTTCCCGGCAGCGAGGAACAGCCGTGAGGCCAACGCTTGATCTGCAGGTGGCGGTTATCGCCAAGGAGTGCCTGCCGGGCCGGGTGAAGACCAGACTGACTCCGCCATTGACGCCCGTTCAGGCCGCTGACCTGGCACAACTCAGCCTCAGCAGGACCCTAGATACCATCAGACTCCTGCCGGTACGCGAACGGCTGCTGGTTATGGACGGGACACCACGCGCCCGGGATGCCGCAGGATTCGCCGTTGTGGCCCAGACCGGCGGCCCGCTGGATGAACGCCTCGCCGCAATCTGCGACGACGCCACCGGCCCCCTGCTGATCGTCGGCATGGACACACCCCAGATTTCACCGGCACATCTTGCCCCGCTACGCATGGACTGGTCCGCCGCGACGCCACAGCACGATGCCTGGATAGGACCGTCCGCCGACGGCGGCTTCTGGGCGCTAGCCCTCCGCCGCCCCGACGGCGCGCTGGTCCGCGGCGTGCCGATGTCCACGGACACGACCGGAGCCGACCAGCTCTCCCGACTGGCGGCGAACGGACTATCAGTAGGGCTGTTGCCGGTTCTGAGGGACATGGACCACATGGACGATGCACTGGAGATCGCCGCGGAAATCCCGGACACCGAATTTGCTGCCGCGGTGGCGGCCGCCGTCGAACACCTCCAGACAAGAGGCCGCGGTGACAAGCCCAAAGACCGCGCTGTGGTCTCCGGGACGGCATAGGGCAGGATCAAGGGTGGAATCCGATACGGCAGAGCCAGCAGCGGCAGCGGCGGACACCCGCTTCAGGCCGCAGGCGGTGTTGTTTGCGCAGTTGCATGCGCTGCAGACGGCAGGTGCGTTCTTGCTGTGGTGGATGGTGCTGCCCGGCAACCGGATTGCTGCGGCCCCCAAAAGTACCAGGGCGAGGAAGGCAGGATGCGCATCTCCGGCGACGTTGTTTTCCTCCACATCCTCGAGGACTCGAATGGCCGCCTCGAACTCGTCCACGTTTCGCAGTGAGCTGGCGAGTTGAATGAGTGCCTGAAGCCGTCGCCTATCATCGAGACCTGCGTCGAGGGCAAGGCGCTATAGGGGAATCGCTTCCGTGTCGCGCCCCAGAATGTCGTGCACAGAAGCCCATTCATACAGGGCCGCGGCATTCCCATCAGGTCGCTCATCGACGAGCGTTTTCATGCTCCTGAAGGTTGTCCACGGCATCGTGCAGGCCCATGGTGGTGCTCTGGAGGTTGCCAACGTTGCGGGTGGGTGCCGGTTTCGGTTGCGGATCCCCGCTGGCCAGGAGGCTCTGGGACCGGCCGTCTAGGGCAGTTCCCCACGCAGCGGGGCGGTGGCGAACTCGCGCATGCCGTCCTCGAAACTGCGCCGCGGAGCCCAACCCAGTTCGGCTTTGGCCCGTGCAGAGCTCGCGGTGATGTGCCGGACGTCGCCCAGCCGGAAGTCCCCTGTGATCACGGGGACCGGGCCGCCGCCAACAGCGCTCAGGACCCCCGCCATCTGACCAATGGTATGGACCTCCGAGGCTCCTACGTTGTATGCCCTCATACTGCCTGCCGCCATGACCCCGCCCGCTGCCAGCGCTTCAACGGCGCACAGGTTTGCCTCCGCCACGTCCGCCACGTGGATGAAGCTGCGGCGCTGGCCGCCGTCCTCGAACACCCGCGGCGCCTCCCCGCGGGCCAGGGCCGAGCGGAACAGGCTGGCCACGCCCGCATAGGGTGTGTCCCTGGGCATCCGGGGGCCATAGACGTTGTGGTACCGCAGGGCCGCGGCAGTGCCTCCGGTTGAACGGGCCCAGACCGATGCCAGGTTTTCCTGGGCCAGTTTGGAGGCAGCATAGACGTTCCGCGGGTCCAGCACCGCGCCTTCGGTGACCAGTGTGGGCTGCAGGAGCTCGCCGGTGACAGGGTCCCGGGGGTCAAAGATTCCGTGGTTCATGTCCTCCACCCGGCGTGGGCCGGGCCGCATCAGCCGGCCGGATGAGTCCGTGTAGGCGCCCTCGCCGTAGACCACCATGGAGGAGGCCAGCACCAGCTTGTCCCTGCCGGCCGAGGCCATGCCTGCCAGGAGTACGGCCGTGGCCAGGTCATTGTTGCGGACATAGTCCGGCGCATCGGAGAAGTCGACGCCGAGGCCCACCTTGGCGCTCTGATGGACAACGACGTCGATCCCCTCCAAAGCCGCAGCAACGGTGGATGCATCGCCAACGTCGCCCACCAGCAAAGACGCGCCGGGATGTGCTGCCGGCCTGACCGGATGCACCACCGGATCCAGCGAATCCAGGGTCCGGACCTCCCAGCCGCGGGCCAGGGCGGCCCCGACGATGTGGCCGCCAATGAAACCGGCTCCGCCGGTGACCAGAATTTTCACGGCGTCCTCCTTCCAGTACCGGGGCTGACCGGGCTGGCGGCGCCCATCACAGTGGCGACGGCGTCGGCGGGCATAAGGGCCATCCGCGGGAATCCGCCGCCGTCCGCCGTTTCCACGCAGGCCAGCCCCGCGGATACCCTCCTCGCCGCCTCGGATAGCACGGCCAGAACCCGCGGCTGCGCGGCCGCCAGGCGGCCGAGTACCAGCTCCGCGGTCACGGGCTCGGAACCGTCGTGGCCGGTGTCGGCGTCGGTGATGAACGCCAGCGCCGCGAAATGCATGTTCAGCTCCGCCGCCAGCACCGGCTCGGGGTATTGGGTCATGCTGACCAGATGCGCACCGGCCCGGACCAGGGCTGCCGACTCGGCCTTGGTGGAAAAGCGTGGCCCGTTGATGACAGCCACGGTTGCAGCCGGTGCGAAGTGTTCGCCCTGCACCTCCAGAGCGTCGAGGAGTGCGGCGCGCAGCGGGGCACTGTAGGGCTCGGCGGCGGGCAGGTGCTGCACGCCGGTGGGCAGCGAGCCGTCATAGAAAGTGTCCGCCCGGCCCCAGGTCCTGTCCAGAAACTGGTCGGGTACGGCAAAGGTCCCGGTTCCGTGGCTCGGAACCAGTCCGCCCACTGCCGCGGACGAAATGACAGCCTCCACACCCATGCTCTTGAGCGCCCAGAAGTTGGCACGGTGGTTGATCTGCTGCGGGGCAATGCTGTGTCCGCGGCCGTGCCGGCCCAGGAACACGACCACCGGGCCGTCCGCACCTCCGGGACCGTCCCGTGCAGGCAGCCGGGCAACGGTGACGGGGCTGGACGGCGGGCCAAAAGGCGTCGCGGCATCCAGCGTCTCCAGCACGGCAGCGCCGGGCAGCCGGTACAGGCCCGTGCCGCCAATAATGCCGACGCGGGCGAAGGGTTCCGAGGGATAGTCCATGACCCCATCATGCCAACCACGCGCAGCAGTTGACGCGGGTGGAATCCTTACGTATTTCGAACGCGGGCGCTGGGAACACGGCGGAACCGTCAGCGGTTTCGTAGGCGGGGAAGACCAGGGGTGGTCCGTGCAGGTGAAAGTGCTTGGGGTCAGCTGGCGCAGGTCGGCGAAAACGCCCGTTGCGCCGCCGCGCGCTTTCACGTGACCAAGCATCACTGCCGGGCCGCGGTCGCCAGGAGTGGGCGAGCCGTTGGACCAGCTTGCGGGTACGCCGGTGCCGGTGTCCTGCGGCACTACAAGCGACCGGTTCCCCCGCAGGCCCAAGCTCAGGAGGTTGGTCCGGACGCCGATGGCGGGGATCTCAAGTGTTACTGGTTCGGAGGTGGCAGTACCGCCGGTAAAGGGTCGACGGCGGGCGCCGCAGAGCCGCGGCAGGCGGGGCCGGCGCCGCAGCAGGAGTAGTGGCGGGAGCAGCCGACGCCGGCGGTGAGGCGGGAGCCGACGGTGCGGAACCGGCGTCGGGCGTTCCGGTGCCGCAGCCAGCCAGAGGCAAAAGGAGCAGAAGTCCAACCGCCGCGGAGGCCAGAAGGCCTCCGCGGCGACCGGAGTCCGTCGTGACGCCGGTGTCAGCGCAGCCTGCCGGGCTCAGCGTGGCGGGGTCAAGGCCGTGTACAACCACCACGGCGGTGCCTGCTTCCAAGGCTGCCTTGGTCTCGGAGCTCAGCTCAAACATGCGGTCAACGGTGTAGCTGGCGCCCTGGCCAGCGAGCTTGAGGTCAGGCCCGGCCGCACGGCTGGTGTCGCCGCTGGTGGAAAGCGTGGTGACAGTGGCGCCGCAGGATGGTGCGCCTTCGGTGGTGGAGACCACGCCGTCGCCGTCCTTATCAGCCGACGCGGGAAGGCAGACGCCCTTGGCGCCGCCGTGGATGTGCTGGACGTGAGGGTAAGGTGCGTTCATGAAAGTTCGAGCCTCCTTACGGCGCCGAGAGTTGCCGGTTCCGTCTGGCAGCCTGCCCTCGCGGTCCTCACCGGCGGCTGGGGAACTGCCTGACCCTGTGGAATATCCTGGCGTTGGAGAGCGGACGGAGTATCGGGTCCCGGTCCGCCGTGGCGTTCCTGCTGACGGCAGCCGGGGCCCATGTGGCGGCCCTTGCCTTCATCCGCGACACTTCCAGCCTGCACTTCAGCCACCTCGCGGCGCCCCTGTTGGCGCTCATGATTGTCGCGTAGACGGCCCGGCTGAAGCGGCACCGACTCCGGCGCCGGATCCGGTGAAAGGACGACGACGGCATGGCACCGGCCGCCGACCGCTGAAATGTCAGAGAGCCCCTATGCCTTGCGTCACAGGGGCTCTCCGACTATCAGCCGGTTCCGGAGTCCCCGGTTGCTCCGGACTGTCGGCCTGTTCCGTACTCAGCCATCGATCAGTGGTCCACGGCCTTCTCCGCGCCCACACCGGTCAGGGACCGCACTTCCATTTCCGCCTGCTTGGCGGTGTCCTCGCGCTTCTTGTCCAGCACCGTGCCCAGCCAGCCGAGCAGGAATGCCAGCGGGATGGACACAATCCCGGGGTTGCTCAGGGGGAAGAAGGCGAAGTTGGCACCCGGGATCATGGAGGTCTTCAGTCCGGAAACTACAGGCGAGAAGGCGATCAGGATGATGGCCGAGCCCAGGCCGCCGTACATGCTCCAGACCGCACCCTGGGTGGTGAACCGGCGCCAGAACAACGAGTAGACGATGGTTGGGAGGTTCGCCGACGCCGCGACGGCGAAGGCGAGCGCCACCAGGAAAGCCACGTTCTGGCCGTTAGCGAAGATGCCGCCCAGGATGGCCATCACCCCGATAACCACCACGGTGCGCCGCGCCACCTTGACCTCGGTCTCGGCGTCGGCGTTGCCCTTGGAGATAACGCTGGCGTAGATGTCGTGGGCGAAGGACGCTGCGGCCGTGATGGTCAGGCCGGCCACCACGGCCAGGATGGTGGCGAAGGCCACCGCGGAGATGAAGCCCAGGAGCAGTGGTCCGCCGAGATAGAAGGCCAGCAGCGGTGCCGCCGAATTGACGCCGCCCGGGGCAGCCTTGATCGTTTCGGCTCCCACCAGCGCTGCAGCGCCGTAACCCAGGACCAGGGTGAACAGGTAGAAGAGTCCGATCAGCCCGATGGACCAGACAACGGACTTACGGGCTTCTTTGGCGGTCGGTACCGTGTAAAAGCGCATCAGCACGTGGGGCAGCGCGGCAGTACCCAGGACTAGGGCAAGGCCCAGGGACATAAAGTCGAGCTTGGACGTTTCGGTTTTGCCGTACTGCAGGCCGGGGTTGAGCATGTTCGGGTTGCCCGAGGTTTCCGCGGCGCCGCCCAGCAGGTCGGAGAGGTTGAACCCGTAGATGGCAAGCACCCAGAAGGTCATCACGGCAGCGCCGGCAATCAGCAGCATGGCCTTGATGATCTGGACCCAGGTGGTGCCCTTCATGCCGCCGATCAGTACGTACATGATCATCAGGGCGCCGACGACGATGATCACCAGTGCTTGTCCGCCCCAGTCGCTGATGCCCAGGAGCAGGGAGATCAGGCTGCCAGCGCCGGCCATCTGGGCCAGGAGGTAGAAAAAGCAGACCGCGAGGGTCGAGATGGCGGCGGCGATGCGCACAGGGCGCTGTTTGAGCCGGAACGAGAGGACATCTGCCATGGTGAACTTGCCGGTGTTGCGGAGCAGCTCAGCGACCAGCAGCAGGGCCACGAGCCAGGCAACCAGGAAGCCGATGGAGTACATAAATCCGTCGTAGCCATTAATGGCGATGGCGCCGGTGATCCCCAGGAAGGAAGCGGCCGAGAGGTAGTCGCCGGCGATGGCGGTGCCGTTTTGCGGGCCGGTGAAGGAGCGTCCGGCCGCGTAGTAGTCGGCAGCGGTTTTGTTGTTACGGCTGGCGCGCAGCACAATCACCATGGTCACGGCAACGAAAAGGCCGAAGATGCCCATATTAAGCAACGTAGTGTCCTTGAGGGCGGCCACATCCACCGCCGTGGCAATTCCGATCATTTGTTCACTCCGCTCACGATATTGCCGTCCTTATCAAACTCATGGCCTTCGATTTCGTTGCGGATCTCCGCCGCGATGGGGTCCAGCTTCCGGTTGGAGTAGCTGACATACCAGCCGGTGATGGCGAACGTGGAGACGAACTGAAGCAGGCCCAGGATCAGGCCGACGTTGATGTTGCCCCACACTTTTGTGGACATAAATTCGACGGCGTAGTCCGCCAGCAGGACATACGCGAAGTACCACAGCAGGAATGCCACAGCCATGGGGAACACAAAGCTGCGGTGACGTTTGCGCAGTTCCTGGAACCGCTCTGTCGACTGGACCTGTTCGAAGTCCACGGACGCCGCTGCGTCCGGAGTCTGGGCATCGTTACCCATCGTTCCTCCTCATTGAGACTTGCCTGGTTCACACGGACCGGCCTGCGGACAGGATGCGGACAATGTGACTGCAATCACTCTGCGCTGCGGTAGTCCTCTTTTCCAGAACCATGGCCGCAACGGTCGCTCAACGGCAACAATGCTGCGACTAACGGCACCCGCCGCTACGCTGGGCACCATGCCAGACTCCCCGCTCCTGACCGCCGCCGCAGTTGCGGTGATTGTGCTGGCGATCGCCGTCGTCGTCGGCGCTGGCATCAAGCTGCTCCGATCCTTCCGTGAGCTGGGCACCGACGCCGAGCGCGCCACGTACAACACCCTCCACACTGCATCTAGTGCCGGGCAACACCTGCGTACGGGCCTCAATCCGGCAGGCGCCGCCAAGGCGAGCCGGCAGCTAAGGAACCTGCTGGGCTGTGATGCGCTGGCCATCACCGATTCGGCCGGGGTGCTCGCCTGGGACGGTGCCGCCGAGGAACTGAAGCCCCGGTTGATGGGCCTGGCCGCCGACGTCCTGCTCGGCGGCCGGACCGCGGTGCTCCAGGCGCGGGACCTGGGTGCGGACCTTGCCTCCGGGAGCCTCGCCGCAGTCATCGCCCCGGTCCGTGCCGGGTCACGGGTGGTGGGCGTCGTGGCGGCGTTTGCCCCGTCGGCGGGCGCGGGCCTGGTCCGTGCCACGAGCGAAGTGGCGGACTGGGTGGCCGTCCAGGTGGAGCTCGCTGAGCTGGACGCGTCCCGGACGCTGCTGATGGAAGCCGAAGTCCGGGCGCTGCGTGCCCAGATCAGCCCCCATTTCATCTACAACTCGCTGAACGCCATCGCGTCGTTCATCAACACGGATCCGGAGCGGGCGCGCGAACTCGTGGTGGAGTTCGCCGATTTCACAAGGTATTCGTTCCGGCGCCACGGCGACTTCACTACGCTGGCGGAGGAACTACGCTGCATTGACCGGTACCTGCTGCTGGAGCGTGCCCGATTCGGTGAGCGCGTCCAGGTCAGCCTGCGGATCGCACCGGAAGTCCTGAGCACCGTCATCCCGTTCCTCAGCCTCCAGCCTCTGGTGGAGAACGCCGTCAGGCACGGCCTGGAGGCCAAGGAAGGGGCGGGCCACATCACCATCACCGCCAACGATTCGGGCGCCTACGCGGAAGTGACCATCGAGGACGACGGCGTGGGGATGGACCCTGCCGAGCTCCAGTCAATGCTGGCCGGGCACCACGACGGCGACCATGTGGGGCTGCGCAACGTGGACGCCCGGCTCCGGCAGGTGTACGGTGACCAGCACGGACTGGTGATCGAGACGGCGCCGGGCGAGGGAACGCTGATCACCATGCGCGTGCCCAAGTCCCAGCCCGGTCATG
This sequence comes from Pseudarthrobacter sp. S3, assembly GCF_050156905.1. Classification (NCBI taxonomy): domain Bacteria; kingdom Bacillati; phylum Actinomycetota; class Actinomycetes; order Micrococcales; family Micrococcaceae; genus Pseudarthrobacter; species Pseudarthrobacter sp. S3. The sequence goes on along the minus strand of NZ_CP189583.1, from coordinate 1,559,858 downwards.
ACGCCTGAACCAGCCGCATGCTTCCAACCGCCTGCTTCCAACCGCCTGCGGCGGCTAATGTAGGACCATGATTAATGTCCTCGTCGCCGACGACGAGCTACCCGCCGTGGAGGAACTGGCCTACCTGCTGGGCAAGGACGACCGGATCGGGGTCATCCACCGGGCTACGTCCGGCGCGGAGGCACTGCGGGCCCTGAACACTGAGAGGATTGATGCCGTCTTCCTGGATATTCACATGCCCGCCGTGTCCGGCCTTGATGTGGCACGCGCCATCACGCGCAGCAGCAAACCTCCGGCGGTGGTGTTTGTGACCGCGGACGAGGACTGCGCCTTGGAAGCCTTTGAACTGGCCGCCGTGGACTACCTGCTCAAGCCCGTCCGGGCCGAGCGGCTCTCCCGGTCGGTGGGCCGGATCAGCGAGCTGCTGCGCGACGGCGGCGCCGCCGCCGCCCCTGAGATGATCACCGTTGACCAGGGCGGCACCACCAGGATGATCAGGCGCGACGACGTCACATACGTCCAGGCGCAGGGAGACTACGCCCGGCTGCACACCGCGGATGCCAGCTACCTCATCCGTGTGCCACTGGCAGACCTTGAGCAGCAGTGGGCGGAGGCCGGGTTCATCCGGACGCACCGGTCCTACCTGGTGGCGCTGAAGCATGTTCAGTCCATGAAGCTGGCGGCGGACAAGCCCAGCGTCTCGGTGGCCGGCGCCGGCCTGCCCATCAGCCGCCGCCACCTTCCCATGGTCAGGGAAAAGCTGGAAGCCACCCGCATCCGGCCGCAGGCATGACCCGGGTCCGCGTCACCGCCCCACGCTCTGCGCCCCGGCCCGCCGGGGAATCCCGCGAGGCGGCGGAGGAATCAGACGTGGGACAGGTCTTCGTCCGCTCCCTGATCCGTTCCCAGCTGCGGCTGGCCCTGGTTGTGGCCATCGTGTTCCTGCTGATCCTGTCTGCGTTCCCGTTGCTGGCAGCCGTGCCGGGCTTGGCCGATACCCGGGTCGCGGGTGTCCCGTTCGACTGGATTCTGCTGGGTGCCGGCATCTATCCAGTGATCGGCCTCAGCGCCTGGCTTTTTATCCGGTCCGCGGCACGGAATGAGACCCGCTACCGGGACCTGGCCGGGGACAAGTGATGGCCTGATGAATCCCGCCGTGGGTGTGATGGCACTTGTTATCGTTTCGCTGGCAACAGCCGCCATAGGGTTCTACGGACTGCGGATTTCCCGGACCACCGGAGATTTCTACGTGGCCTCCCGGACTGTCAGGCCATGGTGGAACGCCTCGGCCATTGGCGGAGAGTACCTCTCTGCGGCGAGTTTCCTCGGCGTAGCCGGACTGATCCTGCTGTCCGGTACCGACGCGCTGTGGTTTCCCGTGGGCTACACCGCCGGCTACCTGATGCTGTTGCTCTTTGTGTCCGCACCGCTGCGCCGGTCCGGCGCCTACACGATCCCGGACTTCACCGAGGCCAGGCTGGATTCGCGCGCAGTCCGCCGTGTGACCAGTGTGGTGGTGGTTGTGGTGGGCTGGCTGTACATCGTGCCGCAGCTCCATGGTGCGGCCCTGACCATCCGGATCACCACGGGGCTGCCAGCCTGGGTGGGTTCCGCCGCCGTGGTGGTTGTGGTGTGCCTGACCGTTGTGGCCGGCGGCATGCGCTCCATCACCTTTGTGCAGGCGTTCCAGTTCTGGCTGAAGCTCACCGCCATTGCTGTGCCCGTCCTGTTCATCGTGTTTACGCTCGCCGGTGACGGGGAAGCCGCTGTGGCCCCCGCCGTCGTGAATCCCACCGGGCTGGCCCCGGCCGGGCCGTACCAGAACATCTCGCTGCTGGTGGCGCTGCTGTTCGGCACGCTGGGACTCCCTCACGTCCTGGTCCGCTTCTACACGAATCCGGACGGACATTCGGCCCGGCGGACCACCCTGATCGTGCTCGGGCTGCTCTCGGTGTTTTACCTGTTTCCCACCGCCTACGGGCTGGTGGGGCGGATGTTCGCGCCCGAACTCGCCCTGTCAGGGCAGCCGGACGCCGTGGTTCTCCTGCTGCCGGGGCAGCTGATCGGTGGAACCGCCGGCGATCTGCTCTCCGCGTTGGTGGTGGCCGGAGCCTTTGCCGCGTTCCTGTCCACCACGTCCGGCCTGGTGGTCTCCTTGGCGGGCGTAATCAGCCAGGACGTGCTCGGCGGCGGTGTGCGGGGATTCCGGCTCGCCGCCGTCGTCTCCGCTGTGGTCCCGCTGGGATTTGCCCTGATGACTGATTCCATGGCGCTGGCCGGAAGCGTGGGCCTGGTGTTCGCGTTTACGGCCTCCACCGTCTGCCCGGTGCTCCTGCTGGGCATCTGGTGGCGCGGGCTCACCGATGCGGGCGCCATCGCCGGCATGGTGACCGGAGGCGTCCTCTGCGGTGGCGCCATGGTGTGGGGAAACATCCTGGGCGCCGCCGGCACGCCGTTCTGGCTGGCCCAGCCGGCGGCGTGGACCGTTCCCGCCGCCTTCGCCGTGACAGTGCTTGTCTCCCGGGCGACAAAACATCGGATTCCGCGGACCACGGCACGGGTCATGACCCGGCTGCACACGCCGGAACGGCCATTGGCCACCGAACGCTGATCGTACCCGCACAAGCGGTCCTGGGCTTCCCTCCGGGCGGCCGGAGGGAGGACAATTGCGGCATCTCCACGCAGGACGGAAGCACCCCCAACGAGGCGGACGGAGTCCCGCCGTCGGTCCGGGCGCATCTGCTCGCCACCGAGCATTGGAGCCTGCTTGCATCCCGCAGCACTACACAGGCTGAGGTGCTGACCCGCATCGGCATGTTCCTGATGTTCACCTCCGCCAGCCTGGTCAGCCTGGCGCTTGTGGGTCAGGCCACCACGTTCTCGGACATGTTCATGGTTTTGGCCGGAGTGGTGCTCTTCGTGGACGTCGTCATCGGCTGCCTCTCGCAGGTCCGGGTTTTTAATGTTGCGTACGAGGACCTGATGTATGTGCTCGCGATGAACCGACCGCGGTCGGCCTACGTTGCCCTTGACCCGGGCATCTCCCGGCACTTCATGACCTCCGTGCACGACGACCTGCCAGGCTCCGTCCAGACGTACGACTCCCTGGGGAGCCTCAACCCACTGAGCCATGTGGCAGGAAGCAGCATGACTTTCATCAGCACAGCGAACTCGGCGCTCATCGCGATCCTGGCAGGGCTGCTGACATCCATCTTCGGGACAGGTGTCTCCGGTGCGGCCGCCGTAGGGGCAAGTGTTCGGACTGGCTTTTTTCACCGGTTCGTCGGTCTACGGCTACAGGACGTATATGGCAGTTTGGCGCCAATTCACGCCTGTGTCCCCCACTCCCCGGGAAAGTCATTGAGCCTGGTCCGGGGCAGCGTGCCGGGACGCTTTCAGTCGATGGCCGCCATGAGTTCAACCACGCGGTCCAGGAAGGCATCTACCTGCGTCTCTTCGTAGCCGTCCTTGCCGACGGCGGGACGGAAGACCACCCGGCGGACGTTGTCCACGCTGAGCGGCTTGTCCTCTTCGAGGTAGCCGATCAGGTCGTAGCAAAGGTTGTCCACATCCAGGATGTTGTAACTGCGGGCCTTCTTCTTTGACGGCCGCCGGAACCGCTCACCGTCAGGCCGGTGAAGGCGGCCCCTGAGGATTCCGGAGAGGCTGCCGATCTCCCGCAGCCAGGCATCCTCGCCCTTGGCGGCGATCAGTTCGTCCCGTTCGCGGCGGGCGAAGGCGTCTTCGAGCCGGTCCAGCGCTGCGTCAACGACGGCGGCAGCGTAGCCGCCCTTGACCGGGTCAAAGGAGACGCCCCGGACGTCGGCGCTGGTGACGCCTCGGCTGGTGGCCTTCGGTGTTTCAAGTGCCGCCCTGGCCCGCTGGAGGAACTGGTCCACCTGTTTGGCGTTGTACCCGAATTCGTTGCCCCGCACGCGCTCAAACGACGCGGGAGTTTTCCGTTGAAAGTCCAATGCCACTGTTGTTCCTTTGTTGCTCTTCAGCTGGGTCAGGTTACGCACCAGTCTATTGGCGCTGCCGGTGCTCCGGCGGAGGTGGGCAGTTAAGGCCGTGTCAGACGCCCGCGACCAGTGCGAACAGCACAAATGCCACGGGACAGGCGAAGACGATGGAATCCAGCCGGTCCATGACGCCCCCATGTCCGGGCAGGATGCTGCTCATGTCCTTGATTCCCAGTTCCCGCTTGACCATGGACTCGGCCAGGTCTCCTGCGGTGGACGCTGCAACGACGCCAACCGCAAGGATCACCCCCACCCACCAGGGTTTGTCCAGCAGGAAAATGCTGGCGAGGATGCCGATCAACACGGCCCCGGCAACGGATCCGGCGAAACCCTCCCAGGATTTCTTGGGGCTGATTTTGGGGGCCATGGGATGTTTGCCCAGCGACGCGCCTACGAGATAGCCGAACGTATCGTTCGAAACCACTAGCAGGAGCATCACGGCCACCTGCCAGGCCCCTGGCGGCACGGTCCCGCCAGGCCAGAGACCCACCGGGGTGGTGACACCGACGGCGTGCAGCGGCAGCACGGCGAAACTGATGAAGAACGGCACCCAACCCAGGGTGAACACGCCGGCAAAGATGCTGTTCGCTGATCCCGCCGGGCTCTCCACTGAACGCCAGAGGAGAACTGCAACGCAGCTCAGGAGCATGACGAAAAGAAGGCTCTCAAGACCGCCGAAATAGGCCGCAAACGGCATGCCGACTGTACCCACCATGACCGGGACGATGGGCATCCTGGTTCCGTTCGCCTCCAGGGCGCGGAAGATCTCCCAGACTCCGAAGACCGCGAACCCGGTGGTGACCGCCACGAATCCGAGCGGGAGGAAAACCAGGCCGCCCAGCACACCGATCAGCATGGCCAAGCCCACCACAATGGCTGCCGGAAGATTCCGGCCGGCCTTGGGTGTCGGATTACTCCGCAACTGTTTCCCCCTGGTGCGCGCCCTTTGTGTGGGGGCCTGCTCTGCCTGGCTCATCAGACTTCGAGCAGCTCTGCTTCCTTGCGCTTGAGCAGCTCGTCAATGCCGTCCACGTGCGATTTGGTCAGGGCATCCAGTTCCTTTTCGGCACGGCTGCCTTCGTCCTCGCCGGCTTCGCCGTCCTTGACCAGCTTGTCCAGCGTCTCTTTGGCCTTGCGCCGGATGTTGCGGATGGAGATCTTCGCGTCCTCGCCCTTGGTCTTGACGATCTTGACGTATTCCTTCCGGCGTTCCTGGGTCAGGTCCGGGATGGTGATTCTGATGACGTTGCCGTCGTTGGAGGGGTTGGCACCCACCTCGGAATCACTCAGGGCCCTCTCGATGTCCCGCAGCGCGGTCTTATCGAACGGCGTGATGAGGATGGTGCGCGCGTCCGGAATGGCGAAGGAAGCGAGCTGCTGCAGCGGGGTGGGCGAACCGTAGTAGTCCACCAGGACCTTGTTGTAAAGGCCCGGGTTTGCCCGTCCGGTGCGGATCGAGGCGAAGTCTTCCTTGGCTACCTCTACTGCCTTGTCCATCTTCTCTTCGGCTTCGAGCAAGGTTTCTTCGATCACGGTCTCTCCTCAGAAATCAGTGCAGTCCGGATACCGGTTCCCTGCACAATCTTGGTTCAGTGTTCCTGGTTCCATTGTTGCCCGGCCGCGGCCATGGAACCGTACTCAGATCATCCTAGCTGCAGCTACGGGGTCACCAGGGTACCGAGCTTTTCACCCAGGATGGCGCGGGTGACGTTCCCTTCGCCTTCCATTCCGAAAACCACCATGGACAGGTTGTTGTCCTTGCACATGGTCATTGCCGTCTGGTCCATGACCCTGATGTCGCGGCGCAGGGCGTCGTCGTAGCTCAGGGTGTCCAGCTTCTCGGCAGTGGGGTCCTTCTTCGGATCCGCGGTGTAGACGGCGTCCACGCCGCTCTTGGCCATCAGGACAACATCCGCGTGGACTTCCAGGGCGCGCTGGGCGGCCACAGTGTCCGTGGAAAAGTACGGTAGGCCGGCGCCGGCGCCGAAGATGACCACGCGGCCCTTTTCCATGTGCCGGATGGCCCGGCGCGGAATGTACGCCTCGGCGACCTGGCCCATGGTGATGGCGCTCTGCACGCGGGTTTCCACGCCGGCCTGCTCCAGGAAGTCCTGCAGCGCCAGGCAGTTCATGACGGTACCGAGCATGCCCATGTAGTCCGCGCGCGAACGGTCCATGCCGCTCTGGGACAGTTCCGCACCACGGAAGAAGTTACCGCCGCCGACGACTATTGCGACCTCGACGTCGGGGACCGCCGCAGCGATCTGCTTGGCGACATCGCGGACGGTGTCGGGATCGACGCCCAGCTTGCCGCCGCCGAAGACCTCGCCGGACAACTTCAGGAGGACGCGGCGCCTGCTTTTCTCTGGCTGGCTTGAAGAATTGACGGCTTCCATGGGTGCCTTCCCGTTGGTGAACTCTGAAAAAGGTTATCGTGCCGGGTGGCCAAAGGTCTCATCGGACGTTTAGCCGGTGCATGCAAAAGGGGCGGCCACCGAAGTGGCCACCCCTTTGCGGATTCGGCTAGGAGCCGACGCGGAAACGTGCGAAGGACGTGCCCTTGACGCCGGCCTCTTCGAGAACCTGCGCCACAGACTTCTTGGCATCCTTGGCGAAAGCCTGGTCAACCAGGACCTCACCCTTGAAGAAGCCCGTTACGCGGCCTTCCACAATCTTGGTCATTGCCGCCTCGGGCTTGCCTTCAGCCTTGGCAGTCTCTTCGGCAATGCGACGCTCGGACTCGACCAGGTCGGACGGTACGTCTTCCCGGGTCAGGTAGTTCGGGGACATCGCTGCGATGTGCACTGCAATGTCGTGCGCGGCGGTGGCAGCGGCTTCGCCTTCACCGTCAACAGCGAACAGGACGCCGACCTGGGCCGGGAGATCCTTGGACGTCTTGTGCAGGTACGCGTCAACGGTGCCGCCCACTATGCGGGAGAGCTTGCGGACAACAACCTTCTCGCCGAGGATTGCACCTTCTTCGACGACAACCTCGGACAGCGGCTTGCCGTCAACTTCGATGGCCAGGAGGGTGTCGAGATCGGCAGCGCCGGACTCCACAGCCACGGCCAGGACCTTGTCAGCCAGCTGGATGAACTTGTCAGCCTTGGCCACGAAGTCGGTCTCGCAGTTGACTTCAATCATAACGCCGACGCCGTTGCTGACCTTGGCGGCCACCAGGCCTTCAGCGGTGGAGCGGCCTTCGCGCTTCGTAGCGCCCTTGAGGCCCTTGATGCGGATGATCTCGATGGCCTTTTCGGCGTCACCGTTGGCTTCGTCAAGAGCCTTCTTGACATCCATCATGCCGGCGCCGGTGCGCTCGCGCAGAGCCTTGATATCGGCGGCAGTGTAGTTCGCCATGGGAACCCCTCTGTCTAGAAAATGTATGTGGTGTACGGACCGACAGGACAGCGGCTCACCGGGTGAGCCGCCATCCTGTCAGGTGCTCCGGCGCTGCGGGCAGCGCCGGAGAATCCGGCTTTACTTGTCAGCGTCGGCGGCGGGAGCCTCGGCGGCTGCCGGAGCTTCCTCGGCAACCGGGGCTGCTTCTTCGACTGCCGGAGCGGCAGCTTCTTCAGCGGCCGGAGCAGCCTCAGCGGCGGGAGCTTCTTCAGTCTTGCTGCCTTCGAGGAGTTCGCGCTCCCACTCGGCCAGCGGCTCTTCCGGAGCTTCCGTGGTGCCCGTGGCGCGGTTGTGGCGGGCGATGAGGCCCTCCGCAACGGCGTCGGCGACAACGCGGGTCAGCAGGTTGACGGAGCGGATGGCGTCGTCGTTGCCCGGGATCGGGAAGTCGACTTCGTCAGGATCGCAGTTGGTGTCCAGGATGGCCACAACCGGGATGTTCAGCTTCTTGGCTTCGTCAACGGCCAGGTGTTCCTTCTTGGTGTCCACGATCCAGAGCACGGACGGTGCCTTGGTCAGGTTGCGGATACCGCCGAGGTTGGTTTCCAGCTTGGTGAGTTCACGGCGAAGGAGCAGCAGTTCCTTCTTGGTGTACGCGGAACCGGCGACGTCGTCGAAATCGATCTCTTCCAGTTCCTTCATGCGCTGGATGCGCTTGGAAACGGTCTGGAAGTTGGTCAGCATACCGCCGAGCCAGCGCTGGTTCACGTAGGGCTGTCCAACGCGGGTAGCCTGCTCAGCGATGGATTCCTGGGCCTGCTTCTTGGTGCCTACGAAGAGTACGGTGCCGCCGTGTGCAACGGTGGCCTTTACGAACTCGTAGGCGCGGTCGATGTAGGACAGCGACTGCTGAAGGTCAATGATGTAGATGCCGTTGCGCTCCGTGAAGATGAATCGCTTCATCTTCGGGTTCCAACGGCGGGTCTGGTGTCCAAAGTGGACACCGCTGTCAAGCAGCTGGCGCATAGTTACGACGGGCATGCCGGCGCTCCTTCCGGCAGGTCATTCATGAGAGAGCCTTTTCAGGCTCTCTTACCCTGCCAATAGTTGACGGTTATTTAGCGTGGCCCAAGGCGGGCCGTGCTCCTGGCATCCATTGCGACTCCCATCAGGACCGCGAGGCCCTGACCGCAAGAGACACAATCCTCCTCATACAAAGCCGGGGCTTCAGATTTGGAGGGCTGGATACGCGTAGTCAGTTGCTGCTCCCCCGCATTCCTGAATGAGGCGTGCCGACGCAAGCGTTGAGGGCACAGCAAACTGCTCCACCAAGTGTACTACAGGAGCCAATATCCGCTGGACTACCAGGGGGCCTTCGGCGGGCGTTTTCCACATGGCCATAGCATGGACTCCCCATCAGGGATCCGGCACGTAAAGCTGGGTTCATGAAAGCATTGCTTGTGCTCGCCGCCGTCCTTCTGTTTCCGGCAGCGGTGGCTCCAGCGGAGACAGCGCCGCGAGCTTCCTGGGCGTGGCCGCTCTCCCCCAGGCCCGCGGTGCTGCGCGCCTTTGACCCTCCTGACAAGCCGTGGATGAGCGGGCACCGGGGTGTGGACCTGGAGGCAACGCACGACGGCGTCCCGGTCACCTCGCCGGAGTCCGGCACCGTCCGTTTTGTGGGAGTGGTAGTGGACCGCCCTGTGATCACCATCGATCACGGGGGCGGTCTCCGCAGCAGTTTTGAGCCGGTCGACAGCCCGCTCACAGCGGGAACCGTGGTGGCGAAGGGCGAAACCATCGGAACGCTGCTACCCGGGCACTGTGGCGCCCTTGCCTGCGTCCACTGGGGCGTCCGGCGCGGGGACGCGTATGTCAATCCGCTGGAATTCGTCACGGACCTCCGCCCGTCCATCCTGTTGCCTTTGGGGCCGGACACTGGCTGACGGCTGACGGCACTAGGGCGTGTCTCCTAATAGGGTGCTCCAGATGACGATGGCGTGCAGAACGGTCGCTGACCGGTAGGTGAGGGCCAGTTTGTCGTAGCGCGTGGCCAGGGGTCGCCATTGCTTGAGGGTGTTGAAGCTGCGCTCGACGACGTTGCGCCGTTTGTAGGCGTCCCTGTCGTAGATGACGGGGCGTCCGCTGGAGGAGCCCTTGCGTTTGCGGTTGGCTTTCTGATCGTCCTTTTCGGGGATGACGCATTCAATGCCCCGCCCGCGCAGGTAGGCCCGAATTGCTTTGGATGAGTAGGCCTTGTCAGCCATGGCCCGGTCTGGTCGGGTGCGGGGCCGTCCGGGACCTTCCCGCTCGACCTTGAGGGCGTCCATAAGATTTTCAAACATGGGCGAGTTTCCGCCCTGGCCGGGGCCCAGGAGAAGGACCACGGGGCGCATATTGCCGTCAACCAGAGCGTGGATCTTGGTGGTCAGCCCACCGCGGGAGCGGCCGATGGCGTGGTCATCAGGCTCATCAAACAGATTCATGTATTTCGAGAGGTCCCCCTGTGTGGCGGGGAAGGTTCGTGCCGTGTTGATGGGCGCGGTTGACCGTGGAGTCCACAGACACCTCCCAGTTGATCAGCCCTTGTGCATCGGCACGGGTCAACAACGCAGTCAGAACCTTGTCCCAGGTCCCGCTGGCGCTGTTGCGGCGGTGGTGCTTCCACACGGTCTTCCATGACCCGAAATGGGCAGGGAGATCACGCCATGGATCCCGTCTGGTAGCGATAGATGGTGCCCTCGGTCATCAACCGGTGGTCATTGAAGGGCCGACCGGACTTCCCCGAGGAATCAGGCATCAACGGGGAAATAAACTCCCACTGGGCATCGGACAACAAAGCGGAACGCGAACTCACCCCTAAATATTGCCAAATGGCCTACCAAGTGATTCGGAGACACGCACTAGGCCCCAGCTTGTCATTTGCGGACCACTTCTGGATGACGACGTCCGGACTACCACGACATTAGGCGCGCCATCAGAGTGTCTGGATATCGGTGGATTCGTGGTTGGCCGACACGCTGGGAGTTGGTTCTGGGCGAGGGAAACGATGGCCACATCGGATCCATGGGAGGCGTCAGGGCGTGCGCGACGCTAAGAAACGGCGTCCGGTAACGATCGACCTCGCGACGACCCGGTTGGGCGAGTTCAACGACATGGCGATGGGGCACCGCATCGGTTACAGCGGCGACGCGTGAGTGACCTCAGGCTGTTTGGGATGGGTTCTGGGGGTCGGTGATCACGGCGCGTGAACCGCCGTCCATGCCCTTGACCTTCTTGACGGTGAGTTTGAAGTAATGGCGCTGATGATGCCGTCGCTGAGTTGCCAACATCGGGGCACCCCCGGCGGCGCCCGGCTACCCTGCGGGTGGCGGGGTGAGTACGTGGCGGTTGCCCGAGTTGCATCGCTGCCATTCACGGTAGACGTCGATCGCGGCGTCCCGGGGCTGGTAGTCCACCGGCAGCCGTCGTTCGGTCCAGTCTTTGGCGAACTCGGCGTAGAAGGTGGCCAGTTCGAAGTACTTGCGGTCGTCGACGTAGTGCGGTTCGTAGTCGTCGCGCTGGGTGAGGACGACGACCTTCTCGGGGCTGCAGTAGTACAGCGAGCCGAGGCACATCGGGCAGGGATGGGCGAGCACGTAGATGGTGCACCCGGTCAGGTGCTCGGTACCGAGTTGGGAACAGGCCTCGCGGATCGCGAGGATCTCGGCGTGCGCGGTCGGGTCGTTCGTCTGCGACACACGGTTGGGGCTCTCGGCAAGGATCTCTCCGTCGCGGGCAATGACGGTGGCAAACGGCCGCCCGCCCTCCTCGACGTTGGCGCGTGCGATGTCGATGGTGCGTTGGATGAAGTCCATGATAAGTCCTTGCCTGGGAGGTTGATTCAGGGATAGGCGGCGGCCCCAGAAGTGAGGCCGCCGCCAGGCCGGGATCAGAACGGTTTGGTGGGCAGGTATTTTCCGTCGAGCGTGATCACGGCACGTGAACCGCCGTCGGGGTCGTCAACTTTCTTGATGTCCAGCTTGAAGTTGATAGCACTGATGATGCCGTCACCGAACTGTTCGTGCACCAGTGCTTTCAGGGTGGACCCGTAGACCTGCAGCATTTCGTAGAAACGGTAGATGGTGGGGTCGGTTGGGATGCCGCCGGGGATGCTGCCGCGCAGCGGAATGGTCTGCAGCAGCCTGGAGGCGTCCTCGCCCAGGCCCAGCCGCTCGACGACGATTTCCGCAGCGGCTTCCGGCAATGGATGCTGGCCGAGCAGGGCGGCGGTGACGAAGGCAAGGCTCAAGCCGGTACCGTTGGTCAGCTCCTGCCAAGAGAGGTCCTTGCGCATCTTGGCGTCGATGATGGCGGCGGTCAGTTCCTCGCGCGGAGCCTGGGTGTTCTGGGAATGAATCATGGTGTTTTCCTATTTCTTTCGGTGATATCAGGTAGTTAGGCGGCCAAGCCGGATCTGGCCGGCATGGCACAGGTCTGCGGGTTGTCTGCGAGTGGGACAAAGAGGCCCGTGACGCCGTCCAGGGTGTCGATGGAGCCGGTTTCGATGTCGTAGACCCAGCCGTGGAGGCTCAGCCGGTTCTGGTCCAGGGCCAAGGCGACGGAGGGATGGGTCCTGATGTTGGTCAGCTGGGCGATGACGTTCCCGCGGACCATGGCCTCCAGTCGCTCCTGGGCCGATCCGTGGGTGCGGGCGGCGTTAACGGCCTTCGCAGCGTCGGCGTGGGCAAGCCAGCTGGCCACTGCCGGCAGGTGGTCCAGCTTCGTGCCGGTGGAGATGGCAGTCATCGCTCCGCAGTCGGAATGGCCACAGATGATGATGTCCGTGACGCCCAGGACGGCGACCGCGTACTCGACGGTCGCGGAGACACCGCCCGGCTCCGGGCCGTAGGCCGGCACGATGTTGCCGGCGTTGCGGATCACGAACAGGTCGCCCGGTTCCCGCTGGGTCAGCAGCTCCGGCACTACCCGGCTGTCCGAGCAGGCAATGAACAGGGCCCCAGGGTTCTGGGCGGTGGCCAGCTCCTTGAAGAGTTCAGAGCGATCCGGAAAGGCTTCCCGTTGGAATTTCAGAAAGCCTTCGATGATGTCTTTCATGGGCCGTCTCCTTCATGTTTGGGGATAACTCAAGGATGACGGAACCAAACTATAGTGTCCAAGACTTGTTTATAATGGAATCAATAAGTAATTCCTATAGTTGGAGAGTTGTGATGCTACGCCACATCCGCTACCTGACCGCGGTCGCGGAACACCAAAACTTCACCCGCGCGGCCGAGGCACTCCATGTCTCCCAACCGACGCTGTCGCAACAGATCAAACAACTGGAGACCACGCTGCACGTCCAACTCCTGGACAGGTCCGGGCGCACCGTGCGGCTGACCGACGCCGGCGAGACCTACCTGCGCTATGCCCGTCGCGCCCTGCTGGAGCTTGACGCGGGAACCCGGGCCATCCACGACGTGCAGGATCTAACCCGTGGATCGCTCCGGCTGGCTATGACACCCACGTTCACCGCCTACCTGATCGGTCCGCTGGTCGAACGTTTCAGCACCCGCTATCCCGGCATCACCTTGAGCGTGCAGGAGATGACCCAGGACCGCATCGAGGCGGCACTGGCCGAGGACACCCTCGATCTAGGCATCGCTTTCGCCCAGGCACGTTCGTCTGAGATCGAGACCCAGCCATTGTTCGTCGAAACCCTTGGCCTGGTCGTCGGCAATAACCACCCCCGCGCCGGCGTGCAGACACCCATGGACCTGCGGCAGCTTGAACAAGAGAGGCTAGTGCTTCTCAGTAACGACTTCGCAACCCGGCGCCACATCGACCAGTACTTCCGCGACCACGGCATTGACCCCCGCGTCGCAATTGAAGCCGACTCCATCAGCGCGATCGTGGAAATCGTCCGCCGCGGCCAGCTCGCCACCGTGCTGCCCGAAGCCATTGCCCGCGAACACCACGGGCTCCATCCGGTTGACCTGGCCCCGGCCATTCCACACCGCACCGCAGCCCTGCTCAGAAGGAAAGGCGCCTACGTGAGCGCAGCCAGCCACGCTTTCACCGAGCTGTCATCGACGTGGAGCTAGCCGCCTGACCCGGCCGTGGCCAACGCGGCCACCCGCAAAAGACTTGCCCAACGCCATCCAAACGCCACAGACGAAACCAACGCCGGCGCTAGGTGGCGCGAATCATCATCGCGGGGGTTCTGCCCATCATGTCAGGAGAACCCCCGGTAAAGGTTCAGGTGCCGCACACCGTCGCTATTCATCCCGAGCGCACCGGCCCCGCGCAGAAGGACACCGGGCGATGAGCGCCGATCACGTCCACGCACCCGGACATGAGGAGGGCGCATCCTCTGCCGGTCACAGCGGTCACAGCGGTCACAGCCACGGGATAGCGGCAACGCTGACCGGCGCTATCTGGTTATTGCCCTTGCCCTGTTTGTCGGGTTCATGGTCGTGGAAGTCATCGTGGCCGGCGTTTCCGGGTCGCTGGCTTTGCTCTCCGACGCCGGGCACATGCTCACCGACGCCGGGGCGATCGCAGCCTCCCTGTGGGCGATCAACCCGGCGGCACGCCCGGCGCGGGGAATCTGGACCTTCGGATTCAAGCGTGCGGAAATCCTTTCCGCGGCCGCCAATGGCATCACCTTGCTGGTCAGCAGCGCCCTGGTTGCTGTGGAGGCCATCCACCGTCTCTTCGATCCGCCTCCCGTCGAGGGCGGACCTGTCCTGGTCGTCGCGATCCTGGGGGGCATCGTGAATCTGGTGGCGGTGTGGCTGCTGGCCAAAGCCAACCGGTCCAGCCTGAACGTAGAAGGATCCTTCCAGCCCCTCCTGACCGATCTCTACGGCTTCATTGCCACCGCGGTCGCCGGCCTCATCGTTTTGACCCCCGCGTTTCCCCGTGCGGACGCTATCGCCTCGCTCATCGTGGTGGGACTGATGCTGCACGCCGCGTGGGGGCAAAAGGCGCGCCCTAAGCCACCCATTTGTTCAGCGCACTGCTAGGCCGAACGCTCGCAGGTCACCAGAATCATAGAAACGATCGTTCGCAAGACACCGTTTGAGATCCCTTCCGGCTGTCATTTTCAGCGCCCCTGGACCGCTGAAACTGACAATCACAATGGCGGTTTCCCGAAGAACGGCGTCGCTTTCCGGCAGTCCGCTGCAAGCACCACGCTTCTCGAATGACCCTGTTCTTGAAATCCTTCGTCTCTGAGAACATGCGCCCAGCCCGGCCCACCACCACGCCTGGTTTTTCGCGGACGACCTGAACACCGGCCAGGCGCCGCCGATTTCAGCGGCGGCGGCAGGACGAATAAGTACGGACTTGGCGAAGCTCCGGGATTCATCATGCCCGTCCCGCACAACTGCTGGCCGGACAACCGGAGACGCCCCGGCAGGGGTCTTGGCCTTCCCGTGGCCGCGTGGGTCCGATGTTTACGGCGAGGACCGCGGCTGTTGTTGGCGAGGTGGGGTATTGCTGCTGCTTACGCAGCCCGTAGCGGGTCCGGCCCCGGGCCTGTAGACCGAATGGGCCGTGATGACCAGCAGGACCACCAGGGCGCCTCCTGCAGCGACGGTGACCTGAGCCTTTGCCGCGCCCAGTTCCGTGGAGTGCAGGGCCCCGTTTGCCGCTGCGTGCGCGACGAGCCCGATCAATTGGGTGTGCACTATCAGAACTGCGGTCGCGAAGGCCGTGAGCAGGAATTTGATCATGAAAGAAGAGCGCAATCCTGTGAACAGGTCTTTGAATCCCTGCGGGCCCGGTCCTTGTCCTGGTTCCGGGTCGTGATTGACACAGCCGGTCGTGACGACGTCATCGAATTCATCGAGTTTCCCGCTGTTCATGGCGACGCCGAAGCGCTCCTGGGCGTGGATAGTGGCGTCCCTGGTCATTGATCCTCCGTTTACGGTTGTCAGGCCGATCAGCGCGGGACGGTCCTTTTGTTATCTGTCATGGTGCGCGCTGGTCTGCCCGGGAGCAAGGGCAGTGGGAGCGGGTTCTTCTGCCCGAACTTGCCCGGGCCCGGACTTCAGGCGGATTCAGATGTTCCCATGCCAGGGGGTGTGCAGGCGGAGGTTTCGGCCGCTGTCATTTGACGAGGTGCTCCAGGATGGCCTGGGTGACGGCTGCCGGTGAATCTTCGGTGGGAATGTGATTGCCGTTGACTTCAACGAGATCCGATCCCGGAATCTCGTTGATGTAGCGGTGCGCGAAGCTGACTTTTTGGAAGTCGTCCTCGCTGCCCCAGACCAGACGGGTCGGTATGTGGGCTTCTTGCAGCAGCGGGACCAGGTCCAGGGTGTAACGGGGGTCGGCGGCTGCGGCCATGGCCATCCACGACCTGTGGCGGGCCGGTTCGTTCCACGGCGAGAGGTAATCAGCCAGTTCCTCCTCGCTGAGGGTGCGTTTGATGGCCCGCTGCGTCGATATCGCACGGGCTTCCAGCAGCTCCGGGGCTGTCGTGGCTGCCCGGACCTGCGGGTCGCGGAACCTTTCCACCGCAGGCACCGGCCACGAATCGAACATGACGGAGTTCATCAGCACGAGTTTGTTCACCCGCCCGCTGGTGGCTGCGAGGTGTTGGGCTATTCCTCCGCCGATGTCGTGCCCGGCCAGGTCGAAGCTGTCCAGTCCGAGGGCATCGGCGGCGTCGAGAACTGTTTCTGCGAGGGCCGGGACGGTGGCGTGGCTGGTGTCGAGTTCGCCTTCGCTGTGCCCGAATCCGGGCAGGTCCAGGGCAATGCACCGCCGGACGATTCCCAAGGCGGGCAGGACCGGCAGCCACACGCGGCTCCAGAACGTGCCGTGCAGCAAGAGCAGCGTGGGGCTCTGGTCATCGCCGCTGCTCAGATATGAAAGGGATGTACCGGCGACCTCGACGTGTTCGCGCCGCACAGGGGCTTGGGTGGGGGTCATGGATGTGCTGCCTTTCCGTTCATTGCGGCCGGTTGTGGAGTCCGGTGCGCTGGCGGCTCCCGGGTGCGCCGGACTTTGTCTGCGCCCGAGGTCTCAGGCGGCACCGTGGGGCGGGTAGTCGTGCTCCTGGGCGTAGCGGACCCCGGCGATGACATCGTCCAGGGACGGCCGGCCGAAGGGCATGGTCGCGGTGCTGGACCAGAACAGGGTCCCGTCCTCGTCGAGGATGAAGATGCCTGGTTCGTTGAAGAGGTCCGGCTCGCCGTCCTTGATCGCGTGCGAGAGGTTCAGGCCCCAGGACCGGGCGGCTTCCTCGCTCAGGCCGTAGGCCACGGGGAGGTTAGCCAGGCCGCTGGCCCCGGTACCCAGCTTCAGCTCATCGGTGGTTCCCCCGCCGACTAGGGCGAGTGCGAGGCCGGGTGCTGCCTGTGTGGGAAGAAGTGTCATAGCCGGACTAACAAGGTCCGGCGCCCGGTCATTCCCCACGGCCCGGTTCTGTACACGCTTTCACGGTGCAAGAGGACGTGTTCAGGGACCCTCTGTCCACGCGAGATCCCCCGGGTCGGTTCGATTAGCTGCCGATGAATCTTTTGTTCCGCGTGGTGGTGTTGTTCTGGATGGTGCTCGGGACGTTGGCCGTGGCGCCCAGGTTCAGGCCGAGGTTCGACGCCGAAACGAACGAACCACGGTCGGTTCCGGCGGTGTTGTTCTCATCCAAGGTGTTCTGGTTGGTGCTGGCCACACCGGCGTTGGCGCCCAGGTTCATGCTCGAGGCCAAGGGTACCACGGTCGGTCGCGGTAGCTAGCTCAAAGAACAGGGTTCCAGTCGCTTGGGAGTGGTTGGCTTATCCTCTTCCTCATCGTTTCCGACCCGGGTATTGTGACGGGTATCATGGCCGGTGTGGTCGTGGCGACGAGGGTGTCGCAGCGCTGGGGTGCGCTAAAAGGAGTATGTCCTGCCCCCGCCATTTCGTTTGAATGGCAGGAGAATGTCCCATGTTCGAACAACGTTTTATTGTTGACGCTATTTCCCGGAGCGCGGAGAGCGCGGTGGACCGTCGCCGGTTTTTCCGGGCGGCCGGGCTGAGCGGGCTCACCGCCGGGGCGGCTTTCGTTGCCGCGTCCGCGGCGGCGTCGCCTGCTGTTGCGGAGGAGGCCGGGGCCCCCAGTGACGCGGCGATTCTGAACTTCGCGTTGAACTTGGAATACCTTGAGGCTGAGTTTTATCTCCGGGCCGTCACGGGGATGGGGTTGCCGGATAACATGACCACCGGGACGGGGCGGCGGGGTCCGGTGGTCGGCGGCAGGGCTGTACCGTTCAAGACGCCTCTGATCAAAAAGTATGCTGAGGAGATCGCCGGGGATGAAAAGACCCATGTCGCGTTCCTCCGCAGTGCGTTGGGCAGCGCTGCGGTGTCGAGGCCGAGGATCAGTCTTGATGATAGCTTCACGGCCGCGGCCCGGGCTGCGGGGCTGATCGGTCCGCATGACAAGTTCGATGTGTATGCCAATGAGGTCAACTTCCTGTTCGGGGCCTTTATCTTCGAGGACGTCGGTGTCACCGCGTATAAGGGCGCGGCTCCGTTGATCAGTAATAAGACCTATCTTGAGGCGGCCGCGGGACTGTTGGCCGTCGAGGCCTACCATGCGGGGATTATCCGTACAACGCTCTACGCTTTGGGGGTCCAGACCCCGGCGATCTACACCACGGTGCAGAAGATTTCGGACGCCCGGGACAGCCTCGACGGGACAACGGATCTGGATCAGGGCATCGGCACCGCGGCCGTGGCCAACCTTGTTCCCACTGACGCGAACGGGCTGGCGTTCAGCCGGACCGCAGCCCAAGTGTTGAACATCGCCTACCTCGATTCAGAGCAGGTCACGTCGGGCGGGTTCTTCCCGGCAGGCGTCAACGGCAGCATCAACACCAGCGGCGATAACGACAACGACTAAGTCCCACGAACCGACGGGCCGGTTCGCACGCTGCCGAGGTGTCCGGCTGTTCCGGGGATACCGAAACCCCGGAGCAGCCCGCTAAGAAGAGAAGTACTAAATACCCAAAGACATCGGCTCGAGTGGGGTGCGGTACGGCTAAAGTCGTGCGCCGGACACCCGAGATCTCTCCTGCGTGGGTTTCCAGGTCAGGCTTTCCAATCCCCGCGTTTTGCCGGGGGCACAGCGGGTCGGGTGCCCGAGTGGCCTATTCGGAGCCGTTGTCCTGGGCTTCGAGGCGTTTGGCCATGGCTTCAACGGCCTGGTTCCAGCGGACGGCAAGGGTGTGCCTGCTCAACGGTTCAAAGATGCCGGTCAGGACCTTTTCCACTGCATCATATGTGGCGTCTTGGCCCGGTCCTGCGCCGCCGGGCTGTAATAGTTCATGCCCGCGGTTCGAGACCGCGGCCACAAAGGATGGCTGTCCTGGTCCGCTGACATGGGAAACGGAGCGCGGCAGCAGGGCCTCGGTCGGCCGCTGCGCGGTCAGGTCCCATATGCAGGGACCCGGGCGCGGACGTGTTGCCGGACCCGTCCGGGGAGGCTCCGGTACCGAATAGCCAGTGGCGGGCGGTAAGGTGTCGGCCAGGACTACCTTTTGGAAGGTGTGTGCTTGATGGGACGGGTAAACTCGCCGCTACGATCTCCGACGCATCGGGTTCTTGTCCCGGCTGTTGCGGCGTTGTCGATGCTGGTTCTGGCTGGGTGCGGTGCCGGCCCCGGGACCACGGCGCCGAGTCCGGCTGTTACGGTGGCTGCATCCGCATCAGCTTCGCCGCTCTCTGATATTCCCGTTGCCGACGCGGGTGGGCCCTCGGCGGCGGCATTGATGGTGTGCGGGGAGGAAACCCGTGCCAACATCGTCAAGATTCCGGCCCTCCCGTCTGTCCCGGGCACCGCCGCAACGTGGGCAGACAAGTTCTACACCTGCACCTACACTCTGCCGGGCGGTGCGCTCGTGCTCTCGGTCAAGGAAGCCGCTGACCCGGATGCTGCACACGCTTTCTTTCAGGAGCTGCAGCGGAGTACGGTTGCGGCCGACCCGATCGAGGGATTGGCGAACCTGGGGTTCCCGGCCTTCCAGACGCCAGCGTCCGCTGCCTTCGTTAAGGACAGCTTTGTGCTGACCGTGGACGCGTCGGCCTTGCCGGAAACGCTGGGCCCGCACGAGGTGACCCGCGCCGCGTTCGCCTACCAGGTGGCCACCACAGTGCTGGCCTGCTGGTCCGAATAGCGCTTCATGCACCCCCCTGCCGCATGCCCCAGGTGCCCGGACCGGGTGTTTGGGCAGGTGAGAGGCTTCAGGTGCGGCGAAGGAAAGTTCATGACATCTGACCAATCTGTGGCGTGGAGCACAACGAACCGTTAGTGTCACAGTCATGGGCGTGCCCATCTGGGGGGGCGTTCATTGTCAATGGAGGAAAAAGAATCATGATGAAATCCGCTTTCCTGATTGCCCCGGCCCTGGCCCTGGGCGCCCTTGCACTCTCCACCAGCCCGGCCTTGGCCGCGGACAACACGAATTACCAGGCGAACCTGGCCGCGATCAACGGCAGCAACGCCTCGGGAACCGTCATGATCACCGTCAGCGGTGACCAGGCAACGGTCACGGAGAAAGTTTCCGGTCTCGCCGCGATGTTCAACGGCAGCCCCTACCCGCACGTCCAGCACATCCACATCGGCGCGAAGGGCACTTGCCCGGACATGTCCGCCGACACCAACAAAGACGGCGTGATCAGCACCACCGAAGGTGCCCCGGCCTACGGCGGGATCGGTGCGACCCTGTCCACCAGCGGTGACACCAGCCCGGCAGCTGGCACCGATCTGAAGGTCGCCGGGATGGGCGCCTCCTACACCTACAACCGCACCTTCACCCTGGATGCGAAGACCGCTGATGCGCTCAAGGCCGGCACCGCCGTTGTCGTCGTCCACGGCCTGGACCCGGCCACCTTGTCCGACGCGGCCCAGAAGGCTCCCAGCGACCTCGTGCCGTCCCTGCCGCTGGCCGCGACCTCGCCGGCGCTGTGCGGGACCCTGAAGGCCATGCCAGCCGGCGCCCCCGGCACCGGCATCACCACCCCGGCCCCGGCCGGCCCTGACCTGGGGCTCCTGGCAGCAGGTGGCGGCCTCGTCCTGGCAGCCGGCGGCGCGTACGCCCTCCGCCGCAAGATGGCAGCCTAACGCCTGATCAAGGCGACAGGACAAGCAGGGATCTAATGGGACCTGAAAACAGCAGTCGCCGCGGACGCCTCATGGCGTCCGCGGCGGCGGCCCTGCTCCTGGCTGGCGGCATCACCACGATCGGCCTCGGGCTCCACGCCGAACCACCCGTCCCGGGCGGCACCAGCACTGTCTCGGCCAGGGCACCGGCCACGGCTCCATTCCCTGACGCCAGCAGCCCTGCGCCAGCGCCCTTAACTGACCAGGTCAATGCACCGGCACCGCCCATCCCGCCGTCCGCGGCTGTTCCTGCGGCCCCGGATGCGGCTTTGCCCGCCTCTGCGCCGGTCCGGGTCGTTGTCCCCGCCATCGGCGTTGACGCGGCCCTGACCCCCGTCGGCAAGCAAGTCAACGGTGAAGTCCAGACTCCGTCTGGGGAACCGGGAGCACCTGGGGGCTGGTACCAGGACTCGCCCATGCCCGGCCAGAGCGGGTCCGCGGTCATCCTCGGCCACGTCAATACCACCAACAGCGATGTTGGCCTGTTCTACCGGCTCCACGAACTCACCCCGGGCCAGACCCTCACCGTCACCCGCGCGGACCACACCGCCGCGGTCTTCACCGTGGACAAAGTCGATGTCTATCATAAAGCCACCTTCCCGACCGTGGAGGTGTACCAGAACGCGGACCGCCCCGAGGTCCGCCTGATCACTTGCGGCGGCTACGACCCCGCCACCCGGGAGTACCTGGACAACACCGTCGTCTACGCCCACCTGACCTCCAGCCACCCCGCCTGAACCCGGAACCGCTGCCCTCGCCTCCGCCAGGAGCGCCCGTCAGCTCCCTGAAGGGAAACACCATGAAGACGATAAAAACCCCGCAACGTCTCGCCCTTGCCCTGATTGGCGCGGCCACCATCATCGGTGCCAGCGCCTGCGGGACCACCCCAGGAGGGTCCAGCTCAACACCCGGGTCGCCGACGCCGCCAACGGCTTCCGCGTCAGCGTCCATGGATGCCGGGATGGGAGCGTCCCCGATGGCATCATCAATGGGAGCCACGATGGGAGCCACCAGCGGGTCCTCCGGGATGGCGGCTGAATTGACGATCCACATCAAATCCTTCGCCTACACCGGCCCCGACAGTGTCCCTGCCGGGGCGAGCGTGACCGTGATGAACATGGACAACGTGGCCCACACCGTCACCGCTGACGACGGGTCCTTCGACGCCGTCGTCAAAGCCGGCACCAGCACCACCTTCACCGCCCCCGCCAAGGCAGGGGCCTACTCCTACCACTGCACCTACCACTCCAACATGCACGGGACCCTGACCGTCAAATGAGAAAGGACCGCACCCCTGCCCGGGGTATCACCGGCGCGGGAACCCCGGAACCAGGCCGCCCAGGCCGTGGCACCGTTGCGGGCCCCGTCCTGCGGGTCCTGGCGGCGGCCGCTCTGGCCGTGGACGCGATCGTGCATGCACGCCTTGCCCCGGGCTACCAGTCCGCCGCCCCGGAAGGCTTCGGCGAGGGCAACCTCTTTCTCGCCGAAGCCGCCGCCGCCGTAGCCGCCGGGCTCTACGTCCTGATCCGCGGCAGCCGCCCCGCATGGCTCCTTGCCCTGCTCACCGCCGGCGGAGGGCTGGCGATCCTGCTCCTCTACCGCTACATCGACCTCCCGGCGTTCGGGCCCTTCCCGGCCATGTACGAACCCGTCTGGTTCGCTGAGAAAACCCTCACCGCCCTCGCACAGGGCGCCGCGGTCCTCCTCGCCGCCACCGCACTGATCCTGCACCGGAAAACCCGCCCTGTTGAGCGGGAGCGCTAGTCGTCGAAATGTGCTGTCATCACCGTAGCCCCGGCAGTTCGGGTTATGAGTTCCTGGGCGAGGTCGCCAAGTTTTCGTTGCGGTTGTTTGACGCGTGGCAAAGAATGTCAAATGCCTGGTCCCTGGAACACCGGTCCGCGGCCATGATCGTCCCGCAGGCCACATCAATAGCTGTCCTGCTCCAGGGCGGCCCGTAAATGGGTTGCCAGCTCCTCGGCGGCAGCGACTCTCAGCGCCACCCGGAGGGCACGGCTAGCAGTGTGAGCAAACCCCTCCGCTTCGGTAACCACATCATTACCGAAGAGGCCCGCGATGAGACCCTCGCCGATCACCGGCCGGCCTGGCTGTTTGCGCAGGGCACGTCAGGTCCTGACGGGAAAGCTGTCTGTTCAGTGGATCTGTTTGGGACAGAGTCCGTGGCCGCCACGGGTTTTCCGTCCGGAAACCCTCTCTGCGCGGCCATTAACCGGCCGCATGTGCCCACGTTTTACCCGTCCACGGCTGAGATCTATTTCCTCGCGGTCCGGGCTGCGGTCCCTGACGCGGTGGGCTACCTTCTGGTCCAGCTGGCCGGGCTGCTGATTGGAGGGGCCGTCACACTGATGCTGCTCAGGGTGCTAGCCCGCACCGGCTTGCCCGTCCGCCTGGCCGCCGCTTGGGCCTGGAGCCCGTTCGTGGAGCTCGCTTCCGGGCCGCGGATTACACTCAGGGACGCTACCTACACCCTCTCAACGCGTTCTGATGGAGTCACAGTGAACAGCATCCTCTGCAGTTGGCCCCGCGTCCGAGATACCGCACCATGACACCCTTGCGGCTGTCCCAGCTCATCAACGATCCCCGCGGACCGGGAATGATCCTCCCCACTCTGGCGGTCCAAGAGCTCAGGAATCTCATCGATGCCCTGTATTGGAACCTTGACACGCCCTCGCCCACACTGGAGGCGGAGACCTGGTACGAACTCGCGGGTGATGAAGACCTCCGCAGGTCCACCTTGACTTAAATCGCTACCCGCATGCCGGCCTGGCCCAGTCCTAGCACCATTCGCCCCCGACTTGCCGACCAGCATCATTGACGTGCGCGACGTCGCTGCATGGAGTGTCATGGCAGCAAAAACGCACCTTCATGGTGTTTCAATGCCATGGGCGACGTTCACACATTCGACGAACACCTAGGCACCGCCGTTTCGCAACCGACGGCACGTGGGACCGGATCCACACGAGGCTTCTGGCCGAAGCGGACGCGGCCGGGCTGATCGACTGGACCGTGTTGGTGGACTCAACTATCAACCGAGCCCACCAGCACGGGACGAACCTTCCCCGCGCCACAGGGGGAACTCCCGAATTACAAGAAACTTTTTACCCAACCGCCTGACCACGCCATCGGCCGCTCCAGGGGCGGGCTAAGCACCAAGATCCAGCACGCCTGCGACGGCAAGGACAGCCGGCTGGCGATGAGTCTTGGCCCCGGCGCGGGCGGCGACTCGCCCATGTTCCCCGTCGTCATGGAAGCAGCCCGGGCTCCTCGTCTCGGCGGAGGTCGCGCCAGAACCCGCCCCGATGCCGCGATGGGAGATAAGGCCTACTCGTCCCGGGCGAAGGTTACGTCCATTAGCGTGGTGTAACGGCCCACCTCGGGCGTGTTGCCAGATGCGAAGGCGGTCACCGCGTGATCCTTGGAAATGACAGTCCAATGTCTTTCCTGAAGGAGAACTCCGCGATGACCGCACCTTATTCTATCGATCCGAGCCGTTTCCTGTCGGAGCAGCTCGAGCAGGCCTCCCCGGACCTGCTCCGCCAGATGCTCCAGACCTTCATCACCGCCCTGATGGGCGCCGAGGCCGACGCCGTCTGCGGCGCCGAATACGGCATGGCCTCGGCGGAGCGGGTGAACTCCCGCAACGGGTACCGGCACCGGGACTTCGACACCCGTGCCGGGACCCTTGACGTCGCCATCCCGAAGCTGCGCCAGGGCACGTATTTCCCCGACTGGCTGCTGGAGCGCCGGCGCCGGGCCGAGGCCGCCCTGACCTCCGTCGTGGCAACCTGCTACCTGCTCGGGGTGAGCACCCGGCGGATGGAGAAACTCGTCGAATCCCTGGGCATCACGCGCCTGTCCAAGTCCCAGGTCTCCATCATGGCCCGGGACCTCGACGAACAGGTCGAGCAGTTCCGGACCCGGCCCCTGGACGCGGGCCCGTACACGTTCGTCGCCGCCGATGCGCTGGTGTTGAAGGTCCGCGAGGGCGGGCGGGTCGCGAACGTCCATGCCCTGGTCGCGACCGGCGTGAACGCCGACGGGCACCGGGAAGTCTTGGGGATCCAGGTGACCTCGTCCGAGGACGGGGCCGGCTGGCTGGGCTTCTTCCGCGACCTCACCGCCCGCGGACTCTCCGGGGTGAAGCTGGTGACCTCCGACGCGCACGCCGGCCTCGTCGCGGCGATCGGGGCGACCCTTCCCGGCGCGTCCTGGCAGCGCTGCCGCACCCATTACGCGGCGAATCTGATGTCCCTCACACCCAAGACCTCCTGGCCCTGGGTGAAAACCCTGCTCCACAGTGTTTACGACCAGCCCGACGCGGACGCGGTGCACGCCCAGTTCGACCGCGTCATCAACGCACTGGAAGAGAAGCTGCCCAAGGTCGCGGACCACCTCGAAGCTGCCCGCGCCGACGTGCTCGCGTTCACGCCCTTCCCGAAGGGCCTCTGGCGGCAGGTGTGGTCCAATAACCCGCAGGAACGCCTCAACCGGGAGATCCGCCGCCGCACCGACGTGGTCGGGATCTTCCCCGACCGGAACTCCCTCATCCGCCTCGTCGGCGCCGTCCTGGCCGAGCAACACGATGACTGGATCGAAGCCCGCCGCTACCTCAGCCTCGACCTCATCCAACAGGCCCAGGCCGTCGGCACCCCGACCACAGAGGAGGCAGGGAACACCCCAGAACTGGCGCTCAGCGCCTAAACAAACCAAGGATCACGCGGCAACCGCGTTACACCACGCATTTGGACTTGACCCGGGCGAACCGCGCCATACTCCGCGACCGGGGTATCAAAGCCGTCATCCCGGAACCCTCCGATCAGATCGGACACGCCAAACGCCGCGGCTCACGCGGCGGCCGGCCCGTGAACTTCGACTCCGAGACCTACAAAGGCCGCACCACCGTCGAAAGATCCTTCAGCCTCTCCAAGCAATGGCGCGGCATCGCCACACGCTTCGACAAACTCACACTGACCTACCGCGCCGGCGTTATCCTGTACGCAGTCGTCATCTGGCTACGCCAATAAAGAGACACGCCCTAGACGATGGCAGAGATCCCGGTGATGGCACGGCCGGTCACGAGGGTGTTGATCTCGTGGGTTCCCTCATACGAGTAGATGGCTTCGGCATCTGCAAAAATCTTGGCCATCTCGAAGTCCGTCACGATGCCATTGCCGCCCAGGAGGCTGCGGCCGATCGCAACACTCTCGCGCATCCGGGCGGTGGTGAATGCCTTGGCCAGGGCGGACTGTTCGTCCTTGGCCTGGCCAGCGTCCTCCAGTTGGGAGAGCCGGACCATCATGGCCATCGAGCTAACGGCATTTCCGAGGATCTGCACCAACTGGCTTTGGACGAGCTGGAACGACGCCAGCGGACGGCCGAACTGGTGGCGTTCCACGGCGTAGCGGCGAGCCACGTCAAACGCTGCCAGCTGCTGGCCAACTGCCTGCCAGCCCACGGACAGCCGCGTGACCTTCAGGACCTTGTTGGTGTCGCGGAAGCTGTTGGCGCCTGCCAGCTTGAAGAAGTCCGGAACCACCACGTTCTCCAGGACGATGTCTGCGTTCTGGACGGTCCGGAGGGAGATCTTGTTTTCGATTTTGGTGGCACTGAACCCGGGCAGCGCCGTATCTACCAGGAAACCCTTGACCTGGTTGTCGGCGAGGTCCCGGGCGTAGATGACCACCCAGTCCGCGAATGTAGCGTTGCCGATCCAGCGTTTGTCGCCATTGAGGATCCAGGTGTCGCCGTCGCGCTGTGCTGTGGTGCGCGTGCCGCCGGCCACATCGGAACCGCCCAGGGGTTCGGTGAGCCCGAATGCGCCGATCTTCTTCAGCGAATAAATATCCGGGAGCCAGGCGTCCTGCTGTTCCTGGGAGCCAAGGGCTTCGATGGAGCCGGTGAACAGTCCGTCGTGCACGCCCATGAAGGTAGCGATGGAGGTATCGGCGCGCGTGGCCTCGGCGTGGACCAGGCCGGCAAACAGGTTGGAGTAGCCCTGGCGCCGCACCGGGCTCACCAGGTCGATTTCGGCCAGCTTGGGAATGAGTTCCATGGGGAACTCACCGCGGTTCCAGCAATCCACGGCAATCGGCCGGACTTCGCGGGCAAGGAAACCCCGGATCTCGGCCAGCCGGTCCTGCTCCTTGGCGGTGAGAAGCTGCTCGAAGGCGAAGAAGTCGCCGTCGGCGTACGGAAGGTTGTTGATGTCAATGGATTTCTTAGGCATGGTTTCCTCGCTAGGGATCAGTGCTGATAGACGGCTCCAAGGCGCGAATATCCCCGGAAGTTCATTAAGTTACTGATGAGTAACTTACCGCATCGGGCTTACCCTCCTCAACGGTGGCGATGGAACGAAGCTGGACCTGCAAACGCCCAGGCGGTCGAACGGTGCAGCGAACTTCGATAACGTCGGGGGCAAGGATGTTGCATCTTTCACTTGGGGGAATTGTATTGACTGACCCGCGCCGCGAGGCCGTTCTCATCCGGAGCAGGGACCAGCCCGGATTTCACGACAAAACCTCGCAAGTTTTGGATTACGTTGTCGCCGCCGACTTCACCTTCGTTACATTCCAGTTAGCCAGCAGCCCGCGGAAATACAGGTATTCGGCCCAGAACGTCATGATTCTGCGCAACCCGACACGCGAACCCATTGAGGATAGGGACTGTGTCAGCATCCGTGGAGATCCCGTGCAGGGAGTGACGGAGGTGTGGCGTTTTGACGGTCCAGGCCAGACCTGGTGGCGCGTTTTCTCCTTAACCAGCGGACGCGAAGTCTATAGGACATGCAGGCAGGACGAGATCAGCATTGTCCACGCTGCGGAGGACGCCACCGAAGCTTACGACGTCCTCAACTACTGGCACCACGTCGTTTCCCATCTCGGGCAGGACGATCCATTGCGCCCCCTATACAAGAGCTTTCGGGCCATCCCCTAGGGGAGCATCCTCGATCTCTACCTTCGCGGCGAAGCCCTGGATGCCTCGGCGGAAATCGGGGAACTTATTTTCCCGTTTTCGTCAAACCTCAGCCAGCGCGAGGCTCTGATGAAAGGCCTCACCCACCGTATCTCGGTCATCGACGGGCCGCCGGGAACAGGAAAGACGCAAACAATACTGAACCTGGTTGCCAACATCATCCGTTCCCCGGGGACAACTGTGGGCATTGTGTCTTCCAATGATGCCGCGGTGGAAAACGTCCGCGACAAGCTCGCGCGGGAAGGGCTCGGCCACGTCGTTGCAGACTTGGGGCGTAGCGACGTGAGACGTAAGTTCTTCGCGGGACAACACGCCGAAAACGTCGAGGTGCAACGCCAAGCCGGGCGCTCAACTGTGTCCTTGCCAGCAGCCGGTCGGATTTCGGACCTCGACAAGCAACTCCAGCACTTGCAGGTGATGGCCCGGGAGCTAGCTATGCTGCGGCAGGAGCTGGATGCCTACAAACTTGAACGGCGTCACTTCAGCCACCATGTCGACAGTCACGAACTGCCCTCGCTTCCGGCATTGACACTCCTGAAGCGGCCGTCCAACCGTATCCTCGAATTCCTCGCCCAGACAGCGGCCGTTCCAGCGAATGAAAGTCGCCTCAAAAGAGTTTTTCGACGGTTCAAGGGCCGTTTTCGATATGGATCCACGAAGCACATCGATCCAGACAACACGGACGTAATCCTGCGTCTCCAGGCTGCTTTCTACGACAGCAAAATTGCGGAGTTGGAACAGCAAATCGAGCGAGCGAAAGCGCAGCTCGATCAGAACGACTGCCCCGGTCTCGAAGACGAACCGGGGCACTTGTCACGACAAGCGCTGGACGCCGGTCTGTACCAGCGCTATTCCGGTGGCCGGTCTCAAGGCTATTCGGACGACACTTATCGCCGGGACTTCAAGAACTTTGCCAACGATTATCCAGTGATCCTGAGTACCTGCCACTCGCTACGGCGAAGCATCCCGGCTGGCTTCCTGCTGGACTACCTGATCATCGATGAAGCGTCCCAGGTGGACCTTCTAGTCGCGGGCGTGGCGCTTTCCTGCGCACGGAACGTCATCGTGGTGGGCGACCTGCAGCAGCTACAGCACATAGCGGCGAAGGGTGCATCCGAGCGTGCCGGCCAGCACCTGCGCCAAGTTACGACTATGGGCGGCACAGTATCCTGTCCTCAATCATCGAGCGCTTCGGCACCGACCTCCCCCGCACAATGCTCCGGGAGCACTACCGCTGCGACCCTGCCATCATCGATTTCTGCAACAAGAAGTTTTACGGTGGGCAACTCGTTCCGTACACGGTCAGTGACCCGGACAACAAGGCGCTCATAGTGGTACGCACAGCTAAGGGAAACCACATGCGGCAGCACGTGCGCGGTCGCACCAACCAGCGGGAAGCGGACGTTATTGCAGAGGAAGTCCTGCAAGAATTCTGCTCAGACACACGGCCTGAAGACATAGGTGTGGTCACGCCGTACCGTCTGCAAGTGGACAAAGTGGCGGAAGCCCTCGTCAACACCATCCAGGCTGACACCGTCCACAAGTTCCAGGGCCGCGCGAAGGAAGTCATCATCATGAGCACGGTCCTGGACGAGACGAAAAACGGACGTTTCGGGGTTGAATTTGTGGATAGCCCGCAACTGGTCAACGTGGCGGTATCCCGGGCGGTCAAACGGTTCATTTTGGTGACGAATTACGACATGCTGCCGGCCAGCCGTCATCTCCGCGATCTGGTCCAGTTCATCCAATACCAGGATCCCGAGCACGGCGTGTTCGATAGCGCAGTCGTATCTGTATTCGATCTCCTCTACAAGGAGTACTCGGCGGTGCTCCGGCCCTTGGCTGCCCGCATTCAAAACACGTCCAAGTTCGCTTCCGAAAACATCGTGTGGACCCTGCTCCTCGAAATTCTTGCCGAGGCAACGTACACGGATTTGGCCGTTGCTCAGCAGGTCGTTTTGCGCAATCTGCTCCCCGACCTGTCCAGGCTCACGGCCCAGCAGATGGCCTACGTGCGCAACCGCGCCACGGTGGACTTCGTCATATACAACCGCATCACCAATGTGCCTGTCCTCGCGGTGGAAGTTGATGGTTTCGCCTTCCACGAGGCTGATCCTCTGCAACGAGTCCGGGACGGCTTCAAGGACGCGATCTGCCTCGCGCACGGCATTCCGCTCCTGCGGCTGCCAACCACCGGGAGCGGCGAAGAACACGTGATCCGCCAAAAGCTCGCCACAGCCATTCTTGACTAGGCATCCGTCTGAGACACGTGTGCCCTCCGGTTTGCGTGGACGCAGACCGGAGGGAACACACAGTAGGGCTACTCGGACTTGAACCGAGGACCTTAGGATTATGAGTCCCGCGCTCTAACCAGCTGAGCTATAGCCCCCCGCCCCTGCCAGCGTGGTCTGTGGACGACTTCAGCTTCAGCAGGGCAAAAACACTCTAGCAAATAGTGGCGGCCATCAGGACCACGCAGCCAGGACTCCGGGCCCCGGCCAGGATGGAGCGAGCAGCTGCCAGATCGCAGTCAGAGCGCTTTGTCGTCGTAGGTTGCACCCCGGTAGAGGTCCTCGAAGGTCTGCAAAGTGCCCTCGATGCTGTGCGGTTCAACCATCCGCCGGCTGGCCTGGCCCATTGCCGCCCGTTCGTCGGCCGGCAGCTGGAGGATCTTCGTGATCTTGGCTGCGAGGTCGTCGCTGTCGTTGGGTGTGAACAGGTATCCGTTCTCGCCGTCACGCACCAGGTGCGGCAGTGCCATGGCATCCGCGAGCAGGACGGGAGTGGAGGCGGACATGGCTTCAAGGGTCACCAGGGACTGAAGCTCAGCGGTCCCCGGCATGCAGAACAGGTCTGCCCTGATGTAGGCCTCACGGAGGTCTTCGTCGCTGGCCAGTCCCAGGAATTTCACCCGCTCCCCCATTCCGAGCCGTTCCGCCTGCGCTTCAAGAGCCGCGCGGACTTCGCCGCCGCCCACAATATCCAGGTGGACGTTGAGCTCTTCGGGCGTCTTGGACACGGCATTGATCAGCACGTCCACGTGCTTTTCCTCGGCCAGGCGCCCCACAAATACCACTGTCGGATGGGCGTGCGGTTCGATAACTTCGCCTGGCTTCAGCTCGTAGGCTGCGGAGTCGATGCCGTTGGAGAGTGGCAGTACCTTGTGCAGGAAAGCGTGCTGGTGCATGGCCTTGGCGGCCAGGGGTGTGGGCGTGGTGACCACGTCAGCCTGGCCCATGACCTTGCCCATGTCCTTCCAGGAGATCTTGCCGATGATGTCCTTGAACCACTGCGGGAACGGCAGGAACGGGTTCAGGTTCTCAGGCATGAAGTGGTTGGTGGCCACAATTCTGATGCCCCGCTTCCCCGCTTCGTAGAGCACGTGCTCGCCGATCATGTAATGGCTCTGGATGTGCACTACATCGGGCTTGATCCGATCGAAAAGGAGGCCGATCTCCTTCTTGATTTCCCAGGGGAAACAGATGCGGAAGTATTCGTGGGTGAAGACCCCGTGCGAGCGGAGCCGGTGCACGGTCGCCTCGGAGCGGAACTCGGTGAAGCTCGCACCGTTGTCCGCCCGGCAGGCCAGCACATGCACATTGTGGCCGCGGCCCGTCATACCCTTCGCGAGCCGGTAGCTGAACTGGGCGGCCCCGTTGATGTGGGGCGGATACGTATCCGCGGCAATCAGTACGGTCAAGGGTCGCTGGTCAGAGGGCGTTGTCACGTGGAGAGCTCCTGAAGGTCACGGTGCGGGCAGCTGTCGCTGGCTGCACCGGTGGGCCGCCGGCAAGGTAGCACGGGGCCTCTTAGTGAAAATCGGATGGTCATGAAGATGGGCTGGTCGGGAAAACAGGCTAGTGGGACGCCCTTCCCGCCGCCTTCCGCGCATCTTTCCTGCGCTTAGTGACCTCGGGATGGTGCCTGGAAAGGGCGATCACCCCCACGATAGCAAGCGAAGCAGCCGTAGCCATGGCAATCGCCATCACGGCGTGGACGTCCGGGCGCAGCTCACCCAAGATCACGATGCCGATGGCGATACCCACGATCGGGTCGATGACAGTCAGCCCGGCGATGACAAGGTCCGGCGGGCCGCCCGAGTAGGCGCTCTGCACAAACCACGAACCCAGGCCGCCGGCCGCTGCGATGGCCACTACCGAATACCACTGGACATTGAGCAGTGCCAGCCCGTTCGGATCCAGCAGGTGTTTGCCGATGATACGTGTCAGGACCGCGACGAAGCCGAACAGCATGCCGGCGCCGAGGATGTAGACAAACGCGCCCATCCGGTGCCGGAACATGACCGCCAGGGTGCCGAACACGCCGACGGCCAGTGCCAGCAGCAACACGATGGTGAGCTCGTCCTCCTGGTTCACGTGGTGGTTCTCCTGCGTCACGTTGACGGCGAGGAGGACAAAGAGCGCGGAGCCGGTCACGCAGGCCGCGATGGACACCATTGTGGCCCGGTTGATGGTGATGTCCTGGTCCCGGGCATTCACCACCGTGGTAATGACCAGAGCAATGGCGCCGATCGGCTGTACCACCGTCAGCGGCGCGGAGACCAATGCCACCGCGTTCATTCCCATCCCGACGCACAGCAGGAGAAGTCCCAGCACCCACCGCGGATTGCGGAGCAGACGGAGGAATCCGTGTGAACTCAGCGCCAGCCCGCCGGTGTCAGCCTTGACTGCACTCCCCTGCTTCTGCGCTCCGAAGGCCAGGCAGAACGCTCCAAGCACCGCCAGCAGAACGGCCACCCACACCATCAGCCGGTGCCGCCGTCCTGATGGGACTGCTGACGGCCCTTGCGCAGAATGGCCCAGAAGTAGTTATAGGCGGCAATCCAGTGGCCGGCAAGCCCGAGTCCCAGCACGATCCAGGCGGCAACGTACAGCGGCCCGGCAATCGGGGTGTCCAAACGCGACAGGACCAGCAGCGGTGTGCCCAGAAGCAGGAATCCGGTGCGGACCTTGCCCACACGGCTCACCGGCAGGTCCGGATGGCCCCCGAAGTAGGAGAGCGTCAGCAGCAGGAGCACGGCGTCCGGCACCAGGAGTGCGGCCAGATACAGCCAATGCACGACGCCGGCAATCACCAGGGTGACCGCCACCGCGATCAGGGCAAGCCGGTCCGCCAGCGGGTCCATGACCCGGCCGAGCTTGGACGCCTGGTCGAAACGGCGGGCCACATACCCGTCAATCCAGTCGGTTCCCGCCATAACCACCAGAACCACAACGGCGGTCCCATACTCCTTTTGGGCCAGGACCAGCCAGACAAAAAGCGGCACGCCCATAAAGCGCAGCACCGTCAGGGCGTTGGGGAGTGTGAAAACGCGGTCGTGGTCAATCTGGGGTCGGCCGGGTCGCGCGCCAGCGCCAATGAACCTCAATCCGCCCCCCTTCCATAGTTCCCAGTGTGATGTCTGTTGTCAGGGGTTCCGGAGCAGCCTGCGCAGGAGCACCACAAGGATCGTCGCGGAGGCCGCAAGGGCGGCAAGCGGCTTCCAGCGCACGCCAACGCCGTCCCGGGAGCCCGAGAAGGCAGCGAACTTCTGGCTGGCCGCGGCCGCGCCGTATTCAACGGCAGCCGTGCCCTCGCCAAGTTTCTCCTTGGCAGCGCCCAGTACGAACATGGCCTGCGGCTTGATGTCGAGCTCGGTATCCAGCTCGTCGCGGACCTGTGCCAGGTGCCGCCGGCGCTGTTCGAGGCGGCGGTGAAGCTCGGGCTCGGACGCGTGCGGGAACTCCTTCTTATGCGCCTCGGCCTTGGCTTCCTTCGCGGCCTTGGCCTTCGCGGCTGCTTCGTCCTTGGCAGCCTTCGCGGCCTTGGCCTCCGGGCTGGCAGGATCGAGCAGTTCGGCGTTGAAGCGCGAGCCTTCCTTGGCGATGCCGAGATCGTGTTTGATCCCGCGGATGGTTTCGGCCGGGACCAAGGGCATGGCCTGCTTGAATTTGCTGAGGCCGATCAGGGCACCGATGAGGGCGATGACCAGGAAGAGGGCGCAGACGAGCAGCGCGGCCAGCCACGCCGGCATGACGGTGGCCAGGCCCATTATGGCGGCCACGATGAGGCCCACCACAAGAAACGCCACAAAAAGAAGCGCGACGGCGAAGAACGCGGCGGCGACGCCTACCTGGATTCCCTTGCGCTTGAGCTCGATCTTGGCGAAGGCGATTTCATCGTTGAGTTGGCGAGGGGCCAGGCGAAAGAGTAGTTTCAGCGTCCTGGGCAGCGCGGTGATCCGCAATCCCTGGCCGGTGCGCCCGGTGTGACGTCCGCTCATCGGTTCCCGCCTAACTTGTTGCGTAGTCTGCTGCCTGGTCGATTCGGCATCCGTGTGCTGTGGGAGCCCGCCGCAGCACGGTCCTGCCCCCAAAACTATCATTCCGGTCCGGGGCAAACTTCCTGGTTGGCCCCACGGCGCGCCCGCAACCCCGGAAAGATGGAACTTCCGGGCCTAGGATTGATCTCCGTGACCACTCACTCGAATCCGGGCGATTCGCTGACCCGACGCCGGAAACTGCTGTACATCCTCCTCCTCGGTGCACTCACCGCGCTGGGCCCTTTCACCATCGACCTGTACCTGCCTGCGTTCCCGGCACTGGAAGCGAGCTTGGGGGTCACCGAGGCCCAGGTCCAGCTGACACTGGCCGGCACTACCGTGGGCTTTGCCCTCGGCCAGCTGGTGGTGGGCCCGTTCAGCGACAAGTTCGGCCGCCGGCTCCCGCTGATCCTGGCCACGGCCCTGCACATCGCCTCCTCCGTGGGAGCAGCCCTGTCCACCGACATCTCTACGTTGGGCTTCTTCCGCGTGCTCATGGGTGTGGGGGCTGCGGGTGGCGGTGTGGTGGCCATGGCAATGGTGCGGGACCTGTTCTCCGGCTATGCCATGGTCCGGATGTTCTCGCGCATGGCCCTGGTGAACGGACTGGCTCCGATTCTGGCCCCGGTGATCGGATCGCAGCTGCTGCTGGTGATGCCGTGGCCGGGAATCTTCGTGTTCCTGGCCGGTTACGGCACGCTGGTGATCATCGCCGCACTCGTCCTGGTCCGCGAAACATTGCCACCGGACAAGCGCGGGCTGACCGGCATGACTGCCAGCCAGCGGTACAAGGTTCTTTTCACGGACCGGATCTTCGTGGGCCTCCTGGTGGTGGGCGGCATGAACTTCGCAGGCCTCTTTACTTACCTGTCCGCTTCGCCGTTCCTGTTCCAGGACATCTACGGGTTCTCGCCGCAGGAATACGGTCTGTTGTTCGGCATCAATTCCCTGGGCATTGTGGCTGGTGTCCAGATCAGCTCCAGGCTCATCCGTATCGTCCCCCCGCAGTGGATCCTTGCCTGTTCCACAGCCTGGATGTTCCTCATGGCCCTGCTGATTGTGGTCTTTGACCAGGCCGGCCTGGGACTTTGGGGCGCAATGGTTCCGCTCTGGTTCTACATCATGGGCACTGGCTTTACGTTCCCCTGTGTCCAGGTGCTGGCTTTGAGCAGCCACGGAGCACAGGCCGGGACGGCTGCGTCGCTCCTGGGTGCCGCGACGTTCCTGATGGCCGGCCTGGTGTCACCGGTGGTGGGGTGGCTGGGCATCACCAGCTCCACCCCCATGGGCGCCGTGCAGGCCGCCTGCATACTGATGGCGATAGCTGGCCTCTGGCTGATCGTCAGGCCGCGCACC
Source organism: Pseudarthrobacter sp. S3 (assembly GCF_050156905.1). Classification (NCBI taxonomy): domain Bacteria; kingdom Bacillati; phylum Actinomycetota; class Actinomycetes; order Micrococcales; family Micrococcaceae; genus Pseudarthrobacter; species Pseudarthrobacter sp. S3. The sequence goes on along the minus strand of NZ_CP189583.1, from coordinate 1,524,692 downwards.
GTGCCCTCGATCCACTGAACCCGTAGATCACTGATGAAACGCATGCCACGCAAGCCGCACCGAAACCCCCGGGGACTGTTCCTCGGGGCAGTGCTGGGCGGCGTGGCCGGTTACTTCCTTGGGCGCGTGGTCGGCAGTGGAGCCCTAGGCATAATCCTGGGTGCGCTGGCCGGTGCTGCCCTGCTGTACCGGGTTAACCCGGGCCCTTGGAACCGCCCGTAGTTGTGGGGGTCTGGAGAGCCGTTGTGACCGGGCGCCAAATCGCGGGTCACCGAGGAGGGGCCAACCCCTGCCGCTGGGGTACTTTCCCACGATAAAATAGATCCGTGCCCAGCTGGCAGTTCTCCCCGCCGCCCCCGGCCACATGGCAACGTTGCGACTCAGGCATCTTGCCCTTGTGGTGGGACCGGCTGTGCGCCCAAACCGGCGAGCAGTCCGCAGCCCTCTATGCCGCCGGACTCTTCACGGACGACCGACGGCGGCCTATCGCGCAGTGGTTCAACGCCGCCTTCAGCGCCGCCCTCCTGGTGGCCCCGGAGACGTCGCCCGAATGGCCGGTGCAGCGGTTCGGCATCTTCTACGCACCGCCGGCCTCCGGCTTCGTCCGGGTGCACTCAGCAGCCCATGAGTGGCATCCGCGGGAGCCCCGCAAGTTCCCCACCGAGCAGGACGCCTTCCGCGCGGCCATTGCCGAAGCGGAGTGCTTCCTGCAAGTGGAAATGGACTTTGTCTGATGCAAAAAATCCCCGCCCTCAGAGATGAGGACGGGGATCTATTGTTTGTTTGCTCCTCCTGCTGGACTTGAACCAGCAACCCTTCGATTAACAGTCGAATGCTCTGCCAATTGAGCTAAGGAGGAATGAAGCAGGTATGACCTTAGCAAAGGTTTCCCGGGAATGGGAAATCGGCGGCAGCACAGACTTGCATACCCGCCCCGGGTATACAAAAATCCCCGTTCCGGAGACCCGGAACGGGGATTGTGCGCTCCTCCTGCTGGACTTGAACCAGCAACCCTTCGATTAACAGTCGAATGCTCTGCCAATTGAGCTAAGGAGGAATGAAGCGGGTACCAGCCTAGCAAACACCGTGCGGGGAAACGAAATCGGAGCGAAATCGGCGCGTTTCACGCGTCGGAGCGCAGTGCCCGGCGTTCCATTTCGAGCATCATCAGTTCGCGCTGCAGCTGCTGGATCCGGTCGTGCTCGGAGCCTGGGTCGAGTCGCTGCAGCTGGCTCATCTTGTCCGCCTTAACGCGCGTGATCTGGAGTTCAAACAACGCAGTGAGAATGCCTCTGCCGTACTTCTGGACTCCCTCGGCGGTGCTAGCGGGCAGCGGCACCACGGACAGTTCGGACACCAACGGCCGCAGGGGTTCCGGGACTTCCTCCATCACCTGGCTCACCCAGCGTGCGGGGTCGCCGATCAGCTCGGGGCCGGAGGCGCGCATCGCATCGTGTACGGCCAGGAAGGCGGGCGTGATGAACCGGGCCCCGGAGAAGCGCTCCCAGATGCCGCCGCCCAGGAGTGCAGGCTCCTGCAGCGCTACCTCCAGGGCCTGCCGTTCCATGGAGGCCACGGGGTCCCGTGGGTCGGGCCGCTGATAGGAAGGGACAGCGCCCGACGTCGGACCGGCAGCCACGCCGGGCCCGCCCGCCTGGGCGGACCCCAGCTGAGCCGCCGTACCGGCTCCTGAGGGTTTCCCAGGTGCAGCCGGCCCGCCAGCGGCGGCACGCTTCATGGCGACACCAACAGCCCGGCTGACATCTTCAACCGAGATGCCAAGCCAGCCGGCCAGTTCCCGGGCATACTCGGGCCTGATGGCTGCGTCGCGGATCTGGGCCACCACCGGAGCCGATTCCCGAAGCGCGGCCACCCGGCCCTCTACGGTGTCCAGGTTGTGGCGCCTGAGCGTGGCCTTGATGGCAAACTCGAACAGGGGCCGGCGCGTGGCGATCAGGTCCCGCACGGCGGCGTCGCCCCTGCTTTGGCGCAGGTCGCACGGGTCGGCGCCGGTGGGCTCCACGGCCACGTAGGTCTGGGCGGTAAAGCGCTGGTCTTCCTCGAAGGCGCGCAGTGCCGCCTTCTGCCCGGCGGCGTCACCGTCAAAGGTGAAGATAACCTCTCCCCCGGTGCCGTCGTCCGACAGCAGGCGGCGGGCGATCTTGATGTGCTCGGTGCCGAACGCCGTGCCGCAGGTGGCCACCGCCGTCGGGACTCCCGCCAGGTGGCAGGCCATCACGTCCGTGTATCCCTCAACCACCACAAGCTGGCGGTCTTTGGCGATACTGCGCTTGGCGAGGTCGATCCCGTAAAGCACCTGGGACTTCTTGTAGAGCGTGGTTTCGGGGGTGTTGAGGTATTTGGGGCCCTGGTCGTCCTCATACAGCTTGCGGGCGCCGAAGCCGATGGTGTCGCCGGCGATGTCGCGGATGGGCCAAATGAGCCGGCCGCGAAACCGGTCATAAATGCCCCGGTTCCCCTCGGAGAACATCCCCGTCAGCTTGAGCTCCTGGTCCGTGAAGCCGCGGCCGCGGAGGTGCTTCAGGAGCGCATCCCAGCCCTGCGGCGCGTAGCCCACGCCGAACTGCTCCGAGGCGGCGCGGTCAAAGCCGCGGCCGAACAGAAAGTTCCGGCCTTCGGCGGCGCCGGGCGTCAACAGCTGGGCGCGGAAGAATTCATCGGCGATTTTGTGGGCATCCAGCAGTCGCTGGCGCTTGCCCACTTCCTCGCGGTTGGGGCCGGTGCCGCCGTCTTCGTAGCGCAGTTCGTAGCCGATGCGGGCAGCAAGTTTTTCCACGGCCTCATGAAATGAGGTGTGGTCCTGTTTCTGCACGAAGGCGATGACGTCCCCGTCTTCACCGCACCCGAAGCAGTGGTACCTGCCCACCTGGGGGCGCACGGTGAACGACGGCGACCGTTCGTCGTGGAAGGGGCACAGGCCCTTATACGTTCCCAGCCCGGCACCCTTGAGCGTGACGTAGCCGTCAACCACTTCCTTGATGTCCGTGCGCTGGCGTACTTCGTCTATGTCATCGCGTTTGATCAGGCCAGCCACAGAGCCATCCTAGTCCCGGGGAACACCCGTGAAGGCCGCCCTATGGCGTCTGTCACCACAGCGACGGCAGGCTCCCCACGAGGCGTTCGTACATAGCCAGCGCCGAGCCGTCTGTCAGCGACGCCACCTGGTCGATGACCACCCTGAGCCGTGCGCCGTCGTCGGGCGCGTCCCGCCAGTCAGCCGCGAACATCGGCTCCAGGTGACGGTCCCCCGTGGCGTTCAGGGCAGTGACCAGAGCGTGCAGCACCTCGCGCTGGCGCTCGTAGATGGGCTGGCGGTGTTCGGTGGTCATCACAAACGTGGTGGCCAGGCCCTTCATCACCGCGATCTCCATGACCGTCTCGTCCGGAACCATCAGCTCGGCGCTGTACCGGGTGAGGTTTTCCGGGCCGTAGACGGCACGGGTGGTCTCCAGGGCGCTCTGGCAGAACCGGCCGATCAGCTGGCTCGTCATGTTCTTCAGGGCGGCCATGGATTTGCGGCTGCCGTCGGCCTCGCGGACCCACACGTCGGTAGCTTCCAGCCGGGCCAGGGCAGCGTCGATCGCGGCGGGGTCGTTGTGCGGGAGGTACCACTGCTTGGCATAGCCCACCACACGGGCCCGGTGGTCCGGGTTATCCATCCAGCGCAGCTGGAAGTGCCCGGCCACGATCGCGTCCTCGACATCGTGGACGGAATACGAAATGTCGTCGGCAAGGTCCATGACCTGTGCCTCCAGGCATGACCGGCGTTCCGGCGCACCCTCCCTGAGCCAGTCGAAGATGGGCAGATCGTCCTCATAGGCGCCGAACTTGCTGGTGCGCTGCCCGTGGATCACCGGCGCGTTCAGCGCGGACCAGGGGTATTTCGCCGCCGCGTCCAGGCTGGCCCTCGTGAGGTTAAGTCCGGCCGGGCGCCCGTCGGTGGCCAGGACCTTGGGCTCCAGCCGGGTGAGGAGCCGGAGGGTCTGGGCATTGCCTTCGAAACCGCCAATGGCATGTGCCACCTCGTTCAGGGCGGACTCGCCGTTGTGGCCGAACGGCGGGTGCCCCAGGTCATGGCTCAGGCAAGCGGTGTCCACCACGTCCGGGTCACACCCCAGGGCACGGCCCAGTTCGCGGCCCACCTGGGCCACTTCGAGGCTGTGGGTCAGGCGGGTGCGGACAAAGTCATCCGTATCCGGGGCTACCACCTGCGTTTTCGCGCCGAGGCGGCGCAGGGCCGAAGAGTGCAGCACCCGGGCGCGGTCCCGCTCAAAATCGGAGCGGTAGTTGTTTTTGGGCGGTTCCTCCACCCAGCGGGCGGAATCGTGGGCCTCGTAGCCGGGCAGGGCCTGTGCCGTGGTGCGCGTCTCAGCCACCGGAGACATCCAACTCGGCGGCAGAGATGTCCCGGGACTGGGCTGTGTTCAGGGCACGGGATTCCAACCAGTCCTTGGGAAGCGCCGGTTTCTTGGGCGATCCTGCCCTGCCGCGCGGGCCTTCGGCATCCACGCCGGGGTACGGCGAGTCCAGGTCCAGCTGGCCCAGTGTCTCGCGCAGTACCTCCAGGCTGGACACCATGGCCAGTTTGGTCCGTAGTTCGCTGCCCACCACATAACCCTTGAAATACCAGGCCATGTGCTTGCGGATCTCCCGAAGGGCCTTGCCCTCGTCACCGAAGGTTTCCACCATCAGCTCAGCGTGCCGGTAGACGCTCTCGGCCACCTTGTGCAGGTCCGGCTTGTGGCGGACGTCGCTTCCCTCGAAGGCAGCCATGAGGTCACCGAACAGCCACGGGCGTCCCTGGCAGCCGCGGCCAACCACCACGCCGTCCACGCCGGTTTCGCGGACCATCCGGACAGCGTCCTCCGCAGACCAGATGTCGCCGTTGCCGAGGACAGGGATGTCCGGCAGGGCTTCGCGCAGGCGGGCGATCGCAGACCAGTCCGCCTGGCCGGAATAGAACTGCGCTGCGGTACGGCCGTGAAGCGCGACGGCGGCCACCCCGGCATCACGGGCGATCCGGCCGGCGTCGAGGTACGTCAGGTGGTCCTCGTCAATGCCCTTGCGCATCTTGATGGTGAGCGGGACATTGCCCTTGGACGCTTCCTTGACCGCGGTCTGGACGATCGAGGTGAAGAGATCGGTCTTCCAGGGCAGGGCAGACCCGCCGCCGCGCCGGGTCACCTTGGGAACGGGACAGCCGAAGTTCAGGTCGATGTGGTCCGCGCGGTCCTCTTCGACCAGCATGCGCACTGCGTGGCCTACCGTAACGGGGTCCACGCCGTACAGCTGGACGGAGCGGACCTTTTCGTCGTCGTCGTGCGAGATGATGCGCAGCGACTCGGGGGTGCGTTCCACGAGGGCGCGCGAGGTGACCATTTCCGCCACGTACAGGCCGCCGCCGTATTCACGGCACAAACGACGAAAAGCGGAGTTGGTGATACCCGCCATAGGAGCCAGGATCACGGGGGTGTCCACCGTGATGGGGCCCAGCTTCAGGGGAGGGAGTTCCAGCTTGGGGGCGGGAGGCGTTGCGGTAACAGTCACCTGTCCATTGTCGCAAAGGCGGGCAAATCGGCGAGCCACGCCATGTGGACACGCCCTTTGGAACTCTCCGGCAGCGCCGGGCGGCCAGCTGCCGTTCAGCCGCGGTCTGCGCGGCGCCCCCTCCGGGCGAGGACAGGATCGTCGGAGTCTTCCGTGGACTGCCGTGACCATCTCTCGAAGGCGGCCGCCTGGAGCGCACCGGTAACGCCGACGTCGTCCGCGATAATGGAGTCGGCGCCCCGGGTGCCGTTTAGTCGGCGGTCTTCGTCCGGGATGCCGACGGCGGGCTGACCCACCGTCCGGACGCCGGTGGCCTTGACCACCAGCACGGCGATCAGGGTGGTGACGGGGATGGCGAGGACCAGGCCAATGGAGCCCACAAGTGTGCGGATGACTTCTTCTGACAGCTCGGCACTGGTCAGGGTGTCCCCCAGCGGCCGGTCATACAGCATCACAATGATCAGGATGGGCAGGGCCGCGCCGGCGTAGGCAAACGCGATGGTGTAGACCGTGGAGGCGATGTGGTCCCGGCCTATCCGCATGGCGGAGGTGAAGAGCTTGCGGGCACTGGTGCCGGGGGCCAGCTCGTAGAGTTCCCAGACGGCGGACGACTGCGTGATGGTGACGTCGTTGAGGACACCAAGGCCGGAGATGATGAGGCCGCAGAGGATCACCCCGGAAATGGAGATGTTGGCCGAGGTATTGATCAGGGTAGCGGCGTCGTGGCTGCCCACGCCGGCCAGGTTGGCGGCGTCGGTGGCCCAGGCAGCAAGCAGCGCCGTGATGCCCAGGCCGAACATGGTGCCCAGCAGCGCCGTGGACGTCCGCGCTGAGAATCCGTGGGCAAAATACAGGACCCCGATCATGATCACCGTTGACCCCACCAGGGCCAGCAGCAGCGGAGGCTTGCCCTCCACCAGCCCCGGCAACATGAAGCCGGCAAGGACGAAATACGCGCCCACCAGCCCCAGCAGTGCCCGGAGTCCACGCCAGCGCGCCACCGCGATGACCACCAGGGCATAGAGGAGCGCCAGGATCACGATGGGCACGGTCCGGACGAAGTCAACGAAGATGTACGCCGGGGACCCCTGCGACGCCGCGGCACCTTGGGCGTTCGAAAGGTTGAGGTACCTGATCTGGTCACCCGGCTTCACGCCGTGGGACTGCGCCACGTCAGGATTGATCACTACTTTGACGGGGCTGCCGCCCTGGTCCGGTTCCGTAAAGGCAAACATGCACTCGGAGCCGGCGGGGGCAGGCTGGCCGCTGGTGTCCGCCGGCGGGCTGGCGGTCGTGGAGCCCTGCAAGCAGCTTTCTTCCACGACGCTCTGGATCTTGCCGGTATCAAACGTAACGCCGGGCGCCGCCGCGTAAGGGCTGGCGAGGGAGATCCCCTCTTGGGACCCGGACGGCCACAGCATGGCCATGCCAACCAGCGTCAGCAGCGTCAGCGGTGCCAGCACAGCTGCCAGGATGCGGTTTGCCTTCCGCCGGGCAGCAATCGCCCCGGCTGTCGGCTCCGAATGATCTGTTGAAGCGTGGGAGTGACCGGAGCCCATCAGCAGTTGAACCTCATACCTTGCACTCTACGTCCGGCGCCTTAGGGTTGATAAATGGCATGAACCGAGAGGAACCACACGTGACGGACCGCAGCACTGAATTTCACACCAACGAACCTGCTGCGAGGCGGGAGGCGGCACTCACCGTACTGCCGTCCGCGGGGACAACGCGCGGCGTGGCACTGGTCCTGCACGGGGGCAAGGCACACAGCTTTGAGCCCGTGGAAGCTCGCCACCTGAGCCCGCTGCGCATGATCACGTTCGCCCGCCACCTGCACCGTGCCGGGAAGGACCATGGCCTGGCCGTATGGTCCCTGCGGAACAGCGTGCGGGGCTGGAACGGGCCGGACCGGTCTGCACTGCAAGATGCCCGCTGGGCCCTCCAGCAGATCAGTGCGCAACACCCTGGCGTTCCCGTGTATCTGGTGGGGCACTCCATGGGCGGCCTCACCGCCGTGAGTGCCGCGGACGATCCGCAGGTGGACGCCGTAGTGGCGCTGGCCCCGTGGCTCAGCCCGGAGACACCGGCAACTCCGCTCACTGGGCGCAAGGTCCTGATTGTCCACGGCACCGGAGATCACATGACCAGCCCGTCCCAGTCCCTGGCCTTCGCGCGCAGAGCCACCGGGACAGCAGCCTCCATGCAGTATGTTTCGATCCACGGTGCCGGTCATTTTATGGTGCGCCGCGGCCGTCTGTGGCACACGCTGGCCACCGGCTTTGTCATGACGGCCTTCGCCGCGAGCACCGGATTCACACACCCCGTCTCGCGCACGCTGACTGAACTGGCGCCCATGTCCTCCGCTGAAGTGGCCCTATGAGCCCTTTCCCCTGGCCGGAGTTCGCCGCGTCACTGCCCTGGACAGCACTGGCGGTCCTGGCAGTCCTGGCGCTGACGTTTGGTGTGGCCGTGCGGCAGGGCCGGCACTCGGTGATGGACGTCGCCTGGGGCCCGGGCTTCGTGGCGGTGGCCGTGGTGTCCTGGTTCCTGTCCGCCGGATCTGGCGATGACACCCGCAGGTTCCTGTTGCTTTTCCTGTCGGCCCTGTGGGGCTTACGGCTCGGTGGCCACATTGGGTGGCGGGCACGCGACGGACACGAAGACCCTCGGTACAAGGCTCTGCTGGAACCTGCGCCCGGATCCAGGAACGTCTATGCGCTCCGCCGTGTCTACCTGCCGCAGGGCGCGGTGATGTTCTTTGTGTCCCTGACGCTGCAGATAGGGATGTTCGCCACCGGGCCTGTGGCTTGGGTGGCCGTGCTCGGCATCCTGCTGTGGATGACGGGGTTTGTGTTCGAAACCGTGGGCGACTGGCAGCTGGCCCAGTTCAAGAAGGACCCGTCCCGCCGCGGCACGGTGCTGGATACCGGTTTGTGGCGATACACCCGGCATCCCAACTATTTCGGTGATGCAGCCATCTGGACGGGGCTGTTCCTCATCACCGCAGACTCCTGGCCGGGCATCCTGACTATCCTGTCAGCGGCGCTGATGGTATGGACGCTGGCGGGGAAGACCGGGAAGCCCCTGACGGAAAAGGCGATGTCCGGCCGGCCCGGCTACCGGGAATATGTCGAAGCAACCAGCGGCTTCATCCCGTGGCCGCCCAAACGCCGGCGACTGCCCCCAAACTGACTCGCAGTTAACGTCGCCATTACGCCATTTCGCGTTGTGAGAGCGTTAACTGCGAGTCAATTGGGTACGGGGGTGAGTCCGAGACGACCAGCGTGTCCGCGCCGGCCTGGCGCGCTTTGCCGGATTCCAGCAAGGGCTCGACGGCGGCGCGCAGCGCGGCCATCGAATCGTCCAGTTCCAGCATGACCGGGTGCTGATACGCGAGGAGCGAGAGCAGGTCACGGACCGCAGCTGCGGCGTCGTCCGAGTCCAGCGCGGGTTCGTGGCCCACAAACACATCCGTGGCCTTGGCGCCCTGGGCAGACGCGTCCGCCGCCGGGTCCAGGGCCGCCTCCGCATAGCTCACCGCAAAGGCGCGGATCCGGCCCTTCTTGCTGGGCGAAACGGCGGCGCCGAAGGCTGACCCCGGCTCTACGCGCAGCACAAGCGCACCATGCGCGCCGGTGAGGTCATCCAGGAACAGCTTCTGCACCTGCCCAACCGACAGCACGCCCGGCGAATCCCAGCCGTGGATGGATGTGTAGTACCGCCCCACGACGTCGGTCAGCTCAACGGAGCCGGTAGCGAGGTCCATCACGACGTCGGAACCGGCGTTTTCGTCGTTGGCCGGCCCGCCGCCGTCGTTCTTCGCAGGGAACACCGGCAGCTTCAGGGCGCCCGGTTCCACCACCACCAGCCGGGAACGCTGGATGGGCGCAAGCCCGAACGCCTCGGCGAACGCGGCCCCGGCAGTGCCCGGCTGCACCTTCGCGCGCAACTTGGTAACGCCCGACGGCGCCTGCTCGGCTTCGCGGCGCAGCATGGTCAGGAGCGTTGCACCGATGCCGGCGCGGCGGTGATCGCGCGCCACCTCGATGTAGCTCCACAGCCGCTCCGGGTGCAGCGAGGCTTCGTAGACAACGCCCGCCGCCACCGGAATGCCAACGCCGTCAATGACGTCCTCGGCCACGATGCAGCGGCGCCACGGAGTACCGTCCGTCCCGGCCGAGGAGACGGCCAGCGCTCCACGGAACTGCCGTGCCTGTTCGGTCTCCAGGCCGCCCCAGACTTCCAGCAGCGTCAGGTCATCGCCCTCAAGCCATTCGCGGTATTCGATGGCCACGCTCAGGCGCCGATCAGGCGGGCGGCCAGGTAGCCTTCCACCTTGTCCAGCGAGACGCGTTCCTGGCTCATGGTGTCGCGTTCGCGGATGGTCACTGCCTGGTCCTCCAGGGTGTCGAAGTCCACGGTGATGCAGAACGGGGTGCCGATCTCATCCTGGCGGCGGTAGCGGCGGCCGATCGCGCCGGCGTCGTCGAAGTCGATGTTCCAGTTCTTGCGCAGCTGCGCGCCCAGGTCCTTGGCCTTCGGCGAGAGGTCCTCGTTGCGGCTCAGCGGCAGCACCGCAGCCTTAACGGGAGCCAGTCGCGGGTCAAGGCGCAGGACGGTACGGACGTCGACGCCGCCCTTGGCGTTCGGTGCCTCGTCTTCGGTGTACGCATCCACCAGGAACGCCATGAAGGAACGGGTCAGGCCAGCGGCCGGCTCGATCACGTACGGGGTGTAGCGCTCATTGGTGGCCTGGTTGAAGTAGCTCAAATCCTGGCCGGAAGCCTTGGAGTGAGTGGAGAGGTCGAAGTCCGTGCGGTTGGCGATGCCTTCGAGCTCGCCCCATTCGGAGCCCTGGAAACCGAAACGGTATTCGATGTCCGTGGTGCCCTTGGAGTAGTGGCTCAGCTTTTCCAGCGGGTGCTCGAAGAAGCGCAGGTTCTCCTCCCGGATGCCCAGGCCGGTGTACCAGGACATGCGCTCCTTCATCCAGTACTGGTGCCACTCTTCGTCCGTGCCGGGCTCAACGAAGAATTCCATTTCCATCTGCTCGAACTCACGGGTGCGGAAGATGAAGTTGCCCGGGGTGATCTCGTTCCGGAAGGACTTGCCGATCTGGCCGATGCCGAACGGCGGCTTCTTCCGGGACGTGGTGAGCACGTTGCTGAAGTTCACAAAAATGCCCTGGGCCGTTTCCGGGCGCAGGTAGTGCATGCCTTCCTCGTTGGCCACCGGGCCCAGGAAGGTCTTGAGGAGGCCGGAGAATTCCTGGGGTTCGGTCCATTCACCACGGGTGCCGCAGTTGGCGCAGGCGATGTCCTTCAGGCCGTTCTCGGCGGGGCGGCCCTTCTTTTCCTCGTACTCTTCCTCGAGGTGGTCGGCGCGGTAGCGCTTGTGGCAGGAGAGGCACTCCACCAGCGGATCGGAGAAGACGTCAACGTGGCCGGAGGCTTCCCATACCTGTCGGGGCAGGATGACGGAGGAATCCAGGCCCACTACGTCCTCGCGGCCGCGGACCATGGACTGCCACCACTGGCGCTTGATGTTTTCCTTGAGCTCAGCGCCGAGGGGTCCGTAGTCCCAGGCAGAGCGCGAGCCTCCGTAGATTTCACCGGCCTGGAACACAAAGCCCCTTCGCTTGGAAAGGGAAATGACCTGGTCGAGTACGGATTTTGCTGCCATGGTGGACTCCAATTTCTACAGGGCCGCTGGGTGCGGTCCGCGGGTATCTGGCCCCGCTGCACGTGGGTGCATCACCGCTGGGTGCGGGCGGGGCGGGCGAAGGAACAAGATGCAGAGAACTGCGTGTCCTAGCCTACCGGCCACTGCCTCCGGAAACTGCCTGCCTCCGGAAGGCGCCGCGCGGCCACGGCAGGGTGGCCAGGATGATGGCGGCCAGCGTCAGCAGTGTGCCCAGGACGGTGGCCGGGGCCACGATGCTTCCCGGGGCCGGCACCAGAAGGTCCAGCCCCAGGGAGCCCAGGAGCTGTCCGGCGATCATGCCGAGCCCGGTCACCAGCACTCCCAGGCTCCGGACCAGCAGCGCACCCAGGCCGATGAACACGCAGCCCATGGGTCCGCCCAGGTAGTACCACCACTCCGCCGGCAACGGATTGCCCGGTCCAACAACGGCCAGCTTGATGGCCAAGGCAATCCACAGGAACACCGCGCCGGCCACGAAGTTCACCAGCGTGGCGGCGATCGGCGAACCGTAGTGGACCGTCGCCGTCCCGTTCATGGCCTGTTGGAAACTCATCAGGAACCCGGCCAGGACCGGCAGGATCAACGGCAGGACCAAGGTTTCCAGGCCGCCGGCTCCCTCCGCGGGAGCACCCGGGGAACCCGGCGGGCTAGCCAGCCGTGGCGAAACCGCCCAGGCGACGGCGGCTACCGTCAGCACGCATCCGATGATCCGCAGGGGAGTTACGGCCCGTTTGCCGGCCGGACCGATGCCCAGCCGGTCCACCAGCAGCCCGCTCAGGGTCTGCCCGGTCACGGCGGCGACGGTAAACAGTGCCACGCCCAGGATGCCCACGGTGAAGGACTGCGAGAAAACAAAAAGGGCGCCGATGCCGCCGGCCAGGACGTACACGGGCGGGAAGGCCCGGGACCGGACCGCCGGCAGGATCCTGGCGAGACCGGCGCGGCCGCTGGGCAGGATCAGGGAGATCAGGATCATCACCACCAGGCCGATGCTGAAGCCCACCACGGCCGCAGCGATGCCGTCGTTGAGCCGGACGCCGAGGGCACCGTTGATCCGGCCCTGGACGGGAATGGCCAGTCCCGCGACGACGGCCAGCGGGAGCCCCGCGAACCGCGGCAGCCGGGGGGTGTGGGTCATTGGATTCACCTTACGTCAGGCATTATTACTTGTATGAGCAACCAGGACATTCAAGAGATCCCCATCCGCGACAGCATGATCCGTCTTGGCCAGCTCCTGAAGCTCGCCAGCCTGGTGGAGGACGGCGTGGAAGCCGCTGAGCTGATCAAAAACGGCCTCGTCAAAGTCAACGGCGCGATCGATGACCGCCGGGGACGCCAGCTGCACAACGGCGACACGGTCACCGTCAACGGGCAGACCGTGAAGGTTGTGGCCCCCGAAGCCTGACAAGCGTCAGCGGTCGGCGGCACTGTGCCGCCGGCCGCCGTCGTACGTTTATTTGTTCAGCACCTCGTGCGTCAGAAACTCGGAAACGTGCCCGATTTCCTGCTGGTTGATGCCGTGCCACATGCCCGCATACAGCACCTTGGTGAGCTTGACGTGCCCCCGCACCCAGCCCATGGTGTAGTCGATTTTGTCGGTAGTGATTACGGGGTCCTGCTGGTCCCGGCCCCAGAAGAGCGGCACCGTGCCGTCCAGTTCGCCGTCTTTGAAGGCGGGGTCGCCGTCCGCGTTGACCACAAAACCGGAAAGCCCGACGACGGCGGCGTAGTCAGCGGGGCGCTGCCGGAGCAGCGTGGTGGCCATGGCCATTCCCATGGAGAAGCCGAGCAGCGTCACCGTCGGGTGGTCGGCTTTGACGGTGTCAATCCAGTCCTGCACGTACATGGCTGCGGCCTTGACGGCGTCGAGCGTGTATTCGATGGAAGCCGTCAGCGGGAACCATGTAAACCCGGGGCCGGTCACCAGGGGCGCCCGGAGCGAGGCAACAACAAAATCCTCGGGAAGCATATCCGCCAGGCTCAGCAGGTCTTGTTCGTTGGCACCGTAGCCGTGCAGCAGCACCAGCAGCGGCTTCCCGGAGCGCTGGTCCTCCGGCCGGGACCACAGAACAACAGGAGCGGGAAATACTTGGGCGACAGTCATGGTTTCCATTCTTACAGTTACCCGGTGGTAACTACCTACGGTGGCGTAGCTTGTGAAAGAGGAGGCAGGATAGGACCGTGAATGACGCGAAAGCCATGCAGAGCCCACCCAGGGCCACGGAAGCGCACCCATGGAGCCGCTATGTAGCGATGGGAGATTCATTCACCGAGGGCATCGGCGACCCCGACCCAACCAGGCCCGGCGGATTCCGCGGCTGGGCCGACCGGGTGGCCGAGGAACTGGGCCGCGGCCCGACGGACTTCGCCTACGCCAACCTGGCGGTTCGCGGCCGGCTCCTGCAGCAGATCGTGGACCAGCAGCTCGCTCCGTGCCTGGCGCTGAAGCCGGACCTGATAACCCTTTCCACCGGCGGCAACGATCTCATCAGGCCCGGCGGAGACCCCGACGCCCTCGCCGAAAAACTTGATTCAGTGGTCCAGATCCTGGCCATGGGCGGTGCCACGGTGGTGCTGTTCAACGGCCCGGATACCGGCTCCTCGGTGCTGGGACGGATCCGCAGCAAGGTGGCCATCTACAACGAGAACCTGCGCACCGTGGCCGCCCGCCATGACGCCATCATCGCTGACATGTGGTCGCTCAAGCAGCTGAACGATCCGCAGATGTGGGACGAGGACCGCCTGCACTTTTCGCCATTGGGACACCACACCATCGCCGCCATGGTGCTGGATTCGCTGAACGTGAACCACACTCTCGAGCCGCTCCGGCCCAAGCCCCTGCCCGTCCGCACGTGGCGGGCAGCCCGCTCCGAAGACCTGGTGTGGGCCCGCGAGTACTTTGTCCCGTGGGTGGTGCGGCGGCTGCGCCACCGCTCTTCCGGCGACGGCATCACCGCAAAACGTCCGATGCCAGGCCCCGTGTTCGGCCCTGGCGTTCCATTGGGATCCGGCGAGGGGCCGCTGGGCACCGCCGACGCCCGGCGCTAGCGGCGGGCCGGCATGACACAGGGAACAGCGATGCCGTGCAGGATGCCGTGAACCGGGATGGAGCCTTCCTGCGGATCCCGGCCGGGCGTGTGGACTCCGGGGTTAAGCTGGAAGGACACATATGAGAGGCGCTACACCGTGAACAGCTTGTTTTTCTGGATCATCATTCTGTCGTTCGTGGTGCCTATGGCGATGCGGATGTACCGGAAGTCCGTCAACAAACGGAACCAGGAGCAGAGCTTTTCCGGTCGCTACCCTGAGCAGTTTCCAGGCGGCGAACAGTACCCAGGGCAGCAGAACAAACAGCCCCGTGACGGCTATACGCAGCAGGATTACATGAGTGGCGGCTTCCGCCAGGTCATGAGCCCACAGCCCCTGCCGCCGAGCCAGCCGTTGCCGCCCATGCAGCCGATTCCATCTGCAGACCAGCAGTTCCCGCCGTACGGCCAGCCGCAAGCCAATGATCAGTCGGTGCCGGCGCAGCGCGCGGAAGCACCGAAGCCGCCTGTCGCCCCCGCTATTCCCCTGCCGCCGTCGGGCCCGCAGGGATACCGTGCCCGGAAACTGGCCGAACTCGACCAGCAGTACAGCAACGGCGAGCTGGCCATGGAGGACTATATGAAGCGCCGCTCCGACATCATGAACGGCTAACTGCTTAGACCAGGAACGTATTCCGGAGCTGGGTGCCGAGCTGGCCAATCTCGGTCAGGAAGCCGTCGTGGCCGATCGGCGCCTCAATAACGTGCACATCCACGTCACCCGGGAGCGCGTCGGCCAGCTCACGGGACTGGGACGGGAAATACAGCCGGTCACTGTCCACGGCGGCCACGAAGAACCTGGCGGTAGCCCGGCCCAAGGCCTCATGCAGGGAACCCCGCCCGCGGCAGACATCGTGGCTCATCAGGGCGTCGGTGATGGCGATGTAGCTGTTGGCATCAAAGCGCCGCACCAGCTTTTTGCCTTGGTAATCCAGATAGCTTTCCACCTGGTAGCGGCCCCGCTCCCCCAGCGCCGCCGCCTGGAATGGCGATTCCGGGTGCTGGGCCGACCGGCCGAAGCGACCATCAAATTCCTCTGCGGAGCGATAGGTGATGTGCGCAATGCGCCGCGCCAGGGCCAGTCCGTCCTCCGGCAGCGGACCGCCATAGTAATCGCCGTCGTTAAAATTGCTGTCCTGGCGGATGGCGAGCGTCTGCGCCTGGGCGAACGCGATCTGTTCGGCCGTGCTGGCGGCACCGATCGAGATAACAGCGCACCGCTGGACCCGTTCCGGGTAGGTGACCGCCCATTCCAATGCCCGCGCGCCGCCCATGGAGCCGCCCAGCACGGCGTACCAGCTCGGGATGCCCAGCTGGTCAGCCAGCCTGGCCTCAGCCGCCGTGGTGTCCCGCAGCGTTACCAACGGAAACCGCGACCCCCATGGCTTGCCGTCGGGGGCAACCGAGGATGGCCCGGTGGAGCCGTAACAGCCACCAACGACGTTGATGGAGACCACAAAGAACCGGTCGGTGTCCACCGGTGCACCGGGTCCGGCCAGTTGCTCCCACCAGCCTGGCTCGTCGCTGTCGCCGCGCGTCACGTGCGTGCTGCCGGTCAGGGCGTGTTCAATCAGGACGGCGTTGGAGCCGTCCGCGTTGAGGGTTCCCCACGTTTCATAGCCCAGGGTGACGTCCGGGAGGTAACCGCCGGCTTCGAGCTCAAGTCCGCCGATGCTGGCGTAACGGACCACGCCGTTTCCGGGTGCTGCAGTACGGGAAATCGTAATCGTCATGGAAGGACCTTTTCTAAGCGCTTGCCCACCGTCAATTGACCGGCAGGCCAGGTCCTCACCCGGGGCACCCCGCCGCAAAAGAGGGTTGCCGGCCAGCAAGCCGGGGCTGTCGCTGGCACTCATGACCTACTTCGAGTGTACGAACAGCCCCGGTCTATTGCTAAGCGTGTGACTGGTTGTGACTTCGCTGAAGCCCTACTCCTGCGGGCCCACCGCGTCTTTGTTGGGGTCCGCTGCACCCTTGGCTGCCCGGAACCCGGCCTCGAGGTCGGCCAGGATGTCATCGATGTGTTCGATGCCCACGGACAGGCGGACGAGTCCCGGCGTGACCCCGGCGATGACCTGCTGCTCCGGCGAGAGCTGGCTGTGCGTGGTCGATGCCGGGTGGATCACCAGTGAACGGACGTCCCCGATGTTCGCAACGTGGGAGTGCAGTTCCAGGGCATCCACGAAGCGTTTCCCGGCCTCCGCGCCGCCGGCCAGGTTGAATGAGACCACCGCCCCGGTGCCTTTGGGGCCGTATTTGCGGCCGCGCTCATACCAGGGGCTGGAGGCCAGACCGGCATAGGCGACAGATTCGACGTCGTCCCTTGCCTCAAGCCACTGGGCAACATCGACGGCGTTGGCCACGTGCCGCTCCACCCGCAGGCTCAGCGTTTCCAAGCCCTGGGCGATGAGGAATGCGTTGAAGGGTGACACTGCCGAGCCGAGGTCGCGCAGCAGCTGCACCCGGGCCTTGAGGATGTAGGACAGGTTGGCACCCAGGGCACCGCCGGCACCGAGGTCCCGGGCATACACCAGCCCGTTGTAGCTGGGGTCCGGGGTGTTGAAGCCCGGGAACCGTTCCGGGTCCGCGCCGAAGTCGAACTTTCCGGAGTCCACGATCACGCCCGCGATCGCGGAACCATGGCCGCCCAGATACTTGGTGGCGGAGTGGACCACAATGTCCGCGCCCCATTCGAGCGGGCGGATGAGGTACGGGGTGGACAGGGTGCTGTCCACAATCAGGGGGACGCCGGCGTCATGAGCTACCCCGGACACGCCTTCGATGTCCAGCACGTCCTGCCGCGGGTTGGAGACCACCTCGCCGAAGAAGAGCTTGGTGTTGGGCTGGACGGCATCGCGCCACTGGTCGAGGTTGTCCGGGTCAGCCACAAACGTGACGGATATGCCGAACTTCTTGAGGGTGTGCGCCAGGAGGTTGTACGTCCCGCCGTACAGGCTGGGGCTGGCCACCACGTGATCCCCGGCTTCGGCAATGTTCAGGATGGCAAAGGCTTCGGCGGCCTGTCCCGAGCTCAACAGCAGTGCAGCGAGCCCGCCCTCAAGGCTGGCAATCCGCTGTTCCACGGCGTCCTGCGTGGGGTTGCCGATTCTGGTGTAGATCGGTGCGAGTTCTGCGAGGGCAAACCGGTTGGCGGCGCTTTCGGCACTCGGGAAAACGAACGACGTCGTCTGGTAAATTGGGAGCGCCCGCGCGCCGGTGGCGCTGTCCGGTTCCTGGCCAGCGTGGATCTGGCGGGTTTCGAAAGACCATGCGTTCGACATTCAATGCTCCTTGACGTGGTGTGGCACAACTCCGTTGCGTTCAGTGTAGGAAGACTTTCCCGGACAGGAACAGGATTGTGACGAAGGTGGTCAGCTGGCCGGTCCTTCTCCTGCATTCCGGCGGAATGTCCACTCGTGACGCAACGGATTCCGGTAAGGCTACCCTTAGCTGAGAGCCGGATCACAAAGTGCCAAGATGATGGCATGCGCATGGATCACGTCTCTTACGCCTGTGAACAAGATGGCCTCGTTGCCACCACCGAACGTATTTCGTCCGCCCTCGGCGTTGAAGCCGTGAAGGGCGGGGTGCACCCCCGGTTTGGAACCCGGAACATGATTATTCCCCTGGCCGGCCACAAATACCTGGAAGTTGTGGAGGTCCTGAACCACCCGGCATCGGACAAGGCCCCCTTCGGGCAGGCTGTCCGGGCCCGGTCCGAAGCCGGCGGCGGCTGGATGGGCTGGTGCGTCGAAGTGGACGACCTCGCTCCGTTCGAAGACCGGCTGGGCCGTGCTGCCGTCAACGGCAACCGCAAGTTCCCGGACGGCCGCGAGCTGGTCTGGAAGCAGATCGGCATCCTGGGCCTGATCGCGGACCCGCAGGTCCCGTACATGCTCAAGTGGGCGGGCGACCCCGCCCTGCACCCGTCAAATGCCTATGAAAGCAACGTCAAGATGAGCTGCCTGACCATAGCCGGTTCCGCCGCACGCGTGACGGAATGGCTGGGTGAACCCGTCGAAAAGCCCCTGGAGGACGTCGCCGTTGACTGGGTGGCTCCGCATGGAACCCCTGGAATCCTGTCAGTGACCTTCGAAACCTCTACCGGAGCAGTCACCATCTGATTGCTCGTTCAAAGCTTCGGCCGCCATCAGCGGGAGCCAATGATGCCACCCACCGATGGCGGCCGAAACCTTTTAAGCCGGACCTTATTCAGTGCACGGTGCGGCATGGGAACAACGGCCCTCTTACCCCAGTCCCACGGCCCGGCCAAAGAGGCTGAAGCCCACGAACGCCACGATGTCCAGCAGCGCGTGCGCGATGACGAGCGGCATCACCCGTTTGGTCCTCGTGTAGAGCCAGGCGAACACCACACCCATCACGGCGTTGCCGATGAACGGCCCGAAGCCCTGGTACAGGTGGTAGGTGCCGCGGAGCATCGAGCTGGCGAAGATGGCCAGGGGCATGCGCCAGCCGAACTTGCCGAATCGGTCCAGAAGGTAGCCCACCACGATGACTTCCTCCACCACGGCGTGCCGCAGCGCTGAAAGAATCAGGACTGGAACTGTCCACCAGTATGAGTCGAGTGCACTGGGGATGATGGCCGTGGTGATCCCCAGCGCACGCCCCGCGGCGTAGAGTCCCAGTGACGGGATCCCGATCAGCGCCGCCAGGCCAAAGCCCTGCAGCAGGTCACGGCCCGGCCGGGCGAAGTTGAAGCCCAGCTTCCGGAAAGCCGAACCGCTCTGGGAGCTTACGCCGGCACCGGATTGCCGCTGGTCCGTGAGGAAGTAGACCACCAGCAGCACGGGCACCAGGGCGAAAATGATGTCCAGCAGCTGGTATGTAAGGTCGAAGTATTCGCGCGGGCTCTGTGACCGGTTCAGCGTGGACGTGCCTTCGGCCAGCGGGGCCCGGGTTATCTTGTCCAGCAGCTGCACCACCGAGTAGACGGCGGACTGCCCCAGGGAAAGACCCAGCACAATCCAGACTTCGATCCGCAGGCGACGGCGGGAGGGAACCAACATGGTTCCATCTTGCCTGTAGTTTCTGGTTCTTCGCTGATTCCCGGCGGCCCGGCTCGCAGTGAGGCCCTGCGACGGAGGCAGGACCTATGCTTGGGGCTTATGAGCGCGCCAGGGAAAATCTTCATGATCCGGCACGGCCAGTCCGCGGCCAACGTCGATACGTCCATCTACAACAGGGTCCCGGACTACCGGATTCCGCTGACTCCCCAGGGCCTGGCGCAGGCCACGGCTGCCGGCGAACTGATCCGCCGCGAGCTGGACGGCCGGCAGGTCTGCGTCTACGTATCCCCGTACCTTCGGGCGCACCAGACCCTGGCGGCACTGAACCTCGGCAATCTCACGGAACGGGTGATCGAAGAACCGCGCCTCCGCGAGCAGGACTGGGCCAATTTCCAGATCGCCGGCGACATCGAAGACCAGAAGGAACTCCGCAACGCCTACGGCCATTTCTTCTACCGGTTCCGGGAGGGCGAATCCGGCTCCGACGTCTACGACCGGATCTCATCCTTTATGGAGACGCTCTACCGCCACTGGTCCAAACCGGACTACGCCCCGAACGCGCTGCTGGTGACCCACGGGCTCACCATGCGCCTGTTTTGCATGCGCTGGTTCCACTGGTCGGTGGAGTATTTCGAATCCCTCAACAACCCGGACAATGCAGCGGTGCGGACACTTCTGCGCACCGACCTGGGCAAGTACGAACTCGACATTCCATTCAGCCAATGGGTGGACCGCCGGGTGGACGAGACCGTCCTGGATGCGCCGCCGGTGATCTTTTAGGGGCTGTTCGCGGCACCTAGTGCGGGGCCACAATCACCTCGGTGCCATTGGCTTCGAACGCCGCCTTGTCCTCGGCGGAGATCCCGGAATCGGTGATCAGGCGGGTGAACTCGTAGCCATCCATGGTGGCAAAGGCTCTGACGCCCACCTTGGAGGAGTCGGCCAGCACGTACGAGATCCGGGCCCGGCTGGCGAGCAGGGCATTGACTGACGCCTCGCCCTCCCCCGTATTGGTGGGACCGACCTCAGGGTCGATTCCGTTCACGCCGATGAAGGCGATGTCCATGACCACCTTCTGCATAATGATGTCGGTGTAGGGTCCCACCAGTTCGTACGAGCGGGGGTTTAGGATGCCGCCGGTCACCATGACCTTGATGTTGGGGCGGACAGCCAACTGCGCAGCGATGTTGATGGCGTTAGTGACCACCGTCAGGGTGGACTGGTGGCCGGGAGCGTTGAGGTCCTCGCGCGTGGCCAGGATTTGCGCCAAGGCTGTACTGGTGGTGCCGCCGCACAGCCCGATCACCGCGCCGGGAAAAATCAGGGCCGCGGCGGCCTGGGCGATCTGTTCCTTGGCTTCGGCGTGGTCGTCACGGTTGTACCGGCCAGGAAGGTCGTAGGCCAAGGCGCCTGTGGTGGCCCCGCCGCGGGTGCGGGTCAGCAGACGTCGCTTGGCCAGGCTGTCCAGATCACGCCGCGCCGTGGCAGGCGAGACCGCAAGCTGCGTGACAATCTCCTCCACCTCCACCTGGCCGGTCTTGGCGAGGATGTCCAGAATGGCCGTCAGGCGGTCAGTGCGGGTCATGGGGAGCCTCTCAGCGTCAAACAAATCGGCGTCAAACAGTCACCAGAATATGACGTTATCTGATCATAACAGGACCAAATGATCACATCGCAATCACAAATACGTGACCCCAGTTAGCGTGCCCGCGCACCGGCCCGCCACACCCCGTACGTGAGCGGCATACCCGGGCGGTAGGCGAGGTGCGTGGCGGAGGGCGCGTTGAGCATGTGCAGATCTGCCCGGTGCCCGACGGCGAGCGAACCCACCGCCCGGGCGCCGTCGGCGTCGTGCCCTGTCTCCCGGTGCAGCGCCAGCGCGCCCCCATAGGTTGCAGCACGCACCGCCTCGTGGACGCTGAACCGCATCTGCAGCACCGCCGTCGCCACGTTGAACGCCATGGAACTGGTGTACGAGGTACCCGGATTGCAATTGGACGCCAACGCCACCTGCACCCCGGCGTCCAACAGTTCACGCCCCGGGGCCAGCGGCTGCCGGGTGGAAAGATCGCAGGCGGGTAGGCAGGTTGCCACGGTGCCCCGGCCACCCGTACCGCTGACCGGATTCCAGCCGGACCAGCTTTCCGCGAGCGCCGCCACGTCACGGTCCGACAGGTAGTTCACGTGGTCCACGCTGGCTGCCCCGAATTCCACCGCCAACTGCACGCCGGGACCTTCGCCAAGCTGATTGCCGTGGACCCGGATCCCCAGTCCCGAGGCGCGGCACGCCTCCAGCACACGGCGGGACTGCTCGGCAGTGAAGGCGCCTTTCTCGCAGAACACGTCCGCCCACCGGACGTAGGGCCGGACGGCATCAAGCATGGGCCCGCAGACGAGATCGGTGTAGGCCTCGGCATCGGTGCCCGCGGGGACAAGGTGGGCGCCAAGGTAGGTGACTTCGTCTGCGACCGTGGAGGCGATCCGGGCGCTCCGGGCCTCATGCTCAATGTCCAGCCCGTACCCCGTCTTGGTTTCGAGGTAGGTGGTGCCCTGCGACACGGCCTCGGACACACGCGCCATGGCCAGCCGGGTGAGGTCGAAATCGGACGCGCGCCGTGTGGCGCCCATGGTGACGGCGATACCACCGGCCGAATACGCCTCCCCTGCCATCCGCGCCTCGAACTCCGCGGTGCGGTCGCCAGCGAAGACCAGGTGGGTGTGCGAATCCACCCAGCCAGGCAAAACGGCCCGGCCGCCGGCATCCACGGCTTCGTCGGCCGCCGGCGCATCCGCGGCGGAACCGAGCCAGGCGATCCGTTCGCCCTCGATCACCACGGCGGCCTTTTTAAGGACGCGGTGGTCCAGATCCTGGGTCATCAGCTCGGCGATGTTGGTGATCAGGGTGCTCATGGGTTCCATTGTTCAGCGCCGGATGGACCATCGCGTGGCCGCCAGCGCCTCCGCTGTCCGGGATGCCGGATGATGGTCCGCAACGGTACTGTGACCGGTGCCCTGCCCGGCCAGAATCTGCGCGGCGGCGAGCTCGGCCATGGCCGATGAGGTCTGGAAGCCGTAACCGCCCTGACCGGCCAGCCAGTAGAACCCGGGGGCTTCGGCGTCGAAACCGGCTACCGGAACGCCGTCGGCTGCCTCGGTCCTGAGCCCCGTCCATGCGCTCCGAACTCCGCGGATTCCCAACGTGGTCAGCTGGTTGAGCTTCACGTTCAGCCGCTCGATATCGCCGGGCCGCGGCCTGGCGTCTTCGGGTCCGCTGGGCACCGTTTCCGACGGCGAGATCAGCACCTCGGTGCCCTCCCGGCGGAAATAGAACGAGTTGTCCGCTGCCGCCACCATGGGGCTGTGCCCGGGCAGGGGACGTTCGACGTCGACGATCGCCGCAGTGCGCCGGTACGGCTGCAGCCCGAGCTTCTCCACACCGCTGATCACGGCGATTTCATCGGCCCAGGCGCCGGCCGCGTTGACCAGCACACCGGACTCAAAGGCTTCCTGACCGGCCCCGATCTCCCAGCCCGAGCCCAGCCGCTGGGCGGAATGCACCCGTGCCCCGGTGATGATGTCGGCGCCGGCGGCCTCCGCCCGCAGGCGGTGATCGGCCAGCAGCAGCGGGGCGTTACAGCCGAAGGATCCGGTATCCAGGCCTGCGGCTGAGAAGGCCCCGGGGACCAGTGCAGGGCAAAGCTCCAGTGCCCGGTCGTGCGTGATGGGACTCATGTGGCCGCTGGCCTCGGCGCGGACGGACTCCTCGGTGCCGATGAGCATAAAACTCCGCGGCGTCAGGACAGGTTCGGGGAGTTGCGCGTCCCGGGCCGCCATCAGCTCCAGGGTCCGGACCGTGAGTTCCTGGACCACCTCAGGGCCGTAACTCGGAATAAGCTGGCGCGCGGAGCGGGAGGACGTGTGGTACGCCAGCTCCTGCTCCGCTTCCACCAGCGCCACGCTGCAGCTGCCCGCGAGCGCGGAGGCCAGGGACAGGCCGGCGATGCCGCCGCCCACAATCAGGACGTCGTAGTGTGCTGCCATGGCTCCATCCTTGCAGAGTTGCCCTGCGTCCGCGCCGGTCCTGCTCTGTAAGGTTTAGCCCGGCTGGGTTAAACCTGGCTGGGTTAGCCTGCTACCGCCGCACGGCTGGCGACGAACGCACCCACGCACGCTTCGACGTCGTCCGCTGAGTGCGACGCTGAAAGCTGCACACGGATCCGGGCGGCGCCGCGCGGGACCACCGGGAAACTGAACGCGGTGACGAAGACGCCGTGCTGGAGCATCTGGTCCGCTACCTTGGCGGCCATCACGGCATCCCCGAACATCACGGGAACAATCGCGTGTTCGCCGTCCAGGAGTTCGAAGCCCTCCTCGGTCATCCGGCGGCGGAATAGCCGGGCATTCTCGAACAGCCGGGTCCGCAGGTCACCGGAGTTCTCCACCAGGTCAAGCGCCTTGATGGTCGCGGCGACGATCGCGGGGGCCAGGGAGTTGGAGAACAGGTACGGGCGCGCTTTCTGGCGGAGCATGGCCACCACTTCGCTGCGGCCGGACACATAGCCGCCGGACGCGCCGCCCAGGGCCTTGCCGAACGTTCCGGTGTAGATGTCCACGCGCTGGGACACCCCGGCATGCTCGGGGGTTCCGGCACCGGTGGCACCCATAAAGCCGACGGCGTGGGAATCGTCCACCATCACCAGGGCGTCGTGCTTCTCGGCGAGGTCGCAGATGGCTTCCAGCGGCGCCAGGTAGCCGTCCATGGAGAACACGCCGTCGGTGACGATGATCTTCCGCCGTGCATCCTTCGCTTCAACAAGCTTGGCCTCGAGGTCCGTCATGTCCTGGTTGGCGTAGCGGAACCGCTGGGCCTTGCAGAGCCGGATGCCGTCGATGATGGAGGCGTGGTTGAGGGCATCGGAGATGATGGCGTCCTCCGGCCCGAAGAGGGATTCGAAGACCCCGCCGTTGGCATCAAAGCAGCTGGAGAACAGGATGGTGTCCTCCGTGCCGAGGAACCTGGAGACCCTGGCTTCCAGTTCCAGGTGCAGGTCCTGGGTGCCGCAGATGAAGCGGACGCTGGCCATGCCGAAGCCCCGCGAGTCCATGGCTGACTTCGCGGCGGCGATGATGTCCGGGTGGTCCGCGAGGCCCAGGTAGTTGTTGGCGCAGAAGTTCAGGACGGTGGCGCCGGGCTGGCCGATCTGCCCTGCCGTGACGTGGCTGGACTGCGGGGAGTTGATGCTGCGTTCGGTTTTGAATAGCCCGGCGGTGCGGATGTCGTCCAGCTCAGTCAGCAGCTGGTCCTTGATGGAGGTGTACATGGTGCTCCTTAGAGTTCGGTCCAGTCGAGGACAACTTTTCCGCCAACGCCGGCGCGGGCGGTCGCGAAACCTTTTTCCCACTCTGCGGCGGGCAGCGTGTCCGTCACCACCGCTGAGATGCCGGCGTGCAGGACCGGGTTGGAGGAGAGCATGGCGCTCATGGCGTACCAGGTCTCATACATTTCCCGGCCGTAGATGCCCTTCAGGGTCAGCATGTGCGTGACCACTTTGCCCCAGTCGATGGTGATGTCCTGGCTGGGCAGGCCGAGCATGGCAATACGGCCGCCGTGGTTCATGTTGTTGATCATCTCAGGGAGGGCCGTGGGGTGGCCGGACATTTCCATCCCGATGTCGAAGCCCTCCCGCATGCCGAGTTCACGCTGGGCATCCTTGACGCGCGTGGTGGAGACGTCGATGGCCAGGTCCACGCCCAGCTGGCGTGCCAGGTCGAGCCGCGGCTTGGAGACGTCAGTGATGGCGATCTTGCGCGCACCGGCGTGGCGCGCCACCGCAACGGCCATCAGTCCGATGGGCCCGGCACCCGTGATCAGCACGTCCTCGCCCACCAGGGGAAAGCTTAGGGCGGTGTGCACGGCATTGCCGAACGGATCGAAAATCGCGCCGAGCTCCGGGGTGATGGAGGGATCTTGGTGGACCCAGACGTTGGTCTCGGGGATGACAACATACTCGGCGAAGGCGCCGTCCCGCTGCACGCCGACGCTGACGGTATGGATACACATATGGCGGCGCCCCGCGCGGCAATTCCGGCAGATCCCGCAGACCACGTGGCCCTCACCGGATACCCGGTCCCCCACCTTGACGTCGCGGACGCCGTGGCCGATTTCCACTACTTCACCGTAGAACTCATGGCCGGCGATGAGCGGCGCCTGGATCATGCTCTGTGCCCAGGCGTCCCAGGACTGGATGTGCAGGTCCGTGCCGCAGATCCCTGTGGTCATGACCCGGATCTTGACGTCGTTGGGTCCCGCTTCGGGCTCGGGGCGGTCGACGAGTTCGAACCCGGCGTGTGCACCAGACTTGTAGAGGGCCTTCATTGGCTTCCTAACTCTTGGCAGTCGCCTCGCGGCTGCGGGCGGAGATCTCCCTTCATTAGAGCCATTTCGAAGCATTAGCACAAGCAGTTTTTTCTCAATCGACGATGAAGTATTAGCTAATGTATAGACTGGACGGATGGAAATTCATCAGCTGGAAATCCTCCGGGAACTGGGGGCCCTGGGCAGCGTGAAGGCGGTGGCCGAGACGCTCATGGTGACGCCGTCCGCAGTGTCCCAGCAACTGGCGTTGCTGCAACGCAACGTGGAGGTTCCGCTGACCCGCAAAGAGGGCCGCAACCTGGTGCTGACCGAAGCCGGCCAGGTGCTCGCCGACGCAGGTGCCGCCGTCGTCAGTGCCATGGCGGACGCCCGGACGGCGATCGGCGCCTATCACGGCTCGCCCGTTGGCCCCGTGACCATCAGCGGTTTCCACAGCGCGGGGCAGGCGCTGTTCGCGCCGCTTGCCCGCATGCTGGACGCGCCCGGCCAGCCGCGGATCCAGCTTTCCGACGAGGACGTGGCGCAGCAGGACTTTCCGGCGCTCACGGCGCGGTACGACCTGGTGCTGGCGCACCGGATGGACCACAGCCCGCGTTGGCCGGAGGAGCGTGTGGCAGTGATCCCGCTGGCGCACGAACCGCTGGATGTGGCCCTGTCGGCGGAACATCGCCTGGCCAGCCAGGACACACTGACCGCGGCCGACGTCGTAGGCGAACCGTGGGTGACCAGCCACACGGGTTACTCTCCCGCGGACGTGCTGTCCGCCGTCGCGGCCGTCTCCAGCAAGGAATTGAACATCGTCCACCGGATCAACGACTACTCCACGGTGGCCGCGCTGGTCGCGGCGGGCGGTGTGGTGGGTCTGTTGCCGCGGCATACGGCGCGGCCCGTGCTCAACCCGGGCATTGTGCTGCGGCCGCTTGAGGGCATCAGCACCCGGCGGCGGATCGATATCCTGGCCCGCCCGGAGAACCTGAAGCGCCGCTCGGTGATGATTGTGTGCGAGGCGCTGCAGGCGATCATGACCGGACTGGTGGAACAGGGCTAGGCTACCTACTTTTCGGATGGCTTGGCGTGGCCGAGGCCCTTGCCCATCCCGTGGCCGTGCCCCTTGCCCAGGCTTTTCCCAAGGCCGTTGCCCGGACCGGCACCGGCGCCCTCCACGATCTGGCGCGCCGTGGCGTCGTCGCCGCTCTCCACGCCCGAGATCCTGACGGCCTCGCCCGTGGCGATTTCCGCGATGGTGACCTCTGACCGCTTCAGCCGCTTCCCGTCGTCGCCCGTTGCCGGCGAACCGTCCGCGGCCGGGGCCGGGAACTTGATGATCTTGGTATCCGCGTTGACGGCGTAGGTCTGGGTGAAGCCGTCTTCGCTCTTGACGGTGACCGAGGTTTCGCTGACGGCGTCCACCGTGCCTTGCTGGGTCAGCACGGTTTCGAAGGACCCGTCCGCCTTCTTCACCACACTTTCACTGTGCAGATGCTGCGGGCGCTGGGCTTTGGCCGGCTTCTCCTGGCCCGGCGCCTTGTCCGACTTCCCCGGGCCAGACGCTGACGGAGACGGCGATGGCGTGTCCGCGGACCAGGCGATGGCGACGCCGGTGCCGGTCAGCGCCAGCGCTACGACGCCGGCCAGCAGGACCTTGCGGAATCTGAACGGTTCTTGGACCAACATGGCCATTCCTCCCACAGCACCGGCAGGGCTCCGGCGCCCTGGATCTTCAGTCTAGAACCGGGAAGCCACACTGAACACGCGTACTTTTCGGGCAGGAAGCGAGTACTTAAAGCCCAACTGGGTCGCAGTAGATGTCGTAATGAGCGCTCATGACAGCATTAACTGCGACCCAGTTGGGTTAAAACAGGCTGCTTAGCCTGCGGCTCGGCCCTCGGCTAGCCTTCAACGCCGAGCTTCGCGAGGATCAGCTCCTTGACGCGGCCGGCGTCGGCCTGCCCGCGGGTGGCCTTCATAACGCCGCCCACGATCGCGCCGATCGCCTGGAGCTTGCCGGCGCGGATTTTGTCCGCGACGTCGGGCTGCGCGGCGAGGGCGGCGTCGATGGCTTCCAGGAGGGGGCCGGCGTCGGAAACGACGGCGAGTCCGCGCTTCTCCACGATCTCCGCCGGGGTGCCTTCGCCGGCGAGGACGCCGTCCAGGACCTCGGTGGCCATCTTGTTGTTGATCTTGCCGTCCTCAACCATCCGGTTCAGCTCCACGATGGTGGCGGGCTGCACGCCCAGCTGGCCGGGATCGACGTCGGCGTTCTTGGCCCGGCCAACGATCTCGCCCATCCACCACTTGCGGGCCACGGAGGCAGCGGCTCCTGCGGCGATGGTTTCCTCGATCTCATCCATCACGCCGGCGTTGACAACATCGCGGAATTCCAGGTCCGAGTAACCCCAGTCGGCCTGCAGGCGCTTTCGGCGGGCCGCCGGCGGCTCGGGCAGAGTGGCGCGGAGTTCCTCGACCCATTCGCGGGACGCAACGATCGGGACCAGGTCGGGCTCCGGGAAGTAGCGGTAGTCATCGGCGTCCGACTTGGGACGGCCCGAGGTGGTGGTGCGGGTGTCCTCGTGCCAGTGGCGCGTTTCCTGGATGACCGGGTTGCCGGCATCCAGGACGGCTGCGTGCCGCTGGATCTCGTAGCGGACGGCGTGTTCGACGGCGCGCAGCGAGTTGACGTTTTTCGTTTCGGAGCGAATGCCGAAGCGTTCGCGGCCGTGCGGGCGCAGCGAAACGTTCGCGTCGCAGCGCACGTTGCCGCGTTCCATCTTGGCGTCCGAGACGCCCAGGTTCTTGACGATCTCCCGGACGGCGGCCACGTAGGCCTTGGCCAGCTCCGGGGCGCGGGAACCGGCGCCCTCGATGGGCTTGGTGACAATCTCCACCAGCGGAACGCCGGAGCGGTTGTAGTCCACCAGCGAGAAGTCGGCACCCTGGATGCGGCCGGCGGCCCCGCCCATGTGGGTCAGCTTGCCGGCGTCCTCTTCCATGTGGGCGCGCTCGATCTCCACGCGGAAGATGGTCCCGTCCGCGAGTTCGATGTCCAGGTAGCCGTCGTACGCGATCGGGTCCTCGTACTGTGACGTCTGGAAGTTTTTGGGAGTGTCCGGGTAGAAGTACTGCTTCCGGGCAAACGTGCAGGATTCAGCGATCTTGCAGTTCAGGGCAAGGCCGATCTTGATCGAGGACTCGATCGCGACCCTGTTCACTACCGGCAGCACACCGGGCATGCCCAAGTCCACCTCGTTGACGTTGGTGTTCGGCTCGTCGCCGAAGACGTTGGGCGCGGAGGAGAACATCTTGGACTTGGTGTTGAGTTCCACGTGGACCTCGAACCCCAGGACGGGATCGTACTTCTCCATGGCCTCTTCGAAGCTCAGGGTTGCCTCAGTGATCATTATTTTGCCTCCTTGGCTTCAACAAGGGTCTCAACCAACGCCGGTGCACGGTCCAGGAGCGGTCCGCCCCACTGTGCCTCAAGCAGGGATTCCAGGACAGCACCCACCCGGTAGAGCCGGGCATCCTCGCGGGCCGGAGCCAGCAGCTGGATGCCGACCGGAAGGCCGTCCTCGTCCGCCAGGCCACCGGGCAGGGTCAGCCCGGGAACGCCTGCCAGGTTGGCGGGGATGGTGGCGACGTCGTTGAGGTACATCGCCAGCGGGTCATTCAGTTTCTCGCCGAGCTTGAACGCCGTGGTGGGCGCCGTGGGCGAGATCAGGACGTCGGCCTGCGCGAACGCGGCCTCGAAGTCGCGCTGCACCAGGGTACGGACCTTCTGGGCCGACCCGTAGTACGCGTCGTAGTAGCCGGCGCTCAGCGCGTAGGTACCCAGGATGATGCGGCGCTTGACTTCGTCGCCGAATCCTGCGGCGCGGGTGGCACCCATAACGCGTTCGATCGTCATGGGTCCGTCCTCGGGCAGGACGCGCAGGCCGTACCGGACGCCGTCGAACTTTGCCAGGTTGGAGGAGGCCTCCGACGGCATGATCAGGTAGTAGGCACCGAGGGCGTACTGGAAGTTGGGGCAGGACACCTCAACGATTTCCGCACCGGCCTGCTTCAGCAGTTCCAGGGCTTCGTTGAAGCGGTTCTCGACGCCGGCCTGGTAGCCCTCGCCGTGGAGTTCCTTGATGATGCCGATCCGCATGCCTTCGACGTTGCCCACGCGGGCGGCGGCGACTAGGTCTGCCAGGGGGTCGGGCAGGGATGTGGAGTCAAAGGGATCATGCCCGCCGATGACCTGGTGCAGCAGCGCCGAGTCCAGGACGGTGCGGGAAACCGGGCCGATCTGGTCCAGCGAGGAAGCCATGGCGATAGCACCGTAGCGGGAGACGCCGCCGTAGGTGGGCTTGACTCCCACGGTGCCGGTGACGGCGCCGGGCTGGCGGATGGATCCGCCGGTGTCCGTACCGAGGGCCAGCGGGGCCTCGAAGGCAGCAACGGCCGCAGCCGAGCCGCCGCCGGAACCGCCGGGGATCCGGTCCAGGTCCCACGGGTTGCGGGTGGGGCCGTACGCGGAGTGCTCGGTGGAGGAACCCATGGCGAATTCGTCCAGGTTGGTTTTGCCCAGGATGGGCATTTTGGCGGCGCGGAGGCGTTTGACCACTGTGGCGTCGTAGGGGCTGTGCCAGCCCTCGAGGATCCTGGAGCCTGCCGTGGTGGGCTGGCCGATGGTGACGATGAGGTCCTTGACCGCGATCGGCACGCCGGCGAGCACGTGGAGTTCCTCGGCAGCGGCACCGCCGGCGGCACGGATGGCGTCCACCTCAGCGGCGACGGCGAGCGCTTCTTCAGTGTTGACGTGCAGGAACGCGTTCACGCCGCGTTCGCCGCCGTCGACAGCTGCAATCCGGTCCAGGTAAGCCTGCGTGACCTCGACGGAGGTGACCTCGCGGGCGGCCAGCTTGGCGGCCAACTGCGCGGCAGAGAGGCGGATGAGTTCGTTGGTGTCAGTCATGGTTATGCCTCATCCAGGATTGCCGGGACCTTGAAACGGTTCTCATCGGAATCCGGAGCTCCCGAGAGTGCCTGCTCCGCGGTGAATGTGTGGCCCACAACGTCCTCGCGGAACACGTTGGTCAGCGGGATCGGGTGGGAGGTTGCCGGGACGTCATCACCGGCGGCTTCACTCACGGACTTCACTGAATCAACGATGACGGCGAGTTCGCCGGCCATCCTGTCCAGCTCTTCAGCACTCATCTCGATGTGAGCGAGCTGCGCGAGGTGCGCAACATCGTCACGGTTGATCGCAGCCATGGATCTCCCCTGCAGGTTCGGATTGTTTTCCGAACCAGTCTAGTGGGGAAACGTCAGTGCCCGTCTGACGACCCCCAGCGGGCGTCAGACGGGCACATCGGTGCCGTGGTCCCGGCCACAAGGGCCAGCCGCAGGCAGCTATAGACTAACCGATCCCGATGGCTCCCGTCAGCATCCCCACGCCCAGCATGACGAGGGAAACCACTGCGGTGCGCCAAAGGACCTTTTTGTGGTGGTCGCCGAGGTCCACCTTGGCCAGCGAGACGAGCAGAAGGATGGCCGGAACCAGCGGGCTCTGCAGGTGGAACGGCTGCCCGGTGATGGAGGCACGCGCCATGTCCGCGGCGCTGATTCCGTAGTGCGCGGCGGTCTCGCTGAGCACGGGCAGGACGCCGAAGTAGAAGGCGTCGTTGCTCATGAAGAACGTCATGGGGATGCTGAGGACGCCGGTGATGACGGCCGTGAACGGGCCCATGCTCGTGGGGATGATCTGGACAAGCCACGCGGACATGGCCTCGACCACGCCGTGGGCCGACGCTCCGGTGCCCGGGCAGCTCAAGGCGCTGACCCGGCCTGACGCGTCGGAGGCCGATGCCATTGAGCTGGTGGTCGGCGACAGTGTCCTGGTGGCCAACGCGCGCAAGGCCCTGTATCGAAGCGAGGACCTGGGCTGGGTGGTGATGCTCCGGGACCGCACCGAACTCCAGCAGCTCACCCGGCAGCTCGACGCCGTGGGCACCATGTCCACGGCCCTGCGCGCGCAGCGCCACGAATTCGCCAACCAGCTGCACACCATCGCTGGCCTGATGAGCATCGGGCAGCACCAGCAGGCCCACGATTACCTGGCCGGGCTGGTCGCGACGGGGCCGCTGAAGTTTCCGGTGGACCAGGCGGAACTGTTCCAGGACCCGTACTTGCAGGCCTTTGTGGGTGCCAAGGGGGTGGAGGCTGATGAGCGCGGTGTTACGCTGCGGATCGGGCCCGAAACACTGGTCCGGGGCCAAGTCACGGAGCCGCAGGACGTGACCACTGTGCTGGGCAACCTGATAGACAACGCGGTGAACGCCGCCGTCGCCGGTTCGTCCCCGGACCGCTGGGTGGAGCTGGAGGTGCTGGATGAACCGCACGACGACGGCGGGACGCTGCACATCGTCGTCGCCGCTTCCGGCGACGGGCTGGCCGCCGGGAGCCGTGGCGGGCAGGGGCTGGGCCTGGCCCTCGCCCGGAAGTTGGCGCGGCGCCGCGGCGGGGACGTCCGCTTGCTGGAGCCGGGGACAACGGCCCGGACAGGGGCGGGGACACCTTCGGGGACCACGGATTTGGCTCGAGAGGACAATGATGCCTGAGGATTTCAGGGTGCTGATTGTGGATGACGATTTCCACGTGGCCAAGCTGCATGCCGCGTATGTGGATTCGGTGGCGGGATTCCTTGCGCTGGCGCCGGTGGGGTCGGCGTCCTTGGCCCTGCAGGCGATCCACAGTCTCCGCCCGGATCTGGTGCTGCTGGATGTTTACCTGCCGGACGCCTCAGGGCTCGACCTGCTGCAGCAGCTCGACGTGGACACCATGATCCTCAGAGCCGCGTCGGACACCGGGTCGCTGCGGAAAGCGTTCCGCCACGGCGCAACGGTACCTGTCCTCGCTGGCCGACGACGAGCCGTCGACATCCAACTGCGCTACGGGACCACCGGACGCCCGGAACACCGCTACAGCCTCCCGGGCCAGTAGCGGCGCCCTTCGAACGCGAAAGGACACTTGGGGCCCCGGAATCCAGGGCCCCAAGTATCCGTTCGCGCCGGGGGTGCAGGTTGGAGCGTGCTAGTTGGCGCTCTTCTGCGCCACGAGCTCGATCTCGACGAGCATCTTCGGGTCAAGGAACGGCAGGACGTGCACCAGGGCAAGCGTGGGGCGGATCTCGCCGAAGACCTCACCATGGGCGCGGCCGGCCTCTTCCCACTTGCTGATGTCCGTCAGGTACAGCTTGGACTGGACCACGTCGTCGAAGCTGAAACCGGCGTCGGCCAGGACCACGCCGAGCTTCTGCAGGATGTACTGGGTCTGCGTGTAGAAGTCATCGCCCACAATGCCATCCTCGCCGCTGGCAGCCGTGGCGGAGATGTACAGTGTATTGTCCACCTGGACGGCGCGGGAGTAGCCGAGGGTCTGCTCCCAGACGGAGCCGGTGCCGAATGTTTTGCGCATGGTGGGCCTTTCAGTGCCGAAAATGAGTCGGCACCACTTTAGGTTGACTGGACGTCAAGCCGGTAAACCAGCAGCTTTATGTCGGTGCCCGGAATCAACCAGTCGCGCTCGGGGACACGTTTGAAGCCTGTCTTCCGGTAGAGGCCGTGGGCGCTCTCCCAGGTCCCGCCGGTGGTCAGGGCAATGCCGGCGATCCCCTCCAGCGATTTGGCATACTCAATGATGGCCTCCACCATGGCCTTGCCTGCGCCACTGCGCTGGACCGCGGGATCCACAACCAGCATCCGGAACTCCAGCTCATCCGGCCGGGCGATGTCGGCGAACGGTTCACCTGCCAGCGCGAGAGTCACGGATCCCACCACCTGCCGGCCACGCTCCGCAACCCAGATGGTGGCCTTCGCTGCACGGGCGGCAACATCCTGGATCTGCTGCATATACGGATGGTCCGCGCTGTCGAAATACCCTGCTGCCAGGTATGAGTCCACGGTGATCCTGGCGATGGCCTGGAAGTCTGCCTCTACGGCCGGACGGATGGTTATTTGCGATAGCACCTGACAATGCTAGTGGCGCAACGGCGTCACAGCGGAAACTTCCCGGACAACGCCAAGGTCCCGGCGCAGGTCCAGGCCGCTAGCCTGTCCTCGTCGGAGGGTCCGCCATCCAGCGGACTGGCCAGCCGGGGACGCCGGACCCAGCAACCGGCTTCCTCGGCAATCAGCGCACCGGCGGAGAAGTCATGTTCGTTGAGCCCGCGTTCGCCGTAGGCGTCGTGGGTCCCGTCAGCCACCATGCAGAGGTCCAGCGCTGCGGAGCCCAGCCGCCGGACGTCTGCGAATCCGTCCATCAGGCTGCCCAGCAGTGCCGCCTGTTCGGAGCGGATGGCGGGGTCGTAACTGAAGCCGGTGGCGAGGATCTGCCCGGTACGGTCCGGCACCGGGCCATGGAGCCGGGTCACCCGGCCGCCTTCTTCCAGCCACGCACCCTGGCCACGGGCAGCGTAGTAGACGCGGCCCAGCGCCGGGGCGTTGACGACGCCAGCCAGCCAGACGCCGTCGGAATCCGCCACTGCCACGGAGGTGGCGTAGTAGACGATGTTCCGGATGAAGTTGGTGGTACCGTCCAGCGGGTCGATGGACCAGCGATAACCGGAGGGGGCAGCGGGCCGGGTGGTCCCGTGTTCCTCGCCCGTGATGGTGTCCTGTGGGCGAACGGCCGTGATGGCATCGCGAACCGCGTTCTCCGCGGCGACATCAAAGGCCGTAACCCAATCGCCGGCGTCGCCTTTGTTGCTGACATCCAGGGTTTCGCCATTGCGGGAAGCCAGTACGGCGGCGCCGGCGGCGGCTGCTTGACGGGCCACCGCAAGCAGTTCGGTAATGAGATCCTGCTGGTTCATTCGGCTGCCTCTTCTGATTCTGTGGACGTCGGTGTGGGCGCGGCTTCGGCGGCAGGCGCCGGGCCGTTCGCTAGGAGTTCCCGGAAGCCGTCCTCGTCCAGCACGGGAATTCCGAGCTGTTCGGCTTTGTCGAGTTTGGTGCCCGCGCTTTCGCCGGCCACCACATAACTGGTGTTTTTCGAGACCGAGCCGGCGGCTTTCCCTCCGCGGATGAGGATCGCTTCCTTCGCCTCGTCCCGGCTGAAGGTCGGCAGGGAGCCGGTAACCACAAGGGTTAACCCTTCCAGGGTCCGCGGCATGGATTGGTCGCGCTCGTCCTCCATGCGGACCCCGGCCGCGGCCCAGTGGTCAATGATTTCCACGTGCCAGGCCTCGGCAAACCACTCCTTCAGTGCGGCCGCGATGGTTGGGCCGACGCCGTCGACGTGGGCCAGGTCTTCCTCGGAGGCGTTCCGGATGCCGTCCATGGTGCCGAACGCCGTGGCCAGGGCCCTCGAGGCGCGGGGACCAACGTGCCGGATTGACAGGGCAACCAGCACCCGCCACAGTGGCTGGGCCTTTGCCTTCTCCAGCTCCGCTAAGAGCTTCGCGGTGGTCGCCGTGGGCTTGGACGGCGTCGTGGCGGTTGCCTTTGTCCAGAAGTACGGGACCAGCTCGAAGATGCCGGTGCCCACGCCCTTGGAACGTTTCTCGCGCAGGATCCGCACGTGCTCCAGATCCGCCGCGGTCAGGGAGAAGAGCCCCGATTCGCTTACCAGCGGGCCGGGCCTGGGCTCCGCCGGATCGGTAAGTGCCACGGCAGCTTCACCGCCGAGGGCCTCAATGTCGAAGGCCCCGCGGCCGGCCAGGTGCGCGACGCGCTCCGTCAGTTGGATAGGGCAGGATCTGGAATTGGGACAGCGGATGTCGATGTCACCCTCCTTGGAGGGTGCGAGCTCCGTGCCGCAGGACGGGCACTCGGCGGGCATCACGAATTCGCGCAGTTCGTCCTCACGGCCTGTGCGCAGCGCCATCACGGGGCCGACGATCTCCGGGATGACGTCTCCGGCCTTGCGCAGCACCACGACGTCGCCGATCAGCACGCCCTTGGCCTTGACCACGTCCTGGTTGTGCAGCGTGGCACGGGCCACAGTGGAACCTGCCACCTTCACCGGCTCGAGTACCCCGAACGGGGTCACACGGCCGGTACGGCCCACCTGGACCTGGATGTCCAGCAGTTTGGTGTGGACTTCTTCCGGCGGGTACTTGTAGGCGACGGCCCAGCGGGGAACGCGGGAGGTGTAGCCGAGGGCACGCTGCGTGGCGAAGTCGTTGATTTTGACCACGATGCCGTCGATTTCGTGCATCAGGGTATGCCGTTGCTCGCCATAGCGCTTGATGAAGGCCAGGACCTCCGGCAGGCCACCGAGAACCTCGAAATACGGACTGACGGGAAGGCCCCACTGTTCAAGCACGGCGTACGTCTGGGACTGGGTCAGTGTCTCAAGCCCTTCGCGCGCACCAATGCCGTGGACAAACATCCGCAACGGACGCTTGGCGGTTTCCGCCGGATCCTTCTGCCTGATCGAACCGGCGGCAGCATTCCTGGGGTTGGCCAGTGGCGCCTTGCCGGCTTCAATCAGTGCCTCATTGAATTCCGCAAAAGCCTTCGAGGGGATAAAGACCTCACCCCGGATTTCCACCTCGGAGGGAAAGCCGGTGCCCGTCAGTTCCGTCGGGATTTCCTTGATCGTCAGGACGTTGTGGGTAATGTCTTCACCCGTGGTTCCGTCACCCCTCGTGGCGGCACGGACCAGTTTCCCGTCGCGGTACAACAGGTTGACCGCGAGGCCGTCAATCTTCAGTTCCGTGAGCCACGCCAGCTGGGCGGTGTCCCCCAGCTTGCTGACGCCGGCCTCGGCCTTGGTGATCCAGGCTTCCAGCTCCGCCAGGGAAAAGACGTCCTCGAGGCTGTACATCCGCTGCAGGTGTTCGACGGCGGCGAACGCGGCTGAGACTTCCCCGCCAACCTCCTGCGTGGGCGAATCATTGGCTACCAACTCCGGATGCAGTGCCTCGATCTCCTCCAGGCGCCGGAACAGTGCGTCGAACTCAGCGTCCGAGACCAGGGGTTCGTCCTGCTGGTAGTACGCAAACCGGTACTTCCTGACCAGGTCCGTCAGGTTTTCGTATTCTTCGCGAACGGACCCGGCGGGGACGGCATCCTGATGCAAAAGTTCCTCAGTGCTGTTTGCTGTTTTTTCTGCGGGGACCGGTGCTGTGCTCACAGACCTATCTTGCCCTACGGCCACGACAACCAAACGCCCATGCGCCGCCGAGCCCCGTAAACGGCCGCGGAGGACCTATCCCGCTGTCGACGGGCGCCGCTGCCCATGCACCACTCCCCATGCGTGCGGGACCTGGTCAGTGCGAGGCGAGTCGGTTCCTGCTCCACAAAGCGAAGGCCAGGCCTGAGACTCCCACCAGCAGCACGCCCGCCATAATGGCCGGCAATCCGGGGCCGCCGAAGAGGCCGGAGCCGTCGTTCCGGGAAACAGCGGCGGCCTGCGTGGGCTTGGCCGATTTGGTGATGGGCTTGGTCCAGTTCGATTCCGTGGACGGGCTCGCAGACGACGACGACGGCGGGCTGGCGATGGTGGCGCTGGGCGTGGCCGGCGTCGATTCCTCAGCCAGCGAAACGCTCGGTTCCGGTACAAGGGTGGGAATGGGTTCCGGGGCGGGCACCACGGGCGCGGGCGGCGGTGCCGGAGGATCGATCACTGGGGCCGGCGGTGAGGGCGTCGGCGTTGGTTTGCCCGGACTGGGCGGCGTCGGGTCGTCGGCCGGGCCGCACAGCACCACACAGGGCATTCTGCCATTTCCACCGTCGTCGGCCTGCGCCGGGGCCGCCGCAGAAAGGCCAACCAGGAACGCCAGCACCGCAGCAGCCGCAGCAGCGGACACGTCGCGGAGCACGGATGAAGATCGGATCATGGTCACCTTTTCGACGGCGCGCGGCAGCCCCTTGCCGCAGCGAACAGTGTTTCCGGTAGTCTCCTACAACGCCCCGGGGCCCGCAAATCCATTAGATGTACGAGCCCGTGGCAAGCAACGGCTCAGCCCCTGTTTTCCGGAGGCACGTCGATCTGCAGTTTCCGCGCCTTGCCGCGTCCCACGATGTAGCCGCGGCCAGATATGAATTGCGGGCTGACGCGCCCCAGCGACGTGAGGAGACTGTCCCCTTCGATGTCGCCCGGGTTGATGAGCAGGCCCCGGCGTCCGGATTTGAAAGGCTGGACCAGGGACCAGGCCGAGGACCAGGTTGACGTTTCCGATTCCCCAATGACCCACTGATCGGCCTTGATGGACGCCGGCACGAGCTGCGAAACGGCACCCGCCCCCGAACGGTTCCAGAGCGGCAGCGACGCCACCGCGGACCGGCGCGAGCCGATGTAAACCAGCCCTGTGTCCGAAATGGAGCGGCGCAGCGCGTACGCCAGGGTCACCAGCGCCACCGTCCTGCCGGCGCCTGGCGGACCGGCCAGCAGCAGCGGCCCCTGGGCCATGATCTCGGCCGGCTGCAGGGTTTCGTCGTCGACGCCGATGACGGGCAGGTCCGGCCTGCCGACAGGCAGCACATCCAAGTCCAGCAGTTCGGGAAGCCGCTGGATTTTGGGTGCCGATTCCGGCCCCTGGCACAGCATTGCCTGGCTGAGCTCGTGGACTTCACGGGCCTGCAGCGCCAGGTTGGAGTTGCCGGCCAGCATGCCGCGCCCGGGCGGTGAGGAGCTGGTGAGGACGTCCTTGGCGACGTCCATGGACTTGTAGCCGTCCTCGGACGTCAGCCTCAGCACCAGCCTGCGCTGGATGGAGGCCAACAATGTCGCCGGTACCGCGTTGGGCCGGTCACCGGTGACCACGAGGTTGATCCCAAGGGGCGGCCATGGAGTACCTAGTGGACTGCCGGGGCGTGCGCCAGCAGTTCCCACAGGGACTGGACCAGGGCGGGCGGGGTCCCGGGCCCCAGGAGGACAACTGTGTTGACCCGGACAACGCCCAGCCACGTGCCCGCACTGTATGTTGCGGTTGCCATGTCAGCGTTCCCCTCTTCCGTCGTGATGGCCGGCTGGCCGGCTGGCGTCAACAATCTGTCCCCGGGGCGG
This sequence comes from Pseudarthrobacter sp. S3, assembly GCF_050156905.1. Taxonomy (NCBI): domain Bacteria; kingdom Bacillati; phylum Actinomycetota; class Actinomycetes; order Micrococcales; family Micrococcaceae; genus Pseudarthrobacter; species Pseudarthrobacter sp. S3. Next base: position 1,485,936 of record NZ_CP189583.1, on the reverse strand, counting down.
TGTGGCTTCCTCCGCAGCATCAGCGGCGGGGCGGGGCGCCGTGACGGCGATGCCGCCGTCGTTCATCACGTTCCTGGCGTCCACCACAATGACGGTGACATTGTCCCTTCCGCCCTTGCGGAGCGCAGCCTGGATCAGGGCATCCACGGCGTCCTGCGGATGCACCACGGTGCTCAGGATCCGGGAGATGTGCTCGTCCGTGAGTTCGCCATTGAGTCCGTCGGAGCAGACCATGATCCGGTCGCCCTCCTCAACGGGCAGGAGCCAGTAATCAGCTTCGATCTCGTCCCCGGTGCCCAGCGCCCTCGTCACCACGTGGCGGCGGGGATGGACACCGGCCTGTTCCGGCGTGATTTCACCGGCATCCACGAGTTCCTGGACCTCAGAATGGTCCACGCTGACTTGTTCAAAGTGCCCTTGGCTCAGCCGGTACGTGCGGGAATCCCCGATGTTCATGACCAGCCAGTACGCCATGCCCATCTGTTCCACCACAACGGCACCGGTGAGCGTGGTCCCGGCCCGGGCGCCGGTCACTTCCCGGATGGAGCTGTCGGCGCGGAGCAGGTATTGCTGGAGCACTGCCGCCGTGACACTCCGCTCCCCGGTGGCGAGCTGCGGCATGGCAGCGAGGGCGCGCACGCACATGCCGCTGGCAATCTCGCCGGCTTCGTGTCCGCCCATGCCGTCTGCCACGGCGAAGACGGGGTCGGAGGCGATGAAGGAATCCTCGTTCAGTTCGCGGCGCAGCCCACGGTCCGTACCGCAACCGTAACTGAGGCTGAGGCCGGTTCCGTGGTCTGCGTCAGCTGGGTCACTGGCGGGCTGGGAGTTCATGCCTGTCCTAGGTGGAAGGAACGGTCACCAAAGCGGACAGTGGATCCCGGGCTGACAAAAGCGGGCACGCCCGGCGGCAGCGGCGTGCGCAGGCCGTCCGGCGTGGTGACGGCGCTGCCGTTGGTGGAGTTCCGGTCAGTCACCCAAACGCCGGCACCGTCGGTCAGCAGGGGGAGGGGTGTCTTGGAGATCGATCGGCCAGGATCACTGATCGCCAGCAGCTGGACCTGCTGCTCCCCCGCCTGGCCCAGGGGATTCCTGCCCACCAGGACATTGCGGTCGAGCTGGAAGTCCCGGCCGTCGTCGAGCCTTATCCGCAGCACGGCGACGGCCGCCGCATACATTGCGCCGCCGCGCATCTGCGCACGGTCGAGGTCGTCATCGGGATGGGATTGGGCGGCCGGCGTGGGAACCGCCGGGGCTGCAGCCTGCGCGTGCGGCGCCTGAAAATGAGCGGACGACGGCGGCGCGTACGGCTGGGGTGCGAAGGACTGCTGTGCGGACGGCTGCGGCGCGTACGGGTGCACGGGTTGTTGGGCCGGCGGCTGCCAAGGCTGCACCGATGGCTGGGCCACGGCCGCCTGGGCGTTCACGACCTGGGGCGGCTTAGCGGCCCCTGCGACTGGCGAGGCGACCTGCTGGACAGGAGGGAGGTCCAGGGGTGCGAAACTGCACGGTCCCTGGATGCCGCCGGAGGTAATGGGGCTGCGGCCGTCCTTGACGTCGCACACCAGTGTTTTGGCTGCGGTGTCATGCCAGCCGGGGAGCCTGCCGTCGCGGTCCCAGGTGTTGGAAACCACCACAAGTACGGCCCACACGGTGCCGATCAACAGCAGCAGGCCGAGGATGAAGACAGCCACGTCGAACCATTTGAAGATGACGACGGCCACGGCGGCCAGGAGCGCCAGGATGATGCCCGCGCCCGTGATGAGGCCGCCCAGGAACACTCCGCCGCCGCCGGGCGCGTAGCCATCTTTGTCAGCGCTGCGGATGCCCATGACGTGATTGTCGAGGGTCTTCCCGGAGCGGCCGTCCATGCCCACCAGCACCACCACATACACCAGCGTCAGCCCAAGGGGAAGGCTGCCGAACAGGACCAGCGAACCGGTGTCATAGATGATGAAGCCGCCGTTTTGCGTGCGGGTGATTCCCGCGAACCCGATGACGAAAGTCACCACCAGGACCGCGACGGGGGCCAGCCAGTCGAGCACTGCTGGGCCGAGCCGTTTCCCCGCCGTGGCCGGAACAAGCTCAAGATTGGCTGCCATTCCCGTTCCTCCCCGTGGAGCCGTTTGTACTACCGGGATAGTACCGGGATTCTGGCTGGCGTGCGCCGCCGCACGGTCCATCACAGCCCGCTGCGCGTGGTCCACTTTGAGTCCCGCTGCGTGCCGCCCTGTTGGGCAGCGGAGCACCGCATGCCGTTGCAGAACATGGCGCCGCCCCGGATCAGTTGCTGGCAGCGCTCGGCCTCGTTCATTTGTGGTACGCGGATTTGTGGCGCGCCGTTCGGCGAAGTTTCATGACCGGTATCCCCAGATAAGACTCCGGCCGGGCCGATGTACGGTCCGCTGCAGCCGGGCACAACCGACCAAAGCGGCATTCACCATCAAGTGGATAAATACGTGGGGGTGGTAACGCCCTAGTCGAGGACCAGGCCTTTTCCTTGTCCGCGTGCCAGGAGCACGGGATGGATTTCGCCGAACCCGCGGACATTTTCAGCGGGCTGCGGAACGAGAATGAAGCGCTTGTCCTGGTCCAGCGCGGATGCAGTCATGGAGTCGATCAGGACCGTTCCCGGATCCGCCAACGTGGTGAGACGGGCGGCGAGGTTGACCGTGGGGCCGTAGATGTCCCCCAGCCGGGACAGGATCCTGCCCCAGACCATGGCCACCCGCGCTTCCGGCAGGATTTCGTCTTCGGTGAACGCCTGGGCCAGCGCGAGCGAGATCTCGGCTCCGGCAGTCGGCGTTTCCGCGATATACAGGACTTCGTCGCCGACTGTCTTGACCAGTCGCCCGCCACCAACGGAAATGATCTCGGCGCATTTGTTCTCAAAGCGCTGGACCAGCCGAGCCAAGGTCTTTTCATTCATCCGGCGGGAGAGACTCGTATAGGAAACCAAGTCAGCAAAACCGACGGCGCGGGCCAACGGCAGCGGGGCATCGTCCTCATCGCCATCGCGGCCTTCTTCACTGGCCTGCAAGCCAGCCTCGGCCCGCACGGCCAGGCGTTGAACACCTGCATTGAGTTGCCGCCGCCACGAATAGACCAGCATCTCCTCCAGGGCGTCCAGCAAGGAGGGCAGCTCCTTCACCAGACGCTTGCGGGCCACGGCGTCCGTGACACCCTGCTCGTGGACCATGTCCTCCACCAGGGCCTCGATCTGCCAGACCACCATGCGGTCTGTCATCTGTCCGATGGACCGGGTCACGGAGATGGCGGCTTCTTCGGTCAGCACCCCGGTGCGGACCAGGTCAACCACCGTGGACAGCGCCGCCTGATCCCGTTCGGTGAACGCGACGTCTTCATCGCCGAAGTTCGGAAAGCCGAGGGCACGCCACAGCTTCCGCGCCGACAGGAGGGACAGCCCCGCCCCGGCTGCCACCTCACGGCGCCGCAGCTTCCGTTCGCCGCCCAACAGCCTGGCCTCGAGGGCCTTGGCAGCCATCCGTTCGGGAGAGAGTGTGCCTGTTGCCGGGTGGGCAGTTTCAGGCACGGCGGGAGCCGGCAGGCCCGCATCGTCCCGCTGGTCCTCATCGTTCATCGTCTCCACCTTCTCTCAAGTCCCACGGCAGCGCTTGGTTTGCGTAATCCGATATCTCACCGGTCCCCGGGTCCCCGCCCGCGGGCAGTTCGTCGATTGCATCCAGCACGAAGTCCCGGAACCGGACTGCTTCCGGGACGTCCTGGATGCCCACCACACCTTGGTACCCGGTTTCCAAGGATATATTCCCGGAGCGCAATATGCGCTGCAGCACCGACTGATGGACCGTGACGTGGCGGATCGAAGCGAGGTTGACCTGCTCGTCCCGGCGCCGCACCATGCCATAGCGGGCAACAATCCGGCGGCTCGTGAGGATGTACCGGGTTGCCTGCCACTGCAGGAGCCGAGGCAGGCAATATGCCAACCATATCCACGCTGCGGCCATGACGCATGCCAGGACGATCCACGGCGTCCAGTCAGCGGAAGCCACAGGCACTAATCGGGTCGCCTCGCCGCGCACGGTCCAGGCACTGGCAAAGGCTGCCGCGGCCGGCGCCGCAATGAAGGCTGCGGCAGGGCCAGCCAGCTTCCTCGGCTGCGGGCGGGTGATCGTAATGACCTGCTCGCCCGGCACAAGGCCTTTACGCATAGCCGCTTTCGGCGCCCTGGCCGGGCGGGGCCCACGGGCGCAGGTGGACTACGTCGCCGGCGGTGACCACATGTTCCCGGCGATCCTTGTCCACCACGAGGAGTGAGCCGTACTCGTCCAGCCTCGAAGCGTGCCCGATGATCTCGTGGTCACCGGGCAGCTGCGCACGCACTTGTTTGCCCAGCGTCACCATGACGGACTCCACCCGCTTGTGGAGCGACGCGCCGCCGGCTATCCCGGCGGTGGGGTCGCCGTCGGCATTGCAGAAGCTGCGGTAAAGCACTGTGAAATGGGCGAGGTAGCTTTTGAGCAGCAGGGTCCGATCAACGGTCAGCGGCCCTTCCAGGGCAACCGACGTCGCTGTGGGCACCGGGAGCTCCGATGCGGTCAAAGTCACGTTCAGGCCGGTCCCCAAAATGACCGGCGGAACGGAACCGTCCCCCATTGGCCCCAGCTGGGCCAGGATCCCTGCGATCTTTCGGCCACGGACCAGTACGTCATTGGGCCACTTGAGCTCGGCCGGAATGCCCGCGGTCTCGGTCAGCGTCTCCCGCAGCGCGAGTGCGCCCAGCAGGGACAGCCACGAATACGTGTGGGTGGGCAGCGGCCTGCCCTCTGCGTTGGCGGGCCGCAGGACGAGTGACACCGACACCGAGCTCATCGGAGGAGCCTCCCAACGCCGGTCCAGGCGTCCCCGGGCGGCGGTCTGGTACTCGGCTGTCAGCACTGACAGGTCCGGCCATTCTTTGGGTTCAACGGTAACCGAGCGCAGGAGGTCGGCGTTGGTGGAGCCGGTGGAGTCAACCACCACCAGCTTGGCGATGCCCGTGGCCGCAAGGAAATCCTGGTCCGCCAAGGCTCCGCGATTCAACGGATTTCCTGGGGTGTGTGCGTCATCCATGGTTGAATCCTATCGACTCAAGCGCCGCCGCTGGCTGTTCCCGCAGCCACATGGCTGGAACCCGCGGCTCAGAGGAATATGTCCGGAACCAGCCGATCCTCCGCTGCCCCGAGGCTGTAGGGACGGAAGTCGGTGACACCTGCCGCGCGGAGCACCTGTTCGTCCGTGTAGAAGTTGCCGCTGGGCGCACCCGCGCTGCCCCCGTGGTTGCCGGCCCCGCGCGTCCCGGCCAGGTTGCTGCCGGTCAGGACGGCATGGGCTGCGTCGGCCATGACCTGCGGTCCGCGGGCAGCGTGGACGATTTCCTGGCCGCCGGGCATGTTCCGGATGGCCGCTGTATCGATGAGGGTGCACGGCCAGAGTGAGTTGACGTTGACGCCGTCGGCCTTCAGTTCTTCGGCAAGGCCCAGCGTCGTGAGGCTCATCCCGTATTTCGCCATCGTGTACGCCAGGTGCCTGCCTGCCCAGTAGGGGTCAAGATTCAAGGGCGGCGAGAGCGTCAGGATGTGCGCGTGGGCCGATTTACGCAGCGCCGGCAGCGACAGCTTGGACAGCAGGAATGTCCCGCGGACGTTGATGTCCTGCATCAGGTCGTAGCGCTTCATGTCCACGTCGTCGGTGCAGGAGAGATCAATCGCGGACGCGTTGTTGAGGACGATGTCGATCCCGCCGAAACGTTCGACGGCGGCCGCCACGGCTCCGGCGACGTCGTCGTCACTGCGCACGTCACCCACGATGGCCAGAGCCTGGCCCCCGGCGGCTTCCACCTGCTCGGCGGCGCTGAAGACAGTGCCTGCCAGCTTGGCATGGGGCTGGCCGGTCTTGGCCATCAGGACAATATTGGCACCGTCCTGCGCGGCCCGGGTGGCAATCGCCAGCCCGATGCCGCGGCTGCCGCCGGACATCAGAATGGTGCGGCCCCGAAGGGACCCGGCGGCCTGGTACGGCGTCGCGGCAGTGGACCTTGCGTCGTTGCTGGAAGTCATGGCTCCACTGTAGCCGAGGTATGTTACCGGTGAGTAACATATGGGCTGGCCGCTGGAAAGCGCGGAAAATTGTAGGTTTTCTACAGTCGTCCCACGCAGATGCGTCATTAGACTAGCCAGCAGGGTTCGTCCTTTGTGTGGAAGCTACTTAAATCCCGCGCCTGGCCTGCCCGCCACCACCTCACGCAGCACCACATTGTTACAGCACCAATCTGCTACAGAGCCGGAGACACTTGATGAGCCACGATCTGACAACGACAGCGGGAAAGATCGCCGATTTCCGCGACCGCCAGGCCCGTGCAGAACAACCCTCCGGCCCCGAGGCCATCGAGAAGCAGCACGCCCGCGGCAAGAACACCGCCCGCGAGCGCGTGGACCTGCTGCTGGACGAGGGCTCGTTTGTGGAACTTGACGCGCTGGCCGTGCACCGCTCCACTGCGTTCGGGATGGAAAAGAAGAAGCCGCTCGGCGACGGGCTTGTCTCCGGCTACGGCACAGTGGACGGGCGTCCCGTTGCCGTCTACAGCCAGGACTTCTCGGTCTACGGCGGATCGTTGAGCCAGGTCAACGGCGAGAAGATCGTCAAGGTCCAGGAATTCGCCCTGCGCAACGGCTGCCCGGTAGTCGGAATCCTCGACGGCGGCGGCGCCCGCATCCAGGAAGGGGTGGCGTCACTGGCCATGTTTGCCGACATCTTCCGCAATAACGTCCACGCGTCCGGTGTGGTGCCGCAGATTTCGCTCATCATGGGCCCGTCCGCCGGCGGCGCGGCATACTCCCCCGCCCTCACGGACTACGTGGTGATGGTGGACAAGACCTCGCACATGTTCATCACGGGACCGGACGTCATCAAGACCGTCACCGGCGAAGACGTGGACATGGAAACCCTCGGCGGCGCCCGCCAGCACAATGCCAACACGGGCACGTCCACGTACCTGGCCTCCGACGAAGCCGATGCCATCGAGTTCGTCCGCGAACTGCTGGACTTCCTGCCGTCCAACAACCTCGCCGAGGCCCCGGTGCTGGAGCACCAGCAGGAGTTGGAGATCAACGACGACGACCTCGCCCTGGACACGCTCGTCCCTGACTCTGCCAACCAGCCGTACGACATGCGAACCGTCATCGAACAGATCGTTGACGACGCCCATTTCCTGGAGATGCAGTCCCTCTATGCCCCCAACGTCATCATCGGCTACGGCCGGGTGGAGGGCCACACCGTGGGCATCGTGGCCAACCAGCCGCTGCAGTTCGCCGGCACGCTGGACATCGCAGCCTCGGAGAAGGCCGCCCGCTTTGTCCGGAACTGCGATGCCTTCAACGTCCCCATCATCACCCTGGTGGATGTCCCCGGCTTCCTGCCCGGCAAGGACCAGGAGTTCCAGGGCATCATCCGCCGCGGCGCCAAGCTGCTGTACGCCTACGCCGAAGCCACCGTCCCCAAGCTGACGGTCATCACCCGCAAGGCCTATGGCGGCGCGTACATCGTGATGGGCTCCAAGAAGCTCGGCGCGGACCTGAACCTGGCGTGGCCCACGGCGCAGATCGGCGTGATGGGTGCCCAGGGCGCCGTCAACATCCTGTACCGCCGCGACCTGGCCGCCGTTGCCGAGGCCGGCGGGGACGTCGAAGCCCGGCGCACCGAGGTCATTCGGCAGTACGAAGACGAGCTGCTGAACCCCTACCAGGCCGCCCAGCTTGGGTACGTGGACGCGGTCATCGCACCGTCCGACACCCGGGGCCAGATCATCAAGGGCCTCCGTGCCCTCCGTGACAAGCGGGCGAGCCTGCCCACCAAGAAGCACGGGAACATCCCGCTGTGATGTCGAAAGATCCGCTGGTCAGAGCCCCGTTGGTTGAGCCTGTCGAAACCAATGCGCCCGCCGATGCCCCCGTGCTTTCTGTAGTCAAAGGGCAACCGTCGGCCGAGGAGCTCGCAGCGCTGACCGCCGTCGTGCTTTCCCTGGGCAGCGCGGACGCCGTGGCCGCCGGAAAGCCCACTGCCCGCGACTGGTTACGCCGCCAGCAGCTGCGGCTCGCCCCGACGCCGGGACCCGGCGCGTGGAGGCGGAGCCGGGGTTAGGCTCGTGGGGTGACTACCGAAGCCGCCCCCGCCGCCCGACCGCACTCCGCCATCGATGCCGTGGCGGATGACTATACCGACACGCTCATCCGGCTGAACCCGTCGCTTGCCACCACGCTGGGGCTGCCGGGGCACGAGACCGAGTACCCGGATTACTCCCCCGCCGGCATCGCGGGTTTTGCAGCAGAGGCCCGCAAGGCCCTTGCCGCCCTGGAGGGCTTGGCGCCCCAGGACGATGTTGATGCCGTCACCCTGGACGCCATGCGGGAACGGCTCGGCCTCCAGCTGGAAATCCACGAGTCCGGCTGGGACGAGGCGGAGCTGAACAACATCGCTTCCCCTGCACAGGACATCCGGGCCGTTTTCGACCTGATGCCCACCGAAACCGCTGAGCACTGGGAGCACATCGCCGGCCGCGCCCTGAACGTCCCCGGGGCTCTCCGCGGCTACATGGAATCCCTGCGCCAGGCCCGGGACGCGGGCAGGGTCGCGGCCGGGCGCCAGGTGTCCATCGTCATCGAGCAGACCACCAAATACGCCGCCGACCACGGCTTCTTCGCCAAGCTCGCCGCCGGGGCCCGGACTGTCGACGGTCCCCTCCCCGGCGAAACGCAGGAAAGGCTCGACGCCGGTGCTGCCGCTGCGCACGGTGCCTACCGGGAGCTCGCGGAGTTCCTCCGCACGGAACTGTTGCCTGCCGCCCCGCAGCAGGACGCCGTCGGACGGGAACGCTACGCATTGGCCTCGCGCTCCTTCCTGGGCGCCGCCGTCGACCTCGAAGAGACCTATGCCTGGGGAGTCCAGGAACTGGACCGGCTCATCGCCGAGCAGGAAAAAGTCGCGTCCGCCATCAAGCCAGGGGCCAGCATCGCGGAGGCCAAGAACGTCCTCAACAATGACCCGGCACGCCAACTCAAGGGCACGGAGGCCCTCAAAGCGTGGATGCAGGAACTCTCGGACAAGGCAGTTGCCGAGCTTGCCGGCGTGCACTTCGAGATCCCGGACGTGATGAAGAAGCTCGAATGCCTCATCGCCCCGACCAACGAGGGAGGCATTTACTACACCGGCCCCTCTGATGACTTCTCACGCCCGGGCCGGATGTGGTGGTCAGTTCCTGACGGCGAAGACACCTTCACCACCTGGGCCGAAACCACCACGGTCTTCCATGAAGGCGTCCCCGGCCACCACCTGCAGGTGGCCACCGCCACCTACCGGCGGGAACTGCTGAACAAGTGGCGGCGGAACATCTGCTGGACGTCCGGCCACGGCGAAGGTTGGGCCCTGTACGCCGAAAAGCTGATGCAGGAACTCGGCTACCTGGCCGATCCCGGCGATCACATGGGCATGCTGGACATGCAGCGGATGCGGGCGGCCCGCGTGGTGTTCGACATCGGCGTCCACCTGGAACTCGAGATCCCCGAACGCTGGGGCACCGGAACGTGGACCCCGGAAGCGGGCTACGACTTCCTCAAGGAAAACCTGCCCATCAGCGAAGGCCAGCTCAAATTCGAATTCACCCGCTACCTCGGCTGGCCCGGCCAGGCACCCTCCTACAAAGTGGGACAGCGCCTCTGGGAACAGATCCGCGCCGACCTCGAAACCCGGCCAGGCTTCGACCTCAAGGCGTTCCACACGCGGGCGCTGAACATCGGATCGGTCGGCCTCGATACCCTCCGCCGGGCGCTGCTGGATTAGCCAGGTCCGGGGTGACGTTTGGCACAATGACGGCGGGAATAACTTCACAATTGCCTTGTATGACGCCGGATTCGCGGGGATTCCTGGGCCTCGATGGCAACGTGGCGGCGTAACATTTCTCAACATCTGTTCGCCGTGATAGAAAACCCGGGCCTAGCGTGTTCTGGTGAGCACTCAAACCCGCACCCCCGAATCCGCAGGAAAGACCGGCTTCCAGCTGCCCAAGTGGGCTGGCTCGTTCGGTTTCCAGATCATCGCCGCCCTTATTGTCGGGCTGGGCCTCGGCCTGCTGGCCAAGTACACGGGCAGCACCAAGGAGTCCCCCAACGGTCTCGGCGCCACGCTGCAGACCATCGGCTCCAGCTACGTTTCACTGCTGCAGACTGCGGTGGTTCCGCTGATCTTCACCGCCGTGGTGAGCTCCATCTCGAACCTGCGCCAAGTCTCCAACGCCGCCAAGCTGGCCTGGAACACTCTGCTGTGGTTCGCCATCACGTCCCTGATCGCCGTCGTGATCGGCATCGGCCTCGGCGTGCTCCTGCAGCCCGGCGCCAACACCGGCATCACCCAGGAGGCCAAGTACGCCGGCAAGTCCGGTGACTGGTGGTCCTTCCTGATCGGGCTGTTCCCCAAGAACTTTCTTGGCCTCGGTGCCAGCTCCACCGTGACTGAAAGCGCCACCGCGGCCACCACAGTCAGCACCTCCATCAGCTTCAACGTGCTCCAGATCCTGGTCATTGCCATCGCCGTCGGCGTCGCCGCCCTCAAGGTAGGCAAAGCTGCCGAGCCGTTCCTGACCCTCAACGCTTCGGCACTGGCCGTCATCCAGAAGGTCCTCTGGTGGATCATCCGCATCGCCCCGCTCGGCACCGTCGGCCTGATCGGCAACGCCGCGGCCGTCTACGGCTGGGACACCATCGGCGCGCTCGGCAAGTTCACCTTCGCCATCTACGTGGGCCTTGCCCTGGTGCTGTTTGTGGTTTACCCGTCCCTCATCCGTTCCCATGGCCTGTCCGTGAAGCAGTACTTCTCCGGCGTCTGGCCTGCCGTGCAGCTGGCGTTTGTGTCCCGCTCCTCAATCGGAACCCTGCCGCTGACCCAGCGCGTCACGGAGCGCAGCCTGGGTGTTCCCCGCGCCTACGCTTCCTTCGCCGTGCCCTTGGGCGCCACCACCAAGATGGACGGCTGCGCCGCGATCTACCCCGCGATCTCCGCCATCTTCGTGGCCCAGTTCTTCGGCGTCCAGCTGGACGCCAGGCACTACCTGCTCATCGCCCTCGTCTCGGTCCTCGGTTCCGCCGCAACGGCCGGCACCACCGGCGCCGTCGTAATGCTCACCCTGACGCTCTCCACGCTGGGACTGCCCCTGGCCGGCGTCGGGCTCCTGCTGGCGATCGATCCCATCCTGGACATGGGCCGCACCGCGGTCAACGTTGCAGGCCAGGCCCTGGTGCCCACCATTGTGGCCAAGCGCCAGGGCATCCTTGACGAGGCGCTCTACAACGCGCCCCGGAACGGCACTCCGTTTGTGGACGACGCCGACTCATCCGCCGCGGATCCCTCCGCCATCACCGGGGCTACCGACTCTCCGGAAGCCGGACGCGAGCTGGCCGACGCCAAGGCCTGACGCACCGCCGCAGCCACACCCCGCAACACCCCACCCCCGAGTTTTTGTCCAGATAATGCGCCCAGGAAACGCTTAAAGGGGCATTATCTGGACAAAAACTCTTCCGGGCGGGGTGTCCTTTTGCTAGCGGCCGCCACCCCCGATGACTCCGTTCTGGACAGCCTTGGTCACGGCGTCCGCCTCGGCCTGGGTCAGCTTGCCGTCAGTGACTGCTGCGTCCAGGCGCGTCTTCAGAGCCGCGGCGCGATCCGCCTGTTCGGCACTCCGCAGCTCTTCAAGCGCCGCTGTGACCTTTGCCTCGTCGATGCCCAGCGTCGCCGCGAGGGACTTCGCCAGTTCAGCCTGCTTCGCGGCCGGGTCCGGCCGGGTTCCTTCAGTGTTTGTTCCGTCGGCCGGCGGGGTGGTGGGCTTGTTGGCGTCACGGTAGGCCTTCAAGGCCTCCGTCACCTTGGCTTCATCCACGCCCAGCTTGGCGGCCAGTTCCGCCGCGTCAACGCCGCGGAAGCCGCGGTGGCCGTGACCGCCCCGCATGCCCTTGCCGTCGGCGGGCGCGGCGCTGGTGCTGCCGTCCGTGGAGGCGCTTGAGCTGGCGCTGGGGGTGGGCGTCGGCGTCGTGGTTGCGGACGCCATGCCGGCGACGCCGATCCCGGCGCCAAGGGCCAGCGCGGTGGCCGTGAGGCCAAGGGCAATTCTCTTTGTGCGTAGCATTCTTGTCTCCTGGATCTGCCGTCCGGTGACGGCTGGTGAAGGTGTCCCAGACGGGACTCTTCCAGTCTTCGGCGGCAGGTTCAGCCTCAGCTGTCGGGAACCTTTCATCTTCCTGTGAATCAACTTGCGCGGCGTGCAAACTTGCACGTAGTGTAATTTCATGCCCGAACTTCTCTCGCGCCGTGAGCTGAACAAAGCCGCCACCCGCCAGGCCATCACCGATGCCGCTTTGACTCTGCTGCGCGCGAAGGGCCCCGGGAATTTCACGGTGGAAGACATCGCCGAATCCGCCGGGATATCGCGCCGCACGTTCTTCAACTACTTCAGCAGCATCGAAGCCGCCCTGGCTTCGGTGACGCACGGGTTCCTGGACAGCGCCCTTCAGCAGTTCCGGCTACGCCCCGCGAACGAGCCCGTTCTCGAGTCCGCCCGCGCGGCACTGATGCAACTCGCTGACCCAATGACCGTGGCACCGCTGGCTGAGCTCTTCACACTCACCCAGGAAAACGCGGTCCTGTCCCGGTCCGAACTCGAAGCGTGGGACCACTGCACCGAGGAGATCATCAGCGCCGCCAGGGAGCGCTTCGCCGGAACCCCGGGCGCCGTCGTCGACGAACTGTACCTGCGCGCCCTCGCAGGCTCCGTCATCTCCTGCGGGAAGGCGGCCATGGACGTTTGGTTCGTCCAGTGCGGCGCCGATCTCTCCCCCGCTTCCCTCGCTGTCCTCCGGCAACTGCTCATTGACGCCATGGGCCACCTCGGCTCCGGCTTCGGCAGCCCCGTTCCGGCGGCCAGCCCCTCCGCGACGTCCACAACCGCCACCACCCACCTCAACAAAGAACGGCTCTGACATGGCCCTGCTGCTCTACCGCCTCGGCAAATTCTCCTACCGCCACCGCTGGCTGGTCATTTCGCTCTGGCTCGCGGCGCTGGTGGCCGTCGGCGGCTCAGCAGCCGCCTTCCACGGCACGCTGTCCAACAACTTCCAGATTCCGGGCACTGAGACACAGCGGATCGCGGACAAGCTGAAGCAGGAACTGCCGGCAGCGTCGGGCGGCTCTGCCACAATCGTCTTTGAAGCCCCGGAAGGCGGCTTTACCGACGGCAGCCGCGCAGCAGTCACGGCTGCCCTCACCAAGCTTGGTGAACTGCCTGACGTCAAGGCCACGGTGGATCCCTTCGCCACGCAGGCCCAGCTGGACCAGGCCGGGCAGGCCATCGCCGACGGCGAGCAGCAGCTTGCCGCGGGCAAGGCCCGCCTGGATGCCTCACGCGACGAACTCGACGCCGGCACCGCGCAGCTGAGCGCCGCGGAGCAGCAGTTCGCCGCCAGCGGCGCCACCCCAGCCATGATCGAAGCCCGGCTTGGAGCACAGAAGGCCGCCCTCGCACAGGGCAAGGCGCAGCTCGAAGCCGGCACCCAGGAATGGCAGGCCGCCAAAGCCAAGCTGGACCTGGGCAAGCGGCAGGCGGAAGCTTCCGCCGGGATCCGCTTTGTCTCAACGGACGGTCAGGCAGCTGTGGCACAGGTGCAGTTCAACACCTCCATCAATGCCCTGACACCGGCGGTGCGCCAGCAGGTGCAGGACATCGCGCATGAGACGTCCTCCGCTGGGGTGACGGCACTGGCCAGCAAGGAAATCACCGAAGACATTTCAGAACTCTTCGGCACCGCAGAAATCATCGGCATCGGGGTCGCGGCCCTGGTCCTGATCCTGATGCTCGGCACGCTCATCGCCGCGGGCCTGCCACTACTGATGGCCGTCATCGGCGTTGGCGTCGGCGTGGGCATCACGTTCGCCCTCTCCGGCGCCTTCGAGATGAGTTCCATCTCGCCCATGCTCGCGCTGATGCTGGGCCTCGCGGTGGGCATCGACTACTCCCTGTTCATCGTCAACCGGCACCGGACCCAGCTGCAGGCGGGTATGGATCCCGAAGAATCCGTGGCGCGCGCCACCGGAACCTCGGGCAACGCGGTACTTTTTGCCGGCCTGACGGTCATCATCGCCCTGGCTGCCCTGGTGGTGCCCGGGCTGCCGTTCCTGAGCGTGATGGGACTGGCCGCGGCCGGCACCGTCGCGGTGGCCGTCCTTGTGGCGCTCACCCTGACCCCGGCCCTGCTGTCCCTGATCGGACGGCGCATCATTTCCCGGCGGGCCTGGGCCAAGGCCGATGCCCACAACGCCGAGGCCGGCCATGAGGTTGCGGACCAGGCCAAGGATGAGGAAAAGAGCACCCGGGGCTGGGGCGGCATGGTCACCAGGCACCCCGTCGTGGCGCTCGTCGCCGGCGTGCTCCTGCTGGGAACGCTAGCCCTGCCCGCCGCGCAGCTCCAGTTGGCACTGCCCGACGGCGGCTCCGAACCGGTGGACTCCGAGGCCTACCAGGCCTATGACGTCACCGCACGGAGCTTCGGCGAAGGCGTCACCGGCCCCATTGTGGTGGTGGGTGAATTCCCGGCCGGCCTGGACAAAACCCGGGCCCAGGAACTGCAGTATGACGTCGCGGACCTGATCCGTGGCGTGGACAACGTGGTGGCAACAGTGCCAGTGGCACTGAGTGAAGACCGCCGCACCGCCGTATTCCAGGTCATCCCGGAAGAGGGGCCCGCCAAGGCCGGCACGGTGCAGGTGGTGAGCGAACTCCGCGAACGCGGCACCCAGATCCAGGCCGAAACGGGGGTCACCATCGGCCTGACCGGGCAGACCGCCGGCAACATCGACGTCTCCACAAAACTCGGTGACGCCCTGCCGCCGTACCTGGCGATCGTCGTCGGGCTTTCCGTCATCCTGCTGCTGCTGGTATTCCGCTCCATTGTGGTTCCCCTCCTGGCAACCGGCGGTTTCCTGCTGTCCCTGGCCGCAGCGTTCGGCCTGGTGGTGGCCGTCTACCAGTGGGGCTGGCTGGGTGGAGTGTTCGACGTCGCCAATCCCGGCGCGGTCCTGAGCTTCCTCCCGATCATCCTGATCGGTGTGCTGTTCGGCCTGGCGATGGACTACCAGGTGTTCATCGCGTCGGGCATGCGCGAGGCCTACATGCATGGCGCCCCGGCCAAAAAGGCAGTTCGCATCGGCTTCAGCCATGCCGGCACCGTGGTGACCGCCGCTGCGATCATCATGGTCAGCGTGTTCGCCGGTTTCATCTTCAGCCACCTGACCATGGTCCGGCCGTTGGGCTTCGCCATGGCGTTCGGTGTGCTGCTGGATGCTTTTGTGGTCCGCATGACCATCGTCCCGGCCGTAATGTACCTCCTCGGCGAAAAGACCTGGTGGCTGCCGAAGTGGCTGGACCGGATCCTGCCGGATGTGGACGTGGAGGGCGCCCGCCTGGAAGGCCGCGAAATCGAGCCGCAGAAGCGGGCCGAGCCCGTCCATTAGGCTGAAACAGTGACCCGCCTCATCCTCGCCTCCCAGTCCCCCGCCCGCACCAAGCTCCTGGCCGACGCCGGCATCCGGCACTCCGTGCTGGTCTCCGACGTGGACGAGGACGCAGTCCAGGCCCGCTATGGCGTCACGGATCCGCACGATACCGCGCTGCTGCTGGCCCGCGCCAAGGCCGAGGCGGTGGCCGCGTTGCCGGAAGCGGAGGGCGCGCTGGTCATCGGCTGCGACTCCGTCTTCGAATTCGACGGCGAGGCGCACGGCAAACCGTACACGGCCGCCGTCGCCCGCGAACGGATGCTGCGGATGAGCGGCAACAGCGGGGTCCTGCACACCGGCCACTGGCTGGTGGACTGCCGCGCGACGGCAGCCGATGACGAGCCCGACGAGATAGGCACCGACGCAGCGGCCGACGGCGGCATCACAGCACCGGGATCCGGCGCCACACTTGGGGCGGTCGCCTCCGCCGAGGTCCACTTCACGGACATGGATCCGGAAGAGATCGACGCGTACATCGCCACGGGCGAACCGCTTCACTGCGCCGGCTCCTTCACCATCGACGGCCTGGGCGGGGCGTTCATCCGGAAGGTGGACGGGGACCCGCACGCCGTCGTCGGGCTGTCAGTCTCCACGCTGCGCAGTCTCCTCGGGCACGCAAACGTACGCATCACGGACCTGTGGTCCGCCGAATAATTGCGGCGATTTTCCGGCCAGTTGTAGGTTCCCTACAAAGCCGCGCCCGTTTACACGCGGAAACCGCAAGTAATATCGGCGGAACCCACAAAATCGCGCTAGGCTCCCTGAAGGAAAGAAGGAGACGCCTTGTCAGCAAATTTGGAGCAGTCCGCTAGTCCCGCGCAGTCGAACCTCACCAAGGTGCTGATCGCAAACCGGGGCGAAATCGCAGTGCGCATCATCCGCGCGGCACGCGACGAAGGCATTGCCTCCGTGGCGGTCTACGCCGATCCGGACCGCGACGCGCTCCATGTCAGGCTTGCCGACGAAGCCTACTCCCTGGGTGGCAACACCGCCGCGGAGTCCTACTTGGTGATGGACAAGATCATTGACGTGGCCCGCCAGTCCGGTGCCGACGGCATCCATCCCGGTTACGGCTTCCTCGCCGAAAACGCCGAGTTCGCCGCCAAGGTCATCGACGCCGGCATCACCTGGATCGGCCCTTCCCCTGCCGCGATTTCCGCTTTGGGCGACAAGGTGCAGGCCCGGCACATCGCCGAAAGGGTCGGCGCGCCCCAGGTTCCCGGCACCGCTGATCCTGTGGAGTCCGCCGAGGAAATCCTCGAGTTCGTAGACAAGTTCGGCCTGCCCGTGGCCATCAAGGCAGCCTTCGGCGGCGGCGGACGCGGTATCAAGGTGGCCCGCAACCGCGAAGAAATCCCGGAGCTCTTCGAGTCTGCCGTGCGTGAGGCCGTGGCGGCCTTTGGCCGCGGCGAGTGCTTCATCGAACGCTTCCTGGACGCCCCGCGCCACGTCGAAACGCAGTGCCTCGCGGACGCCCATGGCAACGTTGTGGTCATCTCCACGCGTGACTGCTCGCTGCAGCGCCGCAACCAGAAGCTCGTTGAAGAAGCGCCTGCCCCGTTCCTCACGGAAGAACAGAACCGCCGCCTCTACGAATCGTCCAAGGCGATCCTGAAGGAAGCCGGCTACCAGGGCGCCGGAACCTGCGAGTTCCTGGTGGGCCAGGACGGCACCATCTCATTCCTCGAGGTCAACACCCGCCTGCAGGTGGAGCACTGCGTCTCTGAGGAAGTCACAGGCATCGACCTCGTCCGCGAACAGTTCCGGCTGGCGCGCGGCGAGGAGCTCGGCTACGGCGACCCCGAGGTCCGCGGCCACTCCTTCGAATTCCGCATCACCGGCGAGGATCCCGGCCGCAACTTCATGCCTGCCCCCGGCACCATCACCACCCTGAAGAACCCCACCGGCCCCGGCATCCGGATCGATTCCGGCGTGGAGGAGGGCGATGTCATCAGCGGCAATTTCGACTCGATGCTCTCCAAGCTGATCGTCACAGGCGCCACCCGCGCCCAGGCCCTACAGCGTTCGCGACGCGCTTTGGAGGAAATGGTGGTGGGAGGAATCCCCACCGTTATCCCCTTCGACCTCGCCGTGGTATCGGACCCCGCTTTTGCGCCCGAGGAAGGGCCCTTCAGCATCCACACCCGCTGGATTGAAACCGAATTCGTCAACAACATTCCTGCCTGGACGCCGGACGGAACCGCTGACGCCGGCGGCCACGCCGGTGAACGCCAGCGCGTGGTGGTTGAGGTAGGCGGCAAGCGCCTAGAGGTTGTCCTGCCCGCCTCCCTGGGTTCGATCGGGGCGGGTTCCGCCGCCGGTTCCGGAGCCAAATCCGGCAAGTCCAAGAAGCGCCTCCGTTCAGGCGGTGCGGCCTCGGCCGCCGCCGGGGACGCACTGACCTCCCCGATGCAGGGCACCATCGTTAAGGTTGCCGTGGCCAACGGCGACGTTGTGGCCGAGGGTGACCTGGTGGTGGTTCTTGAAGCGATGAAGATGGAACAGCCCCTGACCGCGCACCGTTCCGGCACCATCACCGGACTCAGCGCAGCGGCCGGTGAGACGGTGTCGGCCGGCGCCGTCATCGCCACGATCGAAGACTAGACCCTGCCGGAGGCACCCTATGCTTGCACCCAGTTTTGAAGAAGAAGTAGACCGCTACCACCTGGCGGTTCCGGAAATCACCCGTGGGAATCCCGGTGCCGTCAAGGACCTGTACTCCAGGCTCGACGACGTCACGCTGGCCAACCCGTTCGGCGGCATCGCGCGCGGTTGGGCCCAAGTGGAGGCCCGGCTGGACCAGGCGTCCCGCCAGTTCCAGGACGGCGAGATGCTCGGATTCGACACCATCACGTCCTACACCGCACGTGATACGGCCTTCCTGGTGGAAACGGAACACTTCCGTGCCCGCCTGGGGAGCGCCGCAGCGCCAGAGGAATTCGCGCTCCGTGTGACCAGCATCTTCCGGCGCGAAGAAGGCTACTGGAAGCTGGTCCACCGCCATGCAGACCCGGCCGCGCAGCCGCAGTCCCGGCGATCGTTCGTGCAGCCTGCCGGCCACTGACATCCCCCCGGCGGCGGGGCTGCTCTCCGGCCCGAGTGGCACGCCGGCGCCGCACAGTGCTCTGGAGCCGGGGGTGGTCTGGCGCTGGGCTGGGGCCAAAGGCACACTTAGCGTGTGAAGCCTTTCCTGCTCCTGGCCTCCCGGGCCGAAGACGCCGCCGCTGACGACGAGTATGCCGCGTACCTGAGGTATGGCGAGCTGGCGCCGGAGCATCTCCGGCGTGTCCGGCTTGAAGCCGCTCCACTGCCGGAACTGGATCTGGCCGAATACTCCGGCGTGATTGTGGGGGGCAGTCCCTTCACCTCCAGCGACCCCGCAGAGAAGAAAAGCGACACCCAGCACCGGGTGGAGCGTGAGCTTGCCGGGCTGCTGGACCGGATCGTGGAACAGGACTTTCCCTTCCTGGGCGCCTGCTACGGGGTTGGGACACTGGGAAGGCACCAGGGCGCCCTTATCGACAGGACCTTCGGCGAACAGTTGGGCGGGGTGGAAATCGAGCTGACGCAGGCAGGGCTCGCGGATCCGCTCCTGCGCGGGATGCCGCGCCGCTTCACCGCCTTCACCGGACACAAGGAGGCCTGTTCATCGCTGCCCTCCCACGCCGTGCTGCTGGCATCCTCCCGGTCGTGCCCCGTCCACATGTTCCGGATCAAGCAGAACCTG
Source organism: Pseudarthrobacter sp. S3 (assembly GCF_050156905.1). Lineage (NCBI taxonomy): Bacteria > Bacillati > Actinomycetota > Actinomycetes > Micrococcales > Micrococcaceae > Pseudarthrobacter > Pseudarthrobacter sp. S3. Next base: position 1,466,603 of record NZ_CP189583.1, on the reverse strand, counting down.
TACGCCACGCAGTTCCACCCTGAGCTGGACGCGGAGGGCCTGGTCACCAGGATCGACATCTACCGGCACGCCGGCTACTTCCCGCCGGAATCCGCCGAGGAACTGATGGCAGCCGCCCGTACCTTCACCGTCACCGCGCCCATGACCATTCTGAAGAACTTCGTGGCCCGCTACGCCGGCTGAGCTCCGCACTGGTAGGAGGGCGCCGCCGTCGTGCGTTCCTCCCCCCGCTAGACCCGGCCGGACACAGCAATGCCCGGCATGTTCCCCGCAATAACGGGGAACATGCCGGGCAGTTCCGTCAGCAACCGGGCTGGAACGCCCGACGGCGGCGCGTCAGGCTACGTTGTTCTCGTAGTCCAGGTCGCGGGTTTCCTTGGACACGAACAGCGCGATCAGCGTCAGCACCGACATCGCGGTCAGGTAGACACCGACCAGGACAGGGCTGCCGTCAGCCAGCTCCCACAGCGCGACGGCGATGAACGGGGCCACCGCAGCACCCAGGATGCTGGACACGTTGTAACTGACGGCGGAGCCCGTGTAGCGCACGTTGGTGGGGAACAGTTCGGGCAGCAGCGCACCCATGGGGCCGAACGTGAGGCCCATCAGCGAGAAGCCGATGATCAGCAGGGCCATGGTGCCCACAAAGCCGCCGCTGAACAGCGGAACGAACAAAAGGCCGAAGACAAAAATGCCACCTGTGACGGTCAGCAGCATCTTGCGGCGACCGTACTTCTCCGCCAGCGGCCCTGAAACCAGGGTGAAGATGCCGAAGAAGACGACGCCGGCAATCAGCATCCAGAGGAAGTCGTTGCGGTTGAAGCCCAGGCCGGGAACAAACGCTGCCGCGGCGGCCTCGGACATTGGTTTGCCGGCCTTCTCTGCGGCAGCCTTGGCAGCACCCAGGTTGGAGGCGCGGGTTCCGTAAGTCAGCGTGAACGTGGTCATCAGGTAGAAGAGCACGTACGTGGCGAGCATGATGAACGTGCCCAGGATGAGCGGACGGCCACTGGACTTGAAGACCCGGGCCAGCGGCAACTTGGCCACCTCGTTGGATTCGAGCACCTTGGTAAAGGCAGGGGTTTCGATCAGTTTCAGGCGGACGTACAGGCCGATGATCACCATGACGGCGCTGAGCAGGAACGGCACGCGCCAGCCCCAGGCCAGGAAGTCGGCCGGCGTCAGCGTGTAGCTGGCCACCAGGAAGATCACGTTCGCGATGATGAAGCCGATGGGTGCGCCGAGCTGCGGGAACGTGCCGTAGATGGCGCGCTTGTTGGCGGGGGCGTTTTCGGTGGCCAGCAGGGCAGCGCCGCTCCATTCGCCGCCGAGGGCGAGGCCCTGGGCGAAGCGCATGACAACGAGCAGCGCCGGAGCCCAGAATTGCCAGCCCGGGACCAGCGCAGTGGGCAGACAGCCGATCAGGAAGGTGGCAATGCCCATGGTCAGCAGCGAGGCCACCAGGGTGCCCTTGCGGCCGAACTTGTCGCCGAAGTGGCCAAAGACGATGGATCCCAGGGGGCGGGCAACGAAGGCCACGCCGAAGACAGCGAAGGAGCTGAGCAGCTGGGTGGTCTCGTTCTGGTTGGGGAAGAACAGGGACGGGAAGACCAGCACGGCGGCGGTCGCGTAGACGTAGAAATCGTAGAACTCAACGGTGGTGCCGATCAGGCTGGCCACAATCACGCGGCCGCGTGAGTTCACCGCCTTGGGGGATCCTGGCTCCACGGTGGTGTGTATGGATGACATAGGAACTCTTTCCTGAGAACCGGCCGGACCTTGTGAGACCCGGCGCGCAGTAGTTAGAGTCCGATAGTAGTTCCAGCCGTCCATTCAATGGACAAAAGGTCCGCCATGTGGACTTGTGGCCCATGTCTCATCCTTCGGCCGTTAACGCTCCTCACGCCGCCGGCCGGCTGCCGATAGGCAAATGTCACAGCACGTTAACAAACCGCGACTGTCCGCGAAACGCGCCTTCTCTACCGTGGAAGAACAACATCCCCCATGAGGAGGTCCACCGTGACTGTTGACCGCAGCGCAAATGCCGGCCCCGGCAATTCCGTAGATATAGACACCGACCCGCTGCACGGAGGCGTGTCCTCATCCGCCGGCACGCAGCCCTCCACGGGTACAACAGATGCCCCCGCCCTTGACTTCCGTCCCGGCCGCTGGATCGCCAACTGGAACGCCGAGAACAAAGAGCAGTGGGAGTCCGGCGGCCGGGCCATCGCCCGCCGCAACCTGAACTGGTCCATCTTCGCCGAGTTCCTAGGATTTGTGGTCTGGCAGCTCTGGTCCATCGTGGTGGTCCAGCTTCCGGCAGCCGGCTTCACGTTCACCACCTCGGAAATCTTCTGGCTGATCTCGATGCCCAGCCTGGTAGGCGCCACGCTCCGGATTCCCTACACCTTTATGGTTCCCCGCTTCGGCGGCCGGAACTGGACCATCGTGTCCGCGCTCCTCCTCCTGATTCCCTCAATCGGCCTGGGACTCTGCGTCTCCAACCCGGAAACCCCGTTCGGCGTCATGCTCTTCGTGGCAGCTCTGGCAGGCTTCGGCGGCGGCAACTTCGCCAGCTCCATGGCCAACATCACGTTCTTCTACCCGGCACGCGAGAAGGGCTGGGCCCTGGGCCTGAACGCCGCCGGCGGCAACATGGGTGCGGCCGTTGCACAGCTCGCCGTTCCAATTGTGATCACTTTGGTGGCCGTCGGCAGCGTCAACCTGCCCATGGCCGGCTGGATGTGGATCCCCTTCATCCTCATCGCCGCCTTCGGTGCCTGGAAGTACATGGACAACCTCACCAGCGCCAAGGGTGACGTGGCCGGTTCGGTCGCAGCACTGAAGGAACCGCACCTGTGGATCATGGCGCTGCTGTACATCGGCACCTTCGGTTCGTTCATCGGCTTCGCCGGTGTGTTCCCCAAGCTCATCAAGGACTACTTCCCGGCGTTCTCCTCCATCGGAGTCGGCACCGTGGCACTATCGCTGGCGTTCCTCGGCCCGCTGGTCGGTTCACTCGCCCGCCCCTACGGTGGACGCATGGCTGACCGCATGGGCGGGGCACGGATGACCGTGGCAGCGTTCGCCAGCATGGCCGTCATCACCCTGGCCATGATCTGGACCCTGCCGCTGAAGAACTTCTGGCTCTTCCTGGTCCTGTTCCTGATGCTCTTCACCGCCAGCGGCTTCGGCAACGGCGCAACCTACCGGATGATCCCCATCATCTTCGCCACGTCCAGCCGGGCGGCGAAGTCCGGCGCCAGCACCGTGCAAACCCAGCGGCTCGCGTCCTCGGCCCTCGGACTGATCTCGGCCATCGGCGCCTACGGCGGCTTCGTGATCCCGCAGGTACTGAACGCCTCCAACACCGCCAGCGGTTCCTACACCCCGGCCTTCTACGGATTCGTCGGAGCCTACGTAGTCATGCTGGCGGTCTGCTGGTTCTTCTACATCCGCAACGCCAACCGAAACGCGATGGGACACGTCTAACATGACCAAAAGCGCCGACACGCACTGCCCTTACTGCGCCCTGCAGTGCGCCATGACGCTCACGTCACCAGCGGGACTGACCCCGGCTTCCGAGCCGGGGTCAGTCCCCGTGCCGGCTGAATCCGCAGCGCTGGCCGCTGCGGACGCCACCCTCAAAGCCCCGCTCCTCGAAGTGAGCGGGCGCGACTTCCCCACCAACCGGGGCGGCCTGTGCCGCAAGGGCTGGACCTCAGCCACGCTCCTGAACCACCCCGGACGGGTCACCGAACCGCTCCTCAAGGGCGCCGACGGCGTCCACCGCCCCATCGGCTGGGACCAGGCCCTGGCGCTGGTGACCGCCGCAGTGAAGGACACGCAGGCACGCTACGGTAAGGACGCCGTCGGGGTTTTCGGTGGCGGTGGCCTCACCAACGAGAAGGCCTACATGCTGGGCAAGTTCGCCCGCCTGGCCCTGGGCACCTCACGCATCGATTACAACGGCCGCTTCTGCATGTCCTCCGCCGCGGCCGCCGGGATGCGCGCGTTCGGCCTGGACCGCGGCCTCCCGTTCCCGCTGGCCGACCTGGACGCCGCCAGCACCATCATGATGCTCGGCTCCAACGTGGCCGAAACCATGCCGCCGTTTGTGCAGCACCTCCAGGGCGCCCGCGACGCCGGCGGGCTGATCGTGGTGGATCCCCGCCGTTCAGCCACGGCAAAGTTCACGGCCGACGGCGGCGGTCTCCACCTCCAGCCCCTGCCGGGCACCGACCTCACCCTCCTGCTGGGCCTCTCGCACGTGATCATCCACGAGGGCCTGGCAAACGAAGACTTCATCGCGGCACGCACCACCGGCTACGTGGCCGTGGTCCGCAGCGTCAACTCGTTCTGGCCCGAACGCGTCCAGTCCCTCACCGGCGTCCCGGCGGAGCTCATACGGGAAACGGCCCGCAGGCTCGCCGACGGCGCGGGCAAGGGCGGCAGCTACATCCTTACCGGACGCGGCGTGGAACAGCACGTGGACGGCACGGACACCGCCACCGCGGCGATCAACCTCAGCCTTCTCCTGGGGCTGCCCGGCTCACGCCGCAGCGGCTACGGCACCCTCACCGGACAGGGCAACGGCCAGGGCGGCCGCGAGCACGGCCAGAAGGCCGACCAGCTCCCCGGCTACCGCAAGATCACCGACCCCGCCGCCCGCGCCCACATGGCCGGCGTTTGGGGCGTCCCGGAGGAAACCATTCCCGGGCCCGGACTGCCCGCCGTCCAGTTGCTGAAGTCGCTGGGACAGCCCGACGGCGTCCGGTGCCTTTTTGTGCACGCCTCCAACATCGCGGTGGCCTCCCCCGACGCGAACGCCGTCATCGCCGGGCTCCGCAGCCTGGACTTCCTGGTGGTCTGCGACTTCTTTATGTCCGAGACCGCCGCCGAGGCCGACCTTATCCTCCCGGTCCTGCAGTGGGCCGAAGAGGAAGGCACGCTCACCAACCTGGAGGGACGCGTCCTGCGCCGACGCCGGGCCCTGCAGCCGCCAGCTGGCGCACGCAGCGAACTGTGGATCATGGCCCGGCTGGCCGAAGCGCTCGAGGCCCCGTCCACGTACAGCGAAGATCCGGAAACAGTTTTTGAGGAACTGCGGTTGGCCTCGGCCGGCGGGCACGCCGATTACTCCGGCATTGACTACGCCATGCTGGACCGCGGCGAGGCCGCCTACTGGCCCTACCCTGTGGGCAGCACCGGTACGCCCCGGCTGTTCCTTGATGCGTTTGCCCACGCCGGCGGAAAGGCGGTCATGACCCCGGTGACGCCCCGCCGCCGTCGTACGCCGGCCGCGCCCCCCGTTGGGGACCCCACAGCCCCGGCCGCGAAAACCATGACCCTGATCACCGGCCGCCTCCTGGAGCACTACCAGTCCGGGACGCAGACCCGGCGGGTGTCCGAGCTGCTGGCCGCGCAGCCCGAGGCGAAAATGCAGATCCACCCCGCAGCCGCGGCCGCCATGGGCATCACCGAGGGTGCCTTTGTCTCGGTGGCCAATGAACGCGGGGAGGTGTTCTGCCGTGCGGAACTCAGCACCGCGATCCGTCCCGAGACGGTCTTCCTGCCGTTCCATTTTCCGGAGCTTGAAAGCGCCAACCGCCTCACCGAGGCGGCAACGGATCCCATTTCCGGGATGCCCGAATTCAAGTTCAACAAGGTGTGGGTCCGGGCGGTCGCAACCGGACAACAGAGCAGTGTTCTTCAGACATCGGAGGCCTCATGAGTGAGCAGATTGTCGTTGTTGGTTTCGGCCCCGTGGCTGCCCGCCTGATCGATGAACTGCTGCCCGCGGTCCGCGACGGGCACGTCAGCCTGACCGTGGTGGGTGAAGAGGCCGAAGCCGCGTACAACCGTGTGCTGGTGGCCGATCTGGGCGTCGGACGCACCACGGCCGATGCCCTGGCGCTCTCCGACGCGGCAGCCCTGGCCGCCGACGGCGTGGACGTCCGGCTTGGCGTGCGGGTCCGCCGCGTGGACCGCGCCCGCCAGCAGGTGATCCTCACCGACGGCACCTCCGCCCACTATGAGCGTCTGGTCTTCGCCACCGGTTCCCGGCCCGTCATCCCCAACCTGACCGGCATCAACCCGGACCCCGCATCCCCCGTCCTTCCGGCCGGAGTGACCGCGCTCCGGGACCTCCGGGACGCTTCGGTTCTGCGCGCAGGGGTCGACGGCGGCAAGCGTGTTGTGGTGCTGGGCGGCGGCGTCCTGGGCCTCGAGACAGCCCTCGCGGCGGCGGAAGAAGGCGCCACTGTCACGGTGGTACACAACGGGCCACACCCGCTGGGCCGCAACATCGACCGCGGCGGCGGAGCGGTCCTCGCGGCCAGCCTGCGCCGGTGCGGCGTCCGGATGGCCGGCAACGCCCGGTCCACCGGGGTGGAGCACAACGCGCCCGACGGCGGGTTCTCGGCGCTGCTGCTCAATGACGGTTCGGCGATCGACGGCGACCTCCTGGTCCTCTCCTGCGGTGTCCGCCCCAGGACCGAGCTCGCCGAAGGCTGCGGCCTGTCGGTTGGCGCTGGCATTTTGGTGGACCACCGGCTGCGGGCCCACCACGAGCCGCACATCTTCGCGATCGGCGACTGCGCCGAGGTCCGCTGCCCGGACCCCACCTGCGGCGAATGCCGCACAGCGAAGGGCCCGTCCGGCCTGGTGGGGCCCGGGTGGCGGCAGGCCGAATGGCTGGCCGAATACCTGACGCTGCTGGCCACCGGCACACAGGACGAGGCGGACGCGCTCCAAGAGCTGCCGCAGGAACAGGCCGGTGTGATTGTGCTCAAGGCCCGTGGCATGAACATGGCTGTGGCCGGCGACAACGGTGCCGAGCCGTGGGATGAAGAGGCGCTCACCACGGGCGCCGTGAACGGCCGGCCGCGGCGGCAGATCGCCCAGTGGGCCGATCCGGAACACGGCCGCTACGTGAAGATGACCACCCGCGGCGGAGTGCTGGAAGGCCTGGTGGCCGTGGGCATGCCGCGGACCGCCGCCGAGCTCGTCGGGCTGTTCGAGCGCGGCGCGGAACTGCCGGCCGACAGGTCCCTGCTGCTGCGGCTGGACGGTCCGGACCAGCTGGCCGCGTCCGGTCCTGCCGATCCGGAAGGAACCGTATGCCGCTGCGCCGGTGTCAGCGGCGCCAAGATCCAGGGTGCCGTGGCGGATGGCTGCTCCACCGTAGCGGAGGTGTCCAAGGCAACCCGTGCCGGCACCGGCTGCGGCGGCTGCCACGAGGACATCAAGGGGCTCATCGAAAAACACTTCCAGGCGGCTCCCGCCGCCTGAGTCGTCCTGAAGCCGTGAAGCCCGGACATGTCCGCGTAACGCGAATCGGGGGCGACCGCGGGCGGCAGGTAGCATCGGGGCCATGAATGCCGACGAAGAAGACGACATCACCGAACAGCTGCTGGCCGACGCCAGAAAACTGACGGGGCTGAGCCTGGAATTGTTGGGTCTTGACCCGCACCCCGATGACATGACGCCGGAACAACGGCTGCAGTTCGACCCCGAAGACCTGGACGAAATGGCCGCGGCCTCGCCGGAAGACCGGAAAACAGCTGTGCGCCAGGTACTCGTGCTGGCAGGACTCCTGTGGAACTCGTCGGGCGTTCTCGTTGGCCAGCTCTTCCGCGATCTGGGAACCCTGACCGCCCTGGATGCGGTTACTCCGTCTGACGTCGCCGGTACCTCTGTGCTGTCCTCGCTGCCGCCTCGGTTCGCCGCCAGCTACGACGCCAACTTCACCCAAAAGTTCATCGTGGTGGCTTCCGATGTAACGGCATCGCTGGTCCGCGGCTGGACAGCCCCCGGATGCCTCGCAGCCGAACTCGCCGTCCGCTGCCTGCTTGATCAGGCGGAAATCACCGAGGACATCTATGAACTCGACCTCCCGGAAGACTGGCGGGCGCAGGTCGAGGAAGTCCTGTTAGAGGAGGCGGATAGTCCAGCTCTCTACTCGGACAGCCCCGATCTTCCGGAAATCGACGCCGGGAAGCTGGGTTTCGATGGCTGGTTCATCCCGTTTGCAGCCGGGTGCACGGTCCCGCCCTACGCCCTGGCTTAGGCGTCGAGGCCGGGATTCCGGGCGGTCTTCAGGCCGGGGCCTTGGGGATCATGATCCACAGCGCGATGTAGACCAGCTCGCCGATCCCCACCACGCCAAAGATCACAAAGCCGAGCCTGACCAGGAACTTCGGGACCCCAAATCGGGCTGACAGGGCGGCGCAGACGCCACCGATGATTTTTCCGCGGCGTGGCCGCTCCAGAGCTGTAGTCATGCGGCCACGCTACCCCAGATGCCGTTGGTTGAGCCTGGTTTCGACAGGCTCAACCAACGGCATCTGCTACATGTGGACGTGCAGGCGCCGCGCCGCTTCCGAGATGGACCCGCTCAACGATGGGTAGACCGTGAAGGTGTTGGCTACGTCGTCGACGTGGAGCTTCTGGGTCACCGCAAGGGAGATGGCGAAGATCAGCTCGGACGCGTTCGGCCCCACCACAACACCGCCAATCACGGTGCCGGAGCCCTTACGGGCGAAGATCTTAACGAAGCCGTCCTTGTGATTGCGCATTTTGGCGCGGGCATTGCTCTTGAGCGAGAGTTTGACGATGTCGCCCTGGTATTTGCCGGACTGGATCTCGGCCTCGGAGACCCCCACATTCGCGATCTCGGGTGAGGTGAAGATGTTGGACGCCACCTGGTGAAGCTTGAGCGGCATCACGCTGTCGCCCAGGAAATGCGCGATCGCAATCCGGCCCTGCATTGCGGCCACCGAGGCCAAAGCCAGCACGCCGGTGCAGTCGCCCGCGGCGTAGATGTTCGGCGCCGTGGTGCGGGAGACGCCGTCGACCTTTATATGGCCGCTCTCGGTGAGGGCCACGCCGGCCTCTTCAAGGCCGATGCCGGCGGTGTTCGGGATGGAACCCACGCATACCAGGCAGTGGCTGCCGGTGACTTTCGATCCGTCACCGAGAGTGACCACCACGCCGTCGTCGGTCCGCTCGACGGTTTCGGCACGGGCGCGGGACAGCACGCGCACACCGCGGCGCTCGAAGACTTCCTCCAGCACCTCCGCGGCGTCGGTGTCCGAGCCGGGCAGCACCCGGTCGCGGCTGGAGATCAGGGTGACTTTGGAGCCCAGGCCGTTGTAGGCGGAGGCAAACTCGGCACCGGTCACACCGGAGCCCACCACAATCAGTTCCTCGGGAAGCTCGTCAAGGTTGTAGATCTGCGCCCAGTTCAGGATGCGTTCCCCGTCCGGCCGCGCGGTGGGCAGCTCACGGGGGTGCGCGCCGACGGCCAGCAGAATGGTGTCAGCTTCCACGATTTCTGTACCGCGAGCGGTAAGGACTTCAATGGTGTGGTTGTCCAGGAGCTTGCCCGAACCGAGCAGAATGCGGACGTTTTGGTGCTCCAGCCCACTGGAGATGTCGGTGGACTGTTGGCGGGCAAGGCCGAGCAGGCGGTCGTTGATGTGTTTGAGGTCGGCGCGCATCGCCGGCACAAAGTCGCCGCCGTCGACGTCGAACTTCACTCCCAGCTCGCCCGCCTCACCGACGCGGGTCATCAGGTCCGCCGTCGCGATCAGGGTCTTGGAAGGCACAACGTCGGTCAGCACGGCCGAGCCGCCCATGCCCGCGCGTTCGATGATGGTGACCTGCGCTCCCAGCGAGGCAGCGACCATAGCGGCTTCGTATCCGCCGGGGCCACCTCCGAGGATTGCGATCCGGGGGGAGCTGAAATCAGGGTGCGTAGTCACAATCAACCATTGTCCCGCATCAGCGCGGGACCACCAATAAAAGAGTGGCCCGTCACGGTGCTCCAGGCCGCGGCCTGGAGCACCGCTGTTGCCACTGTGCGCAGCGGCAGCAGCACGATAACTTGTACCAGTGAGTAATACAGACTTCCAGAACACGGACCCTTTCGCCGCCGCGCGCTCCGCTGCTGACTACATCGCCCGGGAGACGGGGGTTGACAGCCACGACATCGCCCTCGTCCTGGGCTCAGGCTGGGCCGAAGCCGCCGACCTCATCGGCGAGACCACCGCCACCCTGACCGCTGACACCGTCCCGGGCTTCCATGCCCCGGCCGTGGAAGGACACGTGGGTACCATCCGCTCCGTCCTGACCAAAGAAGGCAAACGTGCGCTGGTCCTGGGCGCCCGCACCCACTACTACGAGGGCAAAGGCGTCCGCGCCGTGGTCCATGGCATCCGCACCGCCGCGGCAGCCGGCTGCAAAACCCTGGTCCTCACCAACGGCTGCGGAGGACTCAACGAAAACTGGACGCCGGGCACCCCGGTACTCATCAAAGATCACATCAACCTCACCGCCACCTCCCCGCTGGAAGGCGCAACGTTTGTTGACCTGACAGACCTGTACAGTTCACGCATCCGCGCCCTTGCCCGCGAAGTGGACCCCTTGCTGGAGGAAGGCGTCTATGCCCAGTTCAGCGGGCCGCATTACGAAACGCCGGCAGAGGTCCAGTACGCCAAGCGGATCGGTGCGGACCTGGTGGGCATGTCCACTGCCTTGGAAGCGATCGCCGGCCGTCACGCAGGCATGGAAGTGTTCGGGATTTCATTGGTCACCAACCTTGCTGCCGGCCTCAGCGCCATGCCGCTGAGCCACCAGGAAGTCATCGAGTCCGGCCAGGCCGCCGGACCGCGCATCTCCACACTGCTGGCTGGCATCGTCGCCAGGCTTTAGCGCAACGCGGGGTCACTTAGCGTCCATCCGAGGCCTTGCAACGGGCGCTAACTGACCCCGCGTTGCTTATGGGCTGGTCACAACCTGGCGCCCATAAGTTGGCTGACCGTGGCCTCCCGGGCCTCGGGAAAGCGGCGCTCGATGGACTGTGCGATCCCGGCAATGCTCTGCCGGGACAGCTCGGTCCGCCAGGTGACTTCGGCGTGGCGCATGGTCTGGGAGATGAGGCACGTGCGGGCGTAGTCAGCGTCCATACTCCCGCCCGGCGCGTCCTTGGTGATGCCTTCGCACCGGAAGGCATGGTCATTTCCTTCAATGGCGAGGACCACGTCAAGAACGGAAATCCGGGCCGGACGCCTGGCCAGCGAGAAGCCACCCCGAGGGCCGGACACCGAGGTCAGGATGCCGGCCCGCACCAGCGCCTGGAGCTGCTTGTTCAGGTACGCGGCGGGAAGCTTGTAGAACTCGGCCAGCCGTGCGCTGCTGACGGCCTCCCCCGGCGCGGTCCAGGACATATTGACGCAGCTATGCAGCCCCCACTCAACACCCTGCCCCAGTTTCATATTCGCGACGTTACTTGTCCAGAAAATTTACTGCAAGGATTTCGCTGGTTTCCGCTGTCACAGGCGGGTGTTCAGGCACAGTTCCTGAAGCAATGACGATAGCGTTGACCGCATGACGTCCTCCGATGCCGCTTCCTTGTTCAGCCAGGCCCGCGAATGGGCGGCCAAAGATCCGGATCCCGCCACGGCCGCAGAGCTCACCGAGCTGCTGCAACTCGCGGAGGAGGGCTCCCCCGCAGCGTCACAGGAGCTGGCCGACAGCTTCAACGGCACCCTTCAGTTCGGCACCGCAGGCCTCCGCGCCGCCCTGGGCGCCGGGCCGAACCGCATGAACCGTGTGGTGGTGCGCCGCGCCGCCGCCGGCCTCGCCGACTTCCTGGTTGATGCGGTGGCTGAGGCCGCCCCCGGGACCCGGCCACGCGCCGTCGTCGGCTATGACGCCCGCTACAACTCCGACATCTTCGCCGAGGAAACGGCGGCCATCTTTACGGCCGCCGGGATCGAAACGTTCCTGATGCCGTCCGCGCTGCCCACCCCGCTGCTCGCATTCGCCGTGCGGGCCCTCAATTGCGACGGCGGCGCGATGGTGACCGCCAGCCATAATCCCCCGCAGGACAACGGCTACAAAGTGTATCTGGGCCGTTGTGCCGTGGAGGGCAGCGGCCGCGGTGCGCAGATCGTGGCGCCCTACGACGCCCGGATCGCCGCGCGGATCGACGCCGTGGGCGCCCTGGAAACCATCACTCTTGCCGCCGGCGGCTGGACAGTACTGGACCCGTCGGTTGCTGCGGAATATGAACGCGCGACGGCGGCACTCGCCGATGCGGCCCGCTTCCCGTCCCGTGATCTGCGGATTGTCCTGACCCCCATGCACGGTGTGGGCGGCGAAACTGCCGTGGCGGTGCTGAATGCTGCCGGCTTTGCCGATGTCACTCTCGTGGCCGAACAGGCGGAGCCGGATCCCGACTTTCCCACGGTGAACTTTCCGAATCCGGAGGAACCAGGTGCTTTGGACCTGGCTCTGGCGACCGCGGCCCGCGTGGACGCCGATATTGTCCTGGCCAACGATCCGGATGCGGACCGCGCGGCAGTGGCGGCCAAGGATCCTGACACCGGCGCGTGGCGCATGCTCCGCGGCGACGAGGTGGGCGCGCTGCTGGGAGCACACATTGTAGCCCGGCTGGCGCCCGGCACTGACGAAGCGTCCAGCAGTACGGACGAAGCAGGCGATGGTGGAGGGGCCGGCGTCTTCGCCAATTCGATCGTGTCCTCGCGCCTGCTCTCCCGCATCGCCGCCGCGGCAGGATACGCGCATGCGGAAACGCTGACCGGGTTCAAGTGGATTTCCCGGGTGCCCGGGCTGGTCTACGGCTACGAGGAAGCCCTGGGCTACTGCGTTGCCCCTGAACTGGTCCGGGACAAGGACGGGATCTCTGCCGCTGTCCTCATCGCGGAACTGGCTGCCGCTGCCAAGGCGGACGGAAAAACCATCTTCGACACCCTGGATGAGTTCTACCTTCAGCACGGGCTGCACGCCAGCGACCAACTGAGCATCCGGGTGGCCGATGTGGGCCTGCTGGACGCCATGATGAACCGGCTCCGCGTGAGCCCGCCCGAGTCGTTCGGTTCGTCCGCTGTTGAATCCTTCGTGGACCTGGCCGACGGGAGCGAGCACTTGCCGCCCACTGATGGTTTGCTGTATCTGACCCGGGACCAGACCCGTGTGATCATCCGGCCCAGCGGCACCGAGCCAAAGCTCAAGTGCTACGTGGAAGTCATCCTCCCGGTTGAGTCAGCGGCCGAACTGCCCGAAGTCCGCCAGTTGGCCCGGACCGTTCTAGATAATGTGCTCGACGACGTCCGCGAAGCCCTCGGACTCTAGTGGGACGCTAAACCCCAACTTCGATGAAACCGTCTGAAATGCGGGTGCTGAACGTTTCCAGTCGCACCGCGGCGGTTCCGAAGCATTCGCCGGTTTCCAGATCATAGACCTCTTTGTGCAGCGGCGAAGCGATGGTGGGGCGCGTGCCGCGTGAGCCCAGAATGCCGCGGGCCATTACGTGGGCGCCGGTGGCCGGATCTTCGTGGGCCACGGCAAAAACCTCACTGGGCCCGGTCCGGAAGAGTGCCACCTGGCGGCCCGCAATGAGTGCCGCTTCGCCCCAGGAGAGCTCAAGCTCGTCCACGGCGCAGACCCGGTGCCAGGTAGCGGTGTCGGCGGCGAGCGCCCCAAGTTCCAGTGTTGCCGTCATGTCCGGCTCCTCTCCCCGTGCTTGATTGGCCACCTCTATGGCCGTACCAAACAACTTAGGCAACGGGTGTTTCAAAGGCGTGCAGTGCATGTGTCCGGCGCGTAAAAGAGACCTCACCCGTTCGGAAACCCGTTCGTGATGCAGAAGTTAAGCCTACGAAACATAAGGGAAACTGAAGCGAAACTGCGACTACCTAGTCTGAATGGACACCTCGTCAGAGAAAGTCGCAGAACACCGTCTGCGGCACATGCGAAAGGCCCACAGTGACCGAACAGACTTCACGCCAGACGGCAACGCGCCGGATCGTCGTCGCCGGTGGCGGCCCTGCTGCCCACCGCTTCGCCGATGCCATGCACACCCGGGGCCTTGAGGGCTGGGACGTCACGGTCCTCACGGAAGAAGCCCACCTCCCCTACGACCGCGTGGCGCTCTCCAAGGCACTGACGGACAGCAGCGTAGACCTGACCCTGGGTTCTGCCTCGATGTGGGACCACGCTTCCCTGTCACTGAAGACCGGCGAGCGCGTGGTCAAAATCAATGCCGAGGCAAAGACGGTTGAGACCGCTGCCGGCAGCATCTTTGAATACGACGACCTGGTGGTTGCCACCGGCTCCGACGCCATGCGGCTGCCCATCCCCGGCGCCGAGCACGTGCATGTTTACCGCACGCTTGAGGACGTCTGGGCCATCAACAAGGCCATCGCGGAGCTCACGGAAAAGCTGGGCCGCACTATCAATGCCGTGACCATCGGCGGCGGGCTCCTGGGACTTGAGTCAGCTGCAGGCACTGAACAGCTCGGCGCGACTCCCGTGGTTATCAACGGCGCACCGTGGCTGATGAACACCCAGCTGGACGAAGGCGCTGGCCAGTCACTGGGCCGCCTCATCGAAGCCAAGGGCTTTACGGTCCACGGCGGAGTGTTCCCCTCGCAGGTCCTTTCCGACGACGACGGACAGGTCACCGGCGTCCTCATGGCAGACGAACGGATCATCCCCGCCGACCTCGTCATCGTGGCCATCGGCGTCAAGCCCCGTGACGAACTCTTCCGCGCAGCCGAGGGCGAGGAGCCCCAGTTCAGCCTGGGCGCGCGCGGCGGCGTGGTCATCAACGATTTCTGTGCCACAGAAGTCCCCGGTATCTGGGCCATCGGTGAAGTGGCCAACTTTGAGGGCATGTGCCTGGGTCTGGTTGCCCCCGCCAACACCATGGCCGAGATCGTCGCGGACCGCCTCCACGGCGGCGCAGCCACCTTCCCGGGCTTTGACACCGCCACGAAGCTCAAGCTCTCCGGCGTGGACGTTGCCAGCTTCGGTGACGCGTTCGCCCGGACCGAGCACTCCCTCGAGATCGTCTATGCCGACCCCGCCCGCGGTGTCTACCAGAAGATCGTCACCACCGACGATGCCAAGACCCTGCTCGGCGGCATCTTCGTGGGCGACGCATCCCCTTACATGAGCCTGCGCCCGCTGCTCGGCCGTGAACTCAGCGCCGAACCGGGCGCTTACCTCACGGCGGCCGGCGGCGGCGACGCCCCGGACACCGAACTCCCGGACGATGCCATCCTTTGTTCCTGCAACAACGTGGCCGCCGGAACCATCCGCGACACCATCAACGGCTGCGGCGCCTGCGACGGCAACGCCCCTGTCCAGGAGCTTGGCGAGCTCAAGGGCTGCACCCGCGCGGGCACCAGCTGCGGATCTTGCGTGCCGATGCTCAAGAAGCTGCTGGAAACCGAACTCACCAAGTCCGGCGTCGAGGTCTCCAAGGCACTCTGCGAGCACATCGAGCTGTCCCGCCAGGAACTCTTCGACGCCATCCGCGTCCTGGAACTGACCTCCTTCGAGGAGATCATGGCCAAGTACGGCACCGGCGCCGGCTGCGACATCTGCAAGCCCACCATCGCCAATATCCTGGCCAGCCAGAACAGCGCCTACGTCCTGGACGCCGGCCGCGGCACCCTGCAGGACACCAACGACCGCGCCCTCGCCAACATGCAGAAGGACGGCACCTACTCGGTGGTCCCCCGCATCGCCGGCGGCGAAATCACTCCCAAGAAGCTCGGCGTCATCGCCGCCGTGGCCGAGAAGTACAACCTGTACACCAAGATCACCGGCGGCCAGCGGATTGACATGTTCGGTGCCCGGCTGGAAGAGCTCCCGGAAATCTGGAAGGAGCTGGTGGACGCCGGCTTCGAATCCGGCCAGGCGTACGGCAAGAGCCTGCGCACCGTGAAGTCCTGCGTGGGTTCCACCTGGTGCCGCTTCGGTGTCCAGGATTCGGTGGCCATGGCCATCCAGCTCGAGCTCCGCTACCGAGGCCTCCGCAGCCCGCACAAGCTCAAGATGGGCGTCTCCGGCTGCGCCCGTGAATGCGCCGAGGCCCGCGGCAAGGACGTCGGCGTGATCGCCACGGCCGACGGCTGGAACCTGTACGTCGGCGGCAACGGCGGTGCCACCCCGGCCCACGCCCAGCTCCTGGCCAAGGACCTCGACGACGAAACCCTGCTCAAGTACATCGACCGCTACTTCATGTACTACATCCGCACGGCGGACCGCCTGCAGCGCACCGCGCGCTGGCAGGAAGAGCTCGACGGCGGCATCAAGCACGTCGAGGACGTGGTGGTCAAGGACACCCTGGGCATCGCCGAGGAACTTGAAGCCGCCATGGCCAAGCACGTTGACACCTACGTGGACGAATGGGCCGACACCCTCAAGGACCCCGAGCGCCTGCGCCGGTTCCGGTCCTTCGTCAACGCGCCCGACCAGAAGGATGACTCCATCACCTTCGTCTCCGACGAGCGTGGCCAGATGCGCCCGGCCACTGCGGAGGAAAAAAGCCGCGCTGGCCAACAGCCGGTCCTGATCGGCGCTTCCATCCCCATGCGGCCCCGCGCCGAGAACGAGGTGTAGCCATGCAGCTCAGCATCGATCTCACCGGCCGCGAAGTCCTTGTCACCGGCTCCGACCACGCCGCCCGACAGGCGGTCCGCCGCTACGTGGCCGCGGGCGCCGTCGTCTATCGCCTCAGCACCCCTGCGGGTGCGGCGCATGACGGCCCGCTTCCCGAGCGCCCGTTCCTGGTCGCGGCGGTCGACGACGGCCAGCCCGGCTGGGAGCCCCTGCTCGAGCGCTGCGCCGCCACCGGCATCCCGGTGGCGGCCGAGCCTGCCGCCGGACCCGTCGGCCACGTCACCCTGGTGGGCGGCGGCCCCGGCACCACCGAGCTGCTGACCGTCGCAGCCGTGAAGGCTCTCCGCGATGCGGACGTAGTGTTTTTCGACCGGCTGGCTCCCTGCCAGGACCTGCCGGACCTGACTTCCGCCGAACTCGTGGATGTGGGCAAGAAGCCCGGCCACCACAAAGTGGGCCAGGCCGACATCGAGAAGCTCATGGTCGATAGCGCCCTCGGCGGCAACAATGTGGTCCGCCTCAAAGGGGGCGATCCGTACGTTTTTGGCCGCGGCGGCGAAGAAGTCGCCGCCTGCGTCGCGGCAGGCGTGCCTGTCCGTGTCATCTCCGGGGTCACCAGCGCGATCTCCGTGCCGGCGGCCGCCGGCATCCCCGTCACGCACCGCGAGGTCAGCCACATGTTCACTGTGGTCTCCGGCCACGCACCCCTGACCGAAAAGGAACACACCCACCTGGCCGGACTGGGCGGCACCATTGTGGTCCTGATGGGCATTGGCACCCTTCACCAGCTCACCGCCGGACTCCGTAAAGCCGGCATGCGACCCGACATGCCTATGGCCGTCGTCGAACGCGGTTACCGCCCCGGCCAGCGCACCACCATCGCGGACCTGGGCACCATCACCTCCGCCGCTGCCGGGTGCAGCAATCCCGCGGTGCTCGTCATTGGCGAGGTGGTTCGCGTGGCGGAAGCCAACCGCGGGCATGCTGAGGCCGCCGCCGACCTCGACCGCCTGGCGGCCTCGCTGCTCGGTTCATGAAAGGATTGACCCCCATGAACGCACTGGCACCAGCTGAACCCGTCCAGCTTGCAGAGACGTCCGGGCCGGAGGCTGCGGACTCCCCGCTGGAGGGCTTCCGCATCGGAGTCACCTCGCACCGGCGCTCCCGGGACCTCATTGAGGCCCTGGAACGCCGCGGCGCGGAAGTGCTGCATGCCCCGGCCCTCAAGATCGCCCCGGTGCAGGAGGACGTCCGCCTCATCGAGGACACCAAGGCGATCATCGCCGCACGCCCGGACCTCTGCATCGCCACCACCGCCTACGGCATGCGCCGCTGGTGCGAAGCCGCCGACTCCTTTGGGATCGGTGAGCAGCTGCTGGAAACCCTCGCCGGATGCCGGATGTTCGTCCGGGGGCCCAAAGCCCGCGGCGCCGTCCGTGCCGCCGGACTCGCCGACGTCGGAATCAGCAGCGACGAAACCACCGCAACGCTGGTGGACATGCTGCTGGCCGAAGGCGTGCGCGGCAAGACCGTGGCCGTGCAGCTGCACGGCTACACGGACGTCCGGCAGCTGGAACGCCTGCGTATGTCCGGCGCCACGGTCCTGACGGTCACCCCGTACCGCTGGGTGAAGCCCGACGGCGAAGACCGGCTTCCGCGCCTTATTGAGGCTGTGTGCAGCGGCAACCTGGACGTGCTTACCTTTACGAGCGCACCCGCCGTCGATGCCGTATGGAGTACCGCCCACGAGATGGGCGTCTACAAGCAGCTCATCGAAAGCCTGAAAACAAACGTCACCACGGCAGTGGTGGGCCCGGTCACCGCGCAGCCCCTGCTCGACGCCGGCATCACCCCGCTCATCCCGGAGCGGTTCCGGATGGGTGCCCTCATCCGGCTGGTGTGCGAGCACCTCGCCCTTAACCATGTGCGCAGGCTGGACACCGCGTCCGGCAACCTTGAGCTGCGCGGGCGCAGCCTGCGGGTCGATGGAGTTCACGTTGAGCTGGCGCCTGCGCCACTGCTGCTGCTGCGTGCCCTGCTGGGGGCTGGTGGGGCTGTACTTTCCCGGGAATCGCTGTCGGAACTGCTGGAACTGAAGGGCTCGGTCCATGCACTGGACATGACGGTCAGCCGCCTGCGGTCATCGCTGCCGGACGGCCGCCTGGTGGAGACGGTGGTCAAGCGGGGTTACCGGATCCGGGTCTAGCGCCTCCCGCAAAAGGAGTTTTCGTCCAGATAATGCGGCCAAAGCGCCGTTTTGAGCGCATTATCTGGACAAGAACTCCTATTGTTACCGGGCGGTAAATGGCAGCGACAATGTGGAAACACGGTGGAAAAACGGGCAGCCTACGCTGGGATTCATCACGAAGTTCCGGCCGCTCCTGCGGCCGCCAGCGAAAGGGCCAGCACATGTCCGCTCCGGCACCGTCCACCTCAGTTTCCCCGGTTCCTCGCATTGTCATTGCCGGAGCAGGGCCCGCCGCACAGGCGCTGGTCCGCCAGCTTGACGCTGCACGCTTCCGCGGCACAGTCACCGTCCTCAGCAACCGGGACGACGCTCCAGCCGAACTCCTGGAACTCGCAGAGCTGCCACAGGTATCAGTCCGCTTCGGCCAGCCAGCCAGCTTCATCGACGCGGGGAACCGTTCCGTCACCACCGCCGACGGCATGGAACTGAGCTACGACGAGCTGGTCATCGCCACCGGATCAGCGCCCGTCGCGTCCCCCGTGGCCGGCGCCGGCCGCTGCCTGAGCTACGCCACGATCGACGACGCAGCCCGGATCGGCGACGCCGTGAAGGAAGTGACGCGGGAGCTGGGCCGGCGGCCACTGGGGATCCTCGTGGGAACCGGCGCGGCAGCGGGCCAGGCCGAAGCGGTGCTGCGGGCCCGCGGCGTCCGGCCTATCCGCACAACGGTCCGGCCGGCCGCCGTGGTGCACTCCATCGCCGGCTCAGGCCTGACCGCCTCAGGGGTCGTCTTCGAAGACGGCAGCAGCATGAACGGCGACCTGGTTGTCCTGGCCGAAGAGCGGATTTCCCGCGATGGACTCGCCGCCAGCGCCGGACTCGCTACCGCCCCCAACGGCGGAATCGCCATCAGCAAGGACTACCGGACATCGGTCGCCGGCGTCTGGGCCATCGGCGACGCCGCCGCGTTCGACGGCGTGCGGCTGGGGCTGCTGGTCGCGGCGGCCTCTGCCGCCGGCGCCTGCGCGGCACAGCTGATGACCGCTATATCAGCGGCGGACGACCCGGCCACGGGTGTGGCCGGGCGCGTGCCTGCGGCCGCCTGAACCTCCGCCCGCCGTGACACCCGCTGTGACAGGATGGTCACCTGAACAGCCCCGCACTGCGTGGCTCCGGCGGCCCACAAGGCCACATGGAAGGGACCATCATGAGCAACCCAGCCACTCCTACCGACCAGACTGGAGCCGGTACGGTCTCAGCATCGGGCAACATCGCTTCCTACATCGACCACACGCTGCTCAAGCCCGAGGCCAGCGAAGCGGAGATCCTCCGAGTGTGTGCCGAGGCCGCTGAGTACCACTTCAAGTCGGTCTGCGTTAACCCCCTCTGGGTCAAGACAGTCAAGACCGCCCTGAAGGGGTCCGGGGTTCTCACGTGCTCGGTCATCGGCTTTCCCATGGGTGCCACGCCCAGCGACGTGAAGGCCTTTGAAGCCCGCGGCGCGGTACTGGATGGTGCGGACGAAATTGACATGGTCATCAACATCGCGGCTGCCCGTGCCGGTGACAAGGGTGCGCTGGTGGACGATATCTCCGCCGTCGCGGAAACGGTCCACGCAGGCGGAGCCATCCTGAAGGTCATCATCGAAACCGCATTGCTCAGCGATGACCAGAAGGTCCTTGCCTGCCAGGCGTCCGTTGAAGCGGGGGCGGACTTCGTCAAGACGTCCACGGGGTTCAATGGCGGGGGTGCCACGGCCGAGGATATCGCTCTGATGCGCCGCACTGTAGGCCCCGATCTCGGCGTCAAGGCGTCCGGCGGCGTACGTTCCCTGGCCGGCGCTCAGGCTATGATTGCTGCAGGTGCAACACGTATTGGTGCCAGTTCCGGCATTGCCATCGTCAAGGGTGAACAGGGTTCATCCAGTTACTGACGCCGGCCCGGAGCCGCCACTGTTTGAGCCCCGCGGGGCCGAGGAGGAAATAATGTCCAGCAAGACCACCGAGTCCGGCAACGCAACGGTACAGACCCCCCAGAACGAGAACAGCCTCGTGGGCAGCATCCTTCTGTTTGTACCCATGATGGCGCTGTTCCTGGGCTCCATCTACTCCCTGTCCTTCCTCACGCTCGGCAACCCGTGGCCGATGGCCGTCTGCCTGGGCCTGTTTTTCCTGGCGTTCTGGATCCCGCAGACCATCACCGGCCGCTCCGATTCAGCCGGCGGCAAGTAAGAACCCTCTGCAACTTAAAGGTCTGCGGCCCCGGATATTCCGGGGCCGTAGATTTTTAAGTCGTGAACTGTACCGGCCGCGTCAGCCCGCGCCCAGCAGCCGGCTGACCACGGTCTTACCGAGTGCCATGGCGGCCGGGAAATGGGCTTTCGCCAACGACCACGCCGCCACGCACATGCCCACCATGGCGTAGGCGCTCACCGGGATCAGCACCAGCCACTCGCGTTTGGAACCGGCGCGTCCCAGCAACGGCAGGGAAAAGGCGCCGTTGGCTTTCCAGACGTCGTTGAGCACCGGCAGTTTCCGGAGAAACTTCGGTGGCTTGATGACGATCGGCCAGAGCAGGGGCACGCCCCCGGTGGTGATCATGTCCCCCACGATGTGGACCAATACCCCGGTCAGCATCGATACGGGCAGCCACGTCCACTGCTCCGGCGCGAACCAGGTCACCAGCCCGGCCATGGCCAGGGCAAAGATCCAGTTGCTGATAAATCCGGACTTGGGAAACAGCTTCAGCGCCTTGGCCGCAATGTTGATCATGAACATGCACAGCAGGCCGGCACCCACGGACAGCAGGCCCCCCGCCGTCTGCAGCTGGAACTGTCCGGCCATCATGGCCAGCAGCACAAAGCACGCGGCCCCGAGCACCGAGTGGGTTCCTTGCCGGTGCCCGCCGCTGGCGTTCTCAATACCCACCGCAATCAGGTTGGAGAGCGGCGGCAAAGAGTTTGCCACAGTGCTGTGGCGGTGGTCCCAGTCGCATACGAGCGCCGTCCCCGCCGTCGCCATTCCGCCGATGATGATTCCCGTAGCGTCCAACGGATACCAGCCCAGCGTGTACGGTCCGGTTGAGGCAATAGCTACCCACGCCGCGGCCCCCGACGCGGCGTGGTGTCCTCCCATCAAGCCCTAACCGCTTACTGCCGGAGCGGCGAGTGGCGCGTCGGAGAAGATGTTGCGGATGACCCCGTTGGCCCATTCGAGGATTTCGGCGTCCTGCAGGTCGCGGCCGCCGATCCTCGCGGTCTTGGGCTTCGGAATCAGCACCGCGTCCAGGGCAGGCTTGGACTGGGAACCCGGGTACATCCGGGTCAGCCGCATCAGTTTCGACTCCGGCAGCTGCGCCGGCGAGAACTTGATGAAGTTGCCCTGAAGTGCGACGTCGGACAGGCCGGCTTCGCGGGCACCCACCCGGAAACGGGCCACGGCAATGAGGTTCTGGACCGGCAGCGGCGGTTCGCCGTAGCGGTCCACAAGCTCGGCCAGCACCTCCCCGATGGCCTCGTACGTCAAGGCAGATGCCAGCTTGCGGTAGGCCTCCAGGCGGAGCCGCTCCCCCGGCACATAATCATGCGGGAGGTGTGCGTTGACCGGCAGCTCGATCTTCATTTCGGCGGCCTTTTCCTCGGCGTCGCCGCGGAAGTCGGCCACTGCCTCACCAACCAGGCGGATGTAGAGGTCGAAGCCCACGCCCTGGATGTGGCCGGACTGCTCGCCGCCCAGCAGGTTGCCGGCGCCGCGGATTTCGAGGTCCTTCATGGCCAGCTGCATCCCGGCGCCAAGCTCGTTGTGGGTGGCCACGGCTTTGAGCCGTTCCAGGGCCACCTCGCCCAGGGGCTTCTCGGACGGGTAAAGGAAGTAGGCATAGGCGCGTTCACGGCCGCGGCCCACCCGGCCGCGGAGCTGGTGCAGCTGGGAGAGGCCGTATTTGTCGGCCCCGTCCACAATCAGGGTGTTGGCGTTGGAGATGTCCAGGCCGGTTTCGATGATCGTGGTGCACACCAGGACGTCAAAGCGCTTTTCCCAGAAGTCCACAATGATCTGCTCCAGGCGGCTCTCGGACATCTGCCCGTGCGCCACCTCCACGCGCGCCTCCGGGACCAGTTCGCGGACTTTGGCGGCGGTCCGTTCGATCGTGGATACCCGGTTGTGGACCAGGAACACCTGGCCTTCGCGCATCAGCTCGCGGCGGATGGCGGCCGAGGTCTGCTTGTCCGTGTACGGGCCCACGTAGGTGAGGACGGGGTGGCGTTCCTCCGGCGGGGTGGCCAGTGTGGACGTTTCCCGGATACCGGTCAACGACATCTCCAGGGTCCGCGGAATCGGTGTGGCGCTCATGGCCAGCACGTCCACGTTGGTCCGCATCTTCTTCAGCGCTTCCTTGTGCTCCACGCCGAAGCGCTGCTCCTCGTCCACGATCACCAGGCCCAGGTCCTTGAACGCGAAGTCCTTCGACAGCAGCCGGTGGGTTCCAATGACGACGTCTACGGAGCCGCTCTTGACGCCCTCAACGGTCTCTGTGGTTTCCTTGGTCCCTTGGAACCGCGACAGGGCTTTGACCCGCAGGGGGAAGCCGGAGAAGCGTTCGGTGAACGTTTCGTAGTGCTGCTGGGCGAGCAGGGTGGTGGGCACCAGGATCGCCACCTGCTTCCCGTCCTGGACCGCCTTGAACGCGGCCCGGACGGCGATCTCGGTCTTGCCGTAGCCCACGTCGCCGGACACCAGGCGGTCCATGGGGATCTCGCGCTCCATATCCGCCTTGACCTCGTTGATGGTGGTCAGCTGGTCCGGCGTTTCCACGTACGGGAAGGCCTCCTCCAGCTCGCGCTGCCACGGGGTATCCGGCCCGAAGGCATGGCCCTTTGAGGCCATCCGCGCGGAGTACAGCCGGATGAGTTCGCCGGCGATCTCCTTGACGGCCTTGCGTGCCTTGGACTTGGTGCTGGCCCAGTCGGAGCCGCCCATCTTGCTGAGCACGGGCGTGTCTCCGCCGACGTAGCGGGTCACCTGGTCCAGCTGGTCGGTGGGGACAAACAGGCGGTCCCCGGGGGCGCCGCGCTTGGACGGGGCGTATTCCAGGACCAGGTATTCGCGGACGCCGTCTCCGCCGCCTGCCACCTTGCGCTGGATCAGCTCGACAAAACGCCCAATGCCGTGCTGTTCGTGTACCACGGAATCGCCGTTGACCAGCTGCAGCGGGTCCACGGCGTTCCGCCGCTTGGACGGCATGCGCCGCATGTCCTTGGTGGAGCCTGCGGACGTCCGTCCCAGCAGGTCCGCTTCGGTGAGCAGCCCCAGCTTGAGGCTGTCCACGACAAAACCGCGTCCGACGGCGGCTGTGGTCACCTCGATGATGCCCGCCTGTGGTTCCTTCTCAAGGATGTCCACGCGGGCACAGGGGATGTCGGCATCGTGGAACAGTTCCGCCAGGCGCTGCGCAGGGCCGGGACCCTCCGTGGCTACCACGATCCGCCACTGGTCCCGGACGTGGGAGCCGATGAAGTCCATCATCTCGGCCACATCACCCTGGTACCCGCGCGGTTCCCGGGCGCGGAGGTTGAGGACGTCGATCTCCGGCAGCAGCTCCTCGTCAGTGGCCAGGGACGTAATGGACCACCACGAGACCTCGTGCTCCAGCGAGGAGCTCCGGGTTTCGGCCAGGGAACGGAAGCTGGCGGAGTGCAAGGCTTCCGACGCCTGCGAGCTGAGGTCCAGCGGAGCCGTGCCGCCATCGGATGCCGTGGACCAGGCAGCTTCCAGGAACTCCTCGTTGGTGGCCGCAAGATCATGTGCGCGCCGGCGCACCTTTTCCGGTTCTATGATCACCGAGATGGACCCGGCGGGCAGCTGCTCCACAAACGGGACCATGGCATCCACCAGCACCGGGGCCAGGGATTCCATCCCTTCCACGGTGATGCCGCCGGCGATCTTCTCGAGCATGTCCGCGGCCGCGGGGAGCTGCGCCTTCAGGGTGGCCGCGCGGGACATCACTGACGGCGTGATCAGGATTTCGCGGCAGGGCGGGGCATGGAGTTCGGTGGGGTGATGCACGCCGGGCGCCGACAGCGAGCGCTGGTCGGCCACCGCGAACCAGCGCATCTGGTCCACCTCATCGCCGAAGAACTCTACCCGGATGGGGTGGTCCTCGGTGGGTGGGAAGACATCGATGATACCGCCGCGGACGGCAAACTCGCCACGGTGGGAGACCATGTCCACGCGTGCGTAGGCCGCGTCAGCGAGGCTCCGTACCACGTCGGAGAACGGCATGTCCTGTCCCACCTTCAGCGTGACCGGAACGAGCTCACCCAACCCGGCGACGATCGGCTGGACCACCGCGCGGACCGGCGCCACCACCACCCGCAACGGGCCCGCCGTCGAACCTTCCGGGTGAGCCAGGCGGCGCAGGACGGACAGCCGGCGGCCCACCGTGTCCGAACGGGGCGAGAGCCGCTCGTGCGGCAGGGTTTCCCAACTGGGGAACTCGGCCACTGAATCGGCCGGCAGGTAGGCACGCAGGGCCGCCGTCAGGTCCTCTGCCTCGCGTCCTGTCGCGGTGACTGCCAGCACCACCGGAGGGAACCCGCCATCGGGAGTTCCTTCGTCGGCACCGGAGGCCAGGCCGTCTGCCATTTCCGCCAGCAGGACGGCACGGAGACCGGCCGGCGCGCTGACCTGGTAATCCTGGCCCCGGACATCAAAGCCCCTGGCCGCCTCCGCCTGGACCCTGGCGAACGTCTGGTCTTCTGCCAGGACACGGCGCAGCCCGGCCAGCGAGGGACCGGCGTGGGACGGGCCAGGATGGGACGGGCCAGTGGGGCTCATGGCGGAAACTCCTGTGGGTTCAAGGGATCGCAGGCAACACGAAAACCCGAAATTCTCTTCGAATCCCGGGTCATCCCAGCCTACCCCTGCACCGGGGCCCGCCGGGAACCCCCGTTGCTAAGCTTGCTGAGGAAGCGCACCCGTTTGACGCATCCGCCCGCCTGGCCTGAGGAGCTTTCAATGAGCGATAGCAAGAGTCCGAGCGAAACTCCCTCCACCGTGGCCGCAGGGACGGCGCAAACCGTCCTCGTGACCGGAGCCACCGGCTACATCGGCGGCCGCCTGGTCCCCCGGCTGCTGGAGGCCGGCCACACCGTAAAGGTCATGGTCAGGACTCCGGCCAAGATCGCAGGCGTGCCGTGGCTAGGCAAAGTTGAGGTGATCCAGGGCAGTCTCGACGACGGCGCTTCCCTGCGCCAGTCGCTGGCCGGGGTCGACGTGCTGTACTACCTCGTTCACTCCATGGCCGCCGGCGCCGGGTTCGAATCCAAGGAAAAGGCCATGGCGGAAACAGCCGCCACAGCTGCCGCCGCAGCCCATGTAGGCCGGATCGTTTACCTGGGCGGCCTGCACCCGGCCAACGTCGAATTGTCCACCCACATGCGCTCCCGGGAAGCCGTGGGGAAGGTGTTCCTGGATAGCGCGGTGGAGGCTGTGGTGTTCCAGGCCGGGGTGGTGATCGGTTCCGGGTCGGCGTCCTTCGAAATGATCCGCCACCTGTCCGAGACCCTTCCGCTGATGCCGGCCCCAAGCTGGGTGCGCAACAAGATCGAAGCGATCGCCGTCCGGGACGTACTGCACTACCTTGTGGGTGCGGCCTCCATGGACGGGCCGGTCAACCGCACCTTCGACATCGGCTGCCGGCAGGTCCTGAGCTACGCGGGCATGATGAAGGAATACGCCGCCGAGGCCGGGCTGCCGTACCGGGTGGTCCTGGCGCTGCCCATTCCGGCCCCTAAGCTTGCCGGCCTGTGGGTGGCGCTGACCACGCCGATCCCGCTGTCCATGTCACTGCCGCTCGTCGAGTCGCTGCAGCACGATGCCGTGTCCCGCGAGCAAGATATCGACGCCCATATTCCCGTGCCGGCTGGCGGTCTGACTCCGTACCGGGGGGCTGTTGCCCTAGCCCTGGGCAAGGAGCGTGACGGCCAGGTGGAAACCACGTGGTCAAATGCCGGGGCGGACGCCGATCCGCTGCCCAGCGATCCGGACTGGGCAGGCCACACGGTCTATATGGATGAGCGGACTTTCCACGGGGATGTTGCTCCTGCCCACGTGTGGACCATCATCGAAGGGATCGGCGGCCGGAACGGCTGGTATTCACTGCCGCTTGCCTGGCGCGTTCGGGGCTGGCTGGACAAGCTCACCGGCGGCGCGGGCTTGCTGCGGGGACGTCGGCATCCTGGCACCCTGGCCTCAGGCGAAGTGGTGGACTGGTGGCGTGTGGAACGGATAGAGCGCGGAAAACTGTTACGCCTCCGCGCAGAGATGCGCGCCCCCGGACGTGCCTGGCTTGAGCTGTCCGTGGAACCTGACGGGACGGGCAGCCGCTACCGGCAGCGGGCGATTTTCTTCCCCAAGGGCCTGAGCGGAAAGCTCTACTGGCTGGCCGTACTGCCATTCCACAGCCTCATTTTTCCGGCGATGGCACGGAACATCACCACCGCGGCGCAGAAGATCGCCGGCGCCGACAGCGCGGGGGCCGGTTCCAACAACCAGTAGGGCTCCCCGTAGGATGTGGGGAGGAAAAAGCGTTCTGACCTACACATCACTGGAGGACCCATGGCACTGAGTGCAACCACCACCCTTCCGCACGCCGTCGGCAGCGTTGCTGCTGTTTTTATCAACGAGGACTTCCAGCGGCACACCAGCCAATTCGTTGGCGGCACCCTGGAGTCCTTCGAAGTGGCCGGAGACGTCGACGGAGCATTCAGCACCACCTCGGTACGTACCCTCCCCACCACCCGCCTGCCGGAGATCGCCCGCAAGTTCGTGGGCGAAAAGCTCACAGTGACGCAGGTGGAAAACTGGGAGGCTCCAGCGGCTGACGGTTCCCGCCAGAGCAACATCACGCTGAAGATCGCCGGCGCCCCCCTTGATGTGACCGCGGTCCAGCGGCTCGTCGCAGAGGGCGGCAACACACGCATTGAACTCGAAGGCAACGTCACGTCCTCTGTTCCCTTCCTGGGCGGCAAGATCGCCGAGGCGGCCGAGCCCATGGTGTCCAAGGCCCTGAACATCCAGTCCCAGCAGGCCCAGGCCTGGCTCGAAAGCCACTAGGCCGTGCAGCTCCCTCTGCTTGCGGGCTGCCTGCTGATCATCGCCGGCATCTGGTCCCTCGTGGTCTGGCCGCAGTTCCTGCGTCGCGTGATGAAGGACCCCCGGGCGCGGGACGCCGCCGGCAAGGCCACAAAGTTCCTCACCGTCCATGTGGTGCTGGTCAGCATCTCGATGGTGCTGGGAGCTGTCACCGCGGTGATCGGAGTTATGGGCCTGCTCGGGTAGGCTGATACAAAGGTGCGCCGGGAAGTCTGGTCGGCAATAGTTTTGCCGACCCCCCAATTCCAGGAGCCATTCATGGCCAAGCACCCTTCCCGTCCCGCCTTCGCCGCTAAGGTCCTCAGCCGCTCAAGCTACCCTGAATTCCTGCGGATCTCCGCGATCCTCAGACTGGAAACAGCCGGCGGCGCCCTCCTCTTGTTGGCGACTGCTGCCGCACTCCTCTGGGCCAACTCACCGGCGGCCGAGGGCTACTTCACACTGCGGGACCTGAAAATCGGTTACGAACCCTGGCACCTCCGGCTCTCCCTGGGGCAGTGGGCCTCCGACGGTCTCCTGGCCATCTTCTTCTTCCTGGCCGGCCTGGAACTCAAGCGGGAGTTTGTCTCCGGCGAACTTCGCAAGGTGTCCAAGGCCGTGGTTCCCGTGGCCGCGGCCGTGGGAGGGGCTGCAGTTCCCGCCCTGATCTACACGCTGGTGAACCTGGGGCAGGACGCTCCGAGCCTGCGTGGCTGGGCAATTCCCACAGCCACTGATATCGCTTTTGCCCTGGCCGTCCTGGCCGTCATCAACACCCACCTGCCTGCTGCCCTCCGGACCTTCCTGCTGACCTTGGCCGTAGTGGATGACCTGCTGGCCATCGGCATCATCGCTTTCTTCTACTCGTCCGGACTGCAGCCGCTCTTCTTGCTGGCGGCGCTGGTTCCGCTGGGGCTGTTTGCCCTTCTGGCCCAGAGGAGGGTCCGAAGCTGGTACCTGTTGCTGCCGCTGGCCGCCGCCACCTGGGGACTCGTGCACGCCTCCGGTATCCACGCCACGGTGGCCGGCGTGCTGCTCGCATTTGCCGTGCCGGTACTGGCGTCGCGGAGTCGTGGTGAGACCGGCTCCGGGATGGCTGAGTCCTTTGAACACCGGCTCCGCCCGCTTTCGGCAGGTTTCGCCGTCCCGGTCTTCGCCTTCTTTTCCGCCGGAGTAGCCGTGGGTGGCCTCGACGGCTTCAGGTCGGCCCTCGCGGATCCTGTGGCACTGGGAATTGTGGCTGCGCTGGTGGTCGGCAAGACGATTGGAGTGTTCAGCACTACCTACCTGATCACTAAGACCACCAGGGCAAAGCTCGACGACGGCCTCGCCTGGATCGATGTCGCCGGCCTTGCAATGTTGGCCGGAGTGGGCTTCACGGTGTCGCTGCTGATCGCAGAGCTGAGCTTCGGTGCGGGCTCGGCGCACGATGACCACGCGAAGGTGGCCATCCTCACCGGATCACTGGCGGCCGCCCTGCTCGCCGCCGTGGTGCTCCGGTTGCGGAACCGGCATTACCGCGCAGTGGAAGAGACGGAGCGTCGTGATGCCGACGGCGACGGCGTCCCGGACGTTTTCGAGCAGCGGCGCTGACCGCCGCGGCGCGGCTGCGCACCGGCTTCGGACCGTACGGGCCTAGGTTGCCTGGTTCAGGGCGTCTTCGGCGGCAACCCAGGAAATCATGGCGCACTTAACGCGCGCGGCGTAGCGGGCCACACCCTCAAATGCCGCGGCGTCGCCCAGGATTTCGGGATCGGCGTGGACTTTCCCACGCGAGCGGAGCACTTCGCGGAAGTTGCCAATGACGGCGCGGAGTTCGTCCACGGTCATTCCCTCCGCGAGCTCGCTGAGGACCGACGCCGATGCCATCGAGATGGAGCAGCCTTCGCCGTCCCAGGAAATCTGCGCCACCTTGCCGCCTTCAACAGCCACCCGCAGCGTGACTTCGTCACCGCAGACGGGGTTGAGCTGGCGGGACTGGCCCGTGGACGCCCCCGCCGGCGCGGCGATTCCCGCCAGTCCACTGCCGTGGCGGATCTTGGAATGGTCAAGGATGATCTGCTGATACAGCTGGTCAAGGCTCATTGAGGTGTACCTTCGGTGATCGCGCTAGACGCGGAAATAGGACCGGACTCCGGCAACGGCTTCCAGGAAGGCGTCGACGTCGTCTGTCGTGTTGTACAGGTAGGCGCTTGCCCTGGTGGTTGCGGTCAGGCCCAGGCGGCGGTGCAGCGGCTGGGCGCAGTGGTGTCCCACGCGGACGGCGATGCCCCGGGAATCCAGGAACTGTCCGACGTCGTGCGCGTGCACGCCATCGACGTGGAATGCGGCGAGGCCGATCCGTTCGCGTCCTGCGGTGGGCCCCAGCACACGGATGCCGGGAATGGACTCCAGTCCCGCCACCATCCGCTGGCCGAGCTCGGATTCCCAGCGGTGCACTCGGTCCAGGCCGGTTTCCGTGAGGTAGTTGGCTGCGGCGGCCAAGGCAACCGCCTGCGAGATGCGCTGGGTACCGGCCTCGAAGCGCTGCGGCGCGGGCAGGTACTCGGCCCGGTCCATGGTCACGGTGGTGATCATGGATCCTCCGGTGAGGAACGGCGGCAGCACATCCAGGATGTCCTGCTTACCGTAGAGGACACCGATTCCGGTGGGCGCCAGCATCTTGTGGCCGGAGAAGACGGCGAAGTCGACGTCAAGCTCTTTTACGTTCAACGGCAGGTGCGGCGCAGACTGGCAGGCGTCCAGGACCACCAGGGCTCCGGCCCGCTGCCCCAGCGCCACCAGTTCCTGCACCGGATTAATGGTGCCCAGCACATTGGAGGCGTGGGTGAAGGCGAGGACCTTGGTTTTTTGTCCCAGGATCTCGGCCGCACTGTCCATCCGCAAGGCACCGGCGTCGTCGATGGGGATGTAGCGCAATGTGGCGCCGGTGCGGAACGCCAGTTCCTGCCAGGGGATCAGGTTGGCGTGGTGCTCCATTTCCGTCACCACGATCTGGTCACCCGGGCCCACTCCGAGCTCTTTCAGCCGCCCGTCACCGCGCCCCTGCGCCGCCCACAGCGAGGCGTTCGACAGCGCGTAGCTGATCAGGTTCAGGCCTTCGGTGGCGTTGGAGGTCCACACCGTTTCCGCGTAGTCGGCACCGATGAAGTCCGCGATGGTCTGGCGGGCATCTTCGAAAACCTCGGTTGCCTCCACTGCAAGGTAGTGGGCACCGCGGTGCACGGCAGCGTTGCGCTGTTCGTAGAACTCCTGCTCAGCTTCGATGACGCTCAGCGGGTTCTGCGACGTGGCGCCCGAATCGAGGTACACCAAGGGCTGGCCGTTGACCAGCTGGCCAAGTACGGGGAAGTCGTTCCGAATCCTGAGCACTTCGGCGTTATCCATGGCCGGCACTGCGCGTTCCAGCGTGGCAGGCGTTGATACTAGGGCCAAAGCGAACTCCTTGAGATGCCAATGGATTGACACTCAATTGTCCCACAACACCACTGTGGCGGTGGCCCGAGGGGCAACCGCCACAGCAGCTCCGGGCTTCAGCCCGCGGAAGTGAGGGCCGGCGACGGCTGGGGGGAGAGTCTCGGTCTCAGAAGACTCTGACGTCGCCGGCCCCGTTTCGATCCGGCCCCAGGTGCCGGAAGCTTGCGTCAAAACGAGGCCTATAAAGTCTGTTGGCCGGTCAACGGTTCCGGTGAATCCGGGTTTTCCTGCCGCACTAAGTCAACCGCACACGAACGCCCGGCGCACGAGTAGGCAGTACTCTAGTTTTTTGCGCCCGGGCTACGGGTAAGGCCACGTGGATACGCATACCGGGACGTCCGCGCTCGGGGCCCGGACGGAGGGCTTCCGTACGCAGTCCCTAGTGCGGAAGGGCTGTAGCCAGTTCGTCGCGGCTCCGCACGCCAAGTTTGACGTAGGTACGGTAAAGGTGGCCCTCCACAGTACGCACGGACACCATGAGCTTCTGTGCGATCTCCCTGTCGGTGAAGCCCTGCACAGCAAGCTCTACGATGTCCTGTTCCCTGCGCGTGAGGTGCACGCTCGGTGCTGCGGCGATGAAGTGGCCTTCCCGAAACCGCTCCCCCAGTTCGTGGTCACACTTCTCCCGCAGGGCCACTGCCTGACGGGCCCGCCGGCGCTCCCCGGAGCTCTCAAGGACAGTGTTCGACCGGGCGTAGGCCTCCCGCGCCAGGTTGACGAATCCGGCGCCTTCAAGCATGGCCGCCGTCTCCATGATGGAATCCGCGTCTTCGGACTCCCAGTGCTCCGCTAGGGTGAGCATTGCAGCGGCCCAGCGGCCTTCAACGCTCCCCGCCAGCGTGTGGACCAAAGGGATCACGGAATGATCGCCAAGGTCCCAGCAGAGTGCCAAAAGTTCCAGAAGTGTCCCGGTTCGGCTGGTCACCTCGCGCGTGGTGGACAGTGTGTGGAGGGACGCCAGGCCTTTCCCGTCGCGCGTTACATACTCTGATGCTGCTGCGGCGTAGGCCGTGGCAAGGAGTCCGAAGCCAGTGAAGCCCAAAGGTGAATCCTTGTAATCCAGCTCAAGCCGGCCGGCCTGGGCGGAGTCACCGAGCCTCGCCGCTGCATAGAACGCCAGCCCGGAACCAAACCGGAACAGCTGCAACGGGTCGTTGAGCCGCAAGGTCTCCACAGCCGGTAACAGCGTTTGGTAGGCGCGTTCCATCCGCCCCTGGCGCAGCAACGAGTAGCCACGGAGTACCTCGAGGCTGCCGCTGAAATATGCGATACCCCTCGGCTGTCCGGCGGCGTAGTTCGCCAACTCCCGTTCCGCGGACTCCCACTCCCCCATGGCCAGGTAGTCTGCCACCAGGCGGCCGAGGACAAATTCATTGAAGAAGAACACGCCACCCTGCAGGGCGGGAAGTTCCGAGGCCGACAGCAATGCAGCATCCAGACCCTGGACGGCACGTCCGGCCGAGGCGAGGGCATGGGCCAACAGCGCGAGGCCCACAGCATGCAGGGCGTCCTCCGTGGCATCACCACCGCGGCCGCTACGAAGTTCCTGGACCTCGGCCGCCAACGCCTGGTGGTTGCCGGCTTCGCCAAGCTCCAACAGGTGAAGCAAGCACTCCTGCCAGATCCTGTCAGGAGCACCGGTTGCCTGTTCGGAATCCTGCAGAACGGCCAAGGGGCCAGCCGTCATGGCACCGGCGCGCTGAAGCGCTTCACGGGAATCGGCTGCAAATACTGCCAGCGGTGTCCCCAGAGCCTGGTGCGCCATTGCCCTGAGCATCAGGACCGGAACAGCCCAGGGCCCCTTCCCCAGCTGCAGCCAGCACCCGTCCAGAAGCTTAGCGGCACCAACGAAGTCGCCTTCATTGAATAGGGCCCTAGCCTGGAAAGCCTGTGCCTGCGGTACGAGGTCCGGGTCCGCGACCTTTTCCGCCATCGTGCGGCTACTCCAATTTCGGGAGTGGACCAAGGCGGTGCCGGCGGCCTCAAGCAGCTGGGTATCGGATATTTTTAATCCGCATTCGAGGGCCCATTCCACGGCCCTCATCCTGCCTTCAGACCCTTCGGGTGCGGTGCCGAGCTGATCCTGGATCTTTTCAAGCAGCTGCAGGCTCCGTGACACCGAGATGCTGGTGCGGAGCGCCTCTCCGAATACGGAGTTCCAGATCCGGAGTTCGGCCGGAATGCCGGAATTTTCGACGATCATCTGCTGGTCCAGAAGCGTGCGCACCACGTCGGCACCAAAGGTGTCCTCGATCATTTTACGGCTCACGGGCCCCGCGAGGGCAACAAGTTTCAGGACTTCCTGTTCTTCCGGGCCGCGGCGGAGCATGTCCTTCACCACCACCTCGGTGAGCCTTGGTCCGTCGGCAGGCAAGGGGCCCAGCAGCATCCAGATCCCGTTCCGCTTTGCGAGTTGGCCCCGCTCTGCGGCATCGTGCAGCAAGGCATCAAGAATCCGCGGATTTCCGCCGGATGCACTCCAGATAGTGTCAATGGTTCCAGCAGGGACTGTTCCATCAAGGACATGGGAGAGGACTTCCTCGATCTGCTCCCGGTTCATGGGACGCAGATCCACACGGTCGGCCAGGCCGTCGTACCAGAGCTGCGCGAGCGGCTGCGGCAGCCCTGGTCGCGGCCTGCCGGCAGCAAGCACGGTCGCCCAGCCGGCGGTGATCATGTCCGCCACAATGCTGGCCGATGCCTCGTCCAGGTGATGGGCGTCATCCATCACCAGAAGCAAAGGGGTATCTTTGCCGCCTTTCAGCTGCTCAAAGTACCTCCATACGGACCGCAGCACAGCCACCGGGGACACCGAGTCCTCGGCAGTGAGCTCCGCGGTGTAGGGCGCCAGAACTCCAAAGGGTACACCGGACAGCGACGAGCTTCCATGAATCTGAACAATGATCATCTCCTGGGCAAGCCGCTCGGTGACGGCCTCGGTCAGTGTTGATTTCCCGATGCCCGGGCCCGCCATGAGGAACACTGCCTGACTCGTGCGGCTGCGGATGATATTGCAGATCCGGTCCAGCGGTTCACGCCGGCCCGTGAGAAGCCGGTACGGCGGTCTTGGTTTGGCTACGTGGCCGTTATACGAGTCCAGTCAGATCACCCCTGGACGTTACTCCGAGTTTGGTAAAGACCTGGTAAAGGTGCCCTTCCACAGTGCGCACGGACACTCCCATCTCTTCGGCAATGTCGCGGTTGGACGCGCCCCGGCCTGCCAGCCGCGCGATCTGCCGCTCCCGCGCTGTCAGGAGCGGGCTGCCGCTGCTCGGTACGATCGGCAGGCTGGCAACGGTGGCTGCAAGGATGTCGAGCCGGGCCTGTGCAGTCCTGGCGGAGACCGAGTCACCCGCCTGCCGGGCGTAGTCAACGGCCAGCGCCATGCACCGGGCCTCAACGGCATCCAGTTCGAGGGTGGCCGCCAGTTCCCCGCCGGCAAGCAACGTTTTGGCATCGCGGGTCCGGCTGCCCACGGCGATCAGCCGTGAAATTTCGGCCAAGGGGCCCTGGCGATGCCCGGCCACTTGTTCCATCAGCCGGAAGTCAGCGTCCGTGCCGTTGACCGTTGCTCCGAGCAGGCTGATCCCGGCAAGGGTGAACGTTCCCGTTGCGATGTCGCGGCGGGCGGACTGCTTGAGGCGGGTGGCTGCGTCGCTGTCCCCCAGCCAACGGGCGGCCATATCGGCACAGAATTCAGTGCGGCTGCGGGTGGCATGGTCAGCGGCACCTGCTGTCCGCTGCAGTCTGTCAAGATATTTCCGGGACTGCCCGGCATTGCCGATCTGCGCATATGCGAAGGCGATGGCAGCGTAGGCGGCGCGCAGCATGCTCTGGAGGGGTCGCAGCTCCAGCTGCGCAGCGGCCGAGAGCAGCGAATCAAGGGCCGCGGCACCGCGGCCCGAGTATACGTAGGCGATGCCGGCATCGAG
Organism: Pseudarthrobacter sp. S3; assembly: GCF_050156905.1. NCBI lineage: Bacteria > Bacillati > Actinomycetota > Actinomycetes > Micrococcales > Micrococcaceae > Pseudarthrobacter > Pseudarthrobacter sp. S3. Next base: position 1,431,435 of record NZ_CP189583.1, on the reverse strand, counting down.
CTCCGCGGCAGCACTCCGGTAAGGGAGCCGGTGAAATTCGCGCGCGGACGGCGGATCCAGGAGGTCGATGCACCGGCGCCACTGCCCTGCCATCAGGAGCACGTTGTACGCCCGGCCGGCGAACTTCTCACGCAGCCCCACGATCTCGGCGGCGTCCGAGATCTGACCGCCCACCTGCCTCATCAGGCTCAGCGCGTCCATTTCCCGCCCTGTCATGGACAGTGCGCTCATGAGGATTACCGCTGAGTTCATCCTGAACCAGGTATCCGGATTCTGCCCGGGGTCCGCGGCGGCTTCCAGCGCCGGCAGGGCGGCGGAGTAGTCCCCCACGAAGGCCTGGTATTCGAATTCGCTCAGGCTGATCCGGTTGGCCGCAGCAGCCAGGGGCTCCGGCCAGCCCTTCGCGATTCCCGGTTCCACGCCAAGCCGCTCCCGTGCCGTCTGCAGAAGTGCCGGCACGCGGGCGGTGTGTTCGGGGAGCCAGACCATAACCCGCGATTTGGCAGCGACCACCCGGGCGAACTCTTCAACGTCCAGGTTGTCCAGCTGCGGCTGGGAAATATCGTCCAATGCTGCCATAGCCTGCACCGGCAGGTCCATGAGCAGGTACGCTGCCGCCTTCTGCCGCTGGGCCGGCACCCACTGTGGGTCATTCCGCTTCAATGTGTCGGCGTACTTGAGGGCAAAATGAGGGTCAAAGAGCTGCACTGCGGCTTCGGCAGCGGCCAGCGCCATGGCCGGACTCAACTCAGCCTCGCATTCCTGGGTCCAGGCGCCGAACGCCATCAACTCCTCCACCGTCATGGTGGCCGGGTCAGGCTCCTTGCCGCCCAGGAGGAGGCTCCGCAGTTCCCGTCGCCGAGTGATGCTCAGCCAGGAGCGGACAACGTCGCCGAGGTACTTTTCGCGCAGTGAAACCCATCGGTGGTCCGAAGAATCGATCTTCAGCAGGCCCGAATCCTCCATGTCCGCCACCACACCGGCACCGTAAACGGTAGTCAGCCCGGACAGTTCCACGCTGCGCGCGCAGGAGAGCATCTCGATGACGTCCCGTTCCTCCGGAGATTTCCGGGTCCACTGGGATCGGACGATGTCGTCAAGGCTGGCCGCGCCGTCGAGCACCACTTTGTCCCGCAGTGTCCAGACGGAGTCCGAAAGAACCAGGTTCCCCGAATGCTGCTGCTCGGTGGCAAGCGCCTTCAGGAGCAGCGGGTTTCCGCCAACCATGGTGTGGAAGGTGCTGACCAGGGAGGCCGACACGCGGTGGCCCAGCAGGGAAAGCAGCACCTGGCGGGTCTGCAGTTCATTGAGGTTGTCCAACCTGACCTCGGTGAGCCGGCGGTCGCTGAGGAGCCAGTGGAAGTCGGCCGGAAGGTCGCTGATCATGGGTGCCACGGCCACAATGCGGGCGGTCCCTGTCAGGAGGATGTTGAGCAGTACGCCGGCGCTCATGTCATCGATGCCGCCCGCGGTGTCGAGGGTGATGACGCACTGGCGCCCAGCGGCATCGCTTTTGATGAGGGATGTAATGCCCCGGAGGATGGCTGTGGGTGACCCCATGTACGCCTGGGGAAGGCGCGCCAGCAGGAAAGCCAGGCAACCGTAGGGCGTTGTTCCGGATGACGGTCCGCTGCGCAGTTGCAACGTCCAGATATCCGGCCCCAACTCGGAGACGGCCGTCCTGGCTAAGGAGGACTTGCCGACGCCGCGTCCGCCGGTGATGACGACTCCCAGGGATTCGAGGCTGGTCAGGGCTGTACGGACCGCATCGAGGTTGGCGCTCCGCGCGGGCACGGACCATGGCTGCGGCTCTGATCGGCCAGCAGTGTCGGTGCGCAGCCCAACGTCGTTGAGCGGTGACCCACGTCCCCAGCTGAGTGGCTCGATTGACATGAACTTGTCCCCTAAATCCCACCTAAAGCGGGATAAGCCCCATCGCCCCCCGCTTAGAAAGAAGACTACCCCTTGGCACACACAGGTAAACAGGGACAGACCGTTTTAAGTTTTATTGCTGACCGTCTGACCTGGCCGGATGGAACTTCTGCTGGGCCGCGGTAAGTCCTTCCCTGACCAGCAATTCCACGGCATCGGCCGCCTCATCGAGCAGGAACGGAAGGTCCTTGCGTTCTGCAGTGCCAAAATCGCGCAGGACATAGTCTGCAGTTTCCATCCGCCCTGGCGGGCGGCCCACACCCACCCGTACCCGCAAGTAATCCTTGGTGGCCAGTGCCTTGGACATGTCCCGGAGTCCGTTGTGACCGCCCTCGCCGCCACCGCATTTCAGCTTTAGCGTGTTAAACGGGATATCAATCTCATCGTGCACCGCAACAACATGGTCAGGATCAATGCCGTAAAAGTTCGCCAGGCCCGCCACAGGGCCGCCGGAAACGTTCATATAGCTCATCGGCTTGGACAGCACCACCCGGGGACCGCCGAGCCCGAGCCGCCCTTCGAGCACTTGGGCGCGTGCCTTGTGTGTTTTGAACTTTCCACCCATCCGGCCCGCAAGTTCGTCCAGGACCATCTGGCCGACGTTGTGCCGGTTGTCCTTGTATTCGGCCCCGGGGTTACCGAGGCCAACGATCAGCCAGGTGTCAGTCATTATTCAATCCTAAGGTGGTCCGGACATGGCTGTGGCCGGACCCTGACAGGGCCCGGCCACACATCAAACTGTGCCGTTATTACTCGGCTGAGACTGCGGCTGCGGAGTCAGCCTGTGCCTCTTCCTCAGTAACCTCTGTGGCCTCGGAGATGTGGACCACCAGTGCGTCGGCGTCGGCCAGCAGGACCGAACCCTTCGGCAGGACAAGGTCGGAAGCGTGGATGTGCTGGCCGGCGGAGCGGCCTTCGATGTCGACCTCGATGGCGGTGGGCAGGTGGGTTGCCTCTGCCTCAAGGGAGATGACGGTGAGTTCCTGGTTGAAGACGCTGCCCGGAGCCAGTTCGCCAACAATGTGAACCGGGATGTCCACGGTGACCTTCTCGCCCTTGATGACGGTCAGCAGGTCGATGTGCTCGATGATCTGCTTGATGGGGTCGCGCTGGACGTCCTTGACCAGGGCTAGGTGCTCTTCGCCGTTGACGTCCAGGGTCAGCAGGGCGTTGGCTTTGCGGACTGCCAGCGTGGTGGCCTTCGCCGGAAGCGTGATGTGGATCGGCTCGGCGCCGTGGCCGTAGATGACGGCGGGGATCAGGTTGGCCATGCGCGCGCGGCGGGCAAAGCCCTTGCCGAATTCGGTGCGTACTTCTGCTGCGAGCTTCTGCTCAGACATGTGTATCTCCTTGGAAGTCTAAAAGGTGTTCAGCAAGGGCGGAGGTCTGTTACGACCTTCAACGCCGGGCGGCCGTGAGGCGGCCCTTCCAGAAGGGAGATTCAGACCCAGTCGATAACGGAGACCTGCGATCCGGTTTCCCGGATGCGCTCCCTCGCCAAGGTATCGTCAAAAAGCTTACCAGCGCCGGGACCAAATACTGAAAACGGGCCCGCCGCCGGCTGCAACAGCGTGGGAATCAGGCGTTGCCGTCGAACAGGCTGGTGACAGACCCGTCGTCGAACACTTCACGGATGGCGCGGGCGATCAGCGGTGCGATGGACAGCACCGTCAACTGCGGGAACTGCTGATTCGCGGTGAGGGGCAACGTGTTGGTGACAACCACTTCGCGGGCGCCGGATTCGGAGAGCCGTTGTGCAGCGGGCTCGGAGAAGACAGCGTGCGTCGCGGCAATGATGACGTCCTTCGCCCCGGCGTTCTTCAGGACCTGGACCGCTCCGGAAATGGTGCCGCCGGTGTCGATCATGTCATCGATGAGGACGCAGGTCCGGCCCTCGATCTGGCCCACGACGGTCTTGGAGACAGCCTGGTTGGGAACGGTGAGGTCCCGGCTCTTGTGCACAAACGCCAGTGGCGCTCCGCCCAGGCGTTCGGCCCACTGCTCCGCAACGCGCACCCGGCCGGTGTCCGGGGACACGACAGTAACGTTGTCCGCGGCGACGCGGGTGCGGATATAGTCCGCCAGGAGTGGGATGGCCATAAGGTGGTCCACGGGACCGTCGAAGAAGCCCTGGATCTGCGAGGTGTGCAGGTCAACGCTCATGATGCGGTCAGCACCGGCGGTCTTGTACAGGTCCGCCACCAGGCGGGCGGAAATCGGCTCGCGGCCGCGTCCCTTTTTGTCCTGCCGTGCGTACGGGTAGAACGGGGACACCACGGTGATGCGCTTGGCGGAGGCCCGCTTCAGCGAATCGATCATGATCAGCTGTTCCATGAGGTGGTTGTTCAGCGGCGCCGGGTGGGCCTGGATGACGAACGCGTCTGTTCCCCGGACACTTTCGCCGGCGCGGACGTAGATCTCCCCGTTGGCAAAGTCATAGGCATCAACGGGCAGCAGCTCGGTACCCAGCTCCTTGGCGATTTCCCGCGCCAGTTCGGGGTGCGCCCGCCCAGCGGCTAGCACCAGCTTCTTCTCGCCGCGTGCCGTAATTTCGCTCATTATCGCTGGTCCTCTTCTGTCGATGCCGGGGTATGTGAGGAATCTGAGGCGGCCGCCTGCGCCAGTTCAGCCGAGCGCGAGCCGGGGCGGTTGGCCACAACCCATCCCTCGGCGTTGCGCTGCGCGGCAACGGACAGGACGAGTGCCCCTGCCGGAACGTCCTTGCGGATCACCGCGCCGGCGCCGCTGTAGGCACCGTCCCCCACGGTGACCGGTGCAACAAAGACCGTATTGGAACCTGTGCGTACGCCCGATCCGATCACCGTGCGGTGCTTCTTTTCGCCGTCGTAATTGGCCGTGATGTTGCCGCAGCCAATGTTGGTGTCCTCGCCGATTTCGGCGTCACCAGCGTAGCCGAGGTGGGAAAGTTTGGAGCCTCGGCCAATCGTGACGTTCTTGGTTTCGTAGAACGCACCGATCTTGCCGGTGTCGCCGAGCACGGTGCCGGGACGCAGATACGTGAAGGGGCCCACGGCGGCGTCCGCGCCGATCACAGCGCCGGAACCGTGTGTGCGGGTCACCTTGGCGCCCTCGCCGATGCGGACATCGGTCAAGGTTGAGTCGGGGCCGACGACGGCGTCCCGCGCCACGGTGGTGGCGCCGTGCAGCTGCGTGTTCGGCAGGATACGGACGTCCTCGTCGAGGGTGACGGTCGAATCGATCCAGGTGGTGGCGGGGTCAACGACAGTGACCCCGGCGCGCATCCAGGCTTCAACGGTGCGGCGGTTCAGTTCCGCGCCGAGGGCGGACAGCTGCACACGGTCATTGGCGCCCTCCACCTGCCAGCGGTCTTCGGTGACGACGGCAGCAACCCGGCCGCCCGCCTGCCGGGCGATTCCCAGCACGTCGGTGAGGTACTTTTCACCCTGCGAGTTGTCGGTGGTGATGTGGACCAGCGCGTCACGGAGGATGTCGGCGTCGAAGGCGTAGATCCCGGAATTGACCTCGCGGATCAGGCGTTCAGCTTCTGTTGCATCCTTGTGTTCGCGGATGCCGGTGACGGAGCTGTCATCACCACGGAGAATGCGACCGTAGCCCGTGGCGTCAGACAGCAGCGCGGTCAGTACCGTGACGGCATTGGCCTCCCGCTCATGCGTGGCCACCAGATCCGCCAACAGGCTGCCGGTCAGGAGTGGAACATCGCCGTAAGTGACCACGACGGTGCCTGCAAGTTTTTCCTGGGCGTCCAGCGCTTGCACGGCCACCTCAACGGCGCGGCCGGTGCCGGGAACGTGGTCCTGGTCCACGATCAGGGCTTCGGGATCAAGCTCGTTGAGGTGGCGGGCCACCAGATCCCGCTCGTGGCGGACCACCAGGGCCAGCCGTCCAGGATTAATGCTGCGGGCTGCCAGCAGGGCGTGACCCACCATGGACCGGCCGCCGATTTCGTGCAGGATCTTCGGCGTACGGGATTTCATCCGGGTACCGGCGCCTGCTGCCAGAACAATGACGGCGGCTGGGCCGGTATTCTCGGGGATCACGTACGGGTTCTCCTTGCTTGGTTGCGCGTTGCGCTGGGCGCGGTGCCTGTCCGGCCAAAATCCACGGCGGGGCACCGAGTTCATCCTACTGGACGGTCATCGCACAGCAGTTCCGCCCATAGGATTCGAACCTATACTCCACGGCTCCAAAGGCCGGGGTGCTGCCATTACACCAGGGCGGACCATGCCATAGGCGCAAAGGCCAAGGCACAAGTATTTATTTTGCCATGCCTTCAGGGCAGCCCGCGACATTGGCAGGAATCACGGCCGCCGGGCCCCTGCCCCGCCACCGGTTCCAACCGTTTCAGCGGCGCTAGGGCATGATGGAAAATGTGAGCAATAACCTACCCCGGACCCGGATGACAGGCGTGCAGCGGCGCAGCCAGCTGGTCGACGTCGGCCGTGGCCTTTTTGCCGCGCGCGGGCTCGACGGGACCACCATTGAGGAAATTGCGGCCTGCGCCGGTGTTTCCAAGCCCGTGATCTACGAACATTTCGGCTCCAAAGAGGGCCTCTACACGCAGGTGGTGGACTTCGAGTTCCACATCCTGCTGGACTCGATCACCGCTGCCCTGACCGAAGAAGGAAAACCACGGGTCCTGGTGGAACGCGCCGCCCTGGCCCTCCTCACCTACATCGAGGACCGGGCGGAGGGTTTCCGGATCCTGATGCGCGACGCAAGGCCGTCGCAGCCCGAGGGCGCCTTCTCCACCCTGCTGTCCCAGGTCACCGCCCGCGTGGAACACATCCTGTCCGACGAATTCCACCGCCGCGGCTTCAGCGCCCAGGACGGCGCCATGTATGCCCAGATGCTCGTGGGCATGGTGGCCATGACCGGCCAATGGTGGCAGGACAGCCGCCAGCCCGACAAACACACCGTGGCCGCGCACCTGGTTAACCTCGCCTGGAACGGCCTCACCGGCCTCCAAAAAGACCCCGAACTCCGCATCGAAGATCCCGCGCGAACGGACACTTAAGCCCCCAAGGCGCAGTCCGTGGTCGCCTTCGCGGCGCAGTGGACCTTCGCCGTCGCTTAGCGCGAAGGTCCCCCGCACCACTAGTGCCAAGAGTTCCGTTCAGGCGCCCCCACGACTACCCCCTGCCGAAGGTTACGGTCGCGTGCCTTCGGTTCCACGCTGGGAGGCGAGCTCAGCTCGCCGGAGGCGGTCCTTCCGAAAGGAGCGCATCGCGGCACATCGGAGTGTGCAGGTCGCCCAGCGACCGGAGCGCTCCCTATGTGCTGTGTCTAAGCGACGCGGAAGAGGCGGCTCCGGCACCTAAGCCGCCACTCACGCCGCACCAACGGATGCTACTCGCCGAGGACTTCCAGGGCTTCCATCCATTCGAGTTCCAGGGCTTCGCGGTCTGTGGCGAGGTCCTTGAGTTTTTTGTTCTGGTCGGCGAGGGCGTCAAAGTCAGATTCTGCGGTGCTCCTGACCATTTGGTCGTGAATCTTCTTTTCCTGCTGCTCCAGTTTGCCCAGCTGGCGCTCGATCCGGTTTTTGGCCTTCCGGGCGTCGCGCTTTTCGGCTTCGGAGGAGCCGGACGCGGCAGGGGCGGTGCTGCCGCTCGGGCCGGTGACAGGGTTGCCGCCGCCGGTGATCGTGGAGCCGGCAAGAGCCCCTTCGCGGAGTTCGAGGTACTGGTCCACGCCGCGCGGCAGGGCGCGGATCTTGCCGTCGCCCAGCAGCGCCATCTGGTGGTCCGTCACGCGCTCCAGCAGGTAACGGTCGTGGCTGACCACAACGAGCGTGCCCGGCCAACCGTCAAGGACGTCTTCGACGGCGGCGAGGGTGTCGGTGTCGAGGTCGTTGGTGGGCTCATCGAGCATCAGCACGTTCGGCTCCCCCACCAGCAGACGCAGCAGCTGGAGGCGTCGGCGCTCACCGCCGGAGAGGTCCCGGACCGGGGTCCACTGCTTTTCGTTAGTGAAGCCCAGCTGCTCTACGAGCTGGCCCGCCGTGAATTCCTTGCCGCCCACGTTGAAGGACCGCTTTTCGCGCTCGATGACTTCGATCACGCGCAGGTCCGAGACGTCGTCGAGCTCTTTGACCTCCTGGGTCAGCACGGCGGTGACCACGGTCTTGCCGCGCTTGACCTTGCCGGATGACGGCTCAATCTCGCCGTTGAGGAGTTTCAGCAGCGTGGTCTTGCCGGCGCCGTTGACGCCCACGAGTCCCAGCCGCTCACCGGGTGCAAGCCGCAGGGTGATGTTGTCGAAAAGCTTCTGTCCGGGGTCGCCGCCGAGGAAGTCCAGTGAGACGTTCTCGAGGTCCAGGACGTCCTTGCCGAGCCGGGCGGTGGCCATCTTGCTCAGGGCTGTGGAGTCGCGTGGCTCGGGGACATCGGCGATGAGGGCGTTGGCGGCCTCGATGCGGAATTTCGGCTTGGCCGTGCGGGCCGGAGCGCCGCGGCGCAGCCAGGCGAGCTCCTTCTTCACGAGCATCTGGCGCTTGCCTTCCATAACATTCGCCGCGCGGTCACGCTCCGCGCGGGCCAGGACGTAGGCCGCGTAGCCGCCGTCGAACGGGTCCATGATGCCATCGTGGATTTCCCAGGTCTTGGTGCAGACTTCGTCCAGGAACCAGCGGTCGTGCGTGACCACCAGGAAGGCGCCCTGGTTCGCCCGCCAGCGGGTCTTCAGGTGCCTGGACAGCCACGCGACACCTTCCACGTCGAGGTGGTTGGTCGGTTCGTCGAGCATGATGACGTCGTGGTCCTCGATCAGCAGCTTGGCCAGCGCCACCCGCCGCTTCTGCCCGCCGGAGAGGGCGTGGACGTTGGCATGCCAGTCGACGTCGGACACAAGCCCGCCCATGACTTCGCGGATCTGGGGATTACGGGCCCATTCATAGTCGGCCTGGTCGCCGACGATCGCCGCGCCGACCGTGAGGTCGCCGTCGAGCACGTCGCTTTGGTCCAGATAACCGATGTTGACTTCGCTGCGCTTGGTCACCCGGCCGGAATCCGGGGTTGAACGCATCGCCAGCAGGCGCATCAGCGTGGACTTGCCGTCGCCGTTCCGGCCCACCATGCCGATCCTGTCACCTTCCTCGAGTCCGAGGGTGATGCCGTCCAGGACGGTGCGCGTTGCGTACGAAACCGAAAGGTTTTCGCCGCCAAGAAGGTGTGCCAAGAGGACTGCTTTCTGCTGCTCAGTAAGGAAGGGGCTCTTAAAGGAGGGTATCGGAGATGATGCGGGCGCCGGGCACTGGCCCGTGGACAGCAAGTGCTGTCAGACCGTAGTGCCGCAGATCCTCGGCCAGGCTTTCGGCAGCCGTTGGATTGTGCGTCAACAGTGCCACTGTGGGTCCCGAACCGGAGACAATCCCCGCGATGGCGCCATGGGACTCGCCCATTCCCAGCGTATCGCGGAGCGCGGGGGCAAGTTCAATGGAGGCCCGCTGGAGATCGTTCACCAGGACCCGGCTCAGGGCGTCGGCGTCCCCGCTCCGCAGCGCCTGCAGGATCTTGGGATCCACGGCCGTGGGCTCGGCAATGTCCAGCCCTTCGGCCTCGCGGAGCCGGTCCAGGGTGCGGAAGACTTCGGGAGTGGGCAGTCCATAGTCCGCCGCCACGAGGACCCAGTCGGTCTGGGCTTTGGCCAGGGCCGGCGAAAGGTCGTCGCCAACGCCGAGCCCGACGGCGGTTCCGCCGAGGAGGGAGAACGGGACGTCGGCACCCAGTTCAGCGGCCAGGTGTGCCAACTCGTCCCGTGACAGCCCGCTGTTCCACAGCGCATCGCAGGCCAGCAGGGTGGCCGCGGCATCGGCCGAGCCGCCACCCATGCCCCCGGCCACGGGGACCCGCTTAGTGATTTCGAGGTGCACCCCGGTGGAATGCTCGGAGACATCGGCCATGATCGCTGCGGCCTTATAAGCCAGGTTTTTCTCATCCAGCGGAATATCCACGCCGTCCAGGTCCAGGGTGCTGTCAGGACTGATGCTGACGGTGATCCCCGGCGTCTCCGTGTTGGTGGCTGCCACTTCCTCATAGAGGGAAACGGCCAGGTAGACGCTGGCAACGGAGTGGTAACCGTCCGCGCGCAACGGCCCTACGTCCAGGGAAACGTTGACCTTGCCGGGCGCCTTCACCCGGACAGTCCGTGCGGGAAACTTCCCCGCGAGTGCGTTCACGACCCGGCCTCGCGGGCTTCGGCAATCCGGGCGAAGGCGTGGATGTCCAGGACTTCGCCCCGGGAAGAAGGAGCCACCCCGGCAGCGACGAGGCAACGTTCGGCCTCGGGTGCACCGCCGGCCCAGCCGGCCAGGGCGGCGCGCAGCGTTTTCCGGCGCTGGGCGAAGGCGGCGTCGATCACCGCGAACACCTGCTCACGGGTGGCGGTTGTTTCAGGTGGTTCGCGCCGGGTGAAGGCCACGAGTCCGGACTGGATCTTCGGCGCCGGCCAGAAGACGTTCATGCCGATCACGCCGGCTTTGCGCATGCTGCTGTACCAGGCTGCCTTGACCGAGGGCACCCCGTAGGTCTTTGATCCGGGCCCCGCAGCCAGGCGGTCGGCAACCTCGTCCTGGACCATGACCAGACCGTGCTGCAGGCTGGGGAAATGCTGGAGCAGGTGCAGGACCACCGGCACGGCAACGTTGTAGGGCAGGTTTGCCACAATGGCCGTGGGCTCAACCGGGAGGGACGTCACCTTCATGGCGTCGGCCTGGACAAGATGGAAAGAGTCCGCCGCTTCAGGGCGCCAGGCCTTGACGGTCTCGGGCAGCTTCGCTGCCAAGACAGGGTCGATTTCAACGGCGACGACCGTCTGGGCGGCGTCCAGAAGGCCCAGGGTGAGCGAGCCAAGCCCGGGCCCGACTTCCAGCACGGTCTCGGTTGGCCCGATGTTGGCAACCGAGACGATCCGGCGGATGGTATTGCCATCGATGACGAAGTTCTGGCCCAGGGTCTTGGTGGGCCGGATACCGATTTCTTCCGCCAGCCGGCGTATGTCGGAGGCACCGAAGAGGGGCGCGGGCGCGGCGGCAGTCGGTTCAGTCACCTAGGTATCCTATCCCGGCTGCTGTGACGGGCCATCCGCTTTCCGCGCGGATCATGCGTGTTACGCGGCGCGTGTTTCCGCCTAACGGCAGCGGCCGGCCCCAGGGCAATCCGGGACCGGCCGCTGCCTTCTGCTTGCCTGGCGGTTGTGATCAGCTGCCGACAGCGCAGGGGCTTACTGGCACCTAGCTTGTAGCTGCCCAGCCACAGCCCCACGGCTGGAGGCCTCGCTGTGCGTAGATGCGGTTGGCAATGTCGATCTGCTGCGCCTTGGTGGCGAGGCTGGCGTTGGGGGCGTAGGCGCCGCCGCCGGAACCGATCCAGGTCCGGATGTCGAACTGGAGGCCGCCGTAGTAGCCGTTGCCCGAGTTGATGGACCAGTTTCCGGTGGACTCACACTGGGCGATTTTGTCCCACATGGCCTCGTTCATCATGGCCGGTGCTGCGGCACCGGTGCTCGTTCCGGCCGCGGTCACGGCCACGGCCACTGGCTTTGCCTTGGTGCCGACCGTGACCTTTTCAGTCACGGCAGGCACGGAAACCGTTTCGGAAACCAGGGTCCGCGAGGCTTCACGGCCGTCAACCATCACCAGTTTGAAGCTCTTGTCCACCTTGCCGGCCACGCCGGCCTGGGTGACCTCTTTCTCGCCTTTGAAGAGCTCGGCGCTTTCGGTGGTCATGCTGTCGAAAGCAACATCTTCAGTGGTGGCTGCGGTCTGGCTGGTATCCACCCGGGAGACCTTGACCACCATGTTGTTGACCACGTGCGCGTTGCCCGGCTGGGAGGTGCGGTCGTCGACGCCGAGGGTGATGCCGGCGTCCGTCAGCACCTGGGCGACGGTCCCCGCGGTGGTGGTGGCCGTGGCGGCCTTGCCGTCGGCAACAATACTGACGGACTTGGGCGTGGAGATCGACACAAAGGATCCGGCCACAGCGAGCTGGGCGTCCTTGGGGACGGAGACGGAGGAGGAACTGGCCACCCCGAGTTCGGTCACGAGGCCCGCAACATCCGGCGCCGTGGTGTTGATGGTCTTTTCGGAACCGTCCAGGCTGACCTTGACTGCCTTGGCCATGTTGACGTTGATCACGGTGCCGTTCTCCACTTTGGCGTCCGCCGAGGGCGAGACGCGGTCAGCCGACTGCAGTTCTACATTGGCGCTTTTTACTACCTGGCCCACGGTGCCGCCGAAGGACTGGACCGAAGTCACTTTTCCATCGACGTTGAGGGTAACGGTTTTGTTATTTCCGACGAAGGCCACGAGGCCCAACACCAGAGCACACAGCACCACGAGTTGGGTGCCCACCTTGATAAAACTGAACTTGCCGTCCGTTGTGAAGAGCTTGACCACGATTGCCCGTAACTTTAGATCCATCCGGGCACGGGGAAAAACGCAGTGAAATAGCCGGCGCGTGACCCTGGGGACAAGCTCCGGGCACCGTTGCGCCGCCACACCCCACGCGGCAGGCAGTGGGCATCAAGCCCTGCCTGGTCCTGCTGCGAATGAAGTGAAATTATCCGAAGGCCTTCCCCGACCCCGGCTAATAGTTCTCTACTGTAACCGTAGCGTTATAAAGCGGCCAAGAATTTTACATACGAAGTATGTTTATCAAGCCATCTGTCGAGGCCGGGATCAGTCCCACGATCCGTACGCCCGCGCGGTATTCTCGCTGATCCGGGTGCAGAGCTCAGCGAGGTCAGTTCCTGTCAATTCGGCCATGGCGCGGACGGTGTACGGCACCATGTAGCTGGCGTTGGGACGGCCGCGGTGCGGATGCGGAGTCAGGAACGGCGCATCCGTTTCCACCAGCATGAGGTCCGGGTCTGCCACCGCCAGTGCGGCGCGGAGGTTGGCGGCATTCTTAAACGTCAGCGTGCCGGCGAAGGACATGTTCCAGCCCGCAGCGTTGCAGATCCTGGCGAGCGCCTCATCACCCGAGAAGCAATGAAACACCACCCGTTCCGGAGCCCCCTCCTCGCGCAGGACCTGCACCACGTCGTCGTGAGCGTCGCGGTCGTGGATCTGCAGCGTCAGGTTCAGTCGCTTGGCGATATCGATATGCCGCCGGAACGAATAGCGCTGGTGGGCCAGGCCGTCCCCTTCTGTGCGGAAGAAATCGAGGCCTGTCTCGCCGATGGCCCTGATCCGGGGATGGGCGGCCAATCGCTCAATCTCCGTCAGCGCATCCTCCAGCTCGCCACGCCTGGCATAGTCCGGGGCGTCGTTGGGGTGCAGCGCCACGGCGCCCAGCAACCTGCTGTCCAGGTCAACGGCGCGGACCGTGAACCGAGAGGACTCCAGGTCGCAGCCCACCTGGACAGCCCCCTGCACTCCGACGGCCTGGGCCGCATCCATCGCCGCGGCGATCCCCACGGGGCTCTCACCGTCGGGGAAGTCCAGGTGCGTATGGTTGTCCATCACTGGGACGGGCAACGGCTCCGGCGCGGGCGGATAGTCCGGCCGCGCCTGCCGCCCGGCGCCGGCTGGGGTGCCGGCCGCAGCACCGGCTGCGGCCTCAGCGGCAGCGTGGGCTGCATCTTCAGGGTCCGTCCCGACTGCGCGGTAGGCGGCGGGAATCAGCGAATTGCACATCCCTCAAGCCTAGCGGCGGCCGATCCCCGCAGAATTCCCGGAACTCTCTGTCAGCGAGGGCAGTTGTGTTAGTAGGCTGGTACGAACAGACGCGAACGCCCACCGCCGGGCGAAGGCAGGCCTGCTGTCCCGTTCCGGGCGATCCCCGGGCTGAAAGGTTGCAGATGGATTCCCACCGCCGCACCGCTGTCAACGAGGTGACCACTGCCAGCCGGAACTTTTCCGCCGTGACGGAGCAAGTGGGCCAGCTCAACGGCCACAAGTCAGCAGCCATGGACAGGGAAGCATTCCACGCGGCCAGCCGGCGGATCCTGGCATCGATTAACACCGTCATCGACGGAAAGTCGGATGCGGCCAGGCTCGCCCTGACAGTATTGCTGGCCCAGGGCCATCTGCTCCTGGAGGACGTGCCGGGCGTGGGCAAGACCCTTCTGGCCAAAACCCTGGCCCGGAGCATCGACTGCACGGTCAGCCGCATCCAGTTCACCCCGGACCTGCTGCCTTCGGACGTAACGGGCGTGTCCATCTACAACCAGGCGTCGCGGCTTTTCGAGTTCCGCCCGGGTGCTGTGTTCGCCAACATCGTCATTGGCGATGAAATCAACCGCGCGTCCGCCAAGACGCAATCAGCCCTCCTGGAGTGCATGGAGGAACACCAGGTCACGGTGGACGGCGACTCTTACAGACTCGACGAACCGTTCATGGTGGTGGCCACCCAGAACCCGATCGAGATGGAAGGCACCTACCCACTCCCAGAAGCCCAGCGCGACCGTTTTATGGCACGGATTTCCATGGGCTATCCGGACAAGGACTCCGAGATCGAGATGCTGGAGACTCATCAGGCGACCTCCCCGTTGGCCAAGGTCTCGCCCGTGATCACCGCGGCCGACGTCGCAGCGATGATCGCAACCGTCCAGCAGGTTTACGTATCTCAGGCGGTCAAGGAATACACCGTCTCGGTAGGCCGCGCAACGCGCGGAAGCCCGCTGCTGCGGCTGGGCGCCAGCCCACGCTCCATGCTCCAGCTGCTCCGGGCTGCGAAGGCCACAGCGGCCCTGGACGGCCGTGATTTTGTGCTGCCCGACGACGTCGTCGGCGTGGCGGAATCCGTGCTGGCCCACCGGATCATCCTGGACCGCAAGGCAGCCGGCGCCGGCGAGACGCCGCACACCGTCATCCGGGGCATCCTCTCCCGGCTCCCGGTGAACCAGGAGCCGGTGAACAACCCGGCCCGGTCATCGGCCCCGCCCGCCGGATTGCGCCGGAACCACTAGGCTGGGCTGTCACATGGCGCTGCGTGACCGACTCCCCCGGCACCTCTTCAGCCAGCGTGGCTGGGGGCTCCTGGCCGCCGGCGCCGTCTGCCTGTTGTCTGCCCAAATCATGGGACGGCGGGATCTGCTGAGTTTGAGTGTTCTGCTCATAGTCCTTCCCCTGGTTTCGCTCACCGGAATCAGGCTCCTCAAGCCGCGGTTCCAGGTCTACCGCGAGTTCAACCCCTCCCCGGTGGAAACCTCCGCTGCCACCACGGTTAGGCTCGCGGTGGCACGGACCGGTTCCGGTGGCGGCCGGGCCATCATGGAGGAACGGCTGCCGCCACGGTTCGGGGAATCCCCGGCCTTCCATTTTCCGTCCCGCTCCGCCAAGGGCGGGACCAGCAGGTACGAATATCATCTGCGATCCACCAAACGCGGACAACACCTGATCGGCCCGGTAACAGCCGAGTTCACGGATCCGTTCGGGTTGTCCCTGCACCGGCGGTCAATTGACGACGGCGACACGCTCACCGTGACGCCCGCCGCCGTCGAGCTTCCCGCGACGGGCCTCGCGGGAGCCCGCGGGAACGACGGCATCACAGCCACGCGTACCCGTGCCAACCCCAGCGACGATGACGTCATGACCCGTGAATACCGCCCGGGCGATCCGATGCGCAGGGTGCATTGGGCCGCGACCGCCCACCACGGCGCCCTGATGGTACGTCAGGAGGAATCCGTCACGACACCGGAGGCCACCGTCATCCTGGACCAACGGTTCGCTGCGTTTTCCGCTGGCCACGGTTCTGGTCTCGGGGGCAGTGCTTCCGCGGACGGCCACGAGATGATCACCAGCGGCACATTCGAGTGGGCCGTGGTGGCCGCGATCTCCATCTGCACGCACCTGTCGGAGCGCAGCTACGCCCTCCGCCTCCTGGACCCCCGCGGCGAACCCGCGTTCCTACGTTCCCCGTCCGCGCCGGAACCGGAGGCGGAAGAGTTCAGCGGAGTGTCCGGACTCCAGTCGATCGCCGAAAGCCTCGCTGCCATCCAGCTCTCCGGTCCGCACCATGCTGCCCGGGACCACGGTGGCCAGGATGCCGGACCGGCTGATTTCGACGATCAACTCATGGATAAACTCTCGGCCCACCGGATGCGGGGTCCCCTGATTGCCGTGCTCGGCAGGATCTCGCCGAGCGAGGCCAGAGCCCTCGCTCCGGCGGCGGGTTACGGCGCGAACGCCTTCGCCATCATCGTTTCCGACAGGCCGGCGGATTCCGAGGACTCTTTGGAGGCACTCCGCCGGGGCGGCTGGAGGGCAGTGGCTGTGACAACCTCGATTTCAGTCCCGGATGCCTGGACCCATTTCGACCACGCCGGTGCTGCGCCTGCCACGGCGGCTGCAGACGTGCGCCGCGGAGCGGGGGTGGGGCGGTGACGCTGGCACCGGAACGCAACGTTTCCCGCGACAAGGCAGCAACGGGTACCCCTGGACAAGTCCCGGCACGGACGCGGGTTGGGGCGTACCCCTGGGCCATGGCCGGGGCTGTGGCCCTCTCTGTTGCGGGCGCCGCAATTTCCCTCAACGGCGTCCTGCGCGGCTGGGCCTGGTACTTACCCATCCTGACCACGGTAGTGGTGGTCTGCCTGTCCATCGCCACGCTCCGCGCACTGCGGGCCCAGCCCCTGGTGGTGGCAGCCGGCGGCTTTGCGTCGCTGATCGCGGTTCTAACACTGACGTTCTTCCGGAGCACGGGCATTGCCGGTTTCATCCCGTCCGGGGCAACCCTGGCCGAAGTGGACAGGTTCATCAGCCGGGCGAGCGAGACGGTCCTTGCGGAAAGTGCCCCGGTGGCTCCGAATGCAGGGATCGTGATGGTGTGCTGCGCGGCCCTGGGCCTGACCGTCATCCTCATCGATGCGCTGGCCGTGCCGCTTGGCATGCCGGCAACAACCGGACTGGGGCTTCTGGCCATTCTGGTGGTCCCCGCCACGGTGAAGCCCCAGAGCGTGGGGGTTTGGGGCTTCATTGCCACGGTGGCCGGATACCTGCTGATCCTCGTGTGCAGCCAGTGGTTTGCGCCGGATTCCCGCACATCAGCCGACAGCGGCCGGAATCCCGGCCAGCTGCGTCGGGCCGTGCTGACCGGAACCGTGGCGCTGGTGGCAACCCTGGCGGTGCCGGCGGCAATTCCCGGTTTCGAGCACGGCACGTTTCCGCAGGGCGCCCGGCTGAACCCTTGGGGCGCCGGCACCGGCCTGAATCCCATGATTACCTTGGGAAACAGCCTGCGGGCACCAGCAGGCAGCGGGCGGATCACTTATGCCACCAATGCGGCCGGGTCGCTCTATCTGCGGTCCGTCACTGTTGACAATTTCGACGGCGAATCCTGGGGACCTGATGACCGGGACGCCGAGCGCCGCCCCGTGGCCGGACAGCTTGAGACGGGCTACGAGATCGTCGCCGAGGAGCAACTCCGCCAGGTGACTGCCGTGGATACGGGCACGTTCACCAGCCCGTATCTGCCGTTGCCGTATGCGCCTGAGTCAATCCGCGGGCTCAACGGCTCCTGGACGTGGGACCCGGCCACGCTGGCCGTCAAGGGATCCAACACCAACTCGCGGGCACAGCAATACATTGTGGTGTCCTCGACGCCTAAGCTCACGGCCTCCCTGCTGCAACAGTCATCGCAGGGCGTGCGGGGAATCCGGGATGATTTCACCAGGGTTCCCGGCAACGTCCCGGACATAGTCCGGAGCACCGCTGCCACGGTGACGGCGTCCAGCGACACGCCCTTCGCCAAGGCCATGGCCATCCAGAAATACCTGCGGTCGGGTGAGTTTACCTATTCACTCCAGTCACCTGTCCAGGGCGGCTATGACGGGAATGGGCTTTCGGTGCTGGCCGATTTCCTGACCCAGAAGAGCGGTTACTGCATCCACTTCTCGTCCGCGATGGCTGTGATGGCCCGCTTGGAGGGTATCCCCAGCCGCATCGCCGTGGGCTACGCGCCGGGCCGTACCACCGGTTCCACGGTGTCCGTAGCCGGGCAAGGTGCACTGCCCGAGTATGAGGTGGACGCCCGGGATGCCCATGCCTGGCCCGAACTCTACTTCCAGGGACTTGGGTGGGTGCCGTTTGAACCCACCCCGTCGCGTGGTGTCATACCCGCGTACGCCACGGAAACCAGCAACCCGGGTAGCCCCGGGTCGCTGGAAAACAACGCCGACCTCCTTCCGGGCACAACAGCCCCGGCCTCCACGCCAGGTGCGTCGGCGGCGCCCCTCCCCGGTGCAGGTGGCGGCAATGGGGACGTGGGGCTGGTGCTCCTGCCGTGGCTGCTCGGGACGGCGGCCGCGCTTGGCCTTGTCCTTTTGGCGGCCTCGCCACGGCTGGTGAGGATGGGGCGGCGTGCACGGCGGCTCCGCACCGAGGACCGGGCCCGGGAGGACGCGGTTCCGCTGGCATGGGCTGAAATCCGCGACCTGGGAACTGACTACGGCCTGCCACCGGAATCCAGCGAAACAGCCCGAACTTATTCCGCACGGCTCCGCCAGTCATCGCTGCTCGGCGAGAGCGGTGGAATGGACGACGCCGCGCATCAGGCCATCCGCAGCCTCACCTCCGACTTCGAACGCCGGCACTACGGGCCGCCTGTCCAGGACCCAGCAGGCCGCGGCAGGACTGGGGCGATTGCCCCGCGCATCGCGGCGGTACAGCAGTCCTTGCGTGCCAACGCCTCACTCCCCCGGCGTCTCCGTGCCGACTGGCTCCCGCCGTCGGTTCTGGGACGGTTGGCCTGGCTCCTGGTCGCCCCGTTTAGGGGGTTCAACCGTCTGGCACGCGTGATGGCAAAAGCCGCCGCACGCTCCTGGTCGAGGGCGCGCGACCGCTTGTTCCGGCCGCGAGGCAGCCAATAGCAGCCAGCTGCTGTTGGCTGCCCGCAGACGCTGGAGTACCCGGCTGACCGGAGGATAATCCTGTCAGCCGGAGGATTGTCCGTTCAGCCGGCGTAGGGGTCCGCGATGCCGATGTACTGGGTGTAGAGGTATTCCTCAATGCCCTCGAGGCCGCCTTCACGTCCCAGCCCGGACTGCTTGACGCCGCCGAACGGTGCGGCGGCGTTGGAGATGACGCCGGCGTTCAAGCCCAGCATGCCGGTCTCGAGCCGCTCGCCCATCCGGATTCCGCGGTTCAGGTCGCGCGTGAAGACGTATGCCACCAGCCCGTACTCGGTGTTGTTGGCCAGGCGGACCGCTTCGTCCTCGGTGCCGAAGGTGATGATCGGGGCTACGGGGCCGAAGATTTCCTCGGACAGGATCCGGGTGCCTTCGGTGACGCCGGTGAGGATGGTGGGCGGGTAGAAGTAGCCCGGGCCTTCGGCCGGGGCGCCGCCCACTACGGCCCTGGCGCCGGAGGCGACGGCGTCGGAGACGAGTTCGTGGACCTTGTCCCGGCTCTTGGCGTCGATCAGGGGACCGACCTTGGATTCCGGTTCGGTGCCCCGGGCGGTGGTCATTTCGCCCATTTTCGCGGCGAACTTTTGGGCGAATTCGTCGGCGACGGATTCGTGCACGATGAACCGGTTCGCGGCGGTGCAGGCTTCGCCCATGTTCCGCAGCTTCGCCAGCATGGCACCGGCGACGGCGGCGTCCAGGTCCGCATCCTCGAAGACCACGAACGGGGCGTTGCCGCCGAGTTCCATGGAAGTCCGCAGTACAGTCTCGGAGGCATCGGCGAGCAGGCGGCGGCCCACCTCGGTGGAGCCCGTGAAGGACAGCTTCCGCAGGCGCTGGTCCTTGATCAGCGGACCGGTGGTGGCGCCTGCAGTGGACGTGGGAATGACGTTCAGGACTCCGGCGGGCAGGCCCGCCTCCTGCATCACGGCGGCGAACAGCTGCGAGGTCAGCGGCGTGAGGTTGGCTGACTTCAGCACCATGGTGCAGCCGGCGGCGACAGCAGGGGCGATCTTGCGGGTGGCCATGGCCAGCGGGAAGTTCCACGGCGTGATCAGCAGGCACGGGCCCACCGGCTTCTTGGTCACCAGCAGGCGGTTCTTGCCGTCCGGTGCGGTGGAGTAGCGGCCGGAGATGCGGACGGCTTCCTCGGAGAACCAGCGCAGGAACTCCGCGCCGTAGGTGACCTCGCCACGGGCTTCGGCCAGCGGTTTGCCCATTTCCATGGTCATCAGCAGCGCGAAGTCCTCGGCGCGCGCAGTGACCATATCAAAGGCACGGCGGAGGATTTCACCGCGTTCACGGGCCGGAACCTTCGCCCACGACTCCTGCGCGGCGGCGGCCGCGTCCAAGGCAGCCTTGCCGTCTTCCGGGCCCGCGTCAGCGATGCTGAGGAGCACTTTCCCCGTGGCGGGGTCTTCAATGTCGAACGTCTTGCCTGAAGCCGCCGGGCGCCATTCGCCGTTGATCAGCAGTCCGGTAGGAACAGAGGCCAGCAGCGCGCTTTCGCGCTCCGCGGTAACAGCTGGCAGTGCGGTGACAGTCACGTTGACTCCCTCGTCAGTAAGGTTTGGTCCAGCCACTACACAGGCCTGGTGGCCTGCCTTCCCGGCTGATTTACTGTCAGACTACTGCGGTGGCCGCCAGAGGGTCTACGCCTGGACGCACTACAGATACCAGACGCCGTTGTGCAGCTGCACAGCTGAGGCTTCGCGCCCTTATCGTGCGGCGAGGACCGCCGAGTACAGCTCCCGCTTGCTCACGCGGACGTCCTCAGCGACGGCTGCCACGGCTTCCTTCAGCCGGATTCCCTGGGCCACCAGCTCGTTGACGGCCGCTACGTGGTCTTCGGGGGTGCCCGGCGCCTGCTCGGGGGCGCCGCCCAGCACCACCGCGATCTCGCCACGGACCTCGTTGCCTTCGGCCCACAGCAACAGTTCTCCGACCGTCCCGCGGATGACTTCCTCGTAGGTCTTGGTCAGTTCGCGGCAGACAGCGATCCGCCGCTCGGCACCGAAGCGCTCGCGCAGCGCCCGCAGCATCGATTCCAGGCGGTGCGGGGCCTCAAAAAACACCATGGTCCGGCGTTCGGCCGAAAGGTCCGCCAGCCGCGACGCCCGTTCGCCGGCTTTCCGGGGCAGGAACCCCTCAAAGCAGAAGCGGTCGGTGGGCAGTCCGGAGAGAGCCAGTGCAGTCAGTACCGCAGACGGTCCCGGGACGGCGGTTACGGTCAGTCCGGCGGCCACGGCACCTTCCACGAGCCGGAACCCCGGGTCCGAGACCGAAGGCATGCCGGCGTCTGTGACCATCACCAGGGTTTTGCCGGACCGGACGTGCTCCAGCAGCTCCGCGGTCTTGGTGGCCTCGTTGTGCTCGTGGTAGCTGATGACCCGCCCGGCGACGGTGACTCCGAGGTTCTGGACAAGGCGGTGCAGGCGCCTGGTGTCTTCGGCGGCCACGATGTCCGCCGTGCCCAGCAGCTCGATCAGGCGGGCCGACGCGTCGCCGGCATTGCCGATGGGCGTCGCCGCCAGCACAATCCGGCCTGGACCCGTGGCAGCTGGTGCCGCTGCAGCCGCGTCCGCTGTCACGTAAACCTCGGTCTCTGGCTCCTCCCCGGCGGCAACGGAAGGTTCTGCAGGGCGGGAATCGGCGAAGGTGCTGGGGTTAGGGTCCACTCCCCCAGCGTACTGCTGGCAGGCGGCCCAAGCTGCAAAAGGTAGCATGGGGCTCGTGACGCAGACCTCCATGCGGCCTGCCGAGGCCGGCCAAACCAACCAGCCGGAACGAGGCCCCTGGATCGCCCGTCCGGCGAGCGCCTTTTCCGCTGCAGCCCTTCGCGAGCGCCTGATCGGAAGCACCCGCGGCTGGCGGGATTACCCGCCGTCGCTGCGTCTCTGGTTCTGGCTGGTTCCTGCCCTGACCTCCGCGATCGGGGGCGTCCTCCGCTTTGTGCGGCTGGACACGCCGCACAGCCTGGTCTTCGATGAAACGTATTATGTCAAGGACGCCTACTCCTACCTGGTCAGCGGCTACGAACGGGGCTGGCCGGACAAGGCCAACGACTCCTTCAACGCGGGCAACCCGGCCATCCTCCTGGACACTCCCGAGTACGTGGTCCATCCGCCCGTGGGCAAATGGATGATCGCCGGTGGCATGTGGCTGTTCGGGGCCGATAATCCGTTCGGCTGGCGGTTCGCGGCCGCACTCACCGGGACCCTCTCCATCCTGCTGCTCACCCTGATTGCGCTGAGGCTCTTCCGCTCAGTGCCTCTGGCTGCTGCCGCTGGCCTGCTGCTCGCCGTCGACGGCCACCACCTGGTGATGTCACGGACATCACTCCTGGACATCTTCCTGATGTTCTGGACCCTGGCGGCCTTCGGAGCATTGCTGCTGGACCGCGATGACGGTCGACGGCGGCTGGCCGCACGGCTCGGACGGCTCGCGGCCGCGTCCCCGAAGGGCCAGCCCTCACCAAGTCAGCTGCTGGCGGGGCCATGGCTGGGGATCCGCTGGTGGCGTCTCGCCGCGGGAGTGTGCATAGGCCTCGCGGTGGGCACCAAGTGGTCGGGCCTTTTTTTCCTCGCCGGCTTCGGGGTACTGACGGTCCTGTGGGACCTCAATGCACGGCGCGTCGCGGGAATCCGCGGTTGGGTCAGCGGCGGGATCATCAAGGACGGGCTTCAGGCCTTTGCCAGCATGGTTCCGGTTGCCGTGGTGGTCTACACCGCCACTTGGACCGGCTGGTTCCGTTCCGAGGGCGCCTACTTCAGGCAGTGGGCCCAGAGCAACCCCTCCGCGGCGTGGGGCTGGCTGCCTGACGCTTTGCGTTCCCTGGCGCATTACCACCTGGAGGCCTACAAGTTCCATCAGGGGCTGAGCTCCGAACACCCCTACGAGGCAAGTGCCTGGAGCTGGCTGGTGATGGGCCGGCCGACGTCGTTCTTCTACCAGACACCGGAGCAGGGCGTCCCGGGATGCGACGTGCCCAACTGCGCCTCAGCCATTCTCTCGGTGGGGAACCCGATGATCTGGTGGGGAGGGGCCATCTCGCTGGTGGTCCTGCTGTTCTGGTGGGCCGGGCGCCGTGACTGGCGTGCAGGGGCGATCCTTGCGGGTGTGGCCGCCGGCTATCTGCCGTGGTTTATGTACCCGGAGCGGACCATGTTTTTCTTTTATGCGGTCTCCTTCGAGCCTTTCCTGGTGCTGGCGCTGGTATATTGCCTGGGCATTGTCCTGGGCCGGGACACCGACCCGCTCTGGCGCCGGCGCTCCGGTGTTTACCTGGTGGCACTCTTCGTCGCCGGGGCATTCCTGCTGTCCGCTTTCTTCTACCCTGTGTGGACGGCGGAGACCATCCCCTACCAGGAATGGCGCTTCCGGATGTGGATGCCGTCCTGGATCTAAGGCAGGATTGCATGAGACCCTGACCAGCCGCGAACTGCGTTGAGGCAGCGGAACGGAGACGCCACCCGTGCGGGAAGTAAGCACAAAACTCCTAGTGGAGCTGGAGCCCGGCAGCAATGTCACTGATCTCCTGCGCCAGCGGGAGGCCGCGAATCCGGCCCACGCCCTTTACGCGCGCAAAGGCCCCAACGGCTGGACCGATGTTCCGGCGCAGAAATTCCTGCACGATGTATGTGCCCTGGCAAAGGGACTGATCGCCGGCGGCCTGGAGCCCGGCGACACGGTGGCCATCATGTCCTCCACCTGCTATGAGTGGGCGCTGGTGGACTTCGCCATCTGGTTTGCCGGCGGCGTGAGCGTTCCCATCGACGAGGCCTCGACCCCCGGCCAGATGGAGTGGATCCTGCACCACTCCGGCGCGCGGCGGGTGTTCGCCGAAGACCGCGGCAAGGTGGCGCTGGTTACAGGCATCCTGGAGACATCCGCCCTGCTCGAGGACCGGCTGGTCGCCGTGGTGAGGATGGATGTCGACGGCGCTGCCCCGAACCTGGCCAGCCTCTCGGGTGCCGGAATGGGCGTCACTGATGCCGAGCTGGAACGCCACCGCTCCGCCGCAGGCCTGGACGACGTCGCGTCCGTGGTCTACACCGCCGGGACCACCGGACGTCCCAATGGCTGCGAGATCACCCACGGCAACTTCGCGCTCGTGGCCGTCAACGCTGTTGCCTTTCTCCCGGACATCATCAAGGCGCAGAATGCGCGCACCCTGATGTTCCTGCCGCTGGCCAATGTGCCCGCCCGCGCCGCCCAGCTGGCGTGTCTCCATGCCGGTGCCACCGTGGGCCATATCACCGGTCCGGCTGATCTGCCGGCGGATCTGGGCACGTTCAAACCCACGTTCCTCCTGGCGGTGCCCCGGATCTTCGCGAAGCTCCGGGCGGACGCCGCGCACCAGGCCGCAGGGTCAGTAAAAGCCGGGATCTTCGCGGCTGCTTCGGCCGCTGCCGTCCGCTTCTCCACAGCAGAGGACAACGCTGCCCGCGGCCGGGGCAGCGGACCGGGAATGGCGTTGCGGGCGCAGCATGCCGTCTTTAACCAACTGGCGTACCCGAAGCTCCGCCAATTCCTGGGCGGCCGGGTCCGCTACGCGGTATCGGGGTCGGGCCCCCTGGCGCCTGAGGACGCGCACTTCTTCCGCGGCGCCGGAATCCGGGTCCTTGAGTGCTACGGGCTGAGCGAAACAACGGCGCCCTGCACAGCCAACACGCCTGCCCGGACCAAGGTGGGAAGCGTAGGCATCCCCCTGCCGGGCACCACCATCCGCGTGGCCGAGGACGGCGAAGTGCTGGTCAAGGGGATCGGCGTGTTCAAGGGTTACCATGCCAACGAAACCGCCACCGCACGGGCCTTCGTGGACGGTTTCTTCAGGACCGGAGACCTCGGCGAGCTGGACCCTGAGGGCTTCCTGACCATCACGGGCCGCAAGTAGCGGACCGCTAAGTCCGAGGGCTGGGAAGTCGCTTAGGGCTGCACCTCAGCGGCGTCCTGGTCATCCCTGGCCAGCCCGCGACGGCGGCGCGTGGGCCAGGTGAGGATGAGCGTCACAAGGGCTGCCAAGAGGACCAGCGCGGCGATGACAATGCCGGCATCGATCCAGAACTGGCCCGGGAACAGCCTGATCAGGGTGTCTTCCAGGGCGAACGTCCAGGAACCGCTGGCGAAGAAGATCCGGTGGAACTCGGTGAAGAACTGTTGCCAGCCGAGCACGGCCAGCGCGCCGAGGCCCAGGATGATCGCCAGCGCAACGATGGATCCTGCGAACAGTCCGCGGCGCACTCCGCCGGTGCTCCGGCGGCGCAGGTAAGCGATGGCCACAAGGCTGAGGACAATCAGGAGGGCTCCCCCCCCCAAGGCCGAGAGGATGACAATTTTCACGTCGGCCATGTGGCTGACTTCGCCGTCCTTGAAAAGGTCCCCGCCGCTGCGGTTGACCAGGTCGCCCAGGTACCGCGGCCCCGCCCAGTTGCTGAGGTAGTCAACCGCGTAGGAGCCGTACGTCATCCGGTCGTCGGTGCTGAAGCCGTACCCGTCGCCGGGGAACCCGGGCCGGTTGTACTCGGCCCACAGGAACAGCGGGCTGGTGACCGCGCGGACGGCAAGCACCAGCAGGATCACGGGGTAGAAAAGGGCCAGCAGGACTTGCCAGATGCGCGGAGCCACGGGCTTGGCGTTGGCTGCGCTTTCGCGCTCCGCGTTGCGGCGTTCCACTTCCTCCTGCGGCGGACGGACCTGCAGGGCTGACGTGGGGAGCGGCTCGCTGAAGTGGGCACCGTTTCGGGTGGCGCCCTGCGCGGACGGTTCTTTGCGGAGTGACTCTTCTACGGTAGGTGCGACGGCGGGAGGTTCGACGGCGGCCTCCGCGGCTTTTCGGCCGGCGCGGCTTTCGGGCTGGGTGACACCGCCCTGGACGGAACCGGAACTACCGGCCGGGGACGCCTCGGGAGTGCTGGAGCCGGAGTCATTCAGCCAGGCAAAAGCCGGTTCGTCCGTGTCCGATGAAGTATCCAGGTCCGGATCCGGCTGCGGCTCCGTGCGTTTGGCAGGGGTCGGAGAATTGTCATTCACAGCAGCGTCACTTCCGTTGGGGTCCGCGCTGCCGGCTCTGATCCGGGCAGCGCCGTGTATCTGATGTTGAGCCTACCGCCCGCTCCTGCACGAGGGCGAGGAGCCACCCCGGCGCCAGTGGATTCATGCGGCGATTTCGCTGTATCCGGCGTCACCGGCCTGCAAATCGCCGCGTTCACCGGCGTCATAGGCCCGCCGTCCCCACACCAGGACGTAACTCCAATACGCGGCCAGTACTGCCAGGCCGATGCCGATCTTGGCCCACACCGGAAGTGGACTGGGCGTGACAAAGCCCTCCACCAAGCCGGAGACGAACAGCACCAGCACCAGCCCCAGGGCCACGGTGATCAGCGATCTGCCTTCGTCCGCCACGGCCCGTCCCCGCGTCCGTGGTCCCGGGGACACCATGGCCCAGAAGATCCGCAAGCCCGCAGCACAGGCAATAAAAACAGCGGTGAGTTCCATGAGCCCGTGCGGCAGGATGTAGCTGTAAAACACACCTTGTTGGCCCACTGCGGCGAAGACTCCTGCGGCAATCCCGACGCCCTGGGCGTTCGTGAACAGGATCATGGGTACCCAGATGCCGGTGATGCCCAGGGCCACCGCCTGGGCGCTGATCCAGGCATTGTTGGTCCAGACGGCCCCCGCAAACGAGGCCGCAGGGTTTTCCGAATAGTAGTCAATGAAGTCTTCCTCGACGTACTGCCGGACCGCAGCCTCAGAGGCAACGGACCGCAGGGCATCCGGAGACGTCCCGATCCAGAGCGCGTAGGCGCCGGCGACCAGCACAAATGCGGCGCCGCAGGCCACCGTCAGCCACCGCAGGCGGTATAGGGCTGCGGGCAGGGCCGCCACGAAGAAACGGGCCACGTCCGCCATCACATTGGAGCGTGCGCCCGTGAAACGGGTCCGTGCCTGGGCCAGGGTGGCGGACAAGGAGGCGGACAGGCCGCTCTCCGGCGCAATGGACCTGATGAACGAAAGGTGCGCCGACGTCGACTGGTAGAGCCGCAGCAGCTCGTCGGCTTCGCCGCCGCTGAGGCGCCGCTTATGGGCGAGCTGGTGCAGCCTTGACCACTTGTCCCCGTTGGCGGCGGAGAAGGCATCCATATCCACGGCAACAGCCTAGCCGCCCTAGACTGTGAGCGTCCGCAGGACGCTTGACGAGGGATTGGGGTATTCCGCTTGAGTTCGATAATCACCGGCGAGGCAGTTGTCCTGGAACTGCGCCCCGCGTCCTTCGCCGCCCGTGCCCTTGGGCTGCTGCTGGATGTACTGTTCAACGTCATCCTGCTGGTCCTGATCCTGCTGGGCGTCGCAGCCGCGGGCCAGGACCTTGACGAGGCGGCAATGCGGACGCTGACGCTGGTGAGTGTGGTCTTCTGTTTTGTGATTTTCCCCGTGGCGGTGGAGACCCTAACCCGGGGGCTTTCGCTCGGAAAACTGGCGGCCGGCCTGCGGGTGGTCAGGGACGACGGCGGTGCCATCCGGTTCCGCCATGCGGTGATCCGCGGGCTGACCGGGTTCCTGGAAATCTACCTGACCCTGGGCGGCCTTGCCATCGGCGTCGCGCTCTTCAACAGCCGCTCCAAGCGGCTGGGTGACATCCTCGCCGGCACGTATGCGCTGCGCCGGCGGGTGCCAGTCGAGGCGCCGGTCCACGTCTTTGTTCCGCCGCAGCTTCAGGCCTGGGCCTCAGCGGCGGACATCGGCCGGATTCCGGACGCCACCGCACGGCAGGCTGCCCAATTCATCCGGCAGGCCGGCCGCATGGCACCGCTGTCCGCCGCCGGAGTAGCGGCATCGATCGCCACGGAACTGGCCACGCATGTGGCCCCGCCGCCGCCCCCGGGAACCCGCTCGGACCAGTACCTGGCGGCAGTTACCGCCGAACGCCGGCACCGCGAACTTGCGCGGTTGCGGCAGGCCCGGCGCCGGAACTCGGCCACGGCAGAGCGGTTGGGCCGCCTGCCTTTCGGCCCGTAGGACCGGACGTGTTCCTGCTCGCAGGCCGAAGGGTTCCTAGTTGTTGTACTCAGCCCAGGGGATGTTCCAGTCGCCGTAGCCGTCGTCGAGGGCGGCGTAGTCGCCTTCGGTGTTAACAATCTGAACCACATCGCCGGTGGTCATGTTGGCAAAAACCCAGGCGGCGCCGTCGGGAGCGAACCCGATGCAGCCGTGGGAGACGTTCGTGTTGCCGATGTATGGGAAGGCGGACTCCAGCGCCTGATGAATGTAGGCACCGCTCAGCGTGAGGCGGATGGAATATTCGACGTCCACTTCGCCGTAGTAGGCGGGATCGCCGGGCTTGAGTCCTATGCTGGCGGCCCGGAAGTGGTCATAGCGGTTCTTCTCCATCAGGACCGCGTAGCCACGCGCTGACGGGAAGCGTTTGTCACCCATACTGACCGGCAGGGTTTTCACCGCCTGGTCGTTGACGCTGAGCGTGAAGGTGTGGGCGGTGGCGTCCGCGATGGCCACCCGCTTGTCCCCGAAATTGACGGTGGCTTTTTTGTTGAAGTTGGCAATCTGGCCGTTGCCAAGGTCCACGCCGAAGAGCTGCATGTCCATGGTGACGGTGGAGTTCGCCGCCCAGAAGGCCTCGGGGCGGTACCGGACCATGGTTTCACTGAACCAGTGGAAGGCTCCGGTCTGCCCTGCGCTGGAGGTGATTTTGATGGCTTTCTCCACGGCATCCCGGTTGACTACCGGTTCGCTGAAAATGACCTGCAGCGGCTGGCCCACGCCAACCTTCATCCCGTCCAGGGGGTAGATGGCGGCGTCCGCCTCATGGGTGCTGGAAACCGTACTGAACGAGTTAGTGGTGCTCGTTTCCCGTCCCGCACCGTCGGTGACCACATATGTGTGGCTGTATTCGGTGTTGAATTTCAGGGGATCCGTCGCAGTCCAGCTGCTGCCGTCGCCGGCGAAGGTACCGTGGACGGCTTCACCGGCTGTGCTGGTCAGGGTCACGCTCTCGATCCGACCGTTACCCACCGTGAGGGACACGGATGTGGCTGGGTTCACCTGCTTCGCGGCGTTGGCTGGCGTGACGTCCACCTTGACCGGGGCCACCACGGGCGATGCGACTCCCGGTGCGGACCGGACTGCTGAGCTGGCTTCGGACTCCAGTCCGCCGCGCGCGAAGCCCGGCGCGACGGCGGCGAAAACTCCGCCCGTCGCGGCAAGGACACACACGGCTGCCACCAAGAGAATCTTCTTGGCGGTCCCCCTCCGGCGTGGCTTAACAACAGGTTCCATGGTCCGATCTTAATACTTGGACGTAACAGCCCCGGGCGCGGTTGGCACCCGGGGAGTCACACGTCAGTAACGATAGTGCTCGGGCTTGTACGGTCCGGCGATGTCCAGGTCCAGGTAGTCGGACTGTTCCTTGGAAAGTTCCGTGAGTTCGACGTCGAGGGCGTCGAGGTGCAGCCGGGCAACCTTTTCGTCCAGGATCTTGGGAAGGACGTAGACCTGGTTGTTGTATTCGCGTTCGCCTTCGGGCTGGTCCCGCTTGGTCCACAGCTCGATCTGGGCGATGGTCTGGTTGGCGAACGAGTTGCTCATCACGAAGGACGGGTGACCGGTTGCATTGCCCAGGTTCAGCAGGCGCCCCTCGGACAGGACGATGATGGAGCGCTCTTCCGAGGTTTCGGCGTCGAGCACCCATTCGTGTACCTGGGGCTTGATTTCCACCTTCCTGATGCCAGGGATCCGCGCCAGTCCCGCCATGTCGATCTCGTTGTCAAAGTGGCCGATGTTGCCGACGATGGCTTTGTCGCGCATGCCGGCCATGTGTTCGGCCAGGATGACGTCCTTGTTGCCGGTGGTGGTGATGAAGATGTGGCCTTGGCTCAGCACCGACTCAAGCTTGGCAACCTGGTAGCCGTCCATGGCTGCCTGGAGGGCGCAGATGGGATCGATCTCGGTGACGATGACGCGCGAACCCTGGCCCCGGAATGCTTCTGCGGCTCCCTTGCCGACGTCGCCATAACCGCAGACGACGGCTACCTTGCCACCCATCAGGACATCAGTGGCCCGGTTGATGCCGTCAGGCAGAGAGTGGCGGATGCCGTACTTGTTGTCGAACTTGCTCTTGGTGACCGAGTCGTTGACGTTGATGGCCGGGAACAACAGTTTGCCCTGCTCAGCCAGCTGGTAGAGACGGTGCACGCCGGTGGTGGTTTCCTCGGTGACGCCGCGCAGCCCGGCCCCGATCCGGGTCCACCGTTGGGGGTCTTCCTGCAGCGAGGCGCGAAGCACGTCCAGGAAGATCCGGCCTTCCTCGGACTCGTCCTCGCCTGTCGCCGGCACGGCGCCGGCGGCTTCGAACTCAGCCCCCTTGTGCACCAGCATGGTGGCGTCGCCGCCGTCGTCGAGGATCATGTTCGGGCCAAGCTCCGGGTTGGTATCCGCGCCCGGCCAAGCCAGGATCTGTTGGGCAGTCCACCAGTATTCCTCCAGCGTTTCGCCCTTCCAGGCGAACACCGGGACACCCTGCGGGTCCTCGGCCGTTCCAGTGCCCACCACGACGGCCGCGGCGGCATCGTCCTGGGTGGAGAAGATGTTGCAGGAGGCCCAGCGGACCTCGGCGCCGAGGGCTGTGAGGGTTTCGATCAGGACGGCGGTCTGCACCGTCATGTGAAGGGATCCCGCGATCCGGGCGCCCTTCAGCGGCTGGGTGGGCCCGAACTCCGTGCGGAGTGACATCAGGCCGGGCATTTCGTGCTCGGCCAGGCGGATCTGGTGGCGGCCGGCTTCGGCCAGCGATATGTCGGCTACTTTGTAGTCAATTGTCATGGGGTTCCTTTGCTTGTCCGATGGCGGCGACGGCGTTTAAGCGTCTGCGCGAAAGTCGACTGCTGGTGGTGGTACGGGGTTTCCAGGCGCTGCCTGGGCAGTACCTACGGTTGTGTCCGCAGCCGGGGTTTAGTCCGTGGCCGGCCGGACAGCGGGATCGTGCTGGTCCGAGCCGGCAGCGGTAGCGGCCTGGAGAAGTTCCGGCGGCAGCAGCAGCGGGATACCATCCTCGATCGGGTAGCGCAGCTTCACGCCCGATTCTCCGGCCGCCGTCGACACAAGCTCTTCGCCTTCCTGGACCACGGGCGAACCGGTCACCGGACAGCGGAGGACGGACAACAGTTCAGGACTGATCTTTGGCATGATTGGTGCTCCCAACAGGGGCGCTCGTTCGCGCCGTTGGCTGACTGATTAGCAGGTTCCAGCCTACCGCCAGATCCACCTCAGGAAGGTTCGCGCAGTGCGCGCAGATGCCCCCGGCGGACGCCTTCCGTGCCGGCTGGGGCCTCCAGCGCTGAATGCGAGACCCGCTGGCCCGGCGTGGTCTGCTGCTTCGGCGGCTGTCCCGCCGCTTCGCGGACCGCGTTGGCAAGGGCCAGGAGGTCGTCCGGTCCAGGCTGCTGCGGGCTGGTCGGCATCGCCAAACGAAGCACTTCCCAGCCGCGGGGCACCGTCAGGGAGCCGGCGTGCTGCTCGCACAAATCGTAACAATGAGGCTCGGCGTAGGTGGCAAGCGGACCCAGGACGGCGGTGGAATCGGAATAGACGTACGTCAAAGTTGCCACCGCCGACTGACGGCAGGCTGACCTTGAACATTGACGGATAGCTCCCACGACATCACAGACTACTCCGTATCCTTGCCCGTCCGGAGTATTTGCCGAAACGACCGCCGCGCCCCGGCACGCAAACGGGCGTTATGTCGCGTAATTCTGCGCCCGGGTTTACAGTCAAGGTATGCAGTCCTCGAACCAAGATTCAGCTTTTTCGGTCCGTTTGGCTGACCCGGATGTCCGCGCCGCAGAAACGGGCTCGGGTTCGCCCGGCCGCAGCTTTGCGATGCGCCGCCGGAACCGCCACGGCCGCGGCCTGCGCGGGGAGCTGATGTTGCCCACACTCCCCGGATATCGGACGCGCTCGGACCGCTTTGATGAGATGGTGCTGGATTCCGCGCAGCGGCTCCACGACATCTGGGGCAAAACGCTCGATGGCGTACGGTTCGCCGTGGACGAAATACCCCCGCAGCTGGAGCAGTTGGTCGCCGACGCCGCACAGCCTCCCATGGGCGCTTACACTCCAGCCACCGCCGAGGAGGGCCCTGTGATCACCCTGTACCGCAGGGTAGTTGAGCAGGGTTGCGGCAGCCGGGAGGAACTCCAGGACCTGGTGCACGACGTTGTGGTGGAACACACCGCCGAAATGCTTGGCGTGGCACCGGAAACTCTGGATCCGGTTTACCGCCGCCGGTACTGACCGGTCAGTATCCCAGGGAGACCGGCACCTTTTCGTGCCCAGCAGCGGCCGGCGTAAAGGCCACCGTGGAAATGTCGTCCCGGCCCTCCTGCTGCAGGAGCAGCGCGCCGTAGGCGGCGTCACCCGAAGCGGAGACAACGTAGGCCACGACTTCCGACTCGTCCACCTTCTCGGGGACCTTGATGGACGTTGTGGTGCCGCCGGCGACGTCGGCAGTTGCGGCAGCGCGGATCTTGCCGTCCGAGGTGATGGCAGCGTAGGTGACCGTGGCCCGGTTCTCGAGGACGCCGAACACCAGGATCCGGTCACCGCCCTGGGGCACGGGCACCACGTGCTGGCTTCCCAGCCGGACACCGGAGGCAGCCCAGGCCACGTCCGAGGCTTTCTCGTTCGTGACGCCCCGCGTGACGCGGGCTGCAGCCACAAAAGACACGTCCGAACTGGTGGACACCGTGTAGTGGCCGGCAGGGACACCCGCCAGCGAAATCTCGGTGACGGCCCCGGCTTTTGCCGTGACCACACCGCCGCCGGGGAGGGCTTTCTGGCCGTCCCGGCCAAAGATCTTAACCTCCACTACCGCGTCCGACGGTCCGGGCACCGTGATCGCCAGCGCAGGGCCGGCATCGCTGTAGCCGCTGTTTCCCGTGAGGGCGGAGATCGCGCCGGCGTCCTGGATGTCTACCGCGGTCATCACCTGCCGTGCGGCGGGAGCGGCCCCAGGAACGATGAAGTCGACGCCGCCGGGCGTAAGTCCCCGCAGGACACTCTGCTGGATGGCCGCGGCCACGGGGCCGCCTGCGCTCCGGACATGAACCGTGAGCTGGGCTTCACCCGGGGCCAGGCCGGCCAGGACTATTGAGCGGGTACCGCCCGGTGCGACCAGCAGACCCCTGCTGCCCGGGGCCTGGATCTGGCCCTTGCTACCGAAGAGCTCAAGGCTGACGGTGGCAGGGGTGCTTGAAGCGTTGCTGAGCACGAGGACGGAAGTGCGGCCCACAGTGGTGCTTGCGCCCGAGAGCCAGAGATCGTTGGCGGGTGGCTGGCAGTTGGCAGCGGCCGACCCCTGCAGGTCACCGTCCGTGGCAGTGAATTTCATAACGCCGGCGGCGGAGGGTTTCTGGCTGGCCTGGGCGTCGGCGCTCAGGAGGGTGGCGTCATCCACGCTGTGCCCGGCGAGGACGCCAGCGGTCAGGTCCTGGGGACCTGTCCCCTGGCCGGGCTGGCTGCCGTCCTTGGCGATCTCGACGGCGGGCGTCCCGTCAAGCGCGGCGAGCCTGCTCCCGGGAAGAACCCCGCCTGGGGCGCTCAGGACGGCACCCGTGACGGTGCTCTTCGCCGTCGCCGATTCGGGGCTGAACTGGGGATCAGTGCCCGCCTCAGTCCCTTCGAGCAGGCGGGCCGGGCCGGCACATACCCCTGTGCTGGCCCCGGCAGGAACGGCTACCAGCACGGCCGGAATGCTGCGGCTGCCCGCCGGCTGCGGAGCCACCGACGCGGCAGCGAGCACCGCGCCGGCCGCGGCCACAATCGCCACAGCCGAGACCAGGCCTGCCAGCATCTGCTTGCGCGGGGTCCTGCGGGCGGCGTCCTTATGCATTCTGGTGTTCCTTACGCAAAGATCCTTCGTCCCGCGACAGCCCGGTGTTGGGCCGGCGCGCGGGCATGGGAATGGCGAGCATTACAGTGAGTCCGATCACCGTGATCTGTGCGATTCCGGACCAAAGGGCCCCGGGCGCTTCGTAGCGGATGGTCAGCTGTCCGGCGGAGGCCGGCAAGGTGAACGCCTGGGCCCAGCCGGACGTCGTTGCCGTGAGCCTCTGCCCGTCGAACCAGGCGCTCCATCCCGGGTCCGCCCGTTCAGCGAGCACCACCAGCCGCCCTTCCGGTCCCCCGGCGACGGCGGTGTCGACGTCGTCATACTTGGAAGGCAAGAGCGCCACCGTGGCTCCGGCCCCGTCCACAATCCTGACGCGATGGCCGACGTCGGCAGGCTGCAGCACAGGCTGGTTCAGCGGCGTAATCCGCCAAAGCCAGCCGACATCCGTCTGGCCGACGGCAACAAGCCCCGGCACGGCATCCATTCTGCTGGCCGTAAGCTGGGCGGCCGTATCTGCCGAGCGCAGCACCACGAACCCGACGCCCAGGCGCTCAAGCCCGGGCCGGGGATCCACACCCTGCCCGGCCACCAGGGTGGCCACGACGCTTCGGATGGACGCCGTGACGTCGTCGTCATCCCTGATCGTCTCCTGGCCGGGTGCACCCAGAATGTTCCGGGCTGCGGCGATGGCTGACATGCTGTCCAGCGTGGTCCCGGCGCCACGCATCAGGGCCGCGTCATAGATTCCGTTTTCCTGGGTGCTGATCAGCAGCGTGCGTGCCTGCTCCGGCCCGGTGCCCCGGTCGATGGCCGTGGCGGGAAGCGTCCGGGCACTGCCTGCCTCCACCAGGCGCGGCGTTCCCAGCGCAGGACCGGACGCCACGTCGGCGGGGCGGGCCGTGGCTGTGGAACGGAGCAGGTTCTGCGCCGACCACACCGCCATGCCGGCCAGCGGACCGGCCAGCAGCACCACCATGGCAAGCGCCGTCGCGGAGCGGAGCGCCACCGTGCGACGAACACTGGGCGAGACTGCCCGGTCTGCGGCATCAAGCAACCGCTCGGCACCGATCAGGGCTGCTCCGATCAGGGCGAATCCGCCGGCCGAGACGGCCGGACCGGTGAACGGTGCCACCAGGGTGTCCGCAGTGGCGCCGGTGGCAACGTGCCCGGCCAGCCAGCCACCGGCGAAGATCACCAGTGCCGCCACCCAGAGAACACGTGCGGTCCTGCTGCGCTTACCCGGGAGGAACAGGGCGGCAACGGCCAGCAGCAGGACGGGAACGGCCAGCAGCAGTGCGAGCACGAGTGCCCACGGGATGGCCTGGCTACTGAAGAACGGAAGGCCTGACAGGCCACCTTCGGCGGAGAACAGCAGCGGCTGGCCCAGGAATTGCTGCCATAGCGGGGCTGCCTCGAACCCCAGCGGAACACCCGGGTCTGCCAGAAACGCCCTCGGCCGGTCGATGACGGATAGGCCGAAGGGAAGAAAGAGCGCGGCGCTGGGCAACAGGGCCCACCACACGGTGCGGCCACGGCGGCCAAGCATCAGCCCGCAGAGCACGATAAGCACCGTGGCGGGAATCAGCAGTGAAGGAGCCGACGCGGTCACAACGCCCAGCACCAACCCCGCGGCGGCGGCGGCGGTCCAGGACGGCATGCCGTTGATCCCCGGCCGTGCAGGCGGTTTTTCAGTGAATCGCCGGTCTTCCGGGGACGGGACAATAAAACGTCCGTGGCCCACGGCCGACCCAGTGGCTCGCAACAGCGCCAGAACCAGCAGCGGAATCATGATGTGGGCCACCAGTGCACCCGCGCGGCCTTGGTTCAGCGCTATCTGCAAGGCTGGAGCGGCCGCCCAGAAGAGTGCGGCAACGAGTCGGAAGCGGCGCCGGATGGTCAGTCCACCGGCCGCAAACCACGCCGTAAGACCGGACAGCGGAGCGGCGAGCAGCAGGAGCCACGCCATGGCCGCGTTGGCATCTCCCCCACCGAGCAGGCCAAGGATCCACAGCACATAGCCGAAAGGGTCTCCCCTGCCCGGAAGCCCTGCTCCCAGGCTGATCCACCAGCTGGACGCGTGGTGCCAGACTTCGCCAAGGGTGGAGGACACCGGAATGAGGCCTCCGCCTGAAACGGCTTCGGCCCGGAACAGCCCACTGAGCGCCGTGAGGGAAGCCACGGACGCGATAAGCACGGCGGCGAGGGCGCCGGCCCCCACCCAACCCCGTTCGCTGGTGGTCAGCGCAGCGAAGTCATCTGCTGCGTCCCCTGTTGGCTGGTTCGCCATGGGGTCATGGACCAGGCCGTCGGCCGGGGAGTTGTCGGCGCCCAGTGCCTCCATGAGGGAGCGGCGGTGGTTCCAGACTTCACGCCGCGGCGTCTGCAGCTTTTTGATGACCGACCGCCGGATCCGCCGGCTGCTGGCCGCCGTCCTGCGTGCCTTGGCGACGGCGCCGGGCCGGGCCAGGGCAGCGAACGTGGCCACCAGCTGGGAGAAACCATGCCCGGGATCCTTGACAGCAATGCTCAGCACGAGTTTGAAAAGGCTGCCCAGCAGCGCACCGGCCGCATGGACAGGCACCTTCCAGAGCGGTGCATGCTTGAGGCGCAGATGGACTTGGGCTTTCCGCGCCGCGGCGGCGTTTCCCTGGGCATGGGGCCGATGGGCTACGTGGAACATCCGCGCAGTGGGAACCACCACCACGCGGTGCCCGGCAAGGCGGTTGCGCCAGCAGAAGTCGACGTCGTCGCCGGTGCCGGGCAGTGCGGGGTCGAACCCTTTCAGGAGCTCCCAAATGTCCCTGCGGGCCAGCATGCCGGCCGAGTTCACAGCAAAGGTGTCAGTGCGGCCGTTGTACTGGCCCTGGTCCAGTTCGTCGGCATCGATCAGGGTAAGCCGCTCGGCCCAGCGGCTGGTGGAGAGTCCGACGTCGATCAGCCGGCGTTCGGTGTGCCAGTCCAGTTGCTTGCAGCCAGCCACTGTCACGGACGGTGCGCGTTCCACGGCGCTGAGGAGTTCGGCCAGCGCCTCCGGCGCCGGGGCCGCATCGTCGTGAATCAGCCAGATCCACTCTGTGGCGGCTCGCTGGGACTGGCCTTCCAAGGGCGCGTGGGTGTCGAGTCCGGCCCGTACCGCGCCGCCCATGCCGCTCTTGCCGTGCGGGAAAGTGCTCACATTGGTTGCGCCGAAGGCCCGCTCCAGGAGGACAGCGGAGTCGTCTCTCGATCCCGTGTCCACTCCGATATGGGAATCCGCGGGCCGGGTCTGGTCCGCGAGGGCAGCCAGGGTTCTGGGCAGATAGGCACTGCCGTTGTGGGACACCACAACGGCAGTGACGTGTACTTCCTGAAGAATTAGATTGCTCGCTTCCTTAGCCGCCGGCGCTCACGCTCGGAAAGGCCACCCCAAATGCCAAACCGTTCGTCGTTTGCCAGCGCGTATTCCAGGCACTGCGACCGCACATTGCATGCACCACAGACCTTCTTGGCGTCGCGCGTGGATCCGCCCTTCTCCGGGAAGAAGGCCTCCGGATCCGTTTGCGCGCACAATGCATCAGTCTGCCAGCCGAGTTCGCCTTCGTCGTCGAAGTCCTGCCGGAATGGCAGTCCGATCCATACCGGCTGGGTGATTGTCCCCTGTGCCGGGGTGCGCAGTTCCATGGGCGGATCCAGGTCGTCATCGTCCTGGTCGTGTCCGCCTTCAAGAAGTGCTTCGTGCGCCGCCAGGAGGGCCGTAGCCTGGTCCTGGGCCGAGTCTTTGGTGTTGCGGTTGTAGCGGTCCGCCGCCTCAGGATCGGCAGGATCCACATACCAGTCGCTCGGTACCCCCCGTGCGCGGTATTTAGCCGTTGCCTGGCCGGCGACGGCATCTTCATGGATACGCTCTGCTAGCCCCACGGCGACCCTCCTGAAAGTTGCAGTCCCTGCCTGGATTCTTGGACACTCGGTTGTGTGCCTGAATTAATGCAGCGACTTTCGATATCTAATTACACGTGTGTAACTAGTGGGGAGTCAAGCTGTGGACGGGATAATAATCAACTTTCCGGGCCAACAGCTGGCACGCCACGCCCGGGAGTTTTCCGAAGGACCGGCGCTCCGGAGGCCTGACGGTCCACATCGGCACGCAAAGTGCCCCGGTTCCGCTGAATAGCGGCCAAAATACAGGCGCTGTCCGAATAAGACAAATAAGATGACAAACTCTCTGTGAGTAACATCACAGCGCGACTGGACCCTCTTGTGCTCTTGTTAGGGACTCCGCGCGGGGCATCCCCGCCAAGGCCGCCCCACAGCGTCCGTGACAAGATAAAGCCATGAGTATCCCGGCGATAGAACTGATGACCACCCTGCGTTCCGGCCACGCGACGTCGCCCCGCCTGACCTGGTACGGCCCGGACTCCGAACGCGTGGAACTCTCCGGCCGCGTGTTGGATAACTGGGTGGCAAAAACCAGTAATTTACTGCAGGACGAACTCGACGCAGAACCCGGTATGCGGCTGAACCTTGCTTTGCCAGCCCACTGGAAGTCAATGATCTGGGCATTGGCCGCCTGGCAGTTGGGCATGGAAACAGTGCTCGACGGCGGGGCGGCGGAACTCCTCGTCACCGACCGTCCCGGAACCGTTGAGGCAAAGTACGACGCCGTCATAGCCGTCGCGCTGCCCGCTTTGGCGATGCGGTGGCCGGGTGAGCTGCCTGCCGGAGTCCTCGACTACGCCGCCGAGGTGCGCTCCCACGGTGACGTCTTCATGGCGCACACGGATCCGTCGGCCGCCGCCTGCGCCATTCGGGCCGGAGCAGGCCAGCAGCACATCCACGAAGAACTGATCTCTGGCTTTGCGGCCTCGCATGAGGAAGGCGTCAGGCTTCTGGTCCCCGCTGCCGAGGGTCTGGAACCGGCGCTCGCGAACTCGCTCGGCGCGTGGCACAGCGGCGGCTCAGTGGTGCTGGCGCACCCCGATGTGGAGCTCACGGACAAGCTGCTGGCCGCGGAACGCATCCACGGCAAATAGCCGCCTACGTCAGGGCTGCCGGCTGCGTCAGGGCTGCCGGCTGCTTTCCGGCGAGTCCCCGTCCGGCTGTTCACCACGCAGGGCGGCGGCCTTCTCCTGGTGATGCCGCTCGATGAGCTCGTGGTCGTGTGAGAACTCCGGCTCCTGGTCCAGTTCTTCGTTGAAGACCCAGAACCGGTAAGCGAAGAAGCGGAAAATGGTGCCCAGGACCAGGCCCACCACGCTGCCTGCAATAAAGAGCGAGGGTTTGTCGTTCAGGTCCAGGATGTACTTCGCAAACCATACGCAGCCTGAAGCGATCAGGAGTCCTACCAGGTTCATGATGGCGAAGAGCACGGCCTCGCGGGCCACATTGGCCTGCTTGCGGTGGCGGAACGTCCAGTAGCGGTTGGCAACCCACGAGAAGATGCTGGCCACGATGGTTGCCACGGCCTTGGCCCAGACCTCGCTGCCGTGCATCGGACCGGTGAACAGCCAAATGAAGATTGCCGAGTCAATGACGAACGCCACACCGCCTACGGCACCGAACTTGGCTACTTCACGCCAAAATAGCGAGGCGAGCCCCCGGATACGATCTGAAAGTGCGCTAAACATGACCCTCCATGGCCGTCCGTTCAATGGGCCACACGGCCAGAGGTCCATTTTAGACCCGAAAACAGTGAACCGGCCCCCCGCAGAATGCAGAGTGGTGACGAAAATACCCGAAAAGCTGGCCCCTCGGCGTCCCAAAGCCCGGATCCGGTGAGCTTTTCTGTAGGCTGGCACATGTGACTTTTCCAGTAATCGGCGTTGTTGGCGGCGGCCAACTCGCGCGCATGATGGCCCCGGCCGCTACCGCCCTTGGCTTTGAACTCCGTGTCCTGGCTGAGGCGGAGGACGTTTCAGCCGTATCGGCTGTGTCCACCTCACCGATAGGTGACTACAAGGACCTCCAGACACTCCTCGACTTCGCGGACGGCCTGGATGTCATGACGTTCGACCACGAACACGTCCCCACGGACCACCTCCGGGCGCTTTTGGCCGCCGGAGTCAATGTCCAGCCCGGCCCGGACGCCCTCGTTAATGCCCAGGACAAACTGGTGATGCGGGCTGCCATCGACAGCCTGGGTCTCCCAAACCCCACGTGGGCTGCCGTGGCTGACGTCGCCGCGCTCGTGGCCTTCGGCGACGAAACCGGTTGGCCCGTTGTCCTCAAGATGCCCCGCGGCGGCTACGACGGCAAGGGCGTGCGGATCATCGATTCCGCCGACGCCGCCGAAGAGGCTGGTCCGTGGTTCGAGGCCATGAGCCCGCTCCTCGCCGAAGCCAAGGTTGAGTTCAGCCGCGAATTGTCCGCATTGGTGGCCCGGACACCGGGCGGCGAAGCGAGGGCCTGGCCCGTGGTGCACACCATCCAGGTGGATGGTGTCTGCGACGAAGTCATTGCCCCTGCCCTGGACATCCCCCTCGAAGTCGCCGCCGCCGCGGAAGACGCGGCTCTGCGCGTCGCCTCGGAACTGGGCGTCACCGGAGTGATGGCGGCGGAACTCTTTGAAACGCCGGGCTCCGGCGTCGGCTTCCTGATCAACGAACTCGCCATGCGGCCCCATAACACTGGCCACTGGACCCAGGACGGTTCCGTTACCAGCCAGTTTGAGCAGCACCTGCGGGCGGTCCTGGACTTGCCGTTGGGTGCCACCGACATTCTGGGCCCGATAGTGGTCATGAAGAACTTCCTCGGCGGCGCCAACCAGGACCTGTTTTCCGCCTACCCTGCCGCCCTTGCCAGCGAGCCGGCCGCCAAGGTCCACTGCTACGGCAAGTCCGTGCGTCCGGGACGCAAGATTGGCCATGTCAACCTGGTCGGGACCTCCACCGATGATGTGGACTCGGTCCGGCAACGCGCAACCCGGGTGGCGGCCATCATCCGCGACGGCCGGGTTCCCAGCGAAGAATCAGCACGGATTTCCGAGGAGAACGCATGACTACCGAAACCACCGCCGGCACCGGCCCCCATCCCATCGTTGGGCTGGTCATGGGCTCAGACTCGGATTGGCCGGTCATGGAAGCCGCCGCCGATGCACTGGCTGAGTTCGGCATCCCGTTCGAAGCCGATGTGGTCTCCGCTCACCGGATGCCCACCGAAATGATCCGGTACGGCCAGACCGCCCACAAGCGCGGGCTCCGGGTCATCATCGCCGGCGCCGGCGGAGCCGCCCACCTTCCCGGCATGCTGGCAAGCGTGACGCCCCTGCCCGTCATCGGCGTCCCGGTCCCACTGAAGACCCTGGACGGTTTGGATTCCCTCCTCTCCATCGTGCAAATGCCGGCCGGCGTCCCCGTAGCCACAGTGTCCATTGCCGGTGCCCGGAACGCAGGCCTGCTCGCGGTCCGGATCCTCGCGTCGGGAACGGACCAGCTGGCAGCCTCGCTCCGCGCCGACCTCGTGGACTTCGCCCAGGAGCTCAACGACGCCGCCACCCGCAAGGGAGCCAACCTCAGGCAAAAAGTCAGCGAAGTCTTCGCCGACGGCAATGGTGTTCTCCGGGGCAGCCGTTAAGGAACCCGACATGCCCAGAAGCGACCCGCAGCAGCCAGCAACCGGCACAGTCATGACTGATCCTGTCCGGTATCCGTCCAGCGCCTCCGCGCCAGTCCGGACCAAACGGGGCCTGGCCCTGGTCCTGATGACCCTCCTTGTGCCCGGCAGCGCCCAAATTGTGGCCGGCGACCGCAAGCTTGGCCGCATTGCGCTGCGCGTCACCCTCATCGCGTGGGCTTTGCTGGCGGTCATCCTGCTGCTGCTGGCAGTTAACCGGTCGCTCCTGATCAACATCCTCACCAATCAGTTTGCCTCGCTGGTGATCATCCTGGTCCTGGTCGCACTGGCTCTCGGATGGGCATTCCTGTTCATCAACACACTCCGGCTGATCCGCCCCGTCCTGCTGGCACCGGCGGCGCGTCCCGCCGTCGGCATCGCCCTGGTCCTTGCCCTGGTCCTGGGCAGCGGCACCCTTGGGTATGCCGCTTACCTCCTGAACGTGGGCCGCAACGCCATCGGCAGCATCTTCGCTGGGGGCCCAACGATCGATCCCGCGGACGGCCGCTACAACTTCCTGATGATGGGCGGTGACGCCGGCGACGACCGCACAGGCCGGCGCCCGGACAGCCTCTCCGTGCTCAGCGTGGACGCCAAGACCGGCCAGACTGCCATCATCTCAGTGCCGCGCAACCTGCAGGACGCCCAGTTCAGCGAAGGTTCGCCCATGCGCAAGCTCTACCCGGACGGCTACGACTGCGGCAACGAGTGCCTCATCAACGCCATCAACACCGAAGTGACAAACGAGCACGCGGACCTGTACCCAGGCGTTGCAGACCCCGGTGCGCAGGCCACGCTTGAGGCGGTGTCGGGAACCCTCGGCATCACAGTCCAGGCCTACGTGCTGGTGGACATGGACGGCTTCGCCAAACTGATCGACGCCATGGGTGGAATCCGGATCAAGGCTGGCGGCTGGGTGCCGATCAGCGGCCCCATGATCGATGAGGCCAACGGCATCCACGGGATGCCGGACGGCTGGATTCCCGCCGGTGACCAGAAGCTCGATGGCTTTCACGCGCTCTGGTACGGACGCTCCCGCGAGTTTGTTGACGACTACGCCCGGATCCAGCGGCAACAGTGCGTCCAGCAGGCCATGCTCAAACAACTGGACCCGGCAACCCTCCTCTCGAAGTTCGAGGACATCGCCAGTGCGGGCACCAAGGTTGTTGAGTCAAACATCTCCTCATCCCAGCTGGGCAGTTTCGTGGATCTCGCCATGAAGTCCAAGGGCCAGGAGGTCAAACGGCTGACCATCGGACCGCCGGATTTTGACGCGTCCTTCTCCACGGTGCCAGACTTTGACATCATTCACGACAAGGTGGACGAGCTGCTGGCCTCCGCGTCGGGACCCCGGGCTGCCTCGCCCGTCGACGGCCCCGTTGAGCCCGCTACGGCGGGCGGACGGCTGCAGGCGTCGGCGCGGGTGCCCATGGCTGCCTTCCCGGCAGCCGGTGGAACCCCCGCGCAGACTGCCCCGCCGTCGGACTTCACCCCGGTCACCACAACTCCCGACGGCGAGCCGATCACCGAGGCGATGCTGAACCAGCTCAAGAGCGAAGGCAACGAACAGGCCCTGCGCGAACTGGTGGCCACCAATGGCAAGTGCGCGCCACTCTAGGCCCAGCGCCTTCGCCGGAATCCCGGCCGCAGCACCCTGACTGCACGAACACGAACACGAAGACCTGTAGACCTGTAGACCTGTAGACCAAGAATGGACACCGGCTGTGTACGAAATTGAGAACGCCCTCCGCGACTACGCCTGGGGATCCACCACAGCCATCGCAGCGCTGCTGGGACGCCCCGAGTCCGGACGGCCGGAAGCCGAGCTCTGGATCGGAGCCCATCCCGGCGCCCCTTCCATGGCCCGCCGGGCGGACGGTTCCGTGGCAGCGCTAGACGCCTTGATTGCCGAGGATCCGGAACATTTCCTGGGCAGCGAATCTGTGGCAGAGTTTGGCCCACGGCTCCCCTTCCTGACCAAGATCCTTGCCGCCGCCCAACCTCTGTCGCTCCAGGTCCACCCCAGCATTGAACAGGCCAGAGCAGGATTCGCCCTGGAGAATGCTGAAGGCATTGCGCCCGATGCCGATCACCGCAACTACCGCGATGACAACCACAAGCCGGAAATGCTCTTTGCGCTGACCCCGTTCGAAGCGTTGTGCGGGTTCCGGGCGCCGGCTGCAACCCGGGAGATCCTGCTCCACCTTGCCGCCTGCTTCGACTTGGTGGAATCCGGGATCCCGCCCCTGCTGGTGGAACTGCTGGAGATCCTGGA
Source organism: Pseudarthrobacter sp. S3 (assembly GCF_050156905.1). NCBI lineage: Bacteria > Bacillati > Actinomycetota > Actinomycetes > Micrococcales > Micrococcaceae > Pseudarthrobacter > Pseudarthrobacter sp. S3. The sequence continues at coordinate 1,387,894 of NZ_CP189583.1, read as the reverse complement.
AAACCCCGATGAGAACGCCGGTCTCAAGAGTGCCTTCGAGCGGCTGATCAAGGGCGGCGACGACGTCTCGCACACCACAGCGTTGGTGGCGGCCGCCCTGATCTCCGGCGCTCCGCTGGCACCCTACCAGGCGGAACTTTCCACGGTCATCAGCCTCAACGAGAAGTACCCAGGCGATCCTGGCGTACTGATTTCGCTGCTGCTGAACAGGATTTCACTGGCCCCGGGCGAGGCCGTCTACCTCCCCGGGGGCAAAGTGCATGCTTACCTGCACGGCATGGGTGTCGAGGTCATGGCGTCCTCGGACAACGTGCTTCGGGGCGGGCTGACGCCGAAGCACGTCGACGTACCCGAGCTGCTCCGGACCGTCGAATTCCAGTCGGTGGCCATCCCCAGGCTGACGCCGGAATTCTCCGGCCTTGGCCAGGAGCTCTATCAGCCGCCCTTCCGGGAGTTCCAGCTTCAGCGGATCGAGCTGGCACCCCGCGCGGAGCCGGTCCCGCTGGCACAGGCGGGCGCCGTCGTCGTTATTGTTGTGGCCGGATCGGTGTATCTCGATTCGCCAAAGGGCGATCTGCAGCTGACCCGCGGCGGCAGCGCCTTCCTGCCGGCTGCGGAAGCACCGGTCAATGTCCACCCCGTGGCCGGAGCAGAGTCACCGGCCATTGCCTTCGCCGTGACCACAGCCCTGAAGGCCTGAACCGTGGAATTCTTCCTGCAGACACCCGCTTGGGCGGAAGTCCAGGCGTCCCTGGGCCGCACCGTCCATCAGCAGTCAGGTCCGGGCTGGAGCTTCCTGGCCGTGGAGGAGAAAAACCCGGCCGGCAAGGTCCTCTACGCCCCCTATGGACCCGTGGCATCCTCGATGCAGGCGTTCGACGCCGCCCTGGCCGCCCTGGTTGCCACCGCACGGTCGTGCGGGGCGGTGTTTGTCCGGATTGAGCCGGTGTCCTCGGGTCTTGAGTTACCGGCCGCCGCGGAGCTCCGCCGGCGCGGCCTGCAGCCGGCGCCTGTGAACCAGCAGCCTGAGCTCAGCTGGATCGTGGACCTCGAAGGTGACTTCAAGGACGTCCTGGCCGCGATGAAACCCGTGAACCGGAACCTCTACCGGAACATCCACAAGAAGGGCGTGACCTTCCGGACGTCGAAGGACCCGGACGACATCGGTATCCTGCTGGAGTTCCTGCACATGACCGCCCGGCGGAACGGCTTCAAGCCGCAGAGCGACGAGTACCTGACCCAGGTGGCAGCCTCCCTGATGCCCGCCAGCGCAGCCACGCTGTTCATCGCCGAGCTCAACGGCGAGCCGATCGCGGCAGCCTTCGCGTACGATTCCGCAGACACCAGGACGTATGCCCACGCCGCCTTGGATGGTACCCACCGCAAGCTCAGCGCGGGCATACCGCTCCTGGTGACCATGATGGCGGACGCCAAGGACCGGGGCCTGAAACACGTGGACCTGTGGGGCGTTGCGCCTGCGGATCAGCCCAACCACAAATGGGCGGGATTCACCGCGTTCAAGAAGTCCTTCGGCGGCCGCGAGGTGGCGTACCCCGGCACCTGGGACCTCCCGGTGCAAAAGCTCCGGTATAACGCGTACCAGCTGGCCCGCAAGCTGCGCGACACGCTTCGTGCCCTCCGCACCCCCGCCTCACCCCCAGCACCCCCGGCGCGAACGGACACTTAAGCCCCGGGCTTGGAGCCTCTGCCCAGGGCCACAAGTGTCCTCTCGCGCATCCGACCGGTCCAAAGCCTGTGGATAACGGCTTTGCCACCGCCAGACGTGTGCACACTGAAGCATGGGCCTGGCACCACTCCCCGAGCAGCTACTCACCGGATCGTTTACGTCGGCCACCGCGGCGGCGTTGGGGGTGTCGCGCAAACGGCAGCGGCAGCCTGACGTCGTTATTCCATCCCGGGGCGTACGCATCCCTCTGGAAAGCTGCGCGGGCGTCCCGGGCAACCTCCAAGCCTACACGGCACTGGACGAAACGTCGGTGCTCACGCATAACTCGGGCGGCAGAATATGGGAGTTAGGGCTGCCGCCGTGGCTACAGGACGACTGGCGGATCCACGTGGCCAGGGAACGTGACGGCAGCAGGCCCCGGCGCCAGAACGTCGTTGGCCATCGGATGACGTTCAAGCCAGGCGAAGTGGTGATGCACGACGGCGTCCGCGTCACCTCGCCTGCCCGGACCTGGCTGGATTTGGCAAATCTGCTCACCGTTGATGAGTTAATCGCCGTCGGTCGATTCCGTGGTTAACTGCCACGGCACAGACTTTCCCCGGCCCAAGGAGCCAATGGCCACGATCAATGATCTCCACCGCATGATCGCTGCACATCCGGGGATGAGGGGGATGAAAACGGCACGGCTGGCAATCGACGAGATCAGGGTTGGCGCCGATTCCCCACAGGAAACAAAGATGCGGCTGGCACTGGCAAGCACAGGCCTCGGCGAACCGGCTTTGAACCACGTGATCCGCAATGGCTGGGGGCAGCCGGCGGTGTGGCCGGATGCGGCGTACGTTCAGCATCGCTTGGCACTGCAGTACGACGGCGCCCATCACTCGGAGTCCCGCCAGGTGCGGCTCGACAACAAACGCCGGACCGTCACTGAACGGCTCGGCTGGACGGAAGTCAGGGTTTTCAAGGAGGACCTTGAGGGAGACAAACCCTTCGTCATCGAACTGGTGAAGGCCGCCTTGCAATCCCGCCACCGGGCCGGGGACGTCCAAAGTGGCTCCATTGGCAGGGGACATGCGCGAACGGACACTTGAGGCCCCACGGTTTCGGTGCCTCAAGTATCCGTTCGCGCAGGAGTACGCGGGGTGAAGAACCTGCTAGTTCTTGCGGGCGTAGCCTTCCCACTTGCTGGCCTGGTGCTCGCCGTCAACAAAGCGGATGGTGCCGGACTTGGAGCGCATCACGATGGACTGGGTGAGGACCTTGTCCTTGGAGTAGCGAACGCCCTTGAGGAGGTCGCCGTCGGTGATGCCGGTGGCCGCGAAGTAGCAGTTGTCGCTGGACACGAGGTCATTGGTGGACAGCACTCGGTCGAGGTCGTGGCCGGCGTCGATCGCCTTCTGCTTCTCGTCGTCGCTGGTGGGCCACAGCCGGCCTTGGATAACGCCGCCGAGCGACTTGATGGCGCAGGCTGCAACGATGCCTTCCGGGGTGCCGCCGATGCCCATGAGGGCGTCGACGCCGGTGCCGGAGCGGGCCGCGGCAATAGCGCCGGCCACGTCGCCGTCCATGATGAACTTGGTGCGCGCACCGGCTTCACGGATCTCTTCGACCAGGGGGCGGTGGCGATCGCGGTCAAGGATCATGACGTTGAGCTGGTTGACCTTCACGCCCTTCGCCTTGGCGATCAGGTGGAGGTTCTGCTTGACCGGCAGGCGGAGGTCCACCATGTCGGCGGCTTCCGGGCCGGTGACCAGTTTTTCCATGTAGAACACGGCGGAAGGATCGAACATGGAGCCGCGTTCAGCTACGGCAAGGACCGCCAGGGCGTTGTTGATGCCGAGGGCGGTCAGGCGCGTGCCGTCGATGGGGTCCACGGCAACGTCGCACTCAGGACCGGTGCCGTCGCCAACATGTTCGCCGTTGAACAGCATGGGGGCTTCGTCTTTTTCGCCTTCGCCGATGACCACAACGCCGTTGAAGTGGACCGTGTGAAGGAAGGAGCGCATGGCGTCAACCGCTGCGCCGTCAGCCTTGTTTTTGTCACCGAAACCAACCCAGTGGCCGCCGGCGATGGCCGCGGCCTCGGTGACGCGGACAAGCTCAAGGGCGAGGTTGCGGTCTGGCTCGTCGATGCCCACGGCCAGGGAGGGGGAAATCGTGGAGTACTGCTGGGTCATAGGCGCTGGTGACACGTGAACCTCTTCTTCGAGTGGCGATCATTGGACCCGCTCGGCCGGATTCAGCCGGTGCGGTGATTCCTCTGGTACTGATCATAGTCGTGGAGGCGCCTTCGGGGCGTGGCATGACGCGGTCCTGCAACATGGGCTGTAAGCCTCCCGCACTCCCCCGACTGTGAGTTGTGCCTGAACATGGGCGACTATAGAGAGGTGAGCGAAATGCAGGAAAAGACCAGCCCCGGCCCCGACCCCTCCGACTCCGGAGCAAACGGCGACGACGCAGGCACTGCCGAAACAGCCCCCGTCCGCCCAGTGATCCCCGCCGCAGCGGCTAAGCGCGCCAATGCCTCGGTGATCGGCATGGTCGTTGCACTGGTGGTCAGCATCGCCGCCTTCCTGCCCGTTATCCTGATGAACCCCCTCCCCAAGAGCGACGGATTCCGCCCGGACATCGATGTCAGCGCCGTGGCCCGGAATGCCACGGATGTGGCGGGATTCACACCCGTAACACCGGACACCGGCAAGTCGTACGCGTCCAACTACGCACGATGGGAGTCCGGTAGCGGCAGCGGCGTGCCCACCTGGGAGGTTGGCTACCTGACCCCGAAGGAGTCCTTCATCGGCCTGGTCCAGACCCGCCAGTCCAACCCCACCTGGCTCGTCCAGCAGACCAAGAGCGCTCCCGTGACGGGAAAGCGTGCGGCGGGCGGGCAGGACTGGGAACTGCATGACACCGGCAAAGGCGAAAAGAGCATGGTGCTCAATTACCGCGGAACCACCGTTGTCCTGACGGGAAGCGCCCAGCTGGACGAATTCGCCGAACTCGCCGCCGCCGTCGTGCAGTCCATGGAAGCCAATCCGGCTGTCACAGTTTCACCGTCAGCCAGTACCGCCCCGTAAAGTAGGCCCGTGGCTACCTATCTGACCCCTGCCCTTTCCTGGCGCCGTATGCGCGAAGGCAACGAACGCTTTGTTGCCGGCGAATCGTCGCACCCGAACCAGGACGCGTCCCGCCGGTCGTCGCTGGTGGAAAATCAGAACCCGTTTGCCGTGATCTTCGGCTGCTCGGACTCCCGGCTCGCCGCCGAGATCATCTTCGACCTGGGGCTGGGGGACGCCTTTGTGGTGCGCACCGCCGGCCAGGTGATTGACGACGCCGTATTGGGCTCCCTCGAGTACAGCATCAGCGTGCTGGGGGTGCCGCTGATCGTGGTGCTGGGGCATGACAGCTGCGGCGCCGTCATTGCCACCAAGTCCGCGGTGGACACCGGGAACATGCCGGTGGGCTTTATACGGGACCTGGTGGAGCGCATCACGCCTTCGGTACTGACGTCCATGCGAAACGGCGAGCACGAGATCAACGACATGGTGGTGGAGCACGTCAAGCAGACGTCCCAGCGCCTGGTGGACAGCTCCCGTGTGATTTCCGCCGCAATCGAGAACGGCCGCGCCGCGGTGATCGGCCTCTCCTACAGCCTCGCCGAGGGCCGCGCGAACGTGGTTTCCGGGATCGGCGACGTCTAGGCCAAGCCTGAATCCTTGCCCGTAGCATGCGGTTCACGGTTTTAGTCCGGGCCACAGATCGCCCTAAGCTAGCCCCATGACTTCCACTGAAGAATTCCGTATTGAACACGACACGATGGGCGAAGTCCGCGTCCCCGTGAACGCCCTGTACCGTGCACAGACGCAGCGTGCAGTTGAAAACTTCCCCATCTCCGGCAAGACCCTGGAACGCGCGCACATCGAGGCGCTCGCCCGGGTCAAGAAGGCGGCCGCGCAGGCCAACGCAGAACTTGGGGTGCTCGACGGCGAGCTGGCCAAGGCGATCGCAGCGGCTGCCGATGAGGTAGCTGCCGGTAAGTACGACGGCGACTTCCCCATCGACGTTTTCCAGACCGGCTCCGGCACGTCCTCGAACATGAACACCAACGAGGTCATCGCCGAGCTGGCCACCCGCGCCCTCAAGGCCGCCGGCAGCGACAAAGTTGTCCACCCGAATGACCACGTCAACGCCTCGCAGTCCTCCAACGACGTCTTCCCCACGTCTGTCCACGTTGCCGCCACCTCAGCCCTGATCAACGACCTCATCCCGGCGCTCGGCTACCTGGCCGAGTCCTTGGAGCGCAAGGCCGTGGAGTTCAAGGACGTCGTCAAGTCCGGCCGCACCCACCTCATGGACGCCACCCCGGTGACGCTCGGCCAGGAGTTCGGCGGCTACGCAGCCCAGGTCCGCTACGGCATCGAACGCATCAACGCCGCTCTCCCCCGCGTCGCCGAAGTCCCGCTCGGCGGCACCGCTGTGGGCACGGGCATCAACACCCCGGCCGGCTTCCCGGAACGAGTCATCGAACTGCTCGCCACGGACACCGGACTGCCTCTGACCGAAGCCCGGGACCACTTCGAGGCACAGGCCAACCGCGACGGCCTCATCGAAGGCTCCAGCCAGCTGCGCAACATCGCGATCTCCTTCATGAAGATCAACAATGACCTCCGCTGGATGGGCTCCGGCCCCAACACCGGCCTTGGCGAAATCGCCATCCCGGACCTGCAGCCGGGCTCCTCGATCATGCCGGGCAAGGTTAACCCGGTCATCTGCGAGGCGTCCATCATGGTCTGCGCCCAGGTCATCGGCAACGACACCGCCATCGCATGGTCCGGCACCAACGGCGCCTTCGAGCTCAACGTCGGCATCCCCGTTATGGCCGCCAACCTGCTCGAGTCCATCCGGCTGTTGGCCAACACCAGCCGGGTCATGGCGGACAAGATGATCGATGGCATCACCGCCAATGTGGACCGCGCCCGCTTCCTGGCCGAGGCGTCCCCCTCGATCGTGACGCCGCTAAACAAGTACATCGGCTACGAGAACGCGGCGAAGATCGCCAAGAAGGCCGTGGCAGAGGGCCTCACCATCCGTGAGACCGTGGTCGCCATGGGCTTCCTGGAGCGCGGCGAGGTTACCGAAGAGCAGCTGGACACCGCGCTGGACGTTATGTCCATGACGCGCCCGCCGCACAAGGCCTGACCCCCGGCTTCTAGGCACTCAGCACCAACGAACCACCGCGGCCGGCACCTTCCCACGGAAGGTGCCGGCCGCCACGGCCATCGGCTTTACGCTGGGCCTGGGCATGTTCGCTGCCATTGCCTTCGTCCCCACGCTCCTGCAGATGTCCTCCAGGACCTCAGCCGCTGAATCCGGGGCTTCTGATGCTGCCCATGATGGTGGGCCTCATGGGCATGGCCATCTCCTCTGGGATCCGGATCTCCAAGACCGGCAAGTACAAGACGTTCCCCATCCTTGGCGCCTCACTGACCATCGCGGCGATGCCGTGGCTCACCACCCTGACCGCCGAAACGCCCATCTGGGTGATCTGCGTCCAGCTCTTTGTGTTCGGTGCAGGACTGGGAACGATCATGCAGGTCATCGTCCTCGTGGTGCATAATTCTGTCCCTGCCGATCAGATCGGCACCGCGACCAGCACGAACGACTACTTCCGCGAAATCGGCGCATCCCTGGGCGGCGCGGAAGCAGAACGCCTGGAAGCAGAGCACCTGGCCCTGCTGAAGGGCGGGACGGAGAAGGAGACCGCCGTCCGGGGCGCCTCGGACAGCCTGACGGACGACGACGGCGAGCTGGCCTCCCGACGCCGCTGACCGGCGCCGTACGGCTGTACGCCGCAGCGGCGGAAGCCACAGTAATAGCCGGCAGGGGCGCCGCGATCTTGGGGGTCGCGGCGCCCCTGTTGTATGTCACCGACGAGCTGTTCCCGTCACGGCTCGAAATGGGCATCCCGGACCGCGTCAGGCCGGCAGCAGCATGGCCGCGGCGGCACCGGCGAGCATAAACGGGCCAAACGGGATCGAAGATTTCAAGGTGCCGCGGCGGGCCGCCAGCAGGGCCATCGACCAGAGGCCGCCCAGCAGGAAAGCTGCGAACGTCCCAGCAAAGACGTGTCCCCAGCCAAGATAGCCAAGATACATTCCCAGGACGCCGGCCAGTTTCACGTCGCCAAAGCCCATGCCGGGCGGGTAAACCATCCGCAGGACAAAATAGAAAGCCCACAAAACCACCCCGCCGGCCAGGATGCGCAGCGCCGGGATCCCCAGGAGCTCGGCAGCACCGTCAGGTGACCCCAGTATCGCGGCAGGGCCCGCAATCACGTGCACCAAGGCAGCCGCGAGCAACAGGACCCCGGCCACGCCGTACGAGGGGAAGACAATCCGGTTGGGCAGCAGGTGGTGGCGCACGTCAATAACCGTCAGGCGGACTGCCATGCCACAAAAGTAGGCACAAGCGGCCAGCACCAGCCAGAACGCCAGCGGGGTGGCGTCCCACAGTCCATCGAGTCGTCGGATCACCCCTCGGATGCTACTGGATTGGTGCGCCGCACCGCAGAACCCACGCGTAAACTGTGGATATGTCGACATGGGACACCAGGCGCCGGCCGGATCCGGAGGGCAGCGCGGACGCTTCGGACCTGAGCACCATGTTCCGGAACCTTTGCCGGTCTTCCCCCTGGAAGTGGCAGTCACTGCGCTTTGAATACTGGGATGAACCTTTTTCCGACGTCCCAGACCCGTCCGCACCGCTGGTCCGCGCCTGGCTCCGCCGACCCGGTGCGCTTCGTCTGGAAACCGCTGACCGGCTTGTCCTCCACAGCACCACCGGAATCAACGATTCCAAGGACGGGTTGTACGTCAGCGCCACCCGGAAGTCCTGGCTGCTGCCGCCCCACCTCGTGGCGCCCGTTTACGACGACGGCGGCCTGGTCAGGCGCCGGCCGGAGGCAGCATACGGCGAGCCGGGCTTCGGGAACGGCCGTTTCTCGGCTGCCCTTGATCCCGTGGAACTCGCCGGGAGTGCCCCGGTCCCGATCGAGTTCCCGGGCACCAACGCCGTAGAGGTCGACGCCGTTCGCCGCGTGGATCACGAGGGCCGGCCGGCGCTGGAGGCAACGGTGACACCCACCGCGTCCTACCATCCAACGGATCCTGCCGCTTCGCTCTGCCTGCCCGGCAGCAACCGCGTGCGGATCGACCTGGAGACAGGCGTCTGCGTGGCCAGCCAGTCACTGGACCCGGCAACCCCGAATTATGGGCACTGGATCCGGATCCTCGCCATGGATGAATACATGCTGGACGACCTGTTTGTGGCCGAGTCCATGAACCTCACGGACGTCCGCCGCCACATCAGCTGGGACATCCGCACCTGATCGCAGCTCCCTCTCCGGCCATCACCGGCGGTTGACAAGCCCCGTGGCCCGCCCTGGGCTAGGCTTCCCTGATGACCGCGCTGACTGCCATCTGGCCCCTCTTCGGCCTCGAGCTGACCACACCCCGCCTAGTGCTGCGACCCATTTCCGACGCCGACATTCCTGCCGCGGTTGCAGCGGCCGCGAGCGGGGTCCACGAACCCGGCCCGAACCCCTTCAGCACGCCGTGGACAGAACTGCCGGCGGAAACTCTGGGGACCAACATGGCGCAGTGGTACTGGCGCTGCCGCGGCCAGGCCACGCCCGAGGACTGGACCGTGCTCCTGGGCATCTGGTACCGGAACGAATTCATCGGCTGCCAGGACATCGGCGCCAAGGACTTCGCCACCCTCAAGACCGTCAGCACCGGCTCATGGCTGAAGCAGTCCCTCCACGGCCAGGGCCTTGGAACTGAGATGCGGGCCGCCGTCGCGCTCTACGCGTTCGACTGGCTCGGCGCCGAAGTCGCCGAATCCGAAGCCGCAGCCTGGAACGCCGCCTCCCTGGGCGTGTCCCGCTCCCTCGGCTACGAACTCAACGGCACCAACAGGCAGTCCTGGGGCGGCAAGGCCGTGGAAGTCCAAAAGGTGCGCCTCACCCCCGCAACCTTCAAACGCCCCGACTGGACCCTGCAAGTGAAGGGCCACGAAGCAGCAGCCAAGTTCCTCGGGGCTCGCTGAGGGCACTTCCGACGGAGAAGGGCCGTGGCCCGACGAGCGGAACCACGGCCCTCGCTACCGGATCGTAAGGCTAGATTTCGGCGCCCTCCAGCAGTTCTGTTACCAGGGCTGCGATCGGGGAGCGTTCGGAGCGCGTCAGGGTGATGTGGCCGAAGAGAGGGTGTCCTTTCAGGGTTTCGACGACTGCGGCAATACCGTCGTGCCGGCCGACGCGCAGGTTGTCACGCTGGGCGACGTCGTGGGTGAGGACGATCTTGGAGTTCTGGCCGATTCGGCTCATCACGGTGAGGAGGACGTTCTTCTCAAGTGACTGGGCCTCATCAACGATCACGAACGCGTCGTGCAGGGAGCGTCCGCGGATGTGCGTCAGCGGCATAACCTCCAGCATGCCGCGGTCCATGACTTCTTCCACGACTTCCTGGCTGACCAGGGCACCGAGTGTGTCAAAGACCGCCTGTGCCCAGGGGTTCATCTTTTCGGACTCGGAGCCGGGCAGGTAGCCGAGTTCCTGGCCACCTACGGCGTAGAGGGGGCGGAACACGATCACCTTGCGGTGCTCGCGGCGTTCCAGCACCGCTTCCAGGCCGGCACACAGGGCCAGCGCGGATTTGCCGGTGCCGGCCCGCCCGCCGACCGAAACGATTCCGACGGCGGGGTCCATCAGCATGTCGATGGCCAACCGCTGCTCCGCGGACCGTCCGTGGAGCCCGAATACGTCCCGGTCCCCCTTGACCAGCCGCACCTGCTTGTCGGCGCCCACCCGGCCCAGGGCTGAGCCCCGGTTGGAGAGGATCACCAGCCCGGTGTTGACCGGCATTTCCGCGGCTGCGGGGATGAAGACAGGCTCGTGGCCGTACAGGGTGGAGATTTCTTCCTCGCTGGCTTCCACCTCGGCAACGCCGGTCCAGCCCGAATCCTTCACGAGCTCGTTGCGGTATTCGTCGGCTGTAAGTCCCATAGCGGAGGCCTTGACCCGCATGGGGAGATCCTTCGAAACCACCGTGACGTTCCGGCCTTCATTGGCCAGGTTCTTGGCCACGGCGAGGATCCGGCTGTCGTTGTCGCCACTGCGGAAACCCAATGGAAGCACGTCGGCGGAAATGTGGTTCAGCTCCACCAGCAGGGTGCCGCCCTGGTCGCCGATGGGGATTGGCCGGCTCAGGCCACCGTGTTTCACCCGGAGGTCATCGAGCAGCCGGAGCGCTGTGCGGGCAAAGTAGCCCAGCTCGGGGTCGTGCCGTTTCCCCTCAAGTTCCGTGATGACAACGATCGGAACAATGACTTCGTGCTCGGCGAAGCGGAGCAGCGCCCGTGGATCCGAGAGCAGGACGGAGGTGTCAATGACGAAGGTACTAATGGTGGCGTCCCTTCCGGAGACAGCAAAACCGGCCGCAGAATTTTCGTCTGCTGCACCGGCTTGTGAGGTGGCTCGCGTGGTGCGAGAGGTAGCTTTCTGTCCCTGGTCAAAAACGGCCTCGGGCAGTTGTTCAGAAATAGCCACATCGACTCCAGCCCCGGACACGCGCCCGGAATTGTTATTGGTGAGGCGGCTCGGCCTGGAGGCCGGGTCCGGCCTCCCATACAACCGGTGCGAAATTTCGCTCCATGTACTGGCCTCCCCGATCAGCTGGCGTTTTTGCCTGCTGATAGCTACAACGTAAATCCACGGCAACTAATTTCCGGCTTCATCCGTCGGCGATTCCTGTTGCGGCCGTGTGAATTCCGCGTGAACGGCGCGGACAGATCAGGTGCCGAAGCGCCGCTGCCGGCCTGCATAGTCCCGGAGGGCGCGAAGGAAATCCACTTTTCGGAAAGCGGGCCACAACGCCTCGCAGAAGTAGAACTCGCTGTAGGCGCTTTGCCACATCAGGAACCCTGACAGCCGCTGCTCCCCCGACGTCCTGATGACCAGGTCCGGATCCGGCTGGCCGCGCGTATAGAGGAAGCGGGAAATATCGTCGACGGACAGCGAGTCAGCTAGCACCGAAATGTCTGTGCCCTTGGCGACGGCGTCGTGAAGCATCTCCCGCACGGCGTCGACGATCTCGCGGCGTCCGCCGTAGCCCACCGCAACGTTGACATGGATCTTTTCGCGAACCGGCGTGCGCGCCGTGAGCTTGTTGAGCCGTTCAGCCAGGTAGTCGGGCAGGAGCTCGGGGGCGCCCATGGCGTGGACCGAGATGTTGGCGTCCTCGTCCAGACGGTCCAGGGTGTTGGCGATGATGCCCATCAGAAGATCCAGCTCCTCGCTGGACCGGCTCATGTTGTCCGTGGACAGCATGTACAGCGTGACCACATTGACCCCGAGTTCCTGGCACCAGCCCAGGAATTCATGGATCTTGTCCGCGCCGGCCTGGTGGCCCTGGCTGGTGGGTGCATTGAACTGCTTGGCCCAGCGGCGGTTGCCGTCCACCATCACGCCGATGTGCTTGGGAATGCGGCCGCCGGCAAGCTCGCTGAGCAGCCGCCTTTCGTAGAAGCCATAAAGGAACCCGCGAAATTCCACGAGGAGACTCACCTGACTTCCGTTGCTGTTCGACGGCATTGCACATCCTAGGCTACCGTCCGGGACGGGGGCGGGTGCGCCGGGACGTGCCCGGATGACCCGTCATGATCGTTACCCATGAGTAACTTACGTACAGAGAGGATATTCTGAACCTATGAACAGCCAGACTCCTGACGGCTCCCGCGCGCCCTTCGCGGACCACGGCAACAGCGCCCTGGACGACGCCGCCGTCCGGCTGGCCGAACTCCTGATGATCAAGCCCAAGTGGCGAGGTTGGATCCACAGCGTCACGGCGCCACTGGCCCTGGCCGCGGGGATCGTCCTGGTGGTCCTTGCCCCGACTACGGACCGCAAGATCACCGCGGCAATCTATGCCTTCACAGGCGTCCTGCTATTTGGCATCAGTGCCATCTACCACCGCGGCAACTGGTCCCCCGGCGTGAAGAAAGTGCTCAAGCGCTTGGACCACACCAACATCATGCTGGTCATCGCCGGCAGCTACACGCCCTTGGCCTGGTCGCTCCTGGAGCAACCCAAGGCAGTCCTGCTGCTCTGGGTCATCTGGGCCGGGGCCATCCTCGGTGTGCTGTTCAGGCTGCTGTGGACGGACGCCCCGCGCTGGCTGTACGTGCCGATCTACATTGCGCTTGGCTGCGGATCGCTGTTCTACCTGCCCGAATTCTTCGCGGCCAGCGTCCCGGCGGCCATTCTGATCTGTGTGGGCGGAATCCTATACATCACCGGCGCAGTGTTCTATGCGCTCAAGAAGCCCAACTTCAGCTACGAGCACTTCGGATTCCACGAACTCTTCCACGCACTGACAGTCCTGGCATTCGCGGCACACTTTACGGCGATCGCCATCGCAGTCCTCAGTTGACCTGACGGGAACCGTGAACTGGCGGAAACCTGTGGGTGCGCGGGAGGTCGGTCCGCCTTAGTCGCGGGGCCGGGACCGATCGGCCGGCTGGCCCTGCCCGTTGCTTTCGGGGCCAGCCTCGCCGCCTTCGGCATCCGGCTCCCCGGCAGCACTGAGTCCGTCGTGGTCGTCGGCGGCTTCGATGTCCGCAGCCGCGGCCGCCGCCTGGCGTTCCTCTTCCACCTGCGCGCGGTAGCGGACACGGCGGATGCGGCGGACCATGTCCACAATCAGCAGCGTCGTGGCCAGCACAAAAAAGGCCGTCATGATGAAGCCCCACAGGCCCGGGGTGATCTGGTCCTCGGAGATGCCCTCACGCAGGCCGGGTGTCGGCAGCGGAGAGGGCGTGGTGGTCAGGGCGAGGAGCAAGTGATGCACGGTTCAAACCTTCTGTGGAAACTGATGGGCAGGCAGCCGGGGATTCCGGATGCGGGTCCGCGGGACCCGGACCAGCCCACTGCTTTTCTACACGACATAGAATAGATTGCCGTTTCTATCTTAGCCCGGCGAAAAGGTCCTTTTCGGGCAATACTGCGGGGACCCTGGACTCGATCAGGGAGTAGTCTTCCCACGGCCAGACGCGGCGCTGCATCTCGGCCGAGACGGCAAAGAAGAACCCCAGCGGATCCACCTGCGTGCGGTGGGCGCGGAGGGCGTCGTCGCGGGCCTCAAAAAAGTCGCCGCAGTCGATCTGCGTGGTGGTGGCATGGGCACCCTGCGGCGGCGTGTGGCCCTCCGCGTCCGTTTCCAGCCAGGCGGCAAGCCGCTGGGCGTACGGGGACTGCAGGCCCGCTTCCTCCAGGGCAAAATGCAGTGCGCGGAACCGGTCCGGGCTGAAGGCCCTGTCGTAGTAGAGCTTGCTGGGTTCCCAGGCCGCTCCGGCGTCCGGATACCTGTCCGGGTCACCCGCGGCCGCAAACGCCTCCACCGCCACCCGGTGCGCCATGATGTGGTCCGGGTGCGGGTAGCCCCCGTTTTCGTCGTAGCTGACGATCACCTGCGGCTTGAAGTCCCGGACCAGCCGCACCAGCGGCGCCGCGGCGCGCTCCAGCGGCTGGACGGAGAAGGATCCGGCGGGCAGCGGCGGCAGTGGATCGCCCTCGGGCAGCCCGGAGTCCGTGAATCCCAGCCAGCGCTGCTGGATGCCAAGTACCTTGGCCGCCTGGTCCATCTCCAGCCGGCGCGCCCCTGCCATGTCCCGTTTGGGATGCGGCTCAGCTTCCACGGCAGGATTCTGGATATCGCCGCGGGATCCGTCGGTGCAGGTGGCCACCATGACTTCCACCCCGGAGGCGGCGTACATGGCCATGGTGGCCGCGCCCTTGCTGGACTCGTCGTCCGGGTGCGCATGAACGGCTAGCAGCCTCAGCGGTGCCGGGGTATGCGTGGACGCTGTCATCGAAGGACGGCTCCTTATTCTTCTGCGGCTGCTGTGACGGCCACTGGACTGACGGGATTGCATAACGGGACAGGCGAAATAGCTGCGCGGTAGAGGGGTGCGGATCCGCCACGGACAGCCATGGGCCGGAACCGAACTAAACTGGACTGGTGACTACCCAGGATCAGCCCGCCGTGTCCCCGCCTGCAGACACTAGCCTAGCCAATCGTTATGGCAGTAAAAAGCCGTCCCTCCGGCCGGCGGTCAAACGTGGCATCGCCGTAGCGGCGCTGGCGGCCGGAGTTGGGTTTATGGCCTGGGTCTCCACGTCGAACGCTGTCTCGGACGTGACGTTCAAAGACGTCGGTTTCAGCACCATTGACGCCACTGCGGCAGAGGTTGATTTCCAGGTCACCAGGGACCCGGGAACGGCCGTCAAGTGCGCTGTGAAGGCCCTCGACTCCAAGTTCGCCGTGGTGGGTTGGAAAGTCGTGGACATCCCGCCGGGAGCAGCTAACGGAACGGCCGACGGCGGAAGGACAGTTTCGCAGCGCGTGGCCCTTCGGACGGAGTCCTTGTCCGTTTCCGGCGTCGTGGACGCCTGCTGGATTACGCGCGCCGGGACGTAGCACCATGTGATCTGCGCAATATCCCGGTTGGGTATGTCCAGAGTATTGACTACAATGGGTCAATACCTTTACCCCGCTGAGTTGGTTGCTGAGTTCCACAAGTGGCCACCGTTGCGGGGTCTTTTGCATGTATGACCATTAGGAGAAGTCCGTGTCTACCACCAACAGCGCGCCTGCAGCCTGGCTCACCCAGGAAGCTTTTGACCGCCTGAAGGCAGAGCTGGACCACCTTTCCGGCCCTGGCCGTGCGGAGATTGTCCAGAAGATTGAAGCTGCCCGGCAAGAGGGCGACCTGAAGGAAAACGGCGGCTACCATGCGGCCAAGGAAGAGCAGGGCAAGATCGAAGCCCGGATCCGCCAGCTGACCGCACTCCTGCGAGATGCCCACGTGGGCGAGTCCCCCGCTGACGACGGCATCGTCGAGCCCGGCATGCTCGTTGTTGCCCTGATCGCCGGCGACGAAGAGACATTCCTGCTGGGGTCCCGCGAAATCGCCGGCGATTCCGATCTGGACGTGTTCAGCGAGAAGTCACCCCTTGGCGCCGCAATCGTCGGCCACAAAGAGGGTGCGAAGCTCAGTTACACTGCGCCGAACGGCAAGGACATCGCGGTGGAAATCATCTCCGCCAAGCCGTATGCAGGCTAACGCGTCACACTGAACGCACCTCAGGCCTTGCAGGCCTGGCCAAACGTCGGTCCCCTTCAGGAGGCCGACGTTTTTGCGTGCTTGGGGCGCAGCAACAGGGCAGCTACAACTCCCCCTGCCGCCCCGCCGAGGTGCGCCTGCCAGGAGATGTAGCTGCCCATGATCGGCAACACACCCAGCAGGATACCGCCGTAAACCATGAACAGCACCACGGCGAGCAGGATCTGCCGCCAGCTGTGGTTGAAGAAACCCCGCACCAAAAGGAAGGCGAACAACCCGAAAACCAGGCCGGAGGCGCCAACTGTGATGCCGCCGTCGCCAATCAGCCACACCGTCAGCCCGGAGCCGAGCCAGCTGAATCCGAGGGCCGTCAGGAACACCCGCACGCCGGACAGGAACACCAGGAAGCCGAAGACGATCAGGGGCAGGGCATTGGACAGCAGATGGTTCAGATTGGCGTGCAGCAGCGGGAACGTCAGGATGTCCAGCAACCCGTCAGCGGACCGCGGCCGGAGCCCGAAGGTCCGGTTCAGGGCGTGCAGGGTCAGCATGTTGAACAGTTCGATGACAAAAAGCAGGGCCACAAAGCCGCCGGCCACCAGCAGCCCTCCTCTAGCCCGCGCGGCTTTGGTTTCCCGGTTCCGCGGCTTTCCGTCCCCCATCGCGTCAAGCATGGCTGTTCCTAATGCACCACAATGGGCTGGAAGCCCTCGGCACGGAGGGCGCCGAGGACCTGCTCACAATGTTCGTGGCCCTTGGTTTCGAGGTTCACGGTGATGGAAACGTCGCCCATGCTGATGGAGCCGCCAACACGGGTATGGTCCAGGCCAGTGACGTTCGCATCGTTTTCGGCGATGATGCGGGCGATGGTGGCCAGCGAGCCCGGCCGGTCATCCAGCATCATCCGAACTGTCATGTAGCGCCCGGCGGCGGACAGGCCCCGCTGGATGACTTTAAGCATCAGCATCGGATCGATGTTGCCGCCGGACAGGATCACGGCCGTAGTCCCGGGGTTTTCGATTTTGCCATCCATCAAGGCGGCCACCCCCACCGCCCCGGCGGGTTCCACCACCATCTTCGCCCGTTCCAGCAAGAAGATCAGGGCCCGCGCCAGGGAATCCTCGCTGACCGTGACAACATCATCCACGAGCTCACGGATGATGCTGAAGGGCAGCTGTCCGGGCCGACCCACGGCGATACCGTCAGCCATGGTGGACACTTTCTTCAGCGGAACCAGTGCGTCGGCGGCGAGTGACGGCGGATAAGCCGCAGCGTTTTCGGCCTGGACACCGATGATGCGGATTTCCCGGCCAAGTTCCCTGGCCCGGGCCTTGACGGCCACAGCGACTCCGGCCAGCAGCCCGCCGCCGCCCACTCCCATCAGGATGGTGTCCACGTTGGGGATCTGCTCAAGAATCTCCAGGCCTATGGTTCCCTGGCCGGACACCACATCCACGTTGTCAAAGGGGTGCACAAACACCATGCCGGATTCGTCGGCGTAGCGCTGCGCCTCGGCGAGGGCCTCATCCACGTTGTGGCCGTGGAGGATGACTTCTGCGCCGTGGCTGCGGGTGGCCGCCAGTTTCGGAAGGGCTACGCCCAGCGGCATGTAGATGCGGGCTTTGATGCCCAGGCTTTTGGCTGCTACGGCCACACCCTGGGCGTGGTTGCCGGCTGATGCCGCCACCACCCCCCGCTTTTTCTCCTCGGCCGAGAGCTTGGCCATGCGGACATACGCACCGCGGACCTTGAATGATCCCGCCCGCTGCAGGTTTTCGCACTTGAAGAAGACGTCGCCGCCCACCATCCCGCCCAGGGCCCGTGACGATTCCACGGGGGTCCGCATAATAATCCCCTCGAGCAGCTTCTGCGCCTCCAGGACATCGTCCAGCGTGACGGGAAGGGTTTCAAGGGTGTTCACGGACTTATGCTCCTTGGGTGGATACGGCTCCGGCGCCTTGGCTCATCTCAGGCCTCGGCGTCCGGATTGGCTGCTTCTGTGCTGGCTGCGGCTTCCTTGCCACGCTTGGGCCTGCCGCCCGGCAACCGGACATCCCTGATGAAGTCATCATGGTCCAGGCCTGGCGTCACTGTCCCACCGGGGATTGCCAGCACCTGTTCATGTTCCCACGTTCTGGCCGCGATGTAGCGAATCGCGGAGTTTGCTACGGCGAGGATGGGCACCGAGAACAGCGCGCCGGGGATACCCGCAAGGTACGAACCCGCGGCCACGGAGAGGATCACAGCCACCGGATGCAGGGACACGGCCTTGCCCATCACGAGTGGTTGGAGGATGTGGCTCTCCAGCTGCTGGACCAACAGCACGATAGCCAGCATGATCAGGGCATTGACCGGACCGTTGGCCACCAGGGCCAGGAGGACGGCGATGGCCCCGGTCACCAGAGCACCGACCACCGGGATAAAGGAGCCGATGAACACGAGCACGCTCAACGGCAGGGCCAGCGGCACCCCGATGATGGCCGCGCCGGCGCCGATGCCTACCGCGTCAACAAAGGCAACAAACATCTGGATCCGTGCGTAGCTGACCATGGAGGCCCAGCCCTTACGACCGGCACCGAAGGTTGCCGCACGTGCCTTCTTCGGGAGGAGGCGCACCAGGAAGGCCCAAATCCTGTCGCCTTCGAGTAGGAAGAAGATCAGGATGAACAGCGCCAGCACCATTCCCGCGGCGAAGTGGCCCGCAGTGCTGCCAAAGGACAACGCACCGCTGAGGATGCTGCTGCTGTTGTCCTGGAGTGCGGTGGAGGCTTCTTTGAGGTACTGGTCGATCTGGTCGGCGGTGAGGTGCAGGGGTCCATCGGCCAGCCAGTCCTGGATCTGCTTCACACCCGTCAACGACTGGGACCACAGTTCGCCAAAACCTGAAGTCAGCTGGCGGCCCACCAGGGCAAGGGCACCAACGATCACTCCGATGAAACCCACCACCGTGATGGCCACCGCGGCACCGGTTGGCAGCCGCCTCCTGCTAAGCCAGCGCACCACGGGGCTCAGCAGCCCGGCCAGCAGTGCGGCCACCATCACGGGAATGATCAGGAAGCTGATCCGGCTGAACAGCCAGACCAGGGCACCAGCCATCAGCAGGATGAGGCCGAGCCGCCATGCCCACGACGCTGCGATCCGGATGCCGTACGGAATGTCCTGCTCCAGATCCCGGTCCGCCCGCAGGCTGCCCGGGGCGGCAGTTTCCACCGGCCGGTCCGTAGCAGGCAGCGTGCCTGTGGGCAATGAATCGGATGGGGCGGCGTCCTTGTCTGGCGTCATAGCCTAATACTTCCTCAGCACCGGCCCTTATGCGAAACGGCTACCCGGCCCCGTCCAGGGCAGCCTCTATCCCCCAGGCCATCGTGAACGCTTCCCCGGCCGGGAGCCAGCGCAGCCCGTCACCGGAGTTGAAGGCATTGGCCGGACCCGTCATGGGTTCGATGGCCACCGCCTTGGGCCTGCCAGGCAGTTCGGTTGTCACGAAGATGTGGACGTAGCCGCAGGATTCGTCCTGCCACAAGGTCACGCTGCGGCCGTCAGGTGCACTGAGCACATGGCGGGCCGCCCCGCCGTCGAACGTTATGTCCGTCAAGGCGACGTCGACCTCGAGGCCCCCCAGCCGTTGACCGTTGCGGAAGTCACTGTCCCCGCTAACGGGTTCGGAGCTGCGCGGGATCAGGCGTTCGTCCGCCACCAGGCGGGTATCGGCGGCAACGGTCAGGGTCAAGTGATCCACGTCGGCATCGCCCAGCCGCAGGTATGGGTGGGCGCCCAGGACGAACGGCGCCGGGGCGTTGGAATCGTTGACCAGCGTCTGGCGGACTTCCAAGCCAAGATCCTCAGTCAGGAGGTACTGGACCCGGTGCCGCACCAGGAACGGGTAGCCATGCTGCGGGAAGACCGTCGCCTCGAGGGTCACTGAATATTGCGACTCATCAACCAGACTGTAGGCGGAGTTGCGGAGCAGTCCATGGCTGGCGTTGTTCCGCGAAACCTCCGTGATGTCCAGCTGTTGCTTCTTTCCGTCGAGGTACCAGACCCCGTCCTCCACCCTGTTTGCCCAGGGCGCGAGAGTGATCCCGGCGGCACCAGCAGAAATCTCTGCGTCCCCATACGTCTCGGTGAGCAGGATACCTGCGCGGCTGTAAAGCCGCAGGCCGGCGGCAAGCTCCGTCACTACGGCCGACGCGTCACCCCTGCGGAGCTCGTACTGCCGGCCGGTGGCGTAGGTCTGGAATCCGGCGGGAATGCCCGTGTCCGGGGTTGCACTCGAAGTCATGAGCACCACCGTAACAGGGGCACGGCCGGCCTGCCATTGCCGCAAATGTTATCTTTTGTGTGAAACTATTCTTTTTTGAGCGAAATGTGGGATGATCGAGGCAACGGACGCCCGCCATCTGCCGGCACCAGCACGCAAAGGACCCCCGCCATGACAGGTATCACCGCCACAACGCTCGCCGATGGCCGGGAGCTGATCTACTTCGACGACGGCGCAACCGCCCAGCCCCGCACAGCGTCCACCACCACCGATCACCGGCCGCTGCCGGAGCGCGGTCAGCCCGGCGAGGTCCGGTTCGATGCCCTCAGCGACGAGTGGGTGGCCGTCGCAGCCCACCGGCAGTCCCGCACGCACCTCCCGCCGGCCGACCAGTGCCCCATCTGTCCCACCACGCCGAACAACCCCTCCGAGATCCCCGCCCCCGACTACGACGTTGTGGTGTTTGAAAACCGCTTCCCGTCGCTGGGTCCGGCGGTGGGACCTGTGCCGTCCGCCCCGGCCTGGGGCACCACGGGGCCCGCATACGGACGCTGCGAAGTAGTGGCGTTCACGCCCGAGCACACGGGATCCTTCAGCGGCCTGAGTGAGGCGCGCGCCCGGACTGTTGTAGAGGCGTTGGCGCACCGCACCGAAGCCCTCAGCAACCTGCCGGGGATCAAGCAGGTGTTCCCGTTCGAAAACCGCGGGGCCGACATCGGTGTCACGCTTCACCACCCGCACGGGCAGATCTATGCGTACCCTTACATCACGCCCCGCGCAGGGGTCATCGGCGCGGCAGCACGCAAGTTCTACGATGGGTCCGACGGGCGGCAGACGCTCACGGGCTCGCTGCTGCGCGCAGAACGGGAGGACGGGAGCCGAATGGTGATGGAGGGCGAGAACTTCAGCGCCTACGTACCGTTCGCTGCCCGCTGGCCGTTGGAGATCCACCTGGTGCCGCACCGGCAGGTGCCCGACCTGGCCGCCCTGAGCGGGGAGGAAAGGGACGAACTGGCGCATGTCTACCTTCACCTGCTTAAACGGCTGGATGCGCTGTATCCGACGCCGACACCCTACATATCAGCCTGGCACCAGGCCCCCCTCGACGACCTCCTGCGCCCCGCAAGCTACCTGCACCTCCAGCTGACGTCGCCCCGCCGGGCAGCGGACAAGCTCAAGTTCCTGGCCGGCTCCGAGGCCGCTATGGGCGCCTTCATCAACGACACCACCCCGGAAAGCGTCGCGGAGCGGCTCCGTGCCGTGGTGGTCCCCGAGTCCAGCCCGTTCCCCGACACGACCGCCCCCGCCCCTCACGGGGCACTGCCTGAAGGAGCACACGCGTGAGCGCCTCCCCTGACCCATTGATTGCCCAGCTGGCCAGCCCGCCGGAACCCGGGACGGCGAACCTGAGCACAGCACAGCCCGGCATGGCGGATCTGGCCGCCCGCTTCGAGCAGGAGTTCGGCAGGCTGCCCGACGGCGTCTGGCAGGCACCGGGACGCGTGAACCTCATCGGCGAGCACACCGACTACAACGAAGGGTTTGTGCTCCCGTTCGCGATCGACAAGACCGCCCGGGTGGCCGTCGGAGTCCGTGCGGACTCTACGGTCCGGCTCCTGTCCACTTATGGTGACCACGGCATGGTCAGCGCCGACCTCGGCTCTTTGGACGCGGCTTCCGCCAAGGGCTGGACGAAGTATCCGCTCGGTGTGATGTGGGCGTTGCAGCAGCAGGGCATCACCGTTCCGGGCGTGGACTTGTTGCTTGATTCCACCGTTCCCCTGGGCGCCGGCCTGTCCTCATCGCACGCCATCGAATGCGCGGTCATCTCAGCCCTGAACGACCTGACGGGAGCCGGGCTTGAACCCGAGGAGATGGTCCTCACCACGCAGCGCGCCGAGAACGACTTTGTCGGCGCCCCCACCGGCATCATGGACCAGTCAGCGTCGCTGCGCGGCTCCAAGGGGCATGCCGTGTTCCTGGATTGCCGCGACCAAAGCGTCCAGCTGGTTCCCTTCGAAGCAGAACCAGCGGGGCTGGTGATGCTGGTCATCGACACCAAGGTCTCCCACTCACACTCCGACGGCGGCTACGCCTCCCGCCGTGCGTCCTGCGAACTGGGGGCCGAGGTCCTGGGCGTGAAGGCACTGCGTGACGTCCGGTTGGAGGACCTGGAAGAAGCCGCCGGCCTCCTGGACGAGGTCACCTACCGGCGCGTGCGCCATATCGTGACGGAAAACGACCGGGTGCTGCAGACCGTGGAGCTGCTGGCCAGTGCGGGCCCCGTTTCCATTGGTGCCCTGCTGGACGCCAGCCACGTTTCCATGCGGGACGACTTTGAGATCTCCTGCCCGGAGCTGGATCTGGCGGTGGCCACCTCCCGCGCCAACGGCGCAATCGGCGCCCGGATGACCGGCGGTGGCTTCGGCGGGGCAGCGATCGCCCTCACGCCGGTGACGTCGGAGCAGCAGGTGCGCGCCGCCGTCGTACGTGCCTTCGCAGACGCCGGCTACACGGCCCCTGACATCTTCACGGTGACCCCGGCAGCAGGAGCCATGCGCATTTGCTAGCGCGGATACGCATAAAAAAGAGGGCCCCACCTGATGCGAAATGCATCGGTGGGGCCCTCTTCTTATTGGACAGAATTACGACGGCGGAACTTCCGCTGGGCGTTAGTCGTCGCCGCGGAGGATGGCGAGCAGCCGGATGATCTCCACGTAGAGCCACACCAGCGTGACCGTCAGCCCAAACGCTGCCGTCCAGGAGAAGCGCTGCGGAGCGCCGCTCTGCACGCCGGCTTCGATGCTGGTGAAGTCCATGATCAGGGAGAAAGCAGCCAGGCCGATGGCCAGGATGCCGATGAAGACGCCCAGCGGGATACCGAAGATATGCACGCTGGTGCGCAGTCCAAACGGGGAATCCACGGCACCGGTCCACATCATGACCATGTTGACGATGGCAAAAACTGCATAGCCGATGGTGGCAATCATGAAGAAGCGCATGGCCTTGGGAGTGGCCCGGACCTTGCCGCTCTTGAATAGGAGCAGGGTCACGGCGAAGACTGACAGCGTACCGATGACGGCCTGCAGCCCGACGCCCGGGTACATCAGGTCGAGAATGCGTGTGAGCCCGCCGAGAAACAGTCCTTCGAGTCCGGCATAAGCAAGAATCAAAGCCGGTGACGGCTGCTTCTTGAAGGTGTTCACCAGCGCCAGGACAAAGCCGCCCAGTGCACCGACGATCATCAGCATTGATGCAAGCCCCATGCTGACGAAAAGGGTGACTGCGGCGCCGACCATCAGGACGCCCAGGCATGATGCGGTCTTAACGATGACGTCGTCGAACGTCATGCGGCCGGTGTCCGCAGGTCCGGCTGCCGGCTGGTTGTACATCTGGCGCAACTGCTCATCGGTCATGTTCTGCTGCTGGCCCCAACCGTTCTGGGGATCCATGACCTGGCCGGGAGCCCGCTGGCCATAAGGCTGCTGGCCGGACTGGGCCTGCCCGTAGGGCGCCTGCGGGACACGCGGTGCCTGCGTCGCTCCACGGAAATTCTTTCCGTTGAAGATCGGGTTTCCGCCAAGTGCCATTGCTGGTGTCCTCCAAGTAAAGGGTTGAGTCGTGACTTACGAACCACGCTACCAATTTCCACGTACCCACGCAGCGATTAGTTCCCCACCCAGGCCGCCGCAACCTAACCGTGATGCGGCAAGGTATTCCTCAGCCAACCCCCAGATAGGCCTCTTTGATGGCGGGGTTGGCCAAGAGTTCCTTTCCGGTGCCGCTGTGCGTGATCTCCCCGGTCTCTAGGACAAACGCGCGATGGGCGCCGGCCAGCGCCTGGTTGGCGTTCTGTTCAACCATGAGCACCGTTGTGCCTTGCTGGTTGATCTCCCTGATGATCTTGAAGATCTGGCGGATGAATTGCGGTGCCAGCCCCATGGAAGGCTCGTCAAGGAGCAGAAGTTTCGGATTGGACATCAAGGCCCGGCCGATCGCCAGCATCTGCTGTTCGCCGCCGGACATGGTGCCACCGTATTGCTTGATCCGTTCCTTAAGTCTGGGGAACAGGTCAAATACGCGCTCGAGATCCTGCGGCACTCCGGCCCTGTCCTTTCTGCCGAAGGTTCCCATGTCCAGGTTTTCCATCACGGTCATGCCCGGAAAAATTCCGCGCCCCTCCGGAGCCTGCGAGATGCCGCGTACAACCCTGACATGGGCCTTCATCTTGGTGATGTCCTCACCGGCAAACGTAATTTTGCCGGCGGCAGGATTAAGGATCCCGGAGATTGTCCGCATAGTGGTCGTCTTGCCGGCTCCGTTCGCGCCGATCAGCGACACAACCTCGCCTTCGTTGACCGAAAACGACATGTTCCGGATGGCGCGGATACGTCCGTAGAAAACGGAGATCTCTTCGACTTCAAGCAACGTCATCTTCGGGCTCCCCCAGGTAGGCCGCAATAACCCGCGGGTCTTCACGGATGGCCCGTGGCAGGCCATCGGCAATCTTCTTACCAAACTCCAGGACCACGATCCGGTCCGTCACGCCCATCACCAGCTTCATGTCATGCTCAATCAAAAGGACCGTGTAGCCTTCGTCCCGAATGGTGCGGATGAGAGCCATCAGTTCTTCCTTCTCAGCCGGATTAAATCCGGCCGCAGGCTCATCCAGGCACAGAACCTTGGGATCTGTGGCCAGGGCACGAGCTATCTCCAGACGGCGCTGGTAGCCATAGGGCAAGTGGCGCGACAGGAAGTGCGCGTGGTCACCGATGCCAACAAAGTCAAGCAAAGCCATTCCACGCTCGATCGCCGATTTCTCCTCCCGGACGTGGGTTGGGAGCCTCAGCAATGCCCCGCCAACGCTGGTCCGGTGCCTGGCGTCCAGACCCACCACAACGTTTTCCAGGGCAGTCATCTCGCCGAAAAGCCGGATGTTCTGGAATGTCCGTGACAGCCCCAGCCTGGTGATCTTGTGCTGCTTTAGCCCGTTGATGATCTGGCCTTCAAGTACCACCTGGCCGCTTGTTGGTTTGTACACGCCGGTCATGGCATTGAAGCACGTGGTCTTCCCAGCCCCGTTGGGTCCAATCAGTCCAAGGATTTCGCCGCGCCTGATGTTGAAGCTGATGTTGTCCAGTGCCACCAGACCACCGAACTTGATGGTGAGGTTCTTGACCTCAACGATGTTCTCGCCAACCTTGGCCGAAATATCGCGATCCGGCGCAACCTTTTCGGCGAGGTCGGGTTCAACCCCGGCCTCCGCCATGGCCTCGACGTCTGGACCGGCCTGCGCGTCGGCCGGATCCATTGCCTCATGCGCTCCAGGCAACCTGTTGTTCTCGCTCATGCCTGGGCTCCTTTCCGGGTGCGGCCCTGCTCCGGGCCCCCGGCCGGCGGTTTTCCTGCCGACGATGGTCCGGTGATGTCCTTTTGAGCCAGCCTTTGGTATGCGGTCCGGCCGTAGGCGAGCAGCCGCTGCCGTGCAGGGAGGAGGCCTTGGGACCGGAAAATCATGATCAACACAAGTGCTATGCCGAATATGAGGTATTTATACTCTGCGATTGCCGTGAACCTCAGCGGGATGTAGCTGACAATCGCGCCGCCCAGAATCGCGCCGACCTTGTTGCCGGCGCCACCGAGTACAACGGCCGCAAGGAACAGGATAGACGTCGTGACGTCAAATTTCTGGTTGTTCACGAAGCCCACCTGCCCGGCAAACAAAGCGCCTGAGAGGCCACCGATGGCTGCCCCGATCGCGAACGCCCAAACCTTGTATTTGAACGTGGGAACGCCCATGATCTCCGCAGCGTCCTCATCTTCGCGGATAGCGATCCAGGCACGCCCCACCCGGCTGCGTTCCAGGTTGCCCACCAGCAGGGTGATGATGATGATGATGGTCAGCGTGAGCCAATACCAGGGCACGCCATTGGAATTCGAGAAAACCGGAGTCCCGTCCGCCTCGGTTCCCGGCGGGTGGCCCACGTTCTGAAAGCCCACCTGGCCCTTCATGGCGGGGATGATGGTTGCCAGAATACGGACGATCTCGCCGAATCCAAGCGTCACGATGGCCAGGTAGTCACCCCGAAGCCGCAGGGTTGGCACGCCGAGCACCACTCCGAAGAACATGGTCACTGCCATGGCAATGGGGATTGTCCACAGGTAGGGGATGTGCAGGAAAGGAGAGTCCGGGCTGGTCAGCATCGCGGCACAGTAGGAACCCACGGCGAAAAAGGCCACGTAGCCAAGGTCCAGGAGGCCCGCATAGCCGACTACCACGTTCAGTCCGACGGCGATGAGTGCGAACCGCGCCATGTCGAAGCAGGCGAGTGCGAAGTTGTTTCCGGGTTCCGTGGTGATAATCGGTGGATTGATCACCGGCAGCAGGTAGGCCAGGACCACCACGATAATGAGGAAGGCCCACTGCTGCTGGCGGGACAAGGCGTTCCAGCGGTCGCCCCAGGCTCCAAAAATGCCGTGCCTGCCCTGTCTTTCGGGTGTCACGCTGCTTCCGGGTCCGGATTTTACGGCCTCGCGGTCGGCCGCTGCCTGGGCAGCTGCGGCCTCCGGAAGTGGTGTTGGTCCGTCGATCATGCTCATGCTTTGCTCCTTCCCAAGGAGGTGCCCAGAATACCCTGCGGCCGGAGCAGAAGCACCAGCACCAGGATGACGAACGCGACGACGTCGGTCCACTGGGAGTTGCCGAGCAGGATCTGCCCGTAATTGCCGATAAGGCCGAGGAGCAGTCCGCCCAGAAGCGCGCCGCGGACGTTGCCGATCCCGCCCAGCACAGCAGCTGCGAACGCCTTGATGCCCAGCACGAACCCGCCGTTGTACTGAACGCCGGAAGGAATCTTCATGACGTAGAACAGTGCGGCGGCCCCGGCCAGGATGCCGCCGATCACGAACGTGGTGATGATAATCCGCTCTTTGTTGACGCCCATGAGGGTGGCCGTATCCGGGTCCTGGGCCACTGCACGGATACCGCGCCCGGTCCTGGACTTGCTGATGAAACGCTCGGTGGCAACCATCATGATGACGGCGGCGATGATGATGACCAACTGCTGGGAATCCACGATGGTGCCGAAGACATCAAAGATCGGGGAAGGCCGGAACATGGTCAGTGCCAATTCCGGGCTCGGGCCCCGCCAAAGGTAGATCAGGTACTGGATAGTGAAGGAAGCGCCGATTGCCGTGATCAGGAAGACCAGCCGGGGAGCGTTCCGTTTTCGGAGCGGCTTGTAGGCCACGCGCTCCAGCAGGAAAGCGGTCAGCGCGGAGGCAACCATCGCCACCACCAGCGCCAGCACCAGGTTCAGGACGATGGACCAGAATTCCAGCCTCGGAGCCGATGGTCCGAAGCCCAGGTTGCTGAGGGTGAAGAAGACTGCGTAGCAGCCAACGATGAACACTTCCGAGTGCGCAAAGTTGATGAGGTTCAGAACACCGTAGACCAGGGTGTAGCCGAGAGCCACCAAGGCATATATTGCGCCAAACGTCAGGCCGTCAAACGTTGCGCTCCAGAAGTTTTCCATAAGCGATGGAATGTCGAAGGAAATCCAGTCATTTTCCATCGGTAAATGAACGAGCAGAGGAAGCATTGGGACATCCTGTCAAACGGTAGGTCAGAAAAGGCTGTGGGGCCGGCAGAAGCTGGCCCCACAGCCTGTTGCTGTCAGAGAACGGCTAACCGCCGATCGGACCAATCGGAACGATCTTGCCGTTCTCCACCTTGTAGCCGTAAACAGTCGGCGCCTGAAGTTCGCCCTTTGCATCCCACTTGTAGTGCTTGCTCAGGCCGTCCTTGTCGTACGACTTGACCCACGACAGCAGGTCCGGACGCGCTTGCTTGCCCGCATCGATGCCGGACAGCAGCACGGTTGCCGCGTCATAACCCTCGATTGAATATGTTCCGGGCTCTGCGCCGTTGGCGAGAGCCTTGTACGCGGTAGCGAAGTCCGGGATCAGCTCACCTGGGATACACGGGCACGTGAAGTACGCGTTGTTGGACGCGTCGCCGGCCTGCTTGATGAACTGATCGTCCTTGACGCCGTCAGGTGCCACGAACGTCCCGGTGAATCCCTTGGCCGAAAGCTGCTGGTCGAAAGGTGCGCCCTCAGCGTAGTACCCCGAGTAGAACACGGCATCGGCCTTGGCGTTAATGATCTTGGAAATCACGGCCGAGAAGTCCTTTTGCCCGGTGGTTACCTTCTCGGTCCCTACCAGTGCAGTGCCCAGTCCCTCTGATGTCGAGGTACCCAGTCCGATGCCGTAATCGGAATCGTCCTGGACGAGGTAGACCTTCTTCGCGCCGAGCTTGCCGGTCAGGAACTTGGCTGCGGCCGGCCCCTGAACGGCATCGTTACCCAGTCCCCGGAAGAACGTTGTCCAACCGTTCCCGGTCAGGGTGGGGTTGGTCGCCGAAGGCGTGATGTGGACAAGACCCTTTTGCTCGAAAATGTTGCCGGTAGCCTTCGACTCACCCGAGAACGGGAGGCCGATGACGCCAACAATTTCAGCCTCGCTGACCATCTGGGTCACAGGACCAGTGGCCTTGTTCGGGTCGCCTTCCGTGTCGAACTTCTTGAACTGGACCTGGCAGCCGGGATTCGCGGTGTTGTGCTGGTTGATGGCCAACTGGATGCCGTTGAAGATGTTGATACCCAGCTGGGCATTTGGCCCTGTCTGTGCACCGGCATAAGCCAGCGTGGTGGTTGCAGCGCAGGTGGCCTTGCCGTCGCCCTTGGGCAGGACAGCACCACTGGGCACGTCCACCTTGGAGATCGAAGGGATGTTGACCTTGTTGGAAGCTCCAGAGCTGTCAGTCGTGGTTGGCCCCGCCTGATTGGCACAGGCCGAGAGTGCGAGGGTAAGGGTGGCCGCCGCCGCCCACGAGGTGATGACTTTCTTTCGGTACATTTATTAACCTTCCGAGCCGGAATATCTCGACAGCTGCTGCGGATGACCGAGGCAGTTACACGTACTTTTCGAAATTTGTTTCCTGAGACTACTACTAAATGTGTGTCGCAGAACACATACGGTCCGGCGTGGCCATTCCGGGATGTGCGCGTTGGATCAGGTGTTCCTGATTTAACTTCAAGCTAATGCAAATCTGCGGAGGATATAAGTGACTGAGGTCACATCCTTATAACAGTCGTTGCATATGCGAAATCAATGAACGGGAGAGGTCTGTTGAGGTCACGCAGGAGGCGCGGAAGGGCGCGTCAGGAGGAACTCCCTAGGGAGAATGTGTACCCCAGGTGGGACTCGAACCCACAACACGCGGATTTTAAGTCCGCTGCCTCTGCCAATTGGGCTACTGGGGCGCCCGGTCCATGGTATCCCGTCATTCGCCTGCAAGCGGTCCGGCGTACCGGAACGTCCCGTGGACCCCGCCGGGCCAGACGGCTAGCGGGAGCAGTTGGAAGTGGTCCCCCCAGGCTGCGTCCGGCGGGAGGACGCCGAAGGAGGCAGCCGGGACAAAGCCGAAGCGCGGGTAGTATTCGGTGCTGCCCAGCAACGCAATCCCGCCCTCCCCCGCTGCGTTGGCCCGAGCGATGGTGTCGTTCATGAGGGCAGTGCCGATCCCATGGCGCTGCAGCCTGGGTGTCACACCGATGGGCCCGAGCCCCAGCAACCCGTAGTCGCCCACCCAGCCCCGTGTGCTGATCACATGGCCGACTATCTCGTCGTCGAGCACCGCCACCACGCTGAACTCGGGCAGGTAGTCCTCGCACTCGAAGAGCCGGCGGAGCACGTCCACCTCCTCGGGCTCCCCGTCCACCGGCAGGCCCGTGACCGGGGAGACCGCGGACGCCTCGCCCGTCAACGTGAGGATCTTGTCCCTGTCCGCAGCCGTCTCGTTCCTGAGCAGCAGCTCGGGCCGCGGCACGTCCCGGCTGACCGCTGACAGCTCAGCTAGGGCTTCGACGGCGCGTGGTGCGTCGGCCACCGGCACCAGCAGGTGGTCGTGGTGGAAGCCGGCCAGCACGTTGCAGCTGATCCTGGCGTCGGTCAGGGCCTTCCCGACGGCGGCGGTCAGGCCAACAGCCTCCAGCGCAGAGTGCACTTCCAGGGTGATCCAAGCCGCCACAAAGTCGTAGTGCAGCCCCAGGCTGTCCGCCCTTTCCCGCGGCAGGACGACCGTGAGGCCCTCAGCCTCACGCACGGCAGCTTCGATGCCAGGCTCGAGCTGCCTGCCATGCGGCCACAGGACATAGACGTACTCACCCTCGCGCAGCACCGGCTTCAGTGTTGCCAGCAGGGTCTGGAGGTTCTTTTCGCCAGTCATAGTGCCAGTCTAGAAGGGACACCCAGCGGGATACGCAAAACGGCGGCCATCCCCATCAAGGGGACAGCCGCCGTCGGGCGATACTGCTAATGCTTCCTCAGGAAGCCAGTGCTACTTGGCGTCCGCGGTGACCGACTGCTTGGTGTCCACGCCGGTGGCTGCCGCTGAGCCCGGGTGGGCCGCTCCGGCGGATGCCTCCGGCGCGCTGGCCGCCGGGGCAGGAGCAGCCGCAGCCGGCTTGGGAGCCGGTGTGGCGGCGGCCACGAAGGCACCGCGCGGGTTGTCGAGGTCGATCAGCTGGGTGGTGTCACGGCCCATAAAGAATGCGAGGATCCAACCCATGATGACGCGGACCTTGCGCTCCATGGTGGGCATGGCCATACCGTGGTAGCCGCGGTGTGCCAGCCAGGCGAGCGGGCCCTTGAGGCCGATGCGGCCCAGGATGTTGATGTTGGCAACACCCTTCCACTCGCCAAAGCCGGCCACAGCACCCAGGTTCTTGTGCTTGTAGTCTTTCAGTGGCTTGTCCCAGCGCGAAGCCCACAGGTTCTTGGCGAGGCGCTTGGCCTGGCGAAGTGCGTGCTGGGCGTTCGGGACGCAGGTGCCGTCCGGCAGGCCGCTACCCGTGAGGTCCGGCACTGCGGCGATGTCTCCGGCGGCCCAGGCGTTGTCGATGATGCCTTCATCGCCAGCGATGCGGAGGTCCGGCAGGACACGGACGCGGCCGCGCGGTTCCAGCGGGAAGTCGGAGGAGCGGATCATCGGGTTGGCCTGCACGCCGGCAGTCCAGACGAGTGTGTCGGCTTCGAATTCCTGGGCCAGGGACTTGTCCGGGAGGTTGATGAGCTTCAGGGAGCCCTCAGCGCTGTCCAGGGAGGTGTTCAGCAGGACCTCGATGCCGCGGCTGCGGAGGTGCTCCACAACCCATTCGGCCTGCGGTGCAGTGACCTCGGGCATGATCCGGCCCATGGCTTCAACCAGGACGAAGCGCACTTCTTCCTGACGGATGCGGGGGTTGTTCTTAACCGCGGCGCGGGCCAGGTCTTCCATTTCGGTGATGCACTCGATGCCGGCGAAGCCGCCACCAACAACCACGAAGGTCAAGGCCTTGGCGCGGGCAGCCGGATCCGCGATGGTGGACGCGGCCTCGATGCGTTCCAACACCTTGTTACGAAGGGCCACAGCTTCTTCGATGGTCTTCAGGCCAATGCCCTTATCCGCCAGGCCCTTGATGGGGAAGGTGCGGGTGATGGCGCCTGCGGCCACCACGATGTCGAAGTAGGGGATCTCGATGTGCTCTCCGCCGTCCGCGGGCGCCACGATGGCGGTGCGGTTGGCGTGGTCGATCGAGGTGACGCTGCCCTGGATGAGTTCAGTCTGCTTCAGGTGCTGGCGGTGCGAGACCACTGCGTGGCGGGCCTCGATGTTGCCGCCAGCCACTTCGGGCAGGAAAGGCTGGTAAGTCATGTAGGGCAGTGGATCCACGAGGGTAACGATGCCACCGGCATTCGCGATCTTCTTCTGCAGTTTGAGTGCTACGTACAGGCCGACGTATCCGCCGCCGACGACGAGTACCCTGGGACGGTCCTGGAGCTCTGGGGTGGTTGCCATGATTTAAGGATACCGCAGTTTGTGAAAATCTTCACTAACTATGTTTTGCCGCCTGAATCCACGGTTTGGAAGGCTCCGGTATCCGGTTCGTCGCGCGCCGTTCCTGGGTTTCGGGCCGCCCGGCGCAGCTGGATGAGGGCCGCAGCGATGATCGCCAGAAATAGTGCCACTGAGCCGATCACGACGGCGGCGCCAACGGCACTGTCACGCTGTGAAGGCGCCTTTGGAGCGGGCACAGTGGGCTCGGGCAGTGTGGGAACGGCACTGGCCACTTCGCCTGTGGGCACCGGCGCCGGCGCACCCAGGTTGCCGCGCCGGTGTACCCTGATCCAGTCCGAGATGGAGCCGAGCGGGTTGGTGGCGGCTTCCGGTACGGAGTCTTTTAGGGCGGCCTCGGCGTTCAGCACGCCAAACCCGTATAGCGGGTCTTTTCCGGCAGGACCGGCATCCTTGGCCGTGCTGACGATCCGATTGATGACCTGTTTGGCGCTCATCTCGGGCCACTTGGAACGGATGAGTGCGGCCACGCCGGCAACGATCGGGGCAGCACCGGACGTTCCCGCCCATTCCGCATAACCACCGCCGGGCAGCCCGCCCAGCAGGTTCTCGGCCGGGGCCGCCACGCCGATGCTGATCCCTTGGGAAGATGAGTCGACGCTCGCCATGCCCTTGCGGTCCAGGCCGGCAACCGTGAGGACGCCGGGGATGGTGGCGGGCGCCCCCACCTGAAGGTTGCCGCCTATCCGGTTTCCGGCGGCGGCCACGATGACAACATCCTTCTGTTCGGCATAGAGGAAGGCAGCATCCCAGCTCTGGGGCCACTGCGGCGTGGTGCTGCCCAGCGAAATGTTGATGACTTTGGCCCCGTTGTCCACGGCCCAACGGACCGCTTCCGGGATCTGGTCCTGATCGCTCTTGCCCGCGGGGTTGGCCGATCCGAGCCACGTTGAGACGGACAGGATCTCAGCTTCAGGAGCCACCCCAATCATGCCGTCCGGCCCGGTGGTGGCAGCCGGGCCGGGACTGGGCGAGGAGGTGGCGCCTGCCGGCTGGTGTCCGCGGCCGGCCAGTATGGTGGCGACCAGCGTCCCGTGTTCCGGCTTTACGCCCAGGCTTTTCTGGCCGTTAGGGCTGCCTGCCCCGGACACGTCGAAGCCTCCGGTGACGGCGCCCTTCAGGTCCGGGTGCTGGGCATCCACGCCGCTGTCGATCACCGCGATTTTCACACCGGCGCCCTTGGAAACCTCCCAGGCCTTCGTAATTCCGGATTCGCCAAGCCAGTACTCCCTGTCCCGTTCAGCGTCGGCCCTGGCCGCAGGCGCAAAAGTCAGTCCGGCGGCCAGGCTGACGCCGGCAAGGGTTATCGCCAGGAGAGCTGACGCGGCCCGGCGGAACCGTGCAGTTGCTCTGGTCATATGGGTTTCCGATGCTTGGTTGGCTGATGGCCTGGTTAGCGGAGGCTCAGGGCAATTCCGTCAAGAATATCGTGTTCGCTGGCCGTGGCAGTCACGATCCGGCCGGCGGTGAGTTCATTCAGCCGCTCGAGGATGCGCCGCCACACCAGTCCGCCGGCACCCATAACGTCAACCCGGCCGGGGTGCATGTACGCCAGGTCGGCACGTTCTCCCCTGGTCATGTGCAGGAGGTCGGTGGCGGCTTCGGTAATAGTGCCGATGGACAGTTCCGTCCCGTGGATGGCCGCCGGCGAATACGCCGGAAGCCGCAGGGCGTGGGCGGTGATGGTGGTGATCGAGCCGGCCACCCCGACGACGGCGGTGGCGCGTTCCAGCGGAACGTCCAGCCCAGCAAGGGTGATGGCGGCGTCGACGTCGGCTTCCGCGGCGGCGATCTGTTCTGCCGTGGGCGGATCGTCCTGCAGGTGCCGTTCGGTCAGCCGGACGCAGCCGACATCTACGGACTTCGCGGCCGTGACACCGCCAGCGGTGCCGAGGACAAACTCGGTGCTTCCGCCGCCGAGGTCAACTACCAGCACGTGCTCGCCGTCGAGGATGGGCAGGACGCTGCTGGCGCCGGCGAAGGACAGGGCTGCTTCTTCATCGCCAGAGATGACTTCAGGCTCAACGCCCAGCAGGTCCCGGATCCCGTCGACAAAGACCTGGCGATTGCGCGCGTCCCGGCTGGCTGACGTTGCCACAAAGCGGATGGACTCGGCGCCGTGTTCGCGGATCATTGCGGCGTAATCCGCGGTGGCCGCGAAGGTGCGCTCCAGCGCTTCAGGGGCGAGTTCGCCGGTGGCGTCCACGCCCTGGCCCAGCCGGACCACCCGCATTTCCCGGACAACGTCGGTGAGCGTCGTTGTGCCGTTGCTGCGGTCGATGTCGGCGATGAGCAGGCGGAGCGAGTTCGTGCCGCAGTCGATGGCGGCGACGCGGGTCATGCCCCAGCCCCGTCAGTGGCTGCGGGCTTGCGGTCCGGAGCGGGCCGGCCCACGATCTCCGGCAGCCCCTGGGGTCCGTGCCGGCTGAGGTCCTTCGACGGGGCCTCCCCTGCCGTGTCCCACGCGCCGTCGCAATGGCAGCGGTCCGCGGTCCACCATTCGCTGATTCCGGCAATGGCCTCATCCCCCAGCGGGTTTACGCCGGGCCCTGCCGCGAGGGAGTGGCCCACCAGGACGTGGAGGCATTTGACCCGGGTGGGCATGCCGCCAGCGGAGATGCCGTTAATCTCCGGGACAGCGCCGATGCCGGAACGTTGGCCAATGGCTGTGCGGGCTCCGAGGTAGTCTTCGTGCGCTGCACGGTAGGCAGCCGCGAGCGGCTCATCGGCGCTGAGGCGTTCGTTCATGTCGTTCATCAGCCCGGCAGCTTCCAGCCGGGAAACCGCCGAAGTGATGACGGGGTGGGTCAGATAAAACGTGGTGGGAAACGGGGTCCCGTTGCTCAGCCGCGGCGCCGTGGCGGCGACGAGGGGGTTGCCGCAGACGCAGCGCGCCGGGATTTCCACCACATCGCGTACGGGCCGTCCCAGCTGCCTGCTGAGTACTTCAAGATCATGTGCTGATGGCTGGCGGGATTGCTCCGGCGCAGTCGCCGTGTTTTTTTCCACTGGCGCGGGCCATCCTTCCTCTAGCTGTTCAGTCTGTGGCCGCACGCCTGATGGACTCCCACAGGGAATCCACCCACGGCAGATCTGCGGGGTCTTGTGCCGCTGTGGCGGTCAGGCTACTTCTTGATCCGGCCGGCAGATCGCTGCCGAAGACCCAGTAGCCGGATTCACCCGGCATAACCATGTTAATGCGGTCGCGGGCCTGCTGTTTCACGTAGTTCGGATCCTGCCAACGTGAAATCTGCTGGCGCAGGCCGTCCTGCTCGGCCTGGCGAGCGGCGATATCGGCGCTGAGGGCGGCGAGTTCGGCGCGTTTGTCGAAGAAGATCTTCACGGTGGGTGCCAGCATGATCGTGATGGCAATCATGACCACGGCCAGTGCCAGCATGCGCCCGGAGAACGCCTTGGCAGGGACGGGCTGGGTGTCGTCCCGAGTGCTGTCAGGCTTCGGTGTCTTGCCTGTGGCGTTACCGCCGTGGCCGTTCCCCTTGCCGGCCGGGCGCCGGGTGTTCGTTGTGGACGTTCCGGCGTTCAATGCCGTGCCGGTTTTTCCCTTGGTCCCGCCCTTTGCACTGCCGGCTGCAACGCCAAAATCGGCGCGGATGACGCCGGCGGCTTCCGCGGCCGGGTCCGTGGTGGCCTGATGCCTCGAAGCGGCCTTGGGAACTTTGGGACGGCGGGTAACCATGACACTCCTGAAACGTGCGGCCGGCCTCAGGCCGCATCTCTGCGATTGATGCCGGCTCAATCAATGCCTGCTAAAACAAAAACCGGTGGCTATGGTCTTTCAACCATAGCCACCGGTCAGAGGTTTACGCGGCTACTAGCCCTTGAAACGCGGGAAGGCGCTGCGGCCGGCGTAGCGTGCGGCGTCGTCGAGTTCCTCTTCGATGCGCAGCAGCTGGTTGTACTTGGCAACGCGCTCGGAGCGTGCCGGTGCGCCGGTCTTGATCTGGCCGGCGTTGGTGGCCACCGAGATGTCGGCGATGGTGGTGTCCTCGGTCTCGCCGGAGCGGTGCGAGGTGATGGTGGTGTAACCGGCGCGCTGGGCCAGGCTGACGGCGTCCAGCGTTTCGGTCAGTGAACCGATCTGGTTGACCTTGACCAGCAGCGAGTTGGCGGTCCTGGTGTCGATACCGCGCTGCAGGATGGCCGGGTTGGTGACGAAGAGGTCATCGCCCACGAGCTGGACCTTGTCACCGATGCTGTCGGTGAGGGTCTTCCAGCCCTCCCAGTCGTTCTCATCCAGGGGATCCTCGATGGAAACCAGCGGGTAATCTGCCACGAGCTCGGCGTAGTAGGCGCTCATCTCGGTGGCGGACAGCGCCTTGCCTTCGAACTGGTAGGCGCCGTCCTTGAAGAACTCGGAGGAGGCGACGTCCAGGGCCAGGGCGATGTCCTTGCCCGGGGTGTAGCCGGCGTTGGTGATGGCTTCCTGGATCAGGTCCAGGGCTGCACGGTTGGACGGCAGGTTCGGTGCGAAGCCGCCTTCGTCACCGAGGCCGGTGGACAGGCCCTTTGCCTGCAGGACGGACTTGAGGTTGTGGTAGACCTCAACGCCCCAGCGGAGGCCCTCGGAGAAGGTCTCTGCGCCGATCGGGACAATCATGAATTCCTGGATGTCTACGTCGGAATCGGCGTGGGAGCCACCGTTGAGGATGTTCATCAGCGGAACCGGCAGGACGTGCGCGTTGGGGCCGCCCAGGTACTTGTACAGCGGCAGGTCTGCGGAGGCGGCTGCTGCATTGGCAACGGCCAGCGAAACGCCCAGGATGGCGTTGGCGCCGAGCTTGGCCTTGTTGGGCGTGCCGTCCAAGTCAATCATGGCCTGGTCAATGCTGCGCTGGTCCGTGGCGTCGAAGCCGGTCAGCGCCGGAGCGATCTGGTCAATGACAGCGTCAACGGCCTTCTGGACACCCTTGCCGAGGTAACGTCCCTTATCGCCGTCACGGAGCTCAACAGCCTCGTGCTCACCGGTGGAGGCACCGGAGGGTACTGCCGCGCGGCCGATCTGGCCGTCGGAAAGCAGTACTTCAACTTCTACGGTCGGGTTTCCGCGGGAATCGAGGATTTCGCGGGCGTGGATGGCATCGATAAGCGCCATGGATGTGCTCCTTATGGGCGATTTTGGGGGAACGAACAGCTGGAAAAATGCGTTAAATCTGGGACGTCCTCGTCAGGACCAAGCCTAGTCGAGAGTGGTGCAGGTTACGGAACTCTATCCATCACCCGGACGTCATGATGGTGCCAAGAACTGCCGCCGGATGGCGCCACGAAGGGCACGTTCGGCGTCGAATCCGCTGGCGCGTGCGGAGCCGACGACAGCGAGCAGCAGGTCGCCGAGTTCCTCCTCTGTTTCGAATGGCTCCGGGGTTTCGACAGGCTCAACCACCGGTGATTGAGCCCGTCGAAATCCGGCCCGCTCGGCCCGGTCAAGGAACTTCTGCGCCTTCGCCAGGGCCGGCAGTGCGTCCGGGATCCCCTCAAAGGGCCCCGTACGCTCCGGACGTTCCGCGGTCTTCACGGCGTCCCATTTCCGGACGATCTCCGCCACCGAGGCCGGGAAGCTGTCCCGGAGCGTGCCGTCGGGCCGGAAGACATGCGGATTGCGGCGGACCATTTTGGCACTCAGCCCGCGTGCGACGTCGTCGAACGTGAACGTGCCGCGCTCCTCGGCTAGACGGGCGTGCAGCACCACCTGAAGCAGCACATCGCCCAGTTCGCCGCGGAGCTCGGCGTCACCCGCGCCGGTCTCGATGGTCTCGGCAACCTCGAAGGCCTCCTCGAGGAGGTACTCCACCAGCGAGGCATGCGTGAGGGCGGCCATCCACGGGCAGTGCTCGCGCAACTGGGCTACGATCCCCAGCAGCTCCCCCAGCTCGCAAGCTCGCCCGGGAACCCCTGCCGCCGTGGGCCCATCCAGCAGCCGATCGATGGGAGCCTGCTCAGCCAAGGTTGTCGTAGGCGTCGTTGATGTATTCCACCAACGCTTCCTTCTCTTCAAGCGGCAGGAAGGACGCTTCGGCAGCGTTAAGCGTGAGCTCCAGCAGATCGTCGAGGTCGTAGTCGAAGGTTTCCACGAGGAGTTCGAACTCGTCCGTGAGGGTGACGCCGCTCATCAGCCGGTTGTCGGTGTTGATGGTGACGTTGAAGCCCAGCTGGTACAGCATGTCCAGCGGGTGGCTCTCGATGCCCTCGCCGAAGCCGGCGATCGCTCCGGTCTGGAGGTTCGACGACGGGCAGATTTCCAGGGCGATGCCGCGGTCGCGGATCCAGCTGGACAGGTCACCCAGGGTGACCAGGCCGATGTTGTCCTCGTCGCTCGCGGCGTCGTCGTCTTCGTCGTCGAACTCCACCATGATGTCCTCGGCGATGCGGACGCCGTGGCCCAGGCGCAGTGCCCTGCCGTCAACGAGGGCGGACTGGATGCTTTCGAGCCCGGCAGCTTCGCCGGCGTGCACGGTCGCGGGGAAATTATGCTGGGCGAGGTAGGTGAAGGCGTCCTTGAACCTGGACGGGAGGAAGCCGTCCTCGGCTCCGGCGATGTCAAAGCCCACAGCGCCCTTGTTGCGGTGGCGGACAGCGAGTTCGGCGATCTCCTGGCCACGGTCTGCGTGGCGCATGGCGGTGATCAGCTGACCCACCTGGATTTCGCGGCCGCTCTCGGTCACGGCGTCCACGCCGGCTTCGAGGCCTTCCTGCACCGCTTCAACAACGTCGTCCAGGGACAGGCCCTTCTGGAGGTGCTGCTCCGGCGCCCAGCGCACTTCGCCGTACACCACGCCGTCGTCCGCGAGGTCCTCGACGAATTCCTTGGCGACGCGGATGAGGCCTTCCTTGGTCTGCATCACGGCGACTGTGTGGTCGAACGTCTCCAGGTAGCGGACCAGCGAGCCGGAGTCCGCGGACTCACGGAACCACTCGCCCAGGGCCACCGGGTCGGTGGAGGGCAACGTGTGGCCAACGGCCTCGGCCAGTTCGATGATGGTGGCTGGACGGAGACCACCATCCAGGTGGTCGTGGAGCGAAACCTTAGGCAGGCTCGTCAGGTCGAAATCGATGGCAGGGGCGGCGTCAACAATAGGCTCAGTCACCTTCCAACCTTAGGGTCGGCAGGAGGCTTATGCCAGCCGGTTCTTTCCGGGCTGCTCCG
This sequence comes from Pseudarthrobacter sp. S3, assembly GCF_050156905.1. Taxonomy (NCBI): domain Bacteria; kingdom Bacillati; phylum Actinomycetota; class Actinomycetes; order Micrococcales; family Micrococcaceae; genus Pseudarthrobacter; species Pseudarthrobacter sp. S3. The sequence goes on along the minus strand of NZ_CP189583.1, from coordinate 1,348,644 downwards.
CCTCGGCCGGGGCGGGCGTATGCAGTTGCGAAACCGCGGTGTGCGCGGGCACGGAACCTTCCGGGCCGCCGTCGAGCCATTCATCTACGGTTTCGGCGTCGTTGCGGGCCAAGTGCTTGTGCCACCAACGCAGGAGGTGGTCGATCAGGACGCCGAAGACTATAGCGAACACCACGGCAATGCCTGCGCTGAGCAGCGGGTTGTCGTGAAGCCACGGGAAGGAACTGGCCAGCAGCCCGATGCCGATGGAATACCCCACCCAGGTGAAACAGGCGAAAGCGTCCAACAGGAAGAACCGGCGGTGCGCAAAACCGGTACTGCCGGCCACATAGTTAACCGCCACCCGGCCCCAGGGAATATAGCGCGCCGTGAAAATCAGGACGGCGCCGCGCTTTTCGAGTTCATACCGTGCCCAGCCAAAGGCCTTCTGCACCTTGGGTCGGCGCATCCACTTCCAGCGGTCAAGGCCGATCCTGCGGCCAAGCATAAAGGCCATGTTGTCACCGGCCATGGCACCGATCAGCGCAGTCGCGCCCAGGATCCAGAGATTCGGTTCACCGCTGTGCCGGGAAAACGCGGCCAGCGCCACAATCAGTGTCTCGCTGGGGACCACCATGGCGAAGCCGTCGATGAAGAAGAACACAAGAAGGACCGGGTAGATCCACCATTGGCCGGCTGCATGGAGCACGGCCTCATTAATAAACTCCACGCGGGTCTTGCTCCTAGACGAAATGATGCAGCCGGAAGTGACGTAAGTCGCTCTTCAGTGTCCCATGCCCGGGACCCCGCCCGCTACGCACGGACGGCGCAAACCCTAGGCTTCTGGATCCTTCAGCCGCACCACCACAGGAACCTTTCCCCGGATGCGGTTAATGATCAGATCCACCACGATTCCAAGGCCCACGGCGCAGACGATTGCGATGGCCGCGCCGAGCAGATGGTTGTTTTCGAACCACTGGCCGAAGAACAGCCCGATACCCACGGAGTAGGAGGCCCAGAGCGTGGCGGAGAGCACCGTCAGGCCGACGAACCGCACGTGCGAATAGTGGGTCACGCCCGCGGTGAGGTTGACGGCAACCCTGCCGATGGGAATGAACCGCGCCACCAGGATGAGCGACGCCGGCCGCTTCCTCAGCTCGTCCCCTGCCCAGCGGAAGGCGCTTTGCATCCGCGGTCCGCGCATCCAGTGCCAGCGCCGGGTGCCCACCCGTCGTCCAATGAAGTAGGCCATGTTGTCGCCTGAGAAAGCGCCCAGGCCCGCGACCGCCATCAGCAGCCAGGGATTGGGGACTTCCGCGGTGGCGGCCACTGCGGCCAGCCCCACCACCACGGATTCGCTGGGGATCGGCGGGAAAAAGCCGTCGATCAGGCAGCAGGCCAGCACAAGGAGGAGCACCCATGGCTGCGCGGCGGCAGCGAGGATGAATTCATTGATGGCCTGCATTGTCCCTATGCTATTCGGTCGATGATGAGCCGCTGGGCCGGGCGCGACCCGTCGGGGGCCACCGTGACGGCGTGTTCAAGGGCTTCCTTGGCGCGCGCGAACTTTTCCGGTGTGTCCGTGAGCAGCGTCATCAGCGGCTCACCGGCGCGGACCATGGCACCGGGCTTAGCGTGCATGCGGATCCCGGCGCCGGCCTGGACGGCGTCTTCCTTGCGGGCACGACCTGCCCCAAGGCGCCACGCCGCAACACCCACTGCCAAGGCATCGAGCCCTACCAGGACACCGTCGGCCGGGGCGTAAATGACCTCGGATTCCTTGGCGACCGGCAGCTTGGCGCGCGGATCTCCGCCCTGGGCTTTGATCATCCGGTTCCAGACGTCCATGGCCCGGCCGTCCTTCAAGGCGGCGCGCACATCTGCGTCGTGGAGGCCCGCGCAGGCCAGCATCTCTTCGGCCAGCCGGACGGTGAGTTCGACGACGTCCTCCGGGCCGCCGCCTGCCAGGACCTCCACGGATTCCGCCACTTCGATCGCGTTGCCCGCGGTGAGGCCGAGCGGGGTGCTCATATTGGTCAGCAGCGCCACAGTGTTGACGCCCGCGTCCTTGCCGAGGGCCACCATGGTTTCGGCCAGTTCGCGGGCCCGGGCCTCGTCCTTCATAAACGCGCCGCTGCCCACCTTGACGTCCAGGACCAGGGACCCTGTGCCTTCGGCGATCTTCTTGCTCATGATCGAGGAGGCGATCAGCGGAATTGCCTCCACCGTGCCGGTAACATCACGCAGTGCGTACAGCTTCTTGTCCGCCGGCGCCAGCCCCGCCCCGGCAGCGCAGATCACGGCGCCGACGTCCTGAAGCTGCGCCATCATTTCGTCGTTGCTCAGGGCGGCCCGCCAGCCGGGGATCGATTCCAGCTTGTCCAGGGTGCCGCCGGTGTGGCCAAGTCCCCGGCCGGACAACTGGGGCACGGCCACGCCGAACACTGCCACCAGGGGTGCCAGCGGCAGTGTGATTTTGTCCCCCACTCCCCCGGTGGAATGCTTGTCGCTGGTAGCCTTCACGCCGCCGTCGGGCCGCCGGAGGCCGCCGAAATGCATCCGTTCACCCGAGGCGATCATGGCGGCCGTCCAGCGCGAAATTTCGGCACGGTCCATTCCGTTGAGCAGGATGGCCATGTTCAACGCGGCCATCTGTTCGTCCGCGATGACCCCGCGGGTGTAGGCGTCAATGGTCCAGTCGATCTGCTCCGGGCTCAGGACGCCCCGGTCCCGCTTGGTGCGGATAATGTCGACGGCGTCGAATGCCTCCGTTGCCTGTGTCACCGTGGATCCTCCAGGTTTTGGGGACCGAACGCGTCGGGCAGCACCTGGTCCATGGTTTTGATTCCTTGGGTGGTCATGAGTTCCATGCCAGGCGCGCGGAATTCATAGAGGAGCTGCCGGCAGCGGCCGCACGGCATCAGCACGTTGCCGGCGGAGTCCACGCAGTAGAACGCGCGCAGCAACCCGCCGCCGGTCATCTGCAGGTTTCCCACCAGGGCGCATTCAGCACACAGGGTTAGCCCGTAGCTGGCGTTCTCCACGTTGCAGCCGCTGACCAGCCGCCCGTCCTCGGTGAAGGCCGCGGCACCCACCGGGAACTTTGAATATGGGGCATAGGCGTTTTTCATGGCGTCGACGGCTGCGGCCTCCAGGGCCTGCCAGTCCACGGCGTTCTGTTCCATGGCCGTCATCCCTTGACGTACGGGATGCCGCTGGCCGCCGGCGGCCTGGACCTGCCCACCAGCACGGTCACCAAGTAGGGCACCATGGCCATGAATTGGCTGGACACCGGGGTGGCGCTACGACTCGGATTCAATGGGTGTCCGTTTCTACACTGAAATTCTGTTTCACTGAGGGGTTCGCAGCACGGCGCCGTAGCGCACTGATACAAGCCACACTAGTGGGCTGCAACACATCCGGTACCACATTGGAGCCGGATCCTGAAGATTGTTGAGAATTTGTTACTAACCAGTAGAAGTCGGCCTGGCGTTCCCCTCACTTTAAGCGCGAACGGACATTTGGGGCCCGCCGGGAGGGGCCTCAAATGTCCGTTCGCGCTGGTGGGGAGCTTAGAGGCGCACCAGCATCTTGCCGGTGTTCGCGCCGTCGAGCAGGTCAATGAAGGCCTGGGGGGCATTCTCCAGTCCATCCACCACGGTCTCGTCATACTGGACTGAACCGTCCGCAAGCCAGGCTGACATCTTCCCGAAGAATTCAGCACTGTGCTGGCGCTGTTCGCTGACCAGGAACCCCCGCAGGGTGAGCTGCTTGCCAATGGCAAGCGCGAGGTTCCGCGGCGCGGGAGTGGGTTCGGTGGAGTTGTACTGGGCTATCGCACCGCACATGGCCACGCGGCCGCCCACATTCAGAACCGCCAGGGCAGCCTCGAGGTGACCGCCGCCCACGTTATCGAAATACACATCAATCCCTGCGGGTCCTGCCGCCTGGGCAAGCTGTTCGCGCACCGGCCCGTCGTTGTAGTTGAACGCGGCGTCGAAACCCAGTTCCAGGAGCCGGGCCGCCTTCTCCGCGGTTCCGGCGCTCCCTATGACCCTGGAAGCGCCCATCGCCTTGGCGATCTGGCCCACAAGCGAGCCCACGGCGCCAGCTGCTCCGGACACGAACACGGCATCGCCTGGTTTGAACTCCGCCACTTTGAGCAGCCCCGTGTAGGCCGTCAGCCCGGTCATGCCCAGCGCGCCAAGGTACGCCGACGCCGGCGCAAGGTCCGTGCGGGCAACCGAGGTTGCGCCTGCTTCCAGGACCGCGAATTCCCGCCAGCCCAGTTGATGTACGACGGCGTCCCCCACCTTTCGCCCCTCGGCCCTGGACGCGATGACCTCACCGATGGCGCCGCCGTCGAGCGCTGCATCCAGCGCGAAGGGCGCCGAGTACGACTTGACGTCGTTCATGCGGCCTCGCATGTAGGGGTCCACGGAGATGTAGAGGTTGCGGACCAGGATCTGGCCGTCCTGAAGCTCCGGCAGCAGTGACTCCGCCAGTAGGAAGTTTTCGCTGACGGGACGACCTACGGGACGTGAGGCCAGGCGGATTTCCCGGGTGGATGTTGGAAGTGCCGTTGTCAGGTTCATGCTGCGAACTCCAGGATCTTGATGTCCACGGTGATGTTTCCGCGGGTGGCGTTGGAATAGGGGCAGATCTGATGCGCTTGGGCCACCAGGGACTCGGCCGTGGCGAGGTCCAGGGCCGGAACCGCGATCTCCAGTTCAGCGGCGAGGCCGTAGCCCACGCCATCGGTGAGCGCGCCGAAGTGGATCTTGGCCGCCACGGCCGAGTCGGTCAGGTCTGCGCGCTCCTTGCGCCCCACGAGGCGGAGTGCTGAGTGGAAGCAGGCCGCGTAACCGGCGGCAAACAGCTGCTCCGGGTTGGTGCCCTGGCCATCACCGCCGAGCTCCACGGGACTGGCAAGACTGACTTCCAGCTTCCCATCGTTGGTGCGTGCGCTGCCCTCGCGGCCTTCGCCTGAAGCCAGGGCCTCGGCAGTGTAGAGAGTCTTCATGTACGGTCCGTCCTGTTGGATGTGGATCACGGAAATCTTGCGGGCTCAGTGCGCGCGGTGAAGGGCTTCGGTGAGCCTTTCCAGAGTGGTGCGAAGCTGTTCCAGCTCATCGGCCGACAAACCGGCGGCGTCCGCCAGGTGCCGTGGAATCGCGTTGGCTTTGCTGCTGAGCGAGCGTCCGGCCGGGGTCAGGTGTACTGCCACGCGGCGCTCATCCTCCCCGGACCGGCGGCGCTCCACGAGCCCCATTGCCTCGAGTCGCTTGAGCAGCGGTGACAGCGTGCCGGAGTCAAGACCCAGCTCCTCGCCGAGCGCTTTGACGCCCTTCGGCTCCGATTCCCATAGGACCAGCATCACCAGATACTGCGGGTACGTCAGGCCCAGGTCTTCCAGGACGGGGCGATAGACCGCTGTGGCCGCGCGGGACGCGGAATACAGGGCAAAACACACCTGGCGGTCGAGGCGGGGGGCTTCAGTCATATCTAATACGGTAGCCTACAATTCAATTGTGCACAACTCATTTCGTTGAAAGAAGCGCGAACGTACACTTGGGGCCCTCCGAGTGGGCCCCAAGTGTACGTTCGCGCTTGTGTGGGGGCTTAAGTGTTCGTTCGCGCGGGAGGGGGTGAGGTGTGGCGCGGGGGCTAAAGGTCGCGGATGGTCCGGAGGGCTGCCGCCGTGAGGACCTGGATACCCAGGCCAAGGGCACGTTCGTCCAGGATGTAGTCACCGCGGTGCAGGTCATACTCTTCGCCGCCCGGGGTTTTGGTGCCCAGGCGCATCATCGCGCCGGGACGCTCGGCCAGGAACCAGGCGAAGTCCTCGCCCCCCATGGACTGCGGTGTCAACACAACGGCGCCCTCACCAATTTCGGCGCGGGCTGCGGCCTCAATGAGCGCAGTCTCGTGCTCCGAGTTGACCACCGGCGGCACTCCCCTGGTGTGTTCCAGATGGACATCCACACCATAAGGAGCGGCCACCTGCTGCACCACCTCGTCCAGGAGCTCGCCGGCGTCATGCCAGGCGTCGCGGTCCAGGCAGCGCATGGTGCCCGCCATGTAACCCGTGCCCGGAATGGCGTTGGGTGCCGATCCGGCGCTGATCTGGCCCCACACCACGGACACTCCGCTGCGGACATCCACCCGGCGGGACAGCACGGCAGGGACGTTGACGGCGATCTGCGCCAACGCAAAAACCAGGTCCTCGGTGAGGTGCGGGCGGGACGTGTGGCCGCCGCGGCCTCTCAGTTCGATCTTGATGGTGTCCGAAGCGGACGTGATTGCGCCGATGCGCGTCCCGATTCGTCCGACGTCGATCCTCGGGTCGCAGTGCAGCGCAAAGATGCGCGGCACACCATCAAGGACGCCCTGGTCGATGCAGGAAAGCGCGCCGCCCGGCATGGTTTCCTCAGCCGGCTGGAAGATGATCCGGACGGAGCCGCCCAGCGGCGACTCCTGGTGCATGCTCTGGAGGACCAGGGCAACGCCGAGCATGGTGGCAGTGTGGACATCGTGGCCGCAGGCATGGGTCACGCCATGGTTCTTGGAGGCAAACGGGAGGCCCGTTTCCTCGATGATTGGCAGGGCGTCAATATCGCCGCGGAGCGCAGCGGCGATCGGGCCCTCGCCGATGTCGACAGTCAGGCCGGTACCTTCAAGCCGCCGCGGGGACAGTCCGGCTGCTTCGAGCCGATCCACCAGCTTGTCCGTGGTGCGGAATTCCTTGAAGGAAAGCTCGGGGTGCGCATGCAAATCCCTGCGGAAGTCGATCAGCTCCGGCAGGAGGGGTTCCAACCATGGCCGCACTAATGCGGTGGGCTCGGCTTCAGTAGTGTAATTACGCACTCATTTACTCTAGCGAGCGTCCACGGAATAGCGTCATCAGGGCGGGCGCGTTACAGATTGTGCCGCGGCTGGACACTCCCGACCGGGTTACAAAACGTCGGTGTCGCCACTGGCCTTGAGCGCGTCAACGGCTCCCTTGACCCGCTGCGCGTGCTGCTTGGTGGTCACCAGGAGGGCATCGCCCGTGTCAACGATGACCACATCCTTGATGCCGATCAGGGCGATCACGCGCTTCGTGTCCGAAACCACCACACCGCTGGCGTTTTCGGTGAAAACCCGGGCGCCTTCACCGATAACGGTGACGTCATCGACTTCCCGCGCACTGTTGAGCCGCCCCACCGAAGCGAAGTCCCCGACGTCGTCCCATCCGAAAGTGCCGGGCACAACGGCCACATCGCCGGCGGCGGCGGCAGGCTCGGCCACCGCATAGTCGATGGCGATCTTGGGCAGTGTGGGCCAAACACGGGCGGTGACGGCATCACGTTCGGGAGTGTCCCAGGCCTGGGCGATCTCCTGAAGGCCCTTGAACAGCTCCGGCTGGTTGGCCTCAAGGTGCCTCAACATTAAGGCAACGGGAGCCACGAACATTCCTGCGTTCCAGACATACTCACCGCTGTCCACATACTGCTGGGCAACTTCCTCGTCCGGCTTTTCCACGAACTCCACTACGGCCTGGGCGCTGGGCGCACCATTGATGTGGAGCGCCTCGCCGGCGCGGATGTAGCCGAAGCCCGTGGACGGGTGAGTCGGCTTGATGCCGATGGTCACGATCTTGCCGGCGGCGGCCGTGTGGATGGCCTCGCGGACGGCTTCCTGGAAGAGGTGGTCAGGACTGATGACCTGGTCCGCGGCGAAGGAACCCATGATGGTGTCCGGGTCTCGCTCATACAGGATGGCGGCAGCCAGTCCGATGGCGGCGCCGGAATCCTTGGGCTCGCTCTCCAGGACCAGGTCCGACTCCTGGACCTCGGGCAGCTGCCGGCAAACGGCGGCCCGGTGCGCAGTGCCCGTCACCACCAGGACGCGCCTGCCTGCGAGCGGCTCCAGCCGGTCGTAGGTAGCGCGCAGCAAAGTGCTGCCGGACCCCGTGAGGTCGTGCAGGAATTTGGGAGCGGCTGCTCGCGACAGGGGCCAGAGGCGGGTCCCCACTCCGCCTGCCGGAATCACCGCAATAAAGCGGTTCAGGGGTGAATCCGGGCTTGTCACTGTGTCTGTACTCATCACGGCCTACTTTAGCTGACGAGCCGTGAACTGCCCGTTCAGAACCCTCCGCCACCTCCCGCGGACCCACCATGGTGTGGTGTTCGTCTCATATGCAGGCAAAACGCAGGCATTGCGGGTCACCAAGGAGTTCCTAAATTGAATAAGCTGTAAGCGAAGCCTAGATTTAGGCCTGAGCTACGAGTTGCTCTCGCAGCAGGCGTTCCCCCCGCGTGGATCTCATGCCAGCGCCGCTGTGTTGCAGGGAGGTTTATCAGTGCCGACAAAACCAGCTGGCACCTTGTACCGCGGCCGTGAAGGCATGTGGTCCTGGGTAGGACACCGGATTACCGGTGTAGTGATCTTTTTCTTCTTGTTGGTCCATGTGCTGGACACCTCATTGGTGCGTGTGTCCCCGGAGGCCTACACGGCTGTTATCGGTTCCTACAAGAACCCCCTTATGGCCCTGGGTGAAACGGGCCTGGTTGCCGCGATCGTCTTCCACGCCTTTAACGGCCTGCGGATCATCGCCGTCGATTTCTGGCAGAAGGGCGCCAAGTACCAGCGCCAGATGCTGTGGACCGTCCTGGCCCTGTGGGTAGTTGTTATGGTCGGCTTCTCCATCCGCCACCTTTCCCTCGCCCTCGGAGGTCACTAAGCCATGACTGCAACTATCGACAGCCCACGCAGCGGGAAAAACAGCAGCGGCAAAATCTCCCCCCAGTACCGCCGCACGGGCGCCAGCCGGGGCAACTTCGAAATGTTCGCGTGGCTGTTCATGCGCCTGTCTGGCTTAGTGCTGGTGGTGCTCATCTTCGGGCACCTCTTCGTGAACCTCCTGGTGGGTGAGGGCATCCACGCCATCGACTTCGGCTTCGTCGCCGGCAAGTGGGCTGACCCGTTCTGGCAGGTCTGGGACCTCGCCATGCTGTGGCTGGCCATGCTGCACGGCACCAACGGCGTACGCACCATCATCAACGACTACGCCGAGAAGGATTCCACCCGTCTCTGGCTCAAGATCGTCCTCTACGCGGCCACCACCGTGATCATCGTCCTTGGCACGCTGGTGATCTTCACGTTCAACCCGTGCCCCGTGGTTGACGGTGTTCCGCTGCCCGGCGGCTTCTGCCCCTCGTAGCCAGTTCAGCCGCTGCCCGCGGTGAGCCGCAGGCTGTGTTTTGCGGTGCAGGCAGCGCCCGCCCGTTGTTTTATAGCGAATTTTGAGAGAAAGAGCGCCCAAGTATGCAGGTCCATAAGTACGACGTCGTCATCGTCGGTGCCGGTGGCGCTGGCATGCGCGCCGCGATCGAGTCCGGTCAGCGCGCGCGAACAGCAGTACTGACCAAGCTCTACCCCACCCGCTCGCACACCGGTGCTGCGCAGGGTGGCATGTGTGCGGCCCTTGCCAATGTCGAAGAAGACAACTGGGAATGGCACACCTTTGACACCATCAAGGGCGGCGACTACCTGGTTGACCAGGACGCCGCCGAGGTCATGGCGAAGGAAGCCATTGACGCCGTGCTGGACCTGGAAAAGATGGGCCTGCCGTTCAACCGCACGCCCGAAGGCCGGATCGACCAGCGCCGCTTCGGCGGCCACACCCGCGACCACGGCAAGGCGCCCGTCCGCCGCGCCTGCTACGCAGCTGACCGCACCGGCCACATGATCCTGCAGACGCTGTACCAAAACTGCGTCAAGCACAACGTGGAGTTCTACAACGAGTACTACGTCCTTGACCTCCTGACGGTCGAGGAAGACGCCGTCCGCGAGGACGGCACGCCGTACAAGCAGAAGCGCGTTGCTGGCGTCGTGTCCTATGACCTCGCCTCCGGTGAGCTGCACGTGTTCCAGGCCAAGTCCGTGATCTTCGCTACCGGCGGCGCCGGCAAGGTCTTCAAGACCACCTCGAACGCCCACACCCTGACCGGCGACGGCATGGGCATCGCGTTCCGCAAGGGCATTCCGCTGGAGGACATGGAGTTCTTCCAGTTCCACCCGACAGGCCTCGCCGGCCTGGGCATCCTGCTTTCCGAAGCCGCACGCGGCGAGGGCGCCATCCTGCGTAACTCCGAGGGTGAGCGATTTATGGAACGCTACGCCCCCACCATCAAGGACCTGGCACCGCGTGACATCGTGGCCCGCTCCATGGCCAACGAAGTCCGCGAAGGCCGCGGCTGCGGCCCGAACAAGGACTACGTCCTCCTTGACCTGACCCACCTGGAGCCGGCACACATCGATGCCAAACTCCCGGACATCACCGAGTTCGCCCGCACTTACCTGGGTGTGGAACCGTACACGGAGCCGGTTCCGGTGTTCCCCACGGCGCACTACGCCATGGGCGGCATCCCCACCAACATCACCACCGAGGTCCTGCAGGACAACGACACCGTCATCCCGGGCCTTTACGCCGCCGGTGAGGTTGCCTGCGTTTCGGTCCACGGCTCCAACCGCCTCGGCACCAACTCACTGCTGGACATCAACGTGTTCGGCAAGCGCGCCGGCATCGCCGCCGCGGAGTACGCCAAGACTGCTGACTTCGTGGACCTCCCGGAGGATCCGGAGGCCTACACCATCGAGCTGCTGGACATTGCCCGCAACGGCACCGGCGACGAGAAGGTGGCGGTGATCCGCAAGGAACTCCAGGACACCATGGACGCCAACATGCAGGTGTTCCGTACGGCTGACACGCTGAACCAGGTCCTCACGGACATCGAGTCCTTCGAGGCGCGGTACAAGAAGATCAGCGTCCAGGACAAGGGCAAGCGCTTCAACCTGGACCTGCTCGAAGCCGTCGAGCTGGGCTTCCTGCTGGAACTGGCCAAGGTCATGACCGTGGCGGCCCTGCACCGGGAGGAATCCCGCGGCGGACACTTCCGCGAGGACTTCCCGGAACGCGATGACGATAAATTCATGAAGCACTCCATGGCGTACAAGGATGACCGCGCCCCGGCCGACGGCACCGCGGGGACCGCGGAAACAACAGCCGGCATCCGTCTGGGCACCAAACCGGTCGTCTTTACCCGTTACGAGCCGATGGTGAGGAAGTACTAAGATGACCGCTGAACTTGCTGAGCCAGCCTCCAAGATCGAACTGCCCGCACACATCGGAGGCGGCGGAGAGATCCCCACGTTCGACGTCACCCTGCGCGTACGCCGTTACAACCCTGAGGTGTCCGAGGACGCCACGTGGGAAGACTTCAAGGTGACCATGTACGGCACCGACCGCGTGCTGGATGCCCTGCACAAGGTCAAGTGGGAAATTGACGGCAGCGTTTCATTCCGCCGTTCCTGTGCCCACGGTGTCTGCGGTTCCGATGCCATGCGCATCAACGGCCGCAACCGCCTTGCCTGCAAGACGCTCCTGAAGGACCTGGACACCACCAAGCCCATCACCGTTGAGCCCATCAAGGGCCTGCCGGTGGAGAAGGACCTGATCGTGGACATGGAGCCGTTCTTCCAGTCGTTCCGCGAAGTCATGCCGTTCCTGATCAACAAGGGCCACGAACCCACCAAGGAACGCCTGCAGTCTGCCGAGGACCGTGAACGCTTCGACGACACCACCAAGTGCATCCTCTGCGCGGCGTGCACGTCCTCCTGCCCGGTGTTCTGGACCGATGGCCAGTACTTCGGCCCGGCCGCGATCGTCAACGCCCACCGCTTCATCTTCGATTCCCGTGATGATGCCGGCGACATGCGTCTGGAAATCCTGAACGACAAGGAAGGCGTGTGGCGTTGCCGCACCACCTTCAACTGCTCCGAAGCATGCCCACGTGGCATCCAGGTGACCCAGGCAATTGCCGAGGTCAAGCAGGCAATTCTCTCCCGTAAGATCTAATTCAGGTTCTTGCTTACGACGGCGTCACCCACCTTAGGTGGGATGGGCGCCGTCGTTGTTTAACACCTGACGCCACCAACGAAAGCAGCTCGCGATGTCCCGCTCCGAAAAAGTCAGCTTCGAAGGATCCACCGGCGAGCTCCTGTCCGGCATCATCGATATCCCGGAGGGGCCGGTGCGGGGCTGGGGTGTGTTCTCCCACGGTTTCACCCTTGGCAAGGACAGCCCGGCGGCGTCCCGGATGTGCAAAACCCTGGCTGACACCGGCATTGGGATGCTCCGGTTCGACAACCTGGGGTTGGGCGAGTCCGCAGGCTATTGGTCGGAGGGCTCCTTCAGCCACAAAGTGGCCGACACTGTGAAGGCCGCCGAGTTCATGCGCGCCCAGGGCAAGGCCATCTCCCTGCTGGTGGGCCACTCGTTCGGCGGTGCCGCCGTGCTTTCCGCCGCCCGCCAGATCCCGGAGCTCGACGCCGTCGCGACAGTCGGTGCCCCCTTCTCACCCAAGCACGTGGCGCACGTCTTCGACGCCGCCCTGGACAAGATCCTCAGCGAAGGCAGCGCCGAGGTGGACCTCGGCGGGAAACGCGTGGAGATCCGGAAACACTTTGTGGAAGACCTTGAGAACGCGGACCTCACGGACTGCATCCGGCAGCTGCACAAGCCGCTGATGGTGCTCCACTCCCCCACGGACAACACCGTGGGCATCGAGAACGCCAGCTCCATCTTCCAGACCGCCCGCCACCCCCGGAACTTCGTGTCCCTCGAGGGAAGCGACCACCTCCTGACCGGCAAGGGCCAGGCAGCGCGGGCGGCCAGGATCATCGCTGCCTGGGCCGACCAGTACCTCGACGCCGGGAAGTAGCCGCCGCGCCGGCACGGTCGTTGTCGGTGCGCCCCTCCACCGGCACTTTGCCCGGCTGGACGTGCCGTGAGCCCCACCCGGCCTTCTCGTGCTCCGCGGAAACGCTGCGCAGGTCCACTTCCCGGATGGCGGACCAGCTGGCGCACACGAGGTAGACCTGGCTGACCAGGTTGAACCAGATCAGCAGGCCGATGATAATGGCGAACGGCGCCAGGATGGGATTCCGGCCGGCGCCGGCAAGCAGTTCGGCACTGAAGACCTGCAGCGCAGCCGTCCCGACGCCGGCCAGGATGGTACCTTCCAGCAGCGCCCGCCTGGAAAGCTCCAGGCCGCCGACAAGGCGGAACATGATCACCGCGGTGATCCAGTTAAGCGTCAGCGGAACGCCTATCTTGATCAGCGTGGTCAGCGGACCCGCCACGGCGTCGTCTAGTTGCAGGAAATCCGTGACCCAGCCTGCGGCGGTTCCAAATACGAGGGAAGCTCCGGCGCTGACTACCAGGGCCATGCCCAGGAGGAGCAGCGTGCCGGCGTCGCGCAGTTTCAGGACAACCGGGTTAATCTTCAGGGGCGGGTGCTCCATCACGCCACGAACGCCGTCCCGCAACGCAGCGATCCAGCCCAGCGACGTCACGATCGTGACCACTGCCGCGATCACCGCCGTCCAGCCTAGACCCTCAGGGTTCAGCAGGTCCTGCGGATCCACCAGGCCCTCGCCGCCATTCAGCTTCAACAGCCCGGGAGCACTCTGCGCCACGCTCGAGATAATGGTGTCCAGGAGGGCGGGCTGGCCCCGCAGCACCAACCCGGCGATGGAAAAGCCAGTGGCCAGCAGGCCGGTGATGGAGAAGAACATCCGGAAACCGATACCGGCGCTCATCAGCGGACCGTGCTGGAGGTTGTAGTGTTGCCAGGCCCGCATCGGCCGGAAGGCATTCAGCCGCGCGAGGAGCCACTGGAACATTGCCATCATGCCGGCCACCGGGCCGCCGTCGGACCTCTTGGTTTTGCCCCATTCCATCCGCTTTTGGATGACGGCCAGCCTCAGCCGCGCGCGTTCAGTGGGAAGAGGCGGATCCCCCGGAGTTGGCGGCCGCGTCCGCGGCCCAGGTCCCGGCGTCGTTGTCAGTTTCGGTCCCAAAGTCCAACTCTTCCCGTAGCTGCCAGATGCCGTCAGCATCGTGCTCGTAAAGTCCCATGCTAACCACAGGGAACGTCGCCCTATAGTCCTTCAGCACCGTTTCGGCTTCGTCGAGGCTTTCGGGCGCAACATCGTGGGCGATCGTCACGTGCGGGTGATAGGAGAACGGCAGATCCCGCTGGAGCGGGCCTGTCTGGAGCTTTTCGTGGAGGTCCACGCAGGCGTCGAAACCCTCCTCAACGTTGATGTAGACCACCGGGGACACCGGCCGGAAGGTTCCCGTTCCTGCGATCGTGACCATAAACGGGGCCTGGGCCCTGGCGACCTCACGGACGTGCTCCCGCGTTGCCTCCCAGTCCTTGGCGGGGGTGGTGGTGACCAGGGTGATGTGGGCTGGGATCACCCCGGCCATGGGATCGCCAAACGAGGCGCGCCACCGTTGAAGTTCTTCCGCGATGGCAGGGGGGAATCCCAAAATGACGCCTACGCTCATTCCTTCACTGACATTGCTGGCGGCGGACATCGAGCTAGCGGACTCCTGCAAGGCTCAGGGACGGAAGGAAGCCCATACGCTCATAGACCTGACCTAGGGTAACTGCGGCGATCTCCCTGGCCCGCTCAGCACCCTGGGCCAGGAGCCGGTCCAGCTCGGCGGGGTCGGCCATCAGTTCATTGGTGCGGTTCCGCAGCGGCGTGATGAAGTCCACCATGACCTCCGCGAGGTCCACTTTCAGGTGGCCGTACATCTTGCCCCCGTACACAGCCTCCAGCTCGGCCACGGACTTCCCGGTGAGGGTGGAGTAGATGGTGAGGAGGTTGGAGATCCCGGGCTTGGCTTCGGCATCGAACCGGACCTCGGATCCGGTGTCGGTGACCGCGGACTTGATGCGCTTGGCCGCGAGCTTGGGATCCTCCAGCAGTTGGATGGAACCGTTGGGCGACTCCCCCGTCTTGGACATCTTGGCGCTGGGGTTCTGCAGGTCGTAGATCTTGGCGCTGGCCTTGAGGATGGTGGCCTCCGGCACAGTGAACGTGGGGCCGTAGCGTGTGTTGAAGCGCTGGGCCAGGTTCCGGGTAAGCTCCAGATGCTGCCGCTGGTCTTCGCCCACCGGCACGAGGTCCGTCTGGTACAGCAGGATGTCGGCTGCCATGAGCGTGGGGTATGCGAACAGGCCAAGCGTCGCGGCGTCCGCGCCCGACTTCTGCGTCTTGTCCTTGAACTGGGTCATCCGGGAAGCCTCGCCGAAACCGGTGATGCAGTTCAAGGCCCAGGCCAGCTGGGCGTGCTCGGGGACATGGGACTGCACAAAGAAGATGCTCTTGTCCGGGTCGATGCCGGCGGCGATGTACTGCGCGGCAACCACACGGGTGCGCTTGGCCAGTTCGGCGGGATCGAAGTCCACTGTGATGGCGTGAAGGTCCGGGATGAAGAAGACGGCATCATATTCGGCTTGCATGTCCACCCAGTTGCGGACAGCGCCAATGTAGTTGCCCAGGTGCAGGGAGTCGGCCGTGGGCTTGGCACCTGAGAGGATGCGTTTTTTGGTCACCGGTGAAGTCGGGCTAGTCATGGGGAAGAACCTTCGGGGCTTAGAGCCGGTAGTCCACTACCAGCGGAGCATGGTCAGAGAAGCGGGTGTCCCACGAGGGCGCCCGGTCAACCACTGCCGAAAACGCGGCGGCGGCGAGTGCCGGGGTTGCCATGTGGTAGTCGATGCGCCATCCGGTGTCGTTGTCGAACGCCTGGCCACGCTGCGACCACCAAGTGTAGGGGCCGTCGACGTCTCCAGCAAGGCCCCGGTGGACATCCTTCCAGCCGATGTCCTCGCCGAAGAAGCGGTCAAAGTAAGCGCGCTCGTCAGGCAGGAAGCCGGCCTTCTTGACGTTGCCCTTCCAGTTCCTGATGTCCCGTTCGGTGTGGCCCACGTTCAGGTCGCCAACCACGAGGGCGTGGTCGCTGTGCTTGGTCAGCTCCGGCAATCTGGTGGTCATGACGTCCAGGAAACGGTACTTATCCACCTGCTTCGGGGTTCCCACGCCGCCGGAGTGCACGTAGGCGCTGGCGACGGTCAGCTGCGCGGGGTTCCCCGCGGCGTCAGCCACCCTGAAATCAGCCTCAACCCAGCGGCCGGCGGTTGCGAAGTAGTCGTCGCCGATGCCGTTGCGGGTTTCCAGCGGCTCTTCACGGGACGCAATGGCGACACCGGCGCGGCCTTTGGCCTCGGCTTCGGCGTGCAGGATGTGCCAACCATCACCGAGCAGCTGGCGCACGATCGCGTCAGGCGCCCGGACTTCTTGGAGGCAGAGAATGTCCACCTCGCGGGGCTCCAGCCATGCCGCCATACCGTTCTTGTAGGCAGCCCGGAGGCCGTTGACGTTGACTGATGCGATGCGAAGGTGGTCCTTCTTCAATGCCGAGATCACCCGCACCACTCTAGTCGATGATGGTTCCGCTGACCGGGTCGCCGGTGCCGCCGCCGGCGCGGATCATGTCGCGGGCGTTGGTGGCGGTGATCTCGATGGTCTCCAGCGCGCGGCGGATCGTGTCCTGGTCCGCGGCTTCACCTTTGGCGCGCTCCTTCTCCACCACCTGGATCTGCACCTGGACGATCTTGAACGAGTGGTCCAGCTTGAGGTCGCGGACCGCGTCCGCGTCGGTGCGTTCGTACACCACCCGGGTGCCGCCATGGTCGGCCGAGGACGACGACGGCGCCCGGCCGGCTGCAGTGTTGAAGGCGTTCTGGGCCTCGGTCAGCTTGGCGCCGGCTTTTTTGGCGGCCTTCTGGATGCTGAACACGACAAAGGCTGCCAGGGCCAGCCAGAAAGCGGCGATGACGGCGACAACCCAGCCCACGACATCGTTCTGATTGGCCGCAAAGATCACGGCAACGAGGAAAGCGATGACAAAAACCATCATTCCCGGGCCACTGATCCTGAGCATGGAGAAGCCGCCCTTGGACCGGCCGGACGGAGTTTGAGGGTTACCCAGAGATCGCATGGGTCCATTGTCTCAAACGCCGCAGCGCCCCACGGCCCCTTCCACCCCCGGCGAACACCACATCCCTGCGGTTAAAGCCCGACGGCGGCCCGCGCCCTTCGCGAGAAGGTGCGGGACCGCCGTCGTACTGTTCTTGCGGTTAGGCGAGCCCTGCCTGGCGTTCCGCGGTTTCCACCACGTTGGCCAGCAGCATGGCGCGGGTCATCGGCCCCACGCCGCCCGGGTTCGGGGAGATCCATGCGGCGACGTCAGCAGCCGCGGGGTCCACGTCTCCGGTAACCACCGCCTTGCCGTTGCCGTCCTCCACTCGGCTCACGCCGACGTCGAGCACTATGGCGCCCGGTTTCAGGTCTGCCGCCTTGATTATGTGCGGGACGCCCGCAGCAGCGATCACGACGTCGGCCTGGCGGAGTTCGGCGGCCAGGTCCACGGTCCCGGTGTGCGCCAGGATGACCGTGGCGTTGACATCCTTGCGGGTCAGCAGCAGCCCGACGGGCCGGCCGATGGTCACACCGCGGCCCACCACCAGGACGCGCTTGCCCTTGAGGCTGATACCGTGCCGGGTGAGCAGCTCCACGCAGCCCTTGGGCGTGCACGGCAGCGGCGACGTCATGGGTCCGCCGACGTTGGCCACCAGGCGGCCAAGATTCATCGGGTGCAGGCCGTCGGCGTCCTTGTCCGGATCCATGGCCTCCAGGATGACGTCCTGGTTGATGTGCTTGGGCAAGGGAAGCTGCACGATGTAGCCGGTGCACTCCGGGTTCCCGTTCAGCTCACGGACCACCGCCAGGAGTTCGTCCTGCGTGGTTTCCTCGGGGAGGTCGCGACGGATGGACGTGATGCCCACCTCGGCGCAATCCTTATGCTTGCCGCCCACATACCAAGTGCTCCCGGGGTCGGAGCCCACCAAAATGGTGCCCAGTCCGGGGGTAACACCCTTGGCCTTGAGCGCGGCCACACGTTCGGTCAGTTCGGCCTTGATGGCAGCGGCGGCAGCCTTGCCGTCAAGAATCTGTGCAGTTCCAGTCGCAGTGGTCATGGATTACCACTGCTCGTGCTGCGGGTACAGCGGGAAATCGGCGGCGAGCTTGTCCACGCGGGACTGCAGGGCCTCCACGTCCGTGGCGGAGCCAGCCTTCAGGGCGGTGGCGATGATCTCGGCCACCTCGGTGAACTCCTCGGCGCCGAAGCCGCGGGTGGCCAGGGCCGGGGTGCCGATGCGCAGGCCGGAGGTGACCATCGGCGGGCGCGGGTCGAACGGGACCGCGTTGCGGTTCACGGTGATGCCCACGGAGTGCAGGAGGTCCTCGGCCTGCTGTCCGTCCAGCTGGGAGTTGCGCAGGTCCACCAGGACCAGGTGCACGTCCGTGCCGCCGGTCAGGACGGAGACGCCTGCTTCGGCGACGTCGGCTTGGTTGAGGCGCTCGGCAAGGATCTTGGCGCCTTCGAGGACACGCTCCTGGCGCTCCTTGAATTCCTCGGTGCCGGCGATCTTGAAGGCCACGGCCTTGGCCGCGATGACGTGCATGAGCGGGCCGCCCTGCTGGCCCGGGAAGACATTGGAGTTGATCTTCTTTGCCCACTCCTGCTTGGCCAGGATCACACCGGAGCGGGGGCCGGCGAGGGTCTTGTGCACGGTGGAGGTGACGACGTCGGAGTAAGGCACCGGGCTCGGGTGCAGGCCGGCTGCCACCAGTCCGGCGAAGTGGGCCATGTCGGTCCAGAGCAGCGCACCCACTTCATCGGCGATGGAGCGGAAGGCTGCGAAGTCCAGGTGGCGCGGGTAAGCGGACCAGCCGGCAATGATGACCTGGGGCTTCTCGGCGATGGCCTGCTCGCGCAGCTTGTCCATGTCAACGCGAAAATTGTCCGGCTCCACCTGGTAGGCAGCGACGTTGTAGAGCTTGCCGGAGAAGTTGAGCTTCATGCCGTGGGTCAGGTGGCCGCCGTGAGCCAGGGAGAGGCCCAGGATTTTGTCACCGGGGGTGATCATGGCGGACAGTGCTGCGGCGTTGGCCTGCGCACCGGAGTGCGGCTGGACGTTGGCGTACTCGGCACCGAACAGTGCCTTGACGCGGTCGATGGCCAGCTGCTCGGCGATGTCCACATATTCGCAGCCGCCGTAGTATCGGCGGCCCGGGTAACCCTCGGCATACTTGTTGGTCAGGACCGAGCCCTGGGCTTCCATCACGGCGCGCGGGGCGAAGTTTTCGGAGGCGATCATTTCCAGGGTGCCGCGCTGGCGGCCAAGTTCCTGGTTGAGTACTGCGGCGATTTCGGGATCGAGATCGGCCAGCGACTGGTTGCTGACGGCGGCTGATGTGGTGGCGGTAGTAGTCACGAAAAACTCCTGGCTAGGGATACGGGCACTGCTAAGGTCAGGCTACCGGCTGGCGCACCACACCGCCCCTTGATGACAGGGCATGAAAGTGAGCTGCATCCTTAAAGGGTGCAGCTCCGGTAAGACATGACCCTCGGCCCAGGCGTACGATCCGTGGTCTTCGTGATTGCCACTCCCTGGTGGTTAGCCACCCAACGCCAGTTGCGACCCCACCAGACTACCAAACGCGGACGCGCCGCGCGGGTAGGCTTGTAGTCGTGACTGAAGAGCAGCTGAACCGAGCTTACGTATTGACATTGTCCTGCCCGGACCGCCCCGGAATTGTCCACGCCGTGGCCGGAGCGCTGCTGGTGGCGGGCTGTAATATTTTGGACTCGCAGCAGTACGGCAGCCCCGCAACCGGCAACTTCTTTATGCGGGTGGAAGCAACCACGACGGCTTCCCGGGCCGAAGTCCAGGCAGCCCTTGGGCCGGTGGCCCACTCCTTCGGCATGCAGTGGAGCCTCAACCCCGTGGGCCAGAAGGTGCGCACGCTGCTGATGGCCAGCACGTCCGCGCACTGCCTCAACGACATCCTGTTCCAGCAGCGTTCCGGTAGCCTGCCCATCGAGATCCCCGCCATTGTCTCCAACCACCGTGACCTGGCCGGGCTGGCCGAGTTCTACGGCATCCCGTTCCACCACATCCAGGTCACTCCGCACACCAAGGCCCAGGCCGAGGACAAGCTCCGCGCCCTTATGGCCGAGCACGATATCGAACTGACCGTCCTGGCCCGCTACATGCAGATCATTTCGGATGAGCTGTGCGCGGACCTTACCGGCAAGGCCATCAACATCCACCACTCATTCCTGCCGTCCTTCAAGGGCGCTAAACCCTACCACCAGGCCCATGCCCGCGGCGTCAAGCTGATCGGCGCTACCGCCCATTACGTCACCGCCGCCCTGGACGAGGGACCAATCATCGAGCAGGAAGTTATCCGCGTGGATCACGCCCGCACCCCGGAGCAGTTCGTGCAGATGGGCCGGGCCGTTGAAGGCCGCACTCTGACTCAGGCCGTCCAATGGCATGCCGAACACCGTGTGCTGCTGGACGGCAACCGGACAGTCGTCTTTAATTAAGAGGACTTTCACCAAAGGACTGGGCCATGGAGCCAGCTGAGGCGGCGATGAAGGAACACGGCAGCGAACAGCGTCTCGCCGAGTTCTACAACCGCCGCGCCGCGTCCGGCTGGGATCATCCCCTGTCGCCCCGGCGGGTGGAACAGCGCGGACTGTTCATCAGCCTGCTGAAATCCGAAGCCCGCCACGGCGTCCTGGAAATAGGCACGGGCACGGGACTGGACGGGCTGACGTTTGTCCAGGCCGGGATCCATTACACCGGCGTTGACCTCGCCGAGGGCCACGTCCGGCAGGCCCGGTCCAAAGGCCTCGACGTCTCGGTGGCAAGCGCCCGGAGCCTGCCGTTCGCCGATGGCACGTTTCCCGCGGTTTGGTCAATGAGCACGCTGCTGCACATCCCCGCCGCCGATATCGACGGCGTCCTGCGTGAACTGGTGCGCGTCGCGGCACCCAACGCGCCCATCGCCGTCGGCCTCTGGTCCGGTGACGACGAAGAAGGTCTGAACCCGGAGGACGACCTCGAACCCCGGCGCTTCTTCAGCCGGCGCCGCGACGAAACAGTGCGGCGGGTTTTCGGACGGCACGGCACGATCGAGGATTTTGTCACCTGGCCGGAGGGCACGGGCGAAGAATCCGGCCCGGGCGCCGGGAACTGGACGCAGCACTACCAGTTCCTGATACTCCGCACCCCTGCGCTGATGTCCTAGGCTTGGCCCATGGCTCCCCTATACGATTTCGCCGGCGAATCACCGGCCGTTCATGCATCCGCCTTCATCGCCCCGACGGCGTCGATCATCGGCAAGGCCACGCTCGCTTTGGATTCGAGCGCCTTTTATGGTGTTTCGGTCCGGGCGGACACGGCCGCCATCAGCGTCGGCGCCGGCAGTAACCTGCAGGACAACGTGGTCCTCCACGCAGATCCTGGCTTCCCCTGCACAGTCGGGGCCGGGGTCAGCGTGGGGCACGCCGCGGTGGTCCATGGCTGCACGGTGGAGGACAACTGCCTGATCGGCATGGGGGCCACGGTCCTCAACGGAGCGGTGATTGGCACAGGCTCACTCGTAGCAGCGGGCGCGGTGGTCCTGGAAGGGACGGTTGTGCCGCCCCGGTCACTCGTGGCCGGGGTCCCCGCCAAGGTACGGCGGGAACTCACCGACGAGGAGTTCGACGGCGTGCGGCAGAACGCCGTCCGGTACGTCGAACTGGCGCGGGCGCACCGGGAGCTGCACGGCTAGTCCCCACCCTTAATCCAGCGGAATAGGCCCGATGGCGTCCAGGAGTTCGCCGGGGCCCGGATTGCCCGGCGCCGAGGACCCGCCCAAATGGTTCACCACACCCCACACGGCGTTCAGGCCGGTGGTTACGGCGCCTTCGGCCCAGCCCGCGGTGAAGGACACGTCGTCACCGGCGAGGAAGATCCCACGCTGGGATTCGGGCAGTTTGTCCTGCTTGAAGTGCGTGAAGAGCCGCTGCTGGTAGCGGTAATGCCCCGGCAGGTTCGCTTTGAAGGCCCCCATGAAGTTGGGGTCCGCTTCCCAGGAAACGGTAATTGGCTGGCCCACGATGTGGCTGGCAATATCCACGTTCGGGTAAATCTGCTCCAGCGAGTGCAGCATCAGCTCAACCCGCTCGTCAGCATCCAGCGACAGCCATTTGAGCGCGTCATCATTCCACGTGTAGGACAGCAGGATCACGGCGGGCTTGTCCGGGCCGTCATCCAGGAGGTACGTGGCCCTGTTCAGCCGGTCCGTCAGGGTCATGGACAGGACCTCACGGCCGGTGTCCGGATCGGTGTCCTTCCAGAACGGCCGGTCCACCATCACAAACGTCTTGGACGACTGCATGTAGTGAGAGCGCTCGATCGCGGTCCACAGTTCGGCCGGGAACAGTGCCTCCTCGGTGTGGATTCGTGTGGACAGCAGCCACGACTGGCACGTGGTCACCACGGCAGGGTAGCTTGCCTCGCGGCCCCAGCGCTCCCGGATCCGGAGGTCGCCGTCGGCATCGCGGCTGATCTTGCCCACAGCCCCGCGGGGCGAGCCGGAGTGGAGCGACGCCAGGGACGTTCCGTCCGGCCAGTTGGCCATGCCCGACGGCGCGTGCTGCCACAGTGCCTCGGGGAGCCGTTGGGCTCCCCCGCTGATGAGCCGGTGCTGGTCATCGGCGTCGGTATAGACCACGCGGAGAATTTCAAGGATGGAATTGGGGAAGTCGGTGTCCCAGCCGCCGGTGCCGAAGCCCACCTGGCCAAAGGCCTCACGGTGCGCAAAGCCGGCTTCCTTGAAGGACTCGCTCCCGGCGATGAACCCATAGAAGGTCTGCTCGTCCATCAGCGGCAGCAGCTCGTTCCAGAGTTTCTTGATCCGGCCCGTGTCCCGGGCCCGGATGGCCTCCTGCATTTCGACGAACTTCGCTCCGTCGTTCACCGCGGCCTTCCAGGCATCGGCCACCTCGCGGAAGAACGGCGGCAGGTCCTGGGCGGTCTCGGCGTAGTATTTCTGGCCGGCCAGTTCGATCACGGTACTGGAGGTGACGGGTGCCAGCGGGTTGGGGAAATCCTGGGTGTCCAGTCCCAGCAGGTCAACGTAGTGGTAGAAGGCCCTGCCGGACACAGGGAACCGCATCCCGCCAAGATCGGCCACCACGCCGGGAGCGGACGTGAAACTGGCAGTCCGCAGGCGGCCGCCGATCTGGTCCGCTTCGTAGACAACAGGACGCAGGCCCATCTTCATCAATTCGTACGCCGTGACGAGGCCAGACAGGCCTGCCCCGACAACGGCGACTTCGGTGCCGTAAAGCTCCGGCGGAACCGCGCCGAGCCCTGCCGGGTGGGCCAGGTAGTGGTCGTAGCTGAACGGAAAATCAGGGTTCAGCATAGTGATGGGGCCAGCCTGGGTGCTGGCCGGGTCGGAAGCCGGGAGTTCGGTGGCGACGGTCATTAAAGCTCTGCCTTCGTTCGTTCGGGGGTGGACTGTGTTGAAGATTCCGGCCTGCTCAGCTCACGGTATTCCTCCAGGCTCAGCGCCGCCACCCTGGAGTTCCGGCGGCCATAGCCGAAGTAGGCCGCCAGGCCCACCAGCATCCAGATTCCGAAGGTCACCCAGGTCTCGGCCCCGAGGTTGGCCATGAGGTACGCGCACATCAGGGCGCCGAGGATCGGGGTCAGGGGGAAAAACGGCACGCGGAACGTACGCTCCAGCTCGGGCCGGGTGCGGCGCAGGTAGATCACGGCCACGTTGACCAGGGCGAAGGCGAACAGGGTTCCGATGCTCGTGGCGTCGGCCAGGGCGCCAAGCGGGACGAGCCCGGCGGTGAGGGCGACGGCGGTGCCCACCAGGAGCGTGCCCGCCGCGGGGGTGCCGGTACGGCGGGAGACGCGGCCGAAGACCTTCGGAATGAGCCCGTCGCGGGACATGGAGAGCAGGATGCGGGTCTGGCCGTACAGGACAGTCAGGACGATGCTCGCGATCGCCAGGACGGCGCCGACAGCGAAGACAAGGGCGATCCAGGGCTGGCCGGTAGTTTCCTCCAGGATCTTCACGAGGGCCGCTTCGGTGCCGTCGAACCAACCCCAGGGGCGGGCGCCAATGGCTGCGACGGCCACCAGGACGTAGATGGTGGTGACGATGACCATGGAGAGCATGATGGCGCGGGGCAGGTCGCGCTTGGGGTTGCGGGCTTCCTCGCCGGCGGTGGAGGCTGCGTCGAAGCCGATGTAGGAGAAGAAGACCCGGGATGCGGCCGCGGAGACTCCGGCGGCGCCCATCGGCAGGAGCGGTTCGAAGTTGCCCGCATTGAAAGCGGTGAAGGCCACGACGCAGAAGAAGAGGAGGATGCCCACCTTCACCACAACGATGGACGTGTTGATCCAGGCGCTTTCCCTAGCTCCGCGGACCAGCAGGATGGTTGCCAGCACCACGATGACCATGGCAGGGACATTGACCAGGCCGCCGCCGCCCGGGGGCTGGGACACGGCGTCAGGCAGGACCTGCCCGAACACTGCCAGAGCCTCGTTCACGTACTGGCCCGCGCCCACGGCAACAGCCGCGACGGAGACGGCGTACTCGAGGACCAGGCACCAGCCGCAGATCCAGGCCATGCCTTCGCCCATCGTGGCGTAGGTGTACGAATAACTGGAACCGGACACGGGGACCATGCCCGCCATTTCTGCATAAGAGACGGCTGAAAGCAGCGCGGCGAACCCGGCGATGGCGAACGAGATCCAAATGGCGGGCCCGGCCAGCGGAACAGATTCGCCGAGGATCACCAGGATGCCGGTCCCCAGGGTGGCGCCGACGCTGATCATGGTCAGCTGCAGGACCCCGAAGCTGCGGACCAGCTTCGGTCCGCCATGGCCGCTTTCCGCTTCGCTGACCATCTGTCCGATGGGCTTCCGGCGTAGCAGTTGCGCGCCCAGCCCGGGACGGCCGGCTGGACGGCCTGTGGCAGGTCCGGAGAGTGTTGGCACAGTCATCGTTGACGTCCGTTCGTGAGTAGTTGTCGGTTTCCCTCATCCAGCGTAGGGGTGTGAGCCGGATCTCAGGGATGTGCAAAGTGACCTATAGTTTTCAATCATGAGACGTAATGCACCAATCTTAGCCAGCGCCGGACACGTCGGCCAGGACTCCTTCCGTGCAGCCTGATGCCGCGGACCACCTGGATGCGGTGACCCTGGGCCAGTTTTTGGCAGCACTCCCCCGGGACCTCAGGGTCCTGCACGATGCTGGTAACTCCAGCGCTCCGTTGCGCTGGGTGGAACCCAGCGAACTGGAGGATCCCACGCCCTACCTCCTGGACGGGGAGTTCGTCCTCACGGCGGGACTGCCGTTCCTGGACGCAGGCGGCACGAAGGAGCGGGCGGAAGCGTACGTCCGGCGGCTGGTCGGCGCAGGCGTCGCCGCCTTGGGATTTGGCCTCGAGCCCTACTTCGACGACGTCCCGGACCACGTGATGTCAGCCTGCCAAACCCATCAGCTCACCCTGGTGCAGATCCCCAGCAGCGTCCCCTTCGCCGCCATCGGCTTGGAGTTCTCCCAGCTCCTGGAATCCGGAAATGCCCGGGTCTTCCGCCAGCTGGCGGAGACCAATCGGCGACTGATGCGGGCTGTGCTGTCGGCCAGGCCCGAGCACGAGCTCCTGTCCGCGTTGGCACAGCAGGTTCCGGTGTGGGCCCAGCTTTTCGGGGCGGACGGACGCGTGCGGGCCCGTGCGGCAGCGGCCGGGACCGGCGCTGCCGCCGCCGTCGAGCCTTCTGCCCTGCACCCGATACTCAAGCGGCTGCTGGCAGGCAACGGCCCGCGGGTGGAGACAGACTCGTTTCCGACGGACGGTTCGGCCTTCGTCTTCGGCCATCCCCTCCGGAGCACCAGGGACGCCACCCTCGGGGCTCTTATCCTGGGCACGGACAAGCCGCTGACCCCGGCGCAGAACAGCGTGGTGTCCTCTGTGGTGGGGCTGCTGGAACTGCTGGTGCGACAACGCACCAGCGGCTCGCTCGCCCCCAGCCAGCTGGCAACGGCACTCCTGCTGCGTCCCGAGAGCCTGGCCTCCGGATCAAGCCGGCGGCTGAACGTCCTTAGGGACCTCCTGGCCCAAAGCGTTTCCGGAACCCGGTCCGGTGCCCTGCGGGTGATTCAGGGCGTCCGCGCGGATGTTGCGCCGACCGCGTCGGCGGACGGTCCGGTCCGGGAACTGCTGCAGTGGCGCAGGCTGTTCGACACGAAGATGGTGGAACTGACGGAATACGGGTTTGCCGCCGTCACGCGGTTCAAAGTGGACGACACGCTGCTGCACGAGGTGGAGGACCTGGGCTGGCGCCTGGTGGTGGGCGATCCCACCGAAATGGCCGGCCTTCCTGCCGCCTATCAGCGTGCGGCGTCGCTGCGATCCCGCGTCCAGGCAAGCGGAGAAAGCGTGCGCGTGGATGACGTCACGTGGTCAGTCGCGGGACTGTTGGGCCGCAGCGCCGGCACCATGCTTGCCGCCCGGCTGCTGGAACCGGTCCTGGCGCAGGAGCCTGACCGAATCAGCTCCCAGCTGTTCGTCCTGAAGTCATGGCTGGGCGAAAACGGCAATTGGGATGCCAGTGCCAAAGCCCTCGGGATGCACCGGAACAGCGTGCGGCGCCAGATCAATGCACTGGCCGAGCTGCTGGCCATGGACCTGGGCTCCGCCCAAGTGCGAGCTGAACTGTGGATTGCCCTGCAGTACGTGGACGGCCTGGAGGACGGCGGGCCTCAGATGCCCCAGGACCGGTAGAGCTCCGGGCGGCGTTCACGGAGATAGGGCACCACGTCACGGGCATTTCGGGCAGCGTCCGGATCCACCTCGGCATACAGGAGTTCGGCTCCCGGTCCCGCCGCGGCCAGCAGCGAACCGTCCGGCCCAGCGATGACGCTACCGCCCAGGAATTCGCAGCCCTCCTCGATTCCGGAGTGGTTGGCATAGGCGATGGTCAGTTGGCTCTCCAGCGCGCGGGCCCGGAGCAGGACCTGGGGGACGGTCTCGAATCCGTGCGCCAGCGCGGTGGGCACCAGGAGCAGCTCTGCTCCAGCCAGTGCCGCCGCCCTGACCGTTTCCGGAAATTCCACGTCGTAGCAGATCACCATCGACGTCCGGAAGCCGTTGAAATCGACGACGGCGGGAGGCTCCTCGGCGGGGCTGAACGCCGCGCGTTCGCCATGACCGAAGAGGTGCACCTTGGCGTAGGTGAGAAGCTCAGTGCCGGTGGTGTCCACCAGCGTAGAGGTGATGTGCCAGCTGCCCCCGCCCGCGACTGACGGCAGGCTGTAGGCCAGTCCGATTCCGTGGCGGCGGGCGATCCCTGACAGCGTTTCCCTGATGGCGGGAATCCCGGAGGGGTCTAGCTCCGCACGTAGCCGCAGCGGCGCGTAGCCCACCGCAAACAGTTCCGGGGTGACCAGCACCGCTGCGCCTTCAGCAGCGGCAGCCTGGGCAGCCGCATCCAGGGCAGCGCAGTTTGCATCCACGTCCAGCACTCGGGCGTTCGCCTGCATCAGGGCCAGCAGCACCGTTTCCACCTCACATGATCGGGACGGCCGAAGGAAGTATGCGGCCGCTTTGTTCAGCCTAACCACCGGCCGTGATCGGTTCCGGGGCAGACTGCACTGGCCAAGCCTCCAAATGGACGGATCATCCCATCATTTCGTCTCATCCGGCAGGCATATTGCGTTAACTTCTTGACTACAAGGGTGAAGTAGGGCAATCTTCTCTTCATGTCCGCCACACCGCGCTCGACGAGGAGCAAGCCAAAGAATCCGGGATCCCAGTCAGCCCTCCGGCAACTGAACCAGCAACGGATCATCGAGACCCTCATGAGCGGCCCGTCCACGCAGGCCGAGCTTGCGCGCCAGACCGGACTGTCCACTGCAACTGTGTCCAACATCGTCAAAATCATGCAGGATGCGGGCCTGGCGTCAACCGAACCGATCACCAGCTCCGGGCGCCGGGCGCTCAACGTGAGACTCAACAGCAACGGCGCGGTCGCTGTGGGTATTGACTTCGGCAGGCGGCATCTCCGAGTGGTCCTGGCGTCCCTGAGCTACCACGTGATCGCCGAAGAATCCGTCCTGCTCCCCTTGGGCCACCAGGCCGAGGAAGGCATCCAGGCGGCTGTTGCACTGCTGGATAAACTGCTGGAGCAAAGCGGCGTGGACCGGACCCTGGTGGTGGGTGCCGGCGTCGGAATCCCGGGACCCATCGACCGCCGGACCGGCACCGTCGCACAGGGCGCCATCCTCCCGGAATGGGTGGGCATTAACATCCTTCAACACCTGGAGGACACCCTCAAAATCCCCATCTTTGTCGACAACGACGCCAATCTCGGCGCCTGGTCGGAGGTCACGTGGGGGCCGCATACGGGGGTCAGCAACCTGATGTTCCTCAAGATCGGTTCCGGCATCGGAGCCGGCCTGATCCTCAACGGGGCCCCTTACTACGGCACAGTGGGCATCACCGGGGAAATCGGCCATGCCACCATCCATGAACACGGTCTCGTGTGCCGTTGCGGCAACCGCGGCTGCCTGGAAACCATCGCCTCCACCACCACCATGATCGAGCTCCTCGGCCGCGGGGAAGATCCGCCCCTCACGCCTGCGGACATCGTCCGGAAGGCCCTGGCACGCGACTCCGCGACACTGCGCGTGGTGGACGATGCAGGCCTGGCAGTTGGGCGCGCCCTGGGCAACGTAGCGAACCTGATCAACCCTGAAGTCATCGTGGTGGGAGGCCCGCTCGCGGGCCTGGGTGAGCTGCTGCTCGCCCCCATTCGACGGGGGCTGATCCGGCATGCAGTACCGGTGATCGGCGAGACCACCACACTGACGATGTCCTCACTCGGGGACCGCGCGGAGGCTTTGGGAGCAGCCGCGCTGGTGTTCCAGTACGCCGGCATCCGGCGAATGTAGCCGTTTCGTTATCCGCATAATTGCGTTAAAGACTTGACGATAACGGGTGTGATCCAGTTTACTTTTTCATCAGACGCCCCTGCGCTTTGCGGGGCGGACAAAGAAGTCATGCATTGGAGGCGTAAGGGCAAATGACGTCCCAGACCACGCACAGTCACCCGGTCATCCTGGAGATGCGTTCCATCACCAAGGAATTTCCCGGTGTCAAGGCATTGTCGGAAGTGAGCCTCCGGGTCAAAGCCGGCGAGATTCACGCTATCTGCGGCGAAAATGGCGCCGGCAAATCCACGCTGATGAAGGTGCTTTCGGGCGTCTACCCGTACGGCAGCTACGACGGCGACATCGTGTACCAGAACGAAGTCCAGCAGTTCAAGGACATCCGGGCCAGTGAGGCGTCCGGCATCGTGATCATCCACCAGGAGCTGGCCCTGATCCCGGAGCTCTCCATCATGGAGAACATCTTCCTGGGCAACGAACCCACCAAGCGCGGCGTGATCAACTGGACGGAGGCGCGCCTCCGTTCCACCGAACTTCTGGCCCGAGTAGGCCTGCGCGAAAACCCGGACACCCCCATCAAGGAGATCGGCGTCGGCAAGCAGCAGCTGGTGGAGATCGCCAAGTCGCTGAACAAGTCGGTCAAGATCCTCATTCTGGACGAGCCAACCGCTGCACTGAACGAATCCGATTCCCAGCACCTCCTGGACCTGATGCTGGGCCTCAAGGGCAAGGGCATCACCTCGATCATCATTTCCCACAAGCTCAACGAGATCGAACAGATCGCCGATTCCATCACCATCATCCGGGATGGCAAGGCGATCGAAACCCTCGATGTCAAGGCCGACGGCGTCGACGAGGACCGCATCATCAAGGGCATGGTGGGCCGCGCCTTGGAGTCCCGCTTTCCCGACCACACACCTCAGATCGGCGAGGTGTTCTTCGAGGTCAAGGACTGGACCGTGGGCCACCCCGCCATCCAGGACAGGCTCGTCTGCAAGGGTTCCAACTTCTTCGTCCGCCGCGGCGAGATCGTTGGCTTTGCCGGGCTGATGGGTGCCGGCCGCACCGAGCTCGCCCGTTCCGTTTTCGGCCGGTCCTACGGGCGGTTCATCGACGGGCACACCTACAAAGACGGCAAGGAAGTCAGCCTCAAGAGCGTTCGCCAGGCCATCGACGCCGGACTCGGCTACGTGACTGAGGACCGTAAGTCCCTGGGGCTGAACCTTCTCGATGACATCAAGACCACTACCGTCTCGGCCAACCTGAAGAAAATCAGCCACCACACCGTGGTGGACACGAATGCGGAGTTCACGGTGGCGGAGCAGTACCGCAAGTCGCTGCGGACCAAGACTCCGTCCGTGGAGGAAGGGGTGGCCAAGCTCTCCGGCGGCAATCAGCAGAAGGTGGTCCTCGCCAAATGGATGTTCACGGACCCGGACCTGCTGATCCTGGATGAACCGACACGCGGGATCGATGTGGGTGCCAAATACGAGATCTACGGCATCATCCAGCAGCTCGCCAACCAGGGCAAGGGCGTCATCGTCATCTCTTCCGAACTGCCCGAGCTGCTGGGACTTTCCGACCGTATCTACACCATCTTCGAAGGTGCCATCACCGGAGTCCTGAACAAAGACGACGCAAGCCAGGAAAGCCTGATGAAACTCATGACGTCTGCCCGTAAATCCGCCTGACCCTCTGGAATCCTCCAGATCCTTCCAGAAACAAGGACTGAAACAATGAACGCGCTCAAGAAGCTCTTCGGCGGAAACACCCGCCAATTCGGGATGATCTTCGCCCTGGTCGCACTGATCATCTTTTTCCAGATCACCACAGAGGGCCGCACGCTCACGTCGGGCAATGTCATCAACCTCTTCAATGGAAACTCCTACATCCTGATCCTCGCGATCGGCATGGTCCTGGTCATCATTGCCGGGCACATTGACCTCTCAGTCGGATCCGTCGCCGCGTTCGTCGGCGTTTCAGTGGCCTTGGCCATGCGCGACTGGGGCATCCCCTGGTACGCCGGCGTGCTGCTGGGCCTGCTGCTGGGAGCACTCATCGGTGCCTGGCAAGGGATATGGACGGCGTATGTTGGCATCCCGGCGTTCATCGTCACGCTGGCAGGCATGCTGCTGTTCCGCGGCTTCAACCAGTTCGTAGGCAAGTCCAACACCATCCCGGTACCAACAGACTTCCAGTTCCTCGGCTCCGGCTATCTTCCGGAAGTCGGACCAAAAACCGGCTACAACAACCTGACGCTCCTGATCGGCCTCGCGGGCGCCGCCTTCGTGATCGTCAGCGAAATCCGCCGCCGCCGTACCGCCAAGGCCCTCGGCGCGGAAGTGCCCGAAACCTGGGTGGTTGTCCTGAAGCTGGTCCTGGTCTGCGCCGCCATCCTGTACGCCACATACCTCTTCGCAACGGGCCGTCCCGGCACCTCGTTCCCCATCCCCGGACTGATCCTCGCCGTGCTGGTGGTGATCTACGGGTTCGTCTCCGCCAAAACGGTGGTGGGTCGGCATGTCTACGCCGTAGGCGGTAACCGCCACGCAGCCGAGCTGTCCGGCGTCCAGTCCAAGAAGGTTAACTTCCTGGTCATGATGAACATGTCCATCCTGGCCGGCCTGGCCGGCATGATCTTCGTAGGCCGGTCCACCGCTTCGGGCCCGTTCGACGGCGTCGGCTGGGAACTGGACGCCATCGCTGCAGTCTTCATCGGCGGCGCCGCCGTGACTGGCGGCGTGGGCACGGTGATCGGCTCCATCATCGGTGGCCTGGTGATGGCTGTGCTGAACAACGGCCTGCAGCTCCTCGGCGTCGGCGCTGACCTCACCCAGATCATCAAGGGCCTGGTCCTGCTCATCGCCGTCGCGTTCGACGTCTACAACAAGACCCAGGGAAAGAGGTCCCTTATAGGCATGATGACCAAGAACTTCACTCGCAACGCTGGTCCTTCCAACCCCCTCCAGCCCGACGAAACCACCTCCACCAAGGAAGCGATCGCCAGGGAAGTCTGAGCGTTAGCCTTTCGATTCACACCACCAAAAGAAAGAGAATCAGCAATGCGAATGATTGGTAAAGCAGGAAAGGCTGCAGCTGTCGCTGCAATAGCGGCACTGGCACTGACAGCCTGCGGCCGCGCCGACACCGGCACCAGCAGCAGCAGCAGCGGCAGCGGCGGCTTCGACCAGAGCTCCTCCATCGGCGTCGCACTTCCCCAGAAGACCAGCGAAAACTGGGTCCTGGCGGAAAAACTGTTCAATGACGGACTCTCCAGTGCCGGCTTCAAGGCGGACGTGCAGTTCGCCAACGGTGGCGTCTCTGAACAGCAGAACCAGATCAGTGCCATGATCACCAAGGGCGCCAAGGTCATCATTGTCGGTGCCATCGACGGCGCCCAGCTGGGTACCCAGCTGCAGCAGGCCAAGGACTCCGGCGCCACGATCATTGCCTATGACCGGCTCTTGCTCAACACCGCGAACGTGGACTACTACGTGGCCTACGACAACTTCAAGGTGGGTGTACTGCAGGGCCAGGCGCTGCTGGACGGAATGAAGGCTAAAAAGCCCACGGGCCCGTACAACATCGAGCTCTTCGCCGGATCCCCGGATGATGCCAACGCGAAGGTCTTCTTCGACGGCGCCATGAGCATCCTCAAGCCCAAGATCGACGACGGCACCCTCAAAGTGGTTTCGGGCCAGACAACCTTCGAACAGGCCGTCACCCAGGGCTGGAAGGCAGAGAACGCCCAGCGCCGCGCTGACACCCTGCTGACGGGCAGCTACACCACCGCAAGCCTTGACGGCGTCCTGTCCCCGAACGACACCCTGGCCCGCGCAGTCCTGACCTCAGTCAAGGCCGCCGGCAAGCCGTTGCCGATCATCACCGGCCAGGACTCGGAAGTTGAATCCGTCAAGTCCATCCTTGCCGGCGAGCAGTACTCCACTATCAACAAGGACACCCGCAAGCTCGTTGAGCACGCGATCACCATGGTTAAGGACCTGCAGGCAGGCAAGACGCCTGAGGTCAACGACACCAAGTCCTACAACAACACGGTGAAGACCGTCCCTGCCTTCCTGCTGCCGCCGGTCATCGTGACCGCCGCCAACGTGAAGACGGCCTACGTGGACGATCCGGTACTTGGCCCGCTGACCAAGTAGGCACTGCCGCACCACCGAAAGGCGGCCATCCCCACGAGGGGGTGGCCGCCTTTCGCATTTCCAGCCTCACAGCCCAACCACAGCTTCGGCCGGATGTCCGCACAGGCCCCGGCGGCAGAGCAGGACCAGTTGCCGGCCCCTCTCCGGCCCCGATCCTAGGGAGTACAGTGAGCGTCCCTGCCCGGAGTGTTGGCAATGCCTTCAGAAACAAAGTCCGAACAGCTGCGGTGGTAGCAGTTCTGGCGGTCGCCATCGGGCTTGCCCTGGCCATGCTGGTGGCCAACCAGGCCGTCGGCGCAAAAGTCCAGGAGCTGAATGCTTCCGTGGGCACGGTCCTGACCGTCAACCCCGCTGGCGGACAGGGGTTCGACGGCGGCGGCGAACCACTGACATCAGCGCAGGCCGCAACCGCGGCGGCGGTACCGAACGTAGCGGCCGTCGTCGGAACCAAAGCGCTCCGGCTCACTCACGCGACAGATGCTACGGCGCAGGCTGCCGCTGGCACCCAGGGCGGACCAGGCGGAGGCCAGGGCGGACCCGGCGGGCAGAACACAACGGCCGTGACCACCAGCCTGACCGCCGCGTCCACCAACGCCCTGCTGGGAACCAGCCTGGCGGAAAAGAACAATTTCACCGTGGGCTCAACCTCACTGTCAAGGACCAGACCTTCACGGTGGCCGGACTTTTTGACTCGGGCACAGCGATCGGAAATAACGCACTGTACCTGACCCTCCCTACGGCGCAGACCCTGGCGGCGCTTCCGGATGAGCTGTCCTCCATGATCGTCACGGTCAACAGCATGGACAACGTGGACTCCGCCAAGACCGCCCTGCAGAATGCGCTCGGTACGGACAAGGCCGACGTAACCCAGGGCCAAAGCCTGACCACAGCTGTCAGCTCGCTGGACAGCGTCAAGAACATCTCCTTTATCGCCTTCGTAGCTGCCCTGGCAACCGCCGGCCTGATCATGGTCATGCTGGTCCGCGAGCGCCGGCGCGAAATTGGTGTCCTCAAAGCCATCGGCGCCCCCAACCGCACCATCGGCCTGCAGTTCGTCTTGGAGGCCCTGGTGCTCGTGGCCATGGGCAGCGCAGTAGGCGCCGGCGTCGCCTCCTTGCCAGCGGCGGCATCGCGTCCGCGCTGATCAGCTCCAACACGACGACGGCGGCAGCCACCACCAGGCGCGCCGCACGTACTGGCGCGGCTGGCTTCCGGCGGCGCGGGTTTCCCGGGCGGCGCTGGTCTTCCCTCCGGGGGCCCCTTCGCCTGCGCTTCCCCGCTAGTGACGTCCGTCACCGCCAGCGCCTCCCCCGGTGTCATCGCGGCCGGCATTGCGGCGGTGTTCGGCGTGGCCGTCATCACCATCAAGCCGGTCAAGGATGTCAGTTTTTTCTGGAGCAGGGCACTACGGCCTCCATCGTCGGCAAAAGCGGCAGCGGCAAGAGCACACTGTTGTCCCTCCTGGGTGCGCTGGACAAACCCACCAGCGGAGACGTCGTGGTCAACGGCGTGAGCCTGGCGGGCATGCCGGACGGCAAGCTGACGGAGTACCGGCGCCGGGATATCGGGTTCCTCTTCCAGCAGTTCAACCTGATCCCGAATCTTTCCGCTATGGACAACGTCATGCTGCCCATGGAGTTCGCGGGTGTGCGCAAAGCGGAACGGCGGCAGCGGGCCAGGGACCTCCTGGAGCAGGTGCAGCTGGATACGGAGAAGCAGGTGCGGCGCATCAATCGGCTGTCCGGCGGCGAGCAGCAGCGCGTGGCCATTGCGCGGGCGCTGGCGAACGAACCCAAGCTGATCCTGGCTGACGAACCCACCGGCAACCTCGATGAGCAGACGGGTGACCACATCGTCGAACTTCTCAGCTCGCTCAGCCGTGACCACAACACCACCATCCTCGGGGTCACGCACGACAAGGCGTTGGCATACAAGACGGACCGCCGCTTCAGGCTCAAGAAGGGCAGGCTGACGGAAGAACCGGCGCGCGCCTTGGTCTGACGCCCGGACTGGTCTGAATGAGAGGATGGGCACCATGAGTGCGCCCATTGCCACACCGTGGCTGTCCAGCCAGTCCGATCCGGATCCCCGGTCTGCCACCGGAAAACGCCTGCGGTGGGGCGTCGTAGCCACCGGCGGGATCGCGCGGTCAGTATCGCAGGACCTGGCACTGCTCCCAGACGCCGAGCTCTATGCCGTCAGTTCCCGCTCACAGGGAACTGCGGAGAGTTTCGCGGCCGATTACGGTTTCGCCAAGGCCTACGGGGACGACGACGGCGTGCCCGGTTACCAGCGGCTGCTCGCCGATGGCTCGGTGGACGTTGTCTACGTCGCCACGCCGCACGCCCAGCACCACCAGATTGTGCTCGCTGCGCTCAATGCGGGCAAGCACGTCCTGTGCGAAAAGGCATTCACCATCAACGGCAGGGAAGCGAGTGAGCTCGTCGCGCTTGCCCGGGAGCGGAAACTCTTCCTGATGGAGGCTGTGTGGTCCCGCTTCCTCCCGGGCATGCAGCGGGCGTTCGAGATTGCCGCGTCCGGGGAGCTCGGGGACGTGCACTGGGTGACCGCTGACCTGGGCTTTCCCGCGCCCTATTCCTCGACGTCCAGGCTGTGGGCCAGGCAGGATGGTGGCGGCGCCCTCCTGGACATCTCGGTCTACCCGCTGCTGTGGGCGCTGGGTACGCTGGGTTTCCCGCAGACGGTCAGTGCCACCGGCTGCATTAATGACGACGGCGTGGACGCCCAGAATGCTCTGACGCTCGGCTACAACCATGGGGCCCAGGCCCAGCTGACGTCCTCGCTCCTGGCCTACGGTCCGCGGACGGCCACCGTGGCGGGCAGCCTGGGCTACCTCCAGAGCGTCAGTTCAATCAACAATCCGCGGGAACTCGTGATCGGCATCGGCCGGGAAGGGCTGCGCACGGAAACGTTCGACGTGGTTGGCATCGGCTATACCTACGAACTGCGCGAAGTGACCCGCTGCATCCAACAGGGTCTGGCCGAGAGCCCGGTCATGCTGCTGGAGGATTCCATCAAGACCATGCGGCTCTTTGACAGCGTGCGCAGGCAGCTGGGCGTCAGCTACCCGAATGATGCCCACTGAATTACCGGAATCGTCCCGTTTCGGGGCCGTGACTTTTTTGTAAACAGGATTGACACTCGCCATTCGGTTATCGATGGATGAGTGACAATTAGTAAGTATGCTGGATTTATTTTCCGTTCCCCTAGACTTGCTCCACGCCGGAGTCTTACGCTCATGAAATCGTAGGTCTCAACGGTACTGGGGGTGGTACGCATGGCTAAAGTTCGATCGCCGTGGCGTGCGCTCCGGCCGCTGCTCCTCGCAGGTGC
Organism: Pseudarthrobacter sp. S3; assembly: GCF_050156905.1. Taxonomy (NCBI): domain Bacteria; kingdom Bacillati; phylum Actinomycetota; class Actinomycetes; order Micrococcales; family Micrococcaceae; genus Pseudarthrobacter; species Pseudarthrobacter sp. S3. Next base: position 1,312,363 of record NZ_CP189583.1, on the reverse strand, counting down.
GGTAACCGCTACCTGGCTGACACTTTCCGCGTCCGCCGCAACGGCAGACACTTCGAGGGATTCCGGGTCCCTTCAGGGCAGCGTGAATTCATCGGTTTCGTCCCTGACCGCGCCGTTGACCGGTGCCGTCCCTACCATTCTTGAAGCCGCTCCGCCTGCTCCTTCACCCACCGGACTCCTGCAACCCGGAGTGGGCATTGTGGCGGGCACAGCGGATCAGCTTATTGCCGCGGTCCCTGTGATCAATATCGTGGTTCCGGCGGGCACCGTCACGGCCGTGGCCGTCCCGGTTGCTGCAGTGGTGGATACCGCTGCAGATGACCTGATTGACACAGTCGCCCTCCCCCTCACCGACGCGGCACCGGTTCTTGAGCCGGTTCTGAAACCCGTAGTGGACCTGGTAAAGGTGACCGTTCTGTCCGCACCGGTCACACTGCCCGGGCTGGTGCCCCTTGAAGAGATTGCCGTTGCCGGCGAGATCTTGGCGGTTACGGACGCCGCTGCAGCAGGGCACGTCACACCTGATGCCGTCACGAACTCCCCCGGCTCTGCCGACAACTTGCTCGCCGTCACGGGAACGTCGTCGCTGCCGGTTCCCGCCCGCGCAGACATGCACTCAGTCCCAGCGGAAAGCCCTTGGACCACGGATCCTTCCACGCCTGCGACTCCGGCCCCGGCAGGACCTGTTTCGGGCGCAGGGAGCGGCGCCTCGCCCTCCGGCGCCTCAGGCTCTGCTGCCTCCCTGGACGAGTCCAGTTTCAACGTGCCGCTCTTAGGGGTCTTCCCCATCAGCGGATCACCAGACCATGCCCCGTCAGCGGTGTCATTCGACCCCGGTTCCTCTCCTGACTAGTTGAGCCCTCCTGCCCTTCTTCATGGGCAGAACACGGCCTCAAGGCGCTAACCAGCGCCCCAAATCAACTTCTCAGGAGAGAACATCATGAATTGCAACCTTCGCAGGGGGCTGCTCAGCACCCTCTTTGCCGGCGGGCTACTGGCCTTCGGCGCCACCGCAGCCAGCGCCGCGGACACAACGAACGGACCGGACCTTTCCGCATCCGCCCTGGTCTCAGCGGCGGCCTCCGTTGACACGACGTCGTTGGGTCTGCTGGGCGGCCCAACGCAATCGGGTACAGCGGATGTCGCTGCTGCAGTCGACGCCAATTTTGGACTCAGCGACGGCCTTCTTGGCAGCACTGACGGCAGCGGAACCGACACGACTACCGCTGACGTAGCCGCGGCAGCCGACGTAAATCTCGGAGACACCCTCCTCGGCGGCACCAACGGCAGCGAAACCACCGCCGACGTAGCTGCAGTGGTCGACGCCAACCTCGGCGGCACCAACGGCAGCGAAACCACCGCCGTTGACGTAGGTCTGGGCCTGGACACGTCCGGTGTCCTTGATGATGTGAATGTTGGTCTTGATGCATGCGTCATCATCGGCGGTGGAACCGACGGCTGTGGAACCCCGGGTACTGAAACCCCCGGTACGGAAACGCCCGGCAATGACACCACAGACCAGGGAACCGGCATAACAGGTGGCACGGACATTACGGACCCGGGAACCGGCACAACGGGTGGCACGGACGCTAGGGACCCGGGCACCGGAACCTCCGGCACTACGGGATCTGACACGACTGGCATCACCGTTCTTCCCGCCGGCAACACCACGGGTTCGGTATCTGCCGCGGTGAACACCACGGGCAGCACCCCGGGCCAGGGCGGCGCCACCATGCTGGCCAAGACGGGCATGGATGCTTCCCTGATCCCGCTCGCCCTTATCCTGCTGCTTGCCGGACTGCTGATGCGCAAGCGGCGCCGGAAGGCCTAAGCGGGCTCCGCACTCAGCGGACTGTGACGCCTAAGACCGTATACACACCGGCTCCGCCGTTCGCGGCATAGCCAGCTTTCCAATAGGAGGTGGCCACCGGAGAACTCAACTACCAGCAGTAGTCCTTGTGGCCCGAAGGCCCGGCTGAAAGTCCCAATCACTCCTCAGCCGGGCCGTCGGCGTGCCGACAGACGGCTTAACGGATGCCCTACCGGCCGGTATTATTGGGGAAGAATAGTGCCGCAGCGCACCGGGAGGAACTGGTCATGGTGGCGGATTCGCCTAGCTCCATTAAGAATGAAGTGCTCGGCGGACGCTATCGGCTGGCGGACATTGTCGGCCGCGGCGGCATGTCCACCGTCTACCGCGCCCGGGACGAGAACCTGGGCCGGGATGTCGCCCTGAAGCTCTTTGCCCCACAGGCGCCTGATGACAATGAGCTCAAGCGCCAGGAAGCCGAAATCCAACTGCTGGCAACGCTCAACCATCCCAGCCTGGTCACGCTGTTCGACGCAGGGATCGATACGCGCGTCCTGGACGAACCTCGCCCGTTCCTGACCATGGAACTTGTGGAGGGGCAGGACCTCCGCAGCCGGATCAGGCATAGTGCAGTTCCCTTGGACGAGCTTGCAGTCATCGGGGCAGGCGTTGCTGACGCACTGACCTACGTGCACAGCATGGGGATCATCCACCGTGACATCAAGCCCGGGAACATCCTGCTGGTGCAGATCCGCCCGGGCGAACCTTTGCGGCCCAAACTCACGGATTTTGGCATCGCCAGGATGGCGGATTCAGCCCGGCTGACCGCCACGGGAACTATGGTGGGCACGGCCGCCTACCTCAGTCCGGAGCAGGCCATGGGGTCCCCGTTGTCGCCCGCCACTGACATCTACTCGCTGGGTCTGGTTCTCCTGGAATGCGTCAAGCAGACCGTTGAGTTCCCGGGCAGTGCCGTTGAATCCGCAGTGGCCAGGTTGCACCGGACGCCGGAGATCCCTGCTGACCTTCCGGCGGAGTGGGCTGATCTGATCCGTTCCATGACCGCCATCGAACCGATGGAACGTCCCGTCGCGGCCGACGTTGAATCCGTTCTGCGTCAGGCCCTGGTGTCACCCGTGTCAGCACCGGGCGAGCTTGAACCGGAGACAACCCGGGTACTCCCGGCAATGCCGTTCAGGCCACCGTCCATCGCCATCACCGCTGAATCCGACCTGCCGGTGGTCCTGGCAAGCAGCACACAAAGGGACGTCACCCGCCGTTCCAACCCGCACAGCCGGGTCCCGGATTTGTCCCGTCTTCGCCACAACGGAAGGCGGTTCTGGACAGTCATCGCGTTGGGCGTTCTCTCCGCTGGAGCAGCCGTAACGGCGCTGACCTTCAGTCTGGCACCTGAGCCAACGCCCGACGTCGTTCCTTACCCCGCCGTCACCGGCACTTTGGGCGACCACCTCAAGGAACTTCAGGAGAGCGTGAAACCATGAGCAGTGCCCAGAATCACTGCTGGCCTTCTGCGGCAGCCCAGGGCCTCACTGTTGCCACAGCCGTTCTGCTGGCCGTTTCGTTGGCAGCGTGCGGCCCGGCTGAGACCGGCCTGGAACGTGATTCCGCCCGCCAACTCCAGGAACGGGTCCTCCGCGTCAGCCAGGCTGCCGCCGCCAACGACCTTTCCGGTGGGCTGGCGGCCCTGGAGAGCCTCGAGGCCGATCTCGCGTCCGCTGTAGGGAGCGGAGGGGTTACGGAGGAACGCCGGCGCAGCATCACCACGGCCGCTGCCGCTGTCCGCGCAGACCTGACAGCGGCCAAGGCCGAAGCCGACGCCGCAGCAGCAGCGAAGGCTGCAGCGGACGCGGACGCGGCCGCGGCACAAAAGAAGGCAGAAGCGGATGCCGCTGCGGCTGAGGCCGCTAAGGTGGCCACGGCACCGGCATCTCCGTCATCCGATGAAGGCAAGGGAAATAAAGGCAAGGGCAAGGACAACTAAGGTCAGACTGCGTGGACGGTTATTAACCCATCCATGCTTCATCCCGTACGAACAAAAAGACAAAAAAGCGGCGCCCAGGTTCCCTGGGGCGCCGCCTCTTTGGGTTCGGTTCCGATTAGCCCAGAGTCGCAATAACCTTGTTCAGAGTCGCAGACGGACGCATCACGGCTGAGGCCTTGGCCTCATCCGGACGGTAGTAACCGCCTACGTCCACCGTGGAGCCCTGCACCGCGGCCAGTTCGCCGACGATAGTCTCCTCGCTGGACGCAAGCTCCTTGGCCACAGCCGCGAACGATGCCGCCAGTTCCGTGTCCTCGGTCTGCTTGGCCAGTTCCTCGGCCCAGTAGCGTGCGAGGAAGTAGTGGCTGCCACGGTTGTCCAGTTCGCCGGCGCGGCGGCTCGGGGACTTGTTTTCCAGCAGGAAGGTTCCTGTCGCCTTGTCCAAGGTGTCTGCCAGGACCTGCGCGCGGGCGTTGTCCGTGGTAGTGGCCAGGTGTTCGAAGCTTACGGCCAGAGCCAGGAATTCACCCAGGCTGTCCCAGCGCAGGTGGTTTTCCTTGAGTAGCTGCTGGACGTGCTTGGGGGCCGATCCGCCGGCCCCGGTCTCGAAGAGTCCGCCACCGTTCATCAGCGGAACAACCGAGAGCATCTTGGCACTGGTGCCCAGTTCCAGGATGGGGAACAGGTCCGTGAGGTAGTCGCGCAGTACGTTGCCGGAGACGGAGATGGTGTCCTCGCCCTTGCGAATGCGTTCCAGGGTGGAGGCCGTTGCCTTCACCGGAGACATGATTTCGATCTGCAAACCCTCGGTGCCATGGTCCTTGAGGTATTCGTTAACCTTGGCGATGAGGTTGCTGTCGTGCGCGCGGGTCTCGTCCAGCCAGAACACTGCGGGCGTCTTGGAGGCGCGGGCGCGGGTGACGGCAAGCTTGACCCAGTCGCGGATGGGGGCATCCTTGGTCTGGCAGGCGCGCCAGATGTCACTAGGGGCAACCTCGTGTTCGATCAGCACAGCACCGGAGCCGTCCACGATCTGCACCGTCCCGGCTTCCTGGATCTCGAACGTCTTGTCATGGCTGCCGTATTCTTCGGCGGCCTGGGCCATCAGGCCCACGTTCGGGACGGTGCCCATGGTGGTGGGGTCAAAGGCGCCGTGGGCGCGGCAGTCGTCCAGAACAACCTGGTAGATGCCGGCGTAGGAGCTGTCCGGAAGGACCGCCAGGGTGTCGGCTTCCTGGCCTTCCGGGCCCCACATGTGGCCGGAGGAGCGGATCATGGCGGGCATGGAAGCATCCACGATGATGTCGGAGGGAACGTTCAGGCTGGTGATGCCCTTGTCCGAGTCCACCATGGCCAGGGCGGGACCGTCGTCGAGGCCCTTCTTAATGAGCGCATTCACACCTGCACGGACGTCCTCCGGCAGCTCCTCGAGGCCGCTCAGGATGGCGGCCAGGCCGTTGTTGGCGCTCAGGCCGGCAGCGGTGAGCTGCTTGCCGTAGGTCTCGAACAGTTCGGAGAAATAGGCCTTCACGACGTGGCCGAAGATGATGGGGTCCGAGACCTTCATCATGGTGGCCTTCAGGTGCGCGGAGAACAGGACGCCCTCTTCCTTGGCACGGGCTACCTGGGCTGCCAGGAACTCGTCCAGCGCCGCGGCGCGCATGACTGTGCCGTCGATGACTTCGCCGGCCAGCACGGGGAAGTCCTTCTTCAGGACCTTGACCGAGCCATCTTCGCGGACCAGCTGGATGGCGATGGTTCCGTCGGACCCGATGACCACAGATTTCTCGTTCGCGCGGAAGTCGTCAGCGGTCATGGTGGCGACGTTGGTCTTGGAATCCGCGGACCAGGCACCCATGGAGTGCGGGTTCTGGCGGGCGTAGTTTTTCACGGACAGCGGCGCACGGCGGTCCGAGTTTCCCTCGCGCAGGACCGGGTTCACAGCGGAGCCCTTGATCTTGTCGTAGCGGGAGCGGACGGCCGTTTCTTCGTCGGAGGAGGGGTTGTCCGGGTAGTCGGGCAGGCTGTAGCCCTGGCCCTGGAGCTCGGCGATGGCGGCCTTCAGCTGCGGGATGGAAGCGCTGATGTTGGGCAGTTTGATGATGTTGGCATCCGGTGACTTTGCCAGTTCACCGAGTTCAGCAAGGGCGTCGCCGATCTGCTGGTCCGGGGTGAGGTAGTCACCGAACACGGAGATGATGCGGCCTGCGAGCGAAATGTCACGGGTCTCCACCTCCACACCTGCGGTCGAAGCAAATGCCTCGATGATCGGCAAGAACGAATAAGTAGCCAGCATCGGCGCTTCGTCGGTGTGGGTATAGATAATCTTGGACATGCGCGGGCGTCTCCCTGGAGGTCGGCTGATTTTTGGAAATTTGTTCTATTTCACCTCCCTTAACTTACCCGAGGACAGGGTTTTGAACCCTACCCGCAGCCGTAGGCGCCGGTCCGTCACTGCCGGAATACAGCGTTGGAAATCACGCGATGGCGCGGCGCACACCGGGCGGCAATCCGCCGTCGCGCGGTGTCCAGGAGTTTCGGACGTAGCCCTCCAGGGCGCCAGTTCAGTCAACGCCGCCTGTGGGGAACATCACTGGGCCAGATCTGCGCATACTTGGGATCGCGGCGGCGAAGCTCCGAGGTTGCGGTGAAGGTGTGAACCGGGTCAACGTCGCGCAGACGTAAGGCTTCAGCCTGGGCTGCCAGGTCGTTGGCAGCCTCCTGCGGGTCGGCGGCGGAGAAGTGACGGCCACGGGCGGCGGACTTCTTGACTGGTCTACGGAAGGAAAACATGGCGAGGACCCCAAATCTCTAACGTGTCCGGAGCCCAGTCGGACAATCATTGCTGTGCTTCAAAATTAGTCCTGAACGTCAGTCCCCGCCAGAACCGGCGCCCGCTCTTAAGGCGGTCTGCGGGATTTTTGTGGTCAAGCTGCGGCTTTCGTGCAGGTCAGGGCCTGAACATACATGAGACGTCACTACTATTTACAAAGTTGTCATAGCCGGATAAATTCGGTAGGTCACGCGGCGGTCTCTCCAGGGCACGCCTTCACACGTTTTAGACAGGACAATAATGACGCGTACCAGGTCCTTGGCTGCCACCCTCCTGAGCCTTTCGGCGGCTGCCGTCCTAGCGCTGGTTGGCGCCGCGGGTGCAACAGCCGCCCCTTCGGCGTCGGGCGACAAGTCTGCACCATCCGTTACCAGCACTGCGGTGGACAGTACCGGGGTTGCCGATTACTGGACTGCAGACAGGATGCGCGCCGCCATTCCCGGCGACGTCCTGGCCGACAAAGCAGTGGAACGAGGCAACACCTCCAGCGCCATTTCGGTGGAAAAGGGAGCCTCCACCAAGGTCAAAGCTACCAAGGGCAAACCGACCATCGCCAAGCTTGAGGCGCCGGTGAACCACATCGGCAAGGTCTTCTTCAGCATCGGGACCACTAACTACGTCTGCTCCGGCAACGCCGTCTCCTCTGCCAACCAGAGCACGGTGGCCACCGCTGGACACTGCGTCAACGAAGGGCCCGGCGCGTTCGTCTCCAACTTCGCGTTCGTCCCGGCCTACGACAACGGCAACGCTCCATACGGCAGGTGGACGGCCAAGGCCCTGTACGCCCCCACCCAGTGGACCGCCAACGGTGACATGACCTACGACACTGGCTTCGCCGTCATGAATCCGCTCGGCCGGCAGCTCCTAACGAACGTCATAGGGGGTTCCGGTGTTACCTTCAACCAGCCGCGGGGCCTGACCTACAAGTCCTACGGATACCCCCAGGCATCGCCCTTCAACGGCGCCTCCCTCTGGAGTTGCACGGGTACGGCCACCAATGACACCAACAACCCCCAGTTCTATACCCAGGGCATCCCCTGCGACATGACCGGCGGTTCATCCGGCGGCCCGTGGTTCATCGGCAGCGGTGCGGCCGGCCTGCAGAACTCGATCAACAGCTACGGCTACAGCGGATCACCGGTGATGTATGGCCCGTATTGGGGCACTGTCATCCAGCAGACCTACGCCCGTGCGGCCGCTTCCTAAGGAATCCTCGCCCGGCGGCGAATCCGTCAGCCACAGCGAGCCCCCCCCCAGTCGCACGAGGACATCCTCGAGTACTGGACGCCGGCGCGGCTGGCGGATGCCAAGCCCCGGGATCTTCGGCTTCCGGAGGAGGGGTCCGCGCCTCAAGCAGCGGGGCGCGGATCCTCAACAAGCGAGTCCTAAGAGGCCCTTAAAGCCCGACGGCGGCTGTGCCCACCCAGGGGACAGCCGCCGTCGACGTTGGGCCCACGCCGGCAGGGTTCCTTGACCGAGCTTGCGAGGTTAGGGAGCCGGTGGGGACTAGTGGAAGAAGTGGCGTGCACCCGTGAAGTACATGGTGATGCCGGCCGCGTTGGCTGCGGCCACGACTTCCTCATCCCGCACGGAACCGCCCGGCTGCACCACGGCGCGGACTCCCGCGTCGATCAGGATCTGCAGGCCGTCAGCGAACGGGAAGAATGCGTCGGAAGCAGCGACGGCACCGAGGGCGCGCTGCGGTGCGCCGCTGGCGTTGGCGTTTGACGCACCGCCAGCACCTTCGACGTCGGACTCCACCGAAACGCCCAGCGTGTTGGCCCGCTCTACGGCCAACTTGCAGGAATCCAGGCGGTTGACCTGGCCCATGCCGATGCCAACTGCGGCACCGTGGTTCGCGAGCAGAATAGCGTTGGACTTTGCGGCGCGGCAGGCGGTCCAGGCGAAGGCGAGGTCCGCGAGGGTCTTTTCGTCAGCGGCTTCGCCGGCGGCGAGGGTCCAGTTGGCGGGGTTGTCGCCGTCGGCGTCCACCCTGTCGCTCATCTGTACCAGGACGCCGCCGGAAACCTGGCGCATTTCTGCCGGGTAGCGGCCGTAGCCGTCGGGTAGGGCCAGCAGGCGGATGTTCTTCTTCTTGGCAAGGATCTCAACGGCCTCCGGCTCGAAGTCCGGGGCGATGACAACCTCGGTGAAAATGCCGGCAACGGTCTGTGCCATGGCGGCGGTGACCGTCCGGTTGGCAGCGATGACACCGCCGAAGGCCGAAACGGGGTCGCAGGCGTGGGCCTTGGCATGGGCATCGGCGATCGGGTCTGCAGCACCCGCGGAACCAACGGCGACACCGCACGGGTTGGCGTGCTTGATGATCGCCACGGCGGGCACGGCGAAGTCGAACGCGGACCGGAGTGCGGCATCGGCGTCCACGAAGTTGTTGTAGCTCATGGCCTTGCCATGCAGTTGGTCGGCCTGCGCGATGCCGGCCGGGGCTGCCTTGTCCACGTACAGCGCAGCCTGCTGGTGCGGGTTTTCGCCGTAGCGGAGGACCTCGGAGCGCTCCAGCGACAAGCCGGCGTAGGCAGGCCAGTCGATAATGCCGTCGCCGTCTTCATCCAGGAACTGGCTGGCAGTCCAGGTGGCCACGGCGTTGTCGTAGGAGGCGGTGTGGGCGAACGCCTTGGCGGCCAGCCGGCGTCGGGTCTTCAGGTCAAAGCCGCCCTCAGCGGCGGCGGTGACCACGGAGCTGTAGAACGTGGGGTCAACAACAATGGCGACGGCGGCGTGGTTCTTGGCTGCCGATCGCACCATCGCGGGGCCGCCGATGTCGATCTGCTCAACGACATCGTCCTGCGCGGCGCCGGACTTCACGGTCTCAACGAACGGGTAGAGGTTCACCACCACCAGGTCGAAGGTTTCGATCTCCATTTTGGTCAACGTGTCCATGTGGGCCGGGACGCGGCGGTCGGCCAGGATGCCGCCGTGGACGCGCGGATGCAGGGTCTTGACGCGGCCATCCAGCATTTCCGGGGACCCGGTGACTTCTTCGACTTCCTGGACCGGAATTCCGGCCGCGGCGATCTTCTTGGCCGTGGAACCGGTGGAGACGATCTTCACGCCGGCTGCGTGCAGGCCCTTGGCGAGCTCCTCCAGACCGGTCTTGTCGTACACCGAGATCAGTGCCCGGCGGATGGGAATACGGTCGATGGATACACGGTCAGGCTGCGTGACGCTCACAAAAAGTCTCCGTCTGATCTCGCGGAACAGTACCGCGGTTGGTGGGGATAGGCCCAGTTTATCGTGTTGTGCAGGTTGACCCGCTTGCCGGCGGCAGTGTGAACGTCAGTGGGCACGGTTAGAGTTTTCACAGGAGGCTGCGATGAATACTTACACCACTGTGCCCAGCGGCGAACAGGTGGTCCAGGAACTCCCCTGGCGTTGGAAAGTTCAGGGCAGGATCTTCGTGATCGGCGGCCTCGGCTTTATGTTCGATGCGTGGGACGTGACGCTCAACGGCATCCTGATTCCGCTGCTCTCGACGCACTGGGCCCTGGCCCCCGGCGAAGTGGCCTGGGTGGGTACGTCCAACCTGATCGGCATGGCCGTGGGCGCGTTTGTGTGGGGCACCATAGCGGACACGATCGGGCGGAAGAAGGCGTTTACGGCCACGCTGCTGATCTTCTCGCTCTTCACCGTGCTGGGCGCGTTCTCCCCCGATTTCATCTGGTTCTGCGCGTTCCGCTTTATGGCCGGCTTCGGTCTGGGCGGCTGCATACCTGTGGACTACGCGCTGGTGGGCGAGTTCACACCACGCAAGCAGCGCGGGAAAGTCCTCACCGCGATGGACGGCTGGTGGCCGGTGGGCGCGGCCCTTGCCGGCTTTGTCTCAGCCGGACTCGTGGCCGTATTCGGCGACTGGCGGCTGACCCTGCTGGTCATGGTGCTGCCTGCGCTCCTCGTGTTCTGGGTCCGGCGCAGTGTCCCGGAATCTCCGCTGTTCCTCATCCGCAAGGGCCGCCGTGAGGAGGCTGCCAAGGTCATCGACGCCCTGGTGGCCGCAACCGGTGCCGAACCCCGCGCCTACAGCCTTCCCGACGCCCGGGAAGTCCCGCGACTCTCCGCGGGCAGCGCCTGGCACCAGCTGCGGCTGGTGTGGCAGTTCAACTGGAAGATCACCACCGCGGCATGGGCTTTGTTCTTCAGCATCCTGCTGGTCTACTACCTGTCCCTGACATGGATGCCGCGGATCCTGATCGGTGCGGGCTTCGCCGAATACAAGGCGTTTGTGACCACCGCGTCCATGGCGGCGGTTGGGCTTTTGGGCGTGGTTGTGGCCGCGCTGCTGGTGGAGCGTGTGGGCCGCAAATGGATCCTTGCCATCACGGGCCCGCTGTCCGCGCTGACCCTGGTGATCGTTGCGGTTGTGGTGGACATCCCGACGGCGGCGGTGTTCTGGCTGCTGGTGTTCGGCTTTGTAGTGCAGATAGCGATTCCGGTGCTCTACGCCTACGTGTCAGAGCTCTATCCGACCGAGCTCCGCGGCACTGGTTTCGGCTGGGCGTCGTCGTTTTCGCGGCTGGGGGCAGGTTTTGGGCCGCTCATTTTTGCGAACTACTTCTGGCCCGAGCTAGGTCTGGCCACATCCTTCGCCCTGGCCGGCGGGCTGGTGCTGGTGGCTGTCCTGTGGATGGCGTTCTTCTCCCCTGAGACGAATCAGCGCCGCCTCGAGTAGCTCCCGTCGTCGCCCGAAAATCAGGCGGCGGCGAGGGCAGCCAGCGTATTGACCAGGAGGCGGCGCTCCACGATCTTGATGCGTTCGTGGAGGGATTCTTCGGTGTCCCCCGGTTCAATCGCGACGGCTTCCTGGGCGATGATGGGCCCGGTATCCACCCCGGCGTCGGCCCAGTGCACCGTGCAGCCGGTGACCTTGACACCGTAGGCCATGGCATCGCGGACGCCGTGGGCGCCGGGGAAGGCGGGCAGCAGGGCCGGGTGTGTGTTGAGGTACTTGCCGTCGAAAGCTGCGATGAAGTCGGCGCTGACGATTCGCATGAAGCCGGAGGAGACCACCACGTCCGGGGCGTAGGATGCCACCCGGGCGGTCAGCGCGGCATCCCATTCGTCGCGCGTGGGGAAGGAGTTGAAGTTGACCACAAATGTCTCCAGCCCTGCTTCCGAGGAGCGTTCGAGGCCGTAGGTCCCCTCCCGGTCGGCACCCACCGCCGCGATTTCCACGTCCAGCTCCCCTCCCTTAACGGCGTCGATGACTGACTGGAGATTGGACCCGGTACCGGAAACGAGGACTACGATTCGCATGGGTCTAGCTTATGGGCACGCTCGCGTAGGCTGGAAAACATGAACAACACCCCGGAACCGGCTGGCCAGCAACGGACCAAACAGCCGCTCAGCGAGGCCGCCAAGGACTCGCTCACCAAAACCCGCAACCTGTTCCGGACCTTTATTGTTACCGTACTGGGCGCCTTCTTCGTCTACCAGCTCGACGTCAGCTACCTCTGGCTCACCGGAATCCTGACCGCCGCGAGCTTTGTGCTGGGTATCCTCCTGCTGGTCCGGTCGGCCACGCTCAAGGAGTCCAAACTTGTCCTGTTCGGCACGATCTCGGGACTGGTGGTGTCACTGATCCTGCTGCTGGTCATCCTGACGACGGCACTGTTCTTCCGCCAGGTCCAGGACTTCCAGACCTGCTCACGTGAGGCCCTCACCGACCAGGCGCTCTCCAATTGCCGGGTCCAGCTGGAAAACTCCCTGCCGGGTCTCCGGTAGCAGCCACACCAGCGGCAGCCACGACGGTCAGCGGGCCAGTTCCGCTTCCTCATCCACGTGCTGCTGGCGTTCCAGCCACGGTCCGGCCGCGTAACCGATCGCGACGCCGATGCCCACCTCCGCGGCAACCCAGAGTCCCATCCACAACGGGTCCGGTCCGATGGAGGTGAGGCGGCCCAGGCCGGCAGAGCCGCGGGCCAGCCAGGCCAGCCCCCCGGCCATCAGACCGGACACAACCCCGACCAGCGCGCCGAGGGCAAGCGTGGACACCGTGGCCGTGAACCAGCGCACGTCAATCTTGATGGAGAGCCATTCGTCGAAGTGGTTTTCGCCTTCGCGCAGGAACCACCAGCCAGCCAGGATGCCCGCCAATACCGGCACTGCCAGGGCCACGAACCCGTACTCCAGCGGACCCGACGGGATGGCAGCGAAGACCGGGATGGACGGGAGCGGCCCGGTGGCGGTGCCCAGCGGACCCACCTGCGAGCCAACGCCCAGGGCAAAACCCGAGCCCGAGACCCAGGCCAGCGCAAAAACCACCAGGTTGGGCAGGTACCCAAGCTGCGCGATGGTGAGCGCCGCACCCCCTACCGCGCCGGCGTCGAGCGCTTCATAGACAGCAATAACCAGGTTCCAGTGGATGAAGAGGTCCACCGCCAGAAGCGCACCTGCGAGCGCAAACGCCGCCAATAACGCGACACAGCCCGCCTTGGACGCGGAGCCCAAATACGAGCCGGCCCAGCGGGAATGCTGACTGGTGCGCGAGATCCAGTCCACGGCGTCGACGCCGATCAGCCGGCTCCATGAGCCGGCCTCGCGTCGGGCGCCGATCACCATGCCGAGGGCGAACGGAATCAGCGGGATGAGCATGGCGAACCAGATATTTATGACGACGTCTGCGGTGCGGCACACAAAAGCGGTGGCCGCGCCGAACGCCGCGTAGACCACCCAGGACCCGAGCAGCGCCTGCCACAGCTGGTCCGTATAGGAGGCCCGGGCCAGGCGTCGCCCCGCGCGCCAGGCGAGCAGGAACGGAATCAAAGTCAGGCCGAGAGGCACCAGGGTCAGCAGGCCGGAGCCTGAACCGACGGCCGCGCCAGACTCACCGGAGACAACGGCGAGCTGCAGCGGCACCCCGTGAATCAGCAGCCAGCCTTGGCCGGCGAGGCGGGCCAGGGCATCAAAGGCGGTGTTCTGGAACCCGGCTGTGACCCAGACGGCCACAATGGGTACCACCGCCAGGAGCGCGGAGATGATGGCGGCCTGCGCCGTTTCGAGGCCTCCCTGCAGCCACAAGGGCATGGGAAGGCCACGGTCTCCGGTCTGATCAGCGCGCAGTTTCATCGTGTCCCATGGTGTCATGGCAGGGCCGTCTGATCGGGCTTCGACAGGCTCATTCTCCCTGCGAGACGTGCCTCACCAGAGTTCGTAGTCCGCGGTGCTGATCATGAACCCGCGTCCGGTGCTGAGGTGCGCGCCGTCGTCGGGAGTCCAGCCTGTCCGGGCACCCCCGCCGGGTCACTCACCAGCAGCGCGCCGACCTCCGGCGTCCGGCTCTCCGGGACCGTGACACTGCAGGCGCTGGCGAGGAGCACAACGGCAGCCGCAAGCACGGGACGGGCGAGGAGTGGCAAGGATCGCATAAGGGTCCCAGTCCAGCAGAAGACGCCAATTCTGTCGCTGGACAGAAGTCCTCATCCGGGCGTGATCCGGCGCTTTTTTCACAGGACCGCCGTAAAATTGGAATGTCCGCAATCACGGTTGGAGGCAGAAAAATGACTACCGCATCCCCACATGCACACGGAGTTCATTTTGGGCGCGCAGACGTCCAGAACGCCGGCATGGGAGCAGGTATTGTCTTGTTGTTGGTGGGTGTCCTGGGATTTATCCCCGGCGTCACCACTCAGTACAGCGAATTGATGTTCCTGGGACCTGGTTCCCATGCAATGTTCCTTGGCCTGTTCCAGGTGTCCATGCTGCTCAACATCGTGCAGTTGGCAATTGGTGCCACGGGCTGGGCGATGGCCCGGACCGAACATGGCGCACGGAACTTCCTCATCGGGGCAGGCGCACTGTACATCGTCCTCGCCATTTTCGGTCTCAGTGTCGGTGTGGGTTCGGCGGCCAATTTCCTGTCGCTCAACATGGCTGACAACTGGACCCACTTGGTGCTGGGCGCAGTGATGGTTGCTGCTGGCTGGCTGTTCTCACGGAACATGTCCGGCGAGAGGAAATAGCCCGGAAATGACAGGCCGGGATACAGGAGCCGCGAATGAGAAATGATCCATAAGTTCTGAATTTTCGTCCTACTGCCGGTGCAGTTGCCGCGTTCCGCGAACGGCTGCACCGGCTTCTTTGTGCGCTTCTTAGCGGCCGCAAGTGGCTGTCCGCGCCAAAGGCGCCACAGGCCATGGGGCCTGCAACAATGGCCACATGAGCGACATCATCCTAGGCTGGGACCCGGCCGGGCGGAACCGCTGGAACTACGCGGCCGTTATCGAACAAGCCGCCGCGACAGGGCTGCACCTTGAGCCCTGGAGCGTGGGCCGAAGCGCAGCCGCCGGCACCGGCGTGTGGCTGGTCCTGATGGGAGCCCACGGCCCCGGTTTGATCGGCCATGGCGTTGTCCTGTCGGAGTTCGCGCCCACCCCGGATCAGCCTGAATGCACCGTGCAGGTGGCGTTCGATGCGCTCCTGCCCCTAGGAGACCACGTGGCCGCCGCGGTCCTGATCGAAGCGGTGCCTGGCGTCGCGTGGGACAGCGCCGAAACCGAAAGCATGGCGCTCGGACCTGGCGATGCGGCGGCCATTCGCAGCGTTTGGGCCACACACGGGCCAACGCAAGGACAGGACCCCACCCAGCCTGTGCCCGGCACGTACCCGGAGACCGCCGTCGTGCGCGTCAGCGCCAACCGCTACGAGCACGACCCCGTGGCGCGGCGGGCCTGCATCGCGCACCGCGGCACCAACTGCGCGGCCTGCGGGTTCTCTTTCGAACTGGCGTACGGGGAGCTCGGCAAAGACTTCATCGACGTCCACCATGTGGTGCCGGCGTCCCAGCTTGGCATCGGCTACCTGCTGGACCCGCTCACGGACCTGGTTCCGCTGTGCGCCAACTGTCACGCCATGGCACACCACGGGGTGACCACGCCCCGCACGGAAGCGGAGCTGCGGCGCCTCATGGCCACCGCGGGATTCCTCCGCGGAACCACCGTTGACCCTGAGGAGATCGAGGCCCAGCGTGTTGCCCGTGAGATCCTCGGCAAATAATCAAACAGCCCGCGCTCTGGACTCCTGGGCGGGCGCGAACGAGACTGTCTACAACAGCTGGCCCCGCTGACCGGAATTACAGGCACGCAAACCGGCAGGCCAGGTCAGGTGCATTTGTTGGGGCTGTGCGGCGAGGCCTTTTCCGCACCCGCGAAAGGACCTCGTCATGCCGGATCTGTCAACATTCTTCCCGCTTCTTGCCGCGATGATCGGGGCAATACTGGTGGTCGGCTTTGTTTGGGGAGCCATCAAACTGATGTGGAAAGTGGCGGAGCCCAATGAGGCTCTGATCATCTCCGGCCTGACCCGTGGCACCCTGGAAACCCGGGCCGGAATGGACTTCAAGATTGTCACCGGAAAGGGCGCCCTGGTATTTCCTGGCCTGCAGACGGTCCGCGCTCTGTCCCTGACGCTGAACGAAACGGAGCTTAAGGTTTCCTGTGTGACCTCGCAGGGCATCCAAGTGATTGTGGAAGGCGTGGTAATTTACAAAATCGGTGACACCCCGCCGTTTATCGCAAATGCGGCCAGGCGTTTCCTGGGCCAGCAGCCCAAAATGGAAAGCCAGGTCTACAACGTCTTTGAGGGCCACCTGCGGTCCATCATCGGAAGCATGACCATGGAAGAGATCATCCGCGAACGGGACAAGCTGGGGTCCCAGGTCCGCAGCGCCAGCGGGGTGGAAATGGAGAAGCTGGGGCTGGTGGTGGATTCGCTGCAGATCAAGGACCTGCAGGACCCCACGGGGTACATCCAGAACATCGCCAAGCCCCACATCGCCCAGGTCAAAATGGAGGCCAGGATCGCGGAGGCCACGCGGAACCGTGAGGCCGCCGAGAAGGAGGCCGAGGCGGCTGCGATGATCGCGGACGCACAGAGTGTTTCGGCCATCCGACAGTCGGTGGCGCAGGCAAACGCCGAGCGGGCCAAAGCCGAGGCCGCCCAGGCCGGACCGCTGGCGGATGCGACCGCGCGGCAGCATGTGGTCGTCCAGGAAACGGAAGTGGCCAAACTTGAGGCGGACCGGGAGGAGCAGAAGCTCCAGACCACGGTCCGGAAGCCCGCCGATGCCAAGGCGTACGCCAAGCGCACCGACGCGGAAGGCCAGAAGGCGGCCGACATCAGCGCCGCCGAAGCACTGGCCCGCCGCACTGAACTTGAGGCCCAGGCCAACGCCCGCCGGACGGAACTGACTGCGCAGGCGAACGCCACCGCTGCTGCGGCCGCGGCCGGAGCCACGAAGGTCACCGGCGAGGCCGAAGCCGCTGCCACCAGGGCCCGTGGTGACGCCGCGGCCTCCGCCATCAAAGCCAAGGCCCTGGCCGAGGCAGACGGCATCAAGGCGCGGGCCGAAGCACTCGGCACCAACCAGGATGCCGTCATTTCGCAGCAGCTGGCCGAAAACATGCCAGCCATCATCGCCGCAGCGGCCGAGCCTTTCTCCCACGTGGGCCAGATGACCGTGCTGAACGGCGGCGAGGGCGTCAACAAGATGCTGGGCGGCATCCTGGCCCAGGTGGGCGACTACCTTCCTGCCTTGTCCTCGGCGCTGAAGAACAACCGGGAAGGTAAGCGCCCCGGGAAAGCCCCCGATGCATAAAAACGTTGACCGGAGCCTGACCGGCAAGATCGGCCGCGTGACGGGTCGCATTGGGCCCGGAACGCTCGGCGAGGTGATGCTGCCTTACCTGGGCGGCACCAACGCGTTCCATGCCCACCCATTCGACAAGACGAGCGTCTTCGCAGTGGGTGACGAAGTCCTGGTCATTTACTTCGAGCCGCCGCAGACGGTCTATGTGGACGAGCTCCCGGACATGCTGCGGCACGGCGAAGGCGGCTGACCTCGAGGGCTGATCTGTTAACCCAACCTTTCCCTCCACTCAACCCGCGTGACCCCGCCCCGTCAGGCGCCGCGCCCACCGTAGAGGGGTGAGGATCGCAATTGTTGCCGAGTCATTCCTGCCGCTGATAAACGGGGTGACCCACTCCATCCTGAGGGTGCTTGAACACCTGGAGGACCAGGGCCACGAAGTCCTGGTCCTCGCCCCTTCCACCCATGCGGTCGCCGAGTTCGCGGGACCCGCCGAGGTGGTTCACGGCGCAACGGTACACCGGGTTCCTGCCGTTCCGCTGGCCGGCTACACCAACATGCGAGTGGCGATGGGCGGTGTGTACCGGGTCAAGCGAATCCTTGCCGACTACGCACCCGACGTTGTCCACCTCGCATCGCCGTTCATCCTCGGGTGGCGTGCAGTGCAGGCCGCGCATCAGTTGGGGATCCCCACCATAGCCATCTACCAGACCGAGGTTCCCAGCTACGCCGCCCGGTATGGTGTGCCGTTCCTGGAGAACTGGGCGTGGAACCGGGTGGAAAACATTCACCTGCTGGCAACCCGGACCCTGGTGCCGTCCACTTTCGCGCTGAACCAGTTGCGCGGCCGCGGGATTCCGCGGGTTGGCATGTGGCGGCGCGGTGTGGATACCGCGCGGTTTTCCCCGGAAAAGCGCGACGCCGGGTGGCGGGCAACGGTTGCCCCCGGCGGTGAGCGGATCATCGGCTACGTGGGCCGGCTGGCTGTCGAAAAACAGGTGGAGGACCTCGCCGCGCTCGCCAACGTCCCGAATTCCAGGCTGGTGATTGTGGGCGACGGACCCGAGAAGTCCGCGCTGCAGGAAGCCCTGCCGGACGCGGTGTTCACGGGGTTTCTCGGCGGTGAGGAGCTGGCGAAGGCGGTGGCGTCCTTCGACCTTTTTGTCCATCCCGGCGAGTTCGAGACGTTCTGCCAGACCATCCAGGAGGCAATGGCATCGGGGGTACCGGTGGTGGCCACCGGGCGCGGCGGGCCCCTGGACCTGGTGGAAAACTCCCGCACGGGCTGGCTGTACCGTCCCGGCGACCTGGCCGGTTTCCGGGCCCGGGTGATGGACCTGATGGGCGACGACGCCAAGCGCCGCGCGTTCGCCGCGGCAGCGCACGCCTCGGTCCAGGCACGGACGTGGCCGGTGCTGTGCGCCCAGCTTGAGGAGCAATACCGCGAGGTACTGGCTGTGTCCTCTATCTCCGGAAATGGAGTGTCCCTGTGAAAATATCGGTGATCGGCTGCGGCTACCTCGGCGCAGTGCACGCCGCCACGCTCGCGTCCATGGGCCACACCGTGGTGGGCATCGACGTGGACGCCGCCAAAGTGGACCAGCTGGGGCGCGGCCTGGCACCCTTCTTCGAACCTGGCCTGGACGAACTGCTCCGTGACGGACGCAGCACCGGCCGCCTCACGTTCTCCACCGACGTCGCCCCTGCCGCCGGCGCCCAGGTCCACTTCCTGTGCGTCGGGACACCGCAGTCCAAAACGTCCGACGGCGCCGACCTCACCTTTCTCGTCGCCGCCACCGAGGCGCTGCTCCCGCACCTGGCGAGGGGCGCCGTCGTCGTCGGTAAATCAACGGTGCCCGTGGGCACGGTGGACATGCTCCAGGGCGTCCTCGCAGGGCGGCCGGACGTGCAGCTGGGCTGGAATCCGGAGTTCCTGCGCCAAGGCACCGCAGTGAAGGACTCGCTGGTGCCGGACCGGCTGGTCTACGGCGTGGCGGGCGGACGCACCGCGGCGTTCAACCCCAGGACGGGGGCGCCGCGCGCGGTGACGGCTGCGCTGGATGCCGTGTATGAGCCGCTGCTGAACGCCGGCATTCCGCGACTGGTGTGCAACTTTGCCACCGCGGAGCTGATCAAGTCGGCCGCCAACGCCTTCCTGGCCACCAAGGTCAGCTTCATCAACGCCATCGCCGAACTGTGCGACGCGGCCGGCGCGGACGTGGCCGAACTCAGCGAGGCCATGGGCATGGACCCGAGGATCGGCAACCGCTACATGCATGCCGGGCTGGGCTTCGGCGGCGGGTGCCTGCCCAAAGACATCCGCAGCCTCCGCAGCCAGGCCGCCGCGCTGGGCGTGGACCCGGTCAACGACTGGATGGGCGTGGTGGATGCCGTCAACGTCCGCCAGCGGACCCGGACGGTGTCGCTTGCCGCGGAGCTGTGCGACGGCGGGCTCTCCGGACGCGCCGTTACCATCCTGGGCGCCTCCTTCAAACCGGAGACCGATGACATCCGTGACTCCCCCGCCCTGGACGTCGCGGCCCGGCTGGCAGCCGCCGGCGCGCACGTCACGGTGACCGATCCGAAGGCCGTCAACCACGCGTGGCTGCGGTATCCGCAACTGCGGTTCGAAGCTTCCGCAACGCGGGCCTTGGAAGGTGCGGAGCTGGTGCTGCTCCTCACGGAGTGGGACGAGTACCGGCACCTCGACCCTGCCGCCGCGGGCGCTTTGGTACGACGCCGGGTGGTCCTGGATGCGCGAAACGTACTGGACGTTGTGGCTTGGCAGGCGGAAGGCTGGGTGGTCCGCGGCCTCGGCACCAACGCCGGCGCTTCCGTCGTAGCCGGGCCCGTTGGCCGAGATGGCAGGCGCACTCCTGGACAACGGCGGATCCCAGGTTTTGCTGGTCTCAGTCCGGAGCACGGAACACCGCAAAGGAGCTGACGCCAACCTTCGCGAGGCCATGTCGCTGCTGACGGCCACGCTCGAATCCACGGCGGACGGCATCCTAGTGATCAGCGCCGACGGCCGTGTTGCCGGGTTCAATGACCAGTTCCTGAAAATGTGGACCATTCCGCCCGAGTTACTCGAGGGCGACAGTGATGAACCGATCATGCGCCTGATCATCTCGCAGGTGGCGAATCCGGAGGCGTTTATGGCCCGGCTCGGAGAGGTTGCGGAGAACCCGGGGGCCGAAAGCCATGATGTGCTGGACTTCAGGGACGGCCGGACCTTGGAACGGTATTCGCGCCCGCAACGGGTGGGCGAGAGGATCGCGGGCCGGGTGTGGAGCTTCAGGGATGTCACACCGCGCAGGCTGGCGCAGGAGCAGGCCGAGCAGGCCATGACTGATTTGGCGGCCCAGGCGGAACAGCTGCGGGCCCTGGCTTTCCAGGATCCGCTCACCGGGCTGGCCAACCGGGCGGTGTTCAACCAGTCCCTCACGGAGGCCCTCACCGAACCACGTTTCAAGACCGTAGATGTCCTGCTTATCGACCTGGACGATTTCAAAGAAGTCAACGACATCCTGGGCCATCAGGCAGGCGATGAGTTGCTGGTGGAAGTGGCACGCCGGCTCCGCGGCTGCATCCCCACCGCGGACGTGGTGGCCCGCCTCGGCGGCGACGAGTTTGTGGTGCTGCTGACGGCCTGCCCCGACGCCGACGCCATAGCGGCGTGCATCGTCCGCTGCCTGCACGTCCCCATAACCATTAACGGCACGGTGCTGCGCGGCCGAGCCTCAGCCTGGGGCTCGCCTCGATCGGCAAGGAAGCGATAGTCGCCTCCGAATTGCTTCGTGAAGCGGATATCGCCATGTACGCGGCCAAGGCAGCCGGTAAGAACCGTTTCCGGCGCTTCCATCCGGAGATGATGACTGCCCTGGTGCAGCGCACGGTGATGGAAGCAGCACTCCAGCTCGCGGTTACGCGCGGTGAGATCTCGGTGGCATTCCAGCCGATTGTCTCTCCGCGGAGCGGGCTCGCCGTCCAGTTCGAGGCCCTGGCACGGTGGGACCACGACGGCGAGCGCATCCCGCCGTCGGACTTTATCCCGATGGCGGAGCGGAGCGGCCTGATCGGCGAAATCGGCAACGAAGTCATGGGGCTCAGCCTGGTGCAGCTGGCGCCGTGGCTGCGTGCAGATCCGTCGCGGTCCCTCGCGGTGAATGTGTCCGGCATGCAGCTGCAGGAACCGAATTTTGCCGACGGCGTCCTCCGCCTGGCAGCGGCCTGTGGCGTGGGCGCGAATCAGCTGGTCCTGGAAGTCACCGAGAGCGTGTTTTTCGACCCTGACTGCGGCCTGATCCGGCAACTCGGCAGCCTGCGCGGGGCCGGCGTCCGGGTGGCCCTGGATGACTTCGGTACGGGCTATTCGTCGCTGGGCCGGCTGCAGGACCTGCCGGTGGACACCGTGAAAATCGACCGCACGTTTGTGTCCATGGTGCGGACGGGACAGGAACGGCTGCCAATCCTCAGCTCCATGATCAACATGGCGCACAGCCTGGGCCTGACCGTCACCGCCGAAGGCGTCGAAACGGCCGTGCAGGCAGACTACCTCACCGCGCTGGATTGCGACTCGTTGCAGGGATACCTTTTCTCGCGGCCGGAGTCCGGCCTTCGGCTGGAGCTGGCCTGGCGGCAGGCGGAAGACGCCCTGGCCGCCTTGGCGCCGCGGCGGCCAAATACCGGCTGACCGGCTGACCGCGCCAACATCGGGCTGCGCGAGGACAATGAACCTATGGACGTTGTTGTCATCGAAACGAGGCCGCTCGGGGACCGCAGCTACGTGGTCCACGACGGCGAGGTGGCGCTGGTCATCGATCCGCAGCGGGACACGGACCGGGTAGAAGCCGCCGCGGCGGAAGCCGGCGTCCGCATCACCCATGTTGCCGAAACGCACCTGCACAACGACTACCTCACAGGCGGGCTCATCCTCGCCCGCGCGCACGGCGCCGAGTATCTCGTCAGCGCACAGGACGACGTCGGGTTTGAGCACACACCAATAGCCGACGGCGGCACGGTCCAGGTAGGCCGGCTCACCGTGAAGGCGGTGGCCACACCCGGCCACACCCACCACCACCTCAGCTATGTGGTCAGCGACGGCGAGCAGCAAGCCGTGTTCTCGGGCGGCAGCCTGCTGTACGGGTCGGTGGGCCGGACTGATCTGGTCAGCGGCGAGGACACCGAAGTCCTCACCCGTGCCCAGTACTCCTCGGTCCGCCGCCTGGCCGCCGAGGCCAAGCCCGACGCTGCCCTGTATCCCACGCACGGGTTCGGTTCGTTCTGTTCGTCCGGGCCGGCGTCGAGCGTCCACGCCTCCACCATTGCCGAACAGCAGGAGGCCAACCACGCCCTCACGGACGCCGATGAGGACCACTTTGTGCAGGAGCTCATCAACAACCTGACCGCCTACCCGTCCTACTACGCGCACATGGCGCCGGCGAACCGGCAGGGTCCGGGGCCCGCGGACCTCACCGTGCCGGAGTCCGTGGATCCGGCGGAGCTCAGCCGCCGGCTCGCGGACGGCGAATGGGTGGTGGACCTGCGCCACCGGGTGGCCTTTGCCAGCAGCCACCTGCGGGGCTCGGTGAGTTTCGAATACGGCCGCGGCTCCAGCTTCACCGCCTACCTGGGCTGGGTCCTGCCGTGGAACCAGCAGCTCACTCTGGTGGGGTCAGAGGAGGACGTCGAAAAGGCCATCCGGGACCTCTCACGCATCGGCATCGACTCCCCCGGTGCCGCCCTCGGAACGGACCCGTCGGCACTCGCGCCGGGCACCGCCGTCGTGCATTATGCGCGTGTGGACTGGGCCGAAATGCTACACGGGCGCAGTGCCGGGGACGTGGTGCTGGATGTGCGCCGGACGGAGGAGTACGACGCCGGCCACCTCTCCGGGGCGGTGAACATCCCGCTGCATGAGCTTCTGGCGCGGATGGCCGAGATTCCGGCGGGCACCGTGTGGGTGCACTGCGAGTCGGGATACCGCTCGGGGGTGGCAGCCAGCCTGCTGCAGCGCGCCGGGCGGGACGTAGTTCACGTGGACGCGAAGTACCGTCGTTCTTGACTTGTGAGGGATATCATAAGGATGCGTCTCTGCCCAGGTCTCGGGCGGGCCCGGGTCTCAAGCTTTGCGGGTGACGGACGCACCTATGGGGAGGTATCCGCGTGTCTCAGACAGGTCTCCTGGAGAAACGTTCCGCCATCAGCAGGAGCACGGCCAGGCTGGGTTGGCTGATCGTGCTTGGTGCTGTGGTGCTGGGCGTTCTTGGACTGTATTTTGCCGCCAACAGCGGCACGTCCATGGCCGTGGTGGCGGGTGATTTCGCCATTCTTTTGGCCGCCATGCTGGCAGGGCGCAGTTGCGCCCGGGCTGCACGTCTTGGCGGGGTGAACGCCCGGGCCTGGACCCTGATGTCAGTGGCCGCCTACATTTGGGCGGGCGGGCAGGCGGTTTGGACCTACTTCGGGCTCGCCAACGACCATGTGTACCCGTTCCCCTCCCTGGCCGATGCCCTGTTCCTCGCGTATTCGGTGCCGGCCGCCGTCGCGCTCCTCAGCTTCAAGCGCCCCGGCGGCACCACCCGCGTGGGACTGGTCCGGACGGTGCTGGACGCCGCGGTGATCGCCGGTTCAGTCCTGGTGGTCAGCTGGTACACGGCGCTGGGCCCGGCGTTCAGCGCCGAAGGCGACCTCCTGACCCGGCTCACGTCCATGGGCTACCCCGTGGTGGATGTGGTCATCACGTCCCTGGTGCTTGTCCTGGGGATGCGACGGCAGCCTGGCGAGCGGCTGCCGTGGCTGTGTTTCGGCGGCGGCCTGCTGGTGCTCACCATCACGGACAGCACCTATGTGAAGCTGACGTTCGACGGCGTCACGGGCGTCACGGGATCGCCCCTCGCCCTGGGCTGGATTGGCGCCTTCCTCCTGATTGCGCTGGCACCGCTGCTCCCCTATGCGGAGAACCCCCGGCCGGACCGCAGGGCGTTTGCGCTGGGCCTTGAACTGCTGCCCTATGCGCCGATCCTGGTAGCCGTCATGATGATCGCCCAGCCTTACGTCAGCGAGATGAGCGCTTTCCTGCTGACGGTGGCCCGGTTGACAGTGGCACTCATCCTGGTCCGCCAGGTCCTGATCATCATCGAGAACCTCACCCTCACCACAGGCCTGGAGCAGGAAGTGGCGGCCAGGACGGCGGAGCTGGAGGGGCTAGGCGCGATCGTCAACTCCTCCTCGGACGCTATCCTTAGCACGACTCCGGACGGCGTCATCACCAGCTGGAACCCTGGAGCACAGCATCAGTACGGCTACACGGCTGAGGAAGCGATCGGCCGCGACGCGCGGTTCCTGCTGGCGCCGGGCAGTATCGCCGCTGCCGCCGAGGTGTTCGACGAGCTCCGCGCCAGTGGCAAAGCCATGAGTTTCGAGATGGAGCACCTGACGAAGGACGGCGCCGCCATTTCCGTATCGATGACCGTCTCCCCTATCCGGGACGAGACCGGCAGGCTCAGCGGGTTGGCCACCATCGCCAGGGACATTACCCTGCGCCGCGCCGCCGAGCAGGAGCTGAAGGCGGCGCGGGAAGCAGCCTTGGAATCCAGCAGGCTCAAGTCCGAGTTCCTGGCCACCATGAGCCACGAGATCCGCACCCCCATGAATGGCGTGGTGGGGCTGACCGCACTGCTGCTGGAAACGCCGCTGGACCAGACGCAAAAGCAGTACGCACAGGGCGTCAAGGGCGCCGGTGAGGCGCTGCTGTCCCTCATCAACGACATCCTGGACTTCTCCAAACTGGAAGCCGGCAAGGTTGACCTGGATATCCGCGCGTTCGATCCCCGCGTCCTGGTGGAGGAAGTGGCGGGCCTGCTGACCGAGCCCGCGCAGGCCAAGAACCTGGAGCTGATCGCCTACTGCGAACCGGACGTTCCGGCCAGGCTGCACGGTGATTCCGGCCGGATCCGCCAGATCCTGCTGAATCTCGCGTCCAACGCCGTGAAGTTCACGGCGGCCGGGGAAGTTTCCATCCGCGTGACCACCGAGACGCCGGACGCAAAGCCCGGGTCCACCGCCATGCTCTCCTTCGAGGTCCGCGATACCGGCATCGGCATCGACCCCGCGCACCACGCGCGGCTGTTCGAATCTTTCTCCCAGGCGGATGCTTCCACCACCCGGCGCTACGGTGGCACCGGCCTGGGCCTGGCCATCTGCAGCCGGCTCACTGAGGCCATGGACGGCGAGATCGGCCTGGACAGCGCTCCGGGCGAGGGCAGCACATTCTGGTTCCGCATCCCCGTGCCTGTGGCCCCACCGTCCATGGATCCTGTGCCGGCCGCCGGTTTCCTCACCGGGCTGCGTGTCCTGGTGGTGGACGACAACGCCACCAACCGCCTGGTGCTGGAGTCCCAGCTGCGCGGCTGGAAGCTGCAGCCGGAGGCGGTGCCGGATGCCCGCGCCGCACTGGCCCGCGCCCACGAAGCCGCAGCAGACGGAGTGCCTTTCCACCTGGCCGTGCTGGACCTCTGCATGCCTGATACCGATGGCCTGGAGCTGGCCCGCGAGCTCAAGGCCGACGCCGCACTGGCGGACATCGAACTGATCATGCTCACGTCCACCATGCAGGTCAACGCCGCCGAGATCGCCGGCGCCGGAGTCCGCGAATGGCTCATGAAACCGGTCCGCAGCTCCGAGTTCTACAACCGGTTGGTCCGGCTGATGTCCACGAGTGAACACCACGCCCCGGCGTTTTCCGCGGTTGGCCGGTCTTCCGATGCTGACTTGTCGTCTGAGTCGTTCGCCGGCTCCTCCGCTGGGCTGTCCCTTGGGGGGAGGCCCCTTGAGCCGTCACGGGGCCGCATCCTGGTGGTGGAGGACAACGAGGTGAACCAGCTGGTGGCCCGGGCCACGGTGACCAAGTTCGGCTACGCCGTGGACGTGGTTGCCGATGGAGCAGAGGCCGTAGCCGCCACCGCCAGCACCCGCTACGCCGCCGTTCTGATGGACTGCCATATGCCGGTGATGGACGGGTTCGAGGCTACACGCGTCATCAGGCGTCGCGACGGGGCCAGCCATCTTCCCATCATTGCGATGACCGCCGGCGCCCTGGACGGGGACCGGGAACGCTGCCTCGCCGCCGGCATGGACGACTACCTCTCCAAGCCGGTGGACGCCGCCGCACTTGAAGCGGCCCTCACCCGATGGGTCCCCGAACAGGGGACGCTCTCTTCGCCGGAAAAGGTGGAGGCTACTCGGCCGGACGACGCTCGCCAGCTTGAGGCACCTGGGCTGTTGGCCGTCACCGGTGGAGGTGCCCCGGCACTGGACGCGGACCGGCTCGCCATGCTGCGCGGCCTCGGCCCGGAGGACGGCCTGGGCTTGCTGCCCGCCACGACGGCGGCGTTCCGGAAGGACGTTCCCGCGCGGCTTGCGGCGCTGCATGAAGCCGTGACCAACGGCGGCGGCCCGGCTTTGGCCCAGGTGGCCCATGCCCTAAAGGGTGCGGCGGCCAACATCGGCGCCACCGCCGTCGCAAGCCTGTGCGGCAAGCTGGAGGACATGGGCCGCAACGGAAAGCTCGACGGCGGCCCGCAACTGGTCAGCCGGCTGGAAGTTGAGCTTATGCGCGTGGACTTTGAACTCAATCTGGCGCTGGAGGTGGCGTAGTGAAAGTCCTGGTGGCAGATGACGATCCGGGCTCACTCCTGGTGGCCCGCGCCGCCGTCGAACGCTCCGGGCATGACTGCCTGACGGCGGCGGACGGTGACGAGGCGTGGGCCCTGTACCTGGAACACCAGCCCGATGTCGTGGTCACGGACTGGATGATGCCGGGGATGGACGGGCTGGCGTTGTGCCGGGCCATCCGGGCGCGCGAGGCTGACCTGTACACGTATATTGTGCTGCTGACTTCGCAGGGATCCAGGGACGACGTGCTCGCCGGGCTTGAGGCCGGGGCGGATGACTACGTCACCAAACCGCTGGACCCGTTTGTCCTGCATGCCCGGCTGCTGGTAGCGCTGCGGGTGACCACCCTCCACGCGGACCTGGCGCACTACCGGAAGGCGCTGTCGCAGCAGGCGCGGACCGATCCGCTGACGGGCCTGCACAACCGGCTCAAGCTTTCCGAGGACCTCAAGCAGTTGCACGCGCGCAGCCAGCGGTACGAGGAGGGATACTGCGTTGCCATGTGCGATGTGGACCATTTCAAGAGCTACAACGACATCTACGGGCACCAGGCGGGCGATCTCGCGCTGCGGGCCGTGGCGGAGGCGCTGGTGGGCGCGGCGCGCAAGAGCGACGGCGTGTACCGGTACGGCGGCGAGGAATTCCTGCTTGTCCTGCCGAACCAGTCACAGCTGGGCGCCAAGACCTTTGTGGAGCGGGCACTGGAAAGCGTGCGCGAACTGGAGATTGCCCACTCCGGGGACCCGCTGGGGCAGCTGACGCTCAGCGCCGGGATTTCCGCGTTCACCGCCGAGCACCGGGCCGACGCCGACACCCTCCTGGGCGAAGCGGACGCGGCACTTTATGCTGCCAAGGCGGCCGGCCGGAACCGGGTGGAGCTGGCGCTGTAGTAGCGGCTACGCCGCTTTTTTGCGCTGCGTGGTTTGAGCCGGCTGCTTCTTGCCGGGCTGCTGCTGGGTGACCGGGCGGTGCTGCGCCGGCTGTTTAGGGGCGGATTGCTTAGGGGCTTCAGGCTCGGCGGACTGCGTCATGTCAACCGCGGCGTACATGCGGTTGCGGCGCCAGCGGCGGACCAGGTCCACGGCGGCCAGGACGCCTGCCAGCGGCGTCAGGACAGCCGCAGCGTAGACGAACAGCATCCAGGTCAGGGTGGCCATGGGCGGCTGGTTGTTGTTCAGCAGCGAGAGCCCGCCGAACATGGCAATCATCCAGAACAGCAACACGGCTGTCAGCACCGCGGCCGCCGGGAAGTACTGGTTGCGTAGGATTTTCTTCAGGGTTTCCATGCATTTCCTCCTGCCTGGCCGGGTGCGGCGAGAGGCCGCATATTCACCAGTATGGGGCTGCAGGCCCGTGGATTCGCGCAACACGCAGGCAGTGGTGACGAACATAACTGCGGCCAGGTTGGGGCCGGTGATCCAGCCCCTCGTGATCCAGGTTTCGACAGGCTCAAGCAGCGGCTGGGGCTTCCCTACTAACGGGCCAGCCAATACTGTGGATGCCATCTGCCCCTGACCTTGGAGGACCTTATGCGCAAAGTCACGTCCGGCCTGTTCCACTCCGTTGACGGCGTGGTGTCAGACCCCTTCCGATGGCAGTTCGACAGCTTCGACGACGACCTCGGCAAGGGCTTGACCGGCATGATGGAACGCGTGGACACCGTGGTGCTGGGCCGGGTGAGTTACCAGGAGTGGGCCGGCTACTGGCCAACAGCATCCGTGGACAATGACTTCGCCGGCTTCATCAACCCGGTGGAGAAGTTTGTGGCCTCCCGGACCCTTACGGAGCCGCTCGAGTGGCAGAACTCGCACCTGATCGAGGGACCGCTGGAGGAATTCGTGGCCAGCCTGAAAGCGCGCGACGGCGGCGAGATCGCCGTGACCGGCAGCATTTCGGTGGTGCGCCAGTTGCTGTTCGCCGGGCTGCTGGATGAGCTGACCCTGATGACCCACCCTGTGGTGGCCGGCAGCGGCAGGAAGCTGTTCGAAGACGGGGACCCCGTGACGCGGCTCGGCCTGAAGGACCAGTACCGGACCACGAAGGGCAACGTCATCAGCACCTACGGCCTGCTGGGCGAATAAGAACACACTCGGTCGTCAGTCCCCGTTCCGCTCCATGGCTGCGCCGATGATCCTGGCGCCGTCTGGAAAGGCGCCCGGGTTCGATCCCGAGTAGTTGAGCCGGATATATGCGCCGGCAGGTTCGGCCGGGAACCACTCGTTGCCGCCGGCGATGATCACCCCGGCGGTTTCACAGTCGCGGGTCAACCGTTCGAGGTCGGTCCCGTCGGGCAGCCTGGCCCACAGGTTCAGGCCGCCCTTGGGCACCTGCTCGATGTGCGCCTGCGGGGCGTGCTGGCGCAGGCTGGTGACCAGCAGGTTGCGGCGTGACTCGAGCTGGTGGCGAAGGCTGCGAAGGTGCGTCTGCCACCCGGGCTGCGTCACGACGTCGAGCGCTGCCGCCTGGAGCAGCCCGCTGACGTACATCGATTCGGCCGCCCGGTCCGCCAGGATGCGCTCCCGCGCCGGACCGCGGGCGATGACCGCGGCGACGCGGATGGACGGTGACACACTTTTGGTCAGCGAGCGCAAGTAGACCACGTGGCCGGAGTCGTCGCGGGAGGCGACGGGCACGGGGTTGGAGGAGATGCCGAAGTCGTGCGCCCAGTCGTCCTCCACTAGGAACGCCCCCTTCGCGCGCACCACGTCCAGGACCTGTTCGCGCCGTTCAGCTGACCACTGCGCGCCGGTGGGGTTGGCGTAGTTGGGCTGCGCGTAGAAGAGCCGCGCGCCGGACTCCTCAAAGGCACGGGCCAGCTCGGCCGGGTCGGGTCCGTCCGGTCCGCTGGGCACCGGGACAATGCGCACGCCGCCCTGCGCTGCGGCCAGGATGGCACCCCAGTAGGACGGCGATTCCATCAGCAGCGGCTGCCCGCGGCCGGCGAGCGCGCTGAAGATGGAGCTCAGCCCGCTTTGGCTTCCGGGGAGTACGACGACGTCACTCGGGTTCGGCGGGGTGGTCCCGGCCGGCGTGGAGGCACCGAGTTCGTGCGCGAACCACGACTGCAGTTCCGGCATGCCGGCTGCGGGCGGACGGGACAAGGCGGCGTCGCCGCGGGCTGCCCGGGCAAGGGCGGCCCGCACCAGCCGCTCGGGAAGGAGTTCGCGGTCAGGGTAGCCGGAATGGAAAGCGATGGCATCGTTGGCCACGTTGCGCATGGTGCTGGAAGCCGGGGGCGGCGGCGCCAGCGGGGAACGGAGGGCCGCCGTCTGCCAGCCGTAGTCGGACGGACGAGCACTCCGGAACGCACGCACGAAGGTCCCCACGCCGGGCCTGCTCTCGATCAGCCCCTGTGCCGTGAGCGTCTGCAGGGCCTTCTGCACCGTGACGGGACTGGCCTGGTACTCGGCCACCAGCGACCGCGTGGACGGCAGCTTCGCACCGGGCGCGGCCGAAGAAATCCATTTCTTCAAGTGCGCCACAATCCGGGAACTGCTATCGTTGTTCATGAGAGACAATAGTAGCGCTACTACGCTTTTATCGCCAGTGATACCGCCCCGCCAGCCCATCGGCCTCTGGTGGGGTCTCCTCGGAGTAGCGGCGTTCTCCTTCACGGTTCCGTTCACGAAGGTGGCCGTCGAGTCCCTGTCGCCGCTGTTTATCGGGTCAGGCCGTGCGGTGGTAGCTGCCATCCTCGCCGCCTTCGCGCTCGCCCTCACCCGGCAGCGGCTCCCCCGCGGCACGCAGTGGGCGCGCCTCGCCGTGGTGGCCGGCGGCATCGTCGTCGGGTTTCCCCTGCTCACGTCCTTTGCGCTCACGACCACGCCCGCCAGTCACGGCGCAGTGGTGATCGCTCTGTTGCCCGCCGCGACGGCCACCGTGGCTGTCCTGCGCGGACGCGAGCATCCCCCACTGGCGTTCTGGCCTATCACCGGCGTGGGCGGGTTGGCCGCAATAGCCTTCGGATCCCTGCAGTCCGGCGGGTTCGGGCAGCTGCACTGGGCCGATCTGCTGCTCCTCGGCGCGGTGGTGGCCGCGGCCATCGGCTACGCGGAGGGCGGCCTGCTGGCCCGCGAGCTGGGCGCCTGGCAGACCGTGTCCTGGGCGCTGGTGCTGGCGTCCCCGCTGATGGTTTTCCTGGTGGCGGTGTCCGTGGCCCAGGATCCGCCGTCGGGCACACCGGTCCAGTGGCTGGCCTTTGCCTACCTCGGTGTGGTGAGCATGTTCCTCGGCTTCTTCGCCTGGTACCGCGGCTTGGCTATTGGCCCCATGGCCCAGGTCAGCCAGATCCAGCTTGTCCAGCCCGTGCTGAGCATCTGCTGGGCGGGCCTCCTGCTCGGTGAGCCCCTGACATGGAGCACCATCGTGGGCGGCCTGGCCGTTATCCTCTGCGCGGGCGCCGCCGTCCGGGTCCGGATGAGGCCGGCCTCAACTCAACCGGCGCCCGCCCAGCCCGCCGTCCTCGACGCCACAAAATCCCTCCAGCCTGCAAAGGAGTAGACCCATGTACACGCCAGCCCATTTCGAAGCCGGCCCCGACGCCGTCCGGCCACTACTGACTCGGCCGGGCGCAGCAAACCTGATCACCATGACGTCAGGAGGCCTGTTGGCCACGCTGCTGCCGTTCCTTTACGACCCCGCGGTGGGCCAGCACGGCGCCCTGCAGACGCACGTCGCCAGGAACAACATCCAGTGGTCCGAGCCGGCGATCGGCGAATCACTCATGATCATTCAGGGCGCGGATGCTTATGTTTCGCCGTCCTGGTACGCGTCGAAAGCCGAGCACGGACGGGTTGTGCCCACGTGGAATTACTCCACAGCGCACGTGTACGGCACACTGGTTATCCACGACGACCCGGCCTGGCTCGCCGGCCAGGTCAGGCGGCTCACTGATGTCAACGAAGCGGGCCTTGAACACCCGTGGAGCGTGGACGATGCGCCGGAACGTTACATCTCCGGCCAGCTGCGCGCCATCGTAGGCATCGAACTGGTCATCACCAGAATCGAGGCGAAGACCAAGCTGAGCCAGAACCGGTCCGCGGCGGACGTCGACGGCGTGGTCGCAGGGCTCAACGCCCGCGGAGCATCAGAGAGTGCCGCCGACGTCGAACGCGCACGCTAAGGCCCCGGCTTAGCGTGCGACGAGCGCCTCGCTTGCCTCCCACAGACCCTGCGCCAGCTCGGCGTCGTACGCCTGTGCGTTAGCCTTCGCCAAGGCGCGCTTGGCGTAGTAGGCGCCGGAGATCCAGTCGGTGCCGGCGGTGCCGTTGATGAGCCAGAGCAGGGTGTCGGCACCCTGGTCCGGGGTGAGCATAAAGCGGTTGAGCAGCGTCTTGTAGGCGTGCCGCATGGGGCTGGTGGACGCTGCCGCGAAGTTGGTGCGGACTACGCCCGGGTGGAACGCCGCCGTCGTGATTCCCTGCTCGCCGAAGCGGCGGTGCAGCTCGGACGTGAAGAGGATGTTGGCGAGTTTGGCCGTGCCGTAGGCGCGGTTGGTGGAGTAACTGTGCTCCGATTTGAGGTCGAAGAGATCCATTTTGCCGAAGCCGTTGGCGGCGCTTGCGGTGTTGATGACCTTGGCATTGCTGGCGGTGAGGACGTCCATCAGCTCGGTGGTGAGCAGGAACGGCGCCAGGTGGTTGATCTGGAAGGTGGATTCGTTGCCGTCCACCGTGAGGTGGTGCTTGCCCATGATGCCTCCGGCGTTGTTGGCCAGGACATCGATCCGTTCATAGTCGTCTTTCAGCTGCGCGGCGAGGGTGCGGACCTGGCCCAGGTCGGCGAAGTCGCTGACGAAATAGTCGGCGTTGAGCTCCTTCGCGATGGCCTTGGTCTTCTCCTCGGAACGGCCGACGACGACCACCCGGTCGCCTGCCTGCGTCAGCGTCTTCGCGGCTGCCGCGCCGATGCCGTCGCTGGCGCCGGTGATCACAATGGTGCGTTGGGTCAAGGGATGTCCTTTGGTTGGGGTGGGAACCTGAGAAGTGGGTGCGGACTCCTGCCAGCCTAGCGGTAGGCAATTCTGTCGCCAGCGCCCTAACGGGCATAAGCTGCCCAAAGAATCACACCTCGACCCTGGGAGAATCACCATGGAGATGGCCAAAGCATCCGACGAAGCCAAGGAGCGGTTCCGCTCCGTAGTGCCGGACATACCTGAGGTGGTGGTCAAGCCGATGTTCGGCAACCTGGGCGCCTTCGTCAACGGCAACATGTTTGCCGGACTGTTCGGCTCCACCATCGGGGTGAAGCTCGCCGACGCCGACCGGCAGGAGCTCGAAAGCACCCAGCCGACAATCCCGTTCGGCCCGGCGGAGCGGCCCATGGGCGGCTACACCGGACTCCCGGAGATGTGGAACGCCGGCGGTGACGATGCACGGGCAAAGGCCTGGGTGGGGAAGGCCTTCGAATACGTCGCGGAGCTCCCGCCCAAAGCGCCGAAAGCGCCCAAGGCAGCCAAACCCCGCAAGTAGCGGCGCCCGGGAGTACGACGACGGCGGGGGGCCAGATTTTCCCTGGACGCCCCGCCGTCGTACTTCAGGCAGCCGTGGCTGGAGTCAGATCGCTAACCTGCCACGCCGGCGAGCAGGAAGATGACCGCCGCGATGGCGAAGCCCATAACACCGATCAGCGTTTCCATGACGGTCCAGGTCTTCAGCGTGGTTTTGACGTCCATGCCGAAGAAACGGCCCACCAGCCAGAAGCCGGAGTCGTTGACGTGGGAGACCACCACGGAGCCTGCCGCCACGGCGATGACCAGGGCGGCGACCTGCATGCCGTTTAGTCCCGCCAGCGCTACGGCCGGGGCGATAAGGCCCGCAGTGGTGGTCAGGGCCACGGTTGCCGAACCCTGGGCGATGCGCAGGATGGCGGCGATAAGGAACCCGGCCAGGATCAGCGGGATGCCCAGGCTGCCCAGGACATCTGCCAGCGCGGCACCGATGCCGGATGCACGGAGCACGCCGCCGAACATGCCACCGGCGCCGGTGATCAGGATGACGGAGCAGACCGGGCCCAGCGAGGATTCGAGCAGCTTCTCCAGGGCACCGGCCTCGGTGCCGCGGCGGGCGCCGAGCACAAACATGGCCACGAGCACGGCGATCAGCAGGGCCACCGGGGTTTCGCCGATGGTGCGCAGGACCTGGAACCACTGCTCCTTCTTGACGGCTGCGTCCAGGACGCCGGAGGACGCGAGGGTGTTCAGGCCGGTGTTGATGAAGATCAGGACGAGCGGCAGGAGCAGGAGGCCGATGATGGTGCGGAAACGCGGCGGGTTGGACTCGGCTTCGGCGCTGGCGTGGCCCAGGATTTCCGGTACCGGGAGGACCAGTTTTTTGCCGGTCCAGAGGCCGAACAGGTAGGCGGTGACATACCAGGTGGGGATGGCGGCGATGAGACCGGCAATCAGGACCAGGCCGATATTGGCATCAAAGAAGGCGGCAGCCGAGACCGGACCCGGGTGCGGCGGCAGGAAGATGTGCATCACGGAGAATGCACCGGCGGCCGGGAGTCCGTAGCGCAGCACTCCCCCGCCCAGGCGGTGGGCCACGGCAAACACCACGGGCAGCATAACTACCAGGCCGGCGTCGAAGAAGATGGGGAAGCCGAAGATCAGGGAGGCGAGGCCCAGGGCGAACGGTGCACGCTTTTCACCGAAGACACCGATCAGGTAGTCCGCCAGCACTTTGGCACCGCCGCTGGTTTCAACGATGCGGCCGAGCATTGCGCCCAGGCCAACGAGTAGGGCCACGGTGCCCAGGGTTGTGCCGAACCCGTTTATCAGCACCGGTACCACCTGGTTGGCAGGGATTCCGGTGGAAAATGCCGTCGCGAGGCTGACCGCGATCAGGGCGATCAGCGCGTGCATCCGCAGCTTGATGATCAGGAACAGCAGTACGACGATCGCTGCTGTTGCGATGAGCAGCAGCGGTCCTGCGCCCAGCGTCTGGGTCCATCCTTCGATGACCATGGTTCTCCTTTGAAACAGAATTTATTGGGGTTTGTGAAAATTTGGGCGGGCTCAGCAGTCGGTGAGTTCCGCCTGGGCGGGAAGCGTGAGGCCTGCCAGCGCGGCGGCGACGATCTTTTCCGGGGAGTTGGAGATGTCCAGGCGGAGGCTGCCGGCGGCAAGTTCCTGGTCGGTCAGAGGTTCCAGGGTGGCCAGCTGGCTGGGCAGGAGGGTGGTCGGCATGAAATGGCCTTCGCGGCCCTGCATACGCTGGCCGATCAGGTCGGCACCGCCGTCGAGGTGGATGAACAGGACCCGGCCCTGTGCTTCGGAGAGCAAGCGGCGATAGCTGAGCTTGAGCGCGGAGCAGGTGAGCACGGTGCTTTCCCCGGCAGCGGCATGGGCGCTCATCCAGTTCTGGATTTCCTGCAACCAGGGCCAGCGGTCCTCGTCCTGCAGGGGAATGCCCTGGGTCATCCTGTCGATGTTGGACTGGGGGTGGAACTCGTCCGCTTCGGCACAGGCCCAGCCAAGCTGCTGGGAAAGAGCTGCCGCAATGGTGGACTTGCCGGAACCGGCAACGCCCATCACCACCAGGTGCGTGGCTGGATACTGCATGTTTACCTCCGAAGACGCCGTTGGCTAAGTGAAGAACTCTCTAAGCGCACCTCACAGGGAACTGCGCCGGGAGATAAGGTATCACCATTTGGAACCATAGATACTATCTTTGAGTGTCACAAGTCATACCTTTGGCTTAATCTTCGGTATCCTGTGAGTGCGCTGCGGCGCATAGAGAGGCAGGAAACATGTCGACGGCGACAGTGGACCACGCGGATACCGCGGACGACGGCGGGGCTTCCCCCGCGATGCATGAACGCGTTCTGGAGTCGGTTGGCGTCGCCATCGCATCCGGAAGCCTCCCACCGGGAAGCCGGCTTACGCTTGAGGGCATCCAGCTGGAGTACGGGATTTCCCGCACTGTCGCGCGGGACACTATGAAAGTGCTCGAATCCATGAACCTGGTGTACTCACGGCGGCGGGTGGGCATCGTGGTGCAGGAGCGCGGGCTGTGGAATGTTTATGATCCCAAGCTGGTGAGGTGGCGCCTCGCCTCGGCCAACCGCGCCGAGCAGTACGGCAGCCTCACGGAGCTGCGCATCGCCGTCGAGCCGATTGCGGCTGCAGGTGCTGCCCGACGGGCGAGCGCGGCTGAACGGGCCAGGCTGGTTTTTCTGGCCGCAGAGCTGCGGCGGCTGGGCGAAGCCGGCGAACTCGAGGCGTTCCTGTCGGTGGACATCGAGTTCCACTGCCTGCTGCTCGAAAGCTGTGGCAACGAAATGTTCACCGCCTTGGAGGGCATGGTGGCCGAGGTGCTCACCAGCCGGACCAAACAGGGTCTCATGCCCTTCAAGCCGCGGAACGAAGCGTTGCAGGCCCACGAGGATGTTGCTGCAGCGGTGGCCCGCGGTGACGCTGTGGCGGCGGAGACCGCCGTCCACCACATCCTGGACGAGGTCCGGAATGCGATGGGACTGCACTGACTCTTCCGGGACGCCGCGTAAGTGAGTAGCCTGCACTTAGGGGCTCATGCAAAGGGTCCAAACATGCCGTGCAGACTAATCTGTGAGGTGAAAAATGGCCATCACCGGACATTCACGAACAGGGACCGCTTCAACGGCCGCTCCCCCGCTGGTACCGCTGCGTAAAGGCTCCATGGTGGTCGGCTGGCTCACCTCCACCGACCACAAGGTCATCGGGTATATGTACCTGATCGCCTCATTTGTGTTCTTCATGCTGGCCGGCGTTATGGCCCTGCTCATCCGGGCCGAGCTCTTCGAACCTGGCATGCAGATCCTGCAGACCAAGGAGCAGTACAACCAGCTGTTCACGATGCACGGCACCATGATGCTGCTGATGTTCGCCACCCCGCTGTTCGCCGGCTTCACCAACTTCATCATGCCGCTGCAGATCGGCGCCCCCGACGTCGCGTTCCCACGGCTGAACGCCCTGGCCTTCTGGTTCTTCCTCTTCGGCTCCACCATCGCGGTCGCGGGCTTCATCACCCCCCAGGGCGCTGCTGCGTTCGGCTGGTTCGCCTACGCGCCGTTGAACAACACCACGTTCACCCCCGGCGTGGGCGGTGATCTCTGGGTCTTCGGCCTCGCGCTGTCCGGATTCGGCACCATCCTGGGTGCGGTCAACTTCATCACCACCATCATCTGCATGCGCGCTCCGGGCCTGACCATGTGGCGGATGCCCATCTTCACCTGGAACGCCCTGGTGACGTCCATCCTGGTCATCATGGCCTTCCCGCCGCTCGCGGCGGCCCTGTTTGCCCTGGGGGCCGACCGCAAGTTCGGTGCACACATCTATGATCCGGAGAACGGCGGCGCGGTGCTGTGGCAGCACCTGTTCTGGTTCTTCGGCCATCCCGAGGTGTACATCATCGCGCTGCCGTTCTTCGGCATCGTGTCCGAGATCTTCCCGGTCTTCAGCCGCAAGCCGATCTTCGGCTACAAAGGCCTGATCTACGCGACCATCTCCATCGCAGCCCTGTCCATGACTGTATGGGCGCACCACATGTACGTGACCGGTTCGGTCCTGCTGCCGTTCTTCTCCTTCATGACCATGCTCATCGCGGTCCCCACCGGCGTGAAGTTCTTTAACTGGATCGGCACCATGTGGCGGGGGTCCCTGACGTTCGAGACTCCCATGCTGTGGAGCCTAGGCTTCCTCATCACGTTCCTCTTCGGCGGCCTGACCGGCATCATCCTGGCGTCGCCGCCGCTGGACTTCCACGTCTCTGACTCCTACTTTGTGGTGGCGCACTTCCACTACGTGGTGTTCGGCACGGTGGTGTTCGCGATGTTCGCAGGCTTCTACTTCTGGTGGCCAAAATTCACCGGCAAGATGCTCAACGAGCGC
This sequence comes from Pseudarthrobacter sp. S3, assembly GCF_050156905.1. Taxonomy (NCBI): domain Bacteria; kingdom Bacillati; phylum Actinomycetota; class Actinomycetes; order Micrococcales; family Micrococcaceae; genus Pseudarthrobacter; species Pseudarthrobacter sp. S3. The sequence goes on along the minus strand of NZ_CP189583.1, from coordinate 1,274,573 downwards.
CTCGGAAAGATCCACTTCTGGATGCTGTTCCTCGGCTTCCACGGCACGTTCCTCATCCAGCACTGGCTGGGGGTCATGGGCATGCCCCGCCGCTACGCCGACTATCTGGTGGAGGACAACTTCGCCTGGATGAACCAGTTCTCCACCATCGGCTCCTTCCTGCTCGGCGCCTCGATGATTCCGTTTTTCTGGAACGTTTACCTCACGTCGCGGAGCTCCGAACGCGTTGAGGTGGATGACCCGTGGGGCTTCGGGGCCTCGCTTGAGTGGGCTACCTCCTGCCCGCCGCCGCGGCACAACTTCACCTCGCTGCCCCGGATCCGTTCGGAGCGTCCCGCCCTGGACCTGCACCACCCCGAGCTCAGCATCCGCGCGCACGAAACCACGCATAGCCCAGCCGCGGCCGCGCTGGGTGCTGCCGATATCGGCGAACGGGATGTGCGGGACCCAAACCCGGACCAGTGAGGGTTTGCCGTTAACAAAAGCAGGGCCGGTCAAATGACCGGCCCTGCTTTGAAAATGAAACCCTAAGGCCCCAGAATCTCTAAAGAATTAGAGTGCCTGGATGTTGACGGCCTGGGGACCCTTGGGGCCCTGCTCGGTTTCGAAGGAAACCTTCTGGTTCTCTTCGAGTGAGCGGAAGCCGGAAGAGGCGATCGCGGAGTAGTGAGCGAAAACGTCCTGTGAGGAGTCATCGGGGGAAATGAAGCCGAAGCCCTTTTCAGCGTTAAACCATTTGACGGTACCAGTAGCCATTATTTTTTGTCCTTCGTGAAGGTGGAGGAACAATCCCGACTTTCGGGTCCTCCGGTGTGGGGTGTTCAAAACCGCTACTTCAGAAAGACGCGGACTTTCGACCGCGCGTACTGCCTGAATTACCAACTGCATAAACACAACAACAAGATCAACTGTACAGGAGATTTTCAGAACCATTTACCACCGGCCACCAAGGCTGATGGTTGAGCCCGTCGAAACCCCGGCGTAGCCTTCTTCCATGGAACCAATTCGGACCATTCTTCTACCGGGTTCTGTACTTCCGGCCCAGGCCGCCTACGGCGGACTCATTGCAGCCCTCGGTCCGGACGTCGAGGCAATCGCCAAGGATCTCGAGCTCTACACGGACGATGAGCCGCCGGCGGACTGGACCCTGGACACAGAGATCGACGGCGTGCTGCGCGAAGCCGATGCCCGGGGATGGGAGTCGTTCCATTTGGCAGGCTACTCAGGTGGCGGGGCGGTGGCGCTGGCGTTCGCTGCCAAGCATCCTGAAAGACTGCTGAGCCTGGCGCTGCTGGAGCCGGCCTGGGCCGGGAACTGGGACTGGAGCCCTGCCCACACCGCACTCTGGAAACAGTACGAGCAGCTGGAAACACTCCCGCCCGAGCAGTTCATGCCCGCCTTCATGAGGCTGGGAGTTAAGCCCGACGTCGCCCTTCCGCCGCCGGCCGATCCCCCGCCGGCGTGGATGGCCAAACGGCCCGCGGGTATCAGGGCGTTCCTGCGGACCTTCAAAACCTACGACCTGGAGAGGGCGCGTTTGGCCGCCTTTCGCCAGCCCGTCTTCTTCGCCCTCGGCGGCCTGAGCAATCCCGACGACTACGGCGATATTGCCAGCCGGCTGTCAAGGGTCTTCTTCCCGGACTTCCATCTGGAGGTCTTCCCCAAGCGCCACCATTTCGACCCACCACACCGGATCGAGCCCGAGCGGCTGGCTGAATTGCTCCGGCGGCACTGGGCGCAGGCCGGAGTCGGCGCGGTGGTTGAGCCCGTCGAAACCGATCCGCTCGAAACCCACGGTGGTTGATCCTTACGATCGGGAACTGCGCAACCATCGACGTCACGAACAACGGCGAGGTAGCCGCAACGCTGATCCCGCCGTCGGCATCACCCTTTGAGCGGCTGCTGCTGGCGGGCCAGGTCCGCCCGGCCACGAAGGGCCCGGTCGATTTCCAGGCACTGCCGCGCGTCACGCCCGAAGCCGGCACGGCTGAGATCCTGGCTGACCTGCGCGGGGACCGTTGATCATCTACGTGGACACATCGGCTGTCCTCAAGCTGGTGGTCCAAGAGCGAGAGTCATCCGCGGCCGCCCAATACATCTCATCGGCTGCGGCCCAGGGCCACCAGTTGGTGGCTTCGATGCAGCTCCATACGGAACTCCATTGCGCGGCCCATCGCCGCGGATTTCCCGGCGAGCCCGTCAATACGGTGTTGGGGGCCATCAACCTGGTCGATCTTGTCCGCTCGGACCTTATGTACGCGGCGGCCCTGCCGGCAAGCTCCGCAGTGCCGACGCCATTCATCTGGCCGCAGCCATCCGGCTGCAGTCCGACGTTGTGGTGGCCTATGACGCCGGGCTGAAGGCCGCCGCCGTCGAGGCAGGACTGAACGTCCGGAAATTGTCACCGCCCCCGTGTAGCTTAGAAACAACAGCCCCGCACCGAGGACACCATGGATTTCTACGCCATCAACGCACTGCGCGAGAACCACGCGGGGTGGTCCCTGCTCCGCGCTCAGAACGCCCCGCTGGCCGTCAGTTTCTTCATCAAAGCCTTCACCGGGCCCAACCAACGGGACATCGGCCGGCAAGAGCTCATCGACCACCTCGATGATGTCCTATTCGGCCTCCGCGAAGTCTTCGGCGAAGACAAATACCCCCGCCCGGCCGCGGAGTACCTGGACGAGTGGGCTGCCCCGGAACGCGCGTGGCTGCGGAAATATTACGTCCCGGGCCAGGACGAGCCGCGCTACGATCTCACGGCCGCCGCCGAGGACGTGGTCCGCTGGGTGGAGAGCCTGAGCGGCCGGGACTTCGTGGCCACCCAGTCCAGGCTGACCAGCATTTTCGCCGTCCTGAAGGCGCTGGTCCAGCAGTCCGAAACCGATCCGGAGGTAAGGCTCGCCGAGCTCCAGCGTCAGCGGGACGGGATCGACGCCGAGATGCAGCGGATCAAGGACGGCAACATCCGGGTGATGACCGGCCCCGAAGCCCTGGACCACTTCCAGCAGCTGACCACCCTGGCCAAGGACCTGCTCTCCGATTTCCGCGAGGTGGAGCAGAACTTCCGGAAGCTTGACCGGCAGGTCCGGGAGCAGATCGCCACCTGGGACGGCTCCCAGGGCGAGCTACTGGCCTCCATTTTCGCCAACCAGCAGGACATCAGCGGCTCGCTCCAGGGCCGCACGTTCCAGGGCTTCTGGGACTACCTGATGTCCCCGCAGCTCCGTACCGAACTGCGGGACTTGCTGCACCGGGCCACCCAGATCGACGCCCTCGCCAAACTGGACAATCTGCACGCCGTGACCAACCTGCACCAGGACTGGCTGCCCGCCGTCGAGCAGACCCAGGCCACAGTCCGCCAGCTCTCGCAGCAGATGCGCCGGCTCCTCGATGACAAGGTGTTCCTGGAGAACAAGCGCATCATGCAGCTGGTCCGCAGCATAGAATCCGGCGCCCTGGGTACCCGGGAGGTGCCGCCGTCGGGCGTTTTCCTGGAGATTGCGGCTCAGTCCGTCGAGGTCGCGCTCCCCTTCGAACGGCCGCTATATGAGCCGAGCCGGCGGATCATGGTGGACGACGTCGTGGTGGCGGCAGACGATACTGAAGTGGACGCCGGCGCCCTCTTCAGCCAGTTCCACGTGGACACGGAACGGCTGAAGTCCAACATTGACGACGTCCTGGCCGGCACCGAACAGGCCACGCTCGGCGAAGTAGCATCCGCCCATCCGCTCTCCCAGGGGCTGGCCGAAATCGTCGCCTACTACCAGTTGGCCACCGAATCCGAGTGGGCCGCCATCAACCCGGACGAGTCACAGCAGTTGTCCTGGCAGCTCCCGGACGGCAGCATCCGGGAAGCCACCGTCGAACAGATCATTTTTGTGAGGCCCGCATGACCACCACAGACGCACCCGAAACACACACGCCCGAGGAACTTCCCGGCGTCGTCACCAAGCTCTTCAAGGGCGTGGTGTACGCCGAGTCCGACGAGAAGATCTGGCAGTCGCTGCTGGGCCTGTCCTCGCACGTCCGCGACTACGTGGCCGTGCTGGGCCTTGACCTGATCCTGGACGAGTCAGAGGGTTACGCGTTCCTGAAATCGCGCGAGGATCCGGACGGCACACTTCCGCGGCTCATCCCACGCCGCCCGCTCACCTTCAACGTCAGCCTCCTCCTGGCGCTGCTCCGCGGCCGGATGCTCGAATTCGACACCAACAGCAGCGAACTGCGCCTGATCATGACGGATCAGGACATTGCGGACATGGTGGCCGTCTTCCTGCCCGAATCCAGCAACGAGGCTCGGATCCTGGACCAGCTCGGCACCAACATCAAGAAGGTGGTGGAGCTGGGCTTCCTGCGGAAACTGCGCGGCCAGACGGGCACGTACGAGGTCGCGCGGATCCTGAAGGCATACGTGGATGCCCAGTGGCTGGAGGAATTCGACGCGCGGCTGTCCGATTACCGCGCTTCGCTCACCGGAACCGGTACCGGCAGTAAGGAAGAGGACCGCATATGAGCACCGAGACGGCAACCGCAGTTAAAGGCGGGACAGACGAGCAGGAGATGCTGTTCAGCCTCGATGAAAAAGCGGACGACGCCGGCACTCCCCCGGGGTTCCGGCTGCACCGTCTGGAGCTGCTCAACTGGGGCACCTTCCATCGGGAGGTGCGGACGTTCCGGCTGGACGGTTCCAACAGCCTGCTGACCGGCGACATCGGCTCCGGGAAGTCCACCGTGGTGGATGCGATCACCACCCTTCTGCTGCCGGCCAACAGGATCGAGTACAACAAGGCCGCGGGCGCGCAGAAGAAGGAACGCACCCTGATGAGCTACGTCCGGGGCTTCCACAAGAGCACCCGCAGTGCCGGCGGCGAATACTCCAAGCCTGTGGCGCTGCGCGGCACCGGCAAGCTCACCGTGGTTCTGGGCGTCTTCCACAACGCCGTCCTGGGCAAATCAATCACTCTGGCCATCACCCTCTGGGCCACCCAGGAAGCCGGCCAGCCGAACCGCTTCTACTCGCTGCTGGAGGGCGAGCAGTCCATCGCCGGGGACTTCGCCAACTTCGGCCAGGACCCCGCGAAGCTGAAGAAGCAGCTCCGGGCCGCGGGGGCGTCCATCCATGAAACCTTCGAGCCCTACGCGGCGGCGTTCAAGCGGCAGTTCGGCATCAGCGGCAATCAGGCGATGGAGCTGTTCCACCGCACGGTGTCCATGAAGCAGGTGGAGAACATCACCAATTTCGTGCGGACCAACATGCTCGAGGAAGACGACGTCGAGGCCCGGATCGGCAACCTCATCCATCACTTCGACGACCTGAAGAAGGCCCACGACGCCGTCCTGCGGGCCAAGGACCAGATCGGGCTGCTCACCCCCATCACCGAGGGCGCGGCGCAGCACACAGCCCTGAGCCGGGACGATGAATTCGCCCGCCAGCAGCGGGACCAGCTGCACCCCTGGTTCACGGACCAGAAGCTGCAGCTGAGCATCGAGCACCAGGCGGAACTGCGGAACACCGGCTTGCGGCTGCAGGAGGACAGCGGCAAGCTGGCTACCGAAATCACCCAGCTCCGCTTGGACTTGGCCGCCGTCAAGGAGGACATCCGCAGCAACGGCGGCGGCCGGCTGGCCGCCATCGAGGCAGAGGCCGCACGGCTGGGCGAGGAGTCCCGGTCCCAGCGGGTACGATTCGAAAAATACGCCGAAGCTGCGGCGGACCTCGGCCTGCAGGCCCCCGCTGACCGCGTCCAGTTTGACGACAACCGGGTCAGGCTCGCGGACGTCGAAAAGGAGCTCGCTACCACAGCCAGCGAAGTTCAGGACAGCCGCACCGAGCTGAGCATGACGCGTACCGTGCTCACCGGCCGCGCCGCGGACGTCGCCGCGGAGCTGACCAGCCTGCAGGCGCGACCCAACCTGCTGCCGCGGCCCCAGGTGGAACTCCGCCGTCGTCTGTGCGAGGGGACCGGTATCGTGGAGTCCGACCTGCCGTACGCGGGCGAGCTGCTGCGCGTCCGCGATGGCGAAGCGGCCTGGGAAGGCGCCGCCGAACGCACCCTGCGCGGCTTTGCGCTGTCGCTGCTGGTGCCCTCGGAGCGCTACGCTGCGGTGAGCGGCTGGGTGGACGGGAATAACCTGCGCGGCCGGCTGGTGTACCTGAAGATCGGCGAATCGTACGCGCCGAAGCCGGCCGAGGCGGGCACGCTGGCGGCGAAGATCGCCATCAAGCAGGGGACGCCGTTCCGCAATTTCCTGCTGGATGAGCTCAGCAGCCGCTTCGACTACTTCTGCTGCGACACCCTGGAGGACTTCCGCCGCCGCTCCAAGGCCCTCACCGCCAACGGCCAGCTCAAGGGCGGCCGCGGCCGGCACGAGAAGGACGACCGGCAGGAACTGTCGGACCGCCGGAATTACGTCCTGGGCTGGGACAACCTGGACAAGATCAGCCGCTTCCGTGCGGAACGGGACGAGGTCCAGGGCCAGCTCAGCGTACTGGCCGGCCAGCTGTCCCGGGTCAACGATTCCCTGGGCGCCATTGGCAGGCAGAACCAGCAGTTGGGCATCATCGGGGCGGTGTCTGACTTCGCCGAGCTGAGCTGGCAGCTCACCGCACGCCGCATCGAGGAGCTCAAAGCGGAAAAGGCCCAGCTGGAGTCCACCAGCGACGTACTACGGCAGCTGACGGCGAAGGAAGCCGAGCTCTCCGGAAAGCTGGAACGCCTGCAGGTGCGGGCTGATGATATCCAACGCCGGATCGGCTCCAACGAAGGCGCGGCCAAGGACATCGTCGAGGCGATCGAGGACTGCCACGACGTCCTGCGGGAGACACCGTTAACGGACGACGGCGGACTGTTGGCCGCCGTCGCCCGGCTCGCCGCCGCGGAACTCGCCGGCAAGCCGCTCACCTACAAGAACACGGGCACGGTGGAAAGCGCCGTCCGGAACGGGCTGACCGACACAATTGACGCACTGTCCAAGCAGATCGCCCGGGCCGCCGAGAAAACTGTCCGGCTGATGGCTGAGTTCCGGAACAAATATCAGAACGAGACCACGGAGATCGACGCCGCCCTCGAGTCCGCCGTCGACTTCGGCAAACTCTTGGAGCAGCTGGTCAGCAACGATCTCCCGCGCTTCGAAGCCCACTTCAAGGAATCCCTGAACCAGAACACCATCCACGAGGTGGTGGCGTTCAACGCGTTCCTGGACAGCCGCCGGCAGGACATCGTGAACCGGATCGGCGAAATCAACCTGTCCCTAGCCGGGATTGAGTACAACGCCGGCCGGCACATCCAGCTGGAGCACCAGAACAGCACCGACCTGGACGTACGGCAGTTCGGCCTGGACCTGCGGGCCTGCTCGGAGGGGACCATCGGCGACGATGACCAGTACTCCGAGCAGAAGTACCTGCAGGTAGAGCGCCTGATTGAGCGGTTCCGGGGCCGGGACGGCTACACCACCCTCGACGAGCGCTGGACCGCCAAGGTCACGGACGTCCGGAACTGGTTCACGTTTTCCGCCGCGGAGAAGTGGACCGAAACCGGCGAGGAGTTCGAGCACTTCACGGACTCCGGCGGCAAGTCCGGCGGCCAGAAGGAGAAGCTCGCCTACACCATCCTCGCGGCCGCCCTGGCATTCCAGTTCGGGCTGGCGTCCGGCAAGAGCGCCGGGAAGAATGCCGGCAGTGGGCGCAGCTTCCGGTTCGTGGTGATCGATGAGGCGTTCGGCCGCGGCTCCGACGAGTCCGCGCGGTACGGGCTGGAGCTGTTCCAGCGGATGAAGCTGCAGCTGCTGATCGTCACTCCCCTGCAGAAGATCCATGTGATCGAACCCTTTGTGTCCCATGTGGGGTTCGTGGCCAACACCAACGGCGACGATTCGCAGCTGCGGAACATGACCATCCAGGAGTACCGCGACGAGCGGGCCCGGCGTGCCTAAACAGCCTGCACAGGGTTGGACCACGGTGGCTGACCTGCGGGCGCAGTCGCTGAAGTCCTGGGGCAGCGGGGCGCTGCTCCGCGAGGTGCTGGAACCGGGCGTACTGTACCCCCGCCGTCGTCCGTTGAAACGTCCGACGGCGGGGACGCTCCGGAGTGACTATGCTGCGGCGAGCGCATGGGCGGCGGAGCTGTTCGGCGCAGTGGGTCCGTTCAGCCTGGAAACCGCGGAAGTGGGGCGCACCACGGTGGGGGCCAACCACCTGCCGGCGGCGGCGGTCTTTGCCGCTGTGGAGGACGAGATCGGCTTTATCGGTAAGGCGAAGGACGCAGCCCGGTTCGTGGAGCTCGCCGGGAGTCTGGCCTCGCTGCACTCGTTGTTCCGCGGGTGGGCCCTGAAGCGGCCGCTCAAGCTGCTGGAACTCGGTGCCGACGCGCTAACCGCTGCCCGCGTGGCCCTGTGGCTGCAGGACAATCCCGGGCCAGGCATCTACGTGCGGCAGCTGAGCGTTCCCGGCGTGCACACCAAGTTCATCGAGAACCACAGGAAGGTTATCGATGAGCTCGTGACGGAGCTACGTGCCGAACCCGACCCGCAAGCTGATGCCGGTAACGGCGGGCCGCTGGCCGACGCCCAGGCCTCCCCCGGATCCCTGCTGGGCCAGAGCGCCGCACGTACCCCGGCGGCGCGCTTCGCGGCAGCCCATGGCTTCCTGCACCCGCCCGAGCTGGTCAGGTTCCGCCTGCTGGATCCCGGCATGGCGCGGCTGGGCCAGGCGCGGGACCTGACCGTCACCGCGGAGGCGTTCAGCACCCTGCAGCTGCCCGCCCGCACGGTGATGATCACCGAGAACCTGGTCAACTTCCTGGCCCTCCCGGAACGCCCGGACACGCTGGCCATCTACGGTGCCGGGTATGGTTTCTCGTCGCTGCGGGACGCCGGGTGGCTGCGGAACTGCGAGGTCCTGTACTGGGGCGACCTGGACACGCATGGGTTCCGGATCCTGGACCAGCTCCGCGCCGTCCACCCGCACGTGGCCAGCGTGTTGATGGACGAGGCCACGCTGCTGGCCCACCGCGATGCCTGGGCCAGCGAGCCGTCGCCGTCGAAGGCTGTGTTGAGCCGGCTGACTCCTGACGAATCCGCACTCTATGAAGGACTCCGCAATGACGCCTTCGGGACCGCTGTCAGGCTGGAGCAGGAGCTGATTCGCTGGGACTGGGCGCTGGAACGGTTCGCGGTCAGTCGTTGAGGCTGCTCACGGTGACTTCGAATTCTTCCACTGCGACGATCTCCGTTTTTTCCTCATCACTGTTCTCTTTGCGGATTTTGTTTGCTTCTTGGCGGCTTGCGGTCATGGCTTCCTCGGTATCCCAAAGGGTGATGGAGATGGCCTTGTCTGTCTCTTTCCCGCTCAGGTAGTAGATCCCCTTGCACCCGGGGATCTGGCGCACCCTGCTGACGATGTCTTCCGTAGGGGTGTCTGAGACCGTCTCGGGGCCGGTCTTGTACGTGCTGACTCTCGCGAACATCGGTTTTTCCCTCCCGTAGTCACTGCGCGGAACCGCTGGCCGGCTCCCCGTTGCGACACAGGGAACCAGTCCGTGCGGCAGGAACCTGGTGCAGCCAAGCAGCAGATTTCTGCCGGATGGCCCGGGCTCCTTCCATCAGTAAGGACCGGCCGGCGTCCGAAAGCAAGGCCTCGGAAGGACCAGCCGGGACTGCTGGCGGGGCTGCGGATGACAGGAATAATCTCGTGTGTAGGGACGGGGGTTTAACCCGTTCCCGATCAAGGGGAACCGGCCCCCACCCCATGAAGGGTGGAAGGTCAAAACGAGAAGTAAAGCACCGCCGGGAATCACAACGGGCCTCGGGAACTCGTACGTGATTCGGACGGCACTGCCGCGGCCGCCTGGTCTGCCACGGACCTGTTCGGTGGCCCGTTGGCACACTGCTGAGCAGCCTAGCTGGTTCGACCTTGATTGGAGGCGCCCGTAATTATCCGGCCCGGCCCGCAATACGCCACCGAATTTGTCTGTGGCTCCGTGTACGTTTGGCATAACATCACCCCGGCCCGAGGACGCCATGGATTCCTGCGCTATGACTGCACCGCCTGAGAACCATGCCTTCCTGTGGTCGGGCCCGCCGAAGCCCACCCGTGGCTAAGGCCTCTGCCCCGCCGCGCTCGTACAGCCTGCAGCGTGAATGGTCCGGGGCATTCACGCTCATGCTGCTGGCCCTGTTCCTCGGCGCAGCGGTCACCGTTGTCGGCGTCCGGTTCGTGGTGAACGAGATGGAAGCTGCGAACGGACGGCTCCAGGCCGAGTACGGCAGCGTCGCGGACCTGGAGGCAGCCCTTGAGGCGCATGAGCAACTGGGGCACCAGTTACTTGCGGCGGCTCCCGTGAACAGGGAGGCCTTTTTCCGGGAACAGCAGGACATTGAGGAGCTCTACCGGGCAGCCGCCGCGGTCAAAGCTGTGGACGAAGGCCGGTCCGAGGCCCTGTCCGCGGCACGGCAGGACTGGCAGGCCGGACTGGAGAAGGCAGGTCTCTGGGGCGACCAGGTACTTAACCTCACAGGAAACAACGTCGCTGACGCACCTGCCTTTGCCGCGGCAAGCGCGAGCGTGCGTACGCAGCTGGCCGCCGTCCAGCAGGCCTCCCTCCAGGCACTGAACCGGGGGCTCGTGGACACGCGAGAGCTCCAGGGATTCCTGGTGATTGGCCGGTTCGGTCTCTTCGTTGTGGCCATCGTCGCCACCCTGTACTTCCGGCGCCGAATGGTCAAGGACCTGATGCGGCCCGTCAACAGCCTGCGCCGGGGCGTCCTGAAGCTGCAGTCCGGCGATTACGGCCACCGCCTGGACGTGGCCCGGCGGGACGAACTCGGCGAGGTGGCGGTGGCCTTCAACGGCATGGCCGCGGCGCTCCAGAACAGCCACAAGGCATTGACCTATCGGGCAACACACGATGACCTCACCGGGCTCGCGAACCGGGCGGCCTTGGCGGAGCGACTTCTGGCATCCTTCGAGCCGGACAGCAACCGCCGGACCCGGCACGAGGGCCTGCTGTTCATCGACATCGACGATTTCAAGGACGTCAACGATTCCCTCGGCCATGAAGGCGGCGACGCGCTGCTCGCCCAGCTGGCCGAGCGGCTGCGGGCCAGCGTCCGCAGCCACGACCTGGTGGCACGGCTGGGCGGCGACGAGTTCGCCGTCGTCGTTCTGGATAACGACGACGGCACTCCGGCCACGGGGCCTGTTGCCGAGCGGATCTACGAGGCTCTGAGCGAGCCGTTCATGATCGGTGACCGGTCACTGCGGGGGTCGCTGAGCATGGGCGTCGCCCAGCGCACCGCGGACACGGCGGACGTGACGGAGCTGCTGCGGCAGGCCGATTCGGCCATGTACCGGGCCAAGCACGGCGGCAAGGCCCGGTACGAAGTCCACGGAAGGTGAGCCCGGTCGAAACGTCGCACAAAAAAGTTCTTTGAGCTAGGAGCCTTCGAACCCTTCCGGCCGGCGGGAAACTGCCGGAGATCGCAGCGTCAATGGCTCCCAGCGAAAGGCGCCCTCATGATGTGGGATTACGGCATGAATATGGGCTGGACGATGTGGCTGTGGGGCATACTCCTGCTCGTCGGGACAGCCCTGCTTGTGGTGGTTGCGGTGCGCCTGTTTGGCGCGGGCAGAGCCACGGCCGCCGGCGGAGCCGGGCTCTGGTGGACGGCCAGTTCCCGGTTCTCCCCGATTGCAGGCGCGGACTTCACCGAACCAGATGCGCTGCACAGCGCGCGCCAACGGAGGGTTGCAGCATGGCCGGCCTGATGGGGCCGGCACCGGCAGACCTAAGGACCGCGGTGGTTGCCGCGCACCGGCAGCTGACCCCCGGCGTCGGCGGATTGGGGATGGGGACGGGAATGATGAGACTCACCATCAACGGCCGGGTATTCAACGCAAGCCGGACGGACACCGTCGTGGCCGCGCAGACCGTGGAAGAGTGGACCCTGCTAAATCCTCGATCACGAGGACCAGGGAATGATGGGCCTCGTCGAAGTCCGCTGGTGCCCCGGCCGACTACACAAAATTTTGCGAATGAGCCATCCGGGTTGCATGCCAGCCCCGAATTGCAGGCATAACCCAACGGTTTGGCAGGTAAGCACAACCCGCTGATCCGCAAACCCATATCGCATCAGGAGATCATCATGGCCACACACACCCACACCGGCACGGTAGCCCGCACCAACGTCCAGAAGGCATCCATGGTTGTCGGCGCCGTGTTCCTGCTGGTCGGCGTCCTCGGCTTCGTGCCGGGCCTGACGGCCAACTTCGGCGAGCTGCATTTCGCGGGACACGATTCCGAGGCAATGCTGCTGGGCCTGTTCCAGGTATCTGTCCTGCACAACGTGGTCCACCTGCTATTCGGCGCAGCGGGCATCGCCTTGGCCAAGTCCGCCACCGGTGCCCGTTCGTTCCTCCTCTACGGCGGCGTCATCTATCTGGTGCTGTTCGTCTACGGCCTGGTGGTCCCCCAGGAATCGGCTGGGAACTTCGTGCCGCTGAACGGCTTCGACAACGTTCTGCACCTGCTGCTCGGCGTCGGCATGATCGCCTTGGCCATGGTCCTCAGCAAGGGACACACCAAGGTCCGCGCCTAAGCGACCATCTGCATCATCAGGCAACCGCGTAAATGGCCCCGTCCGCAGCATCGCGCTGCTGGCGGGGCCATTACCGTTCCAGCCCGGTCAGTGCGGTTCAGGGCATGACCCACACGTTATGGTCCGGCGACAAGGATTTCCACAATGGCTTCCTCGCAGCCCGGCGCGTGCGTGCCTGTATGGACCTTAGAGAACCTGCTCACAACCTGGCCCGAGTTAGCGAAGCCATAGTAGGCGGCCGCCCCTTTTATTTCTTTGATAATCTCGGGAACGGCACCTGGGCCGTCCGTGACGGCATGATCCGAGATGCCAAGTCCGGTGCAGGCAGCGTGACTGTTGGAAATCTCGGCGGATGCGGGGACGGCGCCTCTGAAGAGCACAACCAGTACGGCGGCACTCACTGCGGCAGAGGTGCGTTTGACGTTCATGGGTTCCTCCTGGAATAGGGCTACGACGAAGCCCCTATACCCACGGCGGAGAGATATGGGACACCGCAAGTAGGGCCATTCTCCGCTTGCAACACGGCCCCGGCGGTAGGGCGAGGAGACTCACTTTCGGGGGTATTACCAGACGTCCCTCACGGGCCCACTCCCGCCGCGAGGTGCGTCGACCGGTCGGAACTGATCAGCCTCCGGCTACGTTAGAGACATGGGGTTGCGGAACCACCCCACGAGTACCCTTATTGAGTTGATCCCGCGCGAAAGGAGGAACTTGCATGCTAACAACACTGCTACGCCGTTTCCCGGCCCTCCTCCGCCGTGCGGGCCTCCTGGCTGGGCTATTGGCCCTCATCTCCGGGATCTTCGGGATGCACTTCGTGCCTGGCACGCATTCCATGGCCGCTGCCGGAGCCATACACGCCGCCGACACCTATTCCGTAGCGCGTGCACCTGATGCCCACACCGGCCACCACGTCGCCGATACAACGTCGGCTCCAACACCGCCGGACCCTGCCGCTTCATGCACCGGATCCGGCGGGTGCGCCGAGATGGCGGGCATGGATGCCGGCTGCGTCCCGTCACCGGGAACCGGATCGCTGTTAGCCCCGCTGCCCGGCAGCACACCCTTTGGGAATGTATCCGGCGCCGGACAACCGTCCGGCCACGCTGACTATTCATTCCTGCCCACGACTCCTTCGCCGGGCGACCTCTGCATCAGCCGAACGTAAAGGTGTGTGCCGCGCCACCGTTAACTGGCGCGCAGCCCTTTATAACTCGCCCTCTTTGCCAGGGCTCGAGTCGCTGGACGGTGACCGTTCCCGCCCAGCGTTGTTTCCGCAATCACCTTGAAGGATCAAGATTCCCATGACGAAAACCCTGACAATTTCCGCCACCGTCCTCGCAGCCACTTTGGCCCTTGCCGGCTGCTCGGCCGGGACCGGAACTGCCGGCAGCAGCATGCCCGGCATGGACCACGGCAGTTCCAGCATGCCGGCGACCGCCGCCCCGCTCGACACCGTGACTCCGAACGCGGCCGACATCATGTTCGTTCAGGGCATGGTCCCGCACCACAGCCAGGCTGTGGAGATGAGCGACATCATCCTCCAGAAGCCTGACATTGATCCGCAGGTCACGGCCCTTGCCACCAAAATCAAGGCCGCCCAGGCCCCGGAGATCAGCACCATGACCGGGTGGCTGAAGTCATGGAATGAGCCCGAACAGATGGCCGCCGGTCACAGCATGTCCGGGATGGTGGACGGGGAAGACACGGCCAAGCTCCAGGCCGCGCAGGGCGCGGACGCGGCCAGGTTGTTCCTGACCCAGATGATCGCGCACCACCAGGGGGCCGTGATGATGGCCCGGACTGAGGGGGCCGACGGCCAGAATGCCGACGCGCTGGCGCTGGGCAAGGAGATCATCGCGGCCCAGCAGGCAGAAATCGAGGAAATGCAGATTCTGCTCGGCTCCCTCTAGCCAGCGCTGTAGACGCGCCGGTCCCCGCAGCGGACCGGCGCATGTATTCCCTGACTTTTCCCGTCTTCGTTTGGAGCCCCCTATGTCTTTTACCTCCCGCCAGCGCCCGCCCGTCTCCGCCAGGACAGCAGCGGCAGCCGCGGCAGCCGCGGCAGCAGCCCTGATTGTTGCTCTTTCCGCCTGCACCCCGGCAGCCACCGATTCGCCCTCCGGAGGTGGATCAGCAACAGCCCCAGCAGCCGGCGCGGCGCCCGGACTGCCGAGCGCCCACGTCCATGGGCTGAGCGTCAACGGCGAAACCGGTCAGGTGCTCCTGGCCACCCACGAGGGCCTGTTCGACATGTCCCGGAACCCTGCCGTCAAGATCGGACCAACCAATGACTACATGGGATTCACCGCGGCCGGTGACCCGGACGTGTTCTACGCTTCGGGGCACCCTGGCGCAGGCTCGGACCTGCCCAATCCGCTCGGCCTGATCAAGAGCACTGACGGCGGCAGGACCTGGCAGCAACTCTCACGGCAGAAGCAATCCGACTTCCACGCCCTGGCCGCCACAAAATCCGGCATCGTGGCCTTCGACGGGACACTTCGGACCAGTGTCGACGGCGAAACGTGGCAGACGGCCGCCGTCGACTTCGTGCCCGCTGTGTTGGCCGCTCATCCCGCCGGCGACGCCGTCCTCGCCACCACCCAGAAGGGCGTGCAGCGCTCGACCGATGGCGGAACCACCTGGACGCTGAACGAGGCGGCACCTGTGATTCAGTTCGCCTCGTTTGCGAGCGCCGGCAAGGCCGTCGGCGTCGCACCGGACGGGACCGTGTACTACTCCCCCGACGCCGGCGTGTCCTGGGAACAGACGGGCGCCGTCAGCGGCGAGGTTCAGGCCATTACCGCAACGGAAGGCACGGACGGAAAGCCGTGGATCTGGGCCGCCACCTCAAAGGGTGTGATCGTGTCGAAGGACGGCGGGGCGTCATTCCGGCCCTCAGACGCGGACTGATCCGGTGCGCACCGGCGTCTCCAGAACCCCCTACGAAGGACTTCACATGAGCATTCGCACCGATTACCACCTGGACCGGCGCCGTTTTATGGGCCTGTCCGCCGCCACGGCCGCCGCCGCGGCCCTCGCAGCCTGCACCAACACCCAGCCCCCGGCAGACCTGCCGGACCGGGTCCTGCCCACTGATGCCGCCGTCGCCGATTACGAGGCCCGACGGGCGTTCAGCGGAACAACCGTGACACAGGATTTGAAAGCGGCATCATTCCAAACCACTGTTGCGGGGAAGCCCGTCACGACCTGGGGCTATAACGGCGGACTCAGCGCCCCCACCATCCGCGCCGTGGCAGGTGACCGGCTCCAGGTCGGCCTGGCCAACGGCCTGAAGGATCCGACCAGCATCCACTGGCACGGCCTGGCGCTGCGGAACGACCAGGACGGCGTCCCACACGTCACCCAGGCCCCGACCGCAGCCGGGGCCGGGTTCGACTATGAATTCCTGCTGCCACACCCCGGCACCTACTGGTATCACTCCCACGTCGAGATGCAGCGCGAACGGGCCCTCTACGGTGCGCTCATTATCGAGGACCCGGCCGAAAAACTCATCTACGACCAGGACTGGGTGATCGTGCTTGACGACTGGCTGGACGGCATCACCGGCACCCCTGACGAAGTCCTGGAAGAACTCTCCGGCGGAATGTCCATGTCTGGCGGGGCTATGTCCGGGACCTCCAGGCCCGGCATGGACCACGGCTCCATGGGCTCAACCCCGGAACCCTCCACCAGCGGCGGAGCATCGGGCATGGGAACGAGTCACATGCTGATGGGTGCCCGCAGCGATTTCCTCGGCGGCGACGCCGGTGATGTCCGCTTCCCGCTCCACCTCTTCAATACCAAGGCGCCGGACGAAGCTGACGTCCTTGCCGCCAAGGCCGGGGATGTCATCCGGCTCCGGATCATCAACGCCGCCGGCGATACCGCCTACCGCGTCGGCGTCCCCGGGCGTACGCTCACTCTCACGCACACCGACGGATTCCCGGTGCAGCACCGGGACGTCGACGCCGTCGTGCTCGGCATGGGCGAACGCATCGACGCCCTGCTGACCGTCCCTGAGGGGTTCACTCCGGTACTTGCGCTGCCAGAGGGCAAGACCGGGCAGGCCTTGGGATTCATCAGCACCGGCTCCGGCAAGCAACCGCCCGCTGCGACGCTGCCGTTCACTTTGGACGGCACCGTCGTCGACGGCGGCCAACTCAAGGCGGACCCCAGTGTCAGCTTCGCCCCGAAAACCCCGGACCGGACCCACGAGCTCCGGCTCACCGGCGGCATGATGCAGTACGACTGGGGCATCAACAACGGCCGATTCGACATGAACGACCCGTTCCGGAATGCCTTCGAGATCAAAGCCGGCGAGAGGGTTAAGGTGAGGTTCGTCAACGAAACGGACATGTGGCACCCGATGCACCTGCACGGGCACACCTTCCAGGTTGGGGCGGACGGCGCCCGGAAGGACACCGTCATCGTCCGGCCCAAACAAACGGTTACGGTGATCTTTGACGCCGACAACCCCGGCCAATGGCTCACGCACTGCCACAACGCCTACCATGCCGAACGCGGCATGATTGGCGTCTTCTCCTACATCAAATAACGGAGCCGGACCATGAACATACCTGTCGCGACAGAGCCCTTCTTTCCCTCCCCCACGTTCAGTGCCTTCCAGCTCGGGCCGTTGACCATCCGCTTCTACGCCCTCGCCATCCTGGCCGGCATCGTCGTTGGCGTCTGGCTTACCGCCCGCCGGCTCAGGGCCCGCGGCGGCACCACCTCCCAGACCCTCGACATTGTGACCTGGGCAGTGCCGTTCGGCATCGTCGGCGGCCGGATCTACCACGTCATCACGGACAACCAGCTCTACTTCGGCCCCGGCCGTGACCCCTGGGGTGCATTCCGGATCTGGGAAGGCGGCCTCGGGATCTGGGGCGCCGTTGCCCTCGGACTCGTTGGAGCCCTGATCGGGGCCCGCCGCGCCGGGGTTCCGTTCCCTGCGTTCGTGGACGCGGCGGCACCGGGCCTGCTGATCGCCCAGGGCCTGGGCCGCTGGGGCAACTGGTTCAACAACGAACTCTTCGGCGAACCGACGGATCTGCCCTGGAAACTCCAGATCCATGCCATGGACCCCGTCACCGGGCAAGCGCTGACCGGTGCCGACGGCGGCCCTGAGGTCTTGGGCTATTTTCAGCCGACCTTCCTGTACGAGTCACTCTGGGTCCTGGCCGCGGCGGCGCTGCTGATGTTCCTGGATGGCCGCTACACCCTTGGTTCCGGTTCAGTGTTCGCCCTGTACATCGTGTTTTACACTGCCGGTCGCTTCGCCTTCGAGCTGATGCGCTCGGACCCGGCCAACCTGATCCTGGGCCTGCGCGTGAACACCTGGGTGGCCGGCCTGCTCTTCCTGGCCGGGCTCGTCCTCTTCCAGCGGCTCAGGACCCGACCCCGCTCCGCCGTCCCGCCCGCCCCGAAAGAACCCGCCCCCGGCGGACCCGTCGCACTCCACGACGCCACGGAACCCGCCCCGCCAGTAAAGGAAACTCCGCATGAGTAACGTAGAACAACGACGCGCCGAAAACGAACAGACCGTGGCCGGTATCCGCGCACGGCAGCAGGCGAAACGGCGCCGCCTCAAGATCCTCCTCTTCGGCGGTTTTGGCCTGCTCGTGGCGGGCATCATCACCGCCGTCACCCTGACCATCGTCGGGTCCGTGCAGGAAAAGAACGCCGCAGCCGAGGCCGCCAAGCAACCCATCGAGGGCATCCAGACCTTTACCGGCCTGTCCCGGAACCACGTGGAAGGACCCGTGAATTACCCCCACCCGCCCGGCGTCGGTGGTGACCATGCGGCCACCTGGACCAATTGCGGGATCTACACCGAACCCGTCAACAAAGAGCGCGCCGTCCACTCCTTGGAGCACGGCGCCGTCAGCATCACGTACGGCTCCGGCCTGGCCGCTGCCGACGTTACCGCGCTGACCGCGGTAGCCAAGGACAAGCCCTACGTTCTACTCAGCCCCGGTACGGACTCCGGGACCGAAATCACGGCCACGGCCTGGGGTGCCCAGCTGACCGTGACCGATGCCGCCGATCCGCGCATTGCCACTTTCATGCGCGCCTACGCCCAGTCCCCCAACGCTCCGGAGCCGGGGGCCCTATGCACCGGCGGCGTGAACGGCTGAGGGCTTCTGGCTAGGCCAAGAGCGTTGCCTGGTACCCGGAAGCATCGTTGCGGCAGCGCACCGGCGAGGCGTTTGAGCAGAAACAGGCAATCGCCCGCCGGGCGGCGTCCGTGATCCGGCCCGGGGAGCACATCCTGCTCGACGCCGGCTCCACCGTGGGTGCCCTGGCCCACGAACTGCGCGGGTTTGATCGGTTGTCCGTAACCACACCGGGCGTCAACACCATGCAGCAACTGCCCGAGTCCGACGGCATCGAGGTGGACTGCCTCGGCGGCCCCCTGCGGACCCTGAGCCAAAGCTTCGCAGGCCCCCTGGCCGAGGCGGCCCTGGAGCGGATGAGCTTTGACCGCGTGTTCCTCGGCGCCGACCCGGCCCAGGTGCAGAAGTTCCGGGTGCAGGGATTGAGGTTTCAGGTGGCCGCCGCCGGCGGCTGAGTCCCCGCCCGCCGCCTCGGGCCGCGTCCGGTTCGAGCACGCGCATGTACCGGACCACCTCCCCGGGGACCCCTGTTGTTGCGGGCCGCAAGGGGGCAAGTCCTGGTGGATGTGACACAGGCTGGGGATGTTCAGTCTTCGAAGCTGCTGGCCGTCACTTCGAATTCACTGTGAGGATCTGAGTTCCTTCAGCTGCGCTGGTCTCTGTCATGATCTTATTCGCCGTCTCCCGGCTCGCGGTCATGGAATCCTCAGAGTCCCACAATGTGATGGACAGGTCTTTGCCTGCACCTTTCCCGTGCAAATATTAGATTCCCCTCGATTTTCCTCCAACTAATCCAGTTGTTGGCCCCTTCTGTCAGGTGGGCGAGCCTGCTCTTAGGCAAGAAGCGAGGTCTTACCCTTGGGATAGCTCCCGGCCGCCCAGATCATTTCCGATTGCCCTACGTGTCAGGCTGGAACGGTACCAGGGGCTCGTAGCAAGTCCGTTTAATCGCGTGGGGCGAGAGCCAGGAATCCAGTCATCATGTCCAGTCCAGTTTTGAGTGCAGTACGCGAAGATAGTGCTGTGAGTAGTAGTAGTAGTAGTAGTAGTAGTAGTAGTAGTAGTAGTAGTAGTAGTAGTAGTAGTAGTAGTAGTAGTAGTAGTAGTAGTAGTAGTAGTTCTGGGCCGCGGGCCGGCGGGCCGCGGCCTCGCCGGTCATTCACCCCGGCCCAGAAGCTCGAGTTCTTGGCGGCATATGAGAATGCCTGCGAGAGCAATGAGGGTGGTGCTTTCCTGCGCACAGAGGGCCTGTACTCGTCGCAGATGACCGAATGGAGGCGGCTGAGGGACGCCGGCGTCCTGGCCGGAAAGAAGGCCGGGGAATCGATCGGGAAACTCTCGGCGGACCAGGCCGAGAACGCGCGTTTGCGCCGCCAGTTAGAGGTGAGCGAGAGCCGGTTGAAGAAGACCGAGGCAGCCCTGGACCTGATGGGAAAACTACAGGCGTTCTTAGAGAGCGCCTCAGAGGATATGCCGGACGAGCCCCGATCCAAGAAACGCTGATGGCAACGTACCGGTCGATGCTGGAACTGAAGATTCCATCACGCCGGGCGGCGGCATTGACCGGCGTTTCCAGGACGACCGCGAACCGCAAACCGGCACCGCCGCGGGACCACCATGCGGTGTTGCCGCAGAACAAGCTCAGCGCCGCTGAGCGGGCGGAGATCCTGGCCGCGCTGAACTCGCTGGAGTTCGTGGACCTGGCACCCATGCAGGTCTATACGAAGCTGCTGGACGAGGGAATCTATCTGGGATCCCTGTCGACCTTCTATCGTGTGCTGGAGGAAAACAAGCAGGTCAAAGAACGCCGCCGGCTGGCTAAGCACCCGCCCCGGACGGTTCCTGAACTGGTCGCCACCGCCCCGGGGCAGGTGTTCACGTGGGATATTACAAAGCTTGCGGGCCCGGTCAGGGGCAAGTACTTCGACTGCTACATGATGATCGATATCCATTCCAGATTCATAGTCGGCGCGCACGTCCACGCCACCGAATCCGGGGCGCTGGCGGTGGAAATGATGAAGGGAATCTTCGGAATCCACGGCATCCCCCAGGTCGTGCACGCGGATTATGCCGAGGAAAACGCTAAGCCGAGGAACTGTGTTGTGGGCCGTGCTACTCGGGGAATCGGGATTCTTTCTTCGGCTTAGTGCTGGGGACTCATTGCGGGGTTACCGTCGTCGTATCCATAGACCCGGTGAAAGGGGAATGTCATGGATACGAAGGTCAGAGAGATTGGCGAGCGGGTTGTTGCTGCGTTGGAAGCCGACGGCCATGCGAAGCTAACGATTGTCCAGTACCGCAACGCAATTCGGTGGTTGGAAATACTCGCTCAAGATCGTGGTGAAGAATATTCGCCTGCGTTAGGTGCCGACTTTGCCGTGATGACTGCAGACCCACGCACTGGAAAGGTATTCAGTCCGAGGCCGCGTGCGGACTTTGCCCGCTTGGCTGGAGTCTTCGACTCCTACGTGTTCACCGGGCAGGTGGACCTTTCGGCGAAAAGGCACGGCGGTGGTCGGGTTGTTCCGCAGTCAAAGGATTTCACCGTGCTCTTGGCTGCGTGGTCGGCGGAGATGGAGCAGCGCGGTCTGGCAGTGGCCACCCAGAGCGCTTACAGTCGTGCCGCGTGCGATTACCTCCTCTATTTGGAGGCCAACGGAATCATGTCCCTTCAGGAGGCCGACGGGGCCAGTGTATTTGGGTTCCTGGAATCATTGAGCGATCGCTGGGCGAAAACTGCGTTGTGGTCTGCGGTCACGAGTTTCCGTCCGTTCCTGAACTTCACCCAACGTGTCGACCTGCTCAATGCACTGAAAATGGCCGGGGTGAAACGTCACCACGGCATCGTTCCCTTGCTGGGCAACGACGAAGAAGAAATTGTTGTTCAAGCCTGCATGAATGGGCAAGTTTCCGCACGTGACGCAGCGATCACACTGCTGGCGCTGGTGACCGGCCTGAGGGCGTGTGATCTTGTTTCCCTGCGTTTGCAGGACATCGACTGGCGAGGGCGGACGGTCGGGATCGTCCAACAGAAGACCAGCAATCCGCTGACAATGCCGTTGCCTCCTGCGATCGCGGGGAAACTTGCAGAGTACGTCCTTGGTGAGCGGCCGAACGTTGTGGACGAGCACGTGTTTTTGCGTGTGGTGGCGCCCCATACTGAACTGGCGGGCCACGCGGCGATTTATCGAGTGACCGCGCGGGTGTTCAAAACAGCAGGGTTGGAACGTACAAGGGTGGGGACAAGGTTGCTACGCCACAATGCGGCCTCCAAGCTCCTGCGTGCAGGGACACCGCTGCCAACGATATCGGCGGTTTTGGGCCATTCAAGCCCTGATTCCACCGACGTCTATTTGAGTACTGACACCGAGCATATGCGCGCGTGCGTGCTCCCGCTCCCGATCCGGCAAGGAGTCATCCGGTGAACGGGCCCAGGTTCACCAGTGTGTTCGCGCCCGATCTTGAACGTTTCCTTGGCTTCAAGGAAAGCATGGGCATTCATTGCGCATCCCGGCTGTGGTATTTGAAGAATTTCGATCGCTACTGCACAGACCACGGCCTGCAGAATTTTGACCGGTCCGCCCTTGAAGGATGGGTCACCTCAAGGCTTTCGGGCCGGCCGAATTCCTGCCGGTCGTGGATGTCATACATCAGAGACTTCGGGCGCTGGGAGCGCATCAACGGCAACGAGAATGCGTACGTGTTATCGGATCAGTGGAAGAGCAAACGCATCCGCATCCAGCCGTATCTGTTCTCGCACGAAGAAGTCAGCAGGTTCTTCGATGCCGCGGCACGGTTGGAAAGCATCTCGCCATGGAAGTGGCAGGGGCTCGCGTTCTTCGCCCTCATGCATTCGTGCGGGCTGCGCACCTGCGAGGTGCGCCGCCTGGCAGTAAACGATGTGAACCTTGATGAAAGGTTCATCGACGTGCGCTGGTCCAAGGGCAACCGCAGCCGCCAGCTTCCGATCACCGATCAGGTCGTTGGCATCCTGGCTGAATGCGATCGGGCGTTGGAGCGGACCCTGGGCAAAAAACGAGCCGCATTCTTCGCTTCCTCCACCGGCAACCCGGTAGACCCGGTATCCGTTGGGGTGATGTTCACCAGGATCTGGGACCAGGCCCGGCTGCCGCGGCCCCTTGAAGGGAAGCAACCGAGGCCCTATGACCTGAGACATCACTATGCCTATGCCAACATCGAGCGGTGGATGGCCGAAGGCGTTGACGTCAATGCCATGCTGCCCTACCTGGCCCGGTACATGGGCCACGCGTCGCTAGACAGCACCTATTACTACATCCATACATCCGCGGATTTCATGGGCGGCTACGCCGACATCGTCCGTGAAGGCCAGAAGATACTGCCTGAGGTGGGATTCGAATGAAACGAGACACCAGCAGCGATACCCCGAACTTCTGGGGATACGCGCGTAACTATTTGCACGAATACATGCCCAAAGTCAGGGACCTGTCCCCAAAAACCATCGAAGCCTACCGGATCTCATTGGAGTGCTTCGTGGACTACCTCGTCACCGAGCAGCATATCCAGCACGAGGACATCGGCTTTGACCACTTCGAACGACGCTTCCTCAAGGGCTGGCTGATCTGGATGCGGGAGAGCAAAAACTATCAGCCAAAAACCCTGGGTCTGCGTCTGACCGACCGCGATCAGGGCGTTCCTGCGCTACGCCTCCCAAGAGGACCTTCGGTTGGTGGCGTTGCATGATGCGGCCAAGACACTCAAGGCCCCAGCCGTGGCGAAGAAGCCCATCGAATACTTGGAGCAGCACGAAACCGCGGCGATCCTTGCGGCCTTCACCGGCGCAAGCGTGAAGTCGCGGCGCAACCGCATGCTCCTGATACTCCTCTACGAGTCCGCGGCACGCGTCAGTGAAATCACCGGTCTGACCCTCGGGGACCTGCAGCTGGCACGGTCGGCGCACCTGACGCTGACCGGTAAAGGGAACAAGAGCCGCGTCGTCCCCCTGGGCGATAAAACGGTCGAGCACCTGCAGGTCTATCTGGAGGAGTTTCATTCCCGGCGGGCGAGCCTGCCGGCCACGCGCCCGCTGTTCAACAGCACCCATTTCGGGGAACCTACCAGGCTCTCGGAAGACAGTGTCTCGGCGATCCTCAAGAAGGCCGGGGAAATCGCGCGGGGATCCTGTCCGTCAATTCCGGACAAGCTAAATTGCCACATGCTGCGCAAGACCAAGGCCATGGACCTCTACAAGCAAGGGATTCCGCTGCCGATCATCATGCAACTGCTCGGACACGAAAGCATGAGCACCACCTCGGCCTTCTACGCCTTTGCCACCCTGGACATGATGACGAAAGCCATGAACGCCGCAACCCCCGGAATCAGCCACGCTGACACCGAATGGCTCAGCGAAGAAAGACTACAAATCCTCTACACGCTCCGGTAACCTCAAAAATGCTAAGCCGAAGAAAGAATCCCGATTCCCCGAGTAGCACGGCCCACAACACAGTTCCTCGGCTTAGCGTTTTCCTCGGCATAATCCGCGTTAAGCCGAATTCGGCTTAACGCGGACCGTGGAACGTCCATGACATCCAAAACCGTCGCCGCGCTGCTCTCGGATCTGGAAGTCACCCGATCCCATTCCAGACCCCGGGTGAGCAATGACAATCCCTACAGCGAGGCGCTGTTCAAGACGCTGAAATACGGTCCGGAATTCCCCGAACGCTTCGCCTCAGTCCACGATGCCGGCGCATTTATCAGCGGGTTCGTGGACTGGTATAACCATCATCACCAGCACTCCGGCATCGGCTTCCACACGCCCGCCAATGTCCATTACGGCCACGCCTCCACCGTGGCCAAGGAACGCTCTGCAACCCTCGCTGCAGCCCGCGCGAGACACCCCGAACGCTTCACCAAGAAAACAGATCCCAAAATCCTCGCACTCCCAGGACCAGCCTGGATCAACCAGCCAAAGGAAATCACCGAACAGTCAGCCGCCTAACTCCCACTGGTACCGCTCAGCTTGAAAAATTCCGATTGTGGCGCTACCGGTGGTCCTGATCTGCCATTCAGGCTCCTGGCTTGGAAACGGATTCAGGGAGCAGGCCAAGCTGTGCCATGAGCTCCATCTGGTCAAAGTAGAATGCGTGCTGTTTGATTAGGCCAGCCTCTACGTGCGCTACGTCGCAACTTCTCACCCTGATGCTTTTGCCCGTTGCAGGCAGGCTTTCGCCGGATGGCAAGGGCAGCGGTCCTGTGTTGGTTCCGGTGACACTGCCCGGTAATCTCGCCTTGATCCGGGGTAACGGCGACCGCATCAGCGGCATAACAAGCTGCCTGCGTCTCTTTATCTCTCGCTGTCATGGCCGAGGTTAAGCGATCCATTACCTCGCGTGCCTGTCCCATTTTCCGACCTCCCGTTTCAAGGGCGGCTCACGGAAACAGGGCATCCGGTAACGAGAGACGCGTTGTTGATGGGGCATCTTTGATGAGTTCATTTGACGCCTCGAGAAGCATCGGCGATGCCGTAGGTCGCTTCCCGCACCTAGGAAAAGGCCGACGAAAACCGGGATGAAAGTCTTAGAAGGCTTTATGTACCGTTTCCACCCACGTTTCGAAAAGCTGCAGGAGTTGCTTGGAGCCAACGCGGTGGGCACGTTGACCTTTGTCCACGTTGGGCACTCCTTTGATGCGGGCGGGGACGACAACATCCGCTGGTATGCAGGGCTCGGCGGCGGCGCACTTTTCGATGCTGGGTGCTACTGCGTCAACATGAGCCGGATGGTCACGGGGCAGGAGCCGGCTCATGTCGCCGCCTTTGGCAACTATCGCGACGCCAACGACGACGGTCGAATCGACACCAGCATTGCGGGCATGCTCCGCCTTCCCGGCGGCGGAAACCACTTCGTCCGGATGGGAGAACACTTCGCGGCAGCGTAAGAACATGTTGCCCAGTTGCACTTCGCAGGCGGGATAAATCTTCGCTGCCAGCGGGCTGACGGCGGCATTGCGTGTTGCCCACAGAATGAGTTCGATCTCAGCAAGTAGGCTTGCCTGCTCTTTAGCCAGGCCTCGGCGGCCTTGTCCATGAGCTCGTCTTTATCGCTGAAGCAATAATGAGCCGTAGCCAACGGAGCATTAGCCTCCTTGGCAATGGCCCGCATGGAGCACCCCTTGCACCTGGCGTTGAAGGAATGGATTTTGGTACCGCAGGAGACCGTACCCTGGCTGTCGATGCAACAGCCAGGATACGGTCCGGAGCGCGAATATCCTGTAGCTACCTCGCGGCAAGGATGTCATCTACAGCGGCAGGTGAGCCGGTGTCCACATCCTGCGAAGGCCCTTCCAAATACCGCTTCATGGAGTCATCCATGGCGTTGAGCCAGCGGGTGTGGTGCTTGGTTGCCATGGTGCCGGTGACCACGGAGCGATGGACCATGTCGCGGTACCCCAGGATGTCCGTTTCCTTGTGGTGCATCCAGTCTTTGAACAACTGGGAAACAGCATCCAGATCGAAGGGCGGGTAATCCGTGGCATCGATGAGTTCCCGCAGGTAGTCCGTCTGGAAATCGGCCTCCGCGTCGTGATCAGGCAGCGCGGCCTGGCGCGCGAGCCAGAGCTGGATGTCCGCCTCGCGCTCGGCAATGGACGCTAGGTCAATCGCTCCTGTCATGACGTCGCGGGCAAACCACGCTTGCGCGTCAAACATGTTGAAGGTGTAGTACTGGTCCTGCGCGCCAAGGTAGAACAGGTTGGTGTTTTGCTGCCACACCACGCCTTTGTAAAGGTTGCCCGGGTACAGCACGTTTGGCGACTTCAGCGATAGCTCGCTGGGCAGGAACGGGTACTTGTGCTGGTATCCGGTGCCAAGTACAACGGCGTCAAAGTCATCCTGGGTGCCGTCGCTAAAGTGTGCGGTGCTGCCTTGGAAGTGGGTGACGAGTGGGCGCTCAAACGTGTTCTCCGGCCAGTGATAGCCCATGGGGGCTGTCCGGTAGCTGATGGTGATGGATGCGGCGCCCATTTTGTGGGCCTGCATGCCAATGTCCTCGGCGGAATAGCTGCTGCCGATCATGAGCAGGTTTTTTCCGTAAAAGCGCTCGGCTCCGCGGAAGTCGTGGGCGTGCAGAACCTCGCCCGGAAAGGATTTGATGCCTTTGAACTCGGGGACGGAGGGGACGGAAAAGTGTCCGGTGGCGACCACGAGCTTGTCGAACACGTGGGTTTCGGTGAGGTTGGTTTTGAGGTCTTCAACCGTCAGCGTGAATTCCTGCGTTGCCTCGTTGTAGCTGGTGTGGCGGGCGACGGTGTTGAACTTGACGTACTTGCGGACGTCGGACTTTTCCACCCGGCCCTTGATGTAGTCGAAGAGAACCTCGCGGGGCGGGAAAGAGGAAATGGGGCGGCCAAAGTGCTCGTCAAAGGAGTAGTCCGAGAACTCGAGGCATTCCTTGGGCCCATTGGACCATAGATGGCGGTACATGCTGGAGTGCACCGGCTCGCCGTGAGCGTCCAGGCCGATCCGCCAGCTGTTGTTCCACTGCCCGCCCCAGTCGTCCTGCTTCTCAAAGCAGAGGATCTCGGGGATGGGGGCGCCTTTTTGGCGTGCCGATTCAAACGCCCGCAGTTGGGCCAGGCCGCTGGGGCCGGCACCGATGATTCCGACTCGAAGTGTCATGCTGCTTTCCTCTTCCAAATTTTCAGGGGCCGCTGGTGTGCGGCGTTGTGAGTTGGGTTGCGCATCAAGCCAGCAACGATGTGAACGCGCTGGATGGTCCCCTAGATGATTAATTCCGATTGGATTTAGTGGTCGTAGGCGATCAGGGAGCGTTTGCGGGGTGCTCCGGTTAGCCAGTTGTGCCAGATTCCGGCGGCGAGGGCCAGGAGCCGGGCGGCGACGCGTGCGTAGACGCCTTCGGTGGTTCGGCCGCCGTGTTGTTCGAGGGTGAGTTGGCCTTTGAGGGTGTCGAAGACGGATTCGATCCATTGCCGGATGCCGCCGAGTTTGCCGAAGCGTGGCTTTTCGTCCTTGCGGTCGGGTCTGATGAGGTGGGCGCCGAGGTCTTCGGTGATGAACCGTTCGAAGTCTTTGCCGGCGAAGCCTTTGTCTCCGAGGATGACTTGGCCGGCGCGGACGAGGTGGTGGTCTTTTTCCAGCAGGGCCTGGGTGACTTCGCGTTCCCCGATTTTCGGGTTCGCCAGACCCCAGATGACAGGCATGCCGTCCGGGGTGCTGATGAGGTAGAGCCGGAAGCCCCAGAAGTAGCGGGAATGGGAAGCGCAGTAGCCATAACCGGCGTGACCGGAGAGATCGCTGCGTTTGACGGTTTCCCGTGACATCCCGCAGGGCAGCGGGGTGGAATCGAC
The DNA here is from genome assembly GCF_050156905.1 of Pseudarthrobacter sp. S3. Classification (NCBI taxonomy): domain Bacteria; kingdom Bacillati; phylum Actinomycetota; class Actinomycetes; order Micrococcales; family Micrococcaceae; genus Pseudarthrobacter; species Pseudarthrobacter sp. S3. Next base: position 1,246,518 of record NZ_CP189583.1, on the reverse strand, counting down.
CAGGCGGAGCACGTCATGCCAGGACGGAGTGTCCTTGGCCAAGGCTGTGATAGTCGCGGAGATCAGAGTCCCGGCGGCCCGGAGCCGTTTGTTGTAGCCGGGCTGCTGAGGAATGGAGGGGAACATGCCGGTCAGGTGCGTCCGGGCGTACCGGATCCACCTGGTTTCGGAGGAGTACCCCAGCAGTTGCTGGGCCACTGCCAGGCACAGCAGTTCTGCATCCGACAGGCTGGGCTTGCGCCCAGGCCGGCGGTCGCGTGACACGCCAAGATCCGGCAGGACACGGTCGGTAAGAAGGACATAGAGTGTGGTCAGGAGAGTGTTCAATTCGGGGTTCACATACTGGGTTTAACACTCTCCGCCTGACTTTAAAAGCCTCCACACCGACCAAGCCAATCGGAATTACTCATCTAGGGTGCGAAGGTGCGGTCGCCGGCGAAGAACCCCAGGCCGTACTCCGGGGTCTCGAACTTGACGGTGGTGCCTTTGGGGAAGAACAGCACATCGCGTTCCCTGGCGTGGGTGACTTCTCCTGTCGTCTGGTCCGTGAGGATGAACTCACCCTTGATGACCACCTTCATCTCGTCATAGGTGTACGTGTACACCAATGGTTCGGAAGCCTCCAGCTCGAAGAAGCCGGCGCACATGACAGAGCCGGCGGGGTTGTGGAGGGCGTCACCGATCGCGGCGTCCGTCCCCGGCTCGTTCATCGAGGGCAGCCCGATGAAGCCGTTTTCTACCTTGTGGATGGATCCGGCCTTGCTGAGTGTTCCTACGAGGGTGGTTTCCATGGTCTCTCCTGTGAATTGGGTGAAGAGTTCTTCAGAACTCTTCATTTAGGGCATAAATAGCCATAGGGGACAGCGCTTTTGGCGCATAAGGGACTGCATTGAAGGTCACCCCTGAAACCGGGTTATGGCTCCGTGAGGAATGGTCGCAAATCCGACATTCTTGATTCTCAACGGACCGGTTGAGCTCCTCCTCGAGCTATTCCGATGTGAAGTGAATCACGTTTCGTCATCCACCGACCTTTACATGAACACCCGTACGAGTCAATCGTTCAGGAAAGATTTCTGCGAGATTCTTTTTGTGAACCGGCGCTCGGATCCTCGACCGAGAATAGTTCCCTCTTCCTGCTCCTGAACTCTTGACTAGAACGATCGTCAATGTCAGAGTATTGAAAGTCCGTGATTCACATCACGTTGATGTAATTGATTTTTGCTTCACCGATATGTTCCGCAAATCAGAGTTCCAACTGAAGAACGGTGAAAGATTATGGCCACAGCCACCCAGCCCCCGGCACTGACGACGGGGGAACCGATCGACTTTTGGTCAGCGATGTCCATGCAGGTCATGAAGGATGAATGGCCGCGATTGCGCTGCAGATTTATAAACGCAGATCCCGTAGGACGTTGGGATGACTTCCGGCTCTCAGAATGGGAAATGGAAGCCTGCGGATGGGAAGACTTTCACCCTCACAGCGAAACGAACTTCGTTGTGGAGGGCGAGCTCTACATCGAGTCTGAGGGCAAGACTGTCGTCCTCAGACCCGGCGACTCGGCGCGGGTAAATCCCGGACAACTTGGCCGATACTGGGCACCCACGTACGCCCGTATGGTTACCGTCTATGGCCCCAACCCCGAGGGCGCGGAGTCGCATTCCTTCCGGTACTACGAAATCTGAGCTTTAGACGCCACCGTGGACGACGCAATCGACTACGAAGCGATATGGCCGTTCAAGCCTTGACATAGATGCCGCAGAGTTCCGCCCAATCACAACGATAAGTGCTTCTGCATTTCTGCAAATCAAACGCCGTTGAACGGCAGGCAGCATCTTATGTCGCCCCTACAGACCCTCGGAATCCCTTTCTGCCTCTGGGTTGGGCGGAAATTTGCGCGCCGTAATTCATTCTCGCTCATGGTAATACATGCAACTGCAGATCGCGGTTGCAGGTCTAGCCGAGCCTAAAAGTTTGAAGATACAAACGCATGGCTTGTCCCATTGCGCACGCATGCATTTTCATCTACACATCGTGAAAGCTGCGCGAATGGCATGAACCCGGTTATTTAACCTAAAAGATCAGACGACGTGAAGCCGTCTAAGGAGACTGTTATGAGTAAAAGTATTTCGGACGGTGTTGGCCATCTGGAAAGATCGATCAACTGGAAACAGGGCTTGGCCATAGCATTGGGGGTCCCCTTGTTGATTCTGCCGTCCCTGGGCTACCTGCCGATGTATATGGCTGCCGCAGCAATCCTGGTTTGGGGGTTGTCGGTCATCCAGGGTTTCATACAGAACGCTGCCTACGCTGAAATGGCTACAACCTTTCCCAAGGCCTCTGGTCTGCCAGGTTTCGCGCAGCATGTTTTTCGCACCGAGAACTTCAAAGGCAAGTACGACAAGGGCAAACTGATCGGCGGCTTCTCCGCATGGAGCTACTGGTTTGCCTGGAACCCGGTCCTGGCGATCTTCGCCATCCTGGTGGGCGGTTACCTGCACGGGCTCTTTCCGGTTCTGGCCGAGACATTTACCGAGTATCAGCTCGCGTTGATCTCCGGTCTGGTGATCTTTACCGGATTGTTCATCGTTAACTGGTTCGGCCTCAAGGACGGCGCCATCCTGGGCTACATCCTGGCGGCGGTTTCCCTGATACCGCTGGTTATCCTCACCGTGGCGCCTTTTGCTACCGGACACGTCGACTTTGCCAATATCACCGGCAACTGGTGGCCGGCTGACTGGGCCTGGGACATGCACCACATCCTCATCCTTTTTGGCATCTTTGCGATTGCACAGTGGAGTGCCTGTGGCTGGGAAACGGCAGCCATCTACGCCCCTGAATACAAAAACCCTTCCAAAGATGTCCCGAAAGCGCTGTTTTCCTGCGGCATCATCTGCTTCCTCTCGTACGTACTGGTGCAGGCTTCAGTAATCGGCGTGCTCGGTGTTGAAGGTGTGATGGCGGAGCCTGTATCGCCCCTGATTCCAGTTGCCCAGGCAGTCTTTGGCGAGTCCGGCTCAATCGTCACCATCATCATGCTGATCGCCGCGATGATCCTGATCATCCAGACGGCTTACCTGGGTTCGTCCCGGGCATTGCACTCCATGACGACGGAAGGAAACCTTCCCAAGGTCTTTGGCAAAACGAATCGCCACGGAACTCCCTTTATTGCCTTGCTCGTCACCGCGGCCTTTAACTTGGTCCTGATCTCCATGGGCTCCCTCTCCGCAATTCTCGCGGCCGCCGCCATTGGCTACACCTGCGCCAACGGCATCAGTCTGTTCGCCTATGTCAGAGCCAGGAAACACCCCGCCTTCGCTAGCCTGGAAAGGCCCTTCAAAGCACCCAAGGGCTGGAAAAACGTCGCCATGATCTTTGGCCTGTTCAACCTGCCCCTGTGTCTGGTCGGTGTGGTCTACCTGAACAGCCAGGAGATTGGCTGGACTTCAACTTGGCTCGGCTTCCTCGTTCTGGCGCTCTATATACCCATTTGGTTCTACTCCCAGCGCGAATCGGGGCGCTGGGACAACGGAGCATCCGCTGCCAACTCGTCGGACAATGATTCGGAAAACAATGCCGAGGACCTGGAACAGGTTCCAACTTCCAGATGATACCGAGGGTGCAGGACGGGCCGCCGTCGTCGTAGCGGATTACGACGACGGTACTCCCGTGGCGTGGGAAGTGGCAGAAGATGCGAACATGCGCACGGTGGTAGCCCGCGGCGTAGAGCAGGCCGCGTTCAACACCCTTGCCGCCGTCGCCTCCCTCGGCCTCGGCATTTCGGCCGTGGGTCCCGCCCCTCTACGGTGCCGACCGGCCCCTCCCCCTCGACACCGAACCCCGGCAGCTCGCATTCATCCCGGTCGCCGCGGGTTTGCTCCTCGCGGCGGTCATCGCCATCTGGCGGGCGCCGAAGGGGAAATCCAGCCGGATCTGGATCTTCGGAGTCATCGGCATCTTCGGAGTCATCGACATCATCATGATTCTGCTGGCTCTTCTGGTCGCGGCAGGACTGCTGGCGCCCTCCAGCTGACCCTGCCGGGTAAATTGTCCTGGCGTGGCGTCCGCGGCGCTATCGCTGAAGCGTCGGACCCAGGAAGGGCTCAGGCGGCGCGTCCGTGGGCCTTTGCCAGGCGGCGATGCCAAGAATGCCACCCGCTGCGAGGAATTCTGCTTCCTCCTCGGGCACGATGAGCTGCGTCCGCCCGCCGCGGCTGGCCACGATGCGCCCACCGAGGAACTTCACATCGGCCAGGATCTGGTCCCAGTGGCGGTACTGCACATCGTGGCCCTCGCCCGCGTAGACCCGTTCCACCATTGCGGTCCCGGCAAGGGCAGCTGTCCAGCGCCCCATCTGTTCCAGCGGGACCAGCTCGTCTGCACTCCCCCAATACAGGAACGCCGGGGCCTGGACCGAGGTCAGGTCCCGAAGCGGCTCGGATTCGTACAGGCGAAAGGCCTGGCTCAGCCCGTCGGGCGGAACGTCGCGCCCCTTCGCGAAGAGTCCCCGTGTGGCTTCCTCGATCACCGAGTCAACGAAACCGGGAATGGAGTGGATAGAACTGTCGGCCGGGAACCTCCACCAGGCCACCGGGTCCGCAGCAACAGCGTCCGCCTCCATCAGCGCGTCCGCGCGCTCGGGCCTCTCAGCGAAGGCGCAAGCCAGATGCAGGGACCGGACCTGCGCCGGGCGCGCCGCGATGATCGCGGCGGCGTAGGGTCCGCCACCGGAAATCGCTAGGACGGAGACTTGCCCGATGCCCAAGGTGTCCAGCAGAGACCACACGTCCGCGGCGTACTCATCCAATCCGACGGCGGGATCGAACACGCTCTGCCCCAGCCCATTGCGCTCTACAGACACCACTCGGATCCCCAATTCGCGCCGGAAGGACCGGGCGAACTCCAGGAGCCTGAAGGCCCTGACCGTTGTTCCTGCGCCGCCGAGGAAAAGCAGCGGGACAGCCCAGGCGCCGCCGTCGTCGATGTAGTTCACCGTGCGGCCGGACCCCACAACTTTGGAGCACACCACAGGGCCCATCGGATCGAAGCCGGTGTTCCGGACCTGGAACGCTTCACTGGCGTCCCTCACGGCCTTCGCGGATGTTGCTCCCTCACCCGTAGTCATAGAAACCGCGCCCGCTCTTGCGGCCCAGCATGCCTGCCTCCACCATGCGCAGGAGCAGCGGCGGCGGGGCGTAGTGCGGTTCCTTGAATTCCTCGTACAGTGCAGCGGCCACGTGCAGCGTCGTGTCCAGCCCCACCAGGTCCGTCAGTTTCAGGGGACCCATTGGATGTGCGCAGCCGGCCACCATGCCGGTATCAATGTCCGCAGCGCTGGCATGGCCTGCCTCCACCATGCGGATGGCGGACAGCAGGTAGGGGATCAGGAGGGCATTGACCACGAACCCTGCCCGGTCCTTGGCCACAATGACTTCCTTGCCGAGACCTGCCGCGAAAGCGCTGGCCCGCGCCAGGGTCCTGCTGCTTGTTTGCAGGCCGGTGACCAGTTCCACCAGGGACTGGACGGGTGCCGGGTTGAAAAAGTGCACTCCCAGGACGTTTTCCGGCCGCCGGGTTGCCGCGGCGATGCGGCCGATGGGCATGGAGGAGGTGTTGGAGGCCAGGATCGTCTCGGGATCCTGGATGACGGCGTCGATGCGCCGGAACGCGTCGAGTTTGAGGTCCATGATTTCCGGGACGGCCTCGATGACCAGGCGGCGGTCCGCGAACGCCTCGATGTCGGTGCCAAAGCTGATCCGGGCCAGCGCCTCGTCCCTGTCCGCGGCGTCCAGACGGCCGGAGGCCACCGCCTTGTCCATGGACGCCGTGAGGCGCTTGCGCCCGGCGGCCACGGCGGCGTCGTTGGCTTCAACAACCACAACGCCGGCACCGGCCCGGGCGCAGACCTCCGCGATGCCTGAACCCATGAGGCCGCACCCGAGCACCCCTACCCGCTCAAATTCGCCCACGCTCATTCGGGATCCCCTGCGGGGCGGTTGAGCGCGGCGTAGGCGAGCTGTTCGATGAGCATCGACGCCGAGGCCGAAGACTCCACGGCGGCGTCGATGGCCGCTTTGGTCCAGGCCACTGCCATGGCCGGCTGACCGGCCAGGAACTCAGCCCGCGCAAGGGCGACGGTCAGCGCATCTCCCGCTGGCGCCACTTCACGCACCAGGCCCAGGCGGTAAGCCTCGGCCGCCGGGAACCGCTCGCCGAACAGGATGATCTCCCGGGCAATGGCCGGGCCGGCCGCACGGACCAGGCGGGTCAGCCCGCCGGAGCTCGGCAGGATCCCGAGCCCCACCTCAGGCAGGCCGAAGCTGGCGGTCTGGTCCGCGATCCGGATGTCACAGGCCAGGGCAAGCTCGAAGCCGGCGCCAAGACAGTAGCCCGACACCGCGGCTACGGTGGGCTGCGGCAACCGGGAGACGACCTCATACAGCGATCCGCTGCCACGGTAGTAGGCCGCTATCCTCTGCGGGGTCATCTCCGGCAGCTCGGACGTATCAGCACCGGCCGAAAAGGCCCGGTCCGATCCCGCGAAGACGATCGCCGAAGCACCCGCCACTTCCGGCGACTGCAGGGCGTCCAGCAAAGCCTGCTCCAGGGCGGTGGACAGGGCATTGAGTTTGCCGGGACGGTTGAGCTGCACCACCGCCACTTTGCCCTGGCGCCGGACTTTGACGAGGGGTTCAGGCCCGGAATCCTGGGCTGCAGGGCCGGTCACGGCTGAGTGCGGTCCTGCAGTTTGTGGCTGTGACGTCACCGCGCCACCGCGCCGGCGTAGCCCAGCAGCCCCTCGGCGCCTCGTTTGTTGATTTCGTTGCCGATGATGACCGTCTGGATTTCCGAGGTGCCTTCCCAGATGCGGTCCACGCGGAGCTCTCGCCACAGGCGTTCCACCGGGTTTTCCCGCATGTAGCCGCGGCCCCCGAAGATCTGCAGGGCGTTGTCAACGCAGCGGTTGGAAGCCTCGGAGGCGCCCAGCTTGATGACGGCGGCCTTGGCGTTGAGGAGCTTGCGGTCCATTCCCTGGTCCGCTTCCCACGCCACCTGATACGTCAGGACACGGTTGGTCATGATGTCCACGGTGTTCTTGGCGAGCATGTTCTGGATGAGCTGGAATTCCAGGATGGGCTTGCCGAACTGCACACGGGATTTCGCGAACTCGGCTGCGAGCAAGGTAGCCCGTTCAGCGGCGCCGATGGTGCGGGCGGCAATCATGAGGCGTTCCTCCACGAACCAGTCTCGCGTCAGTTCGTAGCCCTGGCCGATCTCGCCCAGGATCTTGTCTGCCCCCACGCGCACGTCCTCAAAAAGGAACTCGGGGTGCTCGTAGACGAAGGTGTGCGTGTAGCGCGGAGTGCGGGTGACGGAGACACCCGGTAGGTCCTTGTCCACCAGGAACATGGTGGGGGCACCCTCCACGCTGGCGAGCACCAGGATGAAGTCCGCTGCATCCCCCACGGTTACGAAGAGCTTTTCACCGTTGATGATGTAGTGCTCGCCATCCTTGACCGCGGTGGTCTGGATGTTCTGCGGGTCCGAGCCGGCCTCCGGCTCGGTGATGGCCACGGCGTCGCGGCGCTCACCGCGGATCTCGGGGAGCAGGTATTCCTCGCGCTGGGCCGGGGTGCAAGCCTTCAGCGCGTTGGCCGGACGCCACAGCGTGTCCCACAGTGCTCCGGTCAGTTTTCCCACTTCTTCGGAGACGATCGCGTGCTCCAGCACGCTGAGCCCTGCGCCGCCCCACTCGGCCGGCATGTTGATGGCGGCGAGCCCGTGGTTGATGACCAGTTGCCTGACCTTGGCGTGCTGATCAGCCGTGAGCCCGTTATTCATTTCACAGTCGAGCTCGTACTGGTACATCTCGTTTGTCCAGGCGATTGCACGCTGCTTGATTTCGATCTGGCGGGAAGTCATGCGAAAGTCCACGGGTCCTCTTTCTTGAGTATGTTGGTGCTGCTTGGTTTTTGGCGGAACGGTCAGTCGAGTACGATCCGGGCATCCAGCGCGATGGCGCCGGCGGGCGTGGCGGCCACCGGGTTGCATTCGATTTCAGCGATCTCCGGGTGGGCGGCGGCTACCGTCGAAAGCCGGGCGACGATGTCCGCCGCCGCGTCGATATCCACCGGCGCCCGTCCCCGGGCTCCTGTCAGGAGCGCCGCGCCGCGCAGCGACAGCAGCATGTCCTTGGCCTGAGCGGCGGTCACCGGGCCGAGGGCGCAGCGCACGTCACCGAGGATTTCGGCGAAGACCCCGCCCAAGCCCACCAGCACCAGCGGCCCGAAGCGCGGATCGCGCCGGACCCCCACCAGCAGTTCCACCGCTCCGGCGAGGTCCGCCATCTCTTCGATGGAGCACGACGGCGGCGCGAGCCTTGCGTCGACGTCCCGCCAGGCCGCGAGCAGGGCAGCCTCGTCGGCAATGTTGAGGATGACGCCGCCGCGGTCGGATTTGTGTTCGTCCCCAAGGGCCTTGAGGACAAGCGGGTAGCGCAGTGTGGCCGCCGCGGCCAGGAGCTGGGCCTCGCCGGACACCTCGGCTGCCCCTACGAAGGGAATACCGGCGTCGGCCAGGAGCTGGCGTGAGGCGTAGTAGCCCGTATCTTCCACGGGCTTCGCCGGAAGTGGCAGGGCAGGAATTCCGGTGGCCGGTTCGGTGCGGCGGCGTGCGAGCCGTCCGAGGACCCATGCGGTCTCCTCAATGCCGCGGTAGACGGGGATGCCCCCGTCGCGGAGGGCGGAGGCCGCCGCTGACTGCCAGTTCATCGTCTGGACGAGTACCGTGCCGCCGACCGCGGCCGTCTCCGCGGCCATCCGTTGGGCGGTCTCTATTTCACGTGCCGCGAGTTCGGGCCCGTAGCTTCCGTATCCGCCGAAGTAGCCGCTCATGAGGGTGGCATCGACGTCGTCGCTGGCCATCAGGTGACCCAGGACCCGTTGAAAGCACATGATGTCCTGCTCACCGCCGCCGGCGACGTCCACCGGATTACTGACCGCCGCGGTCGGCGGCAGTTCCGCTGCGATAGCCGACTGCAGAGCGGCGCCGAACTCGACCACGTCGAGGCCCTGTTCGGCTGCGTTGTCGCTGGCTACGGATGCCTGCCCGCCGCCGTCGGCAAATACGGCGGTGCGGGCGCCGGAGGGTACCCGGCTGCGGACGAGGGCCTGGAGCAGATGCGCCATCTGGGCAGGCGAGGAGACCTGTTCGATCCCGGAGGCTCGGCAGGCAGCCTCAACGACAATCCCGGAGGACACCATGGCGCCCGTGTGGGACTTCGCGTTGCGGACCGAGGCATCCGTGGCTCCGACGGTCAGCAGGACAACCGGTTTGCCGGCCTCGGCGGCGCGCTGGGCTGCTCGGGCGAAACGGCGGCCGTCGCGGAAATCCTCGCAGTACACGGCGATGGCCGCGGTGCCCTCATGCTTCACGAAGGCGTCGATCAGGTCTGCGGCGTCGAGGTCCGCCTGATTGCCCAGCGACGCGAAACGGGAAACGCCCAGCCCATGGTCCACCAGGAGGGTGGCCAGTTCCAGGGCCAGGTTTCCGCTCTGGGAGATGACGCCGATGTTGCCGACCGGGAACTCGTTGGAGGCGAGCATCAGCGAGCTGCTGTGATCCAGCACTCCCAGACAGTTAGGACCCAGGAGCCGGGCGCCTGCGGCACGGATTTTGGCCGTGATGCGCTCCTGCAGCAGCAGGCCATCTCCCCCGGCCTCGCCCAGGCCCGCGCTGATTCCCACGATGGCCTTGGCGCCTCCGGCCAGGGCGTCGTCCACGGCATCCTCGAATCCGGCTGCCGGAACGGCGATGACCGCCAGTTCGACGGGGCTGCCGATCGAAGCGACACTGGGGACGGCGGTGCGGCCCAGCACTGTGGACCTGGTCCGGTTCACCAAATGGACCGGGATGCCGCCTTTGAGCGCCTGGACGGCGATCCAGTTTCCGTATTTGCGGGTGTCATCGCTGGCACCGATGATGGCCACGGCGTTGGGGGCGAACAGCGCGGCAAGGTCGCAGGCCTCGGCGGCGGGGAGGACCGGCAGGTCCATGGTTGAGGTCATGAGAGCTCCTTTGCGGGGACGGGACGGCCTGAGCCCCAGGCGTCCGCCCCGCCGTCGATGGTGATGGTGGTTCCGGTGATGTAGCGCGCAGCGTCGGTGGCCAGGAATGTAATAACGTCTGCCACGTCTTCCGGACGGCCAAGACGTCCAAGCGGGACTCCCTGTTCCCATTCGGAACGTGCCTCGGCGGAGTACTGCTCCAGGCCTTCGCTCAGGATGCTGCCCGGGGCCACGGCCACCGAGCGGATGCCAAACCGGCTCCACTCCAGCGCCAGCCCGGAGGCGAGATTCTCGACGGCGGCACGTGCGGCCGTCGCATGGACCATGCCCGGGATACCGCGCCGGGGCGAGAAAGCCATAAAGACCAGCAGGCCCGAGCGGTTGGGAATCATGGTCCGCGTGGCCACTTCGCGGGTGAGGTTCCAGACAGAATCCACCGAGAGCCGGTGCACGGCGCGCCAGCCGTTGAGCGAGATGTCCTCCGCCGGGGACTGGAACTGGCCTCCTGCGTTGTTGACCAGGACATCGATCCGGCCGAAGGCGGCGAGCGCGGCGTCCACAAGTTCGGTGGCGTGCTCCGGCTCGCGGATATCACCTGCGACGGCGATGGCCTCGCTGCCGGACCGGCGGACCAGCTCGGCGGTTTCCTTGAGGAGGACCTCCCGCCTGCCGGCGAGCACGAGTTTCGCGCCGCACCCGGCCATGGCGAGGGCCGTGGCCCGGCCGATGCCGGTGCCGCCGCCGGTGATCAGGACAACCTGTCCTGCCAGTGCTTCTGGGTGGAAGCTGGGTCCGGGTACCGGTGCCCCGTTCACGGGGTGCTCAGACGGTCGGGAAGCTGGAAGTTGGGCGTCGCGGTGAGCAGGGATTGTGTGTAGTGATGCTGGGGGTCTGCGAACACGCGTTCCACCTCTCCGAATTCGACGATCCGGCCGCGCTCAAGGACGGCCACCTGCTGCGCGATGTTGCGCACCAGGGCAATGTTGTGGGTGATAAAGACCAGGGTGAGCCCCATTTCGGCCTGCAGCCCGCGCAGCAGGTCCACCAGCGTGGACTGCACCGACACGTCCAGGGCCGAGGTTATTTCGTCGCAGATGAGGACCTCGGGTTCGGTGGCCAGGGAGCGGGCGATCGCCACGCGCTGGCGTTCCCCGCCGCTAAGCTGGTCCGGATAGCGTCTGGCGTGGTCCGGCCGCAGCGATGCACGTTCCAGAGCCGTGGCCACGATCTCGCGGGCATTGCTGACCTTGCCGCGTACGGCGGTGACGGGCTGGAGAATCAGTTCCTCCACCGTTCGCCGCGGGTTCAGTGACTCGTAGGGGTTCTGGAAGATGTATTGGACGCGGCGTCGCTGATCCTTGGTGCGCTTGAAGCTGCTCGGTGCCAGGGTGCTGTTGTCCAGTGAGATGTCGCCGGTGTAGTTATGATGCAACCCTGCGATGCACCGGCTCAAGGTGGTCTTCCCGGATCCGGATTCTCCCAGCAGCGCCAGGCATTCTCCGGCATACGCCTGCAGGTTTATGCCTTCCAGGACAGTTTTGCTGCCGTAGCCGGCGGTCAGCCCCTCGATCTTTATCACCGGTTTCCGTCCGGCGGCCGGGGCCGACGAAATGGATGGGTTCCGGAGCTGCAGAGGCGGTAGGGGCTGCTCGGATTTGAAGCACCGCACAGTGTGCCGGGGACCAACCTCGGTGGCAGCGGGGGCAACCGTGCCGCAGCCGGCGTCCGCGAGCGGGCAGCGTGGCGCGAAGGCGCAGCCTTGCGGCCGGGCCAGCGGTGATGGGGCGTGGCCGGGAATACCGATCATGGGGCGCTTGGCTAGGAGATCAGGTACCGCCAGCAGCAGGCGCCGGGTGTATGGGTGCCGTGAATTGGACAATACCTCCGCTGCGCCGCCGATTTCCACGATACGGCCTGAGTACATCACGGCAATCCGGTCAGCAAGCTCGGCAACTACGGCCATGTCGTGGCTGATGTAGACCGCGGCGCAATCATAGGTCCTGCACATGGAGCGTACCGTGGCCAGCACATGGGCCTGGGTACTGACGTCCAGACCGGTCGTGGGTTCGTCCATCACAATCAGGGCCGGCCGCGCGGTGAATGCCATGGCGATGGCCACCCGCTGCTGCTGGCCGCCGGAAAGCTGGTGCGGGTATCGCGCCAGGAAGGCATCGTCGTCGGGCAATGCCACCTCCCGCAGCACCTGCCGGACCCGTTCCAGCACCTGGGCCGCGGGGCCTGAAAGGCATTCCTTCAGCTGGGTGCTGATGCGAAGGGCGGGGTTCAGCGCCGACGCCGGCGACTGCGGGATGTAGGCAACGGTGCGCCCACGGAGCTGACGCACCTGCCGCCAGTTCAATCCGGCCAACTGCTGGCCGGCGACGCTCACCTTGCCACCGCCGAGCCGGGTGCCTTCCTTGCAGTAATTCAGCAGGGCCAGCCCAAGTGTGGTCTTACCGGATCCCGATTCTCCCACCACCCCCAATATCTCGCCGGGACGGACTTCAAGGGAGAGTTCCTCGACGATGGCGGCCATCGACGGGATGCCGATGATTTTCAGATCCTCCACTTCCAGGGTGGGCGCGGCGGTGCTCATACCGTGACTCCTTTGTCGCTGCCAATGGATGCCTTGGCGAGGCCATCGGTCACCAGGTTGGTGCCGACTGTCAGGAGGGCGATCGCGATCACGGGTAATGCAACGGACCACGGGGAAATTGTCAGGGCAATCCGGTTTTCATTGATCATCAGGCCCCAGTCCGCGGCGGGCGGCTGCATTCCGAGTCCCAGGAAGCTCAGACCTGCAACCAGCCCGATCGAGTACGTCAGGCGCAGACCGAATTCCACCGCCAGTGTGCTGCTGATGTTGGGGACTATTTCGCCGATCATGATGCGCCAACGGGGAATTCCGACAGATTCGGCGGCCTTGACGAAGTCCCGCTCCACCACCGACAACGCGGCTCCCCGGACAACCCGGGCAACCCGGGGAAGGTGGCCGAAACCCACCATCAGTACCAGCAGCCACAGCTCCGGACCGATGATGGACAGGAACAGGAGAGCCAGCACAATTTGGGGAAATGCCAGTGCCACATCGCCGGCACGCATCAGCAATTCATCCAGCCAGCCCCGCCGGTACGCGGCCAGCACTCCCACCAGGGCGCCCAGGCCCACGCCGACGGCGGTGGCGATGATCGCGAGGATCATCAGGGTCTGCCCGCCGGCAAGGAAACGGGAAAGTACGTCCCGTCCAGGTTGTCGGTGCCGAACGGCCCGCCGGTACCAGCTGGTGAAAAGGGTGCCGCCACAAATTCCGTGGCGGAATGTGGTGCCAGGTAGGGGCCGAGGAATGCCACGGCCAGGACGGCCAGGGTCAGCACCAAGCCCACAACGGTGCGTTTGGACTGAAGTGCCCGCCGGAGGAGCCCCTGCTTCCGGGGGGTGCAGCCTGCCTGGGCGGAGTTGCCGGCCGGCCGGGTGCTCATGCCGATGCTCATGATGCCGTCCTTACTTTAGGGTTGGCGGCGAGGGTGACCACGTCTGCAAGAAGGTTCACCGCTACGTAGAAGATGGCGATGACGATCACCAGTGCCTGCACCACGGGCAGGTCCCTGTTGGTGACTGCGTCAATGAGCTGGAAGCCGACTCCCGGGAACCGGAAGAGGAACTCCACAATCACCACGCCGCCGATCAGCCAGGCGAGCTGCAGGGCGATCACCTGGGCTACCGGGCCGATGGCGTTCGGCAAGGCGTGGCGCAGGACCACGGTGCGCTCCGGCAGACCCTTGAGCCGGGCCTGCTGCACGTACTGGCTCTCCAGCACCTCGAGCATGGTGGCCCGCATGATGCGGATGATGTACGGGGACACGGCCAGCACCAGGGTCAGTACGGGCAGCACCAGCTGGGCCGGGTTGCTCCATACCTGTTCTCCGGGAACCAGGACAAACACAGCCGGGAAGAGGTGGAACACCCCGGTGGCCAGAAGCAGGACCAGCAGCACGCCCACCACGAATTCCGGCAGCGAGGCCAGCACCAGGGTGATGATGCCGGTGACGTGGTCCACGGCGGAGTCTTTCCGCAGCGCGGTCCACGTGCCGATGCCGATGGCGAGCGGGATCGCTATGACGGCCGCGCACAGCATCAATATGCTCGAGTTCAGGAGCATGGGTCCCACGGCCGACGCCACCGGAGTCCCCCCGGCCAGGGAGGTTCCGAGATTGAAACTAAGGAGCTGGCCGAGCCAGCCGAAGTACTGTTCCGGCAGCGAACCCCCAAGGTTGAGCTGCTCCCGGAGGGCGGCCAGCCGCTCCGGAGTTGCTTCGCGACCCAGGATGGCCTGGGCAGCGTCACCCGGCAGCGCCTGCGTTGCGAGGAAGACAACGAGCGACACCACCCAGAGGGTAAAGAGTCCGAACAGGGTGCGCCTGAACAGCAGCCGGCGCATGCCCCCTCCCTGCGCGGCCGTCACTTATTGAGCCAGGCGTTGCGGAACCCGAATGACGTCAGCGGTATGCCGCTCTTGTCCGGGGTCAGGCCCTGGACCGTGGCACTGTAGGCGTCCACGCTGTTCGGGAAACCCCAGATGATGTTGCCGCCGCGCTCAAATTCGATCTGCTGTGCTTTCTTGATGAGTCCGCAGCGCGTCTCGGAGTCGGTGGTGGCTTGTGCCCGGGTGACGAGCTCTGTCCATTCCTGGTCGGCCCAGTGCGTTTCGTTGTACGGCGACGTGGCGAAGCCCGAGTTCGATGCCTGCGAAAGGTAGTCGCGGGTGAACCAGAAGTCCTGGGCGAACGTCCACTGCAGGTACTGGTCGCCGTAGAACTCTCCCGGATCAACCTTCTTGACGTTGACGGTGACGCCGGCGGCCTTGGCTTGCTGTGCGAAGACCTGTGCTGCCTCCACGAGTCCCGCGGCCACTGGCGACGTGACCAGGTCAACGGTGAGGCTGCTCTTACCGGCCTCCGCCAAAAGCTGCTTGGCCTTCTCGATGTCCTGGGTCCGCTGCGGGGTGTCTGACGGATAGCACGGGTCCAGCGGTGAGTACATGTCGTTGCCAACGGTGCCGTGGCCGCCAAGGACCTGATCCACCATCTGCTGGCGGTCAATGATCAGGCGGAAGGCTTGCCGGACCTTGGGATCGTTGAACGGTTCCTGGTCCACGCGCATGGTGAACGGCAGCCAGGACCCGGTGGCCGATTCCAGGACCTTCATGGCCGGATTGGCCTTGACGACGTTAACCTGGCCGAGGGGAAGCTGGTCGATCGCGTCGACCTGGCCGCCCAGGAGAGCGTTGACGCGGGCGGTGTCGTCCGGGAAGTCGATGATGGTGACCTTGTCCACGAGCGGCTGCCCGGCCTGCCAGTAATGCGGGTTTTTCACAAACACGCTCTGCTGGCCCGCCGTGAAAGTTTCCATCATGAACGGCCCCGCGCCGATCGGTTTCTTGGGATCGTAATCGGCCGGCACAATACCGAGCGAGTATTGGGCCGCTGTGTCCGGGAAGGTCGAGTTGGGAGCGTTGAAGCTAAAGACGACGGTCTGGGAATCGGTGGCCTTCAAAGCATCTCGGTTGAGCGTGGACAGTGCCGAAGCTCCGCTCTGCGGGGAGGCAGGATCCGTGATGCGGCGAAATGTAAAGATGACGTCTTCTGCCGTCAGCGGCCTGCCGTCGCTGAACTTCAGCCCGTCCCGAAGGTGGACGGTCCAGGTGGTGGCATCCGCGGACGGCGTGATGGAGTCGGCGAGCGCCATCTGGATCTTGTGCTCGTTGTCGTAGCTGGCGAGCGTGTCATAGAGCTGGATGACACGCGCCTGGTCCGGATGGGTCACCGGGGCGTGGGCATCCAGGCTATCTTTGGCCGATCCACCCACGATGCCCACGCGCAGATTACCGCCGGGTTTGGGGTCAGACACGGAGTCTGCCCCGGCCTGGACCGCTGACGCTCCGGAAGAACATGCGGACAGAGCCATGAGCGAGCCCAGGGCCAAAGCGGTGATGAGGTGGGAACTCTTGTGACGTCGGTGGGCGGTCATGGTGTGCCTCCTGCGGCGATGAAGGAAGGATCGGGGACCTTGACGCGTTGACTGACGCGTCGGTCATTGACCCAAGCTTCGTGTCTCGGATCACAGTCTGTCAAGACTCAATCCACGTAAGGCCCTAAAAACGCCTATATTGCGGGAAATCTGACCCGGTCACAATCCGGCGCAAGTAGCTGGCGGACTGACCTGAGAACCAAAATTCGAGCGATAAAGTTGACTGGTGCGTCAGTTTTGCCGCTAAGCTATAGTCATCGGTACAAATGATGCGCCAGTCCGCGGAAGGAACTGCCATGACTGATTCGGGCGATGCCAAGGGATCCCAGGAACGCAGGAACGCCATTCTCGAAGCCGCGTGGCAGCTGATCGCTGAGCGTGGATACCATCACGTCCGGGTGCAGGACATAGCCAGGATCTGCGGCACCAGTACCGGCACCATCCATTACTACTTCCCCGGCAAGGACGATGTCCTGCGTGAAGCGCTGCGCTACTGCGTGGACCAGGCCTTCGACCGCCAGGGTGCGGTGCTGAGCCAGATTGATAACGCGCACAAGCGGCTGCTGGCGCTGATTGAACTCCAACTGCCCATTGGCACCCAAGTTCGCAACGAGTGGTCCATCTGGCTCCAGTTCTGGTCCGAAACCTGCCTTAACCCTTCACTCAGGCCTATCCACAACGACTTTTATGCCCGCTGGATGGACGCGGTGGTCAGCATCGTCCGCCGCGGCCAGCGCCAAGGTATCTTCCGCGACCTCGATCCCGTCGGATTCGCACGCCTGCTGACCTCCGCCACTGACGGTGCGGCCATCAAAATCCTCACCGGAGCCCCTGACATGTCCATTGATGGCATGCGGACCATGCTGGTAACCATCGTTGACAGGGAGCTCACCCTGTCCGCAAGCGTGGCCTGACCGTGGCGCAGGTGGCGGGGCCGAACAGCGAGCTTCGTTCCCTGTGGCGTTCCCGTCTGGAGCACCGGGCCCGCCATATTGCCGGCGAAGACCACCCGGGAGTGCGCCGTGCCGCTGTCGCCATCACCGTTTACGCAAGATCCGGCTCCCTGCACGTCCTCATCATTAAACGTGCAGCCAGGGGCTCCAACGCCGGGCAGTGGGCGCTGCCGGGCGGCCGCATGGATCCGGGCGAAGACCTCGTGGACACTGCGCTGCGCGAATTGCACGAGGAGACCGGGATCATGGCGTCGCGCACCGACGTGGTGGGTGTGCTGGACGATTTCCCGGCCAGCCGGGGCATAGTCATTACCCCTGTAATTGTCCTGCTTGATGAGCCGCAACGGCCCCGCCGGCATCCGGCCGAAGTGGCCTCGCTGCATCCGTTGCCACTCGAGGCGCTGACTGCCGACGGCGTCCCGAGATGGCACCCCCGGCCAGACGGTGGCCCGATCCTCCAGATGCCGCTGCGCCGGGGCATGGTCATCCACGCTCCAACAGGCGCCATCCTGTGGCAGTTCGCCGAAGTGGTGCTGAGGGGACGCGAGCTACGAGTGTCGGAGCTGGCCGAACCGGCTTTCACCGCACGATGACCCGGGTCCATTCCGGGGGCCCGACACCGCACTTGCGGTACACCGGACCGGTACACGGCCGCCGGCACCCCGCGGCACCGGTCACGCCGCCTCTGCAAAAAGGAGCTTAGTGCGATGGAATATCTGGCCGAAACCTCCGGCTGGTTCGGTGCGCTGGCCGTCCTCGCGGGCTACCTGCTCTTTTCCCTGGGCCGGATCCCCAACGGCAGGACGTATCAAAGCGCAAACCTGATAGGCGCCCTGGCCCTGCTCGTCAACGGCGCCTGGCATGGCGCGTGGCCTTCGGTGGCCACCAACATTGCCTGGTGCGCCATCGCCATCACTGCTCTGGTCCGGTTGCAGCGCATGCGCCACGCCGAGCCTCTGCCGCGTGAAGCCGCAGACCTCGGCGGCGACGAACTGGTGCCCCCGCCCGGGCCCGTCACCCTGGAGCAAGACGAGCGCTGAGGCCTAACAGGCTGTGGTGACGTGCTGATCGTCGTCCTCAAGCTTCACCCCGGCACGGAACGCCGATAAGGTAAGCAGACTGATAACCGCGAGCACCCGGCAGGGAGTTCCAGGGAGGAAGGAGACACATGTCGGCGTATCTGGGCCTGGCGATGTCCCTCCTCGTAGCAGTGGCCGGCGTGACCGGACTCTACGCCCTGCACCGCCTCAATGCAGTCGCTAACAACCCTTTGATCAGCAAGCCCTTCGCCAGCGGCTGGATCCCTGAGCAGCATGCGCTCTCCCGCTACCACGCCCGCTACTATCCGGTGACGCTGATTTTCCTCGCGTTCGACGTCGAGATGCTTTTTATGTACCCGTGGGCCGTGGTGGTTGCCCGGCTCGGGGCGTCCGCCGTGATTGAGATGTTTGTGTTCCTCAGCGTGCTGATGGCCGGTGTGCTGTGGGCCTGGCGGGAAGGTGCGTTCAAATGGGCTTGAACGGCGTCCTGGCGCGGGCCGCCGTGACCCGCTGCCACGTTTTCCTGGCGGAGGCCCTGGACGGTGCCGCGCCGCGGATGGCCGTGGAGCGGGAGCTGGCGCGCCGCGGGTGGGTGGAAGCCCTGTCCCCGGCCGACGCCGACATCCTCTGCGTCTGTGGCGAGGTCCCCGGCGGCCAGGCGGACGCTATCCACCGGCTCTGGGACCAGCTCCCCGGCCCCCGGGCGCGGGTGAGTGTCGAGCAAACGGACGACGCCGGCGCCCGCCTGGACGGTTGCGTCGCCGAACTGTTGGATACCGCCGGTCAACGCCGCCAGGAAGCGGAGCGTTGGGTGCAGCCGGACGACGACGATAGCGACGACGGCGGAATGGACCACTCCGGAATGGACGACGGCGGGATGGATCACTCCGGAATGGACCACGGGCAGATGGACCACGGGCAGATGGACATGCCCATGCCTGGCGGCATTCCGCTGGCCGGCGAAGGGACAGACCGGGACGGCCTGAACCTGGATGTCCTGAAGGTACCGCTCGGCCCCTACCTTCCACTCTGGCCCGCGGGACTGGTGCTGCACTGCGAGCTGCAGGGCGATGTCGTCTTCGGTTCCGCCATCGATTTTCCCTTCGGGGCGCCAGAGACCGGACCGGCGCCCGGCCCCGATGAGCGCGCATCTGTCATTCATCAGCTGGATCTGGCGTCGCGGCTGCTCCGCCTCGCCGGAGCCGCCGCCAGCGCCACCCGGACCCGCCTGATCCGCAATTCCGCCCTGGACGGCGCAGCACTGGACCAGTGCCGAACGGAGCTGCAGTCCGAGCTGGCCAGGATCCGGAAGAACTGGCTGCTGCGCCGCACCCTGCGCGGCATCGGCCACATCCCGGGCGGCTCAGGACTACCCGGCCTTGAGGGGACCGACGTCTGGGACAGGCTGGTGGGCATGTTCGAGACGGCAGCGGCCGGCACTGCAGCGGCCACCGGAACCAAGGCAGCTGCCCACACCACAGGACCACGCGGGGCCGGAGATCCGGCACAGAAACTCCCGGACCTCGTCCGTGGCCAGGAGCTCTCGGTGGTGCGCCTGATCGTTGCCAGCTTCGATCTGGCCCCCGCGGCGCGGGCCGCGGGGGTGTCCGGATGAACGGCTCCCTGGTGCACCAGCTCCCGGCCTGGGGTGCGGTGGCCGCACTCGCCCTGCTGGTGCTCGTGGCCTTGAGCGGGGCGGCCGCGGATGGGCTCGTGACGGCCCGGGCTGAGGGGCGCCGCGGCGGCGGCTTCGCACCGGTGGCGGAAACGGCCAGGCTGCTCCGGCAACGGCCGCGCGGCACGGTCGCGGCGGACACGCTGCTGCGCAGGGTCGGCGTCGTCGGTCTTCCGGTGGCCGCGGCGCTGAAGGTGGCCGTGCTGCCGGTGGGGGCGTGGGTGGTCTCGGACCTGTCCGTGGGGCTGGTCTGGTTCAACACGATGGACGTGATGGTCTGGGCGCTGGTGTGGCTGGCCGGCTGGGGCCCGAACAGCGTGCATTCGCTGGTGGGCGGGTACCGTTTCCTGGCGCTTGCACTGGCGTATGAGCTGCCGCTGATGTTCGCGTTGACGGCGCCGGCGGTCGCGGCGGGCAGCCTGCGGATGGGCGATATTGTTGCCGCCCAGGACGGGTTGTGGTTTGTGGTCTGGATGCCGGTCGCGTTCCTGGTTTTTTGCGCCGCGGTGCTGGCGTTTTCCCTGCAGCGGCCGTTCACCGCGCCGCTCTCCCCTGACATCGCCGGCGGTGTGCTGGCCGAGCTTTCCGGGGTGGAGCGGCTCCTGCTGCTGGCCGGGCGGTACTTGCTGCTGGCCGCCGGTTCCGGGTTCGGAGTGGCCTTGTTCCTGGGCGGCGGTGCCGGGCCGGTCCTGCCGGACTGGGCCTGGTTTCTGGCCAAGACGCTGGTGCTTTTCTGGCTGCTACTTACCGTCCGGCGCCGCGTGCCGGCGCTCCGGCCCGAACAGCTCATGGCGCCGGCGTGGATGGTCGGCTTGCCGCTGGTCCTGCTGCAGGTGCTCGTTGTCGCGGTGGCCGCCGTCGCTGGGAAAGGTTAAGCCGTGCTGAGTGCCGTTCTGTTCGTCGTCCTCGCTGTGGTGGCCATTGCCGCCGGCGTCATTGTCTTCCGGACTGACTCGATGGCGCGGGCCACGTACGCCCTCGCGGTGTCCTTCGTGTCCGTGGGGATTATGCTGTTGCAGTTCGAGCTGGAGTACATCGGCGTCATCACGATCCTGATGATGGTGATGGAAATGGCCATCATGGCGATCTTCATGGTCATGTTCATGGGCATGAATCCGGCGCTGATGCCGATGGACATGGTCCACAACAAAAAAGCCTCCGCCGGTATCGCGGCCGGCGTCTTCGCGCTGCTGACTGCCGGGATCCTGCTGGCGGACTGGCCGGCCCGGCGCGGCGTCCCGGCGGTTGACCTGACGGCATCCCTGGGTGAGGCGATCATGGGGCCCAAGATGCTGGTGATGCTGACCGTCAGCCCGGTGCTGTTCGCAACGCTGGTCTCCGCGCTGGTGCTCGCCAATCCCCGCGGCCGCTACGCACCGTCCCCGGTGGTTCCGGTTGAACCGGAGAACGACGACGGCGGCACTCACCAGGGCGGTGGCCATGACGGCCACCACCAGCACCCGGGCGGTGCCCACTCATGACCCTGGAAATCGTGTTGATCGCGGCCGCCGGGCTGTTCAGCGTGGGCCTCTTCGGTGCGCTGTCGCAGCAGGTGGTGGTCATGGTGATGATGGGCCTGGAGCTAATGATCAACGGCGTCATCCTCGCCGCCGCCGGGTTCTGGTGGTTCCTCGCCCCTGCGCCCGACGGCCAGGTCCTGCTGCTGGTGGTGATCGCGGCCATGACCGTTGAAATGGCGATGGGTTTCGCGGTGGCAACCCTGCTGCACCGTGCACGGAATACCGACATGACCGAGATGGCCTCGGAGCTCTCCGGATGAGCGTGCTGCTGCTGTGGCTGATCGTACTCCCGGCGGCAGCCGGGACGGTCCTGGCCACCGCCGGACGCCGGGCCGACCGTGCGGCGCCGGCCGTCGCCGTCGTCGTCGCCGTCCTGGTGCTCGCGTTGGCGGGCATGACCGCCGCCGCGTCCGCCGCCGCCGCGTCCGCCGCCGCCGCGTCCGCCGCGGCCGCCGGCCCCGCGCTTCAGGCGCCGTTTATGGCCGGGTCCGCGTTTGGCGTCGAGGCCGACGCGTTGAGTGCGGTGCTGCTCCCTGCGGTGGCCGGCGTCACCTTGCTGGTCCTGCTCTTTGCCTCCGCCGCCGGAACCACGAATCCGGCCAGGTTCCACGGCCTCATGCTGATCTTCACCGCGGCCGTGCTGATCACCCTGACCGCCACGACCCTGCCCACGCTGCTCTTCGCCTGGGAAATCATGGGCGCGGCCTCCTATGCTCTGATCGGCTTCCACTGGTCCGACCAGCACCGGATGTCCTCCGGGCTGACGGCGTTCCTCACCACCCGCACCGCGGACCTCGGGCTGTATCTCGCCGCCGGCGCGGCCCTGGCCGGTGCTGCCCAGACGGGGTCAGGCGCAGCCGGGTCAGGCGCAGCGGGGTCAGGCGCAGCCGGGTCAGGCATAGCCGCCGGAACCGGGTCCATGGCACTGGCCGGACTCGCCGGGCTGCCCGAGCCCTGGCGGGACATCGCCGCGGCCGGTCTCCTGGCCGCCGGGCTGGGCAAAGCCGCGCAGTTGCCGTTCAGCTTTTGGCTGTCCCGGGCCATGGACGGTCCCAGCGCGGTCAGCGCCCTGTTGCACTCGGCGGCCATGGTGGCGATGGGCGGCTACCTGCTGCTGCGGGTCGAGCCGCTGCTTGCTGCGACCGGGTGGGCGGCGGCTGCCGCGGCCTGGGCCGGCGCCGCCACCGCCGTCGTGCTTGGCGTGGTGGCCGTTGCCCAGACGGACCTGAAACAACTTCTGGCCGCCTCCACCGCGGCGCAGCTGGGCTATGTGGTGATGGCCGCCGGGGTTGGGAACGTTGCCGGTGGCGCGGCGCACCTGATGGCCCACGCTGCCACCAAGAGCGGGCTGTTCCTCGCCGCCGGGGCCTGGCTGGCCGCGCTCGGGACCAAGAAGCTCGCCGGGCTGCGCGGCGCGGGACGCCGCTGGCCGGTCCTTGGTGCCGCGTTTACCGTGGGCGCCCTGAGCCTGGCCGGGATTGCCCCGCTGTCCCTGTGGGCCACAAAAGACAACGTCCTCACCGCAGCCCTGGAGCATTCGGTGCCGCTGTACGTGGCGGGCCTGGCCGGCGCCGTCCTCGCCGCCGCCTACGCCGCCAAGGCCGTTGCCCTCGTCTGGAAGCCGGTGCTGCCGGAGACCTCCGCCCTATACGACGCCGAGCAACCCGGCAGCCGCCGGATCACCTCCGGGCAGACAGTCCCAGTGCTGATCCTCGCCGCGAGCGCGGCCGTGGCGGGACTGTTGGTGTTCGGCCCCGGCGGCAACGCGCTGCGGGATGCGCTCAGCCGCGGGACTCCGGGAGACGGTGTGGAGTCCGGGCCGCTGGAACTGGCCGTATCCGCCGCGCTGGCCCTCGCCGTCGTCGTCCTTGTTTGGCGTTTCTCCGCCCGGCTCCCCGCCCTGGGCGCCGCGAACGGGTGGCTGGGCATGGAAGCCGCGGCGCATGCCGTCGTCGTCCGCCCGGTCCTGGCCGCCGCGCAGCACCTGGCCCGTTTTGACGATGCCGTCCTGGACCGCGGCGTCGAGCGGGCCGCCGTCTTCGCGCTGCGGGCCGCCGGGGGTGCCGCAGCCGCGGACGCCGTCCTGGACCGGGGCGTGGAGGCGAGCGCCACCGCGACGTCGCGGGCGGCAGGCGGCTCGGCGATCGTCGATACGAAAATCGACGACGGCGTCGAGACCCTCGCCCTCGTGGTCCGGCGCGCCGGTTCCGCCGCCCCGCGTCCGCAGACCGGCCAAGTCCATCATTACTACGTCCAGGCGGCCCTGGTCCTGGTGGCCGCCGCCGTCCTCCTGATCCTCGTGAGGTGAGCCTGCTTGCTCAGTCTTGTCATCCTTCTCCCCCTGGCCGCGGCGGCGCTGATCCTGGCGCTGCCCCGCGCCGAACGGGCCGCCCGCCTGGCCTTCGTGCTGGTGGCCGCCGTCGAGGTGGCGCTCACCGCGGCGCTCTGGGCCGGGTACCGTGACCCGGGGGCCGGCGGGTTGGCCTATGAGGAGCAGCTGCGCTGGATCCCGAACGTGGGCAGCAGCTACCACGTGGGCGTCGACGGGCTCTCGCTCCCGCTGATCGTCCTGACGGCCGTGATCTTCCTGGCCTGCGCCATCTACGACTGGAACGCCACGGACCGGCCGCGGCCCCGGGCGTCGCTGTTCCTCTTTCTGGAGGCCACCAGCGTGGGGCTGTTCGCCGCCCAGGACCTGATCCTGTTTTTCCTCTTCTTCGACCTGTCCATCGTGGGGATGTACTTCATCATCGCCGGCTGGGGTCACGGGGACCGGGCCCGATCGGCGCTGAAGTTCTTCCTCTACACGTTCCTCGGCTCGCTGGCGCTGCTGCTCGGGTTCATCGGGCTTTACCTCGGCGCCGAGCCGCACACCTTCGACATTCCGGAACTGCTCCGCGCCGACGCGTTGCGGAACAACCCTGCCGGGGTGTGGGTGTTGGGTGCGATCGTGGTGGGCCTGGCGGTCAAGACCCCCACGGTGCCGTTCCACACCTGGCTGCCGCCCGCGCACACCGACGCACCCGCCACCGGCTCGGCTGTCCTGGCCGGGGTGCTGTTGAAGATGGGCACCTACGGTTTCGTCCGGATTGCGATGCCGTTGCTGCCCGATGCGTGGCGGGCCTGGGCGCCAGTGCTGATCACCGTCGGCGTGGTGTCCGTCCTTTACGGTGCGCTGGTGGCCCTGGCGCAGAGCGACCTGAAACGGATGATCGCCTATACCTCGGTGAACCACATGGGCTACATTGTCCTCGCGCTCGGTGCCGCTGGTGCCGCGGGGGAAAGTGCGACGGCGGCGCGGGAGACGGCGGTGACCGGTGCCGTGACGCAGATGGTCAGCCACGGCCTGATCACCGGCGCCCTGTTCCTCCTGGCCGGTGTCCTGCACAGCCGCGCCGGGACCTACAGCATGGGCGCGTTCGGCGGCCTCGCCGCGCCCGCCCCGCGGTTTGCCGCGTTCTTCGCCGTGGGCGCGTTCGCTTCCCTGGGGCTCCCGGGCTTCAGCGGGTTCATCGCCGAGTTCCAGATCTTCGCCGGCAGCATCGGCACCGTCCCGTTGACGGCGATTGCGCTGCCGGGCATCCTCCTCACCGCGGCGCTGTTCCTGCGCGCGCTGCAACGGGTCTTCACCGGGAGCACCAAGGGTAAGTCCACAGGTTTCCAGGATTTGCGCCCGGCCGAGGCCTGGTCCGTGGGCGGCCTGCTGGTGCTTTCGGTGCTGATCGGACTGTTCCCTGTCCCGCTGCTGGATGTCATCGCCCCGGCCTCAGCGGCGCTCGTCGGCGTGGCAGGAGGCTAGGCGCCGGTGGAGTCGATGAACTCAGGCGCCGACGCGCTGGCCCTGCTGCCGGAACTGTTCTTGCTGGCCGGGGCTGTCCTTGCGCTCTTGGCGGGATCGTTCACAGCCCGGGAGCGGCAGTGGATCAGCAGGGTGATCGCAGTGGTGGCCTTGTCCGCGAGCGCCGTGGCCGCCGGCGTGGCTTTCGCCGCTGTTGCCTCCGCCGCCGGGCCGGTGGCTGAGTCCATGTCGGTCTATGACGGCAGCTACATCCTCGACGGCGGCACCGCCGCCGGGCGGCTCGTCGTCGCGCTCTCCGCGCTGCTGGTGATCGCCCTCGGCGTTGACGAGCTCCGCGGTACCGCCCGGGAAAGCGAAACGTACGTGCTGATCCTGCTCGCCTCCCTCGGCGCGGTGGTGCTGGCCGGCGCCGCGGACCTGCTGGTGCTGGCGGTGGGCTTCCTGCTCGCCAGCATCCCGCTCTACGCCCTGATCGGGATCGGCGGCACCAAGGCCGGGGCCGAGGCCGCCCTGAAGACCTACCTGCTCGGGGCGCTGTTCGGGATCCTGCTGCTGCTCGGCGTCACCGTGCTGTACGCGGTCTCGGGGACGACGTCGTACGCCGGGCTCCGCGGCGCGCTGGCGGCGGCCGCGCCCGCCGTCGTCGGTGTGGGGCTGGTGGGGGTCCTCGCCGGGCTGATGTTCAAGGCCGGGGCCGTCCCGGGCCATTTCTGGGTTCCCGACGCCGCGGAAGGGTCCGGCACTGCGGTGGCGGCGTTCGCTACGACGGTGCCGAAGATCGGCGGCTTCCTGGCCGCGTACCGGCTGCTGGAGATGATGCCCGGCACGGTGCGCTGGCCGCTGCTGATCGCGTTGCTGTCCGTGCTCACCATGACGCTGGGCAACCTGGCCGCGTACACGCAGTCAAACCCGCGGCGGCTGCTGGGCTGGTCCACCGTCAGCCAGGCCGGGTATTTGCTGATGCCTGTTGCGGTGGCTGGATCCGTACCGCTTGCCCTGCCCTCGCTCGTGGTGTTCCTGGCCGGGTATGCGGTCACCAACCTCGCCGCGTTCGCCGTGATCGCGGCGTACCCGGACCGGACGGAGCTCCGCGCCTATGAGGGCTTGGCCGCGGCCCGCCCATGGCATGCTGTGGCGTTGGTGGTGGCACTGCTCAGCCTGGTCGGGACCCCGCCCACCGCCGTCTTCCTGGGGAAACTGACAGTCTTCACCGCCGCGTGGGACGGCGGCTTTTGGTGGCTCACGCTTGCGGCCGCGGTCAACACCGTGATCAGCCTCTTCTACTACCTGCGCTGGCTCGCCCCCGCGTTCCGCGCCGCGTCACCGGACTCCCCCGGCGCCGGGGAGTTCAGCCCGCGCCCGTGGGCTGGCCGGACCGCCGTTGCCGGGGCCGTGCTGGTCCTGGTCGCGGGGGTGGGAGCGGGGCTCGCATGGGCGGCGCTGGGCGGCCTGCCAGCCGGTTAAGCCGCCTGCCGGCGGGCTAAGCGGGATGCCAGGAATGCCGCGGCGCCTGCGGCGATGCGCATCTGCCTCACACCATCTCGGGATACGTGGACAGGATGTAGTCGGTGGCCGCAGGCCCTTTCATGCGGAGCCGGGTGTGTCCGGGGCGGATCCCTTTTTGCTTCATGGCCGCCCAAAATGCGTCTTCGGGACCCGGTGCGCCATGGGACACGAAGCACCAGCTCGTGTAGAGCCCGTACAGTCGGTTCCGTCCGAGCGCTGTACCGGTTGCCGGGTCGAGGGCGGTGGCTTCCTGAAGGAATTGGTCGAACTGCGAATCTGCCAGGGAAGCCTCTTCCGCGTGGATGGTCGTCATGAAAGTCTCTTCCGCTTGGAGGGTCATGCCACCGCGTTGTTGCGGCGGCCAATGCTTGACTGCGCACACGGCGTCAAGGGGAACCCGGCATCTGCGGAACTGCAGCTTCGGGAGTGGTGTGAAATTGGGGGCGGTTCTAGGTCACGCCGCATGAATTTAATCAGCTTCGCGTGACGGGCCGGTACGGCCAGGCGTTCCAGGATTAGTTGCCTGTAACGGGCGCTGAACATTTTCTCTACACTGTAGACTTTAGGCGTAGACTACAAGTTAAACAAGCCCGCACGGGTTTGCCCATGAATTTCCCCATCGATTGGCGCCTCTATTGAGGGGTCATCCGCCTCCACTGAACGGAACCCAATGCCCCCCGCAGAGAACCCGATATCCGGCTCGACGCACGGCAGCAAGAAGCGGCTCAGCCGCGAAATTGTGCTGTCCGCGGCGCTGGACCTGGTGGACGCCGAAGGGCTTGATGCGCTCACTATGCGCCGGCTCGGGCAGGAACTCGGCCGGGATCCCATGGGGCTGTACCGCTATGCGGAAAACCGCGCGGCGCTCCTCGACGGCGTGTCAGAGCTGGTGTTTGACGAACTGGCCATTTTTCCTGACGACCCGGACTGGCGGGCCCAGCTCCGGCGCATCGCCCACGATCTTCGCCTCCTGGCGCTCCGGCACCCCAATGTTGTGCCCCTGCTGGTGACCCGCCCCCTGTCCACCCCCTTGGGCCTTCGCCCCCTGGGGACGCTGCGGCCCTTGGAGCAGATCCTGTCGCTGTTGATCGACGCCGGCTTTTCTCCGGCCGATGCCCTCCATGTCTACCGCGCCTACTACGGATACCTGTACGGTCACATCCTCAACGAGCTGCAGGAGTTCGTTGTGGATCCGGACGAAAATGAAGCCCTGCTCCGCCTGGGCCTGCACCGGTTGCCGGCCAAGGAGTTCCCGCACCTGCGCGCCCTCGCCCCCGTCCTGGTCGACTACGACGGCATGGCAGAACTCGACGAGGGAATCACCATCCTGCTCAGTGGCCTGGCCGCCCGCCTCGCCCCTGCCCGCCAGCCGGCGCAGTAACTCCCGGCTTCATCCCTCCGGGCCCCACTCCCCGGCTGGAGATACTTGCGAATGGAACGTGCGCCCAGTCATGATGGCGTAGCGCACGTCGCGCTGCGGGCTGTGGGCGCGGGGTCCCCTCTGCCGGTTCCAGCGCCCCAGAAGGCCTACGTTGCTGCATTTTCCTTCCGCCAATTCGGCGGCGCACCGTCCCTCTGACCGCGACGTCGCAATCCTGGGTGGGCTGCTGGGCGACGACGTGTGGGCGTTCAGCAATTGCCGGGTGGATGCCCCTGGCAAGCCTGTTGCCGAAATTGACTGGCTTTTCTACAACGTGCGGCACGGGACACTTATGGTCAGCGAGTGGAAGGGTTTCCCGCAACGCGTGGTGTCGGCAACCGATACGGGTGAACCCTGGAGGCTTGACGGCGGCATGGCGGTCCCCAATCCGATAGAGCAGGTCTCGCGGCAGCTCGATGCGGTCCGCTCAGTCCTGCGGGCCGAGATCCTTCCGCAGCACTTCCCCGCCTTCGATCCGCAGCAGCTGTTGCTTATGCAGAGCGTCTACTCGCCGCAGGTGGACGGGGGGACCGCCATCGAGCGGATCCGCTGGGGCAAGGTGTACGGCAGCCTTCCGGCTTTGGCTGCCGTGATTTCGAACTCGACCAGCCGGTCGCCGCTGGTGATGTCAGAAGAGGGCGCCCGGCTTCGCGTAGCGACCGCTCTTTGTGCGCTGTTCCGCACAACATTACCTACCGAAGTTAAAGCCAAGCTGCGAGGTCCATTGGCGGGTGGGGACACCGACTTCGTCCAACGGATCAGCGCCATTCACCGGCAGATCGCCGCGCTGCACGTCGAACTCGCCGACCTCACACTGATCGCCCGGGTCTCCGTTACCGTCCAGCCGCGGCCTGCAGCGACAAGGACCGCCCCGGCGCCTGTATCCCCTACCCTGACCGAGCACCAGCGAATGAACGCCCACCTGGCGCAAAGCTTCCAAGGCGTCAACGGCAACTCCGACGCCGCAGCCAAGGCACTGGCGAAAGCATGGAAGCTGGTGCTTGCGGATCCGCTGCTCCATGGAGAGACCGGTATCAGCATCTCCCTTTTCGGGTCCGTGGGGACGCCGCTGGTGAAGCGGCACCACGGTTCGCTACCCAAGGTGCTGGGTATGCCGCTGCGTAAGTGGTGTGTGCTGCAGGCTCGGGCCGCGGGCATGAAGCCGCTGGACGTTCCAGGGAAGCCTTCTAACATCCGGGTGCGCTGACGCGCGTCGGTGGTTTAGCTTGCCGAACCTGACCGCGGCGAGCGGTCAAACGGCACCCCCCGCGATTAGGCCCGGTACTCCTGAGAGTGTCGTCAGGGGCAATCTAGAGGGCTCGGTCCTCCTGAAGGTGTGGTGAGCGCCAAGTTTGCTTCAGCGGGCGGGTGTCATTTTCAAAAGTCTTCTGCACCGGTGGGTTGATTTTCCGAGGTTGTGCAGGCGAGTGTTGAGCGGCGGTCTTTCCATACTCATCTGCACAAGGCGTCCATCTGCTCAGCACACGCCTTCATGATTCTTCTGTAGCAATCTACTGGGGGCCTGGTTGACGGTACTGGTAGACGGTTTGGCGGCTGACCGCGGATTCCCGGGCGAGTGCGGCTTTCGCTTCGCCGGCGGCGGCACGTCGTACCAGCTCGGCCGCCTGCCCGGCGTTCAGCGCCTCGCCCTTCCTTTGTGGACGCCGGCCTTTTTGGCCAAGGTGATCCCTTCACGTTGCCGTTCCCGGATTAGGGCCCGTTCGAACTCGGCGAACGCCCCCATCACGGAAAGCAGGAACGTCGCCATCGCGGGCCCTTCCCTGCTCTGGGGTTCGGAGGGGCGGTGCCGTTTGCGGTGGGCCCGTAGGTGAGCGCGCCGCCGGCGAGGATAAGTGGCACGCAGACGGCGCTCAGCGGTCGCCACCATCGGGCGGGCGAATTGGTCCCTTTTGTGTTTGGGTGAGCGTTGCTGTGAGCCGGGTGTTGTCCGGGGTTTCATGAGGCCACCTTCGGGCGCTAGGTGCTTGTTTGCGAGGACTGCCGGTGAGGAGCCGCTGGGCCGTTGGTCCGCTGCGGCCCGCCTACGAGGCGATCGTTACGGGCTTCTGGAAGAGATTGCCTTCGAGGATGCTGCCGTGGAAGGTCCGGGCGGCGACGATGATCCAGGCGGCCACGAGCAGGCTGTAGCCGGCAACGGCCATCGCGTCGAACACGGCGAGGTGGGTGTGGGCGGCGAGGCCGGTCAGGCCGGTGACGCAGGTTCCGATGGGGAAGGTGAAGGACCACCAGGTCAGGGAGAACGGCAGGCCCTGGCGGGCGGTGCGGATGGTGATGGCGGTTGCGAGTGCGGCCCACATGAGCGCGAAGCCCAGGACCGGCACCCCGTACAGGACGCCGAAGGCTTCCATCGCCCGGGCCAGGGTCCCGGACACGGCGAGGTGGGCGTTCCCGCCCAGGAGGTTCGCGGCGGTGATGGACTGGCCCAGCGGGCCCAGCACGATCCACAAGGTGGGAACTGCCGCGGCGGCCCCGATCTTGTGTCCGGCGAGTCGGTTCCAGATCAGGGTGGTGATGATGATGGAGGCCAGCAGGCTCAGTCCGAACATCGCGTAGCAGCCCATCAGCAGGGTCAGGCGTGCCTGCCCGGCCGGGACGTAGGGCAGCAGCAGTGCCCCGGTGGAGGCCGAAACCATCGGAGGGACGACGGGCATCAGCCAGCCGCCGAACGCGCTGTCCTGTGTGACCTGGTGCCGGGTGAACTGCAGGTACGGGACCGCGACTGCGCTGGCCAGCCCCAGCAGGGTCCCGGCGGTCCAGAGCACCGCATCGATGCCGAGCGCCAACTGTTCTCCCATGATGTCTTTGCCCAGCAGCAGGGTCCCGGCGCCGACGGTGAGCAGCGCCATGGGCGGTGCGCCGTAGAAGTGCGCCATGACCGGGTGGCTGTGATGGCTTTGGGCGGTTTCCCGGTGCCGGATCCAGTGCACCCCGGTCGCGGCCATCAACAGGATCAGCAGCAGCGACGCCAGGGCCCAGACGACGGTGGCGCCGGTGCGCAGGCCGGGGAGCTGGACGGGCAGTGTGGCGGCGGCAGTCGCGACGATCCCGGTACCCATAATGGAGGCGAACCAGTTAGGGGTCAGGTTCGCAAACAGCTCCGACGGCTTCTCCAGACGGCGCAGGACGCGCCGGTCCCCGGTGCGCCCGCCCGGGGGCGGTGCCGGTGGTGCGGTGTGGTGGTTGTCGGCGGTCAGCAGCAGTGTTCCCATGTCTTCAATGCTTCCGGTTCCGGACCTGCCGCAGTAGGGGGCATAGACTTGTCAGGGTACAAGCCGGACTTGTACCGCACGTGACGTTTCTGAAGGAGATTCCCCGATGCTCAGCCCCCGGATACCGGAGCTCTCCGCCCTGGAAATGCTGGCCGCGGTCCATGATCTGGGATCCCTCTCCGCCGCCGGGAAACACCTGGGACTGTCCCAGCAGGCTGTCTCCTCCCGGATGCGTTCCCTGGAGTCCCAGATCGGGTCCGCCCTGCTGACCCGGACCCCGCGGGGATCCACCCTGACAGAATCAGGTGCACTGGTCGCCGGGTGGGCGGCGGAGGTCCTCTCAGCGGCGGAACGGCTCGACGCCGGAATCGCCTCGCTGCGTTCCGACACCGTCCGGCAGCTGAAGGTCGCGGCCAGCCAGACCATCGCCGAACACCTGCTGCCCCTATGGCTGGTCGCGCTGCGCCGCCAGCAGGAGAGTCTCGGACTCGTCCCCACGGTCGTGGAGCTGACGGTGAACAACAGTGAAGCCACCGTAGCCCTGGTCCGCTCCGGACAGGCAGCCATCGGTTTCATCGAAAGCCCGCACCTTCCCCCGGACTTGAGCGCCACGGCGGTGCAGGACGATGACATGGTCCTGGTCGTCGCACCGGAGCATCCCTGGGCCCGGCGCCGGACACCCGTCACAGCAGGCGAACTGGCAGCAACCGCGCTGGTCACCAGGGAACACGGCAGCGGAACCCGGGACGCCCTCGAGCACCTGCTCACCACCGCCGGGACCCCGCCCCTGGCAGAGCCGCTGGTGGAACTATCCACGACGGCGGCCGTCCGCTCCGCCATCGCCGCCGGCACGGCCCCCGGAGTACTCAGCGCACTGGCCGTCCGTGACGACCTTGCCCTGCACCGGCTCATCGCCGTCCCCGTCCGTGGGCTGCCCCTGCGCCGCACCCTGACCGCCCTGTGGCAGACCGGCCCAACACCCCCGCCGGGGCCGGCCCGGGATCTGGCAGCCATCGCCGCCAGAGCTGTTCCGGGAACCAGCACCCGCCGGAAGGCATGAAACCCGGCGCGGTTGTAGTGCTTTGCCTGACGGGCTCGGCGGCCCCTGGAGTGACGCAGGCACGCGGGTTCGGAGGAGAGAAAACAATACCCGCGACGGCATGCGGCGGCCGGGGCCCTGCGTTGCAGCTCTTATCCGGCGGGGGTGCTGATCTTTTCCCCGGTGGGGTTGATGACCCACCAGATCTTGTTGAAGCCTTGGCCCTTGACGTCGCCCGGGGCGGTGTCTTTGGTGTAGATGTACAGGGGCATCCCGTTGAGTGTGACTTGCCTGGTCCCGGCGTCGGTGGTGATCACGCCGACCTTTCCGGTGACACCCTCCACTACCGGGGTCCCGGATCCGGCGGTCACCGCCGACCAGATGGACAGGCAGGCCCCGGTGCAGGCACTTTTACCGGAATCTTTGACGTCCTTGTCGAAAACATAGACGGACATGCCCTTGTTGTTGACAACCGTGGTCCCCAGGGAGGTTTTCGCGGTCGCCAGATCTGCCGGGGCGGCACTGGTGGCGGGGGCGGCGCTGGTGGCGGGCGCGGCCGGGGCTGACGTTGTTCCGGTGGAGGTCGTTGTCGATGCGCCGCAGCCGGTCAGGGCCAGAGCGGAAAGGGACAGCGCCGCCATGGCTATGCTCAGTCTCGTGTTCATGAAATATGACTCCTCTAAAAACAGATCTTTGGGACAGACCCTAAGACGGCGCAGGTGGTGAGAATGGTTCAACCGGGGGCAGAATTTTTTACGGCTGAACTTTTCCCGGCCATTGGGCGTCGTAGCGGGTACAGTATGCGCGGTTACCTTTTCCGGACGGCCAGAAACATCGTCATCGACAATTTCCGCCGTCAGCAGCGCCGGCCCCAACAAACGCAGACGGAGGACCTGGAGCAGATGGCGGTTGCGGTCGAGCCCGTGGACGGGCTGTTGATGAAGGTGCTGATGGAAGAAGCACTGGCCCGGCTCAGTGCTGGGCACCGCGAGGTCATCACCATCAGCGGAACCAAAGCCACGCGCCCCGGCCTCGCTTAAGCACTGGACCAACTACGCAACGGTGACACCCTTGTCGTATGGAAGCTGGACCGTCTCGGGCGGAGGGTTAAAGACCTGCCGCACTTCGCCGGCGGGTTAGGCGAGGGCGGAATTGGTTTTATCAGCCTGACCGACGCGATCGACACGCACGAAAGCTCCTCTGCGAGGGCACTCCGCCCAAGGAAGTCGCCAAAAACCTCGGCGTCTCTGTACCTACCCTCTACCGCTGGGTCCCGGCATCGAAGACCGGCCAAGGTTTCGACTCCGTAGCTGCTGTGGTTGGTGCACGGGACTTCTGAAGATTTGGATGACCGTGCACGGCACTTCTGACATCCAGATGTCAGAGGTCCTCTGCACACCTTGGGATG
Organism: Pseudarthrobacter sp. S3; assembly: GCF_050156905.1. Taxonomy (NCBI): domain Bacteria; kingdom Bacillati; phylum Actinomycetota; class Actinomycetes; order Micrococcales; family Micrococcaceae; genus Pseudarthrobacter; species Pseudarthrobacter sp. S3. The sequence goes on along the minus strand of NZ_CP189583.1, from coordinate 1,212,836 downwards.
GTGGGCGGCCTTCAGGATGGCACCTTTTCGGTTGAGCGTGTGAGGGTGAAAATAGCCCGTGCCAGGTCCCGGGCTGAAGCCGACGCGGGCGCCGGCGCGAGGCCGCGGGTAGGGGGCGTGGACGTTTACGGCCATCGCGCTGCGCCTCAGACGCCGCCGCGGCGGATCAGCTTGCCGCTGGGCGTGCGGCCGTCGATCTCGCTGCCGCGAAGGAACGTTTTGCGGACGACGCCGGAGAGCGCCTTGCCGTCGTAGGGCGTGATGGGGTTCTTGTGCTTGAGCTTGGTGACGTCGACGACGAAAGCGTCATCCGGCGCGAAGATGGAGAAGTCCGCGTCGTAACCGAGGGCAAGCTGGCCCTTGTTGTGCAGGCGGGCCAGTGCGGCCGGCTTCTCAGCCATCCAGGACACCACCTGTTCCAGGGTGATGCCGCGGTGCCGGGCCTCGGTCCAGATCAGGGACAGCCCCAGCTGCAGCGATGAGACGCCGCCCCAGGCCACGGCGAAGTCGCCGTTTTCGAGGTCTTTCAGGTCCAGGGTGGAGGGGGAGTGGTCCGAGACGATGCAGTCGATGGTGCCCTCCTGCAGGCCCTTCCAGAGCAGCTCGCGGTTGGAGGCCTCACGGATCGGCGGGCAGCACTTGTAGGCGGTGGCGCCGTCGGGGATTTCCTCGGCCATCAGGGTCAGGTAGTGCGGGCACGTCTCCACGGTGAGGTGAACGCCGTCGCGCTTTGCACTGGCGATCATGGGCAGCGCGTCGGAGGACGAGAGGTGCAGGATGTGGGCGCGGGCGCCGGTCCAGCGGGCGCGCTCGATGACCTCGGCGATGGCCTTGTTCTCGGCACCGCGCGGGCGGGAGGCCAGGAACGTTTCGTAGTGGTCACCGCCGGGGTGCGGGGCGCGGTCGATCGCGTGGGAGTCCTCGGCGTGGACGATCATCAGGGAGTCGAAGGACTTGAGCTCGGCCATGTCCTCCTCCATCTCGTCTGCTTCGAGGTGCGGGAATTCGTCCACGCCGGAGTGCAGCAGGAAGCACTTGAAGCCGAAGACGCCCTCGTCATGGAGGCCGCGGAGGTCCTTCTTGTTGCCCGGTACGGCGCCGCCCCAGAAGCCGACGTCCACAAACGCCTGGTCCTCGGCCACCTCGCGCTTGAGCTTGAGGTTCTCCACCGTGGTGGTGGGCGGGATGGAGTTCAGCGGCATGTCGATAATGGTGGTAACACCGCCGGCGGCGGCTGCGCGGGTGGCGGAGGCGAAGCCCTCCCACTCGGTGCGGCCAGGCTCGTTGACGTGGACATGTGTGTCCACGAGGCCGGGGATCAGGGTTTCGTCGTCGGCCAGGTCAATGACCTGGCCGCCGGTGAGGCCGTTGCCGAACGGTTCGATGGCGACGATCACGCCGCCGCGGACGCCCACTTCACGGGCGGTGATGCCCGCGGTGGTGAGGATGCGCTGGCCACGGATGACCAGGTCAAACGCGAATTCCGTTGCTTCAGTCATGGATGCTCACCTTTGCGTTGCCGGAGTTGCGCAGGTTGGCCGGGAACGGCCAGCCAGTTACGGTTTTCGGGCGGGGCGGTGCGTAGGTGCGGACCTTGGAAGTGGACAGGCCAAGGCGGACCAGGGATTCTGCGATTGTGACTGCGGCCGCGACGCCGTCAACCACGGGGACACCGAGGCGTGTTCGGATCTGCGCATCCAGGCCCGACATCCCTCCGCATCCGAGGACGATGACCTCTGCTTTGTCTTCCTCAACGGCGTGCGTGGATTGGGCAAGGATAGCTTCCACAGCCCGCTCCGGGAATTCTTCAAGTTCGAGTACACCGAGGCCGCTGGCACGGACGGAGGCACACCGGGCGTCCAGCCCGGCGAGTTTTAGCCGGTCTTCAATGAGCGGCACGGTGCGGTCCAAGGTGGTGACGACAGAGTATTTGTGGCCGATGAACATGGCCGTGCTGGCGGCCGCTTCGGTGATGTCGACGACCGGGACGTCCAGCAGCTCCTGGAGCCCTTCCCGCCCGTGCTCGCCGTAACCGGCCTGGATGACGGCGTCGAACGGTTCCGGGTAGGCGAGAACGGCGTCCATGACTGCGATGGCCGCAAGGTAGCTTTCAAAGTTGCCCTCGCAGGAGTCGGCGCCGAATCGGGGTGTTAGGCCGACGATTTCCGTCCCGGGGGCAGCGGCCGCGCGGGCCTGGGCGGCAATTGATTCGGTCATGGATGCTGTGGTGTTGACGTTGGCGACGAGGATGCGCATGGTTACTTTCCGGTTGGCTTTCGGTATGGCTGGGACGGCCTCAGTGGAGGCTGGGGACGGCGATCGGTTCCCCGGAAACGTCGTGGAAGGTCCGTTTGCGGTCGGCGACGACGAGGTAGGCGATGGCTCCGATGCCGGCGCCGATGAACCAGGAGAACGCCGCGACCGGTTGCAGGGCGGGGATGAAGGCGATGAGGAGCGAGATGACCGCGGCCGGGATGAAGGCGCCGACGGCCCGCATGTTGACGCCGTTGCGGTAGAAGTAGGAGCCGTTGCTGACTTCGGTGTAGAGCTCGGGGACGTTGATTCTGGTCTTGCGGATGAGCCAGTAGTCGGCCATGATGACGCCAAAGAGCGGTCCGAGCAGGGCTCCGAGGCCGCCGAGGAAGTACACGATCACGGCGGGGTTGTTGTAGAGGTTCCAGGGCAGGATGACCAGGCCGATGATGGCGCTGACCAGGCTGGCGCGGCGGAAGTCGAGCCGCTTGGGCATGAGGTTCGTCAGTGCATAGATGGGGGCTACGAAGTTCGCCATCAGGTTCACCGCGATGGTGAGCACCAGGAGCGCGAGGGCGGCCAGCACGAGCAGGAAAGTGTTGGGGATGGACTGGACGATGTCGGAGGGGCTGCCGATGATGGCGCCGTTGATTTTGAACTGGGCTCCGGTGATGACGACCACGATGATGCCGAAGAACAGCATGTTCACGGGGATGCCCCAGAAGTTGCCCTTGATGATGGACCGGCGGGTAGTGGAGGAACGGGTGAAGTCGCAGAAGTTCAGGACGAAGGTCGCGTAGATGGAGACCCAGAGTGCGCCGCCGGCGAAGATTTCGCGCCACATCGCGCCGCCGGTGAGGGCATCGTGGGTGGACAAAGCGATGGACCCGCCGGCCTGGAGAAACATCCAGATGGCGAGGCCGGCCATGGTGACCAGGATGATGGGCCCGGCGAACGCTTCGTATTTGCGGATCATGTCCATGCCGTACCGGACGATGATGACCTGGACCACCCAGAGGAAGACGAACGCGGCCCAGCCCAGAGTGGACAGGCCCAGGATGTCATTCTTGTCCAGGTCAGCGAGTCCCGGCGCCAGGGCGATAAGCAGCACCCTGAGGACCAGCGAGGCAAGATACGTCTGGATGCCAAACCACACGATTGCCACGCCGCCACGGATGAGCGCCGGAATCTGGGCCCCGTGGATCCCGAAGGCGATACGGCTCATGACCGGGAACGGGACGCCCGTCTTGTGGCCCATGAAGCCGGAGAAGGTCAGGAGCAGGAACAGCAGCACCGCACCGACACCAAGGGCCAGCAGGATCTGCCAGGCGCCAAGACCCAGGGCGAAAAGCCCGATCGCGAACCCGTAGTTGCCCAGGCTGTGCACGTCGTTCGCCCAGAGGGTGAAGATACTGTACGCGGTCCACCTGCGCCCGGCCATCTTCGTCGGGGCAAGATCCTGGTTGTAAAGCCGGGCACTGGTCGGCGACAGGCCCAGAGCCTCGGCGCTGACCGGCGGCTGGTGCATGATGGGGTCGTGGTGCTCATGGCGGTGGTGGTCCACGGTGACTTCGGGGACCGCTTTATCTGCGGGACGGGTTGTATCCGGCACCATATTCATGGAAATGCCTCTCTGGAATGAAGATTTTGGCTATACCAAATGCTGTATACGAAGGAGTGGGGACGTGGCCGCACGTCGGCCGGTCGGTCCACCGGGAAAACTGCGCCGGGGAAATGGCGTCAGTAGCCGGAATTCAGGAAGATCGGATGTACGGAAAATCGTGTAGGTGATGCCAAAGCGACGGCGGTACGGGCCGCCTGTAATTCCGAACCTGTCAGCTGCGGGGATCTGCCCACGGCGATCGGGGTCTGAAGGCGCCGCCGGGGCGATCAGAGCTGGTCAGGAGGAGGCGCATCAGCGCTGCGTTCCTCCCGGCAAGGACCGAACTCGCTTTCAGCCCCGCAGGTTGTGAGATGTACATGGATTCAGACCAATCACTTGAAACCTGCCCTCATCGTTGAGGGCGTAGCTAAACAGTAAGCCAAGTCACACATTTTCACAATAGGAAATAAACTTTCCATCTAGCGGAATGGGTTGAGGAGCCAGCGCAGATGGCTTCGGATATTCCGTGCAAACGACTTCGGAAACTGGCGTTCATCGCCATCACACTGATCTTCTTCTGCCTGACCACGGTCTTCGTCTACTACTACACGGCCGAAACCAACCCGCGCCTCCTGGTGGCAACTCCTCGAGCAAGCTCATTCCGGGCGTCAAGGTCAGCGTGGGCCTGATGGTCTGGCTGAACATTGTGGGCATCCTGATCCTGCAGAAACCCGCATTCAAAGCACTCAAGGACTTCGAGGCGCAGCAGAAGCCTGGCCTCGACCCGGTGTTCGATCCGCGGCCCCCTCGGCATCGTCGGAGCCACCTTCTGGGAGTCCTACAAGACGGCCGAGCGCGAGAAGGAACCGGCGCGGAACTAGTGCGAAGTGCACCGTGCGCCGCGCTGTCTGTGCGGCGCACGGTCACAGGCTGGGTGGTAGGCCGCGCTCGTCCTGTCCTACTCGGCGATGTCCTCCGCCCAGAGGTCCGGGTTGTCGGACTGGAAGGTGCGCATCATGTCCACGCAACGCCGGTCATCCATGACCACCACCTCAACGCCACGTGAGCGCAGAAGCTCAAGTTCGCCGTCGAACGTGTGTGCTTCCCCCACCACCACGCGGGGGATTTTGAACTGGATGATGGTTCCGGCGCACATGGCACACGGGGCCAGGGTGGTGTAGAGCGTGGTGTCCCGGTAGCTCTTCTGCCGGCCAGCGGCGCGGAGGGCGGACATTTCACCGTTCGCTATCGGATCGGCGTTCTGGACCCGTTCGTTGTGCCCGCTGGCAATGACCACACCGTCACGGGTGAGCGCCGCTCCGATGGGGATGCCGCCCTCACTCAGGCTCTTCTGGGCGGCCTGGTAGGCGGCTTCGAATGCGGGGTGGAAGGCCGCGGGTGCTTCCGTCGCGGCGGATTCGTGCTGCTCGTGGCTCATGGCGCCATTCTCGCAGGGGCCGATGCCCACTGCCTTGGCCCGCAAGCCCTGAGCAGGAGAAAGTGGCTACCGGACGATTTCAGAGTTCACTCTGTTTGAGAGCCCAAACGCCGCGGTGGGTTGTCGAATAGTGGCGCAAAAAGCTCCAACTCGGTTCGAGGTATCCGGCAGGCATCTGCCGCCTGCCGCCAAGCGCCCAACGCCTTGCGCACGGAGGCGAGGATCGTATCCCGTTGGCTGGGTTGAACGAAGTATTCAGCCGAATCGAGGAGTGCCGCCATTGCGTCCTCCCGGCTGGTCGCTCCGTCAACGGCGGTGCTGCGCTCCGCCGCCATATCCGGATTCGGGTTGACGTCGAACGCCGGCGAAAACCGCCAGCCACTGCGCCCGCGGAGGAAGCCATGGTTCCGAAGATGGTCATCTGTATTGTTCACCGCGATGTTGAAGGCAATCCTCCGGAACAGTTCTTGGCGGTCGGCCTTCGGTGCCTCAGAGTTCTCATCGATAACGTCCAGAAGATCGAGGTAGTCGCCGTGCGCGCCATCGGTCTGTTCAAGCATCGTCATCGCCGACGAGTAACCGATCCTCCGCTCCCCGTCCCGGTCGAAGCGATCGAGAACGAGGACTGAATCCGTGGCGCCCAGGGGCACAAGCTGGTGCCGGGGAACGGAGATGCCGGCCGCTTCGGCCATTCGCAGCAGGGCCGCTTCCCAGGCTATGACCGCCCAGTGGTCGCCTTGATGCCCAAATTTAGCGATCGCCAACCGGCCTCCGTCCTGCACGGATGCCTTGGGGCGGGCTCCCCCAAGGCTGCCGGTCCCGGCGTCGAGCAGTTTCTTGAGCGCACTCAAGTTGCCTGGATCGCTCTCGACGTCTTGAGCGGCCTGACGGAGCTCGGGAAGCTGCACGAGCTTGGGCACGTCGGTTCCGTCACTCAGATATTGGCCGTTCCCCACCCGGAACCGCAATGCGCCCTGCCGGGTGCGGTCGGACACCCCCAGGAGGAAGTCCAAGGCAGTGAGCGTCCCGGCGTTCCGGCCGAACTGTCGCGCCTCCGCCTGGAGCCGTTTCGTGATGATGTGCCGTCCCCAGCGGTCTGGTGACGCGTCGTCAAAGGCAGCGGGGAGACCTTTGACTGCGTGGTTCCCGCCCGAGAGTGGCAGGGCCGGGTCGATCGGATAGGAGCCTGGCAAGGCGAGGTAATCAAGGGCATACGTGAAGTTGGTGGTGACCACTCCCCGCTTCGCCGCAATGAAAGCCCGGCCCACGTTCACAGTGCCTGATTCCATTTCGAGATCGACCTCGATTGGTTCACTCATCGGCGCACTCTCTGCGGCAATTCCTGGTCTGCCCGCGCACGGCCGAAGTCGCTCTCGTAGGGGTCGAAGGCGACGTTGAGCTGATCTCCGAGGCCGAGGACCCGCGCCACTTCGAGGAAGGCCTCGAAACCGACTCCGAGCTCGCCATGTTCGAGCTTGCGGAGCGTGTTGCGACTGAGCCCGGCGCGGTCGGCCACCTGCTCGGCGGTGAGGCCGAGTAGTTTTCGCCAGGTAACCAGCTGCTCGCCGATTGTGCGTGCAGTCCGCTGCGTCTTCAGGGACGTTCTCTTCGTGGCCACACTTTAGATCCTACCAATAAAGGTCATAAAAATGACCAATAGAAGCTTTAATGGTCATGTAAGCGACCATAATTCTCGGCGGACGCATTCTCGGAGCACTTCCAGATCGCTCCGTACGCGGGATTCCTTGGTGGTCAGGTGCAGGCCGACGTCGTCCATCTTGACGATGAGTGCGACGGCACCGTACACGAGCACGGTGATCACCAGAGCCCCGATGACCAGGATGCTCAGATTGTACGGTGGGGGCAGAGGTCGACGGCGGCCGGTGCCTCCGCCGCGACGGTCTCCGCCGCACGTGGACTACATGTGGAACTACTTGACGGCGTTGAACGCGTTCACCCGGCCATTTGCCCAGAACGTGCCGGTGCCGCCAATTTTGTCCGCGGTTGACTCAACCTTGGCGCGGATTGCCGAACTGCCGGCACCAGGGTTGGTGCTCCACGCGAGCGCGGCAGTGGCAGCGACGATGGCCGAGGACACCGAGGTGCCGTTGCCGACGTCGTAATTCAACGACCGGTTGTTGGGCGCGGCCAGCGCGAAATCGTGGTTCGGGAAGGTCGAGTACACGTTGACTCCGGGTGCTGCGATGTCCACCCAGCTGGCTCCGTAGGTTGAGAACGATGCTTTCAGGTCGTTGTTGTCCGTGGCGGCGACGGCAATGACGTTCGGGTATGCTCCAGGGTAGATTTTCGTCTGGTTGCCGCCGTTGCCTGCTGCGGCAACCAGCACCACGCCTTTGCTCCACGCGTTGTTGACCGCAGTTTCGAGGGTGCGCGATGCCCGCACACCGAGACTCATGTTAATGACCTGCGCGCCGTTGCTGACCGCCCAGTTGATACCGTTGGCGAGGCTTGAACTGGAGCCGACCCCACTGTCGTTGAGCACCTTGCCAGCCAGGATGCTGCAGCCAGGGCATACCCCCGCCACGCCCTTGGAGTTGTTGTAAATGGCAGCGACGGTGCCGGCCATGTGGGTGCCGTGCCCGTAATAGTCTTCTGCCACAACGTCGCCGCTCCTGGTTGCTGAGCTGCTGAAGTTGGCGCGGGCAACAACCTGCGAGGAGATGTCTTCGTGGTTGCCGTCGACGCCCGAATCGAGGACGGCAACTTTGATGCCGGCGCCGGTGGTGACGGTCCACGCTTCGACGGCGTCCACATCGGCATCCGGAGTACCTGCGGCTACCTGGATGTCGCCCTTGGTGTTGGTGAACGCCTGCCCGTCGTTCTGGAGCCCGTACTGCCGGGGGAAGTACTGGTCCGTTGACAAGGCGGTGACCTGGTGGTCCGGCTCAGCATATTCAACCGCCGGGTTCCGGCTCAAGGCGTCGATGAGCTGCTGTTCGTTGCCTCCCGGCACCGTGATCAGGTGGGCGCCGGTGCTGCCGACGCCGGGCCCTTCACCCAGGCCGTGCTGGCGCAGCACACCCGCGGCGGCACCGCCGTCGCGGAATTTGACGATGATGTGCCCCGCGGCGCCTGAAGGGGCTGCCGCCGCAGCGCCCGGGACGGCACTGGTAATGGTGCCAAGCACCAGGATCATCGCGGCGAGGCCGGCCATAAGCAGTTTTTTCATAGGGTCATCTTGCCCCTGTCCGTTGCTGCTGGGTAGGGGTGACAGCCCCCCTGAAAACCCCTGCGGCTGCCGCGCCACCCGCCTGCCAGCATTACCGGGGCCGTATCTGGGTTTCTACCGGGAGCTGCGCCCTTGCGCGGCGGAGGTGATGAGGTCGCTCTTGGGCAGCGCAACGCTCGTACGCAAGGCTTCGGTCCAAGTCGCGGTGTCGGTGACGGCGGCCCAGTTCGAGTGCAGCAGCGCCATGAGGGTCTCGTGGACCAGGCGTGCGGGCGCGGTGCCGGCGTCGTTGGCGAGGTCGATCGCTCCGGTCGCGTCTGAAAGGACTTCGACGGCGAAGCCGAGGGGCTCGGCGGCCGCGGCGGAGGCGATCACACAATTGTTTGTCATGTACCCAACGAGGGTGATCGTACCGATGCCTTGTTCATGCAGCCAGGCTTCGAGGTCGGTGCCTGCGAAGATGCTGGAGAACTGCTTGCTGATGCGCTTGGCTGCTACGTTCTCGTGGGCAGCTACTTCGGGATGGTTCTGCCAGGTCGCCGATCCGGATGCGAACACCGGGGCCTCTGCCGGGAGTTCGTGCTGGACGAGCACCACCGGCGTCCCGGTTTGCTGGGCAGTGTTGATCGCGGTCTGGATGCTGGCGATGGAGTCATCGCGGACCGGGTATTGGATCGGGAGCAGTCCGTCGAAGTATTCCTGCTGGGCGTCAATGACGATCAGGGCGCGGCGCGGTGCGGTCATGGGGTTCTCCTTGAATGGGGTTGGTTGTGAACGTGTGGAATTTGGTATGGGTGCTATTGCGCGGCGGCCGCAAGCGGCGCCTCCAGGTGGGGCAGTGCGTAGTGGTCGGCGATCAGGGTGATCCCGCGCTGGTCGAGGGTTGGCGAGTGGCCGCCGACGACGAGCATCACCTCATCCACGCCGGTGCGCTCGTGCAGGGCTTCGAGACGGTCGGCGACAGTAGCTGCGGTGCCATGGAAACTGCGGTTGGTATAGGCGTCGAGGATCTGCCGCTCCTGGATCGTGGCTTGGTAGGCCTCAACCTCGTCCGGGGGCAGGAGCAGGTAGCCTTCGTTTTTGAACATGCGCAGCATCGCCATCGCCGACGTTGCCGCCTGCCGTTTGGCCTCAGCCGGGTCGTCCCCGATCGCCGCGGGTACGCTGACGAGGGTGTGGGGCTTGGTGAGCACGTCGGAGGGCTGGAAGCTCTCACGGTAGACACGTAGGGCCGTGTCGATGTCAGCGTCGCCGAACTGCAGGGCGAACGCATACGGCCGGCCGAGCTGCCCGGCCAGTTGTGCTGAGTACGGAGAGGAGCCCAGCACCCACACCTCCGGGGCGGTCGAGGGCGCAGGCACCCGGTTTTCCTTTGCCTGCCAAGGGCCGGGAACCGCGTGGACGTCCCGGTAGGGGTGTCCAGGAGGGAACTCGTCGCCCAGGAACCCGAGCAACTCGAGCACCTGCTGTGGGAATCCGTCGTTGGCATCCGCGCCCCGGCGCAGAGCCGCAGCAGTCGCCCCATCAGTGCCAGGGGCGCGTCCCAGCCCGAGATCGATCCGGCCCGGGGCGAGAGCCTCAAGCATTCCGAACTGCTCGGCGATCAGCAACGGGGAGTGGTTGGGCAGCATTACCCCTCCGGCGCCAAGGCGGATGCGCGTCGTCTCCGCGATGAGGCGGGCAGCCATCAACGGCGGTGAGGACACCGAGGTCGCCCCCATCGCATGATGCTCAGACATCCAGAACCGGTGATAGCCGCGCTGGTCCGCCGTCCGTGCCAGCGAGATCGTGCCCGCGAGCCCCTCCTTAGCGATGATCCCGACGCCGGTGCCGCCCGCGGAGAGCACGGACAGCGTGAACGGGGCCCTGCCCGATGGTCGACCGAACTTCATACAAACTCCTCATGGAAAAACATGGTTTTTGGCGTGATTGAAGCGTAGCAGTTGCCTCACGCTTAAATGAAACTGATACCATGAGAATCATGTCGGAAACACTGCTAGCAGCCGTACCAGGCGCCGAAGAGCATCCCAGCCTCGCACTGGTCAACAGCGCAAGCGAACTGCCCGGGGGCAAACGCTACGACGAATTGGATGGTCCTGACGACGCCGCGGCTTGGCTGATCGCGTACGATCTCATCGCACCGGACACTGTGCTGCACGAGCACTGCCGGGGCAGACTCGCTGCACTGCGCTCTGATCTGCGCGACCTCTTCACTGCGCACATCACTGGAGACGTGCCCACGACAGCGGCCGTGCATGCCCTTAATCGTGCGCTGACCTCCGCCTCCGGCGCGCTGCTGTTACGGTTCGACCCTGCGGCGGGGTTCACCCGTAGCGCCGACCATCCCGTGACGCAGGTCGTCGAGCATGTCATGGCCGTCATCGCCGATGATGCCGCCTCGCTGCTCAGCGGCGACCAAGCATCGCTGCTCGCGTCCTGCGAAGCGGACTCCTGCGAACGATTCTTCCTCCGCACCCACGCACGACGGCAATGGTGCTCAACCCGTTGCGGCGACCGGGTCCGCGCCGCACGCGCCTACTCACGCAAACGCGCGCTGCACAGCGCATGAATCAATGTGCTGCCGAAGCCAGGCCGTACACAGCGATCCCGCACCGCTGCCCCGGCTCACCGCAGAGAAGCCCCGCTACTGAACCTGCTCTACTTGCTGTGGTGTCCCGGTAACTCTTCTGCCGGCCGGCGGCGCGGAGCGCCGACATTTCTCTGTGTGCAACGGATCGACGTTTTGGACCCTGTCGTTGGGCCCGCTGGCAATGACCCCGCCCTTCCGGGCGAGCGCAGCTCCGATAGAAATGCCGCCCTCAGCCAGAGTCTCCGGGCGGCCTAATAGGCGGCTTCAAATGCCTGCTGGGCGGTTCGGGCCAGCACCTTGTCGATCCGCACCACCGAAGGATGGACGGTCGACGGCGGCACTTGCTTCCCGCCGTCATCTTCCGTGCGTGCTTGGAACGCTGCTCCCTTTGGAACGGCCTCAAACACCCATGATTGACGTCACGCAGGCCCGAACCGCGACGCTATCGACTCACGCATCCGTGCCACATCAACGTCGCCGGCTGATTGCTCTGTCAGCACTTTGGCTAACCGTTTCGGCCAGAGTACGTGAACGCCACGAGTCGAGAAAGCGCCCCCGATCAGGGGCCAGTCTGCTTCGACGAAGCACAGCACCCCCGTGACCGGAACATCCCCGACGAGGTCGCGCACGACGTCCACCTGCTTGAGCACCCCGTCCACCAGTTTCGTGCAGTCACGGCGGCCAACAAGGAGCTTCTCGACGCGTGGGCGAAGGATGCCGCCCTCGATCTTCAGTTCAGGCCGGCCCTTGTACCGCTTGGCATCGATAACCCAGATTCCACCAGGAGTGATGGCGATGTGGTCGATGTTGGCCTTCGATCCGGGGATGCGCCGATCGTGGAGGACAGCCAGGCCGGCCGAGCATAGGGCATTGAGCCGAGCGCCGAGCCGTTCCTCACCGAGCGCGCCCTGATTCCAGGATTTCGTATGTTGCCGCTCGTCAGAGAGGGCCACTGCAAGGCCACCGAAGCGGCCCCACTTCTCGCGGAGCTTCTCCTCGTCCTTCGCCTTTCGGCGCTCATATTCCCGGCGGGCGGACGACCCGGCTACTCCGGAGTCCGTAGACAATGACTTCTCATCAGGTGGTTCCAGATCGGGAGGCACACTGTCCGTAGCCTCGGGGGCACACTCCAAGCAGCGGACGGTCTTCGTCTCGCTTTCGTAGATGGCTACCGTCCCGGCCGGACCAGCGCGCCCCGGATCGGACTTGCTACCTGTTTGTGACGGTTCGCCGCATCAACACGAACTAAGAGCGTCGTATCCCTCACTTAAGCTGAGCAAACTGACTCGCATTCTCTACTGGGGGAACATTGAAAGCCAAGACTCTTGGAGCCATAGCGCTCCTGCCGATCCTCCTCGCCGGTTGCGGCGGCACGCCCGCAAGCGCGCCAACGGCGCCAACTGTCGCTCCCGCCACATCTACGCAGGCTACTGACGCAGCTAGCCCTGGCGCGTCTGCAAGCGCGGCATCGGCTAAGTCCTCCCGCGGGAACATCGTCAAGACGCCAGGTGAAGGCGCGTCTGTGACGGACAAGGAAAAGACCGTTGCCAGCTTTGTAATCAACTCCATCTTGGTTGACCCTGCGTGCACGAATAGCTCCGCTATGCGGGCAAAGAACGGCCATTTCGTTGTATTGGATGTTTCTATGGAAACAATGCCCGCGCTTGCCGACTCAGTAAACCCGCAGTTTGGACTTGCCGGCTACGGCTGGAAGGCCATCGCCGACAATGGGACCACATTCAACGGCGATGTTGCGTCGTTCGAGTCGTATATGTGCCTCACTGAAGCCGAAAGATTCCCATCAGCTCTCGGTCCCGCCGAGAAGGCGACAGGAAAGATCGTTTTTGACGTCCCCACAACTACTGGCGTGCTCGTCCACAAGCAGGCATTCATGCCGGCAGGGTGGGAATGGGCATACCCCGCCAAGTAGCCTGCATTCAGCAAGGACGGCCCCAGCTAGTCCGTCGACCGGCTGGGGCCTCAAGTACTCGGGGCCCATGGCTGAGATTGCAGGAATGAGCCAGTGGGCGTGACATCTGGTCCCGATGCTGGTGCTACGAGCCCGCTCCTCCCGGACCGGCTGCCGTAATCCAAGCGATGAACCGCAGTTCGCCGAAGAGTGAACACACCCTGATGCCCTAAGTGCTGGGTCCGCGTAGGCAACCACCCCTGTGGCAGAATCCTCCTGTGATCGAACCAACCAACGAAGTCGGTATCCGCGTCTCCGAGAACAACGCTGTTCTCGTGGGAGACCCAGACCTAATCAGCGCCCTCCTTTCGCGGTTGGATGTTGACGCTAAGCAGGTACAGAAGGCGGGCAGAGGGACAGCCGACCTCGTAGCGCAGGCCACGGGCATCGGGGCGGTCGTCTCGGCGCTGGACGGCAGCTGGGTGCAACTCACCCCGGACTCCCATCAGAGGCTCATAGAGCTGGCAAACTTCAACATTTCCCCCGGGGGCACGTTCAGCGGAGCCTTCCGGGGAACGAAGGGGCAAATTGATTCGTTTGCCCAGTTCACGACAGGCGGCATGAACCCGCTGGTCATATCGAACCTCGCGACGCTCACTGCGACGATGGCTCTTCAAAGCGCCGTCGCGCAGCTCGAGGATCTAGCGCGGGCGATGGACGTCAAGTTGGATCGCCTTCTTGAAGATAACCGCGCCAAGGCACTGGGCGACATCCAGGGCCTCACGCAGGTGCTCCTCCGTGCATTCGAGCTGTATGAGGAAACCGGCAAGATAACTGACACTGCCTGGTCCCAGGTCGCAGGTCATGCCACGGCCCTTGCACAGGCGAGTTCACACGCGCTGGCCCAGATAGAGACCCTGACGCAATCTCTGAAGGCGCGTTCCTTTGCCGATAAGGTGAACGCTGCCGAGACCCTTGCGGACAACGAGCTGCGTTCATGGCTCGTGATTCTGGCTGCTTGCCAAGCGAATCAGCAGCGTCTTGAGACGCTTGAGCTTGTTCATCTGCGCCAACGCGACCCCGAGGCGGTCGAGGCACATGCCGCATCCATCCAGGTCTCCGCAGCCAAGCGGAACGACGCCGCTGCGAACCGGCTGCAGTCCTTGGTGGATGCGCTGACATCGGCCGCCAACGTCAGCGACTTCAATCGTCTTCGAAGCCCGCTGAAGAGCCGTTCGCTACTGGACTCCGCTGAAAGCGCCAACAGACTGATCGGCACCTTCGCAGAGATTTATGGACTGGATGGCCTGAGCCAAGGAGAGGTCGAGCGAGAGACGTGGCGGAAGTCCTTGTCCGATTTGGCCAAAACCACGACGACGGCGGTTTCGTCCGCTGCAAAGGCGGTGCCAGCTGGGATCGCGAAGGCTGGCGGTGACGCTGTGATCAGGGCAGCCAGCCAAATCGAGGCGCAGCGGTCGCCCGCAAAAGATATTACTTCGCAGACTCCGGAGGAGCCTGCGAACCCGAAGGCCGTAGACGTCCGCTGATTCGGCGAAACAGCCGCTAGCCAGCCAGGTGCACCACATCACCGCGCAGCTCAAGCCGATTGGTATCGACGCCATACTGCAGACCCTCGTTAAGCCGGGCCGTCACTGCCGGCGTACGCCGGGTCTTGCCGAATAGATGCAGAGTCTCACGGTGCAGGTCTCCTATGGAAATACCGCCGGAGCCGCGGACAACATGGACCATCGCATTTCTAAGCTCTACGACGCTAATGGCCTCCGGGTCACGGCCTGACCCCGGCTTGTTCGGCCGAAACTGTGTCCAGGCCTCCCGGTCAACCGCAGCGTCCCAGATAAACCCGTCCCGATCGCAGCGATGAACCGATGAGTCCAAAGCATCCAGGACGGAATTGGCCCGGTCCGCGTTCATCTTGTTGAGGTTGAACGCCGCGCAGGCGAGCCTGGCCAGCCGTTCCTGATGAATCGGCCCCTCCGCGTCAACGATGGTTCGGAGGGCTTCACGTACGGCGAGCACGGACCGCCGGGAAGGCAGGGCGTCCAGGACGTCTCTGCTACCGAAGCGACGGACGGTCCACGGCTCGTACACGGGGCGATCACGCTCGACGACAGCCGTCGCAGATCCGGGCCCACCGCCCGCCGGAGCCAGCAACGGGGCCGACGAGCCAACGGGGAACGCCGCGGAAGCCGGAGGCAGCGGGCTGTTCAAAGCGACTCCGGGGATGGAAACGGCCGGCTCGTCGTTCAAGCCCCCAGTTCCCGAGGAGGGAGCAGGCTCCGCATCCGGACCCGCCAATCCCGATGCCGCCGCAGTGAGAGTCGTCTCCAGCTTGTCCAGTACGGCTTCGCGGTCGCTGAGCCAGGCGGGCAGCCAGACCCGCTGCACCGCGGGCCAACGCATCATCCGGGTCAGAACGTCGCCCGGCAGCCCGTCCCGGTCGCCCGCGGTACGCCGCGCCGCCCACACGGGGCTGTCCAGGAGGACAGCCATCAACGGACGTCCCGGCGCGTCCGGAGAGGCGACACTGATGTCCACCTTGAAATCAGACAGTCCGACGTCGGTGGCGACGGCAAAGCCGCGGTCGCGCAGCGCGTCGGCGATTTCCTCCCGGTGCAGGTCCACTGCGAGGCTTCGCCGGCCGTCATAGGGCAGCGCTCCGGTCCCCTGCTCGGCAAGGTCCAGGTACGTGCGAAGGTGCTTGATCCCGACAGAACTTGTCTCCTCGGCACGAAGCTCGGACGGGCTGAAGCTCGAAAATACAATGACCTGCCGCCGCGCCCTGGTCACTGCGACGTTAAGCCTCCGCTCGCCACCGGCACGGTTCAGCGGGCCGAAGTTCAGCGGGAGGTAGCCCTTGTCGTTCTTGCTGAAGCCGGTGGAGAACAGGATGACGTCGCGCTCGTCACCCTGGACATTCTCAAGGTTCTTGACGAAGAGCCCTTCCGGGTCCTCATCGAGTGCCTTGATGATCCGGGGATCGTCGGTGTCACGCAGCAGGCCTTCGATCAACGCGCGCTGCTGGAGGTTGAAGGTCACGACGCCGACGGACGGCGAGCCTTCGGCTGCGCCGAATCGACGCCTAATCTCTTCGACGATTGCCTTCGCTTCGATGGGATTGGTCCGCAATACCTTCGACGTTCCGGAGCGGTGGAACTGTCCGTCGACCCTGACGAAGTTGACGCCGTGGCCGCGGAGCCCGGCGTCGGGAGCCCCATGGGACGGCCCGGGGAAGGACGAGAGTTTGCTGTCGTAGTATTGCTGGTTGCTGAAGGCGATCAGGGATTCGTCCTGGCTCCGGTAATGCCAGGACAGCCATTGCCGGGGCACCCGCGCCTCCACACATTCGGACAGGATGGATTCCATGTCCTCCACCGCTGTGGCATCCGTCTCTAGGTCGTCCAGCGAGTCCCCGGATGACTCCGCGAACGACGTCGGGGGCATCTGCTTGCTGTCTCCCACCACCACCACGGAAGCACCGCGGCCCATGGCGCCGACGGCGTCTGCCACACGGATCTGGGAAGCTTCGTCGAACACGACGATGTCGAAAAGGTCCGCCTTGGCGGGGAAGAACCGCGCCACCGAGTCCGGGCTCACCAGGGTGCAAGGCATAATCTGCGTGATGAGATCGGCGTAACCCTCCATGAGTTTGCGGACCGTGAGGCCACCCCGCTGCCGATTCAGCTGACGTTGCAGCTCCCCCATCCGGCCGTTGTTCGACGACGCCGAAACCTTCCGTGAGCCGACGACGCCGGCGGCCAGATTGCGTTTCAATAGCTCCCGGACAACAGTGGCTCGGGTTGTGAACCTCTCGATAGTCCGCTCGTGAGCCTGGGCATCGAAGTCCTGCAAACCCGCCGCTGCCTGCCGCTCCTCGAGCGAGCTTTCGGCGAGCCCGCGTTCGAAGGCCGTCGCTGCATCGTCGGCGTCGAGCGAACCATCGAGGATCGCCGCGCGGACGTCGTGGAGTCCAACGCCGCGGAGCGGCTCAACGTGGGCAAGGAGCTCGCGCCACCGCTGCAGGGGTTGGGATCCTGCGTCGTCCAACGCGCGAGCGGCCCGCGTAGTGGACCAGACGTCCAGGACACCCTGGTTTCCTGTCCAACGCTTGAGTTCTGCAGCCTCGACGGCGGCATCCGTAGCAAACGCGTCCCACGCGGCCGCGAGTTCGCGGAGCCAGCCGACCAGGTTCTCGTGGACCGCCGGCCCCTGCTCCAGGAAGTCGCGCAGCGCGGTTTGGAAGGTCGGACCGTCATCGGTGACGGTGGGTTGCACTGCCTGAGCGGCCCACCGCAGCCAGCCCAGCCGGCGATTTAACGCCTCCTGATCAGCCGCTGTGAGCGGGTTCCAGGCCTGCAGGACGCCGACGCCGGGAACAGACGCAGTCTCGGCCCGCAGCTGAAGGACCTGGTGCTGCGCTGCGACCAGGTTCGCCAGCAGGGGCACGAGCTCCTTGGGCCGGATCTCGGCACCAGTTTGAAGCACGGTGTCCAGCTCAGCAGCCACGGCGCGCAGACGCTTCTTGCGCCCGAAGAAACCGCTGGCGGCCGCCTGTTGCGCCCGTCCTTGGATTTCCTGCAGGGGAAGCTCCATGGCCTCCGGCGCGACTTTGTCCAAGCCGGGGTGGTTGACAGCGGCGAAGGCCGTCACCAGCTGCTCCAAGTTCCGGGCGCCTGCGGACCATTCGCCCGAACGGATCACATCCAAGGTCTCTACGGGCACAGTCCGGTCTGAGAGAAGCGCGGCGAGCGTCTTGACGTCGGACGGCTGCTTGGCGGACCGCAGAACGTCGTCAATTCCCGCAACGGAGCGAACGGCGTCGAGCGCTGCATCGATGCGGCGCCCGAGCGTGAGCAGCTGATTCGCTTGGGCATCGGTGACCGGGCGGCCGACAAACCGCCAGGGGTGGTCCGCCGCGGGCCGTGCCCGATCGGTGAATTCCGGCAGTTCCAGGAGCAGGGCTCGCAGGGACTCCAAAACCGTGTCGTTGGCCGACGCAGCAAACCCCGCTCCCAGATTCAGGGCAGGATCATCGGACTCGAAGGTGAGGGCCTTGGTCCGGGCGCTGTACATTGACAGCTTCGCACCGTTTTCCTCGTGCAGCCGGGCGGCATAGCGGATCAGCGTCCGGCGTGCGGCCGCCAGATCAGTTGCTGCGGTGTCCAGCTGCTGGGTATCAGCGGCCAGACTGAGCTCGAGCGCGTTCTTGATCTGGGCGCGGACCATGGCGGGCTTGCTCCCCTTGTCATGCAGGTCCAGGGAGAATGGCGCCATTCCCACTTCGGCGAGCCGCTTCTGGACGACGTCCAGCGCGGCACGCTTTTCTGCCACGAAGAGCACCCGCTTCCCTTCCACGATTGCGCGGGTGATCAGGTTGGTAATCGTCTGGGACTTGCCCGTGCCGGGAGGTCCTTCGAGCACGAAGGTCTTGCCGGCGACGGCCGACGCCACGGCCTGCAGCTGCGACGAGTCCGCGGGAATCGGGCACAGTGCGGCAAGAGCGTCGAGGTCGACGTCGTCAGTGACGCTTACCGGGTCCTGGAAAACTTCCGTCGGGGTGCTGATGAGATGGTCCACGAGCTTGTTCGCGGCGAACTGTTCCCAGTTCTCGTCCAGGTCCTTCCAGAGCCTGAACTTGGCAAACTGGAGCATGGACAGGTCCACGGTGTTCTCCACCCGGAAGGCCAGGCCCTTGGCCGATACCGCTTCCCTGACGGCGTCAAACGCGGCGTCCAGATCAATACCGGAACCGTCCTCGGCCGGGGCGGCAAGCCCGGGGATCCTGAGTCCGTGGGATTGGGCGAGCTTCTCGAGCAGGCAGTAGTTGGGCGTTGACTGGCCGGCCTCGTCCAGCGTGACGCGGTACAGCCCGTTCTTTCCCGCTGACGTCAGATTTACGGGGACCAGAACCAGTGGAGAGCGCAGGGTACGGCCATCGAGTTCCCAGAGCAGGCTGCCGAGGGCCAGGTACAGGTTGTTGGCGCCGGTTTCTTCTGTCTGGGTCTTGGCCTTATAGGCCAGGCCGCGCATTTTGGAGTTGTAAGCCTCTTCGGTGACCTCGGCGAAGACGGCCTTCTTCGAGCTGAGCATGCTGATCAGTTCGTCCTGCGGGAGGTCCCGGCCGAAGCGGATCCCGCGTTCCTGGTGGACGGCGCTGATCTGGTTGGACGGAATGAGGCTGATGGGGGTGCCGTTGTTAATGAGGTCCTCGAAGGCCCCGATCCACGAAGCGGGAACGGCCAAGGGGAAGCGTGCCGTGTCCGTGAAGTTGATGAGGCGGTTCCGCAGGCTAAGGTCCAGCAGTGCGTTCTTCCACTGGGTAACGCGCGGAGGAACATCCGAGGTGGTCCCGTCATTTCGGATGACCCTTCCCTGCTTCACGGGGAGGACGGGGACCGCCTTGGCCTCGGGGACGTAGTTCGTGACTACCGTGTCCCCGGTTGCCGACGTGGTCCGGGCGGGCAGCGGGTAGATACCGTCCAGGCGGGCACGGCGGACATCCGTGACCGCATAAATTTCCCCGTGTCCCGCTTCGATGTAGTTCGCTTCCGGTCCCTTGCGCAGTAGGGCCGGCGTGATGGGCTGATTACCTGTGAGCAGGGTGGTCTCGATCAGACCGATGAGGCCCCGCTGCACCAGACTGACGAGTTCCACCACGTCGTCTGAGGCCGCCGTATCCAGTGCGCGCTCCTCGCGCCAGTACCCGAGGAAGGCATGACCTTCGACGATCCAGAGCTGGGGCCGGATGCCGCAGAATTCCAGGGCCGCAGCCATAACGACGGTCGTGTCCAGACAGGTCCCGAGTCGGTCCTCCAGCACTTGAGCGGGGGTGCGGATCTGCTGGCCCTGCAGGCCCCAACTGGCAGGGGGCATGCTGTAGCGGATGTCGCGGTTGCTGGCCGCCTGTGCCACGGCGAACACGATTTGATCCACGCGGTCGGCGTCGGCCAGGTACCCGTCCAGGCTGCTGCTGCCGGTCGCCGCCGCCAGGAGATCCGCCGCCTCGGAGACCAGCGTCCCGATGGCCGGGTGATGGGGCTGGACGAAAGCGGCCAGGAACTCATAGGACGCCAGGCCGTTGCCGGCAATCCAGAGCTGGGCCGGGAGGAGCTGGATCCGGGCTTCGGACCGGCCGATTTCCGGGGTCCCGGTACCGGGCGCGCCGGACTCGACGGTGACCACCACGCGGCCCGGCTGCTTGTCGGACAAGTCGTACATGGTCTGTGCTGCGACGTGGACGTCCAGATCGTCCAGAACGATCGATTGTCCGGCCGCAAGGTCGATGTACTGCTGGAAGTCCTCCGAGATCCGGCCGGCGCTGGCGAGCACCTCGACCCGAATCACGGCGCCGCGGATTTCCGTGCCCGGGTTGGTAATCACTACCTGGCGCAAGAACCTGAAATCGTTGTGCACCATGGGATAGCTGAGGGCTTCGGCGGCCGTGATCTCGAGGGACACCGAATGTTGTTTCACCGGCTCTTTTTCCGCAGCCGCAGCGGACCGTTCCGCATCCCCAGTTTCAGGGTCCCCTATTCCAGTCTCGACGACGTCGGTGGGTTCGCTTGCGCCGTCCCCTGCATTGCGGATCTTGTAGTCGTCCAACAGGGCAGTGAGTGACTGTGATGCACCATCAAGCTGGAGGTGCTTGGCCAGCCGGCCGGCGGTGTCCAGCGCGCGGTAGGTGTCCGCGTCATCGAAGCCCTCGTTGTGGGCCCAGAGGTTGCGGATCTGCCGGAGCTCGGAGGTGTGGCTGCGGGCATCGTGGGCCAGGTTGAAGGGGTAACCGAGCGAGCCCAGGGACTCGGTCATGACGCGGAGTTGCACGCTCAGATCCGTCGGCGAGTATGTCATCGGCGTTCTCCCGGCGCTGGCATCCTTGTGCTCCAGAAGCTTCGGCCATGGAACGCCAGGCGCGACGCCTTCTAGAACTGAAGCTATGTGTGAACCAAGGCTGGCTGCCAAGGTATCCAGAGCACGACCAACGTACTCGCGGTTGGAAAGCCCCATTTTGTTCCCCCATCTTGGGCGCCTGCGTCGGCGCCGCCCACTTCAACTCAGCCCAGAGTAGTACTCGGTGGAGCGACACCCAACCTCCGCTTCCACGGGAAAGGCAGGGTGAACCTCTCGGCGCCGGGCGGCCAGTGGGCGCCCGGGTTTGTGTGACTCCGGCTTGTGTGGGTCTACCTCCCTTGCGGGTTCGCCACTGCGGGCGGCCACTCGTCCCAGAGCATCGATGCGGCGGGCCTCGATGTACTTGAATGTGGCACAACGGTCACGAGTATGGCACCGTCGTTCTCGATCGCCGCCCCTAACGAACATTCGAATCGGAGTCCTTGTTGAATTCGCGACCTCAAACTATCCAGATCTTCCTTCCGCAGGGCGATCCTTCAGGTATACGCCAGGCTGAAATCACCACGAGGACCGTCCGTGTATTCGAAATCCCCCGCCCGTTACTGGCTGAATTTACAAAGATGCCGGAGGCGGGGCAGGTTGGACTTTATTTCCTATTCGGTCCGTCCGACGAAGACGCCCCGCGCTGCTACATCGGGCAAACACAGAACGTCGGCACAAGGCTAGCTCAACATGCTTCCGGAAAAGACTTCTGGGAGAGGGCACTCGTTGCTGTATCGCTGACCAACACTTGGACTAGCACGCACGTTGCCTACTTGGAGTGGCTATCGATTCAAAGGGCTACTGCTGCCGCCCGATTCACATTAGAAAACGGAAACTCAGCTAGCAACCCTCACACGCCGGTTCCGCTCGAATGGGAATGCCAAGAGTACATGGAAACGGTCTCCATGCTCCTTGCAACCTTGGGCTATCCCGTTCATCAGGAGCTTCAATCCGTCCCCCGTGCGGCTGTCGGCATTCAACACGAAGAACTTATCCTCCGGGAGCGGGGTTGCAACGCCACGGCCTACGCCAACGCGTCGGGTCTGGTGGTCAGACGGGGCTCCCGCGGCAATGCTGTGCCGGCACCCAGCGCCGAGCCCGGCCTCATCAAGCGACGGGAGTCCTTGATCGCACAAGGAATAGCGACCATCGAGGGGACTCAGATCGTGTTCCAGCTAGATCACCAGTTCAACAGTCCCAGCGGCGCCGCGGCCGCAGTCGTGGGCGGCAGCGTCAACGGTCGAACTGCCTGGAAGACAGTCGATGGCAGGACATTCGACGCGTTGGAGCGGGATCGCCTCGCCCCGGTCGCGGTTCAGGGCGAGTTGTAACGGCGAAGAACACGGACATGACATGTGACAGAAAGGGATGCCAGGGCGCCCGCGGCCGATGGTTGAACCCAGGGCGATACCGCAGGCCGGCAAGCTTGGGACGAGGGTTGTCCACAGTCAGGACGAGGTCGCCGCTCGGTGGCACCCAGTCCAACGAATCAGAACGCAAAGGTCTCGGAACCGACAGTCCCCCAAGCGTCCGCTTTTGGGTGAACCACGTGCCACGGTCCATGGCCCCTGCACGCGGGCGTCGTACGACCCCTTGGATCTGGCGGGACTCGGGTAGGTGGACGTCGTAGGCTGTATGCGCCCCCAAGGCATATCGCACGTGACGGGTTCTAAATCGACTCCCCAAGAGCCGAACCCGCAGAACTCGCATGGACACCCCGCTCGATACCTATCGTAAGCGGACAGCCCTGAATGTTTGGCGATCCCGGGGCGCCAGCGAATTTCGTGATAAGTTTCGGCTGAGTGACCCCTGGACGAGCAGAGGTTCTAGATTCTGCCGGGGGGCCTGTGAAGATCATCGACAATGTCAACGACCTGCTCGGTGATGATCTCAAGGCCGAGGTCACAGCCGGGTCAAAGGTTCGCATCGCCGCTTCAACGTTCTCGATCTTCGCTTTCGAGGCTCTTCGCAAAGAACTCGAGCAAGTCAATGAGCTGGAGTTCATTTTCACTTCGCCGTCGTTCCTGACGACTCAAGTCACTGGCAAACTCCCCAAAGAGCGGCGCGAGTTCTTCATTCCCGCGGACGGTCGAGCCGAGTCGAACCTGCACGGCTCCGAGTTTGAGGTTCGGCTCAGGAACAAGCTCACCCAGCGAGCAATCGCGAAGGAGTGCGCCGACTGGGTGCGCCGCAAGGTCACCTTCCGCTCAAACGCGACTGGAAACCCGATGCAGCAGTTCGCTGTCGTGGACGACAAAGCCGCATACATGCCGCTCCAGGGCTTCACCACCGCAGACCTTGGCTACGAGCGCGGCAACGCGGTCTCGAACATGGTGCAGCGCATCGACGAGGCGCCGATGACGGCGCAGTACATCCAGCTGTTCGACCAGATCTGGAACAACGCGGAACAGCTCGATGACGTCACCGAGGCGGTCTACGACCATATCGCCAGCGTGTACGCAGAGAACTCCCCCGCTCGCATATATTTCTTGATTCTCTACAACTTGTTTGCGGAGTTCCTCGATGAGATCAACGAGGACGTGTTGCCGAACGACCGCACCGGTTACCAGGAAACGAAGGTCTGGCAGAGTCTCTACAACTTCCAGCGCGACGCGGCGACGGGGATCATCAACAAGCTGGAGACCTACAACGGCTGCATCCTCGCCGACAGCGTCGGCCTGGGCAAAACGTTTACTGCTTTAGCGGTGATCAAGTACTACGAGCTGCGCAACAAGTCCGTGCTAGTGCTCTGCCCCAAGAAACTCGCGGAGAACTGGACGAACTACAATGCCAACCTCACGACGAACATCTTTGCGGAAGACCGGCTTAACTACGACGTCCTCGCCCATACCGACCTCTCGCGCACGGGTGGCGAGTCCCTGGGCTTACGACTTGACCGGATCAACTGGGGCAACTACGACCTGGTCGTCATCGACGAGTCACACAACTTCCGCAACGCCGACTACGCCGAGGAGAAAGAGTCCCGCTACCAGAGGCTCATGCGGCGAGTCATCCGCGAAGGCGTAAAGACCAAGGTGCTGATGCTGTCGGCGACCCCGGTGAACAACCGATTCAACGACCTGAAGAATCAGCTGCAGCTCGCCTACGAGGGTGAGTCAGAGAACCTTGCCCAACACTTGAACATATCGACGACGGTCGAGAAAGTCTTCAGCGACGCCCAACGCGTCTTCAACGAGTGGTCCAAGCTCTCTCCGGAGGACCGCACGAGCGAGCGCATCCTTCAGATGCTCGACTTCGACTTCTTCGAACTCCTCGATTCCGTGACAATCGCTCGGTCACGGAAGCATATCCAGGCGTTTTACGACACCACAGAGATTGGCGCGTTCCCCGAACGCCTGCCACCCATGTCCATCCGTGAACCGCTGACCGACCTGGCGGACGCACCAAGCTTCAACGACATCTTCGAGCAGCTCCAAGCCCTCACCCTTGCCGTCTACACTCCGCTGGCTTACGTGTTTCCTAGCAGGATCAGCAAGTATGAGGACCTCTACAACGTCACCGCAGGCAGCGCCCGCTCTAACCTCGGCCAGCAAGGGCGGGAGCAGGGCCTAAAGAAGCTCATGACCGTGAACCTCCTCAAGCGGCTGGAGAGCTCGGTTGACGCATTCCGGCTGACCCTGGCGAAGATCGAGGGCTCCGTAAACCGCACCCTGCAGCGCCTTGACTCCCACGCAGGCCCGCTCACGGAAGTGAGCGCTGACCTAGCGGGTCTCGACCTTGATGTGGATGATGACGACGACGCGAACGTCGAGGCGCTCTCGTTCGGCGAGAAGATCAAGATCGACCTCGACGATCTCGACATCGAATCCTGGCAGCGCGACCTGTGGAACGACCGCGAGACTCTGCGCGAGCTCCTCGACGAGATGCGCAAGGTCGTCCCGGCCCACGACTTGAAGCTGCAAAGGCTCAAACAGCTCATCACCGACAAGGCCGAACATCCAATCAATGCGGGTAACCGCAAGGTGCTGGTGTTCTCAGCCTTTGCTGACACCGCCAACTATCTCTACCGCGAACTTGCCCCTGCCCTCCAGAAGGCGGGTCTCGAGGCCGCCGTCATTACGGGCGGAAGCCACGGCTCTAAGACGAGCTTGGGTACCGGGTTCGACTTCCAGCAGGTGATGGCGCTGTTCTCCCCGCGCTCGAAGCAGCGTCACCTGACCATGCCTAAGGAGACGCGCGAGCTGGATGTGCTCATCGGCACTGACGTGATCAGCGAGGGCCAGAACCTTCAGGACTGCGATTACCTGATCAACTACGACATCCACTGGAACCCGGTCCGGATCATCCAGCGCTTCGGCCGTATCGACCGCATCGGCTCCATCAACGCTCAAATTCAGCTGGTCAACTTCTGGCCCGACATCTCCCTCGACGAGTACATCAACCTCAAAGAACGCGTCGAAAACCGCATGGTCATCGCCGACCTCGCGGGCACCGCGAACGACAACGTCCTCACTCTCGAAGACTCCGACGCCGCGTTCCGCAAAGAACAGCTCCGTAAGCTCCAGGACGAGGTCATCGAACTGGAGGACGTTCGCGCCGGTGTCTCCATCACCGATCTGGGCCTCAACGACTTCCGAATGGACCTGCTCGGCTACATCAAGGAGTACGGCGACCTCGCCACCGCCCCCAAAGGCCTCCACGCCGTCATCCCCGCCGACCCCGCCAACGGGCTGAAGCCCGGGGTGATCTTCGTGTTGCGGAACGTGAACACCGACGAGAACATCAACCGCGGCAACCGGCTCCACCCGTACTACCTCGTCTACCTCGACGACGAGGGGAACGTCGTCGCCGACCACACCGAGGCCAAGCTCCTGCTCGACCTCATCCGCGGGGGCTGCCGCCCCTACGACGAACCCGTCACCGACGTCGTGCACGCTTTCAATGCAGGTACGCGCGAGGGAGCCGAGATGGGCAAGTACTCCGAACTGCTCACGGAAGCGATCCGCTCGATGATCGACGTCACCGAGGAGCGCGACATCGACAGCCTCTTCACTGGAGGCCACACGACGGCCCTGACCCAGACCATCGCGGGTCTGGACGACTTCGAACTGATTGCTTTTGTCGCCGTCGTCGACGCGCACATGGGGGTGCCCGTCGATGACTAACCTGCTGTACCGGTGGCCAATATCGGCGAAGTTTGGCATCCGCGTGCCGAAGGAGAAGTTCTACGAGAACGGCCACGTCACCAACGCCGTCCGGGAGAAGTTCGTCACCGAAGTTCAGCGCATCACCTGGGCGTACAAGCTCGCAGAAGTCACGATCAATCTCCCCGGCAGCCCTGCGGTGCCTGAGGTCCAGGTCTTCCAGATCGACGCTAAGATGGACGACGTGTCCGAGCCGGTGTTGACTGCGATCGACAAAGCGATCCCGTTCCCGGCCGTCTTCGAGGTCACCCGCGGCTTCGGCGCCAATCGGTCCATTCGAATGGTCGCGGCACACAAGCAGCTCAGCGTCGGCGCGCCAAAGCTCAGCGCCCACTACTCGACGGAGTGGCAGCCAGTCGACACGGAGCGGCAGCCACTCCCGACCGCAATCACCCTGTCTTCCCTCTACACCGCACTCTTAGGCCCGCTGATTCCGGTGCCGGTCCGGCCGGGCGAAGAATTGTCGGCGCTGGCGGCCAGGCTTCAAACCGTGCGCAAGCTCGAACGCGAGATCACCGCGCTGGAGCGAAAGCTCCGCACCGAGCCTCAGATCAACCGCAAGGTCGAGCTGCGGCGCACTCTCAAGACAAAACAATCAGAGCTAGAGCAACAGAGGTAATCCGTGGAGAAATTACGCATGACGTCGCCGGACTTGACTGACGCTAACATCGATAAACTTGCTGAGCTGTTCCCAAACGTCATGACCGAGGCGCTCGACGCTGATGGCAACCCGAAGAAGGCCATCGACTTCGACCTCCTGCGCCAGGAGCTCTCCGACCACGTCGTCGACGGCCCCCAGGAGCGCTACCAGCTCGACTGGCCCGGTAAGCGAGCCGCGTGGTTTGCCGCCAATGCTCCCATCGCCAAGACCCTCCGCCCAGTCCGCCACGAGTCCGTCGACTTCGAAACCACTAAGAACTTGTTTATCGAAGGCGACAACCTCGAAGCACTCAAGCTGCTCCAGGAGTCCTATCTCGGGAAGATCAAGCTGATCTACATTGACCCGCCATACAACACGGGCAACGACTTCGTCTACGCCGATAGCTTCGCGACGACCAAGGACGAAGAACTCCGGCGATCGGGCCAGGTCAGCGAAGACGGGGTTCCGCTCGTCGCCAACACGAGCGCGAACGGTCGATTCCACTCGGACTGGCTGAGCATGATGTTCCCGCGCCTCAAGCTCGCGCGGAACCTGCTGACCGACGACGGCGTTTTGGTCGTCTCCATTGACGAGAACGAGCACGCCAACCTGGTGAACATCGGCACCGAGGTGTTCGGCATAGACGCTTATGTCGGCGAGATTGTGGTCAAGAACAGCAGTAGGAGCGATCAACGGTACATCTCGATGCAGCACGAGTACGTTGTGTTCTTCGTCAAGAACAAGTCGGTCAACACCGGGGAGTGGAGCGAGAAGAAGGGAGGGCTTGACCGCATCTATGCCGCCTTCAAAGGCTTCCGAAAGACGTTCGGCGAGGACTGGGACGCCATCCACGAAGCGGCGAAGGATTGGTACAAGGGATTTGCTCCATCAGACCCCGTGTATGCAAGCAAGCACTACACCCGCATGGACGAACGGGGGGTCTACTTCGCGGACAACATCTCGGGCCCGAACGATGGCCAGTACGTCTACGACGTACTGCACCCCGCTACGGGCCTCCCGTGCAAGGCGCCAGCTCGAGGCTGGGTTTTTCCCAAGGAGTCACTGGAACAGCGAATCGTGGAGAAGCGGATCCACTTCGGGCCTGACCACACGACGGTACCGAACCTCAAGACTTACCTCGCCAGCACCGAGCACCAGAGTCTGACAAGCATTCGCTACGTCGACGGCCGCGCCGCATCCAAGCGGCTCGCTGGACTCTTCGGCGAGAAGGTCTTTACGAATCCAAAAGACGAGCTGCTCCTGAAGGACATCTACAAGGCCATTGGCGTGTCCAGCGGCGATATCGTCCTCGACATGTTTGCAGGTTCCGGGTCCGCGCTTCACGCGGTGTGGGAACTCAACCTCGCGACCGGTGCCGAGGTGCATTTCATCGGCATCCAGGTAGCTGAGGATCTGAATGCATCGCTGAAGACGGCCAAGGGTGCTGCCAAGCAGATCACGACTAACGCAATCAGGTACCTCACGACCCTTGGCAAGCCACCGACAGTTTCCGAGATCGGGAAGCAGCGGCTTCGGCTCGCGGGTCACAGGCTCCGCGACAAGGCTCCGATGCTGGATCTCGGCTTCAGATCGCTGAAGGTTGACACGACGAACATGGTGGATGTCCTCCGCACGCCCGACGAGACCGACCAACAGGCACTCACAGGCCTGGAGGACAGCGTCAAGCCGGATCGGACGGCTGAGGACCTCCTGTTCCAGGTACTTCTCGACTGGGGCCTAGACCTATCGATGCCGCTCGGCACGGAGACAATCGAGGACCATGATGTCCTAGTCGTTGAGGACGACGCGCTCATCGCCTGCTTCGATACGGATGTGAGCCCAGAGCTGGTTCGAGCGATAGCAAAGCGGGAGCCGCTCCGCGCTGTGTTCCGTGACTCCGGCTTTGCCGCAGATGACGCCCGCATCAACGCGGAACAGGTATTCCGAGAGATCTCGTCCGCGACTGACGTGAAGGCGATCTGATACAGATGAAGCTTCAGTTCAAAGTTCATCCATACCAAACCGAGGCCGTCGATGCCGTCGTCGATGTCTTTTCAGGCCAGCCGAAGCATGACGGTGTCTCCTACCGAATCGACCCCGGCAAGCAGAAGTCAGTCGCGGCTCCTGCGCTGTTCGAGACCAGCACGACCCCTGACGCGGGCTTGCGCAACGCCGAGATCGAACTTAGCCCCGCGCAACTGCTCGACAACATCCACGACGTTCAGCGGTCGCGCAACCTCACTCCCTCGCCCGAACTGACGAAGAGTGCTGCCGCTCCTGTTGGCGCGCCGAATCTGAATATCGAGATGGAAACAGGGACCGGCAAGACTTACGTTTACATCAAGACGATCATGGAGTTGAACAAGCGCTACGGCTGGTCCAAGTTCATAATCGTTGTGCCGTCGGTGGCGATCCGAGAGGGCGTCAAGAAATCATTCGACGTCACCGCTGAGCACTTCCAACGGGCCTACGGCAGCAAGCCCCGATCTTTCATCTACAACTCGTCGCAGCTCCACGAATTGGAGCGATTCAGTTCCGATGCCGGCGTGCAGGTGATGATCATCAATATTCAGGCCTTCAACTCGAGTGGAGCCGACAATCGAAGGATCTACGGCACCCCAAAGAAGGGGCCGGACGGACGTCCCGTCCTGAACGCGAAAGGCGAGCCCGTCCTGGAGGGTCTAGATGACTTTCAGTCGCGCAAGCCGATCGATATCATCGCCGCAAATCGGCCCATCGTGATTATCGACGAACCTCAACGTTTCGGTGTCGAGTACGACGAGAAAACTGGCAAGCCAAAGGCGAAACCTTCGAAGTCGATCGACTCGCTGAGGCGGTTCAACTCACTAGTGGTGCTGAGGTACTCCGCCACTCACAAGGCCCACCACGATTACAACAAAGTTCACCGGCTCGATGCACTCGACGCTTACAACCAGAAGCTCGTGAAGAAGATCGCAGTTCGTGGCATCACGGTGAAGGGCCTCGCTGGATCGACCGCCTATCTCTATCTCGACACGATTGAGATCGCCAAGGGCGCTAAGCCGCGTGCCCGTGTGGAGATCGAGGTGCAAACGAAGGGAGGCCCGATCAAGCGGCAAGTCAAGCGCCTCGACGTTGGGGCAAACCTGCACGACGTCTCAGGGGGCGTCGAGGCATACAAGGGGTTGTTCATCACCGAGATCGACGCGAACCGCGACGAGATCGAACTGAGCAACGGCGACGTCGTCGTCGTTGGCCAGCTTGCGGATCGGGATGTGACTGAGGAGACCAAGCGTCGCATTCAGATCCGCGAGGTCATCCGGGCTCACATTGACAAGGAGCGTGAACTCTTCGCTCAAGGGGTCAAGGTACTCTCTCTTTTCTTCATCGACGAAGTCGCTAAGTATAGGAATTATGACCGCGAGGACACACTCGGCGACTACGCCAGAGTCTTCGAGGAGGAGTATGCAGCGATTGCCGGAGAGGTCCTTACTGAGCTAGAACTCGACGCGCCGACCGCTGCCTATCAGGACTACTTGCGCCGCGACGAGGTCCGCGCGGTGCACCAGGGCTACTTTTCGATCGACAAGAAGACCAAGCAGCAGGTCGATCCCTCGATTGCTGCGCGCGGCGAGGATGCTGGCCTTTCCACGGACGTCGATGCATACGACCTAATCTTGAAGAACAAGGAGCGGCTGCTGTCGTTCACCGAACCCGTCAGGTTCATCTTTTCCCATTCCGCGCTACGCGAGGGTTGGGACAACCCAAACGTGTTTGTCATAGGCATCCTCAAGAAGAGCGACAACAC
This sequence comes from Pseudarthrobacter sp. S3, assembly GCF_050156905.1. Classification (NCBI taxonomy): domain Bacteria; kingdom Bacillati; phylum Actinomycetota; class Actinomycetes; order Micrococcales; family Micrococcaceae; genus Pseudarthrobacter; species Pseudarthrobacter sp. S3. Next base: position 1,182,350 of record NZ_CP189583.1, on the reverse strand, counting down.
GGCTTCTCGTCGCCAAGAGATCGGTCGGGGACTCCGTCTCGCTGTCGACCAGCACGGCGAGCGGATGGACAACCCCGTCACCGTGCACGACATCAACGAACTCACCGTGGTCACCGACGAGTCGTACACCGACTTCGTGGCCGGTTTGCAGAGGGAAATCGCCGAGACCCTAGCTGCTCGTCCTCGCAAGGCGAGCGTCAAGTTCTTCACACGCAAGACCTTCCAGACGCCATCCGGCAAGTCCCTGGTCGAGGAGCCGCTCGCGCAGGCGCTGTACAAGTACCTCATAAAGAACGACTACCTCAACGAAGACGACACCATCTCGGAAACCTACAAGCAGGCGAAGCAATCCGGCACGCTCGCTGAGACGGCCTCCGAGGTGCTACGACCGGTTATCGACTTCGTCTTGCCGCTCGTTGACGCCTTGTACGTCAAAGTGCCTGAGCTGGTCGACGGTCGAAAGCCGAAGAAAATTCCGCTCAACCAGGCCAACTTCGCCAGGAGGGAATTCCAGGCGCTCTGGGAGCGGATAAACCACAAGGCCGTCTACCAGGTTGAGTTCGATTCGCAAGAGCTCATTCAAAAGTGCATTACCCAGCTGGACAAGCACCTAAACGTGGCCGCGATGCAGTACGTGATACAGGTTGGGCAGCAGCGTGAGTCGCTGGAGGCCGACGACCTCACGACCGGCGCAGGGTTCGCGGTCACAAGCACCAAGACCCATACCGAGACCGTCAGCGTGGGCTCGCAGGTAAAATACGACCTTCTCGGCGAGATCACCGAGAAGTCCCAGCTCACCCGCCGCACAATTGCCGCGATCTTCCGTGGAGTTGCCCCGGGTACGTTCGCAAAGTTCCGGCTCAACCCTGAGCAGTTCATCACCGAGGCTGCCCGGCTGATCAATGAGCAGAAGGCGACCGTCACCGTCGAACACCTGACCTATGACGCGCTGGAGGACAGATTCGACTCGGCAATCTTCACTGACAACCAGACAAAGCAGGACCTCACTCACGCGGGCAAGAAACTGACGAAGCACATTTACGACTACGTCGTCACCGACTCGAAGATCGAGCAGGCGTTCGTCGCCGAGCTGGACACCAGCACGGAGGTCGCGGTGTACGCAAAGCTCCCCCGCGGCTTCTTCATCCCGACCCCGGTGGGCAATTACAACCCCGACTGGGCTATCGCGTTCACCGAAGGAAGCGTGAAGCACGTCTACTTCGTGGCGGAGACCAAGGGATCCCTGTCGACGCTCCAGCTCAAAGGGGTCGAGGACGCCAAGATCGACTGCGCCCGCAAGTTCTTCGCGTCCCTCAACGAAAAAACCAGTAAGGACGTCACCTACGACGTCGTCACCAACTACACCGAGCTGATGCAGCTCGTTGGTCCTGGACCGCAAGGGACTGCGCAACCGGAGTTCGCGATAACAGGCGATGCGAGCTGATCGGAGCCCGACCGGGTGAAGTGCAGCGATGAGGCAGCAGCTTCGTCGATCCATGTCGCGAGCACGGCGAAGTCGTCACTTGAAAGCGAGCACATCACCAACATGACCTCCCTCATATCCTGGCTCGACGCGTCCACCGAGGAAAACTCGAAGATGCGCGAACTCGTGAAGCTCTTCGGCACGCCGGAAACCACCGACGACCTCGGCATGGGGCAGCTGCGCGACGCGATCAGCAACAGCCTGTTCCCAGGCACGTCCGTGCTGCACCTAGGTGCGCGCTATATGTTGCTTGTCCCGTGGGCCTACCAAACTGCCCACCGCAGCACCAGGAACCCGGAAGAGCTCCGGAAACGGTCCGAGGAATCCGAACGACAGCTAATCGGCAGGCTCAAAGCGATCGGCGAGGAAAGCTACATCGGGCGCGACGCCGGCCGGAACGTGATGCAGCTTCCCTCCGCGGCCTACTGGACCGCGCTCCGCACCTACGGCATCGTCGCCCAGGACACCGACCGCTCCGCCGTCGCGCAGCTCATGTGCGCAGACGCCTCCGCGCCTGAGGACGGCGAAAACAGCTACTCAGTCTGGAACCAGACCCTCCCCAAGCCTCCGGCTGGCTTTCCGCAGACAGAGGACCGCGGACTGAAGCTCTCCCATGACGAGGCCCGTTGGCTGCAGGAACGCATCCTGAGCACCTGCCCGGGCACCATGCTGGCACACGTCGCTGGCTCGGAAGTCAGCCCCACCCCGGGACTTTGGGCCCCCTGGCTGGACCCGGCGTGCCGCGGCGCGGAAGGTGACCCCGCCCAGTGGCTTAGGGACGCAGAGGCGTTCTCCTTCATCCACAACGGCGCCACCATCCTCTACCAGCACCTGCTCGCCGAGCTCTCGGCCTCCGTTTTCACTGCCGGCGAGGACACCCAGGAGCCAACGCAGGAACTCCTCGAAGCGTGGGAAGACAAGCGGGACGGCAAGCGCGATCTACTCGCCGGGTGGGATGTGAACGGCTACATCGACCGGGCCAAAGCACTGAACCGCGGCATCAACAGCAACACCGCCGACTTCGCCCGGCAAATGGCCAACGCGGCGATGAGCCCCAGCAAACTGATCGACAACCAGAACTTCCGTGCCGCCGTCGAAACCCGAGAGAAGCTCATGAAGAAGTCCAACTCGCGGTTCCGCAACGAACGCCGGCTCCGCGCCTGGCAGCCGCCGGCCCGGGTGGGAGCCCTGACTTTCCGCTGGACGCAGGTGCGCCGAAACGTCCTGGACATCCATGCAGGACTCGCACTGGAAGGGCAGTCGAATGCTTGAGGCAGCAAACAGGCAGGCACTCACCCAGCAGCTGCGCCCGCCGGCAGGATTCCGGCTCTCCCATGCCGTGGGCACCACCTTCACCCTGGACATGACCAGCGCCCTGTCCGTGCCGCTGAGCTTCGTCGCGGGCTCAGGAGAAGAATTCACCAACCCGGTGGCGGTGCTCAGCGCCCTGCGCAAAGTCTCCGACCGCGTAGACATCTTCTGCCAGGCAGGCCACATCAAGGCGCCCTCGGACGCCTCGGACCTGCTCGCGCTGCTGGAACCGATGGTCCACCAGGTCAGCGTCCTGCGCGGGCTGTTCCACCCGAAAATCTGGCTCCTCGAATTCGAGAACGACACCGAGCGCCGCTACCGCTTCCTGTGCAGCAGCCGCAACCTCACTACCGACGCCAGCTGGGACCTCCTCGTCCGGCTGGATGGCGAACCCGTGCAGGACACCGAGGATTCCGGCCCGGACAGCGGACCTCTGGCCCGCTTCATCGCCGGGCTCCCCGACCTCTGCACAGTAACTCCCGACGCCGGGCGGCTGGCCAGGGTGCGCGGCCTCGCGTCCCGCCTGGCGGACGTCCGCTGGGAGCTGCCGGAGGACATCCATCGGCTGGCGTTCCGGCCGATGGGCATGGGCGAAGACTTCGAACAGGGCTCAATCGTGGCGCACCTCCGCGATCCAGAGAACTTCATCGCTCTCAACAACAAGACCGGGAAGGACGCCTTCCTGGGCTACGACAAGCTGGTCATCTCGCCCTTCCTTGATGACAAACTCCTGGGCCGACTGCAGGACACGTGGACGCGGAACCTCTACGTCTATTCGCGCGACGATCAACTGAACCTTCTCCAACAACAGACGATCACTGATACCCACACTTCATTCAAAGCCTTTGACGAACTCGGCATCCCAGAATCGTCGGAGTCAGGGCAAAGCGATGTAGACGATTCCGGACTCCAGCGCGTTGCCGACGATCTCACCGGCCTGCACGCAAAGGCCTACTTCTGCGACTACGACCACTTCACTTACGCGCTTCTCGGGTCGGCCAACGCCACCGAGGCGGGCTTCACCAGGAACGTGGAGTTCCTACTGGAAATGCGGGGAGCCAAGAAACGCCTGGGGGTGCAGCGCATCCGGGAGAGTCTCAAGGACGTGCCCTTCGCCGACTATCTGGGCACCGGCGGCGCAGCCCGATCGGAAGAAGACGTGGCAGCCTTCCGGCTGGAGAACGCGCTGCGGGACGCCGCCGCGCAGCGGTTCCTCCTCGACGCTGTCCCCGAGGGTGACAACAGAAACACGTTCGCCGTGACCGTCTCGCATGACTGGTCACCGAAGCCAGAGTTCACCGCGACGCTGCGGCTCCTCTCGCTCCCCCAGCCAAGCGCCGTCGTCGAGCCCTCCGGGGGCCAGCACGCACACGTCTTCCACGCCATACCGCTGGCTGACGTGACACCGTATCTGGTGCTGACGCTGGAAGACACGGCTGCCGGGCTATCCAAGAGCACGGTGATCCAGGGCGTCCTGCGCACCGATCCCGCCGGACGGCTGGATGAGATCATCGCCCGCCAGCTCGACGACCCGCAAAAGCTCCGGCAGTTCCTGCTGTTGTTCCTCACCCCGGAAGACGCCCTGCCGGGCTCGGGGACTGGCACGGGATGGTTCGCCGGTTCCGGGTTCGGCGACGGATCCACCGCCGGACTCTTCGAAGCGATGGTGGGCGCCATGGCGGGTCCGGACGCCGGCTCGGTCTTCCCGGATCTGAAGGTCGTCATGGACCGGCTGCTCGCCCTTCGAAGCGATGACCCGGAGATTCAGCAGCTGCACGCGCTCTGGACGGCAGCCACCGAAGCATTGGAAATTGGGGAACTTCATGGGGTTTGACGCAACGCCCGCGCTGGACGGACTGCGGGGCTTTCAGCGCCGCACCGTGGAACACGTCTTCAAGCGCCTCTACCTGGACGACCAGCCGGCGGACCGCTTCCTCGTCGCGGACGAGACCGGGCTGGGCAAGAGCATGGTGGCCCGGGGCGTCATTGCCAAAGCCATCGAGCTGCTCGACCGGCCCGACTCCGGGGTGAACCGCATCGACGTCGTCTACGTCTGCTCCAACGCTGACCTGGCCAAGCAGAACCTCGGCCGTCTGAACGTCACCGGGCAGAAGGACATCATCGAGTCCGGCCGGCTCACACTGCTGCCCACCGAACTGGCCAAGCTCAACGCTCCGGCCGCGCCTGGAACACGGAAGCGGGTCAACTTCATTTCGCTGACTCCGGGCACGTCGTTCAACGTCGGCGGGGCAACGGGCCAGGCCAAGGAACGCGCGGTGCTCTTCCGCATCATCACGCAGCTGGGCGTGATCGGCGAGTTACAGCACGACGACGCCGTCGAGCTCCTGCGCGCGGGCTCGGCCCCGCAGAACTTCGCGCGCCGCGTCCAGTACATGCACGAGCAGTTCCCCGACGGTTTTGCCGTGACTGTGCGGAACCGCTTCCGCACGCTGGCGCACCAAAGCGGCAACCTGCCCGCCTTCCGCAAGGCCCTGCGCGAGGCGGCGCGTGATGGGTCAGAGACAGTCCGGCCGCGCATGAGCGCCATCATCGGCGGGCTCCGGGGAGACCTGGCCCAGGCCGGGCTTGATTGCCTGGAACCCGACCTGATCATCCTGGACGAGTTCCAGCGCTTCCGCGACCTGCTGTATTCCCCCGGCACCGCGCCCGACGACGAGGATTCCGCGGCGGAGCTGGCGAGGCAGTTCCTGAACTACAAGGGCGCCAAACTGATTCTGCTCTCGGCCACGCCGTACAAGGCGCACACGGGAGCGAACGAGGACGACGGCGACGATCACGCCGCAGACTTCCGGCAGCTGCTGCGTTTCCTGAGCAGCGAACGGCCGGGATACATGGAAGGACTTGAGGCAGACCTCGACGGCCGCCGGACCCAGCTGCTGAAGCAGGTCACGGACGATGCTCTGACGCACCGCATCGAGGACGGCCTGAAGCTGTTCATGAGCCGCACGGAGCGGCCGCAGCTCGGCAAAGACGACATGCTGTCCGTGATCGAGATGGCACCGACGGACGTCCGTGCCGGTGACCTCGCCAGCTACAGGTCCCTCTCCGCATTGTTCCGGGCCGCGCGCACCGGCAATCCCATGGAGTACTGGAAATCCGTGCCGATGTTCGCGCACTTCCTCACCGACTACAAGATTGGCAGGATGCTGGACGGCAGGATCCACTGCGATCGCGAAGCCGTGGACCCGGTGCTGCCGGCCCTGGCAACCATCGACCCCGAGGCCTATCGCCGATATGGGGCCGTCGAGACTGACAACGCCAAGTTCCGGGCCGTGCGCGAATACACCACCGGCCAGGGATGGTGGAAGCTGCTGTGGATGCCGCCGTCGCTCCCGTATGTGGAGCCCTCCGGCGCGTTCGCTGAGGTGGGTCCGGACGTCACCAAGCAGCTGGTCTTCTCGGCGTGGAACGCGGCCCCGACGGCGATCACCACGATGCTCTCCTACGAGGCCGAGCGGCAGATCCTCGAGGGGTCGCCGCTGCACGGTGAAAACACGGCCGAGGCTCGCAAGCGTTTCCGTGGCAGGCTCAGGTTCCGTGTCCGCGACGGTGAGCCGCAGGCCATGTCCACGCTGGCGCTGTTCATTCCCCACGCGGCCCTGGCCTTGGCGGGTGACCCGCTGGAAAGCGCCTCATTGCGCGGTTCCTTGGTGCCCGGACACGCGGCGCGGGGTGCTGCGGCAGCGGCCGGAGAGGCCATGGTTGGCGGCGCCGTCGTTGATCCGGCCAGCCGCCTCGGCGCATGGGCTTCCTATTTCTCGGTGCCCGGCGCTCTGCCGGCGGCGTGGAACGACGACGCGAAGCTGGCCGCGCGGGAGCTGCGGGAGCTGGACGAATTCACCCAGCGGCAAGGCAAAGCCTCGGACGGCGGGGACACCGAGCAGGAAGGTGGCTCGGAGGCTGGCCTCTACCTGGCACACGTTGACCGGCTGCTGGACGCCGTGCGCGGTGAGCGGGCGGGCTGGGATGACGGCATTGAAGATCTGGCCGTCAACTCCCCTGCCAACTGCCTCTACCGTGCCCTGAAGCGTGTGGTGCCGGCCGATCTTGACGGCGCCGAGCTGTGGAAGGCCGCAGTGTTCGCGGCAACCGGCCTGCGCACGCTGTTCAACCGGCTGGACGCCACCGAGCTGCTGGACAAGCTCTACCCCGAGGGTGACTACTGGCAGAAGGTCCTGCGCTACTGCGAAGCCGGGAACCTCCAGGCGGTGCTGGACGAGTACGTGTTCCAGCTCCGCAGCCAGCAGGCTCCCGGGGAGGTCACCGCCGAACAGCTATGGGGGCTGGCCGATGACATCCGGCGCTCGTTGTCCCTCAAACCGGCGCAGATGCTCGCAAAGTATCCGGACGGTTCGCATGAAGATCTCCGCATGGGCAGCCGTTTCGCGGTGCGCTACAGCAACGCCAAAACGGACGACGGCGACAGCAACCGCATGCCCGACGTCCGCCGGGCCTTCAACAGCCCGTTCTGGCCCTTCGTGCTTGCGTCTACGTCGGTGGGCCAGGAGGGCATCGACTTCCACTGGTGGGCCCACTCGGTCATCCACTGGAACGTGCCCGGCAACCCCGTTGATTTCGAACAGCGCGAGGGCCGGGTACACCGCTATCTGGGACACGCGGTGCGGAAGAATGTGGCGGAGGCCCATTGCGCCGAGGTGCTGAAGCCCGGGGTGACCGATCCGTGGGAAACGTTGTTTTCCGTTGCTGCAGCGGACGTTGCCGCGCGCGCGGAAGATTCCAGCACCGAGTTCGCTCCTCATTGGATTCATCCGGGGGCGCACAAGATCGAGCGGCGGCTTCTGGACCACCCGTTGAGCCGCGACGTGCCTAAGACGAAACACATGCTTGCGGGGCTGGCAAAGTACCGGCTGACGCTGGGCCAGGCCCGGCAGGATGATCTGCTGGGACTAATCAAGGACGGGACTGAGATCAAGCCGCTAAATTTGCGGCCGTGAGGTGCCGTAGGTTGAGTCCCGGTCATCGTTCCAGCTGCCGCCGTCGTGCTTTTCGGTGGGTCAGGTCTGGTCAAAGTTCCGGGATGCACGCCCCGCTACCCAGTACAGCCAAGCCAGCGCGGTCGCCGTCTGCAAAAGCGGTGATCCCGGTGTTGTCCGCATTCATTAGCTGCTTCGAATCATCGACGTGGTCAAGTCCAACGACATGGCCCAGTTCGTGCATGATCACCGCGCGAACTAGTAGCGGCCCGTCCGGGCGCTGCATGATCTCTTCAAGAGCCGGGGCATCCAGTGCCACCTGTCCAGTAACCAGAGCCAAGGGACGCCCAGAGGCCCCGGCGTGCCCGCTTCCCCCGAACCCGGCAACTTTGCCTTCCAGCTGCGGACTTTCAATAGGAGTGGACCACGAAATCAGGACCGGCGCCCACCGATTGCCGTAGCGGTCAGCCTGGTACGCCTTGCGCTGCTCACTGGGGCCCTCAGAGGTCGGTCCGTCGTTCACGAACCGCAACCCTGTTGCAGCTGAAACTTCTGCCACTGCCTGATGAATCAGCTGTTCCCCGCCGATTGGCGCGTTGTCAGGTCTGACGACGTAGTGGACGGGACGGCAGGGGTCGTAGGCCACGAAGGGTTGGGCGGGATCCGGAGAGGGTTGCAGGACGTATGCGCTGGACGGGGACGTTACGGGTGGATGACCGAGAGGGGAATCCGCCGCCTCGACCCCCGGCGGAGGCATGGCAGCCCCGGGGAGGTACGGCCGGAAAGGCTGCAGAACGAATCGCTCAAACAGGGTAGGGCTGAAATACAGGCCCACGAGGAGAGCAATGCCCAAGACGGCCGGAGTGGACTTCCTTTTCAGGCGACGGGTTCCTGAGCCGCCTTTCAGGCGCCGGCTACCTACCGTTTCCCCGCCCGTTCTCTCGGAGGAGTCTGTGCGCCAGGCAGCAGGCTCCTGCAACTTTCCGAGCGCTTCGTCGATAGCCCACTGCGGGATACGCCCACTCGGCGAACGGCGAACACCGGCCGGCCAGTCGCCACCGGTCTTGCTAATGTGGTTTGAATTCAAACCGTCCCGGCGTCCATTACTCGAATGCAACTTCGTCCCCCTCGATGCCCAAGACCATCCCCTTATGGTGACCCCAGCATAAGGGGATTGAGGCCCCCGTCTTGTCGTTAAGTCACTGGGCCACCGTGGCGGCCGTCGCAAATACATCCGCCGGCATCGGCCGGTTGTGTGTGATCGACTATCTGTAGGCCGTTTCAGCCGAGGAATCCTGCCGAGTTGGTGGCTGGTTTCCTACCAAAAGAGCGCTAAGAATCAGGCCAGGCGGTTCCCGTTCAAATCATGGTTTTTGGGGATTGCGCAGAGATTGAGATCACCCGGTGGCCCGGGGCGGTTCCCAGTGTTGGGAACATGGGCCCGCCACCCCAGATAGGTTCCTTACGGCGCTGCTATTGACAGAGCGATTGCGCCGGAAGGGCTGGAAAGCAGATGACGGTACCCATGTCCGTTCAAGAAAATATCAGAAGGCTCGATTCCCAGGGAGTCCCCGGGCGTGAGATCGCCCGCAGACTGGGTGTCAGCCGTGATTCGGTGGCCAAGTACGCCGAGCAGCAGGACTTCTCCCCGGCACCGCCGGCGACTTCGGCCCGGCCCGGAGGCTCGGTGTTGACCGGGTTCGAGCGCATCATCGAAGCGTGGCTCGCCGAGGACCAGCGCCGGCCACGCAAGCAGCGGCATACTGCCAAACGCATCTTCGACCGGCTCGTTGACGAGCATGGTTTCACTGGCACGTATTCCCCGGTCCAACGCCACGTGAAGAAGTGGACTGCCCGCAACCGGCAGGCCGGGGAGGGATTCACCGAGCTGGTGTGGCCGGCAGGGACGGTGCAGGTCGACTTCGGGCAGGCCGAGGCCATCATCGCCGGGATCCGGCAGGTCCTGCACCTCCTGGTGGTGACCTTCCCGTTCTCGAACATGCGCTTCGTCCAGGCCTACCGCGGCGAAACCGCCGAATGCGTCTGCCACGGACTGCGGACGGTGTTCGAACACATCGGGGCCGCACCGAGGCACCTGGTCTTTGACAATGCCACCGGCATCGGGCGCCGGGTGGGCACCAAGGTCGTGGAGTCCAAGCTGTTTGCCGCGTTCAAGCTGCACTACCGCTCCGAATCCCGCTACTGCAACCCGTATTCGGGACATGAAAAGGGCAACGTGGAAAACGCGGTCGGGTTCCTGCGCCGCAACCTCATGGTCCCCGAGCCCGAGGCCGCCACCTTGGCCGGGCTCAACGAGGTTTTGCTGGCGCGGTGCGATGCGTTGGCTACGACCACGCATTACCGCAAAGGCCTGCCCTTGGGCGAGTTGTTCGCCCAGGACATTGCATCCTGTCTGGCGTTGCCCGGGGTCGGGTTCGACCCGGTGCGCTACGAGTCACGCAAGGCTGATAAGACCGGGAACCTGCTCATTGACGGGAATACCTACGCCGCCGGGTCCTCCTTCCACGGCCGGAACCTCACCGTCGGGTTGCGCCACGACGTGGTGCAGATCCTTGATGAACATGCCGAGCCCGTCAGGTCCTTCCCGCGGGCCTTCGGGCGGCAGACCGAGACGATCTTCGAACCGGCGTCCTTGCTGCCATTGCTGGTGACAAAGCCCGGTGCGTGGGGCCATTCCCCGCTACGAGCCCTGGTCACCGATCCGGTGCGCGACTGGCTGGACAAGGCGACGGCCACCGATCGGCGCCGGCTGCTTAACGCGGTGGATGCTGCGTCCGGGTCCGCTGGCTTCGACGCCGCGATGGCCGCTGCCGACACGCTGATCCGCCGCGGGGACACCCCGGACATGGCGACCCTAGGCATGCTCGCCCGCCGGCTGGCCCACGGCACCGAACCGGCCGCCGCGAACGTGGATTTGAGCGTCTATGACACCTTCACCACCCTTAACACGAGCACCGGAGAAGTCGCATGAACCCGATCACCGTCCAAGACATCCTCGAAGCGGGCAAACATGCCTCACTGACAGGCAGCGTGCTGACCGAATGGGCCGAGAAAGGCACCCCGAAACAACGCGAATACCTCCACGGGGTCCTGCTGGCCGAGCAGGAATCCCGGCAGGAATCACGCCGCCAAAGACTGCTGAAATCTGCCAGGCTGCCAGCCCTGAAAACACTCACCGGATTCGACTACACCAGTGTCAGGTTCCCCGAGGGCTATGGCCGTGAGTCCCTCGAATCCCTGGACTTCATCAACCGGGCCCAGGACCTGGTCCTCTACGGAGACGTAGGCACCGGCAAAACCCACATGGCCACCGCCCTGGTGGCGGCCGCATGCCGGAAGGGCATCCCAGCCAGGTTCTTCACCACCTCCGCCCTGGTCATGATGCTACGCAGGGCCAAAGACGAGGACAGGCTGGACAAAGAACTCGCTTCCCTGGCGAAAAACCAGCTCCTGGCCATTGATGAGCTGGGCTACCTTCCGATCGACACCGAAGGGGCCAGACTCCTGTTCCAGGTCATCGCCGACGGCTACGAAAAGCGCAGCCTGATCATCACCACCAACCTCGAGTTCTCCCGCTGGGGAACCGTATTCGGGGATGACAACATGGCCGCCGCCGTCATCGACCGACTCGTCCACCACGGGCGCCTGCTCCAATTCCGTGGCGAGTCCTACCGAGTCAAAAATGCCCTCATGAAATGAGCAACCCGCTCAAATGGCCTGGAAACGCGCCGACGTGGCCTGATTCTTAGCGCTGAAATGGCCTACTTAAAGTTGACGAAACACACCGGTGCAGCTTCCAGGTGATCGCAATCGGCTTCTCCCCCGTGTGCTGCACATAGTCCACCTGGCCGAGGCACGTATACGGAACGGTCGGCCCCGTCTCATCCTCTGACGTGTCGCGGGTGAAGATCAGGACCCTCGAACCATGCGCGTCCCGGTCGAGGTACCGCCTGCCCGTAGGCTAAGCCCCATGACGACATTAAAGGTTGGCGGGGCAACGATCGGACTTGACGAAGCAAAGGCCTGGGCAAAGAAATATCTGGTCGAAAGGCCAGGAACTTCGGCTTACCCGGCCTACGACGAATATCCAGGTACTCCAGGCGACGCGGTTGGCCGTCAGGACCTCCTGGCTATTGCTCTACTTAACGTATCCAATAACCCGATCCCCGTGTACTACGGGCTTGAAGGGCTTCTGGAGCTCATGAACGAGCGACTAAACAATCCGGCGATCAGCGGCGAACTGGCCCTAGCAAGCTCCGAAACGCTTTACGCGATTGTGCACCTGTTCGGAATCCTCGAAGAGAAACCGACAAAACACGTCCAGCTAACCACGCTGTCGAAGGTCCTGCACCGTAAGCGACCAGAACTCCTCCCGTTGTTCGACGGAAACATTCGTTACTGCTACAGCGAGTGTGACGGCGCCCCAGTCCCTTACGAAAAGACTAGGAGTTACGCGGGCTACCGGCGCGCATGGCTCACCGCCCTCCAAAATGACTTAACGACGCAGTTTCCTCATTGGGAGGAAATCGCTGCGATCGCTCCGGGGCCGAAAATCACCCCTTTACGTGCGCTGGACATTATCGGCTGGGAACTGGGAGACCGAAGAAGGTAACTCTGTCGGCGAAGTATGGGACACTCCTGAGGCTCTACGGTCGGCGCCGGATGGAGGATGTGCCACGCTCCATTCAGCTGTCTCTGCACATGACTCGGCGGCCAGTGCAACTTCCAGAATGAGGAGAAGATTGTGGCAACATTCTTTGGACGATACTCGGAGTCGGAACTCCGAACGGCCAAGTCGAAAGCCCTCGACGAAGCGGTTGACTTGGGTCGGACCGGTTTGAGACGAAAGTACGGCTTTGGCCCCTCAAGTAAGTTCGTCGCAGTCGCTGCCGGGCACCACTTCGACAGCAAAGCTTTGTCGGCTGCCGTGGCGGCGCATCTGATGCCGCCGCTTGAACTCACGTCTGATAACTCGTCAGGCGGGGTAGCGACGACGCGCGTACTTGATGGTTGTGGCGTCCCTTGGATCGATACCGACCACCTGAAAAACAGTGGACATGGCCACGTTGAACCCGACGCCGAGGGCGCGCCCTCTTCGGCTCACGACTCACGGGGCTATTGGTGGGTCAGCCAGGGAGAAAACTACTCCACCGCCATCCAACAAGGCTCGCTTTGGGCGCCACACCTGCGCATAGACGGGAAACCTGGACACGAGGATTGGCAGTCGATACACCGTATGCTGCCGGGGGATGTGGTCTTTCATTACGCCGCTCAGCAGTTCAAGGCCATTTCACTGGTTGTTGCAGCGGGAGTCGAAGCCGATCGTCCGCCGGGGTACACCGGACATTTGCATGGCACGCTGGTACTCGTTGAGCCCTGCATTGTTGATATGGAAGTGCGTCTCGACGTCCTCAAGACGGTCTTTCCTCCGGGTGTGGGCCCCATGAACAGGACCGGGAATCCGGGCAGGGTCTATATAGCCGCAATCCCGCCCGCGGTAGGTGAGCCTTTGGCGCGCTATCTCAGTGCCGGGTCTCTGCCGATGCAGCAGTCTCGAGTACAAGTGGCTGAGTCCAAGGGTGAGCGAGATACCAGCCAGCAATTAGACTTGGCGACCACTGACATAGCCGGGTCAATGTTCCGACGTGCGGAACAACGCTACCTCAGAGAGGCACTGCTCGCCCGCTACGGCAATCAATGCGCTCTCTGTGGGCGGTTTCTCCCCATGAACCTGCTAATCGCCGCCCACATCAAGCTTCGTTCCGAATCGAGCGAAGCAGATCGGCTCAACTTTGATGCGGCGGCCATGCTCGCCTGTTCCTTGGGGTGCGATGCACTGTTCGAACAGGGGTATCTCACTGTGGATGACGGCGGCCTCGTTCGGACTACGCCCACGGATGACCCCGAGTTGCTGCGGGTGCTGGACAAGCTTGGAGGTTTCCACTGTCTGGCATTTTCAGAGGCAACCACGGAGAATTTCGAGTTTCATCGTCAAAGCCATAACGACGGCACCAGATTGTGACGGTTAGCGGCCTACGTCGCACAGCGCGTGCACATCGGTGGTCAAACCAACTTTCCGAACCCTTCTAGGGGCGGACCATCGCCTACTGGGCCACCGCGGCCGCAGTCGCGAACACATCAGCCGGCATCGGACGGTGAAGCTTCCAGGTGATCGCGATCGGCTTCTCCCCCGCGTGCTGCACATAGTCCACCTGGCCGAGGCATGTGTACGGAACAGTCAGCCCGGTCTCGTCCTCTGATGTGTCGCGCGTGAAGATCAGGACCTTCGAGCCGTGCGCTGCCCGGTTCAGGTACCGCCTGCCCGTCGGACTTCCGGGCGACGTCGCATTCTGAGACTCCCAGTGGAACAGCTCAGGGCTGATGGCATAGTCCTTGTACATCGTCGTCGCCGAGTGCTTCTTGTCGTCCTTGTTGAGCGTGACGAAGAAGGCATCCGTGGACGTCGCCGGGCACCAGGCAACGCCCTCGCGGTGCTGTACGTTCTTGCCAAGCTCCAGCGACCCGTATTGGAGCGCCGCCAGAATCTCCTCGCGCCGGTAGGTCGCGTGCGACAGCAGCGGAACGTGCTGCAGTCCCGCACCGAGGCCCTTGGCGGCATGCTTGGACGCGACCACTCCGAGCTTCACGATCTGCCGGATCTCGCCGCAGACAAACTGGTAGCCGCGCAGATAGTCCAGGCCGGCGTCGTACGACGGGAACCCGCCGCCGTCGTCCCATATCGTGTAGAAGAGCATGCGGGCGAACGTCTGCTCCCGCATGCCGAGTTCTGCGAAGCGGGGCGCGTCGGCGCCGACGAGCATCGAATACGCCTCGGCGCGTTCCGGATCGTCCACGTGGATCAGCGCTGCCATCCGGCCGAGGAGCCTCTTCTCATCGGCGTGGGAGAGCTCCTGGATCCTGCCGCTGAGCACCTTCTCCAACGGCGAGAACCCCTCGATCAGCCCGGCCTGGCGCAGGTAGCCGGTCCACGAATCCCTGGTGGAACGGTAAATCGACTTCACGTCGTTCCCGGACCGCTCCAGATAGGCCTCCAGCTCCGTCTCCGCGTGCGAGGCGATGTCCCGGACCAGCTGGGCCCGGTTAAACCGCAGCTGGGCCCTGATGTTGTCCAGCACAACTTTTTGCGCCACCCGGTCCAGCACGATCTGCGAGCCCGACGGCAGGTACGGGAACTCGTCCTCGACAGCTTTTTCCAGCTCCTTGCGCCCGTAGCCGGTGAGCGCCCGGTAGCGCAGGTCGAAGCGGAACTCCCGGTGCTGCTGGCCGATGAAGTCCATGACGGTCAGCACCGCCTTGCCCTCGGCGCGGCGCAGCCCTCGCCCCAGTTGCTGGAGGAAGATCGTGGCGCTCTGCGTGGGCCGGAGCATCAGGATGGTGTCCACCTGCGGCAGGTCCAGGCCCTCGTTGAAGAGGTCGACGGCGAAGATGCAGTTGATCTTGCGTGCGGCGAGACGCTTCAGCGCCGCCGCGCGGTCGGCGTCGTCGGTGCTGCCGTCGACCGCGACGGAGGCGATGCCGGCGCGGTTGAAGACCTCCGCCATGTAGTGGGCGTGCTGGACCGAGACGCAGAAGCCGATGGCCCGCATCTGTTCGGTGCTGGTGACCTTGTCCCGGAGTTCGCGGATCACCTTAGCGGCGCGGGCGTCGTTGCCGGTGTAGAGGGTGTTCAGCTGCGCGGTGTCGTAGTTGCCGCGCTTCCATTCCAGCTGGCTGAGGTCGACGTCGTCCGAGACGCCGAAGTAGTGGAACGGCACCAGCAGATCCGCGTCCAGGGCGTCCCACAGGCGCAGTTCGCTGGCGGTGCGGCCGTCGAAGAACTGCTGGGCGACGTCGACACCGTCACCGCGTTCCGGCGTCGCGGTCAGCCCGAGGAGCTGCTGCGGCTGCAGGTGGTCCAGCAGCCGGCGGTAGGTGGGCGCCATGGCGTGGTGGAATTCGTCGATGACGACGACGTCGAAGAAGTCGGGTTCCAGCTTGTCGATGCCGAGAGCGGACAGCGACTGGACGGAGGCGAAGATGTGCTTCCACTGCCGGGGTTTGTGCTCGCCGACGTAGAGTTCGCCGAAGGCGCCGTCCTGCATGACGTCGCGGTAGGTGCGCATGGCCTGCTTAAGGATTTCCTGGCGGTGCGCGACGAACAGCAGCTTCAGGTCTTTGCCCGCTGCTTCGCAGAGAGACTTGTAGTCCAGCGCCGCAATGACGGTCTTGCCGGTACCGGTGGCCGCGACCAGGAGGTTGTGGTTGAAGCCTTTGAGCCGCTCGGCTTCGAGATCTTCGAGCATCTCCTCCTGGTGGAGGAAGGGTTGGAGCTCGAGGCCGGTGGCTGCCCCGGGGACGGCTGTTCGCCGGCCGCCGTTGCGTTCCAGAGCGGCGTCGAGCTTTTCGCCGTCGCGTTCGGGATCGTAGCTCTGGAAGGCGCGCTGCGCCCAGTAGCTGTCGAACGTGACCTCGAACTTCTGCAGCAGGGTGGGCGTGCCGACGGAGCTGAGCCGGACGTTCCATTCGAGGCCGTCCAGGAGGGCTGCCTGGCTGAGGTTGGAGCTGCCGACGTAGGCGGTGTCGAAGCCGGAGTTGCGGCGGAACAGCCAGGCCTTGGCGTGCAGGCGGGTGGCCTGGGTTTCGTAGTTGATCTTCACCTCGGCGCCGTAGCGGTTGACGAGTTCGTCGATGGCGCGGCGTTCCGTGGCGCCCATGTAGGTGGTGGTGATGACCCGGAGTTTGGCGCCGCGCTCCTTGAGCTGCTGCAGCGCTGGTTCGAGGAGTCTTAGCCCGGTCCAGCGGACAAACGCGCAGAGCAGGTCTACAGTGTTAGCCGATTCGATCTCGGTCCTGAGTTCCGCGGCGAGGTTGGGATCGTCTTTGCTGTTGGTGAGCAGCGCCGAATCGCTGAGTTTGGTGCTGGGGCGGCGCAGGCTGCGGCGCTTGAGCGTGTCCGGGCGGTGGAGGGACTGGAGTTGGGTGGGACCGGGGGTGATGCGGTCTTCCGTGTCCAATTGCTGGAGCAGCTTGTTCGCCAGGGCGACGCGTTCGGTGGGCTTGGCTGAGGCCAGGGCTTTCCGGACGGCGTCCCCGACGTGGCGGGAGAGGATGTCCGGGGAGTCTTCGTCGTCGATGTCCGCGAAGACCGGCTGAAGTTCTGCCTGATGATTCAGCTCTTCGCCCAGCGCGTCCGTGTTGAGAAGTTCGTACAAGCCCTCGGGCAGCCGCTCCGCCGCCCCTCCCCCAATGAAATTAGTCACTGCGCCAGGGTACTAGTCGTCACCGACAACCACGCGCATTCTGTCGGCTTACCCAGGGCACAGCAGAGGGCAAGCCGACGGAACGCCCACTCAGATAACAGCTGCTTCGCCCTCCAACGCCGATACGAGCACAGGAAGTGCCCGCCTGTCGAACTCGAAATGATCGCTGATTGAGAGTCGGTATCCGGGCAGCTCCAGTTTTGCCTCAGCGATGGCGGTTTCTCGTCGTACATCTGAGTTGGCAGTGCCTCCCCGGAACCACAGAGGATGCCCCACAACCACCCCAACTTTCTCATCCGGCAATAGCACGACCGGGACATCCATGGATCCAGCCACCACGACCTCGCAGCCAGCATCGATGGACTGCGCCGCCGACTGGAGCTCCAGCTTGCGGTCGAACCATCTGGAGAGTCTCAGCTCGTCGCCCGCGCACAAATCGAGCATGTCGAGCGCCAGTCTCCAGTCGAGAACGCCATGGAGACGTTGGTTGTCCCAGGACCTCAGACAGTCGGGACAAGAGGTGGAACACGCGGCGTGGCTGTTGGCTTCGAACATGTTCCTCAAAGTCTCACGGGTGGAGTGCAACAAGGCTTTGAAGTTGGCCGGCTTGGCAATCTCCACGGCATATCCCGCCCCGTTGTCCAGGCTGTCGGCCAGGAAGACCCTGGCCGTCGGCTCGCCGGCTGTCGTGAGGTGCTGAAGGCCCGCCTGTATCTCCTGTGGATCGATGTCCAGCTGCGCTTTCACGCCAGCACGCATCACTTCCGCCAGCGACCACAGTGCAGACATTCCTGCCGGCAGTACTCCGGAAGATGTGGGAAGGCCGCCGGTTGGCGTCTTCAGCCGGGTGAACGCGACAGTCACGGCATCGGTTGTGCGAATTTCTCCGATGGCACTCTTTCCGATGTCGATCCCTGTCGTCGGCATGTCCTTCCAACCCCGCGGATAGATGGCCTTATCGGCGGCCACAACGGACCCGTCGCCCTGACGCTTTAGGTCGAATAGCCTCCCTCTGTTGTCGTTGTATTGCAGCAACTTGCCCTGCTCATACAGGCGGACGTCCACGCCGAGTACTTCTTCCCGGGCCGTTTCCTTCTGGGCAGAAACGAACGTTGGCAGGCTCTTGGACTGTGCTCGCGAGCCGTCGATACGGTAGGGACGCGGTTTGTAGGTCGTTCTGAATCCTCGCGGCTCAAACATTGAGAACCGAACCACTTCACGGCCGCAATTCTCACAGACGTCACCGACTTTCCGGTCGATAAAGGTCGTGGCGCATTCCGGACACGAGACGACTTCGTGGGCCGCTCCCATGGGGTCGGCTGGGGACCATGATCTGCCGGTCTTCTCGTAGTGGGCAAAGCCTGCCGCCGTGTGAACGAGACCGTCCCTGACAATTTCCGCGCCCGGCGCGTAGTTTGTAACAGCCATTGCCAGGGGACGGTCAGCTACAACATTGTTGTCCAGTACCCTGCCCATCACCTGGCCGTCGTAGAGATTGCGGACTCTCGTGGGGAATCCGAAGAGGGGAAGCAGCCCACCCAGGGCCAAGACCAGACTAAGTTCCTCCTCGCTTCGTTCCGGCGACCCAATTATGCGATCAACCTCTGCGACGAGTTCGACGCGGGCCCAACGCTCGATCTCCAGGACCTGTGCGTCGCTAAGCCTCGTGTATCGGCTCAGCTGCCGCACGACGTCGCGCACGGTCGGGTGCGAGTCAAGCCAGTTAGCGACCCCGGGCCTGTAGCTAGGCCAGGAATCTACCTTTCCGAATGATCCATGCAGGCTCTCAGGAGTCCATTCTGGCTTCTCTGCCAACGATGAGAAGGCCCGCTTGAGCAGCTCGGATGCGGCGACGCGCTGCACGATTCGAGGTCGTCCCAGGTCAAGGAACGGCTGTGGCGGAAGATCGCCCGTCATACGATAAGCATTGTTGAAGTAATACTCATCGTGGGCAGAGTCGCGGCACGATGTGATGGCGAATGAGAACGCCTGCCCCGCGCGGCCAGCGCGGCCGACTCGCTGCTGATAGTTGAACCGCTGGGGCGGCATGTTAGCCATAAGAGTTGCGTTGAGCGCTCCGATGTCCACGCCGACCTCCATGGTCGTAGTCACACTTAGAACATCGAGCTGGCAGGTGCGTGGGTTCTCCTTGGGCGCTGGCAGCTGGATGCCCTTGAACCAGCGCTGGCGCTTACGCTGTTCGCTGGCAGGCTTAGTCTGTGCTGTCAGCTCGGCGACTGCTATTCGCCTCAGGTCCTGGCTCGCAAGCCACCCATAGTAATCGCCACCGCCCGCGAGCCGTTCGCGTTGTGACAAAGCGGTGGAGTCGCAGCCCTTGTTGGCGCAGACTCCCGCAGAGCCTTGTAGATGGACAAAACCACAACGGTCGCAAGTCCACACTCGGCCCGATGGAGGGGCAAAGCGGATGTGGTTCGTCGAACCGTGAATTTTTAGAATCCAACCGTCGTGTGTCAGGCCCTGGCTCTTAAGCACGCCAAATGCCCATGCCTCGAGTGTCCCGACGTCGACGCCATGCAGGAGCGAAACTCGTTTGAGGTAGTCTTTCACCGCGG
The DNA here is from genome assembly GCF_050156905.1 of Pseudarthrobacter sp. S3. Taxonomy (NCBI): domain Bacteria; kingdom Bacillati; phylum Actinomycetota; class Actinomycetes; order Micrococcales; family Micrococcaceae; genus Pseudarthrobacter; species Pseudarthrobacter sp. S3. Next base: position 1,162,747 of record NZ_CP189583.1, on the reverse strand, counting down.
TCGGCGTTTTGATCCCGTCCGACCCGGCAGCGAAGGACCCTTCATAGTTGAGGTCGAGACCCAACAAGCGCACGCAGCTTGCCGCAACTTCGCTTGCGAGTTCGTCGCTCAGACCGGACCCGGACCCTGAGACTTCTGCACGGACCCAGGCAAGTCCGGTCGATTCAACGTCGCGCCGGCCGGAGTCGAAGACTTGCCGTGCCAACTCCATGTCCAGCATGTTTCCAAGCTTCTCTTGCGCGACGGCAGAGGAGGCTGCATCGGCCTTGGTCCAGAGTCCCGGCTCCGGCGGCGCGTAAAACGTGTACCAAGGCTCCTTGTTGAAGTTCTGTGCAAAGGGCGACGGGCCGCCCGGGCTGATCCCCAAGTCAATCATCTGGGTTTCGATCCGAACCCGGAGGTCCGTCCATGCAATGGATTCGGAACCCGTTGAGTTGAGCGCTGACAACAATTCATTGTCCATGGGTGTGGCGACGCCCGCCGTTTCGCGCATGACAGCCATAAGGGCGCCGGGGTTGGTCTGCAGTAAGTGTTGTGCTTGGGCGAGTTCAGCAGGCTTCAGAACTGATTGGTCGGAGGTGAAGCGTCGAAGGATGTCAACGATATCTGTGGCCGCCGCATCGGAGAGGCCCCTTCGGAGCATCTGCACCAAGATGTCGCTATATTGCCGGGTGGCCAATGAAGCGGCAGTCCGCGCCGCGGAATCTCGGTTGTCTGTAAACACTATGGTTCGGTAGTCCTCCGGACGCTCACCGAGTGTCCGAGGCAGCTGACGGAGATATACCGAAGTCGTCTGAGCAGGCGACGTAGCGTGGCCTTGAAGGGGGGAGGCGACTTGGCCCTGAACAAATTCAGCCGTCTGGCGACCCTGTTGTCCGCATTGGGGACACCTACCGGGGATGGCAGGCGTCGCAGTGGCGTCGCCTTTGCCGCTGATCTGCAGCACCCAGCCGTTTGCGCCCTCAGGAGCCCCTACTTCGACGCGTCCGCTGGTATCCAAACTTGCCCGGACCCAGGCAACGTCGAAACTCTGACTTGACCATTTGCCACCCGCACCAACCGGCGGCTGGTTGCCGACAGCCGGCCAAAACCACCGATATATGCCCCGGTTTCGACGGGTAACCAATCCGGGGGCGTCCGACAAGATACCGGCCGGCGTTGCGCTCAGGCTCTCCGTTCCGTCGCTAAACGGCAAGACATAGCCACCCAAGCTGGTGTCACCGCACTCGCCACACAGGATCAGTTCCAGGACTCGGCTGCCGCAGTCGTCGCAGACTGATACGGGTTGCCCGAAGAGCTTGCCGACGTTTCGGTCTTGGTCGCGTCGGTCCGGAGACACACCCGCACACTGGGCGCTACTGCAGGCCCATAATCCGGAAAGGACGCGGGCAAATATGTGGCCACGCAGCGGGATGCCAACGTGTTCGCCGAGTGCAACAGCTTGGAATGCTGATTGCAGTGCAGTCAATTCAAGATCGTCGCTGCCGAACAACCGTTGAGAAATGGTTTGTAGGAACTGCGCGCGGTACCTGCCGTCCGCTTTCTCAAAGCAGGCCGCCGCGATTGCCTCCGACAATTCCGCAGATCGATTCACTAGTGTCCCCGCCTCGTGCTCTGCCAGCACTTGATCCCGACTGATCGGTAGTGGGCTCACAATTTCGCGGGATAGGCCTGCGGTGACTACGAAGCTGTTCTTCGAAGCTCCGAAGAACTCCTCCAGAAAGTTCAAGCCTTCATCATCCTGATTCAGCGATGCGCTGGCCGCGATGATGCGCAGCTGTGGGCTGTCCGGTTCGAGGCCAAGCCGGCTCATAAGCCTTCTCAAAAGTAGTGCAACTTCGCTGCCGGCGGAACCTCGGTAAGAGTGGAGTTCGTCCACTGCCAACGTGAACACGTGCTCCGGGGATTGAGCAAGCCATTCGCGCGTCTGCCGAAAGAGCGGCGCTTCGAAGTCCCGCATAAGGATGGCGTTGATCATTGCAAAGTTTGAAACCATAACGTCGGGTGGGTCTTGAACCATGTCCCAACGCGTGACCATCTCGTGAACCCTTGGGTCGGTAAATAGCGACAGATCGCTCTCGCCGACTGTCCCCGCAGTGACAAGGCTTTGGTACTCGTCGGCCATTTCGCGAAGTTCTTGAATGACCCGTGAAACGGACCCCGATTTTGCGGACGGTTTTGGTAGTACATTGTTTCCGGGCGTTGCACCCGTGTACCTGCCGAACCAGAGCCGCGCCTCGGGTCGCGTCTCGGAAATCCTCCGGAAGGCCAGTCGGAGACGGGTTAGCTGGTCTTCCACTAGGGCGTTCGTGGGGTACAAGATCATGGCGCGGACCGCTGCCTTGCGAGTTTCGTTCTTCCGCATCGGACTGAACGAGTCCCCAGTCCACCACGTGTTGACCGGCCCGGGTCTACTCCACTCCTCCGACTCCTCCACCAGCCGAAGCAGGATTGGCAGCAGGATCGCTTCAGTCTTCCCGGATCCAGTACCCGAGGTAAGGACGACGTTTCTTTTGCCGGCCTCACCAGCACCCCTATTCGTCAGGATGCTAGTTGCTTGATGGCGGCGAACTCCCATTCGCTCGCCGGGCTTTACGAATTGGCGGAAGAAGGCGTCGCCGACTACTCGTCCAACCGATTCCGAGTATCCAGCAGCTGTGGCTGTGTCGACGAGGTCGTCCGTTGTGGGATAGGGAATGACGGGCTCGACTAACGGTTCCTGAAATACCTGTCCTGCCGCAGCAAGAAGTTCATCACGGTCTGCTGCAAGCCCGGGGGATCGGAGGCGATAATTTGTCGAGAAGTATCGCGAAAAGGCTTCTTTGAGGTCGTCGCTTACGCTGATCGGGTTGGGATACTGAGTCATGACGTGAGCTTTCCAATAATCGCTTCTGCAGCGGCGGGAGGGACATTAAAGTAGGTGGTTGAACGGTCCGCCCGCTGTATTTGGGGCAATCCACCGTCGCCCATGACAGCTGCACGTCCGTATATGCCTGGAAGTTCGGCACCCACTGGCACTGACAAGGTGGCTTCCGCCGCGTCATAGGCAATCAGCGGGCGATTCGCCGAGAGCCCGGCCAGGTGCTTTCCCAATTCCACGGTTACCATCGCAGCGACACCGTCGGCGACGTCTTGAGCGCTACGGAAGAAGTACCGCGAACTGAAACTCCGAGACACCCGATAGAGCCCCGGCAGTCCAGCGGTTTCCGCCGTCATCCATGATGCAGACGGTGGGTTGAAGTACTCATATGATTCTGAGAAAGGCATGCCGCAGCGGACTAGCCCTTCACCAACGGAGGACAATGCAGGCAGCGCGCTGGATAGGGCCGTCGAAGCATTCGGCACTAAGTCGACCCCTAGCTCCTCAGCGATGGAGGCGATCTTGCCGTGCGGGATATTGTTGACGACGAGCAAGGACTGGCGGGTAGGGGCGTTGACTGAAATCGTGGCCCCAGCCGCCTCCAGGGCCTCAATCGCTTCGCCTTTGAGTTGTCTGTTCCAGAATCCTGTGAGAATCCAAGATCCATCCGCTAATTCACCAAAACAGGTCGCTGCGGATTCCCACCGAGTGACGTCGAGTTCGTCGTTGCGCTCCAACTCGATAATGCTCAGGGCCTCTAAATCGCGTAGAAGCTGATTCTCGAAAATAGCAGTGTCTTCGATCTGCCTCGCAAGAGTCGAGAATTCTCGACGTGACCCCGCGCCCAGGAAGAACAGGGAGTCGATGAGAGCGCTCCAGCTCGGTCCCGCGGCAGATAGCTCGGGCAGGGCATGCCGGGTCCGTCGGGTCGGGATCTTGTTGACGGGTGCCGACTTGCGCACTGAAGTCGGTTGTCGTTTACTCATACCGCATTGGGTGCAGACACCATACATCCAACTCGATTTTGGACGTTTTCCATCAAAAGCTGGGAAGTCGAAACGGTGATGCCCCGTCACGATGCAGGAGTTCTCCGGCGGTCCAGCCACAACAAGCAGCTGTCCGCTGAGACCCATCCGCCCGTTGCCGGCCCAATTCGGGCGGGAGGCTACAGGGCGGCTTCGGTATGGCACCGACGGGGCTGAGAGTGCCAACCCGTCGAGACCGGGAACGACTGCGTCTTCGCTGGCGACACACTTCATGGGCCAAACTGGATCTTCCAGGTCGTGGCAGAGAGACCTGAACCGCTCCGTTACGTCCGGGCTTGGCACCAACGAACTCCTCAGCTTCACAGCCAGGTTCTGGAGCGTTGTCTTTCCCCGGCGCAGTGACAAAGTGAAGTCCTTGCAGTCCCCCGGCAGCTCTTCCAGGTCAACCACTGCAGGAACAGCCAAGCCACGGTGAATGACACGCTCTTCTGTTTGGAGTGTTTCCGCGTTTCGCGTCAACAAGACGACGTCAACGGGCTCTTCGCTTTCGGAGGCGATCATGACCCGGATCGGGCTGAGCGCACTCCAGCGCGGCACGTGACCAGGGAGCTTGAGTCCCCCTGTGACGGTCATTTGTGTCGAAAGCCGCGGTTGGAATGCTGAGAGGTCGTTCGCCGTCACCAGTGCGGGCGCTGGTGCCCGCAACAGAATGACGTCCGTGAACACCGTCCAGCCTTGCGGAACGCCGCCAGTTCCCCCATGAGTTCGCGAGTATCCCGGCTGGGCCGCATCGTTGAGGATTTTCTCCACCGACGACACGAGCTGCGCTTCGTCCTTGACCAGAATTCGTGACAAAGCCGCAGCGTTTATTCGATCAGATTCGATATAGCCAGCGGAGAATGCGTCACGGGTCAGGATGACCACCTTCTTTGGAAAGCGCCGTAGAGCCTTGCCCGCCCCGACAACAATTCGCAAGTCACCGTTGATGGCCGAACCGGCATCGATCCCGACCGCCCGAAAATCAAATCCTGTCGAGCCGATTCCGAGGGCCTCCAGCGTGAACTCTCGGGCCGCACCGTTAAGTCCTTCAACATGGCAAGTCTCCCCGACGACTGACGAGCCACCGACCGTCAACCCGAATCGTAGTTCGGATCGAAGCATGACACGCCCATCCCTCAGGGTGAGGAGACAGCGTCCGGATGTCTGTCCAGGCGTCTTCGTACCTGCGCCGGTCAGGGCAGCACCTTCCCAAGTCGCAAACTCGGCCAAGGCGATTTCTACTATTCGACTCTTGAGTTCGGGTGAAACCCACATCTGGATGAGTGCAGCATTTGCCGAGGTCCTGGCAGAATTGATCCAGACGTCAATAGCCCCATACATGTCGGTGTGGGACACCGTCATTCCAGCGACGAAGCCCTGCTCTTCAAACATCTTTTTCAGGTTTCTTCGTTCACGGGCGCGCACCAGGGCTTGCGAAATGGGCAAGCCAACATAGCGGTGCATTAGCGCGTACGCGCTCGGCAGACCACGGTGGCCGTCCAGGTCCTCAAGCCAGAGGCTCAACGACTCCCAGTAAGCTTCACTGGATTTCGTGAAAGAAGTTCGAAATCTCCCCGATTCGTTGGCAGGTATACAGAGAAGTCCCTCCAGTGTGGAGTAATAGCTGGATTCGACAGCGCCTGTGTTCGTGTTGGCGCCGCCGATCCTTTCGGCGGCCAGTGAGAAGAGTGTAAGAAGCGCGATATGAGGCGGTGGGGGCACCTGCTCCGCATTCGCAAGTGCATCGCGCCTCCTGGCCAGCCACAGAGAGGTTACTCGATCAAACTCGGCGAAGGCGGCCCGGCCCGAATCTTTCCAGAAGAGCTTGGCCCTGATGGCGTTCGCCAACGAATCGTCAGCCTCATCGGCGTCCACTCCAACGTCGGAGCAAACACGCGCAAACGCCTCGTCGTCTTTGTCCAAGTAGACGAGCTCGCCCGCCCGATCCGCAGCGAAGAATCTGTGCGCCAACGCGGCATTCCACTCTTCGTAGCCCACACGGACTTCTAACTCGACATCGTTTGCCGCCAGTTCAACCATTTACACGTACCCCCAGTACAAAGGAACTCTTTCAGGTCAGGTTACTGGGCGGTACTGACAGTTACTGATTGGACGCGCAGAAGCCAGGCACGCAGCCATTCCAACTCGTGCAGCCGCTGAGATCAATACGTCTATGGCGTTAGTGCCCAGCGTGCATCAAGAATTGAACGGTGACCTTTGTGAGACGACACGTTATCTGCAGAAACGCAGCTGTTGATGTAGTGGATGACTGCTGATATACCGTCCCAATGACCAAAGGCCACGTTTTCGTCACCATGGGCGACTTGCTCAACTTCAAATCGGATGCTTGGCTTCTGCCAGTCGACCGGCGGGCTTCGCCCGGAGAACGCTGGAAAGAGAGGTTGCCGGGGCTGGCGGAGGCCTTAGAAATCAGCAGTCTCCAGGCGATAAAGAACGAATCGGTGTTCGCTTTGCCTCTTAATATCCGGGACAAAGAATCATCCATTCCGGTTCTCACGGCGGTTCCGATGGCAGGAATATCCCAGGCCGAACAGCTCCTACCGCGTTTCCGCGCGTTCCTCGAGGCCGCCACAGCTGCCACGACCGAGCGCCGTCGATCAACAGGAGAATCGGCGACCCGCCCAGTGTTGGCCGTGCCATTCTTCGGCACCGGGGGAGGTGGCGGAAACATCTATCGGGGCGAAATTCTCCGCGTTCTCCTTGGAGAGGCATACCGTCACACGGACGAGGCTGGGGTTGACGTCGTCTTTGTCTTCCAGGATCCTGCGGCGTTCGCTCTCGCGCAACAGCAACGGAGGGAGCGCCGGGGTGCGTGGTCATCCCTGGGTCCTTCTCTCCTCAACCAGGCGAAAGAATTGGCCGAGATCGCACGTGATGGCCGGTTAGTTCCATTCATGGGCGCTGGCGTCAGCATTAGCGCGGGAGCCCCAAGCTGGCGCCAGCTGCTGCAGAGTCTGGCCGGTGCCGCAGGCCTCGAATTATCCGAACAGGAGGCACTCGAGAAACTGAGTAATTTGGATCAGGCCGACGTCCTCCGATCCTTCTTCTCGGATAAGTTTCCCCGCGACAGCGATGCCAGGTTTGGCCAAGCAGTGGCCGCCGCCGTCGATGTTAAGAATTACGGCCTCGCACCGAGCCTCCTCGCCTGTCTCCCATCTGACGGAGCGATCACGCTCAACTACGACACCCTCTTCGAGACAGCATCGAAGGACGCAGGAAGTCCCCGGACTGTTATTCCCGGCGATCAGCCGGACGACCAGACGGCCGCAAGCAAGAGATGGCTCTTGAAGCTCCACGGGTCAGTCGATAAGCCAGAAACTATTGTCCTTACCAGAGACGATTACCTCGGCTACAGCGCCACACGGGAAGCGCTCTCCGCCCTGGTAAAGGCCCATCTCATAACTCATCACTTACTCTTCGTGGGCTTCGGACTAACCGACGACCACTTCCATGAGATTGTTCACGATGTTCGACGGGCGCTGCCAGCCAAAAAAGGAGGCGATCGATTCGGATCAGCCCTAATGCTGGAGCAGGATGGGATGCAGGAAAAGCTTTGGGGAAAGCACCTCAATTTGATCAATATGAAGAATCCGGATGCATCGGAGTTCGTTACCGACGAACCAGCCAGACGGCTTGAGATTTTCTTGGACGCACTCGTCGCGCACTCTTCAGACAGCCACTCATTCCTTTTGGCTCCGCACTATGGAGAGGGCCTCACGGAGGAAGAGTCGGGACTCAGGGATGCTTTGCTCAAAGTCGCCAGGGTCTCCGCTGCCGGCGAGGCCAGCAGTGTCACGCCGGTCGTCCATCGGATGCTTCGGGAGCTCGGATGGGAAGGTCCGACTTAAACGGTACAAACAGACGAGTAGCGGGTCCGGATGCTCGTTATTGTCACTCAGAACCTGGCCCCGCCCGTACGCAGCGGCATCCTGCCTACGCACTCAGTCCAGCACTGGACGGTTACAGTCCCCGCACCCACAACCGCGACGGCCTCCCCCGCGTCCCGTCGGACATCTGCCCGGTCCCCTGCAGCCTCGGCTCCATAAACCGCCGGAACGTATCGCGCATCAACGTCGAAGCCGCCACCGCCTCGTGCAGGTCCCGCAGCTCCTTCAGCGTGAACGGCTCGGTCAGCAGCTCCCCCGGGTCCGGGGCCTCCGTGTAGGCAGCCCTCAGCCACTCCACGGCCTTCGCCACAATCTCCGAATGGCCGTACGGCAGCCCGGCGATCAGCTGAGGCTCCCCGGTCACGGAAGTCAGCCGGACGCCGTCGGACTTCAATGCCTCCTCCAACGCCGTCAGCGGCACCACATCCACGTGCGCCACTGACAACACCCAGCCGCGGTCGTCGCGCCCCGGCTCGTCAAAGACGTGCAGCTGGCGGGGCACCCGGCCGGAGATTCCGGCCTTCTCCCGCAGGCACCGCAACACCGCAACCGCGAGGGTCTCGCATTCGCGCAGGAAGGTGCCTGGCAGCGCCCAATTTCCATGCTGATCCGATTCCTGCCGCTTCACGAGCAGCACGCACACATCCCCGCCGGCAACGGTCAGCACCGCCGTGTCCACCGCCACCGAGGGACGCGGGTAGTCGAGCAGGGCTGCGGCAGGGCTGTTCTTGGAATCCTTCACATCACTATTTATCGCAGTCTTGCGCTAAAGATGCAAGCCGTGCATACTGAAGTCAATTAGCGCAGAAGTGCACTAAATCAAATGGAGGTCATCATGAAAATCCCACAGCTTCACGTCGGTGCCGGCAGCAGGCTCGGCCCGCTGAGCATCTTCCCCGTCTGGACCTCCGGGTCCGGCAACCTGGGCATCAGCACCGGCACCCACGCCGACGTCGCCGTTACCGAGCTCGCCAGCGGCCCCCAGGTGGCCCGGCTCACCGTGACCAACAACGGCCCGCATCCGGCCCTGCTGCTGGAGGGCGAGCTGCTCGAGGGCGGACAGCAGCACCGGACCTGCGCCCGCGACGTCGTCCTGGGCCCCGGCGAAACCCGCGACATCGACACCTTCTGCGTCGAGGCCGGCCGCTGGGAAGCCGGAAAGTCCAGCCACCGCCGGCAGGCGCGGCGCGCACCGCTGAACGTCTGGTCCGAGCTGGCCAACGGCCTCGACGGCCGGCGCGGCGGGGACCGGCAGGGGCGGATCTGGGAGCGGGTCAGCCGCTTCGATGCGGCCCGCGGCGCGTCGGTGACCGGCTCCCTGCTGGACCACCTGGACCTGTTCAGGAACAACGCGCACAACCGCTTCGACGCCGCCAATGCCCCCGCACCGCTGGAGGGCCAGCGCGGCGTCGTGCTCGGGCTGGGCACGCAGCCGCTCCTCCTGGAGGTCTTCGGCACCGGCACGCTGTTCCGCCGGCACTACCGACAGCTGATCGACTCCGCACTGCTGGACCTGGAGCTCCTCTCACCCCAGGCGCTGGCCTCCGGTCCCATGCCGGGCCAGCGGGCCCGTGACTTCGCCGCCCTGGTCCAGGCGCTGGACTTCGGAGCGTTCGACGGCGGCGTGGCTGCTGTCGAGGTCCGGAGCCACGGTGCGCTCCGGAGCCGCAATATCTCCCGCGCCGCCGGCCCGGTGTCCGCCGCGGGCATCGCCGTCGAACTTCCCACCCGCAGCCCCCAGCTGGCCCACCTGACCGGCTGGAACACCCACCACCCCCTGATGGAGCTGGCATGAAACTGACCCCCTTGCAGAACGACCGCGCGGCCGGCGTCCTCGTTGCCCTGGCCGCCGGCGACGCCCTCGGCGCCGGCTACGAGTTCGGCGCTCCGCTGCCGGACGGCGCCGAGGTCACTATGAAAGGCGGCGGGCCGTTCGGGTTCGCGCCGGCCGAGTGGACCGACGACACCTCCATGGCCGTCCCGATCGCGCAGGCATTGCTCGAGGCGGCGCCCGACGCCGGATCTTCCTCACCCGCCGCGCTCACCATGGTGGTCCGGGCCTGGACGGCGTGGGCGGCCGAGGCCAAGGACGTGGGCGCCCAGACCAGCGCCGTCATCGCGGCCGCCCGCCGGCTGGCCTCTGCGGCGGGCCGGAGCGAGGTGACTGCCGCCGACTTCAGCGCCGCGGCCGCGGACTTCCACGCCCGCACCGGCCGAAGCGCCGGGAACGGCTCGCTGATGCGCACCGCTCCGCTGGCGCTGGCCTATCTGGACCGGGATCCGGCTGAACTGATGGCCGAGGCCGGGGTGCTCAGCGCGCTGACCCACGCCGACCCGGACGCGCAGGAAGCTTGCGGCCTCTGGTGCGTCGCCATCCGGGAGGCGGTGCTGACCGGGCTGCTCGATGTGCGGGCCGGGCTGCCGCTGCTTCCTGCCGCGCGGGCAGGGCTGTGGCTGGAGCGGATCGAGGCGGCCGAGCGGTCCCGGCCGCGTGACTTCACCCATAACGGCTGGGGGGTCGAGGCATTCCAGGGCGCCTGGAGCGCCATCCACTTCGGTTTGTCGGCCTCCGGCCCGGCCCACCTGCGGGCAGCGCTGGAGGAGGCCGTCCGCGGCGGCCGGGACACCGACACCGTCGCCGCCATCGCCGGCGGGCTGCTCGGCGCCGCCTACGGCTACACCGCGGTGCCGTTCGAGTGGCGGCGGCGTCTGCACGGCTGGCCCGGACTCTTGGCGCGCGACCTCATGATGCTCGGCATGGAACTGGGCCGCGGCGTGGGCCGCCGGCCCGCAGCCTGGCCGCGCGCCGAACGCCAGGACTACAGCATGTGGGGCCGCACCGACGTCCTGGTCCAACACCCGTGCGACGACGGCGTCTGGCTGGGCGGCGTCGGATCCCTCTCGCAGGTTTCCGAGCTGGGGATCGACGCCGTGGTGTCGTTGTGCCGGCTGGGGACTTCCGACGTGCCCGGCGTGGCGCCGGAAGACCACGCCACGTTCTGGATCATCGACTCCCCTGCCTCTGAGGACAACGCCGACGCCGCGTACGTCCTGCGGGACGCGGCGGCCGCCGTCGAACGCTTCCGCGCGGAGGGCAAGACGGTGCTGCTGCACTGCGTCCGCGCCGAGTCCCGGACGCCCACTGTGGCGGCGCTGTACGGTGCACGTGTTGCTGGGGTTACCGCCTTGGTGGCACTGGAGGATGTGCGACGGGTACTGCCGGGAGCAAACCCGAATGCGTTGTTCCTTGGACTCCTGAAGGAAGCCGAAACAGCCGCAGCACTCCATGTTGATGGAGCCACGACCGGGGTTGCCCAAAATGTCCGATCCTACTGATAGGAATGTGACCATGACTACAACTCCTGAACTCAGCCGGGAGCAGCGCGATGCCGCAATGGTGGAACGCTACTCGGATGGCGAGACCCTTGATGCCATCGGCCAGACCTTCGGCATCACCCGCGAGCGTGTCCGGCAGATCATTGCCAAGGTCGGTGGGACGAACGCCGAGGAATCCCGAAAGAACCGCATCTCTGCGCGCGAAGCGGCCCGAAAAGCTGCCCACGACGCGTTTCTGACGGAATACGGTGACTTGGCGCGCCAGATGGCCAAGCGCGGCGTCACCCGGCCGGACGCGGTGCTGAAGCTGCAGGCGCTTTACCCGGCGATCGATGTTGATCTCGCCGAGGACGTTCTCCGGGAGTCAAGCATCGTCTTCGACAAAAGTCAGATTGACGACATCTTCTCCAAAGAAGCTGTCGCCGCAGGCGTCTGGTATCTGCTCGGTTCCGAACTTCGGCTGGCCCCGGCCCGTGGATGGGCAGCAGTCAATCTGGACCTTTCGCTGATGGGCGAGCTGAGGGCCGCACTCGGGTCCGCGGAAGCAGACCTCGATGACATCGCCACAATCCTCGGAGTCATCGGTGCGGCGCAGAAGCACCTCGCCAGCAACCCCACATCCAGCATCACCGGCAAGCGCTACCAGGAACTCCGTGAGGAACTCGTGGTTGCCCTTGGCCTCGTATCGCGGCAGGGTGCGTTCCCTTGGCCGCCGACTCGCCAAACCGTCACGAAACGCTTCGGCGGCTGGAACGAGGCCTTGGAAGCAATGGGCGTAGGCACCACTACTCAGGGCAGGCCGAAGGGTCTTTTGAAGTTCACCGCGAAGACTACGACGACGCGGTGCACGATTTCTGCTTCTACGCCTCGGCTGCCGATATAAATGCCACGTATGCAGGATATGACGTGTGGGTGAAACAGGAGATCGCCGAGGGGCGTGAACGGCCGTCCGGTGCATCCGTACGGAACATCTACGGCACCTGGATGGACGCCGTCCGGTCAGTGCAGGAGTAGACGGCGAAATTGGTGGACATTGTGGGGGCCGAGCTGACAACTGCGGGCAGCCGAAGCGCGCCGGGCTATTGGACTCGACCCGAAGCCTTAGTCGAGGCATATCGCAGGGGCGATCCCCTGCGAGCGATTGCGCATGATTACGACGGCAGCGTCCTCGACATTTGTGAGGCGCTCATCGACAAAACGCTGCCGGACAACGAGCTTGAGCGTCTCCGCTCCGTCAGGCAGCGAGGCCAAACCACCATGGGGTCCATCTGGGACAACGTGGAAATGATCACCAGACTGGACGATTCCGGAATCAAGCGTTCGGAAATTCCGGTGGTCCTGCGTGCAATTGGGACGGAGATTGACGTCGAGGTCGCCGTCGAACTATTGCACGTCCCCGGGATTCCCGGCGACGATCCCACAATTCTGCAGGACCCAATACTCCTCTGCGACAAACTGAGCCTGCTGTATGTCACTGGCAAGCACCACGGGATCGAACCCGATTATCAGCTGACGCTGGGGCAGATGCCCACGGCTGAGATCGCCGAGCTGCGGCTTTTGACTAGGGCTGATTTTCCTCCGAGACGTTTCGCTGAGATCCTGGCAGTCGCTGAGACCACCAAGCTGGCCATCCGAGCGCGGGTTGCCAGATCATTGTCCGTTGAGGAATACGTGGCAACGGCGGAACCTCTGGCAAGGCGGTTCAGGGGCCATATCCTTGATGAAGCCGCCGCATGGCCTACCCCTGTCTCAGCCTTGACCCGCCGCCTCGGCGGCGGGTGTTGGGATCAGGCGTTGAGCAAAGTGGGATTGCAACTGCGCAAAGCCGCTGACCGTTTTGGCGAAACCGATTTCATCCAGGCCATTCAGGATTACGGGGTGGAATGCGCCGATTGTGACTTCCCAGTGAGTCTCGAGACTTACGACCGCTGGGTTACGGCAGAGGTATCGCTGGGAGGCGACCGTCCTTCAGCCATCGAGTTGATGGTCCACTACGGCGGCTGGCAGGAGGCACTCAGCACCATCCCGGGGTACGAGGCGAAGCAACAGCTTCCCGCTCCCAACTCTGACTCCATCGACGCCGCGCTATTGGACCGGACTGATTCAGCCCTTGAGGCCGCCTGGGTGCGCGTGGGCGAGTACGTTTGCGAACTGCTTGCGAGCATGCCCCGGAACCGCTCCCTCCTGATTCATTACGGCGACTGCGTCGATGGTTCTATCCCGCCCTTCGCGGAGGGTATCCGCGGTGTTGACGGCGTATGGTGCGAAGTCGTCTCCGAGCGCCTCTTGCCGGGCGAACAGTGGCCTATCGACACAGACTATTTGGAAGACGAGGACTGGCTAGCCCCCGACGACGAAGTTCCGCAGTGGTGCAAGGAAAAGGTGGCCCTCCATGAAGCCGGGCATCAGCTTCTCAAAGGACTGAGGTTCGGCCGGCTATGCCCAGACCCTTGGCAACTGCGCTGGGGTACCAAGCAGCCGATAGGCGGACCGGGTCGGGATCACGGCGTGACGATGGAGCAAGCTCTAGCCGGCGAAGTCCAAACTCTGCGAAATGCGGGGTGAGAGCGCTTGGAGAAGGCGCGCAAACTTTTCACTCGACACACACCACACTCGACGGGGATCACATTATGACCACACCAACCGAAGATTTCCTGCCCGAGGCCGACCCGCGAGACGCGATTGGGCCAGCAATGGCATCGTTTCGCGCGGGTGATCCCCTGAGTTCAATCGCGGCTGCGGCGAACATGCATAGCTACCAGATGCTGCGTCTTCTCTGTTCCCGCGTCGCCGATCGGGCCGAGGAACAGCGGTCCAAGGCTATCCGGGATCGATGCTACGCAACGGGAGCTGCCCTTTGGCACGAGCGCGAGCGCTTTGAGCAGCTTCATGCTGCCGGGATTGACTTTAGGGACATACCGAAGGTTCTGGCAGCGCTCGGGGCACCGGTCGACGTCGACATCGCAGTGGAGATGCTCCGGAGCACACACATGTTCAAGGACATTCTTTATCGCGTGCGACAACAACAAGGGGGCATCGGTGCGGGGATTGCAGCACCCACCGACGCGCTCAGTTTGCTGTATGTGACGGGTCTGCACCGCGGCGTGAAACCAGATTGTGAAATGGCTCTGGGGATGATGCCTGTTTCATCCATCGCCGACATCCGGGACCTCCTGGGGACCCGCCATCCCCACCGGGATACAGCCAGAATCCTAGGGATTATTGAAGCAACGGCACAGGCCATCCGCTCCGGCAATGTGGCTGGAATATCGTCCTCCGAGTACGGCGAGTTGGCCGAGGTAATCGCGCTGCATCTTGACGACGCCGGGACACCATCCGGAGCCAGCGGGCCGGCTCCGGCAGACGAGCTCCGGCGCCGCCTGGGCCTAGGATTCTGGGACACCGCGTTGGGTTCCGTGGGGCTGCAACTCCCATCCACCAGAGATCGGTTCAATGCCGCCGAATTCGCCGACGCGGCTGCAGGATTCATGTGCGCCTATGACCAGTTTGGGTCTCCGAAAGAGGTGGCGAGCTATGACAGTTGGATGATTGCCGAGACAGCCGCCGGACGCGATCGGCCGTCCGCAGTCGCTATCATGAGGCATTTCGCTGCTTGGGAGTCGGTGATCGGCGCCGTGATGCCTTCGGAAATCGAGGATGAGTACGACGGCATGGTCAACCACATCAGGGCCGGGAACAACGTCCAGGAAGGCTGGGCTAAAGCCGGCGAACTGGTCAGCGAAGTCCTCGCCAACATGCCGTGGAACTCGTTCCTCAGCATTCAGTACGCTGACGACGACACCGAAGGATTGGCACCATATGCCCAGGCGGTTCCCAGCGCTGATGGGGTCTGGTTCGAAATCGTGTCAGAGAAGTATTTACCCGCGGACCAATGGCCAATCGAGAAGGGCTACCTAACCAGGAATCGATGGTCGGCTCCCGATAGCAATTTTCCGAACTGGTACAAGGACGGTATTCCACACATCGAAGCGGGGCACCAGATACTCGAAGGTTTGAGATATGGCCGGGGCTGCGACGATGCAAGCAAGCTTCAATGGCATACCGGCGAATTTCCGACCGGGCCCGGTCCGGACGGCGGCGTCACACTTGATGACGCGCTGAACGGTATTGTGCAGACACTTAGCAACGCTGCCTAGCCAAAGTCCGAGTTGATGGAGCACCGATGAAATGCATTCCGGAAGAACCCGTATTCGGCGATGGCATGGTGGCCGAGAAAGCGGTCTGGGACGCGCTGAAAAGCAGTCTCCCGGACGACGTCGTACTTGCCTACTCAGTCCAGCTGCGGGACGGGCGGGCAGAACACGAGATCGACATCCTCGTCCTGTGGCCCGGCGTCGGTATGGCCGCAATTGAGGTCAAAGGCGGAAAGGTCGGCGTCGAGAACGGGCAGTGGTATCAGTCTGACAAGGCGGGCCGGCACAACATCCAGAGCCCGGTGGTCCAGTCGCAGGCGTCGATGCATGCGTTGAAGAACTGGCTGGAGGATCAGCTCGGATCTCGGCTCAGCAGCCGCTTCGCGTATCTTGTCAGTCTCCCCTACTCGGAAGTGCCGCGGGGCTGGGCCATGGCGGGGTGTCCTCGCTCGCTGATACTGGACCGGGCGGACACTGAGTCGCTGGTGGCCAGGGTGCGCGACGCCATCGAGCGTGAAGGCAGCGGGGCCACCACGCTGACCCCGGCTTTCCTTGAACGGATCGTCCGGAAGCTTGGCGGCGACCTCGACGTCGATGCCAGCCAGCTCCCCGACCCCCACGAAGCCGAAGACGCGCAGGATCACCTCACCGTGCGGCAGTTAGTGCTGTTGCGGGCGACCCGTTCCCTACCCCGCGTCCGATTCACCGGCGGGGCCGGCAGCGGCAAGACCTGGCTCGCGGTCGAAAAGACGCGTCTGCTGTGCCGTGAAGGCAAGCGTGTGGGCCTCTTCTGCTACAACAAGGGGCTGAGTCAGTACCTGCAGCAGCAGGTCTCCGGCTGGCGGCAGGCCAAGCCGGTCTTCACAGGGGAGTTTCACGAGTACGTCCGCGCGCTTGGTGTCCCGGACGGCTCCGGGCAGGATTATTTCGAGGAGGAGATGCCCCGCCTCCTTCGGGAGTTGGCGGGCCGCATGGAACCGCACGAGCGGCTTGACGCCGTCGTCATCGATGAAGCGCAGGACTTTGCCCCGCTGTGGTGGGAGGCGCTGCTCGCCTGCACCACTGATCCGGAGGCTGGCGAGGTTTATGCGTTCATGGACGACCGGCAGGACGTCTACCAAAGGTGGAGCGGGACCGGCGCCGACGGCAAGCACCCGACGGCGGACCTAGTGCCGATCCATATCGATGAAAACCTCCGCAACACCCGGAAGATCGCCGAGACATTCCGGTCCTTCGCAGGCGAGCACTTCACTCCCCGTGGCGGCACGGGGCTGCCCGTCCGCCGCGTCGAATGCCCCACGGATGATGCCCTCAACGCCGCCGACGAATGCGTTGAGGCCCTGATGGACGAGGGCTGGAGCAACAACCAGATTGCTCTCCTGACCACCAAGTCGCGGCACCCGGCGCACTTGGAGCACGTCGACGCCGGGACCATCGCTGAGTACTGGCTGGACTTCCACGCGAACAACGACGTCTTCTACGGCCACGTTCTCGGCTTCAAGGGCCTGGAGCGCTCGGCCGTGGTGCTCTGTGTCAACGGGTTTAAGGACATGGACCGTGCCGCGGAGCAACTTTACGTGGGGTTGTCCCGCGCCCGGAGCCTGCTGGTGGTGGTCGGGGACTCTGAGTTGCTGGAGAGCGCTGGCGGACGGGACCTGAAAACGGCCCTGTCCCGGGCCGAGGCCTGGGTCCCGGCCTCTGTCGGCATGTGAGTCCCCATGCCGGAGCTCATCGGGGGCTTAAAATGTCGGAGCGGTGAGGCACACTTCAGTCAGAAACCGTCGCATCGGACACGATTCTTGGGGGATCCATGAAAGAGGGAACACAGCTCAACGACAACTACGCCCAGTTCATCGCGCGGCTAGACGCAGCGACGCAGAGTCTGAGCAGCCGGCGCGACTCCCTCAGCACGTCTCTCGAGATCCTTGTCCTGTTGGCGGACCAGAACCGCGCCGGCCTTCTGGCGTGGGAGCAACGGCGGGCGAATACCAGCAAGTTGCTGGAGAAAAACCCCCAAAGGCCGGAAGCGGAATCCCTCAGGGAACTCCTGGAGGTCGCACTCAGGATGGAGCCGATGTTTCGCAACCGAACCGAACGGATCGGGCAACGGCTTGCTCTGCTCGGAAACCGCTCCGACGAACTCACAAAATCTCTTGTGGAGCTTGAGAAAAGCAAGACCAAACTGGATTCCTCCAGAATGCTTGCGCAAGAGCGGGACAATCTCAGCAGGGCCGTTGCACAATTGGCGGGCACGGCGCAAGGCCCTTTTGGGGGCCTTTCTGACGCCGGCCTTCTCGACGATCTCAAGAAAGCCCGGGAGGCAATCGTCCTCGCCGAGGCGCTCCTGGAAGTGAAGGGAAAATGAGCAAGTCACTACCTAAACCCGAGCAAAGGTTGCTCGTGACCTTCACGTCCCAGCAATGGAGCGGGCGGCCGGGACAGGATTCCGTCTATTCATGTCTGGGGCTCGGAATCATCGGGTTCTTCGTTTGCCTGATCCTGATGATCTTCATCGCCGGCCTTCGAAACCCCGGAACCGCAACACTTTTTATCGTTGTTTTTGCAGTCGCGTTGACAATATTCCTCGTCATGGCGAAAGCGTCAAGCGAGAAAAAGTTCCTCACTGGAGTTAACCAAAGTGTCAATGAAACCATCCTCGAGCTGACCGGAAATCCGGGCGACCAACTATCACTACACGACTTCAGGAGATTCATCGAGAACGAGCAGCGCATTCCGTTGCTTGTCCACGGCGTGCCGGGCCTCGAGGTGACGGCGGTCAAGGACGGCCAATCCACAGCGACCGGAAGAAAGCAGCCAGCTCGGGTCCAGAAGAACCCCTCCCCCCGGGACACGCCAGAGGTGACCACAACCCGGCTGCTCATCACCATCACGCCGCCCGAGTACGGAACGGCCAGCTTTGACCGACTGCTCCAGGCCACCCTCGACGCAGACTGACAAGACCGGCCCCACTCCGGGGCTCTGACGCGTCGCACCGTTCATTGTCCGACCCTGCCCATATGATCTAGGAACTGTCGCTCCAACACGTCCCGGGGGATGATGTGAACGTTTTGTTTGGCCTGTATCTGGACCGCGCACCGTGGACCTACCGTGATTCCGCGCTCGGCGTGGTCAGGCTCGGGCCCTTGGGGCTGACCCAGCTGCTTCAGACCCGGCTCGGGCTCTCCGGACCCGATGCCCGCCATTCGACGCGGATCCGGCAGTACATGGCCCGACTCGCGGAGCAGGACACCCCGGAGACCTGGTTCCACCGTTCGTTCTCCGTCGATCCGTGGTCCACGGCCATCGACCTGTTGAGCATGCGCGACGAACTGGTGGTCAACGGATGGACAGGCCTCGCTCCGGACAGGTCCACCGCCAAGCTGAAAGCCCTCGCTTCCGTGGAACAGAGCACACTCCCCCTTGACCGGGCGTTCGCCGATTACCCGCTGGAACTCATCCATGAGCTCGAGAGCGAAGCCACCGCCAACTGGCCGCTCGGAATCTCTGAGATGAAACTGCAGCACCCACGCGGCTCGTTCCCGGCCATCTGGAACCGCCTCATCGGCGCGCTCGAACGCCGCGGAGTGAGCGTCGTGGAGCCCGCCGCGCAGACCGAGCCGGTGGCCGAGGTCACCGCCCTCGTCGCCAAAACCGAATGGGAAGCGGCGGAGCACACGGCACGCTGGCTCGCGTCAGGAGTTACCACCGAAGGTAAACCCGACTCGGCCCGCTCCGCCGTCGTCGCTTCCACGAGCACCTCGCTGCTCGACCAAGAACTGCAGCTGCGCGGCCTGCCGCGGATCGGTGTCGGCAGCCGTTCACGCTGGCGGGCCATCGACCAGATCATTCCCCTCTTCTTCAACGTGATCTGGGCGCCGGTGGACGTCCAGCTGCTGGGCGAGTTCCTGAACCTCCCCGTGGGCCCCGTCCGGCGTGCAGCCGCCCGGCATCTCCTGCGCGCCCTCGCCGCCCAACCGGGCACCGGCGGCGAGGAATGGCTCGCCGCCCTCCAGAAGATCAGCGCCGACGAGAACCTCGGTTCCGCCGTCGCGGCAGAACTGGACCAGCTGCTCAGCACCGGTCTGCTGACCGACGACGGCACCGTCAGCGGCAGCGCCGTCGTCGAACGCGCGCAGTGGCTGCGCGCCCAGCTCAAGCGTCGCGTGCATCTCTACCCCCAGCTCGAATCCGTCCTCAGCCAGCTCAATGAATTCATGGCCCTGATCGACGGGCCGGAGCCAGTAACCCGCAAGACCATCGCACGGATCCTGGAATCCGTCGTTCCCGCCAGTTCCAGTCCCCTGGCCGGCGACGAGGCAGCGCCGTGGCTCACGCTGCGCGGCCTCGCCGAACTGTGCGACGACGTCGACACGCTCGTCTGGTGGGGGTGCCAGGATGACGGCCAGGCCCGGTCCCGGCACTGGGACGACGCCGAACGCCAGGCCCTGCTGGGCGTCGGCGTCGTACTGCCGGATCCTGCTGCCCTCGCCGAACTGGAACTCTCCGTCGCAGTGAACGCCGCGAGGCACTGCCATCGGCTGCTGCTGGTCCGCGCCGCCGAGATCAGCGGGGAGCCGACGAAGGCGCACCCCGTGCTGTCCTCCCTGGCCTTCAGCACCCTTCCGACTCCCCTGCCCGGGACCCCGGAGGAAAACAAGAAGGCGGTGGAACACGCCATTTCAGCCTTCAGCACTACTCCCACGGAGTTGGTGCGCGACGGCGTCTGGCACCTCGCCGGCCGAACCGCAGTGCTGACGCCGGTGCAGCCCTCAGAATCCCAGCCGATCCCGGCATCGCACGAATTGGGCCCGCGCCCGGCCTTCATGCCCGACAGGCTCTCCTACTCGCAGCTGAGCACGTTGATCGGCTGCTCCATGAAGTGGGTCCTGGAGAAGAAGGGGCGGCTGAGGGTGGGCGACGCGCAGTCAGTCCCCACCGGAAACACCATGATCGGCACCCTGGTCCACAGGGTCGTCGAAGAACTCTTTGGCGAGCTCTACGCCGAGAACCGGGCCGTGCCCGAGCCGGCGGAAGTCCACGCGAAACTGGACCAACTCGTTCCCCACTACGCTTCGGAGCTGCTCCTGCCTGGCAGAGGCAGCAAACTCGCTGGACTCCGGCCTGTCATAGAGAACTCGGTCATCAAGCTCTTCCAGACCCTGCAAACGCAAGGGGTCTACATCCGCGCCACGGAGCACGAGTTCAGCAAGCCGGCCCTGTTCAACGTCAACGGAACTCAGCTCGAAGTAATGGTCTCCGGCTACATCGATGTCCTTGCCGCGGACCAGCACGCCGAGCCCGTAGTGATCGACCTCAAGTGGACCAACCGCGCGAAGTACCGCCGCGAAGAGATCACCCAGGGTGACGCGATGCAGCTTGCCCTGTACCACTGGGCCTTGGACGACGGGCCGGACTCCATGTCCACCGTCGCCGAAGACGCCGCAATGTCTTACTACATGCTCAAACAAGGCGAGTTCGCCTCCACCAGCAAGCTCTTCGGCCCGGCTCTGGCCAGCCCCGCGTCCAGCCGGAGCACCTGGCAACGCTCTGTCCGCGCCGCCGAATTCTCCATCTCTGAGGTAGTAGGCGGACGGGTCCTCGCCGCCGGACGCCAGGAACTGGGATCGTCAGATGAACAGCGGGAGACTGCGGCTACGGACGGCAGGCTCTACCAGAAGCCGCCCTGCAACTTCTGCGACTTTTCCGCGCTCTGCGGCCTCAAGGGGGACCTGTCATGAACCATGCACTGAACAACGTCACGATGATCACCGCCAGCGCCGGCACCGGCAAGACCTACAGCCTCATGGGCGAAATCGCCACAGCTATTAACAGCGGCACCAAGCCCAGCCAGATCCTTGCCACCACCTTCACCAAGAAGGCCGCCGCCGAACTCATCGACCGGGTCCAGGCCGAACTCTTCGGCAACGAACGCCCGGACGCCGCCCGGCAGATGTCCGTCAGTATGGTGGGCACGGTCAACAGCGTCTGCAGCCGGCTGCTCCAGGAATACGCGGTCGACGCCGGGCTTTCGCCGGCCCTGCAGGTCATCGCCGAAGACGAACAACTCCGGATCTTCCAGCTGGCTACAGACAATGTGTTCGCGGAGTTCACGCCCATGATCCAACCACTGGCCCGGCGCTTGGGGCACGACGGCGAATCCGACATCCGGGGCAGCGACACCGACTGGCGCACAATCGTCCGGAACATCACGGACGCCGCCCGCAGCAACCGGATCGACCCCGCGGCACTAGCCCACTCCGCCGCACTGTCCTGGCAGGGGCTGCAACAGGTACTGGGTCCGGCGGGCCTCGACCACCGCGCATCCTGGTCCAACCAGCTCCTCCAGGGAATCATGAGCCTACGCGGGCGGGCAGCTGACATCGCCGAAGGCGGCAAGGCTCCCCCGAAGAACCTCTACGCCTCGATCGCCCTGCTTGAGCCCGTCCTGACCCACGCGTCGCCGGAGGACGCCCCCTGGCGTTTCTGGATCGACGCGGCCGGCGTCCCGAACGCGGACGCCAAACGGCAGCTGGAGAGCTTTATTTCAGCGGTCGACGTCGACCTGGTCTCCAACCCTGCTTTCCAAAACGAGCTGAGGGAATTCACCGAACTGGTGTTTGCCTGCGCCGCTTCCTGCCTGGACCGGTTCGCCGAATTCAAGCGGCAATACGGGCTCATCGACTTTGCCGACCAGGAAACTCTCGTCCTGGATCTGCTGGAGCACAATCCCACGTTCCGCGCCTCCATCGCCGGACGCATCAAGTTCATGGTGGTGGACGAATTCCAGGACACCAGCCCGCTGCAGCTCCAGCTGTTCACCAAGTTCGCCGAGCTGGTGGACAAAGTGGTCTGGGTGGGCGATTCAAAGCAGGCCATCTACGAATTCCGCGGCACCGACCCCGAGCTGATGAAAGCCGTCGCCGCCCACGTGGAGAACAAGACCCAGCTGCATGATTCCTGGCGGTCCAAAGAAGCCGTCATCGAGCTCTCCAACGAGATCAGCCTCGCCATGTTCCCTGAGCTCGGCGAGAAAGAAGTCAGGCTGACCGTTCCGGAAGCCCGTCGTGATGAGTCCCATCCCAAGAACGCACTGGGCGGCGACCGGGAGGCCTGGACTCTGGCAGCGAAAACCGTGCCGGCGCAGCGCCGGGCCGTCGCCGCCGGCGTCGCCGACCTCATCCAGCGGCGTGGACTCAAAGGGTCCGACGTCGCAGTCCTCGCCCGGTCAAACGACGCCGTCGCAGCCGTCGCCGCCGAACTGGCGTCCCTCGGGATCAAGGCAACCACCAACACCTCCTCCTTGTTCGCCGCCCGGGAGATCCAGCTGGTGCGCGCCGGGATGGCCTTCGTCGCGTCCGACGACGACACGGTAGCCCTGGCCGAGCTAGCCCACCTGCATCCGGACCACCCCCAATTCGGCCAGTGGGTCCCTGCGCTGTTCGACGCCGAGGAGCCCGGGGAAGAGCTCCAGCGCTGGGCCAACGACCCTTTGGTGTCCGGGTTGGTCGAGCTCCGCGGTCTGGCCAAGGTGTGCACGCCCACCGAGATCATGGAAGAGGTGACGTCGCGGCTCGGGGTTGCCCGGCTCATCAAGTCGTGGAGCAACCCGGGAACCCGGCTGAAGAATCTGGATGCCCTGCGTTCCCTGCTAGAGCAGTACTACGAATCGTGTGCCGCGCTCAGCAAGCCAGTGACGCTGAGCGGCTCGCTCAAGTTCCTGGCCGACGCCGACAGTGCCGGCAGTGAGAACTTTGGTGACGACGTCGTCAATGTGCTGACCTACCACAAGGCCAAGGGACTGGAATGGCCGGCCGTCGTGCTGGCGAGTCTCGACAGCGACGTCGCCGCAAAACCGTGGGGTGTGGCTGTCGAAGGAGTCGACGAGATCGACGTCCGCGACCCCCTCGCCGGTCGTTGGATCCGCTTCTGGCCGTGGGCATTCGGCGGAAAGGGATTCAAGCCTCTGTCCGCAGTCGCCGACTCATCAGCCGTCGCGCAGCGGGTCCTGGCGCGGCGCCAGGCCGACTCCGCGCGCGTGCTCTATGTGGGCCTGACCCGCTCAGTCAGCGTGACCTGCCTGGCGGCCGCCAACCCGGCCCCGGCGTCGTTGAACTCGCTGGGGACCGGACCGATCGTGGAGTGGACCGCGGGAGCCGGCAACGACGGAACCCTGACTGTCCAAGGGCGCGACGGCGAACACGCTCTCGCCGTGGATGCGTTTACCTACGAGCCAGCGGATGGACCCGCCGATACCGATGACAATGCCAATGTCGAGCACGAGGACGGCCTGACCGTCGACGCGCCGGTTTCGCATAAACCAGCCCGGGTAACCGCCAGCTCCCTGGCGAGCTTCGGCTTCGCTGCGGACGTCACCGAGGCGGCGGCCCTCGGCCCGCAGTTGATTCCCCACGGCGCTGCCAACTGGGACCAGGTGGGCTCCGCCATCCACGGTTACTTCGCCCTGCCTCTGGCGGAGATGGACGCCTCCGTCCGGCTTCGCGCTGCGCAGCGGCTCCTTGACCGGTGGGGTGCGGCCTCCGCCGTCGAGCCAAGCGTCGTGGTGGAGGCGGGCGAACGGATGCTCGCCTTCTTCGCCCAGCATTATCCTGGCGCGACGGTCACCACTGAACAATCGGTTGCCTGGCGGAACGCCGACAACCAACTCATGGAAGGGTGGATCGATCTCCTGCTGGAGACCCCTGCCGGATATGTCCTGGTGGATCATAAGTCCTATCCGGGCAAAGATCCTGTCGGCCACATCAAGGACAAGTACATCGGCCAGATGCGGGGGTATGCCGAAGCGATTGAGTCCATCACCGGGCGGCCCGTCGTCGAGACGCTGATCCACATGCCGGCGCTGGGGAAGATGTACCGGATCAGCTGAGCCTCACCACCAGCGGTGCCGGCACTCCGGGTTCTGGCACGCCCACTCGGGTGTGCCGATCTCAGTTTTGCCGGTGGCGGGGTAAACACGCATTTCGTCCATGACGACACAGCCTGCGAACTCGGTCTTCTCCGGCATAGCTTGGCGCGCCGACGGCATGATCATTCCGTAGGCAATTAGCCAGGCCTCGCTGCCGCAAACCGGACACTTGCGCGAGACGGCGCGCTTCCTCTTCGGCTGCGGGCTAGGGGCCGTTTCGTCGGGAGTCATGGGAGCACTGTAGGCGGACGATCCGACAATTAGTGACACCTCAAAGTTACAGCCGAACCTTTATGGCTTAGCAATTTTTGTAACCCAGTCGACGGAAAAACAGTGAAGTCGTGTTCAGGACCTTCACTGAGCACCACGGGCGTGTCGTCTGGTCCTTTGGGACCGTGGAATGCCGTAAAGTCAGAGCAATTGTGGCCAAGGGGGCCCTCAAAACGGGAAGGCCGTTAACTCAATGACTACTCCACCAGCTGGCTGGTACGACGATCAAGCGACTCCTGGCCGCCAACGCTGGTTTGACGGAACGCAGTGGACCGACCATTTCCAGAATGTTCCTGCAATGACGGCCCCACCTGCCTATCCCGCGCAGCAGTGGCAGCAGCCCCAGCACACCATGGGGCCGCCCTCGTCGAATTACAACGTGATCCGCGAGGTTGTCTACAATCGTCAGCAAACCTCGCACAGCGCGATGGCTTGGACCCTTATCTCAATTTTCACCGGCGGTATCGGTCTTATCTGGGTCGTCTACTTCTCGCTGAGCCCCGATCACTACTGGAAGGCCTGACGGCCAGGGTTCCACTAGGCTGGCAACTCGCCCGAGTTCGCAGGGTAATGGGGCGACCTAGGACAAAGGCTCCCAGAGCCTCTTCGCCAGTTCGTCGCAGCACGACGAGGGGGCGCGGTCACTTAGAGGCCGCCCCCTCTGCCTTTAATGGATCGTCTTGGCGCAAAAGGCGGGATCAGGCTCCACCCGAGTGCCCCCGTCGTAGTCGATTGGCAGGTACTTCAGCTGGCAGCGCAACGGGACCGTGTCCGCAGACGACTAACCGCAGGGGTTACTTCTCAGCCGCTTCCTCGCTGCCGGTCTCAAACCCGTCCGCCGTCTGTTTGCCGGGCTTCTTCCGCTTGAACAACCCTGCGACGCTCCCGCCGACCGACCCCGCGGTACCGGCAATGGCGCCACCGACGCCTTTGACCACGGCGAGAGCCTGGGGCTCATCTGGGATTCCGTCCCCGTCGATGTCTACGCTCCGGAACGCCCGCGATACCGTGTCGGCTGTGGTTGCTACCCCCGCGCCGACTGCTACAGCGCTCGTTGCGACGCCGCCTCCGACCGTGCTGGCAGTGTCAGCAATCCAGTTTCCTGTAGCTTTCGCGGCGTCCTCCATTGCCGCGAGGGCCCGGTTCTGATCGACCTCGCTGTCTTCGTCAGAAAGGTCTTTCATATCGACGGCCAGATGTTCGGGGAACATGTCAGGGGCATCGGCGAATGCCGCCCGGGCTGCGACGATGACGTCGCGACCGAAGACGAAGCGCGTGACTCCTCCCGCCAGGGCTCCAACTCCGTATTCAATCGTTGCCTGCTGCTTTCCACTCAAATTTTCGCGCACGACGTCCAGCTGACCCGTCTCCATGGTCCGAACCAAATTCTGCGCGGCGCCTCCAGGGAGAGTGTCCGCGAGCGTGTTCGCCCAGTGCGACCAGTCCGTGCGGCCAGCAGCGATCCTATTTCCAACACCGACGACGCCGTCAACCGACGCGCTCGATAGGTCCGTCGCCATCGTTGCGATTTGCTTCTGGCTAACGCGTTCGTTCGAGAGTCCGTAGACAAGCGCGAGCGCCTGGTCTTTGTCGAGGTCCATTCCGTGAATATCGGCAATAGCTAACGCGAAAACCGCGGTGATCTCGAACTGCAACTGCTCATCGCCCGCCGGAAGGAGAGCAGCGGCTCGCTGTGCACCGTTCTTCGCAGTACCCAGCGCCATGTTCTTTGCGGCCTGTTTCGCAGCGCTCTTTGCGGCAAGTTTGACGGCTTCTTTGCCAGTCTTCTTGGCGGCCTGTTGTCCCGCACTCTTCATCCCGGCTGCTGCCGCCCCGACTCCTGGAATCATCGCGATACCAATATCAGCCGCGATCGCGCCAGCGCTGATGAGGGCCCCCGCCGTTGTGATCGAGGTTCCGTAGTGACGCTCCAACATCTGGATCACCTCAGCGGGCGTTGCGTCTGGATGCCGCCGGCGGAGCCTCATGACGTACTTGCGCGCGATCGAATGACGAGCGCTGACGGCCTTCGCAATGTCACGCGTGGCGTCCTCACCGACGAGCTCCGCCTCCAGCGTGATGCTATCCATATTGGTCATCGATTACTCCTCTGGGTTGCACCTCGACGGGAGGTGTGAACGCAGCACACAGACGCGAATCCGACCGTGCCGCACTTGGATCTATGGCGATTCTATTCATGGATTCATGCCTAGCAGGTCCCGGCGCGTGCAAACTCCTCGACTAAGTCACTACCGTCTGCCCAAAGTAAATAGCCCTGTACCTTTTGACGGACCGGCTGGCGCGGTTTACGAAACGCAACGCAATGATCTGCCCATTTGTTGCCTGCAGGCTGCGTGGCCTGCAGGCTGCCGGTTACCTAAACGGTTTCGTTTCGGGCGGGATCAACAGTAACCAGCCGATTTCATGCTCACCATGGCCGGCTCGCCACAACAGGACGGAAGGGCGCGCCGAGCCAATGCCAGACGCGCCCTCTGTTCACACGAACCCACGAAGGGGTCCAAAGTACCTGATTCAGTCGATCAGCACCGACTCCTTGGCACCCTCCGAGGCTTCAACAGCCGAGGGAACCTTCCGTTTCCGGTGATGCAGCCAGTTCGCCACCGCCAGAAGCGCCACGAGCGCGAAAGTGCTCAGGAGCTGGGGACGGGAATCCTCGCCGATGAAGCCCACCGTGAAGATCGCCGCGAGGATGAGGAGACCCATGGCCGTGAGCCACGGGAAGCCGGGCATCCGCAGGGGAAGCTCCGTTCCTTCGCGGTCGGCACGGAGACGCAGCGCGAGCTGGGCCAGGAGCGCGGACGTCCACACCAGCAGGCACGTCGAACCAACAATGTTGAGCAGGACGCCAAGCACCATTTCGGGGAAGACCAACTCCAGCACAACCGTGACTACGCCGAAGGCGACGCTGGCCAGGACTGCGACAACAGGTACCCGGGCCTTCGACACGGAAGCAAGCAGACGTGGCGCTTCGCCCCGCTCGGCGAGGGAGTACGCCATCCGGGAGGCACCGTAGAGGTTGGCGTTGAGGGCGGAGAGTAGTGCTGCCACGGCTACCAGGGTGATGGCGGTGGCCGCGCCGGGCATGCCAGCAGCGTCCAGCACCGCGGCGAACGGGCTCTTCAGCCCCGCCGAACCCACGGGGACCACCGCCGCGATCACGAAGATCGCACCGATGTAGAAAACCAGGATGCGCCACAGCACGGTCCGGACTGCCTTCTTCACGCTGCGGGCCGGCTCCGCGGTCTCGGCTGCCGCAACCGAGACGATCTCGGTGCCGCCGAACGCGAACGCCACCACGAAGAGCGCCGTGGCAATCCCGGCGAAACCGTTGGTCGCGAATCCATCCCCCATGAAGTGGGACAGGCCCGGCGACTGGACGCCCGGCAGCCAGCCGAAGAGCAGCGCCGCGCCCACCAGCAGGAAGCCGACGATTGCCGCCACCTTGAGCAGGGCGAACCAGAACTCGAACTCGCCGAAGTTCTTCACGCTGGTGAGGTTCACAGCGGTGAGCAGCACGATGAACACGAAGGCCATCAGCCACACCGGCAGGGCGGGAAAGATGGTGGCAAGCAGGCCTGCCGCGCCGAGCGCTTCCGCGGCGATGACCACCACGAGCTGCAGCCACCAGAGCCAGCCCACCGTGGCACCGGCCACCGGCCCGTAGGCTTTGGCGGTGTAGACGGAAAAGGCGCCGCTGTCCGGATTCGCGGCGGCCATCTCGCCCAGGGCCCACATCACCAGGATGATGAGGGTACCGGCCACGAGGTAGGAGATCAGGACCGCCGGGCCGGCGGCCTGGATTCCGGCGCCGGATCCGATGAAGAGGCCCGCGCCGATGGCGCTTCCGAGACCCATCATGGTGAGCTGGCGGGGTTTGAGGGCGGCGCCGAGTGGGCGGGCAGACGTCATTGTCTGTTGTTCCATGGGGATTCCTCTGGTTGTGGGTGGAACGGATTGGTAAAAGGTCGGTCAGTTATCAGGCGGCGTGGGCTTCGAGGAGCCGGAGCACGCGGTCGTTGGAGGCGGGGTCGGCAACGGTGATGCGCACGCCGTCGCCCTGGTACGCCCGGACCAGGATGCCTGCGCGGTCGAACGCGTCCACCAGCCTCGCCAGGAGGCTCTCATCCGCACGGATCCACAGGAAATTGCCCTGGCTCGCCTGCAGTTTCCAGCCCTGGGCTTCCAGCTGCGCGGCCATCCGTGAGCGTTCCTGCCTGACGGCGGCAACCCGCGCTTCCATCTCCTCCCCCGCATCCAGCGACGCGACAGCCGCCTTCTGGGCCAGCGCGCTCACCGAGAAGGGAAGCGCGGTCCGGCGCAGTCCCTCCGCGATGGCCGGCGCCGCCACGGCGTATCCCACCCGCAGGCCCGCGAGTCCGTAGGCCTTCGAGAAGGTGCGCAAGATGCAGACGTTCGGGTACTGGCGGTAGAGCGCCAGGGAATCGGGGCCGCTGCCCGCTTCGGCGTATTCCACGTAGGCCTCGTCGATCACCACGAGGATGTCCGGGCGGACGGAGCGCAGGAACGCCTCGATGCGTTCGTGGCCGATCGGCACGCCAGTGGGATTGTTGGGGGTGCAGAGCAGGATCACCTTCGTGCGGTCGGTGACGGCAGCGGCCATGGCCTCGAGGTCGTGGCCCTCAGCGTCGTCCAGCGGGATGCGGACCGGCCGGGCGCCTGCCAGCTCCACCAGGATGGGGTAAGCCTCGAAGGAGCGCCACGCGAAAATCACTTCATCCCCGGCGTCACACAGTCCGGTGATGATCTGCTGGAGGACCCCCACGCTGCCGGGCCCCACCGCGATCTCCCCGGCGGTGACGCCCAGGTGCCGGGCGAGCCGTTCACGGAGTTCGACGGCGGCCGAGTCAGGGTAGCGGTTCATGGTGCTGGCCGCTTCTGCCACCGCAGCGGCAGCAGCTGGCAGTGGACTGTAGTGGCTTTCGTTGCTGGCGAGGGCTGCGATGTCAGCCCCGGCGCCGCGGCGGCCCGGGACGTAGGACGGAAGGCTGGCCACAGCGCCACGAAGGGTGGGAAGCGCGGTGTCCGGTGCGATGAGGAGCTGATCACTGGTCATGAGGAACGATCATGGTTGTGACCCGGCCCACAATGCAAGATACCCTCAACCCATTGGGACTTCTGCTCAACTTCTAGTGACTGTGGTGAAAATATGACCATCCAGCCCCCTCGCACCCTGGATTCCCTCGACGGCAGGATCATCCTGGCCCTCGACAAGGACCCCGAAGCCAGCGCCCTGGCACTCTCCCGGACACTCGGCGTCGCACGCAACACCGTCCATGCCCGGCTGGCACGGCTGGAGCGCAGCGGCGCCCTCCGCTCCTTCAGCCGGAGGCTGGACCCCGCCGCGCTTGGCTATGACCTCATGGCCTTCCTCTCACTGTCCATCAGCCAGACCCGGACAGGTGCCGTGGAAGACGGGCTCGCCGCGATCCCGGAGGTCATCGAGGTGCACGCCACCACCGGGGACGCGGACCTCATGGCCAAGGTGGTGGCCCGCAGTACGGCCGATCTTTACCGCATCACCAACCAGATCCTGGAAATCGAGGGGATCCAGCGGACCAGCACAGCCATTTCCGTACTGGAACTCATGCCGCCCCGCTACGACGGCCTCCTGGCGCGGCTCTCCGGGCAGGAATCCCGCCCTTCCAACTAACTACGAGTGATGCACGCCACAAGTGGGCAAATTTTCACTTCTACGGGCAGTCCCCTGCCAAAAATCCCAACCAAACTCGGCTCTCTTGCCTATCCGTGAACTACGCCACAAGCTTCCTGCATGACTACTCTTACCGTCTCCGGCCGTGTGGCGCAGGTTCTCAGCAGCTACCTCAGCGATGTCTTCGGCGTCATGGGCAACGGAAATGTCTACTTCCTGGACGCCGCGGAGAAGCAGGGCCTGCGCTTCTCCCCCGTTCGGCATGAAGGCGCGGCCATCGCCGCGGCCGACGCCTACTACCGGGCCTCGGGACGCCTCGCGGCGGGCACCACCACCTACGGCCCCGGCTACACCAACGCGCTCACCGCCCTCGCCGAGGCGGTCCAGGCGCAAATCCCCGTCGTGCTGGTCACCGGCGACGCTCCGAGCAGCGGCGCCCGCCCGCAGGACGTGGACCAGGCGGCCATCGCCGCGGGCCTGGGCGCGGCGACCTTCACCGTCACCCGCGACGCCGCGGGCTCCATCACCCAGCAGGCGGTGGAGTACGCACTTACCAGGCGCACCGCCGTCGTGATTGCCATTCCCTACGACCTCGCGGCACTTGAGGCTGCGGAAGAGGAACTTCCGGCGCCGCGCGCACCGAAGGTGACGGACGACGTCGACGGCAGCCTTGGGCAGGCAGCCCGCCTGCTCGCCGGGGCCAAGCGGCCGCTGATCCTGGCCGGCCGGGGCGCACACCTCGCCGTCGCCGGCCCGGAGCTCCGCGAGCTCGCCGACCGCCTCGGCGCACTGACCGCCGGAACCGCCCTGGCACTCAACCTCCTCAAAGGCGAGGGGTACTTGGGCGTCGCGGGCGGTTTCGGCACCGACACCGCGGCCGGGCTCATGGGTGAGGCCGATGTGGTCCTCGTGGCCGGGGCGAGCCTGAGCTCGTTCACCATGCGGTTCGGGCACCTGCTCGGCCCGGACAGCACCGTCATCCAGATCGACACCGGCCTGCAGCCCACGCACCCCCGGGTGGACCTGTTCGTGAGCGCGGACGCGAAGTCCGCGGCGGGACGCCTCCTCCAACTGCTGGACGACTCTGCTTCCGCCGACGCGTGGCGCGCGGAAGCCCGCAGGCGCCTCGCCGAAGGACCGGGCCACCAGGAAGGCTCCGACGAGACCCCGGACGGCCGGCTGGATCCGCGTTCACTTGCCACGGCACTGGATGCCGTGCTACCGGAGCGCCGCACGGTGGTCCAGGACGGCGGGCACTTCGTCGGCTGGGCACCCATGTACTGGCGCATCCCGAGGCCCCAAGACCTGGTCATGGTGGGGACCGCCTACCAGGCCATCGGGCTCGGCCTGGCCAGCGCCGTCGGTGCAGCCCGCGCCTTGGAGGACGGCCGCACCCTGGTGCTGGCCTCGGGCGACGGAGGTTTCCTGATGGGCCTGTCCGACCTCGAATCGCTCATTGGCGCGGCCAGCAGCGCCGTCGTCGTGATCTACAACGACGCCGCCTACGGGGCCGAAATCCACCAATACGGCTCCCAGGGCCTGACCGAAAAGCCCATGCTGATCCCCGAGGTGGACTTCAGCGGCATCGCCCGCGCACTCGGCGCCGAGTCGGCGATCATCCGCTCACTGGCGGACCTTGCCGCGCTCACGGACTGGATCGACGCCGGCGCCAAGGGAACCTTCGTGGCCGACTGCCGGATCACGTCCAGCGTCCGGGCCCCCTGGCTGACCGAATGGATGAAGGCCAAGCAGGAGGCGAAGGCGGCGGTGGCGGGGTAACTGACCCGGGCGGGCAGGGAAAACCGGCCTTCCGGGAGCGAATCATCGGCAAGCTGGGCGGACACCTGAGGCTATTTGTCATATACGTCTCGCCTGTGCCCCATCGAGAGCACCAAAACGATCAGTTCCTGGTCCCAGACCTGATAGATGATTCTGTAGTCGCGGACCCTGATGCGCAGCTGCCCCGGCCTCCCAACCAAAGACTTGGCGGCGACGGGACGGGGATTCTCAGCAAGCAGGCTTAGCGCGTCAAGCAAGAACTTCTGCACGGGACGGTCAAATCTGTGCAACTGCTTGCGGGCTGCAGTCGATAGCCGGACTTCATAGTGGCTATTCGCCAAGTTCAATGCCGAGTTCCGCTGCCACATCCTTCAGCGAGTACGTCGGCTCACCGGCCTCCGTCGCGGCCAGGGCGCGGTCCGCTGCTGCCATGTCCTCCAGATCCTCCAGCGCCTGAAGCGCCCTCTCCGCCAATTCCGGGTCCATGACCACCGCCACGGTCCTGCCATGGCTCAGGACACGGACAGGTTCCCGGCGCGCCGAGTCCAGGGTTTCAGCCCACCGCTGGCGGGCTACTGTTGCACTGACCTCATTCATAGCTAAATTGTACAATTTAGCTACTCCGTAGCGTATAGGTTGCGGAAGAAATCTTGGGCAGTTTAACCGTGCCGTCCCGGTACCGTTTACGTGTGACTTTGACGCACCCGCCGCAGCTCGCCGATCCCGTAATCAGCTCCCTTGTGGGCGCCACCTCGCTAAGCCGCGGGCGTACCTACGCGCGCAAGGCTGCGGTCTTCAACGTCGAATGGAATCCCAAGAACCTGGAACTAAAAGGCAAGGTCCAGGGCAACCGCGACGCGCCTTACCGAACCAAGGCGTCGTTCAAGCAGGGCGTAGACGGCCTCCGCCTTGAATGGGGGTACTGCTCGTGCCCCATGGCGTACAACTGCAAGCACGTGGCTGCGCTGCTCCTGGAAATCAGCAGCGGACCCGCGATGGAGCAGCCGATGCTCTTGGAGATGGCACCTGAGCCGAAAGGGAAAACCCCACCGACTGCCAAAAAACCCGTGGGAAAGGCAGCCACGAAGCAGGCGCCGCCCCATCCGTGGCAGCGGCAGCTCCACAGCCTGCTGCACCCGCAGGCCGCGCCCCGGTACACGGCATTCAACCCCCACGCCAACCGGTCCACCCCCGCACGTACGCTGCAGCTCGGCGTGCAACTGGAGCTTCAGGAAACAGCGCCCGGCCGGACCTGGTCCCCGCCGGGGCTGAACGATCCCTGGGACAGCCAGGCGGCCACAGCCATCAGCCTGGCGGCCCGCCCCGTGAAGCTGGGCGTCAAGGGCAAGTGGGTCACTGCCCAATTGCGCTGGGATACCTTCGGACGTTCAAGCTACGGCTACCAACTCGAGGAATTCAAGCCGGAACAGATCCGCTGGATGCGCGCGTTCGCCGGCGTCTACGCCATTGAAGGGGTACCCAGCACCGGCACGCACCTTTCCGTGGATCAATTCCACAGCCCGCTGCTCTGGCAACTCCTCGCCGACGCGAAGGAAGCAGGCGTGGCGCTGATCGCGGCAAAGTCCGGAGAGGCTGTGGCCATCCACGACCCCGTCACCATCTCCATGGACCTCCGCGAGCACGACGGCGGCCTCCGGCTGAGCCCGCACGTCACCGTCAATGACGGGACTGAGTCACCCGACCACCGCGCGATGGGGATGATCGGCCGGCCCGGCCATGGCGTGTTCTGGTGGGATCCCGCCACAGGGCCGGGCACCAGTACTGCCCCGGCCGGCTTCCACCTCGCCCCGATCATTTCGTCCGTCCCGGAGACCTTCCGGCCGCTGATCCGGCACCGCACGGAACTGCTGGTTCCGGCATCGGCCCGCAGTTCCTTCCTGGGCGAGACCTTCCCCCAGCTGGCGCAGGCAACCGACATCGTATCCAGCGACGGCTCGGTGGAACTGCCGCAGATCCTGCCTCCGGAACTGGTGCTGACGGCCACCCATGAACCCGGCATCCTGCAGCTTCAATGGCATTGGGAGTACGCCTCAGCCGGCACCACCACCCGCCAGCCGCTTACCCCCGGCGGCGGCGGGCACCGGGACCCCGGGGTCGAAGCCCAGTTCCTGGCCGGCGTGGCGGCTGCACTGGCCGCGTACCCGGCAGCGTGGCGGGAGCAGTTCCCGGACGCCCGGTCCGGGCACACCGGCAGCACCGAACCGGCCGTACTCAAGAGCGTCGCCGCCGCCCGGTTCACCACCGAAGCGCTCCCGCTGCTGGAAAAGCTCGAGTACGTCCGGGTGGTCATCGCCGGCGAGGTCCCGGACTACAGCGAGCTGACAGACAGTCCGCTGGTCAGCGTCAGCACCAAGGAAACGGACGACGGCGACTGGTTCGACCTGGGCGTCAGCGTCACCCTGGGCGGGGAAGACGTCCACTTCCAGCAGCTTTTCCATGCCCTCGCCACCGGCGAGGAACACCTGATGCTCTCCAGCGGGAACTATTTCCGGCTCGACCAACCCGAATTCCTGCAGCTGCGCCGGCTGATCGAGGAAGCCCGTGCCCTGCAGGACCAGGAAGGTCCGTTGCGGATCAGCCGGTACCAGGCCGCGCTTTGGGAAGAATTTGAGGAACTGGCCGCCACCGCGGAGCAGGCGGATGCCTGGCGGCGGAGCGTCGGCGGGCTGCTGCAGTTCTCGGGGATCCAGGACGTGCCGCAGCCCGAAGGCCTCCACGCGTCGCTGCGCCCCTACCAGCAGGAAGGCTTCAACTGGCTGGCCTTCCTGTGGGAGCAGGGCCTGGGCGGCGTGCTCGCCGACGACATGGGCCTGGGCAAGACCCTGCAGGCCATTGCCCTGGTCTGCCACGCAAAAAACGGCATCGGCGTCCCGGACCGGGACGCCGATGCACGCCATCCCTTCCTGGTGGTCGCCCCCACCTCCGTGGTGCCCAACTGGGCCGCGGAAACCGTACGGTTCGCCCCCGGGCTGCGCGTCACAGCCGTAACGGACACGCTGCAGCGCAGCGGCACTGATCCCGCGGCACTCACCGCCGGCGCCGACGTCGTCATTGTCTCCTACACACTGTTCCGCCTGGACTACGAGGCCTACGCCGCCCGGCGATGGGCCGGGCTCCTGCTGGATGAGGCGCAGTTCGTGAAGAATCCAGCTACCAAGGCCAGCCAGAACGCCCGCCGCTTCCCGGCCCCGTTCAAGCTCGCCATCACGGGCACACCCATGGAGAACAACCTGATGGAGCTGTGGTCCATGTTCTCCATCACCGCCCCCGGCCTGTTCCCGTCGTCGAAGAATTTCAGCGACTACTACCGGATCCCGGTGGAGAAGGAGGGGGACCCGGACAAGCTGGCGCAGCTACGACGGCGGATCCGGCCGCTGATGATGCGGCGCACCAAGGAGTTGGTGGCCAAGGACCTGCCCGCCAAGCAGGAACAGGTGCTGGAGCTGGAACTGGCACCCCGGCACCGCACCATCTACCAGCGGCACCTGCAGCGCGAACGGCAGAAGGTCCTGGGGCTGCTTGAAGACATGGACAAGAACCGCTTCGCCATCTTCAAGTCCCTCACCACGCTGCGCAGGCTCAGCCTGGACGCGTCGTTGGTGGATGAGAAGTACGCGTCCGTCCCGTCCAGTAAACTCGATGCCCTGCTGGAGCAGCTCGGCGACATCGTGGCCGAGGGACACCGCGCCCTGATCTTCAGTCAGTTCACCGGTTTCCTGGGCAAGGCCGCGGCGCGGCTGGACGCCGAAGGCATCCCCTACGCCTACCTGGACGGCAGCACCCGGCGGCGCGGTGAGGTGATCGAGCGGTTCAAGTCCGGCACCGCACCCGTCTTCCTGATTTCGCTGAAGGCCGGAGGGTTCGGCCTGAACCTGACCGAGGCGGACTACGTCTTCTTGCTGGACCCATGGTGGAACCCTGCGTCGGAAGCGCAGGCCGTTGACCGCACGCACCGGATCGGCCAGACACGGAACGTTATGGTCTACCGGCTGGTGGCCAAGGACACCATCGAAGAGAAAGTCATGGCGCTCAAGGAAAAGAAGGCAAAGCTGTTCACCGCTGTCCTGGACGACGACGCGATGTTCGCCTCAGCGCTGTCCGCGGACGACGTCAGGGGCCTGTTCGACGGTTAGGTCCTCATCGATTGCTCCGTAACCGCCGTTTTCCAGCCCTGCCCGGTAGCCGGCCATCCCGGCCTACAGCGGAGCGGCACAGTGTTGCGCCGGCAGGCAAGGCTGATCCACGGAATCGCCGTCGGCGGTGAATGGGGCGGAGCCGCACTGATGGCACTGGAGCACACGCCCAAGAAGAATCGGGGCTTCGCCACCTCAGCTTTGGTGAGCGGGGGTACGCAAGCGCCACAGTGGCCGCCATCGCCGCCGAGGCCGGCGTTTCGGTCGAGACGGTCTACAAAGCCTTCGGTGGAAAGACGGGACTGGTCCGCGCCCTCTACGACCGAAACCTGGCCGGCGCCGGGTCTCGTCCCTGCGTACAAGCGCTCCGATGCCATGCGGGAACGCGAGACCCACCCGAGGACGGTCATGCGGGAGTGGGGCCTTCTCACTGCCGAGGTAGCTTCCCTGATCACGCCGAGCAGTGTGACTCTCATGGGTCACTATTCAGGTGGCCGTAAGGCGAAAAGGGAAATCTTTGCCGGAATCGCTTCCGTCGCCAGGATCCTTGGCAGCGGAAAGCGCAGCGGCGTACCGCCCTAGCTGTTGTCCCGCCGTCGGGCCTCCTGAGGCCTCCCGTCGCAAGTCTCGTTCAGCCCTTACGGCATTCCCGGGCCCCATCGGACCTGCATTCCCGGAGCCCCAATCGCGTTCCGGAGGAACAGTTATAAACCACTCCCTGTTGAGGAGAACTGAAATGCCTGCAGTAACTGTGACAACCCTTGAATCAAAGTCCTTCAACGAACCGGATGAAAAGCGCCGTCCGCCAAAGACCGAAGTCGACGTGGTCAACATTGGCGGCACCACGCTGGGCAGGTTCACCTTCGAACCGGGCTGGCGCTGGTCCGAGACGGTCAAAACCGTGGTCCACACCGACAGCTGCCAGAACAACCACTTGGGCTTCTGCACCGCCGGCACACTCACTGTTCAGTTGGAAGACGGGACCCGCACCACAATCCACGCCGGTGACGCCTACGCCATTCCGCCGGGCCACGACGCATGGGTTGAAAACGACGAGACGTTCGTGGGGTACGAAATCATGAGTGCGGCCGCATACGCCAAGTCCGACTAAATGATTGAGTCCGATTAGCGCCGGCGACGGGCGCCGTCGTCCTCAGCGGCGGCCGCGCGCAGTCGCACACCCGTCGCTGAGCGCCACCACGTGGCGAGCTGCACGGCACTGCCGGTGGTGGTGCCGCGGACGAGGTGGCCAGCAGATCGTCCGCCTCGACGACGCTGCCACGCTTGTGCCGGGCGGGCTATCGTCCCCGTTCCAGGGGGCGGCCCGCAGCGCGCGCCCAGTCGGCAGCACCGCCGTCCAGCACCGCAACGTCGGTGCGGCCGGCGCGTTCGAGGATGCTCGCCGCCGTCATGGCCCGCTCTCCGTGGCGGCACATCACCACGATGGGGCCGGGCGGCAGTTCTGAGAGGCGGTGTGCGAGTTCCCCCAATTCGAGATGCCGGGCGCCGGTGATGCGGCCTGTCCGGAATTCTGCGGCCTGGCGTACATCGACGACGGAGAAGGACGCTTCGGGACCTGTAAGAAGGCGCCCGGCCCCGATCAACGACGACGTCGCTGCTTCGAAGGCATCACCTCCGGCAGGACGGCCGACGTCGAGTTCCCCGGCAAGGGTGTCGAAGCCCACCTTGGCCGCCGCCCAGGCGATGTCCTCGGGATCCTGGTCAGGGCTGCGCACAATAACCACTGGCCGCTGCGGATCGGCCAGCCATCCAAGCCAGGTGGCAAACACCGGGCGGAGCGTGATGGAAAGGGAGCCGGGAATATGGCCGGCGGCAAAATCCGCCGGCCGCCGGGTGTCCACAATCTGGGCGCCCTGGCCCTGGAGCTCGATGACTTGCTGATGGGGAAGCGGAGTGGGAGCCTTCGCGGTTGCGAGCACGGCGGGTCCGCGCAGATTGATTTCCGCCAGCCGGAGGAAGTAGTCCGGGAAGGTGCCGAGCGAACCGAGCAGGGCAGCGACAAAAGCGTCCTCGCCCGTGGCCTGCAGAAGCGAATTAGTGGCCCGTTCCCGGCCGATCGTCGTCGTCCGTTCCGCCGCCGAGCCCGCGGAACAGAAGGACCCGGCACCATGGGTGGGCCACACCAGGGTCTCGTCGGGCAGTTCCATCAGCAGTTGCAGCGAGCGGTACTGGGCCCGGGCCAAGGGCACCGTCAGTTCCGGGCTGACCAGGTCTGTCCGTCCCGCGCTTCCCACCATCAAAGACCCGCCGGTGAACACACCGGCAAGCTCGTCGCCGTCGATCAGCAAATAGGAAAGGTGTTCGGGCGAATGGCCGGGTGTCGCCAGCGCCTGCAGGGTATACGCCCCCAGGTGCTGCCTGTCCCCGTCCGTCATCGCCGTGTGGGCGAATCCGCGGGGGCCAACCTCCGGTGCAAGAACCGTGGCTCCTTCGGTTTCTGCCAGTTCGCGTACCCCCGAAATGAAGTCCGCGTGCAGGTGTGTTTCGGCGGCGAATGCAATGGTCAGCCCGAGCCGGCGGGCCTCCTTCCGCACCTGACGCACGTCCCGCTCCGGGTCAACCACCAGCGCCAATCCAGCACCTAGATCCAGAAGGTAGGTGGAATTGCCCAGCCCCTCATCAACGATGGGAATCAGATGCAGGTTCACGATGGTACTCCTCCGCTCGTGGTCTGTTAGGTGTGCGGCGATGCCGGCGCCCTCAGTTTGCGCTGAACTCGATCGTCAGTGGGATGGACCGGCAGAGGGAGTCACCGACAGGAGAGGAGCGCTCGATTCGTTCACGCCGTAGGCGGATCTGTTCGTTACTGGCGCCCGGGGAGTCAAGAATGATCCTGTAGGAGATTCCGGTGTACCCCGAGCCCGGTGCCTCGAGCCCAAGATATGCCTGGACATTGAAGTGGCCCGTGGCTTCGACGCGCAGGTCCTTCACCTCGAGTCCGAGCAATGCCGCGTGCAGCGCCACGAGGTCGACGTCGCAGGCGGCCAGCGCTGCGAGAACCGCCTGCATGGCATTGAAGTCCCCGTCACCGCCGATGTGCATGGTCTTTCCTTCAAATTCAACCTCCGAGCGAGATCCGCCCACCCAGCGAGCTGTGACGGTAGGCCGTCTATCGGCCACCGAGGAGTCCTTCCGCACCTCGTTGCGGAACGCTTCCCACCCCGCGGTATTGATTCCGTTAACCTGCGGCATCGTCCTGTTTGCCATCTGATTCTTTCTTTCTTTCTGCTGTGGAATACGGGGCTGCGGTCCGCCCCCCCCGTCCGGGAATCGTCCAGTGCCCTCGTCAGCCCGGCAACTGCTGGGGGCCCCAGCCTGATCCTCCCGGGCGGCTAGGGATTTCAGGACTGTTGAACAAACTCAATAGCTTTCTTGAATGGGACACCTTATAAGGGTGTATTGTCAAGAGAAAACTTGAATACAGAAGAGGAGGCGCAATGTCAGATCATGCGGCGAAGGCGCTGCTCTACAACTCACTCGCGCATGCGGCGAAGGGCTTGTCGAATGGCCGGCGGGCCGAGCTGGTGGACGTTCTCGCCCAGGGCGAACGGCCTGTCGAGGAACTCGCGAACGAGATCGGCCAGACCGTGGCCAATACTTCCCAGCACCTGCAGCGGCTGCTGAGGTGCGGGCTGGTCAATACCCGGCGTGAGGGAACACGGGTTTACTATTCGCTGTCCGGCCCCGTAGTGCACGAGCTGTGGCGGGCCATGCGCCAGTTCGCAGAAGAGCACGTGGCAGGGCTGCAGCAACTACTGGCCGACTACGTGGGCGACCGGAGCCAGCTCCGCACCATCACACGGGACACTCTCCAGACCAGGCTACGCGACGGCAACGTGGTGGTGCTGGACGTGCGGCCCGCACCTGAGTACGCCGCCGGCCACATCCGCGGCGCCATCAGCATCCCGGTCAGCGACCTGCAGTCACGCCTTGGCGAAATCCCCGAGGACGCCGAGGTGGTGGCCTACTGCCGCGGTCCCTACTGCGTGTACGCCGACGACGCGGTCCGGATCATGACCGGGAACGGCCTTGAAGCCGCACGCCTCGAAGACGGCTTCCCCGAATGGGCTGCCGCGCGTCTCCCCACTGAGGGCCACATGCCCTAGAACGCTTCGGCGTTATCGAGGGAATCTGCTGGTCCGAGGTGACAACTCGCATCGACGCCGCGGACGCGCAAGGTTTGTGCCTGCCGTGCCGTTCTTGACGCGCTCCCGCCGGCCGATAACGTCATCATCCACCTGTCGCCGGAACCTCGTGAGCCGTCAGAAGCTCCGTTGCGTACTTGTTGAGGGGCACGCCGTGATTGGCAGCCTCAACCGCCAGTTTGCGGTGCAGTTCCGGGGGCACGCGGCCGCTGCCCGCT
The DNA here is from genome assembly GCF_050156905.1 of Pseudarthrobacter sp. S3. Taxonomy (NCBI): domain Bacteria; kingdom Bacillati; phylum Actinomycetota; class Actinomycetes; order Micrococcales; family Micrococcaceae; genus Pseudarthrobacter; species Pseudarthrobacter sp. S3. Next base: position 1,122,262 of record NZ_CP189583.1, on the reverse strand, counting down.
TCGGCATATTCCACGTAGGCCTCGTCGATCACCACCAGGACGTCGGAGCAGACGGACTGCGGGAAGGCTTGGACGCGTTCGTGGTGATCGGCACGCCCGTCGGATTGTTGGGGGTGCAGAGCAGGATGATCTTGGGGCGCGGTGATGGCCGCGGCCATGGCGTCGAGATCATGGCCCTCAGCGTCGTCCAGCGGAATGCGGACCGGCCGGGCGCCCCCTGTCCGACCTCGAATCGCCACGCGGGCAGCCAAGGCGGCGGCGAGCTAGCACGGGCGGGCGGGCAAGGACGGGCCCCGCTGCAGCTGACCTGGTCAACCCGCCATGGCGTCCACGGTGAATACACGGGTCAGGCCTGGGCATCCAGTAGGCGGATCTGTTCGCGCAGCTTGCCCTCCACGGCGTCAATGTTCTTCAGCCGGACCGCTGAGAATGCAAACACCGCAACCCCCAACAATGAGGTGGCCACGGCGCAGCACAGGAAAAAGAGGCCCCCTGCGGGATCACGAAGGATACCGTAGCCATCGATCAGGATGACCACCGCTGTCCCGGCCGGCAGTGCCCGGAGGACCAGCGAATACGCTCTCCCCTGTTGTGTGAGTTCATCGCGCCAGTCACTGAACAGAGTGGCCAGCGGCAGGACTCCGGAGCGGAGCGCATATTTCATCTGGTCCCGGTGCCCCTCCGGCATGGCGGCGGGCAGCGCTTGGGCCGCGAGTGGTTTCAATACCAGAAGGCTTCCCGCAGCGAGAAGGCCCAGCGAGGAGGACAAGTGATCTATATAGGTGGTGCCTGGATAAAGATCCAGGCACAGGACCATGCAGCAAGGCAGAAGAATGACGAAACATGCTGCGGGAAGCCACGGCAGCCCGCCTTTGGTTCCCGTTGAAATGACGCTGGCCCTAGCTGATGACGGGGTTTGCCGGGCTGACGGCGGCCCGAACCCTTGGGTGGTTGCGGGCGAAGCCCCAGCGCAGGCTGATCACCAGCTCCCAGACCAGGATCAGCAGGAACGACGGCGCGAAGCCGGACTCCGGAAGATTCACGCCACTGACCGACGCAGTGACGATGTTGCCCGCCCCGATGACAATGCCGGACAATGCCAGCACGCGGCCCAACTCCTTCGTCCTGAGGGCAGCGATGGCGGCGCAGAGCACGAACAGACCGGCCGGCAGCAGTCCCACCATAAAGTCGGCCTTGTTCATCTGGGTGAGAATGGCGGCCTGCTCCGGTGAAATCTGGTCACGCAGCGAATAGCCCGAAATGAGAGGGGCCGCGGAACCCAGCTTCACTGCAATCTCGACAACACCGCCGACCAGGGCCACTGCAGCTACCCAGCCCGCAGCGCGCAGGCGCCAGCACACGTAACCGATGAAAGTCATCCAAAACGTGAACGCCAGAAATTCGATGCTGATCGCCGCCTGGGCGGCCGGGTTTGCGGCCATACGTGCCAAAGCATCGAGGCTCTCCTGCCCCGTTGGCGCATCAGGCGTTGCGGCGTCTGCGCCTATGGCAATTGCAGCGTTCGCCACGATGAAATATGCGGCGCCGCTGAAGGCTCCGACCCTGTCCATGATGGTCATGGCCCCCCTTGGCGCCGGCTGTACCGAGCCTCCACGGCCCCCGGATTGTTTGTCGGTTGCTGGGTCTGGACGGGTTTTCATGATGATTCCTTTCCTTTGTTCATCTGTCGATGATGAGGCGGAACTTCCAGAGTTCCGGTGAGCCTTTCAGCTGTATGGGCGCATGATTTTGTTGACTTGGGACGTCCCGCCGGTCCGTTGATGTTGGAGGTACTGTGCTTTCCCGTGCGGTCCCGGAGGACGCTGTCCCAATGAGGCCGAGGCTGAAGACGATGCTGATGGTCAGCCATGCTCTTCGTTGTCCGGATTTCCAGGCCATCGGGGCTCCTTGGTTTTTCTCGTCCATGACCTTTTTTTCATGGACTTGATAGCCATCAGTGTTGATCACGGAACGCAAGTGGCGCGTCGACCCCCGGTAGCCATTCCGGTGTACATCGGCAGGGGATGCGGCGCGGTCATCAGCTACACCCCACGGCGTAGCGGCGCCCGGTTCCCCCGGGTACATTTTGGCCGTGGCTTTTCAGCTCGGGGATGGATAGTGTCCACTCATGGATGGCACACGAAGAGGTGCGCCCGTGCCGGCCGGTGAAGCCTACGGCCGCCTCCGCGTGGTCCTTGTTGATGACGAAGCCCTGATCAGGGCAGGACTGGCGCTGCTGTTGGAGTCAGAGCCGGACATGGTGGTGGTCGGGGAGGCCGGTAACGGCCGCGCCGGCATTGAGGTGGTCGCGGGGCTGCAGCCCGACGTCGTGGTGATGGATATTCGCATGCCAGTCATGGACGGCGTCGCGGCTACCCGCATCCTCACCTCCGAAGAGTTCAATACCGGCCACAGGGAAGCGATACCGGTCCTCATCCTGACTACCTTCAATGAAGATGAGGCTGTCCATGCCGCCCTCCGTGCCGGCGCCTCCGGCTTCATCCTCAAGAACTCGGCGCCACGCATCCTGGCATCCGCCATCCGTGCCCTCGCCGAGGGAGCCGGCTGGCTTGACCCGAATGTCACCCGTAAACTCCTCGAGGAATTTTCGAACAGGCCGGAGCCGTTTCTCCCCACCCCTGCCGAGTTGGATGAGCTGACTCGCCGTGAACGGGAAGTGCTGGCCGCGATTGCCCGCGGAATGAATAACGCCGAGGTCGCCGCAAACCTGTTCCTCAGTGAGGCGACCGTGAAAACACACGTGCACCGCATCCTGATGAAACTTGGGGTGGCGGACCGGGCGCAGGCTGTGGCGGCGGCCTACCGTTTGGGCCTGGTCAAGCCGAACGGACGTGGCTGAGCATTCGAGTCTGAGACGCCATCTCCGATTGCCGCAAGAGTCCACCCGGGGGTGTATGCCATCGCCCATACGGAGGATGGATGAAGGCAATCGTTCCCGGGCGCACACTAGGGACAGAGGCATAGCCATGACTGGTAACCCGTTGTGAGGTGGGCAGTGGTCCAAAAATATTCGATGGTCAAAGTGGCACATTCTGGTTCGGCGGGGGTGAAACGGTCACATGGCTTCACCCGGGCAGATTTCACCGTCGTGCTGCTGGCTTTTGCCCTCGAGCTCGCCAGCTTTTTTCCGGCTACCTCCGGCTCGCTCTCGGGAGTCCTGGCCGTGGCGGCTTTTGTTTACGTGGCGGGCGGATTCATCCCGCTCCTTTGGAGGCACCGCGCCCCCATAATGGTTTTCACCGGGCTCTTGCTGCATCAGGCGATCTTCGTAGTCCTCGTCACTCCGAACTATTTCAACTTCTCGGAGATTTACCGCGTCCCTTACATGCCAATAACGACTGTCCTGGTGGCGCTGGCAGCAGTGGCATCCGATATGTCGCTGCGGCAGTCCCTGACAGCATGGATTACCGCAATTGCCCTTCCTGTCCTTGTTACTTCACCCGGCAGGCCCTTTGATGAGGATCTGTGGTTCATCGGTACCGGAGCCGTGTGGCTGGGAGGATCCTGGGCATTCGGCCGTTTTGTGGCGCGAAACCGTCTCCGCATCAGCTCGCTGGAAGAGGAGCGACGCAGGGCTGAAGCCGCCATCGTCCAGGAACGTGCCCACATCGCCGCGGAACTGCACGACATCGTCTCCCACGCCGTCACCGTGATGATGCTGCACGCAGCCGGTGCACGCAAAGTAATAGATACCGATCCCGAACGTGCCGCCCAGGCTCTGGACGTGATCGAGTCCGTTGGCACTGAGGCGGCGCAGGAACTTGCCCGCCTTCTGAGACTGCTGAAGCCACACGGTGGGACGGCGGACGAAGAACAGCAAAGCCCGCTGCCGACGCTTAACGACATTCATGGGCTGATAGAGCCTGTCCGTTCAGCGGGAGTGCAGGTGGACATGAAGGCATCCGGGGAGGTTGGAAAGCTTGACCCGAGCGTAAGCCACGCTGCGTACCGCGTGGTGCAGGAGTCGCTGACGAACATCTCCAAGCACGCCGGATCAGGAACGAACGCGCTCATCGATCTTCGGTGGGAACCCCGTACTCTGACCCTCAACATTTCCGACGACGGAGGCGGCAGGCCCGAGAACCATCTTGACGGTACTTCGGGCTATGGACTTCTGGGGCTCAAGGAGAGAGTGGAAGTCGCCGGGGGAAGCATCGAATGGGGGCCCAGGAACCGGGGGTTCTTCCTGAGCGCCCGCCTCCCCTCGTCGCCTTAGGGAGTTTCCCGAGGATGTGGACGTTTTCTACGTTCTGACGTTCGCCCTCACGATCATCGGGCTCAAATACCCTGCCTACGACGCCGCCGTGAGGGCATTTACAAAGGACTTCAAGACGCCTGCGCCGCGCCTCTGCTTCGGCGCCGGCATCGAGACCAGTATCAGATTCGGGGTTGGCCATCTTGGGCACAATCCTGCAAAGTCCGTCCGGCCCGCATGCCGCGCCGTCCGTACCCAGCCAGCGGCCGCCGTCGGAATTTACGACGGCGGCCCGCCGGCTGGGTGCCAGACTCCCTATTGTCCCGGGCGCCTATTGTCCTGGGGCCCGGTAGGACGGCGTCTTCTTGGCTGCTTCGTCGAGGTCTTCCACCGACAGGAGCGGCTTCAGGCGGACGTTGACGTTCCCCGTCGAATTGATGAGCAGCGACAGTGCTGCGGCACTAGCATCGTCCGGCGCCTCAAAAACGCCGAGGACGTCGTAGTAGCCAAAGGCGTAGTAGAAGCTTTCCAGCGTTCCCCCTACGGAGCTGAGGGCCTCCTTCAAAGCCTCGCGCCGCTTGGTGCCGCCTTCCTGCATGAGCCCCTTGATTCCCTGGCCCACGTACGTCGCTTCAAACAGATACTTCGGCATGGTCTTTCCTTCCCTGGATCCCTGTCCCGGTATTCCGCGGCCATCCGGAAGGCATCCGCGGACCCCGGGTACGTTTGATACAGGATGACGTCCGCACAGAATCCTCCTCACCTGGCTCCATGGCCGTGCAGGAGCGGCCCAGATCTTGCCCCTTATTCCGTGGAAACGGGGTGAATGACCCCGCTACCGCCGACGCTATTCCTCGGGCTCCAGGCCGTCAATACACGGGGATACCACTCCGGGCCCGAACCTCGTCCCTGGCATCGGCGAGAGAACAGCATCGGAGCGTTCCACCTGTGGAGCGCGCGTTGCGGGGAAGCCTGTGACTATCGGCTGACAAGCCGCCACAGGGACGTGACCTCGGCGGCGCGCGCCTCGAACAGAGGATCGTCGCGGTCCGATGCCTTCGAGTGCGTTGGCTTGGTGCCGAGCCGGTCCAACACCTTCAGCCCAGCCGCCTCGATGGCGGCCAGCAGATCCTCACGCGAGCGCAGGCCCAGGTGCTCGGCCAGGTCGGAAAGGACAAGCCAGCCCTCACCGCCGGGCTCCAGATGGTCGGAGAGTTCGTTCAGGAAGCGGAACAGCATCCTGCTGCCGGGGTCGTAGACGGCGCTGTCCAGGGACGAATGCGGCGTGGCCGGAATCCAGGGCGGGTTGCACACAACGAGCGGCGCCCGTCCGGGCGGGAACATGTCGGTCAGGACGGCCTCAGCGCGGTCCTGGACACCGAGGTTCCGGAAATTCTCACCGGCGCAGGCAATGGCACGCGGTTCATTGTCCGTGGCCACCACGCGGTGGACACCACGGCGCGCGAGGACGGCAGCGAGCACCCCGGTGCCGGTTCCGACGTCGAACGCCAGCGTGTCAGAGGGCAGTGGCGCGGCGGCCACGAGATCCACATATTCACTCCGGGTGGGGAAGAACGTGCCATAGTGCGGGTGGATGCGGTCCTGCAGGGCATCGACGTAGACGCCGTTCCGCCGCCACTCGTGGGCGCCAATGGCCCCGACCAGCTCATGCAGGGACACAACGGAAGATTCGCCGATATCGCCGTACGCTTCAGCGGCGGCCTCCCGGATATCCGGTGCGCGGCGCAGCGGCGCCACCGGGCCCGGATCAAGAGGAATCAGCAGCAGGCCGAGCATGCGTGCACGATGCGAGCGGGACTGGCGGTGCCGATAGAACTTCTCGGCCGGAGTTCCTGCGATCTTCTTTCCGGCGCCGACCCGCCGGTCCATGGCGTTAAGGATCTGACGTGCGTTATGGAAGTCACCGTGCCAGAGCATCGCGATCCCCTGTGACGCCATCCGGTTCGCCTCATCGGCTGTGAGGGAATCGGTGACCACTTCGACGCGCGTCGGCACCGGTCTGCCGTTCGCCGAACGCCATCGCGCGGTCATGCTCTCACCAGCCTCGACCCAGGTCACGACGGCGGGATCATCCGCCGCAGCCGTGCCCGCCGTCTGGAGGGCCGACGTCGGGATTCCCCGGGAAGCTGGTGTGCCAGTACTGATAAGAGGTCCGTTCCAAGGTTCCGGACCGTCATCCGGTCACGAACTGAGCTTGGTCGATGGCCGCTGGAGCCCTTCAACCTACATTTCAGGATACAGGGGTGCCGTGGCCGGATTTCGTCCGGCACCCCGTCAGCCCTCGGTGTCACCAACCGCGACGTGGACCTCGTTGGTGACGGCAGTTCCGTGCTCCACTGTCGGTGACACAGTGCAGTACTTCTCATGCGAGAGGTCCACCAGCCGCTCCACCATGCCGGCGGCCTTCTGCCCCTCAGCCGTATCGGGAAAGCCCAGGTTGAAGGACAGGTGCAGGCCCTCCACCCGGCTCGCACCGTCCTCAACCACCTTGTGGCCGGTCGCCGAGACGTGGAAGGACGTGGGCTCGGCGCTCCGTGCCGTCACCGTGTCCACGTCGATGGCCGAACATCCGGCGATCGCCGCCAGCAGCAGCTCCACCGGGCTCAGCAGGCCTTCGCCGTGGCCGAATTCAAGTTCCGCGCCCGCGGCATTGCGCGCCACGTAACGGGCAGTTGCCGTCCGGGTCAGCTCGACGGAACGCAGCGTGGGATCGTTGTTTTCGCTCATTGGACCATGATGCCACCAGCAGGCAGCGGTGCATCATGGACATGGCCCGCGGACGCCGCTTTGCCCCGTGCGCTGGCGAAAGTTCCGGTTCGGACCGGGCGCCCTCCTAGGCACGCATCCCGGTCTGCTGGGCTTGGTCCCTGCGCGGTGTCCTGCCCACGGGTTTCATCTCGGCGGCGAACCGCAGGGCATCCTCGAAGCTGGCCCCGTCCATTCGCTTCACCAGGCGCTTGGCCTGCCGGAGCACGCGGGCCTGGCGGCCGGGCGCGTCCACGGCCAGGGCATCCAGGACGGTGTTCAGGCGTTCCAGAGACTGCCCGCCGATACGTTCCGCCCCGTCCGCCAGCCAGGTGCCGGCGTCGTGCACCAGCCCGTCCAGTGCCTCCTGCACGTCCGGGCGCTGCTCCGCGACCATGGCCAGGGCCGGGCTCGCCGCGGCGAATTCTGCCCACCAAGCACCCAGGCCCGGAGACTCACGGAACGCACCGTCCCGGAAGACCCGCATCGCGTCGAAGCTTTTGGCTCGGGACTCCTCCTGCCGGGCCTCGCTGCCGGCGCTGAACGAGAACAGCCTCTCGAGGTGGCAGTCCAGCTGCGGGAAGCCGCGGAACACCCCGCTGATCTCCCAATCCCCGTCCCCGGATTCATCCCCCGACCACCGCCGGTTGATCGCGATCACCGGTGTGGCCACCAGCTCATCGCTAGTGGTGGTGAACGCTTCGGTGCCGATCCCGTCGTCATTGTTCCCGAACGTCCCGTACCAGATCAGCTCCCAACCGGACATGGCGTTCTTGACTGCCGCCTTGACCGACGTGGCGGCCGAGGCCTTCACCACCTCGATCTGGTCCTTGATCTCCTGTGGTGTAGGCGCCGCCAGCGCGTGTTGGAAACTCGCGGCCACCTTGACCACAGCCAGCTGGACAGCATCCACAAACGCCGAGTACCCCGTGTTGGCCAGGGAGTCCGGCCAGCCGTCCTCCTCCATCAGGGACACCACCACGCCGGCGATGGCCGGGATGTCATCCGCGCCGAGTAAGGCACGCAGCCCGGCATCGTTGACAGGGATAGGTTTCAGCTTGGTGGACCAGAGGCCGACGGCGTCCGGCACCGCCACATCGTCCCCGGCGTCCACGTCCGTGTTACCCAGGTTCCCGTGGCTTCCGTTGCTGGACACGATGGTGGGTGAGCCGATCAGCCCGGACCCGGCCTCGACGGCGTAGTTGTCCCCATCCACCTTGAAGAACACGGTCCAGATATACGGCTCCGCATTTCCCCACCCATCGCCCTCGTCATGGCAATGGACATTCTGCAGCACCGTTTCCAAATTCAGTGTGGCGCGCATGGAATTACTTCGAACCGTCGTCATCACGCGTGGAATGCTCTTTTTCATCCGGTAACGGCCGGTGTACCGGTCTGCGGATTTGGCGGCGGGCCCTGGATTGAATCCGCGGCGCTTCCGCCGTCACGGTCAGCCCCGAAACGGCCGATGCGGCGCAGCGTCCCGATGAACTCAATTTGCTGGTAAAACACATTCTTCCCGGACCATACTGGGTACTGCCCCAGATATTGAAGGAAAACGCCCACCAACTGTAAAGAATTCCGTTTTCGCACCCTTTCAGATGGCTGGCCAGCCCGTAGCCGGTTTCCTCGACCCAGCTGAAGTCATAGCACCACTTGGTCACCTTGCGCGTGCATGTATCGAACCACTCCCAGGGCCACGGCCCGGGACACCAATAACGTTCCGTTACCACTACTTGCTGCGGCATGGCCGCCTCCTGACACTCCGCCGGCCGCACTGCGGGCAGGCCGGCAGCCCGGCATGGCGCCGGGGCAACACGATACCTAGGACCGGTTCCGCTTCCGGAACCGCGGCAGGCGCAAAAGCCTGTTAAGGAAAGCTGCTCGCTGTTCACAGCCGCTGCACGGCGGGATTCCGGCAAAGTTTGTCAGGTCTTTAACCGCATCGCCCAGCCCGATACTCTCTCCATTACTTATCCAAAAAGGAATTATTCGCCGATCCTGCCAGTGGCGTGATCGCGCGGGCCATTCCCGAAATTGATTCTGGGTCATAGCAAATCCCTTTTGAATGTCACCAGCAGGGCCTCTTACCTTTCCGGCTGCCACTGCCTACAATTCAATATCATCCTCGCCGCAGCGCCATGCGTCAATGGTGTCCGAGGTAATACTAAAGTCGTTGGATACAATGCCGGCGTGGCAAAGCTTCGTCCATCTGTCCAGCCTGAACTTGTGCGGCGCACCTAGGCGGGGGCGATGCCGGTCGTTTCACGAGCGTTGGACTCCTGCACATCCTGGATAACCTCGTTGTGCCTCAGGAACCACGGCTTGAACGGCGGATCAAAGCGTGCAAACCGTGGCGCCCCCACGGCCGTCAGCCCGGCCAGGGTCAGCGCGTCCTGCAGCCCCGTGTTTCGGCGCGCAAAGGCCGCGCCGGTGCCGCTGCCCGAGAAGCGAACAGCTGCGGCAAGTGAACCCGGGATGGTGCGGATCCGAACGTCAGGGTTCGTCGGAACCGGAGCTGTCTCAGCCGTCAATCCCGCAGGGAGCACAAAAGCGATCACAAAATCAGCCTGCGCATCACTGCCGGGCGTCGGACCGGTCTGCAGCACCGGTGCGGTCATCGCCAGTTTCTGTGACGGCCCGCTCTCCTGGATGACCGGAGCCGTCATTGCCAGCTTCTGTTGGGCCGTATTGCTGCCGCTGATGTAATTGTACAAGTGCCGGAAGGCAGCATTGCCGGCGCGGTCAAAGGTGGTCTTGACGTGCACCTCGGCGACAACGTGCGCGGAATACCGGCGCAACTCGAAGTGCGGGTAGCTGTTGACCAGCTCGTAGGGTTGCTGTTCTGTCATGGTCCTCCAGACCCTACGCCCGTCCGGCACAGGCGGCCAGACACCAGGCCACACCTACACCCCTGGCTGCCGCTTCCACGCCGCGGTCAACGCCAACACCACGGCGCCCAGGCCCAGCATCACCAGGACCATCAGCCCCCAGTTCGCCTGGTTCACTCCGGGCCCGTACAGCACGCCGATCAGTACCGTCGCCGTGATGGCACCTAGGTAGCGGCAGGTCTGGAAAATGCCGGCTGCCACTCCCCTCTCCTCCGGCCGGGCGGACACGTACAGGCCCTGGTTCGATGCCGTGCTTATCACGCCGTAGGGAACCCCCATCAACGCGGTCAGCCCAAACACCAAAGGCGGCCACAGGGACAACGTCAACGCCCCCAGCCCGCCGGAGGCAACCAGCAGGATCAGCGCACCGCCGATCATCACCGAACGCACGCCGAACCCCTCAATCAGCCGTACGGTCACCGGGGTGACCAGCACGGACATCGCCGCCAGGGGAAACATCAGCAGGCCCACCAGCCCGGCGTCGTAATGCCCCGCCTCCTGCAGCAGCTGCGGCAGGCCGAAGAACGCAAAGTAGTAGACGCCGCTGAAGAGGACGAACACCAGATACACCAGCAGCAGCGGCCGGTTCCGGCCCAGCAGCCGCAAGTCCAGGAAGGGTGGGCGGAAGCGCAGCTCGCGCCACGCGAACAGCGCGGCAATGACCGTCGCGGCACCCAGGAGCCACCAGCGGTATCCCGGCATCACGTTCAGCAGCGCCATCATCGCGAGCATCAGCGAGGCCACGAAGGCCAGGATGCCGGGGATGTCGGAGTCGCGGATCAGGGTTGAGAGCTTCCCGCTCTCGCGACCGGAATCGGCGGGCGCCGCCCGGTGCACAACAAACAGCGCCAGCAGCGCGAGCGGCACGTTGACGGCGAACAGCGCCTGCCAGCCCAGCAGGCTCACCAGCAACCCGCCGACGACGGGTCCCACCGCGGCCGCCGACGTGTTCGCCATCTGGATCCGGCCCAGCGGGCGGGTGGACGACAGCTTCGCCAGCCGGCTCAGTTCGGTGACCATCACGACGGCGGACGGGTACGCCGTCGCGGTCCCCACGGCCATGAGCGCGCGGGCCACGCAGACCAGCGCGAAGTTTGGCGCGAACGGAGCCAGTGCGCACGTCACGGCCACCAGGGCCATCCCGAAGGTAAACAGGCGGCGCGGCCCGAAGCGGTCCGCGAGCCTGCCCATCAGCGGCTGACCGGCCGCGGATGCGAGGTAGAAGGAGGTGATCACCCAGGTGACGGTGGCGACGTCGAGCGCGAAATCCTCCCTCAGGACCACCAGCGCGACGGCGATCATAGAGGAGTTCAACGGGTTCAGGGCGGTGCCGAGGCTGAGCGCGGCGATCGCGAGGCCAGGACGGGGTTTGTTCGTCACGCTCCTAAGTCTGGCGCATGGTTGCCTTGGGTCACGGACCTACTCAGATCAAAGGCCTCCTTCAATCGCCCCAACCAGCACATCCATGCAGACTTGATAGCTTGCCTGACCGCCCTTTTCAAGCGTCGGTACATGCATTGCCCCATTGTTCAAAGAGGCGCCGCACGAGCTGGCATCGTATTGTCGTGCATCTGTGCCTACGAAGGTCGGCGACAGGTCGATCCACGGTGTTCCTTCATCAGCCCCTGCGTAGGTCACTGCAAGGTCGACGAGGACATACCTTCCTTCCGGGGGGTCGTTAAACATGTTGTTGGAAACGACCTCTTCGGTGGCGTTGAGCTTCACACCAAGAACCGCAACTTGATACTCGTTTCCGGTTCCGGCGCTACGTGAAGGGACGATTCCCGCGCCCATCGAAGCTCAGAGACAATTGACAGCATGACCCTCACAACCTTCGCTCTCATCCGCCATGGCCAGACCGACTGGAATGCACAGCGCCGGCTGCAGGGATCCACCGATATTCCCCTCAACGACGTCGGCCGCGGCCAGGCCCGGGAAGCCGTCAACGCCCTCTCCTGCTATGAATGGGACGCCGTCGTGTCCTCGCCGCTGAGCCGTGCCGCGGAAACTGCTGACCTGATTGCCGGCGGGCTGCGGCTCGGCGTCGACCGGCATGTGCCGGAACTCGCCGAGCGCAGCTTTGGCCGAGCGGAAGGACTCCAGGACGGCCCCGAGCTGGAGGCACTGCGCATCCCCGGCGGCTTCCGTGGCGCGGAGAGCGAGGACGAAGCAGCGCTCCGTGGACTCGCGGCGCTGGAAGCCCTGGCCGAGGAGTTCCGCGGCGGCCGCATCCTCGTCGTCGCCCACGGAACGCTCATCCGGCTGAGCCTCAACCGTGCGATCGGGCTTCAGCTGGAGCGCATCGACAACGCTGTGCTCAACCTGGCCCACCACCACCCCGCCGACGGCTGGCAACTCGAATACCTCAATGGCGAGCAGCTGACGGCCGCGGCCATGAGCTGACCGCACAGGGGTCCACTGGACTCCGGGTATCACCTCGCGACACAAACCAACGCGGGGTCACTTCTCGCCCATCCCGGCCATCAGGATGGGCGAAGAGCGACCCCGCGTTGCTGTCAGGCTGGGACAACGGCAGGCGGGGCGGTGAACGTCGGTGTGTTGAAAACCGAGCCACAGTCACAGTCGGTTACTACGGCTGGCCCCACCTAGAATGACGAAAAGCACCTCTGGAACTGCTGGCCCGGGCCATACGGCCGGCTGACCATCCCCTCGCCGTCAAGGCCTGGGCCGAGATGCGGCACCAACGACTGATCCTGCCTTCCGAGAAAGAGCTGAATCAATGAAATTCGCACGTCTGGGTACATCCGGTTCCGAAATCCCCGCCATCGTGAATGGCGAAAAGTACTACTCCCTAGCGTCCTTGACTGCGGATATCAACGCCGACTTCTGGTCGTCCGGCGGGCCCACCCGCGCCGCCGCAGCCCTGGCCGCCGGCGAATTGCCCGAGCTGGAGGCCGACGGCCTCCGGATCGGCGCCCCCATTACTAGGCCCTCCGCGGTGTATGGCATCGGCCTGAACTACGCAGGACACGCCGCCGAGTCCGGCTCCGCTCCCCCTGCCTTCCCCCTTCTTTTCCACAAGGCCCCCAACACCGTCGCAGGGCCCCATGACGCCGTCGCGATTCCCCGCGGCTCCAGCAAAACGGACTGGGAGGTCGAGCTCGGCGTCGTCATCGGTGCGCGTGCTTCCTACCTCGCGAACCCGTCGGAGGCCATCGACCATATCGCCGGTTTCGTCACGGTCAACGATCTGTCCGAGCGCGACTTCCAGCTCGAAGTGTCCGGCGGCCAATGGTCCAAGGGCAAGAACTGCGCCGGGTTCTGCCCCACTGGCCCGTATCTGGTGACCCCGGACGAGGTGGATGCCGGCAACCTGCGGCTGCGCAGCTGGGTCAACGGCGAACCGCGCCAGGACTCCACCACAAGGGACCTGATCTTCGACGTCGCCACCCTCATCCACCACCTCAGCCAGTACCTTGTATTGGAGCCCGGGGATCTGATCTGCACCGGCACCCCGGAAGGGGTGGCGTTGTCAGGGCGCTTCCCGTACCTGAAGTCCGGCGACGTCCTCGAAATTGAAGTGGAAGGCCTCGGGCGCCAACGCCAGGAATTCATCCAGGCCTGAGGAAGGCACGGTCAGAACAGGGAATTGGAAAGCGCTCCTCAGCGCCACCCCCGATGACCTCGACGCCTGGCAGCGCAAGGCGCGGCGACGCCGCCGTCGTCTTCCTGGCCCCGAACAGCTGGCCAAGACCGGGACCGTGGAACGGCTCGCGGCCTTGGACGTCCCGCTGTTCGTGGTGGACGAGGCGCACTGCGTCCCCTCGTGGGGCCGTGGCGGAAGGCAACTTCTGACGCTCGCCAACCGCTAGCCGAACAGCGCCGCCACACGGGTCAGGGTTTCGTAGACCCCGTAGGCCAGCGGCACCCCCACCAGGGCCCATGCCAGGGCCACTCTGCCGGTGGACACTTTGTTGGGCGCCTGCGCGCCGGGGGTGTGTGCAGTGCTCATCTCAGGCCTCCATGGCAGGTGCTTGGGACCGCCCGCGGTCGGGGCGGGATTCGTGGAATCGTGCGTCGACCGGCTTGACCAGCAGGTTGGCTACAAAACCAACCACCAGCAGCGCCACCATGGTAAGCAGCGCCGGCTGATAGGAGGCGGCGTTCAGCTGGCCGGGCTTGCCCTGGGCGTCCAGGAAGGCGTTGACGATCAGCGGCCCGGCAACCCCGGCGGCGGACCAGGCAGTCAGCAGTCGGCCGTGGATGGCGCCCACCTGGAAGGTACCGAAGAGGTCCCGCAGGTAGGCGGGGACGGTGGCGAAGCCGCCGCCGTAGAAGGAAATGATGACGAATGCGAGTGCCACGTAGAGAACGGTGGTGCTGGAGCCGGCCAACGCCAGCACCGTGTAGAGCATGGCCCCGACGCCGAGGTACACCATGTAGATGCGCTTGCGGCCCGTGACGTCGGAGGTGGCGGACCACGCGAAGCGCCCGGCCATGTTGCCGATGGAGAGCAGCCCGACGAAGCCGGCGGCGACAGCGGCACTGACCAGGGACACGCCGTCGGACTGGCGGAAGAAGTCCTGGATCATCGGCGCGGCCTGTTCCAGGATCCCGATGCCGGCGGTGACGTTGCAGAACAGGGCAATCCAGACCAACCAGAACTGCCTGGTCTTGATGGCATTTTTGGCGGACACGTTCTCCGTGGTGACCAGCGTGGCGGCCTTGACCTTGGCGGGGTCGAACCCTGCCGGCCGCCAGCCGTCGGCGGGCACCTTAATGGTGAAGGCACCGAACATCATGTAGGCCAGGTAGATGACCGCGAGAGTCAGGAAGAGCTTGCCGACGGAGTCGCCGCTGGCCACCCAGCCCTTGGCATCGGAGTTCGGGTCGTACATCTTCAACAGCGCCGTTGACACCGGGCTGGCGATCAGCGCGCCGCCACCGAAGCCCATGATGGCCATGCCGGTGGCCAGGCCCGGGCGGTCAGGGAACCACTTAATCAGCGTGGACACCGGCGAGATGTAGCCGATGCCCAGGCCGATGCCGCCGATGAAGCCGTAGCCGAGGTAGACCAGCCACAACTGGCCGCTGAAGATGCCGAGCGAACCGATCAGGAAGCCGCTGGCCCAGAACACGGCCGAAGTGAACATCGCCTTGCGCGGGCCGTTCGTGTCCACCCAAGTGCCCATGATCGCGGCCGAGAGGCCCAGCATCACAATGGCGATGGAGAAGATCACGCCGATTTCGGTCAGGCTGGCATCGAAGTGCTTGACCAATGCCGTCTTATACACGCTGGTCGCGTAGGCCTGGCCGATGCAGAGGTGGACCGCCAGCGCCGCGGGCGGTACCAGCCAGCGATTGAATCCCGGCGGGGCAATAGTTCGTTCACGGTCCAGCCAGCTCATATTCTGCTCCCGTTGCTTGTCGAAGACGTCGGTGTCCAACGATCTGGAGGACCAGGACCCTCAAGACGAACCTTCACCTTGGGCAATCATGGTGCAAATCATAAGCAAACGTACTATTAATGCGCCGAGCGGCGAGGTATAGGCGACGAACGGCAAGTTTAACCAGTCCGGGCGTGCACCTATTCCGGGGCCGCCCGCCTACCCAATTGCCTGGCAATCTTCTCTTCCAGTGCCGCCACCGTTGCCTCGGGCAGGACGATCAGCCCATCCAGCTCCCGACGGGCGCGCCTGTAGGCCGTCTGCCGCTCCGCCGGTGTGGCGGCATTGTCCAGGGCGAGGTTGAGCAGCTTCCTTGCCGTTGCCAGCCGCTGGCGTTCGGGACCCGTGAAATTGCTGTCCTTAATCCGCTTGGCTTCGCGCTCCGCGACGTCGAATGCCAGCTCGAAGCCGTGAACGGCCGTCCGGTACTCAGCCAGCCGGGCCGCCGTCGTAATCTCCTCCGGCTTGGCCGGCCGCACACCGTCCGCTGCTTTCTTGGCCCGGAGGAATGCGACGGTAAGGGGTTCCCGTACATCCGTCATGAGCGGGAAGTCGATAAGTTTCCCCACGTCAAGCTCATAGTCCAGCCACCGCCGGTTCACGGCGTCGTGCGCTGACATCAAGGCGGCGACCTGGGCCTGGCTGGCTTGTTCGGCCTGCACCGCCTGGTTCTTGAGCTTGTACAGCTCCAGACGGCGACGGTGCCGGCGTTCGCTGGCCTTGGACCACTGCCTTGCCCACCCTCCGGCCATTCCGCTGAGAGGGAAGACGAGCCACCAGTAGTGGCGTAGGAAGTCAAAGAATTGGTCCACGGATTCATCCTCCCACTGCCCCCGCTCCGCCGTACCGAAAAGGCGTGCCGCCGTCGTACTCTCCCGCGGCCCTCGATGGCCCGGCTCAACCCGCCAGTTCGTTCAGTCGGGTCCGGAGGTAGCGCCGTTCGGCGTCGTTCTCCGTGAGGATCAACGCTTCCTCGAAGGCAACCCGTACTTCGCCGGGACGGCTCAGCCGGGTCGTACAGCCCCAGGATCGCCTGCCAGTGAGCGTGGGACCACGTCTCGCTCTCGTCATGGACGGCTGCGATCGCCGCCATGAGGGCGAAGCGGTCCGGGGGCCGCGAGTTCAGCGCCTCACGCAGGAGCACCAGCCCCTTTTCGATGGCCCGCCGGTCCCACTTCGACCGGTCCTGGTTCTCCCTCAGCACAGGTTCTCGGTGTTCATCGAGCTGGGCGTCCCTACCGGCGTCGGTGAGCACAACGAGTGCCAGAAGCCCGGCGACGTCGTGGTCATGGGGAAGCAGGACACGCCACCTGCCTATAGCCGGCGCTGCCGGAACATGGGGAAGGCTTCCCGCACCCTGGCCACCGCTTCAAGCGAGGCGTCCACCGCCCGAACACCTGGTTCGAGTCCGAGATCGGCTTCAATGGCCCCCATAGGATCAACCAGAATACTCCGGCCTACGGAGATGGGCGGCGCTTGGCATACCCCAGCCACGTACACACTGTTCTCGATAGCGCGCGCGGCGTTCAGCGCCAGCCACTGCTCGGTTTTATGGGTGCCCGGCACCCAGGATGAGCAGACGAGCAGGACCTGGGCGCCGGCGTCGGCCAGTTCCCTGGCCAGCTCCGGGAAGCGAAGATCATAGCAGGTCATCAGGCCGAAGCGCGTTCCCCCGTGCTCGAACACCACCGGGCTGGTGGACAGACCCGGCTTGATGAATCGGGATTCCCCGAAGCCCTGGGCGTCGAACAGGTGGATCTTCCGGTAGCAGGCCAGCCGGCTTCCGTCCGGCCCGAACGCCACCAGGGTGTTGTACGCCTTGCCCGGCTCCTCCGAGCGTTCCACCACGCCCGCCACCAGCGCGATGCGGTGGCGGCGGGCAGTGCCGGCCAGTTCCTGGCAGATGGGACCGTCCAGCGGCTCAGCCATCACGGGGAACGTAGCGTCCACCTTCTTCTTCTCGTACGTGGCATATTCCGGGAATGCAACCAGCTCGGCGCCCTCGCGCACGGCCTCGGCGGCGAACCGGTCGATCACGGCGAGGTTGGCCAGGATATCGGTGCCCGACTCCAGCTGCCCGAGCGCTATCCTCACAGTTGTTCCTTCCCTTTGGTCAGGCGGCGGCCCGGCTTAGGCTGCAGCCTCAACCGTTGCCCTCTCCGTGGCCGACATTTCCGGCGGCGCCGCTTTGAAACCACGCGTAATCAGGGCCAGGACCACGACGCCCAGCACCAGCCATGACAGTCCCAGCGTAATCGCGTTACCGTCCAGCTGGGAGAGCAGGTACGCGCAGATGATGGCTCCCACCGCCGGGACCACCACGTAGGACACGGGGTTCAGGTTCTGCCCGGCGCGGCGCTGCCGGACGTAGTGGAACACCACGGAGACGTTGACCAGGGTGAAAGCGGTGAAGGCGCCGAAGTTGATGAACGAGGTCGAGGTGGCCACGTCCAGGAAGATCGCGATCAGGCCGACAATGCCGGTAAGGATCAGGTTCACCACCGGGGTGTGGAACTTCGCGCTGAGCCGGCCGAAGACCGCCTTGGGCAGCACGGAGTCCCGGCCCATGGCGTAGAGCAGGCGCGAGGCGCTGGCCTGCGCGGCGAGGCCGGAGGCGAACTGAGCCACCACCAGGCCGGCGAGGAACACGGCTCCGAAGAGCTGACCGCCGATCTGCAGTGCGATGGAGCTGGCCGCGGAAGCCGAGTCCTCGAACACACCGCCGGGGTGGACCAGCTGGGTCACGTAGGACACGGTCACGAAGATGCCTCCGCCGATCAGGGCGATGAGCATGATGGCGCGCGGCATGTTCTTGCGCGGTTCGATGGTCTCCTCGGTGAGGGTGGTGACGGCGTCGAACCCCAGGAACGAATACGCCGCGATGGCGGCACCGGCGGAGATGGTGGTGAAGCTGGAGGTGTCGTTGAAGAACGGCTGGGTGCTGGCCAGGCCGCCGGCACCGGAGGTGGACACCACGTTGCCGATGGACAGCGCCACAAAGAACACGATCACCAGCAGCTGGAATGCCATCAGCACGTAGTTGGCCTTGTCCGCCACCTTGATGCCCAGGACATTCAGGGCCGTGGTGATGAGGATGAAACCAACGACCCAGCCACCGATGGGGATTTCGGGGAACTGCGCGCTGAGATAGGAGCCGCCGATCAGCCAGATCACCATGGGCAGGAAGAGGTAGTCCAGCAGGATGGCCCAGCCCACCAGGAACCCCACCCTGGGATCGATGGACCGACGGACGTAGGTGTAGGCGGACCCGGCCACCGGGTGTGCGACGGCCATCCGGCCGTAGCTGTGCGCCGTGAACAGCATGGCCACGAGCGCCACCAAATACGCGGACGGTGAGGCCCCGCCGGTGGCTTCGGCGATGATGCCGAAGATCCCCAGGACGATCAGCGGGGTCAAGTACGCGAGGCCGAACAGGACCAGGGAGGGCAGTTTCAGCGTGCGCGTGAGGGTGGGTGTTGTTGTCACGGTGTTTCCTTAGGCGTTGAAGGACTGGGGAGCCCAGGTGGCCGGGGTGATCCGGCCCTGGTAAACGGGCAGTTCAATGGCGTCTTCGCCGTCGCGGAACTGGGACCAGGGGCGGTTGAGGTTTTCAGTTCCATATGTTCTGACATGCTCGACGGCGGCAAGGTCCAGTTCCGCGGTCAGCAGGGCCGGGGCGTCGTCCGGGGCCTCGGCCAGGGTGTTGCCCTCGGGGTCCACGATGATGCTCCGGCCTGTTCCGGTGGGGCCGGCGCAGTTGACGCTGACCATAAAGACCTGGTTGACGATGGCGTTGGCCTTGGCGAGCACCAGCTCCTGGCGGCGGTCCGGCGTGGTGGTTTTCACGACGTTGAGGATGACTTCGGCGCCCATCCAGGCGAGCTGGCGGGACACCTCGGGGAACCACGCGTCGTAACAGATGTTCAGGCCCACCCTGCCGATGCCGGGCAGGTCCACGGTGGTGAACCTGTCGCCGGGGTCGTAGGGCTCGAACGGGCGCCAGGGAAAGATCTTCCGGTAATAGCCGGCGAGCTCCCCGCCCGGGGACAGGACCAGCTGGGTGTTGAACAGCTGGCCTTCAGGACCGCGCTCGCAGACGCTGCCCGGGACCAGCCAGATGCCCAGGTCCGCGGCGAGCTGCCGCAGTTCCTTGACCCGGGGCCCGTGCAGCGGCTCGGCGGAGTCCTGCAGAGCCTCGGTGCGCTGCCTGTCCGGGTATGAATCGCCGAACAGGTGCAGCTCCGGGAAGACCACCAGCCGGCTGTCCGGTTTGGCGGCCAGGGCTGCTTTGACCTCGTCGGCGAAGGCGGACAGGGGTTCACCAATCAGCCGGGGCGGGGCCTGGGCTGCGATGAGGGGAAGGATGCGCTGCATGGTTGTCTCCATGTTGGGGATGTGATCTGACTTATATTAGATCAGAATGATCTAATTATGGGAAGAGGCAGGTTTGGGCCGTAAAGTAGCGGATATGACCCGTCAGCTGGAGGACACCGCCGAGCCCTCGCCCATCGGCGCCGGCAGGCTGGCCGGCATCGACCGCCGCAGTGCCATCGACGCCGTCCGGCTGCGGATCGGCATGGCCATTTCTCTCGGCCTGCTCAAACCCGGCGAGCGCCTGCCCGACCAGGAGGATGTAGCCCTGGGCCTGTCAGTCAGCCCGATTACCGCGCGCCGCGCGCTTGCGAGCCTGGCGGAACAGGGCGTGGTGGTCCGCCGGCGGGGCCGGGCCGGCGGAACCTTCGTGGCCGACGAGCCTCCACAGAGCGTGTTGGCCGAACTCTCGGCGTCACCTGCGGAGTCCCAGGCCGTGAATAAGCTGGTGGACCGACGGCTGCTTTTTGAATGCGCGGTGACCCACTACGCGGCGGTCAACGCCACGGCCGAACAGCTGGACGAGCTCGAACGGCTGACCCGGGACATGGCTGAGTCCTCGGACTGGTCCGACTATCACCAGGCAGACGAACAGTTCCACCAGCTGGTGGGCACCGCGTCCGGACTGGGTACCGCCGTCGAGGCTTACCACGAGACGCTCACCGAGCTCTACGCCTTCTTCATCCCCTACCCCATCGAGCTGCTGCACAAATCAAACTGCGACCACGCCGCACTGGTGGCAGCCCTGAGGGCCGGCGATATCCAGGAAGCCGTGAACGTCTCACGCAGGCACGTGGACATCCTGCACCGGACGATGTTCATGGGCCTGACGCACGGCGGAGCCACGTCCTCGCCTGATTAAGGCACGACGGCGGCACACCGCCCGGGCGGCCGCCTCACCGCTCCCCCACGCTACTTTTCAGGTCCCTAGTGCGACGCCTTTGCGGCCCCATAGCTGGTACCGAAGGGCAGCGTATCCATGTCCAGAATGGCGTTATCGTCCTGGGTCGCCACCAGTTCCTGAGCAGCTTTGTCCAAATCAACACTGGGCATTGACCTTGGCAGGTGCCGCCGGGCGGATTCCGGCAGAAAGTAAATGGTGACTGCGGCGATGGCCGAGGTGGCCATGAGATAGTACGCGGGGTCGTCGAACGCCATTCGGCTCCCGGGTCTGTTCACGAACGAAATCAGCGCATGCAAGCTGAGTCGAGAGGGAGCGCTATTTCTCGCAGGCCACGCCGTCGCCGTCCCGGTCAAGATGCTTCCCATATCCCGGTGTACCGGCATAGATTGGCGCCGCACCTGCTGCTCGCACAGCTGCGCAGTTCGCGTAAGAGACGGCAGCCGGGGCTGGTGCCTGGACTACGGGTGCTGGCTTTACGGCCGCCTGCTGTGCCGCTGCCTCGGCTGCTTTCTGGGCTGCAACCTGCTGCGCGGCTGCCTGATCTGCCGCAGCCTTCTCAGCTGCAGCCCTGTCCGCCACAACCTTTGCTGCAGCCGCCGCCTCTGGTGCAGCCGCCGCTGCCGCCACCTTGTCGGCGGCGACTTTCTCAGCGGCAGCCTTTTCGGCCGCAACCTTTTCGAGGTTCTTGACGCCGAGGTGCACGGTGGAGCCCTTTGCCACCTGTGCCCCTTCGGTTGGGTCTTGGGATGTCACCTGCCAGTTCTTCTTTGAAATGATCGTCTTGCCGTCGGCGGTGTCCGCAGCCTCAACCTTGAGCCCGAGACCTTCAAGTTGCTCCGTGGCTTTGTCCAAGGTCAGGCTCAGCACCCCTGGAACCGTGACAGCATCTGCAACCACCGCAACAGTGGTTGACGTTGATGACGCCTGCTTACCACTGCATCCCGTCAGCATGAGGCCGGTCAGCACAATTAATGTCAGTGTCTTTTTCATTTTTCCCCCTTGGAAAATTTTTGAAACGGTGGAGTGACTGGCGTGGCTACCTCTCGCAGGCCACACCGTCGGAGTCGCGGTCCAACGCCGCTCTATAGCCGGTCTGTCCGGCATAGATGGGAGCGGCACCGGCGGCCTTGGCGGCCGTGCAGTTGGCGTAGTAGACGGCGGCCGGAGCCGCCGGAACAGGTGCGGGTGCCGGAACAAAAGGCGCGGGAGCAACCGGGGCAGGGGCCGGCACCACGGCCGCCGGGGCAGGAGCGGGAGCTACCGGAGCAGCGGGCACCACCGGTACCGGCTCGGGTGCGGGCGCCGTCGCCGCAACGGCTGGTCCCTTCTCGTTGGTTGGTGCGAGCTGGCCGGAGCAGTCGGCCAGGATTCTGGCCATCGCGTCGTGCTCCGCCTGGGTGACCCACAGGCTGTACGTTGCCTTCACCGAAATCTGGCGCGCTACGTATTCGCACCGGAAGCCCTTGTTCGGAGGCAACCAGGTGGCGGCGTCGCCGTCGCCCTTTTTCATATTGGTGGGACCGTCCGTGGACTGGAGGTTCAGGGGGTCATTGGCGAAGGCGGTCCGCTGGTCCGTGGTCAGCTGCTGCGCGCCTTTCTGCCAGGCGTCACTGAGGGCAACAACATGGTCGATCTGGACGGCGCTGCTGGTGGCACTCCCCCGCAGGAAGCTGATGGTAGTACCCGTATAGGGGTCCGCCAGATCTCCGGACTGAACCTTGCAGGGCACGCTGTTGGTGTACGTGATCGCAGAAAGGTCGCGCTTGAGCATGTCGTTCCGCGTGTCGCAGCCGTTGCGGTCGACGTCCGCCCACGCCTGTCCAAAGAGCGCGCGGTCATATCCCGTCTTCGGCGCCCGGCCCTTGACGGGAAGGGTGGCCAGCAGGTCAATCGCCTTGGTAGCAAAAGCGGGCTGCGTCCTCGGAGCCGCAACGCCGTTCGCAACGAGGCTCGGAGTCTCAGGATCGAGCGGGACGCCCGTCGCCTGCGCGGATGGAGCGGACGACGGCGTCGGAGTCACTTTTGCGGATGCGCTCGCTGCTGCAGTTCCTGGCGAGGCATTCGAGTCCGAGGAGGCTGCCTGAAGATCCTCCGCGTTGGTCCGGGGCAACGCGACGGCGCCGGCGATGAAAAGAGCGAAAGAGACCGCCAGGGCGATGCCCCCTGCCTTCCGCTTGGCAGGAAGCCACGCCCAGGAACGACGCCCGGTCACCAGAATGTAGAGGCCGGTAAGGGCTGCCGAGATAGCAAGGAAAACCAGAGCGCCCCCGAGACCCAGGACTCTGGACGTAGCGATTTAGTTTTTGAGTGACGTTTCTTTGTTTTTGATTTCGAATCGTAGGATCCGGTCCGTGCCCGGGTAACGGGTTTCGGTGGTGGTGAGGTGGGTGCAGAGCTCGCTGATCGCGGTGGTTGCCCGTTGGGTGGGGAGCGGATCGAGACGGATGGTGAGGTAGCCGTCGATGCGGGGGTCGATGTCGCCGCTGCCGGTGAGGGCCTGCCGGATCAGGGCGTGGCCTTCGTCCTCGCCGCGGGCGTAGCGGGTGTTGGTCCGGATTTCGCGGGCCAGGGTGGACGCGGTGTTGAACGCGGCCATCCGGATGGCGTGGGTGAGTTGTTTCGTCTCGGTTTCCAGGACCTGCTGGCCGGCGGCGATCTCGCCGAGGGGTACCCGGGCGGGGATGTCCCGGTGCGCTGCCTGCGCGGTCTCGAGAGCGGTTTCAGCGCTGAGCAGGTCCGCGGTGATCTTGTTGTGGATGGTGTTGGTGATCAGGATTGTGGTGGTTCCGGGCGGCGGGGTGCGGGCGGCGAGCATCGCGGCGTCGGTCTCGGCCAGGGTTTTCTCGTACCGGGTCCTGGCGGCGAGGACCTGCTGGTAGGCGAGGCGTTTGGCCGGGTTCGGCACTGACCGTTCCGGATCATCATCGGTGGATGTGTAGGCGTCGTGGGAGTCCAGGGCGAAGCGGATCCTGGCGTAGCGGAAGTAGTTTTCCTGCCGCCACCTGGCGCCCATCCGGTAGATGATCTCTCCGGCGGGCATGCCGGTGGTGGTGAGGATGTGGATCTGCCGTGACCCGCCGCCGGGGGTGTTGACCTGGCGGGACAGCTGGCGCATCGGAAAGACTTCACCGGTCGTCCCGACGGGCACCTCCACGGCGGTGTCGGCGGCTTCCCAGGTCCGGGTTTGTCCGTGTTCGTCGGTGTGGGCGACCTCGGTGAACAGGGATGACGGAATGTCTTCGGTGGTGCCTTTGCGCCACGTCAACACATCGAAGTTGTTCTCTGCCATGTGTTTGAAGAGTGCCGGGGACCAGCCGCCCCGGTCGAACCCGACCAGCACCCGGCGGTCATCCCCGATGATGGTGCGCAGTCTCGGCAGGAGACGGCGCAGTTCCCCGGTCAGCGCGGCCCCGGGCTCGGCCATGACCACCAGCACGGGGGCGCCGGCAGCGTCGGCGACCCAGGTTTCCTCGGTCGCCGGGACCGGGAACTTCAACCTCGTTGAATGGACTTTCCCGATCTTCCGCGTGCCCTGGTAGGCGCGGACATGCCCATCAACATAGAGCACAGCAGCCAGATCCCCGCCCTCGTCGTGACTGCCATTGAGGTGTCTGGCAGCCATGGCGGTCAGCAGCTCTCCGGCCTTGCCTTTCGTGGCCAGGGCGGCGGTTTTACGGCGGAGGGTTTTCACTTCCGGGGCGCGGTCCAGGCCCAGGACCCTGCCGAGCGCTGCCGGGTCGATCCGGGTGATCCCCTCGGCGCGTGGTTCCCCCGCCAGGGCCTGGAACACGGCGCCGGTCAGGATGGTCTCCAATGAGTATTTGAGGCTTTGAGCACCGCCCAATCGTGCGGTTCAGCACCACCGATCGTGCGAGAGAGCGCCAGTGGTGGTGTGGCTGGGAGCCACTGACGCTCTCCGTCATCGATTACGCGCTGGCCAGCGCGGTGTGCTCCCTCATGTTGTAGGTGCCCGTCTCAACCCAGATCGTGTTGTGGATGATCCGGTCCATGATCGCGTCCGCATGAACACCGGAGCCGAGCCGCTGGTGCCAGTCCTTCTGCGAATACTGGGTGCAGAACACCGTCGACGTTTCGCCGTAACGGCGCTCCATCAGCTCCAGCAGCATGGTGCGCATCGACTCCGTCGGCCGGTCCAGCAACCACTCGTCAATAACGAGCAACGTGAATGCGGCGTATTTGCGCAGGAACTTCCCGGCCCCGCCGGGGGTGTCTTGGGCGGCGACCCAGGCTTCCTCGAGGTCGGGCATGCGGACGTAGTGGGCGCGGATGCGGTGCTCGCAGGCGCGTTTACCAATCGCGCATCCCAGATACGACTTCCCCGACCCGGTGAACCCCTGGAAGACGACGTTCTGCTGCCGGGCCACGAACGAGCAGGTGCCGAGCTGGGTCAGCAGCTGCCGGTTCAGGCCGCGTTCGTCGAGCAGGTCGATGCGACGCAAATCCGCGTTCGGATAACGCAGCCCCGCCCGTCGGATCAGCCCGGCGACCTTGGTGTGCGTGAAGGTGGAGTAGGCGTCATCGACGACCAACCTCACTCGCTCTTCGAACGACAGACTGATCGACAGCGTCTCGTCCTGGGTATCGATCACCTCCAGCAGCTCGCCTGCGTTCATCTCCCGCAGCTTGCGTTTGGTCTCCCCGTCCAAGCGGTTCAACGGGTCACTCCGGCGTAGTAGGCGCCGCCGCGGACGTAACCGCCATCATCGCACTCAGGCTCCTCCGAGACGTGGCCGGTCTTGTCCTGCCCGGTATCGAGAATCGGTCTCAGGTGTGCATACCGCGGGGAGCGGATCGGCCCTCGCAGCGCGAGCTGACAGGCGGCTTCCACCCGGGCTGGTGAGAACTTACGCGACAGGCGCAGGACCGCCAGGGCCGGGTCGTAGCCGGCCTCCTCGATGGAGGCTGCCTCGAAGATCTTGCCGATCACCGTCACCGTGGCCGGGCCCATCCGGGCACCCCAGTCGTCAATCCGGGCCCGGTCCCAGGCCTGGAAGCTGCGCCCCTCGGGCAGGTCCGCATCGTTCGTCTGATACTGATTCACCGTGCTTGCCGACAGCAGCAGGTGGCTGGTCAGACGCTCATCACCCCGATAGACCTCCAGCATCGTGTCCGTGACGCGAAGGTCAACGAGGGAGCCGATGTGACTGAAGGGGACGGAGTAGAAGTTCTTCGCCCAGACCACGTGGGCGTTCTTGTTCACCTTGCGCCGGTAGGACCACGTGCTGATCTCGAACGGGGCTGCCGGCAGCGGTTGCATCAGCGGCAGCTCCTCGGTGGTGAAGACGCTCAGCCGGGACCCGGCGCGTTTCTGGAACGGTTGCCGGTTATAGGCATCCATCTGCTCATAGACCCGGGTGCGCAACTGCGCCAGAGATGTGAACTGCTCGTGCCTGAGCCCCGCGATGACCCAGGTCGCGACATGAGAGACCGTGTTCTCGACGCTCGCCTTGTCTTTCGGAGCCCGAACTCTGCCCGGTAATACCGCGGCCGAATAGTGCGCCGCCATCTCGCGGTAAGCGTCGTTGAGAACGACCTCTCCCTCGCGGGGGTGGGAGATCACCCCGGTCTTCAGGTTGTCGGGAACCAGGCGCGGGACGCTGCCGCCGAAGAATGCGAACATCGCCGCATGGGCGCGTAGCCACGACTCCTGCCGCATATCCAGGCTCGCTTCCACGAACGCATACCGGCTGAAGGGCAGGCAGGCGACGAACAAATACACCTTCGAGATCTCACCCGTACTCGGATCCAGCAGCTGCATCGTGGGCCCGGACCAGTCGACCTCGATGCTGCGGCCGGCCTTATGACCAACCCGGGACGACGCCCCGGTCACGGCGGCGTGCTCGCCGTAGAGCCGGCAGAACCGGTCATAACTCATCACTGCCTGTCCTGCGCGAGAAAACGCGTCGACATACTCCTGGTGCAGCAGCTTCAACGTCACCCCCACCCTGGCCAGCTCGGTGTGCACCCGAGGCCAGTCCGGCTGCGCAAAGACACTCTCACGGACGCCACGGCCGGGAAACAACGCCGCATACACCGCGGCCTCCGACAGCTCGGCGACGTCATCCCAACCGAGACCTGCCAGCTCCGCCGCATCGAGGACCGCCTGAATGCTGTGACGGGATATCCCATGAGCGGACTCAATTGCTCTTCGCGACAGGCTTTGATTACGCAGCTGCAACACCAGCTTCGCTTTGATCTTCCGTACCATTACCGGTACTCCTTCCACCATGTGTCCGTCACATGGTGGAAGGAGCTTTACAGGCGGTGCTCAACCACACCAACAGTGGTGCTCAACCACACCAGTCGCGCTACCGGACGATGGCGCTCACCCGCACCACAGGTGGAGCCCACACAAGCCAATATTCACTCCAACCCGTAGAACCCGTTCGGCAACGCCCCGAAGACCTCCTTCGCGCACTCCAAAAGCCCGGTGCGCTCGAGGGCGGGCAGGGCCAGGAACAGTCCGGCCAGCGGCACCCTTGCTGCGGGTGCGAACACCGGTGCCGCGCACTGGACCAACCCGGTCCGGGCCCACGCCCGTTCGCCGGACCGGTCCACCGGTGCAGGGAGCACCGGCAACTCCTCTTGGACCGGCTCCGTTACCGGAGGACCCGGGTGCGCAGCAGCCGGCTCTTCCGGGGCCGGGGTTTCCATGGCCAGGGTGCGGCGGACACTGAATTCGGAGACGCCCACAGCCGCTCCAACGGCGCGCAGGGATAATCCCGTCGCACGAAGGGAACGGATCCGGGACATCACGGCGTCCGTCAGCCGGCTGGGCCCTTTCGGGCCGGACTTTTCCGGGGACAGGCCCAGCACACCGGCCGCGGCCAGGTCCTGGCGCCACCGCCATAACGTGCCCGGATCCACTCCGAACGCGGCAGCTACCTCGGCGACCGAACCGGCTTTGATGTCCGCCAGTTTCGCCGCCGCGAACCGACGGGACACCGAATCCCCGGCATCCCAACCGTAGGAGAGCTCGCCATGGACGAAAACCCGGCCGCCTTCCTCGTCTTCGACCAGCGACGCGGCGGCGCCTATCGGGACGGCTCCGGCGTCCATCGAGGCAGGAAGAGGCAGCTGAGCAGTCATCGCACCCATCTTCCCACCCCGCTCATCACGATCAATTATCTTGTCTAGATTTTATCGCAAACAGGGAAAAATTAACAGCCAGCCCGCAGACAAGATCAGCGGAACCACGCGGAAGTCACTCCCCAGCATCCTCCTGTGTCAGGAGCCCTGGAGACCGCCGCTGAAAGCACCAATCATCATGAAGAGGGCCGTGATGCCCCCGACGATGTACGTGGAAGCGCGTGGCCTGCGGGGCGGATTAGGCCCGGACACAGGAACAGACGATGCTGACCCGAAAAGGGTCTGATGATTCGACATTATTTCCCCAATAATAAAGGCCCGGCAATTGAGCCCGACCTTCTGTGTTGACACATTGTGTCGATGCCGAGCCTATTTCTTGCTGCGCCCTTGGAACTGACTGTGCGAAGATTTTGAGACAATATTGATTGAGACTTGAGCAAAAATTGATGAAAAATGTGGCTCTCCTGACTCTTCCGTGGGTCAATTTCGGCCGGGGAGCACCGGTTTGTGACCGCCGAGGCTGAGCATCGCGAGGGCGATGAGTGCTTCGGGTGATTTGAAGCCGAAAGCGATGCGGGTGATGAGTCTGATCTTCGTGTTCATCGATTCGACTCGTCCGTTGGAGAGCCCATGCTCGATCGCGGCGAGGATCGCGGCGCGGTGGTTGACGATGCTGCGTTGGAGCTTCACGAACGCGGGGATCCGGCACCGGCGCGCCCAGGCGACCCATTTATCGAGGGCTTCGGCGGCTTCGTCGTGGGGCAGTTTGAAGATGACCCGGAGTCCTTCCTTGAGGTAGTAGGCCCGGCCGAGGGTGGGGTTGGTCTGCACGATCCAGGCGAGCTTGACCTGCTGCTTCTCGGTCAGGTTCTCCGGGTTCTTCCAGAGCGCGTAGCGGGAGTTCTTCACACCGGCTGCGCGGGCACTGTCCGGGCGGGGCGGCGCGTCTTTCGCTGGCCGGCCGCGGCCGCGCCTGGCCTCGGTGGTCCGGGCTGCCTTTCGGGCGTCGTTCCACGCGGCCCGGCGCACCTCGTCGAGGGCTTCGGTGGCCCATTTGACGACGTGGAACGGGTCGGCGCAGCGGACCGCATTCGGGCACCGCTGGGCCACGACAACGGCGATCCACGCGGCCCCGTCGGCGGAGACGTGCGTGATCCGGGCGCAGCGTTCTGCCCCGATGGCGTCGAAGAACGTGCCCAGGGTGGCCTTGTCTTGGCCCGGGGCCGCCCAGACCAGCCGGCCGCTGTCGTGGTCGACGACGACGGTCAGATACTTGTGGCCGCGCTTGTAGGAGATCTCGTCGATGCCGATCCGCCTCAGGCCGGCGAACTGGTCGTGGAGCTTCTCCGTGTCGTTCCAGACCCGGGTGATGATCGCGCCGACAGTGCGCCAGGCGATACGCATCAGCTCCGTGATGGCGGTCTTGGACGTTTGCGTGGCCAGCCAGGCGACCTGCGCGTCGAAATGGTGGGTGTGGCCGGCCTGATGCCGGGCCCAGGGCACGGCGGCGACGCTCACGCCGTGGACCCGGCAGGACACCCTCGGGGCGTCGGCTTCCAACTCGACCCGGATCGTCCCGGCGTCCAGTGCCCGCCAGCGGCGTCGACCCTGGCCCTGGTCGTATTTCGGGCAACGGCGGCGGCAGATCCCGCACCGGTTCCGCATCGAGCCTGTCGGCCTGACAGAGGCGACCAGTATCCCCGTTTCCTCGTCCAGATCGATGGCCTCGACGACCGTTTTCTCGACACCGAGCAGAGTTCGCCATAGTCTTGCATTTCGCACGCCGTTTTCCCGTCTGAAAGTTTCTGTTCCTTGAACAGTCAGAAACCTAGACAGGAAGCGGCGTGCGTTCGTTAAGGCGCGCTGAAAACGCCCACGGAAGAGTCAGGAGAGCCAAAAATGTCGCAATTTAACATTTCTATCGATTTGGGAGAAACCGATATAGGGTTCTGGATTTTACATTCCGTAGAAGGCCGCCCGTCGGCCCACTCCACGGCAGTGTGACAACAGCTCCAGCAAATATCCGGATACGCTGACGCAACTCTAGACATGTGACCATTCAGTCACCTATTCTTGAACCGTGGACGCCGTATTCAAAGCCCTCGCCGACCCCACCCGCCGGGACCTGCTCGATGAGCTCTTCCGGAATGACGGGCAGACCCTGCACGCACTCGAGGCCCGTTTCGAGATGACCCGCTACGGGGTCATGAAGCACCTCAAACTGCTGGAGGAAGCGGGCCTAGTGGTCACCCGCCGTCGGGGCCGGGAGAAACTCCATTTCCTCAATCCGGTGCCCATCCGCCTGGTCCACGACCGCTGGGTCAGCAAATATGCACAACCATGGGCCGCTGCCCTCAGCGACCTCAAAACCAGATTGGAAAATCCCATGGAAAAGATCTTCGAAATCTACATCAAGACCACCCCGGAACTGCTCTGGGGAGCCATCACGGACAGCGAAATCCGTGGCAAGTACCAGTTCGGGAACACCGTCACGTCTGACTGGACTCCCGGGGGGCGCTTCGAGATGGGCAACCCGAAGGCCGGTGGCCTCCTGGGCGAAGGCGAAAACATCGAAGTCGACCCGCCGCGCAAGCTCGTCCAAACCATGACGGCACTCTGGGGCGAGGACGTCAAGGCCGAGGGCACCTCCCGCATCACCTGGGAGATCGAACCCGTAGGCGACTCCTGTCACCTCACTGTCACTCACGACCAACTCCGCGAAGGCGCGAACGACCAGCTCTACGGCGGCTGGCCCATGATCCTATCGGGCCTCAAAACCTGGCTTGAAAGCGGCGAAAAACTCACCACCCCGGGCTCCCTCATGTACACCTGAGACAAACCGTGGGGAGCCTCACCCAGCCAGGATTACGCCTTTTTGAAGGTGTCCGCGGACTCCTGCACAAAGCGGTGCACCCAGGCCTGAAGGGTGGTGGGCACCACTGCGTAGCGCGTGCTCAGTTCGGTCGCATCGAGCCGTGAGTCGTAGGTCTCCAGCAGTGCGAGAAATCCGCTGAGCAGATCGGGCAGGCCGGGGACCGGTTGCCCCGGGGGAACGGTCTGCACGGGAATCCGCAGCCCGAGTTCGAGCTCGAATGCCGTCACCACATCACGCCAGGAGACGGGCTCCGGGCCGCCGATGACCAGCAGCTGGCCATCCTGCTCCGGATGCTTCACGACGGCCAGCACATACTGTGCCACATCGCGCATTGCCACCAGCGAATGGACCCGCCGCCCCTCCCCCACGAGAGTGACCGCCTGACCCGTCAGTGCCGGCACGCCAACCACCATGACCGGCAACTTATCCATGAAGAGGTTGGGCTGAACAATGGTCCAGGACATTCCGCTGCTGCGAAGCAGCTGCTCGGTCTCGCCTTTGGCGGCCATGAAGGCGATAGGGCTGTCGGGGCTGGCACCCAGGTTGGAGACGAAGACGAAGCGCCGGACGCCGGCGTCGACGGCCGCCTCGATCAGGTTCCGGTTGCCGATGCGATCCACCGAATCCACGGTGTCGCTGCCTCCACGGGCGGATGAGTTGGCTGTTGTAACTACCGTGTCGATCCCGGCGCAGGCCGCCAGAAGTGAGGGGGGATCCTTCAGGTCACCGGTCACAGGTTCAGCGCCTGCGCTCACAATGGCGTCGTATGCCGAACGTTCGCGCACCAGGACGCGCACGTGGAACCCCTCATCAAGCAAGGTTTGAGCTATGAGGCCACCCAGCTGCCCGGTGGCCCCCACGACAAGAATCATGATGTTTCCTTCTCTCTGGATTCGGGAGTCTTGCCCACCACCCGGCTCACTGCTGCGTCCACGCCGCCGCCGACGTCCTCCACCGGCTCAAGGTAGAACCTGGCCGCGGAAATGAGCCCGTCAATAATGAAGAAGATGACCACACCCCGCATCAGGAACGGTGCGCCATCGTTTCGTCTCCCGGACATCTCCCACTCTGTCCACAGGGTGTCGCCCTGACCCCCGGTGCTGTGCACCCGTGCGCGGATATCCGGAACCTGGGAAAAGATCTCAGTCCAGTTTCGACGCACTTGATCCCGTCCGCGGAAACCCCGCTGAGGGTGGGCAGGGGTCTCATTGACGTAATCGTCGGCGAAGCATGCCACCAGATCGTCCAGTTTGTGGGCGTTTATTGAGCGAAGCAAGCGCTCCGGCATTTTTCCGGCGGCATCTGCTGTGGTGATCATTCCTACTCCTCGAATGATTCTGATACAGTGGTCTGTATCTGATACTTCAGCATGGAACGAATAATGGCAAACGTCAAGAGCAAACGTCGCTACGACTCCAGCGGCCGGTTGGAACAGGCCCGACGCAACAGGGAAGCCATCCTTCAGGCAGCCGAGCGGCAGTTCCGCGAACTCGGGTACGCGGGCGCCACATTAGCCGCCATGGCCGCAGAGGCCGGCGTTTCAGTCGAGACGGTCTACAAGGCTTTCGGTGGCAAGGCGGGGCTGGTCCGCGCCATCTATGAGCGGGGCCTGGCCGGTTCCGGACCCGTCCCCGCCTACGAGCGCTCCGACGACATGCGCGAACACGAGAGCGATCCAAAGACCGTCATGCGTGAGTGGGGGCTCCTCACGGCCGAAGTAGCTGCACTGGTCACCCCGATCCGGCTGCTAATGCGTTCGGCCGCCATCAACGATCAGGAAATGGCACACCTGCTCGATGAGATCGACAGCGAGCGCCTCAAACGGATGCGGCACCACACCCGGTACCTCAAGGGCCGCGGCTACCTCCGCCAGGACGTTACCGAGGACGAGGCGACCGACATACTCTGGGTCTGCAGCTCAGCGGAACTCTACGAACTGCTGGTGATGAAGCGAGGCTGGTCCCTGCCACGGTTTGCACAGTACGTCACCCGCTTTATGATCGTCTCCCTGCTCCCGGAGCGGCACCAATAAACACTGCTACGGCAGTTCTCCACCGCCTCAGGACACGCGGCGGAATTCCCCGGGCCGGAGTTGGACATGGATGGGCAGCACCAGCTGGATATGGGAGTCGCCGATGGGCTTGTCGAGCAACTCGTTAATGGAGGTCTGCCCTTCCAACTCGCTGTGCTGGTTTTTGCCCATATACCGAGCTTATGTGTGCCACGGCGGGAGTTGATCCTAGGACACGGTGGAGCTACGGCCTCTTGCCGGCGGCAATGCCAGTATGTGGGGATCAGATTCGCTGCAGGTGGCATGATGGGCGAATGAGCCGAGTCACTTGCGATCTGACCATCTCCCTTGACGGCTTCCTTGCCGGACCGAACCAAAGCACCGCGGAGCCCTTGGGCGAGAATGGCGAGCTGCTTCACAGGTGGCAGTTCGAGGAACCTGAGGCCCATGCCGCAGCGATCGAGGGCATCCTCGCTGCCGGCGCTTTCACCATGGGACGGAACATGTTCGCAGGGCCCGGGCCAGCGCCGTGGGATGAGGACTGGCGGGGCTGGTGGGGCGAGGAGCCGCCCTACCACGCACCGGTTTTCGTCCTCACCCATCACCCACGCGAGCCCCTGGAGTTGCAGGGCGGCACCACGTTCAACTTCGTGACCGACGGGATCGAATCGGCGCTTGCCCAGGCTCGGGAGGCCGCCGGCAGCAAGGACGTGGCCATTGCCGGCGGAGCGAAGACCGCCCGGCAATACCTCTCGGCGGGGCTGATGGACGAACTGCGGCTCCACATCTCGCCCCTGATCCTGGGAGCGGGCGAACGGCTGCTCGACGGCGTCGGGAACGTCACGCTTGAGCCGACGGAAGTAAGCGGCACCGGCCTCGTGACGCACGTGCGGTATCGAGTGGTCCGCTGAAAGGCGGCCGCAACCTCAGATAGAGCGGCCACTCGCAACCGTCTTAGCCCAGGACGGCCCATCCCCGCGGCGGCACGAGGACGGCGTCCGCACCGACATCGACGGTCGCCTGTCCGGCGACGACGGAGGCGCACCCCGATGAGCTCCTGGTGCACGGCGAAGATAGGTCCTCCCAGGGCCGAGAGCTGGCCGGGGGAGGACGGGAAGATTGGCCTCACGTCGTCGTCGCCCCCTGCCCTGTCCTCCTTGACGCCCCGGTAGCCTTGCTCGTCGCCGTAGTAGATGGACGGCGTTCCGCCACCCTTGAGCAGGACGACGACGGCGTGCGGCACGAGTGCTGCGTCGGTGAGCTTGCTCGCGATGCGGGTGACGTCGTGGTTGCCGATGAAGGTAAGCGGTGCGTAGGAGCCTAGGAGTGCGTTGTGTCGTTCGAATGCGGCTGCGAGTTCGAAGAAGTTCGCGTCGTTGAGCGAACTCCAGACGGACTTCCAGAGCTCGTGTTGCGTGGCGGAATCGAGTCCGCCGGACCGAACCTCGGCTGCATAGTCGCCGTGGATGTACTCGCCCACGAAGTACGCGTCCGGATGGGATGACCGGACGCGCGCGGTGACCGGGGCCCAGAACGAGGACGGGACGGCATAGGCGGCGTCGAGTCGCCAGCCGTCCGAACCCCGGCGCAGCCAGTGCTCCATGACCTCGACTACGAAATCGGCGACAGCTGGCTCGTCATGGTTGAGCGCCATGAGGTGGTGGTGGCCTTCGAAGTCGCGGTACGCGGGTTCGACGCCGGGAACAGCACCCTCGGGCCACTCCAGCAAGAATCACGAGGCAGTGTCCGCCTCCGGCCCGCGTACGAGGACATTTTGGTACGGCGCAAAGGAGCGCCCGGTGTGGTTGAAGACGCCGTCGAGCAGTATGCGCAGTCCGCGATGGTGTGCCCCTGCCACCAGATGGCGTGCTGGACCCAGTCAGGTTCGTTCATGGCGCTGATGCCCTTAACGGATAACCCACCGCTTTCGAGGAAGGTCCGCGTCATCCCCTTCGTCAGGCGTTGGCCTTGCGCTTGACCCAGCCCCACACGCCCGTCGCGACGAACAGGATGAGGCCGATGATAGCCAGCCAAATGAGGCCCTTCACGGCAAAGCCTACGATCGACAGAACAAGCCAGATGACCAGAAGCCCAATTATTAGTCCCATAGCGGCATCCTACGCCCCCGCCGGTACCGGCGGTCCATGACACGGCCCCGATCAGAGGTGCGCGTCCCGTACCTCCGATGGTGTTGCGCCCTGGATGACCCAGCGGTTGCCATCCGGGTCAGCAAAGTACGCAAACTGCACTCCGCCCATGTCCTGTATTTCGCTGACCTCGGCACCCCGGCGGACGAGCTCGGCCCGGACCCCGCCAATGTCGGGCACCACGAGCTGCAGGCCCTCGAGGCTGCCCGGCGTCATGCTCGTCATTCCTGTACCAATGACTATCGAGGCGGCCGAACCCGGCGGCGTCAGCTGCACGACTCGCATTCCCGGGATGTGCTCCACATCGTGGTCTAGGACAAAGCCCAGCTTCTCCGTATAAAACGACTTCGACCTGTCGACATCGGCCACAGGTACCTGGACAACTTCAAGGCGCATCTCCATGCGCCTCACACTACCGCCGCCGGATGTACTGTGCGCAACGAACACTCAACAGTCTTTGCTTCGCTCTTCAACCCACTCATCGTCGCGGCCGTGTGCGCAGCCGTCATCGCCGCGTGCTGGTGGGTGCTCATGGTCAAGGGCCTCGCCTCCGCAACCCACGATGCGTTCGCCAACCCGGCCCTTGTGCTGCTGGTCCTGGCCGTGGCTGTCCTGTCCGCGGGTTTCCACGAGTTCGGCCACGCTGCCGCCGCACGCCGTGGCGGCGCAACACCGGGAGCCATGGGAGCCGGCCTCTGGTGTCTGGTGGGCCACCGGCTTTGACGCCCTGTTGCTGGTGGTGGTCACCCAAATTCTCCAGATGATCCGGCAGCTGCTTCCGTTGGTGCGGTTTGACAGTTACCACATCCTGGCCGACGCCACCGGAGTTCCGGACCTCTTCCAGCGCATCAAACCGACCCTGCTGGGACTGCTGCCGTGGCGCCGGACGGACCCCGCAGCCCAGGCGCTCAAGCCATGGGCACGGGCAGTGGTCACGGTCTGGGTGCTGGTCACGGTGCCACTGCTGGTACTTAGCCTGGTCATGACGGTCCTCTCGCTGCCGCGGCTCCTGGGCACGGCATGGGCCAGCGTCCTGAAACAGCAGTCGGAATTGTCCGAAAGCCTGGCGGCCGGGGACATCGCCGGAGCCGCGGTGCGCACCCTGGCGATCGCCGCCGTCGTACTTCCCATCCTGGGCGTTGGCTACATCCTGCTCCGGCTGGTCCGGCAGCTGACCACCGGACTCTGGCAGAAAACCCGCGGCAAGACGCGGCAGCGGGCCGTAGCAATGGCCGCCATCGCAGCGGTGACCGCCGGGCTGGCCTGGGCCTGGTGGCCCGGAGCAGACACCTATCGGCCGGTGCAGCCGTACGAACGCGGCACTCTGGCCGACGTCACCACAGCCGTATTTCCGACGGCGGCGTACTCCGCCCTGCGGGAAGGCGGGACCGGGAAGAGGGTGGCCCTGTGGCCCGCAGGAGCAGCGAAGCCGACGCGGGAAAACCCCCAGCTCAGCACGGTCCTGATGCCCCGCACCGCTCCTGCCGGGGCCGGGACAGCGCGGCTGGCACCACGGCCGGTTCCGCCCCGGCGCCGTCGTGGGTATTCCCGTTCAACGTGGACACCACCAACGAGGCCTATGCGTTCGCCAGCTGCGCCGACTGCGCTGCCGTGGCTGTGGGCTTCCAGGTGGTGCTCATCGTGGGTCAGGCGGATGTGATCGTGCCGGAGAATCTGTCCGCGGCCGCCAATTACAACTGCCTCCGCTGCCTGACGTACGCAGTGGCCAGTCAGCTCGTTCTCACGCTCGACGGGCCGCTGAGTGACGGCGGAACGGCCAGGCTCAATGCCCTATGGGCCGAAATTGCTGAATTCGGACGGAACCTCCAGAACGTCCCCCTGTCCGAAATCCAGGGACGCCTTAACGCATTCAGGGAACAGATCAAGGAGATCATCCAAAGCGACCCCAACGCCACAAAGGGAACCGGCACCTCCACGACGCCGTCCACACCAGCCACCCCGTCACCCGGCTCAACGGCCGGATCAAGCGCCGCGCCCACTTCGGGCGCCACCGCCCCGGCATCCTTGCCGTCCGGAACGACGACGGCGGCGCCCCCTCCCCCGGCGCCTGCCACCGGCGGGGCGGCACCGGAAAGCAGCCCCGTGCAAGTAGCTCCCACCACGGAGCCGACCCAACCAGCACCGGTCGCTCCCACGCCAGTTCCGACCACAACCGCGGGCTGAGACAGGCTGGACCGGGAGGACCGGCGCACCTCACGCCGCGGGCACTCCTCGACAGGACGGTCAGACCAGGCTCGGCTGGCTCGACAGGATGTAATCCACGGCCGCCGGGCCGGTCATGCCCAGCCCCGGCCTGAAGTAGTGGCCTGCGTGGCGCCGGCGCTGATGGTGCCCGCTCTGCGCCATCGCGGCCCAGAACACACGCTGCGCTCCGGGAACTCTTCGCCTGCCGGAATCGTCCTTGACAGCGCCTCACCCGGCCGGGAGACATCGCTTCGGACACAATTCGTAGCCACGGACACAAACGGATTGGCGTCTACGGGCTGCCGTGATTCGAAGAAGCTCCCGAACATAGTAAGTTGCCTTATGATTTTAGGTAATAGTGCCGCAGTGCACCGGGAGGAACGGATATGGTGGCGGAATCGCGCAGCGCCAGCAGGACTGAAGTGCTGGGCGGACGTTATCGGCTGGGCGAGGTGATCGGCCGCGGCGGCATGTCGTCCGTCTACTGCGCTCGGGACGAGAACCTGGGCCGGGACGTGGCGTTGAAGCTTTTCGCACCCCAGGCCCCGGACGCAGACGAGTTGAAACGCCAGCAAGCTGAGATCACGCTGCTGGCAACGCTGAACCATCCCAGCCTCGTGACATTGTTCGACGTCGGCGTTGACGCACGCATCCCGGATGAACCCCGCCCCTTCCTGACGATGGAACTGGTGGAGGGACAGGATCTGCGCAGCCGGATCAGGCACAGCGAGATCCCACTGGACGAGCTCGCCGTCATAGGCGCCGGCATCGCTGACGCACTCGCCTATGTCCACGGCCTTGGCATCCTCCACCGCGATATCAAGCCGGGCAACATCCTCTTGGTGCAGACCCGGCCCGGGGAGCCCCTGCGGGCCAAGGTGGCCGACTTCGGCATAGCACGAATCGCCGACGCAACCCGCCTAACCGCAACTGGAGCAATGGTGGGCACCGCAGCGTACCTCAGCCCCGAACAGGCCGTGGGCTCCCCCCTCACCCCTGCCACAGACATCTACTCACTGGGGCTGGTCCTGCTCGAATGCATCAAACAGACGATGGAATACCCCGGCAGCGCTGTGGAATCCGCCGTGGCCAGGCTGCACCGCGCGCCCAGCATTCCCACGGATCTCCCCTCCGAGTGGACCGACCTGATCCGCGCCATGACTGCAATCGAGCCGCTGGAACGCCCAGCAGCAGCGGACGTCGAGACGGTGCTGCGGAAGGCCCTTGTCTCGCCGACGTCCACTCCCGGCGAACTAGTACCGGAAACCACGCGTGTGCTGCCGGCCATGCCGTTCAGGACGCCGTCCGTCACAGCCAAGACGGGGCCTGCGCCGGGTGCCGATCAGCGCCGCGACCCTCGGGGAAGGCGCCGGCGGAAGTCGTTCCGTGCCGGACAGAAGGCGCGGCTCTGGGCAGTGGCCATCCCGGTTGTACTCGCGCTGGCGGGCGGGGCCGCGGTACTGACAGCGGGCCAGGCGCCAGAGGCCACATCCGGCGTCGTCACTTACCCTGCTGTAAGCGGCACGCTGGGCGACCACCTCCTGGAACTTCAGAAGAGTGTGGAACCATGACCCGCCCCCATTCCAGGGGCAAGCGCGCCGGCGCCCGGGGAGCCGGCCTTGCCGTCACCGTGATGCTGGCGGCGGCGCTCGCCGGCTGCGGCCCGGCCGATACCGGCCTGCAGCGCGACACCGCCCAAAAGCTCCAGGAACTCGTGCTCGGCGTGAGCCAGGCAGCGGCTGCAGCCGATCACGCTGCCGCGCTCAAGACGCTGGACAGCCTGGAAACGGACGTGGCGTCCGCAGCCGGCAGCGGTCGGGTTTCCGAAGAACGGCGCCGGAGCATCGTGACCAGCATCACCGCTGTCAGGGCCGACCTCAAAGCCGCCGCAGAAGCCGCCGCAGCGGCAGCGAAAGCAGCTGACGAAGCAGCGGCTGCCGCGGCAGAAGCGGCGAAGACCAAGGCGGACGCGGAAGCCGCCGCGCAGGCCGCCCAGGAATACACGGCGCCCGTCGTGCCGGTACCTGCACCAGCCCCTGCACCCGAACCGGCAAAAGGCGAGGGCAAAGGCAAAAATAAGAACGGCTGAGTATTTGCCGTCCGTCACGGTTCTTTGCGTGCGGTAGAACACCGCGGAAACATGAGGGGTAGGGGGAAACGGGGCCGCAAACGAGCGAGGGCAGCGTGATGATGTTGCATCGGGAAGCCGAGTTCATCTCCCGCATGCTGCCCAGCACGAACGGGTCCTGCACTACGTCCTCCGCCGAGTCGGCGACCCGGACGTGGCTCGGGTGCTCGCGGCCGGCCGCGCAGCCCGTGGCGTAGCCTGATTCCATGGACTCCGAAGTCCGGTATCCCAGGCTCCGCACGGGCATCACGGTACCGTGTCTAATCCACGGCGACGCCGATGCGACGCCGGTGCTGCTGCTACACGCATGGGGCGAGTCAAGCGGCCGCTTTGACCTCCTGATACCGCTGCTGACCGGGTTCAGGGTCTACGCCCCGGACCTGCGCGGGCAAGGCGAGGCGGACAAACCAGAGGGTGGTTACTCCCTGGCGGAACAGGCCGAGGACGCGGCAGCGGTCCTGGACGCCCTCGACGTGACGAGCGCCGCCGTCGTCGGCTCCTCCAGCGGCGGTTACGTCGCCCAGCAGCTGGCCATCGCCCATCCCCAGAAGGTTGCGGCACTCGTGCTAGTGGGCGCGCCCTTGAGCCTCCACGGGCGGCCCGCCTTCGCCGATGAAGTGGACCGCCTGACGGACCCCCTCGACGAGGCCTGGGTCCGGGATTCCCTGGCCTGGTTTCCCCTGCTGCACGAGGTTCCGCAGTGGTTCCTCGAGGACCGTGTGCGCGACGGTCTCAGGATGCCGGCCCACGTGTGGAAAGGCATCCTGAACGGCCTATGTTCAGCTACCCCACCCACGGAATCGGGAACCATCCAGACGCCCACGCTGATCCTGTGGGGCGCCGGGGACAGCTTGCTGCCACGCGCCGATCAGGAAACCCTGGCCGCCCGGATCCCCGGTTCCGTCCTGAAGGTCTACCCCGAGGTGGCGCACCTGGTGCTGTGGGAGTGTCCGGAGCAGGTGGCAGAAGATACGACGGCGTTCCTCGCCTCGCTCGGGTGAGTCAAGCACCAGCCCAGCACCCAACTCAGCGGAGCCGCCGTGTTCTCTAGCGGTCCGTCTTGACCACCGTGAACAGCACCGCCGAGTCCTCTTCCGCTTCAAGACTGTGCAGCCCGTCCGGCACGATCAGCAGATCCCCGGCCTTGCCCTGCCACGATTCCCCGCCCGCCCTGAGCCAGACCGATCCTTTCACCACGTAGACCGTGGCCTCGCCGGGGTTCTGGTGCTCGCTGAGCTGCGTGCCGGCACGGAAGGCCATGACGGTCTGGCGTAGTTTCTTCTCATGCCCGCCGTACGCTGTGTCGGCTGCCCGCCCGCTGGGAGCCGCGACGGCGGCGCTGATCTGCTGGCGGGCCAAAGCCTCAATCGATATCTTTTGCATGACGTAACCGTACCGACGATTGCCGGCCTTGCCGAGTGCCGTTCATCCTTCGTTCCGGCGGTGCTCAGCCGTGCGTGACCGCAGCACCCAGAAGTCCGAACAGCGATCCGGCCGCCAGGGCAATGAGGGCGCGACGCCGCGTGGGATACAGCCAGCGGACTGAAAAAACAGCCAGCGCGAGAATCAGCCCGTTCACCACACTCATGGTGACCGCCAACCATTCGGTCCCGGCGGACACCCCGAAGCCTCCGCCACTGCAGCCGCTGATCCCGCACCAGGCAAGTCCCGCCACGAGCCATTGCGGAAGGCTCAGCAGGACAGCGAGAGGCACTGTCCACCAGAGGTTCCGGACGTTCCGGGTGACCCCGTGAAATGTCACCACCGGAACCTGAGGCACGGCGGAAGGCGCAGCTGCTGTCGCGGCGGCCGGAACGGGCCTCCGGATGCTCAGGACGATCCATCGGAAGAGCGCTGCGTTGACCACCGCAAGGGCGAGG
Organism: Pseudarthrobacter sp. S3; assembly: GCF_050156905.1. NCBI lineage: Bacteria > Bacillati > Actinomycetota > Actinomycetes > Micrococcales > Micrococcaceae > Pseudarthrobacter > Pseudarthrobacter sp. S3. The sequence goes on along the minus strand of NZ_CP189583.1, from coordinate 1,081,350 downwards.
TGTCCCAGATAGTAAAAAACCGCCGTCGGCCGCAGCCCGCCCGACGCCGGCGGACCCGAGGAATCAAAGAGGAAGCCCACGGCGAAATACGCTGCCGAAACGGGCAGCGTCAGGATCATCAAGGACCGCATCAGCCACTCTCTGGCCGTCTCATCCAGATCCAAGTCGAGGGAGCCGGTGACAAGGGCAACGCCAACTATGGCAACCGGCACGGACAGATAAACCACGACGGCGATCCTGGCCCAGCGCGGTAGTGACCCCTTATCCGGCAATGACCCTGTCCGCATGATCACGACCAGCCGCGCCCCGGACGGACCATGCGGATCTCGGGCAGTTCTTCCCACTCGGGTGGGAGCTGCCCGCGCCCGCCGTCGGGCCGAAAGCCGTGTTTGAGGTAGAAGGCGAGCGCCCGGGGATTGTTCTCCAGCACCCAGAGATAGGCCGGACTCTCTCCGATGGCCGCGCTCAGCAACGTGGCGCCCAGCCCGCTGCCGTGCGTCCGCCGGAGCGTGTACAGCGAATACAGCTCCAGCGCCTCCGGGCCGTCCTCATCCCGTCCAGGACCCGAGTCGGCGAGTCCTACGACCTCATTGTTGGCGCCCATGGCGATGACCCGCGGGTCGCTGCCGGCCAGATATGGCCGACGGCGTTGCACCCGTTCGGGAATGCTGGCCCGCCGCGTGCGGAAGAACTCCGCTGACAGCCGGTCCCCATAGGTCTCCTCGTGGGCCAGGGTGTGCATGTGCACCACGGCTTCAGCGTCCTCGGGGGTGGCCTGCCTGATGAGAAAGTCCATGGCCCCAGCGTAGCCACCTGCTCCTTTACCCAGCTCGTCCTCGGAAGCCAGCCGGTCGGGACGGCCTGATGCTGGGAAGCCGCCCTCTCCCCTACTCGGCGTTCAACCCTTTGGCGTACGCGGCCTGCCCCACGTGCTGGAGGCAATCGGCAAGGGTGCTGACCAGCCGCACGCCGAGGGTAACGGGCGGATCCCAACGTTTGTCAACGATGCGGTCCAAGTCCTCATCGGTGAGAGTCTCCAGGAAATTCCTGGTCTGCCGGTGGACGGCGTCGTAGTACTCAAGGAGAAGTTCCGGCCGGGCTTGCACCGCGTCGACTTGGTGGGTCGAGTGACCGTAGCCGGTGTCACGGTCTGTCAGCGGGAGGCCAAAACGGCCCGCAAAGTCCTGTGACGTCCAAACCTGGTCCAGGCCCGCGGCGGAGGCCACCTGGGCGTCCTCCACGCGGGCGAGATGCCAGACCAACCATGCAATCGAGTTGCCGGTTCCCGCCGGCCGCCGGACCAGCGACCCGTCGTCGAGCCCTTCAAGAGTGGCCTCCACCGTCTCCCTGATCCGGCGGAACGCGTCCAGCAGCAGTTCGTTGGATTTCATCAGGTCCTCCTCGACGTACCGTTTTGACTGAGCCCCATGCTTACACGCTGACCCACCGCCGGATAGCGCGGAATAATAGAACCGTTACCCATCTTTGCTGGGGCGGCGAACCGCGTCGATTCCTTAGCGTGGCGCACGAGGGGCCGCACTTGCCTTCGCGGCAGGTGCGGCCCCTCGCGCGCCACTCAGCCCTGCGCCAATCAGCTCGCCGCTGGCGACGTGCGCTGGGAGATGTTGAGAATGTTCCCTTCGCTGTCGAGGAACCAGGCGGACTTCCCCCAGTCATTGTCGGCGACGCCGTTCTCCGTCTTCAGGCCGGGGAAATCGTAGTCTTCAAAGACGACGCCGCGGCCCCGCAGCTCCTCCATTTCGCCTTGGAGGTTGTCCGTTTCCCAGCCCATCTGGGTGTTCTTGGCCGTCCCGGCATTCTCTGTCTGGTAGATCAGGAAACCGGTTCCGTTGCCGCCGCTGTAATACAGGCTGCCGTCCTCCATGGAAACGGACGGATCCAGGCCCAGCTTGTCCCGATAGAAATCCTTCGCCCTGTTGATGTCCTTGGCAGCGAGGACAGCCATGATGGTTGAATCCTTGAGCATGATGATTACCTTTGTGCCTTACTTTCGCGTCGGTGGCGATGCTCTCCCCCGGGTGCGGCTCCGGAACATCGTTGTCCGGTACCGCGTGGCCGCCCCTTGCGCCAAGTGCCGGAGCTGCCACCTGGGACTCTCCTGCGCCGCGCCAGCCATCATCGGCACGAGCGTCCCCGAAGCCTATGTGGCCATTATGGAACTGAAAGGGCACCCGCGGATATAGGGAATTTCAACAGCTTCAGGCGGCCCTCCCAGATGCCCCCACGGAGGCCTGGAACAAGTGTGGATCTGGGGCTGCTTTTGGTGCCGCACACTTAGCTAGTGCGTACTTTTGGTGTAGAAGAAGAATTTTTGATCGTTGATCCCTCCAACGGCAGTCCCCTGCCCCTGGCCGCAGACCTGCTGCGTCTCCAGGACCCGGGCGAACCGGCGGACCTTTCCACGCACCCGATGCTCGCCGTCGAGCTTCACCAGGAACAGATCGAGGTGATCACCCACCCGCACAGCACCCTGAGCGGGCTCTCCGCCGAGATACTGTCCGGCCGCGCTCTCGCGGACTCGCTCGCACGGAAAGCGGGCGCCAGGATCGCCGCCCTCGCCACGTCCCCGCTGGCGGTGACACCTCATTCCACCAGCGACGCCCGCTATGATGCGCTGCTGGAAAAATTTGCTGTTACGGCGCGTGAGCAGCTGACCTGCGGCTGCCACGTCCATGTCTCCGTTGACTCTGACGAGGAAGGCGTCGCCATCCTTGACCGCATCAGGTCCTGGCTGCCGCCACTGATGGCGTTGACCTCCAACTCGCCGTTCTGGGACGGCGCTGACAGCGGCTATGCCAGCTACCGCACCCAGGCCTGGAACCGGTGGTCCTCCGCCGGCCCGACTGAAATCTTCGGCTCGGCCCAGGCCTACCACCAGCGCGTGGCGGACCTGGCCGGCACGGGCGTAGTCAACAACCCTGATTTTGATGCCCGCCTCTCCGCCCGCCACCCCACCGTGGAGATCCGGGTGTCCGATGTTTGCCTCGATCCCCGCGACACTGTCCTGATCGCCGCCCTGGTCCGGGGTCTGGTGGAGACCGCGGCCCGGGAATGGAAATCCGGCCAGGGGCCGGACATGGTTTCGGCCATCATCCTGCGCCAGGGTTCCTGGCTGGCCAGCCGGTGGGGAATCCAGGGAGACCTGCTGAACCCGCTGACCCACAAGCCGGAGTCCGCCCGCAAGGTCATCGCCGCGCTCCATAACCATGTCCGCGACGCCCTGGTGGAGGCAGGCGACGAAGCCTACGTCGAGGCATCCCTGCACCGGATCTTCAGCAACGGAACCGGCGCCAAGCTGCAGCGGCAGGCCTACGCCCGCCACGGCAGGCTGGCTGACGTGGTGAGCGACGCCGTCGTCATTACGCACCAGGAGCCGCCCTTCTACGAGCCGAGCACCCCGGACGACCTATCACTTTTGGTCCCCAGCCCCGTGATTTAGCGACCAACGCCGATCAGTTGGCCGCGACCCGCCGGCCGGTGAACGCCACCGGCCGGTCCGTACTCGCCGCCGATTCTTCCACCATGAGTTCATCGGCGAAGCTCTTGCCGCGCATCTGCGGGCTGATGGTGTTTCGCGCCAGGCCCAGGACGTAGCCGGACAGCACCGGCGAAACTTCCAGTTCCTGGCCGGTGGCCGTTGCGAAGTCCCAAGCGTGGACCAGGAATTCCAGGTTAAGGATGTTGGCCACCATGGAGGCCGGCAGTTCCGCGAAGCCCATGTCGATGGTTCCCTCCAGGCCGCGGACCTGGAACGCTTCGAGCGTGGGCTGGGCGGCGTCCGCGACTCGGACCTCCGGTGCAGCATCCGGCTGGTCGACGATGGCGACGCCCAGGGCCTTGCCGCAGTGGCCAGTGTGGCCAGGCGTCCGAAGTAGTGGTTCCACCCCTCGGTGTGGCCGGCTGCGGCTTCGAGACTGAGGCCCTCGTGGACGAGGCGGACGTTGGTCCCGCCGTCGACGCTGCCAGTGTGATGGTGACCTTGGAGGCAGCGGCGGCCGGGGCCGTGGACCCCTCCCAGTCCCAGGTGAAGACGACGCGCTTGCCGGGTTCAATTTCCGTAAACGTGCCCGCGGCGGACTGCCCCGGCGTGATGGTCCAGCGGTACTCTCCACCAACGCGCAGGTCCACGCGCGCGGCGACGGCCTGCCATCGCCGCAACCGCTCCGGCCGGGTGATCAGGGCAAAAGCAGTGTCCGGGTCGACCGGAATGAAGACGGACTTGTCAGTGGTCATCAGGGTTCGCCTTGAGGTTTGGATGCTGCAGGGTGGTGGCCTCGGCCACCAGTGAATCCAGTTCGTCGGTCCAGAAAATATCCAGGGATTCCCTTAGACTCCGCATTCCCCCGGAGTCGAGACTGTAGTACCGGTTGCGTCCGACCTTCCTGGCATGCACCAGACCGACGTCGGCCAGCAGCAGCAGGTGCTGGGAGATGGCGGACCGGCTGACGGCAAAGTTGGACGCCAGTTCCATGACGGACTGCTCGCCACGGGCCAGCAGTTGGAGCAGTCGGCGCCTGTTCGGTTCCGCGGCAGTTTCGAGAAGGTCGGGCACCCTGGATACGTTAGTGTAGACTAACATATTAGGCAAGGCATCGACGAGTCTCCCCTGGTTTGCTCTACCACTTGTAGTCCCCAAAACCGTGGTTTAGCAGCCGTACCTGATAGAGCAACAGGAGGTGGGCGGTCCGGGAACCGCGGGATAATGGAAGCATGAGCAATCAAGACCCGGACCCCTGGGCTGAATTCGACCGGCTCAAGCCCGCAGTCCCGGACCGCGTGGCCGGTTATCCCGGCGGCGAACCCGTGGGTTTTGGCTTCCGGACGGGTGTGCGCAGCGCCAAAGTGGCCTTCGGCTTCGCCGTGTACGCGCTAGCGCTCGGCACCACTCTGGTCCTCACCGGCGCCGTGGTCTTCATCGCCCAGGGCCAGTGGCTGCTGCTCGGGCTGATGGCGCTGATCGAGGCCGTCTTTGTCTACGGCTTCATCCGGCTGGCGCGCCAGGCTCGCAACCGGCGTGCATCCGGCTAGTGACTTAGCGGCGGGTGCCGCTACGGCCGCCACCTGGATGGCCTGGGCCATAGGCCTTGGTGACGCCGATGTTTTTGAAGGTGTCCACAAAGGACGAAAAGGAGTCAGACATAACCTCACCATAAGCGTGCGCCGGGGCGATCACCATGGGTGAGCGGCCGACGTCGGGCCCTCCTCCGGGATCCGCATTGCCGCGGGGCCCTGCCATTGCAATACTTCGGGGATGCCCCGGCCACACCGGACGAGTCGTTCATCCTCACGGACCGGGACACCATCGCCAGCGTCCAGCAGGCCCACCGGGAGGCTTGCGAACAATCGCGCCAAGCGAAGAACGTCGTTGTCGGATCTCGACGACGTGCTCCGCGGCAACCGCCAGCGTCAGCGCACCGGCGGCAGCCCCGCCCGGTCAAGCTCGTGTCAGGCCTTGTTGGCCGTCGCTGCGGCCGAGAGTGCAGCCAGCCCACGCTCGAAATCGCCGCCGACCATCTTGTCCATGTTCATAAACAGGGCAAAAACCTTCGCGAGGCCCTTGTTCTCCCCGGTCATCCGCCACGTGACCTGGGTGCCGCCGTCGCCCGGTGTGAACGTAAACGTAGTGGGATTCACAGCCTTGAACGGCTTTGTGAACTCAAGGCGGACCTTGATACTCCGGGGGAACTCGGACTCGACAATCTCCATGTTGCCGCTGCCTGCTTTGCGGTTGCCGCTCCAGGCATACTTGGCCCCCACACCGGCGTCACTGCCCGAATACGAACGGTTCAATTCCGGATCCACGTTCTCCCACGGCGACCATTTGGTCCACTCGAGAAAGCTGTTGACCAACGGAAACACGTCTTCCGCAGGCGCAGGAATAAGGGCATTGCGAGTGACTTCGTAAGTGGACATGCCGCAATCATAGGCGGAAGGGCGGGTGAATCCGCCAGCCCCGGAGGGGCAACAGTTCTTGTGTTCACCACCTGTTCCGGCGCCCGCTACCTGGCCGGCCTATCCCGTGGGCCGTCACGTTCGGCAACCACGACGAGGATTCCGTGGCACGGACCGGCATGACCGAGGCCAGGATGCTGCAGTTCCTCCAAACCTACGACTTCAATATGAACGGCGACTCCACGCCGGGCCTGACCGGGACATCAAACTCGCTGCTGCTCGTTCAGTCCGCCAAGTCCAAGGCGCCGGCCTTCGGCCTGTGGCTCATGGACACCGGCCGCTATGCCCCGGACGCCATCAGCGGACAGGACTTCGAAGGCTACCCGAACTGGGACTGGGTACGCATGGACCAGGTCACCTGGTACCGCAATCTGTCGATCGCTACCGAGCAAAAGTACGGCAAGAAGGTCCCCTCCCTGATGTGGGGCCACATTGCGCTCCACGAGCACCGCAACATGTGGTTCGCCAGCCTCGACTCGCGGACAAACGCGGATCACGCCCGGGCCCTCACGAAGCACAACATCATTGGTGAACGAAACGAGGACGAGTGCCCCGGTCCCATCAACTCCGGCCTGTTCAACGCCTTCCTGGAGCGGGGGGACGTCCTGGGCTATTTTGTGGGCCACGACCATGTCAACACGTACGTGGGCAACTACTACGGTGTGCAGCTCGGTTACTCGCCCGGCACCGGATTCGGCGCCTACGGGCTCCCCGGCGCCGAACGGAACCGTTTGCGCGGGGCACGGGTCTTCGAGCTGGATGAGAACCACCAGGGAATCTACAAGGAGACCCGGCTGGTCTTCGCAAAGGACCTGGGCATAGATCTGATGGCCAACGACCAGCCGATCGTTCCGCAGCCGCTGGATCCGCGGCAACTCTAGCGCTGACCTGCACCTGGTAGCGGCGGTGCCTCCATTTGAAGTGGAGGCACCGCCGCTGCGGTGAGTTGGCCGCCGCCCGGTTACCCGGCGCAGCTGCGCCGCCTTACCCGGCGCAGCCGCACCGCCGCCGCGTCAAACCCGGCAGGGGCTCAGCTGAGGTATCCGTTCGGGTTGAGGACGTACTTCGTGGCTGCACCGGCGTCGAATTCGGCGTAGCCCTTGGGCGCCTCTTCAAGGGTGATCGCCTTGGCGTTGACGTTCTTGGCGATGTTCACCTTGTCGTTCAGGATGGCCATCATCAGCTGACGGTTGTACTTCATCACCGGACACTGCCCCGTGGTAAAGCTCAGCGACTTCGCCCATCCGGTACCCAGGCTGAGGCTGAGCGAACCAGTCTTGGCAGCCTCGTCAATTCCGCCCGGATCGCCGGTGACGTACAGGCCCGGGATGCCCAGGGCACCACCGGCGGCGGTGATGTCCATCAGCGAATTCAGCACCGTGGCGGGCGCCTCCTTGGCGTCATGGCCGTGACCGCGCGCCTCAAAGCCCACGGCGTCCACGCCACAGTCCACCTCCGGCACACCCAGGATCTGTTCGATCTGCTCCGCCGGGTCTCCCTTGGTCAGATCCACCGTTTCACAGCCAAAGCTGCGTGCCCTCGCCAACCGTTCCTCGTTCAGGTCCCCCACAATCACGACGGCGGCACCCAGCAAGTGCGCGCTGGTAGCCGCTGCGAGGCCAACAGGACCCGCGCCAGCCACATACACCGTGGAACCGACGCCTACCCCGGCGGAAACGGCCCCGTGGAAGCCGGTGGGGAAAATGTCCGACAGCATGGCCAGGTCAAGGATTTTCTCCATGGCCCGGTCCTTGTCCGGGAACTTCAGCAGGTTCCAGTCGGCGTACGGCACCAGCACGTAATTCGCCTGGCCACCCACCCAGCCACCCATGTCCACGTACCCGTAGGCGCTGCCCGGGCGGTCCGGGTTCACGTTCAGGCAGATGCCTGTCTTGCGTTCCTTGCAGTTCCGGCACCGGCCGCAGGCGATATTAAATGGAACCGAACAGAGGTCTCCGACTTTAATGAACTCGACGTCGCGGCCCACCTCCACTACCTCGCCGGTAATCTCGTGCCCGAGCACCAGGTTGGCCGGGGCAGTGGTACGCCCACGGACCATGTGCTGGTCCGATCCGCAGATGTTGGTGGCCACGGTCTTCAGGATTACCCCGTGGTTGACCGCGCGCCCCACGTTCGCGGGGTTCACGCCCGGTCCGTCTTTCAGTTCGAAGGTTGGATAGTCGATGTCGATCAGCTCGACCTTGCCGGGCTCCTTGTAGGCAACGGCTTTGTTCCCTGTCATCATGCTCTCCTCGCGTCGGCACGGCGTGTCTTCGTGAGGCAGCCGTGAGCTGTGAAGTGTTGCAATGGATCCCCTACGTGCAGGCCTGCCCGTTGCTTGAGCAGTTTGATGTTTTCCTGACGTCGGGGGTTCGGTCAGTCTAGGCACGGCAGCTCGGCGGGGTCTAGGGTTACGGGCCTAATGTTTTTTGCGTTCCCGCCCGTCAGCACTTCGAAGCGCTGCCGCTCCGGGTTGTGGCGGATGGTGACATCCTGCATGGGATCACCTCGGTTCGGCTTTCGCTTCAGCTTAACCCTGGCACCCCCGCCGTTATTTCGTCGCCCTCTGGAAGGCCAGATCGATCGCAGCCACCGATGCTTCGGCCAACTCGAGCGACTGCCAGTCATCGAAACCAGCCTCGACGCCGCGGCATGTCGGTGACTCAGCGGCCCAAGCCTTGTAGTGTCGTGGGCAATGGGCAAGGACTCCCCCTACCGCCCAAAAGCAGCAAACCGGGAACGTAGGAGCGAACATGACTGTTGACGAGAACGAAGCTCAGATCCTGGATCAGTGGACTCACAAGCTGACCCAAGCCTTGCAGATCCTGGACCTGAAGGTCGATCAGGAGCTGATTCTTGAGCTGGCCCGGAAATCCGCAGATTCCGTAACGCACGCAGCAGCCCCGATCACCGCGTTTCTGGTGGGCTACGCCGCGGCCCTCGAGGCCGGCACCGGAAGCGCCGGTTCCAAGACAGCCTCGGCGGCGTCCATCACCAAAGCAGCCGACGTCGCTTTCAGCCTCTGTGAGAACGCCCGCCAGCAGGGAAATCCCCACCCGGAGCCCGGCGCGAAGGGCTGGACGCACAGCGCCCAGTAGTCCGCCGGCCCCAGTAATCAGCCCGCGAAGTAGTCACGCCCAGTAGTCAGCCGGCGGCCACGTCCGCCGGCGCGTGTGCCTTGGCTGGCTCCAGCCGGACGATCACTGCCTTGGATACGGGTGTCTGGCTGCCCTCGGCCACGCTCTCCAGCGGAACCAGGACGTTGGCCTCGGGATAATAAGCGGCTGCACAGCCCGCCGCGGTGGGGTACGAGACCACCCGGTAGTTGTGCAGCACACGTTCCATGTTGTCCTGGTACACGCCGTGAATGTCCACGTGCTGCCCGTCGCTGAGGCCCAGCCCGGCCAGGTCCTCCGGGCTGACGAACACCACTTCGCGGCCCTTCTTGATGCCGCGGTAACGATCGTTGTTGCCGTAGATGGTGGTGTTGAACTGGTCGTGGGAACGCATGGTCTGCAGAATCAGCGTGCCAGCAGGGCGTTCGACGTGTTCGAGCTGGTTGACCGTGAGCATCGCCTTACCCATGGGGGTGTCGAATGTGCGCGAGTCCCGGGGACCGTTCGGCAGCACGAAGCCGCCCTTCTGCCGGATCTTCCCGTTGTAGTCCGCGCACCCGGGGACCACGCGGGAGATGTGGTCCCGGATGAGGTCGTAGTTCTTCTCGAACCCGGCCCAGTCAGCGTTGACCCGGTCGCCCACCACCTTCTGCGCCAGCCTGCTGAGGATGGCCACCTCGGACAGCAGCCCGGGCGCCACCGGCGGGACCGCGCCATGGGAGCCATGGACAGCGCAGACGGTGTCCTCCACGGATACAAACTGCGGCCCGGATTCCTGCAGGTCGATCTCGGTGCGGCCCATGGTGGGCAGGATCAGTGCTTCGGCTCCGGTGACAGTGTGCGAGCGGTTGAGCTTGGTGGAAACCTGGACCGACATTTCGGTCTTTTCCATCGCAGCTATGGCCGTTTGCGTGTCGGACATGGCTCCAACGAAGTTGCCGCCCATCCCCACGAAAACCTTGATTCCGCCGTCGCGCATTTGCCGGATGGTTTCCACGGCGTCCGCGCCGTGTTCACGCGGCGGATCGAAGCTGAATTCCTTACCCAGTGCGTCCAGGAACGACGGCGGCATCTGCTCCCAGATGCCCATGGTCCGGTCACCTTGGACGTTGCTGTGCCCGCGGATGGGTGAGGCGCCGGCACCCGGCTTGCCGATGTTGCCACGGAGCAGCAGGAGGTTGATGATCTCCTTGATCGCGGCCACACCCTTTTTGTGCTGGGTGATTCCCATGGCCCAAGTGATGATCACTTTCTCGGCCTTCAGGTAGCGGTCCGCCAGCTCATCGATTTCCTCGGTCCGAAGCCCGGTAGCCGCCAGGACGGCGGCTTCGTCCAGTTCGGCGAGGTGCGCCTTCAGCTCTTCCAGCCCGTGGCAGTGCTCCGCCAGGAAGTCATGGTCCAGCACCGTGCCGGGATTCTTGGCCTCGGCGTCGAGCACGCGCTTGGAGACGGCCTGGAGGAGTGCCATGTCGCCGCCAAGCCGGATTTGCAGGAACTGGTCCGCAATCTGTGTCCCGTGCCCGATGATTCCCTTGACCTTCTGGGGGTTCTTATAGCGGCGCAGCCCCGCCTCCGGCAGGGGGTTGATGGCCACAATCTCCCCGCCGGATTCCTTGCACTCTTCCAGGGCCGTCAGCATCCGCGGGTGGTTCGTGCCCGGGTTCTGGCCCATGATGATGATCAGGTCCGCTTTGGCGTAGTCGTCGGCGGAGACGGTAGCCTTGCCGATGCCGATGGTCTGCCCCATGGCCCAGCCCGAAGACTCGTGGCACATGTTGGAGCAGTCCGGCAGGTTGTTGGTTCCGTAGGCCCGGACGAACAGCTGGTACAGGAACGCGGCCTCGTTGGAGGTCCGGCCGCTGGTGTAAAAGGTGGCCTGGTCCGGGCTGGGCAGTCCCTTGAGCTTGTCCGCGACGATGGTAAAAGCCTGCTCCCAGCTGACGGGACGGTAGTGGTCCTCCCCTGCGGGCTTGTGCACGGGCTTGGTAAGGCGCCCCTGCATCCCCAGCCAGTACTCGGACCGCTGCCGAAGTTCACTGACCGGGTTCTCAGCCCAGAATTCGGGGCCGATCACCACCGGTGTGGCCTCCCAGGTGACCGCCTTGGCACCGTTTTCGCAGAACTCAAACGTCTTCCGGTGGCTGGGGTCCGGCCACGCGCAGCTCATGCAGTCGAAGCCATCCTTCTGGTTCAGTGCCAGCAAAGTTTTCGCGGTCCTGACCGCCCCCATCTGCTGCACGGCCGGCTCCAGGGAATGGTAGACGCCCGGGACTCCGGCGGCCCACGACTTCGGGTGGCCGCTGACCTCGATCTCAGCCTCGTTGGCCTCTTTCACGCGCGGGTTCTTGCGTGCCACGTTGCACTCTCCTTGGTTCAAGCTCTCTCGCCGTTGACGCACCGGTTTTCTACAGTGCGACGGTCCCATTCCACCCTATCGAGGGGTTCATCCAAGTCAAGAAGGACTAACGGCAAACGTCTGGGTAGGGTGGACAGATGGACGTCCCTCCCCTTGTCTGGACCCTGACCGTCGCGGGAATCGTGGGCCTGCTGGCTTTCGATTTCTTCTTCCATGTCCGCAAGGCCCACACGCCCAAACTCAAGGAATCGGCCATCTGGTCCTCCATCTACGTGGGGATCGCCCTCCTCTTCGGCCTGGGGGTGCTGCTGTTCGGCGGCACCACCATGGGCACCGAATACTTCGCCGGGTACGTCACGGAGAAGGCCCTCTCGGTGGACAACCTCTTTGTGTTCCTGATCATCATGGCCAGCTTCAAGGTCCCCCGCGCGGACCAGCAGAAGGTGCTGCTGTTCGGCATCGTCTTCTCGCTGATCGCCCGGACCGCGTTCATTTTCCTCGGCGCCGCCCTGATCAACAGCTTCGCGTGGGTGTTCTACATTTTCGGCCTGATCCTGCTGATCACCGCAGGGAACCTGCTCAAGCCGGACAATCACGACGACGACGCGGAAGGTTTGGTGGTCAGGCTCGCCAAAAAGTACCTCCCGGCGTCGGAACATTACGACAGCGACAAACTGTTCACGATGGAGAACGGCAAGCGCGTCCTCACCCCAATGCTCCTGGTGATGGTGGCCATCGGCGGCACCGACATCCTGTTTGCGCTGGACTCCATCCCCGCCATCTTCGGCCTCACCCAGAACGTCTTCATCGTCTTCACGGCCACGGCGTTCTCGCTGATGGGCCTGCGCCAGCTCTTCTTCCTCATCGATGGGCTGCTGGACCGGCTGATTTTCCTTGCCTACGGCCTCGCCGCCATTCTCGGCTTCATCGGCGTAAAGCTCATCCTGCATGCCCTGCACGAGAACAACTTGCCGTTCATCAACGACGGCGAGCCCGTCAATGTGGTGGAGGTCAGCACCAATGTTTCCCTGACCGTGATCCTGGGCGTCCTGGTGGTCACCGTACTGGCCTCGATCTTCAGCCCCAAGGGCAAGGCCAAAAACGCGGTGTCCGGGGCCAAACGGCACGCCACCGAATACCTGGACCTCAACTACGAAACGGACATGGCGGAGCGTGACAAGCTGTTTGCCCGGATGGTCCGGGAGGAAGACCAGCTCCGCAGCCTGCCGGAGAAGTACAAACGGCTCATCCGCAACGAAACCGAATTCATGGACCTCCTCCGTAAGGCCCACACCGAGCACGACGAGGCCCAGGTCAGGGCAGCGAACCCCTAAAGCAACGCGGGGTCACTTACGGCCCATCCAGAGGCCCGTGATGGGCCGTAAGTGACCCCGCGTTGTCAGTGGCTGTTGCTAGATTCAAACCAGCGCCAGGGGAACCGTCCACCGGCCAGGCACGTCACCAGGCACGTTTATGAGGAGGCCCCGTGTTTCTGCTCGATCCAGCCAGCGTTGATCCCCGCAGTGTTGATCCCCGCAGTGTGGATTCCAGTTCAGCCGATTCCGGCCCCCGCGCACCGCAGGACCTGGTGTTTTCCGCTAGCGACCTGGTGGCCGCCAGCGAATGCGAGTACCGCACGCTCCGCATCCTGGACGAGAAACTGGGCCGGTCCCCCAAAGCGCAGTTTCCCGACGACGAAATGCAGCGCCGCGCCGGGGCGCTCGGCGACAAGCACGAGGCCACGGTCCTGGCCGGCCTGATCGCGCAGTACGGCGTCTGGGACGCCGGCCGCAGCGCCGGGGTGTACTCGATCGAGCGCGGGGAGAACACCCGCGGCGAACTGCTGGCACGGCACGCTGAAACAGAACTCGCGCTCCGTGCCGGGGCCGACGTCGTTTTCCAGGCAACCTTTTTCGACGGCGAGTTCCTGGGCTACGCGGACTTCATCGTCAACGAGGCCGCCGGAACCGGAAACCCTGGCCGTTACGAGGTCTGGGACACCAAGCTCGCCCGGCACGCCAAGGTGGGCGCGCTGCTGCAGCTCGCCGCCTACGGAGACCAGCTCATCGGCATGGGCCTGGAGCCTTCGCCCCGGGTCACGCTGGTGCTGGGCGCCGTGGTGGACGGCGACTACGTCCGCAGCCACCACTCCCTGCCGGACCTGCTGCCGGTGTTCCGCGAGCGCCGCGACCGGTTCCGCGCCCTGACCGGCGCCCACCGCGAGGCCGGTGCAGCGGTGCAGTGGCAACAGCCCGGCGTCGCGTACTGCGGGCGGTGCAACTACTGCGCTGAGCAGGTCCGGTCCCACCGCGACCTCCTGCTGGTGGGCGGCATGACCACCCTCCGGCGGAGGAAACTCATCGCCGATCACATCACAACCATCGACGAGCTGGCCGATCTCCCGCCCGGCAAGGCCACGGGCTCGCTTGTCCGGCTCCGCGACCAGGCCCGCATGCAGCTGGGCCGGGACGTTCCGGACGGTTCCCGCACCTACTTCAAGGACGGCGAGGAGCACACCGTCACGTTCAAGGTGCTGCCGGAGAATGCCTTGGCAGCGATTCCGGAGCCCAGTCCCGGCGACATCTTCTTCGACTTCGAGGGCGATCCCCTCTGGCAGGACCCAGCCACCGGCAAATGGGGGCTGGAGTACCTGTTCGGCGTGATCGAGGCGCCCGTGTTTGACGGTGACGCTGCAAACGCCCACGCAGCGGGCAAGCCCGTCGTGGATGACAAACCCGTCTTCCGGCCCTTCTGGGCGCATTCGCGCAACGAGGAGCGGCAGGCATTCCTGGACTTCCTCGCCTATGTGGAAGCGCGGCGCGCCAGGTACCCGGACATGCACGTTTACCACTACGCCGCCTACGAGAAATCCGCGCTCCGGAACCTGTCCGTGACGCACCTAGCCGGCGAGGACATTGTGGACAACTGGCTCCGCAACGGCCTCCTTGTGGACCTCTACGCCACCGCCCGGCATTCGCTCCGGATCTCCGAGCCGTCCTACTCCATCAAGAAGCTTGAACCCCTGTACATGGGAGACAACCTCCGCTCCGGGGACGTCAAGGACGCCGGAGCCTCCGTGGTGGCGTATGCCGGTTACTGCGCCGCCCGGGACGACGACGACGCCACGGCCGCGCACATCCTGGCCTCCATCTCCGACTACAACGAGTACGACTGCCTCTCCACGCTCCGCCTCCGCGACTGGCTGCTGGGTCTGCGTGGGACGCCTGCCGCACGCACGGCGACAACCGGAACTTCCGACGACGGCGGGCAGCCGGCATTGTTGTCGTCGACGTCGTCGTCCGCTGTTGCGGCCTCGCCACCGCTACCGGAACCCGAGCCAACACCCGAGGAGCGCCGCCTCCTGGAGTATCTGTCCGGCCTGCCGGACAACCGGCCCTGGACCAACGACGAACGGGCCATCGCAATGGTGGCCGCAGCCACCGGATACCACCGCCGCGAGCGCAAGCAGTTCTGGTGGGAACACTTCGACCGCACCGATTCCGAGATCGACCACTGGTCCGAGCACCGCAACGTATTTGTGGTGGATACCGCGGAGATACTGACGGACTGGGAGCTCGCAAAGCCTACGGCCAGGATGCGCACCCGCACGCTGAGGCTGACGGGGGTCATGAGTGAAGGGTCGGAGTTCAAGCCCGGGAGCACCTGGTGCCGGCTCTACGATGCGCCGGTCCCCGATGGCCTGGAGGATCCCCTGGGCACCGCCACGGGCCGTGGGTTCACCTTCGGCACGCTCGTGACCGCGGTGGAGGACCACCCGCGGGTTGCCGGCCAGACCATGATCACCATCGAGGAACGGGAAACAGGAAAAGTCCCCGCTTACCCGCACATTCCGGTGGCGCTCACCGAGGACCAGCCCATCCGCACCGCCAGCATCGAGGCCGCCCTGGCCGAACTGGCCCAGAGTGTTGGCGCCTCGGTGCCCTCGCTTCCGGAACATCCCGGCGTCGACATCCTGCGCAAGATGCCCCCGCGCTTCCATTCGATGCCAGGTCCCGCAGCCGTCGGCACGGACGCCGCCGGTGCAGCGGACTACGTCACGGCGATCACCGCCACGCTGCTGGACCTCGATCATTCGTACCTTGCAGTGCAGGGCCCTCCGGGCACGGGCAAGACCTACGTCGGCTCCCACGTCATTGCCCGGCTGGTGGAACAGGGCTGGAAGATCGGGGTGGTGGGGCAGTCCCACGCGGTGGTGGAGAACATGCTCTGCACAGCGATCGAAACCGCCGGAGTGGATCCTGCGCGGGTGGCGAAGAAGCTGGCCGCCCCGCATCCGGTGCTGTGGCACCGCACCTCCGACGACGACGTCGCGGCCCTGCTGGGTTCCCCCGGCGGCTGTCTGGTGGGCGGCACAGCGTGGACCATGACGGGCAAGTCCGTCCCAGCAGGATCCTTGGACCTGTTGGTCATCGACGAGGCCGGCCAATTCTCGCTGGCCAACACACTGGCCGTGGCTCGCGCCGCCAAGTGCCTCCTGCTCCTCGGTGACCCGCAGCAGCTGCCTCAGGTCACGCAGGGCTCGCACCCGGAGCCCGTGGACGAGTCCGCCTTGGGCTGGCTTGCTGCCGGGCACGCCACGCTCCCCCGCGAACTGGGCTATTTCCTGGCGGACAGCTGGCGGATGCACCCGGACCTGTGCCGGACGGTGTCTGTCCTCAGCTACGACGGAAAGCTGGAAGCTGCGCCGGCGGCATCCCTCCGCAGCCTCGCGGAGCTGCCGGCCGGCGTGGAAACAGTCTTTGTGGACCACAGCGGGAACACCAAGTCCTCCGTAGAAGAAACTGCCGAGGTGGTCCGTCAGGCCCAGCGGCACATCGGGCTTAAATGGCTTCCGGGCGACGACAAACCGGCCAGGTCACTGAACCCGGAGGACATCCTGGTGGTGGCCGCCTACAACGCCCAGGTCCAGCTGATCCGGCAGGCGCTGCACGACGCCGGCCTGCCCGGTGTCCGGGTGGGCACGGTAGACAAGTTCCAGGGCCAGGAGGCGCCGGTGGTCCTGGTGTCCATGGCCTGCTCCGCCGTTGCCGAAGCTCCGCGCGGGGTCGACTTCCTGCTGAACCGGAACCGGATCAACGTGGCCGTGTCGCGGGGCCAGTGGCGTGCCGTGATCATCCGCTCCCCCGAGCTCACGAACTACATGCCGACCAAACCGGCGGTACTGGAGGAGCTCGGCGCCTTCATCGGCCTCAGCGCGGGTATCCATGGCCCAGGTACTCACGGCCCGCGCAACACCCGGAGAAACCGTGTTCTCACCGCTGAATCACGGTAGGTTCATGAAGTGACGTCCCAGAGCAACAGGTTGCCAGTCGGCGCCCTGATCGTCCTTGCCGCCATCGGCTTTACCGCCATCACCACCGAACTCCTGCCCTCCGGCCTGCTGCCCCAGATCAGCGCCGACTTCCGGGTCTCTGAGGCCACCGCCGGGTATCTGACGGCGGGCTACGCGGCCATCATCGTGGTCACCGTGATCCCGTTGTCGCTGCTGCTGTCGCGGGTCCCCCGGCACTACCTGCTCATCGCGCTGATCCTGTTCTTCGCGGCCAGCAACGCACTGGTGGCCATCGTCTCCGATTTCGGTGCCGCCATGGGTTCACGGATGGTGGGCGGCATTGCCCACGGCCTGCTGTGGTCCGCCATGGCCCCGTTTGTGGCGCGGATCGTCCCGGCCCACAAAGTGGGCAAGGCGCTGGCCATCGTCTTCAGCGGCAACAGCCTGGGACTTGCCATCGGCGCCCCGGTGGGCACCGCCCTGGGCAACGTCGTCGGCTGGCGCGCGGCGTTCCTGGTCCTGGCCGCCTCCGGGGTGGTGCTGGCGCTCCTTGCCGTGTGGCTGCTTCCCCCGGTGCGGCGTATCCCCGATGCTGCGCACCCATCAATCCGCAAGGCAATCGGCCAGCCGGGAGTGAAGACCGTCGCCGTTGCCTGGCCGCTGATGCTTATGGCCCACTTCGCCTTGTTCACCTACATTGCGCCGTTCCTGCGCGAGGTCCGGCTGCCTGACTTCAGCATCCCGCTGTCCATCAGTGTCCTCGGTGTTGCCGGGCTGGTGGGCATCTGGATCGCCGGCGTCACCGTGGACTCCCGGCCCCGGCGCTGGCTCCTGATCACTGTCGCCGGCGTTGTAGTTTCCGTGGCCCTGCTCCCGCTGGTGGGAAGCGTCCTGCCGGCCTTGGCGCTGCCGGTCACGCTGGTCCTGATGCTGGTCTGGGGCACAGGCATCGGCGCGATGGGGATATACAACCAGTCCGCTATCCTCCGCGCCGGCGGCGAGTACAGAGACGCCGCCAACGGGCTGACGGTACTGACCATCCAGATCGGGATCATGATCGGCGCGATGTTCGGCGCCGCTGCCCTCACCGTTGCGGGGCCGCTTCTGGTCCCGATCGCCGCCGCCATCCCCGCCGTCGTCGCGTTTGCGCTGATCCTCACGGGACGGCGGCACTCCTACCCGCCGGGGCCAAAAGAGCGCGTCAGCGGGCCCTGAAATCCCGGTACGATCCGTCGGCGGCGGAGATGGACTCCTCCACCCGTTCCACCCGGCCGGGGGCGTTCGCCGATCTCAGCCAGTCCAGGAGCTTGTGGACCTGCTGTTCCGGCCCCTCGGCCTCGATGGACACCGAGCCGTCGTCGAGGTTCCTCACTACGCCCTTAAGCCCCAGTTCGTCGGCTTTGCCCATCGTCCAAAAACGGAATCCGACCCCCTGCACCACGCCAAAGACGCGGGCGGAGAGCCGGATGTCGCCGTTATCCCGGCCGGGGATATCCCCAGCCGGGATATCCCGGCCGGAGTCGTGGCGGCGCCAGGAAAAACCCATGGCTGTCAGGACTGCTTGACCAGCGCCGCTTCGACGTTGATCTTTACCTTGTCGCTGACCAGCAGGCCGCCGGCTTCCAGGGCAGCGTTCCAGGTCAGGCCGAACTCCTTGCGGCTAATCTCGCACTCCGCGGAGAACCCTGCGCGGGTGGCACCAAACGGGTCCACGGCTACCCCGGAGAACTCAACCTCCAGCTCCACCGGCTTGGTGATTCCGCGGATGGTGAGATCGCCAGTGAGCGTGTAATCCTCGCCGTCGCCCTCTACCGAGGTGGCACGGAACGTCATCTCGGGGTACTTCTCCACATCGAAGAAGTCCGCCCCCTTCACGTGTCCGTCGCGGTTGGCGTCGCCGGAATCGAAGCTGGCCGTTTTGACCGTGGCGTGAAGCGAAGCCTCGGCCAGGGATGAGCCAACGCGGGCTTCGGCCGAGGCGTCCGTGAAACGTCCGCGGACCTTGCTGATACCCGCGTGCCGGACAGTGAAGCCGATCTCGCTGTGCGACATGTCCAGGGTCCAGACGCCCGAGGTAAGGCCTGAAGGTAGGGTCACTTTCGCATCTCCTTGGTGGGAAACAGTGGGGTGGAAACCGGCCAGGACGGCCGGTTTCCACACTGCTTCACTCCGGAGTTTTTGTCCAGATACTGACCCAAAATCCGCCCGCAGATACGGTTACATGGTCAAAAACTCAGCGGGGGACGCGTGCGGTCAGTTGATGGTGATGTCCCGCGTGCGGTGATCGTAGCGGATGGTGACCGTGCCGCCGTCGTGGTGCAGTTCGTGGTTGGGGCCATCGAACGTGCCGAATGCGCCGTAGTTCTCGTCCCACGAACGGTTCAGCGCGATCTTGAAGGTGTAAGAGCCGGCAGGCAGGTCGGCGCTGATCTTCCACAGCTGATCCAGGGCATCGAGCGTCAGCTGGGCTTCGTCGTACTGCGGGGCCCAGTTCTCCGGCGCGCCCAAAATGGTGTTGAAGTCGCCGGCAACCGCTACAGCCTCGGGCTGGGGGAAAGTCTCCACAGCTGAAGCTTCGGCCCTGGGCGCAGCCTTAGCCGCAGTTTTGGGTGCTGCCTTGCGTGCGCGGACGGCCTTGACCACAGGCTCCACGGCGTCCTCAATGGCGACTTCGATTGCTTTGGCGGCCTTCCCGACGGCGTCGGCGGCCTTCTTGGCGGGAGTCAGCTTCGCCGGGGCCTTCTTGGCGGGTGCCGCCTTCGCTGCTGGCGCAGGGGCCGGGGCCGGCGGAATGGCGACGTCGGCAGGAACCGGAGTGCCGGCGTCGAGCGCCGTGGCGAACGAATCCGCATCGGGGAAGGCCACCGTGGCGCGCATGCCGTCATCGGTGATGGTCCAGCCGGAACGGCCCTTGACCAGCCAGCCGGCCTTGACCAGCTTGGCCGTGGCGGAGGTGAGCGTCTTGTGTCCACGCGGGATGCCGCCGCTGAGCAGCGTGGCCTCGTGTTCACTGAACGGCACGCGCGCAGTGGCTTCCGCCAGAACCTCGCCAGCGTTGAGTGAACCGCCGGACCAGACGCCTTCCGTCAGGACGTGCAGCACGGTCTTGAGTCGGAGGTCGGTGTTATCTGCGATGGACTTGGCCATTTTTCCCCTTGCATAATGCGATCTGTCACTAGGCATCCTGCCAAGTCCCTGTTAAATCGCGCGACTTTAATTGGTTAACTCTGCGTGTCGTGACCGACTATGACGCGGATTACAGCAGAAGTGAGGCAGGAGTCTCGGCTAGGAGGCTGTTTACTCAACCCTGGAGCGCAAATTCCGGGTATCGCCGGACTCTTTCCGGCCGCTCTCGCGCACCAGTCTAGCGAGCAGGGCAGACCGGAGCTAGCCGAGAGCTAGCCGGCGTTCAGCTCGTCCAGAAGCTCGGCTTTGCGCTCCTCGGAGGCGAACGACGAATGGATGGAATTGGCCGCCAACCGTGCCATGTCGAAGTCTGAAACGTCAAAAACGGCCTTCAGCTGGGAGAAGTTGTCGTCCACGTACCCACCGAAGTACGCCGGATCGTCCGAGTTCACGGAGACGTTGAGCCCGGCGGCGAGCATGGCCGGCAACGGATGGTCCGCCAGGGTGTCCACGGCACGCAGCCGGACGTTCGAGAGCGGGCAGACCGTCAGCGGAATCCGGTCCGCCACCAGCCGCTCCACCAGTTCGGGGTCCTCCATGCATCGGATGCCGTGGTCAATCCGTTCCACTCCGAGGATGTCCAGAGCGTCGATGATGTACGACGGCGGCCCCTCCTCGCCTGCGTGGGCGGTCAGCCGCAGGCCCGCTTCGCGTGCTTTGGCGAACAACCGCTCGAATTTGGCCGGCGGGTTGCCCACCTCAGCGGAATCCAGACCGATGGCCGCGATGGGGGCGTTCATGGCAAGCAGGCCGTCCAGGACTTCCAGCGCGGATTCCTCGGACAGGTCCCGCAGGAACGCGGCGATCAGGAGGGTGGATATGCCAAAGTCCTCCTGGGAGGTGGCCAGGGCCGACGCCACGCCGTTGACGCAGGTTTCAAGGCTGACACCGCGGGAGAGGTGGGCCTGCGGGTCCATCATGATCTCCGCGTGCCGGACCCCTGCAGCGGCGGCGCGGGCCAGGTAGGCGCTGGTCATATCCGCGAAGTCCTGTTCGGTCTGCAGCACCGCCATGTTGGCGTAGTACAGGTTCAGGAAGGACTGCAGGTCACTGAACTCGTACAGTCCGCGGAGCTCCTCCAGGCCGGAGTACGGCAGGGTCATGCCGTTCCGCTCGGCCAGTTCGAAGATCAGCTCCGGCTGCAGAGTGCCCTCAATGTGCAGGTGCAGTTCCGCGACGGGCAGGAGCTGCGCCGCTTCCGTCTCCGGCAGGTCCGTCGCCGAAGGCTCTGTCCCTAAAAGTCCCGTCCCAGGCACTTCCGTGGCTGGTAGTCCCGTCTGTGGAAGCGGATCGGCCTGTGGCAGCGGATCGGCGGCTGTGTCCCTGTTGTTGTCCATCGGGTCAGGATATCGCCCGCCGGCCGGTTCCCGGCTAGAGTCGGATCGATGCGGAACCCTCAACAGGCTGACGATCTTTCCCTTCCCACTCCCGGCCATCTGGCGGACGGCTTCGTCCGGGTCCGGGGCGCGCGGGAGAACAACCTGCGGAACGTGGACGTGAATGTGCCCCGCGACTCCATTGTGGCTTTCACGGGGGTCTCCGGCTCGGGAAAGTCCTCCCTCGCTTTCGGCACCATCTACGCCGAAGCCCAGCGCCGCTACTTCGAATCCGTGGCCCCCTATGCACGCCGCCTCATTCAGCAGGGCCACAACCCCAAGGTGGAGATGATCTCCGGGCTGCCACCCGCCGTCGCGCTTCAACAGCGCCGCGGCGCCCCCAGCAGCCGCTCCACCGTGGGCACAGTGACCACGCTCTCCAATTCACTTCGCATGCTGTTTTCCCGGGCGGGCACTTACCCGGCCAGTGCCGAGCAGCTGGACTCCGACGCGTTTTCGCCGAACACCGCGGCGGGCGCCTGCCCTGAATGCCACGGACTGGGGGTGGCGCACACCGTCAGCGAGGAATCCCTGGTCCCGGACGCCAACCTGACCATCCGGGAAGGGGCCATCGCGGCGTGGCCCGGCGCCTGGCAGGGCAAGAACCTCCGCGACATCCTCAGCCACCTGGGCTACGACGTGGACGTGCCCTGGCGGAAGCTGCCCAGGAAGCATCGCGACTGGATCCTGTTCACGGACGAGCAGCCCGTTGTGGAAGTCACGCCGGAGCGGGACCGCGTGGCCAAGCCATACAAGGGTCGCTTCTGGAGCGCCAAAAGCTACGTCCTGCACACCCTGGCGGACTCCCAGAGCGCCGCCATGCGCGAACGCGTCCTGGCGTTTATGGAGTCCGGACCGTGTCCGCGCTGCGGCGGCACCGGGCTCCGGCCCGAAGCCCTCGCGGTCTCCTTCGGCGGCCACAATATCGCAGCCCTCAACGCCACGCCGATGGCGGAGCTCGCCGAAATCATCCGCCCCACCGCCGGGCTCAAGGAAGCCGGGACCGCGTCACGGCGGCAGTCCTCCGGCGAGGAAAACGAGGTGGCAGTGGCCATCACCGCCGATCTCCTGCAGCGCATCACCGTGCTCCTGGATCTGGGCCTCGGATACCTGGCGCTGGGCCGTGTCACTCCCACTCTCTCCCCCGGCGAGATGCAGCGGCTCCGGATCGCCACCCAGCTCAGGTCTGGACTGTTCGGCGTGATCTACGTGCTCGACGAACCGTCCGCCGGCCTCCATCCGGCCGACGCCGAACCGCTCCTGGCGGTCCTGGACCAGCTCAAAGCGTCCGGCAACTCGGTGTTTGTGGTGGAGCACAACATGGACGTGGTCCGCCGGGCCGACTGGCTGGTGGACGTTGGTCCCCGCGCCGGAGAAGGCGGCGGCGAGGTGCTTTACAGCGGGCCGGTTGACGGGCTCGCGGCCATCGAAGCGTCAGTCACGCGGCCCTTCCTGTTCAACGACGGCGTGGCGCGCGGCAACGGGTCGCGCGGCAACGGAGGGCCCCGAGGAGCTTCCGACGGCGGCACGGCACCTCGGGCGGGCGGCGCACCACATGCCGGCGACGCCCGGGAGCCCGACGGCTGGCTGGAACTCGCCGGGATTACCCGGCATAACCTCAAGGACCTGGATGCGCGGTTCCCGCTGGGCGTCCTGACGGCAGTCACGGGTGTGTCCGGCTCCGGTAAGTCCACCCTGGTGACGCATGTCCTCGGCGAAGTTGTGGGATCCGGGCTGAAGAACCACCAGGCCCCGCAGCTGTCCGAACCTGATGATGCGGGCCCAGCCACGGCGTTGTCCGTGGGACGGGTCAGCGGCGCGGAACGGATCGACAGGCTGGTCACTGTGGACCAGAAACCCATCGGGCGAACCCCCCGCTCCAACCTCGCTACCTACACTGGCCTGTTCGACGCGGTGCGCAAGGAATTCGCGGCCACGGAGCAGGCCAGGGCGCGCGGGTTCGGCGCCGGGCGGTTCTCCTTCAACGTGGCCGGAGGCCGCTGCGAAACCTGCCAGGGCGAAGGCTTTGTGGCGGTTGAACTGCTGTTCCTCCCGGGCAGCTACGGGCCGTGCCCTGAGTGCGACGGGTCCCGTTACAACCCCGAAACCCTGGAGGTGACGTACCGGGGCAAGAATGTGGCGGAAGTGCTGCGCCTGACGGTGGATGCGGCCACCACGTTCCTGGCCGACGTTCCGGCCGCGGCCCGCAGCCTGAAGAGCCTCGGGGACGTGGGCCTGGGCTATCTCCGGCTGGGCCAGCCCGCCACGGAGCTTTCCGGCGGCGAGGCCCAGCGCATCAAGCTGGCCACCGAGCTGCAGCGAGCCCAGCGGGGACATACCCTCTACCTCCTGGACGAGCCCACCACCGGGCTCCACCCCGCCGACGTCGAACTCCTGATGGCCCAGCTCCACGGCCTGGTGGACAGCGGCAACACCGTGGTGGTGGTAGAGCACGAAATGGCCGTTGTGGCGGCGGCGGACTGGGTCATTGACCTTGGCCCTTCCGGCGGGGACGCCGGCGGCCGGATTGTCGCCACCGGCACCGCCGCCGACGTCGCGGGTTCCACCGCCAGCCGGACCGCGCCCTACCTGGCCGCCGCGCTTCCCCAGCCGGTCACCAGCTGACCACCAGAAATCATCTCGGTTTGATAACGGGCCAGCGATGTCCTAGCGTGAAATGTAAGCCCGTTCTTCGGGCGACATGAATGCCCGGTGCTGCCTCCACCAGAACTGCCCGGCCGGCAGACACCGAAAATTGACCTCTATATCGTCAGGGGCGGGCAGTGGCGCAATAACCTCCGGGGACGGACCGAGCGCTGGTGGCCTTTAGGAGCATCCCACCATGAACAACACCACCATCCGTACTGCCGCACGCCGTGGAGTAGCCGTCGCCGCCATTTCCGCAGCCGGCCTTGCACTCTCCGTCACCGCAGCCAACGCGGCCACCGACGGCGCAACCTGGGACTCGCTGGCGCAATGTGAAAGCGGCGGAAACTGGGCCACAAATACCGGCAACGGCTACTCGGGCGGCCTGCAGTTCAGCGCCACAACCTGGGCTGCCTACGGCGGCACCGGTTCCGCGGCCGATGCCAGCCGTGAACAGCAGATCGCCGTGGCCGAACAGGTCCAGGCATCGCAGGGCTGGGGAGCGTGGCCGTCCTGCGCCGCGGAGCTCGGCCTGAGCGGCGGAGGGGGCACGACGGCGGTAACCCCCCAAAGCGCGCCAGTCCAGAGTGCGCCGGTCCAGAGTGCGCCAGTCCAGAGTGCGCCGGCGCAGGCCCCGGTGGAGCAAGCTCCTGCCGTACAGGTCCCCGCTGATGCCGTCACCGCTCCGCAGCACGCCGCGCCCGTGGAACTGAGCGGCGAGACCTACACGCTCGAGCCCGGCGACACCTTGAGCACGGTCGCCGACAAGCTGGGCGTCGAGGGCGGCTGGCAGAGCCTCGCGGACGCCAACATGGACACGATTGCCAACCCGGACCTCGTGTTCTCCGGGCAAGTCCTCCAGCTTCCCGCCTAAGCTTCAACATTTTCCGCGGAAACCGCACTTTCCCCCAGACCGACTTTCCGCGGAAACAGCAAAACCCGGCAGCAGCAACGCCGGGAACCAACGACGCCGGAGCGCCCCTCACTGGGGAGCTCCGGCGTCGTCCGTTGTGTTCTGACTGGAGGGCAGGCGCCTGACCTTCCTGGCCGCCAGCCCGCGTTCTGTTACCTTAGGCTGCTGCCTTTGCGGCCGGAATCTCTCGGATGATGCGGACCTTCCACGCGGCGTCATCGCTGGTGTCCAGCAGGGCCACCGTGCCGTGGGCGAGGTTCAATGCCACCCGCTTGGCCGCCAGGAGTTCGAGGTAGAGGTGCTCGTTCATGCGGCTGGGGGTATCAATCATGTACTTCACGGCGTCGCGGACCTTGCGGTAGTTGGCGCTCTTCTCCCGGTGCAGGTGAAGTTCCAGCATCTGGCGCTGGCGCACTTTGGGCTCGTGCTTGTTGAGCCAGGAGACGGCAAGGTGCACACCGATCACCAGCGCGAGCGAAACGGCGTAGATCCACCAGCCGCTGGACATCAGGAACAGTGGCAGGTTGCCGATGGCCACGAGCGCGATCACGATCCGCAGCGCAACGATCCGGCGAAGGGTCAGGGCAACGGAGGCCATGGCCGCACGAAAACCGTGCTGCTCGGTCCGCGCCGCGGCCGGGTCAAGGGTAAATTCATCAAGGACCAGGATGCCCTTGGCCTCCGGATCCAGCATCTGCCCGAACTTGGGCACAAACAGCTGCGTTGAACCGGTGGTCACAGCAGGAGAAATTGTCATTGGGGGCTTCCGGGACGGTGGGGCGTTTCGGTGATCCTAGTGGCTGGCGATACCCGCTGTATGTATTGGTCCACTATGTGAACTATTTCGTTGCGCCTTTGTGGTTCCAGGACCCCGCCACCGGGCATGCGCGTGTGGCGCCGGGCACTGCAATTGGCACATCCGCCGCCTGCCGTCAGACTGAAGGGATGCAAACCTTCCTTCCGTATCCCGATTTCCGGCAGAGTGCCGCAGCACTGGACACCGCCAGGCTTGGCAAGCAGCGTGTTGAGGCGCTGCAGACCCTCCGGGCTCTGGTGATTCCCGAGTACGGCTGGTTGGACCACCCCGCCGTCCGCATGTGGATGGGCCACGTTCCGGCGCTCACCATGTACGGCCTGGCGATGGTGGACGAATGGACCTCCCGCGGCCATGCGGACAATACCCGCGCCAACATCACCGAGTTCGCGCCCCAGGCAGCACACCCGGAGTACGCGGCCAAGATTCCGCTGCCGGAGTGGCTCGGCAACCCCGATTTCCACCTGAGCCACCGCGCGAAGCTGCTCCGCAAGGAACCAAAGTTCTACAAGACGGTGTTTCCTGACGCCGACCTGGACCTGGACTTCATTTGGCCTGAGCCCAAGCACGAGTTCTATCCGGCAGAACCCGACGGCGACATCCTCTGGATTCTCCGCGACCCGCACGCAGAAATCGATCCGCAGACGCTGGATACCGTGGCACTGCCTCCGATCCGCCGCGCCGGCGCTGTTGCACCCGCCGCACCTGAGGATGGCTACTCCCCCGTTTACGTCGACGACGGCTCCCGCCGCCCGTCCAAGCAGCCGCGCAAGCTGCCGCCCAAGCAGCTCGTGAAGAAGCCCACCCGCAAGCGCCAGGCGCAGGAGGAAGCGTTCGCCACCCTCCCCGGCAAGACCACCGTTGCCGTTTCATTTGAGGACGGCACCAAGTTCGCCGTCGGGCAGGTGCTGGGCCGTCCCATCACGCTCGACGACGGCCGGTTCGGCCGCACATTCGGCGTCACCGAGGTAATTGACCGGTCCGCGTTCGATTACCCCGCGCTTTTGCAGGACCCCCGGGTGTTCTTCCCGATTACCGCTCTCTGAGGCACCACGCCCGGCCTCTCGCCCCTGAGGAGGCCTGCCTGCTCCCCGCGCGCGACTTTTCGCCTAAAGTAGGCCTCGAGTGCTGTCAGTAGGCACCAACGGGCTTGGGGGCGAAAATGGGGGCAGGCGGCGGCGCGGCTGAGCAGGCGCGGATGGCGGCGGAACGAGCGGCCAAACTGCGACGGCAACTCGAGCACGCAGAACGGGCGGAACGGGCGTGGGCCGCGGGTGCCGCGGGTGAAGCCCGTGTTGCGGCGATCCTGGAAACGTTGCAGCCCCAGGGCTGGATGGCCCTTCATGACGTGCATTGGCCCGGACGCCCCAAAGCCAATCTGGACCATGTCCTGATAGGCCCGGGCGGCGTTATCGTGATCGATGCAAAGAACTGGTCCGGTGACGTCCAGATCCGGAGCGGCGTCCTGCGGCAAAACGGTTACTCACGCGAGAGTGAAGTCTCCGGGGTGGTAGAGCAGTGCTCAGCGGTGGCAGCCCTCCTGGAACCGCGGCACCGCCGCTACGTTCAAGCGTGGCTGTGCATGGTTGGACAACCCGATCTGCAGGGCACCACCGCCAGCGGTGCGCGGGTCCAGGGCATCGACACCGTATGCCGCGCCATAGGTGCTGTGCCGGCCGTGCTTGATGCGAACACAGTCGAAGCCATTCACCAATTCCTGACCAACCTGCTTGCCGGAACGTCAAGTCCACCGCTTCTAACCACTGGAAGTGTTCCGACTGGGCCTTCGGATATCATGCATGCTGCAGGCCCTGCCACATCCTTGGCACGGTGGCGCACTGCACGCGACCCCTCCGATGACCCACGCACCATACGCCCTCCAGTTAGCGCTCGACCAAAGCCTGCACGCAGGAAAAGGACGAGCTGCCTGGGGGTGCTCTTTCGGCTGGCACTGATCATTGTCGCTCTCGGTGTGCTCTCCAACGTGCTCTCACAACTTTCGCACCAGCCGCAGAGAGTCCCGGTTCCCGCGCCAGCGGTAGTTTCCACCCTTCCAGCGCCCTGATCAAGCCGCGAATGCGAGTCACGACGGTGGGAGTGGCAGACTTTCACCATGACGATTCTCTTGGCCGGCTGCGGCGATCTGGGCACCGAAGCGGGCCTGCGCTTCGCCGCGGCCGGACACCGGGTGGTGGGCTGGCGCCGTTCGCCCGAGAAACTTCCCTCTGCGATCGAAGGCGTGGCAGCGGACCTGGTCTCCACGGACCTACCCACCGTCCCGGCGGACGCTACGGCCGTCGTCGTGGCCGTAGCGGCCGACTCACCCACGGAAGCGGCCTACCGGGCCGCCTATGTGGACGGGCTGACGCACGTCCTGGACGCCCTGGAGCGCGACGGCGTGACGCCGCGCCGGGTACTTTTTGTGTCCTCCACCGCTGTTTACGGGGACGCCGCCGGTGGCTGGGTTGACGAGAGTACGACGGCGGCGCCTGGCAGTTTCTCGGGACGCATCCTCCTCGAAGCGGAGGAACTCCTGGTTTCGCGGTTGCGCGGCACGGGCACTTCGCCCGTTGTGCTGCGGCTTGGCGGGATTTATGGTCCGGGCCGGACCCGTTTGATTGATCAGGTCCGCGGGGGGAATGCCGTGGTTCCCGACGAGCCACGCTTTACCAACCGGATCCACCGGGACGACGCCGCTGCTGCGATGGTGCGCCTGACCTGCATGGAAGCTATGCCCGCGCCGGTATATGTCGGTGTGGACAACTCTCCCGCCGAACTTGGGGACGTGCTGCGGTTCCTGGCCGCCGAAATGGGCTATCCGGAACCGCCAGTCGGTCCGGCAGGCGAAGCCCGCGGGGGCAACAAACGCTGCAGCAACGCGCTGCTTCGGTCCACGGGTTTCCAGTTCGCCTATCCAACCTTCCGTGAGGGCTACCGCGAGGTCTTTGCCGGAACTGGAGTCCGCCACCCGTAGGCTGCTGTCGTAAGGCACCTCTTCCAAGGGGTGGCAGGCACGTTACACACGAGGAGCAGGGTGGATTTCCAGCAGATCATCGAGGCCGTGGGTAAATTCATGGACTTGGCGGGGGTATCCGTGATGGTTATCGGCGCTGTGGTGTCCATTCCGATGGCCCTACGCGGTTATCAGCCGCGAAAACTGCCGGCCGGGGCCGAGAAGCTGACGGTATACCGCGCTTATCGGCAACTGCTGGGGCGGTCCATCCTGCTGGGCCTGGAGCTCCTGGTGGCCGCCGACATCATCCGGACGGTAGCCGTGACGCCCACCTTCGAGAGCGTCGGGGTGTTGGCCATCATCGTCCTCATCCGTACGTTCCTGAGCTTCTCGCTGGAGCTGGAAATCACGGGACGATGGCCGTGGCAGAAAGCACCCGCGGGTACGGCGCGAACGGACGCATAAGCCCCCACCAGCGGAAAGACAGTAAGGAGGACAGCAGTAGTGATGATTTCCCACGCGAACGAGCTGGATCCTTGGCCGGACGCGCCCCAACTACCGGGGCCCATCATCATGGACCAGCGTTGGACTGATGCCTTGTTCCTGCACTGGCGTCTGCCTGAAGCCGAGGCAGCACACTTCATGCCGCCCGGGGTGGTACCTGACGTCTTCGACGGCTCGTCGTGGGTGGGCCTGATAGGTTTCCGCATGCGGAAGGCCGGGCTCGGCAGCGGTCCCGCGATACCCTTCTTCGGGGACTTCAACGAGATCAATGTCCGTCTTTACTCCCGAGAACCGGATGGCACCCGAGGCGTGGTGTTCCTGAGCCTGGACGCCAACCGGCTCGCTGTGGTCCTGGCGGCCCGGGCGGCGGGAATCCCCTACGTCTGGTCCCGCGCGGGCTTCCGTCGGTCGGCGATAGATGACTCCATCGGCTTCACTGTCCGCCGGTTCAGGGACGGGGCCCGGAGCGACTTCGGCGCCGTACCCGATTTGGACACCGTCGCTGCCGATCCGCTGTCCGTTCACCTGACAGCGAGGTTCGGCCTCCACACCACCATCGGGCGCCGCACGCTGTACGTTCCCAACACGCATGCGGCGTGGCCCCTTCACCGGGCCGAGGTGACAAGACTCAACGACGAATTGATCAGCGCCGCCGGAATCAATGTGTCCGGTCCCCCTGACTCTGTCCTCTTCTCCCCCGGAGTTCGGACCCAGTTCGGGCGCCCCCGCGTGCTGCTTCCTTAGCAGCTTTGGCTGGCCCCGCCGCTACCGGTGCTAGGCGTCCAGCCAGCATGACAGGTTACTTGCCGAGGCCGGCCTTGCGAAGCGCCTCAGCCATGGCTGTATCGACAGGAGCCGGAATGCTGGCCTGAGGCCGATTGTCGGGACGTTTGCCGGACGATCCCCGTCCCGGTTCAACGTTCTGGCTGCGGGGGCGGGGCCCACCGGAGGCGCCGGGCCGTCGCGCGCCGCCGGAGCCGCTGTCACGGTGGCCTGCGTTCCGCCCGCCACGCTGGCCCTCGTTTCCCCGCTGGTTGCCGCCCGAGGGCGGCAGCTCGTCGTCGAGCCTCAACGTCAGGGAAATTCGTTTCCGCTCCGGATCGGCCTCCAGCACCTTCACGCGCACAACCTGCCCCGACTTGACCACTTCGCGCGGGTCGGAGATGAAGCGGTTGGCCAGGGCGGACACGTGTATAAGGCCGTCCTGGTGCACTCCCAGGTCAACGAAGGCGCCGAACGCAGCAACGTTGGTCACCGTCCCCTCGAGCACCATGCCGGGCTTGAGGTCGGAGATTTTTTCGATGCCCTCGGAGAACGTCGCCGCGGCAAAGGCTGGCCGCGGGTCGCGGCCGGGCTTGTCCAGCTCGGCCAGGATGTCCTGGACGGTGGGAAGGCCAAACGTTCCGTCCACGAAGGCCCGCGGGTCCAGGGACGACGCCGGCGCAGAGCCAGCCGCAACCAGGATTTTCCGGGCAATCGGATACGCCTCGGGGTGCACGCTCGACGCGTCCAAAGGTTCTGCTCCCCCGGTGATCCGCAGGAAGCCTGCGCACTGCTCAAACGCCTTCGCACCCAGTCGGGGCACCTTCTTCAGTTCGCTGCGCTTGGCAAACGGCCCGTGTTCGTTCCGGTAGGCCACAATGTTCTCGCTCAGCAACGGCCCTACGCCGGCCACACGGCTCAGCAGCGCCGGCGACGCCGTGTTCACGTCAACGCCGACAGCGTTCACGCAGTCCTCGACCACCGCGTCCAGGCTGCGGTCCAGCTTCGCTGCAGTGACGTCGTGCTGGTACTGCCCCACGCCGATGGACTTGGGATCGATCTTCACCAATTCCGCCAGCGGGTCCTGCAGCCGCCGCGCAATGGAAACGGCCCCGCGCAGGGACACATCCATGCCCGGCAGCTCCGCCGAGGCCAGCGCCGACGCGGAGTACACCGACGCCCCAGCCTCGGAAACCACCAGTTTCTGCAGTTTCGCATCCGCGGCCGGCAGCAGCTTGATCAGTTCCGCGGCAAGCTTGTCCGTCTCCCGGGACGCGGTTCCGTTGCCGATGGCCACCAGTTCTACCTTGTGCTTCTGGGCCAGCCGCACCAACGTTGCGAGGGCCTCGTCCCACTTCCGGGCAGGCGCGTGCGGGTACACGGTGTCGGTGGCCACCACTTTGCCCGTGCCGTCCACAACGGCAACTTTCACGCCGGTCCGCAGTCCCGGGTCCAGCCCAAGAGTGGCGCGGTTTCCAGCGGGTGCCGCCAGGAGTACGTCACGCAGGTTCGCGGCGAATACGCGGACAGCTTCGTCCTCGGCGGCCGTGAACAACCTTCCCCGGAGGTCGGCAGTCAGCCGGGCCAGTACCCGCGAGCGCCAGGCGAGCTGCGCGGTCTGGATCAGCCACATGTCAGCAGGCCGGCCGCGGTCGGCGATCCCGAGGCATCTGGCCACGGCCGATTCATAGCGGGAACGCGCAGCGGCCAGGGCGTCGTCGTCGTTCGGATCCGCCTCGGCGAGATCCAGCTCCAGGACGCCGTCCTTCTCACCGCGCAGCATCGCAAGCACTCGGTGCGAGGGCATCCCGGTGGGCGCCTGGGCGAAGTCAAAGTAGTCGGCGAACTTCTGCCCGTCGGATTCCTTGCCCTTCTTGACCCGCGACACCATCCGCCCCTGCGTCCACAGCCGCTCGCGCAGGGTCGCTGCGAGGTCCGGATCCTGCGCAACCCGCTCGACCAGGATGGAACGGGCGCCGGCGAGCGCCGCGGCCGCGCCATCAATGGAGTGTTCGGCACTCAGGTACCTGGCAGCCTCGCGTTCCGGGTCCAGCTCGGGACGCTTCAGTAGGGCATCAGCGAGCGGCTCCAGCCCGGCTTCGCGGGCAATCTGGGCCTTGGTGCGGCGCTTGGATTTGAACGGAAGGTAGATGTCCTCCAACCGGGACTTGGTGTCCGCGACAAGGATCGCTGCCTGCAGTTCGGGGGTCAGCATCCCCTGCGCGGCAATCGCTTCGAGGACAGTACGACGGCGGTCCTCAAGTTCGCGGAGGTAGCGCAGGCGTTCGTCGAGCTCGCGCAGCTGCGTGTCATCGAGCGTCCCGGTGGCTTCCTTGCGGTACCGGGCGATGAACGGAACGGTGGACCCGCCGTCGAGCAGGTCTACTGCAGCCTTGACCTGCCAGGTCTTCACGCCAAGCTCGGCGGCGATCTGGGCATGGATGGCCCCGTCCGGAGTGGAGGCAGACGAGGAGGCGGACGGGACGTGCGGGAGTTGGGTCACCTGAACATTTTGCCCTACGGGCCTGATGGTCTCCAGCGACGCTCTGCCGGGCAGCCGGCCGGGGTATTCCGCTCCGGGCCGCGAAGTGCTGTAGTTGATATGCCGCCAAAGGCAATCACTTCGAGGAAGAGGCCCACCATGCGGGAACTGCTCATCGTCTTTCAGGAAGGATTCGACGAGGCCAACATCACCGTCATGGTCAACGGCAAGGAGGTCCGCCGCGATATGGGGGTGTCCACCAACCCGCTGCTGGGGGAAGCCTATGAAACATCCGTGGAGCTTCCCGCGAAAGGGGCGCAGGTAGGTGTGGAAGTCACCAACCGGGGCCTGAAAGCCATCACCAAAGTCAGCGGAAAGCCCAAAAGCCTGCTCGTCTCCATTCAGGATGACAAGCTGGTGATGCGCGAGGGGACGGGCCGGGAGGCGTATTTATAGTTTTCCTAGCAATAATCCATTCGCTGGAGTATTCTGAAGTTACCGCTCAGCACTTGTGAATCTGGGCGGGCCAACGTAGAAAATGAGCCAAAACAGCCGTCGGATGGCCTATTGGCGCGGGCTGCCGGGACAGCACACCGAGCAGCCAACGACGGCGGCACCCAAGCCGGGTGCCGCCGTCGTCGTTAAGCTCCGGTCAAGGCGAAAATTGACCGCTAAGCCGAATACGCGGGGTAATCCGTGTAGCCTATGGAGCCGTCAGCATAGAAGGTGGACGGGTCCGGCTCGTTCAGCGGAAGGCTTTCCTTCCAGCGACGCGCGAGGTCCGGGTTGGCAATGGCGGGCCGCCCCACCACCACCGCGTCCGCATGTCCGTCGGCCACCAGCGCGGCTGCTTCCTCACGGGTGGTGATGGTGCCAAAGCCGGAGTTCACCAGGAAGGTGCCGTTGAAGCGCGCCCGGAGATCCTGGACCAGCTCGCTGGTGGGCTCGTGGTGCAGGATGCTGACGTAGGCGAGGTTGAGCGGCGCAATGCTGTCCACCAGCACCTCGTACGTGGCGCGGACATCGGCCGCATCCGTTTCGGCGATGCCCTGGACGCCGTGCTCCGGCGAGATGCGGATACCCACGCGGTTCGCACCCACAGCGGCCACCACGGCGTTGACCGTTTCAATCACAAAGCGGGCTCGCTTTTCCGGCGAACCGCCGTAGCTGTCGTCCCGGACGTTGGAGTTCGGAGCCAGGAATTCGTGGAGAAGGTAGCCGTTGGCCGAGTGCAGCTCCACGCCGTCGAATCCTGCTTCAATGGCGTTGACCGAGCCTGCAACGATTTCCTGCATCACAACGGGCAACTCGTCGGTGGTCAATGCGTGCGGGACGGGGTATGGCTGCTTGCCGGACGGCGTGCGGACCTCACCCTCGATGGCAACAGCACTCGGACCAACGATGGTGTGGCAGCCGGTGATGTCCGCGTGGGAAACCCGCCCGCCGTGCATGATCTGCGCGAAAATCCGGCCGCCTTCAGCGTGCACCGCGTCGGTGACCTTCTTCCAGGCAGCAATCTGCTCCGTGGTGACCAGACCGGGCTGACCCGGGTAGGAGCGTCCTGCGGGGCTGGGGTACGTGCCCTCGCTGACGATGAGTCCCAGTGAGGCGCGCTGCCGGTAATGCTCCACGACCAGGGCACCCGGAACACCGTCCTCGCCTGAGCGGAGGCGGGTCAGGGGCGCCATGACCAGGCGGTTGGGCAGTTCAAGCTCGCCAAGAGTCAAGGGGGAAAACAGCATGCGCAGTTCCTTTCGAGGTGAATTGGTACTGCTGTGCCCAACTGCCCGGCGCGTGCAAGTATTCCGATGGAGGCGCGGATCACTCTTTGCGGGGGCGGCTTCGAGGGTTTCCCGGCGCCGTTGCCAGCCGTCTCAGTCGCGTCGTCGGAGGCGTCCTATCGGGGCGATGCGATGCCCGGGCATCCCTGACCCTGCGGGTTCTCGTTGCAGTCGTCGGCATAGTTCCGTGTGATGGACCGCCAGACGCTGATGGGCTGCGGTGGTGCGCTGAACTGGCCTTGGCCCGGTATAGGCAGCGGTGGTCCGTTGTTCACGGAATACGTGCCTTGGAAGGACGCTGTGAGGACAACCTGGAAGTCGCCCGTGTCCGCGTAGACGTGGCTTGTTCGGGTCTTTTCACCCCAGCGGTCCTGGGGCAGCGGCCCACCCATGGAAGGCTGCGGGCCGAAGACGGTTCCGTCTCCGTAGTTCCAGGTGTACTGAACCGGCGTCGCGACAACGTGCACCTTCTGCCCGAACATCGTCACGTCGAACTGTTGCTGGGACGCGTCGGCGTAGAAGTTCGTCTCAGCACCGCGGAGCGTGTTTGGGCTGGGCTGCGCGACAACGGCTCCGGCGTTGATCGGGAGGCTCTCGAACTGCTGTTGGATCTGGGCGGCTATACGCGGCAGGAGGTCCTCGGGTTTGGCGTCGTAGAGGCAAGTTGGGCCCGAATGGATTGCCCAGACGGCTCCAGGAACGCCTCGCGGTATGGAATACCAGATGACCGGGATTCCGTCTTCGCCGTCCGGCCCGTTCGTGCACTCAACCTGATCACGTAAGCACACAGAATCGAAGTCGCCCCCGCCAAGGTGGCACTGGAGTTCGTACTTATAGTTGTTGGGATCCAAAATTGGGGCCCCGGGTGCTTGCTGAACAAAGTCGTTGGCCTCGGCGTCCCACACATAACCGCCGATGCCGGCTGAGTCCGGTGTCCAAGCGCCATTAAATTCAGGATCGTCATTACCGGCACCGTGAGCTGGTAATGCAGAGAGCGTTACGAGCAGCCACGCGGTAAGTACCATTCCGTGATATCCAAGCGGTCGACCGGTACGCACTCTTATCCAACTATGCTTCCGACTTCGTCCAGCCGCCACGAATTGGAGCTGTACGAAATGATTAGCAAGTTGCCCTGGTCTGCACCTTGCGGGTCGGTATGCGCAACTGTCCCGTCTGCGCGGACATATGACAGTGGAGTCTGATGGACTTGGACAGAGACCTTGTATTTCCCAGCTTCATCACGGGAGAACGTCGTATCTACCGCGGGCGTGCTGATCTGTCCTCCGACCATCCACCTGCCTTCGGAATGCCAAGCTCTAATCGCCTCCGAGGACTTTTGGCATGGCGCGCATGTTTGAGGTGTCAGGCTTTCATGAAGTGAAAGCTCTCCCGTCTCATAGGAATAGCTAAGGACCTCGAACCAGTAGCGGGCGAACGCGATAGCACCCTCTTTCGTCTCCGTCTTTGCGACCTCGGGCAGCACCGGCACCGGCACATTCTGAGCACGGCCGCTAGCCGAAGCCGGCACATAGACCGGAGTCGCCGTCGGGGTTGGGCTGGGGCTAGGGCTGGCCGTGGAGCTCGCGGTCGGAGCCTCGGACGAGGTGCCCCCAGGATCGCCACCCGGGTTACATCCGGTCAAAAGCAAAGCGGACACGGCAACAGCAGCAACAAAGTGCATGCGCAAACGCCTGGCCGTGGAAGTGATGTGCGATGTCATGGGCAGCTAATCCCCCGATAGTTTCAAGACGTTTCGCTCCGAACAATGACCTTAAGGGTAGCCCAGGACACATTTGAGCGATGAAAGTTATCCACAGCCACCCGCCATCGGTTCTACCACCGCCAAGGACCAATAAAAAGTCACACGGACAATCGCACGCCAGGACCCTGGTGCAGAATCTCCGCGCCAAAACCCTAGAATTCTTCTACCGAACGTAGAAGAATGGCGTGCATGATGTTTACGCACGCAGATGGCAACCCCGTTCTTGAGCTCGACGACGAGCAGTCCTGGAAACTCCTGGACGCAACAAAGCACGGCCGGCTGGTGGTCTCTGTGGCCGGCGAACCGGATATCTTTCCCGTCAACTACCTGACCTCGGACCGGAAAATCTACCTCCGCACCGCGCCAGGCAACAAGCTGGCGCAGCTCACCATCAACTCCCGCGTGCTGCTCGAAACGGACGGTATTCTCTCAGATGAGGCGTGGTCGGTAGTCCTCCGGGGCACGGCGCGCGTCCTGGCCAACTCAACGGAGCTCGCCGCCGTCGAGGAAATTGGCCTGAAATCCTGGGTGCCGACGCTAAAGGATTTCTACGTGGAAATCGTGCCGACGTCCGTCAGCGGCCGCCATTTTGAACTGGGCGACCAGCCGGAGCGCGAAATCTAGGAGCTCCTAGACTGGAATCATGGCGGACATGCTCACTCCCGAGCAGCGCAGCTGGAACATGTCCCGCATCAAGGGCACGAACACCAAGCCGGAACTGCTGGTGCGCCGCCTCCTCCACGCCAAAGGCTACCGCTACCGCCTGCACGGCAAGGCAGGCAAAAGTCGACTGCCCGGTCGCCCGGACCTGGTATTCGCAGGCCGTCGAAAGGTCATCTTCATCAACGGCTGCTTCTGGCACTTCCACCACTGCCGGGTAGGCCAGCACGCGCCAAAAGCGAACGCCGCCTTCTGGCAAGCCAAGCGCACCCGCACCAGAAACCGCGACGCCGACCAGCGCCAACAGTTGATGGCCGCCGGCTGGGAGGTCCTCACCGTGTGGGAGTGCGAGTTGAAGGACGGCTCCGCCCTCGAAGCCCACCTTGTGGAGTTCCTCGGTGCCCGGCAAGCCGACGCCAGACAAGCCCACAGCAGGCAAACAATGCCAGCCGGAAGTTGAGGCAATCTTGAGCCTTTGCCGCCTCGCGAATTGATCGGCACCAGCAAAGATGAGCTCCTATGAAAAACCCGCATTTTCCTCAGGAATCCCGCAGTCCTTGTCCCGGACGGCTGCATCTTCAGGGAACAGATTTACGCTGAAAGTGGACACAAACCCAAGTCACAGCCCCCTACCCGGGCGGCAGTCGCGAGCGGAAGGGACGGACATGGCTCCATCCGACGACGCAGGGCGCCCCCTGGTAGATCCCTCCGTCCTTGACCGGCTACGCGTCGAACTCGACGAAGACGAGGGCTACTGCAGCATGTTCGTGGGAAACTTCATCGACTGCCTGCCGTTGCGGATCGGCAAGCTGCGGCTCGCTCTCACCACGGGAGACCTGGACGGGGCGGTGGACGCGGTCCTGAGCCTCAAGACTTCGAGCCAAATGGTGGGCGCCGAACGGCTGGCGGGGCTGGCCATGGCCCTTGAACGTTCCATCCGGGAAGAGTCACCGCGCGCGGAACCATCCGTTGCACTGCCGCAACTGGCCGCCAACTACCTCCGGCCGATCAACCAGTGCAGCCGCCAGACCCTGTACCGGCTCCAGGCTCAGCGCCCGCCTGGTGCCAACCGGTAACCCACACCGCGGACCGTCTGCAGCCAGCGCGGTTGCTGCGGTGAATCACCAAGCTTCTTCCGGAGGTTGCCCATGTGCACCTCCACCGAACGTTCGTCCGCTTCGCTGATGTAACTTCCGACGTCGTAATCCTCGTCCCGGAGCCGACGCACCAAATCCGATTTGGTCCGGACAGTCCGGCCCGCCTCGAGCAAGGCATAGAGGAGTTCAAACTCCGTCCGCGTCAGGTTGAGCTCCTGGCCGTCCACAGCGACAGACCGTGAGGCGTAGTTCAGATCCAAGCCATTGTGGCTGTAATGACCGTTTCCGCTGCCAGTGCCGAGGTCGACCGGGCGATCAGATACTGGAGGGGCGCTCTCCCCCGCGTCCGGAAGCGCTCGGGGGCGGCGCATCATCGCCGCGATCCGCGCGCGGAGCTCACGTGGGCGGAAGGGCTTGGTGAGGTAGTCGTCAGCCCCGGACTCGAGGCCGATCAAAGTGTCCAGTTCTTCAGCCCGTGCCGTGAGCATCACTATGTAGGCATCCGAAAACTCGCGGATCTGGCGGGAGACCTCGAATCCGTCGATATCCGGCAGTCCCAAATCAAGTGTTATGACGTCTGGATTCAAGGTTCTGGCAGCCTTGACCCCTTCGAATCCGCTGCCCGCCACTGTGACGTCAAAACCCGCCTGCGTCAGGACCGCCCGTACCAACTCCCGGATATCCTGATCGTCTTCGATGACCAGACCAACTCGTGCTTCACTCATACCAGTCCCCTCAACCAGCTTGACAACGTGAGAAGTATAGCCCGCTGCCGATATCCTGCTGGTATGTATTCCCCTATCCTCCCACTTCAGGCCGACGTTCATGACTGAACCCGCAACGTGGGCCGCGGGCCACCTTAGGTTTTTCCGGAAACCCTTCCATGAATACCGGCTGACGGAAAGAGTTGCCCTCAGCCAAATGCCGCTTTTCATAACCACACTGCTGGCCGTGGTCCTCGTGTCGGCGTTTTTCCCCCGGACCATGGACAACGCGCTATTCGTGGCGTTCCTCTTCTCCCAGCTGGCCCTCATGGTGCTGTGCTACGTGGTGCCGTGGGACCGCCTGCCGTACACTAGCTTCCTGGTTGTCCCGCTGTTGGATTTCGCCTCCATCGGCGTGGGCCGGGAAGGCGGGCAGGAGAGCCTGGCCGGAATCAGTCTGTTGGCAGTCTTCCCCGTCATCTGGCTATGTGCCTCAGGCTACTATCCCCGGACTTCCCTGTGGTTGTCCTTCTTCGTGCCATTGGCCATGATCTGGGTTCCGCTGCTGATTCGCCTAGATGTGTCTGGCCCTACCCTGGTCAAGCCCCTTCTCCTCCCTGTCATGATGCTCGGAATCGGCGTATCAGTCAGCGTGTTGACCCTGAGCATGACGCGGCAGCAACGGATCCTGGAAGAGAAAGATAAACAGCTCCAAGCCAGCCTGCTCGGCACCAGGAGACAGGAGGCTTTACTCAACTCCGTTCTGGACACTGTGCACCTGGGCGTCCTCGCCGTCGACGCAGACGGCCACGACATCCTGATGAACCGGAAACAGCGCGCCAACCACGAACTGGCCCGCCCAAAGGACATCGATGATCCGAACGAGTCCCAGCTGCTGGTCTTCGCCGCGGACCGTACCACCCCTGTCCCGGTGGAGGACCGACCTGTGCGCAGGGCTGTCCTCGGCGAGACCTTCACCGACTACCTTGTCTGGCTGGGCGCAGGCACGGAACAGCGGGCCATCACTACGAGCGCCCGGGCCATGACGGACCCGGACGGAACGTTCGCCGGCTCGGTAATCGTGTTCAGCGACGTGACAGACCTGGTGGACGCCCTGGCGGCCAAGGATGATTTCGTCGCCAGCGTGTCCCACGAATTCAGGACCCCGCTGACCTCCATCCTGGGCTACGTGGAACTCCTCCTGGAGGACGATCCCGGCAACGACCAACTGGAACCGCTGAACATCATCAGGCGCAATTCTGAACGGCTTCTCACCTTGGTGTCCGACCTCCTAGCCACCAGAAACGGGCAACTGATCGTGACCCCACACGCCGTCGACGTCGCTGAACTGGTGCGTGCCAGCGTGTCCGCCGCGATGCCCAGGGCCGACGTCTCCCGCGTGGCGCTGACAGCCGACACGCCAGCGCGGCTGGATGCCCATGTGGACGGCCCCCGCATCTCCCAGGTGCTGGACAATCTGGTCTCCAACGCGATCAAATATTCGCCCGACGGCGGGAACGTGGTGGTGTCGTTGGAGCACGACGACGGCCACCTCGCCTGCCGGGTCAGTGATACGGGCATGGGCATGAGCGCCAACGACCAGGCCCAGGTGTTCGCCAAGTTCTTCCGGACCAGCAACGTCCGCCATACATCGATTCCCGGTGTAGGCCTGGGCCTGCCCATCAGCAAGGCCATCGTGGAAGCCCACGGCGGAACCATCCAGGTGGAAAGCAAACTGGGACAGGGCACCACGTTCACGTTCCGGATGCCGGTCTAGGTTTCCTGGATCTGACAGGCTCGATCACCGGGAGGCGGGTACGATCACCGGACCGCGCGGGCGGTCCGGACCACTTCACCCCAGGACTGCCGCGCAAGGTCCGCCACCGCTGCCAGAATGTCCGACGGCGGCATCGACAGATCCAGCGGAAACTCCACAATGTCGATGTCAGTGTTGAGGATCCTCCGCAGCTTCATCTCGCCCACCCCCGCATAGACCAGCCAGGCGGTGGGCACACCCAGGGCGGTGCAGTGGGCAAGCATCTGGTAGTGGTCGGCGGTCAGGGAGGCGCCCAAGTCCGTGGCGGCCTTGTACTTTGCGTTGTAGACCACCACCGGCCGGCCGCCCAGCAGGTGCACTGCGTCCGGGCGCACGGATAGCCGGTCGGCATCATGGACAGCTTCGCTCAGGAGCGCGTTGAACTGCCGCCGCATCTCCCCCGGATACGCCGCCATGGCCTCGCGGAGCGCCGTGCCCACAAAATCCTCGAACACCTGGGCCATGTCCACCACAAACGACGCCGTCTGCTGCTTCCCCTCGCCCGCCTCAGCAGACGCATTCTTCAGGATCAGCTCAGCGAGGCGCAGCACTGGCTGGTAGCGAACGTTCATCCGGCTCGGCGTCCATGGTGGCAGGGGCGCACCGGCAGGTAGGCGGGTGACGGCGTCGAGCTTTCCCTTCAGCTGGCGCAGGCGGCTCAGCACTTCGGGGCGGACCCGGGGCACCTGGCCCATCCGTTCCAGCGCGGCGCGCAGGATCCGGTTTTCGGCGATGTCCTCGGTGAACTCGTCGTAGGACACTTCCAGCGGCACCAGCATGCCGGGGCGGCGGGAGATCTGGTCGGAAATCCGGATGCGGCCCTTGACCGTGCGGAGGGACTCATCAACGGTCAGATAGCCCTGCAGCACCCCTCGCCCAAGGGCACGCTCTGCCATTTGCGCCAAGGATTCGGCCAGGGCGCTCCAGAGTTCGCGGTCCTCGGTTGCGGCCACGGAGTCGGCTCGGAAGCCCTGGTTGCCGGCGTAGCTGAGGAGGAAAAGCAGCCGGCTCAGACCCAGCCGGTCTTTGGGGCGCACATCCAGCTGCAGGGTGGCCGTGCGGACCGAACCCACCTTGCCCGCGGGCTCGATCCGGTACAAACCCATGCCCATCGGGGAGGCCTTGGCAAGTCCACTGGCGTTCATAAAGGCCGCGCTGGCCGCATCGAGGCGTTCCACGGTGCCTTTGCACAGCTCATCGAGGACCAGGTGGCGCACTGCGGGGCCGCCACCACGCTGCTGGGCGCCGCCCAACGCTGCGCCACCCTGCGCTGCGCGCCCCTGCACAGCCCCTCCTGACGCGGCGCCGCCGTGGGCGGGAGTATGGGTTGGCTTAGCTGGTAACAAGGCGCCCCAG
Source organism: Pseudarthrobacter sp. S3 (assembly GCF_050156905.1). Classification (NCBI taxonomy): domain Bacteria; kingdom Bacillati; phylum Actinomycetota; class Actinomycetes; order Micrococcales; family Micrococcaceae; genus Pseudarthrobacter; species Pseudarthrobacter sp. S3. The sequence goes on along the minus strand of NZ_CP189583.1, from coordinate 1,039,800 downwards.
CAGCTGCTCCAGACCGAACCGTTCCTCCAGCTGCGCGCGCGTCAGCTGGCCGTGGTAATGCTCTTCCAGCAGCGGCATCAGCTCATATTTCCAAATCCGGCGCAGCCCCGTGGGCGTCTGGGCGGCGGTCTTCATAAAGTACGACGGGCCGATCATCAGGTCCCGGTCCCACTCGTCGATGGCGGCGTTGAGCGCATCCAGCAGCAGTGCCGGCGTGGTGTCCAGGTTCCGCGCCTGCAGGAACCGTAGCAACGACCCCTGCACCGGCTCCGTCTGCGGATGCAGCTCGATGAACGCAAACCGGCGGCGGATGGCGGCATCCATCATGGCGATGGAGCGGTCCGCGGTGTTCATGGTGCCAATGATGTACAGGTTGTCCGGCAGCGTGAACGGCTCGTTGGGGCTGTACTGCAGGTAGATCCGGTCATCGCGGTACTCCAGCAGGAAGTAAAGCTCGCCGAACACCTTGGCCAGGTTGGCCCGGTTCATCTCGTCAATGATCAGGAAATAGGGCTTCTTCTCGTTCCCGGGCTTGGCGGCTTCTTCGGCCAGGCGGCGCAGCGGCCCCGCCACGAGTTTGAAGGCCACCTGGCCCTCGTCCGTTTTGTCCGGCCGGTAGCCTTCGAAAAAGTCCTCGTACGCGTAGGACGGGTGGAACTGCACCAGCTTCACCCGTTCGTCCGTGCTGTCCTGGGCCAGTTCCGCCGCGAGATGCTTGGCCAGGTACGTCTTGCCGGTTCCGGGCGGCCCGTACAGGACCAACTGGCGGTTCTCCTCCAGCAGTTCCGCGATCTCCTGCAGCGGCTCCAGGTCCATGTGCAGCGACTCCGCGAAGTCGCGGCTCAGCGGGCGGAAGCCCTCCTGCACAGGGGGCACGACGGCGGCAGGTTCGGCGTCGCCGTCGTCCTCCGGTTCCGCCTCGGCCGGCACAAGCGCCTGGAGCGCCTGCACCACTTTGGTGACGTCAACAACGATCCCCGAGGTGGCCAGCTGCCGCTGGACGTGACGGGGCAGATCGGTGGTGGCGTGGCCGTCGTCCAGCCAACGCACCTTGCGCCGCAGGCGACGGTTGTCATCGTTGTGCTCGGGCTCGCCCAGCACGACGCCCAGCCGCACGGTGCCGGCATGCTGGAACAGAACCAGGTCGCCGGGCTTCATGACGGTGAGGAAGGCGAACACCGCTGTTTTGGTGTCCTCCCGCTCCACGTAGCCCAGGTGCTTGTAATCCTCGTCCACCGCGTGCTGCACCAGCCCGGCGGTCACCCCGGGGTCCAGATGGCGGAGATGTTCGACGTCGAGCGTCACCTTCTCCTCTTCCTGCCACGCGGTGAGGAGCTCGGCGTTGTCGCTGTGGGTACGCAGCAGCCACGCGCGGCGCCCGGGGTCCCCGACCTTGCGCCACTGGCTGACCAGCTGGCGGGCGTACCAGTCGATCCGCTGGCCGGCCTGTTCATCCAAATGCAGCCGGATGCGGTGGATGTCCGCGGTGATGTCTTCATCACTGTCGCCCTTGGCCCCGCCCACCAGGGAGGCGAACGCGTCCCGGATTTCCTGCCGTTCCACGTCCGCCACAACGGGCTCGAAGTAGCTCGGCCACGCCAGGTACTCGATGCTGCGGCGGATAGCCGGCTGGTCCCCCGGTGTGCCCGCGGCGAGCTCGTGGAAATTGAGCGGGTCCTTCAGCGCCTTGGCGATGGCTGCAGGAATCTGCTGGTCCACGTGCTGCACAAAGCGGCAGAGCCATTTGAGGTGGTCCCAAATGGTCCAGTTGAATTCGGCGGTGCGGTCCCTGATCACGCCGTGGTCAGTCATGCCCTTGTAGAGTTCCTCGGGCAGCTCCAGCGGTGCTTCCAACGGTGTTTCCAGCCAGGACGCGGCCTCAGCCACGCGGGCACGCTTGACCTTGAGCGACTTCACCTCGTGCGCCAGGGGCAGCGACTGCAGGAAGAGCAGCTCGACGGCCAGCTGCTTGGCCTCCCGGGACGCGTCTTCGAGGTTCTGCCGGAGGTTTGTCATCATGGGCGCCTTGGCGTCCGCGGTTCCCCGGTCCAGGCGTTCCAGCAGCTCTGCCGCAGCCTCCGCGGTCCAGGTCAGCGTGTTTCCGTCCAAAGCTGACGGCTTGCCCTGCAAGCCCGGTCCCAGCACAAACCACGCAGCGTCCTCGATCTCCTTTGAGACACCGAGGGCGCGGTGCATGGCAGTCTTGGGGTTTGGGGTCATGGGTTCAAATTTACAGGCTCAAGCTGGATGCCCGCTCCGAAGTCCCTGGCGGTCTGCAGTTCACAGGCCCGCTATTTGACTGACACGGCCCCGGCACCAGACCGCTTGCGCCCAAGAATGAAGTAGCCCATCGGCCCGATGAAATTGATCAGGGCAGCCACGCGCCAGGCCGCTTTTGGCCCGTTAATTTGGTCAGCCGGGCGCTTGGAAATGTCCCGCTGGGCGGCCAGCATCAGTGACACCTGCGCGATTCCGATGGCCACAAATCCTGCCCGTGCCGCCGGTGACATCTCTTTCCAGGTCTTTTTGGTTTTCTTGGCCATGATCAAACGCTCCTTAGTGGATATTCCCAGTTTCCGGTGTCCGCCGTGCCTGCGCAACGGATGCGCACGAACGGCGCCTTACGGGTCAAAACGTGAACGGCTCAAACAGTGAACGGCTCAAAAGTGAACGGCTCAAAAAGTGAACGGCGCCAGCCGCTCCTTCTGCTCCGGTGTCAGGCGCAGGACGCGGCCGGAGGCTTCGTCCACAAACGCCAGGTGGCTGCTGGCCCGGACGCAGTCCTCCCGGGTGACCGGGTCCTGCACCACGTAGTGGATGTCGAAGCTGGCGCCCTTGACGGCACCGATCCACACTTGGACCACTGCCGGGATGTTGCGGTATTCGAGCGTCCTGACGTAGCGGATCTTGTGGTCCACCACCAGCGCCAGGGTTCCCTCCGGAACGTCGTTGAACAGCGACATTTCCGGCTCAACGCCCGGCAGACCGGTGCCCCGGGGAGGCCCAAACGCCATAATCCGCGCCTCCTCGAGCATCCGGACAATCTGGACGTTGTTGATGTGCCCGTAGGCGTCCATGTCACCCCAGCGCATCGGGACCAGGACCTCAATGCGCCGGGCGGCTCCGGCTTCCAGGGCGCTCAGCTGTGGACCGCCGTCGAATCGTCCACAACGGTGTCCTCAACGTCGGAACCGGCGAACTGGGACATGTACAGCCGGTAGTAGGCACCTTCCGCCGCCAGGAGTGACTTGTGGTTACCCTGCTCCACGATCTTGCCGTTCTCCATCACCAGGATGGTGTCGGCGTCGCGGATGGTGGACAGCCGGTGGGCGATCACAAAGCTGGTGCGGTCCGTCCGCAGCGCCGCCATGGCCTTCTGGACCAGCAGTTCAGTGCGTGTATCCACCGAACTGGTTGCCTCGTCCAGGATGAGCAGCGACGGGTTGGCCACAAATGCGCGGGCGATGGTGACCAGCTGCTTTTCACCGGCGCTGACGTTGTTGCCTTCTTCATCGATGATGGTGTCGTAGCCATCCGGCAGGGCGCGCACAAAGCGGTCCACGAAGGTGGCCTTGGCGGCCGTCATGACCTGCTCCTCGGTGGCATCCAGGTTGCCGTACCGGATGTTGTCGTAAATGGACCCGCCAAACAGCCAGGCGTCCTGGAGTACCATGCCAACCTTGGACCGCAGCTCGGAGCGGCTCAGGTGCGTGACATCCACGCCATCCAGGGTGATGGACCCTGAGTTGAGCTCGTAGAAGCGCATCACGAGGTTCACCAGGGTGGTTTTGCCGGCCCCCGTGGGACCGACGATTGCCACGGTGTGCCCGGGTTCCGCCGTGAAGGACAGGTTTTCAATCAGGGGTTTGTCCTCGGTGTAACTGAACGTGACGTCGTTGAACGCCACATGCCCGTCGGTCTTGGCCGGCAGGTGCTCGGTGACGGACTCGGGGTCCTGCTCATCGGCGTCGAGGAATTCGAACACCCGCTCCGAGGACGCCACGCCGGACTGCAGCATGTTGGCCATGCCGGCCATCTGGCCCAGCGGCTGGGTGAATTCGCGCGAGTACTGGATGAATGCCGTGGCGTCGCCCAGGGACATCGAGCCCGAGGCCACCCGGAGACCACCCACGACGGCAATGCCCACATAGCTGAGGTAGGAAACGAACTGCATGACCGGGAAGATCATGCCGGAGACGAACTGGGCTCCGAAGCTGGCCTTGTACAGGGCCTCATTCCGCTCTTCGAAGCGTTCCAGCATGTCAGCGTCACGGCCGAAAACCCGCACAAGATCGTGACCGGAGAAGGATTCCTCGATCTGGCCGTTCAGCTCGCCCGTGTTCTTCCATTGGGCGGCAAAGAGCTTCTGGCTGCGCGAACCGATCAGGCCGGCCGCCACGCCGGACAGCGGCAGCGCCACCAGGGCGATGAGGGCGAGCTGCCACGAGACGATGAACATCATGATAACGATGCCGATGACCGTCAGCAGCGAGCTGATCAGCTGCGCGAAGGCCTGCTGCAGCGCCTGCTGGACGTTGTCGACGTCGTTCGTTACCCGGGAGAGGACGTCGCCGCGCTGGCGGGTGTCGAAGTAGTTCAGCGGGAGCCGGTTCAGCTTCTTTTCGGTGTCGTCCCGGAGCCTGCGGATCACCTTCATCACGATGCGGTTCAGCACGTAGCCCTGCAGCCAGAGGAAGATGTTGGCCACAAAGTACATCAGCAGCACGATGGCGATCAGGACCGAGAGCTTCTGGAAGTTGATCCCAGTGCCTGGAACCAGCTCCATCCGGGACACCATGTCCGCGAAGTTTTCCTGCCCCTGCTGGCGCAGGCCTTCCACGAACTGGTCCTTGCTGGCGCCGGCGGGGAGCTGCTTGCCCACTACGCCGCCGAAGATGACGTCCATGGCCTGGCCCAGGATCCTGGGGGCGATGACGTTCAGGACCACCGAGACCACCACCAGGGCCACGACGGCGTAGATGCCCACAGCCTCAGGCTTCAGGAGCCCCAGCAGGCGCTTCGCCGAGGGCCAGAAGTGCTCGGCCTTCTTGGCGGGCATACCGCCGAACATATCGCCGTCGGCTTCGGAAGGTTTGTACTCCTCCTCGAAGAACCCGTCGTCCTCCAGGAGGTCTTCGGGAGTTACGGAATCCGGGTTCGTTTCGGTGGTCGAGCGCGTCGAGACCTTCTTGGCGGCGCTCATGCCATTTCCTCCACACTCAGCTGGGATTCAACAATTTCCTGGTAAGTGGGTGACGTTTCCAGGAGTTCCTCATGCGTTCCGCGGTCCACGATCCGGCCGTTGTCCAGGACCAGGATCTGGTCCGCGTCGGTGATGGTGGAGATCCGCTGGGCCACGATGATCACTGTGGCGTCGGCGGTGGTCTGTTTCAGGGCTGCGCGGAGCCTGGCGTCGGTTGCCACGTCCAGTGCTGAGAACGAATCGTCGAAAAGGTAGACCTTGGGTTTGGTGATCAACGCGCGGGCGATGCAGAGCCGCTGCCGCTGGCCGCCGGAGACGTTGGTGCCGCCCTGTGCGATGCGGGCGTCCAGGCCGTTCTTCTTCTCGCGGACGAAGTCCCCGCCCTGGGCGATCTGCAGCGCGTCCCAGAGTTCCTGGTCCGTGGCTTCGGTCTTGCCGAAGCGCAGGTTGTGTTCGATGGTGCCGGAGAAGAGGTACGGCCGCTGCGGGACGAGCGCCACGCGCTTGGTGATCTCGGCGCGGTCCAGGTTGCTGACGGAGACGCCGTCCAGGAGGACTTCGCCCTCGGCGATGTCGTAGAGGCGCGGCAGCAGGGCCAGCAGCGAGGTCTTGCCTGCGCCGGTGGAACCGATAATCGCAACGGTCTCGCCTGGCCTGGCGGTGAAGCTGACGTTGCTCAGCACCGGCGTCTCGGCACCTGGGTAGGCGAAGGTGACGTTACGGTACTCGACTACCCCGGCCACTGTGGCGGGAGTCTCGGGACGTTCGGGATCGTGGATGGAGGGTTCGACGTCGAGCACCTCACCGATGCGGTCCGCGCAGACCGAGGCCCGCGGGATCATCATGGCCATGAACGTGCCCATCATGACGGCCATGAGGATCTGCAACAGGTACTGCAGGAACGCGGTCAGGGAGCCCACCTGCATCTCGCCTGAATCCACGCGCTGGCCGCCGAACCACAGCACAGCTGCCGTGGACAGGTGCAGGATCATGCCGATGGCCGGGAACATCAGGACAAACAAGGCCCCGATTTTCAAGGAGACGTCGGTCAGGTCCTTGTTGGCGACGCCAAAACGGTCAGTTTCGTACGGTTCGCGGACAAAGGCGCGGACCACCCGGATGCCGATGATCTGCTCGCGCAGGACAGCGTTGATGCGGTCGATCTTCTTCTGCATGGAACGGAACAGGGGCATCAGCCGGACCACCAGGTAGCCCACCACAACGAACAGCACGGGCACGGAGACCCAGACCAGCCACGACAGGCTGATATCCTCGCGCAGCGCCATGATGATTCCGCCGATGCACATGATGGGGGTGGCCACCATGAAGTTCAGTCCCATCAGCACCAGCATCTGGACCTGCTGGACGTCATTGGTGCCGCGCGTGATGAGGGTGGGGGCACCGAACCTGTTCACGTCCTTGGCGGAGAAACTGGTGACCTTGCGGAACACCCCGCGGCGCAGGTCCCGGCCCACGGCCATGGCCGTTTTGGAGCCGTAGTAGACGCCGGCGATGGCGGTACCCACCTGGACAATGGCCACCAGCAGCATCACGGACCCGGTCCGCCAGATGAAATCCGTGTCCCCGCGGGTAACGCCTTCGTCGATGATCTGGGCGTTGAGGCTGGGAAGGTAAAGCGCTGCGATGGTGGATGCCAGCTGGAACACTACGACGGCCACGATGTATGGCATATACGGTTTGGAGTAGCGCCGTATGAGGGTGAGGAGCATGCCCTTGATTCCTTAGGGAGAGAGCGCGAAATGATGAGGATAAGTAGTAGCAGACGGGGCTGACATTTCTCAGCCTACCTACTCTACGAAATCCGTTGCCCCGGCGAAACATCTACGGTAAATATCATCCGATCGGCGTACTCCCCCACACGTTCCTCCACCACTCACCTGCGCGAACGGACACTTGCGGCCCCGGATCCATGGGGCCTCAAGTGTCCGTTCGCGCGGCGATCAGCCGTTCGCGCTCAGGTCAGCGGTTCGCGGAGGCGAGTTCCGGCGTCGTGCTGTCAGCGTTGGCGTTTTCCTTAGCGCTTTCCCCTGCGCCTGTCCCCGGCGCTGCCCCCGCCCCTGGTTCAGCAGCCGGCTGGATGTCAACCGTGCGCCGCAGCGGGCGCTCCTTGATGAGCAGGACCGAGATCAGGGCTATCACCGCAACGCCGGCGGAGATCAGGAAGACCTCGGCGGTGGCGTCGCCGTAAGCAGCGCGCATGATCTCGCGCACCGGTGCGGGCATATCAACAAGGTCCATGCTGGCGCCGGCAGAGCCGCCCGCCACAGGAATGCCGGCCGCGGCCAGGCCCTGCGTGGCGAGTTCGCTGACCCGGTTGCTGAGGACGGCGCCGAGCACGGAGACACCGATGGCGCCGCCCACCGAACGGAAGAATGCCACGGACGAGCTGGCCGTACCGATGTCTGACGCCCGGACGGTGTTCTGCACCGCAAGGACCAGGTTCTGCATCAGCATGCCGAGGCCCAGGCCCAGGATGGCCGTGAAGATCCCGGCCTGCCACAGTTCGGTGGTGTGGTCCATGGTCCCTGCGAGGCCGAGGCCGCCGATCAGCAGGATGGACCCGCCGATCAGATAGCCCTTCCATTTTCCGGTGCGGCTGATGAGCAGACCGGAAACGACGGAACCGGTCAGGTTGCCGGCGATCATCGGAAGCGTCAGCAGCCCGGCTTCGGTGGGGGTGGCCCCGCGGGCCACCTGGAAGTACTGGCCCAGGAAGGTGGTTGAACCGAACATCGCGATGCCCACGGCCACTGAAGCGATGATGGCCAAAGCGGTGGTGCGCTCGGAGATGATCTTCAGCGGGATGATGGGCTGCTCAACCTTGGACTCCACCAGCACCAGCAGGGCCAGCAGCACCACGCCGCCGCCCACCATGGCGGCCGACTGCCAGGAAACCCAGTCGTAGTAGGCGGGGTTGCCGGCGAAGGACACCCAGATCAGGAGCAGGCTGACACCGGAGGTCAGCAGGATGGAGCCAAGCCAGTCGATCTTGACGTGGCGTTTGATGTGCTCGATTTTCAGGGTGATCTGGAGCAGGATGAGCGCGACGACGGCGAGCGGCACGCAGACGAAGAAGGTCCAGCGCCAGCCCAGCGGGCTGTCCACGATGAATCCGCCCAGCAGCGGGCCGCCGGCAGTGCCTACCGCCATCACGGCACCCATGTAGCCGGAGTATTTGCCGCGGTCCCGCGGCGGGATCATGGTGCCGATGATGGCCTGCGCCAGCGCGGTGAGCCCGCCCATGGCCACACCCTGGATAACGCGTGCGGTGAGCAGCAGCGGGATGGTCTCGGAGAGTCCGGCCATGACCGAGCCGGCCACAAAGATGACGATGCTCAGCTGGACCAGAATCTTCTTGTTGAAGAGGTCCGACAGCTTGCCCCAAATCGGGGTGGTGACGGCGTTGGCCAGCAGGGCAGCGGTGATCACCCAGGCGAAGTCGGTTTGGGTGCCGTGCAGATCGGACATGATGGTGGGCAACGCGTTGGCCACGATGGTGCTGCTGAGGATGGCGGTGAAGAACGCCGCGAGGAGCCCGGTCAGGGCTTCCATGATCTGGCGGTGGGTCATCGCCAAGGGGGGTGCGGCCGGTTGGCTCGACATAATCAGTGCTCCTGGAAGGTCTGGTTTGCGGCGGCTGTTGCCATGGTTGAAAGTGCCGGGACTGCATGTTCCCGGGCTGAATGCTTGAGGGACTCCGAGAGTTTCGTCAGAATCCGTGCCGTATCTTCGGCATCCTCCTGGCTCCAGTCGCTGAGGTAATCCTGCAGCGTGGCCGTGCGGTGCTCCTCGATCTTCCGGAGCTTTTCCGCGCCGGCCGGCGAAAGGGCAACCAACTGGGCACGGCCGTCGTCGGGATCCTGCCGACGGATGACGTAACCCTGCTCTTCAAGGTCCGCGATGTGGCGGCTGAGGACGGGGGCGCTGACGCCGAGCCGCTCCGCAAGCTGGGTGGCGCGGGACTCCCCCTCCCCCACGAACCTGAGGACGCCTTGCAGCGCAACCCCGGTGTCCTGTCCGCGGAAGCTCGCCGCGGCCACACATCGGACCACCCGCTGGAGGTCGAAAATGCGGTAGACAAGGTCCGCTGCGGTATCCGGGGCAACTGCCATGGTTGAGCTCTCCTCTTTTGTTTGCCTAAGGCAACTATATCCTTAACTGGTTGCTTTGGGAAACTAAAGAGCTGGGTGCGGTGGCACATACCCTCACAACAAAAGCGCGAGAGGACACTTGGGGCCCTTTGGAATGGGGCCTCAAGTGTCCTCTCGCGCTGTGGTGGAGCGGGTGCTTTGGTGCGTGCTGGTCAGCCGTCCTGGTGGGTGGGAGCGAACATCTTGAGCAGGGTTTCGACGACGACAACGTTAGGTCCGTGCGCCGCGAAGCCCGCTTTAAGCGCGTCCCCGACGTCCTCGGGGGCCACTCGCGTGGCCGGCACACCGAACGCCTCCGCCAATTTCACGAAGTCGGGGCGTGCGAGCTCGGTGGCCGTGGCCTTGCCGAACGCGCCCACCATGTATTCACGCAGGATGCCGTAACCGCCGTCGTCCACGATCAGCCACGTGACCGGGACATTGTGCTGCTTGGCGGTGGCGAGTTCGGAGATGGAGTACATGGATGAACCGTCACCGGACACGGCAAGAACACGGCCCGGTTTGCCCAGTGTTTCTAGCCCGACGGCGCCGCCGATGGCTGCCGGGAAGCCGTAGCCCAGGCCGCCTGCGCCCTGGGCGGAGTGGAACTGACCCTGCCGCGCATCCCAGCAGCTCCAGCCCCAATAGGCGGAGATGGTCATGTCCCAGAAGGTCTGCATGTCCGCGGGGACGGCCTCGCGGATGTCCGACATGAACATCAGCTCTTTGCCCAGGTCCTGGGATTCGAGCCTTGCCTTGACCTTGGCGAGGGATTCCTTCACCAGGTCCTCGGGGGTGGTCCCGTGCCAGCTGCGGGCGGCGTCCACCGGCGCTGCCAGGGCGTCGTCGAGGGCGGCGAGCGCCTGGCCGGCGTCGGCACGGATGCCCAGGCCGGGGCTGTTCGATTCGAGGACCCGCGGTTCGGCGTCGATCTGGATAATGCGGCCGCGGGGCGTGAACGTGAAGTAGTTGGACGTTACTTCACCGAGAGACGAGCCGATGACAATCAGGACGTCGGCATCCTCAAGGAGGTCCGTCATGTGGCGGTCCTCGATCCAGGACTGCAGCGAAAGCTCATGGGTCCAGGGGAAGGCGCCGTTGCCGCCCGGGGTGCAGATGACCGGCGCCCGCAGCTTCTCGGCAATCGAGAGCAGCGATTTTTCGGCCCGGCCCCGCCGCGTACCGCCGCCGGCGATGATGGCGGGACGTTCCGCCGTCGACAGCCATTTCACCGCTTCCCGGACCAGCTCCACGCGGGGCGGATTGTCCGCTGCTTCGGCGAGTGCATCCTCCACCGGTGGCACCATGATGGGATCCAGCAGCACGTTCTGCGGGATTTCCAGCCAGACCGGCCCCTGCGGCGAGGAGATGGCTTCAGTCCAGGCATCCTGGATGGCTGAGGGAATGCCCGACGCGTGCTGGATCAGGCGCTGGCTCTTGGTGACGTTCGCGGCCGAGGCCTTCTGGTCATCGAGCTGGTGCAGCATGCCCTTGCGGCGGGCGCCCAGGCCGTCGAGCGGGATCTGGCTGGCCACCACCACCATGGGCACTCCCGTGGCGTAGGCCTCCTGCAGGCCGGCCAGGGACGTCAGCGCGCCGGGTCCCGTGGACAGGAACAGCACACCCACTTCACCGGTGGCGCGGGAGTACCCGTCCGCGGCGAAGGCGCTGTTGTTCTCCACGCGGGAGGACACGAAGTGCAGGTTTCCGCGGCCCATGGCGTCAAACAGGCCGAGTGCGTGCTGGCCCGGGATGCCGAAGACGGTCTTGGCGCCGAGGGCTTCAAGGGTTTCGACGACGAGGTCCCCGCCGTTGCGCTGACTTCTCCCCTTGCTCTCCCCTGCGGGCGCAGCTGCCGTGCCCGGATCGAAATCAATCATGGTGGCTACTCCTTGGTTCCGGCGGCGAAACCGGCAGGTTGGCGGGCTTCTTGGCCGAAAGCCTGGGCGGCGTAGCCGCTGGCGGTCCCGAACCGGTCACCTTCAACAGCATTGTCCGCCATCAGGGTGATCAGTTCATAGGCCACATGGCTGGCCGCCACGCCGGTGATTTCGGCGTGGTCGTAGGCGGGAGCAACCTCGACGACGTCGGCGCCCACCAGGTTCATGCCGCGGAAGCCGCGGATGATCTCCAGGAGTTCGCGGCTGGTGATGCCGCCGGCCTCCGGGGTTCCGGTACCGGGCGCATGCGCGGGGTCCAGGACGTCGATGTCCACGGAGATGTAGAGCGGGCGCTTGCCGATCCGGTCGCGGACCTTGGCCACGGTCTCCAGGACGCCCTGGTAGTAGACGTCAGCGGAGGTGACGATGCCGAACCCGAAGCGGTGGTCGTCGTCGAGATCCTTTTTGCCGTAGAGCGGGCCGCGGGTGCCGATATGGCTGATGGCTTCTGTGTCCAGGATGCCTTCTTCAACGGCCCGGCGGAACGGGGTGCCATGCGTGTATTCGGCACCGAAGTAGGTGTCCCAGGTGTCCAGGTGGGCGTCAAAGTGGAGCATCGCGATAGGGCCGCCGGCGCGCTCGGCAGCCGCGCGGAGTAACGGCAGGGCGATGGTGTGGTCCCCGCCGAGCGTCACCAGTTTGCTGCCGGCCGCGGTGAGGTCCAGGGCGTTCTGCTGGATGGTTTCGATGGCCTCGTTGATGTTGAACGGGTTGACCGCCATATCGCCGGCGTCGGCCACTTGGATGTTTTCGAACGGACTGACGTCCCACGCGGGGTTGTACGGGCGCAGCAGGCGGCTGGCCTCGCGGATGTGATTGGAGCCAAACCGGGCGCCGGGACGATAAGAAACACCCGAGTCGAAGGGCACTCCCACCACCGTCACGTCAGCCTTGGCCACCTGGTCCAGGCGCGGCAGCCGGGCGTACGTTGCAGCGCCGGCATAGCGCGGGATACGGGATGAATCGATGGGGCCAAGGTTGCCGTTGGCTTCGATGCGCAGCTCTTTCAAAATGAGCCTCTCCTTCGAGGATTGATCGGCGGGGGTGACAGCCATCATAGCCTGAAGTTTTCTTATGCGTATCAGTTGTTTACAAACTCTTTGGCGAGGGTCCCGCTGATCGCTCCCGCGGGTCGGCAATTTCGGCAGGGGCAGGCCTTCACGCCGCGGAGCCGAGGCGGGCTGCCGGCCCGCAGGAAAGAGGAGGCCGGCCACAAACCGGGCAGGAACACGCAACGGAGCGCTGCCACGCAAGCAACTAGAAGCAGGAAGCGGGCAGCCAGTAGGCGGGCAGTGGCAACCTACCGGCTGGCGGCGGGGACCAGGACCCAGAGAACCTCAACAGCCTCGTCGGTGGGATTGACCCACGTATGTGGTTCGCGGCCCGGGAATGTCACGGTGTCGCCGGTGCTGAGCTCGTATTCCTCGTTGGTCAGGATCAGCCGGATGCGCCCCTTGATCACATGGAGCACATCCACGTCGCAGTCCACGGCGTAAAGCTCAGTCTCCCCGCGGCCATGCGGCTCGATGACGGCCTGGATCATCTGGATGCGCCGTTCGGAACGGGCCGTCAGCAGCCGCTCCACGATGCCTTCGCCGCCGAGGGAGATCCGGGGCCCATCGTTCCGCTTGGTCAGGTGCGTTTCCGGGGCAACAAACAAATCGCCGATGGAGATGGACAGGACCTGGCACAGGGTCACCAGGGACGCGACCGACGGCGACGTGAGGTCACGTTCCACGCGGCTCAGGAAGCCCTTGGTCAGGCCTGTGGCGTCGGCAACCTGCTCGATGGTCAGCCGCTGGGACTGCCGGGCGGCACGGATTCGGGAACCGATGGCAACGGGGACGTTGCTCGGCTCAACTGGAAGTGCCTTCATGTACGGACCTTTCATGGCCGGCGGTGCGGCCCCATCTCTGGAGCAATCCTAATGGCTGAGGAACTCTTCCTCCCCACTCAACAGGAGCAGCGGAAAACCGGCGTCCCCAGCAGCGCCGCCGGGATACCCGCCAAGCTGCAAATCAGCTCCAAGGAGCCCCAAATGGACGCTCACTTCGTCAACATCCCATCGGCTCGGGTGCTCCTCCTGAGCCTGCTCCTCGCAGGCACCATCCAGCGGCTGAAGATCTACACGGTCTCCCAGATGCTCAGCCTGCGCTACGGCCAAACGCGCCACCCAGACCTCCGGCATCGTGGGTCGCGGGAGCTGTCACCGAAGAACTACCCATGGAGGATCACCGGTCGCCAGCCACCGGACCCATTAGGGTCATTACTGACAGGCTCCATCACCGGAGATAAGGCTCATTCCGGAGATAAGGCTCAACCAACGCAGAGTACGACGGCGGCACTCCCTTCGCTTCCCCGGCGAACCGGTGTGCCGCCGTCGTTCGTTTCATTCCGTTCCGCGGAACTCGTCCTCATCGAGTGGGACCACGCGCTCCTCGGCGTCGACTACTACCGGAGGCGTAGGAACCACCACTTCTTCGGCGTCCAGGAACTCCTCGTCGGCGTCCCAGTCCTCCTCGCTGACTGGTAGGTCCTCGGCGTAGTCATAGGCGGGATCCGCTTCAACGGAATCCAGGTGCGGCATGTCCGGGTGCTGTCCGGTGGTGCTCATGGTTTGACCTCCGATTGTTCGCCTGACGTGCTTTTGTGGGTGGGCGCGGGCGGACGCCACTCCTTCATCACAGCACCGCCGGTGGGCCCGGTCAAGACCCGCCGCAACGCGTCCGGGCACACCCGGCAGGCCGCCATTTATTGAGGGAAACCTAAACTCCGCAGTGAGGTCAGCCAGCCGAAAAACCGCGTCATTCCGCGGTAAGCTGGGCGGTGCAATGGGGCCGAACCTTCCCCATCCAGCACAGGAGCCTTGCGTGTCTCAGCACCACAATCCCCACCAAGCCGCGCCCGCGGAATCCAATCCATCACCGCCGCAGCCCACACCGGCGGACCTCCGCCGGTGGCGCCAATACCTGGCAGACGAACGGGCAGAGGCCGCCGTCTACCGCGACCTCGCCCAGAACCGCGACGGCGAAGAGCGTGCCATCCTGCTGGCCCTCGCCGAAGCCGAAGGACGGCACGAGGCCCACTGGCTGCGGCTCCTCGGCGACCACGCCCAAAAGTCCCGGCCGGCATCGCTCCGCAGCCAGTTTCTGGGATTCCTGGCCCGCCACTTCGGTTCCGTTTTTGTCCTGGCCCTCGCCCAGCGCGCTGAAGGCCGCTCCCCGTATGCCCTGGATCCCAACGCCACGGACGCCATGGCAGCGGATGAGCAGATCCACGAGGAGGTGGTCCGCGGCCTGGCAACGCGCGGCCGCAATCGGCTCGCCGGGACTTTCCGCGCCGCCGTCTTTGGCGCCAACGATGGCCTGGTCAGCAACCTCTCACTCGTGGTGGGCATGGCCGCTTCCGGAGTGGCGAGCGGTGTGGTGCTGCTCAGCGGTGTAGCCGGGCTCCTCGCCGGCGCCATGTCCATGGCCGCGGGCGAGTTTGTCTCCGTCCGGTCCCAGCGCGAGCTCCTCGCCGCCACCCGTCCCACCCAGATCACCCTCGCCGCCGCCCCGAAACTGGACATCGAACACAACGAACTGATGCTCGTCTACCTGGCGCGCGGCATGTCCCACGAGGCCGCCGAACACCGCGTGGCCGAACGCATGGGGCTGCTGAGCTGCGACTGCGATCCCAGCCTGTCGCTGCAAGCCGAACTGCCGGAGTTGGAGGACCAGCACGAGGCCGTGGGCACTGCGTGGGGGGCGGCAATGTCCAGCTTCTGCTTCTTCGCGTCCGGCGCCGTGGTCCCCATCCTGCCGTTCCTGTTCGGCCTGACCGGGGTGGCCGCCCTGGTGGTGGCCGCGGTGCTGGTGGGGCTGGCACTGCTGGCCACCGGCGGAATCGTGGGCCTGCTGTCCGGGACGTCGCCGCTGACGCGCGGGCTGCGCCAGTTGGGCATCGGCCTGGGCGCCGCCGCTGTGACCTACGTGCTGGGGCTGGCCTTCGGCACCGCGGTGGGCTAGCCGCTGCCGGAAATGGGCTGGGCGCCCAGCACCGCGAGCGCCTCGTCCGCACTGTCCACCAGGAAGATCCGGTCCTCCATGGCACGTCCGGCCGCCAGCCGCTGGAGCATGGGCCACGCGGGATACTCGTACTTCCACTGCTGCCGCCCTACCAGCACCATCGGCATCACAGCTTCGCGCGCGCTGTAGTAGTTCTCGCAGGCGTCCTGGAAGATTTCCTGCACGGTCCCGGCCGCGCCCGGCAGGAAGATGATGCCGCCGTCGCACAGTTCCAGCAGGATCGCCTCGCGGATGGCGTTCGCGAAGTACTTGGCGATGTGGGTGGCAAAGTAGTTGGGCGGCTCGTGCCCGTAGAACCAGGTGGGTATTCCCAGCGATGGTGTTCCGCCCGGATAGCGTTCGACGACGGCAGCCGCCTCGCGTGCCCACGCGGACACCGAGGGGCGGAAGCCGGGGACGGATCCAAGCCCGGCCAGTGCCGCCGTGAATTCCGCATGCGGAACGTGGCTGAGATAGGCGCCGAGGTTGGCCGCTTCCATGGCACCGGGGCCGCCGCCGGTTGCCACCCGCCGCCCGCTCTGCGCCAGGAGCCTGCCCAGCTCGGCTGCCTGGGCGAAGTCCGGGGTGCCCCGCTGGGCGGAATGGCCGCCCATCACGCCCACGGTGGTGCGGCCGGCGAGTAGGTCCGAGTGCGTGAACTCGTCCAGGGCGTCCCCGATGGCGTGGTCATGCAGCGCCGAGGCCAGGGTGGCATCCAACCGGCTGCGTTGCCCCGGGCTGATGCTCCACTGGTACACCAGGGCATCAGGCAGCTCCTCATAGGGTGAAGTTTCCAGGCCGGCATACAGTTCCTGCGGCGTGTAGAGCCGTGCCCGGTAGGGATCGAACGGCACACCCTGCAGCCTGGGGAAGATCAGTGCGCCGCGGCGGCGAAGCCCCTCTTCCACGCCCTGGTCGAAGGTACAGCCCAGGAAAATGGCACCTTCCACGTCCAGGGTTTCCAGCGCCGCGTTCCGGCCACGCAGATCCAGAGACTGGGCGTGCCAGCCGCCCATGGCCACCGCGCCGGCTGCGACCAGCCGATCGAAGGCCTCGAGGCTCTCAACCTCCAGGGTCCGCGGGCTGGGAACCAGTCCGCCGGAGGGGTTCACGCCGGGAACACTAGCGTGCCGCTCCGGCAGCGCCGGTGACGTGCTCGTCCAACCGGGCCAACGTCTTTTCTATGCTGACGGGGTGGCGGCGCAAGTAACCTGCCAGCCGGAGGAAGACCTTGCCGCGGACCTCCCTGGCGTCCCACTGTTCGATGACGCGCGTGCCGGCAGCACCATCGGCACCGGTGGCCGGTTCGAGGATGTAACGCCAGACATGACCGTAGAAATGGCGCCAGGCGATGCGCCGGCCCTCCTCGAACTCGGAGACCGTGTTCAGGATCTTGTAGTCCACGGCCATGTTCATTTCCATGCCGAACCGGGCTCCGAGGCCCAGCCGTTCCGGGCCGTGCGGCTGGGCGCCCTTCACCGTGCCGGATCCGTCGATCGCACTGTGCAGCGCCGGCGTGGCCAGGACGTCAAAGATCACTTGGGCCGGAGCGGCGATGAAGCGTTCGCGGGAGACGAGATATCGGTTATTCATTCCCCCAGCCTAAGACCACGGGCACGAATGGAGGGTCGCCCGCCAGTGGCAGCCTTGACCGCCAAAATTCCGCTGATATTATCAACTAAGGTAGTATGTCCTATCAAGCGAACATACTAGGACATGGATGTCCGCCCGAACCACGGGCAGGCACCAGCGTCCGGCATGGAACGAGGAGTATTTAGTGGCGAATCAACTTGGTCTCATCATCGACCGTTCCTCGCCCGTGCCCCTGTATCACCAGGTGGTCCAGGGCATCGAGAACGCTATCAATAGCGGAATCCTGGAACCCGGCAGCCGGCTGGAGAACGAAATCCATCTCGCTGCCCAGCTGAACCTGTCCCGGCCCACTATGCGCAAAGCCATGGATGAACTGGTCCGCTCGGGGCTGCTGGTCCGCAAGCGTGGCGTGGGCACCCAGGTGGTCTCCAGCCAGGTTCGCCGCCCCTTGGAGCTCTCCAGCCTGTTTGATGATCTCTCCAACAACGGCAAGAAGCCCACCACGCAGGTGCTGACCTTCTCCCATTTGGAGGCCGATGCGGCGACGCTCGCCACCCTCGAACTTCCTGCAGGCTCGAAGGTGTACCACTTCACCCGCCTGCGGAAAGTGGGCGGCAAGCCCCTGGCCCTGATGGAGAACTGGGTCCGGGACGACATCGTCACCATGGACGAAGCCACGCTCGCCTCTGAGGGCCTCTACGCCATTCTCCGCCGCGGCGGAGTCAATTTCCGCCTGGCCTCGCAACGAATCGGCGCCATGATCGCCAACGACTACCAGGCCCGACTGCTGGGGGCCGAGGTCAGTTCCGCCCTGGTCACCATGGAGCGCACCGCAACGGACGATGCGGGCCGCCGCGTGGAAACCGGGCACCACGTGTACCGGGCGGATTCGTACAGCTTTGAAATGACACTCGTACAGCGATAGCGCAAGGAATATCAATGGCTAACTGGGTCTACCCCTTGGGCAGCGCCGCCGACGGCGCTTGGGACATCTCGCTCGGAACCTCCGATTCAACCATGGCCGTGGACGGCTGGGCCCATACGGGCCTGAAGGTGGCCACCTTAACTGCAGGTGCCGCCGTCGTTCTCCCAGCAGCGGACGAGGAGCGCATAGTGGTTCCGCTCAACGGCTCCTTCACCGTCTCCGTGGACGGTGACCAGTATGTCCTGAAGGGGCGGCCGTCCGTGTTCCACGGCCCCAGCGACGTGCTGTATTCGGGCACTTCCTGTGCCGTCACCGTCAGCTCATCCGACGGCGGACGGGTGGCGGTCGCCACGGCACCGGCAAAGGCCTCCTATCCGACCCGCCTGGTCACGGCGGCGGAAACGCCTGTGGAACTGCGCGGCGCCGGCAACTGTTCCCGCCAGGTCCATAACTTCGGCACGCCGGCGGCCCTCGAGGCTGACCGTTTCATCGTGTGTGAAGTCCTCACCCCCGCCGGAAACTGGTCCTCCTACCCTCCGCACAAACATGATGAGGAAAAGGACGGCGAAACGAACCTCGAGGAGATCTACTACTTCGAGACGCAGGTGGCTGCCGGCTCCGGGGCACCCGCCGACGCCGATGCCATCGGCTACCAGCGTGTGTACGCCTCGGATGAGCGTCCCATCGACGTCGCGGCCGAGGTCCGCACGGGCGACGTTGTGCTGGTCCCCTACGGTTGGCACGGCCCCGCCATGGCAGCCCCGGGCTACGACCTGTACTACCTGAACGTGATGGCCGGCCCCGGACCGGTCCGTGAATGGCTCATCAGCGACGACCCGCACCACGGCTGGGTCCGCCAAAGCTGGGACGGCCAGGACATCGATCCCCGGCTGCCGTTCGGAGCGTAGAGATCCGAAGAGATCAAGGAAAATGCCCCTCCGGAACGGATTCCGGAGGGGCATTTTGCATGGGAGCCGTACGCTCGCCTAGCCAGCTTTGGCCGCGGCCAGCACCACCTTGACCGGGACGCCGGTGGCCAGTGATTCCTGGGCTGCGTCAGCCACGCGGGAAGCGGCCACGGCGTCCTCCGGCGTGCAGGGGTTCTCCCGGCGGCCCAGAATCAGCTCCACGAACGCGGCCATTTCCGATCGGTACGCCTGGTCGAAGCGCTCGGCGAAGGTCCGGTGGGGTGCCCCGGCGGGGAAGGCGATCCCGGCTTCGGCCGACGCCATGGCCGTTTGCTCATCGAGCCCAACCATCAGCGAACGGCCGGAGCCCTGGATTTCCAGGCGGACGTCGTGGCCGGCACCGTTGTAGCGGGTGGCTGACACGGTACCGACCGTCCCGTCGTCGAACGTGACCAGCGCCAGCGCCGTGTCCACGTCGCCCACGGCGCCGATGGCCGGGTCGCCGTTGTTGGAGCCCTTTGCGTAGACCTCCACAATCTCGCGGCCGGTCAGCCAGCGCAGGATGTCGAAGTCGTGGACGGAGCAGTCGCGGAACAGACCGCCGGAGCTGGCGAGGAACTCCACGGGCGGCGGCGCCATGTCGCAGGTGACGGCGCGCAGGGAGTGGATCCAACCCAGCTCGCCCGCCTGGTAGGCACGCTTGGCCTCAAGGTAGCCGTGGTCGAAGCGGCGCTGGTGGCCGATCTGCACCACGCCGTTGTTGTCGCGGATGTAGTCCAGCACCGGCAGGGCGTCCGCCACGTTCATGGCCACCGGCTTTTCGCAGAAGACCGGAATCCCGGCGTCCACGCCCGCCTTGATCAGTTCGGGGTGGGTTCCGGTCCCCGTGGCGATGACCAGCCCGTCCACGCCGGCGGCGATGATTTCCGCCACCGAGGGCAGGAAGCCGGCACCGAGGCCCGCGGCAATGCCCCTGGCGTGGTCCGCGGCGACGTCGGTCAGCAGGAGGCTGACGTTGATGCCTTCCGGGTTAAGAGCTCCGTTGAGAGCGGCGATGTTTTTGGCGTGCATGACGCCGATGCGCCCCACTCCGACCAGACCGAGAATGACGTCCTTCATAGTGTTCCTTCCGTTGAAAAAGTTTTAGTGCCTGGCACCGTGAACGCTGCCCGGAAGGCCGCAAGGGCTTCCTCGTCATCGCCGCTGGCCCAGGCTTCCATGCCCACGGTTCCCTCATAGCCTGCGTCCGCGAGCGCCCTGGCCACGGCTGGGTAGTGGATTTCCCCGGTGCCGGGTTCGCAGCGGCCCGGTACGTCCGCTACCTGGACTTCGCCGATGTGCGGCAGGGCGGTCCGCACGAGCTCGATGAGGTTCCCCTCCCCCAGTTGTGCGTGGTACAGGTCCAGCATGAGCTTCACGTTGGGGTGCCCGGCTGCTTCCACGAGCGCCAGCGTGTCCTTGGCCCGGGCCAGCGGGATGCCTGGGTGGTCAAGGATGGTGTTGAGGTTCTCCAGGCAGAACGTCACACCGTACTTCTCCCCCAGCTTGCCGAGGCGTTCCAGCGTCCGCGCGCCGGTACTCCACATAGGACCGGTGGAACGGTAGAGGGGGCGGGCCGCCTGGCCATCGATGAGCTCCGCGGAGTGCACCACCATGCGGCTGACGCCGAGCTCCAAGGCCGTGGGGATCAGCGACCCCGCGGTCCGCACGACGTCGTCGGCCGTGTCGGGGTCCACGAGGCTTCCCGAGGTGTACCCGGTCATCGAAGAGAACACCGCGCGGGTGGCCTTGAGCGCGGCGAGGTCCTTGCCCCTGGAGTCCCACATCTCGACGTCGAATCCGGCGTCGTGGAGCCGCTGCACCCGTTCCACAAACGGCAGGTCCGTGAAGACCATTTCCGCGCAGATGGCAAGGCGCATCAGACGCCGGCCCGGGCGTCGTCACGGAGCGCCGGCACCGGGGCAGCAGCCACAGCCACCGGACCGCCCTGTTTGACCGATTCGATGCACGCCAGCGCCATGGCCAGCGCGCGGCGGGCGTCTGCGGCCCCGGGAGTGAGGGTGAACGCGCCGGACGGCGGCGGGGTGCCGTCACGCTGCGCACGAACCGTGGCGGCGAAATCCGCGAGTTCGTCCGTGTAGGCCTGCCGGAAGAGTTCCACGTTGAGGCGCGGGGTGTCCGCGGACAGTCCCTCCGCCGTGTAACGCCGGGCCGCCGTCTCGGTGGCACGGCCGGCCTGGACCATGCCCTTGGAACCGAAGACCTCTCCGCGGATGTCGTAGCCATAGAGGGCACTGAAGTTTGCTTCCGCCACGGCGATGGCGCCGTTGCTGTAGCGGATGGTCACCACTGCGGTGTCCAGGAAGCCCTGATCGCGCAGCTCCGGTTCCACGAGGGCGTCGGCCACGGCATAGACCTCCACCGGCTCGGCACCTTCGTTGAACCAGTTCAGGGTGTCGAAGTCGTGGATCAGGGTTTCCAGGAAGACCGTCCACGCGGGGACCCTGGCCGCGTTCGGGATGCTGCCGTTGCCCGGATCGCGCGTCAGCGAGCGCAGGAGCTGCGGCTGGCCGGCGATGCCGGCGGCGAGGTCTTTCTTGGCGGCCTGGAAGTCATCCGCGTAGCGCCGGTTGAAGCCGATCTGGAAATGCACCCCGGCTTTTTCAACGGCGGCAAGCGCGGCGTCGAGTTCGTCGAGCCCTTGGCCCGCGGGCTTCTCGCAGAAGACGTGCTTCCCCGCGGCGGCGGCCTGGGTGATCAGGGCGGAGTGAAAGCGTGCCGGGCTCGCGATCACCACGGCATCGATCTCCGAATCCGCCAGGATGTCTTCTGCGTTGGCCGTCACCTTTACCGTGCCCAACGCTTGGGCAAGGGCCTTCGCGGATTCCACATTAGGGTCTGCGATGGCCGCCAGGACGGCGCCCGGGACCCGGCGGGCGATGCTTTCGGCATGGAACGCCCCCATCCAGCCGGAGCCGATGAGCCCGACTTTTACGGGTGCGGGGAGTCCGTCGGAGTGCTGTTCGATGTAGGCCATGGGTGGGCCCGTCCTTTCGATGGTTAGAACGGATAATGAATCAGGGGCATGGGGTTTCCTCGCCGGGGACATTTTCGCCCGGGAACACCACTCCCAGCTGGCGGCGGATCTCATCGGTTACTTCCAGGGTGCGGATGGAGGCTGCCAGGGTCCGCTGGCCGGCCTGCGTCTGCCCGGCGGCCACGGCACGGGCCACGGCCGCGGCTTCGTAGTGCAGTCCCTCGAAGTGGCCGCCGGCCGGTTCCTCATGGCGCAGCCGGGCCCCGTCCGGGAAGCGGACCTCGAAGCCACCGGGCATGTTGAAGGGCCCGTCGATAGTCAGCGTGGCTTCGGAACCGACAATCGTGGCGGAAGTGGGCGTGAAGTTGTGCAGGTGGGTGTTCACGACGGCCTGCGCGCCGCCGGCGAACCGCATGATGGCGGACAGCTGGGCGTTGACCCCGGATTCGTGGGGCTGGCCGATGGCGTGTAGCTCTTCCGGCAGGCCCAGGACCTCGGTGACCAGGGTCCCGGCGTCGAGGATCTGCCGGATCACGTCGAACTTGGGCAGGAAGAAACTCCACATGGCCTCGGCGGCGAACACCCCGGCGGCCTCGGCCCGGGCGGCGATGTCCCGGGCCTGCGCCGCGTTGAGGCCGATCGGCTTCTCGACCAGAACGTGTTTGCCGGCGTCGACGGCGAGCACCGCGGCCTCGTGGTGGAAGTTGTGCGGCGTGCAGACGTAGACGATGTCGATGTCCGGGGCGGCGGCCAGCTCCTCATAGCTGCCGTAGGCCGCGGGCACGTCGAAAGCGTCCGCGAATGCCTTGGACCGGCTGAGCGAACGGGACCCGACGGCGGCAATCACCTGGTCCGTGTGCGCCTGGACGGATTCGGTGAAGCGTTCGGCGATCCAGCCCGGTCCCATGATGCCCCAGCGCAGCACGGGGGCATCCCAGGATCCAGGCACTCGGGACTGTGGGAGGGCTGTAGCGGTCATGAGTAGCTCACTTTCGTGTAGGTACCGTCGCTGCGCAGGGACTGGATCAGGGCTTGGGCCACGAGCGAGGCGTTCAGACCGTCCTGCGCTTCGGCCAGGGGCGGCTGTTCCCCCTCGGCCAGGGCTGAGATCCACGCTTGCAGCTGCAGCCGGTACGCGTCGGCAAACCGAGGGCGCCAGTCTGCGGGTATCGCCGTCTGGCTGAGGCCCGCCTGCTGGACCCCCAGCAGTGCGGAATTCTGCAATCCGGTGGTACCCCGTTCCGAGACAACCTCGCAGCGCGTGGTGTAGCCGTACTGGGCGTTCAGGAACAGCTCCAGCGTGGTCACCGTGCCGTCGGCCGTGCGGAGCATCATAAAGGCTGGGTCCTTCAGGCCGCCGTCGGCATGGCGTGAGCTCCGTCCGGCCTGCCATGACACCTCCGTGATCTGCGAGTCCAGCAACCAAGGAATGATGTCCAGCTCATGGATGGCCGAATTGGTGATGGCCGATTCCGAGGTGGTGCCGGGGCCCGCAGCGGCATTGCGGCCGGTGCAGTGAACCAGCAGAGGCTCACCTTGGACCCGGTCCTGCACGGACTGGCGCACGGCCACGTAGCCGGGGTCGAAGCGCCGCATAAAGCCCAGTGAGAGCAAGGATGCGCCGGTGGCTGCCACAATATCTGCGTCCGCCGCTACCACCTCAAGGCTTTCAAGGAGTGTGGGTGCCATTGGCTTTTCGCACAACACCGGGGTCATCGCCTCGAAGCATTCCAGCACCACCCCGGCGTGCGTGGAGTCGTGCGAGGCAACCACGACGGCGTCCACCTCGCTTGAATTGATCAGCTCGGAAGGATCGGTATTGATGCGGGCGGCCGGTGGCGCAGCGGCCGCGGCACGGCTGGCGTCGATATCAGCCACATAGGTGACTTCGGCACCGCCGATGGTGGTGGGGAGATTCCTGATGTGGTCGGCGCCCATGATTCCGGCGCCGATGACGCCTACCCGGATCGGCATGTTGGTCCTGTCCTGTCCATCGTGGTTCTGTACGTCGATTAATAGCTGCCCGTGGCAAGGCAGGGGCCCGCCGGCAGTCCGCCGGAGGGCCCCTTCCGCCGGCGCTGCTAGGCGTGTCTTGGGGCGCCTGCCTGGACGGCATCCGCGACGTCGGCCACCCCCGCCACCTCCGCCTGGACTTCTTTGACGATGTCGCTGTGGCCGCCGAGTTGTTCGAGTTCGTGGGCGAGTTCGGCGAGTTCGGCGCCGCCGGCCATTTGGGCGGTGAGTTCGTCGAGGGTGATGTCTTTCTTGTCGTAGTAGCCGATTGATTTGCCGCGTTTGAGCAGCAGGAACCGGTCCCCGACGGGGAAGGCGTGGTGCGGGTTGTGGGTGATGAAGATGACCCCGAGGCCGCGGTCGCGGGCCTGCAGGATGTACCGCAGGACCACGCCGGATTGCTTGACGCCCAGGGCCGCCGTCGGCTCATCCAGAATCAGGACCTTCGCGCCGAAGTACACGGCCCGGGCGATCGCGACGCACTGGCGTTCACCGCCGGAAAGCTGGCCAATGGGCTGCTCCACATCGCGGAGGTCGATGCCCATCTCGGCGAGTTCCTTGAGCGTGATGGCTTTCATCTTCTCGACGTCCAGGCTCTTGAACGGGCCAAAGCCGTTGGTCAGCTCCGAGCCGAGGAAGAAGTTCCGCCAGATCGGCATCAGGGGCACCACGGCGAGGTCCTGGTAGACGGTGGCGATGCCGGCGTCGAGGGCGTCACGGGGGGACGTGAATTTCCGTTCCTCGCCCATGATGTTCAGGATCCCGGCGTCGTGCTGGTGCAGGCCGGCGATGATCTTGATCAGGGTGGACTTACCGGCGCCGTTGTCGCCGAGGACGCAGGTGACGCGGCCGTTGTCCACGGCCATGGTGACATCGCTCAGGGCAATGATGTTTCCGTAGTGCTTGCCTACTGCCTCGAGGGAGAGGAGGTGGACGGGGGTGTGGGTGAGGGGGTCTTTTTCGTTCTGGAGCAGTGTTTGCTGGTCGATTTCTTTGGCATTCATGTTCCCGGGCCCCTTTACTTGAGTTCCGCGCGGCGTTTGACGATGAGGTTGACGATGGTGGCCAGCAGCAGCATCAGGCCGAGGAAGAACTTGAACCAGTCCGGGTTCCACTGGGCGTAGACGATGCCCTTGTTGGCCATGCCGAAGATGAAGGCACCGATCGCGCCGCCCACCGCGGAGCCGTAGCCGCCGGTCAGGAGGCAGCCGCCGATGACCGCGGCGATGATGTAGAGGAATTCGTTGCCGATGCCTTCACCGGACTGGACGGAGTCGAACGCGAAGAGGTTGTGCATGCCCAGGATCCAGCCGCAGAACCCGACAGCCATGAACAAACCGATTTTGGTTTTGTTGACCGGGACGCCGACGGCGCGGGCGGCGTTCGCGTCGCCGCCGACGGCGAAGATCCAGTTCCCGACCTTGGTCCTCAGCAGGATCCAGGACGCGACCGCAACCAGGCCGATCCAGATGAACACGGTGATTTTCACGTCCACGTCCCCGATCGGGACGGAGGAGGCGAATACGGCCTTCGCGGACGCGAAGCCGTCCATGTCCGAGATCGACGGGGAGGACACGGATCCACCGATCAGCCGGGTCAGGCCCAGGTTCAGGCCGGTCAGCATCAGGAACGAAGCGAGGGTCACGATGAAGGATGGGAGTTTGGTCTTGATCAGGATCAGGCCGTTGATCAGCCCGACCGCCAGGGATACCACCAGTGCCAGGGCCACGCCGACCCAGACGTTCGTGGCGAAGTACCAGGAAAACATTGATGCGGCCAGCGCGGACGAGATGACGGCGACACCGGTGGAGAGATCGAATTCCCCGCCGATCATCAACAGCGATACCCCGACCGCCATGATCCCGATCGTGGAGCTGCCGTAGAGCACGGTCGCGAACGCGTTGGGCTGGATGAAGGTCTGGGAGACCGAGGCGAAAAACACGAACAGCACGATCGCCCCGACCAGGGCGCCGACTTCCGGGCGGCCCAGGAGCTTCTGTAGCGGATTGCGTTTGCCGACACGTTCATCAGTGACCGGCGCCGGTGTCTTCGATGGCGGTGTCTTGGAAATGGTCTGGGTCATGGTGCTTCTCCTACTCCGGGCCGGGTTCCGGGCCCCGCAAGGGCCCCGGAACCCGGCTCAAAGGATCCTTAGCGGATGCCTTCTTTGGCGAATTTGAGTGCGTCAGCCGCTGCGGCCTTGTCGACGATGGACGGGCCGGTCAGTACCGGCTGGCCGCCGCCGATCTCGAACCCGCCACGCTTGTTCTGCCAGATCGCATCAATCGCCCCGTACCCCTGCAGCCACGGCTGCTGATCCACGGTAAAGAGGATCTCGCCGTCGGCGATCTTCTGGGCAAGCTCGGCGTTCATGTCGAAGGAGGCCACCTTGGCCTTACTGCCGGCCGAGTTGACGGCCTTCAGGATGGTGAGTGTGAAGGGGGCGCCCAGGCCGACGATCGAGTCAGCGTCCGCGGTGGCCTGCAGCTTGGCGGTCACGGTGGAGGACACCTGGGTCATGTCGGTGCCGGCGACATAGAGGATTTCCGTTGCGGGCAGCTTTTCCTTAACGCCGGCGCACCGGGCTTCAAGGCCAACGTGGCCCTGCTCCTGAATGACGCAGATGGGGTGGGACAAACCCTCGCTCCGGAGCTTGTCGCCAACAGCTGTACCGGCCAGCTTTTCATTCGAGCCGAAGTGCGTGAAGGCACCGAGCTGTGCCGAAACCGATTCGCCCGCATTGAGGCTGACTACGGGGATGCCGGCTTCCGTGGCTTTCTGCAGGGCGCCTTTAAGCGCATCGGGCTTGGCCAGGGTCACGGCGATCCCGTCGACCTTCTGGTTGATGGCCTGCTCGATCAGCTGGGCTTGCCGGCCACCCTCAGGATCGGACGTGTAAAGCAACTCCACGTTATCCTTCGCCGAGGCCTCCTCGGCTCCCTTGCGCACGATGTCCCAGAAGGTATCTCCCGGGGCCGCGTGCGTGATCAATGCGATCTTCAGCTTCGGCGTGCTGACGACCTGCCCTCCGGCTGCACCGCCGGCCGCGTCCGGGGCCTTACCGCCAGTGCTGGAACATGCGCTCAGGGCCAGCATGGGCACCACAGTGGCCACGAGGGCCGCCTTACGCCACGAAAACTTCGTCACGAATTATCTCCTTTGATCCGGGCCCCTGGGGACGCTTCGCTGCGCCAGTCAGTCGGCCTTCTACAACGATCATGGTGACTCAATTCACATAAGTCAATAGTTTGTCCTGACATTAGGATGTTTTGACGTAATAAGGTCAGGGATGCCGGTGTCCGGACCGCGTCGGCAGGGCAGGTCGGGGGGCTGGGCCGCCAGCCATGGCTTTGTTGCCGGCAACATTCTTGAAGTAGTGCTGCACGTCTTCCAATCTCTTGTCCTTTGTTTCCGGAACGTACGTGGCAGCAACACAATGGCGCCAACGCCCAGCACTGCGAACACGAAGAATGGGCTGGAGAGTCCGATCGCGGCGAGTAACTGGGGGAAGCCGAAGCCAACCATGAAGTCTACGGTCCACACCAGAAATGCCGACGCTCCCCTCCCGAGACCGCGGATCTTCAGCGGTCTAATTTCGGACAACACGAGCCAGCTGACCGGCGAAATGGCACCTTGCTGGAAGGCCAGGAAGGTGACGGTCAAAGCCAGGATCACGAAGCCGCGGCCTATACCTTTAAGCAGGACCAGCGAGAAGAAGCCGATCAGTAGCAGGGCGGCCTTTATACCGACGGAAATTCCGGCGGAGCCAGGGAATTCCGAGGTCCTGCCAGCGGGGGCTTTTCGGCATGAAGTTCATCCCGACCCACAGCGCGATCGCGGGCAACGCGGCGATGACGAGCATTCAACGACAGAATCCACCGGTCTCACCAAAAGTGTTGCCGAGATACGCGTTGAAGATGAAGGCCAGCAACTGCCCGGTGACGATCATCAACTCGGTCTGCGTGACGATGCGCCCGCGCCGTGCGCTGGGTGAAACTTCAGCCAGGTACACAAGGACGGTCACGGACGCACCGCCCACGGCCAGACCCAACACGAAAGCGTGCGGCAATCACCCGGTGCTTGGCGCGAGGACGTGACCAGAGCTTCGGTCAGCGGCGTCAGCCCCGGATCTTCCTGCATGAAAGGCAGCGCTCCGTTGATGACACCGGCATCCTAGCCGAACAGCAGGCCCCCGAATGTCGAAATGATGGTGACAGTCCGCAGGGCGCGTTTGTGGTTGACAGGCGGTTTCCGGGCCACGTCCGGGAAGCACCCGGCGCCGTCATACGCTCGCCTTCTGGATATGCTCCTTCATCGTCTCCAGCTGGTAGCGGGACACGTCCTTGGCGTTGTCGTCTTCGGCGAAGACGCTGGACACCATCACGGTGTTGTCCTTCTCCAGGAAGCCGATTTCCTTGAGACCGCCGAAGAACTCGTCCCAGTTGACGTCGCCGTCGCCGATCTTCAGGTGCTGGTGCACCCGCACGGCATTTCCGGGCGGGTTGGTGATGTAGCGCAGGCCGTGGGAGGCGTGGTGGTCCATCGTGTCCGAGACGTGGACCAGGCGCAGCCTGTCCCCGGCGGCCCGCATGATTTCCAGGGGCTTGTTGCCCATGTGGAACGAGTGCGAGGCCACGTAGACCATGCCGATGTTGGGCGAGTTGATGCCGCGGATGACGCGGATGGCGGCCAGGCCGTCTTCGACGAAGTCGTCCGGGTGCGGGTCGATCAGGACGTCCAGGCCTTCACGCTCGATGATCGGCAGCAGCTCTTCCATGGAGCGGAAGAAGGCGCGCTCGGACTCTTCTGCCTTTTCGGGGCGGCCGCTGAATTCGGTGTTCATGGTGCTGACGCCCAGATCCACGGCAATTTGGATGGCGCGCTTCCAGTAGCGGACCGCCGCCTCGCGGGCATCCTCGTCCGGACCGGACCAGCGCAGAACCGGCAGGACGGACGCGATTTCGACGCCGGCGTCCTTGCATGCCTTGTTCATCCGGGCCACCAGCTCGTCGTCGGCTTTGGGGTGGTTATGGAACGGGATCATGTCCGCGTGCGGGGTCAGCTGCAGGTAGTTGTAACCGAGATCGGCGGCCACGCGCGGAAATTCCAGCAGGCTGTGGCTGTGGTGGAACGGGGTGGGATCCAGGGCGATTTTCATGGTCACTCCTTGGTAAATGCGTCATTGATCTAAAGTTTTTGTCCAGATAATGCGCCGAGAAGGATCTCAAAGCCGCATTATCTGGACAAAAACTACGGGAGCGGGCGCGGGCTGTTATTTGTAGAGGTCCGGCTTGGTGTTCAGCCGGACCTTGACCTTTTCGCCCGACTTCTGCGCCTCGACGCCGGCTTCGCAGCAGGCGGCGGTGGCGTAGCCGTCCCAGGCGGTGGGGCCGCCGATTTCGCCGCGGACCGCAGCGTTAACCCAGGACTGGATTTCGACGTCGTACGCCGCGCCGAAACGCTCTTCGAAGCCGGGGGTAACCTTGCCGCCCCAGCGGCCGGAGCTACGGGTGTATGGGCCCGTGTCGCCGCCGATGTTCACGATGCCGTCTTCAAAGGAGGCCTGGGTGGCCACTTCATAGCCGAACTTGGCGTTGACGTAGATCTCGACGTCGGCCAGAACGCCGGATTCGGTTTCGAGCAGGACATGCTGCGGATCGTGCTGGCCGTTCGGGGCGTTGCGCGTGGCCTTGCCCAGCCGGACCTGAACGGAGGTGATTTCCTCACCGGTGAAGAACCGGATTGCGTCGAATTCGTGGACCACGGAGTCGTTGATCAGCATTTCGTTGGTGAAGCCCGGCGGGGTGGTGGGGTTGCGGTGCTGGTGGTGGAGCATCAGCAGTTCGCCGAGGTCGTGTCCATGGATAAGCTGGCCCAAGGCGGCGTATTCGGCGTCGAAGCGGCGCATGAAGCCCACCTGGACGCGCTTATGGCCGAGGTTTTCCTCGGCCTGCACGATCTTCCACGCTGATTCGGCATCAGGGGTGAGCGGCTTTTCGCAGAGGATCGGGAAGCCCTTCTCGAGCGCCTTGTACAGGATTTCCTCATGGAGGAAGCCCGGCGTGGCGATCAGCACGGCGTTGACGTCGCCGTTGTTCAGCGCCTCGTCGGCACTGGCCAGGGCCACGGCGCCGTCGATCCCTTCGATGGCGGCCTGCGCCCGGGAGAGGTCGACGTCGACGACGGCGGCCACTTCGGCGCCGTGGATGCGGGTGCTGAGCCGCTTAATGTGGTCCGCACCCATGCGGCCTGCGCCGATGACGGCAACGCGGAGAATGTCAGTCATTGTTTCTGTCCTTAGGTATCGGATTCCGGGGCGGCTGTTAATTGACTGCCGTGCGGGAGCCGCACGACAACAGGTAGTTGCGGGTTCGCTTGGCGATGGGCATCGGCACGTCGAACGCCACTGGATACATGTCCTGCTCCACGATGCCGAAGATCGGGCGGTTAAGCCCCTCCACCGCCTCGATGACGGCGCGCAGGTCGGGGAGGCCGTTCGGCGGCTCGGTCATAACGCCGGCCAGGTTGGCCGCCGCCCAGGTCATGTTTTCGTCGTTGACCTTCTTCAGGATGTCCGGGTTGATCTGCTTCAGGTGCAGGTAGCCGATGCGGTCCGGGTAGTTCTTGATGAGCTCCAGGCTGGAAGCTCCGCAGTATTCGGCGTGGCCGGTGTCCAGGCACAGATTCAGGTATTCGGGATCCGTCGCGGCCAGCAGGGTTTCGATGTCTCCCTGGGCACCGACGTGCGAATCGGCGTGCGAGTGGAACTGCTGCTTGAGGCCGAAGTCCTCCAGCAGCGTCTTACCCAGGCGGTTGTGGCCGGCGAAAAGGTCACTCCAGGACTTCTCAGTGAGCTGGCCGCTCTCCACAGCTTCGCCAGTGACATCGTCACGCCACATGGCCGGGATGACAACTATGTGCTCTCCGCCCATGGCAGCCGTCAGTTCGGCCACCTTGCGGGCAGGTTCCCAGGCGGTTTCCCACTGTTCCAGCCCGCGATGGAAGGCGGTGAAGACCGTTCCGGCGGTGACCTTGAGGTCGCGGGCCTTGAGTTCCTCGGCCAGCCGGGTGGGATCGTTCGGCAGGTACCCGTACGGACCCAGTTCGATCCACTTGTAACCGGACTCGGCCACTTCGTCGAGGAAGCGTTCCCACGGAGTCTGCTTGGGGTCATCCGCGAACCACACGCCCCAGGAGTCCGGCGCGGTGCCGATGATCAGCTTGTTCTCAGTCATAACAGCGGTGTCTTTCTGCTTTTGGGTGGGCCCACCCCGCCAGGGTTCCCTGGCCGAGCTTGCGAGGCGAGGGCGGCGGTGGGGATTAGTTGGACGGGAAGTTGTAGGAGGCACCCGAGGCGTGGGTGGGCTCGGGCCAGCGGGACGTGACTACTTTGCCGCGGGTGTAGAAGGACACGCCTTCCGGGCCGTAGATGTGCTTGTCGCCGAACAGCGAGGCCTTCCAGCCGCCGAAGGAGTGGTAGGCCACCGGCACAGGCAGCGGCACGTTGATGCCGATCATGCCCACGGTCACCGAACGCTGGAACTTGCGGGCAATGGCGCCGGAGGAGGTGAAGATCGCGGTGCCGTTGCCATAGGGGTTGGCATTGATCAGGGCGATGCCTGCGTCCAGGTCCTCGACGCGGACCACCACCAGGACCGGTCCGAAGATTTCCTCGGTGTAGGCGGTCATTTCGGTCTTGACGTGGTCGATGACCGTGGGGCCAACCCAGAAGCCGTCCTCGTGGCCGGGGACAACCAGGTCGCGGCCGTCCACCACCATGGCCGCGCCGGCGGCTTCGGCCTCGGTGACGATCCTGACGATGCGTTCCTTGGAAGCGGGCGTGATCACGGGGCCCATTTCGGCGTCGGGCGCGGTGCCGTTGTTGACCTTGACGGCGAGGGCGCGCTCTTCGACCTTCTTGACCAGCAGGTCCGCGGCCTCACCGACGGCGACGGCCACGGAGATGGCCATGCAGCGTTCGCCGGCGGAACCGAAGGAGGCGGCCGCGAGGTGGTCCGCCGCGTTGTCCAGGTCGGCATCGGGCATGATGATCGCGTGGTTCTTCGCCCCGCCCAGGGCCTGGACGCGCTTGCCGTGCTTGGTGGCGGTCTCGTGGACGTACTGGGCGATCGGAGTGGAGCCAACGAACGAGATGCCGTCCACGTCCGGGTGGGTCAGGAGCCCCTCCACGGTTTCCTTGTCGCCGTGCAGGACCTGGAACACGCCGTCGGGCAGACCGGCCTGCTTCCACAGCTTGGCCAACAGCATCGAGGCGGACGGGTCACGCTCGGAGGGCTTGAGGATGAAGGCATTGCCGGCGGCGATAGCCATCGGGGCCATCCACAAAGGGACCATGACCGGGAAGTTGAACGGGGTGATCCCGGCCACCACGCCGAGCGGCTCGCGGAAGGAGAAGACGTCGATCCCGGTGGAGACCTGGTCCGAGTAGTCGCCCTTGAGGAGCGTCGGGATGCCGCAGGCGAACTCGACGACCTCCAGGCCGCGGCCGATCTCGCCCTTGGCATCGGAGAGGACCTTGCCGTGCTCAGCCGTGATCAGTTCGGCAAGATCGTCCACGTGGGCGGCAACGAGCTCGCGGAACTTGAACAGCACATTGGTGCGCTTGGCCAGGGAGATGTCGCCCCAGGAGTCGGCGGCGGCGCGGGCGGCTGCGACCGTGGCGTCCAGGTCCGCACGGTTGGCCAGCCGCAGCTCCGCGGAGACGGCGCCGGTGGCGGGGTTGTAGACGGGCTGGGTGCGGGTACCAACGCCGGCGGTTTCGGCCCCGTTGATGAAGTGGTTGATGGTGGTGGTGACGGTCGTCTTTGACATGGTGTTGGACTTCCTTCGGTCTGTGGGGGCTGTGTGTCTGGGAAATCAGCCGAGCAGTTTGCGCTGGCGGTTCTTGTGGTCGGTGTAGGTCTTGAAGGCCTGCTGCGTGGAGTCGAGGTCCGAGACCTGCGAGACGGGAACGTCCCACCATGATTCGGAGCTCGGAGCGTCCAGCATGGGGTCCGATTCAACGTGGATCAGGATGGGGCCGCCGCGTTCAGGCGCGGCCTTGGCATCCCGGATGGCCTGCTCGAGTTCGGCGATGACCTTCTCCCCCGGTTCGATCCGGATCACCTTCACGCCGAGGCTTTCGGCGTTCAGGGCCAGGTCCACCGGGAGGGTTTCGCCTTCGTCGAAGCTGTGCTGCTCCTCGTTCAGCGACCGGTACTGGGTGCCGAAACGCTGCGAACCAAGGGATTCGGACAGCGAGCCGATGGAGGCGTAGCCGTGGTTCTGGATCAGGACCACGATCAGCTTGATGCGTTCGGCGACGGCGGTGACCAGTTCGGTGTGCATCATCAGGTAGGAGCCGTCCCCCACCATGACCACAACGTCCCGGTCCGTGCCACCGCGGGCGGCTTCTGCCAGTGCGGCGCGCTTAACGCCGAGCCCGCCCGGGATTTCGTAGCCCATGCAGGAATACGCATATTCCACGTGGTAGCCGAACGGGTCCCGGACCCGCCACATCTTGTGCAGGTCACCGGGCAGGGAACCTGCCGCGCAGATGACGACGTCGGCCGCATCCATGGCCCGGTGTGTGGCGCCGATGATCTCATTCTGGGCCGGCAGCGGCGTGAAGCGGGTGTCGAAGGCTTCGTCCACCTTGGCGTCCCAACGCTTCTTCTCCGCGGCGATCCTCGCTTCGAGGTCCGCGCCGACGCGGTAGCCGCCCAGGGCCTGGTTCAGCTTGACCAGGGCCTTGCGGGCATCCGCGACAATCGGCAGGGACGTGCCGTGCTTGTACGCATCAATCGCGGCGACGTTGATGTTGATGAACTTTACGTCGGGGTTCTGGAACGCGCTCCGGGAGGCAGTGGTGAAGTCCTCGTAGCGGGTACCGATGCCGATGATCAGGTCCGCCTCGGCGGCGATGGTGTTGGCCGCCGTCGTACCCGTGGAGCCGATGGCGCCGAGCGAGAACTTGTGGTCCCACGGCAGGACGCCGACGCCGGCCTGGGTGTTGCCCACCGGGATGCCCGTCAACTCGGCAAAGGCAGCGAGTTCCTCGTTGGCGTAGGCGTAGAGGACGCCGCCGCCGGCGATGATCAGCGGGCGTTTCGCGGCCCGGATGGCCTCGGCGGCGCGGCGGATGTCCTCGTCCTCGGCTTCGGGGCGGCGGATGCGCCATTCGCGTTCGGCCAGGAACTCCTCAGGCACCTCGAAGGCTTCGGCCTGGACGTCCTGCGGCAGCGAGATGGTGACGGCACCGGTTTCGGCCGGATCCGTCAGGACGCGCAGGCCGTGGTGGAAGGCCGAGAACAGCTGCTCCGGGCGGGAGACCCGGTCAAAGAACTTGGACAGCGGCCGGAATGCGTCGTTGACCGTTATGTCGTAGGCGTACGGCTGCTCGAGCTGCTGCAGGACCGGGTCCGCGGCGCGGGTGGCAAAGGTGTCACTCGGCAGCAGCAGCACCGGCAGGCGGTTGGTGGTGGCCAGCGCCGCACCGGTGAGCAGGTTCGAGGATCCCGGACCGATCGAGGTGCTGATGGCAAACGTCTGGCGGCGGCGGGTATGCCGGGCGTAGCCGACGGCCTGGTGCACCTGGGCCTGCTCGTTGCGGCCCTGGTAGTACGGCATGATCGCCGGATCGAGCTGCTGGTACTGCTTCAACGCCTGGCCGACGCCGGCAACGTTGCCGTGGCCGAAGATGCCGAACGTCCCAGGAATCAGCCGCTCCCTATAGTCCTCGGTACCGATGCGGTCCACCGTGTACTGCTTGGACAGGTACTCGACGACGGCCTGGGCCACTGTCATTCTGCGTGTTGCTGTTCCCATTGGGACGTTACTCCGATACTTTCGCTGATGACTGCAGCTCAGACGTCTTGAGCAGCGAGGCGGCGGTGGCGACGGCCCCGGCCACATCGCCGTCGGCCGGGTACAGGAGCGTCCGTCCCACGGTGAGGCCCTGGACGCCGGGCAGGGCCAGGGCGGCCTGCCAGCTGGCGAAGACCTTGTCCTGGGTGCCTTCCGGATCCCCGCCGAGGAGCACGGTGGGCAACGTGGTGGCCGCCATGACGCGTTCCATCTCCGCCACCACGGGCAACTTCATCCAGGTGTAGGCGCTCGTGGAGCCTAGGCCTTGGGCGATCGCGATGGACTTGATGACGGCGTCCGGGCTGAGGTCGTTGCGGACCTTCCCGTTCTTCCAGACCGAGAGGAAGGGTTCCACCATGGCGATCAGCTTGCGTGCAGCGAGGGAGTCGACGGCGCGTGCCGTGGCTTCCAGGGCGGAGGCGGTGTCCGGGTCGCCGAGGCAGATGCGGGTCAGCATCTTGCCGCCGTCGGCGCCCAAGGCTTCCAGTGCCGCGGCCGTGTGGCCGGTGAAGCGGTCGTCGATTTCGTTGACGAGCCCGGCCAGGCCCCCGCGGTTCATCGAGCCGAAAACGAGCTTGTCTTCCAGGGCCCCCAGCAGGAGCAGGTCATCCATGATGTCCGGGGACGCCAGGACACCATCGACGGCGGGATTTGCCAGGGCAATCTGCAGGCGGTCCAACAAATCGAGGCGGTCCGCCATGGCCACCGGAGCGTTTCCCACGGAGAGGGCGCCGCGGGCCGGGTGGTCGGCGGCAACGATGAAGTTCTGCACACCATACTTCAGCCCCGGATGGCGGCGACGGGTGGCTGCCGCGCGGGCAACGGCCTCGGGATCTTCCAGCCGGAGGGCACTCAGGTGCTGGTAGCGGCGGGGATCATCGTTGGCGCTCAAGACGCTGCTCCTTCGGAAACTGTGGTGTGGGACGGTTGTGAAGCGGCGGCACCGGCCAGGGCCGGTGCCAAGCGGCCGCGTTCGGCCAGCAGCGAGGTGACCTCCTCCGGCGTCGGCATCGCGTCTGCGCAGGAAAGGCGGGAAGCCACAATGGCGCCGGCGGCATTTGCGTAATCCAGGACCTGGGCCAGCGGCCAGCCGGACAGCAGTCCGTGGCAGAAGGCTCCGCCAAACGAGTCGCCGGCACCGAGGCCGTTAAGGGTTTCCACCGGGACCGGCGCCGAGACAACGCGTTCGGTGCGGGTCTTTGCCATCACGCCTTCCGGGCCAAGCTTGACCACGGCGATCTCGACGCCGGCGGCCAGCAATCGGTCGGCCTGCTCGTCAGGGGTACCTTCGCCCACGGCGACGGCACATTCCTTGTCGTTGCCGATGGCTACCGTGACGTGCGGCAGGATCTTGGCAACCTCGGCCCGGGCATCCGCTTCGGAGGCCCAGAACATGGGCCGGTAGTCCAGGTCCAGGATGGTGTACTGGCCTGCCCGGAGACCGGTCCGCGGACGCGCCGCATGGGCAGCCAGGTGGGCCTCGCGGCTGGGCTCCTGGCACAGGCCAGTCACGGTGGACCAGAAGATCCCGGCTTCACGGATGGCGTCCAGGTCCAGCTCCGCGGCCTTGATCTGAAGGTCAGGGGCCGTGGGGAAACGCCCGTAGAAGTAGAGCGGAAAATCTTCCGGCGGCATAATGGCGCAGAACGTCACCGCGGTGGGCCATTCCTTCACCGGTGTAACGAACGTATCGTCCACGTTGAACTTGCGCAGTTCACGGTGGAGGTATTTCCCGAAGGCGTCGTCGCCCGTGCGCGTGATCACGCCTGCATTGCGGCCATGCCGAGCCGCGGCCACGGCCACATTAGACGGGGAACCTCCGAGGTACTTTCCGAAGGACGTGACGTCCTCCAGATCCACCCCTATATCGTTCGGGTAGATATCGACACTGATGCGCCCGATCGTGAGCAGTTCGTGGGTCACGGTAATCGCGGACCTTTCTGTTTGAGCTCCATACCCTGTACAGCAAGAGCTAGAACTCCGGTTCCTGGCCGGGCCCCCGTGAGCGGGACCACAACCACTACCTTGCCCTAGAATCATTGTCCTGTCAAAGGTTTGTACTGACATATTTACAACCTGCATAAAGGTGCCGGATTGGCGCCCTCGGGATTACTTTGGGGGAACCGCCAGTTCGCCCGTGACGTACTGCGCCCGCCCAAAGCCGAATGACCAGTCGCTGGCGGCATTCTCCACATAACCGATGAATACGTCCTCGCCGGCAATACCAAGTTCCACGAGTCGGGCAGCGATCGCGGCAAAGAGGGACTGTTTGGCCGCTTGGCTGCGGCCACCTTGGGTAAAAATCTGGATCATCACCACATCGGCGGTGCGCTCGAAGCCGAGCCCTGCATCCTGGGCGACAATCTGGCCCTGCGGATGCTCCGTGAGGACGTGGAAATAGTCGCGCTCGGGGATGGCATACTCCGCGAGGATGGCATCGTGGATTCCGCGACTTAGGCGTTGCAACTGTTCGGAGCTGCGCCCTTGATTAACATCGATTCGAACCAGTGGCATTTTTTCATCTCCCTTAA
The DNA here is from genome assembly GCF_050156905.1 of Pseudarthrobacter sp. S3. Taxonomy (NCBI): domain Bacteria; kingdom Bacillati; phylum Actinomycetota; class Actinomycetes; order Micrococcales; family Micrococcaceae; genus Pseudarthrobacter; species Pseudarthrobacter sp. S3. The sequence goes on along the minus strand of NZ_CP189583.1, from coordinate 1,002,584 downwards.
AGATTGTCCTGACATACTAACAAACATACAGGATAAGGGGCAAGGAAATCCCCGGAAACCCCTTCCGCACAGGCAGTGGCAGCGGTACGGTTAAACAACCAAATGGTTGATAAATGAGTTATTTGATTACCGATTATGAAAGGCCTGCACCACGATGAACCCCGACGACGGCACCCTGGACTCGGCCTTTATGGCCCTGGCCGACCCCGTACGGCGGCGGATCATCGCCCGGCTCAGCCGCGGACAGGCAACAGTCAACGAATTAGCGGAACCCTTCGCGATCACCAAACAGGCGGTCTCGAAGCACATCCAGGTCCTCGAGCAGGCGGGGCTCGTTACCCGCAGCAGGGAAGCCCAGCGCCGGCCCGTCCACCTGAATCCCGCACGGCTGGAGGCACTCACCGCGTGGATCGACCAGTACCGGCTGGTCCGCGAAGAGCAGTTCCGCAGCCTGGACGCCGTGCTCAGGTCCAATGCCGCCAACGGCGGCACCCACCCCAAGGAATCATCATGAGCAATCCACTGAACCTCACCATTCCTGAAGGACTCCCCTTCATCGACTACGACCGCGAATTCGACTTCTCGGTAGCGGACGTGTTCCGCGCGCACAAGGACCCGGACCTCATCGTCCAGTGGCTCGGCCCGCGCGGTATGAAGATGGAAATCAACCACTTCGATTTCCGCACCGGCGGCAGCTACAGCTACCTGCACACCGGGCCCGACGGCGTCGCCTACGAATTCAGCGGCGTCTATCACACCGTCCGCGAGAACGAATTTGCCGTCCAGACCTTCGAATTCGGCGGCTACCCCGACGTGGTCAGCATCGAGTTCCTCACGTTCGAGGACCTCGGCGACGGCCGGTCCCGCGTCCGGGGCCACTCCGTCTACCCCACCCGGGAAGCCCGCGACGGCATGGCGCAATCCGCTATGGAAGGCGGCATGACCGAGGGCTACGAGCGGCTCGACGAACTGCTCAGCGGCGCCAAGGTCTAGCACAGCACCTAAACGCGGGCGACGGCGGACGGTGACCTTCGCGGGAAAGGTGACCGTCCGCCGTCGTACTTAAACTGAAGTTACGTGAGTTAAGACAGGAAGATCCCCGGGTTGCCGGGGATCTTCCTGTCTTTTGGTTTGGGGTGTCTGGCTACTTTCTGTGGTTGGTGGCGTGGTCGTGGATGAGGTTTAGGGCTTGGTGCTGGGTTTCGGTGGGCGCGGCGAGTAGCTCGAAGGTGCCGGTGGTGCCGGTCATTTTCATGGTGTTTCTGGTCCTGGTGCCGAGGTGGCGGAGAAGGGCTTGGTAGGAGCGCGCCGGGGTGCCGTCGTCCAGGGTGCGGGTGCTGGCCTTCCGTGCGGCGGCGGTGGAGCGGTGCACGGAGGCGACGGGCTCCTCGGGGACGGGCCGGTCTTCGTCGGTGAAGGTCAGGGGTGTGAGGGCCTGACGCAGGTGCCAGGTCAGGTGCCCGGCGAGCATGCAGAGGAACACGTGGGCGCGGGTGCGTTCCTCGGTGTGGTGGTAGATCGGGCGGATGTGCAGGTCCCGGGATTTGAGGGTTTTGAAAATCTTTTCCACGTTCGCCAGGGACTTGTAAACCCGGACCGTCTCGGCGGCGCCCATGGTGTCCTCGTTGACGCTGGTGCGGATGACATAGATCCCATCCAGATCGGCTTCCCTGGCGATGGTTTCCGGGTTCCGTTCCCAGGCCAGGGTGGTGTCGGTGATGGTGAGGGTGAAGTGCTTGGCCATATTGTTCTTCCCCAGGGTTTTCCCGACTCTGAGCCCGGTCTTCCCGGCGTCCTTGAGCCGGCCCGCGGTCACGGCTTTCTGGATGGTTTTCAACCGTTCTTCGGTCACGTCAAGGAGCTCTTCGCGCTTGTGTTTGCGCAGGGAAGCCAGGGCGGGGTTGTAGCAGGCGATCAGCCGTTCCCCCGGGTAGTCCGGGTGGCTGATTTCGGCGAGGTTCTGCTGATCGAACAGGCTCATTTGCAAGGGGCCCTGGTCCTCGGCGAGGGCCTGGATGGCGGTGTTGCGCAGGGCGCTGACCCAGCCCAGGGCGGTGTTTTTCAGGTCCTGGATGCGGGCGGAGGTGATCATGCCCCGGTCCCCGACCATGACCATGTCTTCCACCCCGGCGAGGGCCTGGATTTCCTTAGCGATGGCAATGAAAGCGGTCGGATCCGCCGTGTTCCCCGGTAACACGCGGACCGTGACGGGGATCCCGGCACGGGTGGCCAGCATCCCGTACTCAATCTGCTCCACCCCGCGCTTTTTGTCCCGGGAATAGCCATGCGCGGCCAGGGGGTTGTGGGTGCCGGTCACCCACGAGGAGGAAAGATCAAACAGGGCCAGTTTCTCCGGGTTCGCCTCCGGGCGCAGATAGGTGAGGACCAAGGCTTTTTCAATCTGTGCTTGGCGGGTGCCGAGCCAGTCCATGGCCCGGTACAGGTCATCGGTGCTCACCGGCCCCAGGTCAGCCCCGAGGGTAGAGTCGGCGAACCAGGACAGGGTCGCCAGCTTCGAGGACGGCGCGCAGATCCGTGCGGCCAGCAACGCCATGACCAGATCCCGTTCCCGGCACGCTGGCCCCACCATCGCCTCGAACCCGAGTCCTCGGGCCATGGCGTACACGGCTTCGATATGGCCGTGGGGCAGGGAGCGGGTGATCTGCAACGCCACTCCGGCCTCCACCATCGTCTTGCCCGCCAACGACGCCTTCAGCGTGTCAATGGCTGGAGCCGGCAGCGCCGAGAGGTTGGCGAGGGTTTCGTGTTTGACCTTCCCGTCCTCCCGGAAGGAGCGGCGCAGCAGCACTGAGCGGTACTCGACCTCCACCCCGGACTTGTTCGTCCGGCGGGAAGTATTCACGGCTACATGCATGGCAGGCGCTGCCTTGGTCATACCCCGACAATACGCTTCACCGCGGTCGAAGTGAAGAGATTTTCAAAATAATTTAGTGGCTACAAATGTCGGTACAAAAATGGTCCTTCCCCCGGAATCCAGAAGGAAAACGAGGAAAGGACCAACGTAACTTCAGCTTAAACAAGCAACGCGGGGTCACTTACGGCCCATCCCACCGAGTGGAATGGGCCGTAAATGACCCCGCGTTGTACTTCTTGGTGCTAAAGCGCTGCGTAGACTTCGCGCAGCAGCTTGGCGGTCTCGGACGGCGTTTTGCCGACCTTCACGCCTGCAGCCTCGAGGGCTTCCTTCTTGGCCTGGGCGGTTCCGGCGGAACCGGAGACAATGGCGCCGGCGTGGCCCATCGTCTTGCCTTCGGGAGCAGTGAAGCCGGCAACGTAGCCAACAACGGGTTTGGTGACGTGTGCCTTGATGTAGTCGGCAGCACGCTCTTCGGCGTCGCCACCGATTTCGCCGATCATGACGATCGCCTTGGTCTCCGGGTCAGCCTCGAACGCGGCCAGGGCGTCGATGTGCGTGGTACCGATGACGGGGTCGCCGCCGATGCCGATGGCGGTGGAGAAGCCCAGGTCGCGCAGTTCGTACATCATCTGGTAGGTCAAGGTTCCGGACTTGGAAACCAAGCCGATGGGGCCCTTGCCCGTGATGTTGTTCGGCGTGATCCCAACCAGCGCTTCGCCGGGCGTGATGATGCCGGGGCAGTTCGGTCCGATGATGCGTGTGACCTGCTTGCCGTCGGCGTCAACCGTGGACTGGGCCAGAGCCCAGAACTCGGCGGAGTCCTGGACGGGCACGCCTTCGGTGATGACAACAACCAGGCCGATCCCTGCTTCGATGGCTTCAACCACGGCGTTCTTGGTGAAAGCCGGCGGGACGAAGACGATGGAGACGTCGGCGCCGGTTTCGGCAATGGCTTCCTTGACGGTGCCAAAAACGTTGACCTCGGTGTCGCCGTGTAGCACCGTGGTGCCGGCCTTACGGGCGTTGACGCCGCCAACAATGTTGGTGCCGGCCTTCAGCATCAGGGCGGTGTGCTTGGTGCCTTCGCCGCCGGTGATGCCCTGGACGATGACCTTAGAGTCCTTGTTCAGATAGATAGACATGGTGCGTCCCTTTACTTAGCTGCGTTGGCGAGCTCGGCGGCCTTGTCGGCGCCCTCGTCCATGGTGGCGGCCAGGGTAACCAGCGGGTGGTTGGCCTCGGCCAGGATGCGGCGGCCTTCCTCAACGTTGTTGCCGTCGAGGCGGACTACCAGCGGCTTGTTCGCATTATGGCCCAGCTCGGCCAGCGCACCAACGATGCCCTTGGCTACAGCGTCACACGCGGTGATGCCACCGAAGACGTTCACGAACACGGACTTGACCTGCGGGTCGCCCAGGATGACGTCGAGGCCAGCGGCCATGACCTCGGCGGAAGCTCCACCGCCGATGTCCAGGAAGTTGGCGGGCTTGACATTGCCGTGGTTTTCACCGGCGTAAGCAACAACGTCCAGCGTGGACATGACCAGGCCTGCACCGTTGCCGATGATGCCCACTTCACCGTCCAGCTTGACGTAGTTCAGGTCCTGCGCCTTGGCCTTGGCCTCGAGCGGATCTGCAGCGTCCTTGTCTTCAAGGAGGGCGTGCTTGGCGTGGCGGAAGTCGGCGTTCTCGTCGAGGGAGACCTTGCCGTCCAGTGCCACGATGTCGCCGGCGCCGGTCTTGACGAGCGGGTTGACCTCAACCAGGGTGGCGTCTTCTTTCTCGAAGACGTCCCAGAGCTTGAGGATCACGGCGGCGACTTTGCCGCGCAGTTCCTCATCGAAGCCTGCAGCTGCAACGATTTCGTCAGCCTTGGCTTGGTCGATGCCCACAGCGGGATCGATGGCGATTTTAGCGAGCGCCGCGGGGCGTTCGACGGCGAGCTGTTCGATTTCCATGCCGCCTTCTACCGAGCACATGGCCAGGTAGTTGCGGTTGGCCCGGTCCAGCAGGACGGAGAAGTAGTACTCCTCGGCAATGTCGGCACCCTGGGCAATCATCACCTTGTTGACGGTGTGGCCCTTGATGTCCATGCCCAGGATGTTGGTGGAGTGCTCAAACGCCTCATCGGCGGTCTTTGCAACCTTGACGCCGCCAGCCTTACCGCGGCCTCCGGCCTTAACCTGGGCCTTAACGACAGTTACGCCGCCGATTTTCTCGGCAGCTGCCTTTGCTTCTTCTGGGGTGTACGCCACGATGCCGGCAAGCACGGGTACACCGTGCGCCTCGAACATATCGCGCGCCTGGTATTCAAACAGGTCCACGGTTTAGTGTCCTTCTACGTCGAAGTAGTTTCTGTACAGTCGGGCACCGCCGAAGACGATGACCGGGCTGCGGATTGCCTGCACCTGGGGCCAGTTCGAAAACGGGCCACACAGCGCAATGCTCCATTCGGAACTCTAGTCCTCTCCGAGGACCGGCCCGTTCCACAGTACCGCTTATGTGAGTAACGACACTATTCTATGGAGCGTAGAAAAACGCCTAGATTACGGGGTTTTCGAGGCCTCTGCGGGCGCCCTGGAGGCCGTTGCCGCTGCCTTGGAAATAAGTCCGTAGCGGTCCCGGGCCACAAAGAACCCGACGCCGGCCGAGACGTTTCCGCATGCCACGCCGCCGTTGTAGGCGGTACAGCGCAGTCCGTTCCGTTCCAGGTTCTGGCCCTCGGCGAGGACCGCCAGTTCCGTCAGCGGACCGGCCTTGTTCCCCTTGGGTCCGTACGCTGCCTCCATTTGTGTGACGCCGGAACGGCACTCCCCGTACGTTGCCTTGTCCGGGCTGAGCAGCGCCGTCCCGCCCAGGTAGCCCAGGCCGGTGCCGGCGCAGTCGTCCTTGATGTCGCTCGCGGCAGGTTTGGGGTATCCGGCAAGCTCTCAATGCGCCACGGGGACGGTCGCGAGCTTGTTGTTGGCCGCGTCACTGAAGCTGTTCGACTCGTACGGGAGGTTGAGGTGTTCCCCACGGGCCGACCTCAAGGAAGCAGAGAATGTTCCGATCCTCCGTAATGAAGGACAGGGCGTCTCCGCTGGCCCTGAACGCGGCGGGGTCAGTCAGGGCTGCCTGTTCGAGTTGCTTGATGGCCGGCAGCGGGGGCGGCGCCACGTAGCCCGGGTCCTCGGTGGTGATGCTGCAGGCAGTGCCCGCCAGCAGGAAGAGGGCGGCCAGGATTCCCAATACAGTCCGTCGTAGGGCCTCCATTATGCCCCGGTGCCGGTCTCAGCCCGGCGTACGCCTGCCCGCGTCCTCCACCACTGCGGCAGCGACTTCAGCGGGATCCTCACCCTCGAACTGCTCCTGCATCTTCCGTGCGCGGCTTTTCCAGCCGGGATCGGCCAGTATCTTTCCCACTGCAGCGGCAATGTCGGCGGGTTTGGGTGATTCCGTTCTGAGGTTAATGCCGACGCCGGCGTATTCCACCCGGGCGTTAACATCACTTTTGCCCTCGTTGATCCCCGACACCACCAACGGAACACCCTTGGACAGGCTCAGCTGCACACCGCCAAATCCGCCGTTGGTGATAAAACAATCCGTGAAGTCAAAGACCTCCGCGAAGTCCACGTAGTCCCGCACCACCACGTTGGGTTGCGCGAAGCGGGCTGTCAACGCCTCGGTGCCGTGCCCGCTGGTTGCGACGATGACCAACGCGTCCATGTCCTTGACCTCTTCAAGCGCCGGAACGATGAGTTTGTCCTGGTCGAGGTTGTCCACGGTTCCCTGGGTTATTACGAGTGTTGCGGGGTAGTTTCGCGGCAGCCCATCGCCAGCGCCTCGACCTGCCACGGACTGGCCTGCCGACCGGTACGGCAGGAGCGCACCGACGTAGTGCACTTTAGGGTTGACCCGGCGCCGCGGGAAATCCAGGGATTCCGGGCCGGTCTGGATGATGGCGTCCGAGCACCGGTAGGGTTCGTCCGTCAGCCGGCCTTCCCGCGGGACAGCCTGGCCGTAGGCGGTGTGCTGCCGCCGGTAGCTTTGGCTGGCCGGCCGAAGGATGACCTTGTCGGACAGCAGGCCCGCCAGGCCTTGGATCGCTTTCTCCATGGGATTGCGGGGCGGCCGGAACCCGAAGAAGAGCGGGGGCACCTGCGGATCGCTTTCCATGTTGGGGATCGCGACAAAGTTCACACCGTCGTGCCCATCAGATGGGAGACGAGGCGGTGAATGAACATGGAACTGTCCGCCACCAATACGTCGAAGGGATCCTGTTGCGCTACTTCGCGGATGTCCTCGAAGAAGTGGCTGACGTTGCTGGCGAAGATTTTCTCGCCGTCGAAGCCAATGGCCCGTGGGCCTTTCAGCTTGGCCCGCTCCGGGTAGAGCTCATTGAGGTTGTCCGCGCGGTGCTCTGTGGCCCTGCGGAAGGGGAAGTGCTGGATTCCCATCCCGCCGAGCCTGTCTGCATAAACAGGCCCCGTGTACCAGGCCACCTCGTGGCCGCGGTCCTTGAGCCGCATCGCCACGCCGGTCATGGGGTTGAAATGGCCGTCAATGGCCTGGCTGGCGAACAGGATCTTCACGGTGGAGCCCCCGAATCTGCTGTGCTCAGGATCTGCTGTGCCCAAGTGGCCTGCGCTTAACCGGTTTCCCGGCAACCGGCGGTTTCCCGGCAACCGGCGGCTTCCGGCTACCGGCGCGTTCCTGAACTGTAAGCCAAGCGCCGTGCCCGGACAAGGGCACCCGCGGCTAGGCGTCGAGCTTCGTCAGAGGCGCGTAACGGAGCAGGAGACGCTTTTCGCCGACGCTGAACTTCACCTTGGCCACCGTCTTGTCCCCCGCGCCTTCCAGCGCCAGCACCGTGCCGTTGCCGAAGCTGGTGTGGTTGACCTTGTCACCCACACCGACGGCCACAATCTCCTTCTGCGGCTGGACCCGGTTCTTGGCGATGGCTGCGGGAACGTCCGCGTTGAAGCCTGCCGACGAGTCGGCCGCCGCACCGCGGGACGTGCCGGCGCCCCAGAAGGATCCGCCGTAACGGCTGGAGCCGATCGAGGCGCTGCTCCCCCACCCGCCGGACTGCTTGCTGGTGCCTTCGCGTTTCCATTCCAGCAGCTCGGCGGGAATCTCCTCGAGGAACTGGCTGGCCGGGTTGTACTGGCTTTGGCCCCACATGCTGCGGACTTCGGAACGGGTGACGTAGAGGCGCTTGCGCGCGCGGGTCAGGCCCACGTAGGCCAGCCGGCGTTCCTCGGCGAGTTCCTTGGGGTCCGTGGCCGAGCGCTGATGCGGGAACAGCCCGTGTTCCATACCGGTCAGGAACACCACCGGGAATTCGAGACCCTTGGCGGTGTGGAGGGTCATCAGCGTGACTACCCCGAGGCGTTTGGCTTCCGCCACGGCGGCATCGATGTCTGCGCCCGGCGCATCCGGGATCTGGTCGGCATCCGCCACCAGGGACACCTGCTCCAGGAAAGCACCCAGGGACCCTTCCGGGTTCTCCTGTTCGTATTCACGCACGACGGCGACGAGTTCCGCCAGGTTCTCCACGCGGGACTCGTCCTGTGGATCAGTGCTGGAACGCAGCCCGGCAAGGTAACCGGTCTGTTCCAGGACGGCTTCCAGCGCTGCGGCGGCCCCCGAGCCCGAGGCTACCTCTGCGAGGTCGTCCAGCAGTTTCACAAACCCGAGGACAGCGTTGACGGAACGGGTGGCCATGCCGGGAGCTTCTTCCGCCCGCCGGGCGGCGGCCATAAATGACATCCGTTCGCGTTGGGCCAGCGCAGCCACGGCGCCTTCGGCTCGGTCACCAATGCCTCGCTTGGGTTCGTTGAGCACCCGGCGCAGGTTGACGTCGTCGTCCGGGTTCACCAGAACCCGGAGGTACGCGAGGGCGTCCTTGATTTCCTTGCGGTCGTAGAAGCGCGTGCCGCCCACTACCTTGTACGGCAGGCCAACCCGGACCAGCACATCCTCTATGGAGCGTGACTGGGCGTTGGTGCGGTAGAAAATGGCAACGTCACCGGGGCGGAGGTTGTCCTCGTCCTGGAGCCGGTCAATCTCCTTGGCAATGAACTGGGCTTCGGCGTGCTCGTTCTCGCCCACGTAGCCGATGATCTTGTGCCCGTCACCCTCGGCCGTCCACAGCCGTTTGTCGGGACGGTTGGGGTTGCGCGAGATCACGGAGTTGGCCGCGCTGAGGATGTTCTGGGTGGAGCGGTAGTTCTGCTCCAGTTTGATGGTCCGGGCGTCCGGGTAGTCCTTCTCGAACTCGACGATGTTGCGGATGTCAGCGCCGCGGAAGGCGTAGATTGACTGGTCGGAGTCGCCGACGACGGTGAGCTCGGATGCTCCGGGGCCCTCACCCACGATCTCGCGGACCAGTGCGTACTGGGCGTGGTTGGTGTCCTGGTATTCGTCCACGAGGACGTGCCGGAAACGCCGCCGGTAGGAATCGGCGAGTGCGGGGAAGGCGCGGAACATGTAGACGGTCTCGGCGATGAGGTCATCGAAGTCCATGGCGTTGGCCTGGCGCAGCCGCTGGGTGTAGCCCTTGAAGACGTCAGCCACGGCGGACTCGAAGGGATCGTTGTGGTTCGCGGAGGACGCGTAGGAATCGGCGTCGATGAGCTCGTTCTTGAGCGCGGAGATCTTGTGCTGGATGGCCTTGGGCGCGAACTTCTTGGGGTCCAGGTCCAGGCTCTTGGAAACCTGGATAACCAGCCGCAGCGAGTCCGCGGAGTCGTAGATGGAGAAGTTCGACTTCCGGCCCACGTTGGCGGCCTCCTGGCGCAGGATTCGCACGCAGGACGAGTGGAACGTGGAGATCCACATGATCTTGGCGCGTCCACCCACCAGGGCAGCGATGCGCTCCCGCATCTCTGCGGCGGCCTTGTTGGTGAACGTGATGGCCAGGATCTCACCGTGATGCGCACGGTGGGTGGCAATGAGGTAGGCGATCCGGTTGCTGAGGACGCGGGTTTTTCCCGAACCGGCGCCGGCCACAATAAGCAGGGCTCCGCCGGCGTGCTTAACGGCGTCTTCCTGCTGCGGGTTCAGTCCCTGCAGGAGTTCCTCGGCGCTCGGCCGGTGGTGGTCCGGCTCGCCGTTGCCGTCACGCGTGGGCTGCTGGTTGGCCCAGCCGCCCGCGTGCTGGGCGCCTTGTCCTGCTGCGCGTTCGGAGCCGTTGGCGGACGCGCTGCCAGGCCTGCCGCCACCGAATTCGGCGGCCGCAGCAAGGCCTTCCGGGCGCGATTTGGTGCGGGCGGAGGCTGGCGTGGCGGCCTTGAAGGGTCCGTCCGAGTACGGGTCAAACAACATATCCATGGTGCCTCCAAGTCTAGGCGGTGGGGCTGACACTCAGGTCCAACCCTGTGGATAACACCGCGAGCCAACCCCGGAGGCGCTCAAAGGCGGCCCGGCCTCAGGCCGCGGAGCCCGATTCGAGGGCGGCACGCAACTCCCGCACCGCCGTCGTGCCTCCCGCCATAAACCAGTCCAGCCCGTTGACCCGGACCGTGTCCGTGGCGCCGCCGGCGGCCCGGACGATTGCTTTGCCGGGCAGCCAGTCCCATTCCGGGCAGCTGTGCTGGAACCAGCATCCCAGCTGGCCATCGGCCACCCTGCCCAGGTCGCAGGACCCGGAGCCGAACATCCGCAGCGCCGCGGCGGACGTGGCGGCCGCGTGCCACGGCATGGCGCAGAGCGGATCCATCAGCCAGGTGGGGTGGATATACGTGGCCGCGCCGAGTTCGGCGAGTGCGGTCGCGTTACGCGCCCCCCCGTCCGGGACAGCGCCCGGGCCATGGTAAGTGGTGAGGGCCCCGCCGTTCAGAGTGGCCGCGTGGGCCGTGCCGCCGAGCCAGAGCTTGTCCTCCTCCGGCTGGAATATCGCGCCAAGCAGTACATCGGATGTGTCTTTAAGGGCAATGGCCGAGCACCAGTACGTTGAACCGTGCAGGAAGTTGTAGGTGCCGTCCACGGGGTCGATCACCCAGGTACGGCCGCTGGTGCCGGCCACTGAGGCGCCCTCCTCCCCCAGGATGCCATCCTCCGGCCGGCAGCGCTGCAGCTGCTCCAGCACATAGGACTCCGCGGCGTGGTCCGCGGCGGTCACCACGTCGGAGATGGAGGTTTTCTGCTGGGACTGCAGTCCGGCCATGCGCATCAGGAGGGCGAGCTGCCCGGCTTCGCGCACCAGGGCGGATGCCAGTTGGTAGTCGTCCAGGGCGGGGTCAAGTTCAAGGGTGCTGTGCCGGCCAATGGTCATGGACCCAGTTTAGGTGGAGTGATAATGGTGCCATGGCCAAAACCCCAGCGCAGCGGATCAAGAAGCACGGCTCCAAGGCGGCTGTTCCGCAGCACAGCCTTCCGCCGGTGATCAACCCCACCACCGGCCGTTCGCCGCAGAAGGCCCAGAACAACACCAACCTGATCCTCATCGCGGGCGTGACGGTGAGCCTGTTCCTGTTCTGGTACGTCCACCTGCTCACGCTGCAGCAGCTCACCCAACTCTCCGGCGGCCTGGCCATGCCCGACTCGCTCGTGGGAGGTTTTGACGCCGGCTACATCGGCCAACTGAACGCCGTCATGGATGACGACGCCCGCGGCCAGCTCAACTACGTCCACAAAACGGCCGGCACGCTGTTCCCCCTGATCTTCGGCTTCACATGGCTGCTCCTGATCGGGACCAACGCCGCCAGGAAGACGCTCCGCTGGGCTCTCTGGGCGGGGCCGCTGCTGTTTGTGGTGGTCCGGCTGTGGGGCAATGTCGCCATCGACGCCGCGCTGGGATCGGAAACGGCCGACGCCGGCCAGGTCGCCTTGGCGTCCGGGCTTACGGTTGCGGGGTGGGTGCTGTTCGTTCTTAGCCTGCTGACCGGGGCCGCGGCAGTGTTCCTGCGCAAAAAGCCCGCAAAAACCGACTAGGCCCGCGCGGCAGCAGTAGCGCGCCCGACTTTGCGCTGCCGGCGCACCCGCTGGGCGATCACGAGGCCCGCGGCCGCTACGCCTACGGTGACCGGATAACCCATCAGCCGTTCCAGCGTGCCCGGCTCCGGCACGTCCAAACGCGTGAGGCCGCCGGTCACCAGTGCGGCGAGCGACACCAGCCCGCACACCAGCACGAACCACCCCAGGGGCGTCTGCCGCAGCCACAACACGCCCAGCAGCAGCAGTGCCAACGCGCCGGCCAGGAAGTACATCAACGCGCCGACGAAGTGCCAGCCGGAGCCGACGTCTTCCGGCACCAGCCCCACGATTATGGTCCCGGCACCGGCGGCGCCGGTCAGAATCCGAACCCCGACCGCAGCCAACCAGGGCTTCCGGCGCGCCGGCTGGACCCTGGCCCCGGCCCGGGCAGCGACACACAGCAACCCCGAGCCCAGCAGCACTGCACCAAGCAACATCCCCAGGCCCTGGACCACAAACGAGGCGTTCATCAGCCAATGCAGCGGCGAACACACGTCCCGTCCGTCGTAGATCCCGCAGTTAAGCGCGCCGAGGTCGCTGATGTATCCGGTCCGGCGGTCGTAGGGTTGCGGGCCGCCCCAGGCTCCGATCACGGCCGTTTCCGCCACAAAATACTGCAGGACACTCAGGACGGACCAGGCGCCGATGTACTGGCGGGTGGAGGCTGTGTCCGGGAGGTAGGCCCCGGCGGGGGCGGATGTCGGGGCTGATCTCATGCCAAGAGCGTAGTACGGCCCACCACCTTGTATGCTTGTATCCGTGTCCGGACGGACCGGCCCTGCCGGTATGGCGGACATGCGCCCTCGTAGCTCAGTGGATAGAGCACGGCTCTCCTAAAGCCGGTGTCGTTGGTTCGATTCCAATCGAGGGCACTTGAATCTTCCTTCCCCGGAGTTCGACCTCCGCGCATACCTGCATGGCCCCCGGCCCTATGGGAACCTTCCCGTTCAGGGGAACTGGGCCGTCGAACGGCTGCTGTTGGACCGGTCCACCGGCACCCACGGGACCTTTGCCGGCGTCGTTCGTTTTTCCCCCACGCACGACGGCGGCCTGGACTTCCGTGAAGAAGGCACCATGCGGTGGCCTACCTTTACCGGTCCAGCCTCGCGCGAATACGTCCTGAAACCCGCCGCCCGGCCGGATGCCCTGGACGTGTTTTTTGCCGACGGGCGGCCCTTCCACCAGATGAGTTTCAGCCCGGAGGCCAGCCAGGACCGGCACTGGTGCGATCCCGATACGTACCGCGTGGCGTACAACTACGAAGGCGCGGACGCATTCAGTTACACCTGGGATGTGACCGGCCCGCGCAAGGACCTGCTGCTGACGTCCGCGCTGAAGCGGCTGGTCTGAAGCGACTTGCCTGAAGCGGCCCGTCGGAACAGGCTAGGCTCGGTACCGTGAAAGCCCGCATCGTTGTCTCCGCCGTCTGTGTCTTCGACGACGCCGGCCGGCTCCTGACCGTCCGCAAGCGCGGCACCAGCATGTTTATGCACCCCGGCGGCAAACCCGAAGCCGGTGAAACCGCCGTGCACGCCGCGGCGCGGGAACTTCAGGAGGAAGTGGGGATCGTTGTGGATCCGCGCGAGCTGGAGCTGATGGGCGTCTGGATCGCCGACGCCGCCAACGAGGCCGCCACGGACATCGAGGCCACCGTGTTTACGGCACCCGGAACCTGGACGGCACACCCCTCAGCTGAGATCGCCGAGATCCGCTGGCTGGACCTGGCAGCGCTGGACCGGGGCGCGCCGCTGCCCGCGGACCTCGCCCCACTGCTCACCGACCACATCCTTCCGGAACTGGCTGCGCTGCGCCGCTGAGAACTTGGGCTAGTACTCCGGAACGGCTTCCGCTGCCACTGCCGAGGCCTCGGCGAACTGCGTCTGGTAGAGCTCGGCGTACCGGCCATCGGCGGCCAGCAGCTCCGTGTGGTTCCCGCGCTCCACGATCTGCCCGTCCTCCACCACCAGGATGACGTCGGCGGCGCGGATGGTGGACAGCCGGTGGGCAATCACGACGGCGGTGCGCCCCTCGAGCGCGGCGCCCAGGGCCGCCTGCACGGCGGCTTCGTTCGTGGAATCCAGTGCGGCGGTGGCCTCGTCGAGGATGACCACGCGGGGCTGGGAGATCAGCAGCCGTGCGATGGTGAGGCGCTGGCGTTCGCCGCCGGAGAGCCGGTAGCCGCGCTCCCCCACCACGGTGTCCAGTCCGTCGGGCAGGGACCGGATCATGGTTTCGAGGCGGGCCTGCCGGATGGCGTCCCACATGTCCTCTTCGGTGGCGTCCGGCCGGGCGAGCCGGAGGTTGGAGGCGATGGATTCGTGGAACAGGTGCCCGTCCTGGGTGACCATACCCAGGGTGTCCCGCAGGGAATCGAAGGTGGCGTCCCGGACGTCCAGCCCGGTCCCGGGAAGGGTGCCGCCGAGCCGCACAGCGCCGGAATCGACGTCGTACAGCCGGGAAAGCAGCTGCGCGATAGTGGACTTTCCGGCACCCGATGAACCCACCAGGGCAACGGTCTGCCCCGGTTCCACGCGGAAACTGATGCCATGGAGCACCTCTTCGCCGCCGCGGGTGTCCAGCGTGGATACTTCCTCGAGCGAGGCCAGTGAGACCTTGTCCGCGGAGGGGTAGGCGAAGCGGACGTCGTCGAACTCCACCGAAACGTGTCCCGGCGGGATGGCCACGGCGTCGGGCTTCTGTTGGATCAGGGGCTTGAGGTCCAGGATCTCGAAGACCCGCTCGAAGCTGACCAGTGCACTCATGATTTCCACGCGGGCGCTGGACAGGGCGGTGAGCGGGGCGTACAGGCGGGTCAGCAGCAGTGCCAGCACCACGACGTCGCCCGCGGCGAGCTGCCCGCCAATGGCCAGCCAGCCCCCCAGCCCGTAGACCAGCGCCAAGGCGAGCGCGGAGACCAGCGTCAGCGCGGTGACGAAGGTGAACTGCAGCATGGCGGTGCGGACGCCGATGTCCCGGACGCGGCCGGCCCGGAGAGCGAACTCGCGGGATTCCTCATCCGGCCGGCCGAAGAGCTTCACCAGCGTGGCGCCCGGAGCGGAGAACCGCTCGGTCATCTGGGTGCCCATGGCTGCGTTGTGGTCTGCGGCCTCACGGCGCAGGTCCGCGAGCCGGGAGCCCATCCGGCGGGCGGGGATGAGGAAGATCGGCAGCAAGATCATGGCGAGCACCGTGACCTGCCAGGAGGTCCCGAGCATCACGATCAGCGTCAGGATCAGGGCCACCACGTTGCTGACCACACCGGAAAGGGTTCCCGCGAAGGCGGATTGGGCGCCGATGACGTCGTTGTTCAGCCGGCTGACCAGGGCCCCGGTGCGGGTACGGGTGAAGAACGCAATGGGCATCTTCTGCACATGGTCAAAGACCCGGGTGCGCAGGTCCACGATCACGCCTTCGCCGATGTTGGAGGACAGCCAGCGGCTGACGAGTCCCACCCCTGCTTCGGCTACGGCCACCACGGCGATCAGCATCGCCAGCCGGATCACTTCGTCGGTACCCGCCTTGGCCACGATGGTGTCAACCACCTGGCCGGCCAGCACGGGCGTGGCGACAGCCAGGAACGCCATCACAATGGACAGCGCCACAAACGCGATCAGTTTTGTCCGGTGGGGGCGGGCGAAACCCAGCACCCGCTTCAGCGTTGCCTTGGAGAAGGGCCGGGAGCCGTTTTTGGCCCGGGAGATGTTGTATAGGGAGTGCCAGGCAACGCCGTCCATGCTCATCGCTGTTGCTCCGTTGCGTCTGCCATCAGTTCAGTTACCGTTCCGTTGTCCACATTCCACCGTACATCCAGCCGCACGTTCTCCAGCAGCCTCCTGTCGTGCGTCACCAGGAGCAGCGCGCCCTCGTAGCTTTCCAGGGCCTCTTCCAGCTGCTCGATGGCGGGCAGGTCCAGGTGGTTGGTGGGTTCATCCAGGACCAGCAGGTTCACTCCCCGTGCCTGCAGCAACGCCAAGGCGGCGCGGGTGCGTTCCCCCGGCGACAGTGAATCCACCGGGCGTGTGGTGTGGTCCGCCTTCAGCCCGAACTTGGCCAGCAGGGTACGGACCTCCGCCGGCGTCAGGTCCGTGAGCACGGCTTCGACGGCGTCGCCAAGATTGAGATGGCCGGCCAGCAGCCCGCGGGCCTGGTCAATTTCGCCGACGGCTACCGAGGCGCCCATGGCCGCGTTGCCGGCGTCGGGCATCTGCACGCCCAGGAGCAGGCGCAGCAGCGTCGACTTGCCGGCTCCGTTGGGGCCGGTGATCCCGATCCGCTCCCCCGCGTTAAGCTGCAGGTTCACCGGGCCCAGCGTGAAGCTTCCCTGCTTCACGACGGCGTCACGCAAGGTGGCCACCACCGCACTGGAGCGCGGCGCCTGGCCGATGGTGAACTGCAGCTGCCATTCCTTCCGCGGCTCCTCCACCACGTCCAGCCGGGCAATCCGGGATTCCATCTGCCGGACCTTCTGTGCCTGCTTTTCCGATGACTCGGTGCTGGCGGCCCGGCGGATCTTGTCATTGTCCGGGCTCTTCTTCATGGCGTTCCGCACGCCCTGGGAGCTCCATTCGCGCTGGGTCCGGGCACGGGAGACCAGGTCTGCCTTGGTGGAGGCGAACTCCTCGAACTTTTCCCTCGCGTGGCGCCGCGCCACGGCGCGCTCCTCGAGGAAGGCATCGTAGCCGCCGTCGTAGACCGCCACGGAATTCTGCGCCAGGTCCAGTTCCACAATGGTGGTGACGCAGCGGGCCAGGAACTCGCGGTCATGGGAGACCAGCACCACACCGCCGCGCAGGCCCTGGACAAAAGCTTCCAGTTTGGCCAGGCCGGCGAGGTCAAGGTCGTTGGTGGGCTCGTCCAGCAGCACAACATCGAAACGGCTGAGCAGGAGCGCGGCGAGTGCCACGCGGGCGGCCTGGCCGCCGGAGAGCCCGGTCATGGGAGCGTGCGCTCCGGTGTCCAGGCCGAGGTCGGCCAGGACGGGCGGGATGCGTTCGTCGAGGTCTGCCGCGCCGGAGGCCATCCAACGGTCAAAGGCCAGCGAGTAGGCGTCATCGGCTCCCGGTGCGCCGGAACCCAAAGCCTCGGCGGTGGACTCCATCTCCACGGTGGCCTGGGCGCAGCCGGTCCGGCGCGCAATGTAACCTGCCACAGTCTCGCCGGCGACGCGCTCGTGTTCCTGGGGCAGCCAGCCCACAAAGGCATCGGCAGGCGCGAGGCTGACGCTACCGGACTGGGGCTGGTCCACGCCGGCCAGCAGTCGCAGCAGGGTGGATTTGCCGGCGCCGTTGGCGCCCACCACGCCCACCACGTCGCCCGGGGCCACCGTGAGGGAAAGTTTGGCGAACAGTGTCCGGTGGTCATGGCCGCCGGAAAGATCTTTGGCAACAAGGGTTGCAGTCATAGGTTGGTCCATCCTCTCCCGCCGCCCGGCCGGAGGAGCCCGCTTAAATCGGCCCGAAACTGCGGTGAATCCGCAATGTGCCGCCCCGAAAAGTGCCGGGGCACTAAAGAGCCCGCTGGTCCGGACTTGGGGGGTGTACGGACCAACGGGCTCGACCATCAAGCATAGTCGAACCAGCACGCCGCAACAAACCGTCTGCGGGATCAGGCTAAAATTGGAAGCGACCATCCGTTCAGTAGAGAGCCGATATGCCCATTCCTGCCAAGGCGTTCCAGCGCTGGCTGCACGGCATCGCCCCCCACACGAGCACGGCAGACGTCTGCCGCGTGTCCGGCATCAAGCGCACAACACTGGCCCAGCAGCTTGTCCGGGGCAAGGTAGCAGAGACAACTGTGGTCAACATCAGCCGCGCGTATAACGTCAACCCCGTGTCTGCGCTGGCGGCGTTCGATGCCTACAGCCTGCTCACGGACCCGCACCCGCCTACAAGGCCAGAACTGGTCAGCCAGATCTCCACCGCGGACCTCCTGCGGGCAGTTTTGGCGCGTTCAGACGCGGACCCGGGCGGCGCGCCGGCGCCTGCCGAGGCTGCCGAGCCGGCCGGTTCGTCGGCGTTGGAGCCGGCCCCGCACGCCACCTCGGTCAAGAACTGGGTGGAGGCCATCGACGACGGCGAACTGCGGCACCGGGTCTCCGTTGCCACCGGAATCGCCCCGCAGAACTATTCGGCGCAACTGACCGCGAACCGGCTGGCGCCGGAACTGGCGGTTGCCACCTCCCTTGCCGCCGGCGTCGGCCCTGCCAGCGGCCTGGTGGCCACCGGGCTGGTCACGGAGGCGGAGGCAGGCTGGCTTCCCGAAGCCCGGCAGTCCGCGCTCGACAGCCTATCCGACGGCGAACTGACCACGCTGGCAGGTGACCGGCTGCAGACACTCGGCCGCGCCCTCCGCCGGCAGGAACATGACCATGAAAAAACCGAAAAGATCTGGGAGAACCTGGGATGATCGAAATCCTGCAGTGGTCCACGCTGACTGTCTGCGGCCTGGCGGCCATCGCGCGCGTTCCCAGTGCCCTGAGGGGGAAGAACAGGACAGTCTTCTACATCTTTGCCCTGATGACGCTCGCCACCCTGCTCAGCATCCGGGCGCCGTACTTTGCCATCGACCAGGCGCTCGGCGGGGTTAACGCGGCCAATCTGCTGCTCCGCTTTGTCATCTTCGCCGCTATTTTCTTCGTGGGTATCCGCGTCACCCGGGGCTTTGGGGCCGACAGCGCTTACCGGCTGCTCACGGGACGGATCGGGATGGCCGTCCTGGGCCTGATCTCCCTCGCTGTGCTTGTACTGTTTCTCATGATGGATACGGCAGGGTCCTCCGCGGGATTAATCGCCATGTCAGGCCAGAATGCCAGGAACGGTCTACTGGTGGAGTACTACGGTGCAGCAGGCCGTGCCTACCCTGCCTACGTTTCACTGGTCCTGCTGCCGGCCATGGTCCAGGCCTGCCGGAGCAACCTTCCGGCCTTGATCCGGGTGGCGGCATTGCTGCTGGTTCTCGGATCGGTTGCCATTGGCGTGAGTCTGTTGTTCCCGGTGTTCCCACCGGCGCTTGACTCAGTGGAGTTTGTCATCAACTACACCGCCGTCCTGTGCTTTGTCATCGGGCTGGCGCTGATCTGGGTAGCCAAGCTGCGGTCCGGGTTGAATGCGCCTGGGAAAAAGACTTCTACCGGAAAGTAACCCTGCGTGCTTTCACAAAATCATTAGACATGGCACAATCATGAATGTGTGAAGTTGGGTGCCGGTTGTTCACGAACGGGGATAGATTCTGGACGCCGGGCCCGTTGAGTCTTTGCATTCTTTGGGGGGATGAGTGGTGGCGGGCCGTTGGGGACCGCCCCCACTCAGCCGTTTAACGGCCAGTCAGCATTTACTGCCCCGCCTGAGTGCTGACTCACCCCAGGGCTGCCCCGCCCGAGTGCGGCGGAACGGTCGGCATCCATGCCGCACCTACCGCGCGAACCTCAACGTCACCAGCTGGAACGGGCGCAGCAAAAGCTCCACCGACTGCTCTGCCGCGGCAGCGTTGACCCCGGGGGCCTCGATGATCCGCTCCAGCAGGTCCGTGGCCTGAACGGCCGTGACCGGGAAGTTCGCCGTGAGCACGCCGGCGGACCGCTGCCCGAGGGACTCGTAGAGGCGTACCACAACGTCGCCCGAACCGTCCTCGGCAAGCTTGACCGCCTCGATGACCAGGGCCGGGTTGTCCACGGCGAACAGCGGCTCCGCGCCGTGCGTGCCCTTGACCAGCCGGGGCACAAGGTTGGTGCGGTACCCCTCCTCCACGGCTTCGGCGATTCCGGCACCAGGGCGGATGGTCACGGTCAGTTCCTGATGGCCGCGGTCCGACGTCGGGTCCGGGAACTTCGGTGCCCGTAACAGGGAGAGACGCACCGAAGTGGTGGTTCCGCCGTCGGAATTCCGCACGCTCCTGGTGACATCGTGTCCGTAGGTGGCAGCATTGGAAATCGCAACACCGTAGCCGGGCTCGGCCACGTGGATCCAGCGGTGCGCGCAGATCTCGAATTTGGCAGCCTCCCACGAGGTGTTGACGTGGGTGGGGCGGAAGACATGACCGAATTGGGTTTCCGAAGCGGAGCGGTCGGCCCTGACGTCCAACGGGAAGCCCAGTTTCAGCAGCTTCTCGCTCTCCTGCCACTCCACGGCCGTGGTGATGGTGAGGGATCCGCTTCCGGCATCCAGCGTGATCCGTTGGGTGACCGGTGACGAGCCGGCAACCCGGTCCACCACCACAACGGCACTGGTTCCGGCATGCTCCAGCCGGATGGCCTGCGCCGCTGTGAGGGCCGTGACGTTGCGGCGGTAGAACTCATCGATGTCCCAGGCGTCCCACTGGTTGGGCGTGTCCCGGTGCAGTTCCAGCAGATTGCCGCGCGCACCTGGAGCGATGGCTTCGCGTCCCGTGGCGTAGTCGGTCAGGGAGGCAAGCAGGCCATCGGCATCCAGGACCGCCCTGATGATGCCGTTGTCCAGCACATGGCCGCCATTCAGCGCGGTTGCCTGGACCGGCCGGCCGGTCGGCGAAAGCTCTGCGGCCGCCAACGCCGGAACCCCGTTGCGCGCGTGCGGTGCGGCGTTGAGCAGGAAGGTCCGCGATCCCCCGCCGAGGAGCACGGCCGCCGCCTTCCCAATGAGGATTTCCAGGCTGGCGCTGATGGCGGCGTAGTTACGTTCCGCGTCCTGGTGGACCCAGGCTATGGAACTGCCGGGCAGGATGTCGTGGAACTGCTGCAGGAGCACCAGCCGCCATAGCCGCTTCAGCTCTGCTGCCGGGTACTCGAACGAACCGGGGTTGCGGACGGCAGCGGTGGAGCACCAGAGTTCGGCCTCGCGGAGCAGGTGTTCGCTGCGCCGGTTGCCCCGCTTGGTCTGGGCCTGGCTGGTGTACGTGCCGCGGTGAAGCTCCAGGTACATCTCCCCCACCCAGACGGGCAGGGAGGAGTACTCTTCCTCCGCCTGGGTGAAGAAACTCTCGGCGGACCCCACCCTGACTTTGGGCGAGCCTTCGAGGTTCGCGGTGCGGCTGGCGGCCGCCAGCATTTCGCGCGTAGGCCCGCCGCCGCCGTCGCCGTAGCCGAACGGGACAAGCGAGCTGTTGCCGTGCCCGTGGTCGCGGAAGTTCCGCTCGGCGTGCGCCAGTTCGCGTCCACTGAGCTCGGCGTTGTAGGTGTCTACGGGCGGGAAGTGCGTGAACAGCCGGGTGCCGTCGATGCCTTCCCAGTTGAAGGTGTGGTGCGGCATGCGGTTGACCTGGTTCCACGAGATCTTCTGCGTCAGGAACCAGCGGCTGCCCGCCGACTTGACGATCTGAGGCAGTGCCGCGGAATAGCCGAAGGAATCCGGGAGCCAGGCTTCGCGGCATTCGAGGCCGAACTCGTCGAGGAAGAAGTTCTTGCCCTCAATGAATTGCCGTGCCATGGCCTCGCCGCCGGGCATGTTGGTGTCCGACTCGACCCACATGCCGCCCACCGGGACGAACTGACCGGCCTTGACCTTTTCCCGGATCCGGCTGAAAAGCTCAGGGTAGAACTCCTTCATCCAGGCCAGCTGCTGGGCTGACGAGCAGGAGAACACAAAGCCCGGATCCTCATCCATCAGCGCCACCACGTTGGAGAACGTCCGGGCACATTTGCGGATAGTTTCACGCACCGGCCAGAGCCAGGCGGAGTCGATGTGGGCGTGGCCCGTAGCCACCAATTGATGGGCGGACGCATAGGCGGGCCTGGACAGGACTTCCGCCAGGGTTGCCCGCCCGGCTCCGGCGGTGCCCGGGACGTCGTCGGGATCCATCTGGTCCATCATGCGCTCCAGCGCACGGAGGATCTCATGGCGCCGCGGCTGCTCGGTGGAGAGTTCGTGCATGAGCCCGGCGAGGGTCCCGATGTCCTGCTGTAGTTCCCAGACCGTCTGGTTGAGTTCGGCGATGGCGATCCTGCCCAGCCGGTACTGCGGCGCCGTGCCTGATGTTGCCTTATCCCCGTAGGGTGTGGCGGCGAAGGTCCAACCTTGCGCCATGTCCGGGTTGGCGGCCGCCTCAACGTAGAAGTCAACGGACATGCCGCTGCCCAGGAGTTTCAGGGGAATGTACTGGTTCCGGGGCGAAATCGCCTTGATGATGGAGCCATCCGGGCGCCAGGCGATGCCCTCGCACTGGAATCCGGGGGCTTCGTTGATGAAGCCAAGGTCCACCACGATTTCCACCGCGGTGTCCGGTCCGGTGCCCCACGCCTCCGGGACGTCGCCCTGGAGGCGCAGCCACTTGGTGCCCCACGGCTTGCCCCAGGCGGCACCGTGCTCCTGCGGCTCGAAGTGATTCCGCAGTGCATCCAACACGGGCACCGGTTCGCCGGGGGCGTCCCAGCTGCTCAGGTTGAGCGGAACGGTGCGCGCGTAAACGGCGGGATTGATCCGCTCGCGGACAAACCGGTCCAAGCGGACTTCGGTGATCCGGCGGTCGTCATGCAATGTAAACCCTCTTAGGTGCTTGAACTGGAGTATTCGAGTCCGGACCAAAAGCTTCCAATCGATGGATAAAATCTACCGGCTAGTAGCTCAATAGCCAAGCACCACGGTAAATCTCCGCCGAAGGGGCCGGCACCGCTGTTATCCGGGCGCGTTCGCGCCTAATTCGTCCGCGGCCTTCCCGGGAACCGGCTCCGGAACCTGCGCAGGAACGTGCGTGGCGGACAGCGTAATCCTGCCCTGCCCGGCGTAGACATTCAGGCTCGTGCCCCGGCTGAATCCTGCCAGGGTCATGCCGCTGGCCTCCGCCAGCTCCACAGCAAGACTCGACGGCGCACTCACTGCCGCCAGTACGGGAATGCCCGCCAACGCTGCCTTCTGGACGAGTTCAAACGATGCGCGGCCCGAGACCTGCAGGACCAGCCCGGTCAGCGGAAGCAACCGCTCCCGCAGAGCCCAGCCCACCACCTTGTCCACGGCGTTGTGGCGCCCCACATCCTCGCGGAGGCACAAGAGCTGCACGCCGCCGTCGTCCGTTATGCGGAAGAGGCCCGCGGCGTGCACTCCGCCGGTAACGTCAAAAACGTCCTGGGCTTCGCGGAGCCGTCCTGGCAGTGAAGCCAGCACGTGGGCGGGCACGGTCAATGGATCCGCCGCGGGGCTGAAATGGGAGGACTTGCGCACTGCCTCGATCGAGTCCGTGCCGCAGATACCGCAGGAACTTGAGGTGAAGACGTTCCGTCCTTTCGCGGGGAGTTCGACGTCGGGCCGCAGCTGGGCTTCCACCACGTTGAACGTCTGGACGCCGTCTTCGTCCTCGCCGGCGCAGAACCGCAGCGATACCAGCTGCTCGGGAGCCCAGATAATCCCCTCGGACACCAGGAAGCCGGCCACCAGGTCAAAGTCGTCCCCGGGCGTCCGCATGGTCACCGAGAATGACAGCGGACCGAGCCGGATTTCCAGCGGCTCTTCGACGGCGAGGACGTCCTCGCGGTGGCGGACCGGGAACTCGAGGGCATTGGGCGAGCCATCCAAAACATACTTGTGCACCTTGCGGCGCTGCGTCACTCGCCCCATCAGCGAACCGCCAGACTGTCTTGAAGGGCCCCGTGGACTTTCCGGACCTGCCGGCTGGCGCTGTTCATAGGTCCATCATTGCACCACTGGCCGAACTGTGGCGTACGGGATTCCGCAGGACGTCGCCTAGCCAAGCAGGGCACTCCAGTCCACCGGACCGGCGGGCTTCGCAGTGTCCTTGCCAGCTGCCCGGGTGGCTGGTTTCGCGCCGGACCTACTCTTGGTCTTGCTGCCCGGCTGATCGGGCGTGGGCACCGGCGGTCCCCACGGCAAGGCAAACGCCGGGACGGGTTCGCCCAGCTGCACCCCATGCGGCGGAACAACCATCACCCCGTGCGCCGACGCCAGTCCGCGCATCATCCCGGGACCGGTGTGTTTGGCCGGTGACGCCATCCCGTACAAAAGCCGGAACGGCATCAGCCTGGTCCGCCCCGGCTCAGCCTCGATGGTGGTCCCGCACGGGACCTCCTGCACCGGCGGCATGGCGCCGTGGCCCAGCGCGGCCAGCAGCGGTTCGCCCACCGTGGACAGTGCCATCATGGCGGCCAGCGGGTTTCCGGGGAGCCCCAGGACAAAGCGCCCATCGGGGAGTTCGGCCAGGACAGCCGGATGCCCGGGGCGCATGGCGATGCCGTCGATAACCAGCCGCCCGCCCAGTTCCGCAACAGCGCGGCGGAGGTGATCGGTGTCCGAGACGCCCGTACCGCCGGTGGTGATCACGACGTCGGCCGGCAGCGCGGAGGGGTCGGGAACCTCGGGTGGGAGGTCCGCCAGACCGCCCAGCCACTCAGCGTAAGAGTCGCCGATCCGTTCCTGGCCGCCGTCGATGCCGCCAAGCATTTCCACAACGCCAGCGAGCTGCGGACCGAAGGTGTCGCGGACCTGCCCTGGGACCGGCAGCCCCTGGGCTACAACTTCGGAGCCGGTCAGCAGGAGCTTAACCACCGGCTTGCCCCGGACCAGCAGGTCATCGTGCCCGGCCAGGGCCGCGACCGCCAGATGGGCCGGGTTCAGCGTTACGCCGGCCTTGACCAGCACTTCTCCCGCGGCGGCTTCCTCGCCGGCCTTCCTGATGTGCTGGCCGTTCCCGGGCTCGCCGGGACGTGCAGCGCCGCCGGTCATCAGCAGCGGCAGGCCGTCGTCGTCCATAACGAGCACTGCACTTTCGCTGCGCAGGACGGATTTAGCCCCGGGCGGGATCAGCCCGCCGGTGACGATGGGGCTGGCCTGGTGGGGTGCCAGCCGCTGGCCGGTCTCCGCCACGATCCACGGACCGCTGCCGTTGACGGCCCAGCCGTCCATCGCAGATGACGCGTAGTGCGGCATGTCGTGCAACGCCGTAATGTCGCCGGCCAGGACCCTGCCCAGCGCCTGGCCCACGGGAACCCGGCCCGGCGGAATCGGGGTGGCGATATCAAAAGCGGCCTTGCGCGCCTCCTCCCAGGTGTGGGCAAGGTGCTTTGCCGGGGCTGCCTGCTGCTGGGGATTTTCGGATACGTCGCCGGGGGCGGCGGTCACTGAACGGAAGTCATTCGACGGGGGTCCTGGCAGATTCGGCATCATAGTCAGCAGCGAGGGTGCGGGCACGGTCCATGGCGGCGGTCATGGCGGCAGCGTTCGTAGCCTGTCCCGATCCAGCAGCCAGGCCGGCGGCGAATCCGGCAATAAAGGTGGTGAGAGGGGCGGCCGGGCGGACCACTGAGTGTGCCGCCACACCGGCCAGCGACAGAATGGTGTTGACATCGATCTGGACGTCCTCCAGTTCATACGCCTGGAGCAAGGACCTGCACCACTCTTCCAGCGTCTCTTCCTGGCTTTTCACGCGCTGCCTCCCAAATTGTCTGCGGCAGTGTTGCCCCGGAGCCCGCTTAGGGGATCCGAACCGGCCACACCAAGTGCGGCGGCATCGTCCCAGGTGTCCACATCGGCCGTGGAGCCGGCCGGAACGGCGACATGCTGCACGTCCAGACTAGCAAGGAGTGCCCGCACCGACCCATTAATTAATCGTCCTGCGGTTTCCAGTTGGATGACAGATCGTTGTAGCGCGGCTGTGCTATAAAAGCCAACCAGTGGCTGGCTGCGGCCATCCTCCGAGACGGCCAACACGCCGTCCGGTTCCCGGCCCGGGTGCTGACCCTCGGAGCTTTCCGCACCGGGGCCTCGTGCACGCAACGCAGCCTTCAGTACCGCCACCGCCTGCCCCACGTTGGGCATGTCGCAGGCCAGCACCAGCGTCAGCGCGGGGCGGCTGCCGTCCGCAGCAGCCAGGGCCGCCAGCCCGGCCGCAATGGCAGCCGCTGGACCGCTAAACGGCGGTTCCTCGCGGCAGCGCAGAAACCCGGCCGGTACTTTCCAGCCAGGCACTTCCCCAGTGTCCGGACCAACTACGACGGCGGCCCGGGCTCCCCCGGCAGCGGCCACGGAGCGGCGCAACAGGGAGTCGCCGTCGTACGTCAGGCTCTGTTTGGGCACACCACCGAGCCGCGACGAACGGCCGCCGGCGAGGATGACGGCATCGAAGTCGAGGGGGTCAGCGTCCACCCACCCAGCTTAACGGTGCGGGGGCTGGAATACTGTGCGGGGCTGGCACTAGCGGCCGGAATTCAGGCGGCCCGTTCCGGCAACAGGAACGGGTCCCAGGCCGGCGTGGGCTTCTCAAGTTCCTTGATCTGCCAGATAGTGCCATGAGGCGGTTCCGGGACAAACCTGAGCTTCCAGCCCATTTCAGCCGGAGTGTGGTCGCCTTTGGTGTTGTTGCAGCGAAGGCAGGCAGCCACCAGGTTTTCCCAGGAGTCGGCGCCGCCACGTGATTTCGGTTGCACATGGTCAATGGTGTGGGCACCTTTACCGCAGTACGCGCACCGGTGACCGTCCCGCCGCAGGACTCCGCGGCGGCTGACCGCAGTGCCCTGGTTGTATCTCGGGCGGATGTAGCGGTTCAGGAGAATCACGGACGGGCGGCCCAGAATCTCCTGGGGCCCCACCACAGGGTCATCGCCTTCGGCAATAACGCTGGCCTTGCCCGTGAGCACAAGCACCAGCGCCCGGCGGAAGGTGACTACCGCCAGCGGTTCATATCCAGCATTCAGAACGAGAGTGCGCATGCACGTACCTCTTCGTGGCCGCACCCGTCAGGGGCACGAGGGCCGGCTGCCCCCGGCATATCCGGGCTATGGATCGACACCACAAGAGTAAACAAAGAATCCCGGGATCAACTAATTTCGGACGCAGCAGCAGTCACGTGTCGGATCGGGACACGCGTCCGGGTCGCTGCAGCAGCCCTGCCAACAACAAAGGACCCCAGCCGTGAGGCAGGGGTCCTTTGAAGATCGACTTTGGTGCTAGCGCACGCGGATGTAGACCGGTCCTGAACCAACGTTGGCGCTGAACACAACAGTCTGGTTGCCGTTGTAGCCGCCGTGCACGGCTTGTCCGTTACCGGCGTAGACGGCAATGTGGGCAACGCCGGCGCCGCCATCTGCGTAGTACAACAGATCGCCGGGCTGGGCCTCGGCTGCACTAACGGTCGCGCCCAGAGACAGGTAGCCGGCGGGCCAGCCGTGGTAGTTGATACCCACGGCGGCCAGGGCGTTGGTCACCAGCATGGTGCAGTCCTGCGTCACACCCAGCTGGGCGTACGCAGCAGAGAGGATAGCAGCACCCTTGCCGCTGGCAGCTACCGGGGCCGAGGGAGCAGCCGGCGTTGCCGACGCGACCTTGATGGTTGCCGCGGGCTTCGCCGGAGCCGGAGCTTCAATAACCGGCGCGGGAGCCTCAACAGGAGCCGGCGTGGTGGTCACGGCTGGCTTCTCGTACGAGATGGCAATGGTGGAGGCAGCCGAAATGATGGCAGGCGCGGAAACCCCAACTTCGAGGTTCGAAGCGGAAGCAGCTTCACGCTGGACTCCGGAGTCTGCCGCGTTCGCAGCGATACCACTGGTCAGGACAAGACCGGAGGCAGCAGCGATAACCGCAGCTTGGCGGCCCATGCCGCCGGCGTTGTCGCCGACAGCTTTGGCAATGACAGCCAGCGAGTTGGTCTTGGTGACCTCGGCGCGGTGCCGTGCAACAGTTGCACGTGTAGTCATTAATTTCTCTCTTTCGTTTTCCTCAGGACCGCGTGGGCAGCCCAAGGGCTTTGGACGCGCCGGCATCTTGGGGGTACGCCGGCACGCCCCGAACGGGGATTTAGCGAAAAGTTTCCGGCGAAGAATCCATTCCGTCAGCGCAGGGCTGCAGGAACTGCCGGATGGCGGGAACTACGGGGCCAGCGTGAAGAACGCGGACGAGCCCGTGGATGCCACGGAGTGGAGCAGGGTGCCCTGTGACGGGTTAAGTGCGCTGATCATCATGCCGTTGCCGACGTAAATGCCAACGTGGGCGCCGCCATTCTGCATGACCAGGTCACCGGGAGCTGGTGTGGCGGTGGGCCGCATGGCTGTCCAGGCATTGGTGCGGGGAATGCTGATGCCGGCCTGGGCGTAGACCCACTGCGTGAAGCCTGAGCAGTCCCAGCCGTTGGGAGTGGTGCCGCCCCAGACGTAGGGGTGGCCGATACCGGTGTAGGCAATTGCTGCCAGACCCGAAGCGGCGGCGGAGGAGACAGTGTCAGCGAGCTTGGAGGCGTCGGCGAGCTTGGAGGCCGCGACCTCGGTTGCCGCAGCACCCTGAGCCCCGGTTTCGGAGGCCGTGGACTGCGCACGGACCGTCTCAACCTTCGGTGCCGGCGTGGTCTTGATCACGGGGCGCTCGAAGGAAACGGTAGCCGTGGGCGCCGCAGTTACGGCAAGTGCCGTCTGCGCGGAACCGGACTCGGTAGAGGCGGAAACACCGGCGGTGGTATCCGCGGCGTTGGCCGGAAGTCCCATGCTCAGGATCAGACCTGATGCAGCTGCGATAACAGCAGCCTGGCGACCTACGGTCCCGGCGTTGGCACTGACCGCCTTGGACACGGATCCCAAGGGGTTGGTGCGAACCAGTAGTGCGCGGTGGCGCGCAGAATTATGGCGTGAAGACACGAAGGTAGCCTCTCCCAATGCCTGCGAGGTGAGCTGTCGGATTCGGATGGGAGTCACCCGGCCACGCTGCTTCACAGTGGAAGCTTTGCGACTTAACCCCAAGGCCTTCAGATTCGAAGACCAAAATTGGTTCCCCCGCCCCTGCCAGACGATGTCATGCGAACGGACCTTGAGCGGTGGCAGAGCTAGGCAATCCACTCAAGAACGTCAACTTCGGAAAAGTTGACGCGCTTTAGACGTTACAGGAGTTCAGCGCCAATGTCACATTCAGGTCACGGCAGGTCGCGGCGATTCGAGAGTTTGCCATCATTTGATTCAGAGCCAGCCGCTGGGGTCAACGACTTCGCCGTTTACCTGGACCTCGAAGTGGAGGTGGCAGCCCGTGGAGGCGCCCGTGGTGCCGCTGAGGGCAACCACATCGCCGCGGCTGACCGTCTGGCCCATCTTGACGTTGGCGGAGGAGAGGTGGTTGTACGTGGTTTCAAGGCCGTTGCCGTGATCCACCACCACGCGGTTGCCGCCACCGTACTGGTGCCAGCCAACGAAGGTCACGGTGCCGCTGGCAGCAGCCAGGACAGAGGTTCCGCACTGCGCTGCGAAGTCCTGGCCACGGTGGAAGTCGCCGGAGCCGCCGGTGATGGGGCTGACCCGGAATCCGAAGGGAGAGACTGTAGCCAGCTGGGCCAGCGGCGGGCCGAGGCTTCCGGCAGAGGCGGCGCGGGTAATGGATCCCGCGGACTGGGCGCTCAGCAGCTGCTTCAGTTTGCCGTCGGGATCACCTTGGGTTACCACGGACGAGCGGCTGAAATCTATTTGGGCGGCGGCTTCGGCAGTGACTTCAGGCTGCGGAGCCGCGGAAACGGCCGACGCGGCCTGGCCGGGTGAAGGAGTTGCCATCACGGGGCCGGTCACAGGAACCGTCACGGTGAGAGCCAGGCCTGTTGCCGCCAGGGCGATGCCGGCCTTCTGGCCCAGGCCACTGGCAGCGGCGAAGTCCGTCATCTGCCGGAAGGGTCCCCGGCGGCGGCGGGCTTCCCGCTGTGGGTCGCGGGGCCTCTCCGCGGTGAAATCCTCGGCCACTCTCGGCGCCGAAGCGGGGCCAACCGCGCGACGGCGGCCCCTGGAGTATTGCGTGGTCAAGAATGTTCCTCTCTGGATAGCCTGCGAAGTTAGCTGTCGGATTCGGGTCAGAGAGTTCAAAGACCCGGTCCGCCGTGACAAGCACTTGACGCAGAGATATCCCGTGAGGATCCTTCGCTGGAAGAGGCTTGCTGCTGACGGACTTCACCCCAAGGCAGTCTCGCGACTGCCGGTTGTGGTTCCCCCGCCTCTGCCAGTTGGTGACTCGTGCACCTGATCCGCTGGCAGAGCTCGGCTCCGGATCAGGTAACGCTTTTGTATCGACGCTGCGTTTCAACTATAGGCGATTAAGTTGGACAGTAACAATTCCGTTATCTTTGCGGAACCTGGCGCCATTGCGCTAGTGCGCGGCCCCACGCGAGGGAGCCGACGTCCCGTCAGCGGATGGAAACGAAGACGTGCGATGCCACTTCCGGGGGCAGCTCGAGCGCCCCTTCTATGCCCGGAACCCGCACGGAGATGTACTCCCCCACGCGCTCCAGGGACACCGAGGCGCCGGGCCTGATTCCGCCCTCGTCCAACTGGACCAGCAACTCAGGCTCCACCTGGATGGGCTCGGCCAACCGGCTTACCGTCACGTTCGACGCCGGCCCGTAGGCCTGCATCGCGTCAAGGAGATTAATCACTCCGGCATCAGGCAGCGCCGACGCCGGCCCGCCCAGGGCCGCCAGCCCGGGGATGGGATTGCCGTAGGGAGAATCGGTGGGGTGGTTGAGCAATTCGTAAATGCGCTGCTCAACGCGTTCGCTCATCACATGCTCCCAGCGGCACGCCTCATCGTGGACGTAGGCCCAGTCCAGGCCAATCACGTCCGCCAGGAGCCGTTCCGCCAGCCTGTGCTTGCGCATCACTTCCGTGGCGCGCTTCCGCCCGGCCCCGGTCAGTTCCAGGTGGCGGTCTCCGGAGACCACCACCAGTCCGTCGCGTTCCATCCGGCCGATGGTTTGGGACACGGTGGGGCCGGAATGCCGCAGGCGTTCGGCGATGCGGGCGCGAAGAGCAACGATGTTCTCTTCTTCAAGCTCCAAAATGGTCCGAAGATACATCTCCGTAGTATCGATCAGATCCGTCATCCAGCTCAGCTCCTCGAGCGCAGTACCTTGCGTTGTCCCACCGTATCGCGTCCAGCAGCGGCGAGGTCCGGTAAAAAGCTTAGCCTATTTTGAGTTTGTCCGGATAATCCCCGGACGGGGCCCACATGGTCTCATTGGCCGGACTATGACGGTGCCGGTTCCTGCCCACTCGAGGGGTTCAGGCAGAATAAGGGAGGCCCTTAATGCAGTCACTGCCGACTACCGGCCACCCCACCGTCCGGACGTGAGCGACGTCCATGTCGAAATTGGAGCCCCCGTGAGCGAAACCAGCATCACTATTCCTGCCGACCTCTTGCCAAAGGATGGACGGTTCGGCGCGGGACCGTCCAAGGTCAGGCCGGAGCAGCTCGAGGCGCTCTTAGTGGCGTCCAAGACCATCCTGGGCACCTCCCACCGCCAGGCCCCCGTCAAGAACCTCGTAGGCTCCGTCCGTGAAGGCCTCAGCCAGTTCTTCCGCGCCCCCGAAGGCTACGAAGTGGTCCTCGGCGTCGGCGGCTCTACAGCATTCTGGGACGTCGCCAGCTTCGGTCTGGTGGAGAAGAAGGCCCAGCACCTGTCCTTCGGCGAGTTCGGCTCCAAGTTCGCCTCGGCCACCAACAAGGCCCCGTTCCTGGACGCCTCCTCCATCATCACGTCCGAGCCCGGCACCCGCCCGGCATCGGCCGCCGAGGCAGGCGTGGATGTCTACGCCTGGCCGCAGAACGAAACCTCCACCGGCGTCGCCGCTCCGGTCAAGCGCGTTGCGGGCGCCGATGCCGGTTCCCTGGTCGTGGTAGACGCCACCTCCGCAGCCGGCGGCCTGGACGTGGACGTCTCAGAGACGGATGTCTATTACTTCGCCCCGCAGAAGAACTTCGCATCCGACGGCGGCCTGTGGCTGGGCCTCTTCTCCCCCGCCGCGCTGGAACGCGCCGCCCGGATCAAGGCCAGTGGCCGCTGGATCCCGGATTTCCTGGACCTTCAGACCGCCATCGACAACTCCAAGCTGAACCAGACCTACAACACGCCGTCGCTCTCCACCCTGGTGACCCTCGACGCGCAGGTGCAGTGGCTGAACGCCAACGGCGGCCTGGACTTCGCGTCCGCCCGCACCGCTGACTCCGCCGGCCGGATCTACTCCTGGGCCGAGGCCGCCGAGTACACCACCCCGTTTGTGGCCAAGGCGGAAGACCGTTCCAACGTCATCGCCACCGTCGACTTCGACGACTCGATCGACGCCGCCGCGATTGCCACGGTGCTGCGCGCCAACGGGATCGTGGACACCGAGCCGTACCGCAAGCTGGGCCGCAACCAGCTCCGGATCGCCACGTTTGTGGCCATCGAGCCGGCTGATGTCACTGCGCTGCTGGCAAGCATTGATTACGTGGTGGGCGAGCTGCGCAAGTAGCGCACCCGCGCGAACGGACACTTGGGGCCCAGATACCGGGGCCCCAAGTGTTCGTTCGCACTGTTTTGTGGTGACGCCAGCTGTCAGCGTTCGACGGCGTCGTCCGGGTTTTCGTCCCAGGCGGCGCCGTTTGCGTTGTCCCCCGGTTGTTGGACGCCCAGATGCGAGACGACGCCGAAGTACCGCAGGCCGCGGGCGCGGCGGTTGAAGGTGAGCCGGAGCTGCTGGGCGCGGATGATCCAGATCATTCCGATCACGGCGGCGATGATCCCGGACGCGGCCGCCACGGAAAGGGACCACCGGGGGCCAGCGACGTTGGCCACCCATCCCACCAGGGGGGCGCCTATGGGTGTGCCGCCCATAAAGATGGCCATGTACAACGCCATAACCCTGCCCCGCATGACGGGATCGGTGGTGGTCTGGACGTAGCCGTTGGCGCTGGTCATCATGGTGATCGCGAACAGGCCCACCGGCACCAGCGCTACGCCGAACCAGAAGTAGTTCGGGGCAAGCGCCGCCAGCCCCGACGTCACGCCAAAGGCAGCCGCCGCGCCGAAGATCATCCGAAGGCGGGGTTTGCCGCGGCCGGCGGATAGCAGCGCCCCCGCCACGGACCCGATGGCCATGATGGAATTCATAAGCCCAAAGGCGCTGGCATCCAACCCGAATTCCGTGCCCACCATCGCGGCGATGAACAGTACGAAGTTCAGCCCGAGTGTGCCCACGATGAACACGGCTACGAGGACCACCAGAATGTCCGGCCGGAACCGGACGTAGCGCAGCCCTTCCCTGATGCGGCCCTTGCCCGGAGCGGCCCGGGGAAGCCGGCGCAGCGACGCGGAGGGGATTTTCCACAGGCTTAGGAGCATGGCCAGGAACGTGGCGGTATTGATCAGGAACACCCAGCCAGGACCAACCGCCACGGTGAGCACGCCGGCCACGGCGGGTCCGATCATGCGGGCGACATTGAAGGAGGCGCTGTTCAGGGCCACTGCGTTGGGCAGGTAGTCGTCCCGCACGAGTTCGGAAACGAAGGTCTGACGGACCGGGGCATCGAGCGCGGACACCATGCCCAGCAGCAAGGCAAAGCCGTAGACGTGCCACAACTGGCCGGCGCCGAGCACCACCAGGAGGCCCAGTCCGGCGCTCAGGAGGGCCATCATTGACTGCGTCATGATCAGCAGCTGCCGGCGGCTGTACCGGTCAGCCACGAGGCCGGCGATGGGCGCCAGGAAGAGCTGCGGTCCCAGCTGCAGCGCCATGGTAATGCCCATGGCCCCGGCGTCGTGCTCGGTGAGGTGGTCAAACACCAGCCAGTCCTGGGCCGTCCGCTGCATCCAGGTTCCGATGTTGGAAACCAGTGCGCCGATGAACCAGATCCGGTAATTGAGGATGTGCAGGGATTTGAAGGTGGACATCAGTGCCGGCCTTCTTGGTCCTCAACCCTGCGCATTCTCAACTGCTTAGTCAGCCTCGCCGGCGGGTTCGTCGTCCTCGGCGTCTTCGTCATCGGACCCGGAAGCGTCAGCCTCGGCCGGCGAAGCGTCGGCCTGCGAAGTCTCCGGCTCCGAAGCGGAAGCAACAGCTGCGCGCGGTTCCTCTTCCTCTGCCGCCTGTGCGTCCTCGGGGCGGACGCGCTCTGCCCACGGCACCCACTCCGGGGAAAGGATGGAATCCTCGGACGGCAGGAGGCCAAGCTCGCTGACCGTGACCACCTTGGAGCGGGAATTCCTGGTCAGGACCGCATACCACTGCCAGCCGTCGTAGCCGGCCATTTTTGATTCGAAGAGGTGGGTGACCAGGCGGTCGCCCTCACTTTTGGCAGCCAGGTGCGCACCGATGTCCGACGCCGCCGTGATGCCTTCGATTGCGGTCCGCGCCTCACCAACGGCAGCAGCGAGGAAGGCGTCCGGCTTGCCGGTCCGCCATACGGGGACGCCGGTCCGGGACTTGGCCCCGGCTTTGGCGCCCACCGTCTCCGGTGCCGTGGTGTCCGGCTGTTCAGCTTCCGTGTCCATGGCCAAGACCTAAACGTCCAGCTCGTCGGCAACCTTACGCAGGGCAGCCGCGATGGCCTTGCCCTTGTTGCCTTCCGGGTACTTGCCCGCGGACAGGGTTCCGGAAAGGTTGTCCAGCACGCTGACCAGGTCCTGGACGAGCGGCGCGAGGTCCCGGGCGCTGGGCCGCTTGGCCTTGGCGATTGACGGCGTTTTGTCCAGGACTCGCAGGCCCAGGGCCTGCGCGCCCTTGCGGCCGTCGGCAACGCCGAACTCAACGCGTGTGCCTGCCTTCAGCTCCGTGATGCCGTCGGGCAGCGATGATTTGGGCAGGAAGACTTCCTGGCCGTCCTCGCCTGCGAGGAATCCGAAACCTTTTTCCTTGTCATACCACTTGACCTTGCCGGTAGGCACGTAATCAACCTTCTTCGTTCTGACGTCTTCTGACACGGCCGGCAGTCACCGCATCCGCACTGATGTGCGGGTTCAGGGTATGACGGCAACGGACCGTGTTGGTCTGTTCCTCAAGGTTACCGGTCGCCCGGCTGTTAGCGTTACCTGCATGACACCCTCGCGATACCGGCGCCCACTGATGATCTGCGCAGCGGTTGTTGCCATGCTTTCCCTCGTGGCAGTGGGCGCCGTCATGGCGCTGGCCTTCGCAGGCTCCCCCGCTCCGGCCTGGGTCACCGCCACTGCCTTGTACGGGTTGCCTGTGGCGTTTCTGCTGATGCTCTTCCTGGTGCTGGACAGCGTGGCCGGCCGGCGCCGGGCAGGAAAGTCCAGCGGGCGGTAACGTTGGACTGATGTCCCTAATCCGCGCGCTCAGCAAAGAACTGGAAGCACGCAGCGATGACTCGTTGCGAGCGCTCTTCGCAGCGCGGCCGGACCTTATGTCCCCCGCGGTTCCTGACTTTTCAGCCCTGGCCGCCCGGGCAAGCGCGCGGGTCAGCGTCCAGCGGGCGCTCGAACGGCTGAACAGGCCGCAGATGCAGGTGCTGGAAACCCTGCATCTGTGCACCAACACGGACACCGAACACAGCGCATCTGCGGCGGGCGTCCGGAAACTCATTGCAGGATCCACGGTGGTGGCGCTGGAACGCATCCTGGCCTCGCTCCAGGAACTGGCTTTGGTGCACCGGGCCGAGCCGCCGCATGGAACGGCGGCCTCGGGCCATCGGCAGCGCTACTACCTGCCGGTGGGAAGCCTCAAGGACGTGGTGGGAATCTATCCTGCGGGGCTGGGGCGCAGCTACACCGAGCTGGTCAGGCTTCAGCCCGCGTTTGCCCAGCGGGTTGTCCAGCTCGTTGCGGAGCTGCACCGCAGCGGCGTCTCCATCCAGAACGCCACCACCCCCATGGAGGCAGCCTTGGCGCTGCAGCATTGGACATCCTCGCCCGAGGCACTCAGCGCGGCTCTGGCCGGAGCCCCGGAACGCACGACGGCGCTGCTCGCCAAATTCCGCAACTGGGCCATGGGTGCCGTCCCCCAGGCGCAACGGAAAGCTTCGGTCTCGAACCAGGGCGCCGACGTCGGGCCCGTGGACTGGCTCCTGGCCCGCGGCCTGCTGGTCCCCTTGGACGCCGCGCACGTGGAACTGCCGCACAGCGTGGGGCTGTCGTTGCGTGACGGCGCCATCATCAATGACTTCTCCCTTTCCCCTCCGGTTCCGGAACTGGGCAGCACTACCGCCGCACTTCGTCGGAACGCGGCGCTGGGCGCCATCGCTGAAACCCTCCGGCAGGTGGGGGATCTGCTCCATGCCGTCCGCGAACAGCCGCTGGCCACGCTGCGAAGCGGCGGCGTAGGCGTCCGGGAAATGAAGCGGCTGGCCGAGACACTGCGCATCGACCAGCACCGGGCGGGCCTGCTGCTGGAGATCAGCGCCCTCGCCGGCCTGTTGCGCCTCGATGTGGACTCGTCCTCCTGGGTGCAGCCCCCGCAGCTGGAGTGGCTGTCCCTCCCCCGCCAGGAGCAGTGGCTGTGGCTGGTCAACGCTTGGCTCGCGAGCGAGCGTGTGCCCTCACTCGTGGGTCAGCCCGTTACCGGCCCGGGCGGCGTTCCCGCCGTGCACCGTGCCGTGGCTGGGAATACCGTCAATGCCCTTTCAGCGGAAGCGCAGCGGCCGGATGCCCCGGTGGTCAGGAAGCGGATCCTGGAAATTCTGGAAGAGCTCACGCAGGAAGCTGCCGCTGCGGACGGCACGGCGCCAGTCCTCGACGCCGCGGCAGTGCTCCAGCGGGCTGAATGGACGCAGCCCCGGATGGCCCGCCGGTTCAGTTCCCTGATCAGAGGTGTGCTGGCGGAAGCAGAGCTGCTGGGGTTGATCGGCTCCGGTGCGTTGAGCCAGCTGGGCAGCGCCATTGCTGAAGACAAGCCGGACGAGGCCCTGGGCATCCTGGGCGAGCACCTGCCCGCGGCGCTGAACCACGTGCTGCTCCAGGCGGACCTGACGGCAGTTGCCCCGGGTTACCTGGCTCCGGAGCTGGCGGAAAAGCTGCTGTTGATGGCCGACGCCGAGGGGCAGGGGCCCGCCACCATCTACCGGTTCTCGGCCAACTCGGTCCGGCGCGCCCTGGATGCCGGGCATGACGCATCGAGCCTGCTGGTGTTCCTGCGTGAGCACTCGGCCACGGCAGTGCCCCAACCCCTGGAATATTTGGTGGAGGACACCGCGTCCCGGCACGGCCGGCTCCGGGTGGGAACGGCCGCCAGCTTTATCCAAAGCGATGATGAGGCAACGGTGCTGGAGCTGGCGGCCGAGTCCAAAGCAGCCGGGTTGGGGCTGGCCCGGATTGCGCCGACCGTGCTGATCTCCACTGCTCCGCCGCGGGAAACGGCGCAGGTCCTGCGCGGGCTGGGCCTCTCGCCGTCGGTGGATCAGGCCCAGCCCGGAGTGGTCCGGCTCCGGCGCACCACCGGCGTTCCGGGCAGCACCCGCCCCGTCTACACAGCGCCGCGGACCGCGCCAGCGGAGCACGACGTCGCTGCGCAGCTCGCCGTCCTGCGGAACGGGCGGCCCGCAGCCAACGGAAACCACACACGGGCAGTGCCGGGTACCGGCGAAGCCGCAACCCAGCTTGGCCTGGAGACCCTGCAGCGGGCTATCCGGCTTAAGCAGCGCGTGAGCATGAACGTAGTGGACAGCCAGGGGAATTGCTGCCTGGAGACAGTTGTTCCCCTCTCCGTAACCGGCGGACGCGTCAGGGTCTTCGATCCTGTCAAGGAAACCGAACGCGTGCTCTCCATCCACCGCATCATCGATATCGAGGCCGCAGAAGAACTGCGCCAGTGAAGGACGGCCCCGCGTGAACGACGGCCCGCTGATCGTCCAAAGTGACAAAACCATCCTGCTCGAAGTGGACCACGAACTGGCCACCGAGGCGCGCCACGCGATCGCGCCTTTCGCCGAACTGGAGCGCGCTCCGGAGCACATGCACAGCTACCGGCTGACCCCCCTGGGCCTGTGGAACGCGCGCGCCGCCGGCTTGGACGCGGAGAAGGTCCTGGACACCCTGCTCAAATACTCGCGGTTCCCGGTGCCGCATTCGCTGCTGATCGACGTCGAAGAAACCATGTCCCGGTACGGGCGGCTGCGGTTGGAAAAGGACCCGCAGCACGGCCTGGTGATGCGCACGGACGACTACCCTGTCTTGGAAGAGGTCATCCGGGCCAAGAAAATCCAGCCGCTGCTGGGTCCGCGGATCGACGGCGAAACCATTGTGGTCCATTCCTCACAGCGCGGCCAGCTCAAGCAGCTGCTCCTGAAAATCGGCTGGCCGGCGGAGGATCTGGCCGGCTATGTGGACGGCACACCCCACCTGATCGCCCTGAACGAGGACGGCTGGAAGCTCCGCCCGTACCAGCAGCTCGCCACCGAGAATTTTTGGGCCGGCGGCAGCGGCGTGGTGGTGCTGCCCTGTGGTGCGGGAAAGACCCTGGTGGGTGCCGCGGCCATGGCCACGAGTTCCACCACAACCCTCATCCTGGTGACGAACACCGTGGCCGCCCGGCAGTGGAAGGACGAACTGCTCAAGCGGACGTCCTTGACGGAGGATGAAATCGGCGAGTACTCGGGCGCGGTCAAGGAGGTCCGGCCGGTCACCATCGCCACCTACCAGGTCCTCACCACCAAGCGCGGTGGCCTCTACCCGCATCTGGAGCTCGTGGACGGCCACGACTGGGGCCTGATCATCTATGACGAAGTCCATCTGCTGCCGGCTCCGATCTTCCGGATGACTGCGGACCTGCAGGCGCGCCGCCGGCTGGGCCTCACCGCCACCCTGGTCCGCGAGGACGGCCGCGAAGGCGAGGTCTTCAGCCTGATTGGACCCAAACGGTATGACGCACCCTGGAAGGACATCGAAGCGCAGGGTTACATCGCGCCCGCGGACTGCGTGGAGGTCCGCATTGACCTGCCCCGAGACGAACGCGTGGCGTACGCCATGGCCGAGGACGCGGACAAGTACCGGTTGTGCGCCACCTCCGAGTCCAAGACCCTGATCGTGGAACAGCTTGTGGCCCGGCACCAGGGCGAGCAACTGCTCGTGATCGGGCAATACATTGACCAGCTGGATGAGATCGGCGAGCGCCTGCAGGCTCCCGTCATCAAGGGCGACACCTCCGTCAAGGACCGGCAGAAGCTCTTCGATGCCTTCCGCGCTGGTGACGTGAACACCCTGGTGGTGTCCAAGGTGGCCAACTTCTCCATCGACCTGCCGGAGGCCTCGGTGGCCATCCAGGTTTCGGGATCTTTCGGGTCCCGGCAGGAGGAAGCCCAGCGGCTGGGCCGGCTGCTGCGGCCGAAGAAGGACGGCCGGGCGGCCCGATTCTACTCGCTGGTGGCCCGGGACACCCTGGACCAGGATTTCGCGGCCAAGCGGCAGCGCTTCCTGGCTGAGCAGGGGTATGCCTACCGGATCATGGACGCCAAGGATGTCGAGCAGCCCGGCTGAGCGGCGTCCCTCGCGGCCCGGCCGCCTCCAACGTCAATTGATTCAGATCAGCGGGCCTCCCGCGTCATCACGAGACCCCTTGGGACGCGTCCCGTTCTGTGGCACCTGTCCGGGGGTCGAACTGCGGCCGCTGGTAGGCTAGTTCACCGCCGCTGCGTCCCCCAAACGGCCGGCCGTGGTCAGCGAACTCTTCCCGGAAAAAGGCGAGGCACCACTGCCCCATCTGGATCCGCGCACCTGTGCGGAGCACGGACTCACCTGTTGGGGAAACACTTCCGCCGACCTCACCGTGCGGAACCAGGATGTACTCGTCAGCGTCGCTGTGTCTGATCTGGGCGTGCAGCGCGTCCAGGCCCGCAAGCTGCAGGTCCGAGCCGGGGTCGCTGCCGATCAGCAACGTCTCCTTGTCCAGATTGACCTCCCGCGGAATCTGGCCGGTCCACGTGGACGAATTCTGGACAAAGATCAGTCTCGGCCGTCCGCTCCCACGGGTGTAGTGGGTGGTGGTGGCGCGGCGCACGATGTTGCGCCTGACCGTAGGCATCACGGGCAGCAGTGTCTGGGGCGGCAGCAGCGAAAATCCCTGGGCAGCACGCCTCCTGCCCGGCCTGATCAGCGGCATCAAGGCGCCTAGGTTCCCCAGCTTGATATTGGGAGACCTCGTGATCAGCCGCTGCGTAGGCGGGCTGTGAACCGCGCCGATACTGACAATGTGTCCGTCCGGACCCTCCACGGTCACAGTGAGTCCCTGCTCAGCGAACGTCTGGGCCAGGGGCCTTATCTGGTCCAGGGACGGCGCCCTGCCCGACAAGAACGGGTCAATGGCGTCTAGGGAGACCGCGACTGAGCTTCCGGCCGCCCGTGCACTGCCCTGCACTACGGTCCCCGACTCGTCCGTGTACGAGAAGTCCAAATCCATGTCCAAGCGGTATCGGACCACCGTGGCTCACCCTCGGTTCTTGTCGGACCCTGCGGCGTCCTTGTCACTCGTTGTCACCCGCAGGCTTCCGTTGAGCTTCCAGGTTGCCCGCGGTGCGTCGCTTCCGATATCGCGCGGAACCTCCACAGTCATGTCTATGAACTCATAGTTGATGGCCGCACCCTTACCGGTCAGGTACGACCACATCTCCTCCGCGAGGTCGGCCCAGTCGCGGATGCTGCGGTCAGAAGTAGCGGTGCTCTCTGTTGCGATGATGTCAGACATGGTCATTCCCGTTTCATTAGGCGATGATTGAAACCCCAGCGCGGCTCAGGCTAGCCCGCTGGCCCCAGCGTAGCCCCGGCCGTGACACGGCGAAACCCTGGAAGCGGTGAACGTTCCGGGACAAAAAAGGGTTCCCCTGGCTCCCACCGCTGCACATTATCCAGCCGCGGGAGGATAAAGCGGCCATGTCCAGCCTCCTGTCCGCCAATGAAGCCACGGAACGCCCGGACCCCTGCGGGCCACAGCTCCCACCGCGCTCACACCAGTCATCCAGAAAACTCACAGTTTCTGGGAGCATGATGGGAGCATGAAGAAGACCGGCCCAGAAGCCAAGCTGCTAGTTGTTGATGACGAACCCAACATCCGCGAGCTGCTGTCCACCTCGCTCCGCTTCGCAGGCTTTGAGGTGATATCTGCCGCCAACGGCCGCGACGCCCTGGCCGCCGCCGAGCTCCACACGCCCGATCTGGCGGTACTGGACGTGATGTTGCCGGACATGGATGGCTTCACCGTCACCCGCAAGCTGCGGGCTTCGGGCAAGCACTTCCCGGTCCTGTTCCTTACGGCGAAGGACGACACCGAAGACAAGGTCACCGGCCTCACGGTGGGCGGTGACGACTATGTCACCAAGCCGTTCAGCCTGGACGAAGTAGTGGCCCGCATCCGCGCGGTCCTGCGCCGGACCCAGCCCATGCTCGACGACGACGCCGTGATCCGGGTGGACGACCTGGAGCTCGACGACGACGCCCACGAGGTGCGCCGCGGCGGGACCGTGATTGAACTGTCCCCCACGGAATTCAAGCTCCTCCGCTACCTCATGCTGAACCCCAACCGGGTGCTGTCGAAATCCCAGATCCTGGACCACGTCTGGGAGTACAACTTCAATGGCGACGCCTCGATCGTGGAGTCCTACATCTCCTACCTCCGGCGCAAGGTGGACATTGATCCGGACGCACCGGCACTGATCCAGACCAAACGCGGAGTGGGCTACGTGCTCCGGACGGCAGAGAAGCGCTGACCTTGCTGCAGCGGTGGAAATCGGCCTCACTGAGGTCCCAGCTGGTGGCCATGATCATGGCTCTGCTGATTATTGCGCTGACTGCGACCGGCGCCGGCACCCTGACGCTGCTGCACAGCTACCTCCAGGCACAGGTGGATGACAAGCTGTACGCCGCCGTCGACCTGGCCAGCAAGCAGCGCTCGTTCACCCAGTTACAGGCACCCACCAACCCAATGGTCCCCAGTGACTACTCGCTGATCCTTCACACCCCCGGTGGGGACCCGCAGCTGTTGGGCGGCAATCCGGATGACCACCCCGACATCTCAACCATCTCCGTTGAGGACGCCCAGGACAGGGGCGCGCGTCCTTACCAGGTGCGTGGCACGGACGGCCATAATTGGCGGGTGGTCGCGGTGACCGTGCTCTATATCGGCCAACCCGCCGTTGTTGTCATCGGATTGCCACTGCAAAGCGTGGACGATGTCCTCAAGCACGCCACCCTGGTGGTCACCGGCGTCGGCCTGCTCACCCTGCTGCTGGCCTCCCTGATCGCCAGTTGGACCGTGTCGCGGTCGTTCCGGCCGCTGGCCAAAGTGGAAAAGACCGCGGCCGCGATCGCCGCCGGCGACCTCTCCAGGCGCGTGGACGTCGAGAATCCCGGCACCGAAGTGGGGCGGCTCGGCAGTTCACTCAACGCCATGCTGGCGCACATCGAGACGGCCTTCGCCGCCCGGACAGCCTCCGAAGGCAGAATGCGCCGGTTCGCAGCAGACGCCTCCCACGAGCTGCGTACCCCACTCGTGACCATCCGGGGTTTCTCCGAGCTTTACCGCCATGGTGCGCTGGCCACCGACGAGGACGTGGCCACGGCCATGGGGCGGATCGAAAGCGAAGCCAAACGGATGGGTTCAATGGTGGAGGATCTGCTCCTGCTGGCGCGCCTGGACGAACAGCGCCCGCTCCAGCAAAAGCCCGTTGACCTGCAGCTGATCGCCCATGACGCGGTGGTGGACACACAGGCAAGCGACCGCTCCCGTCCCATCTCCCTGGCCGGCCTTGGTGAGGATCGGGCCGCACCCGCTCCCGTGCTCGGTGACGAAGCAAAACTGCGACAGGTGGTGGGGAACCTGGTGGGGAACGCCCTGCGCTACACCCCGGACGGCAGCCCGATTGAACTCGCCGTCGGGGTCCGGACCTCCGACGGCGGGCAGCCGGTCGCCGTGATCGAGGTGCGGGACCATGGCCCCGGCATCTCAGAAGTGGATGCATCCAAGGTGTTCGAGCGTTTCTATCGGGCGGACACGTCCCGGACGCGGGAGACCGGCGGCAGCGGCCTGGGGCTCGCGATTGTCGCGGCCATCGTGGGATCGCACGGCGGGTCCGTCAGGGTGGAAACGACCGACGGCGGCGGGGCTACCTTGGTGGTCAGCC
Organism: Pseudarthrobacter sp. S3; assembly: GCF_050156905.1. NCBI lineage: Bacteria > Bacillati > Actinomycetota > Actinomycetes > Micrococcales > Micrococcaceae > Pseudarthrobacter > Pseudarthrobacter sp. S3. The sequence continues at coordinate 960,000 of NZ_CP189583.1, read as the reverse complement.
TGCCTGTTAGGGAAGACGCCACCGACGAGGCTCAAACGGGCAATGCCCACTCCGGCGATGACGAGGTTATCCACATATAGCCATGGAGCGTGGCGCGCGGGCAGTACCCGTCCGTAGGCTCGCTGTAGTGGCCCGGCGCAGCCGGGCGGGCAGCAGATGCTGTCCCACTACTTCGAGAGGCAGCTAGCCATGAGCATCATTTCCGTCGACACCGAACTCCTTCAGCTCAAGTCGGCCAACGTCAAAGCAACCGTGGACCGGATCAGCTCGGACGTCCAGACCATGAAGCGAGGCCTGGACGAACTGCAGTCCACCTGGCGGGGCTCGGCTGCCAACAACTTCCAGGCCCTGGTGACCGAGTGGACCCTCACCCAAGGCAAGGTGGAGGCGTCGCTGGCATCCATCAACATGGCCCTGGCATCGGCAGCGTCCACCTACGCACAGGCCGAGCAGGGCAACACCCAGCGCTTCAGCTGAGTCCGTGGCCGAAATGCCCTCTAGGCCTCCGGGGTCCCCTGGCGGAACCGGAGCCGCCATCTGTTGCCGTCCAAAACCCAGAGTGAGCTATGGAGAGCCGTGCCTGAGCGCGAGTAGCTTCGGCACGTCAGCAGGATCGCGTTGGTGCCGATGCGGTCCGCACCCAGGATCTCCAGCTCGGTATGCTGCACCGGTTCCTCTTCAAGCGCCATCATCGTCGCGTCACGGGTCCAGACTCTGCCCGAGGTTCCGATTTCCATAAAATCAGGGTGGAGGAGGACACCGGTACGGCCGATGTCGCCACGGATGTCGGGGTCCGACAATTCGCGTTCGAGGGCCTCGACGATCGCCTCTGGGCTCATCTCAGCCCCGGCGGACTCCGCAGGGATGAACGATTCGCTCTCCAGTTCACTGAAGAGGTCCGGCTCGTCGTAGGCGTCTTGGTTCACGAGGTCCTGGCCGTACGAGGCCTGACGGCCGGCACCAGCACCACCGGCTGTGGTGGCCGCCTTCAGGCCGGCTGCAGTGACGGCGTCGGGGCCGGCCAGCGCAGGACCTGCCCCGGAGCTGACGGCAACGCGGCTATCAACTGCTGGGCCAACAGCTTCCGGGGCTCCAGCGAAGCCTGGGCCTGACCGCGCTGCCACACCCTGCTGGTATGCCGTGGCGGCGGCACGCGCGCGGACATCGGCTGCCTCGTTGAGGTCGTGGCCGGCGTGGCCCTTGACCCATTCGAAGGTGTATTTCCGGCCGGCGATTTCCCGGTCAAGTTCCTTGAGCAGCTCCACGTTCAGTACAGGTTTGCCGTCGGCCTTCCGCCAGCCCTTGCGTTTCCACCCCGGCATCCACTTTGTGATGGAGTTGATCACGTACTGGCTGTCGCAGAGAACCCTCAGGTCCTCTTCCGGGACGTGCGCGGTGGCACGGAACAGATCCAGCACAGCCATTAGCTCGCCCTGGTTGTTGGTGCCGTGCGGCCATCCCCCGGCGCGCCAGCAGTCGTCGTTCACATACCAGGCCCAACCGGCCGGGCCGGGATTTCCTAAAGCCGAACCGTCGGCCGCTGCAGTAATTGTCACGGAACCATCCTGCCAGAGTTCCCTGACAGGCCATGGCCACCGGCCGCCGTTGCTCTATCACTTTTGGTTGCCAACCGGCCCTCTAAGGGACCATATCTGATAGAGCAACTTCCTGTTTGGGGGGAGGCGTTAACGCCGACGGCGGCCCCCACCGTTTGGTGAGGACCGCCGTAGTGCGTCTTACTGTGGGGAAAGTGGGGCTAGAAGCCGCCCATGCCGCCCATGTCGTCGCCGCCACCCATGGCCGGAGCGTTCTTCTCCGGCTTGTCGGCCACAACGGCCTCGGTGGTGAGGAACAGACCAGCAATGGAAGCCGCGTTCTGCAGGGCAGAGCGGGTTACCTTGACCGGGTCGTTGATGCCGGCAGCCAGCAGGTCGACGTATTCGCCGGTTGCTGCGTTCAGGCCGTGGCCTGCAGGCAGGCCGCGGACCTTGTCGACAACAACGCCAGGCTCGAGGCCGGCGTTGAAGGCGATCTGCTTCAGCGGGGCGTCGATGGCAACGCGGACGATGTTCGCACCGGTTGCTTCGTCACCTGTCAGGTTCAGGTTCGCGAACGCCTTGGCGCCGGCCTGAATCAGTGCAACGCCGCCACCGGCGACGATGCCTTCTTCAACAGCAGCCTTCGCATTGCGGACAGCGTCCTCAATGCGGTGCTTGCGTTCCTTCAGCTCAACTTCGGTTGCGGCACCGGCCTTGATGACTGCAACGCCGCCGGCCAGCTTGGCCAGGCGTTCCTGCAGCTTCTCGCGGTCGTAGTCCGAATCGGAGTTTTCGATCTCGGCACGGATCTGGGAAACGCGGCCAGCGATCTGGTCGGCGTCGCCGGCACCTTCAACGATGGTGGTCTCGTCCTTGGTAACAACAACCTTGCGGGCGCGTCCCAGGAGTTCCAGTCCGGCGGTCTCCAGCTTGAGTCCGACTTCCTCAGCGATGACCTGGCCACCGGTGAGTACAGCGATGTCGGCCAGTTGGGCCTTGCGACGGTCGCCGAAGCCCGGAGCCTTGACGGCAACGGACTTGAAGGTGCCACGGATCTTGTTGACGATCAGGGTGGCCAGGGCCTCGCCCTCGATGTCCTCGGCAATGATCAGCAACGGCTTGTTGGACTGCATGACCTTTTCCAGGACAGCGACCAGTTCCTTGACGTTGGAGATCTTCGAGTTGACGATCAGGATGTACGGGTCCTCAAGGACCGTTTCCTGGCGCTCAGTATCGGTAACGAAGTAAGCGGAGATGTAACCCTTGTCGAAGCGCATGCCTTCGGTGAGCTCGAGCTCCAGGCCGAAGGTGTTGGACTCCTCGACGGTGATGACGCCTTCTTTGCCCACCTTGTCGAGGGCTTCAGCGATCAGGGCGCCAATTTCGTCGTCACCGGCGGAGATGGAGGCGGTAGCCGCAATCTCTTCCTTGGTTTCGATTTCCTTGGCGGAGGCCAGCAGCTCAACCGTGACGGCCGCTACAGCTTTTTCGATACCGCGCTTGAGGGACAGCGGGTCAGCGCCGGCCGCGACGTTGCGCAGGCCTTCCTTGACCAGAGCCTGCGCCAGCACGGTAGCCGTGGTGGTGCCGTCGCCAGCGACGTCGTCCGTCTTCTTGGCAACTTCCTTGACCAGCTCGGCGCCGATCTTTTCGTAAGGGTCGTCCAGCTCGATCTCCTTGGCGATGGAAACACCATCGTTGGTGATCGTGGGGGCGCCCCACTTCTTTTCGAGGACGACGTTGCGTCCACGCGGGCCGAGGGTGACCTTGACGGCGTCGGCGAGGATGTTCAGGCCCCGCTCAAGGCCGCGGCGTGCCTCTTCATCAAATGCAATGATCTTGGCCATAACGGCAGTAGTCCTTTCGGGACAGTCGTTAAGAATGAACCTCACTGCAGTGCCCGCGACGGACGATCCTTCACCGGCGGCCTCTGTATGCCGTGGCTGGGGATCTCACTCCAGCTAGGTATTTCTCTCGCTCCACGACCGCCGCCAAGCTCCGATGCCGGAAAACCGGACGTTGCTTTAGCAGTCGATACGTAAGAGTGCTAACTCAATAATTAGCACTCCCTAGGTGAGAGTGCAAGCGAAAGGCCCCGCAAATCGCGCCGTCCAGGCGGCCCGTTCGCCACCGGCGATCAGCCTGCGACCCGGCCTGCAGCCTCACGGCCGGTGAGCACCGCCCTGTTGTCTGCGCCGTAAGTGAACACCATGTAGTTGGCCGTGGTGATATCACCGTTGGTGTCGAAGGCAACCGGCCCCGATTCGCCGTCGTAATTAATGCCCGCCCCGGTCTTCAGGACCGCGAGGCAATCGGTGTAGGACAGGCATGGCTTGGCGGCCGGGCCAGAGGCCTGCGCGGCGGGCTGCCCGCCTGCTGTCCCGCCGGAGACGGCGATCAGGTTCGCGGCAATGGAGCGGCCGGCATCGTCGTCGGCCTTCGCTGCGGCCAAGGCGGCGAGATTCACGGCGTCGTAGGTCTCTGCGGCGAACGAAAGGTCTTTCAGCGCAGGGTTGACCGCCACAAGACGGGCTTGGAAGTCCGCGGACGGCAACAGACCCGGTGCCACTGCACGGGCACCGTCGAGGGCCTTGGATCCCAGCCCCGAACCGTACTGGGCGAAGGCGCCGTCGCTCAGGATGATGCTCTTGCCCGAGAGCCCTGCGTTGTTGAGCTCTGCGAGGGCACCATGGGCGTCGTCCCTGGCGATCAGCACCACCGCGTCAGGCGTGGCGGCCTTGGCAGCGGCTGCCGCGTTCCTGGCGTCGCCGGGCTTGAAGGCGGTGGTGGAGACGGTGACCAGTCCGGCGTTCTTGGCGGCGCCGGCCACCGCGGCAGCTACATCTTTTCCGTAGCTCGAGTCCTGGTGGACCACGGCAAGGCTCTTGGCGCCGCCGTCCTTGGCCAGTTTCACCAGCACCGATGCCTGGGCAACGTCCGCTGCCGCCGTCCTGAAGTAATAGCCGCCGCTTTTGTAGCGGGACAGGCCGGCAGCGGAGTTGGCCGGCGAGACGAGCGTGACGCCCGCAGCTGAGAGGACGTCGATGGCGGCGGCGGCGTGGCTCGAATCGGTCGGTCCGATCACCGCATCAACTTTGACTGAGGCCAGGTTCCTGGCCTGGGCGTCGGCGCCCTCGCCGGTGCCCACCACGAGATCAACAGGCCTGCCCTTGTGGCCGCCGGCCGCATTGATTTCCTTGACGGCGAGTTGGGCCGCAGCGAGCTCCGAGTCGTTGAGGAAGGCCTGTTTCCCTGTGCTGTCCTGAATCAGCCCGATCCGCAGCGTGCCGTCACCGGATGCTTCAGCCGATTCAACCCGGGCGTTGCCGCCTGCCCCGGCGCAGCCGGCCAAGGCCAGCAGGAGTGCCGCCCCTGTAGTTGTGCGGACGATTGTTGCGCGCAAGCTGCGGGAGATCACTGAGCGGGCCGGACGTTTTCTGCCTGCGGGCCTTTCTCGCCTTCGCCGACCTCAAGCTCGACGCGCTGGCCCTCATCCAAGGCCCGGTAACCTTCGCCCTCAATGGCCGACCAGTGCACAAAGACATCGTCCCCGGAGCCGTCCACCGTAATAAAGCCGTAGCCCTTTTCGGCGTTGAACCACTTAACCGTTCCCAATGCCATGATGTCCGCTCTTTTCCGTCGTGCCGTCGGTCCCCGTCGGAAGTGTGCCGCTTGTTACGGACCGAAGCCTGAAATCACTCTAGCGACAAGCCATCCGGCGGGCCGAGCCACACGGCCGCTCCGGTGCCCAAAAGTTATTCAGGCGTGACCGCGCGGCATCACTTGTAGCCCGGCCCCAGGACAACAACCAACGGCACCTGGAATTCCTGGGTCTCCACCAGCGTGGGGACGTTCAGGAGTTTCGAGAGTGCTTCTGCGTTGGCTTTCTGCGCCGGGCCTGCATAGAAGATTGCGGATGTCTTTTGCGGAGCGCCGCCCCAGTTTCCCACCTGACCCAGGGTCCAGCCATCGGCCTGGACCATCGAGCTGATGCGTCCGGCGAGCCCGGCCGTACCTGCCGCGTTGTAGATGGCAACGCCCTGGGTCTTGTCCAGCACAGCTGCGGAGGGGACGTTACTGGGCGAAGCGCTGGGCTCTGCGTCCGGGCTCTTCGAGGGCTCCGGGTCCGCGGAAGATTCAGCGGTGACGGACGGTGCCGCGCTTGCCTCGGGTGCCGCGGTTGATTCCAGGCTGGTTGAGGCTTCGCTGCCGGCCTGGGTAAACCCGAGCTTGGGAAGGATCAGGAAGGAGACCATTCCGATGGCCAATGCAACAATCCCCACAGCAAGGATGGGCCACAGCTTGCGGCGGGCCGGCGCCGAGGCCGCACGGTGGACGCCCTGCCGCGAGGCGGACTCCGGAACCTTGTCGAATTCATCCCGAGCGTATTTGGTCATGGTGGGGAGACGTCCTTGTTGATTGCTGCTGATGGCTCAGCACGAGCGTGGTCAGGCGTCGGAACCCAGGCGTCGTGCAGTGCGTGCCCGGTGACGCGACGTACGTAGTCTACGCAATCTCTTGACCAGCATGGGGTCGTGGGCCAATGCTGCCTCGGTGTCAATAAGGGCGTTGAGCAGCTGGTAGTAGTGGGTCGCGGACAGGTCGAACAGCTCCCTGATGGCCTGTTCCTTGGCCCCCGCGTATTTCCACCACTGCCGCTCCAGTGCCAGCATCTGCTGGTCGCGCTCGCTCAGGGGAGAGTCACGGAGGGTAAAATCCGCCAGCAAAGAGCCGCGCTTCTCAGGCTCCGGCACGCGCTCCCGAGCAGGTTCCGCCACGGAACACCCCTTCGCTGGTCTTGCTGAATCACCGGTTAAGTTTCAAAATCTGCTCCCCATGTTACGGCGTAAATAACACCGATGTCATTTGCGCCCCGGCTGCAGTGGCCGGTAACCCTGCGAGAATGGGAGCGTGTTTGATTCTGACGCGCTGTTCGAACTGACGGCAGACCCGGCCGAGCCCGTCGGCTTTGCCGAGATGGCCGTTTTGCCGCTCAGTGCGCTGATGGCGGCCGACTGGGCGGAGACGCTGGGCCCCGTTGAGGGTGAACTGCGTGGCGTCCTGAACTTCCTGGCGACCGAAGTTGCCGCGGGGCACCACGTGCTACCAGCGCCGTCGAACGTTCTGCGCGCCTTCCGGCAGCCGCTGGCCAGCGTGAAAGTCCTGGTAATGGGCCAGGACCCCTACCCGACGCCGGGCCATGCGATCGGCCTGTCCTTCGCCGTTGACGGGCGGACCCGGCCCATCCCGCGGAGCCTGGCGAATATCTACCGCGAACTGGAGGCCGATCTTGGCCTTCCCGCGCGCGTCCACGGTGACCTGTCCGCCTGGGCCAGCCAAGGGGTCCTGCTGCTGAACCGGGTCATGAGCGTCCGGGCAGGGGCTGCCGGCTCCCACCGGGGCAAAGGCTGGGAGGCCATCACGACGGCGGCTGTCACCGCGGTTGCCGGCCGGCAGACGTCCGACGGCGGCCCGGCGCCGCTGGTGGCGGTGCTGTGGGGCAAGGACGCGGAGAGCGTCCGGCCCCTCCTGCCAGGCGCGGCGGTCGTGTCCAGCGCACACCCCAGCCCCTTGTCTGCGTCGCGCGGATTCTTCGGCTCCAGGCCCTTCAGCACCATCAACCAGCTGCTGCAGGACCAGGGCTGCCCTGGCGTAACCTGGGCACTCCCTCCGGTCCCCTAGCTTAGGGTTACCTTATGAGCACTGTTCCGGCCGTCACCAGCGCCACAAAAAATACACGTCCGCAGATCGGTCTCACGGTCATTCGGCGGGAAGAACTCTCGCCCCACATGGTCAGGATCGTGGCCGGCGGCAAGGGTTTCGCCGCCTACGTGAACAACAGCTTCGTGGACCGCTACGTCAAGATTGTCTTCCCGCAGCCCCACATTAACTATGCCCAGCCCCTGGACTTGTGGACCATCCGCGAAACCATGCCCCGCGAGCAGTGGCCCTTCACCCGCACCTACACGGTCCGCTGGGTGGACACCGAGGCGCAGGAACTTGCCATCGACTTTGTGATCCACGGCGCCGAGGGGCTGGCGGGTCCGTGGGCGGCTGCTGCCAAGCCCGGCGACACCATCACCTTCACCGGGCCGGGCGGCGCCTACAACCCGGCGCCTGACGCGGACTGGTACCTCTTTGCCGGCGATGAGGCCGCACTTCCTGCGATCGCCGCCGCCATTGAATCGTTGCCTGCTGAAGCGGCCGGCCTGGCATTTATCGAGGTGGACAGCGATGCCGACATCCAGTCCGTCGCGTCCCCTGCCGGGGTTCAGGTGACCTGGCTACGCCGCAACGGCGCACCGGCCGGCGTCGGGGACCTTCTGGTCTCAGCGGTGGCCGGCGCCGAATGGCCTGCCGGCCGGGTTGACGTTTTTGCCCACGGCGAGCGCGGCTACATGAAGGGCCTGCGGGACGTGTTTTTCGTCCAGCGCGGCCTGGAACGGAACCAGGTTTCGCTGTCCGGCTACTGGGCCCAGGGCCGGGTGGAGGACGACTTCCAGGCCGAAAAGAAGCTCCCCGTAGGGAAGGTCTGACCCGTAGCCAGCACTTAGCGGACTCTGACCAATCGCCCAACAAATGGTCCAAATCTTGTCCGGCGCACCACACAGGCCTAGACTCACCGTAAATGGCCCTCCGGCAGCTGCTGATCGGGCTTTCGGTTACGCCGTTCGAGCGTCCCGGGGAGCCGTCATGAATGCTACGACCAGGCGATTCCTCCGCCGGGTGTTTACCTTCTGCCGCGCAGTGGTCAAAACAGCAGTGTTCGCGCCAATGGTCGCCCGGTCAGCATCCGCCCCGGCCCGGATCTGGGCGGCCCTGTCCTGGGCCACCCTCATCTACCTTGCGGGCTTCGGCGTGCCAAGCGGCGCCGGAGGGCCCACCCGTGCAGCCGCAGGAGCAGCCAGCCTCCGAAGAACAGCCTGACTCCGACTCGAGGTCTGTTCACTTCACCGCAGCCGGGGACATCGGCATGGGCGGCGGCGCCAAGGCAGTGCTCGACGTGATCGCCGGGCTGAAGCCGGATCTAAACCTAGTGCTCGGCGACCTCTCTTACCAGACCGGCACTGGGCAGCCGTTCTGCGACATGGTGACAGCGAAACTTGGCCAGGATTTTCCGTACGAGCTGATCACGGGGAACCACGAAAGCGACGGCCACGACGGCGCTATCGGCACGTTCGCCCATTGCCTGCCCAACAGGCTGCCCGGGTCGCAAGGCACGTACGGTACGCAATGGTACGTCGACGTGCCCCGGGACCGCCCCCTGGTGAGATTCATCCTCATTTCTCCCGGGATTGATTTTCCCGGCGGACAGCCCCTGGACTATTCGCAGGGCAGCAACCGCTGGCGCTGGACCGAATCTGCCATCGACGGTGCCCGAGCCGCAAACATCCCCTGGACTGTGGTGGGCATGCACACCCCGTGCTTCAGTATGGGAGACTACGGCTGCCAGCCCGGGGAGCGACTGACGAACATGCTGGTGAGCAAGAACGTGGACCTCGTGCTCACCGGCCACCAACATGTCTATCAGCGGACACGTCAACTCCGCCTGACTGAACGTTGCCCCGTGCTGGTCCCCGGAGAGGCCCGGGACGATTGTGTGGCCGACTCCGACAACCACCTTGCCAGAGGCAGGGCACGGTCTTTGTCACGGTCGGCGTGGGCGGCGCCGGGCACCACGACGTCCAAGCCGATGATCCTGAGGCCGGCCTGTTTGCTGTCTGGACAGGGAAAAACAGAGAGCGGACCCTGGGAACCCTGGACGTGAAGCTAACGGACTCCCCCGCCTGGACGCACGTTTTGTGCCGGCTGCCGGGTCCACCGTCACCGATGCCTTCGCGGTTGAGCGCTAGGCGCGGGCTTTAGTGGCTGGCGCTAGCTAGCGCCTCCGGGCGCGGCGCCGCTCGTTGCTGGCCAGGCCGCGTGTCAGCGGCCGCGCCAGGGTGTCGCCGAGCACGATTCCGCCGGCTGTGCCCAGGACGATCGCGCCGGCGTTGAGCATGCCGCCAGCACCAAGGAGAACTTCTGATTCCTCCATGGTCAACACATACATGGACCGGAAGATGGTCAGCCCGGGCAGCAGGATCAGTGCCGCCGGGACCGCTACCACCAGCTGTGGTGCGCCCATCTTAAGCGCCACCACGCGCGCCAGCAGGCCGATCACGACGGCGGCGAGCGCCGGGGAGAACCGGTCCCCGACGCCGAAGGACGCGGCGCCCAGCAGCACAAAATAGCCCACCACGCCCACACCGGCGGTGGGCAGCAGCAGCTCCCAGGAGGTCTGCTCGGTCACGCCGATGGCCATCACTGCGACGGCGATAAAGATCACCAAGACCCAAAGGTCGTAGGCAGGCGGGAACGTCTGCGTGACACTAATGGGCTGCATTCCGGTCATCTGGCCCACCACAAAGGCCACTGCAATCCCGGACACAATCGCGCCGAACGTCAGCACGGTGGACAGGAACCGTCCCGCTGCGGTCACGGGAAAACCGTTGATGGCGTCCTGGACCGAGGAGACGAGGCGTCCCGTGGGCAGGAGCAGGAGGATGCCACCCACCACCACAATCGATGGTGCATTGGTGAGTTCAAAGCGCCACAACAGCAACGCGGTGAGCGTAACGCCGAAGGCGCATGCCGCCGTCGTGAAGAAGTCCGGAACCCGCCACCGGCCCAACTGGCGGGCGAGCAGGCTGACGCCGATGTTGGCCGCGAAGGCAATGCCCGAGGAAACCGGTCCTCCGCCGAGCACGCCCACAAAAGCTGCGGCGAACACGCCGAACGCTATGGTGACCATCCAGCGCGGGAACGGTTTGGGGCTGGTGATGGCCTCGTCCAGACGGCGGATGGCTTCATCGCGGCCCACTCCCCCGGCCACAATGTCCGTCACCAGCCGGTGTACCTTGGCCAGGCCGGCATAGTTGTTGGTCCAGGACCGCACCACCCGAAGCAGCGAGATGGGCGTCTGGTCCTTGGGCGCATAGTTGATGGCCACCGACTGGTTGGTGATGTCCACTTCAATGTTTTTGAGCCCCAGCGCCGCGGTGACGGCAATGATGCTCGTCTCCACTTCCAGGGCACCTGCCCCGTACCGGAACATGGTCTCGGCCAGGTGCAGGGAGAAGTCAAGGGTCTTGCGTGCGGAGGTGTCCACGCCTCCCACCTGGATCATGGGGTTGGCGTAGGGGCTGCCGGCGAGCCTGTCCACGATGCTCAGCGGCGCCGTCGGCGGGTCTTCCCCCCGTACCAGGCGCCGCAGCATCCTCTTGGCCGCGGCATCCTGGTGGAGCTGGGAGGGTGTCAGCGGCTCTGTTTTGGGCAGGCCGCTGGTGGGAGGCCTGCGCCTTGGATTTTCAGGTCGATCGGTCACCTTGGTGCTCCTCCCTTTATGGCAGTTCGTGGATTGGTGCTAAGCCCGGCGTTTGAGTGGCAGTTTGCCCAGCAGCGTGCGGGCAGCAGCGATGGCCGTGCGGACCAGGCGGTTGGCTTGGAAGGCTACCGGCCGCACGGGCATCACGAAGTCACCCAGCAGCTGGACCACGTCGCCACCGAAGCCCTTCTTGAACTCGTAGCCGCCGTGACCTTCTTCGTCCTGTCCCTGGATGCCGAAGGTGCCGTAGAAGTTGTAGCGCGAGTAGCCCTTGTCCAGGGCGTGCAGCATCATCCCCCAGTACAGCGAGGTGGCGCCGTTGAAGTAGATGTAGTCCTGCTTGGTGCCGCCGATAACGCAGACCACCTCGTCGCCGAAGCAGACGAAGTGGATGGCGGCCACTGTTGCCACTCCCACGGAGTCCGGGAACCGCTCGATGTCCTTGAGGCTGCGTTCGTAGCTGTCCACGAGGTCCTGGACCACTTTGAGGCGGTTAGCCTTCTTTTTGCTGCCGGTCTCTTCCACTTCACGGCGGAGTTCGACTGCGGACGCCGCTTCCGCTTCCAGTCGCTCGGTGATGGACTTCCGGTACTCGGGGATGTCAATCTTGGCCATCATGAGCTTGGTGAACTCGGCCGAGGTGGTCCGCAGGAGCTGTTCGTAGTATTCGCGTTCCCGGTAGAAGAAGCCCTTCTCGTCCCCCGCGGTGCTCAGCGCATCGTAGAACTCGTCGAGGGTTTCAAGGGTCGCCTGTTCCAGGAACACGCCGTTCTTTTCGGCCTTCCGGATGGCCTTCCGGGTCCGGTAGTTGGTGCCCATGATGAGCTCCTCGGCGTCCGTGATGCCCTCGAGCTGCTTGATGAACATCCAGTTCACGTTGGCGAAGTTCATGTCCGCGCCCTGGTGTTCAAGACCCAGGGCCGCCAGTTCCGCCACGAGCGGCCTGTTGTCAAGGATCTCGGGGTGTTCGGCACCGTCGGCATCGCGGGCGATGTACGTCAGGTTCGGGGAAATCCGCAGTTCGGCAGCCTTGCGCTCCGCGGCACGTTCCTTAAGGAGTCCGACGACGTCACTCACCAGGGCGGCGTCCGTGTAGTCCAGGAGGGGGCCCTTGGCGCATTCGCACACCCTGTAGCCCCAACGGTTGGTGGTGTAATTCAACTTGCCGGCTGCGACCAGAACGCCGTCGCGCCTGACACCGAACAGCTCCACTGCCTGGCCGCGGGCGCTCTGGAAGCGGGTGAAGTCAGCGGACTGGATGAAGTTGTTTTGCGGGTGCTTGAGGGAGAAGGACTCAAACTCGGCGTCGCTGAGGACGCTGAGCTGGAGACCGGCTCCGGCTTTGGTGGGATTCACGGAAGTAACCTCATCTATGGCCGCGCTGCCGCATGGGGCAGGCGCTGGCCTTCGTGGTGTGGATGGTGAGCGTGGCTGGCGGACTGTCAGTAGAACTGCTGGCCGCTGCGTGCGGTTTCCAGCCTGCGGAAGATCCGTTCCGCGCCTTTGACCCACAGGGCATGCCTGACGGGCGACAGCACGTAGTCGTAGCAGCCGACGAAGTCCGTGATCGTTTTGGTGAAGCTCGTCTTGAACATGCCCATGCCGTACAGGTGGTGGGACCTGTCCTTGATCAGGCTGGACGGCGGGGTGCCGCAGAAGTCGTACTCGGTACAGCCGAGTTCCTGCATTCTTCGGATGGCCTGCCACTGGACCAGGTGCGAATCGCCGTACTGCTTCCTGTTCTGAGTGGAGCCGCCGTCCTTGTAGGTTGCCTTGGATCCGTAGTTGATCACAAAGGCGCCCACACTGGGTTTGCCGTCCTCATAAACGAAGAAGAAGTTACCTTGGCCGCGGGTGCAGAATTCCTCCCAGAACCGGGTGTAGTACTCGAGGCTGCGCAACGGCATAGAGCCCTTGGCGTTGACGGTGTCCGCCATCAGGTCATACAGCGCCCGGTACGTTTCCGGGCCGGGCTCCTGCTGCACCACCGCGCAGCCTTCACGCTCTGCCCGGCGGATGGCGTTGCGGGCCCGGGAGGAGATGGACCGGAACACCTGGTTCTCCGGTGCCGCGATGTCCAGCAGGGCGGTGGAGTCATTGGATTGGATGTTCGGGGCCTTCACCAAGCCGGCGGCGGCGACGTGCGCCCGGGCTTCCGGGGTGGACACAACGTCGGGTTCAATCTTGATGGTGAAGACGTTGAGGTTCCGGCTCCGGGCGAACGCAGCGCACGCGTCCAACACCGGCTTGAGGTCCTCGACGGCACCCAGGTCAGGGCCCTTGATCAGGTACCACAGGACGCCCAGCACCGGGAATTTCTTCTCCAGCACCAGGTTGTAGCTGGCGGTCCCGGCAGACTCCAGGACCAGGAAGCGGGCGGTCCAGCCGCTGCCGTTCTTCACGGACGCGTAGGCGGCGGACTGCAGCATGTTGCCGCCGTTCGGGTTGGCCGTGACGTGCTTGTCCCAGTTCTCAATTTCCTCCGCTGTGGCAAAGCGGGCGGTGAATTCTCGCAAGGGGGCCGTGTCCAATCTCAGGGGTTTGTGCGCGGTTCTGTACTCGTGGCTACGTGCGGACATGTAGCCACAAGTCTAAAGCCTGATCTGGCCCGGGCGTTTCAGCCCGGTCCCGGGACTACCTTGACCGGCAGGCAGCGCTTCGCAAGGGTTGACCCATGGAGTCGCCATCAGACAGGTCCATCCACCACCGCCAAAACGCCACCGGGATCCGCGGGCGCGGCGTGCAGGTGGCTGCCCTCGCGCTCTTCCTTGCGGCCTCCGCCCTGGTCGCTTGGCTGGGTGCCTTTGCCACGGTCAACAACGTGAACGGGTGGTACGTCGACGCCGACAAGGCTCCCTGGTCGCCACCCAATTGGCTGTTCGGGCCAGTGTGGACGATCCTCTACACAGCCATGGCCGTGGCCGCGTGGCTGGTCTGGCGCCGCGGCAGTCCGGAGTCGCGTCCGGCCCTGGTTATCTACGGAATCCAGTTGTTCCTGAATCTTGTGTGGACACCTGTCTTCTTCAGCCTGTATCCGCTGATCGGGACGGCCGCTTTGTGGCTGGCTTTTGCGGTCATCCTGGCGCTGATCCTGGCGGTGACGGTTACGGTGGTCCGCTTCGGCCCGATCAGCAGGCTGGCCGGGATCCTGTTGTTGCCTTACATAACCTGGATCGTGTTCGCGTCGTCCCTCAACCTGTGGGCAGCGCTGACTAACTAGCCAACGTACCAGCTGCTGGCCGGTGTTTTAGTCTTCGAACTCGGACAGCGGCGGGCAGGAGCAGATCAGGTTGCGGTCCCCGGCTGCGCCGTCGATCCGGCCTACGGGCGGGAAGTACTTGTCCTGCTTGAGGTGGTGGAGCGGGAAGGCTGCCTGCTCGCGCGGGTACGCGCGGTTCCAATCGGAATTCACGACGGCGGACGCGGTGTGGGGTGCGTGGCGCAGCGGGCTGTTCTCGACGCTGAAATCGCCGCTGGCCACCTGGGCGATTTCCTTCCGGATGGTGATCATCGCGTCGATGAACCGGTCGATCTCCACCAGGTCCTCGGACTCCGTCGGTTCCACCATCAGCGTGCCCGCAACCGGGAACGCCAGGGTAGGGGCGTGGAAACCGTAGTCAATGAGGCGCTTGGCTACATCCTCAGCCGTAACGCCGGTCTTCGCCGTCAGATCCCGGAGGTCCAGGATGCACTCGTGCGCCACGAGTCCGCCCTCACCGGTGTAAAGGACCGGGAAGTACTCGTTCAGGCGCGCCGCAACGTAGTTCGCCGCCAGCAGCGCCGACTTCGTCGCCTCGGTCAGGCCCTCGGCACCCATCAGCTTCACATACGCCCACGAGATCGGCAGCACGCCCGCGGAACCGTAGTTGGATGCGCTGATGGCCACGCCGTGGCCCGCTTCGTGGGCTGACTTGTTAGCGTCACCGGGCATAAACGGTGCCAGGTGCGCCTTCGCTGCGACCGGACCAACACCGGGTCCGCCGCCGCCATGCGGGATGCAGAACGTCTTGTGCAGGTTCAGGTGCGAGACGTCACCGCCGAACTTGCCCGGCTGCGCCAGACCCACGAGGGCGTTCAGGTTGGCACCATCCACGTAGACCTGGCCGCCGGCGGTGTGCACGGCGTCGCAGATTTCGGTCACGTCCGCGTCGTACACACCGTGGGTGGAGGGGTAGGTGATCATGATCGCCGAGAGGACGTCCTTGTTCGCCTCGATCTTGGCGTTCAGGTCCGCGTGATCAATGCTGCCATCCGCAGCGGTCGCCACCACAACCACCTTCATGCCGGCCAGGACAGCCGAGGCCGCGTTGGTGCCATGCGCCGAAGCCGGGATCAGGCACACCGTCCGCTGGTCATCGCCGCGGGACAGGTGGTAGCCACGGATCGCCAGCAGGCCCGCGAGCTCACCCTGGGACCCGGCGTTCGGCTGCAGCGACACCTGATCGTAGCCGGTGATTTCCGCGAGGTCAGACTCCAGCCCGCCGATCAGCTCACGCCAGCCCACGGTCTGGGAATCCGGGGCAAACGGGTGGATGGAGGCGAACTCCGGCCAGGAAATGGCTTCCATCTCCGCCGTGGCGTTCAGCTTCATGGTGCACGAACCCAACGGGATCATGGTCCGGTCCAGCGCCAGGTCCCGGTCACTGAGCCTGCGGATGTAGCGCAGCAACTGCGTCTCGGAACGGTGCGTGTTGAACACCGGGTGCTGCAGATACTCAGAGGTGCGGAGCACGGACTCGGGCAGTTCAAAGCCCTTCGCCTCCACCACCGGACCGGCACCGAAGGCGACGGCGATCGCGGAGAGAACATCCGTCGTCGTGGTTTCATCAGCGGAGACGCCGACGGTGTCCGCATCGATCTGGCGCAGGTTGATTCCGCGCGCTTCGGCGGCGGCGATGACCTTGGCCGCCTTGCCCGGGACGCGGACCGTGACGGTGTCGAAGAAGGTCTCGGTAACCAGGTCGCGGCCGGCGACCTTCAGCGTGGTGGCCAGGGTGCGGGCGTTGTGATGGACCTGCTCCGCGATTGCCTTCAGGCCATCGGGGCCATGGTAAACGGCGTAGAAGGAGGAGACGATGGCCAGCAGTGCCTGCGCGGTGCAGATGTTGGACGTGGCCTTCTCACGGCGGATGTGCTGCTCACGGGTCTGCAGCGCCAGACGGTACGCCGGGACACCGGCGTCGTCCTTGGAGACACCGACGAGGCGGCCGGGCATGGACCGTTCCAGGCCCTTCGCCACCGCCATATACGCCGCGTGCGGGCCGCCGAAGAACAACGGCACCCCAAAACGCTGCGTCGAACCGACCGCGATGTCCGCACCCTGCTCCCCGGGAGGGGTGATCAGCGTCAACGCCAACAGATCAGCGGCAACGGTCACGAGCGCGCCGCGCTCCTTGGCAGCGGCAATAACGGTGGTGTGGTTGAAGACCCGGCCGGACACACCCGGCTGCTGCAGCACCACACCATTGATGACACCCTCCGGCATGCCCCTGGACAGGTCAGCGACCTCCACCTCGAACCCGAGGGCCTCGGCGCGGCCCTTCACGATCGCGATGGTCTGCGGCAGGCAATCCGCATCCAGGACCGTCTTGCCATCCCGGGCTTCCTTGTTCTTGTTCGCCCGGCGCATCATCAGCACAGCCTCAGCCACCGCCGTGGCTTCATCCAGCAGGGAGGCGTTCGCGATCGGCAGGCCCACCAGGTCCTGGACCATGGTCTGGAAGTTCAGCAACGCCTCCAACCGGCCCTGCGAAATCTCCGGCTGGTACGGGGTATACGCGGTATACCAGGCCGGGGCCTCCAGGATGTTCCGGCGGATCACCGCAGGCGTCACCGTGCCGTAATAACCCTGCCCGATCATCTGCACAGCAGTCTTATTCTTCGCAGCCAGCTTCCGCAGCTCGGCAAGAACCTCAACCTCACTCAGGGCGTCCTTGAGGGCCAGCGGCTTGGCCTGGCGGATGGAGTCTGGGACAGCAGTATCCACCAGCGCGTCCACAGTACCGTAGCCGACGGCCTTGAGCATGGTGTCAACATCGGCCTGGCGGCGGGCGCCAATATGCCGGTCAACGAACGTGGCCGAGGCCGAATTAACACTCACAGGGAACTCCATTACTAATGGCCTGCCGCTTTCCAGAGTTGCCTGGCCGCGGCGGTACGTGGGCCTGAGAGAAAAGGCATATTCAGGTTTAGTATTCGATATTGTGCCGGAAGCAGAAGGCCGCCACGAGGTCCAATTCTCCTACTCCCCGGGCTGCCGGGCAAATGAGGTCATCGGATTCAGCCCCGCAGCCGCTCCACGGCGGCAAGAAGCTCCTCTATGTCTCCATGCCTGCCCCGGCCGCCCCCGCCAGTGCCGCTTTCCCACATGGCGTTGAAATACAGCCCGTCCCCCATGTAGAGCACGGCTTTCGCCATGGCCGGGCCGACGTCGGACGCGATCAGGTCCAACCACTGCTGCTGGATCG
Organism: Pseudarthrobacter sp. S3; assembly: GCF_050156905.1. Classification (NCBI taxonomy): domain Bacteria; kingdom Bacillati; phylum Actinomycetota; class Actinomycetes; order Micrococcales; family Micrococcaceae; genus Pseudarthrobacter; species Pseudarthrobacter sp. S3. The sequence goes on along the minus strand of NZ_CP189583.1, from coordinate 942,628 downwards.
CGGCAAAACGCCGCCGCGCCTCTTCATGGGCTACTTCGGCGAGGCGCGTGACGGCCACGAAGGAGCGGTCCATCGGGGAGTCGGACCAGAGCGAGGAACGGATGAAGTATGCTGCCGCACCTTCGGCGGCTGCGGCCATCAGCGTGAGGTCCTCAACGGCCAGGCGATCCATCCGTTCCAGTACGGCAGCGATCAGCGCTTCCCTGTTGGGGAAGTGGTACAACAGTCCGCCTTTGGACACGCCGGCCCGTTTGGCAACCGCGTCCAATGTGGCAGCCCGCTCCCCCACATCGATCAGGAGTTCTTCAAAAGCGTCAAGGACTGCATCGCGTGCGACGGGATTTCTGGCCATGTCTTCAATCATGCACGGTCCGGGCTCCGTTTCTTAACTATACCGTCTGGACGGTATAGTTATTGACATGACGCTGTCTACCCAGTCCAACCAGAACACCCCAATCACATCTCCGACGGCGGTCGATCTCCGGCCGTCCGGGCCCGCCAAGGCGCCCTGGCGCGACTGGCTTGCGCTGACCCTGCTGATGTTCCCGGTGCTCCTGGTTGCGGTGGACAACACTGCGTTGACGTTTGCGCTTCCGGCCATTGCCAGCAGCCTGGACACAACAGGAGTCCAGCTGTTGTGGATTGTGGACGCCTATCCCCTGGTGCTGGCCGGCCTGCTGGTTGCCATGGGCAGCCTGGGAGACCGGATCGGCCGCCTCCGGCTGCTGCTGACCGGCAGCATTGGATTCGCCGCGGTCTCGGCAGCAACAGCTTTTGCCCCCAGCGCGGAGTGGCTGATTGCGGGACGGGCATCGATGGGGTTTTTCGGCGCCATGCTGATGCCCTCAACCCTGTCGCTGATCCGCAACATTTTTCCGGACCCAAACCGGCGTCGGCTGGCCGTCGCCATCTGGGCTGCCGGCTTCTCCGGCGGCGCCGCCCTGGGTCCCATCTTCGGCGGGTGGCTGGTGGAGCAGTTCTGGTGGGGCGCCATCCTGCTGGTCGCCGTGCCCATCATGCTGCCACTGTTGGTGTTTGGTCCTGCGTGCATCCCGGAATCAAAAGATCCGCACCCCGGACGGGTGGACGTGCCCAGCATCGCCCTGTCCCTGCTGGTTATGGTGCCCGTCGTGTATGGCATCAAGGAACTGGCGACCGAAGGCTTCGGGGCCGCTCCGTTGGGACTTGTTGCCTTTGGCCTGGCCATGGGCGTCGTCTTTGTCCGCCGCCAGCAGCGGCTGGCCAGCCCCCTGCTGGACATGTCCTTGTTCGGCAACCGGGTCTTCAGAACCGCCATCACAGCAAACGTGCTGGCCCTGTTCTCCTTTAACGGCTTCATTCTCTTCCTCGCCCAGCACCTGCAGCTCCTGGAAGGGATGACACCTTCGGCCGCCGGAATAGCCATGATCCCGGCCCTGGTGGCCACAGTGCTGGCCGGGCTGGCAGTGGTGCCGCTGGTCCGGAAAGTGCGTCCGGGCTTTGTGGTGGCGGGTGGCCTGGCCTTAAGTGCCACCGGCTACGGAATCGTGGTCTTTGGCGATCACGGCTCCGGCCCGGCCCTCCTGCTGGCCGCGCTGCTGATCCTCGCCCTGGGGGTGGGCACAGCGGAAACCATTTCCAATGACCTAATCCTGGGCTCCGTCCCAGCGGAGAAGTCAGGAGCGGCGGCCGCCATCTCGGAGACGGGCTATGAGGTGGGGTCCCTGCTGGGGACGGCGGTACTGGGCTCCATCCTGACCGCTTCCTACCAGCGCAATCTCCTGCTGCCGGCCGGGGTGGAGGAAACGGCGTCAGGCACTGCGGTGCACCAGGCCGCCGAAACTTTGGCGGGCGCCGTGGAACTGGCCGGCACCCTGCCTGCGCCGCTGGCCGAAGCGCTCGGCGGCGCAGCGCGCCTGGCATTTGACTCCGGCGTCCACACCACTGCGGCAATTGCGCTGGTACTGATGGCGAGCGCGGCAGTCCTCGCCGCCGTCGCACTCCGGAAGGTTCCGACGGCGGACTAGGCACCCGCCGCCGGCAAGCCGGCGAGCGCACAAAAGCGCCCGGCGTCCGAAATCATTTCCGGCGCCGGGCACTTGTGGCCTCACAATCGGCCGGGTCTACTTGGCGTCAGGGGAGGTGACGCTGGCGGAGGCCTTCATGGTCTCTGCGTTCACCATCCACGCGAACTGTTCCAGCTTGGCGATGAATTCGTGGAGCAGGTCCGCGGTGGTGGGATCCTCTTCATCCACTTCGTCATGGACCTTGCGCATGGTGCCCACGGCTGCCTCAAGCGCAGCGACGATCCGCTCGATGGCGTCCTTGGTGTTAATGAGGCCTTCGGGGAACTGGGCCAGACTGGTGGATTTCGCCACCGTAGCACTGCGGCCATCAGGCAGTGCATGGAGGGCGCGCATCCGCTCGGCCATATCATCCGCGAACTGCCGGGCGGCATCCACAATTTCGTCCAGCTGCAGGTGAAGGTCCCGGAAGTTGGTTCCCACAATGTTCCAGTGGGCCTGCTTGCCCTGGATGTGCAGCTCGATCAGGTCCGCAAGTACGGCCTGCAGGTTGTTGGTCAGGGTCGGTGAAGCTTTCATGAATCCTCCTCGATTGGTCCAGTAGTCCCGACGCTATCAGCCAGGGGATCGATCGCGCCGGGCCGAAAGCAAATTTCTTAGTGAGCTTACTAATCCGGCCGGAGCGTCATAAAAGAATTGGATTCATTTAACCCATTGCGCGAAAGCCGTTCGCCCTCCATACTAAATGAACGTCATTCATTTAGTGACGGTCGTCTCACTGGAAGTAAGCACATGATTGAAATTTCCTGCCTCGACTCACCCACCTCCCTGGCCCGGACAACGCCGTCCCACCGCCCAGCCCTGCGGGTTGGCGTCGTTCAACACCGCTGGCATGCAGACACTGCCGTCCTGCAGGCCGAACTCGATGAAGGAATCGGCCGGGCCGCCCGGCTCGGTGCCAAGGTGGTGTTCCTGCCCGAACTCACCCTCTCCCGCTACCCCGCGGACACCCGCCCCGAAAACGACACTCCCCCGCCCGGAGCGGTACAGCCTGGCGCGGTCCGCCCCAGGCCGTCGGACACCGCAGAAGACCTGCTCACCGGGCCCACCTTCCGGTTTGCCGCCGAATCCGCCCGTCGCCACGGGGTGGCCCTCCACGCCTCGCTGTACCAGCTGGCGGAGAACCCGGACGGCAGCGACGACGGCCTGGGACTGAATACCGCCATCCTTGTGTCGTCCGACGGTGAGCTGCTCGCCCGCACACACAAGCTGCACATTCCGGTGACCGCCGGCTACTACGAAGACAAGTTCTTCCGCCACGGGCCGGCGGCCGCTGACGCCTACGAGGTCCACGCGCCGGCAGAACTGGGCGGCGCCCGGCTCGGCATGCCCACCTGCTGGGACGAATGGTTCCCGGAGGTTGCCCGGCTCTACTCCCTCGGTGGCGCAGAGATCCTGGTCTACCCCACGGCGATCGGCTCAGAGCCGGACCACCCGGATTTCGACACCCAGCCGCTGTGGCAGCAGGTGATTGTGGGCAACGGCATCGCCAACGGACTGTTTATGGTGGCGCCGAACCGCTGGGGTGATGAAGGAATACTGAACTTCTACGGTTCCTCCTTCATCTCCGACCCCTACGGCAGGATCCTGGCCCAGGCCCCTCGTGACGCCTCCGCAGTGCTGGTGGCAGACCTCGACCTGGACCAGCGCCAGGACTGGCTCACGCTCTTCCCGTTTCTAGCTACCCGCCGCCCCGATACCTACGGCCCGCTCACCGAACCCGTACGCCACGCCCAGCCGCCCGGCGGGATTTCGCTCCCCACCCGCCCCCTAATCTCGCAAGCTCGGTCAGGGAACCCTGCGGTCGTGGCCCCAAGCTCAGTCACCGGGCACTCCGGCTCAATCAACCGTCAGAAGGTAACCGCATGAGCACCTGGCGCATGCCCGCCGAAACCGCTCTGCAGGAGCGTCTGTGGATGGCTTTTCCCGCCGGCGGCTACACGCTGGGCGAGACGGAGGAAGACGCCCACGCTGCCCGGTCCATCTGGGCATCGGTGGCCAACGCCGCCGTCGAATTTGAGCCGGTCACCGTGGTGGTGGACCCCGACGACGTCGGCATCGCCGCCCGCTATCTGCATCCGAACGTCGAGGTACTTGCCGCCCCGCTCAACGATGCGTGGATGCGGGACATCGGCCCCACTTTCGTGTTGGACCAGGACGGGCGCCTCGGCGCCGTCGACTGGGTCTTCAACGGCTGGGGCGCCCAGGACTGGGCGCGCTGGGACAAGGACGCGTTGATCGCCGGTGAAGTCTCAGGCCGTGCCGGCGCCACGCATCTCTTGTCTGCGCTGGTCAACGAAGGCGGCGGCATCCAGGTGGACGGTCAGGGAACCGTGCTGGTGACCGAAACCGTTCAGCTGGATCCGGGCCGCAACCCGGGACTCAGCCGCACCGACGTCGAGGCCGAGCTCGCCCGGACCATCGGCGCCACCCATGCGGTCTGGCTCCCCCGCGGACTGGCCAGGGACTCGGAACGGTTCGGCACGCGCGGTCATGTGGACATCGTGGCCGCCATCCCCTCCCCCGGCACGCTGCTGGTGCATTCCCAGCAGGACCCCCGCCACCCGGACTTCCAGGTGAGCCGCGACATCATCAAGCACCTCCGCACCACGAAGGACGCGGCCGGCCGGGAGTGGACCATCATCGAAGTCCCCGCCCCGGAGGTGCTCTGGGATGACGAGGGTTTTGTCGACTACAGCTACGTCAACCACGTCGTGGTCAACGGCGGGGTCATCGCCTGTACCTTCGCGGACCCCCACGATGACAAGGCGCTGCAGATCCTGGCAGAGGCCTACCCCGGCCGGCGTGTGGTCGGCATTGACGCCCGTGAGCTCTTCGCCCGCGGCGGCGGTATCCACTGCATCACCCAACAGCAGCCTGCTGCCTCGTAGAAAGCGCCGGACAATGACCCAAACCATCCGCAATAGCACCCCCGCAGGCCAGCCATCCGGGACCGACACGGCCGGCTCGGCGCACGGCATCACCGCAAAGGGACTGAAGGGCGGGCAGCTGGGCCTCCTCGCCGTCGTCGTTCTTGGCATTTCCACCATCGCGCCGGCCTACACGCTGACCAGCGCCCTCGGCCCCACGGTTAACGAGGCGGGGCTCCAGCTACCCGTCATTTTCCTGATCGGGTTCATCCCCATGATCCTGGTGTCGCTCGCCTACCGGGAACTCAACGCCGATTCCCCGGACAGCGGCACCACGTTCACCTGGGTCACCAAAGCGTTTGGCCCCTGGGTGGGCTGGATGGGCGGCTGGGGACTCCTTGCCGCCAACATCATCGTCCTGTCCAACCTGGCGGGCGTGGCCGTGGACTTCTTCTACCTCTTCCTGTCACAGCTGACGGGTGCGCCTGAACTCGCGGACCTCGCGGCCAATAAGCCGTTGAACGTCCTGACGTGCTTCGTCTTTGTGGCCCTCGCCGTGTGGGTGAGCTACCGAGGCCTGCACAGCACCAAGATCGTCCAGTACGGTCTGGTGGGCTTCCAGCTGCTGGTCCTTGGCCTTTTCGTGGCCATGGCATTCGCCAACTGGTCCACGTCGGAAACGGCCATCCCGTTCAGCTGGGAATGGTTCGACGTCACCAGGATTGAGACCTTCGGCCAGATCGCGGCCGGCATCTCGCTGTCCATCTTCGTGTACTGGGGTTGGGACGTGTGCCTGACGGTGAACGAGGAAACCGCCAACGGCAAGAAGACCGCCGGCCTCGCCGGCACGCTGACCGCCGTCGCTGTCCTGGGCATCTACCTTCTGGTGAGCATCGCCACCATGATGTTCGCCGGCGTTGGGGACACCGGAATCGGCCTGAACAACGCGGAAAACAGCGCAAACGTCTTCACCGCGCTGGCCTCCCCCGTCATGGGACCGTTCGCCATCCTGATGTCCCTCGCGGTGTTGTCCAGCTCCGCAGCCTCGCTGCAGTCGACGTTCACGTCGCCCTCACGCAGCCTGCTGGCCATGGCGCACTACGGTGCGCTGCCCGCGCCGTTCAGCCACATCAGCAGGCGTTTCTCGACGCCGGGCTTCGCAACGGTGACGGCGGGCATCCTGTCCGCCGGGTTCTACGCGGCGATGCACGTGATCAGCGAAAACGTCCTGAACGATACCATCCTGGCCCTCGGCCTGATGATCTGCTTCTACTACGGCCTGACCGCCATCGCCTGCGCCTGGTACTTCCGGAACAGCGTGTTCAGCAGCGTCCGCAACTTCGTGCTGCGGCTCCTGTGCCCCGTGCTGGGCGGCGCCGGATTGTTTGTGGTTTTCCTGCAGACGGCCGTGGACAGCTGGGCGCCGGAGTTCGGCAGCGGCTCCGAGGTCTTCGGCGTCGGGCTGGTGTTTGTCCTGGGCATCGGGATCCTGGCGCTGGGGGCAGTGCTGATGCTGATCATGGCCCGCCTCGCCCCGGGGTTCTTCCGCGGCGAAACCATCCGCCGGGACACCCCTGCGCTGGTAGTGCCTGAGTAGTTGCCCCAACAACAGCACGGCGCCCTGCAGGAAAGTCTCCGAAGCAGGGCGCCGTTTTTTGGTTTTCCTGATCTTGTCTCAACTTCGGTTCAGCAGCGAACCGCCGGTCACCAGAAGTGCGCTACGTCCACCACCATGCGCGACCCGGACCCGGGACCGTCCAGTGTGAACACCCGGAACGGGAGCCGGGCACGTACGCCCAGTCCGATGCTGGTGTAGCCCTCAAAACTCCCCGCGTATGCAACCTGCCGGAAGGTCTGGTATCCCGCCACGTTGGACAGTTCGGCTTTTGCGGCCGGGCTGTACGTGACGTTGCCTGTCTCCACGTCGTAGGAAGGCGCGTTCACAGTCACCTGGAGGAACGCGCTGCCCAGCAGGGGAATACTGAAACCTGAACCGTCCTGGACCACTACGGGAACGTAACGGGCAGTGTAGCCGGCCACAGGGCCGTTGAGATCAACCACCATCCGGTCGAAGCAGTAGTGTTGCCCCGTCCGAACGTTGGTTACTGATGCGGTACTCATCGCCGGGTTTGATTGGGCCAGCGATCCCCATACAAGTCCGCAGTAGGATGTGGTTGCCGAGGCGGGCCCCGGAGCCAGGAAACCCAATCCAACGGTCATCAAAATGACTGTCAGCCACGTATGAATCTTTTTCATTGTGGGCCACCCTTCGAGTGATTAGGTAGCTCAAGCGTAGGAGCCTCCGGAGCCACTCAACAGGGTTGTTGCCGCTTCGGCGCGGAACCGTTAATCGGCCTTGGTTCCGGTCACGCGGGCGTAATTCTGAAGCACTTAACGGGGCCATCGATACGCTATTAACACCGTTTCTGCACCCTACCGTTATGCATAATAACGACGCCGGCGCGCCTCACCGGAGTGCCGGCGTGGGGCGTTCAGCCTTCGCACTCGATGCAGTACTTCAGGCCATTCTTTTCGCGTGCAACCTGGGACCGGTGGCGGACCAGGAAGCAGGATGAGCAGGTGAACTCATCGGACTGTTCGGGAACCACAATGACGGTCAGCTCTTCGCCGGAGAGATCGGCTCCCGGAAGGTCGATGCCTTCGGCGGTGTCGGTCTCCTCGACGTCGATGACAGCGGTCTGGGCACTGCCGCTGCGGGATGCCTGCAGGGCCTCCAGCGACTCGGCAGAAGCCTCGTCGTCGGTCTTGCGTGGAGCGTCGTAATCGGTAGCCATGGCATGTTCACTTTCGTCGCTGCACGGCACCATTTCAGGCGCCTCAGTGAAGCAGTTTAGGTCATTATGTCGCTTCTTGGGCAATAGTGTGGCCGACCAGACAGATTTGGTTGCTTCGCCCTATGCAGGATTTGTCCAAGGCGCGGCCGGAACCGTATTGGTGCAACCTTGACAGTATCCGGGGGCGAAATCTAAGAAGCGTCGCTTCCGATTCTGCCGTGGCTACCCGGGTGTGGTCCGTCGGGACAGCAAGTCGAGTCCCTGATCACCGGGAGATTGAGCATTGGGTCAGGGAGTCCGGCGCGCCTCAAGTGCGGACTTGAATGCGGAGGCTGAGGTGGCGCTGCTGTTGATGCGCCAGTCGGTTTCCTTCTGGAGATGGAACCAAACGAAGCCCACCACATCGGGCTGGGCGGCAAGATAGGACACAAGCCCAGCGTTCCAGGCAGCCTTGTTGCCGCCTGCCTCGCTGGATGCCGTCTCGCTGATCAGGATGGGAACTCCGGGTGCCAGAGCACGCACCTGGGCTATGCCCGGAGCGAAAAGATCCTGCGGCGATATCCAGCCGCTCCATGAAGCGGAGGTGCCCCAGTTATACCCGTCGAGGGCTACAACATCCGCGTATCCGACACCGGGAAAGAGGCCGGCGAGATCGGTGGAACCGTAGTACGGAACATTCGGGCTCCAGACCCAGGACACGTTGCCGGCGCCGGTGGCAGCGACAACGTCGTGAACATGACGCCAGGCACTTACGTAGTCACCGGCCTGATTGCCGTTGACGCCTTCAGCCCACGGATACCAGTTTCCGTTCATCTCATGGGCGAACCTGAGCTGGACCGGGTGGCCCCAGGCAGCGAGCGCCTGGCCCCACTGCGTGATGTGGGCGTCAAAGTCGCCGGCGGCAATTCGGTCAAGGGAGTATGCCGGCTGTTCTGTTCCACCGCCCCAGGCCCAGGGTTCCCAGGTAATGAGCGGAACGGCACCTCGTGCCCGGACGGAGCTCATTTCGGTGATGGGAGGCGCCTGGAGGAAGTCCTTGTAAAAGAGAATGGTGGACGGGCTTTCGCCGGCCAGTTGCGCCACTTCATCCAGTTCGCCGCTGGCCAGTGGGCCGCCGGCCGTGGCCACCCCGAACCGAAGTGCGGCTGTGCTGATCGGAGGGAGCGTAGCGTCCGGTGCGGTCACTGTGAACACCGACGAGGCCTCGACAGACGAGGTCTTGGCCGTGATGGTCAACGACCCCGTGGCTGCGGACGGGATAGTGATCGACGTGCTGAAGGCACCGGAGGCTGCCGTTTTCATGGGAAAAGTCGTGGCACCGGCGATCACCGAACCCGTGGTGGAGGCTTTGAACCCCGTTCCGCTGACTGTGACGGCGGATCCTGCCGGTCCAGTGGCCGGGCTGAGGGAGATCCGGCCTGTGGCAGGCGCTGCCTGGGCTGCCTGGGCCGGCATCAGTCCCAAAGCCACACCCAGCCCAACCACTGCCGCGATGGATCTCAAGGTTTTGGGCATGGCGATCAGTCCCCCGCAATCGGCAAGGCGGGTGCTAATCCGCCGGTCAGGTGGCGCCTACCGGCACTTTCCTGATCCTAAGGGTTGGACGCCGAAACCAGAGGGGATTTTTCGAATATTTTTGAAAGGAACTCGCCGCTCTTGGCTCCTGCAGGCCGGCCCATCTTGTGATCGAAGATTCGACGAGGCAGCCCAGCCCAGGTCGGGCAGTGGCAACCCAGCCGCTCACGGGCTTGTATTCGAGGCCGGTTCCAGTGCGCTTGCAGATTCATGAGGCGTTGGAGATCCGCGGCGGTCGCGAGCCGTTGGAAGCACGGCCTCAAGTCTGACCCCGCAGGTCAAAGCCACAACTGGAGCCTCCTGTCAGATTCGAACTGACGACCCCCGCTTTACAAGAGCGGTGCTCTGGCCAACTGAGCTAAGGAGGCGCGCCCAACTGGGCGTGCGCCGCAACGGCGCTAGATAAGGTTAGCCCAAGTCCGCCCGCTCGTAAAAACGCCAGCCAGGGCGAACCGGAAGTAAAAGAAAGGACCTGCCGCCGGAATCGATCCGGAGGCAGGTCCCCTGGGTGGAAGGACCTAACCCTTCGCGGTGATCGCTGCCTGCAGGAAGTCCGGGAACGGGGTCTGCGCGCTGGCACCCTTGCCCCACTGCTGGCCGTCTACGAACACGGTGGGCGTGCCGGTGACACCGATCGCGGCGGCCTGCTTGGTTGTGAACTTCACGAACGGACGGTAGGTCTTCTCGTCGATGCAGGTGCCGATGTTCTTGGCCCCGATGTCTGTCGCCATGGTTTTAAGCTTGTCGTCAGAAAGTCCGGCGCTGCCTTCGGCAGGCTGGTTGGCGAACAGCGAGTCCACAAACTCCGCGTACTTTTCCGGGGAGTCATTCACTACGCACGCGGCGGCGTTGGCTGCACGGGAGGAGTAGTTCGTGGAGGACCGGTTGTCCAGGAACCCGAGCGCCCGGTATTCCACCGTGATCTTGCCCTCGTTGCGCAGCGTCGTCAGCTGCTCGTTGTACTGTGTCTCGAAGTTCTTGCAAACCGGGCAGATGAAGTCAACGTACAGGACCACCTTGACCGGCTTTCCGGCCTCAGCTTCGGCGCCCGGAGCCACAACCGACGCCGGCGCGGTTTTCGGGGGCTCCCCCACGGAGGCTGCGTCAACGGCGGCCGGTTCCAGCTTCGCGACGTCGGTATTTGCCAGCAAGGTGACGCCACCGTAGGCGTTACCATTCGCGGGCGACGGCCCTTGGTCAGCGATGGGGGCGTTCTGCCGCATCGTTGTGGTCACCACCAGACCCACCACCACAAGGATGGCCACCACGGCCACCACAATGCCCCAGCCGATCAGCAGTTTGTTGCGCTTGTCCTTCTTCAGCTGCGCCTCACGGATCAGGCGTGCCTTCTCGCGCGCCTCCGAGGTTCGTTCAGCCTTGGACTTGCGTATTTCATTTGCGGGGCTCATGTGTTCCTTGGGTCGATCGACATAGGGGGACCACTCTGTGGCGACTCCACCATTTTAGGGGACAAACCTGAGAGCTTGCGCTTTCAAGTATTCAGCCCGAATAAGCGACGGACGAATAGCCCCGAAGATTCCATCCTATTAAGGTGGTTTAAAGGCACAAGCAACCCCAGGGGGCCGCAATGCAAACACCCGTCCAAGAAAAACCAACAGCTGTACCTGCCACCGGCGCCGCCGCGAGCAGCCACAGCACAGTCGCCACATACGATTTTATGGTTGTCTCCAACAGGCTGCCGGTTGACCGCTGCGCGCCAGGCGAGAGCGGCGACGACGGCTCCGGCTGGCGCCGATCCCCCGGCGGCCTGGTGACCGCCCTCGCACCCATGATGACCAAGACCGACGGCGCGTGGGTGGGCTGGCACGGCGCCCCGGACGAAACCGTCGAGCCCTTCAGCCACGGCGGCATGGATCTGGTCCCCGTCCAGCTGAGCAACGAGGACGTCGAGCTCTACTATGAGGGTTTCTCCAATGCCACCTTGTGGCCCCTCTACCACGACGTCATCGCCCCGCCGGAGTTCCACCGGACCTGGTGGGACGCCTACCGCAAGGTCAACCAAAGGTTCGCCGACGCCGTCGTGCGCCATGCAGGCCAGGGCGCCACGGTGTGGGTCCAGGACTACCAGCTGCAGCTGGTGCCGCGGCTGCTGCGCCAGGCGCGGCCGGACCTGCGGATCGGGTTCTTCAACCACATCCCCTTCCCCCCGCCGGAGATTTTCGCGCAGCTGCCGTGGCGGCGTGCCATCATCGACGGCCTGATGGGCGCGGACCTGGTGGGCTTCCAGCGCCCCAGCGACGCCGGCAACTTCATGCGCTCCGCCCGCCGGTTCCTGGGCGCCAGCGTCAAGCAGCAGCAGGTGCACGTGAAGGGTAAGGACGGCGAAATCACGCACATCGCCAGGGCCCAGGCCTTCCCCATCTCCATCGACGTGGCCCAGATCAGCGAACTGGCCCACAACCCCGAAATCATCGAGCGTGCACGCCAGATCCGCCAGGACCTCGGCAACCCAAAGACCGTCCTCCTGGGCGTAGACCGGCTCGATTACACTAAGGGGATCCGGCACCGGCTCAAGGCCTTTGAGGAACTCCTGAACGAAGGCAAGCTGACGGTCGGCGACGCAACGCTGATCCAGGTAGCCAGCCCCAGCCGTGAACGGGTGGAGCAGTACCGCCTCCTGCGCGAGGAAATCGAAGGTACCGTCGGCCACATCAACGGCACCTATGACACCTTCCAGAACACGGCCGTCCGCTACCTGCACCATAGCTACCCCGTGGAGGAGATGGTGGCGCTGTACCTCGCTGCCGACGTCATGCTCGTGACGGCATTGCGGGACGGCATGAACCTCGTGGCCAAGGAATACGTCACCGCCCGCAAGGACAACGACGGCGCCCTGGTCCTCAGTGAGTTCGCCGGCGCCGCTGACCAGCTTAAGCAGGCGCTGCTGATGAACCCGCACGATATCGACGGCCTCAAGGACACCATCATGCGGGCCGTCGATTTGCCTCCCAAAGACGCCGCGCGCCGTATGCGCTCCATGCGCAAGCAGATCCTGGAGCACGACGTCGACCATTGGTCAGCTGACTTCCTGGCCGCCCTGAACGAGAAAGTTGTGCGAGATGACTCCTGACGCCCGGCCCGCCAAAGGCCCGCTCACCTTGTCCCCCGAACTGCGTCAGGCCGCCCGGCGGATCGCCCGGACGGAACACCTGCTGGTGGCCATGGACTTTGACGGCACCATCTCCCCGCTGGTTGACCGCGCCGACGACGCCCGCCCGCTTCCCCGCTCGGCCGCCGCTTTCGCCGGGCTCGCCGCCCTTCCACGCACGACGACGGCACTCATCTCGGGACGGGCCCTCGCCAGCCTGCGCGCGGCAGCCTCGCCCCCGGTGGACACGCTGCTGATCGGCAGCCATGGCGCCGAGGCGTGGCTGGGCCCCGGCTCCACGGAGCTGACACTGGACGAAGCCCAGCGCTTGCTGCTGGCCGAAGTCCGCAGCGTCCTCGAAGAGATCGTTGAGCAGGCGCCGGGCACGCTGCTCGAAGACAAGCCCGCAGGCGTGGTCCTGCACACCCGGCTGGCGACTGACGATGTCGCCGAGGACGCGGTGGCTGCTGCCCGTTCCGTTCTCCAGGACCGCAAGGGCGTTTTCCTGAAGAACGGCAAACGCGTCCTGGAAACGTCGGTAGTCAACGCCTCCAAGGGCGAGGGCCTGACGTTCCTGCGCCAGATCACCGGGGCCACTGCAGTCCTCTTCGCCGGCGACGACGTCACGGACGAGGACGCCCTGGCCCGGCTGGAATCCGGCGATGTGGGCGTCAAGGTGGGCCTGGACTTCACCCAGGCCCAGTTCCGGGTGGAAGCGCCGGCCCACGTCGCGGAACTGCTTGAAGCACTCCTGCAGGAACGGAGCCTGGTCGTGGCTGAAGAAGAGCCCGGCACTGCCTGAACCTCGGGGACATGTCCAACCTCACATGTGACCTCCGTAACATTTGCACCAATACGCCATTCGTCTGACATACTCTTGGTTGTGATGTGGCGCACAGGAACCGTGCGGCGTCACGTGATACTCCTCGGCTTCGGCCGGGGAGTACACGGCTGCAATGCCGTGGATAACTGAATTACATGAACCATTCACAACGGATCGTCCGGCACGTACCTGCCGGTGAAGGGATTGATAACTGTGGCTACAGTTACTTTTGATAACGCTACGCGTCTGTACCCGGGCACAGAGAAGCCCGCTGTTGACAAGCTCAACATTGAAATCGCCGATGGCGAATTTCTGGTCCTCGTAGGACCCTCCGGTTGCGGTAAGTCCACCTCCCTGCGCATGCTCGCAGGCCTTGAGGACGTCAACGCCGGCCGGATTCTTATCGGCGACCGCGACGTCACCGACGTTCCGCCAAAGGACCGCGACATCGCAATGGTTTTCCAGAACTACGCACTGTACCCGCACATGACGGTTGCAGACAACATGGGCTTCGCGCTGAAGATCGCCGGCGTTTCCAAGGAAGAGCGCGCCGAGCGAGTCCGTGAAGCCGCCAAGCTTCTTGACCTCGAGCCCTACCTGGACCGCAAACCGAAGGCACTCTCCGGTGGCCAGCGCCAGCGCGTTGCCATGGGCCGCGCCATTGTGCGTAACCCGCAGGTCTTCCTCATGGATGAGCCGCTTTCCAACCTCGACGCCAAGCTCCGTGTCCAGACGCGTACACAGATCGCATCCCTGACCCGCCGCCTCGGCGTCACCACCGTCTACGTCACCCACGACCAGGTCGAGGCCATGACCATGGGTGACCGCGTGGCTGTGCTGAAGGACGGCCTGCTGATGCAGGTTGACACCCCGCGCAACCTCTACGACAAGCCCAAGAACGTCTTTGTTGCCGGCTTCATCGGCTCGCCCGCCATGAACCTGCTCGAACTGCCCGTGGTCGACGGCGGCGTCCAGTTCGGCGGAACGGTTTACCCCGTGCCGCGCAACATCCTCGAAGAGGCCCACGGCAGCACCGTCACCTTGGGCAGCCGCCCCGAGGACCTCGAGCAGGCCCCGCAGGGCGAAGGCCTCCAGGTCGAGGTCGACGTCGTAGAAGAACTCGGTGCCGACGCTTACATCTACGGCCACACCACGCTGGACGGCAAGGACCACGACATCGTGGCACGCGTCGACGGTCGCCGCCCCCCGATGAAGGGCGAGACCATCTACTTCCGTCCGCAGTCGGGCCACGTACACCTGTTCGACACCAAGACCGGTCTGCGCCTGGGCGACTAATCCCGGTTGCGGAGCCTGAATCCGGTGGTTGCACCTGCTGTCACCACCTGATCGGCCCCGCTCTGCACCAACCGACGGCGGCCCCTCCTTACCGGACGGGCCGCCGTCGTGGTTTAAGCGTGGCTTTCCTGACTTTGTTTAGGCACCCCGCCCCTACGTACGGAAGAATTGGCACATGACCGAGGAAAGCAGCGCCCAATGGCACGACGAACCCACCGACTACGGCCAGATCGGCAAACTCCCTCGGTTTGAAGCTGCCAGCGCCAACGACGCCAAGAGTTCCAGCGTTTCCAGTAACCTGAACATCACGGCCGCCGCGGCTGACCCGGAGCTCCTGGACCTGCCGTGGCACATCGCCCTGGAGGACTGGCCGGCTGAGAACCTGGCAGCGCTGCCACGCGGCATTTCGCGGCACATCGTGCGTTTCGCCCACCTGGGCGGCTCCGTCATCGCCATCAAGGAAACATCGGAGCATGTGGCCCGCCACGAGTACCATATGCTCCGGAAGCTGGCCCGCCTGGATGTCCCGTGTGTTGTACCGGTGGCAGTCATCACGGGCCGGACCACCCTGGATGGGCGGCCACTGAACCCCGTGCTGGTTACCCGCCACCTGAAGTTCTCCATGCCGTACCGGGCCCTGTTCTCGCAGATGCTGCGCAAAGACACCCTGACAAGGCTCATCGATGCCCAGGCTTTGCTCATGGTCCGGCTGCACCTCATCGGCTTTTATTGGGGGGACGTCTCGCTCTCCAACACGCTCTTCCGCCGCGATGCGGGCGCCTTCGCAGCCTACTTAGTTGATGCCGAAACCGGCGAGCTGTATCCAGATCTCTCCACCGGCCAGCGGGAGTACGATCTCGAGATTGCCCGGGTCAACATCGCCGGTGAGCTGATGGATCTACTGGATGGCGGCCTGATCGAAGAGAAGGTGGACCCTGTGGCCACCAGCGAACTCATCATGGAAAGCTACCGGCGTCTCTGGACGGAACTGACGGAGAAGGAATCTTTTGAACTCGGCGAACGGTGGCGTGTGGGCGCCCGTATCCGCAGGCTCAACGAGTTGGGCTTCGACGTCGAGGAATACGCCATCAAGACCACCCAGAACGGTTCCACCATCCAGCTCCAGCCCAAGGTGGTGGACGCCGGCCATCACCAGCGCCGGTTGCTGCGGCTGACCGGGCTCGACGCCCAGGAAAACCAGGCCCGGCGCCTGCTCAATGACATGGATTCCTTCCGGGCGGACAACAACCCGGGGATGGACGAGGAATACAGCGCGCACCTCTGGGTCAGCCAGGTCTTCGAGCCGATCGTGCGGTCGATCCCGCGCGACCTGTCCCGCAAGCTTGAGCCGGCGGAGGCAGTCCACGAGGTGCTGGAACACCGTTGGTATATGTCAGAGGAGCAGGCCCGCCACATTCCTCTCGCCGAGGCTGTGCAGTCCTATATAGAGTCCGTCCTGCGCCACCGCAGGGACGAGGCCGCCATCATGCTCAACCCGGACACGGCGATGCTCAAGATCCTCGACGTCGAAACCGAGGAATCCCGTTATGGTGCCGACGAATCCATCGAAGATTACCCGGACGTCGACGACTGACGTGCCCCGGGGCCGGCGCCGGTGGCAGCACCGTTGTGTTAACACGACCCTGCTTGTTGGTGGAGCACCAGTCGCTAAATGGCCTTTCCCGGGTTCAAGATCCCCGCCGGGTCAAAGAGCTCCTTGATCCTGCGCTGGAGCTCCCGGACGGGTTCCGGTTGTTCCAGGCCCAGCCAGCGCAGTTTGTACTGCCCGATCCCGTGCTCCCCGGTGATGGTGCCGCCCATTTCGAGCGCAGCTTCGATAGAGGCATCCAGGGCTAAGTTCAGCCGCCTCATGGCGTCAGCGTCCACCGCATGGCCCTGCCTGTCAATCCAGAAGGTGGGGTGCAGGTTGCCGTCGCCGGCGTGCGCCACCACCTTCAGGCTCACGCCGTGCGTTGCCGCGAGGTCTTCCAACGCGGCCACGTAATCCACCAGGCGCGAGCGCGGCACGGCCACGTCCTCGCCGACGCGGTATTCGTCATCCACTTCCACACCCCGGCTGTTCCGGCGCAGCTCCACGAGTTGCTCGGCTTCCGCCGTGGATTCTGTGCTCACTATTGCCCCGCTGGCGGCGAGGACGGAACGCACGACGTCGGCCTCCGCGGCTGCCCCGAACCCGTCAGTCTGAATCAGGAGCAGCGAACGGCCGCGTGAACTCAGGTCGGAGCCGTGGAGGTCATCCAGCTGGGCCAGTGTGCCGCCGTCGAGCAGTTCCATGATGGCCGGCTGCACCCGGGCCCGCCCCACCGCCAGGACGCCGGCAGCGGCCTGCCGGAAGTCCGGGTAGAACGCGGCGATGGTGCGCACGTCACGGGACAGGTACTTGAGCCGGACGGTCGCCCCCACCACGATCCCCAAGGTGCCCTCCGAACCGACAAACAGCCCCGTCAGGTCGTAACCCGCAACGCCTTTGAACGTCTGGTGGCCGGTGCGGATGAGGGACCCGTCAGCCAGCACCACCTCCAGCGCCAGCACCGAGTCCCGGGTAACCCCGTACTTGGCGCAGCGCAATCCGCCGGCATTCGTGGCAACGTTGCCGCCGATCGTGGAGGAACGAAAGCTCGCCGGATCCGGCGCGTACATCAGGCCATGCTCTGCTGCCGCCTCGTTGAGAGCCGCATTGACCACTCCTGGCTCGACGACGGCGGTCTCGTCGTCGGGGTTCAGGTCAAGAATGCGGTTCATCTGTTCCAGGGACAGGACTACACAGTTCCTGCTCGCGTGCGCGCCGCCGGAAACTCCTGTTCCTGCTCCGCGGGCAACAACGGTGACGTTGTGGGCCGCACACAGCCTGACCGCAGCCTGTACGTCCGTGACAGACCTGGCAAAGACCACCGCTTCGGGCAGCTGGAAATCCAGGACGGGGGCCTGGTCCACGGCATACCTCGCGAGCAGTTCACCCTCGGTACTGACCTGCCCTGCGCCGAGGGCGCCCACCAGCTCTTCAACCAAGCCACCCACGCGGCCTCCCCGTTCCTTGTCGTTGTTGTCGTTGCGCTTCTGCACAGTCTAGGCCGGGGTTCCTCGTTGGCCCGTGATCTCCTATCGGCTGTAAGCGTTTCCAGCAAGTGTCGAACATCCGAAACATACTGATGAGTAGACCTGCAGACCTTGACCTGGAAACGTTTACAGTTTCCCGCCGGTTAGGGTCTAGGCTGTCCTCCATGTCTGTAGATACAGCGTTTGCCGCCACCGCCCCACTGATGGGCCGGCTGTCCCTTATCCACGATTCCGACAATGCCCCCGGTTGGTGGCGCTCCGCCGTCATCTACCAGGTGTACCCGCGGTCATTCCGCGACCTCAACGGCGATGGAATCGGCGATCTCGCCGGGATTACTGTGGAACTTCCGCAGCTGGCCGAGCTCGACGTGGACGCCGTGTGGCTGTCACCTTTCTACAAATCGCCGCAGCGCGATGCCGGCTACGATGTCAGCGACTATTGCGACGTGGATCCGATTTTCGGCACCCTGGGCGACTTTGACGTCATGATTGCCGAGGCCAACCGCTTGGGTCTTCGGGTCATCGTGGACCTGGTTCCCAACCACTGCTCGGACCAGCACGTGGCTTTCCAGGCAGCCCTAGCCTCCAGTGCAGGGACCCCGGAACGCGACATGTTCATCTTCCGGGACGGAGGGGGGCCCGAAGGCCACGAACCGCCCAATAACTGGCAGTCCCACTTCGGCGGCCCCGCCTGGACCCGGGTAACCGGTCCTGACGGCCGGCCGGACCAGTGGTACCTGCACCTGTTCGATTCCTCCCAGCCTGACTTCAACTGGGACAATCCGGCCGTGCACGCCGAATTTGAGCGGGTGCTCCGTTTCTGGCTGGACCGCGGCGTCTCCGGCTTCCGGGTGGACGTCGCCCACGCCTTGGTCAAAGCCCCGGGGCTGCCCGCCTGGGGCGGCCGGGCCGACGGCGGAAGCTCGGACGGCTTCCCCGGCCATGAGGCTCCGATGTTCGGCCAGCCGGCCCTTCATGACATCTTCCGGGCATGGCGCCTCATCCTGGACGGCTACGGCCCGGACCGCATACTGTGCGCGGAAGCCAACGTGGATCCGCTTCCGCGCCTCGCCGAATGGGTCCGGTCCGATGAAATGCACCAGGCCTTCAACTTTCCTTACCTGCACGCCGGACTGGATGTTTACCGGCTGCGCAGTGTTATCACGGACTCACTGACCGCCCTGGACGCCGTGGGAGCCCCCAGTACATGGGTGCTATCCAACCACGATGTGGTCCGCCATTCCAGCCGCTTTGGCTACAACGGATCCGGTCCGCGTGATGGTGACGGTATTGGTCCGGCGGATCCTCAGCCGGATACAACCCTGCGACCAGACTCATCAATAGTGCTCGCGAGATGGGGTGCGTGCCTCATTTGAGAAACGCTCGCGTAAATCACGGGCCGCCACGGGCACGGCGGTGACGATGAGGGATGGGCCTGTCGATGGGTACGCGTAGGGAAATCACGAAGCAGTACGCACGCGATTATGCGAAAGGAGCCAAGAAGGCCAAGGGGGCGGTGCTCGATGAGCTGGTGGCCGTCACCGGCTGGTCAAGGGCCAATGCCCGTCGGGCGCTGTCCACGGCCCGTAAGCGTAAGGGTCCTGCGAAGGCTGTTGTGCGGAAGCCGCGGGGACGTACTTACGGCTACGGCACCCTCAAGGTCCTGATCGAGGTGTGGCGGTTCGCGGGGATGCCGTCGGGTAAGTACCTGGCCGCCACCATGGACCTGTGGCTGCCCAAGCTTGAGGCCTTCGGGGAACTGGACAAGGACAGGCTGACCCCTGAGGTGAGGGCGCAGCTGCTGAAGGTCTCCGGTGCCACCATCGACCGGCTGCTCAAACCGACCAAGGACGCCGGCAGGCCTAAAGGCCTGTCCGCGACCAAGGCCGGGCCCCTGCTGCGCAACTCAATCACGGTCCGCAAGGCCGGGGATGAACACGAACAGGCTCCCGGTTTCATCGAAGCCGACATGGTCGTCCACTGCGGCCCCACCCTGGCCGGGGAATTCGCCAGGACCCTCACCGCCACGGACGTGTTCACCGGCTGGACCGAGAACGTCGCGGTCCGCAACGGCGCGCACAAATGGGTGCTGGAGGCAATGGATGAGGTCGTGGCACGGCTGCCGTTCCCCATGGTCGGGTTGGATACCGATTATGCCGAGGAAAACGCTAAGCCGAGGAACTGTGTTGTGGGCCGTGCTACTCGGGGAATCGGGATTCTTTCTTCGGCTTAGTGCTGGGGACTCATTGCGGGGTTACCGTCGTCGTATCCATAGACCCGGTGAAAGGGGAATGTCATGGATACGAAGGTCAGAGAGATTGGCGAGCGGGTTGTTGCTGCGTTGGAAGCCGACGGCCATGCGAAGCTAACGATTGTCCAGTACCGCAACGCAATTCGGTGGTTGGAAATACTCGCTCAAGATCGTGGTGAAGAATATTCGCCTGCGTTAGGTGCCGACTTTGCCGTGATGACTGCAGACCCACGCACTGGAAAGGTATTCAGTCCGAGGCCGCGTGCGGACTTTGCCCGCTTGGCTGGAGTCTTCGACTCCTACGTGTTCACCGGGCAGGTGGACCTTTCGGCGAAAAGGCACGGCGGTGGTCGGGTTGTTCCGCAGTCAAAGGATTTCACCGTGCTCTTGGCTGCGTGGTCGGCGGAGATGGAGCAGCGCGGTCTGGCAGTGGCCACCCAGAGCGCTTACAGTCGTGCCGCGTGCGATTACCTCCTCTATTTGGAGGCCAACGGAATCATGTCCCTTCAGGAGGCCGACGGGGCCAGTGTATTTGGGTTCCTGGAATCATTGAGCGATCGCTGGGCGAAAACTGCGTTGTGGTCTGCGGTCACGAGTTTCCGTCCGTTCCTGAACTTCACCCAACGTGTCGACCTGCTCAATGCACTGAAAATGGCCGGGGTGAAACGTCACCACGGCATCGTTCCCTTGCTGGGCAACGACGAAGAAGAAATTGTTGTTCAAGCCTGCATGAATGGGCAAGTTTCCGCACGTGACGCAGCGATCACACTGCTGGCGCTGGTGACCGGCCTGAGGGCGTGTGATCTTGTTTCCCTGCGTTTGCAGGACATCGACTGGCGAGGGCGGACGGTCGGGATCGTCCAACAGAAGACCAGCAATCCGCTGACAATGCCGTTGCCTCCTGCGATCGCGGGGAAACTTGCAGAGTACGTCCTTGGTGAGCGGCCGAACGTTGTGGACGAGCACGTGTTTTTGCGTGTGGTGGCGCCCCATACTGAACTGGCGGGCCACGCGGCGATTTATCGAGTGACCGCGCGGGTGTTCAAAACAGCAGGGTTGGAACGTACAAGGGTGGGGACAAGGTTGCTACGCCACAATGCGGCCTCCAAGCTCCTGCGTGCAGGGACACCGCTGCCAACGATATCGGCGGTTTTGGGCCATTCAAGCCCTGATTCCACCGACGTCTATTTGAGTACTGACACCGAGCATATGCGCGCGTGCGTGCTCCCGCTCCCGATCCGGCAAGGAGTCATCCGGTGAACGGGCCCAGGTTCACCAGTGTGTTCGCGCCCGATCTTGAACGTTTCCTTGGCTTCAAGGAAAGCATGGGCATTCATTGCGCATCCCGGCTGTGGTATTTGAAGAATTTCGATCGCTACTGCACAGACCACGGCCTGCAGAATTTTGACCGGTCCGCCCTTGAAGGATGGGTCACCTCAAGGCTTTCGGGCCGGCCGAATTCCTGCCGGTCGTGGATGTCATACATCAGAGACTTCGGGCGCTGGGAGCGCATCAACGGCAACGAGAATGCGTACGTGTTATCGGATCAGTGGAAGAGCAAACGCATCCGCATCCAGCCGTATCTGTTCTCGCACGAAGAAGTCAGCAGGTTCTTCGATGCCGCGGCACGGTTGGAAAGCATCTCGCCATGGAAGTGGCAGGGGCTCGCGTTCTTCGCCCTCATGCATTCGTGCGGGCTGCGCACCTGCGAGGTGCGCCGCCTGGCAGTAAACGATGTGAACCTTGATGAAAGGTTCATCGACGTGCGCTGGTCCAAGGGCAACCGCAGCCGCCAGCTTCCGATCACCGATCAGGTCGTTGGCATCCTGGCTGAATGCGATCGGGCGTTGGAGCGGACCCTGGGCAAAAAACGAGCCGCATTCTTCGCTTCCTCCACCGGCAACCCGGTAGACCCGGTATCCGTTGGGGTGATGTTCACCAGGATCTGGGACCAGGCCCGGCTGCCGCGGCCCCTTGAAGGGAAGCAACCGAGGCCCTATGACCTGAGACATCACTATGCCTATGCCAACATCGAGCGGTGGATGGCCGAAGGCGTTGACGTCAATGCCATGCTGCCCTACCTGGCCCGGTACATGGGCCACGCGTCGCTAGACAGCACCTATTACTACATCCATACATCCGCGGATTTCATGGGCGGCTACGCCGACATCGTCCGTGAAGGCCAGAAGATACTGCCTGAGGTGGGATTCGAATGAAACGAGACACCAGCAGCGATACCCCGAACTTCTGGGGATACGCGCGTAACTATTTGCACGAATACATGCCCAAAGTCAGGGACCTGTCCCCAAAAACCATCGAAGCCTACCGGATCTCATTGGAGTGCTTCGTGGACTACCTCGTCACCGAGCAGCATATCCAGCACGAGGACATCGGCTTTGACCACTTCGAACGACGCTTCCTCAAGGGCTGGCTGATCTGGATGCGGGAGAGCAAAAACTATCAGCCAAAAACCCTGGGTCTGCGTCTGACCGCGATCAGGGCGTTCCTGCGCTACGCCTCCCAAGAGGACCTTCGGTTGGTGGCGTTGCATGATGCGGCCAAGACACTCAAGCCCCAGCCGTGGCGAAGAAGCCCATCGAATACTTGGAGCAGCACGAAACCGCGGCGATCCTTGCGGCCTTCACCGGCGCAAGCGTGAAGTCGCGGCGCAACCGCATGCTCCTGATACTCCTCTACGAGTCCGCGGCACGCGTCAGTGAAATCACCGGTCTGACCCTCGGGGACCTGCAGCTGGCACGGTCGGCGCACCTGACGCTGACCGGTAAAGGGAACAAGAGCCGCGTCGTCCCCCTGGGCGATAAAACGGTCGAGCACCTGCAGGTCTATCTGGAGGAGTTTCATTCCCGGCGGGCGAGCCTGCCGGCCACGCGCCCGCTGTTCAACAGCACCCATTTCGGGGAACCTACCAGGCTCTCGGAAGACAGTGTCTCGGCGATCCTCAAGAAGGCCGGGGAAATCGCGCGGGGATCCTGTCCGTCAATTCCGGACAAGCTAAATTGCCACATGCTGCGCAAGACCAAGGCCATGGACCTCTACAAGCAAGGGATTCCGCTGCCGATCATCATGCAACTGCTCGGACACGAAAGCATGAGCACCACCTCGGCCTTCTACGCCTTTGCCACCCTGGACATGATGACGAAAGCCATGAACGCCGCAACCCCCGGAATCAGCCACGCTGACACCGAATGGCTCAGCGAAGAAAGACTACAAATCCTCTACACGCTCCGGTAACCTCAAAAATGCTAAGCCGAAGAAAGAATCCCGATTCCCCGAGTAGCACGGCCCACAACACAGTTCCTCGGCTTAGCGTTTTCCTCGGCATAATCCGCGTTAAGCCGAATTCGGCTTAACGCGGATAACGGAGGAGAGTTCATCAACTACGCCCTGATCAAATGGGTCGATGACAAGGACATCTACTTCACCCGGTCCCGGCCGTACAAGTCCAACGACAACGCCCACGTCGAGCAGAAAAACGGCGACGTGGTCCGCCGGCACGCCTTCCACTACCGCTACGATACCGCCGCGGAGCTGAAGCTGCTCAACGCCCTCTACGCCCTCGTGCGGGTACGGCTGAACCTCTTCACCGCCACCACGAAAGCGGTCGGCTGGCGCTCCAATAAGCACGGGAAGAAGGCCCGCATCTATGACAAACCGCGTACCCCGTACCAACGCGTGATCGATTCCGGGATCCTGACCGGAGCTAAAGCCGCGGAACTCGCCGAGCTGATGGAGATCACCAACCCGGCCGACCTCACCCGCGGCATCACCAAGATCCAGACCCAGCTGATCGCACTCGCCGCAGCGAAAACACGGGCACTGGAAGCATCATCCACGCGAGCACAATTAGATGAGGCAAGCAAGACACTTTCGCGTGCATCTTGACATGAGTCGTTTCGCCCTGGGCCGCCGTCGAGCAGCCGCCGCCTCATTGTTTATGCTGGGACTGCCCGGCGCCGCCTATCTCTATCAGGGTGAGGAGCTCGGGCTCCCGGACGGCATCGATATTCCGGAGCACCTGCGGCAGGATCCCACGTTTGCCCGCACCGGAGGCGCCCGGCTGGGCCGCGACGGCTGCCGGGTTCCCCTCCCGTGGCGAACTGCAGAACGGCACCTGGGCTTTGGCTCCGGCGAGGATCCTTGGCTTCCCTTGCCGGCGAGCTTCGCGGAACTGGCACGGGACGCGCAAGCCGCATCGCCGGCGTCGCACCTTTCCCTTTACAGGAACATGCTGGCCCTGCGCCGTGAGCTGGGTTTGGGCAGGGGATCACTGGCATGGGCCGAGGACTGGTGCAGCGGTTCGTCCCTGGCATACCTCAACGGCGATACGCTGGTGCTCATGAACCTCAACCACGAACCCTTGGAAATGCCGGCCGGCAGCGTCCTCGTCCGCAGCTCTGACTCTGGCTCCGAGCCGGGTGCAGCGCGCTTCCTGGCTTCCGGCGAGACCGCATGGCTGCGGATTGGCGGGGGCGACGCAGCATAGTGGGACTTGCGGGCATCAAGGATGTTGCCGACCGCGCCGGGCTGTCAATCGCTACAGTGTCTCGGGCACTGAGCGGCAAAGCCAATGTGTCCGCCAAGAGCCGGCAGCTGGCAAAGGCAGCGGCGGACGAACTGGGCTTCGTCCCGTCATACCATGCGTCCAGCCTAGCTTCAGGGCGTAACCACAACGTGGGGCTGGTGGTCCCGTCCATCCACCGCTGGTACTTTTCGTCGGTGCTGGAAGGCGTGTCCGGCACTTTGCTCGATGCCGGCTATGACCTCACCCTGTACAACATGGGTGACCGGCCGGAACGCCGCCGCAGCGTCCTCAGCGACTTCCTGCTCCGGAAGCGGCTAGACGCAGTCATCACGGTAGCGCTCGTCCTCAGCGACGCCGAAATCAAGCAGCTGCTGGCATTCCGCCGTCCAATTGTAGGCATCGGCGGCGCCCTGGCCGGCGCCTCCACCATCAGGATTGACGACGCCCGCCTTGCCCGGACCGCCACCGAACACCTCCTCGGGCTGGGCCACACCCGAATCGCACACATCACCGGCAGTGCCGAACTGAACCAGGACTTCAAACTGCCAGGGATACGACGGGACGGCTTCGAGACAGCAATGCAAGCCGCGGGGCATGCTGTCCGCCCCGAGTGGGTAGTGTCCGCGGGCTTCACCATCCAGGGCGCCTACGCGAGTGCCCGAAAGCTCCTGGCTTCCGCGGCCGGGCGGCCCACTGCAATTTTTGCGGCATCCGATGAGATGGCCATCGGCGCCATCCTCGCCGCCCGCGACTTCGGCCTGCGTGTACCGGAGGAGCTCTCCGTGATCGGCATGGACGGGCATGAACTCGGTGAGGTCTTTGGGCTGACCACCATCAACCAGGATGCGCGCGGCCAGGGCGCCCTGGCGGCCCGTATGCTGCTGGAAACGCTCGACGCCGGCGCAAAGCAGCATGCCACGGGCGTACCACCGTCGCCGGCGGCGACTGACCTGGAGTATCCCACAGAGTTCCTGATCCGGAACAGCACGGCCGTACCACCGGCCTGATGCTGCATCGCAGATCTGTTCTGAGCTCGCTCTGTTCTGGGGCGACCGTCAGGCCTGTGACTCCCCGCCCATAAACCTTACGAAACGGTCCAACACCTTCGGCCAGCCTGCAGCATAGGACGCGCGCGTAGCGGCAGGAACCTCCGCACCTTCCCAGCCATTGTGGACCAGACGCAGCTCCGTCCCGGATTCCACCGCCCTGAACGCGACGCGCAGCTCTGTGGACCAAATAGCAGTAGTCCCCGGATGCCAGGACGCATGGAAGGAAAGCGGCGGCTGCCAGTCATCTATGGAGCCCCAGACCGCGCTCCTGCCGTCGTCAGCTGTTTCAACGATGAGGTTCTCTTCAAACTCGACGTAGGATCCTGCCCCGTACACACCATGTGAATCGAGTGGCCACCACAGGTGCGTGTGATCCGTGAAGCCGGCGAACGTCTGGGCCACCGGCCCCGGCACCGTGACCGTGCAGATGACGGCTTCCAGGCTCTCTGCGGTCTCAACAGAGACAGGTAGGGCATCATCCGCGTGGCTGAAAAGGTTATCCATGGACGTCCACTCTACGCGGATCCACCGGGTGGTTTTTGGTGTTGGGTGGTTAACGTGGGAGAACCCCCCCAACCTGGTGGTTGGGGGGTTCTCGACCTGTAATGATGTTCCGGCGGTGACCTACTCTCCCACACCCTCCCGGGTGCAGTACCATCGGCGCTGTGGGTCTTAGCTTCCGGGTTCGGAATGGGACCGGGCGTTTCCCCCACGCTATGACCGCCGTAACCCTTTTACCCGTCACACCCCGAGGGGGTGTGTGGGAAATCAGTGGTTACAACATGCTTTGCTGCAACTTTTGGTTGCAGGTGTGGTGTTGTTATTATGTTGTGTTTTTTGTTCCCTGCAACGAACCCGTGTCGGGTTTGTTGTTTGGGAACCACATAGTGGACGCAAGCAGTCTTGTTATCTTCGTACCAGTGCTTGGTGTGAACGTCTTTTGAATGCCGTTCACGCATTGGTGTGTGGTGTAAGTTATCGGCCTATTAGTACCGGTCAGCTTCACGAGTCGTTAGTCCTCGCTTCCACATCCGGCCTATCAACCCAGTGGTCTGGCTGGGGGCCTCTCACACACAAGGTGTATGGAAATCTCATCTCGAAGCGAGCTTCCCGCTTAGATGCTTTCAGCGGTTATCCCATCCGAACGTAGCTAATCAGCGGTGCACTTGGCAGTACAACTGACACACCAGAGGTTCGTCCGTCCCGGTCCTCTCGTACTAAGGACAGCCCTTCTCAAATTTCCTGCGCGCGCAGCGGATAGGGACCGAACTGTCTCACGACGTTCTAAACCCAGCTCGCGTACCGCTTTAATGGGCGAACAGCCCAACCCTTGGGACCTACTCCAGCCCCAGGATGCGACGAGCCGACATCGAGGTGCCAAACCATGCCGTCGATATGGACTCTTGGGCAAGATCAGCCTGTTATCCCCGAGGTACCTTTTATCCGTTGAGCGACGGCCATTCCACAATGTACCGCCGGATCACTAGTCCCGACTTTCGTCCCTGCTCGAGATGTCTCTCTCACAGTCAAGCTCCCTTGTGCACTTACACTCGACACCTGATTGCCAACCAGGCTGAGGGAACCTTTGGGCGCCTCCGTTACTTTTTAGGAGGCAACCGCCCCAGTTAAACTACCCATCAGGCACTGTCCCTGACCCGGATTACGGGCCGAAGTTAGATGTCCAAAGTGACCAGAGTGGTATTTCAACGATGACTCCACCCGAACTGGCGTCCGGGCTTCAACGTCTCCCACCTATCCTACACAAGCCACTCCGAACACCAATACCAAACTATAGTAAAGGTCTCGGGGTCTTTCCGTCCTGCTGCGCGTAACGAGCATCTTTACTCGTACTGCAATTTCGCCGAGTTTATGGTTGAGACAGCGGGGAAGTCGTTACTCCATTCGTGCAGGTCGGAACTTACCCGACAAGGAATTTCGCTACCTTAGGATGGTTATAGTTACCACCGCCGTTTACTGGGGCTTGAATTCTCAGCTTCGCCGTGAGGCTAACCGGTCCTCTTAACCTTCCAGCACCGGGCAGGAGTCAGTCCGTATACATCGTCTTGCGACTTCGCACGGACCTGTGTTTTTAGTAAACAGTCGCTTCCCCCTGGTCTCTGCGGCCCCGATCCCCTCCCACCAGCATGTGGTGTTCAAGGTTGGGGCCCCCCTTCTCCCGAAGTTACGGGGGCATTTTGCCGAGTTCCTTAACCATAATTCTCTCGATCGCCTTAGTATTCTCTACCTGATCACCTGTGTCGGTTTGGGGTACGGGCGGCTAAAACCTCGCGTCGATGCTTTTCTCGGCAGCATAGGATCACCAAATCCCCCCGTGAGGGGGTCCCATCAGATCTCAGGCATCATGAACAGCGGATTTGCCTACCGTTCGCCCTACATCCTTAGACCGGGACAACCATCGCCCGGCTTGGCTACCTTCCTGCGTCACACCTGTTAATACGCTTGCCTCCCAGGATCAGGTCCCGCGCTCCACCAAAACCCACATCACCCCAAAAGGGTGGGCGGGCAGGTATCGGGCGGTTAGTATCCCCTGTTCAACATGGACGGTTTTTCGCCGGTACGGGAATATCAACCCGTTGTCCATCGACTACGCCTGTCGGCCTCGCCTTAGGTCCCGACTTACCCAGGGCAGATTAGCTTGACCCTGGAACCCTTGATCATTCGGCGGACGGGTTTCTCACCCGTCTTTCGCTACTCATGCCTGCATTCTCACTCGTGTAGGCTCCACCGCTGGTTTACACCGCGACTTCACTGCCCACACGACGCTCCCCTACCACTCCAGACGCCTGAACCAACCCACAAGGGGCGGCTTAGCTAATATCTGAAATCCACAACTTCGGCGGTGTACTTGAGCCCCGCTACATTGTCGGCGCGGAATCACTTGACCAGTGAGCTATTACGCACTCTTTTAAGGATGGCTGCTTCTAAGCCAACCTCCTGGTTGTCTTCGCAACTCCACATCCTTTCCCACTTAGCACACGCTTAGGGGCCTTAGTTGGTGGTCTGGGCTGTTTCCCTCTCGACTATGAAGCTTATCCCCCACAGTCTCACTGCTGCGCTCTCACTTACCGGCATTCGGAGTTTGGCTGACGTCAGTAACCTTGTAGGGCCCATTAGCCATCCAGTAGCTCTACCTCCAGCAAGAAACACGCAACGCTGCACCTAAATGCATTTCGGGGAGAACCAGCTATCACGAAGTTTGATTGGCCTTTCACCCCTACCCACAGCTCATCCCCTCCATTTTCAACTGAAGTGGGTTCGGTCCTCCACGACGTCTTACCGTCGCTTCAACCTGGCCATGGGTAGATCACTTCGCTTCGGGTCTAGATCACGCCACTGCAACGCCCTATTCAGACTCGCTTTCGCTACGGCTTCCCCACACGGGTTAACCTCGCGACGTAACACTAACTCGCAGGCTCATTCTTCAAAAGGCACGCCGTCACACCCATACAGACAAGCTGCAGATGCTCCGACGGATTGTAAGCACACGGTTTCAGGTACTGTTTCACTCCCCTCCCGGGGTACTTTTCACCTTTCCCTCACGGTACTGGTCCGCTATCGGTCATTAGGGAGTATTTAGGCTTATCAGGTGGTCCTGACAGATTCACACGGGATTTCTCGGGCCCCGTGCTACTTGGGATACTCTCCAGGCGGCACAAAACATTTCGGTTACGGGGCTCACACCCTCTCTGGCCGGCCTTTCAAGACCGTTCACCTATGCCTGCACATCACACCTCACCAGTCCGGCAGAACTGATACGGAAAGTCCCACAACCCCGCCCATGCAACGCCCGCCGGCTATCACACATGGAACGGTTTAGCCTGATCCGCGTTCGCTCGCCACTACTAACGGAATCACTATTGTTTTCTCTTCCTGCGGGTACTGAGATGTTTCACTTCCCCGCGTTCCCTCCACACACCCTATGTGTTCAGATGCGGGTCACCAGGCAGATCGCTCCCCTGGCGGGGTTTCCCCATTCGGAGACCCTGGGATCAAAGTCCGGTTATCGACTCCCCCAGGCTTATCGCAGATTCCTACGTCCTTCTTCGGCTCCTAATGCCAAGGCATCCACCGTGTGCTCTTAAAAACTTGACCACAAAAGATCAAAACGCTAATTTTCGAGAGAACCACGAAAACCACCCGGACACCACCACCACAACCCCAAAAGGCCACAGCAACAGACGCCCGGACAGATCCAGGTTCATATATTCTTGGAAATTGCTTCTTATAAAAGATGCTCGCGTCCACTATGTAGTTCTCAAACAACAACCCCAAACCACACACCCCACACACAACCCCAAAAGGTCAACCGTGCGATCGATGCAGCCAGGAAACCAGAAACAAACAAACCCGACAAAACACACCACAACCCAAAAGGCCGCAGCACATCCCACCGGCCCTGTTGCCTCAGGACCCAACAGTGTGCCAAACACTAAACCACCCACCCCCAACCCACACCGTTCCAGGACACCCTCAAGAGGACATCCGTACTAGGCAAGGAAAGAAACAAGCAGCCGCTATCCGTTGATATTCCACCCTTGAGCACCCGCCGCAGAACAATCGTCTGCGCAACGGGCATATACTCCTGACAACCCCACCACACGGACAGTACATCCGGCGCGGTGGCTGTAGGTGCTCCTTAGAAAGGAGGTGATCCAGCCGCACCTTCCGGTACGGCTACCTTGTTACGACTTAGTCCCAATCGCCAGTCCCACCTTCGACAGCTCCCTCCCACAAGGGGTTAGGCCACCGGCTTCGGGTGTTACCAACTTTCGTGACTTGACGGGCGGTGTGTACAAGGCCCGGGAACGTATTCACCGCAGCGTTGCTGATCTGCGATTACTAGCGACTCCGACTTCATGGGGTCGAGTTGCAGACCCCAATCCGAACTGAGACCGGCTTTTTGGGATTAGCTCCACCTCACAGTATCGCAACCCTTTGTACCGGCCATTGTAGCATGCGTGAAGCCCAAGACATAAGGGGCATGATGATTTGACGTCGTCCCCACCTTCCTCCGAGTTGACCCCGGCAGTCTCCTATGAGTCCCCGCCATAACGCGCTGGCAACATAGAACGAGGGTTGCGCTCGTTGCGGGACTTAACCCAACATCTCACGACACGAGCTGACGACAACCATGCACCACCTGTAAACCGACCGCAAGCGGGGCACCTGTTTCCAGGTATTACCGGTTCATGTCAAGCCTTGGTAAGGTTCTTCGCGTTGCATCGAATTAATCCGCATGCTCCGCCGCTTGTGCGGGCCCCCGTCAATTCCTTTGAGTTTTAGCCTTGCGGCCGTACTCCCCAGGCGGGGCACTTAATGCGTTAGCTACGGCGCGGAAAACGTGGAATGTCCCCCACACCTAGTGCCCAACGTTTACGGCATGGACTACCAGGGTATCTAATCCTGTTCGCTCCCCATGCTTTCGCTCCTCAGCGTCAGTTAATGCCCAGAGACCTGCCTTCGCCATCGGTGTTCCTCCTGATATCTGCGCATTTCACCGCTACACCAGGAATTCCAGTCTCCCCTACATCACTCTAGTCTGCCCGTACCCACCGCAGATCCGGAGTTGAGCCCCGGACTTTCACGGCAGACGCGACAAACCGCCTACGAGCTCTTTACGCCCAATAATTCCGGATAACGCTTGCGCCCTACGTATTACCGCGGCTGCTGGCACGTAGTTAGCCGGCGCTTCTTCTGCAGGTACCGTCACTTTCGCTTCTTCCCTACTGAAAGAGGTTTACAACCCGAAGGCCGTCATCCCTCACGCGGCGTCGCTGCATCAGGCTTTCGCCCATTGTGCAATATTCCCCACTGCTGCCTCCCGTAGGAGTCTGGGCCGTGTCTCAGTCCCAGTGTGGCCGGTCACCCTCTCAGGCCGGCTACCCGTCGTCGCCTTGGTGAGCCATTACCTCACCAACAAGCTGATAGGCCGCGAGTCCATCCAAAACCACAATAAAGCTTTCCACCCCCACCATGCGATGAGGAGTCATATCCGGTATTAGACCCAGTTTCCCAGGCTTATCCCAGAGTTAAGGGCAGGTTACTCACGTGTTACTCACCCGTTCGCCACTAATCCCCCCACAAGTGAGGTTCATCGTTCGACTTGCATGTGTTAAACACGCCGCCAGCGTTCATCCTGAGCCAGGATCAAACTCTCCGTTGAAGTAAAACAAAAACGAACACAACCAACACCCCCGGAAATAACGGAAGAAGAAAGCTGCAAAATTTGAAACCAGCTGTAAAAACCAAACCCAATCCACGGGGTGGACAGGCCTGGCCAAAACAACCAATCAATAAAACAATTGGTATCAACAAACTTGGCACACTATTGAGTTCTCAAACAACAGACACACCCGGCACCACCACAACCAATCAAACGGCCGTGGATCGCTCCGGAGCAACTTTTCAAGCTTACCGGCTGCTCTCCAACTTGTCAAACCGGCGTCCGCGACTTCGTCAGCTTGAAGCTTTCGTGTCGGTTTTTTCGGTCTGACTCTGTGGAGCAGCGCGGAAATAAACTATACCACCACTTTGCCCTGATGACCAACCAGGCCCCGATGGTGTCCCTGCGGCACTACCCCGTGGGCAGCAAAAAGCCCGGAATCTCAAGGAATTCCGGGCCTTTCGCGCCGCGCTTAAGAGAGCGGGCTCACACGAATCGGTCAGCCCGCCGCCAAAGGAACGGGCTTGAAGTACGCGGCCCCCAGGGGCGGCAGCGTCACGGTAAGCGTTGCCGGCTGGCCATCGAGCCCTTCGTCCAGGGCAACCAGCTCAACGCTATTCAAAACACCCGAACCGCCATAGGCCGCGGCGTCGGTGTTCAGCACTTCGGTCCAGGCCCCGGCAGCGGGAACGCCGAGGGCATAGCCCACATGCGGACCGCCGGAGAAGTTGATGGCGCACACCAACGGATTGCCCTCCTTGTCCCAGCGGATAAACGTCAGGACATTGCGGTCGGCATCCCCACCGTTGATCCACTGGAAACCGCCCGGCTCATTGTCACGGGAGTAGAGGGCCGGCGTCGAGCTGTAGATCTCGTTGAGATCCTTGGTGAGGAGCTGCATTCCGCGGTGCGCCGGAATCTCTGCCAGGTACCAGTCCAGCCCATGCTGCTCGGACCATTCAGCCTCCTGGCCGAACTCGGTGCCCATAAAAATGAGCTGTTTGCCCGGGTGAGCCCACTGGTATGCAAAGAAGGCGCGCAGGTTAGCCAACTGCTGCCACCGGTCCCCCGGCATCTTTCGGAGCATGGAGCCCTTGCCATGCACTACTTCGTCGTGGCTGATGGGAAGCAGAAAGTTCTCGGTGAACGCGTAGACCATGGAGAACGTCACCGTGCCGTGGTGCCACTTCCGGTTGACGGGGTCCTCGGAGGCGTACTTGAGCGAGTCGTGCATCCAGCCCATGTTCCACTTGAGCCCGAAGCCCAGGCCACCTTGGCTTGTCGGGGCGGTGACGCCGGGGAAAGCTGTGGACTCTTCAGCGATCATCACCGCGCCGGGGTGCGTCTTGTACACAGTGGCGTTGACCTCCTGGAGGAACGAAATGGCCTCCAGGTTTTCGCGTCCGCCAAAGCGGTTGGGCGACCACTGCCCCTCTTCGCGTGAGTAGTCGAGGTACAGCATCGAGGCCACAGCATCCACCCGGAGTCCGTCGATATGGAACTCATCAAGCCAGTACAGCGCGTTGGACACCAGGAAATTCCGCACCTCGGTGCGGCCAAAGTCGAAAATCAGCGTTCCCCAGTCTGGGTGCTCGCCCAAGTTCGGGTCGGCGTGTTCGTACAGGGGTTCGCCGTCGAACTGGGCCAGCGCCCAGGCATCCTTGGGGAAGTGCGCCGGGACCCAGTCGAGCAGCACGCCGATTCCGGCCTGGTGCAGGGAGTCCACCAGGAACCGGAATTCATCCGGATGGCCAAAGCGCGAGGTCGGCGCAAAGTAGGACGTCACCTGGTAGCCCCAGGAGCCGCCGAAGGGATGCTCGGCCACGGGCATGAACTCAACGTGCGTGAAGCCCAGCCATTTGACGTAGTCCACCAACTCCTTGGCGAGCTCACGGTAGCCCAGGCCAAGGCGCCAGGATCCGAGGTGGACTTCGTAGGCGCTCATCGGCGAATTGTGCGGGTCACGCTGCGCGCGTGCCTCCATCCATTCTGCATCCTTGAACGCGTACGACTGCTCCACCACTCTGGAGGCTGTCAGCGGCGGGACCTCGGTACCGAAGGCCAGGGGATCGGCCTTTTCGACCCAGTAGCCGGCCTTGGTCTTGATCTCGAACTTGTAGCACGCCCCTGCTAAAACACCCGGCAGGAAGACTTCCCACACGCCGGAGGATCCCAGCGAGCGGAGTGAGTTCTGCCGGCCGTCCCAGGCGTTGAAGTCGCCCTTGACGCGGACTGCTTGCGCGTTCGGCGCCCACACGGCAAAAGAGACGCCGTCAACATCGCCCAGTGAGGACTTATAGTGCTGAACGTGCGCGCCCAGGACTTCCCAGAGCTTCTCGTGCCGGCCCTCGCCGATCAGGTGCAGGTCCACTTCACCCACTGTGGGCAGGTAGCGGTACGGCTCATCCACAGTTAGCGGCGCGGCACCAGGATAGGTGACCTCCAGCCGGTAGTCGGGCACGTGGCCGGCCTGCAGCGGCTCCAGGACCGCCACCCAAACGCCATTATCCTCGTGGGTCATGGGCACCGCACCCACGGCAGTCACCACGCTTACTGCCTCCGCGAGGTGCTTGACGGTCCGGACAGTCACATGGCCGTGGTCGTCCAGGTGGGCACCCAGCACCGAGTGCGGGGCGTGATGTTCGCCGTTCGCCACGCGGACCAAGGTTTCCGGGTCCACGTGTAGGGGCACACGGGGCCGGTCTGTAGGTGCTGAGCCTGTCATTTTGATACCTTCCGATGCTGCCCGGGCCTGATCGCCGGAGCCTTTAACGCTGAGGAGCCGCCTGGAGGCATTCGTTGGAATGGCCAGCCAGTCAGGTCTGTTCCGCAATTCATAAACGACTTCGTAAAGGGCCTTGTCCAGCCACAATGCCACAAAGAGCGGTGAAGTCCGGTCGATGGTGCCGGGTGTAACTGCGGCGTAGCCGGCAAGGAACGCGTCCGCGCAATCATCGACCCAAGACGCCGGAACACGGGCACCCTGATATTCGCGTTCAGCAGCGCCTGCCGCGTAGTCGAAGGAGCGCAGCATTCCGACTACGTCCCGGAGGGGAACATCGGGGAAGTTGCGTTCTGCGATGGGCCGGAGTGGCTCACCTTCAAAATCAAGGATGGCCCACCGGCCGGGCTGGCCGCCGTGACCGGGGACCTGCAGGATCTGGCCAAGGTGGAGATCGCCGTGGATCCGCTGCAGCGGCCCTGCCGGAACGCCGTCGAGCTCGCCAAGCAAAGCCCCCAAGGCGTCGTCGTAAGGCCCGACGGCGGCGCCGGCTTCCGTCCATGCCTGCCGGACCCGCTGGGCTACTCCGGGCGCAATGTGCTGACCCGGGGCCGGTTCAACCGCTGTGCCGAGCGCTTCCGCCAGCCGGAGGTGGACCGTGGCCGTGGCAGCGCCCAGGGCATGCGCCTCGGCGGTGAAATCGGCGCCGGTGCGCGCGGCATCCACGGCAAGGCGCCAGGCATCGCGGCCGCCGGCGAGGAATTCGTGGGCTACGGCAAGCTCGCCCTGCGATGGCGCCTGTGCCGGTAGCCCCGATGACGCCGGCGCCTGCCATTCCCCGCGGACCCACCCCAGGGTGGCCGGAACCTCGGAGGTGCCCTCGGCGGTCAGTGCCGCGCCAACCTCGACCTCAGGGTTAACCCCTTCAGAGAGGACGCGGAAGAATTTCACGATAGCCGCTGACTCGCCGTCGTCAACAATGACCGAGCTGTTGGACTGCTCGCCGGAGAGGACTTTGACCATTCCGTGGGCGGTGGGCAGCCGGTGCTCCGACCGGGTGCGGTGGCCTGTCGCCGAGCCTGTGCTCGAGCTTGCTTCAGACCGGATCAGCTCCAGCCAGGAGGACACGAAGGAAGGATCGTGCACGGCGTCGTAGATCCACGCCATGCCGGCCTCGGGAGCTTGGCCGACCAGTGCCCGCTCCGCTCCGGCAAGCGGACTTGCCCGGTAACTCAGCGGGACCTGGACCACCTCAGTCCGGAGTCCGCCGTCGGGCGTCCTTGAGGAAACAGCCAGCAGGAATATCTCGAGCCGGGCCTGCCCGGCGGCATCCTCAAGGCTCAGGCTGCCTGCCTGTTCCAGCGAAAATTCGGCTGTCTTCATTGGGAACCAGCGCTGGCGCGGAAGCCAATCGCGGAGGACGGCGCTCAGTGGGGCCGTGAGAGTGGGCTGGGCCATGTCAGTTCTCGATGGACAGGATAGGCAGTGCCTGCGTGTACGGGGAGGCCGGGTTGGACGTCGCAGAGCGGATCCGCAGCCAGAAGAAATCATGGCTTCCCAGGGTCAGCGTCAATGATCCGTCGTCGTCGATCCCGGGGAACGGTTGCCCCCCGAACACATCGCGCAGTCCGCGGCCGGCAAACTGCGGAATCCGCAGTTTTGCCGCGACGGGGTGCTGCGAAAGGTTGAAGGCGCACAGAATAGTTTCGCCGGGCAGCCCCGCAGTGTTGTCATCCGAAAGTTCCCGGAGGTATGCCACCACGGCGTCGTGGTCCGCTTCGACATGTTTGAACGCACCAAGCCCGAAGACCGGGTGGTTCTTGCGGACGCTGAGGATCTGCCGGGTCCAGCGGAGCAGCGAGCCGGAGTGGGCGGCCTCGGCTTCCACATTGGCCATGTTGTAGTTGTACACCAGTGACTGGATGACCGGCAGGTAGAGCTTGCCGGGATCAGCGTTGGAGAATCCAGCGTTCCGGTCCGGATTCCACTGCATGGGAGTGCGTACGGCGTCGCGGTCGTCGAGCCAGATGTTGTCCCCCATGCCGATCTCGTCCCCGTAGTACAGGAACGGGCTGCCAGGCAGCGACAGCAGCAGGGCATTGATCAGTTCGATCTCGGCCCGGGAATTATCCAGCAGCGGTGCAAGGCGCCGCCGGATCCCGATGTTGGCGCGCATCCGGGGGTCCGGCGCGTACCAGCCCAGCATCGCCGCGCGCTCGTCGGGAGTGACCATCTCCAGCGTCAGTTCATCGTGGTTGCGCAGGAAGGTTCCCCACTGCGCCCCTTCCGGGATCTCCGGAGTGTCATGCATGGTCTCGATGATCGGAGCGGCCTTCTGGTCGCGCAGGGCGTAGTAAAGGCGCGGCATGATGGGGAAGTGGAAGGCCATGTGGCACTCGGGCTCTTCTGCTGTTCCGAAGTACTCCACCACCTCGTTGGGCGGCTGGTTGGCCTCGGCGATGATGACGCGGCCCGGGTAGCCTTCATCCACCATGGCCCGCAGCTTGCGCAGGAAGTCATGGGTGGCCGGCAGGTTTTCGCAGTTGGTCCCCTCCTCCTCGAAGAGGTACGGGATGGCGTCCGCCCGGAAACCGTCGATCCCCTGGTCCAACCAGAAACGGACCACGTCAAAGAGCGCTTCGATCACCTTGGGGTTTTCAAAGTTCAGGTCAGGCTGGTGGCTGAAGAAGCGGTGCCAGAAGAACTGCCTGCGGATGGGGTCGAACGTCCAGTTGGACTCCTCCGTGTCCACGAAGATGATGCGGGCATCCTGGTACTTCTCGTCCGTATCGCTCCACACGTAAAAGTCGCCGAAGGGGCCGTCCGGGTCCTTGCGCGATTCCTGGAACCAGGGGTGCTGGTCCGAGGTGTGGTTCAGCGGCAGGTCAATGATGACCCGGACGCCGCGGGCATGGGACTCCGCCACCAGCCGCTTGAAGTCGCTGATGGTGCCGAATTCATCCAGGACGGAATTGTAGTCCGAGATGTCATAGCCGCCGTCACGCAGCGGCGACTGGAAGAATGGTGGAAGCCACAGGCAATCGATGCCGAGCCACTGCAGGTAGTCCAGCCGGTCGATCAGGCCGGTGAAGTCGCCCGAACCGTCGCCGTTCGCATCCGCGAAGGCCCGGACCAGCACTTCATAGAAGACGGCCTTACGATACCAGAGCGGATCGTGGGCCAGGCCCGGCGCATGTAGCTCAAATGTGCTCTTGGGGGTGAAATGCTGGCTGGAACTCTGCGGGTTAAAGCTCACTGATGAATTCTCCTCACGCTCAGGATGTGTGCGGGTTCAACGTGCGCATCCAGGCGGACGTAGTTGTATTCGCCCCATTCCCAGGATTCTCCGGAAATGAGGTCCTCCACCCAGAACCCGCCGTTGGGGGACAGGTCCTCGGGGTCAAGTTCAAGGGCAGCCAGGTCCAGGGAAATGGTGCTCTCCCTGGTGCCGTGCGGATCGACGTTGACCACCACAATGATGGTGTCCTTGGTGCCGTCCGGCAGGGTCTTGTGTTTGGAATACACCACCGTGGCGTCGTCGGTGCTTTGGTGGACCGTGAGGTTCTGCAGGTCCAACAGCGCCGGGTGGCTGTGCCTGATGGCGTTGAGCCTGGTCAGATACGGCGCCAGGGTCCGGCCTGAGGCTGCGGCAGCGTCCCAGTCACGGGCCTTGTATTCAAATTTCTCGTTGTCGATATACTCTTCCGCACCGGGGCGGGCAACATGCTCATAGAGCTCGTAGCCGGCGTAAACGCCCCACAGCGGGCTGGCGGTGGCGGCCAATGCGGCGCGGATCTTGAACGCCGCCGGACCGCCGAACTGCAGGTATTCCGTGAGGATGTCCGGCGTGTTGACAAAGAAGTTGGGCCGGAAATACGCCGGCGAGTCGTGGCTGACCTCCGCGAAATAGGTTTCCAATTCCTTCTTGGTGTTCCGCCACGTGAAGTAGGTGTATGACTGCTGGAAGCCCGCACGGCCCAGGGCGTGCATCATCGCAGGGCGCGTAAACGCTTCCGCGAGGAACACCACGCCGGGAGTCTTTTTGTTGACCTGGCCAATGAGCCATTCCCAGAACCACACCGGTTTGGTGTGCGGATTATCCACCCGGAAGATCTTCACGCCATGGCTGACCCACAGCAACACGACCCGCAGGATTTCCTTCGCAAGCCCTTCCGGATCATTGTCGAAATTGAGCGGGAAAATATCCTGGTATTTCTTGGGCGGGTTTTCCGCATACGCGATGCTCCCGTCAACCCGGGTGGTAAACCATTCCGGGTTGGATAGTACCCAGGGGTGGTCGGGCGCTGCCTGCAGCGCCAGATCAAGCGCGACTTCCAGGCCCAGTTCCTTAGCGCGGGCAACAAAGGCGTCAAAGTCCTCGAACGAGCCCAACTCCGGGTGGATGGCGTCGTGGCCACCCTCCTTGGCGCCGATCGCCCACGGCGAGCCGGGATCGTGCGGGCCGGCGATCAGGGTGTTGTTGGGGCCCTTGCGGTGCTGGATGCCGATGGGGTGGATGGGCGGCATGTAGAGCACGTCGAAGCCCATTTCCGCCACCGCGTCCAGCCGCTTCGCTGCAGTCCTGAAATTCCCGGACGTCCAGGCCCCCGTAGCGGAGTCCCTGACGGCGCCCTCGGACCGGGGAAAGAACTCGTACCAGGCACCGCGGCCTGCGAGATCGCGCTCCACCAGCAGCGGGAACTGTTCGGAAACGGTGACCAGCTCCCGGATCGGCTGGCGTTCCACTACGCCGGCGACGTCGGCGCCGAAGCCGGCTGCCAGACGTTCCTCATCGGTGAGGGCTCCGTTGGCCAGGATGGAAGACGCTATGCGCAGGGTGCGCCGGTCCGACGCATTACGGGAGGCGTCGGCCGCCGCTTCTGAGAGCAGCGCCGAACCTTCGGCGAGCATTAGCTCCACGTCGATGCCTGCCGCCACCTTGACCTCGGCGTTGTGGTGCCAGGTTCCGTAGCGGTCGTGCCACGCCTCAATGAGAAAGGTCCAGTTTCCAACGGCCGACGGCGTGAGGATGCCCTCCCAGCGGTCCGTACCAAGGCCGCGTTCCCCTTTGGGCGGTGCCAGCCTGACGCGCTGGCGTTCCTTCCCCCGGGGATCCAGGAGGACCGCGCTGACACCCAGCTGGTCATGACCCTCGCGGAACGCGGTGGCGCCCACCACAATTCCCTCCCCCGGCAAAGCCTTGGCAGGATACTTTCCACCCTCCACCGCAGGCTGCACGGCGGTGATCGGAAAACGGCCAAATCTAAGCCCGTCGGTAATTTTGCCTTTCGGCTTTTTCTTCAAGGCGGCAGGGGTTGCTGAGTTAGTCGTCACAGCCTCGACGTTAGCGAGAAATGGCCCAGAATGCTAAGTGTGCTCTGCTTTTTGCCCCCGCGATTCGACTTATCCGCCACGCCAACTGTCATTTACCTAAAAGAAAGCCAAAGCGGTTCCAGACGTTGATGTTGTCGGTTAGTGTGGCGCAGGTGAAGGCAATCCGCAGATTTACCGTCAGAACAGTCCTCCCGGAACCCATCAGGCCGCTGGCCCGATTGGCCACCAACCTGCGCTGGTCCTGGCACCGGCCCACCAGGGAACTTTTCGCGGCACTGAACCCCCGCATCTGGGAAGAATCCGGCCAGGATCCCATCATTTTCCTGGGCCGGGTCAGCCGCGAAGAGTTCCAGCGCCTCGCCGCCGAGCAGTCAGTCGTTGACCAGGTCCGGGCCGCCGCCGAGGACCTTGACCGGTATCTTGAGCAGCCCCGCTGGTATCAGAGCCTGGGCGGGGAAGCCCCCGCCGCCATCGCATATTTCTCCCCCGAATTCGGCATCACCGAAGTCCTGCCGCAGTACTCCGGCGGCCTGGGCATCCTGGCCGGCGACCACCTTAAGGCCGCCTCGGACCTCGGCGTGCCCCTGATCGGCGTGGGCCTGCTGTACCAGGCCGGCTACTTCAAGCAATCGCTCTCCCGCGATGCCTGGCAGCAGGAGACCTATCCGGTCCTCGACCCTGACGGGCTCCCGCTCACGCTCCTCCGTGAGCCGTCCGCCGACGGCAACGGCCGGGCCCTGCAGATCTCGCTCCCGCTCCCCAACGGGCGCCGGCTGCTGGCACACATCTGGCGTGCCGACGTCGGACGCGTTCCCCTGCTACTGCTGGACTCCAACGTTCCCGGCAACGACGACGCGGCCCGCGGCATCACGGACCGCCTCTACGGCGGCGGCGGCGACCACCGCCTGCAGCAGGAGCTCCTGCTGGGCATGGGCGGAGTCAAGGCCCTGCGCGCCTACCAGCAGCTCACCGGAACCGCGGCGCCCGAAGTATTCCACACCAATGAGGGCCATGCCGGCTTCCTGGGGATTGAGCGCATCCAGGAACTGATGGCCGGCGACGCCGCCCTCAGCTTCGATGAAGCCCTCGCCGCCGGCCGGGCGTCAACGGTCTTCACCACCCACACGCCCGTTCCCGCCGGAATCGACCGTTTCGAAATTTCCCAGATCCACCACTTCTTCCAGGCCGGGCTCGCGCCCGCGGTACCGGTGGACCGGATCCTTGAACTGGGCCGGGAAAACTACGCCGATGGCAATCCCTCAGTTTTCAACATGGCCGTGATGGGGCTCCGGCTGGCACAGCGGGCCAACGGAGTCGCCAAGCTGCACGGCGAGGTATCCCGCGGGATGTTCTCGGCCCTGTGGCCCGGGTTCGACCACTCCGAGGTGCCCATCACGTCCGTGACCAACGGCGTGCACGTGCCCACCTGGGTGGACAGTCGTATCTCCCGGCTCGCGCGGGAACAGTTCGGCTCCGAGGCCGAAGCCATGGGCCGCTGGGACCTTGCCTACAACGTCAGCGACGCCGACGTCTGGGGGCTGCGCCGTGAAATGCGCACAGCACTCGTGGAGGACGTGCGCCGCCGCCTCCGCGCCGCGTGGAAGAAGCGCGGCGCCGCCGACGCCGAGCTTGGCTGGACCGACAGCGTCCTGGACCCCGATGTGCTGACCATCGGCTTCGCCCGCCGTGTCCCCACATATAAGCGC
Source organism: Pseudarthrobacter sp. S3 (assembly GCF_050156905.1). NCBI lineage: Bacteria > Bacillati > Actinomycetota > Actinomycetes > Micrococcales > Micrococcaceae > Pseudarthrobacter > Pseudarthrobacter sp. S3. The sequence continues at coordinate 901,230 of NZ_CP189583.1, read as the reverse complement.
CTGACGCTGATGCTCCGCGAGCCGGACCGGCTCAAGGCGCTGCTGCTGCACCCGGAGCACCCGATCCAACTCGTGATCGCCGGAAAGTCCCACCCGGCAGATGACGCCGGCAAGAAGATGATCCAGGATCTGGTCCGCTTCACCGACGACCCCGAGGTCCGCCACCGCATCGCATTCCTGCCGAACTACGACATTGCGATGGCCAGGACACTCTTCCCGGGCTGCGACGTGTGGCTCAACAACCCGCTCCGCCCCCTGGAGGCGTGCGGCACGTCGGGCATGAAGGCCGCCATCAACGGTTCGCTGAACCTCTCTGTGATGGACGGCTGGTGGGATGAAATGTACGACGGCGAGAATGGCTGGGCGATCCCCACCGCCAACAATGACGCGTCCCCCGAGGAGCGGGACGACATCGAGGCGGCAGCGCTGTATGGACTCCTGGAAACGCAGGTGGCGCCGCGCTTCTACGGGAACACGGTATCTGACAGTGCAGGTGCTGCCGGACCGTCCACCACGGGTACGGAGAAAGTCCCCACGCACTGGGTGTCAATGATCAAGCACACGCTGTCGCATTTGGGCCCGGCCGTTTCCGCCGAGCGTATGCTTCACGACTACGTCAACCTGCTCTACCGCCCGGCAGCCGAGGCCGGACGCAGGGCAGTTGCCGACTCCTACGCCCAGGCCCGTGTCCTCGCGGCGTGGACGGCCAAGGTGCGTTCCGCGTGGCCGCTGCTGCACGTTGAACATGTCGACTCCGTGGGAGTTTCCGAGGATCCGCAGATCGGGGACACCCTGCAGGTGAACGCCTACATCGCGCTGCACACCCTGTCTCCGGACGATGTATCAGTGGAGGTGGCCTATGGCCGCGCCGAGGAAAGCGACACCCTGGCGGACGTCACCTTGATGGAACTGAGCTCGAAAGAGGACCTGGGCGACGGACGCCACCTGTTCAGCGGCTCCCTGCTGATCGACCGGTCCGGTCCGTTCGGCTACACCGTCCGCGTCATGCCCCGGCACGAGGCACTGGCTTCCAAAGCCGAGCTGGGGCTGATCGTCAACGCCTGACGGGCAGCGTCACATCTAGCAGCGTCACATTTAGAGGAGCACGGCCGTGACCGCCAGGTCACGGCCGGCGTAGCTCTCGGCATCCTGGAGGACCTCGCAGATGATCCCGAAGGACCGGTCACCGCGGAACGCTGCGGCCACCTCCCAGATGACGGTGACCGGGGTGCCCCCGTCCTCGCCAATGCTGTCCGCGAAATCGTGCAGGGAATCGTTCAGGGCGTCCATGTTCACGCCATAGTGCTCAGGGAATGCGAGCACTTCGCCGAACGTTTCCAGGACAGCCCTCTTGCTGTCGGCAGCGGGGACCATCAGGCTGCGGCGGCCGGCGTCGGCGACCTGTTCCCGGAGTTCTTCGATGGTCCAGGTATCGGCGGAGTAAATTTTCATGAGGGTGTTCAGCTGCCTTCTGCAATGAATTTGAACGAGTCGTAGTGGTCCTGGGTGTAGTACTTCTCGCCCGCGGAGCCCGTGATGATGCGTCGGGCTCCCCTGTCCGATTCACCCGGTGTGGGCACCGTGTACTCACGGTAATAGCCGGAGTCCTGCCGTGGAAGGATACGCTCGAAGTTGCCGAACGTCTTGTTGTCCTGGCTGTAGCGGTAGGGACCGCCGGCCCGGATCGCGGTGAGGATCGTCCGGGCTTCGTCCGGCAGCTGGGATTCCTTGACCGCGGGCAGGCCGGTTGGGTTAGCGGGTATTACCGCCGGGGCTGGAACCTCCACGGGACCGGGCGTGAGAGCGCTTGGACGCGGGGCCGCGCTGGAACTGGCCGCCGGCGTCGAACCTCCCGTCAGTGCATCGAGGAGCCCGCTGCCGCCAAAAGCGATCACCGCTATGGCCAACAGAACGGTCAGCAGCAGGGCAAAGGAGCGGTTGCGCAATCTTGGTCCCCTCCGCAGTTACATGCGGTAGATGTTGATCGAGTTTGCCTCGATGCTGTCTGTCTCGCCGGACGTCACGCGGACGCCCTGCCGAAGCTCGTGGAGTGGCGAGGTGGTCAGCCGGAGTTCAAAGATTCTGCGGGGCGTTCCGTCGTCGTTCTTGAGTTCCGGAAGGGTGATCTTCACGTCGGAGGTGCTGCCGTTGACCACCACGAGACCTGCCAGCGTACCGTCGTCAGAGCCAAGCAGGAGCTGCATGACACGGTGCCGGGGATCATTCCATTGATCCATGGACATGGGCTGCCCGGCGTGGTCAAACCAGTAGAGATAGGACTGCTCATCCCGAGCGGGAAAATCATAGGGTTGGCTCGCCAGGAACTCCTTGCGCAGTCGGACATAGCGTTTGGTGCTGCGGAGCATCTCCGCGGATTCCGGGGTCCGCGTCCAGTCGAGCCAGGCCAAGGGGTTGTCCTGGCAGTAGGCGTTGTTGTTGCCCTGCTGCGTGTGCGCGAGTTCGTCACCTGCGGTGATCATCGGCACGCCGAGGGAGATCATCAGGGATGCCATCAGGTTCCGCCGGGACTGCGCCCGCTTCGCCACGATGCCTTCGTCCTCGCTCCGGCCTTCGGCGCCGTGGTTGTAGCTGCGGTTATCCCCGTGACCGTCCCGGTTCTGTTCGCCGTTGGCCTCGTTGTGTTTGCGGTCGTATGACACTAGGTCGTTGAGCGTGAAGCCGTCGTGTGCCGTGATGAGGTTGACCGACGCAAGCCGGGACCGGCCCGACGCCTCAAACAGCCCGGCCGATCCCGACAGGGCATCAGCCAGCCGCGCCACGGAGCCGCCCTGGCCGCCGGCATCGATGGCCGCACGGTCGGCCAGCCAGAATGAACGGACGCCGTCCCGGAAGTGATCGTTCCAGTCAACCCAGCCGCCGGGGAATCGTCCCGTCTGCCAGCCACCGTAGCCGACGTCCCAGGGCTCGGCGATCAGTTTCACGTCGGACAGCACAGGATCGGCGGCCACGGCCACCAGGAACGGGTGCCGGGGATCAAAGTCGTTGTCCGCATTACGGCAGAGCGTCACTGCCAGGTCGAAGCGGAAGCCGTCAATATGGAATTCGTCCACCCAGTACCGGAGTGAATCCAGCACGAGCTGGACCACTCGGGGCTGGCCGAAATTCAGTGTGTTGCCGCAGCCCGTGGTGTCGATGTACTTACCGTGGCCGTCCGTGCGGTAGTACGTGTCATCGCCTAGTCCGCGGAAGCTGATGGCCTGGCCGTCGGGGCCACCCTCTGCAGTGTGGTTGTAGACAACGTCGAGAATCACTTCAAGCCCGGCGGCGTGGAGCAGCTTGACCATTCCCTTGAACTCGTCCTGGACGGCGTGCGGTCCGGCATCCTGCGCAGCCTGCGTTGCATAGGCCGGGTGCGGTGCGAAAAACGCTGCCGTGTTGTAGCCCCAGTAGTTGGTCAGGCCGAGGTTCTGCAGGTGCAGCTCATCGAGATGGAAGTGAACCGGGAGCAACTGGACAGCGGTGATACCCAAGCTCTTGAAATGCTCGATGATGGCCGGATGGGCCATACCTGCGTACGTGCCGCGCAGTTCCTCCGGGACATCGGGGTGGAGCATGCTCTGGCCGCGGACGTGCGCCTCATAGATGATGGTGTTTCGCCACTGCGTCCGGGGCCGTTCGTCGTTGCGCCAGTCAAAATCGCCGGCCATCCGGACACTCGTCAGGAAGCCTTCCCCCTGGTCCACCGCCCGGCCGTAGGGATCGAGCAGGAGAGGCTGCCCGCCGTCGTCGTCCAGATCAATAACGGGAACTGCCAGCGGCAGCGTCTCGGCCTTGGAAGTGGCGCGGAACCCGTACAGCGATCCGTACGGGAAATCCTCAACAATTCCGTGATGCACGCCGTGGGTGACGTTGGGCAAGGCTTGAAGATGCCAATCACCCCCGGCGGCCTTGTAGGCGATTTCAAGGTTCTCCACGGCCGGAGCGTACACGGCCACATTCGCGCTGGACTGCGCGGCATGATCCGCCCCCGAACCCGGGCGCGGAACGCTGACACCGAGCGGGTGCGCCGAAGAGGCATCCTTGGTGGAAGCGGTATCAAAAAGCGGCATGACCATCAGGTCAATGGTAGCGGCCAGCGGCTGTTGGACTGCACTGCCGCTTTTGTGACGCCGCCCGCTGGCCTTGGGGCTGTGTTCCGGGAGCCGCCGGGTGTTCCAACCCGAGAGCAAGACCCCTCCTGCCGTGATGTGGCATGAGGGGTCTCGACAGGCTCGCCCACCGGAGCGGCAGCCGCAGCGAGGACTACTTGACGGCGCGCTGCCTGGAGATTTCGTACAGCGAGATGCCAACGGCCATGGATGCGTTGAGCGATTCCATGGCGGAGTTGATCGGGATGGAGACGATCTGGTCGCAGTTTTCGCGGACCAGGCGGCTCAGGCCCTTGCCCTCGGACCCGACCACAATGCACACGGGCTCCGTGGCCAGGGTGAGGGCAGGCAGCGAAACGTCGCCGTCGCCGTCGAGCCCCAGGACAAAGATGCCCATGTTCTTGAACTGCTTCAGCGCGCTGTTCAGGTTGCCGGCACGTGCCACTGGAACGCGCACGGCCGCGCCCGCGCTGGTCTTCCAGGCCGATGCCGTGACGCCGACGGAACGGCGTTCCGGGACGATGACGCCGTGGCCGCTGAAGGCCGAGACGGAGCGGATGATGGCGCCGAGGTTGCGCGGGTCCGTGATGCCGTCGAGGGCAACAAACAGCGGCGCGTTGGCTACGTGGCCCTTCTTCCAGCGGTCCACAGTTTCCTCGGCCAGCTCGTACGCGTCCTGGTACTCGTAGGGCGGGATCTGCAGGACCAGGCCCTGGTGCACGGCGTCTTCCGTCATGCGGTCCAACTCGATCTTGCCGGTCTCGAGCAGCGGAATGCCGCGTTCGGCGGCGATCTTCAGCGACTCCTTGACACGGTCATCCATTTCAATCCGGATGGCGATGTGCAGGGCCTTCGCGGGGATCCCGGCGCGGAGGGCTTCGACAACCGAGTTACGGCCGGTGACAACTTCCTCGGTGGCACGGCCTTTGGGGCCTGAGCGCGAGGCGCCGGCGCTGCGAGCGCCCGTGCCGCGCTTGGCGGCCGAACGTTCGGACAGCTGCTTACTCTTGTGCGCCTTGTGGTACGGGCGGTCCTCCGCCTTGGGCGTGGGGCCCTTGCCTTCCAGAGCCTTGCGGCCATGACCACCGGTTCCGATGGTTGGCCCCTTCTTTGCTTTGACCGACCGGCGACCGTTGTTGGCCATGATTTTCCACCCTTGATTGTTTGACTGAGTCTGCTTACCAGTCTACTGAATCAAGTAAAATCGCCAGTTCAGTTCCTTTGCAGGCTCCAGGTAGCGCCTTCCGGGCCATCTTCGACGACGACGCCGGCCGCCTTCAGCGTGTCCCGGATGGCGTCGGAGGCTGCCCAGTCCTTGCCGGCCCGGGCCTGGGCACGCGCGGCGAGCTGGGCTTCGACGAGCACCTCGAGGGCCCTGTCCGCCTGGCCAGTGGCGACGGGCGCCGCGGTGGCGCTGAGACCAAGGACACGGAGCATGTCGGTCACGAATGCGAGCGCCTGCCGGGCGTCGTCGAGTTCCCCGGCGGTGAGCGCGGTGTTCCCGGCCCGGACAGTCTCGTGCAGGACCGCAAGGGCCGCTGGGACATTCAGGTCATCGTCCATGGCCGCGGCAAAAGCCTCCGGGACGGTGCCGTAGCTGAAGAAGCCGGCAGCGCCGTCATGAGTCATAGTGCTCCGAAGCGCACGACTGATGAACCCGTCAATCCGTTCGACGGCGGCCGCGGCGTCCTGCAGGGACGTGGGTTGGTAGTCCAGGACCGAGCGGTACTGCGCCTGCCCAAGGTAGTAGCGGACCACCCGCGGTGACGCGAGGTCCAGCATCTCCGCAGGGCTGATGGTGTTGCCGATGGACTTGGACATCTTTTCGCCCTGGTAGGTGACCATGCCGTTGTGCATCCAGAAGTTGGCGAACCCGTGCCCGGCGGCCTGGGACTGTGCCATCTCGTTTTCGTGGTGCGGGAAGCGCAGGTCCAGTCCGCCGCCGTGGATATCAAACTCGGTGCCGAGGTACTTTGTGACCATGGCGGAGCATTCCAGGTGCCAGCCCGGGCGGCCGGGGCCCCAGGGCGACGCCCAGATCGCCGTCGTCGGCTCTCCGTCTTTGGAGCCCTTCCACAGCGCAAAGTCGCGGGGGTCCTTTTTGCCCCGGGGATCGGCGTCCGGGGCACCCTGCATGTCGTCAATGTTCTGGCGCGTCAGTGACCCGTACTTATCCCAGGAGCGCACGTCGAAATAAACATCCCCGGAGTCGTCCAGCGCCGGGTAGGCGTGACCCCGGTCGATCAGCTGCTGGATCAGCTCATGCATTTCGGGGATATGCCCGGTTGCCCGGGGCTCATAGGTGGGCCGGGCAACACCGAGCGTGTCGTAGGCCTGCAGGAACGCCTGCTCGTAGCGGTAGGCCAGTGCCCACCATTCCTCCTCGCGGACGGCGTCCGGGCCGGCTTCGAAGTCCGGGGCGAACGACTCTGCAGACTTGGTCAGGATCTTGTCATCGATGTCCGTGACGTTGCGGACCACGGTGACCCGCAGCCCCCGGTACTCGAGCCAGCGCGTGAGCTGGTCAAAGGCGATCGCCGAGCGGATGTGGCCCACGTGCGGCATGCCCTGCACGGTGGCTCCGCAGTAGTACAGGCTCGCTTTTCCCGGGACGAGGGGAACGAAGTCACGGACTTCGGCGGCAGCGGTGTCATGGAAGCGGAGAGTCACCGCTCCAGATTAGCGGAAAAGGCCTGCGCGCCGGCTCCCACGCCCTATCCGGACTGAACAGCCCGGGTGTATCAGCGCGGATAGACCAAAGCGGTGGCGATGGCGGAGATGCCCTCGCCCCTGCCGGTGAAACCCAGTCCGTCGCTGGTGGTGGCAGTGACACTGATCGGAGCCCCCGCCGCCTCGCTCAGCACGCGTTGGGACTCTTCCCGCCGTGGGCCGAATTTGGGCCGGGTGGCCACGAACTGCACAGCCACGTTGCCGATCTCAAATCCCGCAGCACGGACAATCCTGGCCGCCTCTCCCAGCAGCGTGACGCCGGAGGCGCCGGCGAACTCCGGGCGGTCGGTGCCGAAGTGTGTACCGAGGTCCCCGATGCCGGCGGCCGAGAACAGTGCGTCGGCGGCGGCATGAGCCACCGGGTCTCCGTCCGAATGCCCGGCCAGGCCACGCTCGCCTTCCCAGAACAGACCGCCCAGCCAGAGCGGACGGGGAAGGTCATCGGAGGCGTAGGCATGGACATCAAGGCCGATTCCGGTGCGGGGCAGGATCATCTTGGTTTCACTCACGACTAACCTTCCACCCAGCGGATACCCAGCGGACCTTCCAGCAGGCCCTCGGCAATAATCAGGTCCAGCGGCGTGGTGATTTTCAATGACTGCGTGGAGCCATGGACCGCGTGCACCGGAACGTCCAGCAGTTCGACCAGCATCGCGTCGTCGGTGACCGCGGCCGCTTGTTTCTCATCAAAGCCCGACGCCGCCTGATGGGCCTGGATCAGCGTGGACAGGCGGAACCCTTGGGGTGTCTGGACCGCGCGGAGCTCTTCCCGCGGGGCAGTACCCGTCACGAGTTCCGGGGCGATGCTGGTGTCGTCACCGGTGGTGGGGGTAACCATCTTCACTGTATCCACCACCGGTACCGTCGGAATCACCGCAACGGCGCCGGCAGCCAGGGAATCAACTACCCGGTGGAAGACGTACTCGGGCGTCAGCGCCCTGGCGGCGTCGTGGACCAGCACGGCTTCGGTGCCGTCCAGCAAGGCGGCCAACGCTGACCGGACGGACGCGGCACGGGTGGCGCCGCCGTCGACCGTTGTCAGAACAGGAGGAGCGCTGTCCGGGTTTCCGTCGTGCGCTGCCCGGAGTTCCTCGGCGAAGTCCTCGCACAATTCCTGCAGGACGGCATCGCCGGGCGGAAGGGCCACACAGATCTGGCGTGCAACGCCGGCTGCGGCGGCGCCCCGGAGGGCATGGGTGAGGATGGTGTCGCTCCCCAGTGGCACACGCGCCTTGGGTATGCCATAACCCAACCGTTCGCCGGAACCGGCAGCCACTATGACGACGGCGGTGACGGGGCGCGGAAGTCCGTTGTTCATGCTGCCCAGCCTACGTGCCCGCCTGCCCGGCCTGCCGAATCCCGACCGTCCGACGCGCCTGGCGCATCGGACGTGGTCCGATCGTGGTCCGAAAAAGGGCAAAAAGAAGCCCCGGAGGCACTTGCGTGCCCCCGGGGTTCAATTCTTAGGAAGCCAGGACCTCGTCGAGAACGCTTGCAGCCTTCTCTTCATCAGTCTTTTCAGCCAATGCAAGTTCTGAAATCAGAATCTGACGGGCCTTGGCCAGCATGCGCTTCTCACCTGCGGAAAGGCCCCGATCGTGATCACGGCGCCAGAGGTCGCGAACAACCTCTGCTACCTTGATGACGTCACCGGAAGCAAGCTTCTCCAGATTTGCCTTGTATCTGCGCGACCAGTTGGTGGGTTCTTCAGTAAACTCGGCCCGCAGCACGTCAAATACGTGCTCCAGACCTTCCTTGCCCACAACGTCACGGACCCCAACAAGGTCAACGTTCTCTGCTGGAACTTCAATGGTCAGATCACCCTGAGCCACCTTGAGCTTGAGATACATTTTCTCTTCGCCCTTGACAGTGCGCATCTTGATTTCTTCAATTTTTGCAGCACCGTGGTGAGGGTAAACTACTGTCTCGCCGACCTCAAATACCATGTAAACATTCCCCTTTCCCGCAGACCAGTTTATCACGATCCAGGCATATGACTGGCCTCCAACCGGCCCCGGAACCCCGGAAATACGCGGAAAATGGGCAGAATAGACCCCCTTGGACCCCTTGACGGATGCAGATAATAGTGCATGCGCGGCCTGCTGCCAAGGGCAATGTGACCGCACGGAATCCTCGTTTGGCCCGGTTTGCCGTTAGGCTATGGCTGAATAATGTTTCAAGACTCTCGAGGAGTACGTGACGTGCGTTTCACTGCGATGAACCGGGCCCAGGGCGGAAAACTGGCACTGGCGGCAGGATCCCTGGCCCTCGTCCTGGCGACGATGACCGGCTGTGGCTACATCAACCCCCAACAGACTTCTCACCAGTACGCGGCGTCGGACGGTATCCGCGCCGACCTGGGTCCGCTGCAGCTGCGCAACATGCTGATAGTCTCCGCCGGCGAAGACAAGCCCGGCCGCCTGCTCGGCGCGGTTTACAACTCCTCTTCAAAGGACGTCAAGCTCACGGTCAACGGTGCCGAGGGTTCGCAGACACAGGTGCCGGTGAAAGCCAACTCCTACACCCTGCTCAACGACTCCACGGACAAGGCCATGCTCAGCACCAGCGGCGGCATCGCCGGTTCACTGGTGGACGTCAAGGTCACTGAAGACGGCACCAACGTGAGCAAGACTGTCCGGATCCCTGTCCTGGATGATTCGCTGGCGGAGTACAAGGAGTACCTGCCGGCTGGCAGCGAACCGACCGGTTCCGCCACACCCAGCCCGTCGCCGTCGGCCACCGGCACAGCCGCGGCCCACTAAACAGCAACAAAGCACAAAAGGAGGGTCTCCCCGCGGGGAGACCCTCCTTTTGTGCACTTGAAGCTTTGTATGCCTTACCGGTAGGGAAGCCTACGGCTCGAACTTGTAGCCCAGGCCGCGGACTGTTACCAGGTAGCGGGGCACGGACGGGTCCGGCTCGATCTTGCCGCGCAGCCGCTTGACGTGCACATCAAGGGTTTTGGTGTCCCCCACATAGTCCGAACCCCAGACCCGATCGATCAACTGCCCGCGGGTCAGCACGCGGCCGGAATTGCGCAGCAGCATTTCCAGCAGCTCGAATTCCTTCAGTGGCAAGAGGACCTGCTGTCCCTCCACGCTGACCACATGCCGTTCGATATCCATCCGGACAGGTCCGGCCTGCACCGTGGCGGAGATGAGCTCCTCAGGTTCACCCTGCCGGCGGAGCACGGCCCGCACGCGGGCCACAAGCTCGCGGGAGGAATAGGGCTTGGTGACGTAGTCGTCAGCACCCAGCTCCAGGCCAACCACCTTGTCTATCTCGGAGTCCTTGGCCGTCAGCATGATGACCGGAACGCTGGAGCGCTGCCGCAGCTGGCGGCAGACCTCAGTGCCTGACAGGCCGGGTAGCTGCAGATCCAGCAACACCAGATCAGCCCCATTACGGTCGAATTCGGTGATGGCGTCCAAGCCGTTGTCTACAACCTCAACCTCGAATCCCTCCTTGCCCAACAAATAGGACAACGGATCACTGAAAGATTCTTCGTCTTCAACAATCAAAATCCTGCTCAAGAGCTGGCTCCTTGCTCATGTACACCGCGTTCTTTAACACGCTCGGGTACGACTCGTTGTTTGGCACCTGCAGTATCCGGTTCGTCCCGGCTTTCCATCTCAGGCAGCCGCAGGGTGAAAGTGGAACCCTGGCCGGGCCGGGACCACAAGGTCACTTCACCGCCGTGGTTGGAGGCAACGTGCTTGACAATGCTCAGGCCCAGGCCCGTTCCGCCCGTGTGGCGCGAACGCGCCGCATCCACCCGGTAGAAACGCTCAAACACGCGCTCCTGGTCCTCCGGGGTCAGGCCCTCGCCCTGGTCCGTGACGGAAACGGCAATCAGCCCCTCCTTGGACCGGACGCCCACGCCCACCCTGGTGTTTTCCGGGGAGTAGCGGATGGCGTTGTCGATCAGGTTACGCAGTGCGGTCACCAGCAGGTCCCGGTCGCCGAAGACAGTTGCTTCAACCCGGTCACCCACTACGATCCGGATGTTCTTGCTTTCGGCGGGGAGTTGGGAGCGGTCCACTGCTTCGGTGATGACCGTGTTGATGTCCACTGCCTTGCCCTCCTGGGAGACGCTGGCACCCTGGAGGCGGGAAAGTTCGATGATGTCCTGGACCAGCGCGGCCAGGCGGCCCGATTCCTTGTGCATCCGCTTGGCGAAACGGCGAACAGCTTGTTCGTCGTCGGCTGAGGACTCCAGCGCCTCGGCCAGCAGGGAAATTGCGCCCACCGGGGTCTTCAGCTCGTGGGACACGTTGGCCACAAAGTCGTTGCGGATCTCCTCAGTGCGGGTGATTTCGGTGCGGTCGTCGGCCAGCAGGACAATATATTCCTCGCCGAGCATGGCTGCCCGGACTTGCACGATGATGGTTCCCTGGCCCAGCGGGCCACGCGGCAGCTCCAGCTTTTTCTCCAGGATCACGCCGTCGCGGCGCACTCCGGCCGTCATGTCCAGCAGCTCCTTGTGGACCACCGTATGGCCGCGTACCAGTCCGTACGCATAAGCTGCGGGGCTGGCCCGCACCACACCGTCCACGGCGTCCACCACTACAAAAGCCCGTCCGACGACGGCCAGCACCTCCGCGGCGCCGGCAGGCAAGGCAGGTTCGTCCATGTCGACGTCGACAAGCTTGCGCTGCTTTTCACTGATCCTGAAGGCGAGCACACCAAAAGTGCCGAGTGACAGGCCGACCAGGCCGGCGATGACACCGATGAGCATAGGATCCACAGCTCCAGCTTAGGCCGTGGTTCATTGCCGGACGGTGCGTCTTGGTCCTTAGGGGAGACGGTTCAACTAACGTTCATCTACAAGCGACTTAACGTTTACCGGACGCTGACAGCGTTATACGTTGGAGTGCCGAATGGCGACAAGAGTTCCGTCTGCCACGTGAGGGGCGGAGTTCCAAAGAAAGGACGCCCACGTGCGTAAGGTTTTTCAGGAAGAGCTGACCCAGGTGGGTGAGCAGCTGGTGGAGATTTCGAAGCTGGTCAGCGAGGCAATGGGGAAGGCCGCTACGTCCTTCCAGGTTGCCGACGTTGATCTGGCGGAGGATGTCATTGCCGCGGACGCCCGTATCGACTTTTTGCAGACCAGTCTCGATGAGCGTGCCATCGATATCCTTGCCCTGCAGGGGCCGGTCGCCAGCGATCTGCGGATGATCGTGGGTTCCCTGCGCATGAGCGCTTCCCTGGAGCGGATGGGTGACCTGGCCCGCCACATCGCCCAGCTGGCCCGGCTGCGCTTCCCGTCGACTGTGATTCCTGCCTCCATGACGGAGACGTTTAACAAAATGGCCGAGCAGGACCAACTGATCGCGGACAAGCTCATTGTGCTGCTGGAGTCCCGGGACCTCGAAGTAGCCCGCGACATCCTCAAGGCCAACAGCACCATCGACGACCTTCACCTGAGCGTTTTCAAGGCGATCGCCGCGCCGGACTGGGCCGAGTCCCCCGCCACCACGGTGGATGTGGCCCTTGCGAGCCGCTACTTCGAACGCTTCGCCGACCACGGTGTGTCGGTGGCCCGCAAGGTCACATACCTGGTCACCGGCGAATGGCAGCCGCAGGGCTTCTAGCTACTCCGGAACCACATACGACGGCGGGTCGGTCACCTGCGGTGACCGACCCGCCGTCGTCAATTAACCGTCAACGCAGCGGGTTCTTCGGCCGGAGTGCGTCTAAGGGAGGAACGACCGAGCACTCGGCGAAGAACCTGCGGAGTCCTACTTCTTGCCCTGGTTGGCCACTGCCAGGATGGCTTCCGCAGCAGCGTCCGGGTCCAGGTAGGTGCCGCCCGGCTTGACCGGCTGGAAGTCCTCGTCCAGGTCGTAGACCAGCGGGATGCCCGTCGGGATGTTCAGGCCGGCGATGGCGTCGTCGCTGATGCCGTCCAGGTGCTTGACCAGGGCGCGCAGCGAGTTGCCGTGGGCGGTGACCAGGACCGTTTTGCCGTCCTTGAGGTCTTCCTTGATATCTGATTCCCAGTAAGGAAGCAGGCGGACCAGGACATCTTTGAGGCACTCGGTGCGGGGCAGTGAGTCGCCGAGGTCCGCGTAACGGGGGTCGCGGGCCTGGGAAAACTCGGAGTCATCGGCCAGGGGCGGCGGCGGGGTGTCGTAGGACCGGCGCCATTCCATGAACTGGTCCTCGCCGTATTCGGCCAGGGTCTGTGCCTTGTCCTTGCCCTGCAGGGCGCCGTAGTGGCGTTCGTTCAGGCGCCAGTCCCGCTTGACGGGGATCCAGCCGCGGTCTGCCTTGTCCAGGGCGCTGTTGGCGGTGTTGATGGCCCGCTTCAGGAGCGAGGTGTAGAGGACATCCGGGAGAAGATCGTTCTCAACCAGGAGCTCGCCGCCGCGTGCTGCTTCCTCGCGGCCCTGGTCGTTCAGGTCAACGTCCACCCAGCCGGTGAACAGGTTCTTGGCGTTCCATTCGCTGTGGCCGTGGCGCAGCAGAATCAGCTTGTAAGTCATGATTTTTATCCTAATTGATCTGCTGAGGCGCCGCCGGGCGTTACGTTCTGCAACGCGGGGTCACTTACGGCCCATGGCGGAGCGTTGGATGGGCCGTAAGTGACTCCGCGTTGGAAGATACAGTGGGGCGGTGGTGCAAAAAGCTGAACGGGTGGCAAACGCCCAGATCTCGGGCAGAACCGCCGGCGGGCCAGCCAAACCCGCCAAGCCAGGCACGCCTGTTGGAAACGTCACCCGGGGCACCACCAATCCCAACCGGATGCGGCGGGTGGACCGCTGGCTCACCGGCCCCCAGGCCTCGCGCCTGCGCGCCGCAGAAGACCCACTCGTGGTTGATCTGGGCTACGGTGCAACGCCGGCCACCGCCGTCGAACTCTTTGAACGCCTCCGCACCGTCCGGCCGGACGTGCGGGTGTGTGGCATCGAAATCGAGCCGGAGCGCGTCCGGGTGGCCAAAATGCTTGAAAGGCCGGGCCTGAGCTTCCAGGTGGGCGGTTTCGAGCTGCCGCTGCCCGGGCGCCCGGTGTTGGTCCGCGCGTTCAACGTCCTGCGGCAGTATGAAGAGGCTGACGTGGCGGGGATCTGGCGGCTGGTCCAGGGCCGGCTTGCCCCCGGCGGGCTCTTTATCGACGGGACCTGCGATGAGATCGGGCGGCGCGTGACGTGGGTTGCCCTCGACGCCGAGCGGCCGTTGTCCCTGAGCATGTCCGTGCGGTTCGGCAGCTTTGACCTGCCCTCGGAAATTGCCGAGCGGCTGCCGAAGGTGCTGATCCACCGCAACGTTCCCGGTGAGCCTGTTCACCGGCTGATGCAAGCCATGGACCGGGCCTGGCTGGAGTCGGCGCCGCTGGCGTCATTCGGTAACAGGCAGCGCTGGCACGCCATGTGCAAGGCACTGCTCGACAGCGGGTGGCCGCTTCAGGACGGGCCGTCGCGGTGGCGCCTGGGCGAACTGACGGTGGCCTGGGATGCTGTGGCGCCACTGGGTTAGGTGGCGGCCGGTGGTGGGCCCACGCCGGCAGGGTTCCCTCAGCGAGCTTGCGACCTGAGGGGGCCGGTGGGGACTACCAGCCGCCGTAGGGCCCCGTGTTGCGGCTGCCGCCGCGGCCCGCGTCCTTGACCGCCGGCCGGACGTCGGCGAGGTACACCGAGGCTGAAACCACGGCCGCGAGCCCAAAGAGGCCAAGTGTGCCGAAGATTCCGCCGCCACTGAAGAGCGAGATGGCGCCGATCAGGGTGGCGCCGCCGGTCAGTGCCAGCCAGAAGGTCTTGGTTCGTTTGCCCGTCGCTTCAAAGGCGGCGGACTTGTGCCTGACGCAGTCCAGCAGAGCCCACACTTCAAGTCCGAATGCCACCAGGGCAAGGATAAAAAACACTGCCAGCTCTACAGGCCGAATTATCAGTTCACCGTCCACCGTCCAAGCCTAGCGGCCCAGCGAGTCCAGTGCCTGCTTCAAATCGGCCCAGAGGTCCTCAATATTCTCAATGCCGACGCTCAGCCGCACCAGATTGTCCGGAACACTCAGCGGCTCAGCGGAGTGGCGGCGGCGCCGTTCGATCAGCGATTCCACCCCGCCCAGGGATGTGGCCGGGAGCCAGAGCTGCAGCGCGCGGACCAGCTTATCCGCGGCATCCGCACCGCTCAGGCCGGCAACGGGCGCGATCTGCACGCACACAATCGAACCGAAACCCGTCATCTGGGTCTTGGCCCGTTCGTGGCCGGGATCCGCGGGCAGGCCCGGGAACCGGATGCTGTCGATCAGTGGGTGCACGCTGAGGCGTTCGGCCAGGACCGCGGCGGATGCCTGCGACCTGTCAATACGCAGGGCAAGCGTCCGCAGCCCGCGCAGTGCCAGCCATGCCTCGAACGGCCCGGCAATACCGCCATGGATTATGCGGTGGTGCAACAGCGCTGCCCGGATGTCGGGGTTGGAGGTCACCAGGGCACCGAGGACGACGTCGGAGTGCCCGGCCAGGTATTTGGTCACCGAGTGAAGAACGACGTCTGAACCCAGGCTCAGCGGCTGCTGGACCAGCGGCGTTGAGAACGTATTGTCCGTGACCACAATGGCGCCCACCCGATGGGCCGCCGCAGTAAGTTCCCGGATATCGGCGATGCCCAGCATGGGGTTGGTGGGGCTCTCAAGCCACAGCATCCTGGCTGCCTTGGCGTCCGGGCCCTGCGGGGCGAGCTGTGCTTTGACCGCGTCTGTGTCCACGATATCCACCGTCCGCAGTTCCAGGAAGCCCTTCTGCGCCAGCTCCGTGGCCATCACCAGCGAGCCCGCGTAGCTGTGCGATGGCATCACCAGGACGCCTCCGGCGGGCAGTAGGGACAGCGCGGAACTGACGGCTGCGAGTCCGGACGCGTAGAGCAGACCGGGCAGGTCGGATCCTTCAAGCTGGCCCAGGGCCTCCTCAAAGGGATCCCAGGTGGGGTTGGAATAGCGGCCATAGCCCCGGTCCCCGTCGCCCAGCGCTCCTGTGCCGAAGTATGTCGAGGACAGCACGATGGGCGGGTTGACGGGCTCGTCCCGTTCACGCGGCGGCCGGCCGGCGGCAACCACCACGGTTTCGGCCGAGAGGGAGGCTGCGTACTGTTCCGGGAGACTCATGGAGAAAGCGTACTTGGACGTGCAGCGGTGTCCGAAGTCGGTAGTCTTGAGCAGTGACCACCAACAGCCCTGGATTTTTCATCGCCTTCGAGGGCGGCGACGGCGCCGGCAAGTCCACCCAGGCTGGCCGGCTTGCCGAAACCCTGGAAACACGTGGCCTGACGGTCCTGCGGACCCGCGAACCCGGCGGGACGCCCATTGGCGAAAAACTGCGCGCCCTGGTCCTGGACCACGGCCATGGCCACATCGACGCCCACACCGAGGCCCTCATCTTCGCCGCCTCCCGCGCAGCCCATGCCAGCCAGGTCATCCGCCCGGCGCTGGCACGCGGCGAGGTTGTCCTGACGGACCGCTATATTGATTCGTCCGTGGCGTACCAGGGGGCCGGCCGGGATCTGGGTGCCGATGCCGTGCGTACCCTCAACGAATGGGCGACGACGGGGCTGCAGCCCGATCTCACGGTGTTATTGGACGTGGATCCCGCTGACGGCCGCCGCCGCCGAACAGCCGGCGACGCGGCCGAAGACCGCCTTGAGTCAGAGGCCGATGAGTTCCATTCAACAATCCGCGGAGCGTTCCTCGCACTGGCCGCCGGCCGGCCGGCGGCCTATCTGGTCCTGCCGGCGGACCTGCCTGTCGCCGAACTGTCCGCGCGCATCCTCGCCCGGGTGGATACCCTGCTCGCGTCTGCAGGCAGGGGCGCCGCGTGACTGTCTGGGACGACCTTCAGGGCCAGCCCGCCGTCGTCGAACAGCTCCGGCAGGCCTCGCGGGGAGAGGGACTGACCCATGCCTGGCTGTTCACCGGCCCGCCCGGCTCCGGGCGTTCCAACGCCGCGAAGGCCTTCGCGGCGGCCCTCAACTGCGACCAGGACGACGTCGCCAGGCGCGGCTGCGGCGAGTGTCCAGCCTGCCTGACCATCCTCGGCGAAACCCATTCGGACGTGACCTACGTCAGGACCGAGAAGGTCACCATCACCATCGATGAAGCCCGCGACCTGGTCTCCAAGGCGGGCAACCGGCCCTCTTCCGGGCGCTGGCGCATCATTGTGGTGGAAGACGCCGACCGCATGGCCGAGCGGACCACCAACGTGTTGCTGAAGGCCATCGAGGAACCCACTCCGCGGACCATCTGGATGCTGTGCGCACCATCGCCCGCTGACGTCCTGGTGACCATCCGTTCGCGTTGCCGCACTGTGGCCCTGCGCCTTCCTCCGGCCGCCGACGTCGCCGCTTTGCTGGTCAAGCGCGACGGGGTGGATCCGGTCCTCGCCGAACGTGCGGCCCGCGCGGCGCAAAGCCATGTTGGGATCGCCCGCCGGCTGGCGCGGGACCCTGAGGCGAGGGAACGCCGGCTGGAAACCGTGAGATTCCCGCTGGGTCTGCGCGGTGTGACCGCGGCGGTGATGATGGCGGACAAGCTGGTGAAGATCGCCACCGCGGAAGCCAGCAGTTCCAATGAAGAGCGCGACGCCGCCGAGAGGGCTGCGCTGCTGGCCACCCTGGGCGCCCCGGAGTCAGGGATGCTCCCGCCATCGCTGCGCAGCCAGGTCAGGCAGCTGGAAGACGACCAGAAACGGCGGGCCAAGCGATCCATCACGGACTCCCTGGACCGGACACTGACGGACCTCCTCTCGTTCTACCGGGATGTGCTGATCATCCAGTTCGGGAACGCCGTGGAGCTGGTGAACGTTGAGCTCACGGGTGAGCTGGAGGAATTCGCTGCCCGGTCTGCCCCGGAGACCACCCTCGCCCGCATGGACGCGATCAACAAAGCCCGCCAACGAATTACCACCACTAACGTTGCTCCGCTATTGACCATTGAGTCGATGGCAGCCAGCCTGATCTAGCAACTACTAGGAGACCGCTCGATGACTGCACGCCCCCTGCCCGCACGCTCCCGATCCCTGGTGATTGGGCTGCGGGCTGCCGGCGCCCTGATCCTGGCCCTGACGCTGGCCTCGTGCAGCCTCCTGGGCGGGAATACCCCGGCCGCAGCCCCTCCCAGGGCCAAGGCAGACCCGTCCATCGTGGCGTCCGCGCCCGCCGGATTGGATGCTTTCTATGCCCAGGAGGTCGTGTGGGAGCCTTGCGAAAACGGCTTCCAGTGCGCCAAGGTCACCGTGCCCATGGACTACGCGAAGCCGGATGGCGACACGATCCAAATAGCTGCGCTGCGGGCTCCCAGCACGGGCAAGAAAACCGGCAGCCTACTGGTCAATCCTGGCGGTCCGGGCGGGTCAGGCTACGACTTCGTCAAGGATGCGGCAGGAACGCACTTCTCGCAGTCCGTCCGGGCCAGCTACGACCTGGTGGGATTCGACCCGCGCGGCGTCAAACGCTCCGCCCCGGTGACCTGCCTGACGGATGCCGAACGGGACGCGTCACGGGCCAAGGTCTACGCCCTGGATACCGACGCCGGGCTGGCCGCCGCGTTGGCTGACAACAAGGCCATCGCGGAGCAGTGCGCCGAAAAGACCGGGCCTGTACTGGGCCATGTGGACACGGTCAGCGCGGCCAAGGACCTGGACGTCCTGCGGGCTGTGGTCAACGACGCGAAGCTCAATTACCTGGGGTACTCCTACGGCACGTTCCTCGGTTCCACCTACGCCTCACTGTTCCCGGACAATGTGGGCCGGATGGTCCTCGATGGTGCCCTGGATCCTTCCATCAGCAACGAGGAGCTGACCAGCGGCCAGGCGGTGGCCTTCGAAAAGGCCATCAGGGCCTATGTGGCAAGCTGCCAGCAGGAATCCTCGTGTCCGCTCACCGGGAACGTGGACAGCGGCGTCCAACAGATCCGCGACATCATCAACGCCGTCCAGTCGACACCCAGGCTGGCCAAGGACGGCCGCCTGGTGAACGCCACGATGTTCGTCAGTGGCCTCATCACCCCGCTGTATAACGACCAGAGCTGGCCTGCCCTGACCCAGGCCCTGGAGGCCGCCACTACGGGCGACGTGAGCCTGATGCTCCGTCTGGCCGACCTCGGCGCTGACCGCGGCGCCGACGGGAAGTACACGTCCAACTCGACTTTCGCCTTTGGCGCCATCAACTGCCTGGACTACCCCATGGTGTCCGACACGGCAGCGATGCGCGCCGAACAACAACGGCTTATGCAGGCCTCCCCCACTCTGGGCTACTTCTTCGCCTACGGCGGCACCAACTGTTTGGACTGGCCGTATAAAAGCCTGCGGACTCCTGCCCCGGTGGAATATGCCGGCGAAGCCCCGATTGTAGTTGTCGGAACCACCGGAGACCCTGCCACCCCCGTGGAATGGGCGGCGTCCCTGCGCAAACAGCTGGGCAACGCCTCGCTGCTGACTTGGCAGGGAGAAGGCCACACCGCTTACGGCCGGGCCAACAGCTGCATCGAAGATGCCGTGGACAAGTACCTCGTGGACGGAACGGTTCCCACCGACAACACGGTCTGCTGACGTTTTTCGAACCCCATTTTGACCCGGGCGCAGGGACTCTATTACAGTTGACTCTTGCATGAACCGCCCGGTTACGCCGGATGAATTTGTGCGGTGCTTCCTTAGCTCAGTCGGTAGAGCGTTTCACTCGTAATGAAAAGGTCATCAGTTCGATTCTGATAGGAAGCTCGGGATAAACCCCCTAGAAACCAAGGTTTTTAGGGGGTTTTTCGCTGGTTAAACAGGGAAGCCGCTTACCGCCCAGGCGTGCCCTCCTGGAAGAAGCTGCCGTGCGGGAACCGCACGTGAAGCCCCCGCAGCTCGCCCGAACTTTCAGGTTTAGGGCACCGCTAGCCGCACCGGCGAAGCTTCCACAGGCCCGCCGCACTGGGCTGAGCCGCCCACCCGCTTCCAGTCCAGGTCGGCGTCCGTCTCGGCAATGACCTCGCCTGTGGCAGACAGCGCTTTCGCGGTCACATGGTCAGGGAAGCTCACATTGAACTGGAACCGCCAGGTATCGGCATCGATCCGTTCAGCGTAAAACGGGACCATGGCCGGCTGAGCTTCCGGTGCAAGAGAAGCCTCGGCATCCAGCGGTGTTGTCACGACAATACGCGGCACTGCTGTCCCGGGTTCCGGCCGCAACTCCGAGCACGCGCCATCAGCACACAGCGGCACGGTGCCTACCCGCGAGACATCACCCGACAATTCAACCGTGACGGAGTTGACCCACCCCATGGCCGGACAGACGTTCGAGCATCCCGCCACCGGAATACAAACGGCCAACATCAGAACCGCCAGCCGGACAATGAGCCCCCACACTCCTCTCATGCGGCCAGTCTAGGCTGTACGGCTTCCCGGCCGCGCCCAGCCGCTCCACCTATGATGGCGTGCATGGATGACAAAGCGCTGGCGGCTATCGCATTCGAACTGTACGCCCTGCCCTTCGAGGAATTTGTGGCTGCCCGGACGGCGGCAGCCAAGGCCTCCGCCGGTTCCGGAAAGGAGCTCCCGGCAGCCGTCAAGGCCTTGCCAAAACCATCAGTGGCGGCCTGGGCCGTCAACATGCTGGCCAGCCATGAGCCAGGAGTCCTCGCGCAGCTTGCCGAGCTCGGCCAAAGGATGCGAGGGGCCCAGGCATCCCTCGACGCCGCCGCACTGAGGGAACTGGCACGTGAGCGCCGCACCCTGCTGGGGATCGCCGTCGACACCGCCCGCGCCGTTGCCGAGCGCCAGGGGCGCACCATCAGCGCAACGATCGCGGCCGACGTCGGGCGGACCCTGCAGGCAATGACGGCCGACGAAGGGGCCACCGCCGCCGTCCAAAGCGGACTGCTGGTCCAGGCACTGTCCGCCGACGGCGTGGACACCGTAGAACTTGACGGGGCCGTGGCTCTTCCGGGCGCAGTGCCGGCGCCGGAACGCGGCGCCCGCAGGCCTGCGGACCAGCCACGGCTTAAGGCAGTCCGGGAGACTCCGCGGCCGGTGTCCCCCTCCGCCTTGGAGAATGCCAGCGCTGCCCTGGCCGAGGCCCAGGCTGCCGAGGCGGAGTCAGCCGGGCTGGCCGCGGACCGGCGGAGGCAGCTGGCGGATACGGAGGCGGAAGTTTCGGACCTGACCCGCGAAACACGTGAGCTGCGAGACAAACTCAGAGCCGCGGAAGAGCAGCTCGATAGTGCCAGGAAGAGTCTGGGCACGGCGGCAGCCGAGGCCAGGCAAGCGGCGCGGACAGCAGATAAGGCCAAGCGTTCAGCCATGCTCGCGCAGGAGCGGGTGCTCCGCCTTGGCAACACACGGGACTGATGAACGATTATTGTCAGACCCCGGTCGCAGACTGGATTTATGGAAAACCAACTTGCACAGGAATTTCACGTCACGTACTTCGACGCTGATTGCGGCCGGATCATCAGTGAAGGCTTCGATTCCCTTGAGGAAGCCGAGCATTTCGCCAGCCGGAACTGCGGCAGCGAGGAATCCTGGGCTGTCATCGACGCTGTTGCCGTCGGACAGGCCAGGATCGCCGCCTGACGGTTAGCCAGAAAGGCTCTCCGGCTGGCCACTGGCGGCGGCATCCTCGGCGAGCCGGCGTTCAGCGTCGGCCACCTGCTCAAACACCGATTCCGCACGGCGGCGCACCGAAGCCGCCCCTACCGGGACGGGACCGACGGCGAGCCTCAGCATAGCGGCAGCCTCGGCGGTGGTGGCCAGCGAATTGCCCGCCTTCGACAGCGACCGGTGTACACCTGCCAAGTCCCCGGGAATGTCCAGGCCTTCGCTGGGCGACTTCCGCTGGGCCTCGACGCAAACGACACGGACGCGTTCCATAAGCCCCGCCAGCTCGTTGGCTACTTCCACGAGTTCTGCGTAAAGCTGCTCGTCTTCGACACCTTCGAGGACCTGGTGATAGCGGTCCAGGCCCCGGTGGAAACGATCATGGGCGCGGCGCCAAAGGCCCTTCCCCAGCTCAGTATCGTCCTTGCGCCCTTGGCGGGCGGCAGAAAAGAATCCCACGCAGGAACCTAAAGGTACTGGCCGGGGCCGTGGTCCGGGTCCTCTGGCTGCCCGGACGGTACCGGACCAGAACGCTGGCCTGCGGCGGCCCGCTGAGGCTCGCCGTTCTCCCCGATAACCACACCAGGGGCGATCATGGTGCCCGGCGGAAGCTGCCTTAGGTGCAGCTGCGCGGCGGCCTGCTCCCGTGCCGCGTGCTGGGCCGCGATAGCCGTCTGAATGCCATGGAAGAGGCCCTCCAGCCACCCCACCAGCTGCGCCTGGGCGATCCGAAGCTCGGCGTCGGACGGCGTGGCGTTCTCCGGGAAGGGCAGGCTGATCCGTTCCAGCTCTTCAACAAGTTCCGGCGCCAGGCCATCCTCCAACTCCTTGATGGAACGCTCGTGGATTTCGGCCAGGCGTTCGCGCGCGGCGTCGTCCAACGGAGCTGACTTCACCTCCGCCAGGAGCTGGCGGATCATGGTGCCGATCCGCATGACTTTCGCGGGCTCGTCCACGAGGTCCTGCAGGTTGCTGCCTTTGGCGTTGCCGTTTGCCGCCGGGTCGGTACTGACCGGGCCAGGGGCGCCGGGACCGGCACCGGCTCCCGCCGGGCTGGCCGCGGCGGGCATGACCGGTTCGCCGTTGTCGAGGGTCCTGCCCTCAACGGGGACATCATCAGGCTGAGTGTCTGTGGGATCGCTCATGCGTTCATACTCTCACGAGCGGACGACTGCGCAGCCCAGTCGATGAAGCCGGCCAGCTGGTGAAGGCTGGCGGGCCGTCAACATCAGCAGCACCGGCCCTGCGGGTTGGAGTCCTGTCGGTCGGTCCGGTCGCGCCAGAACTCGCGTTCGGTCATCGGCGCTTCCGCGTGGCCGGAAGCGTTGTGGTGCTCCAAGTACTTCGTGTAGGCATCGGCGCCCATGATCCCTTTGAAGTACGTGGCGAACCCACGGAAACCACCGGCAACCGCACCCATCAGTGGTGCCCCGCCTTATCCAGCCGCTGATCGGCCGGCAGCTCGTCCCATTTCGCCATCAGTTCCCGTTCAGCCGGCGTCGGGATGAGTCCGGCGGGAGCAAAGACACGGGATGCCCTCGGACGGTCCTCGTTGTCCACCGTGGGCATACCTGCCGTGTGGTCGCGGAAGGCCTTGATAGTTGCCAGGATCGCGGCGACGATCACGATCAGGCTGAGCACCACAAACACAATGGACAGGATGCCCTGGATCATGGTGTTGCGTACCACTGCTTCCATGGCCGCCTGGGTCTTGGCGGAGCCGAAAGAGGTCTTGCCGTCGGCCAGCGCCTTGCTGAACGCGGCATTGTTGGCGAAGTAGCCCACCGCTGGCGTGGTGGAGAAGATCTTTTGGAAGCTGGCCGTAATGGTCACGACCGCAGCGAACGCCAACGGTACAACGATGATCCACAGGTACTTGAACGACCCCCGCTTGGCCGCGATGGCCATGCACACCGACAGCGCGATGGCTGCGAGCAACTGGTTCGAAATGCCGAACAGCGGCAGGAGCGTGTTGATGCCGCCGAGGGGGTCGGTGACGCCCATCATCAGCACAGCGCCCCAGGCCGCCACCATGACCGCGGTAGTGAGCCAGGCGCCGATCCGCCAGGAGTGTTCCTTGAACTTCGGGATGACGTTGCCGATCG
This sequence comes from Pseudarthrobacter sp. S3, assembly GCF_050156905.1. Taxonomy (NCBI): domain Bacteria; kingdom Bacillati; phylum Actinomycetota; class Actinomycetes; order Micrococcales; family Micrococcaceae; genus Pseudarthrobacter; species Pseudarthrobacter sp. S3. Next base: position 877,716 of record NZ_CP189583.1, on the reverse strand, counting down.
AGTCCTGCAGCATGAACCGCGCGACGCGGGTGCCGGCGTCGACGGCGGTCAGGATGAAGAGTGCCTCGAACATGATGGCGAAGTGGTACCAAAAGGCCATCATGGCCGGTCCGCCAATGAACTGCTGCATGATGTGCGCCAGGCCGACGGCGAGGGTCGGGGCGCCGCCGGAACGGGAGATGATGCTCTGCTCGCCCACGTCCTTCGCGGTCTGCGCCAGCATGTCCGGGGTGAGGTTCACACCGGAGAGCCCCAGCGAGTTGACCCAAACGGCCGCCGTTTCCACGGTGCCGCCGGTCAGGGCCGCGGGGGCGTTCATCGCGAAGTAGATGCCGCGGTCGATCGACAGCGCCGCTACCAGGGCCATGATCGCAACGAAGGACTCCATCAGCATGCCGCCGTAACCGATGAACCGGGTCTGGCGTTCCTTCTCGATGAGTTTGGGCGTAGTACCGGAAGCGATGAGTGCGTGGAAGCCGGACAATGCGCCGCAGGCGATCGTTACGAACAGGAACGGGAAGAGTGCGCCGGAGAAGACCGGACCGTTGTCCCGGCTGGCGAACTCACTGAAGGCCGGAACGTTGATTTCCGGGCGCACCACGATGATGGCGACGGCAAGCATACCGATGACGCCGATCTTCATGAAGGTGGAAAGGTAGTCGCGCGGGGCCAGCAGCAGCCACACGGGCAGGATCGCGGCGATGAAGCCGTAGATAATCAGGCCCCAGGCGATGGTGACCTTGTCCAGGTGGAACATCGCGGCGCCCCATTCGGTGCCGGCGACGGCGCCGCCACCGATGATGGCGGCCATCAGCAGGACGAAGCCGATGATGGAGACCTCCATGACTTTGCCAGGACGCAGGTAACGCAGGTACACGCCCATAAAGAGGGCAATCGGGATGGTCGTGCCGACGGAGAAGACACCCCACGGGCTTTCGCCCAGGGCGTTGACCACAACGAGGGCCAGGATTGCAACGATGATGACCATGATGAGCAGCGTGGCAACCAGGGCCGCGGTGCCGCCAATGACGCCGAGTTCCTCGCGTGCCATCTGGCCCAGGGAACGTCCGCCGCGACGCATGGAAAAGAACATCACCAGGTAGTCCTGGACGGCGCCGGCGAAGACGACGCCGAGGATGATCCACATGGTGCCGGGCAGGTACCCCATCTGGGCGGCGATGACCGGGCCGACGAGCGGGCCGGCGCCGGCGATGGCAGCGAAGTGGTGGCCGAACAGCACGTTGCGGTCGGTGCGGACGTAGTCCTTGCCGTCAGCCTTGTATTCCGCGGGCGTGGCACGGCGGTCATCCGGCTTGGTGATGAGGCGTTCGATCACCTTGGAATAGAAGCGGTAGGCAATCAGATAGGTACAGACCGAGGCAAAGACGAACCAGATCGCGTTGACGGTCTCGCCACGGACGATCGCCAGCATGAACCAGGCGACGCCACCGAGCAGCGCGATGGCTGACCACAGTGCGATCTTGGCAGGGGTCCATTTCCTGTCTTCGGCCTCGCTGACGGCCGCATCCACGGCCGTTGGCGGAAGCTTCGGATCTGCGATCAGCGGCCCGCCTCCTTGCGCTTCTCTTACCGCGTCGTCAGGCCTGCTGACCATGTCTCTTCCTTGAGATTCTGTGCTTCGGTGGGTTGCTCAACGGCACCCTACCAACGCCACGCAGACGTGGAAATGGCATTGTGCACGCACCGAGTGCCATTTGCGGTGAACGGCGGGCTGCAGGCGCCGGGCGGCGCAAAAGCCCCCGTACAGGGTTTCCTGGACGGGGGCTTCAATGTCTGCTCGCACGCGGGAGCAGTGGCTAAGCGTGTGCGTACGTAAGGCAGTCCGCGTTGTCAGCGCCCGGGCCAACATGGACCTCCGGGGCATTGCACATCAGGTGGTCATTGTGGACGCACTCGGAGCGCTGGCATGCTCCAACATCCGCCAGGACTTTGGGCAGCCCGCCGTGCGTCCCGGTGTCGATGAACGTGGCGCAGCTGGCGTGGTCTTTGCTCCCGCCAACCGTGATGGCCTGGGCCGTACAGCCTTCATGGTCATTAAACGAGCAACGGGTAACACTGCAATCGGCAACATGGGTTGTCATATGAGGTCCCTCCGAACTTCGGCTGTCCGGGAGGGACAGCGCCCTAGGCCCCACGGTAGGCCCGCTGGGCCCAATCAAAAAGACCCAACTGTGTGACCTAATTACAGGCCCTGCCCAACTCCACGGCCCAACCCAGCTGTCCGGCTCCCCCGCACTCCTCCATTGCCGCGGCAGACCGCTCAGGTCCCCACCTCCCGGCGGGACACCGGAAGCCTCGCCCGCGTAAACAGCCAAGCCAGGACCGCACCGGTGAGCGGCACCGCGATCAGCAGCGCCACGAGCATGGGCCGGAACCGCGCCTGGGTGGCGCCGAGCTGGTATTGCACGCGCTCGGCTGCGGTCTCCTGGCCTCATGGGTCACCAGCATCACGGCCGCACCGGCATCGGCACGTGCACGGAGCACTTCCATCACGCCGTGGCCGGTGGTGGAATCCAGGGCTCCCGTAGGTTCGTCGGCCAGGATCAGCCGGCGGTCGCCCACGATGGCCCGCGCAATGGCCACCCGCTGCTGCTGGCCGCCGGACATCTGGTCCATAAAGCGGTCCGCGAGTTCCGGGATTCCCACCTGCCGCAGCGCATCCAACGCCTGGCGTTGCGCCTTCCGGGTGGGCCGACCCGTCCAGTTCCAGCGGCAGCGCCACGTTTTCAGCCGCGGTCAGGGTGGGGACAAGGTTGAAGTCCTGGAAGACGTAGCCGACGGCGCGGCGGCGCAACCGGGCGAGATCGTTCAGTCCCAGCCCGCCCAGTGGCGTGGACTCCACAAAGACATCGCCCGACGTCGGCCGGTCAAGTCCCCCGGCCAGCGCCAGAAGGGAGGATTTCCCGGAACCTGACGGGCCCATCACCGCGACGAACTCGCCGGCGCTGATACTGAGGTCAACCTCGCGCAACGCGGCGACCGCCGTCGCGCCTTCACCGAACGTCCTGCTGACCTTGGCGAGTTCCAGGACCTGCGGCCCCTGGACGCTCATCGGCGGTTGTCGGCGATGACCGGGGAAGCCTCTTCCACAGTGACCCCGTTGGACGATTTACGGGGTGATGCGTGGCCTGCGGTCTGCGCCTGCTGCAGCATCCGGGCCTCGCATAGGTCCAGCCAGCGGACTTCCGCTTCCGTCTGGAAGATCAGCGAGTCCACCACCAGCAGCCAGGCGGTATCCGCCGCCCGCTGGTTGGCGGCCGTGTCACGGCGGGCCTTGGTGTAGTCCTGCAGCGCCCGGATGGACGCCACCCGCTGGGCCTGGATGATGGACTGCACATCGACGCCGGGCAGCGTGACCGCGAGCGCCAGTTTGATGGCCAGCTCGTTCCGGGGCGGGTTGTTGCGCTCCACGGGCGCGGCAAACCAGTTCTGCACTTCCGCGTTGCCCCCGGGGGTGATGCTGTAGACCACGTGGCCTTCGCCGTCACTGCCGTCATTGCTGACCAGTCCGTCGCGTTCCAGCCTGTCCAGGGTCGTGTACACCTGCCCGATGTTCAGGGGCCAGGTGGACCCGGTGCGGTTTTCGAACTCAACCCTGAGCTGGTAGCCGTACCGCGGCTCGTCCTGCAGCAGGGCGAGGAGGCTGTGACGGATGGACATGATGCTCCTAGCGGGGGCGTGAGCGTCGGTATGCACGGACCCTCAAGACCAGTGCATACCGCGTATAGAGTGAGGCTAACCGAGTCCGCCGCACATAGCAATACTCAGTATTTGCCCGGGCTACACAACCAGCAGGATCTTGCCCACATGGTCGCCGCTATCGAAGTACCGGTGCGCGGCCGCAGCCTGGTCCAGCGGGAAGGTCTTGGCCACCAGCGGGCGGATCCGGCCATCCGTAATGAGTGGCCACACGGATTCGCGCACCGCGTTCATGATGGCGCCCTTCTCCGCCACCGGGCGCGGCCTCAGTGCCGTGGCCACCACTGCCGCACGCTTCCGCAGGAGCTGGCCAAGATCCAACTCGCCCTTGGCACCGCCCTGCAGGCCGATGACTATGAGCCGGCCGTAGTCAGCGAGCGCATCAACGTTCTGCGCCAGGTACTTGGCACCGACGACGTCGAGGATCACGTCGGCACCCTTGCCGCCGTTCTGCCGCCGCAGGCTGTCCGGAAAGTCCTCTTCGGTGTAGTTGATGGCGATGTCTGCGCCCAGGAACGCCTTCGCCGTTCCCACCTTTTCCGCTGTCCCCGCGGTGGTGGCCACCCTGGCGCCGAAGGCCTTGGCCATCTGGATCGCCATGGTGCCGATCCCACCGGTGGCGCCGTGGATCAGGACGGTCTCTCCCGCCTGCAGCTGCGCCGTCATGATCAGGTTGGAGTAGACCGTGGCTGCGACTTCCGGCAGCGACGCAGCGGTGACCACATCAACGCCGTCGGGAATCCGCAGGACCTGCTCCGCCGGCACCGCTACCTGCTCCGCGTAGCCTCCGCCGGACAGCAGAGCCACTACTTTGTCACCCACCGAGAAGGCTTTGGTGACTCCCGGACCAAAGCCGGCGATCCGCCCGGAGACTTCCAGCCCGGGGATCTCGGAGGCACCGGGCGGAGGCGGGTAAAAACCCCGGCGCTGCTGCACGTCTGCCCGGTTCAGGCCGGCGGCGACGACGTCGAGCAACACCTCGCCTGGCCCGGGCACCGGCGCGTCCACCTCGCGGATTTCCAGCACTTCCGGACCACCGGGTTCGACAATGTAGACGGCTTTCATGGCGGACTCCCGTTTTCTAGCTGATTCGTGCCCCAGAACCAGTGTGCACCGGACGCACGGCAGACTCTGTTTTGTTGCAGCCAACTGCCTATGAAACACTACTCGTTAGGGAAGGTTGTCCGAGCGGCCGAAGGAGCTAGTCTTGAAAACTAGTGTGCGGTAACCCCGTACCAAGAGTTCGAATCTCTTACCTTCCGCGAATGGAACCCCGGTACGCCACATGATGGCGGGCCGGGGCTTCTTCGTTTAACCGGCTCACGGGCCCCACACCGGACCCATTGAAACTGTCGGAGCCTGGACATAGGGTCGTTCCTGTTGCCACCCATCGACAGAAAGAGCCCCGCCATGCCTGCACCCGAGATCACCCCCGGCGCTCCTTGCTGGATCGACCTTATGACATCGGACATCGCCACCGCCCGCCGATTCTACGGCGAACTGTTCGGCTGGGAATACGAGACCGGAGACGCGGAGAAGTACGGCGGTTACACCACCGCTCGGAAGAACGGCAAGACCGTGGCCGGGCTGATGCAGAAGGACGCGGACCAATCAGGCATGCCGGACGTCTGGTCCACCTATCTCCGCTCGGACGACGCCGAGGCCACCGCGTCCGCCGTCGCGGCCAACGGCGGCCAGGTCTACATGGCGCCCATGTATATTCCGGAACAGGGCCACATGGCCATCTTCGGTGACGCCGCCGGCGCGGCCATCGGCGTGTGGCAGCCGCGCGAAATGAAAGGGTATGAGCTCGTAGCCGAGCCCGGCGCTGCCGCTTGGCACGAGCTCCATACCAAGGACTACGACACGGCCGTGAAGTTCTACCAGGTCGTGTTCGGCTGGGACACGGATGTTATGAGCGATGCACCGGAGTTCCGGTACACCACCCTGGGCGCCGGGGACTCCGCGAAGGCCGGCATTATGGACGCCTCCGGCTACCTGCCCGCTGACGTTCCGTCCAATTGGCAGGTCTACTTCAACGTGGAGGATGCGGACGCTTCGATTGAGAAGGCCGTTTCGCTCGGAGCGACCGTCATTGACGGGCCGGAGGATTCTCCGTTCGGCCGCCTCGCCTCGCTGGCCGACCCCACCGGAGCGACGTTCAAGATCATCGCATAAATGAATTCCCTTGAAGCAATAGCGGCAGGCTTCAGCGTCCGAGGATCGCCTGCGCGATTTCGTCGGCGTCGCGGAGGGTCCGCTGCCCGCTGGCGTACGTGGGGCCGCCAGGCTGGAGCGCTTCCGCGGCAATGGCCGTGCCCCACTGGGTGGCAGATAGCTGCAGGCCCAGCACAAACAAGCCATCCGTGACCGAGCCGTTGGCCGCAAGCGGCCGGTACGGGTGCGGCGCAACGTCGAGCCCGGTGGCCTGCACCGGCGCGCCTTCCGCCGTCATCATCAGCCGGGGCCGCACCATCCCGTCCGCGAGGAGCTGTTCCAGCAGCGGTGAATCGTTCGCGGACACGCGGTTGGCCGGCGCGAGGGCCTCCACCATGGTCTTCGCCGCCACCGGCGGACCGCTCACCCATGGTGAGACGGCGGCAAAGCGGCCAGTCCGTCGGTCCACGCTGAACCGGGGGTCTGGCCCCACAAAGCTGACCACGCCGGCGCGCGCCAGGGCGGCCAGCTGTTCAGCGCGCAGCGCAGGCGGCCCACTGGCCAGGCCCTCCACAAACGACTCGAACCAGCCACGCAGGCCGGCCACCCAGGACTCATCGGTGATACCGCCGTCGGCCACTGCCGTTTTCAGCACCGAGCGCCCGTGATGCAGGGCGCCGATGGCCATCTTCACCGGATCCTCCTCGCCGAGGGCGGAGCGGCGGGCGTCGTCGAGCAGGTACTCGACGACGGCGGCGTCCAGTTCAGCGCGCGATCCGAGGGACCTGCCCGCCAGGGGAGATGCGAGTCCCCGCAGATCCAGCCGGTGCCGCGGCCCGACGTGCACGGCCAGGACGCTCTCCACCGCGGCCTCCCAGTTGACGGCGCTGTGGGCATGCGGGCGCAGCGCCTCATCCAGCGCGGCCAGGAACGCGGATGCGTCGGGGACGGCCGCCGGCTGCGAGCGCACCAGGGTGGAGTAGTAGGCCCAGAGTGTGTCGCGGTGCAGAAGGGGCCAGAGATCGTGGTCGAAACCCGGACGGATCCCGGTGGCCGCGAACCGCTCCAGCGCGGCCTCGGTCAGGTACCGCAGGGTGACCGACGCCGGGTAGTAACCGGCCAGCGCCGCCTTGGCCCGGTACGGGACGCCGCGGCGGGAGCCGGCAATGATCCGGGGCTCGTGGCCGGAAGGCTGATAGTCAAGCCGGGTTCCGGCGTCGATGAACTTTCCGCCGCGGCCCTCCGTGAGCTGGCCCATCACGTCGAAAAAGTTCAGCCCCATACCCCGGACCAGAACCGGTTCGCCGGGCGGAACCGCGGCCCAGTCGACGTCCGCCGGGACCGCAGGCGGAAAGTAGCTCAGGCCCAGCTGCGCGGCCGATGCCTGGAGTTCGCGCTGCTCGGGGTTCAGCCGGGACGCAAGGTGCCCCAAGGCCAGCACCACGGAATCGACCGTGAGCGAACCTCCGCTGCCGAGTCCGACGTCGAACGCTCCGGCATTTGGGATTGCCTCCCCCGGCGTCCCCGCTGTTCCGTGGTCTGAAGGGCGCACCGACACGGCGGTGGTTTCGTGGAAACTGACGGTGACGCCGTCGGGCAGTTTTGCCGTCAACTCGTCCAGCGTGCAGCGCAGGTAGCGGCCGTAGAGTGCCCGGCTGGGGAAGTCCCGCGATCCCAACGCAGCCAGTTCGGACCGCTCGTTCAACGTCAGGGCAGGCATCGGCTCACGCTGCTGGCGGGCTCGCCAGTGGTCGAACGTGGTGCCCGCGACGGGCGGAGCCAGCCGGGGGTCCTCCGGAATAACCGTCGGATAGAAGGACGGGGTGTTCATGAGGTACAGCCGGGACTGGCCCGGCTGCCAGACATGCCCCGGACCTGCCGGATAGGGGTCGATGACGTCGATATGAAGGGCTGCGGAGCCGGGATGGGCAGCGGCGTGTGCCGCCGCGTGTGCGAGCAAGCGCTCCAAGACACTGGTTCCCCGGGGTCCGGCGCCGATGATGGCTGCCCGGATGCTCTTCGATTTACCCACGGCATCCAGAGTATCGGCATGCGCTACAGGCACTTGACTTGCCTGCGGCGCGAAATTCTTGTTTGGATGGGGCGCATGACCACCACTGCAGCTGATCAAGCGCCCGGTTCATCGCCCGCCCCCGAACCCACAGATGAGAACGTCTGGCTGGAGGAAATCTACGGCGAGGCACCGCTTGCCTGGGTCCGCGAACAGAACGCACGCACCGAGGACCTCCTGGAGGACGCCGATTACGCAGGACTGGAAGGAAGCATCCTGGAGGTGCTGGACTCCACGGACCGGATCGCCATGGTAGGCAAACGCGGCGAGTGGTACTACAACTTCTGGAAGGACCAGGCGAACCCGAAGGGGCTGTGGCGCCGCACCACCTGGGAAAGCTACCTGACGGACTCCCCCGACTGGGATGTCCTGCTGGATGTGGACGCCCTCGCCGCCGCTGAGGGTGAGGAGTGGGTCTTCCACGGTGCCACGTTCCTGCGCCCTGCCGCCGGCGAACCATACCGCCTGGCCCTGCTGGCTCTCTCCCCCGACGGCGGCGACGCCAACCGTTACCGCGAGTTCGACGTCGGGACCCGAACGTTCGTTGACCCGGCCAGCGGCGGTTTTGACCTGCCGACGGCCAAGGGAAACGTCTCGTGGCTGGACGCGGACACACTGCTGGTCGCCTCTACGGCCGGGAACCTGCCGCGGACCGCCTCCTCCTACGCCCGGACGGCCGTCACCCTGCGGCGCGGCGAAACCCTCGCCGCGGCTGCCCGGCTTTTTCAGGTGCCGGAGGACCACATGATGGCCGTGGTGGCGCATGATTCCACTCCCGGCTTCGAGCGCACGTTCGCTGTGGACTACATCGATTTCTACAACCGCAGCACCTTTATCCGCTGGGACGACGCCTGGCTCGAGATCGACGCGCCGACAGATGTGAACCTCAGCGCGCATCGCGAGTGGCTCCTGTTCCGGCCGCAGCAGGACTGGTCACTGGCCGGCACAACGTACCCCGCCGGGTCCTTGTTGGCCGCGAAGTTCGCAGACTACCTTGCCGGGGCACGGGAACTTTTGGTGCTCTTTGCCCCGGATGCACACACGTCGCTGCAGTCGTGGAGCTGGACCCGGAACTTCCTGCTATTGAACCTGCTGCGGGATGTCTCGTCCGAAATCCGGGTGCTGGATCCTTCCGCGCCCGGTGCAGCAACGGACGGGAGTGCGGCCGATGGCGGCGCGACCAAACGGGGCACGGCCAACGGGGGCGCCTGGGCTTCCTCGCTGCTGGACGCCTGTCCGCCGCTGCACGACGTCAACGCCTACGCTGTGGACGACGAAGACGAAGGACCGGCCGACGGCGGTGCCGGCGACGATTTCTGGTTGGTCGCCACCGGCTTCACCACTCCCAGCACACTGATGCGCGGAACACTGGAGCGCGCTGGATCCGGCAGCAGCGATGAAGCGGGCACGGTCGGGGTGACCGCTGCTGTGGCGACCACTAGCGTGGTGAGCCATCATGCGGAAGTGAAGGTGTCGCCGTCGTTCTTTGACGACGACCAGTACGAGGTGCAGCAGCACTTCGCCGTGTCCGCGGACGGCACCCGGGTCCCGTACTTCCAGGTGGCATCTCGGGACTTGGTCCTGGATGGGCAGAACCCGACGCAGCTCTCCGGCTACGGCGGCTTTGAGGTTTCCCGGACCCCTGCGTACAGCGGAACCGTCGGCAGGGCGTGGCTGGAGCGCCGTACCGCCACTTCCGGCGGGCCCGGCGAGGCAGCGCACTCCCGCGGCGGTGTCTACGTGGTGGCCAACATCCGCGGCGGCGGCGAATACGGGCCGTCCTGGCACCGGGCCGCGCTGAAGGAAAACCGGCACCGCGCCTTCGAGGACTTTGCCGCCGTGGCACAGCACCTCGTCCACCGCGGCGTCACCTCCCGCGAGCGGCTTGGCTGCGTGGGCGGGTCCAACGGCGGGCTGCTGGTGGGCAACATGCTCACGACTTACCCGGAGCTTTTCGGAGCTATCTCCTGCGGCGTTCCGCTGCTGGACATGAGGCGCTACACGCGGCTCTCCGCCGGGCACTCCTGGATCGCCGAATATGGCGACCCGGATGTGGCGGCGGAATGGGAATACATCAAGACCTTCTCGCCGTACCACCTGCTCAAGGACGGCGTGGAGTACCCCGAAACATTCATCTGGACGGCCACGTCGGATGACAGGGTGGGGCCGGTCCAGGGCCGCAAGATGGCTGCCCGGATGCAGGCGATGGGCATCCCGAATGTCTGGTTCCACGAGGCGCTCGAAGGCGGCCACGCCGGGGCGTCGGACAACCGGCAGGCCGCCGCCCTGCAGGCCCGCAGCCAGCACTTCCTGTGGCGGACGCTGGCTGGCGGATGAGCGTAGGGCACTGTTCCTGGGCCCGGCGCAAGGCATACCGTGGGGCAGGGCGCCAGGGCTGAGCCAGGCGTTCGGCGGCCGTTTTGCACTGCGTGCCCCGTTCTGCGTATCCTTGGTGGGCTAGTAATAGCCATTGGAGACGTGCCAGAGCGGCCGAATGGGCTTCACTGCTAATGAAGTGTGGGGCACAACTCCACCGGGGGTTCAAATCCCCCCGTCTCCGCGTTTGGCCCCGGTCCTGGACCGGGGCCTTTTGCGTTCCCGGGGCGGGAGCCGGGTGTGGGGCTCCACCCGGGGCGGCGGTGGCAGGATAGTGGGATGGCAGCAAGCAAGGCCCCAGGGACGGAAACCAGCACAAGCCCGGCGTGGAATCCCCGGCTGGCGCTACTGGTGGCTGCCACGTTCTTTATGGAGTTCCTGGACGGCACCATCCTGACCACTGCCATCCCCAACATCGCCAACGACTTTGGCGTTCCAGCCGCCGACGTAAACATCACCATGACGGCCTACCTCATGACCGTAGCAATGGGAATCCCGCTCAGCGGCTGGCTTGCAGAACGCGTGGGGGCCCGCAAAGTATTCTGCTTCGCAATTGCCCTGTTCACGGTCGCTTCATTGGCCTGCGCCATAAGCCCCGACCTGACCGTGCTGACGCTGAGCCGGATCCTGCAGGGCGCCGGTGGGGCCATGATGGTTCCTGTCGGCACCCTCCTGGTACTGCGCGGCACACCCAAGTCGGAGCTCCTGCGGGCCACAGCCTTCCTGGTGTGGCCGGCGCTGCTGGCGCCCGTACTGGCGCCGCTGGTGGGCGGCGCCTTGACAACCTACCTGTCGTGGCACTGGATCTTCCTCATCAATTTGCCACTGGGTGCGGCAGCCTTCATCGCCGCACTGAAGCTGGTTCCAACCGGCGCAGGAGACAGCACCCGCCGGCTCGACTGGCTGGGCCTGCTCCTCACCACAACCGGCGTGGGCGCACTGGTGGTTGGCTTGGAACTGGCCACCGCACACCCCAACGGTCCATGGGCTGCATTGAGCGCCGCTGCAGGCGGGTGTGCCCTCATTGCGGCCGTACTGTGGATGAAGCGGGCCAAAAATCCGCTGTTCGACCTCAGTGTTTTTTCAACGCGCACATTCCGGGCCATGGCTACCGGCGGGTTTGTCTACCGCCTGACCATCAGTTCGGTGCCGTTCCTCCTGCCGCTTATGTTCCAGACCGGCTTCGGCTGGTCGCCCCTGCACGCGGGAATCATGGTGGCGGCCGTGTTCATCGGCAACATCGGCATCAAGCCGGCCACCACGCCGCTGATCCGACGTTTCGGTTTCCGGGCCATCCTGGTCTTCGGCTCCCTGGCCTCGGCGGTGACCTTCGCACTGTGCGCCCTACTCACTCCGGACACACCGCAGGCCCTGATTTTCGCCTTGCTGGTCTGCAGCGGGGCTTTCCGCTCCATCGGCTTCTCCGCCTACGCGTCAGTGCAGTACGCGGACATCGCGCCCGCACAGCTGACGTCGGCCAATTCCGTGTCGGCGACCCTGGTGCAGCTCGCCGCAGGGGCCGGCATCGCTGTTGGCGCCCTGCTGATCCGGATTTTCGACGGCGTGGGGGCCTTCCCCGCCGATCACGCCGGACCCTTCCGCGGAGCCTTCCTCACCATGGCCGTCCTGATGCTCTTGAGTACGGCGGACAGCCTGTCCCTGCACCGGCAGGCTGGCGCCGAGGTCAGCCGGCCTGGGCAAGCACCAGCGGAAGAACAGCCCCAGCCCCCGCCTGGCGCAGGGCACGTCCAGCAACGGTAACGGTCCACCGGCTGTCCACGAGATCGTCGATCAGCATCACGCCTTGGCCACGAAGTGTTGCCATGGCGGCTTCCAACTCCGGGCCCACCACCACACGGTCCCAAACGCCCGCCAGCCGGTACGCGCTGTTACCGCCGCGGCTTCCCGTGGGTCCGCCATGGCCCAGGGCCAGCTCGCCGAGGTAAGGGATCCGGCCGATTTCAGAAATTCCCTGGGCAAGGGACCGGACCAGTTCGGGCTTGCTGCGGGAGGGCATGCTCACGATCGCCGCCGGCCGTCCTGCACCGCTCCAGCCCGGGTTCCGGCCGTCACCGGTAGCCCATTCCCGCAGGACCTGGACACAGGCCTGCAGCATGGCGGGATCCACCGGCCGGTCCGCGGCCCCGGCCGCGAAAAGTTCCCGCAGCGCGCCGCCCCAGCCGAGATCAGTCAGCCTTGCCAGCACGCGGCCGTCCGCCAGCCCTTCGTCCGGCTTGATCTTGCCCTTGACCGGAACGCCCAGGCGGTCCATGCCGCTGGGCCACTGCAGCCGTGCCTCCAGGACGCCTCCGGCGCGGGTGAGGGTCTGGCCCGCCGCCGCCGTGGCATCCGCGGCTATGTCAGCCCGGAACCAGCGGCCTGCGCAGTTATCGCACTTCCCGCAGGGGTGCGCGGTCTCGTCATCGAGGACCGAGGTGATGTATTCCATCCGGCATCCGGCGGTGTCCTGGTAGATCACCATGGAGTCCTGCTCGTCCACCCGGGCCTCGGCGATTCGGCGGTAACGCTCGGCGTCGTAGATCCAGGGCTGGCCGGTGGAACGCCACCCGCCGCCGACACGTTCCACGGCGCCATCCACGGCCAGGACCTTCAGCAGCAGCTCCAGCGGGGTGCGGCGGAGGTCAACCCGGGCCTCCAAAGCCACCGTTGACACGGCAGTTCCGGCGTCAGCCAACGCCGTCAGCACCGCTGTGGCTTTTTCCTCCGAGGGCATGGAGGCGGTGGCGAAGTACTGCCAGATATCCCGGTCTTCAGAACCTGGCAGCAACAGCACGTCTGCGTTCGCCGCGCCACGGCCCGCACGGCCCACCTGCTGGTAGTACGCCACCGGGGAGGACGGTGCCCCGAGGTGGACGACGAAGCCAAGGTCCGGTTTGTCGAAGCCCATGCCGAGCGCCGAGGTGGCCACCAGCGCCTTAACCTGGTTGTCCTTGAGCATCTGCTCTGCTCGCTCCCGGTCAGCGGGATCGGTCCTGCCGGTGTAGGCCTGTACGGTGTGCCCGGCTTCGGCGAGAAGCCGGGCGGTGTCCTCCGCGGCGGAAACGGTCAGCGTGTAGATGATGCCGCTGCCGGGCAGGTCGGCCAGGTGCGTCAGGAGCCAGCCCAGCCGTTCGCGCGAATTCGGGAGTGTGAGGACGCCCAGCCGCAGGGAATCACGGCCCAGGGTTCCGCGGATAGTGAGGACGCCCGCACCAAGCTGTTCCTCGATGTCGTGGACCACGCGCGAGTTCGCTGTGGCAGTGGTAGCCAGGACAGGAACGGACTCCGGCAGCTGGGTGATTAGGTCAGCTATCCTGCGGTAGTCCGGCCGGAAATCGTGGCCCCAGTCCGAAATACAGTGTGCCTCGTCAATCACCAGCAAGCCCGTCCGCCGGATGAGCTCCGGCAGCTGGTTCTCACGGAAGGACGGGTTGGTGAGCCGTTCCGGGGACACCAGCAACACGTCGACTTCATCGGCGGCGAGCTGTTCCCGGACGGTGTCCCATTCCAGCTGGTTCGCCGAGTTGATGGCCACAGCACGCACTCCGGCGCGGGCGGCGGCAGCGACCTGGTCCCGCATCAGGGCGAGCAACGGCGAAACTATCAGGGTGGGGCCGGCCCCGCGGCGCCGGAGCAGCAGGGACGCCACAAAGTACACCGCCGATTTTCCCCAACCGGTACGCTGGACCACCAAAGCCCGCCGGCCGCCGTCGACCAGCGCTTCAATAGCCTCAAACTGTCCGTCGTGAAAATCCGCCTCCGGATGCCCCACAAGTTCGCGGAGAACCTCCAAAGCCTGGCTTTTTGTGGCGGACGGCGAGTCAGGGGAAGCGGAAAGAAGGGCGGCGTTCTGGGTATCAACCATTGATTCAGTATCCCAGCCCGCACCGACACCCATAAAGCCGGGACCTCCGTATGTGGACAACCGGGAAGGTCCGCGGGTCCACGTAAGATAAGACCCGTGACTAGCGAACAGACAAAGACTTTTGACCTCTCGGCATCCTTCAAGGCCTACGACGTCCGGGGCATCGTGGGCGAATCCATCACCGCTGAAATCGTCGAAGCCGTGGGCGCCGCGTTCGTTGATGTCCTGGAACTGGCAGGACAGACGATCCTGGTGGGCGGCGATATGCGTCCCTCCTCGCCCGAGTTCGCCAAGGCTTTCGCCGACGGTGCGGCCACCCGCGGAGCCGACGTCAAGCTCCTTGACCTGATCTCCACCGATGAGCTCTACTTCGCCTGCGGTTCCCTCAACGCCGCCGGCGCCACGTTCACCGCCAGCCACAACCCTGCCGAATACAACGGCATCAAGATGTCGAAGGCCGGCGCGCAGCCCATCTCCTCCGAATCAGGCCTCAAAGAGATCCAGGCACTCGCCGAGCAGTACCTCAACGAAGGCTCCATCCCGGCGGCCCCCGCGCGCGGCCTGATCGGCGTCCACGACGTCCTGAAGGACTACTCCGAGTACCTACGCCAGCTGGTGGACCTCTCCGGATCCCGGCCGCTCAAGGTAGTTGTCGACGCAGGCAACGGCATGGCCGGCCTCACCACGCCGGCGGTGCTGGGCAACGCCCTCCTGCCCAAGCTGCCGTTCGAGATCATCCCCCTGTACTTCGAACTGGACGGCTCCTTCCCGAACCACCCGGCCAACCCCCTCGAGCCGGAAAACCTCCGCGACCTGCAGGCGGCCGTCATTGAGCACGGCGCCGATCTCGGCCTGGCATTCGACGGCGACGCTGACCGCTGCTTCGTCATCGACGAAAAGGGCGAGCCCGTCTCGCCGTCGGCCATCACCGGTATGGTGGCACGCCGCGAAATCGCCCGCGCCCAGGCCCAGGGCGAGGCGACGCCCACGGTCATCCACAATCTGCTCACCTCCCGTGCGGTGCCGGAACTGGTAGCGCACGACGGCGGCCGCGCCGTCCGCACGCGGGTGGGCCACTCCTTCATCAAGGCAGTCATGGCCGAGGAAGGTGCCGTGTTCGGCGGCGAGCACTCTGCCCACTTCTACTTCCGCGACTTCTGGAACGCAGATACCGGGATGCTCGCAGCAATGCACGTGCTCGCTGCCCTCGGTGAGCAGGACGGACCGCTGTCCGAGCTCGGCCGCGAGTACGAGCCGTATGTCTCCTCCGGTGAGATCAACTCCGAAATCGAGGACAAGGCCGGCGCCGTTGAGCGCGTCCGCACCGACTTCGCCGCCGAGGACATCACCGTAGACACCATGGACGGCAGCACCTTCACCGCAAATGACGGCAGCTTCTGGTTCAACCTGCGTCCGTCCAACACGGAACCATTCCTCCGCCTGAACGTGGAAGCAACGGACCGGTCCACGATGGAACGCGTTCGCGACCGCGTGCTCTCCAATGTCAGGCGCTAAGCCGGAAGTGGCCCGCGAAGCCATGGAAACCGACGGCCCGGTGGCGGTGGCTTCGTGGCGGGATTCCGTTCCGGAGGCCTCGGCCACGGACCTGGAAAACCTGCTGGGCACTGGCGTCGGCGCAGCCCAGGAACAGCTTGAGCGAAATGGCGGCTTCCTGCCATTCGCACTGGTGGTGGAGAACGACGGCGAAGTCCGCCTCGTGGCCGTTACCCCGGCTGATGCCCAGGACGGCTCCGACGCTGACTTCGACGCGGACACGATGATCAGCGACCTCACCGAGCTGCTCCGGCAGAACCGGGCTGATTTCCGCGCGGCCGCTATTGTCTGCGACATCCTCTTGATCGAGGAGGATACAGATGCCATCCATGTGGCTGCCGAACACCGCGATGGATCCGTCTTCGCCGCGGTCCTCCCCTATGCTGCCAACACCGGGACCCACGAGTGGGAGTTTGGCCAGCTCGCCGCTGACACCAGCGAACCCACCGTCTGGGTGGACTAGACCGCGCCCCGGTTGCCATGAAAATCAACGCCTTCGCAGATGTCAGCCTCCGGGCGCTGATGGTCCTGGCCGCCGCGCCCGGGGGCACCCTCCTGACTACACAGAACATCGCCGATGCCGTGGGCACTCCGTACAACCACGTGAGCAAGGCGATGGCCAAGCTGCGGACACTGGGCCTGATCGACGTTGAGCGCGGCAGGTCGGGCGGATCACGGCTCAGCTCCGCTGGCCGCCGGGCAACGGTGGGCCAGGTCCTGCGGGACCTTGACACCCGGACGGACGCGGCCGATTGCGTCACGCCGGGCGGCGACTGCCCGCTGATCCGCGAATGCAGGCTTCGCGCCGCGCTGGCCCGCGCCCGTGAAGCTTTTTACCGGGAACTTGATGCAGTGGTTGTGGCCGAACTTCCCGGCTCGCGGCAGATGGCACCCGTCTTCCAGATGATCGGCCTGCGCCCCGGCCTGTAGCCCCGCGCCCCCGCTCACCGCCGATTTGATTCCAACTTCTACGAGGTGTAGAACTTGAGGTACGAATATACGCATTTCAAATGTTAGTATTCACATTGACCGGGCGAAAACCCGGTCCCTATCGCAGGAGTACACATGCTCTCGGACAAATCCCGCCCCGTCATTGAGGCCACACTGCCGCTCGTTGGTTCCCGGATCGGCGCCATCACTCCCAAGTTCTATGCACGACTGTTCGCCGCCCACCCGGAACTGTTGGATGGCCTGTTCAGCCGCTCCAATCAGCGCTCGGGCGACCAGCAGCAGGCGCTGGCCGGAAGCATCGCCGCTTTCGCCACGCACCTGGTCAACAACCCAGGCACCTTCCCCGAAACCGTGCTGTCCCGTATCGCCCACCGGCACGCATCACTCGGCATCACTGAGCCCCAGTACCAGGTGGTCTATAAGCACCTCTTCGCGGCCATCGCGGAGGATCTGGCCGAGGTCATCACCCCGGAGATCGCCGAAGCTTGGACCGAAGTCTACTGGCTGATGGCCGACGCTCTGATCAAGCTCGAAAAGGGTCTCTACGCAGCACAGGCCAACGGCAAGATGTGGACGCCATGGAAGGTTGCCTCAAAGAACCATGCCGGTATCGGCTCCATGACCTTCACCCTGGAACCCGCAGACGACACCCCGGTCACACCCGCCCTGGCCGGCCAGTACGTCAGCGTCAAGGTCCAACTCCCCGACGGCCTGCGCCAGGTCCGGCAGTACTCACTTTCGGGCGATGCAGGCACGAGCCGCAGCTTCACCACCAAGCTCGACGACGGCGGCGAGGTCTCCCCTGTGCTGCACAACGCCGTCAAGGTTGGCGACGTCCTGGAGATTTCGAATCCCTACGGCGAGATCACCCTGAAGGGTGGCGACGGCCCGGTGGTCCTGGCATCGGCCGGCATC
Source organism: Pseudarthrobacter sp. S3 (assembly GCF_050156905.1). Lineage (NCBI taxonomy): Bacteria > Bacillati > Actinomycetota > Actinomycetes > Micrococcales > Micrococcaceae > Pseudarthrobacter > Pseudarthrobacter sp. S3. Next base: position 860,107 of record NZ_CP189583.1, on the reverse strand, counting down.
GGCTGCACGCCCACGGCGTCGATCCTCAGGTCCCTTGCCGAGTCGGGCTCGGACCGGCAGGTGCTGGTGCTGCACGCGGAAAGCACGCTGGACAGCTGGGCGTTGCGCGGTCAGATGACGGATGACGTCGAACGCCTGGACAGTGCTGACCTGCAGCTGTGGCTTGAAGAGCCACGCGACGGGGCCAACAAAGGCTTTATGTCCCTGCGTGAAGTGGACCTTCCCGCCAACGCGTCGCTGTACCTCTGCGGGCCGATGCCGTTCATGAAGCACATCCGCAACGAGGCCATCAACGCCGGCATCCCGGCCACGAAAATCCATTACGAGGTCTTCGGACCGGACATCTGGCTCGCCAGCTAATACACTGATGGGCCCACGCCGGCAGGGTTCCCTGGCCGAGCTTGCGAGGCCAGGGGGCCGGTGGGGAACGACGGCGGCCCCGCACCTTTATTGCAAAGGTGCGGGGCCGCCGTCGTGATTAGCGGGAACCTCAGCCCAGACGGGACTTCAGGCTGGCGAGCTCGGACTGCAGTGCCTCGGGGAGGGAATCGCCGAAGTTGGCGTACCACTCTTCGATGGATGCGAGCTCGGTGGCCCACTCTGCCGGGTCGACGCGGACAGCCTCTTCGACCTGTGCGGCCGTCATATCCAGGCCCTTAAGATCGATGGATTCGCCCGTGGGGACAAAGCCGATCGGCGTCTCGACGGCGTCTGCCTTGCCTTCGAGGCGCTCGATGGCCCACTTAAGGACGCGGGCGTTATCGCCGAAGCCAGGCCAGGCGAAGCCGCCCTCGGCCGTGCGGCGGAACCAGTTGACCAGGAAGATCTTGGGCAGGCGTTCCGGGTTGCCTTTGGCGGACAGGTTGACCCAATGGTTCAGGTAGTCTCCGGCGTCGTAGCCCATGAAAGGCAGCATGGCCATGGGATCGCGGCGAACCACGCCCACTGCCCCGGCTGCCGCGGCAGTGGTCTCGGAGGACAACGTGGAACCCATGAAGATGCCGTTTGACCAGCTGCGGGCCTCGGTCACCAGGGGGATGGTGGTCTTGCGGCGGCCGCCGAACAGGATCGCGGAAAGCTCCACTCCGTCCGGCTTGTTGTACTCCTCGGCCAGCATGTCGATCTGGTCGATCGGCGTGCAGAAGCGAGAGTTCGGGTGGGCTGCCGGCTTATCGGAGTCCGAGGTCCAGGAATTGCCCTGCCAATCGATCAGGTGAGCGGGCACTTCCTCAGTCATACCCTCCCACCACACGCCGCCGTCGTCGGTAAGTGCGACGTTGGTGAAGATGCTGTTGCCCTTGGCGATGGCGCGCATCGCATTAGGGTTGGTGCCCCAGCCAGTGCCCGGGGCAACGCCGAAGAGGCCGGCCTCGGGGTTGACGGCGCGGAGTTCGCCTTCCTTGCCGAACCGCATCCAGGTGATGTCGTCGCCCAGGGTTTCCACCTTCCAGCCCTCGATGGTGGGATCGAGCAGTGCGAGGTTGGTCTTGCCGCAGGCGGACGGGAAGGCAGCCGAGACGTAATATGTCTTCTGCTCCGGGGACGTCAGCTTCAGGATGAGCATGTGCTCGGCCAGCCAGCCTTCGTCGCGGGCCATCACGGAGGCGATGCGGAGGGCGTAGCACTTCTTGCCCAGCAGCGCATTGCCGCCGTAGCCGGAACCAAAGGACCAGATGGAGCGCTCCTCGGGGAAGTGCACGATCCACTTGTCCGGGTTGCACGGCCAGGGCACGTCGGCCTGGCCGGCTTCGAGCGGCGCACCCAGGGAGTGCAGGGCCGGCACGAAGAAGGCGTCGGTCTCGGTCATCCGGTTCAGGACGTCGGTGCCGATGCGGGCCATGATGCGCATCGAGGCAACCACGTAGGCGCTGTCGGTGATCTCGACGCCGAACTTGGGATCTTCGGCATCCAGGTGGCCCATGACGAACGGGATCACGTACATGGTGCGGCCGCGCATGGAGCCGCCGAACAATCCGCGCAGCTTCTGCTTCATCTCGACCGGAGCCATCCAGTTATTTGTGAAGCCGGCGTCGTGCTCCTTCTCGGAGCAGATGAAGGTCTGCTCTTCCACACGGGCTACGTCCGCGGGATCAGAGAATGCAGCGAAAGAGTTAGGGAAGAGCTCCTGGTTCAGGCGCGTCAGCGTCCCTGCTGCGACGAGTTCGTCAGTGAGACGCGTATTTTCCTCTTCGGTACCGTCAACCCAGTAAATGCGGTCCGGCTGAGTAAGTTCAGCAACCTCTTCGACCCATGCCAGCAGGCCAGCATGCGTGGTGGGTGCTTTCTCAAGCAGCGGCAGTCTTGCGAGATCGCCCATTGCGGTTCCCTTCCTCGGGTTCATCGGTGTGGACTAAATGCTATTGGCCACCAGGGTCCCCAAACTGGACCAACCGTGCACGTTGGTGAGCGTTTGAACCGAAAACCGCGCAAATTCAAGGAAAAAGCGGACAATTTGCCGAAATTAAGTGAGGAAGGTCACCTAGACCGGTCTAGTCGGCTAGATTACAGGCTTCCCGATTTGGAACTCCGGGCCTCCCTCGCGTAAAGTAATTCGAGGTTCGGGGAGCAAGAAACTCCGCGAAACACAAGATGCGCCCATAGCTCAGCTGGATAGAGCGTCTGTCTACGGAACAGAAGGCCGGGGGTTCGAATCCCTCTGGGCGCACAGATCAAGGCCCGTATCGGTTCGCCGATACGGGCCTTTAGTCATTTAAGTCACGCAGTTCCGCGTCACCGCAATGACGACGGCGGCACTCCCCGCCTCGAAGGAGGCGGGCGTAGGCTGGACGAATGACGCCTGCAACGCTGCAACGTGAATTCGATGTCATTGTGATTGGCGCCGGTGCCGTGGGGGAAAACGTCGCCGACCGGGTGGTCCAGGGCGGCCTGACTGCCGTGCTCATTGAAGCTGAACTGGTGGGTGGCGAATGCTCATATTGGGCCTGCATGCCATCCAAAGCCCTGCTTCGACCGGGCACAGCCCTGCACGGAGCACAGTCCGTACCGGGCGCGGTGGAAGCCATCACCCTGACACTGGATGCAGCGGCAGTCCTTAAGCGCAGGGACTACTTCACCGCTAACTGGCAGGACGACAGCCAGGTGAAGTGGCTGGAAGATGCTGGGATTGAGCTGATCCGCGGCCACGGCTGGATCACCGCACCACGCACCGTTGAAGTAGCCGGGCTGGACGGCAACACTTACGAGCTCAAGGCGCGTCACGCCGTCGTCCTCGCCACCGGCTCCAGGCCAACCACACCTCCCATCGACGGACTGGCGAACCTGCAGGTCTGGGGCACCCGAGAAGCCACCTCGGCCAAAGAGGTACCGGAGCGACTCGCTGTGATCGGCGGCGGCGTGGCGGGCACTGAACTGGCGCAGGCATTCGCGCGCCTGGGCTCGGACGTGACACTGGTGGCCAGGAGCGGACTGCTGGGCGCATTTCCCGCGGAGGCCAGCAGGCTTGTGGTCGCGGGGCTGCGCGCGGACGGCGTTGCGGTCCGCCTCAACACGTCCACCGAAAGTGCCCGGGAAAACGACGACGGCACGTTCACCCTCACGGTTCAGGACGGGACGCCGGACGGGCGAACCACTGTCACTGCCGACAAGGTCCTCGTTTCAACGGGCCGGCATCCCGCCCTTGAAGGACTTGGGCTGGAAAGCCTGGGCTTCGAGGCCCAGGACGGGCAGCCGCTGAAACTCACCACCGACTCCACTGGACTAGTCCAGGACCTCCCGGACGTCCCGGGCACCCCGAACGTTCAGGGCACCCCGAACGTTCAGGGCGAGCAGGGCCCGGATGGCGCGGAGCCCTGGCTCTACGCAGTTGGCGACGCCGCCGGCAGGAATTTTTTCACCCATCAGGGCAAGTACGAGGCCCGCGCTACTGGCGACGCCATCGCGGCCCGCGCCAAGGGCGAGCTCCGCGGCGCGCCCGCGGCCTGGAGCCGGTACGCCCAGACCGCCAGCGAACATGCCGTCCCCAACGTAGTGTTCACGGATCCCGAACTGGCAGCCGTGGGACGAACGGTGGAACAGGCGAGGCGGGACGGCTACAACGTGTCGTCCGTGGAACTGCCCATCGAGGTCTCGGGTTCGTCGCTGCATTCGGAACACTACGAAGGCTGGGCACAGCTGGTGGTGGACGAGGATCGGCGGGTCCTGCTGGGAGCCACTTTCGCCGGCCCGGACGTGGGTGAGTTGCTGCATGCCGCCACCATCGCCGTGGTGGGCGAGGTCCCGCTGGAGCGGCTGTGGCATGCGGTGCCGTCGTTTCCCACCGTCAGCGAGGTGTGGCTGCGGCTCCTGGAGAAGTACGGCTTGTAGTCGGGGCCGCAAGTGTCCGTTCGGGCTGGTTTGCTCCCCTGCGCCACTCTGCCTTCTATTTGAACTGACCAGTCAGTTCAGTTAGGCTGGAGGCGGACATACCCCGTCGAAAGGCCATTCTTGCTCTCCGTACAGCAGCTCCAAGTGAAAGGCCGGCGCGACGATTTGCTCCCGCCCACCTCTCTGCGGGTCGGCCGGGGTGAGCTCCTCCTCGTCACCGCCGAACGCCAGGACCAGCGGACAGCCCTTGCCCTGACCATCAGCGGGCGCATGAAACCCACTGGCGGCCGGATCTCGTGGGACGCCAACGAACGCACCAAATCCCTCAGGCTCGCGAGCGCCCTGGTGGATTCCCCCAATGTGAATGAGCCCGAACAGCACCTCAGCGTCCGGGACCTTGTCACCGAGGACCTCGCGCTGATCCCCCGCCGATACCGGGGCGCGCTGCTCAGCAAGCCTTGGCTCAAGGTCAACAGTTTCGAGGACATCGCGGACTTGTGGACTGAGCAGTTGGCCCCGGACCGGCGCACGGAACTGCTGACAGCCCTGGCCCTCGCCAACCCGCACACCGATCTCCTGGTGGTGGACTCCCCCGACAGGCACGGTGCGCACTCCGCGGACTGGCTCCCGCGGCTTGAGGAGATGGCGTACGACGCCGGCCGGCCGCTCGCCGTCGTCGTCACCCTTACTGCCCTCCCGGCAGGGTGGACGGGGCCGGCCGCGGTGATCGGCAACGCCGTCCCCGACGCCGACGAAGCACCCGATGCGCCGGCTCTCACAGACGAAGAAACCGAATCCCTCCTACTTGAAACCGAGGATGCCAAGTGACCGTGCTGCGGCTGGCCCGTTCCGAACTCAAGCGGATGACCGGCGGGTTGCTGCCAAAGCTGACCATCCTGGCCCTGATCATGGTGCCGCTCCTGTACGGGGCCGTGTACCTGTACGCCAACTGGAATCCCTACGGGAACCTGAACCAGATCGAGGCCGCCCTGGTGGTTGAAGACACCGGCGCCACGTCCAGCGACGGCACCGAGCTCCAGGCGGGCAAGAAGGTGGCTGACGGCCTCGTGGAGGGCAACGTCTTCAACTGGCAGGCGGTCCCCACGGCGGCTGAGGCCGATGCAGGGGTCAGCAGCGGCAAGTACGCGTTTGCGCTGAAGATCCCGGCGGAGTTCTCGGCGAACCTGGTCTCACCTGGCAGCTTCGATTCAGCCAGCCAGGCGATGCTGAACGTCACCACCAACGATGCCAACAACTATCTGCTGAGCACCATCGTGGACAAACTGACCACCGCGGTGCACACAACTGTGGCCAAGGAAGTGGGCGAAGAGACGGCGAACCAGCTGCTCACCGGCTTCGGTACCATCCACGCCCAGATGCTCAAGGCGGCAGACGGCGCCGGGCAGCTGGCGGACGGCGTGGCAACCCTCCGCGACGGGATGGTCACCCTGCATAAGGGCACGAGCGCGCTCAGCGCTGGAGCCGGCGAGCTCTACAACGGGCAGCTGAAATTGCGTGACGGCGCCAATCAGCTGACCGACGGCGCCGGGCAGCTCAGCAGCGGGCTCGCCGTCCTGAAGGACAAGACGGCCACGCTGCCCACCGACACCCGGACCCTCGCCAACGGCGCGGCCCAGGTGGCCGCGGGGAATGCGCAGCTGAACACCAAGGTCCAGGACGTCGTCACCGAGCTCGATGCCGCGGACCAGGGTCTCCGGACGCGGGTGATCGAATCGAATGCCCGCCTGGTTGCATCCGAAGCGATCACCCAGCTGCAGGCAGACAAAATCCTGGCCGACTTCGATACGGTGGCAGCCTCCAGCCCCGTGGCCGCAGCGAAAACCCGGATCCAGGCCGACGCCGCTCAGATCCAGCAGATCGCGGACGGTTCCGAGGCCGTGAGCGTCGGCGCAGCACAGCTGGCAGCGGCCACCCCGGCCCTGAAGGACGCCGTTGTTCAGGCCTCCGGTGGCGCAGACCAGCTCCATACCGGGGCGGCCACGCTGGCCACCGGCGAGCAGTCTGCGCTGGACGGCACCGGGCACCTCGTCCAGGGAGCCCAAACGCTCGACGCCGGCGCGGGGCAGCTTGAGGCGGGGGCCGCCACCGCAGCTGACGGCTCACGGACGTTGGCCGACGAAATTGCCAAGGGAGCCGGCCAGGTGCCCAACCCGGACGATTCGCAGAAGAGCAGCCTCTCAGCGGTGATTGCTGATCCGGTTGCGGTCAGCAACGTCTCGCAGGCAAAGGCGGACTCCTACGGTGCCGGGCTGGCACCGTTCTTCCTGACGCTCGCCTTGTGGATCGGCATCTTCATGCTGGTCCAGGCGATGCGGCCCATCACCCAGCGGGCCCTGGCGTCGAACGCCCCGGCCTGGAAGATCGCCGTCGGCGGATGGCTTCCGTTCCTGGCCGTTTCGGTGGTGCAGGCGAGCCTGCTGACCCTCGTGGTGGATCTGGCGCTGGGCCTCAACCCCGCTCATCCGGTGCTGATGTGGCTGTTTATGCTGGCCGCGGCCATGGCCTTCAGCGCCATCATCCAAGGCATCGTGGCGCTGCTGGGGTCGCCCGGCAAGCTGGTGGTGCTGATCCTGCTGGTGCTCCAGCTGGTCTCCTCGGGCGGCACGTTCCCTTGGCAGACCACCCCGCAGCCGCTTCACGTGGTTCACGAAATCCTGCCAATGGGCTACGTGGTCACGGGCATGCGGCACCTCATCTACGGCGCGGAGCTGTCCGGGATCGTGCCCACTGTCCTGGGGCTGCTCGGCTACACGTTGTTGGGCGCTGCGATGTCCACCTTTGCGGTCCGGAAGCACAAGTACTGGACGCTCAAAACGCTCAAACCGGAGATCGCGGTATGAGCCAGCCCGTGCCCGGAGCTGGGGTGTCTGATCCTGGTGTCCACGATCCTGTTGACCATGTTCTCGCCGGGCCCGAGCCGGCCCTGCATGGGCCGGCCGAGAAGAAACTCCGCCCGGCCCGGACCAACGCCACCCGGCAGAAGCTCTTCGACGCATCCATGGAGCTGATCGGCCAGCGTGGCGCAGCTGGCGTCACCGTGGATGAGATCGCCGCGGCGGCGGGTGTCTCCAAGGGCACCGTCTACTACAACTTCGGCAGCAAGTCGGACCTGATCGCGCAGCTGCTGCGGCACGGCGTGGACATCCTGAAGGCACGCCTGATCAGCGAGGCCGGGCAGCCCGGCTCCGATCCGCTGGTGTCCATGGAGGCAATGATCGGGCAGGCCATGGATTTTATGGCCGATTACCCATCCTTCGCCCGTTTGTGGATGAGCGAAAACTGGCGGACTCCCAGCGAATGGCGGGACACGTTCGCGGCGCTCCGGGCTGAACTCCTGGCAGTGATCGGCGCGGCCATAGAGAACGTGGCTGCCGTCTATCCGGTGGACGAAACGATCTCGCGGGGCAGCCTGGAAACGGCGATCTTTGGCGCCTGCTTTGTGGTGGGGCTGGACCGGCAGACCTACAACCCCGAACGCACCCGTGACCAAAGCGTTGCAGCAATCATGGCAATCATGCATGGCTATGTCGTGAAGTAGCAGGATGATTGAACACATGCGCCACATGGGTAACAGCGGGAAGTTCGCCGTGATCGCGGCGGTCGCCGCCCTGGGCATGCTGGTGCTCACCGCCATCACCCTGCAAGAAGCCGTGATGGTCACGTTCCTGGGCCTGGTTGCGCTGGCCTACGTGGCGGCCATAGCGGAGGTCCTGGCCCGCGGGCGCCGCTTTGTGCTGATGGCCACCGCTGCGGGTTCCAGCTTCACCATTGCCTTCTCCCTGGCCTTCGTCAGCACCTGGGAATTGGCCTTCGCCGAGCAATCATCGTTCTTCAGCACACCGCTCCCCACCGGGGATCCGGACAACTATTTCTACTGGGGTGCGGCCTCAGCAGTTGCCACCCTCGTGATCCTCTTCCTTGGCACCGTCTGGCCCGCGGGAAGGCGTCCGGGAACTGTGAAACGGAAGCCCTCACCGGCCAAGCGGCGGCGCGCGTCCGGCGCAGGAGGGCCCGCTGGGCGGCGCCCGGCAGCAGGGGGCACCGCCACACGGACCGCGGCCACCCGTGGCGCGGCACCACGGGGTGCGGCCACAGCTCAGCGCGCGTCAGGGCTCCGCGCACCCGCCCGGATGCCTGCCTCGGCAGCCAAGCGGCCGTCGTCGTCCGCTTCCCCGGTCCGCAAGCCGGCACCCAAACCGGGCACCACAACGGGCGCCAAACCGGCACCCCGCCGCTGACTTAGCCGCAGGCCGCGCCGGCCTCGGCCAGCGAGTACCGCCGTCGCCACTCCTCCCAAGAGGAGCAGCCCGCCAGCCAGTTCAGCCGGCGTCGGGACCTCCCCCAGTGCCAGCCAGGCAGCGCTCATGCCCACCACGGGAACCAGCAGGGTAAAAGGCACCACGGCCGACGACGGGTAGCTGGCCAGGAGCCGGTTCCAGATTCCGTACCCCACCAGCGATGCGAAAATGGCTGTGTACAGCGCACTCAGGACCGTGGCCGGCTGGAGGTCTGCCAGGGTGCTGAACACCGCCTCCGGGCCGTCCACCAGCAGCGACAGTCCGGCGAGGGGCAGGGGCACTACTGCTCCGGACCAGACCACCAGCCCCAGCCCGGAGGCGGCCTTGGCCTGCCGAGCAATGACGTTCCCGGCAGCCCAGGACAGCGCGGCTCCCAGGACGATGATGAGCGGCAGCGGCGGGGCCACGGCACTGCGGCCGACGGCTACCACGGTCAGGCCCGCAACGCCGAGAACGACGCCGGCCAGTTGGCTCCGGCTGGGCCGCTCGCGCAGTAACCCGGCAGCCAGAAGCACCGTGAGCAGCACCTGCGCCTGGAGGACCAGGGAGGCCAGCCCTGCCGGCATGCCCAGCGCCATGGCCAGGTAGAGGAGGCCGAACTGGCCCGCGCTCATAAAGGCGCCGACGCCGATGATCGCCTTCCAGCTGACGTCCGGCTTCCTGATGAAGAAAATCCAGGGGAAGACCACGAGGAGGAACCGCAGGGCCACAAACAGCAGCGGCGGAACCTCACCGCCGTTCGCATGAAGGCCGACGTCGATGGCCACGAAGTTCAGGCCCCAAAGGACGGCGACGAGGGCGGCGAGGAGGGAGTGGCGGAGGTTCACGGTCCCACTCTCGCAGAAGGGCAGATGAAGCACCAGCGTTGAATTTTGCCTCACATCATGTACGTTTGCTTCATGATTGAGATCGGCTCGCTCCGGGCATTGGCTGCGATTGAACAACACGGTTCGGTCATAGCGGCCTCGGAGGTAATGGGCTTCAGTCCTTCGGCCGTCTCCCAGCAGATCAAAAAGCTGGAGAAGCAGACCGGGTTCCCCGTCCTGGAGCGCCGCGGCCGCGGCGTGCTGCTGACCGAGCGCGGGCTCACCCTGGCAGCCTACGGCCGGCGCATCCTGTCGGAGCTCGAGGAGCTGGAATCCACCCTCTTGGCGGATCCGACCAAACCCACAGGCCACCTGAAGGTTGTGTCCTTTTCCACCGCCTGCCGGGGCCTGGTGGGGCCGTTGCTGGGACGGCTGGCTTCATCCGGAGCAGACCTGGACATCAGCGTGCTGGCGGAGGACCCGCGGGAAGCGGTAGCGCGGGTGGCCAACGGGGAGGCGGATCTGGGTGTGGTCCACAACTGGAACTCTGTCCCGCTGGTGATACCGGAGCACATGGCGCTCGACTGGCTTGGCGAGGACGTTGCGGACGTCCTGGTGCACCGCGACCATGCGCTGGCCGGACGCAGCGAGGTGCAACCGGCCGACCTCGTCGACGAACGGTGGATCAGCACACCGCACGGTGCCATCTGCAACGAGGCCCTGCTGCGGATCTTCGCTGATCGAGGCCGGGTGCCGAACATCCGGGTCTACGATCCTGACTTTGCAACCCACATCGCCCTGGTGGAGCAGGGGGCCGTGGTTGCGCTGGTCCCCCGCCTCGGCCGGCCCGCGCTGCCAGCGGACGTCGTCGCCCTGCCCCTGGTCAACCCCATGCAGGTCAGGCAGGTGGGCATCGTGTACCGCCGGACCATGGCGGCCAGCCCGGGCGTCCAGCACGTCGCCGGACTGCTGCGCGAGGTCGCCGCGACTCCCGGAGCTGCCGGGCCCCTGCGGTCAGTGGCCTCGCGGGACTTTAAACTTGGTTAGCCGTGCGTCCTGCCCGTCCAGCTCGGCCCAGGGCTTTTCCGTTTCCAGCACCGTGAGCGCGCTGGTGGGGTAGCGTGTGGCGGCATCCATGTAGGCGTCGTGGTTTGAGTCGCGTGCGGCCAGGTGCATGGCGAGGTCCTGGACGCCAGGCATGTGCGAGATGAGCATCAGCGTGGTCACAGTGTCAGGCACATGGTTGACCACGGCGAGCATCCGCAGCGCAGAGGCCGCGTAGAGGCCGTCCTCAAGTTTCGGCGTCGGGGCCTTGTCCCCCAGCTCGGAGCACACCCAGGTGCAGGTCTGGCGGGTGCGGAGCGCGCTGGAACACAGGATGAAATCCGGGAGGATACCGTGCTTGACCAGCCACTTGCCGGCCAGCGGCGCCTCGCGGTGGCCCCGTTCCTCCAGCGGCCGCTCATGATCCGCCACGCCTCCGGGCCAGTCAGCCTTGGAATGCCGCATGATCACCAGGCGTTTGATGTGGTGGTCGCTCATCCCCCAAGCCTAGACCCGCAGGACCCACGGCGCCGCCGTCGAGCAACAGGCGCAGAGGGGTCGTGGCGCCTTTTCGCGGTACTGAAGTAAGGACTAGATCGAGTATTCCGGAGCGGCCCAGACAATCACTTCGGGATGCTCGTAGAAGCGGTAGCCCTGGCCGCGGACGGTGCGGACGGTGTTGGCGAGGCGGCCCAGCTTGGAGCGGAGCCGGCGGATGTGGACGTCGATGGTGCGCTCGTTGGGGACTTCCTCGGCGTTGCGCCACAGGCCCTCAAGCAGCTCATCGCGGCCAACCGTGCGGGTACCGTTTTCCACCAGGTAGTTCAGGAGTTCGAATTCCTTGAAGGTCAGGTTCAGGGACTCGCCGTCAAGGTGGACTTCGCGGCGGGCAAGGTCGATCAGGACGCCGGACGGACGCGGGTCCTGGGGCTGCTGAAGCCGGGCAGTCTCGGTGCGCTTCTGTGCATTCACGGTGGGGTCACCAAAGGTGGACCGGACGACGTCGAGCGCGGAACCGGTGGTGCCGGCCGGGGCCACGGCAACGGCGGCGTAGCTTTCGGCGCCGGTCACGAGTGACTGTGCGTAAGTGCGGATTTCCTGGGCAAGCTTGGCAATGGAGGTGCCGGCAGCCGCTGCGGTTTCCTCGTCGATGCCCATGTAGAGGACAAATCCACGGGCAACGGTGTCGTTGGCGACCGGCCGCACGGCGTTTGGACCAGCGATAAGCGGGGTGGGCGCGGTCAGCGGCGCGGCTTCGGCAGGCTGGACAGCGCGGAGCTGGCCGTAGGAATTTGGATTGTAGCCTTGCGGTGCGTAGCCGGGGGCAGGAAAGCTGGCGCCGGGGGCTGCCGGGACGAATGCCGGCCGGGCGCCGAAGCCCTGGCGGAGGCCGGAGGCCTGGCCCGCCTTGCCTGCGTTACGGACGGAGATATGGACGTATCCGGATGCAACTGACATGAATGCTTACCTCAATGTGAATGGCCGTCATCGCGGCTCGAATGCTGAATTTCCCCGCAATGAGATCTGGGGAGGGCGCCCTACGCTGGGCTTGGGGGCGCTGGGCTTGGGGGCGAATGCCTAGGAACTCCGTGGGGTCTGAAGGTCAGGCGTGCATTCGACAACAGCGCATGTCGGCAGCAGCGGATGTGCTGGACCAATATTCTGCGGCTGCAGGTGCTGTTGAGTTCTTGTTCACAATTCAAAGTGTGCAACGTAACAATGAGAACTTGCAAGTAACAATGGGTGCGTTGTTCCGCATAGTGAGACACAATGCGGATTTGTGTCATGGATCACCATTCTGATATGACGACAAAATAGCGGTTGTTGTCCGTCGAAGGTGTGCAAATAGCCCATTTTTGCGAACAATATTCGTCCATTCGCAGTTTTAAGTCCTTCAAATTCACCGCAGTATGGCTTCCTGAAATTGCTTACTGCCTTTTGCCGCCTGTCCGGCGGAAACGGCTCCAGCCCGTGCATTATCTGCACCCATCTCTGAGCACTCAGCTCGCTAGGCTGGGATTCACAGCGTGCGCACAGGAACCCCATGGCGCGGGCTAACTCAATGATCGGAGAGTTGTCCCATGGCCACTTCGCACTCCATGACCAACAACCTTCCGCGACTGACCCACCCGGACGGCTCCCCCATCCGTGCCCTGGTGGTTGACGATGAACCCAGCCTCTCCGAACTGATGAGCATGGGGCTGCGCATGGCCGGCTGGTCTGTTGCCGTTGCCGCCGATGGCCCCGAGGCCGTGAAGCTCGCCAAGGAGTTCCGCCCGGACGTCCTGGTACTGGACGTGATGCTGCCAGGCTTCGACGGCGTTGAGCTGCTGGGCAGGATCCGCACCTTCGCCCCGGAGGTGCCTGCGCTTTTCCTGACCGCCAAGGACGCCGTCCAGGACAGGATCCTGGGTCTCGCGGCCGGCGGGGACGACTACGTGACCAAGCCGTTCAGCATGGAGGAGGTCCTGCTGCGGCTGCACCGCCTGGTCCAACGGTCCGGCGTTGCGGCGATGGACACAGCCGAACTTGTGGTGGGCGATCTTGTCCTCAACATCGACACCCGCGACGTGACCCGTGCGGGCGATGACCTCCAGCTCACGGCCACCCAGTTCGAACTGCTCCGGTACCTCATGGAGAATCCTAAACGCGTCATCAGCAAGGCCCAGATCCTTGACCGCGTCTGGAATTACGACTTCGGCGGCCAGGCCAACATCGTGGAACTCTACATCTCATATCTGCGAAAGAAAGTGGATGCCGTACATCCGCCCATGATCCACACTGTTCGCGGCGCCGGATACGTCATCAAGCCGGCGGACTAGGCCATGTCCTCACCGCGAGCAACCCCAACACCGGCCCGGAGCTGGCTGAAACCTGACACGTGGCATCTGCGCACGCGACTGATCCTGTTGGCCATGGCACTGCTGGTGGCCATCTGCGGCGCTGTGGGCCTGTTCAGTTACACTTCCATGGACAACTTTCTGACCGGCCAGCTGGATGAACAACTGAGCCAGGCCGCCAAACTCTCGAACGGTCCTGGCCGTCCGGGTTTGGGCGGATTCAACGGCCGGACAGACCCGCTCGACGCCCGCGGGCAGAGCGTGGGAACGCTGAATGCGCGGATTCTGGACGGCCAGATCCCCAGCGGCGGCTTCCTGAACTCGGACACCGCACGCCTGGCGCTCGACCCGGAAGATAAGCAAACCCTGCTGGCGCTGACCCGGACCGGCTTTCCTGTGGACCGTTCGCTGTCCAACGGGGATTACCGGATTGTGGCCGTGGACACCGGCTACGGCGATATCCTGGTCACGGGACTTCCGCTCGCTGCCAAGGAGAGCACGCTGACGTCGCTGGTCTGGACTTTTGTGTTCGTTTCCCTTGGCGGCCTGTCGCTGATCGGGCTGGCAGGAACCGTGCTCATCCGGCGCACCATGAAGCCGTTGGAGCAGCTTTCCGAGGTTGCAACCCGGGTGGCCCGGCTCCCGCTGGATGCGGGCGAGGTGGCACTCGCGGTGCGCGTCCCGCCGTCGAACTCCAACCCCGGAACCGAAGTGGGCAGCGTAGGACACGCCCTCAATCTGATGCTGGATAACGTCGCCAACGCACTCGAGGCGCGGCAGCGGAGCGAGACCAAGGTGCGGCAGTTCGTTGCGGACGCGTCCCACGAACTGCGCACCCCGCTGACCGCCATCCGCGGCTACACGGAGCTGATGCGGATGACCGAGGACTTCACGCCGGACGGCCGGAAATCCCTGGCGCGGGTCCAGAGCCAGTCCGAACGCATGACCACCCTGGTGGAGGACCTGCTCCTGCTGGCCCGGCTCGATGAGGGGCAGCCCCTGAAACTCAGTGAGGTGGACCTCACACAGCTTGTCATCGAAACCGTCAGTGACGAGAAAGTCATAGCCCCGGACCACCGCTGGCGCCTTGAACTGCCTGACGAACCGCTCGCCGTCACCGGTGATGCTTCCCAACTGCGTCAGGTGCTGGTCAACCTGCTCTCGAATGCGCGCAAGCACACGCCGCCCGGGACCACCGTGGTCACCGCCGTTACGAGATCTGCCGATGGCAGCGCAGCGGTGACGGTAACGGACGACGGCGGCGGCATCCCTGCGGAGTTCGTGGACCACATTTTCTCCCGGTTTGCCCGCGCAGACGCGGCCCGCAAGGGCACGGCACCGGCCTCGGGCTCCGGGGCATCGGAGGGCACCAGCGGCCTGGGCCTGTCCATTGTCCAGTCCATCATGGCGGCGCACGGCGGTAGCGTGGCCGTGACATCGCGGGCCGGGCGGACAGAGTTCGCCTTACTCCTCCCAGCCGGTGCGGTGGCGCAACCAGCTGAAGCGCGAGCACAGCAAGGCGACACACCGTCGTCGTGATTCCTGTTACCGAAATGTGACTTAAGCTTCCAGCTCCTGTACCGTCGAACAGGTGCGGATCCCGTTCGGGCCGCATATCCGGATGACGCCAAGCTCTGCCGCTTCCCGGATTCCCGTTTCAGAGGCAGAGGCGGGGGACCCACCGTCCCGGGCACCAAGTGCCCTTTGGGGTTAAGCCAACACGTGATTGTGCCGTGTGGCCGGATGCCCTCATCCGAACCCGACAGCTAACTCCGCAGGTGTGAGAGGCGATCCACCATGTCTGAATTCAAGGTAGAAACACGCCCGCAGGGCGACCCACAGTCCAACCGCCGCCGCAAGCAGACCCGCGTCGGTGCAGCTATGTCCCCACTGTCCAAGGCGGCCCGGATTCCCTCCGTGGGCCAGCGCGTCGCCGTGTTTGCGACGGCGTGCGCCCTCCTGGTGGGCGTCAGCGCCGCAGCACACGCTTCCGAATCCGCGTCGCTTGCAGCCAGCGCGGACCAGTCCGCCGAAGAAGCCAGCGCCCAGTCGAAGCTGAGCTTCGAAGCAGCCCAGATCCAGACCCCGGCCGCCCCGGGAGCTGCACCGGCCGAGATCAACGTCGCGCCCCAGGCTGCCGAACCGGCACCTGCCCCCGCACCTGCCCCGGAGGCCGTCCCGGCGCCGGCTCCCGAGGCCGTCCCGGCGCCGGCTCCCGAGGCCGTCCCGGCGCCGGCTCCCGAGCCTGTCCCGGCACCTGTTGTGGCAGTCAACGACCCCGCAGGAGCCCAGGCCTACGCCGCCGGTCAACTGGAGACCTACGGCTGGTCCGCTGACCAGATGCAGTGCCTGCAGACGCTGTGGACCAAGGAATCCGACTGGACCACCACGGCCACCAACGCCAGCAGCGGCGCGTACGGCATCGTCCAGTCGTTGCCCGCTGAGAAGATGGCGAGCGCTGGCGGGGACTACCTCACCAACTACCGCACGCAGATCAACTGGGGCCTGAACTACATCCAGGAGCGCTACCAGTCACCGTGCGGCGCCCTGAACTTCCACCTGTCGCACAACTGGTACTAGGCCGGCTGAGCGGCGGCGGCGGCCGGCGTCGCTGAGCTGCGCCAGCGGATCACGAAGCTGATCTGCCGGCGTTAAAGGCCGGCGTCAAAGCCGGAAAGAAATGATCTGCCGGCCCGCGGCGTCCGGTTCAACGGAGACTGTCACTGCACCGTAGTCCGGGATGTGGAGCACTCCTGCCGGCAATGCGCCTGTGTTGGGGCCCACGGCCACAGTCCGGATCCCCGCGGCAACACCTGCCGCAATTCCGGCGGGTGCATCCTCGAACACAAGGGCGTCCGCCGGCTGCACGCCCAGCAGCCCGGCTGCCTTCAGGTACCCTTCCGGGTGCGGCTTGCCCCGTGTGACCAGTTCCGCCGTCACGGCCGTGGCTGGCATGGCGAGTCCCGCGGCGTCCATGCGGATGTCTGCAAGGGTCCTGTCCGCTGAGGTCACCAGTGCCACGGCCTCGGCCGGGAGGCTTCGAAGCAGCTCGGCAGCCCCAGGCAACGCGACGATACCGGAAGTCCGCACCCTTTCCACGGCGCCGAGTTCGGCAGTGAGCGCCACAACGTCGGCTCCGGCCGGCGCGAACCGGCGCACCGTATCCGCGGCCTGGATGCCGTGCGAAGTGCGCAGGATTTCGGCGATGTCCAGACCATACTTGGCGGCGAATTCTCCCCATACCTCTTCTACCACTGCCGTGGAGTCCACCAAAGTGCCGTCCATATCGAAAAGGACGGCACGACAGGTCAGTGTTCGTGTGGCGGCAGGTGTTCGTGTGGCGGCAGGTGTTCGTGTGGCGGCAGGTGTGGGGATGTTCATGCTGCCTATTTTGCCTCACACGCCACGGGCTTAGGCGTCACGGCCCGGGATGTACTGCACCGCCCACTTGTTGCCGTCGGGATCCGCAAAGTAGACGAAGTGCCCCCCAGCCCTGCACGTCAATGTCGCTGACCTCCACCCCCTTGCCCTTGAGGTGGTCGTGGGCGGCCTGGATGTCACTGACCACCATCTGCAGGCTTGGCGCCGTGCCTGGAGGGGCGTCATTGAGGCCCTCGCCGAGACAGATGGAGCAGGCGGAACCCGGCGGGGTCAGCTGGACGAAGCGGAGGCCTTCCCTCGGCCACACGTTAACTGCGGCGGCGGGAAAGCGGAAGACCTAAATTCTGGAGCAGCGCATAACTAGCCGGCAATGCCGTACAGGCGGTCGCCGGCGTCGCCGAGCCCCGGAACAATGTAGGACTTCTCGTCGAGCCGTTCGTCGATGGACGCCAGGACGATGGTGACGTTCGCCTCGGCGAGCTCCTCTTCGAGCTTGGCCAGGCCTTCCGGCGCGGCCAGGAGGCAGATACACGTGACGTCTGAGGCGCCGCGCTTGAACAGGAACTTGATGGCTTCGCGCAGGGTTCCGCCGGTGGCAAGCATGGGATCCAGCACAAAGATCTGCCGGTCCGTCAGGTCTTCCGGGAGCCGCTCCGCGTAGGTGATGATGTCCAAAGTTTCCTCGTCGCGGGCCATGCCCAGGAAGCCCACCTCAGCGGTGGGGACCAGTTTGGTCATGCCCTCGAGCATGCCGAGCCCGGCGCGCAGGATGGGAACCACCAGCGGCGTGGGCTTGGTGAAAGCGGTGCCCACGGTGGTGCTGACCGGCGTCTCAATGGTGACCGGCTGGGTGCGGACCTCGCGGGTGGCTTCGTAGGCCAGAAGGGTCACCAACTCTTCCGTCAGCTGCCGGAAGACCGGCGACGGAGTGTTCTTGTCCCGCAGGACGGTGAGTTTATGGGCGACCAGCGGGTGGTCCACAACGAGAGTGCGCATGCGTCAAAACTATCACCCACGCGGGCAGCCTCAGGCCGGGAATCAGCTCGACGGATCATCCCGCAGGACTGGGTGTTCGAACGTCGGCGCCGGGCCCGCGTGCTCGCGTTTCCGCAGCACGTGGAAGAGCCGGTGCGCCAGGATCACGATGCCAACCCAGGCAAGGCCCAGGAACCAGCCGGCCATCACATCCGTGAGCCAGTGGTGGCCCAGGAACACCCTGCTCAGGCCCATGGCGATGATGAAGATCACCCCGGCGGTGATGGCAGTGATGCGCGCCGACAGCATTTCGAACTGCAGGCACATGACGTACACCACGACGCCGATCACCACCGTCGTGTTCAGGGTGTGGCCGCTGGGAAAGGACGGCGAAGTCTCGAAGGGCGGGACCGCTTCGGAGTGGTCCGGGCGGGTACGGCCAACCAAGCGCTTGCCCACAGTGGTAGCCACTGTGGAGACAGCCGCGGCACCGCCCACCAGGATGATCGGACGCCAGGTCCGGCTGAGGAACGTCAGCCAGCCGGTCAGGATGCTGGCCAGGATGGGCATGCCAATGCCCCCGCCGATGTTGGTAAAAGCGGTTACCCCGGCATCCAGTGCCGGGCTCCGCAGGCTCTGGGACAGCTCCAGCGCGGGCAGGTCCAACGACGTCAGTCCCGCGTCGTCCACTACGTTGTCGTAAACCTCAGCACCCAGCAGTGCCAGGATGACCACCAGCACACCACCCACCAGCATGGTGAGCCACAAGGCGGCATACGGCTTGAACCATTGGCCTACACGGCCCCTGAATGTATCGCCGTCCACGCATTCCTCCTGGCGTCAGTGGGTGTCAAGGATGGATATCCTTCGAAACTATCATTGAGCCATGGCCGCTGCAGGAAAAAACCACCTCGAATGGATGGGTCTTGCCCTGGACGAAGCCCGGCGCGCCCTGGCCACCGATGACGTGCCCATCGGCGCAGTGGTGATAGGGCCCGACGGCGCCGTGCTGGGTACCGGACGGAACCAGCGGGAGGAACTGGGAGACCCCACCGCCCACGCCGAGGTGGTAGCCATCCGTCAGGCCGCGGAAAGGTTGCGTGCCTTGTCCAAGCTCGACGGCGGCACCGGGGATGGCTGGCGGCTTGCGGACTGCACACTGGTGGTGACCCTGGAACCGTGCCCCATGTGCGCCGGCGCGGTGGTGCTGGCCCGGATTCCCCGCGTGGTTTTCGGAGCCTGGGACGAGAAGGCCGGAGCGGCGGGCTCCGTGTTCGATGTCCTCCGCGAGCGCCGGCTCAACCATTGGGTTGAGGTGTACGGCGGCGTCCGGGAAGAGGAGTGCGGAACGGTCCTCAGGGACTTTTTCGCTGCGCACCGCAGCCAGCAGTAACGCGGCTTAGCCGGCGGCATCAAGGGCGTCGATCCTGTCTTGGCGCGAGGCTGGTGAGTCTAGGCTGAAGGAGCGGAAGTCGCCCAGTTCCTCCCGGATCTAGGCCTCTACCTCGCCGATGCGCCGGGATACTGCGGGCGTGGCCCCGCCAAACAGCCAATGGGCGATCCGGGATTCCCCCGGATCGTATTGCCACAGTCCGATGATCCGGCCGCGGTCGAAGATGGGGTGGTCCGGCAGATCAGCCTGCAACGCCAACGTGGACCCCAGGACCTGCTTTCCCTTGTCCTGCTCGGCAAACAGATCCCCCGAGTTCCTGCGGAGCAGGACCAACGAGTCAGTGCCGGCCAGCAGCTGAATCTGTTCCTCGGCCGGCGCCTCGAACGACGCAAGCCGTCCGACGTCGTCGGGCAGCACCCATAGCACCTCGCCCTTGGCGGTGGGAATTTCCACCGCCCCGGTGGCGGCCAACGCAGCCTTGGTATGGGCCAGGGTGAACCCGGTGAACCATTGCGACTGCTTGACCGTGGCACCGCCAGTCCAGCCGAGATAGCGCTGCAGCAGGAGGCTGCGGGCGGCGTCGTCGTCCATGGCGGTGCGCGCCAGACCCCACAGTGTGTAGGTGTAGCGCTGCTGATCCAGCCGGCCGTTGGCGGGTACGCGCCGGATCCGGCCGTCCGCTTGGAGGAGGCCCAAGGCCGTGGGCAACGTGGTGGCGGCGCCTTTCTTTTTGCCCTCCTCGCCGAGGTTCCGGACCGAGGCGCCCAGCAGGTCCTTGAGCTGTTTGGGGTCCAGCGGGCTGCCGGACTCGGCCAGGGCGTGGAGGATTTCCTCCTCCAGGAGCGTGATCTCGCCACGCTCAACGCCCATTCTTGCCAGCACACGGAACGGCGCCACGGCGGCGTCCCGGCCGATCTGGAGGCCCCACGCAAAGTCATCCCGACCCAGCACATAGGTGCAGCCGCGGGCGGTGGGCAGCTCATGGATTTTCAGCGCCAGGACGTCGGCATCCGCCTGCGCGCGGCTGGTGCCGGCGCGGGCAAAGAGCGTGAGGTAGGGGTTGGCTCCGCCGACGGAACGGGCCCAGCCGGCCCTGCTATACACGTCGGCGGCGTCCGCGCCCAGCAGTGTGCCATCGAGGCCCTGCTTGTGCCAGGCCCAAGCCCTGAGGAGCTCTGGAGTGAGCACCTGCGGATCCGGGGCATCGTGGCTTACTGCCGGAGGGATCGCCGGTGGGATCAAGACGGTGGCGGAGCTTGGGAGCGTGGTCATGGCTTATTGTCCACCGGCCGTCCCCGTGGCGATAGGCTTCCCTTCGGCAGTCACTGCTTCAGCAGATCCACCGAGGATTTCAAGGACGTTCCGGGCCGTGGAGTCCCAGCCGGGCAGCCGTTCCCGTGCAGCGAGGGCAGCCGCACGCCAGGCAGCGCGGAGACATTCGTCCACCAACCACTGCCGGATCACTGAACCGAGCACGTCCGCGTGGTGGTCTTCAGGTCCATTGCCACGAGGTGCGTCGCCTTCGGATCCGGCGAGTCCGACGGCGGCACCTGGCACCGCATATATCCCGCCATCACGTTCACCACCACGCTCGCCGTCCGGTCTTCCCGCGAGCCTGCCGCCAAGTCTCGCGGCCAGTCCCAACGCGTCCACGGCGCCGGTTCCCTCCCGCACAATGACAGGGATGCCGTGGGCCAGCGCTTCCGTCACCACAAGCCCAAAGGCTTCGGCCCGGGACACAAGAATGCTCAGGTCTGTCCGGTTCCATTCGTCCGCCAGTGCGGTCCCGGCGAGCTGGCCTGTCACGCGCACCCTGTCCTCCATTCCAGAGGAGGCAATGGCCGCCCGGACCTGTGCCGCATAGGCGGGATCGGCGTCGTCGGTTCCGATCAGGGACGCTGTCCAGGCGAGGTCCTGGAGCCTGGCCAGCGCCGCCACAATCAGCAACTGGTCCTTGTTGGGCAGCAGCGCTGCCACCGCAACGATGTGTGGCGGCGCCGAACCCGGCGCCACCGGTGCGGGGTCCGTCCCGGGCAGGGCAACCCGGCTGGCGGGGAGCCGGTGCTTTTCCGACGCCGAGGCGGCGGCGGACGAACTCGTGCAGATCACTCCGGTAGCCGCCCGGAGCGCGCGCCCTTCGCCGTCGGGGTGGCTGGGCGAGGGCATGTGCTGCAGGACCCAGGTGTGTTGTCCGGCAGCCGCGGCATACTCCAGTTCGTCGGGGGCGCCGCACGCAACCAGTCCGTCTACGAGCGTGACCGTTTCCGGAGTGACGTTTGCCTGCCGCGCGTCCACCTTTGGGTCCCAGGCGCCCAGCAGGCCGCCCAGCCGCCGTCGTTCCGTGGCGCTGGCCTCCGGCCAGCAACCCTCCACCGTCAGGGTCTCCACAGGAACGCCCAGCGTTCTCAGTCCGTGGGTGAGCCGCGCGTTGTAGATATTGCCGCCGGAGTTGTGGCGGATATTGGCGGGGACCAGGAACCTGACCAGCATGGGATCAGGCGGACAGATCGTATACGTAAGTTGCCCAGGCGTCCGGATTTTCGCGCAGCGTGACGTCGATTCCCGCGAGCCCGCGGCCGTCGTCGTCATCCCTGAGCTTGGCTGCGACGGCGTGGGCGATGTATTCCGCGAGTGCCTCGGTGGTGCTAAGCCTGCCCACGAAGTCCGGATGTTCGTCCAGGTTTTTGTAGTTGAGGCCGGACAGCACGTCCTCGATTATGCCGCCCGCAGCCCCGATGTCCAGGACGATCGAGTCCGGATTCAGCGCACGACGGCGGAATGTCACCTCCGCCACGAACGTCGCCCCGTGGAGGGCCTGGGCCGGGCCGAATACCTCCCGCGGGAGGCTGTGGGCGATCATAAAGTGGCGTCGGACGGTCAGGCTGAACACTGGCTACTTCCTGTCTTTGGGGCCGGTTTTGCCGGGCTGTCGTGCCCGGGGTTGTACGCTCCAAGGCTGTCAGCGTTGGGGTATTCGATCACATGGCACAGGGCTTCCAGCTTGCCATCGGCGAGATCCTGCACTACTGCCGGCAGGTCCGTGAACGGAGAGGCGCCGGTAAGGAAGGCATCGAAGACGGGGTCTTTGAGGAGCTCAACAGCCAGTTCCAGGCGCTCGGCCGTGGTCCGGCGGTGGCGCCGCGCATGGGCAACCACTCCCACCTGGCTGGCCCGGATGGAGAGCCTGCGTGCATGAAAGTCCTCTCCCAGCGGCAGCGTGACTTTGCGGTTGGCGTACCAGGACATCTCGATGATCTCCCCCTCATAGCCGGCCAGCTGCAGGCTGCGTTCGAGGCCTTCCTGGGAGGCAGAGCAGTGGAATACGATGTCGCAGTCCGATTTGGCATCATCGGGGTGGGCGAACCCCACGCCCAGCTTGTCCGCCAGGTGCCTACGTTCCGGGTCAAGGTCCACCAGTTGGAGGCGTGCCAGCGGGAACGTGCGCAGGAGTGTGGCCACCATACCGCCCACCAGACCGGCGCCGACGACGGCGATCCGGTCCCCCAGCCTCGGTCCGGCTTCCCAGAGGGCATTGACGGCGGTTTCCACGGTGCCTGTGAGGACGGCGCGGCGGGCCGGGACGCCGTCGGGAATCCTGGTGAGGGCGTCTGTGGAAATGACGTAGCGGTCCTGATGTGGATTGAGGCAGAAGACCTTCTGGCCCGCCCAGTTTCCGGGCCCCTCCTCCACAATGCCCACCGAAAGATACCCGAACTTCACGGGCGACGGGAAGGTGCCCTCTTGGTGCGGCGCGCGCATCTCCTCGGCCACGCGTGGTGGGACGGAGCCGGTGTGGACCACAATTTCCGTGCCCTTGCTGATGCCTGAATACAGCGTGCGGACCAAAGCTTCGCCGGGTCCGGGGGCGTGCAGAGCCTCGTTCCGAAGCTCGCCGTGTTCCGGCCCCGTAGTCCAGTACGCGGTTGCCTGTGCCTCTTTGTCTGAGTTCGCCATCTTGCTTATGAATCTAGTCCGCGGGCGCTCTCCGCGACACCCACTCCGGTCGAGATGACACTTGAAGCCCTTGAAATCGGGGCCGTAACTGTCCGTTCGCACTGTTAATGGGAGGCGGCCCTGTACTGCCCGCCTCAGCCTTGCCAGCCCTAACCCTGCCCGCGTTACAGTCCTGCCACGGCCATAACGCTGCATTCTCTTTGGGGTTGGTGGTCAGACGTTGCTGCGGGCAGTGAGGGAGAAGTCCCAGTTTGGGAAAGGGATCGCCCCCACGGGTTCGCCCGGAATTTCGTCTTCGGGCACTCCTCAATCTGCACGGGGCGCCAGCGCGGACCATTGGCCCGACTGTTGTGGTGGCCAGTGTGGTGGTTCCCAGTCGGGGTGTTCGCTGGTGTAGTGGCGTCCGGTGGGTGAGATCCAGCCGGGTGGCTCGTTCTTGTTGGCTGCGGTGGGTTTCCAGGCTGTGGTGTGGCGGAGTCGGTGGTGTTTGTGGCAGGGCTGACCGAGATTGCTGATGCCGGTGGTGCCGCCGTGGGACCAGGGGAGGATGTGGTCGGCTTCGTTGTCGACGGAGTGGTTGCTGCAGCCGGGAAACGGGCATTTGCCGTCCCGCAGCCGTAGCCATTGGCGTTGCGCTTTCGTGAGCCGGTAGCTGGTCCGCCCGATCTCCAGCGGAGCACCGTCCCGCGGATCGATCAGGACCCGGTGAAAGGACTCCGCACCTTCCGCCACGAGTTGGCGGGCCATGGACGGTGGGATCGGTCCGTATCCGTCGAGCATGGCCGGTTCATCCGTGAGGCCCAACAGCGCAAACACCGGCACGGTGATCAACACCTGTGCCCGCGGCGAGGGAACACCGCCGCTCACGGCGATGCCCCCGGTCTCTTGGTGGCTCGTTTCACCGGTCGCGCTGCCGCTGTTTTCCCTACCCTCATCACCGGTTCCGGCCCCGGCGCTGGCGCTGGCGTTGGTCAGGAGCCAGGTCGCGACGGAGTCTGCGCGGAGCTGGCTGAGGGTCCGGCCCTCATGAGGCCCCTGGAGGGCCCGGGCGGCGGCGGTGGTCCGGTCCCAGATCCCCGCGGCCTGATCGGCGGGCAGGTACGCGGAGAGCCAGGCCATCCCGTCACGGTCCGGGGCGTACTCCACCCGCCGGTCCTGGATACCGCGTAGGTGGCGTTGTTCGATGCTGACCGGATGATGGCGTTCCCGCCAGGTGCCGGCCTTGTGCCGGAACCGGCCGGGGATGAGCTCACCGGCGAAGCCACGGGCCGGATTCGCGACGTCCGGGTCCAGGAAATGCGCTTCGAGGGCCGCCGCGGCCGCCCTGTCGAGGTTAGTGGTTTCATCGACCATGATCCGGGCGTGCTGCCACGAAATGACCCCGGCCTGCAACGCCGAGAACGTCAGCGGCAGGGCCGTGGTCAGCGCGCGCGCCTCCGCGAGCAGCGCACTGGCGGCGCGTTCACTGACCGCCAGCACGCACGCGACCTCAGCGACGACAGCCATCTCCTGCCCGCTATGGTCCTGCGGCGACTCAGCAGGGCCCGCCAGGGCCTCGGCAGCGGCGCTGTAACCGGCAGCCAGCCAGACCTTCAGGGCAGCACTTTTCGCGTCCAACCGTGAGATCTCGGCCAGCCCGTCCAGCAAACCATCCGCTACCCGGCGCAACGGATCAGCATCCCAGGACCCGGAGGAAACGGTCCCGCCGCGGAGCGCCACTGCTAGCTCAGCGAAGGACGCCGAAAGGGCCTCCGCCGCCGCCACAGCTCCTCTGCTATCCATACACAAATCATCCCGTGAGGGTCCGACAATAACGCCGAAGCCCAATGGCTATGTGCATAACTCCGCGGCCTTCCTCGGCCCCTGATCGTGCAGCACGTCGAGGGCGCTACATTGGAGGCCGTCGACTGTCCGTTCGAGCTGAAGCGTGGGACTCAATTGCCCCTTCGCAATGGAGCTGCGCTAAGTGTCCCTTCGCCATGAGGGGCTGAACACATGCCGTTTTGTGGATGGGCGGTATGCTCCGGTAACCTATTCAGGTTGGTGACGTGTCCGAGCGGCCGAAGGTGCAACACTCGAAATGTTGTTTGGTGTCAAAGCCAACGTGGGTTCAAATCCCACCGTCACCGCCAATGAGAAAGGCCCTGCTTCCCTTGTAAACAAAGGGAAGCAGGGCCTTTTGCTTTGCGCGCCAGACGCCAACAGTAACGTAGCGGTAACAAACTTCTGTCTTGTCCGGACCCGATAGGCGTGGACCGTCGTCTGATGCTTGCTTTGCTGAGGTGTCGCCGGCGCACATAGGCCGACTGGCGGCCGCCAGTTTAGCGCGCTGCGGGCATTAGTGCTCGGCGCCTGCCGCAGCAGCCTTCTTGGCGCTCTTCTCGGCGTCTTTTTCGGCGCGCAGCGCCTCCGCCTCGTGCTGTTCCTCGGCTTTTTCCTGGTGGATGACCTCTGCCAGGAGCTTCTCCATCTCCTTGGCCACGCCAGCGGCTGAGGCCGGGTTCTGACCCGTCACCAGCCGGTCGTCAACCACTACCATTTCCTCAAAGACACCAGCCGAGACGTGGGTGGCACCCTGTTCCTCAAGCCGGTCGGCCAAAAAGAACGGGATGACCTTGTTCTTTCCTGCGGCAACTTCCTCATCGTTGGTGAAAGCAGCGACCTTCCTGCCTTCGACCAGCCGAAAGCCGTTGGCCAACTCAACGTTCACCAGTCCCGCCGGCCCGTGACAGACCGCGCCCACCACGCCGCCGGCGTTGTAGACACCGGCTACAAGGTTCCGCAAGCCTTCGCTGTCCGGGAAGTCCCACATGGTGCCATGGCCTCCCACAAGGAAGATGGCGTCGTACTGGTCAGGATCAACGACGTCGACGCGGGCAGTGTTGTAGAGACCGGCGCGCGTAGTCTCGTCCTCTGTGAAGGCAACCTGGATGGGATCTTTTGAGTCCACCTCGTCGCGCGGGGGCTGGCCGCCCTGGATGGACGCGAAGTCGACGAAATGACCGGAATCCTTGAAGACTTTCCAAGGATGTGCAGCCTCGGCCACGTTATACCCGGTCTTCTCTCCGGTATCGCCGATCTCGGAAACGCTGGTCAGTACCATGAGGATTTTCTTCATGAAGTGCTCCTTCCGTCTAACGTCAACCCTACGCCTCAGCCCAATTTGGACCGTCCCCGGCTTAGAAGGCAACGACATTTGCTGTACCCGACGGATAGTTCCCCCGCTAGAGCTTGTCCGTCCTGTCATCGCCCTTGTGCCCGCCGCGCAGGTTCTCCTGGACCTTGCCGAAGAGGTCTTTGATGGTGGACTCGGTATTGGTGAGCATGTCCGGCTGCAAATACACGTGCCGACTGCCGGGAAGGCTGTAACTGGACTGCAGGCCGCCGCTTCCTTCAACGCCCTGCAAAGCGATGGTCACGCTGCCTTCCTTGCGCGCGATGGCCGCGATTTTTCCGAACACCAGTGTGAATTCGTCCGGCTCAAAACTGACTGTCTGACCCACATGGGTCCTGTTGAGTTCGCTGGCCGGGGTGGCTTTCTCGTTGCCAGTTCCTGAGTAGTTCATCGTGTGCTCCCTGAGGTGGTTGGCGACTTACGCCAGCAGTCTAGCCCTGCCCCGTGTCGCGGTACATGGCCCTACTGGATGCCTGCACAAACGGATGCCGCAATCCTGGTCACATCCTCCATTGAGCTGACCAGAGCCCTTCGGGTTGGATGAATTGGACCGGCACGCCTGACCGGCACCCGATCATTAAGGAAGAACCGTGACTTCGACGACGAATCGCGCTATTCGGCGGCCGCAGACTCTTCCAGGTCAGCGACCGGGGCAGCGACTGCCTCGAACTCCAATGGAGCCAGACGTGACCGATACGTGCCCCGACGACTGCCACTACTGCTCGGGCCCGGAAACAGACTGACTCCCCGGCCATAGGTTGGGCAGCAGCGCCCAGCCCTGCGAGACTGGGTCCTGAAGCCAAACCATCGACCTTTCAGGAGCCGCCGTATGACGCCGGAGCACCGCACCTCTGCCCGGCTAAACCGCATCACCGATCTGTTCGGTACGGACGTTCCGGTGGTGCTGGGCCCTTTCGGCGGGGTCTCTTCCGTGGAGCTGACAGCAGCCGTGAGCGACGGCGGCGGGCTGGGTTCCTACGGACTGTACGGTTATGGCGCCGACGCCATCCGGAACACAGTGGCTGAGCTGAGGAAGGCAACGGCGAAGCCGTTCGCCCTTAACCTCTGGATTCCTACCGGCGACGAAACCACCTTGCTCCCCCAGGCGGCCTTCGACCGGTACCTGGAAACCCTGAAGCCGTACTTCGGCGAACTGGCACTTCCGCTTCCGCACATGCCGGACCGCTACCTGCCCGACTATGAAGAGCAGGTGGAGGCAACGCTGGCGGCCGGTCCCGCCGTCGTCAGCTTTGTGTTCGGTGTGCCCGCGCCGGAACTGATCGCGGCGGCGCACCGGAGAGGCATAGTCGTGGTGGGGACCGCTACCACCGTGGCGGAAGCTGTTGCTCTGGAAGCCGGTGGAGTGGATGCCGTGGTCGCAAGTGGCATGGAATCCGGCGGCCACCGCGTTTCGTTCCTGAAGCCCGCCGAGGAGTCCCTGATCGGAACTTTTGCACTGGTTCCGCAGGCGGCTGATGCCGTCACCATCCCGGTCATCGCTGCCGGGGGAATCGCGGACCGCCGCGGTTATGCAGCCGCCATGGCCCTTGGCGCCGACGCGGTCCAGGTGGGCTCGGCGTTCCTAGCCACTCGCGAATCCGCGGCCGTGCCTGCGTACCGGGCCGTCCTCCACAGCCCCGCCGCGCGGGAAACGGTGCTGACAAGTGCCCTCAGCGGACGGCTTGCCCGCGGCATCCCCAACCGCCTCATCGCCGAACTCTCAGCGGCCAACATGGTAACGGCTGGGCTCTCGGAGGCTGGAATCCCGGAGCGAAGAATAGCGCCGTTCCCCGCCCAAAACTGGCTCACCGGCCGCTTCCGGCCGGAGGCAGCCGCCCAAGGGAACACGGACCTCATGTCGCTTTGGGCGGGGCAGTCCGCAGCGCTGATCCGGCATGACTCGGCCGCGGACGTCCTCGCCGAACTGCTCGCCGGCACCGCAATTTTGTAAGCTCGATACATCCGCGGTTATCCCAGGCAGCGAACCTGGGGCGAGCGCCCGTTGACACCGGAGGCAATCCTTGACGAAAAAGACCGGCAAATCCAAGAGTAGAAACAAGGACCGGCGGCACCTCAAGGCCGTACCCTCGGCCCCCAAGATGCCCCTGCAGCTGGTCCTGAACCACCGGGTGCTTGATTCGATGGCTCTTGACTTCATTCAATGGCACGCGACCGAAGACCCTGATCCTGCCGGTGCCTTCGAGTGCCTCGAGCTGGTCAAACTCTTCCTCACCTCCCAGCACGCCATCAACGGTTCGAGCTCGGCCACCGCCATCGACAGTGAAAGCCTGGATCAGGCGGCCGGAGCAATTGCGGCGTCGTTGGACCCCGACGACATGGATGAGGCCTTCGACGACATCTACTTTGCCCTTCACTCGTACATCCATTTCCTGAAAGGCACCGGCCGTTGGAGCGGCACGGACGCCGCCTATGAGGAACTCCATTCAGTGTTGGGAAACGGTATCGCCGCGGCAGTCCCGCAACTGCCGGCTATCCAGGTACCTGACCTCAGCGACGACCACCAGGAGGCTGCCTTCAATGCCATGCCGCTGATCCAGCGTGCGTCGGCCCTCCTGGACTGGATCGGAACCGGCAAGGAAATCACCAGCACTGGTGCCCTACGTCTGAAGGACATCGAGCCGGCCGCCGCAGCCGCAGGAGTCCAGGCCCGTGGAAAGCGCGGCGCGAGTGGAGCCGCGCCACTTTTCGATCTGGAAACTGCCGGGAGCCAACCCGAAACGCTGCTGGAAGTCGGAACCATGCACGACGTACCGGTACTCCGCGAGATCTGGTCAGCGCTGGTGGGGGCAGGCCTGATCAGTCTCGGATCCACGAAAGCCACTCCAGGCCCCGAAGTGACCGCCTGGAACAGCACCAGGATCGAAGAACGGCTGGACATCCGCCGGAAGCTTTCGGTGGTCCTTCTGGTCGGAGTGCTCACCGACGAGGACGACGAGTGGGACCAGGAAGCTGTTGCCGGGACACTGCTGGCCGTCCTCACCTATGGCACCACCGATGAACCCATGCTCGTGGCCGAACTCGAACGGATGGCGTCGCCGGACCTTGAGGGCGCCTTGCGCCAGGACATGGACCTTGAGGACAACACCGAGCTCAAGGACACAGCACTAGAGGAGATCTATGCGTCCTTCGCGGCCCTGCAGGCGCAGCAGAAGCTGTCCCTGCTCGCCGAACTGGGATTGGTGGAGGCGGCGACCGATTACCGCGTTCCCCCGGTGGCCATCCAGTGCCTCGAGCTTGCTATGGGTTTCTTGAAGTTGGCAGACGAGCCATCCGACGCCACAGAATCACCGTCCAACGTGATCGCGCTGCACGGCCGGTCACACACCGGCGGCCCGCCCAAAGGCCGGTAGAATCTGAACGTTGCTGAAGAGGCATCGTAACAAGGTGACTGAACACCGTCATCGGCCAACGAAATAAGGAGGATCCGTGCGCACCAACCACGCCCGGCCACCCTTCCGTTTCCTTCGCACCGCGTCCCTCTCCACGGGAGTCCTGACTCTTGCTGCCGGCGCCCACGTGGCCGGCGGTGGCGGCCTTCCCGCCCCAGGCATCCTGCTGGCCGTGCTCGCCATGACAGTGCTGGCGGCCACCACCGCCACGAGGCTGCGGCTCAATTTTCCAGCCATGCTCAGCGTTCTCGGGGCAGGACAGTTCATCCTGCACGAAGCCTTCACGGCCTTCAGTTCATGGGGCACGGCTGGGAGCGGTGCTGCCTCCGGGCTCCACAACGCCCACCTCGCGGGCGCCGCTGCACCCGTCATCACGGCCGCCGGACACGTCCACGATTCCGGATCAGCGGGCATCCTGATGCTCCTGACCCACGCACTCGCCACCGGCGCGTGCGCCCTCCTGCTTGCCAAGGGCGAGGCCGCGCTGTGGGCACTGGCCGCGTGGCTGAGGCCGCTTGTCCGGCTCCCCGAAGCAGTAACGCCCGACGCCGGCACGCCGCGGGCGGTTCCCGGCCCATCAGCGGTTCTCCCCCTCCGCCCCTGGCGGAACCTCAGGCAACACAGCCGACGCGGCCCGCCTTCCGCCGTCGTACTTTCCTGACTCCGCCCGCACCGCAATTTCGCAGGCCGCGGGCCCCACCCCGTACTCCCGCACGCCCCCAACCGGCGTGCGTCCGAAAGGCAACCCCATGACCACCTCATTCCTTCGCCGTACCCTCACCGCCGCAGCAGCCACGGGCGGCGCAGCCGTCCTGATCCTGACCGGAGCAGCTGGCGCGTCGGCCCACGTCGGCGTCACCCCGAACAAAACCGATGCCAATTCCTATGCCCTGCTCACGTTCGGCATCCCGCACGGCTGCGACGAGTCCGGCACCACCAAGGTGGCCATCACCCTGCCGGCTGAACTCAACGACGCCCAGCCCACGGTTAACCCCAACTGGACCGTGGAAAAGGTGACCGAACAGCTTGCCGAGCCGAAGAAACTGGCCGACGGCACGTCCATCACCAAGCGGACCAGCCAGATTGTGTACACGGCCAAGGCTCCGCTGGAGCACGAGCTGCGCGATGCCCTGGTGCTGTCGGTCAGGCTGCCCGACGCGGCCGGCTCCACGCTCTACTTCCCCACGCTGCAGTCGTGCGAAACCGGGCAGACTGACTGGTCGGAGATCGCCAAGGACGGCCAGGACCCGCATTCCCTGAAGGCGCCGGCACCGTCCATCACCATCACCGAGGCGGCCAGCGCGGAAGGCCACGGGGCCGCTGCTTCAGCGGGGCACACCACCGAGCAGGCATCTGCAGTGACCGACAGCGGTGCGGACGCCCGCAGCTGGGCGGGGCTTGCTGCCGGTCTCGGCGGACTCGCCCTTGGCGGGGTGGCCTTCGCCCGCAGCAGCTCAAAGCGCCGACAGGAAACGGCCGCGTAACATCGCCGGATTTGATGCCCGGATGATCACGATCCGGGCATCAAATCCTCCCGCAGGCCCGTGGCAGCGTTGACTCCCGTCACAGCAGCAACAAAGGTGGTGCCATGACGTCTCAGCGCATTTCACAAGGGTTTGTTATTACGACGGCGGTCGCGGCGGCGGCGCTGATGCTCACCGCCTGCGGACCGAGCCAGCCGCAGACGCAGGGGACCGCGACGCCGGGGACGACAACGCAGGGGACCAACTCCGCCAGCCCGTCCGCCACGCCGGCGTCTCCGGACGCGTCCCAGTCGCCGTCGTCGTCCACCACCACCCCGGCCGGTCCCGCGCTCTGCAAGGCGGCCACCCTGTCGGCTGCTACCGATGCGTCCGGCGGGGGCGCGGCGGGCAGCGTCTACATGAAACTGAACCTCACGAACACGGGCACGGCGCCCTGCCTGCTCAAGGGATACCCGGGGGTTTCGCTGACCGCCAACGCCGACGGCGCACCGATTGGCGCGGCGGCGACCCGCGACGAAACCACCCCCGTAGCGGACGTCCTGCTCGCGCCGGACCAGACCGGAACCGCCGTCCTCCGCTACACCCAGGCCGCGAATTACAGCGACTGCACGCTGACGGACGCGGCCGGTTACCGCATCTACCCGCCGGAAGATACGGCGTCGTTGTTCCTGCCGCAGCCCACCAGCGCGTGCACAAATGCGAACATCGCCCTCCTGAGCGTCGGAGCCTTCCAGCCCGCCTGATGCTCTGGGCCCGGCCGGCCTCGGTAAGTACACCTAGTGTCTATGACGTCCCGTCCAGCCTGGCCCGGTGTTTTCCGCAGAAGCAGGTCGGGGCCTGCGTTGACCTCACTGCAAGACTACGAGGCCGAGGGGCGTCGGCTCCTGCTGGGAGGCGGAGACGGGCACCATGTGGCGCGGACCGACTCCCAAAAGTCCCACGCGTCGGGTCTGCTGGACTGGCTCCTGGCGCACTTTCCCGGCGCCGTGCCCACGCACATGTGATCAGCCCAGGACTACCAGGTCACCAATCTGATGCCCTCCTTTGGCGCAAATACGATTCATCACCGCGTCACCGCGCCCTCCGGCGCTCTGGCTGCCATGGCTGTAAACGCCAGCGTGGCCGGCCAGCTGGCCAGCGACTGGGGCAGGATGGCCACTGACCGAACCCCGCCAACGCGCTCGAACGCTGCCCAAACGGCCACCGGAGAGGCAACGGTTATCCGCGACTGCAGCCGACCGGTGGCGGTCTCTACGGTGAACGGCGCAAGCTCCTCGAAGGCCCAGCCACCAAGGATCTGCAGAGGCTTGGACCTGCCTGATCCGGACGGTTGCCGGCGGTCTGCCCCCGCAGGTAATCAGGTCAGTGGGTTAGGGCATGATGGAGGCATGCAGGAGATCAAGCCGCTTGGAACTGGTCCGGACG
This sequence comes from Pseudarthrobacter sp. S3, assembly GCF_050156905.1. Lineage (NCBI taxonomy): Bacteria > Bacillati > Actinomycetota > Actinomycetes > Micrococcales > Micrococcaceae > Pseudarthrobacter > Pseudarthrobacter sp. S3. The sequence continues at coordinate 827,578 of NZ_CP189583.1, read as the reverse complement.
TCCTCCCCGGCGCTCAAATGGACCAGTTCAGCCAGTCCACGCGGGACTGGTTCCTTGGGGCATTTTCGGAGCCAACCCCGGCGCAGACCGGCGCGTGGAACGCCATCTCGTCCGGTGCGCACGCCCTGGTGGTGGCACCCACGGGTTCAGGCAAAACGCTCGCGGCCTTTCTCTGGGCACTGGACCGGCTGCTCGCTGCGGCCCCGGAATTGCCCGGCATGGATGCCCCACCGGTGAAGGGCGAAGCCGGGGGGACAGTCGGGGCGCCCGTCAAGGGCGTGCGCGCCCGTGCGCCCAAACGCAAGACCCGCGTCCTGTATATCTCTCCCCTAAAGGCACTGGGCGTTGACGTGGAACGCAACCTCCGCTCACCCCTGATCGGGATAACCCAGACTGCCAAACGACTCGGCCTCCCTACTCCCCTGATCACCGTCGGGGTCCGCTCCGGGGATACGACGACGGCTGACCGGCGCGCGCTGCTCAGCCACCCGCCGGACATTCTCATCACCACACCCGAGTCCCTGTTCCTGATGCTGACGTCCAAGGCCCGGGAGACACTCACCGAGGTGGACACCATCATCGTTGATGAGGTGCACGCCGTCGCCGGAACCAAACGCGGCGCCCACCTCGCCGTCTCGCTGGAACGCCTGGATGCACTGCTGCCCAAGCCGGCACAGCGGATCGGCCTGTCCGCGACCGTGGAGCCGCGGGAACTCGTGGCGCAGTTCCTGGCCGGCTCGGCGCCGGTGGAAATTGTTGCGCCGGTATCGCGGAAGAACTGGGATCTGACTGTCTCCGTGCCGGTGGAGGACATGTCCGATCTCCAGGGCGCCGCGGGGGCATTCGATTCCGGCCCGGCCTCGGGCCTGCAGCCGCAGGCATCCATCTGGCCGCATGTGGAGGAAAAGATCGTGGACCTGGTGCTGGCCAACCAGTCCACCATCGTGTTCGCCAACTCGCGCCGGCTCTCCGAGCGGCTCACGGCCCGGCTCAACGAGATCTATGCTGAACGCCAACTCATGGCCGCCGGTGGCGGATGGGATTCGCCGCAGGATGACAGCCTGGCTGGCGGGGCGGCTGGCGGGGCGGGAACGGCCGGCGGGTCCGCGCTGGCGCTGACGTCGACGGCCACCCCGGCGCACATGATGGCGCAGGCCGGCAGTACCGCCGGCGCCGATCCGGTGCTGGCCCGCGCCCACCACGGATCGGTATCCAAGGACCAGCGTGCCCTGATCGAGGACGACCTTAAGTCCGGCCGGCTGCGCTGCGTCGTGGCCACGTCGTCGTTGGAGCTCGGCATCGACATGGGCGCCGTGGACCTGGTCGTTCAGGTCGAATCGCCGCCGTCGGTGGCCAGCGGCCTGCAGCGCGTAGGCCGCGCCGGGCACCAGGTCGGCGAGATCTCCCAAGGCGTCCTGTTCCCCAAGCACCGGGCGGACCTCGTGCACACCGCGATCACGGTCGAGCGGATGCTCGGCGGCAAGATCGAACGGCTCAGCGTCCCCGCCAACCCCCTGGACATCCTCGCCCAGCAGACCGTGGCCGCGACCGCGCTCGGCGCGATCGAGGTGGAGGAATGGTTCGCGACCGTCCGGCGCTCCGCCCCCTTCGCTTCGCTCCCCCGCTCGGCGTTCGAGGCCACCCTGGACCTGCTGGCCGGGCGCTACCCTTCCGACGAATTCGCCGAACTGCGTCCGCGGATCATCTGGGACCGCAACGCCGGCACTATCGAAGGCCGCCCGGGCGCGCAGCGCCTCGCAGTCACTTCCGGCGGGACGATTCCGGATCGCGGGCTGTTCGGCGTCTACATCATTGGCACCGAGAACGAGGGCACTGGCTCCGCGGGCGGCGACGGACGGGCCGCGAGCCCGGCCGCTGCCGCGGCCAAGGGCGGACGACGGGTCGGCGAACTCGACGAGGAAATGGTCTATGAATCACGGGTCGGGGACGTCTTCGCCCTCGGGGCGACGAGCTGGAAGATCGAGGACATCACCCACGACCGTGTCCTGGTCACCCCCGCCTTCGGCCAGCCCGGCAAGCTTCCCTTCTGGAAGGGCGACTCCCTGGGCCGTCCCGTCGATCTGGGCCGCGCCCTCGGTGCGTTCGTCCGTGAACTCTCCGCGTCCGACGTCGGGCCGGCCACGGAACGCTGTAAGGCCAGCGGGCTGGACGATTTCGCCGCCAACAACCTCCTCCAGTACCTGGCCGAGCAGAAACTCGCCACCGAGGTGGTCCCGAGCGACACAACCCTCGTCGTCGAGCGCTTCCACGATGAGCTCGGTGACTGGCGGGTGGTGCTGCACAGCCCCTTCGGTATGCCCGTCCATGCTCCCTGGGCCCTCGCGGTAGGCCAGCGGCTGCAGCAACGCTACGGGCTGGACGGCTCCGCAATGGCTGCCGACGACGGCATCGTCCTGCGGGTGCCCATGATGGAGGACGAGCCGCCCGGCGCGGAACTGTTCCTCTTCGATCCCGAGGAACTGGAACAGATCGTGACGGCGGAAGTGGGCGGCAGCGCCCTCTTCGCCTCGCGGTTCCGTGAGTGCGCCGCACGGGCACTGCTGCTGCCGCGGCAGAACCCCGGGAAGCGGCAGCCTCTGTGGCAGCAGCGCCAGCGCTCGGCCCAACTGCTGGACGTCGCCCGGAAATACCCGACCTTCCCGATCGTGCTCGAGACCGTGCGCGAGTGTCTGCAGGACGTCTACGATCTGCCGGCGCTGAAGGACCTCGCCGCCGCGGTGGAACGGCGTGAACTGCGGATCGTGGAGACCACCACCCAGCAGCCCTCACCGTTCGCGAAGTCCTTGCTGTTCGGCTACGTCGCCCAGTTCCTGTATGAGGGCGATTCGCCGCTTGCCGAGCGCCGTGCCGCCGCGCTGGCGCTGGATTCGACCCTGCTCAACGAGCTCCTCGGCCGGGTCGAGTTGCGCGAGCTCCTCGACGCCAAGGTCATCGACGCCACGGAACGGGAACTGCAGCGGCTTGCGCCGGACCGGAAGGTACGCGGCATGGAAGGCGTCGCCGATCTGCTGCGCCTCCTCGGGCCGCTGGCCCCGGACGAGGTAGCCGCCAGGCTGGAGACCGTGACCGCAGAGAGCGCTCCGGCGCCGGCGGTAGCTCCCGTCGACGCTGCTGCGCACCTGACCGCGTTGCTGCGGGCCAACCGCGCCATCAAGGTCAACATCGGCGGCATCGAACACCACGCCGCAGTCGAGGATGCGGCCCGGCTGCGTGATGCCCTCGGTGTTCCGCTGCCCATGGGCGTGCCGTTGGCGTTTATCGAACCTGTCGCTGACCCCCTGGGTGATCTTGTTTCCCGGTACGCCCGCACCCACGGGCCGTTCACCGCGGCCGAAGCGGCGGCCCGGCTCGGACTCGGCGTCGCCGTCGTGGGCACTGCGCTGAAGCGGCTCGCAGCTGACGGCCGCGTGGTCGAGGGTGAGTTCCGCCCGCACTCCGCGCTGCCGGAGGACCTGGCCGTCACGGACGAGGCCGCTGCAACCGCTGATGACCGGGCCGGAGCCGCCGGGGCGGTCATTCCCTCACCCGCCGCCGTCGCTCAGCCGCTCGCCGGAGCCAGCGAATGGTGCGACGCCGAGGTGCTGCGCAAGCTTCGCCGCCGCTCACTCGCAGCCCTGCGGGCCGAGGTCGAGCCCGTCGACGCCGCCGCCTATGGCCGGTTCCTCCCCGCCTGGCAAAACGTCCGCGCACCGGGCAGCCAGCGGGGCCAGTCGGTCCTGCGCGGACTCGACGGAATTATCACCGCCGTCGACCAGCTTTCCGGCGTGCCCATCCCCGCGTCAGCATGGGAACCACTGATCCTGGCCAGCCGCGTGGCGGACTATCAGCCGGCCATGCTGGACGAACTGATGGCCGCCGGGGAGGTCCTCTGGTCCGGCGCCGGGGCGCTGCCGGGGAACGATGGCTGGATCAGCCTGCATCTGGCAGATTCTGCCGAGCTGACACTGAATCCTCTGATCGACCACGAGCCCGGGGACGCCCAGCAGCGGCTGCTGGAGCACCTGAAGACCAACGGCGGCGGCTACTTCTACCGGCAGTTGAAGGAGATTGCCGGCGGAATGGACGCCGTGCTCGGCGATCAGGACGTCGTGTCCGCACTGTGGGACCTCGTATGGGCCGGCCGGATCACCGGCGACACGTTCGGCCCCGTCCGGGCAATGATCGCCGGCGGGCACACCGCCCACCGGCAGGCCGCGCGGGCACCTCGTGCCAGGGCGCCGAGGCTGAGCCGCTTGGGCAGGGCGCACGGCACCGGGCTGCTCGGGTCGCCCGGACTCGATGGCGGACGCCACGGCTCCCTCGGGGGAGGTTTGCCCACGCCCCCGCTGGCCGCCGGACGCTGGTCCGCGTTACCCGCCCCCGAGCTTGACCCGACCATCCATGCCCGGGCCACCGCGGAATTACTGCTGGACCGCTACGGTGTGCTGACCCGCGGATCGGTCATGGCGGAGAACATCCTGGGTGGCTTCGGCCTGATGTATAAAGTCCTGGCCCGGTTGGAGGAAGCGGGCCGCTGCCGCCGGGGGTACTTCATCGAACATCTCGGCGCTGCCCAGTTCGCGGTGCCCGCCACCGTCGACCGGCTGCGCTCCTACTCCGAGGACAGCCAACTGTCCAGGCCCGATCCCGTGGCGCTGGCCCTCGCGGCGACTGACCCCGCCAACCCCTACGGTGCGGCCCTGCCGTGGCCGGCCCTCGACGTCGAGGCAGGAACCGGCCACCGCCCGGGCCGGAAAGCCGGTGCCCTCGTGGTGCTGGTCGACGGCGCTCTGGTCCTCTACGTCGAACGCGGCGGCAAGACGCTGCTGGCATTCACGGACGACTCCGACATCCTTGCCGCCGCGGGAGAAGCCCTGGTTGGCGTCGTGACCCGTCGTGCGGTGGACAAGCTGATCATGGAAAAAGTCAACGGACACGGCATCCTGGACACACCGGTCGCCGCGGCTCTGGCCCACGCGGGCGCCTACTCCACCCCGAAAGGATTGAGGATCCGTGCCTGAGGGAGATTCCGTCTGGCGGGCAACCGCCCAGTTGCATGCCGCCCTTGCGGGGCAGGAACTCATCTCTTCGGACTTCCGGGTGCCGCGCTTCGCGACGCTCAACCTGGCCGGCTGGACCGTGACCGAAGTCGTGCCGCGCGGCAAGCACCTGCTGATGCGGCTCCGGCGCCCGGCCGGCGCCGCGGACAGCCGGGCCGGTGACAGCAGCCTGGCCGCTGGCGGCCCAATCCGGTCAGGCGGGGCAAACGAGGGGCTGACCATCCACTCACATCTGAAGATGGAGGGCGCCTGGCAGGTCTATCCGCCGGGCGGCCGGTGGCGGAAACCGGGGTTCACGGCCCGGTGCGTACTGCGGACCGCCACGGCGGACGCCGTGGGTTTCTCGCTGGGAGTCGTCGAAGTGGTCCGCACCTCGGACGAGGACACTGTGGTGGGACATCTCGGGCCCGACCTGCTGGGGCCTGACTGGGACCTTGCAGAAGCCGAAGCCCGGCTCCGCGCCAACCCCGACGTCCCGATCGGAGTCGCGCTGCTGGACCAGCGGAACCTCGCTGGGATCGGCAATATCTACCGCTGCGAAGCGTGCTTTCTCTCCGGAGTTCACCCCGCCGCACCGGTGTCCGCAGTGCCGGACCTCACGGCCATGATCACCGACGCGAAGGTCCTACTGGAAGCCAACCTGGGGCCAGGGCGCAGGGTGACCGTACTCAACCCGCGCGGGACACCTGTCGGCCGGACCTCCGGATTGCCCGGTTACTGGGTCTACCGGCGCGAACACCAGGCCTGCCTTAAATGCCGGACCCCGGTGCGCCACGGGGTCCTCGCCAAAGGAACGGGCACCGAGGAACGGGACATCTACTTCTGCCCCCAATGCCAGCCGCTGCCGGGTTCCGCGCACTGACTGACGCAGCACCGTCCGCCGAAGCAGGCCGTCGCTGGCGGCGAGGTTAGTCGTGCGCAAGGGCACCGCGGTCAGGCAAACTGGCGGACGGTCAGCGACGTCGCTGTGGCTGCGCCGCCCGTCGCATAAACGGAAACTTCGGTGCTTCCCTCTGCCGGAAAAATGAGTTCCGTCATGGTCACCTGGCCGTCTTGGGCGAAAATCTCCACGGAGCACTCATCGACGAAGACCGTCAGCTCGTAGCTGCTGCTGTTGGCCGCCAGCGGCGCGACGTCGACCGAGGCAAACGTCTCGTGGAAATCGGTCTGCCCTGATGACCGGCGATCCACCGTGAGCCTGCCATCGCGCGGACGGATCCCGATCCTGGTGCCCTGTCCGTCCTTGCCCCGGACGATCAGGCCGAATTCAGCTGCTGTTCCCGGTGTGAAGAGGGCATCGATCCGCTGTACCGTACCGGCCGCACCGTCAAGGAGTCGCGATTCTTCAGAAATGGAAACCGGTCCGGTGCTATACACCGGTCCGTAGGCAGGAAGGGCCAGCACTTCCGCTGCAGGCTGCTGAACCAGCCGCAAGGAACCTCCGACGCTGCGCAGGGACACCTCCCGCGGCAACGCCATGGCGCTCCGCCACGGGAAGGCCGGGATCCCGTGGCCGTACTGCCAGTTACTCATCCACGCCATCATGAGTGTTCTTCCGTCAGGGACGTCGCCAAACGTCACGGCTGCGTAGTAGTCGCGGCCCCAGTCCAGCCAGTCGAAGTCAGCCAGTCGGGACTTCTCGTGCTGACCTTCCGAGACGGTGGATTCCGAGGTGAAGGTGACGCCGTCGAAGTCGCCCACGAAGTACTGGCCCGCCGATCCCCCGTTTGGGCCGCCCGGGTTCAGGCTGACTGTCAGGACCCATTTGGTCCTGGCCTCGTCACCGTCGACCGGCAGGGCGAACAGGTCCGGGCATTCCCAGATTCCGCCGGTGGCATTCGCCGGGCCGAAGGTGCTCAGCAGCTCCCAGTCTTTGAGGTTGTCCGACCGGTACAGCACCGCCTGGTAGTCAAGGGCCTCAACGGCGACCATGACCCAGTAGGTTCCGGCGTCGCCGTCGTAGCGGAATACCTTGGGGTCCCGGAAATCCGTCGATTCGCGGTCAAGTACCGGGTTGTGCCGGTACTTCTCCCAGCTGTAGCCGCCGTCCAGGCTGTACGCCAGCGACTGGGCCTGACGGCCTTCGAGTCCCGATCCAGGCTTAAAGGCGCTGGTGTACACAGCCACCAGCGGGGCCACCTGTCCGGTACCGAAACCGCTGGTGTTGAGCCGGTCGAAGACGATGCTGCCGGAGAAAATGTCGGCCTGATCGTCGCATGCAATGGCTACGGGCTGCTGGATCCAGGTGCACAGATCCGTGGATGTCGCATGACCCCAGGACATGTTGCCCCAGGCGTTGCCGGACGGGTTGTTCTGGTAGTACAGGTGGTAGAGCCCGTCGTGGTAGATCAGGCCGTTGGGGTCATTGAGCCAGGTGGTGTCCGCTGTGTAGTGCAGGGCGGGACGTAAGACTTCGGCAGATTCGGCGGCCACGGCCTGGTTGAGTTTGTCTGGAGCAGAAAGTGTGGTCATTGTTCGGTACTTTCGTGGCTTTCTGTGGGGGGTGCAGGAGGAAGACCGAGTCAGCCCTTGACGCCGCTGGAGGCGATGCTGTTGATAAACGAGCGCTGGAAGGCGATGAACATCACCACCACGGGAATGGTGATCAGGGAGCCGTAGGCCATGACCTGGCCCCAGGAGACGTTGAGCTGGAAGAAGTACTGCATGCCGACCATCACGGGACGGAGCTCCTCCGACTGGACCACCATGAGCGGCCAGAGGTATGAGTTCCAGGCAGGCAGGAAGGTCAGGATGGCGACCGTCGCTGTCGCCGGACCGGCGAGCGGCATAACCACCTGACGGTAGATTTTAAACCAGCCCGCCCCGTCGATCCGCGCTGCCTCGTCCAATTCCTTCGGGATGGATTCGAAGTACTGGTGGTACAGGTAGATCGAGAATGCGTTCGCAATGAACGGGATGATCTGCACCTGGTAGGTGTCCAGCCAGCCCTTTGAGAGTTCCAGGCTGAAGCCGTTCATTTCGAGCCAGGGCAGTTGGTTGACCCACCACAGCAGCGGCAGGGCGAGGGTCTGGAACGGCACGATCAGGGTGGCGAGGATGGCACCGAACACGATCCGCTTGCCGCGGACCTGCATGCGGGAGAGGCCGAAGGCACACATGCTGTTGATGACCACGCCCAGGGCAACTGTGATGGCGGAGATGCCGATCGAGTTGATCAGGAACCTGGCCGCGGGAACCCGGTCAAAGACCGCAGTGTAGTTGTCGACCGAAATGTTGCCGATCGGCAGGAAGGCGGCCACAGAGGACATGTCGCCGAAGATCTGGGTGTCAGGCTTCAGCGATGACACCAGCATAAAGACGATGGGAAAAACTGCAGCGATGGCCAGAAGGATCCGCGCAAGCATGGTTCCGGCATTGGTGAGGCGGAGTGTGTTTTTCACATCAGTCCTTTTCTCGGGTCAGGTGGCGCTGTACGACTGAGATGAGCAGGACGACGGCGAAGAAGACGAGTGAAATCGCCGACGCGTAGGCGGTGTCCTGCTGCCTGAATCCGGCCTGGACCGCCTCGTAGACAATGGTTGTGGTGGAATCCAGCGGACCGCCCTGGGTCATGACGTTGACCTGGTCGAACAGTGCCAGGGCCTGGATGGTGATCGTCACCAGGATCAGGCTGCGGGTGTGCCGCAGCCCCGGCCACGTCACGTATTTGAACTGCTGCCAGCGGCTGGTGCCGTCCAGCTGCGAGGCTTCATAGAGCTCCCCGGAAATGCTTTGCAGCCCTGAGAGCCAGATGATCATATGGAATCCGGCAGCCTGCCAGATGGACAGGATGATGATGGCCGGCATGGCCGTTGTGGTTTCGTTCAACCAGTCGATGCCGCCGAAGAGGCCGAACGTCACCCTGTTAAGGATTTCGTTGAATAGCCCGTCCTTGCTGTACATAAAGAGCCACAGGAGGGACACCACCACCATGGAGGTCACGACGGGCAGGAAGTAGACGGTGCGGAAGAAGTTCACGCCGCGGAACTTCTTGTTGATCAGGAGCGCCAGGACCAGGGCCAGTGCGGACTGGACGGGGACGACGACGACGGCGAAGTACCCGACGTTCAGCAGTGCCCGCCAGAAGGAGGGATCGGCGAAGAGCCGGGCAAAGTTGTCCACTCCGACGAACTCGACGGGACGGGGCGAAATGAGCCGGGCGTTCGTGAAAGCCAGGCCGAAGCCGATGATCGCCGGCAGGAAGATAAACAAGAGCAGCAGAATCGCGGCCGGGGCGATCATGCCCCACCCGCGCAGCTGCTCGCGAAGGTTGCGGGACCGGCGACGGGTGGGAGCGGGCGTCGTCGTGGACGCGGCACGGTCAGCGGCGCGGTTGGCCCGCGAACGGGTGGGAAGTGGACTAATGGCCATGAGATTCTCCAGACACGGAACGGCGGGGGTGAACCCAGCGGCTGGTGCTGCGGAGGCGGGAGCGTCCCGCCCCCGCAGCACCGTAGGCGCTGGCTAGTTCTTGTAGCCGCCGTTGGATTTGATGTTGGTGTCAATGGACTTTGTGGCCTTGTCCAGGGCGGATTTGGCGTCGGCGCCGGCCAGGATGTCCTGGACTGCCTTGCCGAATTCGTTGGCGATGATCGGGTACGCGGGGGTCTCGGGCCGCATAAGGGCGTAATCGCGTGAGTAGGTCAGGAAGTCGCGGTTCACGCCACCCTCAGCGAAGGCGGGAATCAGCGCGGCGGCCTCGGTGCTGGCGGGAATGGTCCCAGTCGCTGTGGCCACTGCGGCCACGTTTTCCGGCTTCAGGGAGAAGGAGAGGTAGTCCATCGCTGCCTGGGAGTTGGCGCAGCCGGTGGTGACGCCCCACTGCCAGGAAGCGCCGCCGATCTTCGGGCCCTTGCCAAGGTCAACGGTCGGCATTACGACGAGGTCATCACCGAGGGCGGTGCGGGCCTTGTCCGCAGCCCAGGAACCGGTGTAGAGAACGGCGCTCTTGTTGTTCAGGAAGTCCTGGGTGCTGTCCTTGCCGCTCTTGGTTGCCATAAAGCCCTGATCGGCCAATCCCTTGAACCAGCCCGCCCAGGCGACGGCTGCGTCCCCATTGAGCTTGCCGTCCGCAGACTGGTAGTCCTTGCGGTCGATGAGGTCCCCGCCGAAGGACTGCAGGAACGGCGAATAGGCGTAAGGCAGCCATTCACCGGTTCCGGCGGTGCCCATGTCCAGCGGGTAGTCCCACTTTCCAAGGGCCTTCAGCTTGGTCATGGTGTCCTCGAATTCTGCCTTGGTCCAGGGCTGCTCGATGGTTGCCACCCGGACTCCGGCTTCTTTCAGGTCGGAGGCGCGGGCCATCATGGCCAGGGCGACGTCGTAGTAGCCCACCGCGTAGGTCTCGCCTTCCCACTTTGCGACGGTGCTGGGCAGGTGCGTGCTGAGGTCGGTGGTCAGCTTGAGCGGTGCCAGGTACTGGGCCCAGGCCCAGTTGGGAACATTCGGCCCGTCGATGTCCACGATGCACGGCAGGTTGCCGGCGGACGCGGCCGCCACTACGGAGTCGTTGTACGACTCCTGCGGGAAGGCCTGGACCTTGACCTTGACGTCGGACTCCTTGTTGAACGCATCCACGATGTTCTGGATGGCGCCGAGTTCCTCGACGTTGCCGGCGTTGTGCGTCCACATGGTGATTTCGTTGGCATCCCCGGAGGACGCGGAGGCGCTGCCTTTTCCGCAGGCACCCAGTGTGCCGATGAGGGCGGCGGCCGTTACGCTGGCTACCAGGACCCGGCTGACTTTCTTGTTCATGTCGTGTGAACCTTTCTGATGATTGGTGAGGGCGCAGGGATCCTGGGGGCGCGGCCGGTGCAACGGCCGCGCCCCTTTTTTAGCCCTGCTGGGTTTGGTTGAAATTTGGGTATTTCGCGGCGGAACTCGGCGCCGGGTCAGCCCGGCGGCGGACCGACGGACCCCCGGGACACGAGCGGGCACGCTAGTACTTCCTGCTCCGGCGGACGGCCAGGAGTGGCGATGTCGTCAAGGAGCCGGGTAACTGCCCAACGCCCCATGTCGTAGTGCGGCAACGCCATGGTGGTCAACCCTGGCCACAGGGCCCCCGCAACGATCTCCAGGTTGTCCACACTGATGATGGACAGGTCCTCGGGAATCCGGAGACCCAATTGCGCAGCGGCCTGGTAAGCACCCATGGCCACCTGATCACTGAAGCAAAACAAGGCCGTCGGACCTTCCGCCGTCGAAAGCATCTTCAAAGCCTGCTCCCGGCCGGCACGGGCGTCCGGGCGGTCCGTGGCCAGGTATTGGGGATTGAACGCCAGGCCGTGGCGCTCCAATGTGCTGCGGTAGCCCTGGTAGCGGCCATGCGTTGCCGGAATGTCGTCGACGTTGTTGAGCATCCCGATCCGGCGGTGGCCGGCCTGGATCAGTACCTCGACGGCGGCCTCCGCAGCCCCCACCTCATCCGGCACCACCGAGGAAACTTCCGGGTTTCCCGACGTGCCGTCCAAGAGGACCGTCGGGATGCCCTTCAGGCCAGCTGGAACCTCCGTCGACTGGTGGAACATCTTGGCGTAGACAATCCCGTCGACCTGATGTTGCTGCAGGCTCCGGATTTCGTGCTCTTCCAGGCGCCGGTCCAGGCCCGAGTTGACCACCATGAGCAGGTAGCCGCGTTCGTAGGCGGCGTCCTGCGCCCCCCGGATCATGTCACCCGCGAACGGGGTGGTGGCAATCTCGTCACTGACCAGGCCGATAATCTGCGAGCGCTGGTTGCGCAGTCCGCTGGCGAGCCGGTTGGGGGCATAGCCAAGGTCTTTGGCGATCGCCCTGATGTGGTCCTGTGTTTCCGCTTTGACCCGGGAGCCGTCGACGTCGTTGAGCGCGTGGGAGACGGTAGTGACCGAAACCCCGGCGGCCTTCGCCACATCCCGTATCCCGACTCTTGTCATCTTCGACATTCCTTTACAAAACGTTTTGGCTGTTGTGTTGCTCACACTCTATACAAAACGTTTTGGCAGTGTCAAGACCTATAGTCGAACGGCTTCCAGGCCGGGCCGGGTCAACGACACCCGGCGAGGTGTCCTCGTTCTATGCGCCCGGTTCCGAGGCCACCGGTTGCGACGCTTCCTGTTCGGCAGCGGCGGCCTGGGGCACCAGCCCTTCCGGCACCATGAACCGCGGCAGCAGCAGTTGCACCAGCGGGCCGATGGCCAGCGCGTAGAGGACGGTCCCGACGCCGACCGAGCCACCCAGCAGCCAGCCGGCGCCGAGGACCACGACTTCGATCCCGGTCCGGGACGTACGCACCGACCAGCCGGTGCGCCGGGCCAGGCCGGTCATCAGCCCGTCCCGGGCGCCGGGGCCGAAGCGGGCGCCGATGTAGCAGGCCGAAGCGACGCCGTTGAGCAGCACGGCGCCGCCGAGCATCCCGATCTGTCCGCCTAGTTGGGTGATCTGCGGGATCAGCGCGAGGCCAACATCCGCGAAGACCCCCACAAGCACGGCATTGCTCAGTGTCCCGAACCCCGGCCGCTGCCGGAGCGGGATCCAGAGCAGCAGGACCAGGAAACTGACAACGATCACCACAGTGCCGATACTCAGGCCCGTCTTTCCGGCCAGTCCCTGATGAAACACGTCCCACGGGTCCAGCCCGAGCCCGGCCCGGATGAACATCGCCAGGGAAATGCCGTACATGGCGAGGCCGATCAGGAGCTGGAGAATTCTGCGCGTCATCATGTCTCCATCCTGACGGCAACTGGCCTTGCAATCCATAGCCAGTTTGAGATACTGGCCCTATGTCCGGCTCTCTTGCCCCCAGTTCCCTCGCCCGCTTGCTCGGCCGGTGGAATCCCGGCGCCGCCCCGGCGTACCGCGAGTTGTCCGACGTCGTCCGCCTGCTGGTCCTGGACGGCCGGATTCCGCTCGACGTCGCCCTCCCAAGTGAACGTTCCCTCGCTACCGCCCTCGGCATCAGCCGTACCACCGTCACGGCCGCCTATGCTTCGCTGCGGGAGCAAGGACTTCTGCGGGGCGGCCAGGGCAGCCGGGGCAGGACCGGCATCCCCGGGCCCGAGGTCAACGCGGCCGTCCGGACAACAAGACCAGGACTCGGCGGCGGGCCTGGACTGGCCGTTCCAGACGGACTCCTTGACCTGGCGTATGCCTCGCTGCCTGCCAGCGGCGAAGTCGTCCACCGGGCGTTCGCCGCCGCGCTCACAGAACTTCCTGCCCTGCTTCCGGGATTCGGGTACGACGCACTTGGTGTCCAGGCCCTGCGGGAGGCGGTTGCGGCGCGGTACTCCGCGGCCGGGGTTCCGACGGCCGCTGCGCAGATCCTGGTCACCTCCGGCGCGCAGCATGCCCTGAACATTGTCCTCCGCACCCTCACGGGCCGGGCAGACAGGGTACTTGTAGAGAACCCCAGCTATCCCCATGCCCTCGATGCCATCCGGGCCGCAGGCTGCAGACCGGTGCCGGTAGCGATGCCTCCGGCCGCGCCGCGAGGACAACCATCTGCGGGGCCACCCTCAGGCTGGGACCTGGACGCAATGGACTCTGCCCTGCAACAGCGGCCGGCACTGGCCTATGTCGTCCCCGACTTCCACAACCCCACGGGGCGGCTGATGCGGGATCCGCAGCGGCGCCGGCTTGTCCGCGCCGCCGCGGCGTCCGGCACCGTCCTGGTGGTGGATGAGACCCTGCGGGAGCTGAACCTCGACGCAGAGGCGGCCACTCCCATGGCTGCCTTCAGCCCGGCTGTGGTTTCGATCGGGTCGCTCAGCAAGTCGCACTGGGCCGGCCTGCGGACGGGCTGGATCCGCGCCGTCGAGCCGCTGATCCAGCGCTTCGCCGCCGCACGAACCACATTGGATCTGGGCGGACCCGTCGTCGAACAGTTGGCTGCGGCCCATCTGGTGAATTCCCTGACCGAACCGCTCCCGGCACGCCTGGGCATGCTCCGCGAGAACCGTGAGGCCCTCTTGTCATTGGTCGCCGAGCATCTGCCCTCGTGGCAGGCGGAACGGCCCGACGGCGGCCTGTCCATCTGGTGCCGCCTCCCGGCCCCGGTCAGCACTGCACTTGCCGTCATCGCTCCGGACTTCGGCCTCCGCCTCGCCGCCGGTCCCCGATTCGGCGTTGGTGGCGCTTTGGAGCACTATCTCCGCGTACCGTTCACGTTGCCGTCGGATCAGTTGGAAACCGCGGTACTGGCACTTCGTGCCGCCCAGGACAGGCTGGACTCGGCCCCGACGCTGCGGCGCCATCCTTCAGCACTGCCCGCCGTCGCGATCGCCTGAGACCGCATCCCGCCGGGCCGGCCGCCGACGTCGGGGTCCTCCACGCGCCTGGCAGGAATAAGTAGAATGGACCGGTGATGCAATCCCCCCTCCCCGTGCGCGACGGCGTGAACGCCACCCGCCTGCGCCTCCCGGACGAGGGGCCGTGGACAACCGCGATGGACTACATGATGCACCGCTGGGGCCACATCGATCCGCAGGGCATCGAGGACAGGTTCGACGCCGGCGAGATCGTGGGCGAGGGCGGCGTCGCCCTGGACCGGGCCACCCGGCTCGAGGACCACACCTTCATCTGGTACTACCGCTCATTGCCGCCGGAGACCCGCATCCCGGTGGACATCAGCATCCTGCACCAGGATGATCACCTGCTCGTGGTGGACAAACCGCATTTCCTGCCCACCACCCCGGGCGGCACCTACATCCAGGAATCGGCCCTGGTCCGGCTCCGGAACCAGCTCAACCTGCCGGACCTGATCCCCATGCACCGCCTGGACAGGATGACCGCCGGCGTGCTGCTGCTGTCCACCAACCCGGAAACCCGCGGAAATTACCAGGTACTCTTCGAGAAGCGGCAGGTGCAGAAGGAATACGAGTGTGTGTCCGCCGCGGAGCCCGCCGCCGGACACCCCGCCGTCGAATTCCCCGTGGTGGTCCGGAACCGGATGACCAAGTCCCGCAGCTACCTGCTGGCCGAAGTCATCGAGGGCGAGCCGAACGCGGAAACCCGGATCGAACGGCTGGAAACGTTCGACGGCGGCGCTTCCGTGGGTGCCGCCGGCACCTGCGACGCTGGTGCCCGAGCCCCTGGCATCCACGCGGACGCGGGTACTACGCCGTGCCTGGCGCGGTACCGGCTGGAGCCGCACTCCGGAAAGACGCACCAATTGAGGGTGCACATGGCCTCGTTGGGACTGGGCATCGTGAACGACGCGTTTTACCCGGACCTCCTGGACAAAGCTCCGGACGACTACTCCAAACCGCTGCAGCTCCTGGCCCGCGGCATCCGCTTTGTGGACCCCATCAGCAAAAAGCCCGTGGAGTACCGCAGCGGGCTCCACCTCAGCGAGGCTGCTCAAGCACCGCGTTGATCAAACACGGTCCTGAAGGCAAGCTCCATCTCGGGGCCGAACAGGACAAACTCCACCAACTCGAGCGCGCTGGCCGGATGTGAGGCACCAAACCCCGTAACGGCGTCGTGCGCTGCCTCCGCCACCTGGCGCCGGTGCCAGCCGTAGACTCCCCCGCCCACAGCGGGAAGTGCGAGGCAAGCCGCGCCCAGCGAATCCGCCAGCCGCAGGCTTTCGCTGAAACAGGACACCAGCAGCGCCCGGTTGGTCTGCCCGGCGCGACGGTTCGGCCCCACGGTGTGGATGACCCACCGGGCCGGGAGCCGGAAACCCGGGGTGGCGACGGCGGCACCCACAGCCAGTCCGTGCGGCAGATCCGTGTTGCGCAATGCCCGGCAGGCGGCCAGCAGTTCGGGTCCGGCGGCCCGGTGGATGGCCCCATCCACTCCGCCGCCGCCCAGCAGCGTGGAATTTGCAGCGTTCACAATCGCGTCAACGGTGCGGGTGGTGATATCGCCTTGGAGGATGGTGATCCGCATGCCGCCAGTTTCCCACTTAGGAGGTGCGGCTCAAAGGCCCCGCATAACCGCAGCAGCACGCCTGATCTCCAGTCATCCGGGCAGGAGCAAGAAATGATGGAGATTGCCTGCAGGCAACCCAGCAAAACCCCCTTTACTAACTGCCTTGACATGATGCGCCCCAGTGCCACGATAGTTATCTGGGGTATCGCGTGTTGTCCGGTCGATTGAAGGGGATAGGCATTACGCTGGCTCTCGCATGGGTTGGGAATTAAGCCTGCTGGGGGGCTGCCGGTTGCGCCGCGGCAGCAATACCCTGACGGTGGCCAGCCGGGAACAGCGCGAGCCGGAATCCACACTGAGCGAGAATCCAGACTGAGCGAGGAAGCATCATGGATACCCTCATCGAAATCCCGGGCGATCGAACGGCGGCCAAGTTCGCCTACGCGTCCGCGGGCATAGGCGTAGTGGGCGTGGCAACATTGGGCGCCATGTTCGCCATCGAGGTGCCAAGGAACGGACCCTACATCTTCGGCACCATCAACGATGCCACCGGCGGCGTCTTCCAGCTGACGATCATCCCGGTGATCGTCCAGGTCCACCGGCGCCTGCGCCGTACACCCGGCTCCGAGGCAGCCAAATGGCTGGTGATCGCGGCCAGCGCCGCAGGATCGGCAAGCTCGTTCCTCCTCGTCGCGAAGAAGCTCGATTTCAATGTATCCACCGGCATCTCGGTGGGGGCAATGGTGGTCCAGGCCGGCTGGTTCCTGCTGGCCCACCGGTCACTGCTCCAGTCGGGCGGCTGTCCACGGGATCTCGCGAAGCTGGGAGAGTTTATCGGCGGCGCCTTAGTGGTGGCGCTGCCATTGGCCGCGCTGACGGCCTTGGAACCGGCGCCTGCCTGGATCCGCTGGGGCCTCGGCGGGGCCGGAATTGCCGTGGGCGCCGTCGCGTGGGTCGCGTGGCCGTACTGGTATTTCCTCGCGGGACGGCACCTCAGCCATGTTCCCAGGGAAGTTCGCGGAGGAGTCCCACGGCCACGCCGCCGGAAAATCGGCGCCGGGTACTGAGGTCCGTGTACTGGCGCGCGTAGTACTGGGACGCGTAGTACTGGGACGCGTAGTACTGGGACGCTCGCTGAACCCAGTGAGGGGAAGTCCGTGCCGGCGGCCAGCTCAGGCCGTGCGGCCGCGCAAAAGTGCGGTACTTTATGGCCATGGACTTTGGCGATGCCGACAGCTGGGGGGCGGCGATCTACTTCTGGATCATCCCCACGGTCCTCGGCGATGCCATCTTCCCGCCCATCCCGTCAGAAATGTTGGTGATCACCGGCGGGGCCCTCTCCGCCGACGGCCGGGCCAACGTCTTCCTGGTGGGGGCACTGTGCGCGGTAGCGTCCTGGATTGGTGACATGGTGGTGTTCCAGCTCTTCAAACGCCGGCTCAGCCATGTCCTGGACCGCTGGCGCTGGGGCCGCAAAGTCCATACCGGCATCCATAAGGCCATCGCCAAGGCTGGCCGCTCCTCCACCTACGGGACCATCATCGGCGCCCGTTTCATCCCCGGCGGGCGGCTGGCGACGTCGGCCGCTTCGGGCATCGCCGATGTTTCCGCCCGGGGTTTCAGCCTGTGCGCCGGCCTCGGCGCGGTCCTCTGGGCCAGCTGGCTAGTGGGCCTGGGCTACTTCACGGGATCGGCAACCAAGCTGCCGTTCTGGGCGAGTTCGCTGATCGGTGTGGTGCTGGGCCTGGTGATCGGCGTCGTCGTCGGCATCATCGTCACCCGCCGGCGTGGCACCCGCTCGCCCGTGGACGAGCCCGCCCCCGGCGAGTGAGCTAAACAGGCGCCCAGCGGCCGCGGTTGCGGCGGAGCACCGTCAGTGAGCCGGTGAGCGCAACGCGTTCGACGGCGTCGCGCATCATCGCTGCCGATTCGCGTGCCTGCTGGTTCTCACCGCTGTATTCGGTCGCCTCCACGAGGAAGCGGAGATTCAGCTGTGGGATGCCGGCGGCCAGTTCGATCTGGTTGGATTCCACATGGTGGCGGATCTCCAATGCCTCAACGGCGGCGGCCATCACGGCTTCCGGCGGGTTGCCAGGTTTCAGTCCGGTGATTTTTAAGCGCGTCTGGAACGAAGGCATGCCTTCAACCCTATCCCGGCTGTCCGCTGGCCCGGCCAGTCCCGCCACCGGCCAGTCCGCCGCCGGCCCTGCCGCCGGTCCTGCTACTCGGGGCCGCTCTCCGGGAGGGGCAATGACCAGCGCTCCTCGATATGGCCGAAGCGCCACACGCCCAAGGCAAGGAGCCAAGTGAAAATGAACAGCGCCACGGTTGTGTAGCCGACTGCGGCCAGGTCGAGTCCGCCGATCACAGCCAGCGGCCCGGACCGGATTCCGGCGCTGTCCACCAGGAGGGAAATCAGCTGCACGGAGCCGACGCCCAGCGCAACGGCCACGGACAGCCCGGTCACCACCACGTTGTAGTAGATCCTGCGGACCGGCCGGGAAAGTGCCCAGCGGTACGCGAAAGTCATGAGGCAGCCGTCCAGCGAGTCCAGCAGGCTCATGCCCGCCGCGAAGAGGACCGGCAGCGTGAGGATCGCGTACCACGGCAGCGCCGAGGCGGCGGCCCCGGCAGCCAGGATCAGGAGGCTCACCTCCGTCGCGGTATCAAAGCCCAAACCGAACAGCAGTCCCACGCCATACATCTGCCGGGGCTTGGTGATCAGCCCGGTCAACCGGCCGAAAAGCCGCGTCATCAGGCCACCGGGGGCAGGCTGGTTTTCCAGTCCGGCGCCGTTGTCCTGGCTGGACCGCAGCCGCCGCGCCGACCGAAGCACCTCCAGGAGGATTATCAGGTTCAGGACGCCGATGAGGTAAAGAAAGACGCCGGAGACTGCCGTCCCGAAGATCTGCAGGCCCGCCTCGGTTTCGCCGGAAACCATCCCGCCCTGGTCCGACATGCTCCGGATTCCGGCCGCCAGCAACGCGCACAGGCCAAAAACGACGCTCGAGTGGCCCAGAGAGAACCAGAAGCCCACAGTCATGGGCCGGTGGTTGCCCGGCTGTCCCGTACGGGCTTTCCCGGTTCGGGCTTTCCCGATGCCGGCGCCGCCGGAGCGCCCGTCGCCCAGGTGTCCGTCGCCTGCAAGTTTCCGGGTGGTGTTGTCGATGGCGGCGATGTGGTCCGCGTCGAATGCGTGGCGAAGCCCCAGCGTATAGGCGGCAACTCCGAGGCCGACCCCAAAAACGCCCGAGGAACCCGCCGGAGGGATCTCCGCTGCAACAACAGCCAAAAGAACGCCCCAGCCCACAGCATGCAGGAGCAACACAACGGCCGCCATTCCACCGATCGATGCCCGTTCCCAGCCGGTCAGTGCGTTCCTGGACCGTCCGGGCATGTTGCTGGACCGGCCCGTCCTGGCCTGCGGCGGCGTGTTGCCTCCAGC
Source organism: Pseudarthrobacter sp. S3 (assembly GCF_050156905.1). Classification (NCBI taxonomy): domain Bacteria; kingdom Bacillati; phylum Actinomycetota; class Actinomycetes; order Micrococcales; family Micrococcaceae; genus Pseudarthrobacter; species Pseudarthrobacter sp. S3. The sequence goes on along the minus strand of NZ_CP189583.1, from coordinate 808,225 downwards.
TTCCGGTTGCTGCATTACCGAGCCTCCGGTTTCCGCGTCATGGCAGAATACTGGGATGACTATACGCCTTTAGTCGATGCATGCGCAGCTGTCAAATATTGAGGTTGATTTATGGCCTCGACGAGCCTATCTTGGGCAGAGAGGGGGCAGTATCCATGCACGAACTCTCGATCGCACAGAGCCTTATTGACGCGGTGTTGGACAGGACCGGCGGCCAGGCAGTCATGGGTGTCAACCTTCGGATCGGGCCGTTAGCGGGAGTGCTTCCGGACGCCCTCCGTTTCTGTTTTGATGTGGCTTCAGCGGGTACCACCCTGGCCGGGGCGCGGCTCCGGATCGACGAGCCGCAGGCCCGAGGGCATTGCCGCGAGTGCGGTACAGACTTCGCAATGACGGACATCTTCCTTTTATGCCCCTGCGGGAGCGCCGACGTCGCAGTGGTCAGCGGGCGGGAACTCAACCTTGTTTCGGTGGAGGTGGCGTAGCGACATGTGCGCAACGTGCGGCTGCGGCGATGAAGCCGCCCCCAGGGTGTACTCCCTGGAAGTGCCGGGGGCGCAGGCACATGAGCATTCCCACGAACCTGGGCATTCGCACACGCACGACGGGCACACCCATAGCCACCCTCACAGCCATGACCACGAGCACGACCACCCCCACACCGACGGCCACATACACGCCCCGGAACTCATCCCGCTGGAACAGAACCTGCTGGCCAAGAACGATCTCCTCGCGGAACGGAACCGCGGCTGGCTCGCCGGGAGGAAGGTCCGCGCGCTGAACATGATGAGCTCCCCCGGCTCCGGCAAAACCACACTCCTGGTGCGGACGCTCACGGAGCTGGGCGGCAGGCTGGAGGCCGGCGTCATTGAAGGGGACCAGGAAACCTCCCTCGATGCCGACCGAATCCGGGCCACCGGGCGGCCCGTGGTGCAGATCAACACCGGAGCGGGCTGCCACCTGGACGCCGACATGCTCCGCCGCGGACTCGACGCGCTGGCTCCCCCGATGGGTTCCACCGTGTTTATCGAGAACGTGGGAAACCTCGTCTGCCCCGCCCTGTTCGACTTGGGCGAAGCAGCGAAAGTAGTAGTCGTCTCAGTGACGGAAGGTGATGACAAACCGCAGAAGTACCCGCACATGTTCCTCGCGGCCGACCTGGTGATCATCAACAAGTCGGACCTGCTCCCCTACGTCGAGTTCGACGTCGACGCCTGCGTTCGCCGCATCCGTCGCCTGAATGCTCACGCACAATTCCTGGTCCTCTCGGCCACTACCGGCGACGGCGTCGCCGCCTGGTATGACTGGCTGGACGGCCGCCCCTCCCGGACAGAGACCCGCGGAGGGTCTTTGACAGGGTCTCTGGAAGAGTCCCTGACAGACGCACACTGAGCCCCCTCACGGGCCGCGGAAAGAGGCAACGATGCCTACCGAAACTTCCCTCAGGGCCGAAGAAACCCTGATTCACGTGCTCTGGATCAACGCAGGGCTGAGCTGCGACGGCGATTCCGTCGCCCTGACAGCGGCTACCCAGCCCAGCGTGGAGGAGATCGCGCTCGGCGCTTTGCCCGGCCTGCCCCGCATTGCCATGCACTGGCCCCTGATCGATTTCGAATGCGGCCCCCAGGAAGGGGCGGACGACTTCCTGGAGTGGTTCCGCAAGGCAGACCGCGGCGAGTTGGAGCCGTTCGTCCTGGTGGTTGAGGGCTCTATCCCGAACGAGAAACTCCACGATCCAGGCGGCTACTGGTGCGGGTTCGGCAACGACCTGGCCACCGGCCAGCCGATCACCACCAGCGAGTGGCTGGACCGGCTGGCGCCCAAAGCCACGGCCATCATCGCGGCCGGCACGTGTGCCACGTACGGCGGCATCCACGCGATGGCGGGAAACCCCACCGGCGCCATGGGCGTCCCGGACTACCTCGGCTATGACTGGAAGTCCAAGGCCGGCATCCCGATCGTCTGCGTCCCCGGGTGCCCCATCCAGCCGGACAACCTCTCCGAAACCATGACCTACCTGCTGTACCAGGCTACCGGCCAGGCCCCTATGATCCCGCTGGATGATGCGCTGCGGCCCACCTGGCTGTTCGGAAAGACAGTGCACGAAGGCTGTGACCGGGCGGGCTACTACGAGCAGGGCGACTTCGCCACCGAGTATGGCTCCCCCAAGTGCATCGTCAAACTTGGCTGCTGGGGTCCGGTGGTCAAGTGCAACGTGCCCAAGCGCGGGTGGATGAACGGGATCGGCGGCTGCCCCAACGTGGGCGGCATCTGCATCGGCTGCACCATGCCGGGCTTCCCGGACAAGTTCATGCCGTTTATGGACGAGCCACCCGGCGGCAAGCTCTCCACTAGCGCCATCCGTCCTTACGGCGCCGCCATCAGGGCGCTGCGCGGCATCACCACCCACACGCTGGACCAGGAGCCCAAGTGGCGCCGGCCCGGCACCGAACTGCTGACCGGCGCACAGCGCACCTGGTAAATCCACCCCCTTCCAGACAGGTGAAGAACATGACCTCAACGATTCCTATGCCGTCCGGGAGCGGGACGGACAACAGCAACCTTGTGGAGATGGCCTGGGATCCCATCACCAGGATTGTGGGCAGCCTGGGCATCTACACCAAGATCGATTTCGCGAACAACCAGGTGGTGGAGTGCAAGAGCACGTCCTCGATCTTCCGCGGCTATTCCATCTTCATGAAGGGCAAGGACCCTCGGGATGCCCACTTCATCACCAGCCGCATTTGCGGGATCTGCGGCGACAACCACGCCACCTGTTCCTGCTACGCGCAGAACATGGCCTACGGTGTGAAGCCGCCGAACCTTGGTGAGTGGATCGTCAACCTGGGCGAGGCCGCCGAATACATGTTCGATCACAACATCTTCCAGGAAAACCTGGTCGGCGTGGACTACTGCGAAAAGATGGTCTCCGAGACAAACCCCGGCGTCTTGGCAAAGGCAGAAAATACGCGGGCCCCGCACGAGGGGGACCACGGCTACCGGACCATCGCGGACATCATGCGCTCGCTGAATCCGTTCACCGGGGAGTTCTACCGCGAGGCTTTGCAGGTCAGCCGGTCCACGCGCGAGATGTTCTGCCTGATGGAAGGCCGCCACGTGCACCCGTCCACGCTCTACCCCGGCGGAGTGGGGACCGTGGCCACCATCCAGCTCATGACGGACTACATCACCCGGCTTATGCGGTACGTGGAATTCATGAAGAAGGTCGTGCCAATGCATGACGATCTTTTTGATTTCTTCTACGAGGCACTGCCGGGCTACGAGCAGGTGGGCCTGCGCCGGACACTGCTGGGCTGCTGGGGCTCCCTCCAGGACCCTGACTACTGCAACTTCGAGTACAAGGACATGACCGAATGGGGCCGGAAGATGTTCGTCACCCCGGGCGTGGTGGTGGACGGCAAGCTCGTCACCACCGACCTGGTGCGGATCAACCTGGGCATCCGGATCATGCTGGGCTCCTCCTACTACGACGACTGGGAAGACCAGGAGATGTTCGTGACCCACGATCCCCTGGGCAACCCGGTGGACCGCCGCCACCCCTGGAACCAGCACACCAACCCCAGGCCACAGAAGAGGGACCTCAAAGAGAAGTACAGCTGGGTCATGTCCCCGCGCTGGTTCGACGGCCAGGACAACCTGGCACTGGACACCGGCGGCGGACCTCTGGCGCGGCTCTGGGCCACGGCGCTGGCCGGGCTGGTGGACATCGGCTATATCAAGGCAACCGGCAGCAGCGTGCAGATCAACCTCCCCAAGACTGCCCTGAAGGGTCCCGTTTCCTTCGAATGGAACATCCCGCAGTGGAGCAACACGCTGGAACGCAACAGGGCCCGCACCTACTTCCAGGCCTACGCGGCCGCGGCGGCGCTGCACTTCGCCGAGAAGGCGCTGGAGGAAATCCGGGCCGGCCGGACCAAGACCTGGGAGAGCTTTACTGTTCCGGACGAGGCCATCAGCTGTGGCTTCACCGAAGCGGTCCGCGGTGTCCTGTCGCACCACATGGTGATCCGGGACGGCAAGATCGCCAACTATCATCCGTATCCGCCCACTCCCTGGAACGCCAGCCCCACGGACTCGGCCGGGATTTCCGGACCCTACGAGGACGCGGTGCAGGGCCAGCCGATCTTCGAGGAGAACGACCGCGAGCACTTCAAGGGGATCGACATCATGCGGACCGTCCGCAGCTTCGACCCGTGCCTGCCGTGCGGGGTCCACATGTACCTGGGCAACGGCCAGACCCTGGACATGTTGCACTCGCCCACGCAGACCCTGACCGGCGAGTAACCTGCCATGCCCGGCGCGGACCGGCCGGTGCAGACCAGCGAACTGCATCCCGGAGAACGGATCGGCACGCTCCTCGACGCCCTCGGCGCCGGCGGGGCGGTGGCCCGCGGCCGCGCCGAAGACCTGGTCCGGCAGGTCACCGACATGTACGGCTCGGGACTGGAACGCATGCTGGAAATCCTGGATGAGCAGGGAAAACTCGACGGCGGGACGCTGGCAGCGCTCGCCTCCGACGAACTGGTGTCCGGCCTGCTGATCATCCACGGCCTGCATCCCGAGTCGATGGAGACGAGGGTGGCCGGCGCCCTGGACAGCGTCCGGCCGTACCTGGGCTCCCATGGCGGGGACGTGGAACTGTTGGATATCAGCCCGGAGGGCGTCGTGCGGTTGAAGCTGCTGGGCACCTGCCAGGGCTGCCCGTCGTCGTCCGTTACGTTGAAGTTCGCCGTCGAAGAGGCGATTGAAACGGCAGCCCCGGAGGTCACAGCCATCGAAGTGGTGGAGGCGGAAAAGCACGCCGCCACCCCGGCCTTCATCCCTTTGGAATCCCTGCTCGTCCGGCTGAACAGTACCGACCTGCCGGAAGGGTCCTGGGAGCCTGTCCCCGGCGTCGCCGATCTGGAACCCGGCAACGTGGCCGGGTTCCAGGTGGGCGGCTATGCGCTCCTGGCCTGCCGGACCGGGCAGGACGTCTACGCCTACCGGGACCGCTGCCCGCGCTGCGACGGGTCCATGGCCGGCGCCGCCCTGCAGCGCGCCCTGGCCGCCCCTACCGGCGGCGGCCTGCTCCGCTGCCCCACCTGCCGAGCACACTTCGACGTCCGCCAGGCAGGCTCCTGCCTTGAAGACCGCAGCCTGCACCTGGACCCGCTCCCCCTGCTCGTGCGCAGCGGCGTGATGTCCGTGGCTGTGCCGGTCGCGGCCGGAAAGCGCGGCTGACATGGAGGCGCCCGGCCTGCCCGTTACACTGCTCCGCCGGATCGCCGCCGCGAGACCGGCAGCGCCCGCCGGCGAGCGCTGCGAAATGTGCGGGGAGCCCATCGCTGCCGAACACCAGCACGTGGTGGACCTGGACAGCCACGCCATGATGTGCACGTGCCGGCCGTGCTACCTGCTCTTCACGGACAGCACCGCCCACCTGCGGTACCGGTCGGTGCCGGACCGGTACCTGTCCTTCCCCGATTTCGAGCTGGGCCTGGGCCAGTGGGACGAGCTGGAGATACCCGTGGGACTGGCATTCTTCTTCCGCAGTTCCAGAATGGAGCGGACGGTTGCGTTCTATCCGGGCCCTGCCGGCGCCACCGAATCCGAGCTGCCCCTGGACGCGTGGGATGCCGTGATGGCGCGGAATCCTGCCCTGTCCATAGCGGCCCCGGACACCGAGGCGCTCCTGATCCGGGGCCCCGGCGGGGACCATCCCCAGGCCGATTGCCACCTGGTCCCCGTGGACGCCTGCTACGAGCTGGTGGGACACCTGCGGCGCCTGTGGCGGGGGTTCGACGGCGGCCAGGAGGCCCGCGACCAGCTCACCGCTTTCTTCGAAAAAGTCAGCCGCCGCAGCAAGCCGGTCCATGAAGCCACCCGGGAATCAGCCTCCGGAGGCCCACAGTGATTGCGCTGGCATTCGAGGTCCTGGACATCCTGCCGGAGCCGTACGCGGCCGCACCCCAGCTCACCGCGACGCTGCGGGTGACCGAGTCCACCGGAGCCGCTGTGCACGCCATCGCCCTGCGCTGCCAGGTCCGGATCCTGCCCCAGCGCCGCGGCTACACGCCGGCGGAAGAGGCCGGCCTGCTGGACCTCTTCGGCGAGCGCGGCCGGTGGCCCACCACACTGAAGTCCTTCCTCTGGCTGCAGTGCAGCACCATGGTCCAGGGCTTCACCGGGGAAACTGAGGTGCGGCTGCCCCTACCCTGCACCTTTGACTTCGACGTCTCCGCGGCCAAGTACCTGCAGTCCCTGCGGGACGGGCTGGTCCCGCTGGAACTGCTGTTCTCCGGCACGGTCTTCACCCGGGGCGAGGCTGGCTTCGGCGTGGAACAGGTGCCCTGGGACCTCGAAGCCTCCTACCGGCTACCCGTGGACGCCTGGCGCCGGCTCATGGACCAGTACTTCCCCAACACCGGCTGGCTCCGCCTGGACCGGGACGTGCTCACCGCACTGGCGCACTACAAGGCGGCCCGCGGCCTCACCTCATGGGACGCCACCCTGGAGAGCCTGCTGGCGGACGCCACGGCGGTGTCCGCGGCAGTATTGTCACCCGCAGCGGTAGCTCCGGCGGCGTCAGCCGCCGCGGGACTGTCAGGAGACGGTCGGCCATGAACATGAGCCTGAGCCTGGCCCGCGCCGTGGCCGATGCCGTCCTCTACGAGGGCTACCTGCTCTACCCGTACCGTGCGTCCTCGCAGAAGAACCAGGCCCGCTGGCAGTTCGGCATCCTCGGCCCGCCTGGCGCCGCCGCAGCCGGCACCGGCGAAGAGCCGGACATGTTCGCGGACTGCCTGCTCACCCCCGGTCCGCAGGCCGCCATCGAAATCCACGTGCGCTTCCTGCAGCTGCAGAGCCGGACCGCCGAGAAATTGGACGACGACGGCGGGTTCACGGCGGTGGATGAGCTTACGGTCGGTGCCGCCCGCTGGCTGAGCTGGGACGAGGCAGTGGAGCGGGAGGTCACGCTGGGACCGTTCGCCGTGGCCGGGTTCAGCGGGCAGAAGACAGTCCTGCCCGTTGAGGTTCCCGGCGGGGAGGACACCGAGGAACTCCGTGACGCCTCGGGGCGGCTGACCGGGCGGCTGGTCCGCCGTCGTCGTCCGCTTCAGGGCGAGGTGAGGCTGGCAGCTTCGCCAGCCGGCGGACCGCTGGTCAGGATGCGCGTCGGGGTTGCCAACGTGGCGGCGATGACGGCGGCAGCGGCCCCTGCGTCAGGCGCGGCGGATGGCTGGACAAGACAGCATGCCATCGCGGAATCCTTCATTGGCACGCACCTGCTCCTGAGCCTCCAGGACGGTGATTTTGTCTCCCTGCTTGAGCCACCGCCGAGCGCGCAGGCCGCCGCGGCCGCCTGCGTACAGCACCGGTGCTGGCCCGTCCTGGCCGGTCCGGAAAGGCAGTCGGATGTGCTGCTGGTATCCCCGATCATCCTCTACGACCACCCCGCCGTCGCGCCCGAAAGCTCGGTGGCGCTGTACGACGCCACCGAAATCGACGAGATCCTCACCCTGCGGGTGCTGACCCTCACCGAGGAGGAGAAAGCCGAAGCCCGGGCCACGGATCCGCGGGCGGCGGCCATCATCGACCGGTGCGAGGCCATGTCCCCGGCGGAACTGCAGCAGCTGCACGGCATCCTGCGCAGTCCGCATGCCCTGGACGGGGCTGCAATGGATGGCGCTCTGGACAGTGGTGCCCTGGATGTCGCTGCCTTGGACGTCGCCCTGGACAGCCGGGAACCCATACCCGGACGCAGCGGTGCGGACGCCGCATGGTGGACACCCGAGGCCGAAGCCCTGGTCCAGCCGCATTTGGATGCGGTCCTGATCAACGGGGTTCCGGTGGCCAGGGGCAGCCGGGTCCGGGTGAATCCGAGCCGGCGGGCCGACGCACAGGACCTGTTCTTCGCCGGGCAAACGGGCCGCGTTACCAACGTGCACTTCGATGTTGACGGCAGCACCCACGTGGGCCTGGTCCTCGAGCAGGACCCCGCCGCAGACCTCCACGAGGGCTACGGCCGGTCCTTCTACTACTCACCGGAAGAGCTCGAACCCCTGGGGCAGGATGGAAAGGAAAGCCCGCCATGAGAATCATAGGAATGGCCACCGTAGCGTTTCTGGCGGCGTTGGCACTCGGCGCCGTCTACGTGGGGATCCGCTCGGTCCCCGACGTCCAGCGCTACCTGAAGGCACGGCGGATGTGAGCCCGGTATGACTGTGCTGGTGGCAGGCGTGGGCAACATGTTCCTGCGCGACGACGGCTTCGGCCCGGAAGTCGCCCGCCGGTTGGCCTCGGAAGGGGACCTGCCGCCCGGCGTCGAGGTAGCCGACTACGGCATCCGCGGCATGCACCTGGCCTACGATCTCCTGGCCGGAGTGGACATGCTGGTGCTTGTGGATGCCGTGCCGCCGGAGCGCGGGACCGAACACAACAAAGCCCCCGGCAGCCTCCGTGTGCTCCGGATCCGCAGCGAAGATCTCGACGCCGGCGCCACGCTGGACCCGCATGGCATGGACCCTGCCGCCGTCCTGGGCAGGCTCCGATCGCTGGGCGGCAAGGCCCCCGTGACCTATGTGGTGGGCTGCGTTCCGGCCGACGTCACCGATGGCATCGGACTGACCCCGCCCGTGTCTGCGGCCATCCCGGCGGCGATGGCCGCCGTCGTTAAGCTCCTCAGCCAGCACACCTCCAAATAGACCTAAGGCGGACCAACCATGTGCCTCGGAATCCCCGGCCAGGTCATCGGCCCCATCGATGGCTACGGCAACCAGCTCGCCCTGGTGGACGTGGCCGGAGTGCAGCGCAAGATCAACATCGGGCTCCTGGATGACGGACCGCTGCCCCCAGGCAGCTGGGTCCTGATCCACATGGGCTTTGCGCTTGAACGGGTGGATGATGCAGGCGCCGAACGGGCCATGAGCGGCCTGGAACTCATGGGCCAGCCACGGCAACCCGGCGACGTCAGCCAAGGCGGATAGGCGGATGGGACGGCGTCCAGCGTTCGCCTCTTCAGCATTCCAGTGCGATTTATCGTTCGAGGGCGATGGCTGCGCCGCGATGCTCCACTCCGGTGTTGGCGATCTTGAGGTGCCTGCCGGTGAAGAGCTTCAGCTGCTGCAGCTGGCGGGGTGTCAGCCGGTCACAGACCCAGTCCCAGTGGAGCGAGACCACATCGCCCGCCACGAGTCCGGCAATGAAGCCGGTTCCGTTCACGGCATACTTGGCGGTCTCCACAACAGGCTCGCCGACGGCCAGGGTCATTCCGTCCCAGGTCAGGGGACGCGACTTCACCACGGCTTCGTCGCCCGTGATGGCCAGGACCTCGCCCCACCGGATCCGGCAGCGGTCCAGGACGTTCAGCGCAGTGGCATACCGGCGGTCATCACGCAGCAGGCCCAGCCAGGGATAGATCTCCAAGACGTGGAAGCTGTGGTGCGGGACGCCGCCAGCCAGGACGCCTTCCACGAGGTGCGGAAACTGCCAACCGGTGCGTGCGCGGAACCGGTCTTCCATCGAGTTGCCCATGGTGCTGATGCCCACGGTGTCCAGCAGATTGTTTCCCACCCAGTAAGCCTCCACAACGCGGGCGTCGAGCGGGTCCGGGATGCCGTGGGCACCGGCAATCAGTTCCAAGTAGGGAAAGGCGCCGGCAAAACCCTTCGCGAGCTCCCGCAAGCCTTGGTCGGTGACCCCGGACTGGCCGTAGTGGAGCAGGGCGTCACTGTCCGGAGGCCCGCAGCTGCCTCGCGAATTGGGCGGGTAGGCATACCGCACAAACATCTGGGCGCCGTCGATAACCATCGCGTGGCCACCTTCTCCGAGGGTCTTTCGAACGTAGCACCGCAGCCGGTCCCGGACAAGGGCGCGTTAGCAACCGGGGCACCATAATATGACCGTTAACAGCCTCCGACCTTGTGCGGCGGCTGTCGGACCGAAAGCAGGGGTAACGCACCATGGCAACCACTGACCTGAACCGCCGCGCCGCCCTTCAACTTCTGGTGGCGGGAGGCTCTGCAGCCCTGCTGGCCGGATGCGCGGGCACCCCCGGTTCCCCGCCGTCGTCGGGCCCTGCAACGAACATGGGGAACAGCGGCAGTGGCGGTGGCAGTGGCGCGATCAGCGTCACCGATCAGCGCGGCAAAACCCTTACGTTTTCCCGGCCGGTGACGCGGGTGGTGACCATCCCCATGCCGGCGGCGTCGCTGCTGGTAGCGGTGGACCGTACGGCGGACCACCTCGCCGCCATGCACAACGCCTCCTGGGTGGCCATGCGCGACGGCATCATGGGCACGATCTTTCCCAAGGCACTGGACCTGCCGCACGAGATCGCCACCCAGGACTTCACGGCCAATGTGGAGAGTGTGCGGGCCCTGGACCCGGACGTGGTGATCCAGTGGTCCGACGCCCAGCTGATCGACCCGCTGGAAAAAGCCGGTCTGAACGTCATCGGGCTGACCAACACCGGCAAGCAGGAGGACGTGGACGCGTGGATGGCCATGTTCGCCACGATGCTGGGGAAGCCCGAACGAGCCGTGGATATCAAGACCCGCAGCGACATGGAACTCGCTGCCATCAAGAAGATCGCGGCGGGCCGGAACTCCGCGCGGCCCAGCATCCTGTACTTCAACCGGTTCACCGGCGGCCTGAAGGTGGCCGCGGCCAATAGCTACAACGATTTCTACATCAAGCTGGTGGGCGGCACGAATCCCGCCACCGGGGACGATCCGCTGCAGGGCTCGGGGATGGTGGGACTGGACGTGGAGCAGGTCCTGCGGTGGGATCCTGAGATCATCCTGCTGGGAAATTTCGACGCCGCCATGCCCCGGGATCTTTACTCAGACCCCGTGTGGCAGACCGTGTCCGCGGTCAAGAACCGGCGTGTGTACAAGGTGCCGCTGGGCGGGTACCGGTGGGATCCGCCGGGGCAGGAGTCACCTCTGATGTGGCACTGGCTCAGCGACATCGCGTTCCCCCAACAGCGCTCCCTCCTCCGGAACAAGGTCACCGAGTACTTCGATTTCCTGTACAGCCACAAGCCCACGGCGGCGGAGCTGGACAAGGTCCTGTGGACCGCAGCCAACGCTGGTTCTGACCACTACCGGCAGTTCAATGCTGCATGACGCCAGCGACGAACGGCTTGACGCCAGCCGCGCCCGTGCGCCCGGTGGCCCGGAGCTGGACACCGGCGCCGCAGGGGACGCCTACGACGCCGGCCGGAACAATGAGCGGGCCGGTGGCGGTGAGGGGGATGGGGACGCTGCGCGTGACGGGCGGCCAGTCCCATCGGCCCTGAAACCCATCGCCATCAGCACCATCTTCCTGGTTGCCGTCACTTTGGTGGCCCTGGCTGTGGGCCGCTACAACGTTCCGCTCTGGCACGTGGTGCAGATACTAGTGGGGCAGGCCGTCCCGATCCCCTCCGAGGCCACCGCCACGGAGCAGAATGTGGTGCTCCTTGTCAGGCTCCCCCGCGTGCTGCTGGCGCTGCTGGTGGGCGGCGGCCTGGCGATCGGCGGCGCCGCGCTGCAGGCCATCTTCCACAATCCGCTGGTCAGCCCGGATATCATCGGGGTGTCCGCGGGCGCATCCTTCGGCGGCGCGCTGGCGATACTTCTGGGGCTGGGGACGTTCGCGCTGATCACCAGTTCCTTCGCATTCGGACTGATCGCGCTGGCCATGCTGTTCCTCATCACGTCGGGGCGCGGCGGGACTCCCCTACTCATGATTGTGCTGGGCGGCGTGGTCACGGGATCGTTCTTCTCCGCGCTGGTAGCCCTGGTCACCTACATCGCGGATCCCAACACCACCCTGCCGGCCATTGTGTTCTGGCTCCTGGGTAGCGTCGCCACGGCCACGTTCGGCAAGGTGGCGGTGGCGCTCATTCCCGTCGTCGGGGGCGCGCTGGTGCTCCTGGCCCTGCGGTGGCGCATCAACGTGCTCTCGCTGGGCGACGACGACGCCACCGCGCTGGGGATCCGGCCCCGGCCGCTGCGCTGGGTGGTACTGGTTTCGGTGGCACTGATTGTGGCGGGGGCGGTGGCCGTCAGCGGCGCAGTCAGCTGGGTGGGCCTGGTGGTCCCGCACCTGGCCAGGATGTGGGTGGGCCCGGACCATCGGGTCCTGCTGCCGGTGTCCTTCCTCCTGGGCGGCGCATACATCATGCTCGTGGACAGCGTGGCACGCACCGCCACCGCGGGTGAGATCCCGCTCGGTGTGCTGACGGCGCTGATCGGCGCGCCCGTGTTTTTTGTCCTGCTGCGCCGGAACCGGGACAGGATCTGGGAAAGTGCTTGAGCTCAACGGCGTGGGCTTCGGATACGGCCGGACGGACTGGGTCTTCCGGGACGTCAGCTTCCAGGTCCTGCCGGGAACCGCCACCGCCGTCCTCGGTCCCAACGGCAGCGGAAAGACCACGCTGGTGCGCTGCGCCGCCGGCCTGCTGAACCCAGTCGAGGGCAGCGTCACGCGGGCGGCCAGGGCAGGCTATGTCCCGCAGGCCCATGGCAGTACCTTCGCCTACCGGGCCCTGGATATGGTGCTGATGGGACGTGCCCGGCAGATCGGGCTCTTCCGCTCGCCCGGCGCGGCGGACCGGAGTGTTTCCCTGGAGGCCATGGACAGGGTGGGTATAGCCGGCCTCCGCAGCAGGTTCTTCCCCACCCTGAGCGGCGGCGAGCAGCAGCTGGTCCTGATCGCCCGCGCCATCGCCGCCGGCTGCCCCGTCCTGGTGCTGGACGAGCCCGCCACCGGCCTGGACTTGAAAAACCAGGTCCGCGTCCTGCGGCTCCTGCGCGAACTGATGACCGACGGCATGGCAGTACTCCTCAGCACGCACCACCCGGACCACGCCCTGTACCTCGCGGACCGGGCCGTCCTGCTCACGGCCGGCGGTCCCCGTACCGGTGATGCCCTGGAGCTCCTGAGCGAGAAGGAACTCACGGCCCTGTACGGCGTGGGCGTCAGCACCATGGCCTACGTCGACGGCCGCAACACCCGCCGGACCGTAGCGGTGCACTACGGCGGCCAGTGAGAGAGCGTTTGCGGTTAGCCGGTGTTGCGCAGGCCGGCCGCTACCCCGTTAACGGTGATCAGCATGGCCCGTTGGAGACGTTCGTCGATCTCGGCACCGCTGATGCTCTCGTCTTCGGCGCCCTGGGCAGCCCGCACACGGCGGAGCAGTTCCACCTGCAGGTAGCTGATGGGGTCCAGGTACTGGTCACGGATCTCAAGCGAACGCTTGAGCGTCGGCTGCGCGTCCAGGAGTACATTCTCACCGGTCAGGTTCTGGATCTCGGTAACCGTGAGTTCGAACTCTTCACGGATGGCCGCGAAAATGTGGTGCAATTCCTTGGGAACCAGGGTGGCCACGTAGTACCCGGCGATGTCCAGGTCCGTTTTGGCCAGCGTCATCTCAACGTTGGAGACAACGGACCGGAAGAAGTGCCAGTTTTGCATCATCTCCACCAGCTGGGCGGAGTTTCCGGCCTCGCGGGCAGCCTTCAGGCCCGAGCCGACACCGAACCAGCCCGGCACGATCTGCCGGGACTGCGTCCAGCCGAACACCCACGGAATGGCGCGCAGTCCGCCAAGCCCTGCCCCGGAATCCGGGCGCTTGGACGGACGGGAGCCGATATTCAGCGAGCCGAGTTGCTCCACCGGGGTGGAGGCCAGGAAGTACGCGGGCAGGTCCGGGTGGTCAATCAGCTTCCGGTACCGGTCGAAGGCGCCGTCGGAGATAATCTCCATAACGTGCCCGTACCGTTCGCGCTGGTCATCCGAGGTGCGCGGGTCCCGGTGCAGGGCCGAGCCCTGGAGTACCGCCGCGAGGGACAGCTCCAGGTTTTCCCGGGCCAGCTCCGGCAGCGAGTACTTGTCCGAGATGACCTCGCCCTGTTCGGTGAACTTGATCTCGCCTTCGAGCACGCCGTTGGGCTGGGCCATGATTGCGTCATAGGTGGGTCCCCCGCCGCGGCCCACGGACCCGCCGCGACCGTGGAACAACCGGACACGGACGCCATGCTTGGCCGCCACGTCGCGCAGGTTCCGCTGGGTCTTGTGGATCTCCCACTGGCTGGTCATCACGCCGGATTCCTTATTCGAATCCGAGTAACCCAGCATGATTTCCTGGACGTCGCCGCGCAGCCGGACCAGGTCTCGGTACGACGGAACGGACAGCAGCTGGTCCACGATCTCCGCCGAGGCTCGCAGTTCCTCCACGGTCTCCAGCAGGGGCGCGAACCCGATCCTGGCGTAGGGAGATTCGCCGAACAGGTTGATCAGGCCTGCCTCGCGGGCCAGGACAGCCGCGGCCAGGACGTCGTCCGCGCCGCGGGTCATGGAAATAATGTAGGTCTCGATGACGTCCGGGCCATATGTGCGCAGAGCGCGGCGGACCTCGCGGAAGACGTCGTACGTGCCGTCAGCAACGCCGTCGAGCTTAATCGGGTGGCCGGACAACGGCCGGCGTGACGCCAGCTCCGAACCGAGAACCTCAAAGCGTTCAACGCGGCTCAGTTCCGCATAGCGGATGCCGGGGCCGCCCAGCCGGTCCATCAGCTGGCCAACGGCGTCATGATGGTGGTCGGCGTGCTCTCGGATGTCCAGGGTGGCCAGGTGCAGGCCGAAGGAGGCGACGGCGCGGCGGACCCGGGCCAGCGCGCCATCGGCAACGAGCGACGCCGAGTGATTGCGGAGGGACAGCTCCAGCAGTTCGAGGTCGTTGAGGAGTTCCTCTGTGGACATGTAGTCACGGCCGTGCTCGTGGGTGGAGTCCGCGGCAACCCGTTTGCCCGTATTGATGAGCTTGGCCTTGATGCACGTGAGTTTGAGGCGGTAAGGCTCCTGGGCGTTGAGCTCCAGGACGCGCCGGTCCAGGCCCGGCAGCTTTTTCAGGTCCGCGTCGATGGAGTCCAGCAGGGACTGGTCCGCGCCGGACAAGGCGGTGGAGTTGGACAGGATGGAGATCAGCTCGTCCATCATCGCGATGCTGATGCGGACGGCGTGCTGGTTCTGGATCTGCAGGATGTCCCTGGTGACCGCCGCCGTGACGTTGGGGTTGCCGTCCCTGTCGCCGCCGATCCAGGACCCAAACCGGATGGGTGCGTCCTGGGACGAAAGGCTGACGCCGTGCTCACCGAGCAGTTCCGCGAAGTCCGAGAGCATCTCGGGCATGGCGTCGGTCAGGATGCCGCCGAGGTAGTAGATCGCGTTGCGGGCCTCGTCCACCGGGGTGGGGCGGACCTGGCGCAGTTCGTCGGTCTGCCACATCTGGTCGATGACTTCCGAAAGCTGGCGGTCCTGCCGGCGGCGCGCGGTGGTGCCTTCCCTCGTGGGCTCGGCCAGGATATCGGAGAGCCTGCGGATCTTGTCCAGCACGGAACGGCGCGAAGCCTCGGTGGGGTGGGCGGTGAAGATGGGGCGGACGTCCAGCCCGTTGACCACTTCCTGAAGGACTTCGGGCCCCGCCTTCGCGGCGATTTCGGTGACGGCCTTGGCCAGCCACCCGTCCTTCTCCTGCCGCGTCCGCAGGCCGCGGACCCGGTGGACCTGCTCGGCCGCGTTGGCAAGGTGGAAGTAGAACGCGAACGCACGCACCAGGTCCGTGGCTTGCTCGATCGGCAGGGAGCCGAGCAGTTCGCGGACCTGCTCGACGACGTCGTGCGCACTCCAGGGGCCGGTAGCATCGGCACCGCCACGGGCGGCTTCCTTGGATTCCTTGGTGAGGAGGCGCACCTGCTCCACCAGATCCAGGAGTTCGGGCCCGTGCTGGCGGACCAGGGATTCGCCAAGGAGAGTGGAGACGCGCCGGACATCGGCCCTCAGTTCAGAGGCGAGGTCGGTTGCGGAATTCATTGCAGTGTTAGCCATGGAAACTGTCTTTCGAGGGTTCGGACTTGGCTCGTACACTGCGCTGGATACTGTGAGCCACGTTACTAGCTATCGATGCTACCTGCACGGGATGGCGAAGGCGGAATCCGTCTCAGATATTGCACCGGTCTCCGCCCTGCCGGAATGGACCTCAGCGGACGATCTTGAAATTGAAATCCGGAGTCCCCAGCGCCGACCACAGGCGCAACCACACCGGGAGCATCATCTCCGTCCCACGAGCGGTGGTGATGTCTCCGAGGTCAATAATATCGCGGTGGCCCAGCTCCCGGAGCAGGGCCGTCACGGTGTTCTTGGCGTCTGCGTCGTCGCCGGAGACAAACACCGAGTGGTCCCCGCCGCCCAGCCGCCCGGGGTCAACCATCAGCCCGGCGTTCATGGTGTTGAGGGTTTTGACCACCCGTGCCTCCGGGAACGCGTGCTGGATCCGTTCGGCGTTACTGTCCGTGTTGACCGGGTTCAGGACCGGCGGCATGCCCTGGGAGAAGTCGAGCGGGTTGGAAACGTCCACCACCACTTTCCCCGACACGTTGGCCGACCCCGCCGCACCGAGGGCACTGAGCGCACCCGCGCCGTTCGTTGCATTGACTAACAGTTCCGCCCCGGCTGCTGCCTCCGCGAACGTTTCCAGTGCTATGTGCTGGTTGGCTACGTGCCACTCGCTGAAGGGTGGCGTGCCCATGGCGTCCGGCGCACTGCGGGCAAGAGTCTTGCCCGGGTCGCGGGTTCCCACCACCACGTCGTGTCCCAGCGCGGACAGCGCGCCCGCCAGGGTCCGGCCTGCAAAACCCGTACCCAGGACCGCGATTTTCATAGTTCCTCCAAGTTCCGCCGTGGGAGTTCTGGAACGATACTCCGCCGCTTTCGACGTTACTCTCCGCTACCGGCAGAACAAGAGCCACGTCAGCAGCGCGGCCGTGGTGGAATGAACTGTATGCAGACGCCTTTTGGAGGAATCATGAATACCACCGCCAACGCCGCCGCGCAGCTGGAACGCTGGCAGCGTTTCCGCGCCAACCGGAACAAAGCCCTCGCCACCCGCCACGGCTGGCTGACCCTCACCTCCTTCCAGTGGCTGGAATCCCGGCCCGCCGCCGTCGACCTGGTCCCCGGCCTCTGGTCAACGGACGGCACGACGGCGACGCTCACCGCTGCTGCGCACCACGGCCTGACGCTGGCGGAAACCAGCGAGCCCGTGGACGGGACCATTACGGCCTCCCTCACCAACGAGGAATCCTTGATGTGGGTGCAGTTCGGCGGTGCGGACGGGCAGCAGGTAGTAGTGGAACTCGCCATGCGCGCGGACCGGTACGCCATCCGGACCCACGATTCCGGGTCGCCGGTGCTGACGGAGTTCGACGGCGTTCCCACCTTCGATTACAACCCGGCTCTGGTGATCGAGGCAGCCTACGAGGCGTATCCCGAGCCTGTGGCGATCCCGATCGGAACCGCCAATCCGCTGGTGGACGGGGTGCATTATTCGGTGGGTGAGGTGGTTTTCCGGCTACCGGGGATTGAGCATGAGTACCGGCTGCACGCCGAGGAGGAACAACTGGGGGCGCTGACCATCACGTTCCATGACGAAACCAACGGCGAATCAACGGATGAATGGCGCAAAGTCTCGACCCCCCGGCCCCGGGTTGACGCGTCAGGGAAGGCCACTGTGGTTCTGGACTTCAACCGCGCCATCAACTACCCCAGCGCCTTCACCCCGTACGGCACCTGCCCCATGCCCGTGAAAGGCAACAGCCTGGATGCGAGGATCGAAGCCGGCGAAAAGCTGCTTCTCCTCGCTGATTGAGCGCGAAAGGACACTTAAGCCCCAGCGGAACGGGGCCTCATGTGTCCTTTCGCGCTAAATGGTGGGTCAGACGATCGCTGAGACGCCGGTGACCGCCCGGCCCACAATGAGCATGTTGATTTCGAACGAGCCCTCGTAGGTGTAGATGGCCTCGGCATCGGCGAAGATTTTGGCCATCCTGTAGTCGGTCACGATCCCGTTGCCGCCAAGGATGGACCGCCCCAGCGCCACGGTCTCGCGCATCCGGGCACTCGTATAGGACTTGGCGAGCGCCACCTGCGGCATGTCCGCCGCGCCGTCGTCCTGCAATTGGGCAACACGCGCCATCATGGCCATACTCGCCACCGCGTTGCCCAGCATGGTCACCAGTTGCTGCTGGATGAGCTGGAATTTCGCCAGCGGCCGGCCGAACTGGTGGCGTTCGACCGCGTACTGCCGGGCGACGTCGAACGCCGCCAGCTGCTGCCCCACGGCCTGCCACGCCACCATGATCCGCGAGCCACGCAGGAGCTGGTTGGTGTCCTCGAAACTGCTGATGCCGGCGAACCGGTCGGACTCGGCGACCCGGACATCCTCAAACACAATGTCCGCGTTCTGCACGGTCCGGAGCGCAATCTTGTTCTCGATCCGGCTCCGGCTCACACCCGGCAATGAAGCATCAACGATGAACCCGCGGACGGCACCTTGCCCGTCGGCGGCCACGGCCTCGTCCCTGGCCCACACCAGCAGGTAGTCGCAGAACGTCCCGTTCCCGATCCAGCGCTTGGCGCCGTTAAGCACCCACGAGTCGCCGCCGTCGTCGGGCTTTCCCGTTGCGCTGGAGATGCGCCGGGCACGGGTTTCCATGCCGCCGGCCACATCGGAACCATGGCCGGGCTCCGTCAGCGCGAACGCGCCGGTGATGCGCAGGCTTGACGCGTCCGCAAGCAGCCTTGCCTTCTGGCCGGCCGAACCAAACCCGTAGAGCGACTCCACAAACAGATCGTGGTGAACAAGGAAAAATGTGGCGATCGACGTATCAACGCGCGTCATCTCGGCGATGACCAGTCCCGCGAAGAGATTGCTGTAGCCGCGCTGAGCCGGCGTGCTCAGCTCCAGAGCGGCGAGCTTGGGCAGGATGTGCGCCGGGAACTCCGCCTTGTTCCACCAGTCCGACGCGTACGGGGCGATCTCCGTGGCCAGGAACTCGCGCAGCTCGGCCAGCTTGGCCCGCTCCTTAGCGCTGAGGAAGGACTCGTAATCGAAAAAATCGGCAGTGGGCAGGTCGTCGATCGCTGGCCCGGAGGTAGCTGGTTCCGAAGCTGGGGGTCCCGAAGCTGCGGGTCCCGAAATGGCCGGCTCGGAGGCGGGCGGTTCGGCGGTGCGGGGCCGGCTCATTTCGGTCCCATCCGGATGGCGCCGTCGAGCCGGACGGTTTCGCCGTTGATCATCGCATTTTCCACAATGTGAGCCACCAGGCTGGCGTATTCCGCGGGCCTGCCCAGACGTGACGGGTGCGGAACCTGCCGGCCCAGGGAAGCCTGGGCTTCGTCAGACAGCGTCGCCATCATGGGCGTTTCGAAGATGCCCGGGGCGATGGTCACCACGCGCACCAGGGATCGGGCCAGTTCCCGGGCCAGCGGCAGTGTCATGGCGGCGACGGCGCCCTTGGACGCGGCGTAGGCCGGCTGGCCGATCTGCCCGTCGAAGGCAGCCACGGAGGCGGTGTTGATGATGACGCCGCGCTCAGGGCCGCCCAGCTCAGTATTCACAGGTTCCGTTGAAACCATGGCCGCGGCCGCCAGACGCAGCACATTAAAAGTCCCGATCAGGTTGACCTGGATGACGCGGTTGAACGTGTCCAGCGGGAGGACGCCGTCCCGGCCCAGGACCTTGCCCGGCGTGGCGACGCCGGCGCAGTTCACAACAATGCGGAGCGGCCCGAGCGCCACAGCGGTGTCGACGGCGGCCTGCACCTCAGCTTCGTTGGTGACGTCTGCGGGGACAAAGGCCGCTCGTGGCCCCGAACCGCTGCCGGCGGCGTTAAGCTCGGCGGCGTAGGCCGCACCGGCAGAGGACGGCAGGTCGATCAGCACCACCGAGGCGCCGGCGTCGAACAGGCGTTTCGCTGTGGCAGCCCCCAAGCCGGACGCCCCACCCGTAATCAGCGCGACAGTACCCAAGACGTCCATACATCCTCCTTGATGCGGCTCCGACACCGGCGACCGGCGCGAAACAAAAGTTAGTGAATCTTAACTGAAATTCGGGCGGGCCGCACCCGCTAGGCTAAACGGATGACGGATGCCGAACCCACCAACTGGCAGCCCGCCGACTGGCAGGAGCGCGCCAACGTCGCGGCACGCTCCGTCACGGGACTTTTCGGCCGGCGCCTGCTGTTCCTGCCGGGAACCCACCTCGCTGCCGTGCAGTGGCCGTCGAAACACCTCAAGAACCTCCTCCACCCGTGGCACTACTGGTGGCAGGCCCACTACGTGGACTGCCTGGTGGACGCCGGGCGCCGCGAACTGGGCAACGGAGCCACCCCTGCAGCCAGGTTCAACGGCCCGCACCACCCCAGCGCCGGCAAGCTCGCGTCCAGGCTCGTCACCGGGATCCGCCTGCGCAACGCCTTCACTTTCGTCAACAACTATTTCGACGACATGGCCTGGCTGGCTCTGGCGACGCGCCGACTGCAGGGCCTGGCCGAGGAGACGCGTAAACCCGGACGCCGCCGCAACGCCAGGGTCCACAAAACCCTGACCCTTCAGTTCGATTCCGCCTCCACGGACGACCTGGGCGGGGGGACCTTCTGGAGCAAAAAGCGCGATTTCAAGAACACCCCTGCCACGGCCCCTGTGGCGCTCTACTACGCCCGGACAGGCCAGCAGGCCAAGGCACAGCGGCTGGTGGACTGGCTCAATGCCGTGCTGTTTGACAAGGCCCAGGGCCTCTACATTGACGGGGCGCGGCTCAATGCGGCCGGCGAAGTGATGGTGGAGAACACCATCTACACCTACAACCAAGGCCCCGTGCTGGGAGCGCTGCTGGAGCTCGGCGGCGATGCCAACCTCGCCCGGGCCGCGGTGCTGGTGGACGCGGTCGCGCAGGAGCTCACCATACCGGGGCGGCTCGTCGTACGTGGCGAGGGCGGCGGTGACGGCGGACTGTTCACTGGCATCCTGGTGCGCTATCTGGCGCTGGCCGCCCGGGACGAACGGCTTCCGGAAAGGATCCGGGCCACCGCCCGCAGCCTAGTGACCGACACGGCCGAGGCATTCTGGGCAGGCAGAACGCAAAGGGACAACGGGGCCCTCGTTTTCTCTCCCCAGCCACACCGCGCGGCGGACGCTACCTATCCGCCAGACGCCGCCGTCGAACTGTCCACCCAGCTCCAGGCCTGGCTGGCACTGGAGGCCGCAGCCAGCCTGGCCTGGCCGCCGCTCACCGCGGCAGAGCCGGCCGCACCCGGACCGGGGCAAGCTGGGCGACAACCAGGACGGCAGTGACGGAGCCGGCAGCCATGATTGCCGCGAGCACCACGATCTGGAAACGCCCCGCCTCCAAGGGTGAAATCCCGCCGAAGATGGCTCCCACGAACGCTCCGGGGAGGGTGACCAGACCCGTGGTTTTTGTCTGGTCCGTGGCCGGAATCAGCGCAGCGTGGACCGAACGGCGGGCGAGATCCAGGGTTGCCTGCCGAGGCGAAGCACCCAGGGCCAGCCAGCCCTCCACCTCTTCCCAATGGTCATGGACGGACTCGGCGAAGCGCCGGCCGGCCAGAACCGCGACGGTCATGGCGTTGCCGATCACTATCCCGCCGATGGCCAGGGCATAGCGGGGAGTGAAACCGATGGCGCCGGTGGCGAAAATGATGAGCAGCGTGGCGGTGATGCCCGCAGCCATCGAACCTCCCACAACGGCGAGGCGCGGCCAGCTCCAGCCAACCCGCCGCGTGGCGCTCACCACGGCGACGGCGAACATCAGCAGCAACGCAACACCGACCCAGAGAGGGCTGGTGATCACGCCGCTAAGAATGAAACTCACTGCAGCAAGCTGCGCCGCTCCCCGAAGGATGGCCAGTGCGGGAGGAAACCGGGACGGCACATGGAATGCCAGCAGGGCGGCTAATGTCAGCGTCATCAGGAGACCCACGCCCGCCAGTGTCGGCACGAAATCTGCGAGCTCGGACATGAGGCCAGCATAGCCACCGGACCGCGATTCGCAGGCTCCGTTGCCGAAGTTGGGAACATCGGGACCGGTCTGCCGCATCACACCTGCTTGGGCTAATTAAGTCACGCAACGGTTTCGTAATTGATGTGATCCTCATCACATATCATCGATCGGGCTTGGCGGCTTAGGTATGGCTAACCTACAGTTTCTCGAGTGAGCCTCCCCTAACTTACCCGGCTCACCAGGACCCCGGTCCGACTGACTTTTTCGCAGAAAGTAGCCCCCATGAAGATCCGCACCAACGCGCTGGCCGGAATCGCTCTCGCCGCCGCCGCCGCACTCGGCCTGTCAGCCTGTGGCTCCGCCGCTACGCCCGCGGCCACCGGCAACGCCGCCGCTGACGCCAAGGTTTCCGGCGAAATCACGGTCTACAACGCCCAGCACGAAAGCCTGACCGAGGAATGGGTCCAGGCCTTCACCAAGGAGACCGGCGTCAAGGTCACCCTGCGCAATGGCGAAGACCCCGAGATGGCCAACCAGATCATCCAGGAAGGCGCTGCCTCCCCGGCTGACGTCTTCCTCACGGAGAACTCCCCGGCCATGACCCAGGTGGAGAACGCCGGGCTGTTCGCCGACGTGGACAAGTCCACGATTGACCAAGTGCCGGCCGAATTCCGTCCGAGCACCAACAAGTGGACCGGCATTGCCGCCCGTTCCACTGTTCTGGCGTATGACAAGACCAAGCTGAGCGAAGACCAGCTGCCCAAGTCCATGCTGGATCTGGCCAAGCCGGAGTGGAAGGGCAAGTGGGGCGCTTCCCCGTCCGGCGCTGACTTCCAGGCGATCGTCTCCGCGCTGCTCGAGCTCAAGGGCGAGGCCGCAACCGAAGAGTGGCTCAAGGCCATGAAGGAAAACTCCAAGGCCTACAAGGGCAACAGCACCGCCATGAAGGCCGTCAACGCCGGTGAAATCGACGCCGCCCTGATCTACCACTACTACTACTTCGGCGATCAGGCCAAGACCGGCGAAAACTCCAATAACATCGCTCAGTACTACTTCAAGAACCAGGACCCGGGGGCCTTCCTGTCCGTCTCCGGAGGCGGCGTACTGAAGTCCTCCAAGAACGCGGCCGCGGCCCAGGAATTCGTCAAATTCATCACCGGCAAGAAGGGCCAGGAAGTCCTTAAGACCGGAACCTCCTTCGAGTACGCCATCGCCTCCGAGGTCGCCGCCAACGAGAAGCTGGTTCCGATCAAGGACCTGCAGGCCCCCAAGGTGGATCCGGCCAAGCTGAACTCCGCGAAGGTCACGGATCTGATGACCAAGGCAGGACTGCTGTAATTCAGTGACCACTGACCTCTCGGCACCCCGAACTTCGGGGAGCACGACGACGGCGGGCCGGGGCAAGCGCCCCCGCCCGCCATTCGGCGTTTCTGCGGTAGCGATCCTGGCGGTGCTGATCGCCCTGTTTTCCTTGCTCCCGCTGGGCTACGTCATCTTCATGACCGGCGCCACCGGTTGGGATACCGCCGTCGCGCTCATCTTCCGCGAGCGTGTAGGCGAACTGCTCCTGAACACCGTGCTGCTCATACTGGTCACCGTTCCGCTCTGCCTCGTGCTGGGTGTAGGCGGCGCATGGCTCGTGGAGCGTACAAAGCTGCGGGGCCACAAGGTCTGGGCGGTCCTGCTGGCCGCACCTTTGGCCATTCCGGCCTTTGTGAACAGCTACGCCTGGGTTTCTGCCGCGCCTTCGCTGGAGGGGCTTTGGTCAGGTGTGCTGATCGCCACACTGTCCTATTTCCCACTGGTCTACATCCCGGCGGCAGCCACGCTCAGCCGGCTGGACCCCGCTATTGAACAGTCCGCGGCCTCCTTGGGCCTGGGCGCCTGGCGTGTATTCTTCCGGGTGGTGCTGCCACAGCTGCGCATCGCCATGTCCGGCGGCGCGCTGCTCGTTTCGCTGCATCTGCTGGCCGAGTACGGCGCCTTCGCGATGATCCGCTTCGACACGTTCACCACCGCAATCATGGTGCAGTACCGGTCCACTTTCAACGGCACGGCCGGCAACATGCTGGCCAGCGTCCTGGTGTTCTTCTGCCTGATCCTGCTCGTGGTGGAGGTCCGCGGACGCGGCACCGCACGCTATGCCCGGGTCGGCTCCGGTGCCCAGGCCAAGGCAATGCGGCTTCCGCTGCACTCCTACCACGCACCTGCCCAGCTGTCCCTGCTGGCCCTCACCGCACTGGCCTTCGGGCTCCCGCTGTGGTTTGTCATGCGCTGGATCATCGCCGGCGGTCCCGGAATCTGGACTGCGGACGAGTTCCTGCCGGCACTCCTGGCCACGCTGGGCTACGGCCTGGCCGGTGCCGTGGTGACCACCGCCGTCGCGTTCCCCATGGCCTTCCTTGCCGTGCGGCACCCCAGCTGGTTCAGCAAATCCCTGGAACTCTCCAATTACATCACCAGCTCCATGCCCGGGATTGTGGTGGGCCTGGCATTCGTGACCGTGAGCATCCGGGTTTTCCCGGGGGTTTACCAGACCGCAGGGGTACTGATCGCCGCCTATGTGCTGCTGTTCCTGCCGCGGGCACTCGTGAACATCCGCTCCGGACTGGCGCAGGCACCCAAGGAACTCGATGAGGCCGCACAGTCGCTGGGCAAACCGCCACTCCTCGCATTCATCAGGGTGACACTCCGGCTGACAGCACCGGCCGCCGCCGGTGGAGCGGCCCTGGTGTTCCTGGCAATCGTCAATGAACTGACCGCAACACTGCTGCTCTCCCCCAACGGCACGCGGACCCTCGCCACCGAGTTCTGGAGCAAGAGCAGCGAGATCGATTACGCCGGCGCGGCCCCGTACGCCCTGCTGATGATCCTGCTCTCGGCGCCCATGACCTACCTTCTCTTCCAGCAGTCCAAGAAAGTGGCCGGACAGTGACCGAACAATCCCCCTCCAGGCTTCCGGAACCGCGGATCGCGGCGTCGGTGGCACCCACCACCAACAGCCACCTGCAGATCACCGATGTCACCCGGAACTTCGGTTCCCAGGCCGTCCTCAAAGGCGTCAACCTGTCTGTGGCCAAGGGCGGGACCACGGCCATCGTGGGACCCTCCGGCTCGGGGAAGACCACCCTCCTGCGGCTGATCGCAGGCTTTGAACATCCCGCCACCGGAAGCATCTCGCTCAACGGCTCCAAGGTGGCGGGCGACGGCGTCTGGCTGCCCGCGCACAAACGCCAGGTGGGGTACGTGGCCCAGGACGGGGCGCTGTTCCCGCACCTGACGGTGGGCCAGAACATCGCATTCGGCCTCGACACTGCCAAACTCACGGGTGGCCGCCGCGCGGTTGCAGGCCGGATCAACGAACTGCTGGACATGGTCTCCCTGGACCCCTCTATGGCCAAGCGCCGGCCACACCAGCTCTCGGGCGGTCAACAGCAGCGGGTGGCCCTGGCCCGTGCGCTGGCCCGCGAACCCGAGCTGATGCTGCTGGATGAGCCTTTTTCGGCTCTCGACGCCGGCCTGCGCGTGGCAACGCGGCGGGCCGTTGCGAAGGTTCTTAACGAAGCCGGCGTCACCACCATCCTCGTCACTCACGACCAGGCCGAGGCCCTGTCCTTCGCGGACCAGGTGGCCGTGATGCGCGGCGGCAAGCTGGCCCAGATCGGCAATCCTTTTGTCGTCTACACCCGCCCCGCCGACCGCGCCACTGCGGAGTTTCTCGGCGACGCCGTCATCCTGGATGCCTGGATGGAAGGTTCGCTGGCCACGTGCTCGCTCGGCGGCATCCCCGTGCGCCGGCCGCCGGCCCAAGGCCGGGTGCAACTGATGCTGCGTCCGGAGCAGATCCGAATTGCCGAGGATGGGCCCATCCGCGGCGTGGTGGTGGACACCGACTACTTCGGCCCGGAAACCACCGTGCGGCTCAAACTCTCGGTGTCGCCTGAGCTGGCGGGCGGCACGGACCACCGCTATCCCGGCGGCGGCGAGGTCATCACCATCCGGCACTGGAACGCCTCCATAGCCCGGCCGGGAATGGAACTCTGCCTGCGCGTGGTGGGCGAAGCCGTGGCTTTCCCGCTGGATCCCGCCGACGACTAACCCCGGTGATTGAGCCTCTCGAAATCCGGCGCTACTGACCCCCGGCGGGCTTCTTCTTCTGCGGATACGGCGCCTCGCCCCGGGCCAGCATCTCCACAAAACCTGCGATTTTCCGTTCCCGCGTGGACGCCTGCTTAACCGAATTCGTCCGGTAAATCAGGGCATACCGGTTCACGGACGTGAGGACGTCGAACATGGCCTGGGCCTCGGGAACGGCACCGATCGCGGCGGCCAGATCCGGCGGGACTTCCGCCGTCGCCTGCCCCACGTAGGCTGCCTCCCAGCGCCCGTCCGCCTTGGCGGCGTCGACGGCCGCGCGGCCTGCCGCAGTCATCCGGCCGGCAGCCTCGAGCTTCCCGATGCGGTCCACATTCCGCGCCGACCAGACGCTCTTCGGGCCGCGGCGGGTCATCCGTTGGAAGGAGCTGTCGTCGTCGCGCCTTTTGCCCTGACCGTCGATCCAGCCAAAGCACAGCGCCTCCTGCAGCGCGGCTTCGTAGTCCAGTTCGGTGGTGTTGCCGCCCCTCTTGTGCAGCACCAGCCACACGCCAGGGCTCTCGTTGTGGTTGGCCTCCAGCCACAGCCGCCACTCCGCCGCGTCCGCTACCAGCAGTTCCTCGAGTTCAATGGCCATGGCCCTATTCTGCCTGCCTTCCGCAGGAAGTGGCATGATGGCGGTAGTCCACCTGTCCCGGTTTCGAGGAGGAACCCATGCTGCGTGTCCGACCCGTCCATTTCACCTCCCGGCCGGACAGTTGGGAGCCAATCCTGACTGCCCTGGGCCTGGCCAAGACCGTTGATGACGGCCCGTGGCGGGAGTTCGACGCCGGTTCCGGCCGGCTGGCCCTGCATCTGGCCGACGCCGGTGCCACGGACGACGGCACCACGGCCCTGGGCGTCGAGGTGGGCGATCTCGCCGAATTCGCCCGGCGCACCGCCCTGGCCGCGGAGGAATCCGGAAACACCGTCGCCGAACTCATTGCCGCTGACCACGGCGAGTCCTGCCGCATCACCAGCCGGGACGGCTTCAGCTTCCTGGCCGACAAAGGTGCGCGGGAGCCCAACGCGGCGGACGCGGATCCGGCACTCACCGTCGTCGGCGTCTGGTTTACGGCGGATCCCGGCGCGGCCGCGGTGACGCTTCAGGACATCGGCGCCAGGTTCCGCCCCGTCCCGGACGCAGACGAAACCGCCGACTTCACCGCCAAGAACGGCGGGGTGCTGATGGTGCGCCCGGCATCCGGCCCGCCGCGGTCCGGCCTGGGATTTGAGTACGACGGCGATCTGGGCGCCTTGCGGGACCGGCTCGCGGCCGCCGGGCTGGACGTCAGCGAAACCGAGGAGGCGTTCGGCCGGACCCTGCACGTGGCCAACCCCGATTCCGCAGGCACCACCGGGACTGCGGCAGCCGCTGCCGCCCCGCACGTCCCGCCCACCCTCTGGATCTCGCAGCGCCTCGCCTCACAGTGAACCGGGCCGAGGGGTGAGATTCCTGCGCTTTGGGCGACGCTTTACGCTGAGAGCTCACCCCTCAGCGGTCCACGGCCGTCCGATGGGGTAGAACTTAACCATGAACGTTCGCACTCCTGACCCGAATCCCGGCTGGCTCTCCGAAGAAGACCTTTTTGAGGCCCGCGGGAGGCTCCCCATGATCTATGTGGAGGCCGTGCCGGTCAGGCTGGATCCGCTGGGTTTTGTGAACGAGGTTGGCACGCTGCTCCAGGCTGATGAAGACGGAAACATGATCCGGTCGCTGGTATCGGGCCGCGTGATCTACCGCGAGACCATCCGCGCCGCACTCCTGCGCCATATGGAAAAAGACCTGGGGCCGCTCGCCTTTCCGCAGCTCCCCATCAGCCCCGTCCCCTTCACGGTGGCCGAATACTTCCCGGCCCCCTCCCAAACCGGCTTCACCGACGACCGCCAACACGCGGTGTCCCTGGCGTACGTCATCCCGGTGACCGGCGAATGCGAGCCCCGCCAGGATGCCCTGGAACTGACCTGGATGACTCCGGCGGAAGTGCTCAGCGCCGACGTCCAGCTCGAATTCAGCGGCGGCCGCGGCGCCCTGGTCCGCCAGGCGCTGGCCTTTGCCGGAGTGGGTCACTGACGCCCGCGGGATCTCCGGCGTCCCCGACTTCCGGCGCCCCGCTTTGTAGACTGTAGGGCGGACCGCAAGAGAACTTAAGGACTCCCATGACCGAAAACCCAGCCTCCCGGCACTACAGCGAACAGCAGGCTGGATCTCTGACCACCGGCGATCAGCTCCTGCTCCCCGACGGCGAACGCACCGCCGAAATCCAGCACGTGGAGTTTGAACCGGATGATTTCGGGACCCCTGCGGTAGTCCTGGCGAACCTCACCGGCGGCGGAACCCTCCGCATCGCGGCCGGCTCCACCGTGAAGATCCTGGACACAACTGTCCTGGTCACCTCGGTTCCGGACACCACTCTTCAGGACGCAACGCCCGACGCCGTCACGCAGCTTCCGGTCGCGGCGCAGCCCCCTGCCGAGCAGCCACAACACCCCGACGAAGGGAAGGCAGCCCCGGCGGCTCCCGCCGTCGTCGTACCTCCCCTGCCGGCCATCCCGCCTGCGGCGAGCGGCCCCTCCGCGGAAGAACTGGCGCTGATTCCGGCGCCGCAGGGCACCCCTGAAGCGGTAGTGGAGGCTGCCGCGGAAGCCCACCCGGACGCCGTTGGTGTGCTGCTGCTGGCGGACAAGCTGGCCAAGGGCATCAACTTCAAGTCCGGCAGCTGCCTCAAGGACCTCAGCGACCTTGCCCACGAACTGTTCATCACGCTCAAGGATCCGGACGGGGCGCTCACGGTGGCGGACCTGCTCAACGTCCTGCCGTTCGACGGCAACCCGGGCCGGTGGGCGTCCGTGGAGGCGTCGCTGGCGTTGTCCAGCTTCATCTGCCGCCAGGACCGGCAGGAGGAG
The DNA here is from genome assembly GCF_050156905.1 of Pseudarthrobacter sp. S3. NCBI lineage: Bacteria > Bacillati > Actinomycetota > Actinomycetes > Micrococcales > Micrococcaceae > Pseudarthrobacter > Pseudarthrobacter sp. S3. The sequence goes on along the minus strand of NZ_CP189583.1, from coordinate 779,334 downwards.
CGGGCCGAAGTCTATGAAAAGCTGCTCCGCATGCCCGAAAACCAGGAAACGGACCCGTTCAAGGCACGGATGAACGCCAAAGTGCGCCAGCGTTCGCTGAACGAACCCAACCTGTACGACAAAGAGATCTTCCGCTCGATCGACAACTCCAACCATGAGGCCGAGCGGGAGTGGCGGCTGCTGCGCCTCGAATCCCTGCTGTTCCTGCGGGCACACGGCGGGTCTGAGACGATCGGTGCGGGCGAACTCCAGCGCCGGATCAGCAACGAACTCGAGGCCGTCCGGGCCTGAGCTGTCCGGGCGGGGGAATTACCCCCTACCCGGGGCTGCGCCCGCGTTGTAGATTCGGGCTATGACGAACAATCTGAGCGTGGTGATAAATGCTGACGCGCCGCAGGTCTGGACCATGCTGCGTGAACCGGCCAAGGTTGCCCAGTGGCACGGCTGGGAGGCCGATGAACTGGCTGATGAGATTGACGGAATCTACTTCAGCAACAAGGTCGCTGAAGCCCCGGACCACACCAGCCTGACCACCAACGGCGGCGACGTCTTCGACCTGAAACCCGTGTCCGCCGGGACTCTCGTCAGCGTCACCCGGTCAGCCCTGGACCATAACTCGGAATGGGCCGCCTGGGACGAGGACATCACCCAGGGCTGGCTGACATTCCTCCAGCAACTCCGCTTCGCGCTGGAACACCACCCGCACGGCAAACGGCACACGTTGTTCTTCGAATTTCCCGGTGAGCCGGGTTCCGAAATCGAAAAGCTGGGATTATCAGATGTGCCCGCGCCGGGTGAGGCCTACGAGCTGACGCTGGCCACCGGGGAGCAAATCTCCGGCAAGGTCTGGTTCCGCAGCAACCACCAGGTGGGGCTCACCGTCCACAGCTACGCGGAACACGGGGACGGCCTGCTGATCGTGGCGGACCAGCCCGTTATTGAAGGGCTGCGGCCCCACGGCGGCGCCATGGTGATCGCCTCGACGTACGATCTGGGGGCCCACAACCTCGAGTCCATACATTCGCTCTGGGACAGCTGGCGGGCTGAGAACTACCCCACATCGGAAGCGGCCCGCTGAGGGATCGGCGGGGTTTGCTGGCACACTGGAACCGTGCCAGCCAACCCCGCCTTCGCTACATCCGTCTCAGCTGCGGCCGTCTCCGTTTCGGCCGTCTCAGTGGATCCCGTCGCAGCGGCGGCCAGCTCCGCCGCTGCAGCTGACCAGTCGCAGTTCTCCTTCACCGTTGGCACCCGCCTTGCTGACAGCGGTGCGGCATCGGCCGCCCAGGTATCTGCCAACGGCGGCGAATTCCTGGGCCGCACGGGGACCATCACCACGCCCCACGGCGAGATACGCACGCCGGCGTTCATCGCCGTCGGGACCAAAGCCACGGTGAAGTCCGTACTGCCGGAATCCATGGCGGACCTGGGGGCACAGGCACTTCTGGCCAACGCTTACCACCTGTACCTGCAGCCGGGCGCGGACATCCTGGACGAGGCAGGCGGGCTGGGAACGTTCATGAACTGGTCCGGCCCGACGTTCACCGACTCCGGCGGGTTCCAGGTGATGAGCCTCGGGTCCGGGTTCAAGAAGGTCATAGACATGAAATCGGTGGACACCTCCGGACCGGACGACGCCGTCGCTCCGGGCAAGGAACGCCTTGCCCACATCGACGACGACGGCGTCTGGTTCAAATCTCATCTCAACGGCGACCGCCACCGGTTCTCCCCCGAAATTTCGATGCAGGTCCAGCACCAGATCGGCGCGGACATCATGTTCGCGTTCGATGAACTGACCACGTTGCAGAACTCCCGCGGCTACCAGGAGGAATCGCTGGAGCGCACCCGGCTCTGGGCTCTGCGCTGCCTGGGGGAGCATTTCCGGCTGAGCACCGAGCGGGTGGGCAAGCCGTACCAGGCCCTTTTCGGCGTGATTCAGGGTGCGCAGTATGAGGACCTGCGCCGGAAGGCCTGCCGGGACCTTGGCGCCATGGACTTCGACGGCTACGGCATCGGCGGTGCGCTGGAGAAGGAAAACCTGGGCACGATTGTGCGCTGGTGCAACGAGGAGCTGCCGGAGGACAAGCCGCGGCACCTGCTGGGCATCTCCGAGCCGGACGACATCTTCACCGCCATCGAAAACGGCGCGGACACCTTCGACTGTGTCTCCCCCACCCGGGTGGCCCGCAACTCCGCGTTCTACACGCCTGCCGGCCGCTTCAACCTCTCCGGCGCCAAGTACAAGCGCGACTTCGGGCCGCTTCAGGAGGGGTGTGACTGCTACGCCTGCGCCAACTACTCGCGAGCGTACATCCACCACCTGTTCAAGGCCAAGGAGATGCTCTCGGCCACGCTGATCTCCATCCACAACGAACGCTTTGTGGTGAAAATGGTGGACGATGCGCGGCTGGCCATCGAGGCCGGGACCTTCTTCGAGTTCAAGGCCGAGACCCTGGCGAAGTACTACTCCTAAGCGCTGGCCCGCGGGGCGCTTTCCGCACGGGGTGCGTCCCGCCGTCGTCCTGACGATATCCTGACCAGATGCTCATCGAGATCCCAGCCGCAGAAGGCACTGCCGAGGCCCTGGTGGCCCGCCCATCCACCGGTGAAGGCCTGTTCCCGGGCGTCATCCTGTACATGGACGCCTTTGGCCTGCGTCCTCGCATCGGGGAGATGGCGCAGCGCATCGCTGACTGGGGCTACGTGGTCCTGGCACCGAACGTCTTCTACCGCGAAGGCTCGGCCGCGGAACTCGCCCCCGAAATGGACATGACCACGCCGGAGGGCCGGGCGGCTGCCGGCAAGGCTGCGTTCCCGCGGGTGGGGCACCTCACCACGGATAAGGCGCTGCCGGATATTGACGCGTGGGTTGCGGCACTGGGAACGCTCGACGGCGTGGCGCCGGGTCCACTCGGCACGTTCGGCTACTGCATGGGCGCCCGGCTCGCGGTGCGCACGGCCATTGCCCATCCGGAGGCTGTAGCCGCATGCGGCGGCTTCCACGGCGGCGGGCTGGCAACCGACGCCCCGGACAGCCCCCACCTGGGGCTCGCCAGGGCCCGGGCGCAATTTGTCTTCGGCCACGCCGACCATGACCAGAGCATGGACCGGGACGCCGTGGCACGGCTGGGTGAGGCACTCGACGATGCCGGGCTTAAGACTTCCAACGAGATCTATGCCGGGGCGCCGCACGGCTATTCGATGGCGGACACCTCGATGTTCCATCCGGAGGCCACGGAGCGCCACTACGCCGAGCTCCGCGCCCTCCTTGACGGGACGCTCAAGGGCTGACCCGGGCGTGGTCCCCAGGCCGCGCTGGCGGCCGCTCCGCCTACCCACCTACCCCGGACGCTCTCGCAGATAAAAGCAGGAAACCCGGAATCCTCTCTCACTTTCCCTAAGAGAGTGAGAGAGGGTCCGGGTTTTAGTCGCAGGATGTGAGAGAGCGTCCGGGTTACGGCGCGAACTGTTACCGCCGTGGAATGTTCCGCAGGTTGCTCCGGGCCATACTGACCGCCTCGCCGGCACCGCGGTTCAGCACCACCTTGGACATGGCAGTCGCGAAACCAAGCACCTGGGATCCGGAAATCTTCGGCGGAATCGAGAGTGCCTGCGGATCCGTGATCAGCTCCACCAGCGACGGACCGGGATGGGCGAAGGCTGCTCGATAAGCCCCCTCGATCCGCGCCGGGTCCGTAACCCGTGTGGCATGGAAACCCAAGGCCCGGGCGACGGCGGCGTAGTCGGCGTCGGGCACGTCCACACCAAAGTCGGGAAGCCCATCCACCAGCATTTCCAGCTTGACCATGCCCAGAGTGGAATTGTTGAAGACCACAACGTTGACCGGCAGTTTGTGGGCAGCCACGGTGATGAGTTCGCCCAGCAGCATCGACAGGCCACCGTCGCCCGATACTGACACCACCTGCCGGCGCGGGAATGCCAACTGGGCGCCGATGGCGTGGGGCAGGGCATTGGCCATGGAACCATGCAGATACGATCCGATCAGCCGCCTGGTGCCGAGGGGGTTGATGTACCGGGCCGTCCAGACATTGCACATGCCGGTGTCCGCCGTGAAGATGGCATCCTTCGCGGCCACCTGGTCCAGCAGGGAGGCCGCGTACTCCGGGTGGATCGGCTGTTTCTTCTCCACTTTGCGGGTGTAGGCCCCCACGGCCTTGTTCATCAGCCGGTCATGCTTCTTGAGCATCCTGTCGAGGAAGCGGCGGCTCGTTTTCGGCTTGAGCAGCGGCATCAGTGCGGCGAGGGTGGGCCGCACGTCGCCGTGGACTGCGATGTCGACGTCGGTCCGCCGTCCCAGCCTGTGCGCTGCACGGTCCACTTGGGCGGTACGGGTTTCCGGCAGGAACTGATCATAGGGAAAGTCGGTGCCCAACAGGATCAGCAAGTCAGCGTCCTCGATCCCCTCGGCAGCGGCGCCGTAGCCCAGCAGGCCGGTCATGCCGATGTCGTAGGGGTTGTTGTACTGAACAAAATCCTTTCCGCGGAGTGTGTGCCCGATCGGGGCGTTGATCAGTTCCGCGAGGGAGATCAATTCGTCGTGGGCGCCCTCCACGCCGGCGCCTGCGAAGATGGCCACCTTCCCGGCGTCGTTGATCGCCTTGGCCAACTCCTGGACGCTGTCCGGATCCGGGGTGAGTGTGGCGCGCCGGAACGTGGCAGGCAGCGGTGCGTCGGCTGTCGCTTGCAGCCCCGCGATGTCACCAGGAAGCGTGACGACGGCGACTCCCCCGAGCCCGAGGGCGTGCTGGATGGCGCTGTGCATCACTCGCGGTGCCTGCTCGGCCGTGCTGACAAGTTCCGAGTAGACCGAACACTCGTTGAAGAGCCGGTCCGGGTGGGTTTCCTGGAAGAAGCTGCTGCCGATCTGCTTGCTAGGGATGTGGGACGCGATGGCCAGCACGGGCGCCCCCGAGCGGTTCGCATCGTAAAGGCCGTTGATCAGGTGGAGATTGCCCGGGCCGCAGGATCCCGCACATACGGCCAGCCTGCCGGTCAGCTGGGCTTCCGCTGCGGCGGCGAATGCGGCGGCCTCTTCATGCCGGACGTGGATCCAGTCGATCCCGCCCTCCTTGGCACCTCCGGTTTGTCGGACCGCATCGACGATCGGGTTGAGGCTGTCGCCCACAATCCCGTAAATCCGCTGCACCCCTGCAGCCTGGAGCTGTTCGATGAGCTGGGTGGCGAGTTCCTTGGTCATGAGTGCACACTCCCGCGATCAGGTTGATGAGCTGACTGGTTGATGGGCTGACAGGGCCAATATAGTCCCGCCGCCTGAACGCGCATCCTGATAAACCCGGTGCGGAAGTGGTGACGGCGGAGAGCGGACGACGGCGGGCGGCCACCCGCCGTCGTCCGCTCACTGAAGCTGCCGACAGCGTCAGGCGTCGATGAGGTCCTGGTTTTTGTCGTCGTCCTTTGCAGGCCGGTTCCAGGCATCGCCCTGTTCGCGGTCCAGGTGAGTGGCCTTCTTGTTTTTCAGGGCGAAGATGTAGACCACCAGCGAGATGGCAATGGCAACCGTGACATAAGTGAAGAACAGATCCACCCGCCCGGCCTTCTGGAACGCGGCACCAAGCAGCGGGACCGTGCCGCCGAAGAGCGAGTTGGCGATCGCGTAGCCCAAACCGACACCGAGGGCGCGGATGGAGGCGGGGAACAGCTCGGCCTTCACGAGGGCGTTGATGGAGGTGTAGCCGCCAACAATAAGCAGGCCACCCATCATGAGCAGGAACGCCGTGAACGGGTCCTTGGTGTTGGACAGGGTGGAGAGCAGCGGCCAGGTGAAGAGGACGCCGGTGATGCCGAACCACAGGAGCAGCGGCTTGCGGCCCACCTTGTCCGAGATGATGCCGTACACGGGCTGGAGGATCATGAAGATGAACAACGCCCAGAAGTTGATGACCGAGGTGTCGGTCTTGGCGATGCCGGACGTATCGTTCATGAACTTCAGGATGAAGTTGGTGTACGTATAGAACGCCACGGTGCCGCCAAGGGTGACGCCGATGCAGATCAGCAGCGGCTTCCAGTACTGGGTGAACAGGAGCTTCATGGTGCCCGGTTGCGCAACGCCCGCCACGGCCGGAACCTTGGCGGCCTCGACCTGCTCCGCCGAGACGGTTTCCTCCATCGAGCGCCGCAGCCACAGGACCACCAGGGCAGCCACACCGCCAATGGCGAACGGGATGCGCCAGCCCCATTCGGTCAGGTCGCCTTTTGGCATAACGTTCTGCAAAACGACCAGAACCAGAAGAGCCATCATCTGGCCGCCGATCAGTGTGACGTACTGGAAGCTCGAGAAGAACCCTCGGCGCTTGGACGTGGCGGCCTCGGACATGTAGGTTGCGCTGGTGCCATATTCGCCGCCCACGGAGAACCCCTGAACCAGGCGAATGAAAATCAGCAGCACCAAGGCCCAGACGCCCACCTGCTGTGTGGTGGGCAGGAGCGCGATGGCGAACGAGCCGGCGGACATGATCGTCACGCTCAGCGTCAGCGCGGCCTTGCGGCCCTTGCGATCGGCGTAGCGACCGAAGAACCAGGCGCCAACCGGTCGCATCAGGAACGACGTTGAGAAGACGGCCATCGCCTCGAGGCCAGCCTGGAGCTGGTCCGTAGAGTTAAAGAAGTGCGACTGGAAGTAGGCGGCGAAGACTGTGTAGACGTAGAGGTCGTACCACTCCACGAGGTTGCCGGATGAACCCTTGAGGATGTTGCTCACGGCCCGGCGGGTCTGGGCTGACTCGCTTTGGACTTCGGTTTGCTGGGTGCTCATCTCTGAACCTTCCTGGGCTGCTGCGCCTTCTGGCTTACTTTCATGCTTTCCACGGCTTCGTTGCCCATGGTTCCTCCTCGAAATTGGCGGTCCCCTTTGAACACCGAGGACCTGATCCAAGTTATGCGTGAGCCAAGGCACATCCAACGTGGGAGGGCATTTCCTAACACTTCCTTAGGTTTCACCGGGGGAAGGGGTAACCTCCAAAGCGGGCAGGTTGCAGGTGCCCGCTCAACGAACAAGGGAACAGGACATGGAGTTGCTCATCGTCGAGGACGACGACGCCATGGCGTCCGCCCTCACCGCAGCCGTTGCGACGGCGGGGCACCACCCCACCCGCGTTGCCCGCGGAGCCGACGCCCTGCTGGTCCACCGGAAGTTCGAAGTGATCCTGCTGGACCTGGGCCTTCCCGATATGGATGGCTTGGAAGTGCTGCGGAAGCTGCGCCAGGTCACGCCGGTGCCGATCCTGATTCTCACCGCTCGCGACGACGAACGCAGCGTGGTGCTCGGCCTGCGGTCCGGAGCAGACGACTACCTCGTCAAGCCTGTGAAGCTTGTGGAACTTCTAGCGCGCATCGAGGCCGTCACCCGGCGTGCCGGCCGCCATGGGGCCTCGCGGCCGCAGAGCGTGGTGCTGGGTGATCTTGAGATCGACCTCGAGCGGCGCGTGGCTGCCCTCCGTTCCGAGGTCCTCCCGTTGACCGCCACCGAGTTCGACCTGCTGGCGCTGTTGGCCAGCCACGCCGGCTCGGTGGTCACCCGAGAACAGATCCTGGATGCGCTGTGGGGCGACGCGTTCGTAGCCTCCTCCCGGTCCCTTGACGTGCACTTGACGGGTCTGCGGGCGAAGCTTCAGCTGCCGGGGTTCATCATCAACGTCCGCGGCGTTGGTTACCGGGTCGAGGCGGACCCGGCGTGAAACTGCGTGTCCTGGGCATCCTGAGTGTTCTGGCGGTACTTATCGTCATCATCGCCTCCAACGCCATCCTGACCTCGGCCGGCCGCGAACTGACCCAGGAACTCCAGATCAACCGTGCCGCGTCGCTCAACCGCCTCGCACAAGTGGCATTCGACGCAGCGTCCGCCGGCGAAACCGCACAATTGCAGGCGGAGATGGACAGATATTCCGAACTCTACGGTGAGGGAGTCCTGATCCGCCTCCAGCAGGGCACCCTGCGCTCCGGCGGCCTGAGCGAATACCGGCCGGACGTCCGGGACGCGGTGGCCAGGGCCAACCTGAACCTCAACGACACCACGCTCACCCCGCTGCAGCCGTTCGGGCCGTCCTCCGAGGTGATCTCCCGCTCCTTTGGCAGCGCGAGCCAGGTCCTGGGCGAAGCCGTTCTCGAGGTCAACCTGGACGGGGCCCGGCAGAAACTGCGGGAACGCTGGCTCATCGTGGCATTTGCGGCGGCAGCCCTGGCCGCGGCGCTCCTCCTGGGCGCTGCCAGCGTAACCCGGTGGGTGCTGCGCCCGGTAAACCGGCTGAACGCGGCTGTCACCGAACTTGAGGCGACAGGACGGACCGGCGGGCTCCCCGAGGACGGGCCGCCGGAGCTACGGGAACTGAGCCGTTCATTCACCACCATGGCGCAGACCGTCAGCCACAGCCTCGACTCCCAACGGCAACTGATAGCGGACACGTCGCACGAACTGCGAAACCCGGTCGGTGCCCTGCGGCTCAGGATCGATCTGCTGCAACTGGAACTTAAGACCGCCCGCGAACACGACGCCGCCGCAGGGGTGCTGGCCGAACTCGAACGCGTGGAGGAGATCCTGGACGGGGTACTGAAGCTGGCGGCCGCCGAGCACAGGGCCTCTGAAGACTCCGCCAGGGGCCCGCTGGGAACCACGTCCCGCGCGGCGCAGGCGCCCCTCGATCCTTATCCGGTTCTGCAGGAAGAAGCCGAACGGGCCGGCCCTGCCGCCCAGCGCAGCGGGGCATCGATCCTGCTCCAATATCCGCCTGCCCCCGCCGTGCACATCGCCTGCAATTCGGCAGAACTGGCCCAGATGGTCGGCGAACTTCTGAACAATGCCATCAAGTATGCTCCCGGCGCCCACATCTCGGTCGCTGCCCGCGCCCGCCAAGGCATGGTGTCCATCGAAGTGTCCGACGACGGCCCCGGGCTTTCGTCCGACGAACGGACAGCGGCCACGAGCCGCTTCTGGCGGTCCCCGGTGCACCGGACCACTCGCGGCACCGGGCTGGGCATGACTATCGTGGACAAGCTGGCAGCAGCCAACGGCGGCCGGCTGGTGCTTGCCGAGGCAACGCCGCACGGCCTGATTGCGCGCCTCGAGTTTCCGCGTGCAGGGGACGTGCCGGGACCTTTGCCGGGACCCTTTGCCGGACCGGAGCAGGTGGCGCCGCGTGCCTGACCTGACCGGAGCGCTGGACCTGCCCACCCTTCCCCGACTTCCCCCGCGGCGGACCGTCCTCAAGGCCGGCCTCGCTGCCGGTTTGTCCGGGCTGCTCCTGCCAACCCTGGGTGCGTGCACGCCCACGGGCCGCCCGGGCACCGTCACCGTGGCTGGCGGCGAGCCTGGCGGCTTCTATCTGGAGTTCGCCGAGCTGCTGGCGGCGTCCCTCCAGCGTCACGGGGTGGCCGGCCAGGCGTCGGCACTGACTACCGGTGGCAGCCTGGACAACCTCGAGTATCTGCTGACCGGCAAAGCCACGTTCGCCGTCGCCCTTGCGGACTCGGCGGCCCAGCGCACCCCCGCGGGTGAGACGCCCGCCGTCGGACTTTCCGCCGTTGGGAAGGTGTACGAGAACTACGTCCACTGCGTCATCCGGCGGAACAGCGGGATCCGGGACATCGGCGGGCTTGCCGGCCGGACTGTGGCTGTCGGTGAGCCCGGCTCGGGGACGTCGCTGACCACCCCGCGGCTGATCGAGGCTGCCAGGCTCAGCTCCACGGCCGGGACGGCGGGCGGCGTCACCGTGCTGAGCCTCGGCCTCAACGGGGGCCTTGCGGCCCTGCGGGACGGAACAGTGGACGCGTTGTTCTGGTCAGGGGGAGTGCCCACCGCGGCCATTGCTGCCGCGAACGACGACGTCGGGCTGGGTTTCCTCGATCTGTCCCCGCTGCTGCCGGCGCTGCGGGCCAAATACGGCGTTTTCTACGACCGGGTGCTGATCCCGGCGGGCGCCTACGCCGGCGTTCCGGCCGTGTGGACCGTTGGCGTCGCGAACCTGCTGCTGTGCCGGAGCGATCTTGACGACCAAACCGTCAAGCGGACCGTCGAACTGCTGGTGGGCCACGCCGAGGAACTCATCCCGCGCTCCAGCCTGGGCGTTCAGTTCCTCAGCCCGGAATCCCTGATCAACACCGCCGGTTTACCCCTTCACCCCGGCGCCGCTGCCGCGTACCGGGAGCTCCACGGGTAAGGAAACGCTCTATCACTTGCTGCAGCAAATTCCCCGACCCTCTCTCATTCTCCCCAAGAAAGTCAGAGAGGGTCCTGGGAAAGACTGCAGGGGCTGATAGAGGGTTGGCTCAGTTCCCCGAGTGCGCCTGCAGGAAGCTGTACACCTCGGTCTCGTCCACGCCGGGGAACGCTCCGGGCGGCATGGCGGCCAGCAGGTGTGTGTTCGCCCGGGCCGCCGGCCATGCGTTTCCGGCCCATTCGGACGCCAAGGCTGCCGGGGGCCGCTTGCAGCAGTTCGGGTCCGGGCACGTGGACTTTTCGCGGGCCGTGGTTTCCCGGCCGCGGAACCACTTCACATGCTGGTACGGCACCCCGATCGACAGCGAAAACTCGCCGTTGGCCGAGCGCTCGGTCCGGGCCGTGCACCAGTACGTGCCGGACGGAGTGTCGGTGTACTGGCTGTACGCACTGAACTTGTCCGGCACATCGAACACCGCCCGCGAGGTCCAGGCCTTGCACGACGGCTGGCCCTCGATGGCGCCGGTGTGGTCCATCGGGAAGGTCACGCCGTCGTTCTCATAGGCCTTGTAGATGATGCCGCTCTTGTGGGTCTTCTGGAAGTGGGTGGTGATGCCCAGGTGCTTCGTGGCCAGGTTGGTGAAGCGGTGCGCGGCGGTCTCGTAGGACACGGCAAAGGCATCCCGGATGTCCTCCACGGCGATTTCCTTGGCAGCCTTGGCCTTCTGCAGAAAGTCCACGGTGGCCTGCTCCGGCAGCAGGAGCGCGGCCGCGAAGTAGTTGGTGGCCACCCGCTGGGCGAGGAAGTCGCCGTAGTTTTTCGGCGTCTCGTGCCCCAGGACATAGTGCCCCAACGCCTGCAGCAGCACGGAGCGGGGGTCGTGGTCCTGCCGCTGGCTCTGCGTCAGGTAAATTCTGTGGTTCTTCAAATCCGTCACGGAACGGGTGGAATGCGGCAGGTCGCTCACGTGATGGAGGGTGAATCCGAGCTTCTCGGCGATGTCGGCGATGACGTGCTGGCTCAGCGGCCCGGCCGTGTAACCCACCAGCCCGAGCACCTTTTGCGCCTCGGCCTCATACTCCGGGAAATAGTTGCCGCGCTCGCGCATCATGGCACGCAGCTCACCATTCGCGCGTCGGGCTTCCTCCGGCGTCGCCACCTGCTCGTTGAGCTTGCGTTCGAGCTCGTGCAGCAGCCCCACCTGCGCCTCCAGCACATCGACCGGGAGCCGTGAGCTGATGCGGATTTTGGGCAGGTTGAGGGACTCGTACAGGGGCCCGCGCTGGTAGCGTTCCAGCTCAATTTCCAGGGCCGCGCGGCGGCTTGGCGGTTCGGCGCCAAGTAGCTGGTCGATGCTCACGCCGAGCGCCGCGGCCAGTCCCTGCAGCAGGGAAAGCTTGGGCTCCCGCTTGCCGTTTTCGATCAGGCTCAACTGGCTGGGGGCGGTCCCGACGGCGGCGCCCAGGTCATCGAGCGTGTACCCGGCTTGCTTGCGCAGATGCCGCACGCGGCGGCCCAGGCTGATGACGTCCAGTTCCGGGGAGGCGGCGGACGACGGCGGTAGGGCGACTTCGCGGTTCCAGCTTCCAGGCGTCATTTCTTGAGGATACGCGAAGAAGTGCATTTCTTTCCAGTGTTTTCCCCTAGAGAAGTGTTGTGAAGTGCTGAAAAGTAGTAATCACGGAAAGAAACACCGCACCGGGGTAGCCGGCCGGAACTGCAACGAAGCAGCTCCGGCCGGCGGATTACCACCCGGAGCTCAATCAAGGAGACAACGATGACTGCAGCATTTGAGCCCACCCAGCAGACGCCCGAAGAGCAGGCCGCCGCCCTGGAGCTCGAGTGGGCCGCCAACCCCCGCTGGGAAGGTGTGACCCGTGACTACAAGGCAACGGACGTCGTCAAGCTCCGCGGCCGGGTCTCCGAAGAGCACACGCTGGCCCGCCGTGGTTCCGAGAAGCTCTGGAAGCAGCTCACCGAAGAGCACAAGACCGGCGGGTACACCAACGCTTTGGGCGCCCTGACCGGCAACCAGGCCGTGCAGCAGGTCAAGGCCGGCCTGCGCGCCATCTACCTCTCCGGCTGGCAGGTCGCCGCGGACGCCAACAACTCCGGCCACACCTACCCGGACCAGTCCCTCTACCCGGCCAACTCGGTTCCGACCGTGGTGCGCCGCATCAACAACGCCCTCCTCCGGGCCGACCAGATCGAATTCTCCGAAGGCATCCAGACCGTTGAGGACTGGATGGTGCCGATCGTCGCCGACGCCGAGGCCGGCTTCGGTGGCCCGCTGAACGCCTACGAGCTCATGAAATCCATGATCCAGGCCGGCGCGTCCGGTGTGCACTGGGAAGACCAGCTCGCCTCGGAGAAGAAGTGCGGCCACCTCGGCGGCAAGGTGCTCATCCCCACCCAGCAGCACGTCCGCACCCTGAACGCCGCCCGCCTGGCCGCCGACGTCGCCGGCACCCCTTCGGTGGTCATCGCCCGCACCGACGCCGAGGCAGCCACCCTGATCACTTCCGACGTCGATCCCCGCGACAAGGAATTCGTCACCGGCGAACGCACCCCGGAGGGCTTCTACAAGGTCCGCAACGGCATCGAACCCTGCATCGCCCGCGCCAAGGCCTACGCCCCGTACTCCGACCTCATCTGGATGGAGACGGGCACCCCGGACCTGGAGCTTGCCCGCAAGTTCGCCGAGGCCGTCAAGGCTGACTTCCCGGACCAGATGCTCTCCTACAACTGTTCGCCGTCGTTCAACTGGCGCAAGCACCTGGACGACGCCACCATCGCCAAGTTCCAGCGCGAACTCGGCGCCATGGGCTTCACGTTCCAGTTCATCACCCTGGCCGGCTTCCACGCCCTGAACTACTCGATGTTCGATCTCGCCCACGGTTATGCCCGTGAAGGCATGAGCGCCTACGTCGAGCTGCAGGAGAAGGAATTCGCCTCCGAGTCCCGCGGCTACACCGCGACAAAGCACCAGCGCGAAGTCGGCACCGGCTACTTCGACGACATTGCAACTGCGCTCAACCCGAACGCTTCAACCCTGGCACTGGTGGGATCCACCGAAGAAGGCCAGTTCCACTAACTTCCCGCCTTCCCACCCATTGCTCTATCACTTTTGGTTCTCATCCGACCGTTTTGGCGACCAAAAGTGATAGAGCAACGGGGTATTCAAGGAGACTGACATGAACAGCTTCACTGACAGCTTCACCATCAACGGGATCACTTTGACCGCGCAGCCCATTTGCCGGCAGGACGAGGTTCTCACTCCGGATGCACTGGAGTTTGTCGCCAAGCTGCACCGCGCCACGGCCGCGCGCCGGCAGGAACTGCTGCAGGCACGCCGGACCCGCCGGGCCGAGATCGCCGCCGGCCAGGACCCCAGGTTCCTCCGCGAAACCGAGGACATCCGAAACGACCCGTCGTGGCGCGTCGCTCCCCCGGCCCCTGGCCTGGAGGACCGCCGGGTGGAGATCACCGGGCCGGTGGACAAGAAAATGACCATCAACGCGCTGAACTCCGGCGCAAAGGTGTGGCTCGCTGACATGGAGGACTCCTCCACCCCCACGTGGCGGAACGTCATCAAGGGCCAGCTTAACCTCACCGACGCGCTGCAACGCCGGATCGACTTCACGAGTCCTGAGGGCAAGGAATACAACCTCCGCCCGGCCGGCGAGCTGCCCACCATGGTGGTGCGCCCCCGCGGCTGGCACCTGCCCGAGAAGCACATGATCATCGACGGCGCTCCCGTGGCCGGCGGCATCGTGGACTTCGGCCTGTTCTTCTTCCACAACGCCCGCCGCCTCCTGGCCCAGGGAAAGGGCCCGTACTTCTACTTGCCCAAGATCGAGAACCACCTCGAGGCACGGCTGTGGAATGACATCTTTATCCTCGCCCAGGACCTGTTGGGCATCCCGCAGGGCACCATCCGAGCCACCGTGCTGATCGAGACCATCACCGCGGCGTTCGAAATGGAGGAGATCCTCTACGAACTGCGTGATCACGCCTCGGGCCTGAACGCCGGACGGTGGGACTACATCTTCTCCCTGATCAAGAATTTCCGTACCCGCGGACCCCGGTTCGTCCTGCCGGACCGCGCCCAGGTGACCATGACGCAGCCGTTTATGCGCGCCTATACCGAACAGCTGGTCCGTGCCTGCCACAAGCGCGGCGCCATGGCCATCGGCGGCATGGCCGCAGCCGTCCCCAACCGCAAGGACGAGGCCGCCAACACCAACGCGTTCGAGAAGGTCCGCGCCGACAAGACCCGCGAGGCCAACGACGGCTTCGACGGCTCCTGGGTGGCCCACCCGGACCTCGTGCCGGTCTGCCGCGAAGTGTTCGACGCCACCCTCGGCGAACGTCCCAACCAGCTGTACCGCACCCGTGAGGACGTCATCCCCGACGACCGCGCCCTCATCAACGTGGCCGCTACCGAGGGTACTATCACCGAGCAGGGCATCCGGAACAACATCGAGGTAGGCATTCGCTACGTCGAGTCCTGGCTCCGCGGGAACGGCGCCGTCGCCATCCACAACCTCATGGAAGACGCCGCCACCGCGGAAATCTCCCGTTCCCAGATCTGGCAGTGGATGTTCGCGTCCGCCATCACAGACCGCGGCGAAATCATCACCCACCAGTGGATCGAGGAACTGCTCGACGAAGAATTCGCCCGCCTGGAACGCTTCGATGGCGACCGCTTCGAAGACTCCCGTGACATCTTCGAGGAAGTCACCCTCGGCCAGGACTTCCCGTCCTTCCTGACCCTCCCCGCCTACGCCCGCTACCTCACCGAGGCCCGCGAAAAGGCAACCAAAGAGGAGCTCTCCGCGGCCTAGGCTGCGGCAGGCTACTGAATAGATTTCCGTCTGCCGGGCAGGCACGCCCTTCGCAACAGGCATCCCCGAGATCCGGGGCGCCGGCCCGGCGACGGAACACCCCGTGTGAACCGGCCGACGCTCTCTCGCTATCCTCAAGATGGTGAGAGAGCGTCGGCCGTTAAGCTGCGTTAAGTGAGAGAGCGTTGGTAAATCAGCAGGGGGACGTACGACGGCGGGACGCGTCAGCGTCCTTTCGGCACCTGCCGCACGGCCAGGGTTGTGCAGACTAAGAACATCAGCACCGACCCCAGGATCACCTGCAGCGCCGGGGTCCACGAGCCGGAGGTGTCGTGCACAAACCCCACCAGCGGTGGGGCTACCGCACCGAAGCAGTAACCGAGCCCCTGGACCGTGGCGGACATCCGGCCCGCGGACAGCTGGTCCCGGGCCAGCTTGATGATGGCGATGAAAATCAGCGTGATCCCGCCGCCCTGCGCGATGCCGCCGAAGGTGGACCACAGCCACCACAGCTCAGGCGCCAGCAGCAGCCCGGCCGGCACGGCCGTCCACAACAACCCCACGGTGACTGCCGTCGTCGTCGTACTGAAATACTTGGCCGCGAACGGCACTCCCAGGCCGCCAACAATGGCGAAGATCTGGAACAACGATGACCCTGCCCCGGCCGCCGAGGCGGACATGCCGAGCTCGTCGTTGAGGTAGCTCGGCAGCCACGCCGTCACTGCGTAGTAGGAAAACGCCTGCCCGGCGAAGCCTGCGGTGAGCCCGGCGGTAATCCAGCCGGACCCCTTGACGGCCGGGTGCTCCTGCCCGCCGGCCACCACGGTGCGGGAGGGCACAAACGCGGTGCGGGCGCCCACGGCGAGGGTCCAGAAGACGATGGCAATCACGGCCAGGATGCCCACGGCGGCCAGGGCCACCCGCCAACCGGCCAGCTCAGCCAGGGGCGCCGTGACCATCGATGTCAGGAATGACCCGATATTCAACGCCGCGGTGTACACACCCATGGCGGTCCCTTGGTGCAACGGGGAGAAGTCGCGGCGGATAATCAACGGCACCGCGATGTTGCCCACCGTGATGGCCAGGCCGATCATCACCGTGCCCACCACCACCGGTCCCGGGCCGCCCGCCGAGCGCACAATCACGCCTGCCAGGACGCCAAGGATGGTGAGGGAGACGGCGAACTCCGCGCCGAGTTTCCGTGTGGTCAGTGACGCCAGCGATGCTGCGAGCGCGAAGCACAGCACCGGGATGCTGGTCAGCAGGCCCAGCATCACGGGGGTAAATCCGAGGTCGGCCTGCATCAGGTCAACCACCGGGGCAACGGCGACGAAGGGCCCGCGCAGGTTCAGCGCCAGCAGTCCGAGGCAGGCGAGCAGGATCCAGCCCTTGGGAACTTTGGCCAGGAACTGTCCGCTCATGAGGATTCAGCGGTGGCTAAATAGGATTTCATCACTTCCATTGCTACCACGCCGTGCTGTGCCGGAAGCCGCAGGCCGCGTCATGGCGCTCTGGCATACGATGAAGCTCACACCGGCCGGCCCCAACGTGCGGGATATTGAGCCACACCGTCGGGCTGCCGCACCCGTCGGACGAAGGAACTTCACATGCAGCAACGGCTTGCCATCCTCGACGACTACCAGGACGTTGCGCATGCCTTTGCCGACTGGGCCTCTCTGGAAGGGTCCGGTGTGGCAACGTCCGTCTTCCGCGAGCCCTTCCAGTCCGAACACGCCCTGGCAGCCGCGCTGGCCGACTATCAGATCGTCATTGCGATGCGTGAGCGGACCCCGTTCCCCCGCACCGTGCTGGAACGGCTCCCGGGGCTGAAGCTGCTGGTCACCACCGGCATGGCCAATGCCGGCCGAGGAGAACTCACTACGCGCCGGCACGTGGCAGACGTCCGTGGGCATGGAGCTGTCCGGCAAGACCCTGGGCATCGTGGGCCTGGGTAAGATCGGGCGACGGATCGCGGCGTGCGGGCAGGCGTTCGGCATGGACGTACTCGCCTGGAGCCAGAATCTCACCGACGAGGCCGCTACCGAGGCCGGGGTCCGGAAGGCATCCTGGTGAACACCTCGCGGGGTCCGCTGGTGAATCAGGATTCCCTGGTGCGGGCTCTGAACGAGGGCTGGATCCGGGGCGCGGCCCTCGACGTTTTTGACCAGGAACCGCTTCCTGCGGGCCACCCGCTGCTCAGCGCCCCCAACACTGTCCTGTCCCCGCACCTCGGCTACGTGACAGCGGAGAGCTACCGGCAGTTCTACGGTGGCGCGTTCGAGGACGTTATGGCCTGGCTGGAGGGAACACCGGTCCGCCTGGTTACCACCTAAAGGCGGTTAGCCGGCCGCCTGTAGCGTCGCCTCAATGACTGCAGGGGACAACACGTATTGCGTGACCATCTGGCTCGCACCAAGAATCGCCGCCTGGTCCCCGGCAACAGAAAGAGCGATCCGCAGGTGGCTGGTTGCCAGCGGCAGCGAGCGCCGGTAAACCACTTCGCGGACGCCGGCCATCAGGTGTTCCCCGGCCTGGCCAAGGCTGCCGCCGATGACAATGACGGACGGGTTGAGCAGGTTAACTACTGTGGCCAGCACGTCGCCCACATCCCGGCCCGCCTGGCGCAGCGCCTGGATAGCCTGCAAGTTGCCTTCGCCCACCAGCCGCAGCACGTCGCTGCCGTTGCTCGCCGGCACACCCTGCCGCTCCAGTTCAGCGGCCAGGGCCGGTCCTGACGCGAGCGCCTCCAGGCAGCCATGGTTTCCGCACCGGCACAGCACCTCATCGCCGCGTGGCACGCGTACGTGGCCCAGATCGCCGGCCGTTCCGTTGGCGCCGCGCTGCAGTTCACCGTTGCTGATGATCCCGGATCCGATGCCGGTGGCAACCTTGATGAACAGGAAATTCCCGTGGTCCGGCCAGTGCGCCGACCGCTCCCCCAGCGCCATGATGTTCACGTCATTGTCCACCAGCACCGGAACTGCCAGCGAACGCTGGACATAAGGGACGACGTCGAACCCGTCCCACCCCGGCATGATGGGCGGCTTGACGGGCTTTCCGGTGGCGTGCTCCACGGGCCCCGGCAGGCCGATCCCGACGCCGGCGAGGTCACGGGGTTCCCGCCCGGCCTGCTCAAGCAACGCCCGTCCCTCCTTAATCACCCGGCCGAGCACCGCCTCGGGGCCGGCAGCCACATCCTGTGCCAGCTGCCGCTCCGCCAGGACCCGGCCGCTGAGATCGGTGACGGCAACAATCACGTGGGTGGCGCCGACGTCGACGGCCAGGACGGCGCGTGCCGCCGGGTTGAAGGCAAAGCGCGACGGCGGCCTGCCGCCGCTGGAGTTCGCCTCACCCGCCACGCCCACCAGGCCGGAGGCGATCAGGGCGTCGATGCGCGCGGCCACTGTGGAACGTGCCAATCCGGTGGTCAGGGCCAGCTCTGCCCGCGTCCGGGCCTTGCCGTCCCGCAGGAGCTGAAAGAGGTCGCCGGCGCGCGCCAGGCTGCCGCCGTGGTCTGGGGCGGCGTGCTCGGTTTCGGGGCTGAGGCTCATGGATCATGAATAACACATGAAACTTCTGCGTGTCACGCGAAATAAAGAATATCGACATCCGAGCAACTTTTGCTTGACCATCGGCAAAAGTCATTCTAGCTTTAGTGGAAGTGGCATCGCCTCAGTACGGCAGCACCCAGTCAACGTGGATTCGTCTGCAATCAGGAGAACCAATGAAGTACTCGATCCAGCTCTACACGCTCCGGGACCAGATCCAGGCGGACCTTTCCGGCACTATCCGCAAAGTCGCGGAGATCGGCTTCACCCAGGTTGAGCCCTACAACTTCGTGGCGACGGCCAAGGAACTCGGCGCCGCCCTGAAGGAAAACGGCCTCACCGCCCCATCCGGACACGCTCCGCTCCTCAGCCAGGACCAGGACGAAATCTTCGCGGCAGCGAAAGAGCTGGGCATCACCACCGTCATCGACCCCTTTATCCCGGCCGAACGCTGGCAGTCCGCCGAAGACATCCAGGCCACCGCCACCGGCCTCAATGCCGCAGCCAGGAAGGGCGTCGGATACGGCATCCGCGTGGGTTATCACAACCACCAGTGGGAACTTGAATCAACCATCGAGGGCCGTACTGCGTTGGAGTACTTCGCGGACCTCCTGGACCCAGAACTGGTCCTCGAAGTGGACACCTACTGGGTTGCCGTGGGTGGCCAAGACCCGGTGGCGGTGCTGGAGCGCCTGGGTGACCGGGTGAAATTCATCCACATCAAGGATGGACCACTCAACACCGACACTAAGGCGCAGCAGCCGGCGGGTCAGGGCAAGGTCGCCGTGCTGGCCGTCATCGCCGCCGCAAAATCCCTGGAAGTGGGCGTGGTGGAGTTCGACGACTATGCAGGCGACATCTTCGAAGGCATCGCCGAGAGCCTCGCCTACCTCAATGCCGCACAGGCAACCGGCCCGGCTGGAGCACGCGCATGAGCCACGCAGCATCGACCCGCCGCGGCCCGGTGGGCGTCGCCGTCATCGGCGCAGGCAACATCTCCAAGGCATACCTGGACAACCTCACCGTCTTCCCCGACCTCAAAGTCCACGTGATCGCAGACCTCTTTGAGGAAGCCGCCGAAGCCCGTGCCAAGGAATACGGCATCGCGGAGTGGGGCGGCGTGGACGCGGCACTGAACCATCCCGACGTCGAAATCATCGTGAACCTGACCATCCCGGCGGCGCATGTGGAAGTGGCCACGGCCGCCGTCAATGCCGGCAAGCATGTCTGGACCGAGAAGCCTTTCTCCCTGGACCGCCCGTCCGGGCTCGGCCTGCTCAAAACCGCCGATGCCGCCGAAATCCGCCTCGGCTGCGCCCCGGACACCTTCCTCGGCGCCGGCCTCCAGACCGCCCGCCGGCTGATCGAACGCGGCGACATCGGCACCCCGCTGACGGCCATGACCACATTCCAGACCCCCGGTCCGGAATCCTGGCACCCAAACCCGGCCTTCCTGTTCCAGACCGGAGCCGGGCCGCTCTTCGACATGGGCCCGTACTACCTCACCACGCTGGTCCAGACGTTCGGCTCCGTCCGCAAGGTGGCCGCCGTCGGATCCAAGTCCAGGAAGGTCCGCGTCATCGGCTCCGGGCCCAAGGCCGGCGAGGAATTCACCGTCGATGTGCCCACCCATGTGTCCGCCATGGCCCAGTTCGAAAGCGGCGCATCATCCCATAGCGTCTTCTCCTTCGAGTCCCCCCGCGTGCGGATGGGCTTCGTGGAGATCACCGGCACAGAGGCCACCCTGTCGCTGCCGGACCCCAACAATTTCGACGGCGACATCCGGCTTTGGCGCGCAGGGGACGAGGACTGGACTACCGTCCCGGCGACTGGACCCGCCAACGGCCGCGGCATGGGCGTCCTGGACATGGCACGCTCCATCCGCGCCGGGGTGCCGCACCGCGCCACCGGCGACCTGGCCTACCACGTCCTGGATTCCATGGTCTCAATCACCGAATCCATGGAATCCGGAACTTTCGTGGATGTCGAAAGCTCTGCTCCGGCATCCCCAGCCCTCCCTGAGGACTGGGCGCCGGAAGTCGCTACCCTCTAGGAACCCCACCATGACCTCACACGAATCAGCGATAAATCCGCGCCCGGAACTCAAAAAACTGGGTGTGGCGATGATCGGTTATGCGTTCATGGGTAAAGCCCACTCGAACGCGTGGCGGAACGTCGCCAGCTACTTCGATGTCCCGGCGTTTGAGCAGAAGGTCCTGGTGGGCCGGGATGCCGCCGAAGTTGCCGCGGCCGCCGGGAAGTACGGCTGGACTGAAACGTCCACAGACTGGCGGACGGTCATCGAACGCGATGACATCGACATCGTTGACATTTGCGCCCCGGGCTGGCTGCACGCCGAAATCGCGATCGCCGCGCTTGAGGCCGGCAAGCATGTTCTGGTGGAGAAGCCGCTCGCCAACACCCTTGCCGAGGCTGAGTCCATGGCGGCGGCCGCCGAGGCAGCCCGGGCCCAGGGTGTGCAGTCGATGATCGGCTTCAATTACCGGCGGGTGCCCGCGTTGGCCCTGGCGAAGGAATTCATCGCAGAAGGCCGGATAGGTACCGTCCGGCACGTCCGTGCCGCGTATCTGCAGGACTGGCTCTCTGACGCCGAAGCACCCATGACGTGGCGGCTCAAAAGGGAGACCGCGGGCTCGGGGGCGCTCGGGGACATCGCCTCCCACGCGATCGACCAGGTGCTGTTCCTGCTCGGGGACCACGTCACCGAAGTGTCTGGCCGGACGCACACGTTCACTACGCAGCGTCCCGGAGCTGCCGGACTGGAGGAAGTAACGGTCGATGACGCCGCTTGGGCAACGCTGTCCCTCTCCTCCGGAGCAATCGCCTCCGTGGAGGTCTCCCGGGTGGCCACCGGCCAGAAGAACTCCCTCAAGCTGGAAATCTACGGCGACGAAGGCGCCATCCTTTTCGATCTGGAGAACCTCAACGAACTGGGATTCCTGGACGCCACCGTGCCTGCCCGCGAGCAGGGCTTCCGCCGGATCCTGGTCAGCGAGCCCGAGCACCCGTACCTTGAAGCGTGGTGGCCGCAGGGCCACATCATCGGCTGGGAGCACACGTTCACCCACGAAATCCGCGACTTCCTGACCGCCATCAGCACCGGAACCCCGCCCTCGCCGTCGTTCGAGGACGGCCTCACCGTCCAGCGGATCCTGAACGCCATTGAAGAGTCCGCCGCCGCAAAAAGTTCCATCATCCAACTGGCCGGCGCCCCGGCCGGCACGCCGACAGCCCTGACCGCTGCTTCTGAAGGAGCCTGACATGCCCCGCCCGTACACCCTGTTCACCGGTCAGTGGGCCGACCTGCCCTTCGAGGAAGTCGCGCACCTCGCCTCCGGCTGGGGCTACGACGGCCTGGAAATCGCCGTTTCCGGCGACCACCTGGACGCCTGGCGCTGGGACGAACCCGGGTACGTCGAGTCCAAGCTCGCCGTCCTGGCCAAGTACAACCTCAAGGTCTGGGCCATCTCCAACCACCTCAAGGGCCAGGCCGTGTGCGATGACCCCATCGACTTCCGCCACGAAGCGATCGTGGGCGCGAAGGTCTGGGGCGACGGCGATCCCGAGGGCGTCCGCCAACGCGCCGCCGAGGAAATGAAGCACACGGCCCGGCTCGCCAAGGCACTCGGCGTGGACACCGTCGTCGGCTTCACCGGCTCCTCCATCTGGCAGTACGTCGCCATGTTCCCGCCGGTCCCCGCCGCCGTGATCCAGGCCGGCTACCAGGACTTCGCGGACCGTTGGAACCCCATTCTGGACGTTTTCGACGAATGCGGGGTCCGCTTCGCCCACGAAGTCCACCCGTCCGAAATCGCCTACGACTACTGGACCACCGTCCGCACCCTCGAGGCGATCGGCCACCGCGAAGCGTTCGGCCTGAACTGGGACCCGTCGCACTTCATGTGGCAGGGCATCGACCCCGTCTCGTTCATCTGGGACTTCAAGGACCGGATCTACCACGTCGACTGCAAGGACACCAAGCTCCGCCCCACCGGCCGGAACACCGTGATGGGTTCGCACCTGCCGTGGGGCGATCCCCGCCGCGGCTGGGACTTCGTCTCCGCCAGCCGCGGCGACGTCCCGTGGGAATCGTCCTTCCGTGCCCTGGCCGCGATCGGCTATGACGGCCCCATCTCGGTCGAATGGGAAGACGCCGGCATGGACCGCCTCCACGGCGCCCCCGAAGCCCTCGCAGCGCTGAAGAAGTATGACTTCCCGCCGTCGAACACCTCCTTCGACGCCGCGTTCAAGCAGTAAGGTCAGGAGTTTTTGTCCAGATAACAAGAGCAAAAGTGCCTTTTGAGGACGTTATCTGGACAAAAACCCGTAGGAAGCGCACGTAGAATCCCTGCATGACCCACACAATCCGAAAGGCCATACCGGACGACGCCGGCCCGCTCGCCGCACTGGCGGCAGTCACCTTCCCGCTGGCCTGCCCGCCGTCGTCGTCAGCGGAGGACATTGCCGCTCACGTGGCCAACACGCTCAGCGAACGGCACTTCCGGGAGTACATGGCGGATTCTGATGTCACAATCCTGGTCATCGACGCCGACGGCGCGCTCCGCGGCTACAGCCTGCTCGTCAACCGGCCGGCGGAGGACGCGGATGTGGCATTTTCGTTGAAAGTCCTGCCCTCCATGGAGCTCAGCAAATGCTACGTCCATCCGGACCACCATGGGCTCGGCGCCGCGGCCGAGCTGATGCACGCCAGCCTGCAGGCAGCCACGGCTGCCGGCACGGCCGGAATCTGGCTGGGCGTAAACAGTCAGAATGCCAGGGCCATCCGTTTCTACGAGAAGTCCGGCTTCCGCAAGGTGGGGAGCAAATCCTTCCGGCTGGGGACCACTGTGGAGCACGATTTCGTGATGGAACGCGCCGTGCCCTAAGCGTCCACCGGGAAACCTGCCGCTAGTCGCCGGCCCGTCCGCCCAGGCGTTCGTCGAGGGGCGGACGCGCTTCCTTCAGCAGCTTCAGCCGCGCTGGGAGGCCGTCGATGCGGCCCTCCCTCCCGCGCGCGCTGATGGCCACACGCGAAGTCCCCAGCAGGACGTTCTCGGCCTTGAAGTCCCCGATTTTCTCCGGGAGGATCGGTGCCAGATGGACCACGTTGCGCGTGAAGTCCGGGTCGAAGCGCAGCATGATCCGGGCAAGTTGAATGGGAGCTGCAGCGGCCCAGGCTTGGGGCGAGCATGCCGTGGGGTAGGGGACGGGGCCGTGGAATTCGGACCGGTCGAACCCGCAGAACAGCTCCGGCAACCGGCCGTCGAAGTGTTCTGCGGCGTCCAGGATTCCGCTGGCGATCTTCATGGCCTCATCAACAAATCCATAGCGCATCAGCCCTGTGGCCACGATGGCCGTATCGTGCGGCCACACCGATCCGTTGTGATAGCTGACAGGGTTGTAGGCGCCCATGTCCGAAGCCAGCGTGCGGATCCCCCAGCCGCTGAACAGTTCGGGGGACATCAGGCGCTCCGCTACTGACGAGGCCTTTTCCTCGTCAACGATGCCCACCCACAGGCAGTGGCCCATGTTTGAAGTACATGCGTCAACCGGGGTCTTGTCCTTGTCCAGCGCGATCGCGAAGTATCCCCTGTCCGGCAGCCAAAACTTTTCGTTGAAAGCCTCCTTCAGGGCGATTGCCCGATCGGCCCAGTGGTGCTCTGTCTCAGCATCCCCGGCCCAGCGCGCCAGCAGGGATCGTCCCACATAGGCGGCGTAAACGTAACCCTGGACTTCGCAAAGGGCGATGGGAGGCTGAGCTATCCGCCCGTCCGCGAAGTTGATCCCGTCCCAGGAATCCTTCCAACCCTGGTTCACCAGCCCATGCGTGTTCGGACGAAGGTACTCCACAAAACCGTCACCGTCACGGTCCCCGTACTTTTCAATCCACTCCAGGGCCCGGTCTGCGTGCGGCAGAAGAGAATCGATAACTTCGTCCGACAGTCCCCACCGGCTGAGCTCGCCGAGGACACTGACAAACAGGGGGGTGGCATCTGCGGTGCCGTAATATGCGGTCCCGCCCAAAGACAGGCCGGCCGTCACGCCCAGCCGCACCTCGTGCGGGATACGGCCCGGCTGTTCCTCGGAATCGTTATCGACTTTCGTGCCTTGGAGGGCCGCCAGGGTCTGCAGGGTCCCCACCGCCAGCGTCGAGTCCACCAGCAGTGACATATAGGAGGACAGGAGCGAATCGCGGCCAAACAGCGCCATAAACCAAGGTGCACCGGCCGCCACGGCAGCACGGTCAGGATGCTCGGCATCGAAAATCCGCAGTGACCCCAGATCGGACTGGCTGCGCTGCAGGGTTTCCTCAATATTGCGGTCCCCGACAGAGATGCGCGGGACGTTTTCCTCCCACGCCAGGTGCCGCTGCACGCCCGTCCGGTGACGGGGCAGGCCCCCTTCGGTGAAGGGTTCATCCGGGGCCTCACCGCCAATCAGGGGCACCACAATGACGCTGGTGGACCACTTGCCTCTTGCCGGGATATGCGCGTGGAACCTCAGCGCCTCAACGCTGACTTCGGCGCCGGCGGCCCTGATCGCAGAGCCGCGGCGCTGCCCGTTCCGGACGGTCTCGACCAGGAGTTCTGCGCCTTTGATGGTCCGCGTCAGGCTGTCCTCATTGATCGGACGGCCGCCTTTGACATCGAAAAGGTCGGCCTGGTCTGCATCCACCTGCAGTTCGATCTCGCAGTCGACGGCCTCCGCAGAATAGTTTTCCAAAGTGATGTCGTCCTGCAGACCCGGTCCGATGTGGCGTTGCTGACGGACTACGAGCGGGCTGTCGAACCGGCCGTCCGGCCACTTAGCGCGGCCCACGAAGGCGGCCTCGAACGCGTCCGGCCGCTGTGCCACCAGAGGCTCCCGGAGAGCGCCGTTGATGCGCAGGACCCACCGGGACACAATCCGGGTATCTCGATAGAACGCGCCGTTGGTTCCGCCCTCGGGGCTTATGTCTCCGCTGTGGGAGCTGATGCAGAAGGAAGACCCCTCCACCAGGGTCACAGCGCCGGCGCCGCCGACATCGGCTTCCGTGTCGGCATTCCAAGCAGTCATGGATGCGCTCCTTCCTCAGGGCCGCCGGATAAAAATGGGGTCCGGTCCCGGCGCCCGGAAAACTGCTCCGCGTAGTTGATTCTGATCCACGCGGGGATCATCCGGAACCCCTGCCGCCTGGCTCTTTTCCACGAGCTTTGCGTAGAGGTCCAAATGGTTGCCAACCATCCTCTCCGTGCTGAACAGCTTGGCTGCCCGGTCCCTGCAGTGCGATCTGTCCAGCGCTGCGGCGAGGGGAAGGAGGGTGTGCAGCTGATCCGTCGGCGCCAGGTATCCGGTCTTGCCGTGGTCCACAATCTCAGGGGCGGATCCGATTGGAGTTCCCACTACCGGGGTGCCCGTTGAGAGGGCTTCGATCATGACCAGTCCAAACGGTTCGGACCATTGGATGGGATTCAGGAACGCCATCGCTTCGCCCATGAGCCGGTACTTGTCAGTGTCCCCGAGCTCGCCGAGGAAAACCTCGTTGGAGCCCAAGAGCGGTTCAATGACGGAGTGGAAGTACTCCAGCTCTTGCGGTTCACGCATCTTCGCTGCAAGGCGCAGCGGGATTCCTGCCTGGCGCGCGATGCGGATGGCTTCAAGCACGCCCTTGTCCGGGCACATCCTGCCGACAAAGCAGACGTAGCCGCCTGTGCCGGAGCCGACCGGGACGGCAAGGACGTCCATTCCATGATGGATCACGCGGGTGATCGGGACATCCGGCACACGGGAAGCCTGGTCACGTGAGATTCCAATGATGGCTGTGTCGGCAGCCATCGCGCGGTACAAATGGGCCGACGCCGGGATGAGAGGACCGTGAATGGTGGTCACCACGGGTGCGTGCGACCACCTCCGGGCCACCAGCGGCCCGGCCAGGGTGTGGTCATGGATGATGTCCACGTCCCCCAGCCCTTCATAAGCCCTGATGACATGGCTGAGCTCTGAGAGCGAAAAACCCATTTCAGCTGGTTCGGATGGTCTCATCCCCGGCACCAGGGGCGCCGGGCAGGTACTGTCCGACGCTGCGGCCAGCAACACTTCATGCCCTGCCGCGAGGAATCCTCGGGCCAGGGAGTCAACTACCCTCTCGATGCCTCCGTATCCGGCCGGGGGAATCGGAATCCATGGTGCCGCAACAAGTCCTATCCGCATGCTCGCCTCCGGGAGAATTACATGCCACGCCCTCAGACGTGGCGATGAAGTTTATTCAGTGCGGCTTCTGCTTAACCCGTTGTTCCGACTATCGCCCCGCGAGGGGCCCCATTTCAAGCCCCTGTGTGACAGATCCGACACTGCCGGCGGGGAATGGGCGCCTGACCTGCACAGTTATGGCAAGCATGAAGATTGAGATCTGGTCAGACGTCGCGTGTCCGTGGTGCTACATCGGCAAGCGCCGCTTCGAGGCCGCCCTGGCCGAGTTCCCGCACCGCGACGCTGTGGAGGTGAAGTGGCGCAGCTACCAGCTGGACCCAACCCTCCCCGAGCACTATGACGGCACGGAGCTGCAGTACCTGAGCACGCGAAAGGGCATGGCTCCGGCGCAGGTCTCGCAGATGTTTGAGCACGTCACCGAGCAGGCCACTGGCGAAGGCCTGGACTACCGGTTCGACCAGGTGGTGGTGGCCAACAGTTTCACCGCACACCGCCTGATCCACCTCGCGGCCGAGCACGGTCAGCAGGATGTCGCGAAGGAACGCCTGCTGAGCGACCACTTCGAGCACGGCAAGGACATCGGCAACGCCGAATACCTCACGGCTTTAGGCCAGGAGCTGGGCCTCAGCACCTATGCAGTCGCCGAACTCTTCACCACGGACAAATACGCCGACGACGTCCGTTTCGATTTCGAGGAAGCCCGCGCCCTGGGCATCACTGGCGTGCCCTTCTTCGTGATTGACCGCAAGTTCGGCCTTTCCGGTGCCCAGCCGGCCGAAACGTTCACTGCGGCGCTACACCAGGCCTGGCAGGAGACAAACCCCCTGGTTCTGGTCAACTCCGCGAACGGCAACGACGGCGAGGCCTGCGGCCCGGAAGGCTGCGCGGTCTGAACGATCCGGGACTACACCGGGCCTGCCGATCAGTTTACTGACACATCGCGGTAAAGTGTCTGCATGCCCAGGATTTCGGCGGCCAACAACGCCGCACAACGCGCCGAGACTCAACGCCGGGTCCTGACAGCGTTCGGGGAACTCCTGTTCACGCACGGACTGCCCGGACTGACCATGACAGACGTCGCCCGGCATGCCGGGGTGGGGCGCACCGCCGTCTATAACTATTACGCGGACATCGAAGAGCTGCTGATCTCCTACGCCCTGGATGAGACGGAGCGGTTCCTTGCCGAATTGCGTGAGTCACTGAACACTCTCGAGAACCCCGTCGAACGGCTGGCCCTGTACGTGCGCACCCAGGTGGAGGACCTCAGCCGCCGCCACCTCCCGCCCGGACCGGCGATGGCGGCGGTGCTGTCGCCGTCGTCCTTTGCCAAACTGGCCGGCCACGTGGGTGAACTCAGCGTCCTTCTGCAGGGCATCCTCCGGGACGCTATGGCGCAGGGGTACCTGCCGCAAGCGGACATTGGCCAGCAGGCACAGCTCATCCACGGCACGCTCTCCTCCAGCGCCGCACGCGGCAGCAACGAGCCCGCCGACCTTGAGGCCCGGGCCGCCCGCACCGTGCGGTTCATCCAACTGGGCGCCGGAGCAAGGTTCGACCACGACGGCGCACCCCTGCGCGCTAGCCTCCCCTTGACGTAACCCCTGCGTTGCTCTATCACCTCCGGTCGTCATCCGCCTGGTTTAGCAACCAGACGTGATAGAGCAACGGCAGGTCAGGGGCCCGCCGTCGGAATAACCGGCCACTTGGCGTCGTCAGCGATCCGCCGGCTTTCACGCGGGCAGCTAAGCTTCCCCGGCGTCTGGTCCACGCGGTCCACGGCGGCGAGCTCCCGGTAATCGCTGGAAAGAATGATGTCAACGCTGGCGTCCGTCCGGCCATCCTGGAAGTAGTCGGAGCCCGGCAGGTTCCGCTGGACGCTGAAGGCGGCAGACTGCCCGGCAGCCCCGGAAACCACCGCAGCCACGCCGCGGAACCCGGCCTCCGTGTTGGCCACGGCCCCCACCACAAATTTCCGGACCAGCAATTCGTCTGCCACAGAGCGGGCCAACCCGGGACGGCTGGTGGAGTTGTAGACGTTGAGGTTGATTTTCTCGTTGGGGGTGTAGTCAAAGGTGACCCCGGGACAGGTGGCCCGGGACTCATCGCTGCCCGCCGTCGTCGGAAGCTTGAGCTGTCCGTTCATTATGGCCAGCGCAACGATAATGGCGCCGGCAATGAGGCCCAGCAGCAAAACCAGAACCACGCCATGCACCACGCGGCGGCGCAACCGCACCGGATCGTCGTGGTCGCCAGCAGCCTCAAAGGTGGCCCGCAGTTCGGAGCCGGTGACAACATGGTGGCCGTGCAGGACGCTGGCGTCCTTTGGTTTCCTAGCCATCTATGACCAGCACTCGGGCATGGATGGCGGTCCGCTGGTGCAGGGCTGTCCGGACGGCGCGGTGCAGGCCGTCCTCCAGGTACAGGATTCCCTGGTACTGCACCACGTGGGGAAAGAGGTCGCCGAAAAAGGTGGAATCTTCAGCCAGGAGCGCTTCCAGGTCCAGCGTCCGCTTGGTGGTCACCAGTTCGTCCAGACGGACAGGGCGGGGCGGCAGCGATGCCCACTGTTTGGGCGTGTTGAAACCATGATCGGGATACGGGCGTCCCTCGCCCACAGCTTTGAATATCACCATGCCACCCTAGGCAGCTTGGCGCCCCAAGAGAAGTGTCCGGCCCGCAGCATCCCAAGGTTGTAGCCAAACTGTCACATGCCGCGGACGTTGCACCGCCGGCGCAGGATCGGGGCCCTCCGGCTGACACAATGGAGCCATGACTGCACCCGAATTCCCTGCCGCCACCACGCCCGGCGTCCGCCTGCCGTCCACCCCGCCCCTCGCCCTCCTGCTCGACGTCGACGGACCCGTGGCCAGCCCCGTGACCCGCGATGTGAAACCGGACATCATTGCCGATCTTGTGGCCCTGGCTACCGCCGGAATTCCGGTCATTTTCAATACCGGCCGCTCCGATGCGTTCATCCGCGGGCAGATCATGGAGCCGATGATCGCTGCCGGAATGCCCGCCGGGACGGTCATCCACGCAATTTGCGAGAAGGGCGCCGTGTGGTTCAGCTACACCGCTGCCGGGCCCGGCCCCGTCCATGTTGACCGCGACCTTGCCGTGCCCAAGGCTTATGGCGATGACGTCCGCAGGCTCGTGGCTGAGGATTACTCCAAGCACATGTTCTTTGACGAGACCAAACGCGCCATGGTGTCCGTTGAGCAGCACATCGAGGTGCCCTCCACCGATTACCTGGCCGAACAGAAGCTTTTCGACTCCGATGCCATGGAACTGATGGCCCGCCACGGCATGGGCGTGGTCCGCCTGGAGCACCACGCACCGAATTCCGACGACGATGTGGACTACCGCGTCGATCCCACCATCATTTCCACCGATATTGAGTCGGTGCGGCTGGGCAAGGACCTCGGCGCCAGCCGCGCGGTGGAGTTGCTGGCAGCGCGGGGCATCACGCCGCAGGCCTGGCGGACCGTGGGTGATTCCCGCACGGACTACGCGATGGCGGACTGGCTCCACCATAATGACCATTCCGTGAAGCACGTTGATGTCCGCCCGGCGGACGGCGTTCCGGTCAAACCCTATGACGTGTTGACGGCCACCGATCTGGGGCTTGGGGAAGATGTCATTCACGACGACGTCGGCGCAGCTTTCCTGCTCAGCTGGCGGAAGGCAATGGCCAGCTAAGGCCGTTCCCGGCCGGCGGCGCCCGTTTGGGGCCTGCCGTTATGGGGGTCGCGCTATTATTCAGGTACGAACGCCTACCATTTACCCGCGACGGAGACAACCATTACAGAAGCACCTGTCCAGGACGAGATCTACTACGGCAGCCAGGCGTCCGTAGAACCGCGCACCCACTCCGAGGTGACATCTCCGGCCGCTGAGGCGCGGCTCAAACACCGGCCTGACGTGGTCCGACACAAGGGCAGGTATGCCCTGATCAACCACAACCGGACGCCGTACCAGGCCATGGTTGAGGACCTGTTGTTCCTGCGTGGTGTCCTCGCGGGCGAAGGCCTGGACTACCTGCTGGTCCGGGGCAACAACGACCGCCCGGTCATCGCCCTGGACTGGAAGGACCGCAAGAAGCTGCGGGCAGCCTTGGTGGAGGCCTGCCGCAACGAACCAGTCTACTCCATGACCGTGGACGCGAAAAAGAAATCCTCCGTGCTGGTGGCCGACGGGGACCTTTCCCCCAACCGCCAGGCCCGTATCTTCCGCCTCTACCGTCCACGGGTTGAGCCCGACGGCGGTTTCGAGTTCGGTTCCTCCGCCGGCGTCCAGATTGAGCTCTGGAGCTTTGAGGGCGACCAGCTGATCCTCCCGATCGAAAACTCCCTGACCCGCCGCACCATGCAGTCCCAGGACGCTGTCCGCGGGACGGTTGAACGGTACGGGCACACCTGGCCCACCATCGAGAACATGTTCGCAGATCACGCCAGCGACATCAGCTTCGACATCGATCTGGTCTTCTCATGGGTGGACGGCAGCTCGCCCGACTACATCGCGGCCCGCCGCGCCCAGCAGAAGGGTGTGGTTCTCGGCGAAGGCGACGACAACGAAGCCCGCTTCCGGCAGATCAACGAACTAAAATACGCCCTGCGCTCGGTATACATGTTCGCGCCTTGGATCCGCCGCATCTTTATCGCCACGGACTCCCCCGCCCCGGAGTGGCTCGCCGACCACCCGTCAGTGACAATCGTCCGCAGCGAGGAATTTTTCGCCGATCCCACAGTGCTGCCCACGCACAATTCACAGGCCGTTGAATGCCAGCTCCACAACATCGAGGGCCTCTCCGAGCACTTCCTTTACTCGAATGACGACATGTTCTTCGGCCGGCCCGTGGGCCCGGACATATTCTTCACACCGGGTGGCGTCACCAAGTTCATCGAAGCCGAGACCCGGATCGGGCTGGGCGATAACGATGCCGAGCGCAGTGGCTTCGAGAACGCCGCCCGAGTCAACCGCAAGCTGCTCTGGAACCGCTTCGGGCGGATCACCACACGGCACCTCGAGCACACCGCTGCCCCGCTGCGACGCAGCGTTGTGGCCAGGATGGAGCGTGAGTTCCCGGACGAATTCCAGAAGACGGCGGGCAGCAGGTTCCGCGCCGCCGACAACATCTCGGTCACCAATTCCTTCTACCACTACTACGCGCTGCTCACAGGCCGCGCGGTCACCCAAACCGCAGCCAAGGTGCGTTACGTGGACACCACCGCCCGCGCCGGGCTGAACTACCTGCCCAAGCTGCTGGCGAAGCGGAACATGGACTTCTTCTGCCTCAACGACGGCAGCTTCCCCGAGGTCCCGGCGGACGAGCGCGCCGAGATCGTGACCGATTTCCTGGAGAAGTACTACCCCATCAAGGCGCCCTGGGAACACTGAGGATGGGTGGACCAACGGCAGGCACGCTGGCGTTAGTCCACCGGCGTTGGGGCTCATGCCCTGCCGCCGATCAGGGCTAGATAGCGTGGTAGGGAAGGGCCACCTTCCTGACGCCTCCTGTTTTCGCGTGGTCAGGGATGCTGACGCCCGCGGCGGCCAGTCGCTCGGCAGTCATTTCCGCGGTGACATGCTCGCCTACTGTGGCCGCGCTGCCCAGCGGAACCACGGAATGGACAATGGTGTGCTCGTAGACGTGCACCAGGTTAAAGGCCTGCCCGCCGTCCCGGCCGCGGGTACCGCCGACGGCGACGTTGAGATCCTGGGTGTAGCACGTTGCCGAGGCGACAGAGACAGGAATCCCCGCAAAGGTGGCGGTGGTCGAGTAGTGCAGATGCCCGGCCAGAATGGTCCGGACGTCGGAGTTGCGGACCACAGAGGCCAGGCTTGCCTGATCCCGCAGTTCCACGAGCACGGCAAGGTCCAGGACCGACGGGACCGGCGGATGGTGGAGCGCCAGGATGGTGCCGTCGGGGGCCGGGGTATCCAGCTGGCGGGTGAGCCACCCCAGCTGTGACGGGCTTAGCTCGCCGTGGTGGTAGCCGGGGACCGAGGTGTCCATGGTGATGATGCGCAGGCCGTTGATGAAGTAGCTTCGATCGACCGGCGCATCGCTCGCCTGCTCGTCCAGCAGCCCGGTCCGGAAGTTGGCGCGGTTGTCGTGGTTGCCCATCGCCCAGATGACTTGGGCGCCCATGTCTTCGCAGGCGGGATCGACGATTGCCCGGAGCTTTGCGTAAGCTTCAGGGTCGCCCCGGTCAGCGAGGTCGCCCGTGAAGATCACGGCCTCGGGCCGGGCACCGGAAGCCCTGACCTCTTCGAAAAGCTGAATGAGCTTTGCTTCGCTGTCGACTGCGCCGTGAAGGGGATCCGGACCTCCCAACAAGTGGGGATCGCTCAGGTGGAGAAGGAAGTGGCGTGGCCGGGGGTGTTCGGCCTCGATGTGCTTCATTGCTGCCTCTGTGGTTGGTGGGAAACGGCGTTTCCCTTCTACCCTTCAGTAACTATTATCCAATCAGACAATTGGCAAACTGTGGGTAAATTATTGCGGCCAAGTTGGAAAAACTTAAGAATTAAGGCCTGGAAAGTCCAGTTGTGGGCGCCGGTCCGTCAAGTTCGGCCAGTGCCATTTCTATGGCATCGATAACCTCTGCGGAGTCCGGTTCGACCGTGGGCGCGAAGCGCGCCACCACTTCACCCTTGCGGTCGACCAGGAACTTCTCGAAGTTCCATTTCACCAGGCCGGGCAGCACACTGGTTTTGAACTTCGTCAGCTCGGCATAGAGCGGATGCTGGTCCTTGCCCCGTACGTTGGCCTTGGCCGTCAGCGGGAAGGTGACACCAAAATTCCGCTCGCAGAACTCGGCGATCTCGCTGTCGTTGCCTGGCTCCTGGCCGGCGAATTGGTTGCACGGGACTCCGAGCACGTCGAAGCCGCGGTCGCGGAACTTCTCGTAGAGCGTCTCGAGGCCCGCGTACTGAGGAGTGAACCCGCACTTTGACGCCACGTTCACCACCATCACCACGTTGCCCTTGAACCGGTCGAAATCGGTTTCGGTGCCGTCGTTGAGGGTGAGGGGAATGGTGTACAGGTCTGTCACAGCGCCGTCCTTGAAAGGTTGGTCATGCAGGTGATTCGTTGCCAACCATCAAGGGTACGGGTACAGTCTGGGAGTTTCCCGTCAGGGTCCCGCCGGCTCGGACCCGGTTTCGATGTCACCAGGCGTGGCGGTGGTTGTAGCTGTAGCTGTAGCTATAGCTGTAGCTGTAGCTGTAGCTGTAGGCGAGGACGACGCTGTTTCCGCCGAGGACTCTGTACTCGTTGTGGCCGGTGGCTCCACCGCTGGCGCCGGTGCCGGCGCTGTGCGCGAGGTAGGCATGAACGGCCACGACCTGGAGACAGTGGGGGTCGGGGACGTTCTTGGCAGCGCGGCGCTTGAGGTTCCCGTCGGCGATGGCGTCGTCGCGGGCGAGGAGGACGTCGTGGAGGCTGACGCCGACGAACTGGCTGGTTCCGTCGCCGTTTCGGTTGCTGTTGCTGTTGCTGTTGCTGTCGGTGTCGCAGTTGCAGTTGCAGTTGCAGTTGCAGTTGCAGTTGCAGTTGCAGTTTCCGACGCCTTGGGGTCCGGCGGCGCGGATTCAGACGACGTAGCGTCCGACGACGGCCCTTCCGTGAGTGCCGCATCCTGCGGTTTCGCCGTGACCGCCGGTGGTTGCACTGGCGGCGGCGCCGCGGACAGTTCCTCTTCGCCGCCAAGGACCGTGTGGCTGTTGTCCTCGGCGACCGGGATGGCCCAGCGTTGCGCGCCGTCAGCTGCGGACTTGACGTCATAGCTGACCATGGTTATGTCCGCGAGCATGTCCACCTGACGAATAGGGAGGAGTGTCCAGTTCAGCGGGCTGGTGTGCTTGCCGTGGAGGATGGTTTCGAAATGCAGATGGCAGCCCGTGGACCATCCGGTAGTGCCTACCCGGGCAATGACCTGCCCCACCTGTACGGAATCCCCCGTCCGGACTGCGACGGCCTCCAGGTGGTTGTACGTGGTGATCAGCCCGTTGCCGTGGTCTATTTCCACGCGGTTCCCGCCGCCCCAGGGGTGCCAGCCGGCGGCCCTGACCACGCCGGCGTCGGCCGAATAGACCCTGGTGCCGCAGCCTGCAGCGAAGTCCTGGCCCAGGTGGAAGTCGCCGCCCGCACCGGTGATCGGGCTGACCCTGAACCCGAAAGGAGAGCTTGGGATGAGGAGTTCCAGGGGCGCCATGAGGGACCCCTCCGGCGGGCGCGTGAGCCCGGCCGAGGCCACATTGAGCCGAGCGCTTCCGCCCTTGGCGATGGTCCTGACCAGTGTGCGGTTGAACGGAACCAAGGCCCGGCTGTCCGTCATGAAAGCACCGGCCAGCCCAGGCAGGCCAGCGTGGCCGGCACCGACAGGCGCAGCCAGGCTGTGTTCAATGGGGGGCGTTCCAGGGAATCCAACGGCGAAGAGTGACGCGGCAACAACGGCACTGGCGGCCAGGACGCGCACAGCCACGACGCAGCCGCCCGCAGGCTCCTTCGCCCGGCCGGATCCCCAATGATTGCCCACTCGCTACTCCCGGGTTGGCCCGCCAGACCCCGGATCCAGACGGACTTTACCACTTCATGGGACCACAAAGCCCCGTGCATGTGAACCCCCGCGCCGGTACGGCTGCGGATATTATGTGGATCCACATCAAAACATGCCCGCCGGGTTCTGGGAGAGAATGGTGGCATGCGAAATTTCCTCAGGGAATGGCAGGGCGAAATCAAACGGGTATTCACCGGCAGCACGGACGGCCCGCCCGCGTGGGTTCCGCGGCTAGCCGACGGGGACGACGCCGGCTATCACCTGCCCGGCTCGGCCGTCTGGGCGGTGCACGGCTCCATGACCACCATTGTGGCTGGGGTCCGCGCGCTCCTGATGCAGGCCTTGCATCCGGGAGCGCTGGCGGGAATCCACGAGCACTCCGACTTCCGCGCAGATCCGCTAAGCCGGCTGGCCCGGACCATCCGCTGGATCTTCACTGTCACCTATGGCCCGCAGACCGCCGCAGACGAGGCTTCCGCCAGGGTCCGTCGCCTGCACGAGCCTGTTCAGGGAAATTACGGTGACGGGCACGGCAGCGAGCGGAGCTACTCGGCCAACGATCCGGAACTCGCCCGCTGGGTCCACATCGCGTTCGTGGACGCCTTCCTCGCGGCCCACAAAATCTGGGGTGCCGCGATCCCCGGCGGCCCGGACGCCTATGTGCGCGAGTGGGCCCAGGCCGGGCGACTGATGGGCATAGGGGATCCACCCCTGAGCGAGGCAGAAATGCGGGAGCAACTCGACCGCTGGTATAACAACGGTGAGCTGGTCGCGGACAGCAGGGTTGCCGAGACCATCGAGTTCATCCGCAACCCGCCGCTGCACCCGTTGCTGCGTCCTGGCTACCGGATCATCTTCGCCGGCGCCGTCTACAGCCTGGAACCGAAGTACCGCCTGATGCTGGGGCTCCAGGCCCCCCGGCTGGGGCCGTTCCCGCTCCCCGTGAGGCTGGCAACGAAGGCGACTCTCGGCGTCGTACATCTTGCCCTTGGACGCGGGCCTGGACCCAGCGAGCAGGCGGCCCGGGAGCGCCTCCGCCGCCTTGGCTATGCGGGCAGCTGACCCTGACAGCTGGGCAAGGAAGCTGGGCTCCAGTCACCGGTCAGCGCCTGGCTGACCAAAACAAAAACCCGGCCCTGACGAGGTCAGGACCGGGTTTCTACTGGCGGAGAATGGGGGATTTGAACCCCCGAGGGCGTTAACCCAACACGCGTTCCAGGCGTGCGCCATAGGCCGCTAGGCGAATTCTCCAGCTGCTTTCGAATCAAAAGCAGATACTAGAATACCTGAACTTTCCGGCATCGCCCAATTGGCCCTGAGGGGCTATTGCCGCGGGCGCGCAACCCGGACTTCATTTGGCTGCTTAACGTAAAAATGGACGCCCCCAATGCGCCCATTCCTCCGATACGCCGTTGAGCTGCCGGGTCCAGCCCTCCAGCCAGGCCCCGCAGCTCACAACCTTGAGATTGCCCCAATCGGTGTACATATCCATGATCGGCCCTATCCGCCGGATAAGCAATGGAAATTGCTGCCTATGTCCAGCCGGATTGCCTGCGGGCTTTGACCCGCCAAGGGGACCGCGGCCGGCCGCCACCGGGGCCGTCCAGACCCTCCCGAATCTTCGGGTAAACTTGTCTGCGGCCCCTCATGTGGCGTCATCCTGTTGAACTCCCCCAGGACCGGAAGGTAGCAAGGGTAAACGGGCTCTGGCGGGTGCATGGGGGGTCTTTACTATTCCCCCACAGGGCGGCAGGATGTCTGCCCGGATTGGTAGGGTCTTCTCGTGACTGTTACTACCACCGCCCTTTACCGCAGGTACCGCCCGGACTCTTTCGCTGACGTTATCGGGCAGGAACACGTCACGGAGCCGCTGATGACGGCGCTGCGGAAAAACCGCGTCAATCACGCCTATCTCTTCTCCGGCCCCCGCGGTTGCGGAAAGACCACCTCCGCCCGCATCCTGGCCCGCTGCCTCAACTGCGCCCAAGGCCCTACGGATACTCCCTGTGGGACGTGCCCCAGCTGCATTGAACTGGCACGCGGCGGCTCAGGCTCCCTGGACGTCATCGAGATCGACGCCGCCAGCCACGGTGGCGTGGACGACGCCCGCGACCTCCGAGAACGCGCAACGTACGCTCCGGTCCGCGACCGTTACAAGATTTTCATCATCGATGAGGCCCACATGGTCACCTCCGCCGGGTTCAACGCCCTACTGAAAATCGTTGAAGAGCCGCCGGAGCATATCAAGTTCATCTTCGCCACCACGGAGCCGGACAAGGTCATCGGCACCATCCGCTCCCGCACGCACCACTACCCTTTCCGACTTGTCCCGCCGGAGCCGCTGATGGCGTACCTGGAACTGCTCTGCAACCAGGAAAACGTTCCCGTGGCACCCGGCGTTCTGTCCCTGGTGGTCCGGGCCGGCGGCGGCTCCGTCCGAGATTCCCTATCTGTGCTGGACCAGCTGATGGCCGGCGCCGGACCCACCGGCCTCGACTACGAGCTGGCCGTTGCCCTGCTCGGCTACACGCACGCTTCGCTGCTGGATGACGTGGTGGAAGCTGTGGCTGCCTCAGATGCCGCCACCGTTTTCCGGGCTGTGGACCGCGTGGTGCAGACCGGCCACGATCCCCGCCGCTTCGTCGAGGACCTACTGGAACGCTTCCGCGACCTCATCATTGTCCAGGCCATGCCCGAAAGCGCCCAGGTTATCCTCCGCGGCATGCCGGCGGACCAGATCGCCCGGCTCCAGAACCAGGCGCACAACCTCGGGGCCTCCGAACTTTCGCGCGCAGCTGATGTCACCAACACGGCGCTGACCGAGATGACCGGCGCCACGTCCCCCCGGCTGCACCTCGAGCTTCTTTGCGCCCGCATCCTGCTCCCCAGTTCGGAACAGACCGAACGCGGCATCGCTGCCCGGATCGACCGTGTGGAGCGGCGCCTGAACTACGCAGGGAACGACGTCGGTGCTCCCGCTCCGGCGTCCGCGGTTGCTTCGGTTCCGGCCGCGACACCGGAACGTGCGGCGGCGCCGGCTGCCGCGCAGCAGCCTTCGCCACCCGCCGCTGCCGGTCCCGAGTCTGCCCGCCCACAGGCCGTCGGGGCCGAAGCGGCCAGGCCGGCGCTGACGCCGCCCAGGGTCAGCACCAACGACTGGCCGGTTGACGAGTCCACAGGCCGGCGGCCCGTTTCCACGCCGCAGGCAACCGGTAAGCCCAACCGGGAGACCAGGCAAGACGCTACCCGCGAAGTTCCGCCAGCCACCCCGCCAGCAAACACAGACCCCGTCGCGGTTCCTGCCCCGGCCGCGCCTGCCCCTGCCGCCGCCACCGTTGCGGCAGGCACAGGGGATGTTGAAGTCCTGCGCCGTGCCTGGCCGGAAGTTCTGCAGACGCTCTCCAAGATCAAACGCAGCACGTGGGCCCTGGTTGAGCCCAACTCCCAGGTAGGTGCCTTCGACGGCCAGGTCCTGACGCTTTCCTTCAGCACCACGGGGTTGGCCGGCGCCTTTGGCCGGGCTGACCACGCTGAGAACCTGCGGCAGGCGATCCACAAAACGGTAGGCATCGACTGCCAGATCACCGCAGTCGCCGGTGGCGCCGCCAACAGTGCAGCGAGCGCTGAGCCAAACCCAAAAGCACCCGCTAGCCCAGAAACTCCGGCCAGTTCAGCCGATGTCGCTTGGGGCCTGGCCCCTGCCACCGCTGTTTCCACCCCCGCCGCCGATGCCACCGCGCCTGCACCCTCTCTTGCCCCGTCCCCCGCGACGCGTGCTCCTGAACCGGCCGTACTTCCTGACACCGCTGCGCCGTCTGCTAATCCACCGTCCACAGTCCCAGCGGCTCCGGAGTCTCCTGTCCAGCACACCGGCGCCGTCAGCGCCCCGGCAGCCACAGAGTCCGCCCAGGCACCAGCCGCCCAGGGTCAGTCCGAGCCGGCTGAGTCTGATGCCACTGCCGGCTCGTACGCCTACTCCGATGACGGCTGGGGCCCGCCGCGCGACGAAGATGCTCCGTCCCTGGACGAGGAACCCCCCATCGACTGGGATCCATCGGCTCCTGCTGCGCCACGGCTGTCGCCTTCACAGACTGGCGCTTCGGCGGCCACACCCGCCAAGCGGCCTGCTCGAAGTACCTCAAAGGCTGCAGCAACAAGAACCTCCCCAACGGCCAGGACCTCTGCCGCTCCGTCGCAGCCCGATTCGGCAATGGATCCGTGGGGCCGCGCCGTCGAGCAGGCTCCGGGCGTATGGGTTGTTGGTACCGAACCCAACGTTGGCAAAAGCCTGAACACGCCCGTCCCTGAAGAGTCCGCCAGCGCCTCTCGCGCCCCCAGCTACGAGCCGGCCACCGCTCAGATGCCGCAGAAGTCACCTGTGGTTAGCCAGTCCGAGGCCGACGCCAGTTGGGGCTTGCCGCCCGTGGCTGTCGCCGCAACGTCCGGCGTTGCTGCGCAGCAACCAGCCGCACCACAAAGCCCTGCACCAGAAACCGCGGCGCTTCCTAGCCCGGCGTCGACCGGCCAACTCCCGGCGGCTCCGGCAGTCCCTCTGGAGAAAGCGGTGGTTCCAGAACCGGCCGAAGTCCGCGAGTACGCCATGGCATCGACTACTTCGGCAGCCGCGCCCCTGCAGCCCGCACCGGCAACCTCCGAGTCCGCTGCTGCCGCCCGGCAGAGTCTTTACCAGCGCCTGTCCAACAGCCCCGAGGCCGAAGCCGGGCGCGCCAAGGCTCCAGCCAAGGCTGCCGCCGCCACCTACGTCCAGGACATTCCGAGCGCGGACGATGAAACCATCGAAGAGTCCGGCGTCTTCGGACGCGCCGCCGTGGAGCGTATTCTGGGCGGAAAGCTCATCGAGGAGCGGTCCCCGGACGGAGACCCCATCGTTTCGAGGTTCTAGGCACCTGCAGCACGTGCTCCCGCAGCTCCAATCACCATCCAAGACAAACCAAAAGAGGAAAACGTGTACGAAGGTGCAGTCCAGGAGCTGATTGACGAGCTCGGACGGCTTCCCGGTGTCGGTCCCAAGTCCGCCCAGCGGCTTGCCTTCCACATCCTCGAAGCGGACCCCCAGGACATGAAGCGACTCGTGGAAGCCATCACCATGGTGAAGGAACGCGTGAAGTTCTGCACGGTATGCGGCAACGTCACCGAGCAGGAATTGTGCAACATCTGCCGCGATCCCCGGCGGGACCCGTCAGTCATTTGTGTGGTGGAGGAGTCCAAGGATGTTCTCGCCGTGGAGCGCACACGATCCTTCCGCGGCCGCTACCACGTGCTGGGCGGGGCCATCAACCCCATTGCCGGCGTGGGGCCCGAGCAACTGCGGATCCGGGAACTCCTGACCCGGCTGAACGACGGCGCCATCCAGGAAGTCATCATTGCCACCGACCCCAACCTCGAAGGCGAAGCAACGGCAACCTACCTGGCCCGAATGCTGAAGACCATCGGCATCGTTGTAACCAGGCTGGCCTCCGGACTGCCCGTGGGCGGCGATCTTGAGTACGCGGACGAGGTGACACTCGGCCGGGCGTTCGAGGGCCGCCGCAATGCCCTGATCTGACCCGACCTGAGCCGCCGGCAGCGAGAGGGCCTAAGCCGCCGTGGCCAGCCTGCGTCGAGCAGCCCAGTGGCCGGCGGCAAGGAGGAGGACGGCCAGGGTTCCCTGCAGTGCGAGCCCGATTCCGGCCAACGGGGTGTGCAGCGAGTCTTCGACTACAGGAACGCCGCCCGCACACGGAACCTGGCTTCCGTCACCGGCCGACTGAAGCGCCGCCGGAATCCATTCCGGAATGCCGTCGTCGAACCCGGCATCCGCCGCCACCATAGTGAAGATGACAACCGGGTTCGTGGCGGCCAGCCACATAATCCGTTCAGTATGGAAGACCTCGGCAGTGCCCACCACTTCGGTCGCGCAGTCGTAGGCGATAGGTTCACCGAAATGCCCGTACGTAACGTTCATGGAAACTGTTACAGGCTGTTGCGAGCGGACGGCAGGCATCAGCGCCCACACTGCCGCTATGTTCCCCGCAACCAGCATCATGGCGAGCATCCATCCGAGGACCCCCGCCCGCACCGGGTGCCTTAGCAACGCGGCCACCCCCGTGCCGATGGCACCGAACACCAGGAATTCCAGGGCAACGGCGGCAGCGGCAGCGACGGCAAGCCAGCCGGAACCGCCGGTGATCGTTGCCTCCACCCATTCCGACATCAACGCCAGCACCGCAAAGATCAGACCCCGCACACTTGTTGCGAGCAGTGGCAACCCGGGGCCAAAGCCCGAAGAGTCCTGTTGGCCCCGCCAGCGCTCACCCAGCAACCCCCAGTGGACCGCCAGCATGGAGGCCGACGCAGGCACAATTGCTGACGCCAGCACGTAGGCCCAGGGCCACGTCCCGGCGAGCCCGGGCGCGCCGGCCCCGGACATGACCGCAACAATGACCGTACTTGCGAGCCCGGTACCCAACAGGACAATCGCCGAATCCACCCAGAACCGGCGACTGCGGATGGCCGAAAATCCTTCGTGCGCAATCTGCGTGAGGAGCCATCTGCCGGACTGTCCTTCCGTCGGCGAACAGTCACCGTCACCCACTTCCGGCTCGCTGGGCAGGCTCCCGCCGATAGGCTCGAACACGGCGTCGGGAGGGGGACGCAGGTCAGGAGTGTGTTCGGCTTCCGCCACAACGGAGCCTCCATCCCGGTGGACAGGCCCAGCCCCCTCGGTCACCGGCCATTCGGCCGGCTATTCCAATCGTGATCCGCCGGGGACGGATCTGTCCAGTGCCCGCCTCAGGCGATACGGGTACCGCGCGCCAGCCT
The DNA here is from genome assembly GCF_050156905.1 of Pseudarthrobacter sp. S3. Classification (NCBI taxonomy): domain Bacteria; kingdom Bacillati; phylum Actinomycetota; class Actinomycetes; order Micrococcales; family Micrococcaceae; genus Pseudarthrobacter; species Pseudarthrobacter sp. S3. The sequence goes on along the minus strand of NZ_CP189583.1, from coordinate 737,155 downwards.
GTGCGCCGGGGTGCGCAGCGAGCGCCAACCCAACCACATCAGCAGGCCGGCAAGCAGCAGCTGCAGGCCAAGCCCCAGCGGCCACAACGGAGTGGACTGCGCCAGATACTGTGGCTTGGCCTCGCCATTGGCGCAAGGGTATGTGCCCTCCGGGCCGGCCATGGCGTAACGCGCACCCTGGCTGATGGATTCGATGGCCCCTACCGGTGACGACATGCCGAAGCCACTGTTAACTCGGACCGTATAGGGGATGGCGTCGGCCACCACCACGTAGGGGTTCATGGCGAGCATCCACGCCACTCTCTCTGTCCGCACGGCCGGCTGGGCACGCAGCGGTCCGGAGCAGGTGTACGCCGGTTCCTCCGCCACCGTGTCGTCGGGTACCGGCCGTAACTGTTCGTAGTTGCGGTACTGCGCCTGGTTGGCCATGATGGTGCCCTGCGAGAGCCCGGTGCCCAGGCCAAAGGCAATCAGGGAACCGAAAACCAGCCCGGCCACGGCAAGGTACGTGACCACAATCGAGAACAGCGGGCGCCCCGCCAGCGCGGAAATTCCGACGCCGATGGCACACACCACGCCGACTTCGACGGCCAGCATCAGCAGGGCCACGAGAACATGGCCGGGCGTCATGCCGCCGAGGGCGACTCCGATGATCAGGAACGGCGTGCTGGCCACCAGGAATGCCAGAGCGGCGGCCCACGCGGCGAAGAACTTGCCCCACAGGATCTGGCCGGGCCGTAGCAGGGTCACCTGAAGGATGGCCAGGGTGCCGCCGGCGCGGTCGCCGTTGACGGCATTGGCAGAGAGCGCGGGCGCCACCAGCAACGCGAAAAGGAGGACAAAGGCCAGGACCACTTCGAAGATCATGGACCCTGGTCCGGTGTCGGGCGGCATGAAGTTGGAGTAGGCCCGCTGCGCTTCGCGCTGGGCATTCCAGCTGGCCCACGTCAGCCAGGTCACCAGGCCCGTCAGGATGAACCAGATCGCCAGCATGATGTACCAGCCGCGGGAGCGGAGCCGCTGTTTGAGTTCCAGGACCACCACATCACGGATCCCAGCAAGGTAGCCGGCACCAAAACCGGCGGCCGCCAGGCGCTGGGTTATATCTGTCATCTCGCTCATCGCCGCTCCCCCTCAAGGTTCATGTATGTCTCTTCCAAGGCACCCGAGGCGGGCGCAAAGGAACTGACCCCGACGCCGGCCAGCACCAGGTCGCGCAGGAGGCGGGCGGCGTCGCCGTCGTTCAGCAACACCAGGCTGACGGCCGGCCGGCGGCCGTCCTCAACCCGGAACGCCAGGCCCAGCTCCGTTATTTTGGCGGCGAGCGCGTTACCGTCGGTTGCCGAGATGGCGTAGCGCCTGCCGGAGGCGGAAGCCTCATCCGTGGTCTGGTGCCGGACCGTCTTCCCCTGGTTGACGAACACCGCGGCGTCGGCAATCTCGTCCAGCTCGCTGAGTACGTGGGAGGAGACAACTATGGATTTGCCCTCCGACGCGAGCTGCCGCAGCATCACGCGCAGCTCCACCCGCGATCCCGGGTCCAGGCCGGACGCCGGCTCATCGAGGAGCAACACGGACGGATCGTGGATCAGGGCCCGGGCCAGACTGAGGCGCTGCTGCTGCCCCCGGGACAGGACGCGGGCCGGCTGGTCCGCCAGATCGTTCAGGCGGACACGTTCCAGCATGGCGGTGACGCGCTGCGGGATGCCGGCCTTGGGCAGCTGGTAGAAACGGGCTATCTGCGTGAGAATTTCACGGGCGGTCAGGGACTCCCACACCCCCAGGGTGTCCGGCATCCAGCCAATCCTTTTGCGCACTTCCGGGCTGTGGTGCTGCGGATCGAGCCCATCCACCGTGATAGTGCCGGAATCCGGCGCCAACAGCGAAGCCAGCATAAGCAACAACGTGGTCTTACCGGCCCCGTTAGGGCCGATCAGGGCGGTGACTTTACCCGCCGGAGCATGAAAATCCATGTGCTCGACGGCGTGCACCTGGCCGAAGCGGCGGCTCACCGCGGTGGCGCTGATGCCGTCCTGACGAGGGATTTCCGGCCGGGCCGGCATGCCTATTTGGTCCCAATTTTCTGTCATTTTCCGAGCACCTGTCCCCCAAGCCGTTCATACATACTGACTATTTGAGCCTACGCCCGAGCCGACGGGCGCAGTATCCGCCGGGAGGCTGAGATTTGGACACAATTCCGCGTGCGGCCACAGGCGGCGATAAACTGGGCTGACACGTCACGCCGTCCAGCCGCAAGGCCGTGCCTGACCTCCAGAACTCCGATTGATCCAGTGAAGGTACGCGCATGAGTACGCCCACTTCCGAAGTGCACGCAGCAACGCAGCCACAGGAGCTGCCCGAAGACCCTGCCGTGACCAAACAGCTGATCGTGCAGAAGTTCGGCGGCTCCTCGGTGTCGGATGCCGAGGGAGTCAAGCGCGTCGCCAAGCGCGTGGTCGACGCCCAGCGCGCCGGCAACGAAGTGGTGGTGGTCGTTTCGGCCATGGGCGACACGACCGACGAACTACTGGACCTTGCCGCCCAGGTGACTGATTCCGCCCCTGCCCGCGAGATGGACATGCTCCTCTCCGCCGGTGAGCGCATCTCCATGGCCCTGCTGGCCATGGCCATCAACAAGTTCGGCGCCTCAGCGCAGTCCTTCACCGGGTCCCAGGCCGGCATGATCACGGACGGCATCCACGGCAAGGCGCGCATTATCGACGTCGATCCGCACCGCATCCGCACCGCCCTGGACAAGGGGCACATCGCGATCGTGGCCGGCTTCCAGGGGATGAGCCGCAGCACCAACGAGATCACCACCTTGGGCCGCGGCGGCTCGGACACCACCGCCGTCGCCCTGGCTGCCGCACTCGATGCCGATGTCTGCGAGATCTACACAGACGTTGACGGCATCTACACCGCAGACCCCCGGGTGGTGCCGTCCGCCCAGAAAATCGACACCATCTCCAGCGAAGAGATGCTGGAACTCGCGGCGTCCGGCGCAAAGATCCTGCACCTGCGCTGCGTTGAATACGCACGCCGGTTCGGCGTGCCGTTGCATGTCCGGTCCTCATTCAGCCAGAACGAAGGCACCTGGGTCATCCCCAGCGCCGAAGACAAGATCACCACTCAAGAGGGAGTTGCCTTGGAGCAGCCAATCATCTCCGGCGTTGCACACGACCGTTCCGAAGCCAAGGTCACCGTGGTGGGTGTCCCGGATATCCCCGGCAAGGCCGCGGCGATCTTCCAGGTCATTGCCGACGCCCACTCGAACATCGACATGATCGTGCAGAACGTTTCCACGCACGGCACGGGCCGGACGGACATTTCCTTCACGCTCCCCATCGTCGAAGGTGCGGAGGCCCTGGCAGCACTCAAGGCCGCGCAGCCGGACATCGGCTTCGAGAACATCGAATACAACGAACAGATCGGCAAACTGTCCCTGATCGGGGCCGGCATGCGGTCACACCCGGGCGTCTCTGCGACGTTCTTCAAGGCCCTGTCCGACGCCGGGATCAACATCAACATGATCTCCACCTCGGAAATCCGGATCTCCGTGGTGACACACGCCGATCTCCTAGACGACGCCGTCCGGGCAATCCACAAGGCCTTCGACCTGGACAGCGAGGACGAGGCAACCGTCTACGGCGGCACCGGACGTTAGGCCAAGTCCGCCCTCTACAAGCAACGCCCTTATTTCAGCCCTGCTTGTCCAGTTCTTCGCGGCGCACGGCGTAGTGATGACCTTCGGAATCGGTTGCCACTACAAAGTGGGAAAGGTCCTCGTCAGAGGCCTGCTCATACTCATCATGCTTGTGGATCACGGGCAAATCCGTGTCCAGACGCGTTGCCGGCCCGAAGACAAAACGGAGCCTGTCTGTCACGTGCATAAAACCGGTGAGCGCATGTCCCATTGTTTCCACCCCCTTCCCGCGTTGCGGGTGAAAGAGCCGCTACCTCCTGTTGGAGTCAGTGCCCCTATTTTACGCCCGCTTCCACAAAATGAGCCCGGTGAGGTTCAGCCTGACGGGACGGCCAGGAAGGCTCAGCGGAGGGACTGGTCCTCCGGGTTCCTGGGCACAACATAGGTGCTGCCGTCCGGGCGGGTGAGCGTTTCCCATTGCTGGGTTTCCCGCTCGCGCTGCGCAAGGAGTTCCCGGTTCTCTTCGGTCATGTCATGCACCAGGGAACTGCGGTTGGCCGGGCCGAAAATTGCCCGGAGCTTCCCGGTTGCCCGCATGAACCGCTGGGAAGCGTTGCCCTTCTCCGCTGACGTGCCTGTGCCCATGAAAGTGACCCCTTCGATAGAACCATCTACTCGCTCCAGAGTACGCTAACAATTAGTGCACTAACTATTGGAGGAATGTGATGACGGTACGGGCCGGCGCTGCGCGGCAGCAGGACGATGACCTCCGTTTGGAACAGCAGCTCTGTTTTGCCCTCACTGTGGCATCCAGAAGCGTAGTGGGCGCCTACAAGCCCGTCCTCGAAAAGCTCGGCCTCACGCACCCGCAATATCTCGTGATGCTGTGTCTTTGGGAATCAGCACCCCGCAGCCTGCGCAGCATCAGTGAAGCCTTGGCTCAGGCGCCGGCCACTATCTCACCGCTTCTTCGGCGGCTGGAGGAGGCCGGCTTTGTCACCCGCCAGCGGGTGGACGGAAACGAACGCAGCCTTGCCGTAGGCCTGACCCCGGCCGGTGCCTCCTTGCGCCAGCAGGCCGTTGCCGTCCCGGGCGCCATGATGGAACGCCTGGGGCTGACCCGGGAGCAGGTGGGCGAGCTGCACAAGTCCATGATGGGGCTCATCGCCGCGACCGCCGGAACCGACTGGCAACCCGTCGGGGAGTAAACCCGCCAAGGCGTAAAATGGCAACAACCTAGGAGGGCCCATGCGTTTGAGATCAGTACGGCCATTGCTGGCGGTCCTCGCCGTTGCCTTGCTTGCCGCGTGTACGGGCACGCCTGACGGGACCGGGACGTCGTCCGCCACCCCTTCAGCCAGCGCCTCCGCCAGCCAGGGCACCACCGCCGCCCCCGCTCCGGATACCGAGACCACCGTCCCGGCACCGTCCCCTTCCGCACCCCCAGCCCCGAAGGCGGGCCTCGGCGCCGGAAACGCCGAGCTTGCCATCATGGTCAAGCCCTCTCCCGCTGAGCCGGCGGAGAACTACACACTGGTCTGCCGCGATGGCCTTCCCACAGCCGAGAGCAAACACCCCACGCCTGAGGCTGCGTGCGCTGCCCTCAAGAACAACGCAGCGCTCCTCAGCCCTGCTCCCAGGAGCAAAGACGTGGCCTGCACCGAACAATACGGCGGCCCGCAGACCGCCACAGTCACCGGGATTGTGGACAATACTCCCGTCGATGCCGGGTTCGCGCGCACCAACGGCTGCGAAATCGGTGCATGGAACGCAGCCCACGACGTCCTAGGTGCCAGCGGTGGAGCAACGTAGCCTGCTGACGGCCGATGCCTGGCGTGCCCGCGAAGAAGCGCACGCCCAACGCGTCCGCCGTTACTCTGATCCCTACCTTGCCCGCCGCTCGGCAGGCCGGAAGCACCCGGTGGAGGATTTTCTTTTCACTTACTACACGCAGAAGCCTGGCCAGCTGCTGCGCTTGCACCCTGGAGCCGGCGTCGTACTGACCGCTGAAGCCGCGTCCGCCCGCATGGGCTGGAAGCACTATAGGACGCTCGACGACGGCGAACTCGCCTCCCTGGGGCTGCCGCCAGGAACCGCTGCAGTGACTTTTGATCGCGACAAATTCTTGGCCGACCGGTACGAGGCTGTGGCGTTCGCGGACATCATTCTCCACGGCACCGCTGCCCGCCCTGCGCAGTTCGGCTGCTTCGGGCTGCACGAATGGGCCATGGTCTACCGCCAGGACAAGTTCGACCGGCGCCATGAATACCTGCAGCTGAGGCTGGGTTCTACCGGCACGGACAAAGTGGTGGAGGACAACCGGATCCGGTGCTCACACTTTGATGCCTTCCGCTTCTACACGCCCGACGCCATCGCGCTGAACGAACTGGCGCCCAGCCGCGAAAACCAGCGGCACATGGAACAACCGGGCTGCCTGCACGCCAACATGGATCTCTACAAGTGGGCGTACAAATTGCTGCCTGCGCTTCCCAGCGAACTGGTCATGGATTGCTTCGAACTGTCCTGGCGGATCCGGGCCATGGACATGCAGGCTTCCCCCTACGACCTCGCGGAGTGGGGTTACCCGCCCATCCGGATCGAAACAGCTGAAGGCAAAGCGGCCTACGTTGAGCATCAGCGGGCCTTCGCGGCCGAGGCTGCCGCGCTCCGCGCGCGCCTGGCGCAAGCCTTGGCACCGCTTCGAACGGCAGGGGCGGTATGAAGGACCTCGAGCTGACCATCAAGGTCACGGAAGACCCAAACGCCCCCGAGTACGAATTCCGGCTGATAGCCCACGATGGCCGCCCCTCCGACGGTTGCACGTTGCCCGATCCGGCAGGAGCGTTGTCAGCCATTGAACGCTTAGGCGAGGACATCTTCTTCCCCAAACCGGGCCCCCCGAAACTCTGCACGCAGCAATACGGCGGGCCGCAGGTGGCCGTTGTGACAGGCTCCATCAACGGCCGTCCCGTGAGTGTGACTTTCCGGCGAACTGACGGTTGTGAAATCTCCCGCTGGCGCGCCATGGCGCCCCTGCTCGGCGGGACAATGGGTTCCCGCGGCGAAACCTGACCCTCGGCGGCAATCTCCGCACCGACGGAAACGCCGCCGGACCCAAACGGTCCGGCGGCGTTTCCGTGCTCTTTTGAAGAGCTAGAGATCCATGTTGCGGTTTCCGGAAAACTCCGGGATCTCCTGCTTCTTCTTTTCCTTTTTGATCGTGTCCTTCTTATCTTTCGAGTCCGCGGCAGGGTTATCGGCCGTTTCATCATCAGGGATCACCACAGCGCTGCCCGGAGTGACAACCACGGAGACGAAGGTGGGAACGCTCGAACCGTCAAACGTCACCCGGCCGATGTACGAGCCCTCAGCGAGATCCTTCCACTGCAGCTTCACAATGCCCGCTTGGCCATTCCTGAGCCGCAGCGGATTGGGGGTCACCGTGGCATTTCCCACATGGGCTCCCAGCACTGCCGCGTCCACGGACGCCTTGGTGGGCTCCCCATTGGGGCTTGCGTAGAGGTTCACAAAAATCGTGTAAACGCCCGGCGCCGGGTTCGGAACCGAAAGCGATTCGCTGGCAGAGGCCGTCTGGGCCAGCAGCGCCTGTCCCGCCGGGTTGAAGACCACCATGTCGAAGTCGGCGGCCTGGTCGGCTGAAAAGACGGAGAACTTTGCCAACGGCGATCCTGCCGGAACGGTGACCTCCTTGGCGAAGTTGGACGCGTTCGTTTCCAGGCCCAGCGGTCCGGGAACCAGCTCGATGGCTGAGGAGTCAGCCTTGGACAGACCATCCAAGGTGATCTTCACGGGCGCGTTGGTGCCGGCAACCACCGGAATGTCACCCTGCCCCTGGCCGCCTTCCGAGGCGAAGGCCAGGTTCGCCGGCGCCACCACCGACTGCGGGGGGACAGCCACCGGCGATGCCACGTTCTTGCCGGCACCCTGCCAGACGAGGTTGCCCATGGCAAACTGCCCCAAAGCAGCGCTGGTGTTCCCGAACTTGACCTTGAAAGTGCGTTTCTCGCCGGCAGCATTGAAGTTGAGGATCGACGGCGTGACCGTCACCTTGATGCCGGGCACATTGACCTTGGCCCGGTAGACGCCCGGGGTCAGCGCGGTGAGCGTCCGGGTGACCTCGGTCATCCCGGTAAGCGCCCCCAGCGCGAACGAGGCAACGTTCATATCCCGCGGCGCGGTTGTTCCAAGATCCGGGATGCCCAGGTCCAGGCCCGTTCCCTGAATGAACTTCAGGTAGTCGTCCGCTGAATTGTCATAGACCAGGCCGCTTGGGAGTCACCTGCAGGCGGTCAAAGGAGACCTGCTTGCCATCCTTGTCCAGCACCACAACGTCGTCGCGACCGTTCTGCACGCCGGAGGGCAAAATGAACTCAACCGTGTTGTCCGTGGTGGGGAAAATCCAGCCGATCCGGTAGCTCTTCTTGTTCAGGTACACGTAGTACCACTGGCCGTACTCGAGACCCTTCAGTGTCACCTTCTGGCCGTTGCGGTACTTCTCCTGCGTGCCCAGATCAAACGGAGCAGGCTGCCCCTCAAGATCCTGGACGGCGAGGACGGGGACAGCCTCGGGCTGCGCCGGCTGGAGAGCCAGCACCAGTGCTCCTCCGGTCACCGTGGCCGTGACCTGCTTGGCGCCATTGGTGGCAATTGCTTCGAACGAGACGGCGTCGAGGCGGCCTGCCGCGATGTCGGCTGCGGTGAGGACGTGCTCGCGAGTTGCCGTCACGGTCCCGCCCACGGCCACGGCATCCTGACCGATGGAAGCGTCCGGGGCACTCAGCCCGGTCAGGGAGACATTGCCGGCGTTTCCTACCGTGTACGTGTACGAGACAGTATCGCCTTCGCTGGCGAAACGGTCGCCGTCGACGTCGGCCCACTCAGCGGACACGGTGCCTTCCAGCTTGGCGTCGCGGACCTTCAGGTCCACTTCGCCGCCGTCGATCGTGTAGACCTTGTTGCTCTGGCCTGCGGAACTGACCTCCCAGGTGGTCTTCGGAACGAAGTAGCCCTGCGCGGCCTCTTCCGCGGTCACGGTGTGGCGCGGCGTGGCGCAGCTGTAACCCTGGCCAGCCGGGAGCACACCGTAGCGGCAGTTATCCGGGCCTTCGGGGACGAACGGCCTGAAGTTGCCGGCGGTGGGAACCACTTTCTCCACAAGCGGGCTCGTGTTGCTCACGCTGAACGTGTACGGAACTGCGTCGCCGGCGGCATACGGTGCGGTGGCAAGGTCACGGCCGGAGTCCGCACGGGCGCCGCTAATGCCGGCGGAAACCAGGCCATCACGAAGGGCCACAGCGGCGCCGGCGAACGGAACCGACTTGGTGAGCGACGGCGTCGCGCTGGCCGTGATGGCGAAGCTTGCCTGGGGAACGAAGTAGCCGCGCTCGATGTCCTCTGCGGTCACCGCGTGCTTGGCCGTGGCGCAGTTGTATGTTGCACCGGGGGCCAGGTTGTTGAACCGGCAGTTGGGGGCACTGGGTGCGCCGGGCGCGGGAGGCAGGAAACCGGACTCGAAGTTGCCGGAGACCGGGACGGAATTCGCCGTGACGTTCGCAGTGCTCTTGACGGCGAACGTGTAGCTCAGGACGTCGCCTGCCTGGTAGGGGCCGGCGATGACGTCCCGGGCCGGGGCGGTTCCGGTGATGGTGAGTCCCACCTGCGGAGCCGACGGGACGGTGGCGGTGAAGGTGAACTGCGAAACCCGGCCATCCGCCGTCGTGAATGCCGCGTTCAGGTTCTGCGGACCACCGGCGTTCGCCGGGACGGTCAGTGCGACATTGACAACAGCCGAGGCGCCGGGTGCGACGGCGGGCACGGGCACCGTGGTGGCGGTCCAGCCGGCCGGGGTATAGACGGTGGCAGTCGCGCCGGAGAGGGTGGTGGCTTCCTGGTTAGTGACGGTGACGGCAACCTGTGAAGTGGCACCGGGAGTCGTGGTCACCGCGGGCACGGACAGCGGGGCGCATGCGTAATTCAGCCAAGCGTCGTCGAACTTCGCGAACTGCATGTTGTCCGTGTAGCTGCCCTCATAAAGGACGCCGAACGTGCCGTCCTCGAGGCGGGACACGGTGGAGTAGGCGGAGAAGCCGGCACGGATGGTTCGCACGCCGGGCCAGGTGGCACCGTCGTCGCAGGAGATGCGAGCGGAGACGTTCTCGCGGCCGGTCTTGGAATTGGAATTCGTAAAAATGAGCTTCTTGGCGTCCACTGAGCCCTGTGCCGCGGCGGGGAACATCCGGGCGATGGAGCCGTTGTTGGCCGGGTCCGGCAGCTCGGTGTCCTGGGTGACCGGGCCGTAGGTGGCGCCGCCGTCGGTGGAGACGGCCACCTTGCGGTAGCCCTGGTTGGCGTTGTCGCGGGAGTTCAGCATGACGCGGCCGTCGGAGAGTTCCACGGTTTTGTTCTCGTCCATGCGCTCGCCCACGTTGGCGCCCTTGTGCCAGGTGACGCCGTGATCGTCCGAGTAGACGCTGTAGGCCTGGATCTTGTTGGTGCCGTCCGCCTGGCGCACATCGCCGGCGTACTGCTGGATCAGGCGGCCCTTGTATTGGCCGTACTTGAGCTGGATGCCTTCGCCGGAGGACGCGAAGTTGGAGCGGATATCGCCGGCCACGGGGCTGGTCTTGCTGGTGCCCGGCTTGGTGACGTCGGTGATGAGCCTCGGCTGGGTCCAGGTGACGCCGCCGTCGGAGGATTCGATGACGGCCGAGGAGATGACGGTGCGGTCGGCGTCGTTGTTGCCGAACTGGCTGCCGAAGAAGCCCTGGTCCTTGGAGTACACAAACAGCGCGAAGACCTTGCCGGCCTCGGCGTCGTAGATGTAGGAAGGATCGCTATAGCCGTACCGCGGACCCGAGGCGTCGCCTACGTGGCCTGCGGCGATAACCTGCACGGGGCCCCACGTCTGGCCCCCGTCAGTGCTGCGGCGCTGCACGATCGAGTTGGGATTGGGGGCGTCCGCCGCGCTGCCGGGACGGCCGTCCCATGAGGCGAGCACCACGTTGTTATCAACGTAGGTAAGTGCGGGAATCCGGTAATAGAAGTTCGCCGCCGTACGGTCGGCGCCGATGTTGGCCTCCGCAAATGAACCGGGAGGTGCGGTGGGGCTGTTAGAGGGGATCGGTTCCGCCTGCGCAGCGATCCCGGATCCGGCTAGCAGCGCCAGCGCTACCAGCCCGGTTCCTGCGGTCCGGCCAATATTTCGGTACCGGCTCCGCTGAGTGAAGATTCGCAATTCCATATCCTTTCAAGGCGCCGCGGGGCGGCGGATCGGGAGAATTCGGCCGTGCGGGCGGTCCCGGCACCCAAGGGGATACCACCTGCCACATACGACGTCCTACGACCATAGTGTGTAGAACCTCACATGGCTAGGAGATTCTGAAACAAGCCTGGGAGAGCCTTGGGGCAGCGACTCGGAGCAGGGCATTTTGCAGCCGAGGATCTGGCGCAGGGGCCCTGTCGCTGGGGCCAGGGCCTGTCTCAGGGCACAAAAATGGGCGCCCCGTGGTGGGACGCCCATTTGCGCTTGCGTAAAGTCTCGAGGCCTGGGGCGGGCGTCTACTGCCTGGGCGTTCGCACCACATCGCTGATCCACTGCCGGGTCTTTTCGTCCATAGGGCCGGTCACTCGCGTTTCCCGGGCAGCCCGGTCCGCCTTGATCTTCTGCGCCACCATCCGGCCCAAGCCGGCAAAAACGGCCAAAGCCATCATCGGCAACAGCACGGATTTCGATTTTTCAGCCATGTCGCAATCCTAGTGACGCCAGCACCCTTAGGCCATAGTCGCCGTCGTGCTCCACCTCCCGAAAGCCCGCCCCGCCGTGATGACGGTGGCCGATCCCACCGAATACAGGGTGCGGCGCTCCGCCCGGTAGAATGGGCTAGCAAGCTCGCGGAGCGCCCGTTCACACTGTTCTAAAGACACTGTTCGAAAAAACATCCTGGAACGGCGTAAGACGGCGTGACTCCGCTGCGCCCTTACCCAATGCTCACGCACAGGAGTTGCCGGATGCCCCGGATCGTTGTTGACGTCATGCCCAAGCCCGAGATTTTGGACCCGCAGGGGAAGGCCATCGTGGGTGCACTCCCCCGTCTGGGCTTCACCAGCTTTAGCTCTGTCCGCCAGGGCAAGCGCTTTGAACTGACGGTTGACGGCGAGGTGACAGACGCAATCCTGGCCCAGGCCCGCGAAGCCGCCGAGACCCTGCTGTCCAACCCGGTGATCGAGGACGTCGTCAACGTCGAGGTCGTCGAGGCCTGAGATGACTGAACTTCCCTTGATCGGCGAGGCAATCGCCGTCGCCGCCGAGCCCCGGCTCGCCGGTGCCCGGATCGGCGTTGTCACGTTCCCAGGCACCCTTGACGACCGCGACGCCGCCCGTGCAGTCCGGCTCGCCGGCGGCACTCCAGTGCCGCTTTGGCACGCCGACACCACCTTGGGTGACGTGGACGCCGTCGTAATCCCCGGCGGTTTCTCCTACGGCGACTACCTCCGCGCCGGCGCCATCGCCCGCTTCGCCCCGCTGATGTCCGAGATCATTAAGGCAGCAACAGGCACCGCGTCCTCGAATCCTTTGCCCGTGCTGGGCATCTGCAACGGCTTCCAGATCCTGACCGAGTCGCACCTGCTGCCCGGCTCCATGATCAAGAACGACCACCTGAAGTTCATGTGCCGCGACCAGGTCCTGCGCGTGGAAAACAGCAACACTGCCTGGACCCTTGACTACGAGGCCGGCCAGGAAATCACGGTTCCGCTGAAAAACCAGGACGGCCAGTACATCGCCGACGAAAAAGTCCTGGACGCCCTCGAAGCGGAAGGCCGCGTGGTGTTCCGCTACGTTGGCTTCAACCCCAACGGCTCGCGCCGCGACATCGCCGGCATCTCCAACGCGGCTGGCAACGTGGTGGGACTTATGCCCCACCCCGAGCACGCGGTGGAAGTTGGTTTCGGCCCGCAGTCGCTGGATGGCATTGGGGGCACGGATACCGACGGCCTGGGGTTCTTCACCTCCGTACTGAACAAGATTGTGGGAGGCAACAAATGACCGAAACCAATTCGGTGGTCGAGCCTGTCGAGACCTCATCCAAGAAATTCAACATTGACACCGTCGAGAACGCTGCCAAGACGCCGGACACCGACCTGCCGTGGGCCGAACTGGGCCTGAAGCAGAACGAGTTCGATGAAGTAGTCAAGGTCCTGGGCCGCCGCCCCACCGGCGCCGAACTGGCCATGTACTCCGTCATGTGGAGCGAGCACTGCTCCTACAAGTCTTCGAAGAACCACCTGCGTCAGTTCGGCGACAAGGTGACCGAGGAGATGAAGAAGGACATGCTGGTGGGCATCGGCGAAAACGCCGGCGTCACCAACCTGGGCGACGGCTGGGCCGTAACGTTCAAGATCGAGTCCCACAACTCGCCGTCGTTCGTGGAGCCCTACCAGGGTGCAGCCACCGGCATTGGCGGCATCGTCCGCGACATCATCTCTATGGGCGCGCGCCCGGTTGCAGTGATGGATCCGCTCCGCTTCGGCGCCATTGACCACCCAGACACTGCCCGAGTGATGCACGGTGCCGTTGCCGGCATCGGCGGCTATGGCAACTCGCTGGGCCTGCCGAACATCGGCGGCGAAATGGTGTTCGACTCGGTTTACCAGGGCAACCCGCTTGTAAACGCGCTGGCTGTAGGCGTAATGCGCCACGAGGACATCCGCCTCGCCAACGCGTCCGGCAAAGGCAACAAGGTGGTCCTGTTCGGTGCACGCACCGGAGGAGACGGCATTGGCGGCGCCTCGGTGCTCGCTTCGGAGTCCTTCGATGACACGAAGCCGTCCAAGCGCCCCGCCGTCCAGGTGGGCGACCCCTTCGCTGAAAAGGTCCTGATCGAGTGCTGCCTGGAGCTCTTCAAGGGCTCGCTGGTTGAGGGTATCCAGGACCTCGGCGCCGCTGGCATCTCCTGCGCCACGTCCGAACTGGCCTCCAACGGCGACGGCGGCATGGAAGTTGAACTGACCTCCGTTCTGCTGCGCGATCCCACCCTGACTCCGGGCGAGATCCTGATGTCCGAGTCGCAGGAACGCATGATGGCCGTGGTCACCCCGGAGAACGTCGCCGCCTTCGAAGCTGTGATGGACAAGTGGGCCGTGGAGTACTCCTGGCTCGGCGAAGTCACCGACACCGGCCGCCTGATCATCACCTGGGACGGCGTAGTCATCGTGGACGTCGACCCGCGCACAGTGGCCCACGACGGCCCGGTTTACGACCGCCCGTACGCCCGCCCCTCATGGCAGGATTCCGTACAGGCCGATTCCTTCACCGGCTCTGTCCAGGACGCCGCCCGCCCCTACGCCCCTGCGGAACTGGCTGCCGCCGTCACCGAACTCGTGGCCTCGCCGAACATGTGCAGCAAGGCGTGGATCACCAACCAGTACGACCGGTACGTCGGCGGCAACACCGCCCTCGCGTTCCCGGACGACGCCGGCGTGGTCCGCGTGGACGAGGAAACCGGCCTGGGCGTCGCCCTGGCCACCGATGCCAACGGCCGCTACACATACCTTGACCCTTACCACGGCGCACAGCTGGCGCTGGCCGAGGCCTACCGCAACGTGGCCACCTCCGGCGCCGTTCCGATGGCCGTCAGCGACTGCCTGAACTTCGGCTCCCCCGAGGACCCGGACGTGATGTGGCAGCTCGCGGAGGCCATCCGCGGCCTGTCCGATGCCTGCATGGTGCTGGGCATCCCGGTCACGGGTGGGAACGTCTCGCTGTACAACCAGACCGGCACCACCCCCATCCACCCCTCCCCCGTGGTGGCAGTGCTGGGCAAGCTCGACGACGTCGCCCGCCGCACGCCGTCGGGCTGGAGGGAAGATGGCCAGGCCATCTACCTGCTGGGTACGACGGCCGCCGAGCTGGACGGTTCTGAGTGGGCCAACATGCGCGGCCACCTGGGCGGACTTCCGCCCAAGGTTGACCTCGCTGCCGAACGCGAGCTGGGCGAAATCCTGATCAACGCGTCCCGCGACGGCATGGTGGACTCCGCCCACGACCTCTCCGAGGGCGGCCTCGCGGCAGCCCTCGTGGAGTCCGCGCTGCGCTATGGCGTTGGTGCCCGGATCGCCCTGCAGGACGTGCTGGACCGCGACGGCGTGGACCTGTTCACGGCGCTGTTCTCCGAGTCCCAGGGCCGCGCAATTGTCGGTGTGCCCCGCTCGGAAGAGGTCCGGTTCAAGGACATGTGCACGGCCCGCGGCTTTGCCCACACCCGGATCGGCGTGGTGGACGCAGCCAGCGGCAACCTGGAGATCAACGGCGTGGACACCATGCCGCTGGACGCCCTCCGCGAAGCCCACGAGGCGACCCTGCCGAAATACTTCGGCTAGCCCCCACCCTTAAACCAACGCGGGGTCACTTTCCGCCCAATAATCCCCTCGGGATGGGCCGTAAGTGACCCCGCGTTGGTTTAATCGTCGCTGCGGAGCTCCCGCTGCCTCGAGCTAAGCAGCTCAAATTCGGGCCGGGCGGCCACAAGGCGTTCGACGGCGGTGAGTACCTCCACGAGGTGCGCCCGGTCTGCTGCCACCAGGCCTGCCCCCACCTGCGAGCGCCGGTATTGGTCATGATCCCCCACCTCCGCGACGGACACGTCAAAGCGGCGCTTGAGCTCGGCCAGCAGCGGCCTGATGACGGAACGTTTCTCCTTCAGGCTCTGGACATCGCCGAGGAGGATGTCGAATTCAATCCAGCCGATCCACATCAGATGGTCAGTTCGCCCATCCGGTCCCAGCCGTCGCCGTCGAGCTGGCGGCTGATGATGCGCGGCGTCTCGGCCAGGGCCTGCGGCATGTCCGCCATAGCCTGCTTGAAGTGGATGCTGTTGACGTGGTCCCCGGCGGCGTCGTCCTTGAAGGCTTCCACCAGCACGAACTCGTTGGGGTCGTCCACGCTGCGGGACCAGTCGAACCACAGGTTGCCGGTCTCCTCGCGTGTGGCTTGGGTGAAGTCGTCAACGAGGCCGAGCCAGCGCTCGGACCAGTCGGGCTTGACCTTGAATTTAACGACGATGAAGATCATGCGGTATATCCTTCCGTTGCGGGACATGGACTACCCCGCGGCGAGCTGACGTGCCCCTTCAACGTATCGCGAAGTGACGTGCCGTTGCGCGGCCCGGGCCAGCAGGCCGCCGGCCTGGTAGAACCAGTTGGCGTGCCGGCTGAAGGCCGTGATCTTCAGGAACACCCGCCCGTCGGCGACGATCTCAACTTCGAAGGCTTCCTCGCCGCGCTCCGGGTGGCCGGGCAGCGTCCCATAGCCGAAGCCCGCCGACTGCGGGCCATCTCCCGGCACGGGATGCCGGACCCAGACCACCTCGCACGGGGCATTGATGCGGAAGGGCCCGACGCCGAACCCGCTCACCACGCGCGCGCCGGGGATCACGACGTCGGCCTCGGTCCGGACGCGCAGTCCGGACCGACGCTGCAGTTCCCAGGAAAGGATTCCGCTCGCCACCCGGCGGTAGAGCGCCAATCCCTCACCCAGATACTCCCGCGATACGAAGAGCGGGTAGCCTTTCGGCGGCCGGCCGTGTTCAGTGGAGCCGATGCCCGCGTAGTTGAGGTCACCGGCGGTCAGGCGCTTCCCGGTCAACGGGGCCCGCCCGAAGAACCCCAAGAACCGGACGGCCGCGCCCAGCCCAGCCGCTCCTGTTGCTTGCGGCTCAGGGAGGCCACCACCAGGTCGTAGGAATCCTCCACCATGTCCCGGACCATGGCATCGGGCAGGTTTCCGACCAGCCGCACACCGTTCCAGTGGGTCTTGTTCATGTGCCACGCGCCCGTAATGTCCGGATGGGCTGCGCGCAACTGCTCAGCCAGGGCGGGCTCGCACTTCAGGCTTACGGAAAGGCTGGGGCCGTCAAGCGCAGACGCCGCGAACATCTTGGCTTCATGCCTGGCGCCACCAGCTACAAGGGCCCGTACCTTGAACACGGAAGTCTCAGGACCGAAGGGAAAATCCTCGAAGGAACCGGGAAATGACAGGCAGATGGCCTTGAGTTGAGCTGCGTCCATGGATCGAGCCTACAAAGCCCTTCCCTGCGGTGCTAGTCTGCGAAGATGTCACCCGACCAGGCCACCATCCCCGTTCTGGACATGAGCGCCGCACGCCAGCCGTACGGCTCCTTCAGCCCCGAATTCATTGACCAGCTGCGGGACGCCGCCCACAACGTGGGCTTCTTCCAAATCACTGGTTACGGCGCCGCCCCCGGCCAGGCCGAGGAGCTGCTGGCCCTCATCACACGCTTCTTCGATCTGCCGCTCGAGGAGCGGATGAAGCTGGACAACAGGATCTCGCCGCACTTCCGCGGCTACACCCGGATGGGCACCGAAATCACGCAGGGCCGGGCCGACGCGCGCGAGCAGATCGACTACTCCCCCGAGCGCGAACCCGTCAACAACTACCCGGCCGATCAGCCGTACTGGCTGCTCCAGGGGCACAACATGTGGCCCGATGAGGCATTGCCGGAGCTCAAGCCGGCGGCCATGGCATGGGCCGAGCTGATGTCCAGCGTGGGCATGGAGCTGCTCCGCGGCATCTCGGTTTCCTTGGGACTGCCCGAGGACCACTTCGACGAGCCCTTCGGCAACGAACCGGCGTGGATGGGAAAGCTGGTGCATTACGTCGGCGGTGTGGTGGAAGCGGCCGGCGACCAGGGCGTGGGCTCCCACGCCGACTACGGTTTTGTCACCCTGCTCCTCCAGGACGAGGTGGGCGGACTCGAAGTCCTGCCGCCCGGGACGAGCGAATGGGCGCCGGTTGAGCCTGTTCCCGGGGCACTCGTGGTGAATCTGGGCGAAATGCTGGAGGTGGCCACGGAAGGTTTCCTTGCCGCCACGATCCACCGCGTCCAGGCGCCGCCACCCGGCGTGGACCGCTACTCAGTCCCATTCTTCTGGTCGCCGCGGCTGGATGCCGTCATCGATCCGGTACCGCTTCCGCCCGAGCTCAAAGCCCAGGCCCGCGGCATCTCCGACGACCCGGCCAACCCGCTGCTCGCGTCCTTTGGCCTGAACATGCTTAAGGGCCGCATGCGCGCCCATCCCGACGTGACCGAACGCCACCACCCGGAGCTTATGCAGCGCTGAGCGTCGTGACGCGCGAGGCGCGTTGAGCGTCCGCGGGAATCAGCGCGCCCCGGGGAACCAGTCAGAGGTTGTACTTCCATGCCTGCTGCGCGGGGCAAACGTTCATCACCACGTCCAGGCCGGCTGCCTTGGCCCGGTCCACCGCCGCTTCGTCGATAACGCCCAGCTGCAACCACACGGCCTTGGCGCCCACCGTAATTGCCTGGTCCACCACCGCCCCGACCTTCTGCGAATTCACAAAACAGTCGACGACGTCGAGGGGTTGCTTTTCAGCGGGAATTTCACCCAGTGTGCGGTACCCGGTTTCGCCGTGGACGGGGTCGGCGGGAAGGTTGACGGGGATGATCTCCATCCCGAGCCGGTCGCGGATAAACAGCGACGTGTCGTAGGCTGCGCGCCACTCATTGGTGGTCAGGCCCACGATGGCCCACCGCCCTTTGTTCCGCATCAGGCGCTCAATAACGGCAGGATCGTTGACGTGGCCCATACTGCAAGCGTACATCGTCCCCGGAGCGGCTCCTCGTCGAATAATTGACTGATTCCAGGCACTAACGCATGGCAGGAACGAATATTACGTTCCATGGATCCCGATTTGGCGCATGGCGTGCGGTTCGGTTCTAGTGGAAGTGACCATCCCGAGCGGCCAAGAGACCTGGATCGATGAAGCCGCAGCATCCCTGACCAGCGCTGTACCCGTTGAGGCGACCATCCTCGGCACACAGCGGAGGGTGCTACTGCCAGGATCGATGGAGCACATCTATGACACCAAAAGTATCTACTGCCCCACCTTTGACTACCCCGAGTCCCGCCAGTGCCGCAGCAGCGACCGTTGAAACGGACTCCCCACAATCCACTTCGAAGGCCACGGCGATCGAAGCAGGGCTGCGTGACGCGCCCGGCCCTTCCAGCAGCTCGTCGGGATGGTCCTCGACCGAGCCGAACGACGTCGCTGTGCACGGCGCACCGTCGGGAGAGCCGGCGCGCCACAGCAGCACCACCACCGCACCGCAGATGGCGGAGCACAAGGAAACACGCGAAGAAGCCCAACCGGACCATGTGGCCTTCTGGGAGCAGCAGGCCCTCCGCCTGGACTGGGCCCGGCCCGCGGGACCCCAAGACGGCAAGCCCTGGCACACGGCCCACCGCCGCGTCCCGGCCGACGCCGCAGCCGGC
This sequence comes from Pseudarthrobacter sp. S3, assembly GCF_050156905.1. Classification (NCBI taxonomy): domain Bacteria; kingdom Bacillati; phylum Actinomycetota; class Actinomycetes; order Micrococcales; family Micrococcaceae; genus Pseudarthrobacter; species Pseudarthrobacter sp. S3. Next base: position 718,182 of record NZ_CP189583.1, on the reverse strand, counting down.
AAAGGCCCGGAAATCACCTGGTTTGAGGGCGGCAAGCTCAACGTCGCCTACAACTGCGTGGACCGCCACGTCGCCAATGGCCGCGGCGGCAAAGTGGCCCTCCACTTCGAAGGCGAGACCGGCGACCGCAGAGCCATCACGTACGCGGAGCTGCAGCGCGAAGTCTCCAAGGCCGCCAACGCCCTGCTGGCCCTGGGCATCACCAAGGGTGACCGCGTGGTCATCTACCTGCCGGTCATTCCCGAAACCGTCATCATCACCCTCGCCGTGGCCCGGATCGGCGCCATCCACTCGCTCGTTTTTGGTGGATTCTCCGCCGAAGCCCTGAAGTTCCGCGTCGAGGACACAGGCGCCAAGCTCCTGGTGACCACGGACGGCCAGTTCCGCCGCGGTGTCGCCGTGCCCGTTAAGGACAACGCGGACGCTGCCGTCGCCGGTGACAACGCGATCGAACACGTGCTGGTCATCAACCGCACCACGGCGCCGGAGGACCTGGCCGCCGTTCCCATGGCTGAAGGCCGCGACGTGTGGTGGCATGACGCCGTCGGGAGCGCCGCGGAAGTCCACGAAGCCGAAGCATTCGACGCCGAAACGCCGCTGTTCATCATGTACACCTCCGGGACCACCGGCAAGCCCAAGGGCCTGGTCCACACCTCGGGCGGGTACCTGACCCAGGCGTCCTGGAGCTTCGAACACCTCTTCAGCAACCCGGATCCCGCGCTCCGTGACCAGGACGTGCACTGGTGCACCGCCGACCTCGCGTGGGTCACGGCGCACACCTATGAGATCTATGGTCCGCTCTCCAACGGCGTGACCCAGGTGATCTTCGAAGGCACACCGAACACCCCGCACCCGGGCCGCCACTTCGAGATCATCGAACGCTACGGGGTCACCCAGTACTACACCGCGCCCACTCTGGTCCGCTCCCTCATGGGCTGGTTCCCGGACGGCGTGCCGGACAGCTACGACCTCTCCACCATCCGGATGCTCGGCACCGTGGGCGAGGCCGTCAACCCTGAAGCGTGGCGCTGGCTGCGGCAGAACGTCGGCGCCGGCACCGCCCCCGTGGTGGACACCTGGTGGCAGTCCGAAACCGGCGCCACCATCCTCTCCCCCGCCCCCACGGACACCGAGTTCAAGCCCGGCTGCGCGGCCCGCCCGCTGCCGGGCGTCAGCACCAGGATCGTGGACGACGCCGGCAATACAGTGCCGCCAGGCGTCCAGGGCTTCATTGTGGTGGACACCCCCGGGCCCGCTATTGCGCGCACCGTCTGGGGCAACCCCCGCCGCTACTACGACTCCTACTGGAGCCAGTATGTGGAGCAGGGCTGGTTCCTGGCCGGCGACGGCGCGAAGTACGACGCCGACGGCGACATCTGGATCCTGGGCCGCGTGGACGACACCCTGAACGTTTCCGGCCACCTGCTGTCCACCATCGAGATCGAGTCAGCACTGGTGTCCCACCCCGACGTGGTGGAGGCCGGCGTCTGTCCGGTCGCCGATCCCAAGACCGGGCACGCGATTGTCGCTTTTGTGGTTTTGAAGACGGGGGTTTCGACGGTTTCGACCAGCTCAACCACCGAGGAACTCCGGAACCACGTCGCGAAGGCGATCGGCCCGATCGCGAAGCCACGCGACGTCGTCGTGGTTCCTGACGTACCGAAGACCCGCAGCGGCAAGATCATGCGCCGGCTGCTCACCCAATTATTTGAGGGGACCGCCCTGGGCGACACCACCTCACTTCAAAACGAACCGGCGATCGCCGGAATCCAGGACGTCCTGCGCGAGCGGGCCCTAGTAAAGGAAAACTCATGACAGACATCAGCAACGTTGCCCGCCTTTCAGAGCCGCTCAAGTTTGCGTACTGGGTGCCGAACGTTTCCGGCGGCCTGGTGGTCTCCACCATCGAACAGCGCACCGGCTGGGACTTTGACTACAACAAGAAGCTCGCGCAGATCGCCGAGAACTCGGGCTTCGAGTACGCCCTGACGCAGACCCGGTACGCCGCCTCCTACGGAGCCGACAAACAGCACGAGGCCACGTCGTTCTCTCTTGCCTTGCTCGCCGCCACCGAGCGCCTCAAGGTCATCGCCGCCGTCCACCCGGGCATGTGGCACCCCGGCGTACTGGCCAAATTCATCATCACCGCGGACCACATCTCTAACGGCCGCGCCGCCGTCAACATCGTCTCCGGCTGGCTCAAGAATGAGTTCACCAACTTCGGCCTCGACTGGCTGGAACACGACGAACGCTACGTCCGCACCGAGGAATTCATCAAGGTGCTGCGCGGGCTCTGGACCGAGCAGCAATACAGCCAAACCGGCAAGTACTACAACATCACCGATTTCACCCTGAACCCGGCACCCGTGGACGTTCCGGGCCGCGCGCACCCGGAGGTCTTCTTCGGCGGAAACTCGACGGCGGCACAGGCCACCGCGGGCCGCGTGGCTGACTGGTACTTCTCCAACGGCAAGGACCTGGAAGGCTTCAAGGAGAACATCGCCGGGGTGGTTGCCGCTTCGGTCGAGACCGGCCGCGGAACCCAGGGCACCGACGGCGCACTGGCTTCTCCGAGGTTCGGCCTCAACGGCTTTGTGATCGCCTGCGATTCCGAGAAAGAGGCTCGCGAGACACTCCGCGAAATCGTGGCGAAGGCACACAAGACTGCCGTCCAGGGGTTCCGCGACGCCGTGCAGGAAGCCGGCGCGTCCACCAAGGACGGCAAGGGCATGTGGGCCGATTCCAGTTTCGAGGACCTGGTCCAGTACAACGACGGCTTCAAGACCCAACTCATCGGCACCCCGGAGCAGATCGCCGAACGGATCGTGGAATACAAGAAGATCGGCGTGAACCTCTTCCTCACCGGCTACCTGCACTTCCAGGAGGAAGTCGCAGCCTTCGGACAGGACATCCTGCCGATCGTCCGCGAACTCGAAGCCGACCTGGCCCGCCAGAACGGCACAGAACTCGATCTCTCCAACACGCCAGTCGCCGAGCCGGCGGCTGTCTGATGGCTGACCGCAAATTCGGTTTCCGCACCCGCGCCCTGCACGCCGGCGGCACCCCCGACGCCGAGCACGGCGCCCGCGCCGTACCCATCTACCAGACCACGTCCTTCGTGTTCAAGGACACCCAGGATGCCGCCAACCTCTTCGCGCTGCAGAAGTACGGCAACATTTACTCCCGCATCGGCAACCCCACCGTGGCAGCCTTCGAAGAGCGCATCGCCTCGCTGGAAGGCGGCATCGGCGCCGTGGCAACGTCCTCCGGCATGGCAGCTGAGTTCATCACCTTTGCCGCGCTCACCCAGTCCGGCGACCACATCGTGGCAGCCTCCCAGCTCTACGGCGGGACGGTCACCCAGCTCGATGTGACCCTCCGCCGCTTCGGCGTGGACACCACGTTCGTTCCCGGCACCGACCCCGCAGACTATGCCGCGGCAGTCCGGGAAAACACCAAGGCGATCTTCGTCGAGGTGGTGGCCAACCCGTCGTCGGAAGTCCAGGACCTGGCGGCACTGGCGAAGGTAGCGCACGACGCCGGCATCCCCCTCGTGGTGGACGCCACCTTGAGCACGCCTTACCTTGTGCGCCCGATCGAACACGGCGCCGACATCGTCATCCACTCCGCCACCAAGTTCCTCGGCGGGCACGGCACCACCCTGGGCGGCGTGATCGTGGAAAGCGGCCGGTTTGATTGGGGCAACGGCAAGTTCCCCACCATGACCGAGCCGGTGGCGTCCTACGGAAATGTCTCCTGGTGGGGCAACTTCGGCGAGTACGGCTTCCTCACCAAGCTGCGCTGCGAACAGTTGCGCGATATCGGTCCGGCGCTGTCGCCGCTGTCGGCCTTCCAGCTGCTGCAGGGCGTGGAAACCCTCCCGCAAAGACTCGACGAACACCTCAAGAACGCCAAGGCCGTCGCCGAATGGCTCGAGGCCGACCCCCGCGTGGCATACGTCAACTTCTCCGGGCTACCCTCGCACCCGCATTTTGAGCGCGCGAAGAAGTACCTGCCGCTGGGCCCCGGCTCCGTCTTCTCCTTCGGGGTGAAGGGCGGCCGCACGGCCGGGCAGAAGTTCATCGAATCCCTGCAGCTGGCCTCGCACCTGGCCAACGTGGGCGATTCCCGCACCTTGGTGATCCACCCGGGGTCCACCACGCATCAGCAGCTGAGCCCGGTCCAGCTGGAGTCCGCGGGCGTGCCCGAGGACCTGGTCCGGATTTCCGTGGGCTTGGAGGATATCGAGGACATCCTGTGGGACCTGGATCAGGCACTGGACGCGGCCTCGGAACCGGTGGTTGAGGCCGGGGTTTCGACGGGCTCAACCACCGAAGCAGAATCATGCACAATTGGAGCGAACGCATGAGCCCCAGCGAACGCACCTGGACCGGACCTTCGGCGCCGGAGCGTCTGAACCTGCTGCGCGCAGCAACCTCAATTGCGATTGTGGGCGCCTCGGACAAGCCGTCCCGGGCCAGCTATTTTGTGGCGACGTACCTGCAGTCGTCCACGCGGTACAAGGTGTACTTCGTGAACCCCGTGGTCAAGGAGATCCTTGGTGAACCGACCTACACCTCACTGGCCGATCTTCCCGAAAGCCCGGACATCGTGGATGTGTTCCGCAAGCACGATGACCTCCCGGGCGTCCTGGACGAAGCCATCGCGGCCGGCGCCAAAACCATCTGGCTGCAGCTCGGCTCCTGGCATGAGGACGTGGCCGCGGATGCGGAAGCCGCCGGGCTCAACGTGGTAATGGACCGCTGCGTTAAGATCGAGCACGCCCGGTTCCATGGCGGGCTGCACCTGGCCGGCTTCGACACCGGCGTGATCTCCTCCAAACGGCAACTGCTTTCCTGACGGAAAGGTGCTTCCCGGCGGAATGGCTCTTCCTGACGGGGAACCTGACTACCGGTTGAACTTCCTCAGCCAGTTTGAACCGGGTCCGGCATTGCCGAGCTTGGCAGCGGCGTCCGTGGCCGCCTTGGCTGGACCTTTGCTTTCCTGCTGGGTGGCAGCGGCCTGAGTGGCTGCCACCCGCGGAGCAGCGCCGCCCGGGGTGACGCCCGCGGCGTTCCCCGGCGCGCCGCCGTCGTCCGCCCTTGACGTGCCGGCCGCTGTGTCGGCTCCGCGGCCGGACGGCTCCGTGCCCGCGTCCTGGCCCGCGTTTTCCGGGCCGTCCGCTGGCAGGGCAGTTTCGGGTTCAGCAGGTTCGGGGAGTGCCGGCGCCGCGTCGTCATGGGATACCGGCTCTGCCGGCGGCTGCACCTCCGCCGGATTGGCGGCGCTCCCGCTGGCGGCCCGAGTCCCCGCGATGGTCCAGTCAGGAGCCCAGTCCTGCAACAGCTGCTGAATGGAGCTGCTGGCTTGCGCGTTTGGAACCGTCCCGGTGGCGGCCACTCCGGTGACGCCCAGCCCCATCCCCGCGATGACAGCCAAGCCAACCACGGTGGCCCGGTGCTTACGGAGCAGGCGGTGCCGGGCGAGCTGATGGGACTGGCCTGAGAGCAGTGCCGCCAGTTCAGGGCCGGCCTCGAGGACCGGCCCGGAGGCAAGGGAACCGACCGCGAGCAGGGTTTCACGGAGCCTGGCGTCATCGGTCCAACCGGCGGTATCGGTCCAGCCGGCATCAAGGAGCATTTCATCCACGGTCAGGATCAGGGAGCTGGCATTGGACGTCATGGGGCCACGTACTCCTTCACTGCGGACTGCTCGCGCAGCCGGATCAGTGCACGTCGCTGTAGCTGTTTGACGGCACCCGCACTCTTTCCCATCACAGCGGCCACCTGGTCCACGGTCAGGCCCGCGACGAGGCGTAACGACAACACTTCCCGCTGCTCAGCTGGCAGATCGTTCAGGAGATCCGCGACCTCCTGCGGGGATATCCGCTGCAGCACTTGGGCCTCGGCGGATGACTCCTGGCGTCCGTCAAGCTCCGGTTCGAACGGAAGTTTGGTGGGGGTGCGCTGCTGCCTCCGGTGATCGTCCACCATCCTGGCGTGCGCCACGGAGAAGACAAAGGTGCGCAGCCCGGCGACACCGCCGGTGACCGTATGCAGACGCGGTAGGACGGCGAGGAAGACTTCCTGCATAACCGCCTCCGAATCTTCTACCCCGCGGGCGGTGAGGTAGCCCCGGACCTGCGATGCATATGTGCGATACACGATGCTGAAAAGCTCCGGATCGCGGGCGCGCGCACGCAGAACGTCGTCTGTCAGTGCATCAATCACGGACACAGGGCCTTCGGTGGAGGGACTGGGCTTGCCTGAGCTTGGGGCCCGCACCTCATGCGCGGAATGCCCTCGCCAGCTAACTTTACCCGCCGGTAACAAAAGAGCCGGGCTGGAACATGATGGGGGACACGTTCCAGACCGGCGCTTCAAAGGGGTAATCGCTCCAGACACCGCCGGGGTTACGCAGGCGGAGAAAAAACTTCCAGGACTGTACCGCCGGCCGTGCTGCCTACGTCCAGCGCGGGGCGGCCACACCCCGGCGCGGCGCCTTGGCCATGACAAAAGTGTGCGCCCTGGTGGCGGGGGCGAGCTGGTCCCCACAGCCCGGCTTGCGTTGGGCGGGGACAAGCACCGGGGCGGGCGCGGGGGCGGACGGCGAAACGTTCGCGGCGGGGCAGAGGTCGGTGACCAGCCCTGTCCCGGCGCATTCGCGGACGGCGGCGATCCCGGCAGCCACGGCTGCCTTGTCCTCAAAGGCTCCGGACACAGCCATCACCGTGCCATCCGGTGCCGTGAGGCGGAACTTGAAATGTGAATCCGAATCCAAGAAAACTTCAAACTTCCCGGCCATGATGAATCCTTCCGGTCTGTGGGTCCCGTCCGGGCGGCATCTTAGCCACGGGCGGTCCCGGAGCATCGCTGCGTCCGGCACCTGCGGGTCTGGTCGAATGATCAACTGATCAGTTCAGGGTGTACTTAAGAGTCTGTGCGCCCCGTGTACAGCCTCACAAGACCGATTGCGTTAAGCCTGTGTAAATTGCGTACAACCCCAGGCAGAACAAAGGCGGGCCACCTTTCCAGGTGACCCGCCGTCGTCGTGCCTTACAGGCTGTCAGTCGTTGATCAGATCGTGGACCACGATGGTCTGGTCGCGGTCCGGGCCGACGCCGATCGCGGAGAAACGCGTGCCGGAGAGCTTTTCGAGGGCCAGCACGTAGTTGCGGGCGTTCTCGGGGAGATCCTCCAGGGTGCGGGCGCCGGTGATGTCCTCGGTCCAGCCCTCGAAGTACTCAAAGATGGGCACTGCGTGGTGGAACTCGGTCTGCGTCATGGGCATTTCGTCGTGCCGCACACCATCGACGTCGTAGGCAACGCAGACGGGGATCTGCTCGATGCCGGTGAGGACGTCCAGCTTGGTGACGAAGTAGTCTGTGAAGCCGTTCACGCGGGAAGCGTGGCGGGCCAGGACGGCGTCGTACCAGCCGCAGCGGCGCGGACGGCCGGTGTTTACACCGAACTCGCCACCGGTTTTCTGCAGGTACATGCCCATCTCGTCGAACAGTTCGGTGGGGAACGGCCCGGCGCCAACACGGGTGGTGTAGGCCTTGATGATGCCGATGGAGCGGGAAATCCGGGTGGGGCCGATACCCGAGCCAACGGACGCGCCGCCGGCGGTCGGGTTGGAGGAGGTCACGAACGGGTAGGTGCCGTGGTCCACGTCCAGGAACGTGGCCTGGCCGCCTTCCATCAGCACAACCTTGCCCTCGTCCAGGGCGTTGTTGAGGACAAGCGTGCTGTCGATGACCAGCGGGCGCAGGCGCTCGGCGAACGCCAGGAAGTAGTCCACGATCTCGTCCACCACGATGTCGCGGCGATTGTAGACCTTGACCAGGAGTTCGTTCTTCTGGCGCAGGGATCCTTCCACCTTCTGGCGGAGGATGGACTCGTCAAAGACGTCCTGGACGCGGATGCCCAGGCGGGCCACCTTGTCCATGTAGGCGGGGCCGATGCCGCGGCCGGTGGTGCCGATGGCGCGGCTGCCGAGGAAACGCTCGGTGACTTTGTCCAGGACCTGGTGGTAGGGCGCCACGAGGTGCGCGTTGGCGGAGATGCGCAGCTTGGACGTGTCCGCGCCGCGGGCCTGCAGGCCTTCGATCTCCTGGAACAGGGCCTCAAGGTTCACCACACAGCCGTTGCCGATGATCGGAATCGCGTTGGGGCTCAGAATGCCGGCCGGAAGGAGTTTGAGCTCATACTTCTCACCGCCTACGACGACGGTGTGCCCGGCATTGTTGCCGCCGTTGGGCTTGACGACGTAGTCAACGCGGCCGCCCAGAAGATCGGTGGCCTTGCCTTTTCCTTCGTCGCCCCACTGGGCTCCTACGATCACGATTGCTGGCATGGGATCCTCCCCCATTCGTTCGGGCCGCACAGGTCAGTCCACCGAGATGGCAGGCCTGCGTTGCGCCGTTCATGAGAATGCCCCGAAGGCCATAGCCTGGCCGGACCGCTACGGCGGCCAGCCACGCAAGAGTCCGGGGCTCTTACCACCCAAGTTTAGCCGACGCGGGGGTTTCCTCCACCCGATGGGCCTGCGGAGCCTGCCGTGCCATTGCGAATCGTCCGCGGGTTTTCGTCTCCGGCTGCGTGGCCCGGCGTATGCCTTTCATCACGGAATCTCACCGGACGGGGTCCGCATTTCGCGGGGCTTGCTAAACTGATAGAGATCGACCAGGAATCGGTCCACACCACATTTGAAACCACGCCGGACGGGCGCGCCCATCACGCGCCCATTTTCCGGATTGGCAGCATCGCCGAGCCCCGCAGGAGACATTGCACTATATGACAGCCCTGGCCCCAGAATCCCTCCGTGAACAGCTCCTCAGCCGCCGCTACGAGCCCAACGTTGCAGCCGTCAACGAGCTGTGCGATTCCCTGCAGAGCGTCAAGCCCCACACCGAAGTCCCGTACGTGGACCCCATGCACGACGTGGACGAGTGCCGCATCATCAGCCTCTACTCCAACATCGGCGAAGCTGACCCGTCCGGCTTCATCACCGCCGGCGACGAAGACGCCGCCACCCGCATGCTTGGCATCCAGTGGACGCTGGGCCTGCGCCCGGAGTTCGTGATGCCCTGGAACGTGCACCCGTGGCACACGCCCGGCGAGGTCAACGGCAAGTTCACGCCGGACCAGATTTCCGCCGGCCTTAAGCCGCTGCTGAAGTTCCTCGCCGTGGTCCCCCGCGCCTCGGTGATCGTGGCCCACGGCACCGAAGCCAACCGCCTGGCCAACCTGCTGCTGAAGACCGAAGTTCCGCTGCTCTGGCGCCGCGGGCTGAAGACCTACAAGGTCCGCTCCCTCAGCGGCCGCGCCTTCGCCGGGACGCCCGCGCGGCAGGAACAGTACCTCGAGGAAATGCGCGTCGTCTACACCGATGCCATGGCCCGCACGGGACTCGCGAAGGTCTAGCCACCGGACGACGGCGGGCGGTCACCTTTCTGAAAAGGTGACCGCCCGCCGTCGTTCGTTAAAGCAACGCGGGGTCACTCCCGGCCCATCCGCCGGTGCGGAACGGGCCGGGAGTGACCCCGCGTTGCTCTTCAAACTACTTGCCCTCGATGGCTGCCTTGGCTGCCGGGTCCGAGTCGTTGAGGAACTTCTCGATGCGTTCCGGTTCCTCGGCTTCGCCGATGGCCGCGGATGCGCGGCCCAGCGAGTAGAGCGCACGCAGGAAGCCGCGGTTAGGTTCGTGCTCCCACGGGATAGGGCCCACCCCGCGCCAGCCGTTGCGGCGCAGTGAGTCCAGCCCGCGGTGGTAGCCAACGCGCGAGTAGGCGTAGGAATCGATGGTGCGGCCCTCGGACCACGCCTCCTCAGCCAGGACAGCCCACAACAGCGACGACGTGGGGTGCTTCTCCACCAGGTCCAGGGGTTCGGCGCCGGCGTCCAGCTGCTCATAGACGTCGGTCTCGGCAGGCAGGAGTGTCGGCTCCGGACCCATCAGGTTCTTGCGGAACTCGTCCGACATGGCTAGAACGTCTTGCCGACGGAGCCGAGCTGGCGGGCGGCCTCGACGATGCGGGCAGCCATGCCAGCCTCGGCTGAGGCGCCCCAGACGCGGGGATCGTAGGTCTTCTTGTTGCCCATTTCGCCGTCGATCTTCAGCACGCCGTCGTAGTTGGCGAGCATGTGCCCGGCCACCGGACGGGTGAACGCGTACTGGGTATCGGTGTCGACGTTCATCTTGATCACGCCATATGAGACCGCGTCAGCGATTTCCTGATCAGAAGAGCCCGAACCGCCGTGGAACACCAGGTCAAACGGGTTCTCCTTACCGATCTTGGCGCCCACCTCGGCCTGGATCTGCTTGAGCAGCTCCGGGCGCAGCTTCACGCCGCCGGGCTTGTACACACCGTGGACGTTACCGAACGTCAGCGCCGTCAGGTAACGGCCGTTCTCGCCCGCACCCAGGGCTTCGATGGTCGCCAGGGCGTCTTCGGTGGTGGTGTACAGCTTCTCGTTGATCTCGTGCTCCACCCCGTCTTCCTCGCCACCGACGGTACCGATTTCGACCTCGAGGATGATCTTGGCGGCGGCGGCACGCGCCAGCAGTTCGCGGGCGATGCGCAGGTTGTCCTCGAGGGCCTCGTGCGAGCCGTCCCACATGTGCGAGTTGAAGATCGGGTTGCGGCCGGCCTTGACCTCGGCCTCGGAAGCGGCCAGCAGCGGCAGGACAAAGCTGTCCAGCTTGTCCTTGGGGCAGTGGTCGGTGTGGAGCGCGATGTTGACGTTGTAGTTCTTGGCCACTTCGCGGGCAAAGGCGGCGAAGCCGAGCGAACCGGCAACCATGTCCTTCACCGATGCGCCGGACCAGTACGCTGCGCCACCGGTGGAAACCTGGATGATGCCATCGGACTCAGCCTCGGCGAACCCGCGAATGGCCGCATTCAGGGTCTGCGACGACGTCACATTGACCGCCGGAAACGCAAAGCCGCCGGCCTTGGCACGATCGATCATCTCGGAGTAGATCTCTGGGGTTGCAATGGGCATGGTGACTCCTATGCTGAGTTTTCGTCTATGGGTTGTGACCCTGGAGAGTAGACCTCTTACGGCTAGCCACCATCCTAGCCATTTCTGTGCAGGGGCAGTGTTTCGGGTCACGCGGACGGGTAACACATACGCTCACAAAGCCAACTCGGCTCGGCTCAGAGTGGCGCGGGTCAGACGGACTGGCTAAAAACGTGCCGGCGGATCCAGGCATGCATGGCGATCGCGGCGGCGGAGGCGGCGTTGATGGAGCGGGTGGAGCCGAACTGCTCGATGGACAGCGTAGCTAGGGCCGCCTCGTGGACCTCCGGCGTCAGCCCGGGCCCTTCCTGGCCGAACACCAACACGCAGTCCTTGGGCAGCTCATAGGTTTCCAGGGGCACGGAGTCCGGGAAGATGTCGATGCCGATGATAGCGAGCCCTTCCCCCTGCGCCCAGGCAACAAAGTCCTCCACGGTGGGGTGGTGGCGGATGTGCTGGTAGCGGTCGGTGACCATGGCCCCGCGCCTGTTCCACCGGCGTCGTCCGATGATGTGGACTTCCTTGGCGAGGAACGCGTTGGCGGTCCGCACCACGGTGCCGATATTCATATCGTGCTGCCAGTTTTCGATGGCGATATGGAAGTTGTGCCGCTTCGAATCGAGGTCTGCCACGATCGCGTCATGCTTCCAGTAGCGGTACTGGTCCACCACGTTGCGCCGGTCGCCGTCAGCCAGCAGTTCATGGTCCCAATGGTCGCCTTCAGGCAGCTCGCCGTCCCAGGGCCCGACGCCGACCTCCGCCTTTGGCTCCGGCGCCTCCTCGGGCGCTGGCTCCTCCGCTGGAATCGGATGAGGTTCGACTGGGTTTCCGGGCGTTTGTTTCACCCCTCAACACTAGACTGGACCACTGGAGCATTCATCACCGGCGGAGGTAAACGTGGCAGAAGCAGACCAGGTACAGGGTTCACCGGCGGTTTACCGCAACGGCCAGGAGATCGAATGCTGGCTGACAGACATGGACGGCGTACTCGTCCACGAAAACCAGGCCGTCCCAGGGGCCGCCGAACTGATCCAGCGCTGGGTGGACACGTCCAAGCGGTTCCTGGTGCTGACGAACAACTCGATCTTCACGCCCCGCGACCTGGCCGCCAGGCTCCGGGCCTCCGGGCTGGAGATCCCCGAGGAGAACATCTGGACGTCCGCGCTGGCCACCGCCACCTTCCTGAAGGACCAGGTGCGGGGTTCCGGCTCCGGGAACCGCGCCTACACCATCGGCGAGGCAGGGCTGACGACGGCGCTGCACGAGGCCGGCTTCATTCTCACCGACCAGGACCCGGACTTTGTGGTGCTCGGCGAAACCCGGACGTACTCCTTTGAGGCCATCACCATGGCCATCCGGCTGATCCTGGCTGGAGCCCGCTTCATTGCCACCAATCCGGACGCCACCGGCCCGTCCAAGGACGGTCCCATGCCCGCGACGGGGGCCATTGCGGCCCTCATCACTAAGGCAACCGGCCGGGAGCCGTATATTGTGGGCAAACCGAATCCCATGATGTTCCGGTCCGCCATGAACCAGATCGATGCGCACTCCGAGACCACCGCGATGATCGGGGACCGGATGGACACCGACATCATTGCCGGCATGGAGGCAGGCCTGCACACGGTGCTGGTCCTCACCGGGATTACGCAGCGCGAAGACATTGCCGCCTATCCGTTCCGGCCCAACCAGGTGCTGAACTCCGTGGCCGACCTGAAGAACCAGATTTAGAAGACCGTCACCTTCGAGCCGCCACGGGGCAGCGGGAAAAAGTCGTCCATCAGCCGCTCCACGATGGGCCGGTAGATGAGCGGATTCCAGCCGGGGCTCGCGTGCGCCGGCAGGGCACCGTCCGTTTGCAGGTCCGTGGAGACCATCTGGGGTTGGAACGCTGCCGACCACGCGTCCATGGCCGTATGGTAGCGGACCGTGCGGTCTTTCGGGTTGCCGATATACGCCATCCGCGTGCCGCCGAGCTTGTCCACAAACCGGTTTCCATCGAAGTGGTAGATGTAGGCCGACTCGGACTGGATGAGCACACTGGACGGGGCGATCGGGGACAACTGCTCCATGGTCTGGTCCAGGATCTGCCGCCAGGTCCGCTCGTCCTTATGGATGACGCGCTCCCCCAGTTCGTAGCTGCCGCGGACCACCGACGGGACCCGGAAGCCGCTCTCGTACAGGAACACCACGCCGTCGAACCAGCTCTCATCCAGCACGTCGCTCCGGCTGTAGGGGCTGGAATCCAACAGGATGAAGTCGACCTCCACGCCGTGGAATTCCCTTAGCCGCGCGGCCACCTGGGTGGCCACCATGCCGCCGAAGCTGTGGCCGTAGAAGAAAAGCTTGGTGAGCTTTTTCGCCCGGACATGCTCGATGACGGCGATCACCACCTCATCAATGTCCAATCCCTGGTTGGAATAGCCGACGGCGGTGAGCTGGCCGCGCTTGTTCAGGGCACCACGCATGACGTTCAGGATCCAGAGCGCCTCTTCCCAGCTGGTCTTGTAGCCGGGGAAGAGGAACCAACTGGCGTTCGGGTAATAGGCGTCGGAGAAATCGTCCGCGACCTGCAGGATCCTGGTGACCCGCCGTTCCGCCTGGATGCGGCGAGTAACCAGCATGTCTGCTGCCAGCAGGGCCGAGGCACCCGTTCCAGCCAGGAACCCGCGGCGCGAAAACCGCTTGAGCACGGCGGCACTGGCAAGCAGCCGGGCTTGATGGGCGCCAAGCTGTTCCTGCGGATCTGTTTCCTCGCTGTACGACACACATCTACCGTAGCCACAGCGGAAGCCGCCGCTGTAACCCGGGCCGGGGGCAACCCTGGCCGGGAGCGGCCGCCATACCCGCTGGGAGGGGCCCAACCCGCCAGGAGTGGCAGGGCTGCGAGAGGCCGGACTAGGACAGGCCCAGCTCGTCCTTGCCGAAGGCGAACAGGTAGGGCACGCCGGTCTCGGCTTCGATTCTTTCCTTGGAGCCAGTGTCCCGGTCCACGATGACGGCCACGGCAACCACGTTGCCGCCGGCCTTCCGGACACCCTCGACGGCGGTTAGGGCGGAGCCGCCCGTGGTGGACGTGTCCTCCAGCACCAGGACCTTGCGGCCCTCAACCGACGGACCCTCAACCTGGCGCCCCATGCCGTAGGACTTCTGGGCCTTGCGGACCACAAACGCGTCCACGGTGCGGCCGGCGTCCACGGCGGAGTGCATAACAGCGGTGCCCACGGGGTCAGCACCCATCGTCAGGCCACCTGCGCACTCAAAGTCGATTCCGGCGTCGTCCGTCAATGCCAGCATGACCTGGCCCACGAGCTTGGAGGCCTCATGGTGCAGCGTGATGCGGCGCAGGTCGATGTAGTAGTCGGCCTCGGCACCGCTGGAGAGGATCACCTTGCCGCGGACCACGGCAAGTTCCTTGATCAGTTCCAGCAGGCGGGCACGGGCAGCGGTGTTGGAAGCAGCATCAGGGGTGGCAGTCATGGTTTCCAGTTTACTGGCTGCCTACGGGAGATCCGCGCTGCGGAAATGGCCCCATGACGCAGAAATGGAATGGCGCTACGCGTATCCGCGTAGCGCCATTCCATCTGCGAGTCGTCAGTCTAAGACCGCAGCGATAAACCCTAGAGCCGTGTGTCGAAGGAATCGCAGAAGACATTTTCGTTGAACGTCCCCTGGAACCCGGACTTGCCCATGATCTTCTCGATGGTGGCCCGGATAGCCTCCACGGTTCCCGCATGCGCATGGATGGCGGTCTTGACCATCGGCACGTCGATGAGGTGGTTGGGCTGGTTCAGCGACACAAACACTGTGGGCACCTCGGTGACGTACCACGGGATTTCCGCGGCCATCGGGGTGGACCACTTGATCCGGATCGCCGCTTCCTGGGCGAAGCCCTTGACGTTCGCGACGACAAACGCCGCGTCATACTTGTCCGCGTATTCGCCGGTGGCCTCCTCGGAGATGATGGACATAAAGTTGACGCCCGTCTCCCCCGCCGCCTTGCGCTGATCGGCAGTCTTGAACACGTGCACCTCGAAGCCGGCTTTTTCCAGCTCGACCTTGACCGTGTCCAGGTAGGCCAGCGGGTCCGCCAGAGTGAAGTCCGGGCCGCCGGAGATGCCGTACAGGCGGATCCGCTTGTGCGTCTCCGGCCGGATGGGCAGGTTTTTCGCGGTGTCCTTGACCAGGGTGACTGTCTTGTCCGCGATCTCCGCGGCGACGGCACGGTGCGCCGCGCTGCCGATCTTCGCCAGGGCTTCCACCGGAGGAACCAGTTCGTTGCGTGCCGTGAGGTGCAGCCCTAAGGAGGCCTTGAGAGCCAGGATGCGGCGCAGGGCGTCATGCAGGCGCTGCTCGGTGATAACGCCGGACTTGTAGCCATCCAGCATGTATCGGAAGTCTTCGTCGGCGTTGCGGAAGAACAGGAACATGTCGCAGCCGGCGGCAATGGTCGCTGGAACCAGGTCCTTGCGCTTCAGTGCCTGGGTCAGGCCGATCATCTGCGAGGCGTCCGTGAGGATGAGCCCGTTGAAGCCGAGCTCGCCACGCAGCAGGTCTTGGAGTAGCTCCGGAGCCAGGGTTGCGGGCAGGATGTCCTTGTCCGCCAGGCCCGGGCGGAAGTGCCGGGACAGCTCCGGCGCGCTGATGTGCCCGATCATGATGGACTGCACGCCGTGCCCGATCATCTCGCGGTACACGTGGCCGTACGTCTTGTTCCACTCGTCATAGCCGAGGGTGTTGTAGGACGTGACCACGTGCTGGTCGCGCTCGTCCATGCCGTCGCCGGGGAAGTGCTTCATGGCACAGGCAGTGGGTGATTCACTGATCCCGTCGAAGTACTCCTTGGCCCGTTCCACCACGATCTCCGGCGTGTTGCCGAAGGCCCGGGTGGAGATCACCGTGTTCCGCCAGTTGTAGTGGATGTCCACGATCGGCGCGAAGGCCCAGTTGCAGCCCAGGGCCGCGGTTTCCACGCCGGCAACCTGCCCCATCCGGCGTGCGATGGACTTGTCCGGGTGCGAACCTGCCTGCAGGTGCGTGGACACGAATGTGCCGTCGTCGCAGCTGCCTGCACCACCCATTTCCGGGTTGGACGCCACCAGCAGCGGCACCTTGGACTTCGACTGCGCGTGCCGGATGTGTTCCTGCACGGCAGCGGACGGGCCTGGCCGGTAACGCATGCCGCCCACATGGAAGTTCTCCAGCACACCATCGAGGTACTCCGGGGAGTAATCGTTGTTGTGGTTGATGAACAGCTGCCCGATCTTTTCCTCAAGCGACATCGATTCCAGGGTGGTGTTCACCCAGGTGACCGCTGCGTCGTCGAGGTTGAACGGCGCGGCCTGGAGGTCGACGTCGAACTGGCGCCCCGGGGTGCCAGCGACACCGGCTGCGGCAGTTCCGTGACCGTGGGGGAAGCTTCCGACGGCGGCAGTCACCGCAGCTGCGATGCCCGCCAACGCGTCCGCCACGACCTGGTCCACTGGACCAGCGATATCCACCACAATGCCGGCCTCATCGGCTTCCAGCGCTTCGAGGGTGGCCAGCTGGGATTCCAGCAGCGCGGGCGGCATGAAGTGCCCGGAGCGGCCTTCGGTCCGTGCCCTGAGGACGTCTTTGCTGCCGTGCAGGTGCAGGAACACAGTGTCCGGCGCCTGGGCGCGGATGGCGTCGCGGTAGCTGCGGCGAAGAGCCGAGCAGGCCAGGACCAGGCCACCTTTGGCAGCAGCCAATTCGGAGCCCACCGTGGCGAGCCACGGCCGGCGGTCCTCGTCGGTCAGCGGAGTACCCGCTGCCATCTTGGCGACGTTCTCCACCGGGTGGAGGGAATCGCCGTCGAGGAACTGAACGCCCAGCTCGCGGGCCACCAGGTCACCGATGGTGGTCTTGCCGCAGCCGGAGACGCCCATAACGATGACGCGGGGACCGGTGGCTCCCGCGGTGGAAGGGGATGTCGTGGCGGTCACCAGTCGTGCACCGTTCCGTCCACCAGGCGGTTGTACGGCAGGTAGGCCTGCTGGTACGGGTACGCCGCTGCGGCTTCCTCGTTGAATTCGACGCCGATGCCGGGCTTGTCGCCCGGGTGCAGGTACCCGTCCTTGAAGGTCATGGACTGCTCGAAGACCTCGTTGGTCTTATCCGAGTGCTGCATGTATTCCTGGATGCCATAGTTGTGGATGGCCAGGCCCACGTGCAGCTGGGCCGCGAAGCCCACCGGGGAAATGTCCGTGGGCCCGTGGAAGCCGGACTTGATCTGATACTGGGCGGCGAAATCCATGACCTTCTTCAGCGGGGAAATGCCGCCGAAGTGGGTGGAGGCTGCGCGCACGTAGTCGATCAGCTGTTCCTTGATCAGGGTCTGGTAGTCCCACACGGTGTTGAAGATTTCACCGATGGCCAGCGGGGTGGTGGTGTGCTGGCGGACCAGGCGCAGGCCCTCCTGGTTTTCGGCCGGGGTGCAGTCTTCGAGCCAGAAGAGGTCGTACGGTTCCAGGGCCTTGCCGAGCTTGGCGGCCTGGATGGGCGTCATTCGGTGGTGGCCGTCGTGCAGCAGCGGGATTTCGGGGCCGAACTCGTTGCGCACGGCTTCGAAAACGGTGGGCAGGTGGCGCAGGTAGGCGCGGGTGTCCCAGTCCTCTTCCTGCGGGAACGCGCCGCGGCCGGCGGGTTCGTAGTCGTAGCGTTCGCCCGATGCCTGGGCCTGGGCGGCCACACCGTAGACGGCCTTGATGCCGGGGACAGCTGTCTGGATGCGGATGGACTTGTAGCCCAGTTCCAGGTGCTCACGGACGGAATCGAACAGCGACTCGATGTCCGCGCCGGAAGCGTGGCCGTAGGCGCGCAGGCCGCTGCGTGAGGCACCCCCCAGGAGCTGGTAGACCGGCATGTTCGCCATCTTGCCCTTGATGTCCCACAGGGCCATGTCCACGGCGGCGATGGCTGCCATGGTGACCGGCCCGCGGCGCCAGTAGGAGCTGCGGTACAGGAACTGCCAGGTGTCCTCGATCTTGTGCGGATCCTTGCCGATCAGCAGCTGGGCCACGTGCTCTTTAAGGTATGCGGCAACAGCCAGTTCACGGCCATTCAGGGTGGCATCACCGATCCCGGTGACCCCGTCGTCCGTAGTGATGCGCAGGGTCACGAAGTTACGTGACGGGCTTGTCACGAAGACTTCAGCGGCAATGATTTTCACGGCAGATCCTTTCGGGGACTTCTGGTCAGATGGTGGTGCTGGAAGATAGTGGCCGGCAGTTGTGCCGGCGCCAACCGGCAAACCTGTTTCAGTAGTGGTCCTGGCGTCAGCGGTGGTGCTGGTATCAGCGGCTTCGGCGGCGCCCACAGTTTTGGTCCGGCGTTCCTGGATAGGATCTCCGTACTTGGCGTCGGTCAGTGTGTACTTGGACATTACTGATACGGCAAGGATAGTCAGCACGGCCGGGATTGCGCCCGCGGCGACCTGGATGCCGAACAGGGCGTCCACGGACTGGACCGCTCCGGACTTGTAGCCGCCCAGCGCCAGGGCGTATGCCGCCAGGGCGCCGCCCACAGCCTGGCCGCACTTGCGGGTGAAGGAGAACAGCGCGTAGGTGATTCCCTGAGTGCGGACACCGCACCGCCGAAAACAGTGACCAGCGAGGAGTAGATGCAGACGCTCTTCTTGCCGACGTTACGGACCAGCTTGGGCATAAAGGTGGACAGGAAGAAGGTGAGCGCGAGCTGGATGATGAACAGCACCGGGTAAAGGTCCAGGCGGCCCAGGGCGTCGCGCAGGTAATACAGCTGCACGGAGGTCAGGGAGAGGAAGAAGAAGGAGCTCAGGCACAGCATCAGGAGGGGCTTGTTGCCTTTGAGCGTGTCCACGCTCTGCTTGAACGTCACCTTGGGGACGGCGCGGTGCACGCGTTCCTTGGCGGTCAATGCAGTAAAGAAGTACAACGCCGCTCCGAAGACCGCGAAGACCAGGGTGATGGTGGCGAACGTCGACTGAAGGTCGGCGCCGGGTTTGATCAGCGGGGCGACGAAGATACCCAGGGAAGAACTCACCAGCAGGGCGCCGATCATGCGGGCCGAGCCCAGTTTTGCGCGCTCTCCCGGGTCCTGCGTCATGGCGCCGGCCAGTGAGCCGTACGGAATGTTCACGAGGCTGTAGGCCAGGCCGAGGGCTGCGTAGGTGACATAGGCGTACAGCAGTGTGCCGGATTCGCCCAGCTGCGGAATGGAGAAGGTTGCCATGCTCAGCAGGAGCAGCGGACGGGAGCCGAACATGATGAAGGGACGGAACTTACCGAAGCGCTTGCTGTAGGTCCGGTCTACGAGCCGGCCGGCGAAGACGTCGGCGAAGGCGTCGAAGAGCCTGACTACCAGCAACAGGGTTCCAGCGGCTGCGGCAGAGATACCGGCAACGTCCGTGTAGTACACAAGCAGGAACATGGTGGCGGTGGTGAACGCGAGGTTGTTGGCTGCATCGCCGGCGCCATAGCCGATGATGCTGAGCTTGTTTAGCTTTTTCATGAGTTGTGGGCTCCCTTACCCTTACCGCCGCGTGTTTCTTGTTGTCTGTAACCCTAGTCACGTGGCAATAAAATGGCAAGCGGTTGCCACAAATCTCTGTTGAAGCTTCACAAAACCTTGGCCGAGCTGTACGCCGAGCTTGGCCGCTGGAGCGGCATCGTCGAACTCACCGATGGACCAACGAAGACGAAGCAGCCACTCACTTACTGATCCAGCGCGGCGTCGCCTTCCGGGAACCGAAGTTCTTCGACGCGTCACGCGACGCCGGCCCCGTAGTCCGGGCAGGGGCAGCGGTTGCGGCCTTGGAGCCCGGGCCGTGGTGTTCTGCACGATCATCTCCGTTGCCGACCTGCTAGGCGCGATCGGATTTTCCTCGTTCGGGGTGCTCATGTTCTACCTGGTCGCCACCCTCCCGCCGCTATCCGTGATGCTCGGCGTCCTCATGTTCGTAGCAGGGATGATCCTGCGTCTGGTCAGGCCGCGGAGGAAACCCTGACCCGGACGGGGCCGGATATAGCCGTCCTAACGGCAATGCCGTTCGGTTAGGGGCCGGGGTCGGGTGTCAAGATCCTCGTGCTGAGTGTCGCGGGGTACGTGCGGCTGTCGATATCCCGTTCCTTGGCCCCATACTTGGAAATCGCGCGTTTGACCACCCGAGGCCGGGTGCGGATGCGGCGGGCCGGCATCAGTTCGGCCAGCACCGCGGCCCCGATGCGTCCGCCCAGGTCGATCACGACTTCGGCCAGGATCCCGCGGGCCTGGACGACCTGGTCGCGGGCGGCGCGCCCAGACTTCCTAGATGACCGCGCCCGGGTGCCGACCGCGCAGAACCCGGCCGCCCAAGATGCGTGATTTCAGCTCGCAGTACGCTGTTTCGATCTCCCAGCGCTCATGGTAGAGGCTCATCAGTCCCAATGCTGGAGCCTGGCGGGGATCCAGCAGCGTGGTGACCAGCCGGTATTCGGCGGTCAGGGTCTTGGCCTCGGTCGTGCTGGTCAGGACCGCGTCGATGACCCTGATCGGTAGCCCTGCGGCGTTGGAGAGATACGAACCATCGGGAAGCAGCCGCAGGACCGGCAGTTGCATGGATTTGGCCCCGGTCTTGGCACGGAAAAGGAAGTCCGCACCGGTTTCGGTCACCTCGCGGCAGAAGGCGTAGGTGGCGAAGTTTTTGATCCCCGAGCAGCACCATGCCCGATTGCATGGCCGAGATCACCTGGCGGGCGTAGGTCAGCTCTCCCACGGCATCGGTACCGAAGGCGGCCTCGATGACCGAACGGGTTCCGGCGGTGAGGATCGCGACCAACCTGATCATCGGGTACCCGGCTTCGCCTTTGGGGCCACTGCGGGGTTTGGTATAACGTGACCGGTTGGCCTCGGTATCGGCCACCGCCAGCTGGGTGCCATCGATCGCCACGACCAACCGGCCCGCAAACCGGGTCGTGTGCTGGGCACCGGTCACCGCCGGTCCTTTTACCAGGGAGAACAACTCGCGCACCGGGGCCGTTCCCACGCGGTGCATCGCTTCGCTCAGCGCCGAGGCCGACGGGCTCTGCACCGGGGCCGGCAGCCTCGTCCCCAACCGTGCGGGCAGTCGCCGGACCCTGCGTTCCTTGCCGCCAGCGGCCTCAAGCGCGGCATCGACCATATCGAACGGAACGACACGGGTCAGCTCTCCCAAAGGCCCCGGCGCGAAGACCCCCGGAGCATGATTAATGGCAGAATCGAACATCGTGGCTCCCGTATGGGTAGATCAGTCTTGGAGGACCGAACTACTCAAGCAGGAGCCACGCCTTCTTAACCCGGTGACACGCCGATCTCACACAGCCTTGACACCAGACCCAGGCCGCTAACCGAACGGCATTGGTCCTAACGGGGCAAAAAATAGTTGGCGTACTCCCAGCGCCAGACTTCATGTGGGTGGGCGCCGGCCAGGGATCCTTCACAGCCTGGCACGCCCACGGAGGGATTTGAATTGATGTGGACACCGAATGTTGGTGCGGCGGCAGCGTCAGCCGATGATGGGTCGTTCCTCGGGCAGCTGGTAAAGCCTGGGCCGGGACGAGAGGGCGAGGGCGGAAGCGACGGTGATGGTCCCGATGCGGCCGGTGAACATGAGGGCCATCAGCACCCATCGAGCGCCAGGCGGAAGGTTGTAGGTGATGCCGGTGCTCAGTCCTACGGTAGCGAAGGCTGAGATGGATTCGAACAGAACTTTTTCCAGGCTGTAGTCGGTGAGCATGAGGAGAAGCAGGGTGCCGGTGATGACTGCTGCGACGCCGAGCAGAGCGACGGTCAGGGCCTGGCGCTGTGAGGAGGAGCTGATGGAGCGGTGCCCGATGGTGACTTGGCCGCGGCCGCGGATTTCGTTCCAGATCGCGAAGGCCAGGACCAGAAATGTGGTGATCTTGATGCCGCCGGCGGTGCCGGCGCTGCCGCCGCCGATGAACATCAGGACGTTGGTGACCATTAAGGTTTCCGGTGACGCGGCGCCGTAGTCGATGCTATTGAACCCTGCAGTGCGTGGGAAGACGCCGCCGGCCAGAGACGCGACGAGTTTCCCACCCAGGCTCAGCGGGCCGAGGGTTTCGGGGCGGTTCCACTCAAACGCGGCGAACAGCGAGATACCTGCGGTGAGCAGGAGGAGGGTGCCGTAGATGGTCAGGCGGAGGTGGATGCTCCAGTTTTTGATTCTGGTGTCGCGGTTGAAGAGCTGGATGATCACGGGGAATCCGAGGCCTCCGGCGATCACTGCACCGCAGATCGGGATGATGATCCATGGGTCTTCGGCGAAGCTGATGAGGTTGTCACTGTAGAGCCCGAAGCCGGCGTTGTTGAACGCGGAGACGGCGTGGAAGGTCCCGTGCCAGAGGGCCGTCGCGGGGTTGTCGTCGTAGGCGACCCAGAAGCGGGCGGCCAGGAGCAGCGCGGTGGCTGTTTCGAAGGCTGCCATGATTCTCGCTACGCGGAACAGCACTGACCTGACGTCGCCGAAGTTCAGTGTGTGGGTTTCGGACTGTGCCACGAGCTGGCCGCGCAGGCCGATGCTCTTGCGCACGAGCAGGGCCAACAAGGTCGCCAGGGTCATGATGCCGAATCCTCCGACCTGGATGAGTCCGAGGATCACTGCCTGGCCGAACGGGGTCCAGAACGTGGCGGTGTCCACGGTGACCAGGCCGGTGACGCAGACAGCCGAGACGGCGGTGAAGAACGCGGTGATCACGATGTCGCCGTCGGTGCCGGTGCGTGAGACCGCGAGCATCAGCAGCCCGGCGCCGAAGATGATGACGGCCAGGAACGCCAGCGGTACTGACCGGACGGGGTGCAGTAGCCCGTCCCGGATCCGGCTCCCGCCTTCTTTGGCATTCTTCAGCAAATTCCGGTGAACTAACCGGCGCTCGGTCATGCCGCACCGCCTTCCAGAGGCTGGGGTTCTGCTTCTGCTTCGGCTGCGACGTTGCGGATGCCGCGGGGGCGGCCGGCTTTGGACCAGGCCCGGTAGAGGATGGCAGCGATGGCCAGGGCGGCAGCGAGGCTGACGACGGGAAGGCCGCGGGACAGGTTGGCGATGAGGGTGAACGCGACGACGGTAGCGCCTGCGAGGTTCATGATGAGGTAGCCGCGGCGGCGGTCCTGGTGGGAGAACACGGCCATGGAGATCAGGCCGGCTAGGAAGCTGAGGAAGACTGAGACGGCGTAGAACAGGACGAGTTCCTGGTCGTTCCCGCCAGCTGCGGCCGTGATGGCTCCGGCGAGGAGGATGAACAGGGCGACACCCCAGTAGGGGGTGTGGTGGATGTTGGTGTGGCCCAGGCGCGGGGAGAGTATGCCGATGGTTTCACCGTGAGGGCTGGTGCGCCGGGCGAGGGCCTTGAGCAGGCCCGGGCCTGCCTGGAAGGATGAGCTTGCCGCGGCGAGGAGCAGCAGAGCGGTGACGAGCTGGAACGCCGCGAAAACCGGTTCCGGGGCGGCCAGCCGTGCCAGCTCGGCGATCTGCGTGCTGTCTTCCGGAGGGATGCCCACCTGCAGGTGGGCTGCTTCTGCGGCCAGGCCGAGCGTGATGGTTCCGACGATGGCGAGGGTGAGGGTGAGGGTGACCCGGCCGAACCGGCTCCGCCCTGCGTTGTCCAGCTGCCCCAGCTGCGCGATCGCGGAGGACGGGGCCTCAACCCCTGTGGCTAGGGCCATGGCGACAGGAAAGGCCAGGACCACGGCGAGCACCGGCGGGTGCCCGGGAACGGCGGTGATAGTCCCGACCGGCTGCGGGGTAGCTCCCAGTCCGTAGAGCAGGACGATGGCGGCGACGAGGATGAACGCCACCGTCATTGCGGCGAACACCAGCCGTCCCAGGTGCCCGAACCACGTGATGGCACCGACGAGGACGACCAGGCCCAGGGCAAGCACCAGCCGCCATGGCGCCAGGGCAGGGAAGTAAGCGATGGCCGCCGACGCTCCGGCCGAGACGCTGATGGCGATGGTGAGGACGAAGTCAACCACCAGTGCCCCGATGGGAATGAAGGACCACCGGTCCCCGAACGCTTCGCCGGTGGCCGCGGCGGCACCCCCTCCCTGCGGGTAGCGGATGATCAGCTGCCGGTAGTTCAGGATCACGAGGGCGATGATCCCGACGACGAGGACCATCGTGGGCACCAGCAGCGCCAGGTCGCCGTCCAGCGCCCGGAGGGCCGCCTCGATAGCGTAGGCCACGGATGAGACCGGGTCGGCCATCACCGCAAACGAGAACGCCAGCAACAGGGCGGTCCGGGACCGAAGGGCCCCGGCGAGGCCGTGACGCGGGGAGGTCCTGTCAGTTGACGGCATCAGATAATCCTTTCCATCCGCTGTCTATTGTCTGCCTTTTCGGGGCATGTCACCGTTGCCCCGGCACGGAGCGCACCCGGAACTATAACACCGGATATCCGTCATACATGGGCTTGGAGGCTGGCCATAAAGACTTCTTGACGCCCCCGAGTGCTTGCCCCCACGTCATGGGGATGTCCGTTCCCTGCGCACACGTCGGAACCCGGTCCGGCCCTTCCTCGCGGGGTTTGGCGCTTGTATGCTGTGGACCGGAGAGCCGGGAAGCCAAGTCGGCCCCCGGGTGGAAACTGCGGAACGCCGTTGGCGACCGCTTCGGGCGTTCACATGACGACCTTAGGAACGGGCAGACCATGAACGCACCATCGCATCCGGTGATTGAAACGACCCGGCTGGTGAAGGATTTCGGCAGGACCCGGGCACTGGACGGCCTGGAGCCGCCGGTGAAGTCCACCGATTCCTCGGCCCCAACGGTGGAGGCAAATCCACCACCCCCATGGTGCTGCTGGGGCTCATCCGCCCCCACCTCCGGATCGGCCCGTGTCTTCGGCCTTGACCCCTGGGCCGACCCGGTTAAAGCACACCGGGACATTGCTTACGTTCCCGGGGATGTCAGTCTGTGAACGTACCTTCCGGCGGGAAGGTCATCGATCTGCTCACCGGCCTGCTCGGCGGCGCGGACGAGCATTAGCCGTGTGGATGCCCAAGGTCAACCGTCAGAGTGCGATCCGAGTGGGACCAATCATGACCGTCCCGCCGGGGCCAAAAAGACTTGACACAGCCAGGTCGGAGTAGTTCGTCTCGCTCATGGTCACCTGATACCGGGGTGACGGGATAGCTTCGCCGTAGTCTTGGACAGTGAGCGAGACTCGTGTGATCCAAACACGCCTGGGTCCGGTGGAAGTCATGTACGCGCCCGGGTACAAGCCTGCTGTGCTGTTCTTCCCGGGCGGACATTGCTCTGCGTCCAGCGATTGCGGTTGGAGCCTCTACACATCTGCAGGGCACGGGGTGCTGGCGTTCTCACGCCCTGGCTACGGGAACACGGACGTGGGACGCCTCAATGCGGCCGAGTTTATCCCGGCCGTGGCTGAGTGCTGCCAGGCTCTGGGTATTGACGGGACGGCCGGGGCGGTTGGGGTCTCCTTCGGTGGCATGCAGGCCATTCACGCGGCGTGGTCTCTGCCGGCATTGGTGCCTCGACTGGTTCTGCACAGCTGCGCCCCTTCGACGCTGGCGTATCCAGATACCCGCATCGAATCGGTGTTTGGCCCGCTGGTTTTCTCCCCGTCCCTGGAGATCCTCATCTGGGCGGCGGTGGCGCGTTTGGTCGGTTCCGATGCCGGGCTGCGCCAGCTGGTAGGTGCATTGTCGACGCGGCCGGTCAATGAGTGGTGGCATACGTGGTCCGCGGAGGACAAACGGCGGGCACGGGGGCTGTTCCAGACGATGCGTTCCGGCAGCGGGTTCGTCAACGATCTGCAGCAAGCCCGGCGGGATCGTTCTTCATACCGCCGGTTAGTTCAAACCCGAACGGCCTGTCCGACATTGGTGACCGGATCACGCCATGACGCGGGCGTCGCTTTCGCCCACGCAGCGGACTACGCGCGTACGATCCCCGGGGCCGTGCTCGTCGAACTGGACGCGCCCAGTCACCTGTTCTGGCTGGGACCAACGCACGCAGAAGCCCAAGCAGCCGTCAGTGCCTTTTTGGACTCTTAGTCCTACTGTCTCAGAAGTGGGCGCACATGGTGTCGGCCAGAATCGCGAAGATGGCCGGCAGGACCTGGACGAGACGGGGAAAGATGCCCGTACCGGTGATTCGGTCAGCGGACACGGTTGGACCCCAAGAGGGATGCGGCTTCAGGGTCGTCAAAGCGGCCCTGCAGGTGGTCGACCAGGTCCAGTGCGCCGGCGGTGCAAGGCCCTGTGCCGGCACTCGCACGCTGAGGGTCATGGAGTACGCGGTCCTGCCTGTAATTGGTGGTGCCCTGTGTGAAGGGTGCTCAATGCCCCACGTGTCACTTCTGCCCTGACACGCAGGGCCACGGCCGGGTGTTGGATTTGGTTCAGACTGCACCGCTTGCCGTGTCACGTCTCTGGTGCCAGACAAAGACAAGCCGCAGTGCTGAGACGGACGTTAGGGATACTCCTATGAGCAGTAAGGTGGCCAAGTCGTGGAGGATGAGTTGGATCACCAGGACGAGCAGGGCGCCGAGACAGGCCAGAAACCCGGCGCTGCTGACGAGCCGGGACCAGAAGCCCGGCAGGACCCGGGCCGCGAGCAGGTTCGTGGCTCCGAAAACGGTCAGGAACACTGCCGATCCAAAGGTCAGGAGCGCAGTAATGTCCGGCAGCATGGCGAAGGCGGCGCCGAACACGGCCAGGAACACGAGCGGGGTGACGGGCAGCCCGGCCCGGGTCTTTGTGAACACGGACGGCAGCTCCTTCGCCAGGGCGATCTCGTGCATCTGGCGGGCCGTCGAGAACAAGGTTGCGTTGATGGCGGAACTCGCGGCCAGGAGCGCGCCGAGGCTTGCGATCCAGTATCCCGCCGCACCCAGGGCCGCCTGCCCGGCCGCTGCGAATGCCACTTCTTTTTGGGCAACGATGACGCTGTCGCTGACCAGCATTTGAGAGCCGATCGTCACGATGACGTAGACCAGGGTTACGATCGCCACTGAGAGGTAGAGGGCCCGCGGCAGCGTCCAGCGCGGCCTCGCGAGGTCATCGTAGTCGTAGGAGAGCAGCTCGAACCCTTCGTAGGCGACGAAGATGGATGCTGATGCCACTATGACACCGGCCAGGCCCATGTCATCTAACGGGGTAAGCCTTTCCGGGGAGAAGTGCGCGAACCCGAGGGCGGAGATCAGGGCAAGAACGGCGACCTTGATCAGGACCACGAGGTCCTCCGAGAGCGCCGAAGCGCCGACCCCGCGCAGGTTGATCCCCAGAAACACGATCAAGATCAGGACCGCGAAACCGTTCGCGAACTCCGCCGGCAGACCAAACGCATGTGCGGCGTAGTGTCCGAAGGTGTAGCCATACACCGCTAAAGCGATCAGATACCCGAACATGAGCAGCCAGGAGATGTAGGAGCCGCTACGTGGGTATCCGGCATTGTGCAGGTAGAGGAAGAGGCCGCCGGAACGTCCGGCCCGGGCCGAGAGTGCCGCGAAGGAATGCGCGGTCACCATGGCAATGGCGCCTCCGATGATGAAGCTCCCGACGGCGAGGTGTCCGGCCAGGGCGACAGTCACACCCAGGACGCTGAAGATGCCCCCGCCGATCATGCCTCCGACGGCCATCGCCACCGCATCACGCAAGCGGAGCTTACCCAGTCCCTTGTCGCGGTGCGCGGCCGTCCGGGGATGGAACGCCGCCTTCGGTGTCGGAGGTCCCGAATTCATGTCGTGAGCCCAATCTCTATGCCAGTGACGACCGGATGTAGTGCCTGCGCCGACCGTAGCACTGACTCTTAGCGGCCGGGGGTGGCGAGGGCTAGGATGCTCATTGAGGCCCAGTGAAAGGAAGACAAATGACCACTGACAGCGCATTCACGATTGTGGTGGGATTTGACGGTTCCGAGCATTCTCAGGAAGCACTGAGCTGGGCCATAGATGAGGCCAGACAGCGCAGCGGGCAGCTCCGACTGATCACAGCCTGGAGCAGGGCACCGATGGCCTGGTATCCGGCCGTGCTGGAAACGGCGGCGGGTGAAATCGCCGCTGAAGAGTCCCCGGAGCAGATCGCACGGACACTTCAGGCTGAGGCGCTGAAGTCCGCTGCAGATGAGGGCGTGACCGCCACCGGGCAGCTCGTTCACAGTGATTCACCGGCTTCAGCAATACTCGACGCTGCCCAAGACGCCGATCTCGTCGTCGTCGGCTCCCGCGGGCACGGCGGATTCCCCGCTCTGCACCTGGGCTCGGTCACGACCCAGGTCATCAACCACGCACCATGCCCCGTGCTGGTCGTCCGGCCTAAGGCCGCTTGAGGCGTCAACTGCCGACAAACTACCGCGGCGTCGGGGGAGGGCGGCTGTCGAATTGTCTGGCGACGATGACGTCAGTTGAGGAATGGGCCAGAATGGACAGCACAATGACCAGCGCCACGAGATGAAAAAGCTCGTCGGAGCGTTCCACGCCTGATTCGAGCACGAGAAGCCCGTAGACGACGGAGGCGAACCCTTTCGGCCCGAACCACATAGCCGCGAGTTGTTCCTTGGCGGGCAGCCGGGTGCCGAGAAACGAAACCAGCAGAGCCAACGGGCGGGCCACGACGATGGCCAGGACTGCAAAGACCCATCCCGTCCAGGCAATCTCTCCGAACAAGAAGGTCGGTGTGATCAACGCACCAAACACCAGGATGGCCGCCAGCTTCAGCAGCTCGGAAACCAGTTCCCCGAACTGTTCGAATTCCTCCCGGAAGCCCGGGCCCGCGGTAGCGACCGTAATACCGGCCGAGAACCCTGCGAGGAAGAGGTTGGCCCCGGTCACCAGGCAGATGGCAAGTACGAGCATGCCAATGGATACCGCGACCAGCGGTTGCAGGCCTTTCGTTGCCATCAAAAAGGGAAGTCGCTCGAGCCATGACGATCAGTGGGACCAGGACACCGACAATCAGGCCCAAAGCGATTTCTTCAGTCAGAACCCCAGCGCCGACATCCGTTCCGCCGCCGAGGGCCAACAGCACGAGAACCACGGGAAGGGCCAGCCCGTCATTGAGCCCGGACTCGACGTTGAGTAGGTGGCGCAGGCGCCCGGGAACTTCCTTACGGCCCACAATGGCGGCCGCGAAAACCGGGTCAGTCGGTGCCAGCACCGCACCAAGCAAAAAGCACTGAAGCCAGGGAAGCCCAACAAGGTAATGGGCTAGCAGAGCGGTGATAAGAAGTGTCAGCGGCAGGCCCAGCAGCAGCGCCCGGCCGGGCAAACGCCACGCGCTGCGAAGATCGGACAGTCCCACTTTCATGCCGTCCGTATACAGGACCGAGAACAGAGCCAGCTGGGCCAGCACCCCCACGACAGGGCTACCGGGCGTTATGGGGACAACTCCGACTACACCCTGGCCCAGGACAAAGCCGCCGAGAAGAAACAGCACCGCGGTGGAAAGAACCGTCCGGCTGGCACGTTCGGAAATGAGGACACCCAACAGAAGCAACACCGCAAAAGCGAGAGTGAGCATCGGTATCATCCGTATTCCCCCATTTGCTTGCGTGACTCAGAATTCAGAAGCGGAACTACTTTGACGCCATAGTTGGATGCAGGACAGGCCCGCCCGGCCATTGTGCTTCAGAAACCCCGAGCCAGCACCCATCTGAGACGTTTCACGGTGAGACATCTTTACAAGATACGGGACGGCCTGGTCCGCCATCGATCACTTCGATCCTCCCGGGCATGACGTCCGTGTCTTAAAAAACTGTACGTTTCCGAGACACCATAAGGGGACGATCCACCCTAAGTAATGAAGGGCACCCACGACAGCACGAGCTGCTGAGAGGATTCGTCGTCCTCCGCCGCGACACCGTTGCCGCACTAGGGTGACGGCCACTAGTGCCTAGACCTTGTGCGAGTCCAGCACGCCGTGATCGGTCGCTGATGCGGTCGGATCGAATCGTTTCGGGCGCCTGCGGTGTCCGATAGTGTGTGACTGAGCAGACGGAGTCCAAAATGACCGAGACACCACGAGATCCAGCGAGTATCGGGGCACGATTCCCCAGTTTCCGCACTGAACTTGATTCCCAGCATTATCACGCTGTCGGGAAAGATTGGGCGGGCAGTGTGCCACCGCAGTTCGGGGTCGCACCGCGCGTTCGGGTCGGCCGCTCGAGGTGGTTCAACCTGCTCTGGTTGATCCCGATCGGGCTGGGCTTGTTCATCATCGCGATCGCCATCGCAAAAGGGCTCAGGGAAACGACCGGCGTGCGGGCATTTATTCGAGAGTACCCGGGCCTTTCCGAGCTACCGGCAGGAAGTCCGATCGGGTTCCCGGTATGGCTGCAATGGCAGCACTTCCTGAACCTTTTTTTCATGCTGTTCATCATCAGGTCTGGGATTACGATCCTCGCTGACCATCCCCGCCTCTATTGGACGCGGAATTCCACCCCGGGCCAGGACTGGTTCCGAATTCAGAAACCCGTCCCCACTGCCGCGCTTTACACCGCCAAAGAGGACTCCATTACTCTCCCGAACGGGGTTGGCCTCCCCGGCCGCCGGCACTCGATCGGGCTCGCCCGCTGGTGGCACCTCGGCGTCGACACGTTGTGGCTTGTCAACGGGATCGTGTTCTACATCCTTATCTTCACTACCGGTCAGTGGTTGCGTCTCGTCCCGCTGCACTGGAATGTCATCCCGAACGCGATCTCCGTCGCCATCCAGTATCTTTCCTTGGACTGGCCTTTAGAGTCCGGGTGGACGAACTATAACGGGCTGCAGCTCCTGGCGTATTTCGCCACAGTGTTCATCGCGGCGCCGTTGGCACTCGTGACAGGTCTTGGAATGTCTCCGGCCCTCTCCACCCGGTTCAGCAAGATCAGTTCAGTGTTGAGTGTTCAGTTAGCCCGGTCGGTGCATTTCGTCGTTCTTGGTTGGTTCGTGCTGTTCATCATTGTGCACGTCACCCTCGTCCTGACCACCGGGGCTCTGCAGAACCTGAACCACATGTTCGCCGGCCGGAACGACCAGTCCTGGTGGGGGTTCGCGATCTTCACCGGCGCGTTGCTGGTTCTGATCGCGGCGTGGGTGGCGGCGACACCGTTCACTTACCGGCATCCCCGCGTCGTGCAACGTGTCGGCTACGCGCTGATCGGTCCCGCGCAACGCCTCTTCGAGCACATTGATGCGAAACCGGGCCAATACACCGAGAAGGACATCTCCCCGTATTTCTGGCACAACGGTAAATACCCGGAAGGCGCCGCCTACCTTGCCCTGCAAGCGGACGACTTCCTGGACTACACCCTCCGCGTCAACGGGCTCGTCAAGAACCCCGTCGAGCTGACCCTTGCGCAGCTGCGAGCGTTGCCGGATCACGAGCAGATCACCCAGCATTTCTGCATCCAGGGCTGGTCCGGGGTCGCGAAATGGGGCGGGGTGTCGATGCAGACCCTGATGGATGTGGTGCAGCCGGCACCGGAAGCGAAATGGGTGATCTTTTACTCCCACGCCCTTGGCCCCGATGGCGGCCTATATTACGACGCGCAACCTATCGAGCAGATGTCCCACCACTTGACGATGCTCGCCTACGACATGAACGACGACGCCCTCGACTTCGGACATGGAGCCCCGTTGCGGCTCCGCAACGAAGTCGAACTCGGTTTCAAAATGGTGAAGTGGCTGAAAGGGGTCGAGTTCGTGGAACACTTCTCCGACGTCGGCGGGGGCCTTGGCGGGTACAACAACGACCACGAGTTCTTCGGATATAGCCAATCCATCTGACCAGGTGGTGGCGGGACATAGCGTGCCGGGTTCCGCCCGCTGTGCTCTCTTTCGTGATGGCCACCGACATCATTTCCACCGCACTGAACCTCCCTGGCTGGGCTGCCCTGTCCGCAGTCTTCCTGGTCATCGCCGTTGGCGGGCTTGTGATTCCGACGGTCTGAGTCACGAGAATCGTCCTGTTCAGAGAGGACGTTGCAGCGGGCGTCAAAGATCCGGGGAGGCCGTTCGGGTTTTTCACGGTCGTCGCTGGGCTCGATGTCGGCGCCGTCCGCTTGGCTGCCGGCGGTTAGCCGTGGCCCGCTGCCGTGTCGCCTCGTAGTCAGAACTCTTCTTAAAGGCGTTGCTCGGTGTGACGGTGCTGTCGTCGAACTTGGCTACCCGCCGAAGCGTTGGAGCCTCGATTTTGTGTTCTCGGACGTTACCGTTTCGGCGGCCTCAGCGCCTACGGAAGGCTTTGGCGCGGGAATGGATGCGGCGGAGGCCGCCGTCGCAGCTGGTGCAGCCAGGGAGCGGGAACGTGTACCACTGATGGTGGCGCAGGGGCGGGTATGCCGGTCAGGCGTGGTTCTTAGGCATCCGACGGGAACGTTCCGAGCAGGCCGGAAACCAGCTCCACCACGGCCTCGTCCGCGGCAACGGCAGGATCCACCAGTGCAAGGACAGCCCGCACACGGTCCGCGCCTTCCAGCTGGTTGGCCGCGGCCACCTCAGCTGCCAGCGGATCGTGAAATGCCTCGGCCGCGGCGCTGAAATCCATCCAGGCAGCGATCATCAGTGCGGCAGCGGCACCGGACCTGCCCTGGGCCCTCTCGGCCAGGAGGACGGGCACTGAGCGCATGCGCAGCTTGGTGCTGCCGTCCATGGCAATCTGGGCCAGGTGGTGGGCAATGCGTGCGTTGCTGAAGCGTGCCAGCAGTGCGGCGCGGTACGCCTGGATCTGAAGGTCCGCGCCACCGGTCGCGGCGCCGGCGAGGTTCGTTTCGGCCTCGTCCCAGAAGCTTTCGATGGCGGACAGGCACTGCGGGTCCGCGAGGGCCTGCGCCACGGTGGTGTGTCCGCGGAGCTGGCCGGCGTAGGCCAGCAGGGAGTGGGCGCCGTTCAGGAGCCACAGCTTGCGGTTCTCGTAGGGCTCGATGTGGTCCACGAAGACCGCGCCGGCATCTTCCCAGCGCGGCCGGCCGGCGGGAAACTCTCCGCTGAGCACCCAGTTGGTGAACGGCTCGGCCACTACGGGCGAGTTGTCTCGGTAGCCGCAGGCGGCCTCGACGGCGGCTATGTCCGCTTCCGTGGTGCGCGGCGTGATCCGGTCCACGGACGTGCTGACAAAACTGACGTTTTCCTCGACCCAGGCCGCGAGCCCGGCGTCCCAGGCCTGCGCCAGGCCCGCCACGGCGTTGCGGGCTACCGTGCCGTTGTTGGCGAGGTTGTCGCAGCAGACGACGGCGAGCGGCCCGGCTCCGGCAGCCCGTCGCGCGGCGAGGGCGAAGACAAGCCGGCCCAGCGGCGACGAAGGGCCTCCGCTGCCCGAAGCCAGCAGCGCAAGGTCGCCGGCGACGTCGGACGCTGTAGTGTCCAGCTGTCCGTCGGCACCAATCCGGTACGCCGCTTCGGTGACCGTCAAGGTGACCATTGCGGTGGAAGGCGCCGAAACGAGCTCTGCGAGCCGCTGCACGTCCGCACCGTCTACCGCTTCAACGATGCTGCCGACGACGGCGAACGAGTCGCCGCTGTCAGCGCGCTTCACGAGCGTAAAGAGGCCGTCCTGCTTGGCAAGAGCCAAGGCAGCGGCCGGGCTGCGGCCGGTGAAAGCGGCAATGCCCCAGTCCGCGGCGTCGCTGGCCTGGCCTGTGTACCAGGCCTGGTGCGAACGGTGGAAGGCACCGAGTCCGAGGTGGACGATCCGAACCGGCGGCTTGGCGGCGACGTGCGTGGTCCGGTTCAACTGCGGAAGCAATTCCGCAGCCTCGACTGCTGCGTCGGTCTGTTCGATACTCACAGTTTGAAAACCCTTCGCGGGGAGGAATCGACGGTGTCCACGATGATTTCGTGGGCGCGGTCTTCACTGACGCGGTGCTCGGCCACGAGGCGGGCCAGGAAGGAGGCCTCGATCCGGCGGGAGGCATCGTGGCGGCCGGGGATGGAACAGAAGGCCCTGGTGTCGTCGATGAAACCGGAGGAGCGGGAGAACCCGGCCGTTTCGGTCACGGCGGACCGGAACCGGAGCATGGCATCCGGGGCGTCCAGGAACCACCAGGGCGCGCCGAGGTAGACGGACGGGTAGAAGCCAGCCAGGGGTGCGAGCTCGCGGGAAAAAACGGTCTCGTCCAGCGTGAACAGCACAAGGTGGAAGTCCTCGGCCGTGCCGAAGTCCTGCAGCAGCGGGCGGATGGCTTCCGTGTAGTTGGTGGCGAAGGGGATGTCGTGGCCGGTGTCCGCGCCGAATGCCTCGAACGTGGGCGTGTGGTGGTTCCGGAACGAACCCGGGTGGATGGTCATGACCAGGCCGTCCTCGACCGACATGCGACCCATCTGGTACATCATGTGCGCCTCGAAGGTGTTGCGGTCCCCGGCGGTGGCCTTGCCAACGCGGGCGAGCTCGAAGATGCGCTCGGCTTCGGCGCGGTCCAGCTTGAGCGTTGCCGGGGTGGCCACACCATGGTCTGCCGAGACTGCGCCGTGCCCCACGAAGTAGCGACGGCGGTTTTCCAGGGCGGTGATGTAGCCCGCGTAGCCGTTGGCGCCGTCACCGGCGGTTTCAATCAGGCGGTCAACGTTGGCGCTCCAGGTGGGGTGCGCAATGTTGAGGTAGGCGTCCGGGCGGAACGTGGGCAGAACGCGGCCGTTGAAGGTGGCGTCCTCGGCGATGGCCTTGTGGCTGGCGAGGTTGTCCAGGGGATCGTCTGTGGTAGCCAGGACCTCGATATTGAAGTCCTTGAAAAGCTGGCGGGGAAGGAACCCGGGCTCTCCGAGTTTGGCGGCGATGGCGTCATAGCTGGCATCAGCGGACATCTCGCCCAGCTCTGCGCCCAGGTTGAAAACACTGTGGAACTGATCGCGCAGCCAGTAGCCGGAGGCCGTGCCCTCGAACAGCGGCCAGGCAGTCACGAACGTGCGCCAGATTTCGCGTGACTCGGGGGCGTTGGGACCGCCGGGCCGCAGCGTGTCCAGGGAGGCGCCGTTGGCATGGATCAGGCGCGTGACATAGTGGTCCGGACTGACCAGCAGCGCTGCCGGGTCAGGAAACGGCGTGTTGTGCTCGATGACAGCGGCATCAACGTGTCCATGCGGGGAGATGATGGGGAGGTCCTGTACGCGCGCCAGGAGGTCCCGCGCAATGCTGCGCGTTCCGGGGTCGGCGGGCAGGAGCCTGTCTGGGTTGGCAGCAATCGACTGTGACATAGATCAATAATCTGCCTGGCGCAGAGGTTTGTCAACCGGTTGCCATAATTTGCCAAAGGCTGGGATCGGCCCTCCCGGGACTCACTTCGTGGGCAGGATCCTACCGCTGGAGCCTCGCAGCACCAGCTCAGTCTCGACGCTCAAGGTGCCGGCCTGTTCCCCACTTCCGTGAAGAAAGTCCAGCAGGCGCTTGGCGGCTGCCTCGCCGCACTCCCCCAGCGGCGAACGCACGGTGGTGAGCGGCGGCGTCGTGAAATCCGCGCCGAAAATGTCGTCAAAGCCAATGATGCTGATGTGGTCAGGCACCACTACGCCGGCAGCCTGGAGCTCCTGCATAAGCCCGATGGCCAGCAGGTCGTTATACGTCAGGACCGCCGTGGCGCCGCTGGCGCGGACATCACGCGCAGTCTTCCGGCCGCCGTCGACCGTTGGTTTGGTGGATTCGAGCCGCACGGCCTCGAGCCGGGACCAGTCGCACGCTGCCTGCACACCCTCCCACCGGCGCTCGGACATCCAGGATTCCGGGGGCCCCGCCACATAGGCAACCTTCGCGTGGCCGTTGGCGGCCAGGCTGCGGACCGCCTCGCTGATCCCCTTGTTGACGTCCGGCACCACGCACGGCACGCCCTCCACTTCGCGGTTGATGACCACCACGGGTTTGTCTTGGGCCAAGGCGCGGATGTTGTCATCGTCCATGCGCGGGCTCGCCAGAATAAGGCCGTCTACGGTGGCCATCAGCCGCCGGGCGGCAGTCAGTTCAGTTGCCGCGGACTCCGCCGACTCTGCGAGCACCAGAGTGTAGTCCCGGCTGGTTGCCGTGGTCTCGGCGCCGCGGATGATGTCAAAGAAGGTGGGGTTGGTAATGTCCGCGACGATGAGGCCGAATGTATTGGTCTTTCCTGTGGGAAGGGCGCGCGCGAACGGATTGACCTGGTAGTTCAGCTCGGCAGCCGCGTCCTCGATGAGCTTCTGTGTTTTGGAGCTGACCCTGCCCGGCTTGCTGAGCGCGCGGGAAACGGTGGACGCATTGACGCCAGCCAACTTGGCGATGTCATAGATGGTCGCGCTGGATTTGCCGTCGCGGCCGTGCTTTTTGACCGAGCCAGCGGGTGGGGCGGCGTCCGGCGTTTGGGGTTCAGTCACCGCCCCATCCTAACGATGAAACCACTCAATCAGGTCGCAGCTGTGGCCGTTTTGATGGTCGAAAACGGCCACAGCTGCGACTCAGCTTCGCTGCTTGCCCGGGAGGTTACGTGCGCTGCGCGAACTTGCCCTCTTCGGCGATGCGCTTGTTGAGCTCGGCGAGGAACTCGTTCTCGTCGAAGTCCAGTCCCACTTCCCTGCCGGTCCAGGCTGAGAGGTGGATGGCGTTGGCCAGGCGGACGCCGTTGATGCCGTCCGAGCCCGGAGCCAGCAGCGGCGTGCCGTCCAGGATGTTGGCGGCGAAGTTCTCCAGGACACCTGCGTGCTGTCCGCCCCAGACAGACTCGAACTCGATGACCTCGGTGGTGTAGTACTGCTCCGGGTTCAGCTGGCCCATGAAGAGCTTGCGGACATCGTCCATGTCCATGCCGTCGCTGAGTTCGCGCTCGGGCTTGTGCAGACGTGTGACCGTGGCCGTCTTACTGCCTTCGACGACGATCTTGCCCTGGTCCCCCAGGATTTCGAAGCGGTCGGTGCCGGTCAGATCGTGGGTGGCGGTGACAAAGACGCCGGTAACGCCGTCTCCATAGTCAACTACCGCGGTCACTTCATCTTCGACGGCGATGTCGCGGCGGAAGCCGAATGAGACTTTGGAGTACACGGACTTCGGCACGCCGCAGATCCACTGCCAGAGGTCCAGCTGGTGCGGGGCCTGGTTGACCAGGACGCCGCCGCCCTCGCCGCCCCACGTCGCGCGCCATTCGCTCGAGTTGTAGTAGCCCTGGGGACGCCACCAGTTGGTGATGATCCAGTTGCTGCGACGGATCTTGCCGATCTCGCCGTTTTCCACAATCTCTTTGAGCTTCTTGTACAGCGGATTGTTGCGCTGATTGAACATAATGCCGAAGGACAGTTCCGGCTTGCTGGCAGCGAACTCGTTCAGTTCCTTGACCTGCTTGGTGTAGACGCCTGCCGGCTTCTCCACCAGCGCGTGGATGTTGCGCTTCAGGGTCTCGATGCCCATTTCGGGATGCAGGAAGTGCGGCACGCAGGTCACAACGGCGTCAACGTCGCCGCTTTCCAGCATGGCGATGTAGTCGTTATAGAAAGGTGCGTCCGGGTAGGTGGCCGTGGCCAGTTCCTTCTTGGCCGGATCGGTATCGCAAATGGCTCCGATCACCATGTTGGGGACCAAGCCGTCCGTGATGAACTTGGCGTAGGCGCTGCCCTGCTGACCCAGGCCAATAATGCCGAGGCGTACTTTCTTGCTCACAGTTATCTGTCCTTTTTCGTTGGTTGGACTTGTTAGAAGAGTTCGGACTGGCCCATGGCCACCAGGTTGTCGTAGGAGGTCTGCAGCGCTTCCCAGACCGTGCGGCCATAGAGTTCATCCTGCTCCACCAGCAGGTACCGCGCGCCGGCAGCCTGCGCGGCCGGAATGATGGAGGCGAAGTCGAGGTTGCCTTCGCCCACTTCGGCGAACTGGACGACACTCTTAAACTCCGCCATGAATCCGGCCGCGTCCCCGGTCTCCAACAGGCCGAAGGCGGTCTCAGACAGTTCGCCGATGCGGTAGTCCTTCAGATGGACCATGGCCGTGCGGCCGGCGTACTTTTCGAGGGTACGGACCGGGTCCAGGGCGCCGCGCTGTACCCAGTGCACATCGATTTCCATACCCATGGCCGGGGAGTTCTCGGCGATGATGTCCAGCATGTGTTTGCCGTCGAACTTCGCGAACTCGACGTGATGATTGTGGTAATACAGCCCCAGGACCTGCTCCTGCAGCCGTTCGGCGTATTCGTTGGCCTGCTTGGCGAAGTCAACGACGGCGCCGATCGACTTCATCGCGGGGAACGGCAGCATGCCGATCCGCAGCAGTTTCGAATCCAGCCGCTTGGCATCGTCCACAATCTTGTCGAAATGCTCCGCCAGGGAGTCGCCGGGCCGGCCCTTGGGGGTTTCCATGGCTACGGACAGGGCCGCTATGTCCATGCCCAGTTCGCCGCGGGAGCGGTCCAGCTCAGCGACGTTTTCCGGCGTCATCGGGATCTGGGAGATCTCGACGGCGTTGTAGCCGATGCCGCTGACCTGACGGAGCGTTTCGAACGCCCCGATTTCGGTAAAGCTGTCCTTCAGCATCATTGCCTGTACGCCAATCTTGGCCACTTTTTCTTCCATGGTTTTCGCTGTTGAGTAAATCTCGGTCCGGCCTTAGGCGGAGACGCCGGCCTGTCCGGCCTGCACCGTCCTAAGGCGCTCAACCGCTTGCCGCATGCTATTCAGGTAACTGTCGCCGCCGTGTCCGGGTAGCTCTGGCGGTAAATCTCCTTGACGATTTTCAGAGACTTCTCGGCCTCTTCGGGGTTGATCCAGAACGAGCCCTGGTCACCGAGCCGGGCATAGAAGTCGCTGATGAGAAGCTCGTGTGAGACGCCCCAGTAGGCGCGTCCGCCGGACCCCACCACACGCTCGGCGACCACGTCCACGCGGCCGTCCGCGTAGGTGACGGTCAGGTCCCCGCGAAGGCTGAGAGTCGCTTTTTCGGTGACGATGTCCAAAGTAACCGGCGCATTTACCGCGTTGGCGAGCGTGGCATAGAAGGCGCTGCGTGCACCGTTGGCGTGCTCGGCAACGAACTCCGCGGTGTCCTCCACCTCGATGGTTTCGCCCAGGAACCTGGCGGCCGCGTTGCCGGACAACGAAACGACGTCACCCACCAGCCATTGCAACAGGTCAACGGTGTGGATGGCCTGGTTCATCATGAGCCCGCCGCCGCCACCTGCCCACGTGCCGCGCCACGGCCGGCTGCGGTAGTAGTCGGCGTCGCGGTGCCACAGCACCGTGGCCGAAGCCCCCACTACGGCGCCCAGTTCGCCGGAAGAAAGCAGGGCATGCATGGCCTGCGCAGTGGCGTTGTACCGGTTCTGGAAACAGACGCCGATCTTGGCACTGGACGCCTTTGCAGCCGCCACGAGCCGGCGGCCTTCCTCGAGCGTGTGTGCAAGCGGCTTTTCCACAATCACATTGACGCCATGTTCAAGGCAGTCGGCCGCGATCGCGGCGTGCGTGTTGTGCGGGGTCGTAACGTGCACAACATCCGGTCCCACGGCCTCGATCAGGCTGAGATGATCAGGGAATCCCGGGACGCCGTAGGCGGCCACGGCAGCCGCGAGGCGGCCGGGATCTGAGTCACAGACCCCTGCCAGCCGCGCGCCGTCGAGCTTTGCGATGGCCTCGAAGTGGACTGCGGACACGTCACCGCAGCCGACGACCGCGGCTTTGAGGCCGGTCACGAAAGTTCGATTCCGTTCTTGGCAGCAAGGCCCGCAAAGGCGCGGGCTGCGGTGCCGAAGGCAACCGGCCCGGAGAAGCCGCCCAGTTCGTGATGGCTGGCCAGGTGCGGCTCAAGGGAGGCAAAGCCTGCGTAACCGTCCGCCTTCAGTGCGGCAATGGTGGCGTCCAGTTCGCCGTCGCCCTGTCCGGAAGGCACAACCTCACCGGTGGCCATGATGGCGTCCTTGACCTGGAGGTATTCGAGGTAGGGGCGGAGCATGGCGTAGCCGTCGGTGAAGGGCCGGACGCCCACCTGGACGAAGTTGGCGTTGTCCCAGGCGACGCGCAGGGCCGGCGAGTCGACGGACTCCATGATGTCCAGGACGCGCTGCGGCGTATCGCCGTAGATGTCCTTTTCGTTCTCGTGCAAAAGTACGACGCCGGCGCTTTCGGCTTCAGCGGTCAGTGCCCGCATGCGGGTGATGACGTCGTCGCGGATTTCTTCCGGCGTCTGGGTTTCACTCCGGTAGAAGGAGAAGATCCGGATGTACTTGGTATCCAATCCCTTGGCCACGGAGATGATCTGGCGGAGGCGCTCCACCTCGTGCTCCACGGGCAGGCTGATGTCCACCTTGCCGACGGGGCTGGCCACGGCGGAGACCTTCAGGCCCTTGGCGTCCATGAGTTCCTTGAGCTCGGAGACCTGCTCAGGCGTCAGTTCGGAGACGTTGACGCCCCAGGCGCTGCGTACTTCGATGTAGCTCGCGCCCAGTGCCAGCATGACGGCAGCCTGGATGGCGGGGTCCGGATCCACCTCATCGCCGAATCCGGAGAGCTGCCAGGCCGTCCTTGTCTTTTCGGTTGATGTTTCGGTCACGGGAATCTCCTTGGGTGTGCCCGCGACGGGACAGCCTAGGTACCGCTCCGGCGCGCGGGTGACTCAATTCACAAAAAAGTGCTGGCTTTAGTCTAGACACGTCCCCTGTTAATGACAACCGATTGCCAAATGATTGCATGCTGTGGCAATCTAGGAGCTGCAGGGCGTTGGCAACCATCACAAGCCCCTGTCACCCCGTTCAGTGAGGAGCGCGCCATGGCGACGCAAGCGGCCGGAATCTACCGCCCTGCCACCATCCACGACATCGCCGCGATCTGCGGCGTGGCCGCCTCCACCGTGTCCCGCGCACTGTCCACCCCGGACCGGGTAAACATCCGTACGCGCGCCCGCCGCGAAGCGGCAGCCGCCGAGCTGAACTACACGCCGAACAGCCAGGCGAAGGCCCTGAGCTCCGGCCGTACCGGCGCCGTCGGCGTCCTGGTGCCTGACATCACCAATCCCTTTTACTTTGACCTCATCCGGGGCACCCAGCTGCAGCTCAAGGCTGCCGGCTACACCCAGCTGCTCGTGGACACTGAAGAGTCCGACGAGGTGGAGGCCTCCACCATGGAGCAGCTGCGCAAGAGCGCCGACGGAATCATCGTCGCCGCGTCCAGGCTCAATGATGAGTCGCTGTTGGCGGCTGCGGCCAAGATTCCCCTGGTGGCCGTCAACCGCGACGTAGCGGGCGTTCCCGCCGTCGTGATCGACACGCCGTCCGCCACCAGCCAGGCCCTGGACCATCTGATTTCCCTCGGCCACACGCGCGTCGCCTACATGGCCGGTCCCTTCACATCCCAGTCCAGCGCTCTTCGCTGGGCGGCACTGGCCGCCGCCGCCGAGGAACGCGGCGTGGACGTGCGCAGGCTTGGCCCGTTCGCCCCCAAGACACAATCAGGTGCCGCGGCGGCCGACGCTGCGGTGCACTCCGGCGTCACCGCCTGTATTGCCTTCAACGACCTCATCGCCATCGGCATGCTCCAGCGGCTGCGCGAACGCGGCATCCGGGTTCCGGCGGACATCAGCGTGGTGGGCTGCGACGACATCTTTGGCGCGGACTTCTCCAATCCCCCGCTGACCACCATGACATCGCCGATCGAACAGGCTGGCCGCGTGGCCGTGTCCATGCTCCTGGCCCAACTCAACCCACCGGCGGGCGGTGGCAGCCGCAGCCGTTCGCTGATGCCCACGCACCTGACCGTCCGCGGTTCAACCGGCGCGGCACCCGGAACGCGGTAGCCCCCGGGTGCCCCAGCGTCCGTTCGCACTGGAGTGCCCCAGTGTCCGTTCGCACTGAAACGTTGGTGGTCTGGGTGGACACAGTTGAGCGTTGTTGACAGCGCTGACTAGGCTGGATCACATGCGCGAACTCCAGGCCACCATCATCGAAGAAATGGGCGTGCAGCCCCGGATCGACCCCTTCGGGGAGGTGCGCAAGCGGGTGGATTTCCTGAAGGATTACCTCCGGGCAACCCACACGAAGGGCTTTGTCCTGGGCATCTCGGGCGGGCTGGACTCCTCCCTCGCCGGCAGGCTGGCCCAGCTGGCCGTGGAGGAGCTTGAGGCCGAAGGCGTGGAGGCCAACTTCGTGGCGGTCCGCCTTCCCTATGGCATCCAGCACGACGAAGACGACGCCCAGGCCGCCCTGGACTTCATCCAGGCCAAGACGGAATGGACCTTCAACATCTCCGCCGCCGTGGATGGCTTCGAGGACGAATTCGAGAAAACGGTGGGGAACGGCATCTCCGATTTCCACAAGGGAAACACCAAGGCACGCACGCGGATGATCGCGCAGTACGCCCTGGCCGGCGAGCACAACTACCTGGTGATCGGCACCGACCACGGCGCAGAGTCCGTCACCGGGTTCTTCACGAAATTCGGCGACGGCGGCGCGGACATCCTGCCCCTGTTCGGCCTCAACAAACGCCAGAACCGCGAACTGCTGGCCGAACTGGGCGCCCCTGCCCGTGTTTGGGAAAAAGTACCCACCGCCGACCTCCTGGACGGCAAGCCCGGACGTACCGACGAGGACGAACTGGGCCTGACTTATGACCAGATCGATGATTACCTCGAAGGCCGGGAGATCCCCGAAGCGGCCGCTGAGCTGATCGAGCAGAAGTACCTCCGCACGCGCCACAAGCGCACCGTGCCTGTCACCATCTTCGACACATGGTGGAAATAGGCTGAGCCGAGGCACTTCCGGCCAGCGGCGGCAGCCCGGGACTATCTGCCGCCCAGTTTGTTGGTCATCCGGTGGGCTTCCTCCATCAGCAACTTGCCCAGGAGATCCTGCCGTTCCGGCCGGAACCGGGGTTCGATCCCGGTGAGTGAAAGGGCACCGACCGGCCTGCCCAGCTGGTCGAACACGGCAGCCCCCATGCCCCAGCTGCCTTCAAGCACCAGGCCGGGATTCACGGCAAAGCCATGCAGCCGGGTCAGTTCCAGATTCCGGCGGAGCACGTCCAGGCTGTGGCCTGCTGCGA
The DNA here is from genome assembly GCF_050156905.1 of Pseudarthrobacter sp. S3. Lineage (NCBI taxonomy): Bacteria > Bacillati > Actinomycetota > Actinomycetes > Micrococcales > Micrococcaceae > Pseudarthrobacter > Pseudarthrobacter sp. S3. The sequence goes on along the minus strand of NZ_CP189583.1, from coordinate 675,218 downwards.
AACCGCCGGCGTGCCCGTCCCAGCCGGACAGGATGGCGTCCTGTTCCTCGTCCGGGAGGAACGCCATGATCGCCGTCCCAGCCGAGGCCACGCCCAGCGGAAAACGGACTCCCTCATGCAGCACAAAGGAGCGTACCGGAAAGCTTCCCTCTTCCCGCAGCACGCAGACCGTCTCCTGGCCCCTGCGGATGGAATAGAAGGCGCTCTCGCCGGTCTCCTCCGCCAGCCGGCGAAGGCTTGGCCGGGCCAGGTCTTCAAACGGGAAGCGGGCCGCCGCCACTGATCCCAGCAGGAAAATCTCCGGGCCCAGGATCCAGTTTCCGCTGTGGGTATCGTGGTCCAGTAGGCCCTCCGCGGCAAGGGAGGCCAGCAGCCGGTGGACGGTGGGACGGGTCAGCCCCGACTCCCGGACCAGCCCGGAAATCGAGCTGCCCTCGGGCTTCCGGCCCACAAGCCGGAGCAGTGAGGCGACGCGGCCCACCACTTGAGCCCCTTGGACTGGATTTGTCATTCCACTCACCACATTTCAAGAAATCCTCCACAATGTGGACACCTCTAAGCTTAGCGTCCACGCTATGAAATATCTTCCCTGCTGGGCGAACCACACCGTTGACCAACTTTCGCGAGCGCCCTAGGCTCCTTCTTCAGGCCCTATGTCCACAAGGTGGATACCCCGAACGGCTCTGCACGCTCGATGACGAGGAGACGGAATGTCCAAACTGAAATCCAACGCCGCCGCTGCCCTGGCCGAAGTGATCCGGGACGGCATGACGCTCGCCGTCGGCGGCTTTGGCCTGAGCGGCATCCCGGCCGACCTCATCGAGGCCGTGCGCGATTCCGGCGTGCGTGATCTGACCGTGGTGTCCAACAACATGGGCGTTGACGGCAAGGGCTTGGGTGTGCTGATCGAAGCCGGCCAGGTCCGCAAAGTGATCGCATCGTATGTCGGCGAGAACAGACTCTTCGCCGAGCAGTACCTCGCGGGCCTGCTTGAGGTGGAGTTCACGCCGCAGGGCACGCTGGCCGAGCGCCTTCGCGCCGGCGGCGCCGGGATCCCCGCCTTTTACACCAAAACCGGCGTGGGCACGCTGGTCGCGGAAGGAAAACCGCTGGCAGAGTTCGACGGCGAAACGTACGTCCAGGAGCGCGCCATCCGCGCCGACGTCGCCTTGGTCCACGCCCACACCGCGGACACGGAGGGGAACCTGATCTACCGCTTCACGGCCCGGAACTTCAACCCCGTGGTGGCCACCGCAGGCCTGGTAACCATCGCCGAGGCGGAAGTCATCGTGGAGGCAGGCGCACTGGATCCGAACCATATTGTCACCCCGGGCGTGTACGTCCAGCACCTGGTCCAGGCGAGCGGCCGGGTGAAGGACATCGAACAGCGCACCGTCCGCACCCGGGAAGCGGCACCAGTCCCCGCCTGAACGGCTACAGCCTGAACCAACCCGCAGCGCGAACGAACACATAAGCCCCACAAAACTTTGAGCCCCAAGGAGAACCCATGGCCTGGACCAGGGATGAAATGGCTGCCATCGCAGCCGAGGAACTGAACGACGGCGACTACGTGAACCTGGGCATCGGCATCCCAACGCTGGTGGCCAACAACCTGCCCGACGGAGTCCGCGTGATCCTGCAGAGCGAAAACGGACTGCTCGGCATGGGTCCGTTTCCCTATGAGGGTGAGGAAGATGCCGACCTCATCAACGCCGGCAAGCAGACCGTCACGGTCCTGCCCGGCGGCAGCATCTTCGACTCCCCCACATCGTTCGGCATGATCCGCGGCGGCCACGTCAAGGTGGCCATCCTGGGCGCCATGCAGGTCTCCGGCAACGGCGACCTCGCCAACTGGACCATCCCCGGAAAAATGGTCAAGGGCATGGGCGGCGCCATGGACCTCGTTGCCGGAACGCCGCGCGTGGTGGTCCTGACCGAGCACAACGCCAAGGACGGCACGGCGAAGATCGTCACCGAATGCACCCTGCCACTCACGGGCCTGCGGTGCGTGGACCGGATCATTAGCGACCTCGCGGTTTTTGACATCGTGAAAATCGAACAAGAAGCAGACGACGACGGCGGGCTGCAGCTCACGCTGACCCGCCTTGCGCCGGGGGTCACCGTGGAGAAAATCCGTGAAAAGACCGACGCCGCGTTCACCGTCGCCCTGGACGCGGCACTGCACGAAGCAACATTGAACGAAACATCACTGGAAGGAGCCACGGCATGAGCCTGAAGGAACAGTTTGGCAAGGATGTCCTGCTTACCGGCTGGGGTCACAGCCGGTTCGGCAAGCTCACCGACGAGACCCTCGAATCCCTGATCGTCCAGGTGGCCACCGCGGCCATCAGCAACGCCGGGATCGAGGCTGGCCTGATCGACGAGATCTACCTGGGCCAGTTCAACTCCGGCATGATGCCGCTGGCCTTCCCGTCGTCCCTGGCGCTGCAGGTCTCGCCGGACCTGGCCAACGTCGCGGCCACCCGAGTGGAGAACGCCTGCGCCTCCGGCTCCGCGGCGTTCCAGCAGGGTACTAAAGCCCTGTTGGCCGGTACTGCCAAAACCGTCCTGGTGATCGGCGCCGAGAAAATGACCCACGCCGGTGCCGACGTTGTGGGGGCCGCCCTGCTGGGCGCTGACTACGACATGGCCGGCCAGACGTCTACCACCGGCTTTACAGGCCTGTTCGCGGACGTCGCCAAGCACTACGACAAGCGCTATGGCCGCGGCGACGGAAAGCTGGGTGACGTGCTTGGCTCCATCGCGGCCAAGAACCACCGCAACGGCGTGGACAACCCCTACGCCCAGCTCCGCAAGGACCTCGGTGAGGAGTTCTGCCGCACCATTTCGGACAAGAACCCCATGGTGGCCGATCCCCTGCGCCGCACCGACTGCTCCCCCGTATCCGACGGCGCCGCCGCCGTTGTACTCTCCGTCTCACCAACCGGCGGAGTGGCTCAGCCGGTAAGGCTCGCCGGTTTTGGCCACGCGAACGACTTCTTTCCGGCCGAACGGCGGGACCCCACCGCCTTCGCTGCCACCCGGGTGTCCTGGCAGCGCGCGCTGGGGATGGCCGGCGTCGGGCTTGAAGACCTGGACTTCGCCGAGGTTCACGACTGCTTCACCATTGCCGAGCTGCTGATGTACGAGGCCATGGGACTGACCGAGCCGGGCCAGGGCGCCCGCGCCATCGGGGAAGGCTGGGTCTTCAAGGACGGCAAGCTGCCGGTCAACGTCTCGGGCGGGCTCAAGGCCAAAGGCCACCCCGTCGGCGCCACCGGCGTCTCCCAGCACGTCATCGCCGCCATGCAGCTCACCGGCACGGCAGGAGCGATGCAGCTGGCCAACCCGCGCCGTGCCGCAGTCCAGAACATGGGCGGCGTAGGCATCGCCAACTACGTCAGCATCCTCGAGGCCGTCTAAGAAGCAACGCGGGGTCACATTACGCCCTTGCAGACCAGATTATCGGGCCAAATGTGACCCCGCGTTGGATTTACAGGGGGCTAGCCTGTCCGAATCAGGTTGGCGATCTCCACAAAGCCCAGGCGTTCGGCGTTCTCCCGGGCGGTCCGGCCTTGGGGATCCCGGATGTTCGGGTCCCCGCCGGCCTCCAAGAGCAGCCGGACCACGTCCTGCTGCCGGGGCCCGCCGTTGTTGAGCAGGATGGCCTCCTGCATGGCGGTCCAGCCGAGGCTGTTCACATGGTTCACGGGCACCCTGGCGGCCAGGAGGATGCGGACCGTCTCCACGTGGCCGTGCTCGCTCGCGGGAATCAGCGCAGTCCCGCCATACCGGTTGGTGCTGGCAACGTCCGCTCCGGCCCCCAGCGTCAGCCGGAGAACGTCGTTGAATCCCTCGGCTCCGGCATAGAGGAACGCGGAATCCTGGATTGCGTCCTTGGCGTTCACATTGCCGCCGCGGCCAATGAGCTCGCCGACCAGCGCCACGTTGTTCGCCTTCGCCGCGGCGACCAGTTCCTGGTCAAGCTGTGCCTGTGCCTCGCCGGACAGCACTGGCGCCGTGGTGGCTGCCGGTGTGGACGGTCCGGATGGTTGCTGGCTGCCCGGGTTGACCAGGACGTACGACGGCGGCGCCTCCAGCCGCTGCGGCTCACCGGGACCCGCCTGGCAGGCGGCCAGGCACAATGCAACCCCAGCCGCGAGCGTGAGTACCGCCGCGGCCCTGCGTGCCCGGCGCCAAGTCCTGAACCGCCTCATGGAGCCGAGCCTACTTGGCCGGGCTGGCTGCCAGCGCGGCGATAGCCTCGGCGCCGGCTGTGGCGCAGGCCTCGTCCAGATTCCCGTCGGGGGCGCCGCCCACTCCGATGCCTGCCACGGACACACCGTTCACCTTAAGCGGGACGCCACCGGCGAGGAACAGGGTGCCGGGGAGGTCCGCAATGCTGGGCCCGTTGCCGTTGACGCGCTTGGCCAGCTCACTGGTCGGCGCACCGAACGCGGCGGCGGTGTAGGCCTTCTGCTTGGCTGCTTCGATCGTGTGCTCGGCGGCGTTGTCGCCGCGCAGGAGCGCCTGGACGGTGCCGAACCTGTCCACCAGTGCCACCGTGACGAACGGCAGCTTGTCCGCCTGGCATTTGGCGAGGGCTGCCCGGACTGCGTCGGAAGAGGCGCCCACAGCGATGCGGTTCTGCGCCACGACAGTTTCCGGCGCCTGCGGGATGTCGACGGCGGGTACGGCGGCAGGGGCGGCCACTTGGCTGGTCCCGGCATTGGCTGCAACGGTCAGCCCTCCGGTGAGCAGCAAAGCTCCGGCGGCGGCAGCGGCGGCAATCTTGTTGGACTTCTTCACGGTGATCTCCTTGGGTTGATGGACGCGTGTTGATGGACCCACGTTGGCGGAATGGGGCCCACGTTGGCGGAAATGCCCTCATGGGCATCGGCTCCATCCATCCTGTCCAGGCCAGCCGGAACAAACATCGGGCCTTCGGCTGTGCCGGGCTCCCCCGAAAGGCCAGCGGCATCAGCCAAAAGACTGAGAGACCAGTAGCGGCACGGGCAATAGCATGGGATAGGAACACTCCTGACCTGAACCGGACCCCATGCCCTCCCCAGCCACTCCCCGCAAAACCCTGACAGCCGGATCCCCACCGACCACCGGATCCTCCCTCCCTGCCGAGCCTGCCTCGGCAGCCGGCCGGTTCGGCCGGTTCGGCCGGATCGACGCCGCCGTCCACTTGGGCTTCGCGGTCCTGCTCGTCGCGTCGGCCGTCCGCTATGTCATGCGGCACAGCCTGCCGGACAACCTCCTGGTCCTCGGCCTGGCAGGAGCGGTGTGCGCCCTGTACGCCGTGATCGCTGCACTTGCCCGGCAGAGACGCCCGTGGGCGCTCTGGATGCTCGCGTTTGTGGCCGTCTGGGCTGCGCTGGTCATTGCCGCACCCAGCTTTGGCTGGTGTTCCTTTGCGATTTTCTTCCTGTGCCGCACCGCCTTTACGGGCGCTGTAGGCTACGTGGCGGCGGGCGCAACGGCGGCCGCCACCGCCGTCGGGCTGTTCCGGCTCAGCGACGGGACGGACCTCGCGATGCTGCTGGGACCGCTCGCCGTCGGCGTGATGCTGACGCTGATCCATGACCGGATCGAGCACGATGCCGCGGAACAGCGGCGCCTCCATGCCGAGGTTTCGCTGGCACAGGGGCAGCTGGCGGCCAGCGAGCGCCGGGCCGGCACCATCGCCGAACGCGAACGGATATCGCAGGAGATCCACGACACCGTGACGCAGGGCCTGGCCAGCAGCCTGCTGCTCCTGGAGGCCGCTGGCCGTTCGTGGCCGGGCCAGGCATCGCGCCAGGAGCTCAGCCAGGCTACGGAGCTGCTGCGCCGGAACCTTTCCGAGACCCGCAGCCTGGTCCACGAGCTCGCCGCCCCGGGCCTTGACGCGTCGCCGCTTCCCGAGGCCCTGCACCAAGCGGCCGCCCAGTACGTCCCGCACGCCCGGCTCCTGGTCACCGGCGAGCCGGGGGACGTTCCTCCGGAAGTCCGGCACGCCTTGTTGCGGGTGGTCCAAAGCGCGGCCGCGAACATCCAGCAGCACGCGCACGCGACCACCACAACCCTGACGCTGGGGTTCCTTCCTGATTCGGTCACCCTTGATATCTACGACGACGGAACAGGCTTTGACCCGTCGGCGGCAGCACCGCCGTCGGACGCCGGGGGATACGGACTGCGGGCCATGCGCCAGCGTGTGGAGCAGCTGGGCGGCGTATTCTCGGTTGAAAGCACCCTCGGCGATGGGACCATTGTGGCCGCACAAGTACCGGTTCGGGTGCAGTCAGTGCCACCAGGGCAGCAGAGCACCCGGGACGACGCATGACCGGCATCACCGTCCTCCTGGTGGACGACCATTTGGTGGTCCGGAGCGGGCTCAAGGCGCTACTGGGCACGCAGCCTGACTTTGACGTGGTGGCCGAGGCCGCCTCCGGCGAGGATGCCCTGGGGCTGGTGGAACAGCACTCCCCTGCCGTGGTGGTGATGGATCTGGCCATGGGCGCCGGAATGGACGGGATCGAGGCCATCAAGCAGCTGCGCCAGCGCAACAGCCGGCAGGCCATCCTGGTGTTCACCACGTACGATTCGGACGCGGACATTGTCCGGGCCGTGGACGCAGGCGCCATGGGCTACCTCCTCAAGGACGCCGCCCCGGACGAAATCTTTGCCGCCATCCGCGGTGCCATGCAGGGGAAAAGCGTGATGAGCGCCCCGGTGGCCTCCCGGCTCTTCCAGCAGCTGCGCAATCCCGACGAGGTCCTGACGCCCCGGGAAGCTGAGCTGCTAAGCCTCCTGACCGAGGGGCTCAGCAACCGGGAGCTGGGCCAGCGGCTCTTCATTTCCGAGGCTACGGTCAAGACCCATCTGGCGCATATCTACGCCAAGCTCGGGGTGGAAACCCGCGCCGCGGCCATCGCCACGGCCATCCGCCGGGAGGGTATGCGCTAGCCCGGACCACGTAATTCCCGGGTACCACTTCAGTAACAGCAGTGACAATTGATGACTGCAGCTATTGCACGCCCACCGCGCAGCCCCTAGGTTTGAGACAGCGGACTACAGACTCCGCGTCTGCCTGCCGTCCGAGCAGGACCAGAAAAGGGTTACAAAGGAAGTTAGCAATGGCAACAGGCACAGTTAAATGGTTCAACGCTGAAAAGGGCTTTGGCTTCATCGCTCCGGACGACGGATCCGCCGATGTTTTCGCGCACTACTCGGCAATCGCCAGCAGCGGCTACCGCTCGCTGGATGAGAACCAGAAAGTCGAATTCGATGTGACCCAAGGTCCCAAGGGCCCGCAGGCAGAGAACATTCGCCCGCTCTAAGGTTCTGATCAACTGCCCTGTCCGTGCTGCAAAGCATGGCCAGGGCAGTTTTTTGTTAAGCTCCCCATGACCCGTGAATTTCTAGACGAAAGCCGATTTTCCGGTGACGGCCCGGCCCACAATCAGCGAGTTGATTTCGTAGCTGCCCTCATAGGTATAGAGGATTTCGGCATCACCAAACAGCTTGCCCATTTCATAGTCCGAGCTGATTCCGTTGCCGCCCAGCAGCGACCGTCCCATCGCCACCGACGCTCGGGCCAGCCGGGTGCACGTGGACTTTGCCATAGCCGCCTGCGCCATTTCCAGCTTGCCATCCGTCTGGATCCGGGCGAGCTGGGCCATCAACGCCAGTGACGCGGAGGCGTTGCCCAGGATCTCCGCCAGTTGCTGCTGGACCAGCTGGAAGCATGCCAGTTCCTTGCCGAATTGCCTGCGTTCCAGTGAGTAGGAACGGGCGACGTCGAACGCGGCCAGTTGGATCCCGGCACCCTGCCAGCCAACCCAGGCACGCGAATCCCGCAGGAGCTCGTTGGCTTTGGAGAAGTCGGTGGCGCCCGGCAGCATGTTGGACGCCGGAATCCTGACGTTGTCCAGCACGATGTCCGCGTTCTGCATGATCCGCAGGCCGATCTTGTTGGCAATCTTGGTTGCCCGGTAGCCAGCGCGGTCCGTCTCCACAATGAAGCCCTTGATGTGCCCGTCCGCAGCGTCGCGCGCCCACACCAGGGCAAAGTCCGCGATGGTCCCGGAGCCTATCCAGCGTTTGGCGCCATTGATCACCCACTCGCCGTCCTCGAGCCGCGCGGATGTTTCCAGCCCGCCGGCGATATCAGAGCCGTGATCGGGTTCGGTCAGGGCGAAGGCGCCGAGTTGGGTAAAGTTCTCCAGGCCAGGCAGCCAGCGCTGCTTCTGTTCCTCAGAGCCGAGGGCGTCGATCATCCCCACAATCAGTTCGTTGTGGATCCCTACCAGGGCCGACAGCGAAACGTCCGCCCTGGCGACTTCGACGTACATCAGGCCCTTGAAGAGCTTGGATGTGCCGTCCGTCTGCAGCCTGCCCAGCCCGTGCTTGCCCATTTCCGCCAGCAACCCGAACGGGAATTCCTCGCGGTTCCAGTAGCCGATGGATGCCTGGCGCACCGTGGACTGCAGGAACACCCGGATCTCCAGGTAGCGCACGCGTTCGGCCGCGGGCAGGAGGTCCACGATGTGCATCAGGTCCGCCTCGGGAAAGGGCAGGGCTTCGATCACAACACGCTCACGTCCTTGTGGCTGCACGCTTCATATCCCTTCGGTCTTCCAAACCCTTGGATGTCCTAGTATATTGCACAGGGATGGATTCTTAGTGATGCGCATCACTGGACGAAAGGTGTCCCCCCATGTCAGTCACCGATGACTTCCGCGAGGCACGCGACCGCCTGCTGGCCCTCCAGTCCGACTACCACCAGGCCAGGCGCGAGTTCGTGTGGCCGCAGTTCACGGAATTCAACTTTGCCCTGGACTGGTTCGATCAGATCGCCGCTGATCCTGAGAAGGCCAATAATCCGGCTCTGGTCATCGTGGAGCAGGACGGCTCGGCCACCCGCAGAAGTTTCACGGACCTGGCCGCCCGTTCGAACCAGGTGGCCAACTGGCTGCGAAGCCAAGGCATGCGCCGCGGGGACCGCATGATCATCATGCTGGGCAACCAGGTGGAGCTCTGGGAGCTGATGCTGGCCGGCATCAAGCTGGGCATTGTCCTGATTCCCACCACCACCCTGATGGGACCAGAGGACCTGGCCGAACGCGTGGAGCGCGGCGAGGCGGGCTGGGCCGCCGTCGGGCGTTCCAACATCGGTAAGTTTGCCGGCGTCCCCGGCGATTACCGCCTGATCGAAATCGGCGCCGGTGTCGGTTCAGCCGGCACCCCCGGGGCCCTCCAGTACAGGGATTCGACGACGACGGCAGTCACCTTCACGGCCGATGCCCCCACCCAGGCTGACGAGACGCTGCTGCTGTATTTCACCTCCGGAACCACGTCGAAGGCCAAGCTGGTGGAGCACACCCACACGTCGTACCCGGTGGGGCACCTCTCCACGATGTATTGGATTGGCCTGGAACCTGGTGACGTGCACCTGAATGTGGCGTCGCCGGGCTGGGGCAAACACGCGTGGTCCAATTTCTTCGCCCCGTGGATCGCGGAGGCGTGCGTTTTTGTCTACAACTACGAACGGTTCGACGCCCGCGCTCTGATGGAGCAGATGGACCGCGAGCGTGTCACCAGCTTCTGTGCCCCGCCCACGGTCTGGCGGATGCTAATCCAAGCGGACCTGAAAGTGCTGAAGTCCCCGCCCACCAAGGTGGTCTCCGCGGGCGAACCGCTGAACGCTGAAGTGATCGAACAGGTCCAGCGCGCGTGGGGCCAGACCATCCGTGACGGCTTCGGCCAGACCGAAACCACTGTCCAGGTGGCAAACACGCCGAGCCAGCCGGTCACCGTAGGCGCCATGGGGCGGCCGCTTCCCGGCTTCGACGTGGTGCTGGTGGACCCGACCACCGGGGAAGAAGCCGACGACGGCGAGCTGTGCCTCCGCCTGGACCCCCGGCCGGTGGGGCTGATGAAGGGCTACTACGGTGACGCGGAACGGACCGCTGAGGCGTTCCGCGGCGGTTACTATCACACGGGCGACATGGCCAGCCGGGATATACAGGGCGTCATCACCTACGTGGGCCGTGACGACGACGTCTTCAAATCTTCCGACTACCGGCTCTCGCCGTTCGAACTGGAGAGCGTGCTGCTGGAGCACCCGGCCGTGGCCGAAGCGGCAGTGGTTCCGTCGCCGGATGCGCTCAAGCTCTCCGTCCCGAAGGCCTACGTTGTCCTGGTGTCCGGGCTGGAACCGGGGCCGGAGCTGGCGGAGGACATCCTGCGGTACTGCCGCGAACACCTGGCGCCGTTCAAGCGGATCCGGCGGCTGGAATTCGCGGCGTTGCCCAAGACCATCTCGGGCAAAATCCGCCGTGTGGAGCTGCGGCACAATGAGCAACTCCGGCACGGCGGGGTCACCCATCCTGACGGCTTCGGCGTGGAGTACTCCGAGGCGGATTTCCCTGGGCTGAAAGGCTGAGGATGGCCGCGCCACTGCCCCGGGACCCCATCGCCGACGCCCAACGGAACTGGGAAGAGCACGGATGGGCCGACGTCGCCGCTCCCATGGCCGCGATCACCGCCATCATGCGCACCCAACAGATCCTGCTGGCCCGGATCGAGGGCGCCCTGAAGCCGTTCGGGCTGACCTTCGCCCGCTACGAGCTGCTCGCACTCCTCAGCTTCGCCCGCAGCGGCGCGCTGCCCATGAACAAGGCGAGCGCCCTGCTCCAGGTCCATCCCACCTCGGTGACCAACGCCGTCGACCGTTTGGAAGGCTCGGGACTGGTGGCCCGTTCGCCGCATCCTACAGACGGGCGTACCACGCTGATCGAGCTCACCACGGAGGGGCGGACCGTGGCCAAACGCGCGACGGCGGTGCTCAACACCGAGGTGTTTGGCCAGTCAGGGTTTGACGCGGCCGATGTGGACCAGCTGATCGGCATCCTGGGCACCTTCCGCCGGAACGCCGGGGACTTTACGGACGGCTAATCCCGTCAGCGGTGGTTGAACCCGGGCTGGCGTTTCTCCGTGAAGGCTGCCATGCCTTCTTTCTGGTCCTCGCTGGCGAAGAGCGAGTGGAAGATCCGGCGTTCGAACAGGACACCCTGGGCGAGTCCCGTTTCAAAGGCGGCGTTGACGGCTTCCTTCGCGAGCATCGCCACGGGCTTGGATTTGGACGCGATGACCTCCGCGGCCTTCAGGGCCTCCTCCACTACATCCGAGGCAGGTACCACGCGCGAGACAAGGCCCGAGCGTTCCGCTTCCTCGGCGCCGATGAAGCGCCCGGTGAGGATCATGTCCATGGCTTTGGCCTTGCCCACGGCCCGGGTGAGCCGCTGCGAACCGCCCATGCCCGGCAGCACGCCGAGGTTGATCTCCGGCTGGCCGAACTTGGCGTTGTCCCCGGCGATGATGAAATCGCACATCATGGCCAGCTCGCAGCCGCCGCCCAGCGCGAAGCCGGACACCGCCGCGATGACAGGGATCCGCAGCCGTGTGAAGTCCTCCCAGCCCCGGAACCAGTCGGCGGCGTACATGTCCATGTAGCCCTGCGAGGCCATTTCCTTGATGTCGGCCCCGGCGGCGAACGCCTTGCCCGAGCCGGTGACCACCACCGCGCCCACGCCGGGGTCGGCGTCCATGGCGGTGACGGCGGCCACGAGCTGGTTCATGGTGGCCTTGTCCAGGGCGTTGAGCGCCTCCGGCCGGTTGAGCGTGACCAGCCCTACCCGGCCGCGCTGTTCCACCAGGATGTTCGTGTATTCCGTCATGCTTGACCTTTCAGCTGTTCGTGGATGTTGCGTGCTGCGAGCGTTGCCGCTGCCGCAGATGGTGCTACTGCTGCGATTTGTCGCGGATATCCGTGATAATTCCGGAGAAGTCCCGGCCGGCTCCGCCTTCAGCGGCAAACGTATCGTAGATTTCCGAGGCGAGCGGTCCGAGCCGGGCGGCCACCCCCGTACTTTCCAGCGCATTCAGCGCCAGTCGCAGGTCCTTGGCCATCAGTGCCCCTGCGAAGCCGGGCTGGTAGTCACGGTTGGCGGGGCTGGTGGGGACCGGCCCCGGAACAGGGCAGTTGGTGGTCAGGGCCCAGCATTGACCGGAAGCGTTGGAGGCGACGTCGAACAGCGCCTGGTGCGTTAGGCCCAGCTTTTCACCCAGCACAAAGGCCTCGCTGACCGCGATCATGGAGACCCCCAGGATGAGGTTGTTGCAGATCTTGGCAGCCTGGCCGCCGCCGTGCCCGCCGCAGTGGACCACCCGTTGACCCATCACCTCGAGCAGCGGCCGCACGGCCTCGAAGTCCGTCTCCTCGCCGCCCACCATGAAGGTCAGCGTGCCGGCTTCGGCACCCACCACACCGCCGGAGACCGGCGCGTCCACTGCACGGTGGCCGGCCGCAATGGCGAGCGCGGAGGCTTGCCGCGCCTCGTCAACGTTGATGGTGGAGCAGTCCAGGAACATAGTGCCCGGCTTGGCTTCGGCGAGCAGGCCCGGCTGTCCTTCCGCGCCGCGGTAGGCGTCCAGCACGTGCTGGCCGCTGGGGAACATGGTCAGCACAACGTCGGCACCGGCGATGGCGTCCAGCGGACTGGGCGCTGTGGGGACGCCGTGGGTTTGGGCGGCGTACAGGGCGGCGGGGACCACGTCGAAGCCGGCCACGGTGTAGCCGGCACGGACCAGGTTCACTGCCATGGGCCCGCCCATGTGGCCCAGGCCCAGGAAAGCGACGGTGGTCTGTTCAGGCATTGTCCGGCTCCTTTGTGTGCAGGTTGAGCTCCCGGTCCCCAGCGGCGCGAAGAACCGTTCCACGTCCGTCGCGTGCACCTCGTGCAGCGCGGCCGGCTTCCAGTGCGGCGTGCGGTCCTTGTCCACCACCTGAGCGCGGATCCCTTCGCGGAAGTCCGGCGCAACCAGGAACCGAAGACCTACCCGGTATTCCTGCGCCAGTGCCTCGTCCAGCGTCAGTCCCTTGGCGCGGCGAAGTGACTCCAGGGTCACCTTCACGGCCGTCGGCGACTTCGCCTCGATGGTGCTGGCAGCCTCGGTCGCCCCGTTCCCCTCAACGCCCGGCGTGCCATCCGGCGACCCATCCATGGTCCGCAGCCGCCGGACAATGTCCTCCACGTCTTCGCTGGCGTAGGCGGCATCGATCCAGCCGCGCTGCGCCTCCAACCCGGAGGGCGGCGGGTCCTGCGCAAAGCGTACGACGGCGGCTTCCGCAGTTTCGTGTTCGAGCGCGGCCGCCAGCTCCGGCAGGCTCCCCGACGGGACAAAGTGGTCCGCAAGGCCCAGGAACAGCGCATCCGCCCCGGTCAGGTGGGCCCCGGTCAGCGCCGCGTGAGTGCCCGTCTCCCCGGGTGATTTCGCCAGCAGCCAGGTCCCGCCGACGTCGGGCACAAACCCGATGGTGGTCTCCGGCATCCCGGTCCGGGTCCGTTCGGTGACCACCCGCACCGAACCGTGCGCGGAGATTCCCACACCGCCACCCAGCACCAGGCCGTCCATAAAAGCCACATAAGGCTTCGGGTACGCGGCAATCAGGGAGTTCAGCCGGTATTCGGCCTGCCAGAAGTCAGCCGTTTCGCTACCGCCGCCAAGGATGTCCCGGTAGATCGCCACAATGTCGCCCCCGGCGCAGAGGCCACGCTCGCCAGCGCCGTGGACCAGAATGGTGGCCACGCCGTCGTCGTCCGCCCAGGCGGTGAGCTGGGCCAGCATGGCGTCCACCATGCCGGCATTCAGGGCGTTGACGGCTTTGGGCCGGTTGAGTGTGATGATGCCCAGGTGGCCGCGCTCGTCGAACAGAACCTCCGCCATCAGCTGCCTGCCGGCATGATGAAGCTGGCGCCCTGGCGGATCCCGGACGGCCAGCGTGTGGTGACCGTCTTGGTCTTGGTGTAGAAACGGAACGCGTCGGCGCCGTGCTGGTTTAGGTCGCCGAAGCCGGACGCTTTCCAGCCGCCAAACGTGTAATAGGCGATGGGCACCGGGATGGGCACGTTGATGCCAACCATTCCCACTTCCACCCGGCTGGCGAAGTCCCTGGCGGCGTCGCCATCGCGGGTGAAGATGGCCACACCGTTGCCGAATTCGTGCTCGGAGCACAGCCGGAGGGCTTCGTCGTAATCGGCGGCGCGGAGCACGCTGAGGACGGGTCCGAAGATTTCCTCCTGGTAGATCTTCATCTCCTTCGTGACGTGGTCAAAGAGCGTGGGTCCCACCCAGAAACCGTCGTCGTAGCCTTCGACCATGAGGCCACGCCCGTCGGCCAGCAGGGTGGCGCCCTGGTCCACGCCGGACTGGATGTAGCCCTCGATCCGTTCCTTGGCACTCGCCGCCACCACGGGCCCGAAGTCCGAGTCCTTGTCCAGGCTGTGGCCTACCCTGAGGTGTTTGACGCGCTCGGTCAGCTTGGCCACGAGCGCGTCCGCGGTCTTCTCCCCTACCGGGACGGCCACGGAAATGGCCATGCAGCGCTCGCCGGCGGAGCCGAAGCCTGCGCCGATCAGGGCGTCGGCGGCCATGTCCAGGTCCGCGTCCGGCATAATCACCATGTGGTTCTTGGCCCCGCCGAAACACTGGGCGCGCTTCCCGTGGGCGGCAGCGGTGGCGTAGATGTACTGGGCAATGGGCGTTGAACCCACAAAGCCGACGGCCTTCACCCGGGCGTCCTCCAGCAGCGCGTCAACGGCTTCCTTGTCCCCGTTGACCACGTTGAACACCCCGTCCGGCAGCCCGGCCTCGGTGAACAGTTCGGCCAGCCGCAGCGGAACCGACGGGTCCCGTTCGGAGGGCTTGAGGATGAACGCGTTGCCAGCGGCGAGGGCCGGGCCGGACTTCCACAGCGGGATCATCGCCGGGAAGTTGAACGGGGTGATGCCCGCGACCACGCCGAGCGGCTGGCGCAGCGAGTGGACGTCGATGCCTGCCCCGGCGTCGTCGGAGAACTCGCCTTTGAGCAGGTGCGGGGCACCCGCCGCGAACTCCACCACTTCAATTCCGCGCTGAATATCGCCCTTGGAGTCCGCGAAGGTCTTCCCGTGTTCGGAGGACAGCAGCGTGGCGAGTTCATCCATGTTCTCGTTGACGAGGTCTACGAATTTGAGCAGGATCCGGCCACGGCGCTGCGGGTTCATGGCCGCCCACTGGACCTGCGCCTTCTCCGCGGCGGCCACCACGTTCCGGACTTCCTCCGCGCTGGCAAGGGGCAGGCGCGCTTGGACTTGGCCCGCGCAGGGGTCAAAAACGTCGCTGAAGCGGCCGGAGGTCCCAGTCACCCGCTGGCCGTCTACGTAATGGGATAGTTCGCGCACCATGATGCAATGCTCCTTCGCATGTGATCCAGGTCATCTCTGAAAGCGAATATACTCGGACTTCCTACTAAATTCCAGACCGCCCAGCCCGGCCGGAACCGATCGCGCCCGCGCCGCGGCAACGCCTCCGGGCAACAAGTTCGGTAAGTTAGGGACTGTGAAGATTGCTACCTGGAATGTGAACTCCCTCCGTGCCCGCGCCGACCGCGTGGAGGCCTGGCTGCAGCGCAGCGACTGCGACGTGCTGGCCATCCAGGAGACCAAATGCAAGGACGAAAACTTCCCGTGGGAACTGTTCGAACGCATGGGCTACGAGGTGGCCCACTTCGGTGTTAGCCAGTGGAATGGGGTTGCCATCGCGTCCCGGGTTGGCCTGGAAGACGTGGAGCGCACGTTCCTGGACCAGCCTCCGTTCGGGAAGGAAGGCAAGGACCCCGTCCAGGAGGCCCGCGCGATGGCTGCCACGTGCGGCGGCGTCAGGATCTGGAGCCTCTACGTGCCCAACGGCCGCTCCCTGGACGACGAACACATGCCGTACAAACTCAAATGGCTCGAATCCCTTAAGGACCACGCCCAGGGCCTGGTCGCCGCTGATCCCAACGCCCAGGTTGCGCTCATGGGCGACTGGAACATCGCGCCCCTGGATGAGGACGTCTGGGACATCGACCTGTTCCTGTCCCAGGGCCATACCCACGTCAGCCCGCCGGAGCGCGCAGCTTTCCACGCTTTCGCAGAGGCCGGGTTCACCGACGTGGCCCGCCAGTACACGCCCGGTCCCGGCGTGTACACCTACTGGGATTACACCCAGCTGCGCTTCCCCAAAAAGGAGGGCATGCGCATTGATTTTGTCCTTGGCTCGCACGCCTTGGCGGCCCGCGTCACCGGCGCCTCGATCGACCGCGAGGAACGCAAGGGCAAGGGCGCCTCGGACCACGCCCCCGTCCTGGTGGATCTGGCCGACTAATGGCTGCAGCCGGTGCCCCGGAAGGGAGACTGTGATGACGGGAAACCTCTACCGGGGCCAGGCCGGCCTGCCGTTCTCCTCCACCCTGCGCGTCTACGAACCGCTGGACGCCTTCCCGGAAGGACAACGGGACGCCATCCGGACCGCCGGAGCCCGCACGGCCTCCCGGGCCGCCGTCGAAAACGCCGAACTGCTGGCCTCGCTGGGCAGGATCACACGCTCTGGCGGGGACCCGTTCCCCACCGGGCGGACGGACCTGGTCCGAGTCACCAGCGTTCCCGGCGTCCCCCCGGGGCGGGCCCCGCAGTCAGGAACGTCCGACGCCGGTGCTGCCGCCGGCCCGGGTGCCGGGTCCGGGTTGGGGACCGGGACAGGCGCTGGCGCCGGGCCTGACACTGGGGACGCCGGACGCATCCTGCTGTACTGCCCCAGCCAGCTGGTCCTGCGGGCAGGCCTCGCCGCCAATGCCCTCATGGAAGGCATCCACGGCCCGCTGGCCGAAATGCTGATTCCGGAGGAGCAGCGGGACAAACACCAGGAACGCATTGACCACGTCAAGGCACGGGACGGCGCCATCCGCGTGCATACGCGCGCCTCCACCTGGGGCATCCCTTTCAGCTGGTTCTCGCTGTTTTCGGAAGGCGACCATAAGGACGTAGTGGAATCAGGCGGCCGCATCCTCACCGTCAGGGTGTGGGCTCCCATCACCGAGGCCATGGAGCGCGCACGGTACGCCGTGGCCCACCTGGCGCTGGCCGCCCCGGACCTGGACATGCTGGACGACCTCGCACAGCTGACCGAATGGCTGGAGCTGTTCCACGTCAATTCCATGGTGGAACTCGACTACGGTGCTGTGGCGGACAAGGTCTACCCGGACGAGTCGCCCATGGACATCCGGCTGGGCATCGAATGCCTGGCTGAGGGCGACATGACGGGCGCCGCCGCGGCCTACCGCAGGCTGGCTTCCCGCTGGATTCCCATCCGGCAACTCGCCCGCGCGTCCTGACCGAGGCTTCCTGGATCAGCTGCGACGCAGCGCCTCCTCAGGAAGGAGGCGGCGCCGTCGTACGCCTGACGATGAGCTGGTGGGGCGCGACGGCGGACTGAACCGCCCCGACCCTGCCGTCCAGTTCATCGAGGAGCATCTTGGTAGCCAGCTCGGCCTGTTCGTCCGGCCGCTGTCCCACGGTGGTCAGACCCACCGCGTCGGCGAAGTCGTGGTCATCGATCCCCACCACCGACAAGTCCTCCGGCACACGGACGCCCGCACGTGCGGCTTCGAAGATGACCCCCATGGCCATCTCGTCGGAGGCGCAGAAGATGGCGCTGGGCTTAGGGCCGGGCCCGGCCCAGAGGCGCCGGAACGCTTCCTGGCCGCTGCGGACTGTAAAGTCTCCCCACTCATCCCATTCGGGCCGGACCGGTAGTCCTGCCGCAGCCATCACGTCCTTGAAGGCCAGGATCCGCACGCGGGGAACATCGAAGTTCAGATCCGTTTCGTCGTCGCCGTGCAGCAGGGCAATGTCCCTGTGGCCGAGATCGATCAGGTGCCTGACGGCCGTGGAAGCGGCGGCGTAGTCGTCGATGCCGATGTACGCGCACTCTTCCACGTGGCCGCCCACTACGATCAGCGGGATGTCAATCTTCTGGAGATGGTCCAGTTCCTCGTGGCTGAGCGCCATACAAAGGACAAGCAAGGCGTCAATCTGCTTGTAAACCATGGTTTTACTGAACAGGCGTTCGCGGTTACTGCCGTGGCCGCCCAGGTTGAAGAGGGAAAGGTTGTAGTGGCGGGAGTGAAGTTCGCGGTCCGCGCCCTCAATGGCCTTGGAGAAGAACCAGCGGCTCACGAACGGCGCCAAGACGCCAATGGTCTTGGTGCGGCCGGTGGCCAGCCCTGACGCGGACGACGAAGCGACATAGCCCAGGGCCCCCGCCACTTCGAGGATCTTCTCCCGGGTGGCGGGCGAAACCCGGGGCAGTCCGCGCACGGCCCGGGAAACGGTGGCGGTGGATACGCCTGCGGCAGCTGCCACGTCCTCAATGCTGACGCCGCTGTGGCCACCCCGTTGAGACCTCTCGCTTGTTTTTGCCACTCAAAGCCCCCTCAGTATCCCGCGCGGAAGCCGAGGGTGCCTTCCGGGACGGAGGCACTCAGCATATTCCGCCTGGTTGCCTCTAGCCGATTCCCTGCTGATTTATGTCGGATGGCCCCTCAGGTGATGCGCCTGGATGTCCTGGCGGGGAGCCGTCGGCGCAGCCTCAGCATCCCCCACAGAGCCAGAATTACGGCCAACAGGCCCAGCGCCCAGCCCAGTGCAGGCTGGGCCGAGAGCTCGGCCGCCACGGTGATAGCCAGCAGGACCAAGGCCCAAAAACCGAGAAAACCGATCACGAGGTCGAAATCTTCCGCCGACTTCACCCGCGTGTGATGCTCCTTGGCCGGACCCGTGAGGGGTCCGGCCGAATCTGGAGTTTGCATCACTTGACCGCGCCCGCTGTCAGACCCGCCACGATCTTCCGCTGGAAGATCAGCACGAGGATCACGAGCGGAATGGTCACAACCGTTCCGGCTGCCATGACGGCGGTGTACGGCTCCTGGTGGGCCTGGGCGCCGGCGAAATAGGCAATCGCCACTGTGACGGTCTTGGTGGAATCATTGGACAACTGGCTCGCGATGAGGAACTCATTCCAGGAAGCGATAAACGCCAGGATGGCGGTGGTGAATACGGCCGGCGCGGCGAGCGGCATGATCACCTTGCGGAAAGCCTGCCCCTGGGTGCACCCATCAATTCGAGCTGATTCCTCCAGTTCCCACGGCATTTCCCGGAAGAACGATGTGAGGGTATAGATCGTTAAAGGCAACACAAACGAGATGTTCGGAATGATCAGTGCCTGGTAGGTGCCGTACCAGCCGATGTTGGTGAACAACTGGAACAATGGCGTCACCAAGGCCACGCCCGGGAACATCGAAGCCCCGAGGACAAAGCCCAGCACCAGGAACTTGAAGCGGAATTCAAGCCTGGACAAGGCATACGCGGCAAACACGCCAAAGAGCAGGGCAACCACGGTGGTCACCCCGGCCACAAAGAGCGAGTTCAGGAGGTTCCGGCCAAAGTGGTTACCCAGGCTTTCTGAGAACACAGTGTTGAAGTTGTCCCAGGTGACATGGGTGAAGAAAGGCGTCGAATCGAACGTAAAGCCGACGTCCCGGAACGCGGTCACGATCATCCAGTAGAACGGAATCAAGCACCAGATGAAGATGAGGCCTGCGCTGATATAGGTGCGTCCGTTTGCCCAGCGTTCCCGCCGCCGGGCAGCCGTCTTGGGTGCGGCGTCAAAGGTCACGGCGGTCATTTCACTTGCTCCTTGGTCTTGGGCGCGGCTGAGGCAACTGCATTAGCTCCGAGGAACCGAACGAAGATGAACGCAACAAGGAAGATGATCAAGAAGGTGATGGTGGACAAGGCCGCTGCTGAGTTGAACCCCTGACGGATCTGATCAACTACCAGGATGGACAACGTTGTTGTGCCGTTGGAGCCCTGGGTCATGATAGCTGGGAGGTCGTACATACGCAATGCATCAAGGACACGGAACAGGACAGCAACCATGAGTGCCGGCTTCACCAGGGGCAAGGTGATCTGGGTGAAACGCTGCCATGTCGAGGCCCCGTCGACCTTCGCGGCCTCGTATACCTCTGCCGGGATGATCTGCAGGCCCGCCAAAATCAGCAATGCCATAAACGGCGTGGTCTTCCAGACGTCTGCGATGATAATCGCCCACCGGGCCGGCCACTCGCTGCCTGTCCAGAGGATCGCCGTACCAAACAGCTTGTTGGCGATTCCATCGAAAGCGAAAATGAAGAACCACAGCTTCGCTGTCACTGCCGTGGGAATGGCCCACGGCACCAGGACCGCTGCACGAAGGGCGCTGCGTCCGCGGAAGCTGCGTGCCATGATGACTGCCATCCAGAATCCCAAGATGGTCTCCAGCACCACGGTGACAGCAGCGAAGAAGAATGTGGTACCGGTGGCGCTCCAGAATTGGGCTCCGAGGGTGCCAGGTGCACAAGCGGCCGAGCCACATTGCTGGGCCAGCCAGTGCACAAAATTGTCAAAGCCGGCGGAACCGCCTTGGACAAAGACCTTGGTCACCGGGTCAAGGCCCTGGTCCTTCTGGAAGGCCATGATGATGGCGTTGACCACCGGGTAGACGATAACAATAGCGAGCACCACCAAGGCCGGAGAAACCAGCCAGAACGCCCAGCGGCCTTGGGACTTGACCGCCCTGTCCTGTCCTACTTCTTTTCGATCTTTACTCGGTTTGGGGCTCGGTGTCTCCGGCGCTGGTTTAGGCTGCGCTAGCGTGGACATATCCCCTCCTTCCGGAATTAATAGCGTGACCCTCGGGCGACCGCTCGCGTGAAGCGCCGGCCGCCCGAGATTCACTGGAGGTTTCGCTACTGGCTGGCCGAGTTGATGGCCGTGTCCATATCCGTCATTGCCTGATCGACGGTCTTCTCACCCTTGATGGCAGCGTAGGCGTTGTCCTGGATGGCCTTGGTGACTGCCGGGTAGAACGGCGTGACCGGACGCGGAACTGCGTTGGAGATCGACGTCTTCAGCACCGGCAGATAAGGCAGTTTGGCTACCAGTGTCGGGTCGTCGTACAGGGAACCGAGCACCGGGGCCAGCGAGCCCTGCGTGGCGTAGAACTTTTCAGTTTCTTCACTGGTCATGAAGGTCAGGAAGTCCTTGGCCGTGGCCTTGTGCTGCGAGTAGACGCTGACGGCCATGTTATGGCCACCAAGGGAAGACGCTCCGGGGCCGCTCTTGCCCGGGAGGGGTGCCATGCCGAAGGTGTCCTTCACCTTGGAGGAGCCATCGGTCTTAGCGAGGTTGTATACATAAGGCCAGTTCCGCAGGAAGAGAAGCTTGCCGTCTTCGAAGGACTGACGGCTCTGTTCTTCCTGGTAGGTGATGGCCTGCGTGGGGATATTTCCATCCTTGTAGGCACTAACGAGGTTGCTGAGGCCGGCCTTGGCCGCCGCAGAGGTCACCGTCGATTTGCCATCGTCTCCAACGATCGTGCCGCCGGCCGAGTTGATTGCCTCAGCCGCGTTGACCGTGAGGCCTTCATACTTGAAGAACTGTCCCGCGTAGCAGTCGATGTTGTTCTGCTTCGCGATGGAGCACATGCTCATCATCTCGTCAAAAGTCTTAGGCGGGGTGGGTACCAGGTCCTTGCGGTAATAGAGGATTCCGCCGTCTGAAGTCTTTGGTGCCGCGAAGAGGGTGTCGTTGTACGTTGCCGTCTTGACCGTGGCAGGCAGCATCTTGGACGTATCAATGCTCATCTTGTCCTGGAGCGGCTGCAGCCAACCCTTCGCTGCAAACTCAGCGGTCCAGATAACGTCCACGTCAAAGACGTCGTAGTTGACGTTTTTTGCCTGGAGGTTCTGGACCAGATCGTCGTGCTGCTGGTCCGCCTGGTCCGACTGCTCCTTGAAGGTGACTATCTGGTCCGGGTGCGCCGCGTTCCACTTGTCCACGAGCGGGCGGGCGACGTTGCTGTTGTCTTTGCCCTGGATGTAGGTAATGGGACCCCGTCCGTCGAGATTGGCCGCGGCATCTCCGCCGCTTGAGGCCGTGCCGCTGCCTGCGCCGCCGCCGGAACAGGCGGAGAGCGCCAGGGCCAGGATGCCGGCAGCTGCTGCCGGGAGTAGGTATTTACGGGTTTTCATAGCTTGAAGCTCCTCGCTGAGTGACACGTACGTCGACTGTGCGGTTGATGTGGTGACCATCACACTAGTAAGGTTGTCGTGGGCAATGCAAGCGTTTACATCAAAAAGTTACAGGAGCGGAACCAAATGCAACATCCACTCGTTCCCACCCCCGGTTCCGCACTCAACTCGTGGTGGGCCAGCGCCGTCGTCTATCAGATTTATCCGCGTTCCTTCGCTGACGCCAATGGCGACGGCATGGGTGACCTCCCCGGAATTACGGCCCGCCTGCCGTATTTGCGGAGCCTGGGAGTGGATGCTGTGTGGCTTTCACCGTTCTACAAATCCCCGCAGGCGGACGCGGGCTACGACGTGGCTGACTACCGCTTCGTTGACCCTCTTTTCGGGGCATTGCCGGACTTCGACGAATTATTACAGAATGCTCACAGCCTGGGGCTGAAGGTCATTGTTGACCTCGTCCCGAACCACACGTCAGATGAGCACGTCTGGTTCCGCGAAGCTTTGACGGGCGCACCAGGATCCAGGGTGCGGGACAGGTACATGTTCAGGCCCGGAAAGGATGCGGTCGCCGGTTCCGGCGACGGAAACCTGGCACCGAACAACTGGAGGTCGATCTTCGGTGGCCCTGCCTGGAGCAGGGTCACCGAACAGGACGGCACCCCGGGCGAGTGGTACCTCCATTTGTTCGATACCAAACAGCCGGATCTGAACTGGGACAACGCCGAGGTGCGGGAAGAAATGCGATCGGTCCTGCGCTTCTGGCTCGACCGGGGAGTTGACGGCTTCCGTGTGGACGTTGCCCACGGCCTAGTCAAGGAAGCCGGGCTTCCGGACTGGGAGGGCGTGGCGGCCATGGTCGAAGGAACCGCGGAAGCCCGGGACACGCTGCGTACGACGCCGGGCGACGCACCAGGCGCACATACCGATGCGCAGGAACCGCACCGTGCCGTGTCGCCGCAATACCCGCCGTCGCCGTTCTTTGACCAGGACGGCGTGCATGAGATCTACCGCGACTGGCACAAAGTGCTGGCTGAGTACCATGGCGACCGCATGATGGTTGCGGAAGCCTGGGTTGAACCTGCTGAACGCCTGGCCCGGTACGTCCGCAAGGACGAAATGCAGCAGGCCTTTAACTTCGACTTTCTCCTGGCGGGCTGGGACGCCGAGCGAATGGCTGAAGCCATCGCAGATTCCCTCAAAGCGGATGCGTCCGTGGAAGCGCCGTCCACATGGGTGCTGAGCAATCACGACACCGTACGGCACAGCACGCGGTTCGGTCTGAAGGACCCCACGACCTTCCCCAAAGGCATCGCCGCAGAAGATGAGCAGCCAGACGCTGCCTTGGGTCTGGAGCGCGCCCGTGCCGCCACCCTGGTCTCGTTCGCGTTGCCCGGATCTGCCTACATCTACCAGGGCGAGGAATTGGGCCTTCCGGAGCACACGACACTCCCGAACGAAGCCCGCCAGGATCCTACGTTCTTCCGCACCAAAGGTGCTGAAATCGGCCGCGACGGCTGCCGGGTGCCGCTGCCCTGGCGGGCAGCGGCACCCGGCTACGGTTTCGCGGACGCGTTTACTGGTGACAGCGTCCGAGGGCCGGCCGCGCCATGGCTGCCTCAGCCCGAGTCCTTCAGGGACCTCGCGGCCGACCGGCAGGACGGCATCGCCGGCTCCACACTCGAGCTATACCGCTCGGCGTTGTCGTTCCGTTCCACCCACAGTCTCGGGTCCGGGACCTTCCAGTGGGCCGACATCCATCACCCGCCCCGGGGTGTGCTGGCCTTCAAGAACGGCGACGTCCTGGTCCTGAGCAATATGGGGGAAGCCGTTATACCTGTCCCTGCCGGGTACGCGGTGGCTCTGACGAGTGATCCGGTGACTAGTGGCACCGGGGCTGAAATACCGCCAAACTGCACGGTCTACCTGACCAAGAAGTGATTTTCCTTGGCCGCTCGGGGGCCACGAGATCGGGGCACAGCCTAAAAACCAAGGACGCCGACCCCTAGGGGCGCGGCGTCCTTGGAGCCAGGCTGAAAAGGTGAAGGCTTACTTGCCGCCCTTGAACAGCCCGGCGATCTTGGCTCCGAAGCCCTTCACGTTCTCAGTCAGATCGCTGGCCAGTTCCTTGACGTTTTCTGCGGCATCGCCCGCGACCTCCTTCACGTTTTCTGCAGCGCCTTCGACGCCTTCGTTTGCCACTGCGCTGCCAGTTACTTCTTCGCTCATGGTGTTCTCCTAGATTCCCCGGTCATTCCATCCGGACAGTGGTGGTGGGCATTTGCCAGCCGATATCCGCCGGCATCGGCACGATCAGGTGTCCCGCCGTCTGACTCTAACGGACGCGTTCGGCCCGGCTGAACCGTGTCCTGGCCCCGGCGCCGATGTGGATCAGGACCGGCGTCCGCTTGCCAACCACTTGGTCCAAAGCATCTACCAAGGCATAGACCTCGTCCGCCAGGAGGTGCGGCGCCACGCCCTGGCGCGGCTGGAGCCGGATTTTCAAGGCAGGGCTGCCCTGGACATCGTAGGTTGCCACCGTGGCACCCGCCAGATCGGGCCGTTCAGCCAAAGCGTGCTTCAACGCCTGTTCAGCTACTCCCCCGCTGATCCGCACGTCTCCGGCCACGGTCCCGGGGTCGTACTCGGCCACCAGCAGTTTGCTGCGGCCCTTGCCCTGCTGCGCGAGCCAGGCCACCATCAGGCCAATAAGGACTACCAGGGCAAGAGCTATAAGAATCCAGAGCCAGCTTTCCGGGCGTTCCGGGAATCGGGTGTTGTCGAAGGCCTGGTTGACACCCCGCCAGGCCGATCCGGACCAGGCATGCCACCAGGAGCCCACTGGTGGAACGGTGGCCAGCAGGATGAGCAGGATGCCCACGGCGAGAAGCTTGAGTCCGAGGATGCCCAGCAGGATCCTATTGAGGAGCGAGGGTGTGGCCGTCATGCGCCGATCACTCCTACGGTGGAAACGTTGACGCGGACGTCAGGCGACGGGACCAGAGACATCTCGCCGAGTTCGTCCTGGACCGCGGACAGCACCGCAGCTTCGGCCACCGGAACCCCTGAGGTGGGGCGTACGTTCACGATGACCTGCCGCCGGGACACCACCACCATGACCTGCTCCGGGGTGACATTGGCGGCGAGCCGTGCGCTGCGCGCCAAGGCGGAGGCGATGACCTCGTCATCGACCACCACTGCGGACGAACCCCCGGTGCCGTTCAGCGTGGTGCCGTCCAGCACGTGCCGGGCGCGTCTTCCCGGCAGGATGGCGTTGAGCAGGAAAAACAATCCCACCATCGCTACCACGGCGCCGCTGGCACCGAGCAGCAACGGCGGGGTACCAGCCGGCAGGGCAACGATGCGCTCCGCCGCCAGCTGTGGTTCGATCAGCCAAGCCGGCTGCCCAATGGCGTGCACGGCCGATTCGAGAAGCCCGTAGCCGGCAAGCCCCATCACCAGGACCGCTGCCACTGTTGACACCGCTGCCCGCGAGGAATGCGTCTCCCGGTAGACGACCCGGCGCATGTCAGGTTGCGGCCGGGCCCGGGCGCCGCTTGTTGGCCTCGAATCCGCCAGGTCCCCGTCCACTGTTCCGCCGCTCATTGGACCCGGCCTCCCTCGATCGGTTTAACGCCGCTGATTCGGATATCCACCCTGCTCAGCCGGGCGCCGCTGAGGGCCGTGACCGTCGAGAGGATTCTGGCTTTGGCATCGACCGTCCGGTCCCAAATTGATCCGCCAAACGCGGCGACCCGGCCTGCGTCCCTGAGCACGGTGGCCAGCGGTGGGATCCTGATAGGTGACACGAGCGACAGAGCCAGCAGGCCGTCGTCGTCCGCCCAGTCCGCCCGGACATCGTGGGGATCCACGCCGAGGGCTTCCGCGGCTGCTGTCCTGGCAAGGCTGGTCAGGGCCTGCGTGCTGATGCGGTTGTGTCCGTTCAGGACGTGGACCGGGAAGGAAGGCGACGCTGACGTCATGACGAGGAGCGCCGGCCGATGATGGCATCCAGCACGCCGCGCAGGTCCAGTTTCCCTTCCGCTGCGCGGCCCAGGAGGGCGCCGATGGCCATAAAGAGGAGGGAGACCAAGAAGCCCCACAGCCCGAACTGGAAGGACATAAACGCCACGAAGGCGCCGATGGCGATGCCCACAACTGTCAGGTTCACAGCAGTGCCTCCCTTTCGGCGCCGGCAGGCGCTCCGGCCTTCACTGGCGGTGCCACGTAGACATCGGTTATTTCGACATTCACTTCGATGACCTGCAAGCCAACGAGTTCCTCGACCGCGCGGTACACGGCCGATCTGACCTGATCGGCCAGGGAATGCAGTGGCGTACCGTAGGAGGCTACCAAACTGATGTCTACCGCCACCTGCGTCTCACCGACCTCGGCGCGGACACCGGCCGCATGGTCCGAACTCCCGACGGCATCCCGGATGGCTCCCAGCGCACGGGACGGGGCGGACCCCAGCGAGTAGACTCCCGGCACGGCGCGGGCAGCGATGCCGGCAACTTTTGCCACGGCGGTCTCCGCGATCACGGTGCGGCCATGCCCTAGTACGGGCGCCTGGCTGGCGGCGCGGTGGCTGGTAATCAGCTGGCGCTCGACACCCGCATCGGGTTGTGGGTTCTGGTATTCCATCAGGCACTCCCCTTCTATTGCTCCCAACCCTATCCCTAACGCGAGTTCCGGCGTGGGAAGCTGCCGAGAGTCAGCCTCCTCGCACAAGAGCCGGCCCCGCCCCTCCTGAGTTCTGTCTACTGATTGCTCCTGAGAGCGCTGGACGGGGCGGGAGGATGCGTTGCGCAGGCGGGTGCCCGGTTAAAGAAGAAAAGCACCAGTTCCGAAGAACTGATGCTTCCCAGTGGTGGCTCCGACCGGCGTCGATCCGGTGACCTTTCGATTTTCAGTCGAACGCTCTACCAACTGAGCTACAGAGCCTAGGTGACATGTCACCTTGACTGCCGGAATTTCTTCCAGCAATCAGAGCGACCCTGACGGGACTTGAACCCGCGACCTCCGCCGTGACAGGGCGGCGCGCTAACCAACTGCGCTACAGGGCCTTGAATTTATTACTTCGCGGCATCGCTACCGCTTTTTTCAAGGCTTCCAGCTTACCAGACGTTTTCAGCCTGCCAGACCAGTTCCTTGCGTACCCCCAACGGGATTCGAACCCGTGCCGCCGCCGTGAAAGGGCGGTGTCCTAGGCCGCTAGACGATGGGGGCCAGAACCCGTTCGGCACAAAATAAAAGGCTTCGAGCCAAGGCTCTCAGTCTTCTCGTTTGCAGTTGCTCCGAACTGGACTCTAAAACTATAGGGCCTCGGCGGGAATAACTCAAAATCGGCCCGCGACACCTGACCGAAGCGGCCGGAACAGGCGAAGATGGACAGATGGATGCCGTCGCCGCGCTCAATGAAATTGCTTTCTGGCTGGAACGGGAACGCGCTGCCACGTTCAAGGTCCAGGCCTTCCGGAAGGCGGCGGGGATCATCGCCGGGCTCGACCCTTCGGAGGTGGCTGCCCGGGCCCGGGACGGCAGGCTCAAGAGCATGAAGGGCATCGGCGACAGGACCTACCAAGTGGTCCGGCAGGCCGTGGACGGCGAGGTGCCAGAGTATCTTGAGGATCTACGCCAGCGCAGCCTGGTGCCTCTGGCGGACGGTGGGGCCGAGCTTCACGAAGCGCTCCGAGGCGACCTCCACAGCCACAGCGACTGGTCCGACGGCGGCTCTCCCATCCATCTGATGGCAGACGCTGCCCGCCTTCTGGGCCGCGAGTACCTGGCGCTGACAGACCACTCCCCCAACCTGACCATCGCCAACGGGCTCAGCGCCGAGCGCCTGACCGAACAGCTCGACGTTGTGGCCGCGATCAACGCCGCCTCCGCAGCTGACGGCGAAAAAGACGGATTCCGGCTCCTGACCGGCATCGAGGTGGACATCCTGGAATCCGGCGAACTGGACCAGTCACCGGAGATGCTGGACCGGCTGGACATTGTGGTGGCCAGCGTCCATTCGAAGCTTCGGGCGGACGGCGCCACCATGACCCGGCGGATGCTCCACGGAATCCAGAACCCCCGGACCAATGTGCTGGGCCACTGCACCGGACGCCTGGTGGAGGGATCCCGTGGCACGCGCCCGCAATCGGACTTCGACGCCCTGAAGGTATTTGCGGCGTGCGCCGAAAACAATGTGGCGGTCGAGATAAACTCGCGCCCCGAGCGGCAGGACCCGCCGGATGACCTGATCCGGCTGGCCCTTGACGCCGGCTGCCTGTTCTCGATCGACAGCGACGCCCACGCTCCGGGCCAGCTCGACTTCCTCCAGCACGGGGCGGCCCGTGCCGCGCGCAACAATGTGCCCGCGGACCGCATCGTTACCACCTGGCCTCTGGAGCGGCTGTTGGAGTGGTCGGCCCGGGATTGGCAGAAGATCGACTAGACGTGTCCGATTCCCGCCAGCTGCCGGCGCCGCGGCAGGGCTAGATTGGCAGCATGGCTTCAAGCACCCCTCCCAGCGCAGCAGCAGTAGCAACCACGCTTCGCCCGTCACCTGGCCGTCCGAACGCGCTCGGCGTCGCTGCCGTGGTGGTCACCGTGGTGCTCTGGGCCTCGGCCTTCGTGGGGATCCGGGCCATCGGCCCCACTTTCTCCCCCGGTTCCCTGACCCTGGGCAGGCTGGCGGTTGCCGCCGTCGTGCTCGGCGCGCTGGTGCTGCCGCAGCTGGCCAAAAGCAAGCTGCTGCCGCGGGGCCGCGAATGGTGGCCCATCCTGGGCTACGGGGTGATGTGGTTCGGCGGCTACAACCTGGCCCTGAACGCGGCAGAACACCTGCTGGACGCCGGGACCGCCGCCTTGCTGATCAACGTCAATCCCATCCTGGTTGCGATCATGGCCGGCGTCTTCCTGAAGGAGGGCTTCCCGCGCTGGCTGATTTTCGGGAGCCTGGTGGCGTTCGGCGGGGTTGCACTGATAGCGCTTGGCTCAGGTTCCGGGGAACGTTCGACGGCGGATGTGGCGGGCGTGCTGCTTTGCCTCCTCGCCGCCGTGCTCGCCGCCGTCAGTGTCATCATCCAGAAGCCGGTGCTGCGGAAGTTCCCGGCGGGCCAGGCCACCTGGTTCGGCATCATGGTGGGGGCGGTCTGCTGCCTTCCCTTCAGTGGCCAGCTGGTGTCCGAGCTGCAGTCGGCACCGCTGCCGGCGACACTGGGCCTGGTCTATTTGGGCATCTTCCCCACCGCCATCGCCTTCACCACCTGGGCCTTTGCGCTGTCCCTGATTGATGCCGGAAAACTGGCGGCCACCACTTATCTTGTGCCGGGCACCACCATCCTGATCTCGTGGCTGGTCCTCAGCGAAGTGCCCGCGGTGCTGGGTTTGGTGGGCGGGCTGGTCTGCCTTGTGGGTGTGGGCCTGACTCGCCGCAGGTCCCGGTAGGGGCTCCGTTCAGCGAAACGTCGGGCTCGGCTTTGCCATGCCCGCGATGAGGGGCGTGGCCTGGGCAACCGCCGGGTCCTCCAACCTGCTGACTTCCGTGAACTCGGACCCTGCTTCGCCGATGGATGCCACCGCGTTCCGGTTGAGGTTGGCACCCGGGCGCCACGCAACGGCCCCACAAGCCGTCCAGCCTGTCCTGCCAGCGGGCGGCCCGGCCCTGTCCGCGGACATGCTCGAGCACCGCGAGGGTCCCGCCGGGTTTGAGCACCCTTCGCGCCTCCAACAGGGCAAGCCGCTGATCCGGCACCGAGCACAGCACCAGGGTGAACACGACGGCGTCCGGTGCGCCGTCCGGCAGCGGCAGGTGCTCCGCATCGGCGTCGGAAAGCAGCCGAGCACGGCGAGGAGCGAGCTCGCGGCGCTCCACAGAGGCCGACAACGTGTCGTAAGTGGCGGCAAAAACGCGATGGCGGACAGACATCAAGCTCCTCCCAATGCGGTCAAGGACGGTTCAGTATGCGCGCCGACCGGGCTGCGGGCTAGAGTCTGCTTATGCCCGCCCAACTGCCGCCCGGCCTGCCCATCATCCCGGACGGTCCGCAAGAGTCCGGTCCGTTTGAGATGTCCGCTGACGATTTCGAGGCCGCCGTCACGGATGCCCTGGGCCTGATCCCCGCCAAACTGGCGGCCGCCATGGACAACGTGGCCGTGTTTGTCGAGGACGACTACGTGCCCGGCCCTGGCGAGGATCCGGACACCGTTCTGCTGGGCCTCTACGAGGGGGTTCCCTTGACGGAGCGGGATTCATGGTGGGATGCCGGTTCGCTGCCGGACCGGATCACCATTTTCCGCCAGCCCATCCTGGACATCTGCGGGTCCCGCGACGAGGTGATCCAGGAAGTGGCTGTGACGGTGGTCCACGAGATCGCCCACCACTTCGGCATCGATGACCGGCGGCTGCACGAGCTCGGCTGGGACTAGCCTTGTAGGCATGGGACACGACCACAGCCACACGCACGGGATCACGGCGACAGGCCGGCACCGCAAACGCCTCATTGCCGTCCTGGCCATCACCCTTGCGGTGGTGGTGGTCCAGGTGATCGGCGCGGCACTGTCCGGATCCTTGGCCCTGCTGGCGGACGCCGGCCACATGCTCTCCGATGCGGCCGGCGTGACCATCGCGCTGCTGGCTGCCTGGATCGCCGGACGCCCCGCAAGCGAGCAGCGGACCTACGGCTACCAGCGTGCCGAGGTCCTGGCCGCCCTGGCCAACGCGCTGATCCTGATTGTCATCTCGGTGGTCATCTTCACCGAGGCCATCCGCCGAATTGGCTCCGCGCCCGAGGTCCACACCGACATCATGCTCTTCGCGGCCATCCTGGGCGCGGTGGCCAACCTGGTCTCGCTGCTGATTTTGCGCGGCGCACACCAGGACAGCCTGAACGTCCGGGGCGCCTACCTTGAAGTGCTGGGCGACCTGCTGGGCTCAGTCGCAGTTATTGTTGCTGCCCTGGTCATCATGTTCACCGGCTACCAGGCCGCCGACACGATCGCCTCCGTGCTCATCGCCCTGATGATCCTGCCGCGGGCCTGGAGCCTGCTGCGCGATGTGGTGGACGTCCTGCTGGAGGCGACCCCCAAAGGCGTGGAGGTGCAGATGATCCGCGAACACATCCTCAGCGTTGACGGCGTGGTGGACGTCCATGACATCCACATCTGGACGATCACCTCAGGCGTGCCGGTCTTTTCGGCGCACGTGGTGGTGGAGGACGGCGTCCTCAATGCCCGCGGCGCCGACCAGCTCCTGGACAAGCTGACCACGTGCCTGGGCTCCCACTTTGACACCGAGCACTGCACTTTCCAGCTGGAGCCCGCCAGTCACTCGGAGCACGAATCGCGCCAGCACGCCTGACCCCTTGCGGCGGACGACACAGGCTCGGCACGACACGCCGGTCGGGATGCGGCGGAATCACACTCTTGTTGTTTATGTTATTGATGTGACCAGTGTTGCCAAAGTACACACGCTCACGTAGCCTCGGACTGCTGGGAGATCAGCAGAGGGGCTCCTTGCGCCGCCACCAGACCTCGCTCCCCCAGCCTTACTGCGTGCGAGGTTCTGCGAATGGGTTTGACCGGATCCGGCCTGAAGGCCGCCGTGCTGTGCACCGCCGTCGTACTTTTCGGCACCATGGCCCTCCCCGCCCAGGCTGCGCCGCTGCCGCAGTCTCCGGCTGTCCAGCGCCCGGCGTCGCCGGAGCTTCCCACCCCGGAGGACATCGCCACAGCCAAGGCCAGTGAACGCGCAACCGCGGATAAGGTCGCCAGCATCGAACGCCTCCTCGCGGACGCCAAGAGCGACCAGCAAGCCACGTTTGCCTTGTCGCTGCAGGCCAATAACGCCTACGGTGAAGCCTTGGTTGAACTGCAGGACCGCAAGATGTCGGCGGACATAGCCACGGCCAAGGCCACTGCTGCGACGCAGGAGCAGGACAGGACCCGGAAGCAGGTGGGTCAGCTCGCCGGCGACCTATACCGCAACGGCGGGCTCAACCCTACGCTGGGCACGTTCGTCAGCGGCAACCCCGAAACCTTGCACCAGGCTGCGACACTGGAAGCCATTTCGGCCAGCCGGAGCCGTGCCTTCGAATCGGCGGCATCGGCAGCGACCGCAGCGCAGTCCCTGACGGCCGCCGCCGACGACGCCAACCGGGCCGCTGACGACGCCGCCCAAAAGGCCGAGGCCCGCAAGGAAGAGGCCGAACAAGCCAACGCTACCCAGGCCAAGGCGGTCGCCGAAGCCGCAGCGCAGCGAACAATCCTCGTGGATCAGCTCGCCCAACTGCGGAACACCACAGTGGCCCTCGAATCAGCGCGCATTGACGCTTTGGACCGGCGGCGCGAGGAGGCCAGACTCGCCGAGCTGACTGCCGCCGCTGATCGGGCTGCGGCGGCGCAGGCACCAGACCGGCCTGCCGCCGGACCGGCCGCCGGCGGGAACCTGCCGGCCGCTCCAGCACCCGCGCCAGCTCCAGCTCCAGCGCCTGCCCCAGCACCCGCGCCAGCTCCAGCTCCAGCTCCCGCGCCCGCCCCGGCTCCTGCGCCCGCTCCCGCGCCCGCCCCGGCTCCTGCGCCCGCTCCCGCTCCCGCGCCGGCGCCGGCGCCAACACCGGCCCCATCGCAGGGGGGCTCCAACGAGACGGCCATCTCAGTGGCGATGTCCAAGGTGGGGTCGCCCTATTTCTACCAGTACGGCAGCACCGGCCCCAACGGTTTTGACTGCTCCGGCCTTGTGCAAACAGCCTTCGCCGCCGCGGGCAAGTACCTGCCGCGCACCGCTGCCCAGCAGTACGCGGCAGCCCCCGTTCACGTGCCGATCTCCCAGGCCCGGCGCGGCGATCTGCTGGTCTGGGGCTCAGCCCCGGGCTTCTATCACGTGGCCATCTACCTGGGCAACGGCCAGGTGGTTCAGGCGCTGAATCCGGACGAGGGCATCAGCGTGACCCAGTTGAGCTGGATGGCCGGGATGCAGCTCCACCCTTACGCAGCCCGCTACTGATGCGGACAGGGCTCGGGCCCGAGGCTCAGGACAGCACGTCCTTGGTGACAAACCGGCCATAGGCGAGCGCCCCGAACACGGCCACGTAACCCGCCTGCAGCAGCGCGTTGCTGGCAAAAGAGTCCCACAGCACCGGCTGGCGCAAGATGTCCGCGAATCCGAACCAGTAGTGTGTAAACAGCCATGGGTGCAGCCATTCCAACTGTGGCAGCTGGTCCAGCACCTGCGAGACCACTGACAGCACCACCGTGGCGGCCATCGCGCCCACCGGGACCACCGTCAAGGTGGACAGGAACAGGCCAATCGCCGAAAGTCCGGCCAGGGACACCGCAAGATAGGCGGCGATCAGAACCAGCCGCAGCGCGGCCTCAGGCGGCTGGACTACATCCCCGGACAGGAGCGTTACCGGCCCGACAGGGAACAGCGAAGCCCCGATCGCGGCCCCGGCAAGGGCCACCGTGACGGGCGCGGCGATACAGAACGCCAGCGCTCCGGCGTACTTCACCAGCAGCAGGCGGACCCGCCCGGCCGGCGCCACCAGCAGGTAACGAAGCGTGCCCAGGCTGGCCTCGCCGGCAATGGTATCGCCCGCCACCACCCCAATGGTCAGGGGGAGGAACAGTGGCACGGAAACCAGCATCGCCGTGACCGCCACAAACAGCCCGTTCTGGCTGATCCGGTCCAGGAACGCCGGTCCCCGCCCGGCAGGAACGGATGACGAGAGCCGGACAGCGGCGGCGATCAGCACCGGTATAGCGGCAAGGGCCACCAGCATGGCCGCGGTCCGGCGGCGCCGGAAAAGCGTCTTCAGCTCGGACCCCAGCAGGGGCAGGCTCGACGGCGCGCCCGAAGCCCTACTGAGCCCGGAACCGCTGCTGGCCTCAGCACCGCTGCCGGCATCGGGAACGCCACGGGCTGCCGGAACACTGCCGGCCGCAGAAGCACTATTGGGCAATGTCGAACCCCTCCCCCGTCAGCGCCACAAAGCGCTCCTCCAGGCTCTCCCGCTCCACCGCAAAACCCCGGACACGCACGCCGGCTGCCACGAGCTCCGCCACAATGTCCTCCGGGGCCTCAAGCCGGGACGCGGCCGCGACCGCGGTCAGCACGTCGCCGTCCGGTTCAGGCGTTCCCCTTCCCGGGGACATGCCCAACCGCAGCAGGACCTCGCTGGCCGCCCCGGCGTCGGGCGTTAACAGGCGGATCCGGGTCTCGCCCGCCTGGCGGAGCTCCGCCAGCGGCCCCTGGGCCACCAGCCGCCCGGCACTCATGATGGCCGCGTGCGTGCAGATCTGCTCCACCTCTGCGAGGAGGTGACTGGAGACAAAGACGGTGGCGCCGTCGGCGGCCAGCGACCGCACCAGGCTCCTCACTTCCCGCGTTCCCTGCGGGTCCAGCCCGTTGGTGGGCTCATCAAGCACCAGCAACTCCCGCGGCGACAGCAGCGCGTTGGCGATCCCCAGCCGCTGCTTCATGCCCAGGGAGTACGCGTGGACCCGCTTGCCGGCGGCGTGTGAGAGACCTACGCGCTCAAGCGCGGCAGCCACGCGGGCGGTCCGGGTAGCAGGGGCCGCATGCCGGCTGGCGGCGTCCAGGCGGTGCAGGTTGGCGGTGCCGGAAAGGAACGGATAGAACGCCGGTCCCTCCACCAGGGCACCGACGCGCGGCAGAACCTCGTGTAGGCGCTGCGGCATCGGCAGGCCCAGGACGCTGACGGTGCCGGCCGACGCGGCAGCAAGGCCCAAGAGCATCCGGATGGTGGTGGTCTTGCCGGAACCGTTGGGGCCCAGGAACCCGAAGACGGCACCGTGGGGAACAGCGAGGTCCACGTTGTCCACCGCCAACTGGTGGCCGAAACGCTTGGTCAGGCCCTGGGTCTCGATGGTCAGCCCGGTTGTGCCGTTCCTTTGAGGGCTGGTCCGGGAGGAAGCCACCCCGGCCGCGGTCACACCGGCCGCGGTCACACTGCGCCGGCTGCGGCCTGGAGCCGCTCCGCCGGGACCATCCCCACAAAGATCCTGCCGTCGTCGGTCAGCAGGACGTTGACCAGCGCCGTGGACAGGAGCCTTCCGCCGGGCACGACGACGGCGGCCTGGGACAGGAGCGGATCCTTCAGCAAGGATTCAGTCATGGCAGCCCCTTGGCCGTCGGGTGCCGCGGGGAACCCGATGACGGTCTCCCAGCCCTTGCCAGTTACCGTGGGCCGAAGTGCATGACGGTGATGCAGGCTGGCGTCGCTGCCGGGAATCTTATCCGGGGCACTGTCCGGAACCACTCCGGGCGTAATCCCACCGGGCACGGCCGGAAGGGGTGGCAGGCCGGGCCGGAGCGGGATCGGTGGTACCTGCAGCTCCTTGATCGTGGCGCCCGGTGGGGTAACGAACGAAAATACCGAGTCCTCCGGGGCCGCCAGGGACAGGCTGGTGAAGCCAGCCTGTAAAGCCGGTTTTGCCTGGCCGCGTGCCATCACGGATACCCGCAGCGGCATTCCCGTCTCGCTGTCGACGGCGATGGCAATTTTCTCAACCAGCGTTCCCTGCGTCCGCGGCGCCAGTTCCAGGCTGTAGGCCGTCCGGCCGGCAATTTCGATGTCCGGCCCCACCGTCACCTCGGTGGAACTGTCCACAACGGCGAGGAACTCGCGGGCCAGGTCCTCGGGCGTCGGCAGTACAGGCGGGCCGGGGAGGTCGCCGGGCAGGATGGGCATGGACGGACCGGGCAACGGCAGGTCGCTGGCGAACGCCGGCAAGGCCAGGTGGGCAGCGCTGTTGTCCTTGGAGTTGTAGAACCACACGTCGCCGTCCCGCCGGATGACGTCACGTTCAGCCAGCCGGTCCATCACCTGGACCCGCATCTTTGTTGGCCCGTCCATGAATATCCGGGCAGTGTGCGCACCGGTCAGGAACTCCAGGACGGACGCGGCCCCGCCGGCCGACACCGGTCCGGAGGTTGGACCGGCGGCCGGCAGTTCTGGCAGTCCCAGTTCGGCGGATTGCTCGACCGTTCCGGAGAATGACCTGGTGTTGTGCTGGCCAAGGAGGGTCAGGACCTCAGCCGGAGACTTTTGTGGCAACGGATCGCCGGCCCGCGCCGGAATGGATCCCACCAGCACGCCGGCGGCTATCACTGCAGGTACAGCTGCGGCAGGCACCCAGCGCAGCCATGCGCGGATCATGCCAGCCCTGCTTCATCCTTGGAGCCCATACTTCAGGTTACGCCTCGGGACCGCCAGCGCACACGTCTCTTCTGGAAGTCTTGCCGGGCGCTGCCCGGCTACGAAGGCACCACGGTACCGGCGCCGCCGTCGACCGTTATTTCCTGCCCGGTGGAGAGCCGGAGCGTGGCGTCCGGGACGCCCACCACCGCGGGAATCCCATACTCCCTGGCCACCACGGCACCGTGGGAATTGGGCCCGCCCATCTCCATCACCAGTCCGCCCGCGGTAAGGAACAGCGGTGTCCAGCCGGGGTCCGTGGACGGAGCCACCAGGATTTCTCCCGGTTCCAGGCGCGCGCCCACCGGGTCGAGGATCACACGGGCAGTCGCCGTAACAACACCGGCCGACGCCGGGCTCCCGGTCAGTGCCCCCGGCACCGTGGATGCCGCCGCAGCGCCGGCGGATGGAACGGCTTCCGGCTCGGTGCCGTCCGAAAGCAGCACCCGCGGCACGTGACGCCGTTCGAGTTCCAGGGCGTAGTCCGCGCGCCGCTGCGCCACCAGGCCACGGAAGTCAGCGGTTCCGGAGCTAAGGCCGGCCCTGGCTTCGTCCAGGTCCAGGAAGAAGACGTCATCCGCCTCGTCCACTACCCCCGCCGCCGCCAGCGCTGCACCGGCCAGGGCCAGTTGCTTCCGCACTTCCGCGAGGCCCACCACCAGCTGGTACTTGGGCAGTTCGCGCAATCCGGCGAAAAGCCGCGCCCGCCGCAGCGCCGCCCGGACCACAGTCCCGCGCAGCCAGCCGCGGCTCCGCGCCTCCGCGACGAGACGCTCAACGCAGGCTTCGGCTTCTTCTGCCGCATTGCTGAACTGGACATCCGGGGCCAGCGCCGAGTCCTCAAGCCGCAGGTAGTTGGCCAGGACACCCAGGATGTGGGTGGGGTCATCGGACCAGCGCGGCATACCGACGTCGATCTCGGCCACGGCGCGGTGCCCGTACTGGCCCAAAAACCGCGCCAGCCCGGACTGCAGCACGGCGGGCAGTTGGCCCGCGCGGAACTCCTCGGCCAGCTCGGCGGGTTTCCGGTCCGTCACGGCGGCGCGGGAACCGCCGTCGTTCTTAATCACCTGGGCGAGGCGCCACAACTCCAGGTCCATCTCGGTGGTGACGTTGTTCGGCAGCCCGCGGAGCACAGTCTGCAGATCTTCCCACCGGCCGCCGCCCAGCAGTTTTCCGGCGAGCGCCAGGGCAGCGAACCCGAGAGCCGGAAGCGGCAGGATGGACGGCACCACCGAGAAGATACGCGTGCCGAACACGTGTTCGGCGTAGTCCAGGCGCTGCAGCGGGGTGAATCCGGCGGGCGGTTCTAGTGAGTTTGCGAACTCGCGCGCGCGCCGGTTGGTCCTGCGGAGGGCCGCGTCGGGGCGGAAGATGGCCCGAAGCAGCG
This sequence comes from Pseudarthrobacter sp. S3, assembly GCF_050156905.1. Classification (NCBI taxonomy): domain Bacteria; kingdom Bacillati; phylum Actinomycetota; class Actinomycetes; order Micrococcales; family Micrococcaceae; genus Pseudarthrobacter; species Pseudarthrobacter sp. S3. The sequence continues at coordinate 637,639 of NZ_CP189583.1, read as the reverse complement.
TCTCCGGCACCCCGGCATGCACCGCCGCCGGGACCCCGTGCCGCAGCAAGCCCAGCGGCGTCCTGCGGGTCACGGAAAACCGCGGGTCCTCGAAAACCCTGCGCAGCACCGTGGCTGAGCGTGCTTCCATCACGTCAAAGACGCGCGGAACGATCCGCCGGCCGGTGGTGCTGCGGGCTACTGCGGTCAGATCGAAGTAAATCCGCTGGCCCGCCACTGCGTAAGGGGACGGACCCCGGCGTGGCTCGGGCACGTCGAACTGCGCCGCGCGGGCCAACGAGGAGGCAATGAGCCGGAAGGCTGCCAGGCCCATGGGCGTGATGGGGCGGGTCAGGCCCTGCGCCAGGCTGAAGCAAAGGTAAACGCGCGTGCCCTCCCCGCCGGGAGTGCCCACCCCGGCCGCCCGTTGCGGGACAGGGAACAGCGTGGTGATGGGCCGCGACTGGGTCAGCCAGAGGCGGCCGTCGCCGGCGATGGCCCATTCAATGTCCTGCGGCGAGCCAAAGTGGCCCTCCACCCGGTGGCCCATGGCCGCCAGCTCGACGGCCTGCTTGTCCGTCAGGCAGGCCGCTGCTCCGCCATTGCTGATGGCCAGCGTCCGGGTTCCGCCCCCGGGGATCGGCCGGACCGCGATGCGTTTGTCCCCAAGCCGGCGTTCCAGCACCCGCCCGGTGAGCGGGTCAACAACGAAATGGTCCGGGTTCACGGCCCCTGACACCACAGCCTCCCCCAGCCCCGGACTGGCATCGATCACGGCCTGCTTCCGGCGGCCCGTCAGCGGGTTGGCGGTAAAAAGCACACCGGCGGCGGTGGCATCCACCATCCGCTGGACCACCACCGCCAGCGACACCACGGCCGGATCGATCCCCCGGCTTGCCCGGTAGCTGACGGCCCGGTCCGTCCAGAGCGAGGCCCAGCAGTCACGCACGGCTTCCACCACGGCGGCGGCGCCCACCACATTGAGGTAGGTGTCCTGCTGGCCGGCGAAGCTCGCCGACGGAAGGTCTTCGGCAGTGGCCGAGGACCTGACGGCCACCGGAACGTTGTCACCCAGTGCTGCGTAGGCCGCCTCGACGGCGGCGGCCACTTCGGTGGGTACCGGGGCGTTTTGGATACTATTCCGGGCCCGGGACGCCAGGGCGGCCAAGGCGGGGAGGTCGCCGTCGGGCGTTGCTTTCAGCGCCGGGTGGACCTCGGCGAGCGGACCGCCCGCAGTCGCCTCACGGTAGGCCTCCGTGGTGAGGCAGAAGCCGTCCGGCACGGGCAGCCCAGCGGCGAGCAACTCCCCAAGGTTGGCCGCTTTGCCACCCACCAGGGGAACCATTGCTGCGGTGACCGCCTCCAATCCCAGGATGGGAGGTGGGCTGCTGGTGTCAGGCATCTTCATGCCTCCTGCTGCGAAGGTAACTGATCAGGCTGCGCCGGGAAGCGGCCCAAACTTGTCGCGGTCCGCCAGCCGCGGATCGTCGCGGTCCGGAACAACCAGGACCGGGCTCTTGGCATGGTGCAACACGCCGCCGGAGGTGGAACCCAGCAGCATGCCGGTGAACCCGCCGTGGCCCCGGGTGCCCACCACGACCAGTTCTACATGCCGGCTGGCCTCCACAAGGACGTCCACGGCAGAACCGTCCAGCAGTTCCGACTCCACGGCAAGGTTCGAGTAGTGGCTCTTCAGCCAGGCCATTCCGGCGTCAAGTTGGATCTGGATGTCATCGAAGAGTGCTTTGCGGTCCATGGGGGCCGGGACCCAGGCCAAGGATCCACTGAATTGCGGCACCGCACAGATTACGCGCAGGGTCGCCCCGAGCCGTTCAGCCTGGTCGGCAGCCTCCAGCACCGCGACCCGTGCCTGTTCGGACCCGTCCACGCCCACCACCACAACGTTCTCGACCTGCTTGTGCCCTGGCTTGTCCTGCTCGGCCCTGATGCGTTTGTCTTCTGTGGTTTCGCCCAGCCGGTCCGAACACACCAGCGGCACCGTAACGGTGGGGCACTTGGCGTGTGCAGGCAGGGCGCTGCTCACCGAGCCCAGCAGTCGTCCCACAAATCCGCCACGTCCGCGGGTGCCGAAGACCAGCAGATCAGCCGTCTCGGACATTTCCAGGAGCACACCCGAGGCGTCCCCGTTCTCCACGGAGCCGTCAACCTCGATGTTGTACCCGGAAACCTTGTCCAGTGCCTGCTTGACGATCGCTTCGGCGCCCTCGCGGATCACGGAATCATCCACGGTGGCGTACCCGCCGTCCAGCCCGGACGCCGCAAAGATCGGCACTGAATAGGCGGTGACAATATGCAAAGGCCGACGGCGGCGCTCGGCTTCCCGGGCTGCCCACACCAAGGCGCACTGGCCGTGGTCGGACCCGTCTACGCCGACAACAATCCCCACCGGAGCCGCCGAATTTCCGGCCCTGTCCTCTTCCGGATCCGGATGCAACTCATGTGCGCCCATGGGGCCGCCTCCTCGCGATACTGCCTTATGTTGCGGCTATTCTGCCAGACGCGGCGCCCTCCGCCCGCACCGGCCGCGATGTGTGCCCCGACGGGCTGGAGAGCCCTGCTTCCGCTTCTCACTATTCTCGGTCCACGGACACTTAGCAAGCGGCCCAGCGCCGCTGGCTGGCCGGTTATCCACAGCCCACGGCAAACGGAGCGGAAAGCGTATTCATCGCGGAGAAGAATGTTTGTATTTGGGCTATCCACGGTCCTGAATGTTCTGTAGTCTTCGAGGCACTGCCGGTCCGCCGACGCCCAATTCAAGGTGCGTCCCGGGCCGGTGCTGCGGCCGGACTTTGGGGGTAACGGAACGCATGCGGGGCGACGCTGCCTGCATCCGAAAGCCTTTCAAGGAGGAAACCTGTAGTGTCAAGCATGCCTGTGAATGGCGGGACCGAACGGACCACCACGGTGATCATCGGCACGGGGCTATCAGGCCTGGCGGTTGGCGCGGAACTGCGCCGCCGTGGCGTGGACGCCATCGTAGTGGACGGGCTCGACATCCTCGGCGCTGCACAACCGGCCAACACTGCTTCACTGCAGCGCTGCGACGCAGCAGACTCCGAATCCCTCCGGGAACGCAACGAGATCCTCCGCCACCTGCGCAACTACGCCGCCAGCCACCACATGGATGTCCGCACCACCACCCGGGCGGTTCAGCTGACCATGGTGGGCGGCGAACCCGGCGGAACCAGCACGGGAACGGCCGCGGGGTCCCCGTCCGGCCAGTGGGAAGTCCATACGCCCAACGGCATCCTGCTGGCAGACAACATTGTGCTGACCCGGTGCGCGCACAGTCAGCTGCGGCGTATGCTCAGCGACTTCGGCATCACTTTTGGCCGCAACCTGGTGGCTGCGATGCGCCAGATCGGCATCTACCTCGTGGGCGTGGGCGAACTCATCACGCCCTCACCCAAGGAAGTCCTGCGTCAGGCCAAGACCGTGGGCCAGGCCATCTCGGCCACCGTCCACCCGGAAAGCGCCGCCGTCTAAGCCTGTTCGGATTCGTCGTCGTCGCTTCGTGTGGTGAGGCGGCGCTTCGCTAGGATACCGATGGCCACCAGCAGGCCCACGGCCACTGCAGCAAAGATCACCAGGCTCCAGGGGAACGGCTGGGACGCGTTTTCAGCCGGCGCCGGAGCCGCCAGGGTTCCCGGCTGCGCGCTTCCCATCGTGGGAACAGCGGCCGACGGCGAGGCTCCCGCCGATGTTCCCGAAGGCGCGGCACCCGCCGCAGCGGCGGTCGCCGTGAAGCCGAACGTCCCCTCGATCGGATGCGAATCCGAGCTGACGACGCGCCAGGCCACCGTGTATGCCCCCGCCGGAGCGCCGGCCTTGAGCTTTTGGCTGGCCGTGTTGTCCACGATCTCAAGATCGCCATCCGCCCACTCGGTACCGGCCGAATCCTTGACGGAGAACTGTGCGCCGATGCCCAGCGGGTTCTTATTGAAGGTGACGGACACCTGCTCCGGGACCGTGGCCACCGTGGCGCCCTGCGCTGGACTGCTGGACTCGGCGGCATCGTGTGCCGAGGCCGGAGCTGCGAGTCCCAGGACCGCGGCTACGAAAACGAAGGTCCCGAGCACAACACTCAGCAACTGGCGGCGTATGGATCGCATGGGTGTACTGCTCCCTTGGGTTGGCGTCCTTCCAGCCTAGGCGAACTTCCCGGGCACCGGCGTTCAGCCAGCGACGTACGCCGCGAGGTGCTCGCCGGTGAGCGTGGACTTGGCGGCCACAAGATCGGCGGGAGTCCCCTCGAAAACGACCTTGCCGCCGTCGTGCCCTGCTCCCGGGCCGAGGTCGATGATCCAGTCCGCGTGCGCCATGACTGCCTGGTGGTGCTCGATCACGATCACTGATTTGCCGGACTCGACGAGGCGGTCAAGGAGGCCGAGAAGGTTTTCGACGTCGGCGAGGTGGAGGCCGGTGGTCGGTTCGTCCAGGACGTAGACGTCGCCCTTCTCGGCCATCTGCGTGGCCAGCTTGACGCGCTGCCGCTCGCCCCCGGACAACGTGGTGAGCGGCTGGCCGAGCGTCAGGTAGCCGAGTCCGACGTCGACGAGCCGGTGCAGGATCTTGTGGGCCGCGGGCGTGCGGGCCTCCCCTTCGCTGAAGAAGACCTCAGCCTCTGTCACCGACATGGACAGCACCTCAGAGATGTTGCGGCCACCCAGCGTGTATTCCAGCACTGACGCCTGGAAACGCCGGCCCTCGCAGTCCTCGCACGTGGACTCGACAGTGGCCATCACGCCCAGTTCGGTGAAGATAACGCCTGCGCCGTTGCAGTTGGGGCAGGCACCTTCGGAGTTGGAGCTGAACAGGGCCGGCTTCACGTTGTTGGCCTTCGCGAAAGCCTTGCGGATCGGCTCGAGCAGGCCGGTGTACGTGGCGGGGTTGCTGCGGCGCGAGCCCTTGATGGCGCCCTGGTCGACCACCACCACGCCTTCGCGTCCTGCCACCGAACCATGGATCAGCGAGCTCTTGCCCGAACCGGCCACACCGGTCACCACGCAGAGCACACCGAGCGGAACGTCGACGTCCACGTCCTGGAGGTTGTGGGTGGAGGCGCCACGCACCTCCAGGACGCCGGTCGAGGTACGCACTGATCCCCGGACCCTCGCACGGTCATCGAGGTGGCGGCCGGTGATGGTGTCGCTCCGCCGCAGCCCCTCCACGCTGCCCTCGAAGCAGACGCTGCCACCCGCGGTCCCGGCGCCGGGGCCGAGATCGACCACGTGGTCGGCGATGGCGATGGTCTCGGGCTTATGTTCAACCACGAGGACGGTGTTGCCCTTATCCCGGAGCTGCAGCAGCAGCTGGTTCATCCGTTCGATGTCATGCGGGTGCAGGCCGATGGTGGGTTCATCGAAGACGTAGGTGACGTCCGTGAGGGACGAGCCCAGGTGGCGGATCATCTTGGTCCGCTGCGCCTCGCCACCGGACAGGGTGCCTGCCGGGCGGTCCAAGGAGAGGTAGCCCAGCCCGATTTCGGTGAAGGAATCCAGCAGGTGCCGCAGGCCCTTGAGGAGCGGCGCAACCGACGGCTCGTCGAACTCGCGGACCCACTCGGCCAGGTCGCTGATCTGCATCTCGCAGAGATCGGCGATGTTCTTGCCCTTGATCCGCGACGACCTGGCTTCGGGGCTGAGCCGCGTGCCCTCGCACTCGGGGCAGGCCTGGAACGTGATGGCGCGCTCCACGAAGCGCCGCACGTGCGGCTGCATCGCCTCAACGTCCTTGGACAACATGGACTTCTGGATCTTGGGGATGACGCCCTCGAACGTGAGGTTGACGCCCTCAACCTTGATCTTGGTGGGCTCGGCGTACAGCATCGTCTCGAGCTGCTTCTTCGTGAAGGCGGCAATCGGCTTGTCCATCGGGAGGCCCATGCCCTCGAACAGCCGGCCGTACCAGCCGTCCATGCTGTAGCCGGGGACGGTCAGCGCACCGTCACCGAGCGACTTGCTGTCGTCGTACAAAGCCGTGAGGTCGAAGTCGGAGACCGAGCCCATGCCCTCGCAGCGCGCACACATGCCGCCCAGGTAGACGGCATTCTGCACCACAGCCTTCTCCACCCGGCCGCCGGCCTTCTCGGTGCTCATCACACCGCTGGCCTTCCGTGTCGGAACGTTGAAGGAAAACGCCGTGGGCGGCCCGACGTACGGGGTGCCCAACCGGCTGAAGAGGATCCGGAGCATGGCGTTGGCGTCCGTGGCAGTTCCCACCGTGGAGCGGGGGTTCGCGCCCATCCGCTCCTGGTCAACGATGATCGCCGTGGTCAGCCCTTCGAGATGGTCCACGTCCGGCCGCGCCAGGTTGGGCATAAACCCCTGTACAAAGGCGCTGTAGGTCTCGTTGATCATCCGCTGGGACTCGGCGGCGATTGTCGCGAACACCAGTGAGCTCTTGCCCGATCCGGACACCCCGGTGAATACTGTCAGGCGCCGCTTGGGGATCTCGATGCTGATGTCTTTGAGGTTGTTCTCCCGGGCACCCTGCACACTGATCAGATCGTGGCTGTCGGCGACATGCGCCGCGGGGAGCTGCTGGTCTGTCGATGTGTCAGTAGTCATGGTGTCTCCAACATTGCTCGGCATTGTGAGGTTCCTGACAGACATTCTAGGCGTGCGCCCCCGCCCTCTAGGATCGAGTAACCCCCAACAACACATCCGGAGGACTAATGCTTAAGCAGGGCTCTGCCTTGGACCGGTACTTCAAGATCTCCGAGCGGGGGTCCAACCTCTCCCGCGAGATCCGCGGCGGCTTTGCCACGTTCTTCGCCATGAGCTACATCGTGGTACTTAACCCCCTCATCCTCTCCGGCCCGGATTCCAGCGGCAACACACTGGGTTTTGCCGCGGTGGCTGCTGTGACGGCTTTTGTGGCCGGCATCCTCACCATCCTGATGGGCGCCTGGGGCAGGCACCCCTTCGCACTGGCCGCGGGCCTGGGCGTCAACGCGTTTGTGGCCGTCACGGTCGCCACGAACCCCGGCCTGACCTGGCCGGACATGATGGGCCTGGTGGTCCTGTCCGGCGTGACCATGCTGATCCTGGTCCTCACCGGCTTCCGGACCGCCGTCTTCAAGGCCGTCCCGGACGGGCTCAAGACCGCCATCGTGGTGGGCATCGGCCTGTTCATCGCCCTGATCGGGCTGGTCAACGCCGGCTTTGTCCGCAGGATCCCCGACGCTGCCGGCACCACTGTTCCCGTGGGCCTGGGCTTCGACGGCAAGCTGCTGGGCTGGCCCACGGCCGTCTTTACTTTCGGCCTGATCCTCACCATCGCCCTCGTGGTCCGCAAGGTCAGGGGTGCCATCCTGATCGGCATCATCGCCTCCACCATCATTTCCGTGATCCTGGAAATGACCCTGCACATCGGTCCCAGCTTTGACGGCACCACCGCCAACCCGCAGGGCTGGTCCCTGGTGGCGCCGTCCTTTACGGGGTGGAGCGCCCCGGACCTGTCGCTGATCGGCAAGGCCAACCCGTTCGGCGCTTTTGAACACCTGGGCTTTGTGGCCGCCACGCTGCTGGCCTTCGTGATCCTGCTCAGCATCTTCTTCGACGCCATGGGCACCATGGTGGGCCTGGCCAACGAGGCGGGCACGGTGGACAAGGACGGCAACATCCCCGACGTGGACCGTGTGCTCCAGGTGGACGCGCTGGGCGCTATCGTGGGTGGCGGCGCGTCCGTCTCCTCGAACCAGATCTACGTTGAGGCCGGCGCCGGAATCGCCGAAGGTGCCCGCACCGGCATTGCTTCCATCGTCACCGGCCTGCTGTTGCTGGTGGCCATGTTCGTCACCCCGCTGATCAACCTGGTCCCGTTCGAGGCCGTGGCTCCGGCCCTGGTGGTGGTGGGCTTCATGATGGTCTCCCAGGTGGGCAAGATCGACTGGCAGGACTGGGGAATCGCCATCCCTGCTTTCCTGACCTTCACGCTGATGCCGTTTACGTACTCGATCGCCAACGGCCTTGGTGCCGGGTTCATTGCGTTCGTCATCATCCGTACCGTCCAGGGCCGGGTCAAGGACATCCACCCGCTGATGTGGGCCGTGGCTGCCGCCTTCCTGGTCTTCTTCGCCGTGGGACCGATCGAGGCCGCACTGGGCATGCCCTAGCCACAGTGTCCGGGATTCCGGACACTGCGACGGCAGCGCTGCTGGTTTTTGGTCCCGGGCTGCGGTGAGCTAGGAGCATGGTTTCTCCTGAGCTCTGCATTGACGTGCCCCCGCAGCCCTGGTCAGGACGGTTCGACGGCGCCAGCGCTGAGCACCGCCGCTGGTGGCAGGTGGTTTCGTCCTACGCACCCGGCGCTGAATCGTCTGACAGCCCTGGACACGATTCTGCTGCACGCCCCGCCGTGATCCTGGGGTTTGCCAGCGACGAGGGTGTGCGCCGCAACAAGGGCCGGACCGGCGCCGCGCTGGCGCCGGCAGCCATCCGGGCGGCGCTCGGCCCGCTCGCGTTCCACCTTGACCGCACCGTGTGCGACGCCGGGGACGTCGAAGTTTCGGACGGCAACCTGGAGGCCGGCCAGGCCCGCGCCGGGCACGCGATCACGGCCATGCTCGACGCCGGCAAGCTCACCGTGGTGTTGGGCGGCGGGCATGAGACCGCGTTCGCCAGCTACCTGGGCGTGGCCGGATCAGACGCAGTGCGCGGCGGCCGGCGGCTGGGCATCCTGAACCTGGACGCCCACTTCGACCTCCGCGATGAGCCCCTCCCCAGTTCCGGGACGCCGTTCCTCCAGATGGCCCGGGCGGAAGCCGCCGCGGGGCGCGAATTCAGTTACGCCGTCGTCGGGATATCCGAGCCGAACAACACGCGGTCAGTCTTCAACACAGCGGATCGACTGGGCGTGCGGTACCTGCTGGATGAGGACTGCACGGCGGAGCGCGTGCGGGCGTTTGTGGCGGACTTCCTGGCAGGCGTGGACGTGTTGTACCTGACCATCGATCTGGATGTCCTGCCGGCGTCGGTGGCTCCCGGCGTGAGCGCCCCCGCCGCCTACGGCGTGCCGCTGCCCATCATCAGCGCGGTCTGCCGGCAGGTGGCGGAAAGCGGCAAGCTCCTGCACCTGGACGTGGCGGAACTGAACCCGGAATTCGACGTGGACGGCCGCACCGCCAGGGTTGCCGCACGGCTGGTGAACACGCTGCTGCGCTAAGTCCCCGGCTGGGGATGCTGGCTGCCGGTACAGCTAAGCCTTAAGCACGTAGCGCCGTTCGGGCCTGCCCACGCCGTACTTGAGCCGGACCTCCAACACCCCTTCATCGTGGAGGTACTCAAGATACCGGCGCGCACTGACCCGGGAGGTGCCCAGCTGGACGGCCACTTCGGCGGCGGAAAGATCGCCGTCGGCGTCCTTAAGGGCAGCTTCCACCAGCTTCAGCGTTTCAATGCTGCAGCCCTTCGGCAGTGGCCGATCGGTCCGGTCCAGCCCGAACAACCGGTTCACGTCCGACTGCTCCGCTACGTCCTTGGCCGAGTCGAGGCCCTGGTAGGCGCTGCGGTAGTGCTCCAGCCGTTCCTGCAGGTCAGTCTGCGAGAAGGGCTTGATGAGGTAGTGCACAATCCCGCCGCGCAGGGCCTTGCGCACCGTGTCCACCTCACGGGCGGCGCTGATCACCAGGACATCCAGTTCCGGGGCCACTTCGCGCAGTTTGTGCATAAGGTCCAGGCCGTTGATGTCCGGTAGGTGGATATCGAGCAGCACCAGGTCCGGTTGCAGCCGCCCCGTTTCGATGACCGCCTGGGCGCCGGTATGGGCCACCCCGACGACGGCGAACCCGGGAGTGCGCTGAATGAACCCTGCGTGGACCTTGTCCACCATAAAGTCGTCATCGACGATCAGGACTTTGATCATTGCTGCATTCTCCGTGTTCGTTCCAGCCGGGCGGTGAAGACCGCCCCGTTGTTGTTGGTTACCGTGAGGTCGCCGCTGCTGCGCCGGCAGACCACCCGGGAGAGCGCCAGGCCGAAGCCCCTGCTGCCGCCGGGGCCGGGGTCCTTGGTGGTGAAACCCTGCTGGAAGATCTCCCCCGGATCCCCGGTGACGCCGGGGCCGGAATCGCGGACGGTGACCGTCACGCCGTCGGCTGTGTCCTCCACGAGCACCCTGACCGTTGCCTCCGGAAGCCCGGTGACGGCGTCGAACGCGTTGTCCACGAGGTTCCCGACGACGGTAGTCAGGTCGCGGGACAGATCCTCATCAACGCGCTTCAGCCCGGATTCAGGGTCCAGCTGCAAGGTGACCCCGCGTTCGGTGGCGAGGCTCGACTTGGCGATCAGGAGCGCGGCGAGCGCCGGGTCCTGGATGCGGCTGGTGACTTCATCGTTGAGCCGGGTCCTGTCCAGCGTGGCACCGTTGACAAACTGGACTACGGATTCGTATTCACCGATCTGGATCAGGCCGGAGATCACGTGCAGCTGGTTGGCAAATTCGTGGGCCTGGGCGCGGAGTGTGTCGGTGGCCGTCTGGGTTACGCCGAGTTCCTGCTCGAGCGAGGACAGTTCGGTACGATCGCGCAGCGTGGTGACCGAGCCGATGTCCCGGCCGCGCGACTGGATGGGCACGCGGTTCAGCACCACCAACCTGTCCCCGACGAGCACCAGCCGGTCCGGCTCCGGCTGCTCGTGTGTGAGGACCTCCTTCAGCGCAGGCTCCACGGCGAGGCTGGCCAGCCTCTGGCCTAAGCAATCAGCGGGAAGGCCGAGCAGCGCGCGGGCGCTGTCGTTGGCGACGGTGATGCGCTCGTGCGGGTCCAGCGCCACCACGCCTTCCTTCAGGCCATGCAGCATGGCCTCGCGGTTTTCGACCAGGCCCGTAATTTCGCTCGGTTCCATGCCCAGGGTCTGCCGCTTCACCCGGCGGGAGAGCAGCAGCGAGCCGGCAACACCCAGCACGCTGGCCACGCCGAGATAGGTGAGGAGATTAGGTACGGCATCCCCCAGCCGCTCCAACGTGGAGGGGTAGTTCCGGCTGATGGATGCAATGCCGATCATGATCCCGGCGTCATCCAGGACCGGAACATGGGCGGAGAGTTCCTCGGTGCCGGATCCGTCCACCACGCCGGTCCACGAACGGCCTTCCAGCACTCGGCTGGCGCCAAGCTCCAGGAGTGTCCCCAGCAGTTCGGGATCGGAGGCGGCCACGATGGTCCGGTCCAGCTTGGCCAAGGTCACATGGGATGAGCCGGAAACGGTCCGGACCGACTCCGCCACGGCCGGAAGGACGGCGCCGGCCCGCGGCTCGGCAGCGGGGAGCAGTTCGCGGACCGTGGGGTTATTGCCCAAAGCTTCGGCTGCGGACAGCGCCCGGCGGCCCTCGATCCGCTCGAACGCTGCGGCCGATTGCGCCAGCGAAATGCCTACTACGGCAACCAGGACGGCGAGGACTATCAGCAACTGCAGGACCAGGTACTGCCCCGCAAGGGACATTCCTCTTCGTCGAGTCACTGTAATTCTGTCCTCTTGTTGGCGGGTCTCTGGTGGTCAGGCTACCTGAACGATGCCCACTGCAGAGTCCCGGTGGCATACCGGAAACGTGAACGCAATGAACTTAACTTTCTCTGCGTACACAAGAGTGATGCCGGTCACGGCCGGGCCTAGCATCGGAATTACAAATCAGCCCAGCTGATCAGTCTTGATGAGAAGAGGAACACCATGCGCCAGATCCGCGCATTGCGAATTGCCGCCGTCGCCGCCGGCATCGCCCTGATGGCCACCGGCTGCGGTGCCACCGGCAAGAGCTCCACCGACGGCGCCAGCTCCGGCTCCGGCGCCGCTGCAGGCCCCGTGACCGGGCTCCAGATCATGGTGCCCAACACTCCGGGCGGCGGCTACGACACTACCGCCCGCGTCGCAGCGAAGGTTCTCGACGACGAGAAGGTCGCCACCAACACGGAGGTCTTCAATCTGGCGGGTGCAGGCGGAACTGTCGGCCTGGCCCGCATCGTCAACGAAAAGGGCAACGGCGACCTCGCCATGCTCATGGGCCTGGGAGTGGTGGGCGCGAGCTACACCAACAAGTCCGAGTCCAAACTGACAGACACCACCCCGCTGGCCCGGCTCATCGAAGAGCCCGGCGCGATCATGGTCAGTAAGAACTCGCCCTACAAATCCATCGATGACCTGGTCAGCGCATGGAAGGCTGACCCCGGTTCCATCAGCGTCGGCGGCGGCTCCTCCCCCGGTGGACCGGACCACTTGCTGCCGATGCAGCTTGCGGGAGCCGTCGGCATTGACGCCACCAAGGTGAACTTTGTTTCCTACGACGGCGGTGGAGACCTACTCCCGGCCATCCTTGGCAATAAGGTGGGCTTCGCGGCCTCCGGCGCCGGAGAGTACCTCCAGCAGATCAAATCCGGCGATGTCCGAGTCCTGGCAACCAGCGGCACTGAGCGGCTCGAAGGCGTCGACGCACCTACGCTGAAGGAATCCGGCATCGACCTGGTGTTCAGCAACTGGCGCGGCATGGTGGCTCCCCCGGGAATCACCGAAGCCGACAAAGCCAAGCTGATTGCTGCGCTCGAAAAGATGCACGGCACCAACGCCTGGAAGGAAGCCCTTAAGAAAAACAGCTGGACTGATGCCTTCGTCACCGGTGACGAGTTCGAAACCTTCCTGACCGAGCAGGACAAGCGGGTGGCGGACGTCCTCACGAAGCTTGGCTTGGCGTGAGCTCCTTCCCAACTTCGGCGTCCAGGCTAAAAGGCCGCTCCGAGCTGGGGGTTGCCCTCCTGCTCGGAGTGGCGGGCGTCGTCGTCCTGGTCGACGCCATCGCACTGGTCACCCCGTATTCCCAGTCCGATCCGGTGGGACCGAAGACCCTGCCCTACATCATCGCGGGTCTGCTCCTGGTCTGCGCCGTCCTGCTGGCAGTCAACGTGCTGCGGGGCGGACAGGGAGAAGCCGAAGGCGGTGAGGACGTGGATCTCTCGCACCCCGCCGACTGGAAGACGGTCCTGCCACTGGTGGCAGCCTTCGTGGCCAACATCCTGCTGATCGACTGGGCGGGATGGGTGATCTCGGGAACCGTCCTGTTCTGGGGCAGCGCGTGGGCCCTGGGGAGCCGGCATTACGTCCGCGATGGCCTCATTGCCCTGGCTGTGTCCGTACTGACTTTTTACGGCTTCTACCTAGGCCTCGGCATCCCGCTGCCCGCCGGTCTCCTGGAAGGAATTCTTTAATGGATGTCTTCTCGTCGCTCATGGACGGCTTTGCCACCGCCCTGACCCCTATGAATCTCCTCTACGCCGTTATTGGCGTGATCCTGGGTTCCGCCGTCGGCGTGCTTCCGGGCCTTGGCCCGGCCATGACCATTGCCCTGCTGCTCCCGGTCACCTACGTCCTGGAACCCACCAGCGCCTTCATTATGTTCGCTGGCATCTACTACGGCGGAATGTACGGCGGCTCCACCACGTCCATCCTCCTAAACACCCCAGGGGAATCGTCTTCTGTTGTCACCGCCATTGAAGGCAACAAGATGGCTAAAGCCGGCAGGGCCGCCCAGGCCCTGGCGACGGCAGCCATCGGCTCCTTCGTGGCAGGCACCATTGGCACCGCACTACTGGCTGTCTTCGCACCGATCGTGGTTGAGTTCGCAGTCAGCCTGGGCTCGCCGAGCTACTTCGCCATCATGGTGCTTGCACTCCTGGCAGTGACCGCCGTCCTTGGATCTTCGCGGCTCCGGGGCTTTGCCTCGCTCGGTCTTGGGCTGGCCATAGGCCTGGTAGGCATGGATTCCGTCACCGGCCAGCGCCGCCTCACCTTCGGCCAGCCCCTGCTCGCCGATGGCCTGGACATCGTGGTGGTGGCAGTCGCCATCTTTGCGGTGGGCGAAGCACTGTGGGTTGCCGCTCATATGCGCCGCACTCCTTTGCACGTCATCCCGATAGGCCGACCCTGGATGGGAAAACAGGACTGGAAACGGTCATGGAAGCCCTGGCTCCGCGGAACGGCATTCGGTTTCCCTTTCGGCGCACTTCCGGCCGGTGGAGCCGAGATCCCCACGTTCCTCTCATACGTGACGGAGAAGCGCCTAAGTAAGCATCCCGAGGAGTTCGGCAAGGGAGCCATCGAAGGAGTTGCCGGACCGGAAGCAGCCAACAACGCGGCCGCCGCCGGCACCATGACGCCCCTCCTGGCCCTGGGCCTGCCCACCAATGCCACTGCCGCCGTGATGCTCGCAGCGTTTGTCCAGTTCGGCATTCAGCCGGGACCCCTCCTGTTCGCCAACGAGGGACCGCTGGTGTGGGCGCTGATCGCGAGCCTCTTTATCGGCAACTTCCTGCTCCTGCTCATCAACTTGCCCCTGGCACCGATGTGGGCAAAAATCCTGCAGCTCCCGCGGCCGTACCTGTACGCCGGGATCCTGTTCTTCGCCACGCTGGGCGCCTATTCGGTCAACCTGCAGGCTTTCGATCTGATACTCCTGCTGGTGCTCGGTGCGTTGGGATTCATGATGCGGCGTTTCGGACTCCCCGTGCTGCCGCTTATCCTGGGCGTCATCCTGGGGCCGAGGATCGAAGGACAGCTTCGCAAGAGCCTGCAGCTCAGCGCGGGTGACCCCGCCGGTCTCTTGAGCGAGCCGATCGCCGTCGGCATCTATGTCATTCTGGCGATTATTCTCGCCTTTCCGCTGCTGCTCAAGCTGTGGCGTCGGAACCGCCCGGCAGTACTGCAGGCAGGAGTGCCCGCCACTCGCTCCGGCGAATCCGAACCGACGAATGCCAGCGGCAGCACCAGCCATGGCAGCCACCGCGCCACCACTGGCGGCGACGGGGACGGCTAACCGGACGGCTGCCCAGTCCTGGGCATCAGCCCCGCATCAGCCCCGCATCCGCCCAGCAGCAGAAGATCACCTGACAGAAAAAGAGGTACAGCCATGACGATCGTTGTGGGATACGTCCCGACCCCCGAGGGCGAAGCGGCCCTGACCCAGGCCGTCGCCGAGGCCCGGAAGAGCAACACCACCCTGCTGGTCATCAACTCATCCAAGGGCGATGCCCTGGTGGACAACAGGTACGCCCAGGAACCTGAGATCCAGAGCATCGAGGACCGGCTGGCCACCCAGGGCATTGACCACGTGATCAAGCAGCCGGTCCGTGGGCATGACGCGGCGGCGGAGGTACTCGACGCCGCGGAGGAGCACAACGCCGCGCTCATCGTGATCGGCCTGCGCCGCCGTACCCCGGTGGGCAAGCTGATTATGGGCAGCACCTCGCAGCGGATCCTGCTCGAGGCTGATTGTCCCGTGCTGGCCGTCAAAGCGGGCACGGCGGGCTGAACAGAGCGTTACCTTCGATCCGAAGTTTGTTCGCGGGATACCGCCCTGACGGTGCGGCCAGGCGAACAAACTTCGGATTTTAGCGTCTGTGCCCAGGAAGCAGCAGTCATCTGACATCCCAGGTCCTGTGTCCGGTACAGTAGATGGAGCCCTTTGGCACGAGAAACAGAAAGTTCGGCACATGACTACAGCATTTTTGGAACGTCCCCTGGCCGCCGCCGCGGCCGTCGAAGACCCGGCTTCGCTGTCCATCGAGCTGCATTTTTCCACAGCGCAGGAGATGCACGAAGGCCTGGATCAGGCTGTCGCCACGCTGATCGAGCCGGCTAAAGACGCCGCCTGCGGCATCCTTGTGACGCGGCTGCGCCCGGGACGATTCACGGTGGCCCTGGACGAGTCAGTCCCCTTCGGCGAAACATACGAAAGCATTGCGGCCTGAGCTGATTCGGCCCCGAATCCGGGCTACGGTCCCTCCCGCGATCCAACGCGATCTACGCAAGAGTCCCCGCCCTCCGGCAACGGAAGGCAGGGACTCTTGTGCGTTTTGATGTCGCGTTCCTAGCTCATGCGGACCTCTACACCGTCGGACTTAAGGAAAAGTTCCTTCTCCGACGCGGTGGCCGGCACGAGCCATAGCACGTTCCCGCTCTGCGATATTTCTTCCACTTCGCCCGCCGCAATGACGTGCGCGTGTTTAATGATTTCCACCCGGTCACCAGCTTTGAGCGTTCCCCACTCCGAGATGGTGGCCGAATGGTTATTACGCCTCGACAGGACAGCCCCGCGTGCTTTCATTTGAACTACTACCCCTTTGTATACGTTCTGCGCCACAGCCTCTTTGATGTGACTTTCACTACACCTTCATTTCTACTACAGTCCCGGCGCCGAAATGTACGTGTCGCACCATATTTCGACATTGGTTGAATTTAGTAGCAGGACCGAAGAATATTCCCGCTCAGGAAAGAATTCCGACGGCGGATTCTGCGGCTGCCCGGACCTTTCCGGAGGCAACCAGACGGTCAGCCGCCTCCAGCTCCGGCGACAGGAACCGGTCGGTTCCGGGGCCTTCGACGACGGACCGCAGCACCCCGATCACGGCAGTGCCTGCCGGGCCCGGAGTGAGCTCGCCGTCGGACAGCTGCGTCCGCATGTCGATGGCGCGGGCGCTCGTCACCAGTTCGATGGCCAGGACACGGCGGAGATTCTCCACGGCCTTGCGCAGCTTCCGGGCCGCGTGCCAGCCCATGGACACGTGGTCCTCCTGCATGGCGGAGCTGGGGATGGAATCCACCGACGCCGGGACGGCCAGTCGCTTGTTGTCCGAGACCAGCCCAGCCTGCGTGTACTGGGCGATCATCAGTCCCGAATCCACGCCCGGATCCGCGGCGAGGAACGCCGGCAGCCCGTGCGAACGCGCCGGGTCCAGCATCCGGTCCGTCCGGCGCTCGGCGATGGAGCTGAGGTCCGCCACGGCGATGGCCAGGAAGTCCAGTACGTACGCCACGGGTGCGCCGTGGAAGTTGCCGTTGGAACTGACGCGCCCGTCGGGCAGGACCACCGGGTTGTCGATGGCCGCAGCAAGCTCACGGGAAGCCACAAGGGCGGCGTAGTCCACGGTATCGCGCGCGGCGCCTGCCACCTGGGGTGCGCAGCGCAGCGAGTAGGCGTCCTGGACCTTGGAATCCCCCACCCGGTGCGAGGCCACGATCGGGGAGTTGGAGAGCACTCGCAGCATGTTGTCTGCACTTGCGGCCTGGCCGGGGTGCGGACGCAGCGCTGCATGCAACTCCGGCACGAAGACCTGGTCCGTACCGAGCAGCGCCTCCACGCTGAGCGCGGCGGTGATATCCGCCGTCGTGAGCAACTGGCGGATGTCTGCGATGGCCATCAGGAGCATGCCCAGCATGCCCTCGGTGCCGTTGACCAGCGCCAGACCTTCCTTCTCGGCGAGGACGACCGGCTCGATGCCGTGACCGGCGAGCAGCGCGGCGACAGGCGCCTCACCCCGCCCCCCGTACGTCACGCCGTCGGGCCCTTCCGCTTCCCCCTCGCCCATCAGCACCAGCGCGCAGTGGGACAGCGGGGCGAGGTCGCCGGAGCAGCCGAGCGAGCCGAACTCGCGGACCACCGGCGTGATGCCGGCGTTGAGCACGTCAACCATGGTCTGCAGGACGACCGGACGGACGCCGGTTCGGCCGGACGCGAGGGTCTTGGCGCGCAGGAACATGATGCCGCGGACCACCTCGCGTTCCACGGCCGGGCCCATGCCCGCGGCGTGGCTGCGGATCAGCGATTTCTGCAGCTGGGTGCGCAGCTCGCTGGGGATATGCCGGTTTGCCAGCGCACCGAAGCCGGTGGAGATACCGTAGGCGGGGGTCTCGCTGTGCGCCAGTTCGTCGATGTGCGCGCGGACCTTAGCCACCGTGTCCAGCGCTTCGTGTGCGATGGTCACCCGGGCGTTGTGGCGCGCGACGGCGACAACGTCCTCAGGTGTGACTCCGGTGGAGCCGAGCGTGACGGTGAGCGCTTCGTTCGTGGTGATGGTCATGATTCCTACTTTGGTGGTTGAGCCTGGGCCGGTGGTTGAGCCTGTCGAAATCTGGATCTCGACGGGCTCGATCACCGGGCCTCGTTCATCGGGATGCGGACGCCGCGTTCTTTGGCGACGTCGAGGGCGCGGTCGTAGCCGGCGTCGGCGTGGCGGATGACACCCATGCCGGGGTCGTTGGTGAGGAGGCGTTCGAGTTTCTGTGCGGCGAGGTCGGTGCCGTCGGCGACGGAGACCTGGCCAGCGTGGATGGAGCGGCCGATGCCGACGCCACCGCCGTGGTGGATCGAGACCCAGGTGGCACCTGAGGCGGTGTTGAGCAGGGCATTGAGCAGCGGCCAGTCCGCGATGGCGTCCGAGCCGTCGGCCATGGCCTCGGTTTCGCGGTATGGGGAGGCGACGGAGCCGGAGTCGAGGTGGTCGCGGCCGATCACGATGGGCGCCGTGACCTTGCCGTCCTTGACGAGCTGGTTGAACAGCAGGCCGGCCTTGGCGCGGTCCCCGTAGCCGAGCCAGCAGATCCTGGCTGGCAGCCCTTCGAACTCCACCCGTTCCTGTGCGGCGTCGATCCAGCGGTGCAGGTGCTTGTTCTCCGGGAAGAGTTCCTTGATGGCTCTGTCCGTGACGGCGATGTCTTCGGGATCGCCGGAGAGCGCCACCCAGCGGAACGGGCCGAGGCCCTCGCAGAACAACGGGCGGATGTAGGCCGGGACGAAGCCGGGGAATTCGAACGCGCGGTTGTAGCCGCCGGTGCGGGCCTCGTCGCGGATGGAGTTGCCGTAGTCAAAGACCTCGGCGCCGGCGTCCTGGAACTCGACCATGGCCTGGACGTGCTTGGCCATCGAGGCCTGGGCCTTCTTGGTGAAGCCTTCCGGGTCGGCGGCGGCCTCAGTGTGCCACTCCTCGACCGCGATGCCTTCAGGGAGGTAGCTCAGCGGGTCGTGGGCACTGGTCTGGTCCGTGACGATGTCCACTGTGAGTTCGCCGGCGTTGTGGCGGCGCAGGATCTCGGGGAAGACCTCGGCGGCGTTGCCGACGTAGCCCACGGACCAGCCGCGGCGCTCTTCTTTGGCCTTCAGCACCTTCGCGATCGCGGCGTCGAGGTCCGTTTCCACCTCGTCGAGGTAGCGTTTGCCGGCACGGCGGCGCAGGTGGCTTTCGTCGACGTCGACGATCAGGCAGGCGCCCTCGTTCAGGGTGACGGCGAGCGGCTGGGCGCCGCCCATGCCGCCGCAGCCGCCGGTGAGGGTCAGGGTGCCGGCGAGGGTGCCGTCCTCATCGCCGGTGAGCTTGCGGGCGATCGCGGCAAAGGTCTCGAAAGTGCCCTGCAGGATACCCTGGGTGCCGATGTAGATCCAGGACCCGGCGGTCATCTGTCCGTACATCATGAGGCCCTCGGCCTCGAGGCGGCGGAATTCGGGCCAGTTGGCCCAGTCACCAACAAGGTTGGAGTTGGCCAGCAGCACACGGGGTGCCCATTCGTTGGTGCGGAACACGCCCACCGGTTTGCCGGACTGGACCAGGAGCGTCTCGTCCTTTTCCATGGTTTCCAGGGTGCGGGTAATGGCGTCGAACGCGGCCCAGGACCGTACGGCGCGGCCGGTGCCGCCGTAGACCACCAGGTCTTCGGGGCGTTCGGCCACCTCTGGGTCCAGGTTGTTCATCAGCATCCGCAGCGGGGCTTCGGTCTGCCAGCTCTTGGCGGTGAGCTCGGTGCCGCGGGCTGCTTTGACCGGGCGGGCACCGGTGGTGAAATCGGCGGGTGCCATGAGGGCTCCTATGTGTTCTGGCGAGTGGTTCGCGGTGATGGGAAGAGGTTCTGTCTCTACTAAAGCCCCTTCGCGGCGGGGCAAACAGGGCTTTTGGAGGGGTAGTGTCTGGGATTCCAGACCGCTGCCGTTTCCCTGTTGCTCTATCCGATCCGGTCGCCAAACCGGGCGAACGGGAACCCAATGTGATAGAGCATGGCTCGGGGGGAAGAGCTACTTGGCCGCGCGGCCGTGGATGCGCACCGACAGCTCGTCCGCTACTTTCTGGACCCGCGCGGCGAGCGCCGGCCATTGGTCCGCCGGCAATTTGTCCTCGAGGAACGTGACGGCGACTGCCGCCGTCGGCCATCCCACGTGGTCCGTAACAGCGGCGGCGATCGAGCCGAAGCCGGGCGTCACCTCGCCGTGTTCGGTAGCGTAGCCGCGCTGCCTGACCCGGTCGAGGTGCGAGGACAGCGCGGAGTACTTCATGATGGCGCCCTCCACCTCATGCCGGGCAGTGAAGGCCTCGGCATTCGGGTAAAGCGCACGGACCTGGGACTTGGGCAATGCCGCGAGGATGGCGCGTCCGCTGGCGGTGAGGTGGCTCGGGAGCCGGACGCCGACGTCGGTGACCAGGGACGGGCGGTTCTTGGCCCGCTCTTCCACGATGTACAGCACGTCGCGCCCATGGAGCACCGCCAGGTGCGCGCTCTCGCCGATCACATCCACCAGCGATGCCAGCAGCGGCCGGCCCAGGCGGGACAGCGGTTCCTGCCGCGAATACGCCGAGCTCAGCTCGAAGGCACTGATCCCCAGCCCGTAGCGCTGCTCCTCGTGCAAGTGGAGGACAAAACCGTTCGCCTCCATTACCCCGAGCAGGTGGTAAACGCTTGAGCGCGGCAATCCCAAGGACGTCGCAATGCTCGACGCCGCCATCGGCCCCCGCTTCGAGGCCAGTAGTTTGAGGATACGAAGGGTGTTCTCGGCAGCGGGGACTTTGGACGTCGCCCGTGGTTCGCTGCCCACCTCAGGCCTGGTTTCCGTTCTCGACACCACTGTGCCCTCCGTTATTTTCTCGCGGGGCTTCCGGCCATGTCCGGGATCCCGTACTTAACCTTGCACCCATGGCAGGCCTGTTCATCGCCATCCAAACACAGCCTGTGTCCGGAATACCAGACTATGGCGTTCGGACCCGGTCGCGGTCCCGAGATGTTAGCCCCAGGCTGCCCTCCCGGTCCGCTCGGGTCCGGCGGCGCTGGTCCTAGGCTGAAGCGTATGGCCTCAACCACGGATATCCTTGCCGCGGACGATTCCCAGCTCCGCCGGCTGGTTCCGCCAACGATTCCGGCAGGCCACGACTATAAGCTGCTGGGCCCCCTGCTACGCGTGACCGGGCAGCGGCCGGGCTTCATCGAGTCGGCCCGTGACCTTGGCGTGGAGGGCGGGATGCTCGACAGGCTGATCGTCGAGCAGCGTGACTACTTTGCCGGCCGCGGGGAAGCCGTCGAATGGAAGACCAGGGCACATGATCTCCCGAATGATCTGGAGTCCCGACTTGGCGCAGCGGGCTTCGTGCCGGAAGACCGCGAGACCGTCCTGGTAGGTGAGACGGCTGCGATGGCCGGCGGCACTGCGACCGCGGAAGGCATTCGGGTGAGACTGGCCCGTGAACGCCCCGACCTGGAGCGCATCGCGGCCATGAAGTCTGAAGTGTGGGCCGCCGACTACAGCTGGGTGGCTGCTGATCTGCATGACCGGCTGGCCTCGGACCCGGAAAACCTGGTGGTCTTCATGGCCGAGGCCTCGGGGGAAATGGTGTCGGCAGCCTGGTTGGAGGTCAATCCGGGCTCGGACTTCGCGGGTTTGTGGGGCGGCTCGACATTGCCTGCATGGCGCCGACGGGGGATCTGCAAGGCCTTGGTGTCGGCGCGGGCTAGGGTGGCGGCTGCCTGTGGAGTGAAGTACCTGCAGGTGGATGCCTCCGCTGACAGCGAGCCGATCCTGCGACGACTGGGATTCAGGGCAATCACCACCACCACGCCGTTTGTGTGGACTCCTCCTGCCAGGGGCCAGAGCTCCTGCCAGGGGCCAGAGCGCGGGAGCACTTGGGTAGAGTGCCCGCTACGCACCCGAGACCTTGAAACGGCAGGCGACTCAGCGCCCTAGACGTTCCTGGACGCTGACGTGCACTGGCGTCGGCGAAAGCGGCCTATCCGGAGACCCGTCTCCTGCCTGGGGATGGTCTGGCTGTTGGTCTGGCTGATAGCACTCGGACAGGGATGAGTCGTCGGGCGGGTTTTGAGGATCCGGGCCACAATCTTGAAGTCTTAGCCTTTCACCAATTTCTTGATGCCCAAACTGTTCTTCGATCTGGCATGGCCAGTGTGGTGGTTCCCAGTCGGGGTGTTCGCTGGCGTATCGCCGGCCGTTGGGTGAGATCCAGCCGGGTGGCTCGTTCTTGGTAGCGGTGGTGGGTTTCCAACCTGTGGTGTGGCGGAGTCGGTGGTGTTTGTGGCAGGGCTGACCGAGATTGCTGATGCCGGTGGTGCCGCCGTGGGCCCAGGGGAGGATGTGGTCGGCTTCGTTGTCGAGGGAGTGGTTGCTGCAGCCGGGAAACGGGCATTTGCCGTCGCGCAGCCGTAGCCATTGGCGTTGCGCTTTCGTGAGCCGGTAGCTGGTCCGCCCGATCTCCAGCGGAGCACCGTCCCGCGGATCGATCAGGACCCGGTGAAAGGACTCCGCACCTTCCGCCACGAGTTGCCGGGCCATGGGCGGCGGGATCGGGCCGTATCCGTCGAGCATGGCCGGTTCATCCGTGAGGCCCAACAGCGCAAACACCGGCACGGTTATCAACACCTGTGCCCGCGGCGAGGGAACACCGCCGCTCACGGCGATGCCCCCGGTCTCTTGGTGGCTCGTTTCACCGGTCGCGCTGCCCCTGTTTTCCCTACCCTCATCACCGGTTCCGGCCCCGGCGCTGGCGCTGGTGTCGGTCAGGAGCCAGGTCGCGACGGAGTCTGCGCGGAGCTGGCTCAGAGTCCGGCCCTCATGAGGCCCCTGGAGGGCCCGCGCGGCGGCGGTGGTGCGGTCCCAGATCCCGGCGGCCTGATCGGCGGGCAGGTACGCGGAGAGCCAGGCCATCCCGTCACGGTCCGGGGCATGCTCCATCCGCCGGTCCTGGATACCGCGTAGGTGGCGCTTTTCGATGCTGACCGGATGATGGCGTTCCCGCCAGGTGCGGGCCTTGTGCCGGAACCGGCCGGGGATGAGCTCACCGGCCAGGCCACGTGCCGGATTCGCGACGTCCGGGTCCAGGAAATGCGCTTCGAGGGCCGCCGCGGCCGCCCTGTCGAGGTTAGTGGTTTCATCGACCATGATCCGGGCGTGCGGCCACGAAATGACCCCGGCCTGCAACGCCGAGAACGTCAGCGGCAGGGCCGTGGTCAGCGCGCGCGCCTCAGCGAGCAGCGCACTGGCGGCGCGGTCACTGACCGCCAGCACGCATGCGACCTCAGCGACGACAGCCATCTCCTGCCCGCTATGGTCCTGCGGCGACTCAGCAGGGCCCGCCAGGGCCTCGGCGGCGGCGCTGTAACCGGCAGCCAGCCAGACCTTCAGGGCAGCACTTTTCGCGTCCAACCGTGAGATCTCGGCCAGCCCGTCCAGCAAACCATCCGCTACCCGGCGCAACGGATCAGCATCCCAGGACCCGGAGGAAACGGTCCCGCCGCGGAGCGCCACTGCTAGCTCAGCGAAAGACACCGAAAGGGCCTCCGCCGCCGCCACAGCTCCTCTGCTATCCATGGTTAAAGCATCTCAGCAGGGGTCTGACAATATCCTCAAGGATGAACGCCTATGTGGATAACTCCGCTGACATCATTCTTGAGGTGCCGGCGGGAGCTGGCCGGCGCCTAACTGTCCCTTCGCGCCGGGGGTGGAAGGGCGGGGGTGGAAGGTAGAAGAGCCTCAGATGCTGACCACTACTTTGCCGCGGGCCCGGCCCTCGTGCATGTATTCTACGGCGGCTGGCGCTTCAGCGAGCGCGTACACCTTGTCCACTGCAGGCCACACACTGCCGGCTTCAATAAGCGTGGTCAGCGCCTCAAGATCGCGGTAGTTCTCCGTCGAAACAAGCCCTTTGAATTTCTGCCCGGAAAACAGCGACGCCAGCGGCGCACCCATCGAACGCTCAAACCCGCCGGTCAGGTTTCCTCCGCCCTCACCGCCGACAATCACCAGGATCCCGCGCGGCGTTAGCGCCTTCCGCAGGACTGAGAGCGGCCGGTTGCCGGCGGTATCCAGAATGACGTCGTACAGCAGCCCGGCAAGCGCAAAGTCGTCCTGGGTGTAATCGATGACGTGATCAGCGCCGAGGGACCGGACCAACTCCACCTTTCCGGTGCTGCAGACTCCCGTGACCTCCGCCCCGAATGCCTTCGCCACCTGCACAGCAAAGGACCCGACTCCCCCGCCAGCGCCGATGACCAGCACCTTCTGGCCGGCACTGACCTGCCCGGCATCGCGGACAGCCTGCAACGCGGTAACACCAGAAATTGGTGCCACCGCAGCCTCCTCGAACGTGAGGTTTGCGGGCTTCGCGGCCACACGTTTCTCCTGGGCGCAGACGAATCCGGCAAAAGACCCCTCGCAGGTGCCGAACACTTCATCGCCGGGCTGGAAGCGTGTCACGCCGGCCCCCACGGCCTCCACAACCCCGGCCACCTCGCGTCCGCGGACGGGCACCTTGGGCTTCTTGAGCCCGAACCCGAAAAGCCGGACCAGGTACGGCCGCCCGGTCATGAGGTGCCACACGCCCTGGTCGACACCGGCGGCACGAACCCCGATCAGCACTTCCCCAACGCCGGGCAGCGGCTGCGGAATATCCCGTAGCTGGAGCACATCGGAATTCCCGTAAATGTCCTGCACGATAGCTTTCATGATGCTTCTCCTTCGTTGTTCGGGTACTGGAACACGTCCTCTAACGGCACGACTAGCACATGGGCGATCTGGAACGCCATCTCCAAAGACGGCGAGTACCGGCCCTGCTCGATGGCGATGACGGTCTGGCGGGTGACACCCACGCGGTCGGCGAGTTCGGCCTGCGTCATCTCTCCCCGTTCGAACCGCAGGCGCCGGATGGAGTTGGTTACCCGCGTTGGCTTCACCACGGCTGGAACCCCCGGCGGTAGGCCACGATTTTGGCCACGGAGCCCAGAATCGCGGACAGGACGAACGTCAGGTAGATGACGTTCGCGATCCAGAAGTGATCCACCTCAGCCATCGCCAGGAGCAGCGCCGCGACGCCGCCGATGACCACAAACGACTGTCCGATGTACTCACCGAAACGGTAGATCTCCCTGTCGCGCTGGTCCTTCTTCCCGGACTCCTTGGGCGAAAAGATGCCCAGGAGAATGTGCAGGGCGATGGACGCAGCAATGGATGCCCCGACGGTCCACAGCAGTGGAGCAACGTACGGAAGCTCGGCAACTGGCATAGTGCCGGCCAGCCCCAGGACGATGGCCAGGTACACGCCATAGGAGCCCACCGCCACCACCCCCATGATCCAGGCGCTCTTCTCTTCGAAGGACATTTCCGTTCCTGCCATTCCCACCAGATGTAAAACAAAGCTGACATTTTAAAAGTAAAGAAAACCAGACATGATGTCAATAGTTTTGGACTCCGCAGGAAAGGAAAGGCCACACCCCAACCCCCAGTCTGAGATGGAAGACACCAACCGCCCGTGAGTCTCATCGCCAGGGGCGCCAAAGTGGTCTGCTGGTTGGCGATCCCCCTCCCAATGACGAGAAGGTATTCGTATGCAGCAAGCACCAGGCGCCGCCACCCAAGACGCAAGCCCGGCTGAACAGCCCAAGCCGGGAGCCGCCGTCGCGCACGTCCTGAACCGGGGACTGAACGTCCGCCATATCCGCTTTATGGCCCTGGGTTCGGCGATCGGCACAGGCCTGTTCTACGGCTCAGCCTCGGCCATCCAGAAGGCGGGCCCGGCGGTCCTGCTGGCCTACGTTATCGGCGGCGCGGCAGTCTTCATGGTCATGCGGGCCCTCGGCGAGATGGCCGTCCGGCATCCCGTCTCGGGCTCTTTCGGCCAGTACGCCAGCCGCTACCTCGGACCGCTGGCAGGGTTTGTGACCGGCTGGACCTATGTCTTTGAGATGGCGATTGTGGCCATCGCCGATGTCACTGCATTCAGCATTTATATGGGCTTCTGGTTTCCCCAGGTGGACCGCTGGATCTGGATCCTGGCCATTATTTGTTTCCTGGCCGCAATGAACCTGCTCAGCGTGAAGGTCTTCGGCGAGCTCGAGTTCTGGTTCTCGCTGATCAAGGTGGTGGCCATCATCGCCATGATCGTCGGCGGCGCCGCCATCATCGCCTTTGGTTTCCAGGCCGGCGGTTCCACAGTGACTCCGGGACTCGGCAACCTCGTGGAGCCCGGCGGGCTGTTCCCCAACGGCTTCGAGGGACTGCTGGCATCGTTCGCCGTCGTGATGTTCGCATTCGGCGGGATCGAGACGCTCGGCATCACCGCCGGGGAGGCCGCACACCCCAAGAAGGTCATCCCCAAGGCCGTGAATACGGTGCCGGTCCGCGTCCTGCTGTTCTACGTCCTGACTCTCGGCGTGCTGATGAGCCTGTTCCCGTGGAACGAGATCGGGACCAACGGGAGCCCGTTCGTCCAGATCTTCAGCGGCCTGGGGATCCCGGCCGCACCGCATATTCTCAACGCCGTGGTGATCACCGCTGCACTCTCCGCCATCAACAGCGACATCTTCGGTGCCGGGCGCATCCTGTTCGGGCTGTCCGGCCAAGGCCATGCACCGGCAGTTTTCGGCAGGGTCTCGCGCCATGGTGTGCCATGGATGACGGTAGTGATGATGGCCGGCATCCTCCTGGTGGGCGTGGTTCTGAACGCTGTCATTCCCGAGGACGTCTTTATCCTGATCGCCTCGATTGCCACGTTCGCCACCGTCTGGGTGTGGGTCATGATCCTGGCTTCACATGTCGCAATGAAAGGCGAGATCGCGCGGAAGGGCCTGCCGGCGTCGGAATTCCCGTCCCCGTGGTGGCCGGCTGCCTCCATCCTGACCATCGCGTTTATGGCACTGGTCATCGCCGTCCTGGGCGCCTTCGAGGACACCCGCGTGGCTCTCTACGTGGGCGCGGTGTGGCTGGGGCTTTTGGTCCTCGCCTACCGGCTGTGGGTCAAGGGGAACGGACGACGCCGGGCCGAACTCGTGGACGAAACCTCGCCGCTGCCGGTGGTCACCTGACGGTGCCGGGCAACGCGACCGGGCAACCAGGCCGCGGGGCTGTTTAGGCCGAAGCGAGCGCGGAACGGACGGCAGCCGGCATGGGCGTTGTCGGCCGGCCGATCAGCGTCCGGAGGTCCGAGCCGCTGACCAGGAGGTCGCCCCGGGCAATCCCGAGATCCGAGTCCGCCAGGATGTCCGCGAAGAGCTCCGGCACGCCGAACCCGGCGAGAAGTCCGGCGTAGTCGCTGGCAGGAAGGTCCTGGTAAACCACGGGCCTGTTGGCCGCGGTGCTGATTTCACGGGCCAGTTCGGTGAGCGTGAAGGCGTGGTCCCCACCGAGCTCGTAGATCTTGCCGGCCTGGTCTTCGGCAGCCAGCACGGCGGCGGCGGCTTCGGCGTAGTCCGCCCGGGACGCGGCACTGATCCTGCCTTCCCCGGCGCTGCCGGCAAGCGTGCCCTGGGCAAGCGTGCCCTGGAGCTGTTCGGTGTAGTTTTCGAGGTACCAGCTGTTGCGGAGGATGGCGAACGGCACGCCTGCCTCCTTCAGGATGGCCTCCGTTGCCTGGTGCTCGGCGGCCAGCTTCATGCCGGTGGTGTCTGCATTGGCGATGCTGGTGTAGGCGATCAACTCCACGCCCGCCGCTGCTGCTGCCTCAATCACGGTGCGGTGCTGGTCCACGCGCTGGCCAACCTCGCTGCCGGAAATCAGGAGGACTCTGCTGGCGCCCTGCAGTGCCAGCGCCACCGAGGCGGGGTCCGTGTAGTCCATCGCCCTGACCTGGACGCCGCGGGCTGCGAAGTCGGCAAGCTTTTCAATGGACCGGCCGGCAGCCACGATCTCTGCTGCCGGAACATTGCGCTGCAGGAGGGCCTCGACGACGTGACGGCCAAGCCGTCCGGTTGCTCCAGTGATAACGATGCTCATGGGTTGGTTCCTTTCACCATTCCTAAGGGGGTCACCCCTCACAACCAGCCATCCTTGCCATTACTTCCTGAAAGACAGTACGCACTTTGAGGTAAGGTACTTACCTTTTGGTAAGTTATGGGTATGGAAGCAACCGTATGGCCCGCCAGCCTGCCGGCAGATCTCCGGGCACATCTGCCCGAAGGACTGGCCGACGGCGTGTTCCCGGCCGGGTGCCCCAGCCGCACCGTCCTGGACCACATCACCAGCAAGTGGGGAGTGCTGATCCTGCTGGCGCTCTCGGAAGGTGAGCAGCGCTGGAGCGAACTCCGGCGCCGCGCGGAGGGAATCAGCGAGAAAATGCTGGCTCAAACCCTCAAGACCCTGGAGCGAGACGGACTGGTGCTGCGAAAGGCCCAGCCGGTCATCCCGCCCCGCGTGGACTACAGCCTGACCGAGCGCGGCTATGAACTGTCCAGCCTGCTGGTTCCACTGGTCACGTGGGCCTACAACAACGCCGACGACATCCTCAACAGCCCGGACCGACCCTGAAATCGCCTAGGTAGAACTGGTCCGCAAAGACAGGTACATGTTACTGGTGTGACTGGTGTGAATAGGGCCTACGGTATCTGTAAGGTGCCAGCCAGGAATAGGAGGACCATCCTCTGCTGGGAGCTTTCCGGCTACCGCACCAAACTGAGCGGCTCAACGCCGCTTCAAGGAGTGGTTCGCATGGTAAAAGCACATGTCCAGGACCGAGCCAGCATGGGGCGGCCTGTCAGACTTTCTTCCCTCGTTCGCCGCGCCTGCGGCCGGGTCCTCGCGGCGCTCCGCCCGCGGTGCCCCTATCGCGTGGGCGAAGCAGTGGTGGGCGACGATCCGTTCAACGGCCGGCACGCGGGGATCATCATGTCCCACCGCGGTCCGTCCGTGGAACTCAGAGCCGCGGCTGGGGTCTTCTTCTACGATCACCGCCACCTGAGGCGCCAGGACTGAGTTTTTGTCCAGATAACGCACCCATCAGACCCTGGAACCCGCGTTATCTGGACAAAAACTCCAAGCCCCGGAAGGACTGTTGGGGGCTTACCGAGCCGACCAGCCGCCGTCCATCACGTAACTGGACCCGGTGACCATGCCGGCATGATCGGACGCCATCCAGGCCACCAGCGAAGCAACTTCCTCCGGTTCCACCAGGCGTTTCACAGCGGACTCGGTGAGCATCACCTTGGCCAGCACCTCGGCCTCGGGGATGCCGTGCACCTTGGCCTGGTCCACAATCTGCTTCTCGACGAGCGGGGTCCGGACGTAGCCGGGGTTGATGCAGTTGGATGTGACTCCGTACTCCCCGCCCTCAAGCGCCGTCACCTTGCTCAGCCCTTCGAGGCCGTGCTTGGCGGAAACATACGCGCTTTTGAACGGGGAGGCCCGGATTCCGTGCACGGATGACACGTTGATGATCCGGCCGAAGCCGTTGGCGTACATGTGCGGCAGTGCGGCCCGGATCAGCAGGAACGGGGCTTCGAGCATAAGCGCGATGATCCGGCGGAAGTCCGCCGGATCGAACGCTTCGATGGGGCTGATGCTCTGAATCCCGGCGTTGTTCACCAGGATGTCGCAGTCCAGGCTCAGGGTGGCGAGTCCGTCCACGTCCAGCAGGTCCACGGCCCAGGCCGTGCCGCCCACTTCATCAGCGAGGGCGGCAGCGCCGGCGGAGTCGACGTCGGCCACCACCACTTTCGCCCCGCGGGCGGCGAGTTCCCTGACGCAGGCAGCCCCGATCCCGCTGGCGCCGCCGGTCACTACGGCCTTGCGGCCGTTCAGGGTGTTATCCATTGCACTTCCCATCGTTTTACCCGGTCCTTAGTAGTTCGGAGGCTCAAGCAGCTCAGCGTGAGCCGGCCGGGAGCAGTCCCTCGCGGGCGGCGTCGGCCTTGTCCACTTCTTCCAGAGCAATGCCCTTCGTTTCCTTCAGGCTCAGCACCGCCACCGTAGTGATGGCGCAGGCGACCACCAGGTAGATGGCCGTGGGCAGCCAGGAACCGGTGTCCTTGAGCCACTGGGTAGCCAGCAGCGGCGCCAGCGAACCAGCGAAGATCGAGGTGACCTGGGAGCCCAGGGATACACCCGAGTACCGCATCCGGGTGGGGAAGAGCTCGGCCATGATGGCGGGCTGGCCGGCATACATAAACGCGTGCAGGCACAGGCCGATGGTCACGGCCAGGACAATCACCACGGCGTTGCGCGTATCGAACATGGGGAAGGCGAAGAACGGCCAGGCCGCACCGGAGATGGACCCGATCAGGTAGACGGGCTTCCGCCCTACCTTGTCCACGAGACGGCCAACCTGCGGGATGACCAGGAAGTGGATGACGTGGGCAATCAGGAGTGCCAGCAGGAGCGAGGACGTGTCGTACTTGTGCACGCTCTTGAGGTAGACGATCGCGAAACTGACCACCAGGTAGTACATGATGTTCTCCGCGAAGCGCAGCCCCATGGCCTGCAGGATGCCCTTGGGGTATTTGCGGACTACTTCGAAGACCCCGTAGCTGACAGCCTGTTCTTTCTCCAGCAGGGCTTTGGCCTCCAGGAAGATGGGTGCCTCGGTGACGTGGGTGCGGATGTAGTAGCCAACGAAGACGATCACGGCGGAGAGCCAGAAGGCCACGCGCCAGCCCCAGCCGAGGAACGCTTCGGGGCTCAGGGTGGTGGACATGATGAACAGAACCAGTGTTGCCAGCAGGTTGCCCACCGGCACGGCGGCCTGCGGCCAGCTGGACCAGAATCCGCGGGACTTGTTGGGGCTGTGTTCGGCAACTAGCAGTACCGCGCCGCCCCATTCACCGCCGAGCGCGAAGCCTTGGATGAAGCGGAGGGCCACCAGCAGCGCCGGGGCCAGGTAGCCGATGTCAGCGAAGCCCGGGAGGCAGCCCATCAGGAAGGTGGCCACGCCAACGATCACGATGGTCAGCTGCAGCGTGGGTTTGCGGCCCAGCTTGTCGCCGATCTGGCCGAAGACGATCCCGCCGAGGGGGCGCGCCACGAAACCCACCGCATAGGTGAGGAACGCCTGGATGATGCCGTCCAGCTCGTTGCCGGTGGCAGGGAAGAAGTACTTCCCAAAGACCAGGGTGGCGGCGGTTGCGTAGAGGAAGAATTCGTACCATTCCACCACCGTGCCCACCATCGAGGCGGCCACAATCTTCTTCAGTCCGGATCCCTTGGGTGCGGATCCGGCGGCATTGTCTGCCGAGCGCTGCTCTACGCTCATGAGTTTCTCCTTAGTGTCCACTTTGACACGCGCTGTGATCCACTGCACTTCGAATCCACAGCACTAATGGCTCCACTGAGTATTACTGCACAAACATGCGCCTTCAATGGCCAAACCAGCACCCGCTGTGTGCACAATTGCAGATATGAAGGCTAATCCCGATGATCTCCTGGTCCTGCTCGCGGTGTCCCGCTCCGCAAAATTTACGACGGCGGCGCAAGTGTTGGGGCTGAACCACACCACCGTTTCGCGTCGGATAGCCACCCTCGAGAAGGCGCTCGGCGGCCGCGTCCTGGCCCGGGCGGCCGGCGGCTGGGAACTGACGGAGCTGGGCACGGACGCTGTCCGGGTTGCCGAACAGGTTGAGGCAGCGGTGAGTGCGCTGGGACCGGCAGGCCAGGCACCTGACCCGATTACCGGCGTCGTACGCATGACCGCGACCGATGGCTTCAGCGCCTACATTGCCGCACCCGCGGTGGCGCGGCTCCGCCGGAAACACCCGGGGCTGAGCGTGGAAGTGGTGACTATGACCCGGCGGGCCCTGCAGCAGCGGTCGGGCCTGGACATCGAAGTAGTGGTGGGCGAACCGCAGGTCCACCGGGCCGAAGCTGTGCAATTGGGCGAGTACATGCTGGGGATGTACGCCTCGCATGCCTACCTCGCCGAGAACGGGACGCCGGCGAGCGTGGCTGAACTGACGGAGCACCCGCTGGTCTACTTTGTAGATTCCATGCTGCAGGTGGACGATCTGGACGCACCCCGGCGGCTGGTGCCTGCCATGCGCGAAGGGCTCACCTCCACCAACGTGTTTGTCCACGTGGAGGCCACACGTGCCGGCGCAGGCATCGGCTTCCTGCCGTGCTTTATGGGCAATCTGCACACTGACCTGGTCCGGCTGCTCCCCGACGACTTCGCCGAGTTGCTCCCGTATTGGATGGTGCTTCGGCCCGATTCGATGCGCCGCCCCGCCGTGGCCGCCGTTGTACAGGCTCTGCGCGACCAAACGGCGGCGCACCGGAATGCCCTGCTGGGCCGGGGAAACCGTGCTTGAGCCCGTCGAAATCGGCTAACCCTCAGTCGCTGGTGCGGGTGGGTCGTGACGAACCGGGGAGTTCGCGGCGAAGGCGCGCACCTGGGCGTCGTTCCAGATGTGGGCCGGGACGGCGCCGCCCAGCAGCCGGCGGGCCAGCTGCGGGTCTCCGTCGAGCGGGCTGTCGCTGCCGGCCATGACCATGTTGCCGTAGCGGCGGCCCTTCAGCATGGCGGGGTCGGCGATGATGACGGTGTATTTGAATGCGGCCGCGATGGTGGCGGCGTCTTCACGCGCATTCTTCAGGTCGGGCGCGTCGCCGGAATTCACCACATAGATGCCGCCCGGCGCCAGGACCCGCTGGATGTGGTCATTGAACTCGGCGGTGGTGAGCGGCCGCGGTGTGAGTGAACCGGCAAACACGTCTCGGATGATGAAGTCGCGGCTGTCCGGTGTCAGCGTCTCGGTGACCTCGCGGGCCTCTCCCACACGGAGCCGAAGGAACGGTGCCTTGGGCAGGTCGAACCAGCCGCGGACATACTCTGCCAGTTTGCCGTCGAGCTCCACCACCACCTGCCGGGCGTCAGGATAGGCGGCGTGGAAGTAGCGGGCCAGCGAACAGGCCCCGCCACCCAGATGCAGTCCGCGCAGCTTCTGCGTCCCGCTCGCGGCGGGCGGGACCACCCTGGCTCCGCTCTTGCCGGCCTGCGGCGGCCAACGGGACTCAATCAGGGCCGCCATCCAGCGCATGTACTCAAAATCGAGGAACAACGGATCGGCGAGGTCTATGTGGGAGCTCATGACACCGTTGATCTTCAGGAGCCACCCGTTGGAGTTGTCCTGGTCCGCAATGAGCTCGCAGTCGCCGGTATCAACGTAGTAGACGCCCTCAACCGGGCCCTCAGGACGGCTCCCCTTGGGCACCTCGATGACACCCGCCGTCGAACGCTGGCTGTTCCGCCCGCCTGACTTGGCACGCTTTGCCATTACCCGTGTGCCGCTTCAGTCATGGATCAACCATAAGTGACCACCCAGCGCCGGCGGTCCGGCCCGGCCTCAGTCCAGACCGGTCCGGGCGCCGCAAGCTGGCTAGGTTGCCAGCGGCCTGTCCCGATCTTCCTTTTCCTGATCCCGCCGAAGTGCCTCCGCCCGGGTGGCATCGGAGCGCGTGGCGTCGGTGCGGATGGCGTCATCCGGATGCATGTCGGCGTCGGCCCGCATGGCATCGGTACGCGCTGCGTCCCCGTCCTGATCCATGTCGGGGTCCAGGGCATCAGCCTTCTGGGTGCGCTCGGCCACGTCTTCCCGGAGCGACCTGGCAGCGTCGGCCTTCTGCTCAGCCTCCTGCTTCAGCCTCGCAGCGTCCACCTGTGCCTTTTCCGCGTCGGCACGGGCGCGGGTGGCCCGGGCTTCGTTCTCACGCGCATCGAGCTCGATGTTCTCGGCTTTCCTGCGCATTTCGGCGGCCTTTTCGCGGTGTGATTCGTCCCGCTTCTGCTGCATGGCCTGACGGCGACGCCCGGTCACCAGCCACAGCACAATCAGGACCAGCACAACGATGGCAATAATCACCCAAACCCACGATGTTGTATCCACGACTGCCCACCCTTTCCACTTCATTGTGACGGGGTCCCTGCGATGCCGGGCGGCAGGCGATACGAACCCCTTTTGAAATTCAGGTAGGAAGGGTACTTACCTTCCGTTACTAATCATGCTTACTATTTTACGGCCAGTATCGCTGGTTCTTAATCAACAACAGGCCTTCTTTGGAAAGAGAGAGCGAAGATGACAGAGAACCAATGGCCCGAGGATTCGGCTTACCCGTCTCCACCGGCCACCCACGGAACCACAGGAGAACGTGCGCCAAGTACGTTCCCCAGCACGTTACCCACTGCAGCGCCGCAGACGGGTGATACCTACGGGACCTCCCGCACGGATGCAGCCAAAGAAGAAGCCGGAGATGTGGCGCGGACCGCGGCAGATTCCGCACAGAGTGTGGCTGAAACCGCCAAGTCGGAAGCGGCCAACGTCGCATCGGAGGCCAAGGCGAACACCAAGGAGCTCCTGCACCAGGCCCGCCATGACCTCACCCAACAGGCCAGCGCGCAGCAGCAGAAGGTAGCCAGCGGCCTCCGGTCAGTCTCGGACGAACTGCACGCCATGGCTCAGGCGTCCGACCAGCCCGGGGTGGCCACCGACATGGTCCGCCAGGCAGCGGAACGTTCCTCGTCCGTCGCCACCTGGCTGGACGGACGGGACCCGGGGTCGCTCCTGGACGAGGTCAAAACCTTCGCCCGGCAGCGACCCGGGACTTTCCTGCTTCTCGCGGCCGGCGCAGGAGTCCTTGCCGGCCGGCTCAGCCGCAGCCTGAGCGCCGGCGCACCAGAGTCCGCGTCGAATTACCCTGGCACGGGCGGCCAGCATGTCGCGGGTCCTGGCGGCTACACGCCGTCGGCTGGTGGCACTGTCCCGCCCCCGCCGGTGCAGTTGCCGGGCCCGGCCTACAACACGGCAGGGTTCGACGGCGGCGCACCGGGGAGCAGCTACGGTGACCCCTCGCGTCCCGCCAGTACGTTGGACCGCCCGCAGCTCGCGGAGGAGTGGTCTGATGAGCGCCGCGACGACGATCCCTTGCCGGATGGCGCTTTCGCCGACGATCCTATGGCCAACGACCCCCTGACCCGGGACCGCTCCGCAGACGGCCAGGCTGGCAGGCTCTGATGAGCAGCCAGATACCTGCGCCTCCCCCGTCTGCGGCGCATGCTAAGGCGGACAACACGTCGTTGGGTGACCTGCTCGGCGAGGTGACGCGCGACCTTTCCACGCTCATGCGCCAGGAAGTGGAGCTTGCCAAGGCCGAACTCAAGGAATCCGCCAGCAAGGCAGGCAGGGGAGGTGGCATGCTGGCCGGCGCCGGCGTAGCCGGCCACTTCGTGCTCCTGTTCCTGTCAATCGCCCTCTGGGTCGCGTTGGGCGGGCTGATGGGACTCGGCTGGTCCGCCGTCGTCGTCGCTGTCATCTGGGGCGTCATCGCCGCTGTGCTGGCCTCCGTGGGCCGCAGGGAGCTCAAAACTGTAAAGGGCATGCCCCAAACCGCTGAAACACTCCAGAAAATTCCCCCAACCCTAAAACCCGGTGAGGTAAAACCATGAGCGACAACCCGGACGTTATCCGTTCAGATATTGAGGCAACCCGCGCCCGCCTGGGCACGAGCGTGGACGCGGTGGCAGACAAAGTGACGCCGTCGAACATCGTCCATCGTCAGACAGACAAGGTCAAGGACGCCGTGTTCGGAGTGAAGGAGAAAGTCATGGGAACAGCCGACGCCACCAGCCGCGTGCATGGTGGCACCCGCACCGACAGTGCAGGCAACGCCCTCATCGAAGCGGGTGCTGCCATCGGTGACGCTCCGCACCAGGTGAAGGCCAAGACGCAGGGCAACCCGCTTGCTGCTGGGCTCATCGCTTTCGGCGCCGGCCTGCTGTTGTCATCGCTGATCCCGGCGAGCGAGAAGGAACGCGAAGCAGCGGATGCCCTCAAGTCCGCCGCCGAACCGTTGACCACCGAGCTGACCGAGGCCGCTAAGGAGATCGCTGAGGGCTTGAAAGAACCGGCGCGGGAAGCCATGGAGAACGTCAAGGCCACCGCCGCCGACGCGGCCGAACACGTCAAGACAGAAGGCCAGGTTGCGGCAGCGGACGTCAAAGACCGTGCCGCGGACGCGAGGGAGAATGTGCAGAACACGTAACGGCGACGGCCCCTGAGGGCGCCAAAACCTTACGACTACAGCGCGCAGACGGGCCGGTTCCGCCTCCCCAGGCGGAACCGGCCCGCTCCTTTTTCCAACATCGGAGGACACCCCATGACCACTCACGACGCGCCCGAAACCAGCACCGCCAAGGCGTGCAGCGCTCCGGCGCCCGACGATTCCCGGAAACCGGATAGCCCCACCGACGTCACCAAACCGTCCTGGCAGTTCATCGCCAAAAAAACGATCAGGGAGTTCAGCAAGGACCAGTGCCCCGATCTGGCGGCAGCCCTGACCTATTACGCCGTGCTTTCACTGTTCCCGGCGTTGCTGGCATTGGTTTCACTGGTAGGCCTTTTCGGCGATGCGGAAAAGACCAGCACGGCCCTGCTCGAAATCGTCCGGGGCGTTGCGCCCGCAGACACTGTGAACACCGTCAGCGGGCCCGTGCAGGAGCTCGCCGCCGCGCCTGCCGCCGGACTTACCCTGTTCGTCGGCCTCGCAGCTGCGCTGTGGTCAGCCTCCGGATATGTCGGAGCGTTCGGCCGGGCCATGAACCGAATTTACGAAGTGGATGAGGGCCGCCCCTTCCTGAAGCTGCGCGGAACCATGCTGGCCGTGACGTTGCTGGCAGTGGTCACGGTGGCCGTCCTCGCCGGCTTGCTGGTGCTCAGTGGACCGGTCTCGGAGGCAGTCGGCGGGGCCATCGGGCTCAGCGACACGTTCCTCACTGTCTGGAACATCGCCAAATGGCCCGTGATCGTGGCCCTGGTCATGGCTATCATCGCCATGCTCTACTACGCCACGCCCAACGTAAGGCAACCCAGGTTCCGGTGGATGAGCATCGGCTCGTTTATCGCCTTAGTGGTGTTCCTGTTGGCCTCGCTGGGTTTCGCCTTCTATGTGGCCAACTTCGGCAATTACAACAAAACGTACGGCGCGCTCGGCGGTGTGATCGTGATGCTGCTCTGGCTGTGGATCCTGAACATGTCGCTGCTGTTCGGGGCAGAGTTCGACGCCGAGATGGAGCGGGGACGGCAACTCCAGGCCGGAATCGAGGCCGAGGAGACCATCCAACTGCCGCCCCGGGACACCAAGAGGAGCGAGAAGATACAAGAGCAGGAGGAGGACGATATCCGGCGCGGCCGCGAGCTGCGTGAGCACCATCGGAACGGCGCGGAGCAGTCGGAACGGGACACCACCACGCCGGACCCCGAGGACTAGGCAGGGCACCCAACTTAGAGGAAAATTAATACCAGCAGATTCCTTCGGGTTTCCCGGGGCCGTGGCGTCCCGGGTGTCAGGCGGGGTCGGCGGCGAGGTGGCCTCTCCTGAGACCGAGGCCAGTCCCCCCAGTCGTCGTCGGCCCCCTCATTGTGTTCGCTGCGCAGCATCCATGTGGTTCCACCGTTTATGCTTCTTCAGCGTTCGAACGCCACAGCGGATTCCATGCCCAGAGCCAGCAGATAGGCGCCGAATCCCTGCGGCGCCCGGGCCTCGGTCCGCCCGGAGGTCACAACCCGGACCGCGTCCGTGGAAGTTATTCGGTACCCGTTGCGGCGCAGCTGTGCTGCCAGGACCCGGTCCTCATGCGAGGGCTGGCAGGGAAAGCCGCCAGCCCCAATGTAGGCCGAGGCCCGTACCCCGAAATTCGCACCGTACACATGGGGATGGTCCTCCCCCAGCGGATGCCGAACGTGCCAGCGCCGCAGGAGTTCGCCGTCCATCCCGGCCGGATCCGGTTCCACCGTTCCCAAGACTGCATCGGCGCCGCGGTCAGCCAGTTCCACCTGGCGGAGGAGCCAGTTGTCCGGAACGCAGGAATCGGCGTCTGTATTGGCCAGCCACACCCGTTCGGTGGCCAGCACGCGGCCCGCCCGCGCACGGTCCGGCCCGCGTCCTGCGAGCAGCAGGTTAATCCCTGCCCTCCGGCTCCTCCCCACGCTGCGGAACACGACCGGCAGCAGGGTGATGCGGCCATCCGCCGCTGCAAACCGCGCCGCCACGGTGCCCGAGCCGTCCGTGCAGGCGTCCAAAACCACCACGATGGCGACGTCGATCTCCGGTTGGCTTTGCTGCAGCGCATCAGCTGCGCTACTGAGCGCTGCCAGCGCACGTGCCAGGTGCGGTTCCTCGTTATGGACCGGAATGACCGCGGCAACCTGCTCGATCCTGCCCATCTCAGGACACCGGAGGTCCGGGATCGCCGGCGTCGCTGCCATCGGCGGGAGCCACGAGCGTTTCCAGCACAAAATCGCGTTCCTGGTACAGACCGGCGGTGGGCCACCGCAGCCGGTTCCGGGCCAGCGCGTGGACCGAGTCGCCGTCGAGCTCCCATCCGGAAACCGGGTGCCGCCAGTGGCACAGCAGCAGCGTGCCGCCCGGCGCCATCGATTCCTGGATCCGCTGCAGCAGCACCTCCAACTCTGCCGCCGACAGGTAGTAGCCCACCTCGGAGACCACCACGAGGTCGAAGCGGCCCCCGGGCCAGTCGGCAGGGAGCGTCAACTGCCGCGTGCTGACGCCGGGAAACGGCGCGAGACGGCGGGCCGCAAGATCAAGCGCGGTACCGCTGGCATCCACGGCAAGCAGGCTGGCGCATCTGGTGGCCAGTTCGGCGGTCAATGTTCCGATGGAGCAGCCGATTTCCAGGCCAGAAAAGTAGGTCTCCTGGGGCAGCGCGGCGAGGGTGAGGGTGCGCTTGCGCCGCTCGTACCAGCTGGTGGTGTACGCCCAGGGGTCATCGGACTTCGCGTGTACGGCGTCGAAGATCCGTTGCGCGTCCGCGCTGGAATGGGGAGGGGATGGGACCAGTTGGGCCCCCGGCGGCGTCCAGGCGAATGTCTCAAAAGAGCGCC
Organism: Pseudarthrobacter sp. S3; assembly: GCF_050156905.1. Taxonomy (NCBI): domain Bacteria; kingdom Bacillati; phylum Actinomycetota; class Actinomycetes; order Micrococcales; family Micrococcaceae; genus Pseudarthrobacter; species Pseudarthrobacter sp. S3. The sequence goes on along the minus strand of NZ_CP189583.1, from coordinate 598,967 downwards.
TGAAATGTTGCAGCAGCCCCTCGCCGAGGAGCACTTCGTCCCCGGGGAGCCCGGACAGCGGACGGATCTGGCTCGTGTGGGAGTCCATGGCGGATCTCTTCGCCGCCTGCTGTTCAGTACTTAGCGGAAAGCGCGCCCAGGACCGCCAGGCAGGGTCCTCCGGGGAGGCCCACAACCAGTACCAGATGGGATACTCCAGCAGGCCGTGCCCATCGACGCCGGCGACGTCCGCAGCCACCGCGCCGAGGGCGTTGTGGTCCGCGTGCCCGTCATCCCGGTAAGGGGCCACAATCGCCAGCTGCTGCGGTGGGCCGGTGAATCGGCCAATGGCCTCGCGCAGCCGGCTGGCGATTTCCGGCGCCAGTTCTTGCAGGCCCCTGTCCGGCAGACCGAGGAAGCGCCAGCGTCCGGCCATCCCCAGGACTCGCATCGCCGCCGCAAACTCCTCAAGCCGGACGGCGGCGAGCTGTTCAGGCGTGGTTGTAGCCGAGTCCGGGTGCGAGCCCTCCCCCGCCGTGCACAGCAGCACCTCGACGTCGGCGCCCAGCGAGTGCAGCAGCTCCAGCAGGCCCCCGGCGCCCAGGGTCTCGTCGTCGGGGTGTGCAGCCAACACCACGAACCGCATGGCAGCCAATTCGTTTTGCCCCAACGGCAACTCCGCTATCGCGGCGAGCCCGCTCGCCGCCCAACGGGCCTCGGCAGTCCCCTGGTCCGTGTGCGAAAAAGTCACCACAGATGTTCCCCCTTCAGCGTCAGTTTTCCCAGCTGCGCATCGTCTCGCATTGCATGGTGCTGGCGCACGTACAGCGCCAGGTCAGCCATGCGCTTGGCATACGGTTCGTCAAACGCCAGCGGCGCCGGTCCCCGGTTCTGGCTTACCAGGGAGAGGACGCGTTCGACGGCGGCCGCTACGGTTCCGCGTACGCGTAACGCATCGCTCCATACGCTCCGGTTCGTCCCTGTGTGCGCCCCTGGCTTCCGGGTGTTTTGCCTGGCTTCAGGGCTGCGGCCTCCAGTCTGCGGTGCATCTTCCCCGGTGGACAGGCCGCCGTCGTCAATAGCTGTTGCTGTTCGCGCCAGGTACTGGAGCGCGGCGGTGAGGATCCTGTCTGTTTCGCCGAGTGCAGCCAGGGCAATCTGGTCAGGTTCGCGGCCGGACCGGGCTGCGGCAGCCAACGCATCTTTGTAGTCCCGTGCCACGCCCACGGCGCCCCCCAGCCAACAGGCAGCTACCCCCATGCCACCCCAGGCAAAACCGGGCCGGCTGAAATACCAGCCGTCGCTGCCCAGCTGCTGCGCGGGCACGTGGCTGAAATGGACCGTACCGCTGGGAATCTCCCGCAGCCCGCGGGCCACCCATGCCGGCTCGTCACAGGTCACGCCCGGATGCCAGAGGTCCACGGCAAAGGCGGCTCGTCCGCCGGTTTCTGTGTGGGCAGTGATAACGGCCCGGTCCAGGAGCGCCGCCACGGAACACCACGGCTTGGACCCGATTAATAGAATTCCGGCGTCACCGGTCTTGGCCTCGAGGCGAAGCCCTGGGCCTTCGGCGGCAAACACTCCCCATGCCCCCGCGCGGTCGGCAGGATCGTGGGCCGCCCGATAGTTCTCTGACTGGGCAAGGATCGCTTGGGCATCCACATGCGGTTCAAAAATACGGCCGGCGGCAACGTCCACGGCGGAGACGGAAGCGAGCAGCTCCCAGAGATGGGCAGTATGCCCGCCCCCCGGCTGCGGCCAGTTGCCTCCCGCGTCCCGGGCCAACGACAGCAGCGCGGGAACGTCGCCGGCAACGGAGGCCACGGAGTCGAGCAGGGGAACTGTCCAAGCCAGCTGGGATTGGGTTGAGATCATGCGGACGGGCAGGTGGGGCGATGCGGACATTCTGGCGTTTCTCCGGCCCGAGCTACTTTGCCGCCGGGTCCGTGACGGCGGCGGACGGCGTCATGGTTTCAGCGTTGACCATCCATGCCAGCTGTTCCAGGCGTTCGATGCCGGCATGCAGCAAGTCGGCGCTGGTGGGATCCTCTTCGTCCACCTCATCGTGGACATCCCGCATGGTTTTCACCGTCCGCTCCAGCCTGGCCGTGACCAGTTTGACGGCATCTTTCGTAGAAATCAGCCCGCCGGTGAGCTCATCAATGCGTGTGTCTGCGGCTACGGTCCGGCTCCGCCCGTCGGGCAAGGCGTGCAGTGCCCGCATCCGCTCTGCCGTCTGGTCGGCAAACAGCCGGACACTGGCGATGATCTCGTCCAGTTGCAGGTGGAGGTCTCTGAAGTTGGTGCCCACGATGTTCCAGTGGGCCTGTTTGGCCTGGAGATGGAGCTCAATCAGGTCCGTGAGGACCATCTGAAGGTTGCTGGCAAGGGTGGGTGACGCTTTCATCGTGTTCCTCCAGTGCAGGCGACTCCGGACGGAGCATTGGCCGGACAGTCATTCTAAGCATACTTAGCAATTGACCAATGACCCGGCCGCGCTGTGCGCTCAGCGGACGCGTGCCAGAGCGAACCCGTCCCAGCCCTTGGAGCCGACAGTCTGGATCACGGTGGCGTCGAGCTGCGGGTGCCGGCCCAGCAGCTCCAGGGCGCTGATGATCCCGGGGGCGTTGACCTGGTCCATGGAAGGATCCAGCACGGCGCCCTCCCAGACGGCGTTGTCCAGGACAACCGTGGTTCCCGGCCGGCCCAGGCGCACGGACCACTCGAGGTACGCGACGTTGTTTTCTTTGTCCGCATCGATGAACACAAAATCGAACGGCTCCTGACCCTCCGCCTGCAGCGCGGCCAAAGTGTCCAGGGCAGCGCCCACCCGGACCTCTACCTTGTCCCCCAACCCGGCCGCCTCCACATTCGCCTTGGCGATGTCCGCATGCTTCGCGAGATATTCGCACGTCACCAGCCGGCCGCCGTCGGGCAGTCCCTGCGCCATCCAGATGCTACTGAACCCGGCCAGGGTGCCGATCTCCAGAACCCGCCGGGCGCCGGACAGCTGAACCAGGAGCTTAAGCAGCTTGCCGGCGTTGGGCGTGACTTCAATGGGCGGCATCCCGGCGTCGACGGCGGAGCGAACCGCCTGCTGGAGCGCAGCGTCCGGATGCACCACTGTGGTGGCGAGGAAGTCTTCCACGGCCACCCACCCCGGCTGAGTCTTGTGCTCAAACATGGCCACAGTCTGGCACGCGGGCATGCGCCGGTCCAGGACTCGGCGCATGAAACCCGTCCAGTGACTGCGGGGGAGCATCACGCAGAGCAGGCTTTTGGCTCACCCCGGGCGTCACATCCTTGAATTGACGCGGGTACGGCCACCCGGCGGCGCCAAAAGCAGGCTTTGCGTGACAGGAATTAGGAGCCGTCTGAGAGTGCCTCTTCGAGGCGATCCACCTTGGCGCTGAGCTCACCCTTGTAGCCAGGCCGGATGTCCGCCTTGATGACCAATGAGACACGGCTGCCAAACTCTCCCACGGCTTCGGTGGCGCGCTTGACGACGTCGAACACCTCATCCCATTCGCCCTCGATGGTGGTGAACATTGAGTCCGTCTGGTTGGGCAGGCCCGACTCCCTTACGATCCGCACGGCGGCCGCAACGGCGTCGTGCACTGAAGCGTCGGTGGGACGCGATCCCCCGGCGGGCGTACCGGACGGGGCGACTGAAAATGCAAGCAACATAGGGCAAGTCTGTCATGCAGCCGAACCCGGAACGGGTTTAGCGAGGCCGGCAAAGCGTCACATAGCCGGCTACCCTCCGGTAACCGTGATGGCTGCCTGCCGCATTGCTAACCTGAACGAATGAGCATTGCTGTCGTCCGCAAGCCACTACGCGCAGACGCTGCCCGGAACGTGGACAAGATCATCCTGGCCGCGCGCCAGTGCTTCCGGGAGCATGGTCCCGAGGTTCCACTCCAGACCATTGCGTTGACGGCGGGCGTTGGCCCGGCCACCCTGTTCCGGAACTTCGCCGACAAGGAGGAGCTGGTCCTGGCCGCCCTCAACCGGCAGCTCCGCGAGACCGTGGACCCCGTCATGGCGGGCGCATTGGCTGACATCGACGCAACCGCGGGGCTGCTGCGCGTCCTCGAAGCCCTCATGGCCGCGGCCAGCGCTGATGCCAACCTGCTGGGCGCCGTTGCGGGCCGCCGCGAACTCCTCACCGGCATCACCGGCTCACTGATGGACTCCATGAGCGTTCTGCTGGGCCGCGGCCAAGGTCAAGGCACCCTGCGTTCCGATATCTCCATGACTGACATGTTCCGCCTGCTCGCTATGCTGATCGGCGTTGTGGACACCATGGAACCGGGTTCCGATGCCTGGCGCCGCCCCCTGGCACTGATCGAGGATGCCATCCGCGCTGAACGGCCCCACCGCCCGTTGCCCGCGCACGTACCGCTGCCCGCTCCGCAGCTGCGGGGTCCACAGTTCACCTGACACTCCACGCCTAACCAACCGCCGGGCCGGCTAAGCAATGACTGCACAGAGCCCCGGTGGCCCCATTGTTGGTGCCCCAAGGTTGGATTAGACTCGGGTAGGGTTACGCAGCCAGCCTCTGAATCTTCAGAGGGAGCAATAGTGAAACAATCGCGGCGCAATCATTCCAACGCCATCGTCCGCCGATGAACCAGGCTGACCTGTCCCGGCTCATCCACGACCCCCTAGGCCCGGAGAAGATCCTTCCTTCGTTGGCAGCTGAAGACCTGGCCAATCTGCTGGACACCCTCTTCCAAAACCTCGACACTCCCACCCCAGTGTTCGGTGCGCAGGTTTGGTACGAGCTGGGAGTTGAAGAAAGCGCCCGCCGGACCGGGTCGCCAGAGGATGAACAAACGGCCTGACCGGCCTACGGCTGGGGTTCTTCAGTCGGGGTTTCCTGGCGCCCGGCGCTGTCTTTCCCCTCCGCCGCGGTGTGTTCCTTGCCATGGTTGTGCGGCGCATGATCGTAGTCATGGGGCACATGCTCCTTGGCCTCCACCAGGTGCTGCTGCAGCTTCTCCTCTGCGTCGCGACGGCGCCGGGAAGTATCCCGCAGTTCCCGCGTCGATTCGGAGACGCTGGTGTCGTACACCGGACGCGGCCTCGGGTCCGAGCCTTTGGGGTTATCGGTTCTGCTGCCTGGATCGGGTGCGTTGGGATCGGTCTCATCATTCATCTAAGGGGCTCCTTTAGGCATTGCAAACCGCTTCACGCCGATATTTTCCGGCCTTCAGCCGTCCGGTTCCGTTTCCCGGATTCGGAGTTCGGCCCGAACCGCCGCGTGCAGGGCGGCCATATCCGCTCCCCGGCCGAGGTCCAGGGCCCGCCGTATGCGCTCGGAAAGTAAATCCAGGTCCTCGGGCGGAAGGTCGGCCAGGGACAGGAACCGGGTAAAGAAGCGCTTGACCGGCAGCCCTGCTCGCCAACCTTCAAGTGCTGGACGGTGAGTCTTGCCGGGTCTTGCACCGGCTGGGTGCAGCCTTATCTCCATGGTCAGCGCTCTCAGGAGAGTCCACGGCCAACTGCATAGCCAGGCCCATGCTACAACGCATGTGAACCGCACCACCAGTAGTTTGATGCCGGTTTCGCAAGATGGACAGTCAGTTCCAACCGATCAGCCGCAGCAGGGCTGCAGCACCGGCACCCACCACAACCACCACGAGGAAGGGCGCCCGAAAGGCCAGTGCGACGGCCGCGGCGGCGAGGGCTCCCAGCCGCGCGTCGGCGGCCAGCGTCTGGCCGGACGCCACAGTGTTGACGATGGTCAGCGATGCCAGCAATCCGATGGTCATGGTGCCGGCAATACGCGACATCCGGGGGTCCTTCAGCAGCTTCGCCGGGACGAAATAGCCCACCAGCTTCCACCCATAGGCAAGGACGCACGCCAGCAGCAACCAGATCCAGAGATTCATGTGCCCGCCTGCACTGCCTGCCCGTGGCCGTCCCCTTGCTTGTCCCGACGCGCGTCCACTTGATTGTCCCGACGCGCGTCCACTTGATTGTCCCGGTGCCTGTCGTTGCTCCGGTCCCGGCGCCTGTGGTGCCCATCGTAGGGATCCACGTCCGGTTCCAGGCCTTCATCACTGCGTCCGTGGCTGAACCAGCCGATCAGCGCGGCCACCACGGCGGCGATCAAGATGGGCACGCCCGCGGGAACGAACGGCACGGCCACCACCGTGGCCAGGGCGCACACCACGGCAATCGCCGCCGGTTCCCGGCCCTTGAGCCGCGGCCACAGCAGAGCCAGGAATGCGGCCACCGCGGCACCGTCCAGGCCCCACTGCCTGGGATCGCCCAACCCGCTGCCGGCGAGGGCACCCACGGCGGTGAACAGGTTCCAGAGAATGTAGATGCCAATGCCGGCCGTCCAGAAACCCCGGCGTTGCTCATCAGGATCAGTCTGCCCGCTGCTGGTGGCGGTCGACTCGTCGATGGTGACCTGCGCCGCGACATAGCGCCGCCAGCCGGTCGGATGCAGGAGCGCGTTGAGCTGCATGCCGTAGATGCCGTTCCGCATGCCCAACAGCGTGGCCGCGCTCATGGCGGCAATACCGGATCCTCCGCCCGCCACCACACCGATGAACGCGAACTGGGAGCCGCCGCTGAAGAGCAGCAGGCTGAGGGCCATGGTTTGCCAGAAATCCAGTCCGGAGGTGACGGACAGCGCGCCGAAGGAAATCCCGTAAAGCCCCGTTGCAATGCTGATCGAGATTCCCACCCGCACGGCGGGCGAGGCGAGCAGCTTCATCGCCGTCGTCCCGGTTTCCGCAGGCTCCAGGCCCACAGGATCAGCGGCAGCTGAAGCGGCAGCCTGACAGCATGCACGTTGCGCTGCGCTGGCGAACCGGCAGGGCCATACGCGCGTCGAAGGGCGTCCACGTGCCCGGCCAGGAAGACGGTGAACATTGCAGTCACGGCGGTTGCGGTTGCGCGGCGTATGCCGGGTATCAAAAGTCCGACGGCGGCACCCGCCTCCAGCAGTCCGCTCACCGCAATCCATTCCCTCCGTGACATCACCGCCAGGGGCCGCCTAACGCCGTCAGTCGCTGGTATTTCGCGCCCCTCCGGCGACTGGCCGCCGGCAATTGGCGCCTCGCGGCAAAGATAGTCGGGGACCACCTGCTCGAAGAACCGTGGCTCGCGGAAGTGCTTCATGGCGCTGGCCATCAGCAGCGCGCTCATGGCCGCCGCGGAGACTGTTTGGGTGGCCCGGGCGGACCAGCGAAAAGGCATGGGTCCACTCAATCACAGCGCCGCGCCGGCGGCTAAACAGCAGCGACCTAAACAACACGGCAGACAGCACCGGCTCAGGAGGGCAGCTGGACCTGTTGCCCGCTCGGTTGGAGCTGCGCCAGCACACTGGCAGGTTTGTTCGTGGTGATTTCGTGGATCCCCAGTCCCTGGCAGAGCGCCACGTCCCGCGCGGAATCCACGGTCCACACGCGGAAGCGGCGGCCGGATTCCAGCCAGCGCTGCACCGTCCGTGCGTGCTCGCGGACGTACATGATGCCTGGCCCCGCGAGTCCCACTTCGCAGTCATCCAGGATGCGTTCGCCTTCCAACTGCGCCGCCTTCATCAAATTGGCGATCGCGCCGCCAGTCAAGGGGCCAAGGCTCAGGTCGTCGCGGAGTTCGTCGACGTCGATGTCGTCCACCAACTGGCAGATGAATGCGGCCGGCACGCTCCGGAGCAGATGCTTCACCGAATCGGGGCTGAAGCTCATGAAGGTCACCCGGACGTTGTCCACCATCGAAGTTCCAGCGTCCCAGCCTTCGCCCCGGAGCACGCCCAGCACACGGTCTTCCAGTTTCAGCTGGTAGGGACTGGGGTGCTTGAACTCGATGGCCAGTCCGATGGGGCGGCCAACGCCGCGCAGGATGTTTAGGAGTTCCGGCAGGGTAAGGAACTGCTCAGACCGGGCACCGTATTCCTCCGGGATCCGGGCGCCCTTCCAGGACGAAAAGTCCAGCAGCCGCAACTCCGCCAGCGTTCGGTCCGCGACGGGCCCGGTCCCGTCCGAGGTCCGGTCCAGGTTGGCGTCATGCAGCAGGACGGCGTGCTGGTCCCGGGTGAGGTGGACGTCGCACTCAACCCCGTCAGCGCCGTCGGCTATCGCCTGCAGGTAAGCGGCGCGCGTGTGTTCGGCAAATGCCGCGCTGGCGCCCCGGTGAGCGAAAACCAGTGGCCTTTCCGGCACAGACTCCTCGAATGTCATGAGGACACGCTAGCGGACGAAGCCCGGCGGCGCGGGACTAGGCTGGGCACATGCAGGTGAACTCTGAGCCAACTACCCGCCAGCCCCCGCCCGGGCCCGCAGATCCCGCGTCGCGGTCCCCCAAGGCGAGTGCCGCCGTCGCCGGTCATCAGCTCAGCGCCGGGGACGCCGAAAAGGCGGCAGCGCTGCGGAAAATGAAGCTTCTGGCGCTGGGACTCCTCATTGCCATGGCGGTCATTTTTGTCTTCGCGTTCGCGCTGCAGAAGGAGTATCCGTGGCTGCAGTACGTCCGCGCCGCGGCTGAGGGCGGCATGGTGGGCGCGCTGGCCGACTGGTTCGCCGTCACCGCGCTCTTCAAGTACCCCATGGGCATCAAGATCCCGCACACCGCCATTATCCCGCGCCGCAAGGACCAGATCGGGGCGTCGCTCGGCGAATTTGTGGAGACCAACTTTCTGTCGGAACAGGTGGTCCAGGACAAGCTGGCCAGCGTAAACGTCGCCCGGAAGGCCGGGCAATGGCTCGCCGGGCCGGGTGGCGCCGAGCGGGTGGCGAAGGAGGGTGCCGCCGTAATCCGCGGTGCGTTCAAGGTGTTGAACGACGACGACGTCCAGGCGGTCATCGAGGGAATGGTGCGTAAGCACCTGCTGGCTCCGCCGTGGGGACCGCCCGTAGGCAGGATGGCGGAACGGATTTTTGCCGACGGGCACCATCACAAGCTGGTGGACCTGCTGGTGGACCGTGCCGCGGACTGGGTGGATGACAACCACGAAACCGTCAGCCGGCTGGTCTCGGACCGCTCCCCCACCTGGGTCCCGCAGTTTGTGGACGGGCTCGTGGGCGACAAGGTTTACGTGGAGATCCTCAAGTTCGCGCGCGCCGTGCAATCCGATCCGAACCACCAGGTGCGGCAGCAGATCGATAAGTACCTGAACGACCTCGCGCAGGATCTTCAGCACGATCCCGTCATGATCGACCGGGCCGAGGACATCAAGGCACAGGTACTGGGAGACCCCGAGGTCCGCGAACTGGCCTCCCGCACCTGGGGAACCGTGAAGAGCGCCCTGCTGTCCGCGGTGGACGATCCGGACAGCGAGCTGACGGTGCGGTTCAAGGCGGCAGTGCGCGATTTCGGCTCACGCCTGGTGAACGACGCTGAACTTGCCGGCAAGGTCAACGCCTGGATCGGCGACGCCGCCGGCTACCTGGTGCGGACCTACCGCTCCGACATCGCCGGCGTGATCACCGATACCGTGGCCCGCTGGGATGCCGAGGAAACGTCGCAGAAAATCGAACTCCAGGTGGGCAAGGACCTGCAGTTCATCCGGATCAACGGCACCGTGGTGGGCTCACTGGCCGGGCTGGTCATCTTCAGCGCGGCGCACCTGGTCTTCGGCTGACCAGGCCCTTCCAAACCAACGCGGGGTCACTTACGGCCCATGTTGGCGCGCGGCATGGGCCGTTAGTGACCCCGCGTTGCAGTGGGCTGACTACGCGAAGGACTCCAGCTGAACGCTGGCCGCTTCGAGCCCGGCCCGAACACCGGCGGCCATCTCCACGGCCCCGGGGGTGTCGCCGTGGATGCACAGGGAGTCGGGCCTGACCTGAACCGCCGTTCCGTCCAGGGCCACAACTTCGCCCTTCGTCGCGAGCCGCACGGCCCGCTCAACGATCGAACCGACGTCGTGCAGGACAGCACCGGGCTGGGAGCGCGGCACCAAGGTCCCGTCCGCCTGGTAGGCGCGGTCCACGAAGGCCTCAACAAACACCGGGTGGCCGGCTTCCTTGGCCTGGATCAGCAGCTGCGAGCCGGGCAGCCCGAGGATCGGCAGCCCGGGGTCGTAGGCCTGGATGGCGGCGACCACGGCAGAGGCTTGCTCGGCGTCGTGAACCAAGCGGTTGTACAGGGCACCATGCGGCTTGACGTAGTCAACGGAGGCACCGACGGCGTGCGCCACGCCGTCGAGCGCGCCCAGCTGATAGAGCACGTCGCCGAAGAGCTCATCGAAGGACATGTCCAGGGACCGGCGGCCGAACCCGGCCAGGTCCCGATACCCCACGTGCGCACCGACGGTCACATCAAGTTCGAAAGCGGCACGGCAGCTGTCGAGCATGGTGATGGGATCCCCGGCGTGGAAGCCGCATGCCACGTTCGCGCTGGTCACCAGCCGGAACATGGCGGCGTCGTCCCCCATGTTCCACAAGCCGAACGATTCGCCGAGATCAGCGTTAAGATCCAAGGTTGTTGCCTTCCAGAGTAAGTTTTTCCGGTTCCGCCGCCGCGGCCTTGAGCTCCCCCGGGATGGTGTCCGGCATGGGGCCAAAGGCTTCCTTGGCGTTCGCCACCACGGCGCGGCCCATAATGAGGTTACCGGCACCGCCCACCACCGCGCCGATGCCGAACGGAAGCGCCCGGCCAAGCAGCGCAGTGCCTTGGCGTTTGAGCAGGTTCTTGAGGAAGGCCTTCTGGATCTTGTTCCGAATGGCACCGAAGCCCGATGGCATGGACTTGGTCAGGACGTTGCCCCACGCCTGCGTGGGGCTGGCTCCCTTGCCCATGGCCTGGCCGCTCAACGTTCCCAGCAGTGCCGTGCCTTCTTCGCCCAGCATGATGGCCATGACCATGGTGCTGGCCTTTTCCGGGTTGGTCAGCCGGATGCCATGGAGTTCCGCCAGCGACGTGGCATATAGGGCTGTGGCTTCCAGGAAGCCCACGGTAGCCGCAGCGGAGAGGCCCAGGGAAGCCACAGTTCCGACGCCCGGCACAACGGCAGTTGCGCCAACGATTGCACCACCGCCAGCCACCGCCCGAAGGTAGTCGCGTTCGAGGATCTCCGCGAGCTTGGCGGCACTGGCGCGCGGGTGTTTTCGTTGCAGCCGCCGGACGTAGGCGAGCACCAGCGGCCGCTGGATTTCAACTGCCCGGAGGAGCACGTTGTGAACGCCGGGTTTCGGTTTGCCGTCGGAGTCGAACACCGCGTTGTGGGCGGTCTCCTGTGCGATACGTACTGCGGGATTTCTGCGCTTGGCCATGGTCACCTCTGCTTCGGTACTGCGTGTGTCCGCCGGCAGTTTTGGCTGCGGCCCTGCCTTAACACTAAGGGTGCTTAAGACTAATGCGGTTCCGGTCCCAACCGAACCGTGCCTCTGAGTTACGCCAAGAACCGGCCGAGCCTAGATGCTGTGGACCCTGCTGTGGGCCTGCGTTTCCATGCAAGCCAGCAGACGTGGAACGCACGACGGCGGCAGGAGACTGACGCTTCAGCCTCACCTAAGGCGCGTAGTCACTTCAGGCGCGAAACCCCACGATGGGGAGGCTCGCCGTCGGAGGCCCGCCGGGGAAGACAGTGCGTTCCGGAACCTCAAAGGGAGCCAGGGCAACCCGGACTGCTTCTTCACCAATGGTGTGCACCTGGCCGCGGACATCGACGTCGAGCGGTCCGCCGCTGCGGATGCTGAGGGTGAGTGCACCGGCGTCGAGCTCCACCAGCAGCAGCCGGCCTTGGATCTTCAGGTGGAAGGACAATGCCTCCCACTCCGCCGGAAGCCTCGGATCGAAGAACGGCAGGTGGCCCTGGTCCCGGAGCCCGGCAAAGCCGGAGACAAGCGAGCTCCAGACTCCCCCGGCGGAGGCGATGTGCACGCCGTCGATGGTGTTGCCATGGGTGTCGTCCAGGTCGATGAAAACGGCGTTCGTAAAGTGCTCCAGGGCAGCTTCGGGGTGACCCACCTCGGCGGCCATGATTCCCTGCACGCAAGCCGAGAGGGTGGAATCGCCGGTGGTGATGGGATCATAGAAATCGAACGCCCGGCGCTTCTCCTCAGCGGAGAAATCCTGCCACTGCAAGAACATGGCCAGCACGGTGTCTGCCTGCTTCAGTACCTGGTGCCGGTAGATCACCAGCGGGTGGAAGTTCAGCAGCAGCGGGTACTTGGACCGGGGAGTGGTCCAGTCCCACGGCTCCAGGGTCATGAAGTCGTTGTCCTGCGAATAGACCTGCAGGTCATCGTCGAACGGCAGCTGCATGCGGTTCGACGCCTGCTCCCACAGCTCGCGTTCGGCGTCGTCGATCCCCGCGTGGTCCAGCGCGGCGGCGGTGCGCAGGTTAAACCTTGCCATCACGTTGGTGTAGAGGTTGTCGTTGACAACGGCCGTGTATTCGTCCGGTCCGGTGACGCCGTGGATGTGGAAGAGCCCGTCTTTTCCGAAGAATCCCAGGGAGCTCCACATGCGGGCGGTTTCGATCAACAGCTCGGCACCCATGCCCTCGCGGAAGGATTCGTCGCCGCTGGCCCACAGGTAGCGGTTGGTGGCGAAGGCAATGGCGGCTGCGATGTGGAACTGCGCCGTGCCGGCGGCGTAATAGGCGCTGGCTTCAAGGCCGTTGATGGTGCGCCACGGGAACAGCGCCCCGTCCACGCTGAGCTCCTTGGCCCGGATCTTGGCGGCCGGCAGCATGTCGTGCCGGAACTCCAGGACCTGGCGGGCGCCGTCGGGGTTGGTGTACGTGAGGTAGGGCAGGAGGTAGACCTCCTGGTCCCAGAAATAGTGCCCTTCATAACCTGAGCCTGTGACGCCCTTTGCGGGGATGCCGGCGATGTCGGCCCGGGCGGTGGCCTGGGCAAGCTGGAACAAGTTCCAGCGGATGGCCTGCTGGAGTTCGGGCTGGCCGCCCACCACGATGTCCGAGGTGGCCCAGTACGCGCGGTAGTGCTCGCCGCTCTCGGTGAAGATGTCCTCCACAGTACGGAGCCCGGCTTCGGCGGCCTCCGCGGCGTCCCGCGCCGAGTCCTGGACGCCGCGGCCCGCTGCGTAGCTGACGCTCTTTTCCAGCCGGAACGGCTCCTGGGCCCCTACCGCCAGGACATAGCGGACGCTGCTGTCATCCTCGCCCGCCACAGTCTCGAAAGGCTGGTGCCCGGCCGAGGTCCAGTGGTCCACGGCGATTCCTACGCGCTGCCCGGATTCCGCCGCTTCCCAGGAGAGACGGAGCGAGCCGTCGCCGCCGTCGGTCCTTACCGGCAGGAGGACCCGGCCGGCGTGCCGGCCCGCCCGGCGCGGGTCATGCGCCGAGTGGTCCTCCACAGGCTGGTCCTGGCGGTTGATGACGTACGACGTCACGTCGGCGGATACCTCGCGGTCCGACGCCACTTCGAGCGAGATGCCCAGGCTGCCACGTGAGGCGAAGCCCACGGCGCGACGTTCGGTGGTGGTCACCGTGGCGCCGGACCGGCACAGCCAGGAGATGCGGCATTCGTAGATGCCCGTGGCGAAGTCAACGGAGCGGCGGTAATCCAGGACTGTCGATTCGGCGAGCATGAGGCTCTCACCGTCAATGACCACTGTGAAGTTGTTCGCATCCGGGATGTAGATGATCCGCTGTCCGGTCCGGGCAAAGCCGAATGCGTTCTCCGCGTGCTTGATATCCCAGATCTCGTGCAGGCCATTGATGAAGCTCCCCGGAAGATCGGCGTCCGCGGCCGCCCAGTGGGCGCCACGGATACCCAGATGCCCGTTGCCAAGGGCAAAGAGCGTTTCCAGCGTGCCCGCGCTGCCCGGCTGGTGGCGTGTTTCCACAAGCTGCCAGGGGGTGTTGGGGAACCGTTCACGGTCCGCGGTGATGAGAGCCATGGTGTTGGGGTCCTTTGGCGTTGTGCGGTGCGGGGAAGTGCTTCGTGCCTGAGGCCGGGGAGCGTCAGGCGGCGAATGGCGTTAGAGGAGCTCGTTGAGGTCGTTGACCACACGCGTGGCCCCGGCGTCGAGCAGGGTCTGCCGGCCGGCGCCGCGGTCCACGCCGATCACCGAGTGGAAGTGCCCCGCGCATCCGGCCTGGACGCCCGAGACGGCGTCCTCAACCACCACGCATTCGTCGCTGGGCAGGCCCAGCAGTTCCGCGGCGTACTGGTACGTGGCCGGGCTCGGCTTGCCGGGGAGGCCCTCGGCCGCAGCCACGACGCCGTCAACCACTATTTCGAAGTGCCTGTTCAAGCCTGCGGCCTTCAGGACAGCCGGAGCATTCCGGGACGAGGAGACCACGGCGACCTTGAGTCCGCGGCCCACCGCGGCTTCCAGGAAGCGCACCGAGCCTTCAAACGGCTCGACGCCGGCGCTGACGATGTCATTGAAAACCTTGTTCTTGCGGTTGCCCAGCCCCTGGACGGTGGCATCGGCGGGGTCCTGCCGGGTGGCATCTTGCTCGGCGCCCTCGGTGGGCGCATGACCGGCAGTGCCGTCACTTGGCGCACCTTCGGGCAGCACGATGCCGCGGGACGCCAGGAAGTCACGGACGCCATCGAACCTGGGCTTGCCGTCGATGTGGTCGAAGTAGTCGTCCTCGCGGTAGCCGGGGACATCCGGACGGGACGCCAGGAAACCCTCGAAAAGTTCTTTCCACGCCTGTTCGTGGACAGTGGCCGTGGGGGTCAGCACGCCGTCGAGGTCGAACAGGATGGCGGAGGCGGTGGTCCAGCTGGTGCTTCGGGTGTTCAGAACGTCAGTCATGCGCGATGTCCTTTCAGACGGCGGGCAACAGGCGGGCTGTCACGGGCGGGTTGTTACTGGGCGGTAGGTAAATAGGCAGAAAGCAGAGCGGGCCGAAAGCGGGGCAACAAGGAGGGGCCGAGCAGGAGCGGGGAGGGCGGCCACGATGCCGCCGGGTCAGCAGGGGCGGCTGAGGGCCAAGGTGAAAACCTCGGCGGGCCGGTGGGCTGCTGTTGAACGTTTTCTTCCATCATGGGCGCCTTGGCACGGCCTGACAACTTGGCGGACGCGGGGCGGTGGCGCAAGGCAGGCAGGAGGCATGGCACGTGGCATGGGTCCGGCTTCCCTCTCCGATGGTTTCAGTGACCCGCAAGAGTGGGCCACCAAAGAGTGTAAGAGCCTACAGATTTGGCGTGCAACTGTTTTTTCTCATGGTGCGATACCGGGCACACGCCCTGCGGGGTACGGATTTCGGCCCCGGCATGCCGTTGAGTGGAGCAGGTAGTCAGCCGAGCACGTAGTGGCGCAGGAAGGCGCTGACGTCCACCATCTCCGTCTTGCTCATGGCGTGGCCCATGCCCGGATATGTCCTGGCGGTCAGCCGGGTGTTTTCGTTCAGCCATTGTCCGGTGTAGGCCGTTGCGTCCTCATTGATCACCAGGTCCGCCTTGTCCCGACCCCAGAAGAAGGGCGGCGGGGCCGTGAAGAATTCGGTCAGCGACAGCAGTTCGCTTTCCAGCACAAAACCCGAGAGGCCCACCGTTGCCTGGTACTCCGAGGGATGAAGGCGCAGAAGCGTGCTGGCCATGGCCATTCCCTGGGAATAGCCCAACAGGCTGACGCTGCTGTGCTGGCCCCGGACGGAGCTGATCCACGCCTGGACGGCGTTGGTGGCCGTGATGACATCCGCGAAATCGTTGGCCAGGAAGTAGTCCAGGAGGAACCAGCCGTAGTGGTCACCGATCACCATGGGCGCCCGCAGCGCAGCACAAGTGAACTCGGCCGGGAGGTATTCAAACAGCCGCACCATTCGGGACTCGTCCGTGCCGTAGCCATGCATCATGACCAGCAACGGCGTGCCGGCCCGCTCAGCCTCCGGCTTGGACCAAACAACTGTCTCCATCAGATCAGCCTAACGAGCGCCAGGCTCCTGAACAGCCAAGACGCTGGCGCGCCCCGGGCGGCCCAATCATTGAATCGTGCCCCGACGGACTGTAGCGTGAGCGTAAGACAGCATGCTTATCAAGCTTGGCACCACACGTACTCGAACAACTAAGGAGCAAGTCATGAGAATCGGTTCCTCCATTTTCCTTATTGCACTCGGCGCCATCCTGGCCTGGGCCGTAGCCCCGGGGCTGATCCCCTTCATAGACCAGGTCCTGATTGGATACATCCTGATGGCCGTTGGTGTGATCGGGCTGATCACCTCCCTCATCCTGGCCTCACCGGGCCGCAGCCGCCGGGTCAGCGAAACCCGGTCGGTGGTTGATCCCAACACCGGCGAGCGCATCACCCGCAACGAAAGCCGCGACGGCGGCATCTAGGCTTCAAACCCACCCGGAAGCCGGGCCCGACCGAAAAGGTCGGGCCCGGCTTTTGCGTTGCCGGCCTAACCGAGGCCTAACCCGGCGCGCCCCGCCCCGCCCCGCGAGTTTTCGTCCACTTATCCGGACTTTCGGGCCGTTCGGCTCGCAATACGTGGACAAAAACTCCCGGGGGTTCTGTGTTTTTATGGTTTTCATTGACAAACCAACATAGACAAAGATAAAGTCAAGTAATTCAACATCATGTGATGCCAGTCACTGGATTTCAGGGCTGGGATTCAGCACTTTACGCAATGGAGGGTATGTGTTTGCCGAGGAGCGCCAGCAGAAGATAGCCGAGCTTGTTGCCGGCACCGGCCGGGTGAGCGTGACCCTGCTGGCTGAGCGTTTCCGCATCACCACCGAAACTGTCCGCCGCGACCTGGCCGCCCTCGAAAGCACCGGCACTGTGCGCCGTGTCCACGGCGGAGCGGTTTCCGCCGACCGCTTCAGCACCACCGAGGAAAGCATCAACGAACGGACCATCCAGCGCCCGGACCAGAAGGTGCGAATCGCCCAGGCGGCCCTGGCCCTGATCCCCCAGGCCACGTTCGGCAGCATCCTGCTCGACGCCGGTTCCACCACTGAAGCGTTGGCCGACCTTCTCGCCCGGCGCACCGCCGTCGAGCCTTCGGCTACCGGACCCGGCGCCGAACTGGTAGTCATCACCCACGCCGTCCCCATCGCGGCGAAGCTGTCCAGTGCGCCCGGCATCGCCCTCCAAGTCCTCGGCGGCAGGGTGCGCGGGCTCACCCAGGCCGCGGTGGGGCAGGTAACTGTGGAAGCGGCGCAGCGGTTGCGCCCCGACGTCGCTTTCATCGGCACCAATGGCATCCACGCCAGCTTTGGCCTTAGCACTCCCGATCCTGAAGAAGCCGCCGTCAAGGCGGCCTTCGTCCATTCGGCGCACCGCATCGTGGTGCTGGCCGATTCCTCCAAGCTGGACGTGGAAACCCTGGTCCAGTTCGCCTCCCTGAAAGATCTGGACACCTTGATTACAGACAGCGAGCCCAGCCCCGAACTCGCGGCAGCCCTGACCGAGGCCGGCGTTGACGTGGTGATCGCATGATTGTCACCTTCACGGCCAACCCCAGCCTGGACCGCACGGTGGCCCTGCCCGGCCCCCTGGCACGCGGCGAAGTCCAACGCGCGGTTTCGGTCAGCCAGGAATCCGGCGGCAAGGGCGTCAACGTTTCCCGCGCCCTGGTCGCCTCCGGCCTGGAGACTATCGCGGTGCTTCCGGGCGCTGAGAATGATCCCGTCCTCGCCGGGCTGCTCCACGACGGCGTGCCGTTCGCGGCCCTTCCCATCGACGAGCCGCTGCGCACCAACGTGGCACTCACCGAGCCGGGTGGCGTGACCACCAAGATCAACGAGCCCGGACCCATCATGGACGCATATCAGCAGGAAGCCCTGATCGGCCTGCTGCTGGAACGCGCCCGCGGCGCCAGCTGGGTAGTCCTGGCAGGTTCCCTGCCTCCCGGCTTCCCCGCCGACTTCTACGCGACCGTCACCCGGCGGCTGCGGACTGCGGCCGACGGCGGCGCCCCGCTGATCGCCGTCGACTCCTCCGGCGGCCCGCTCGTCGCCGCCGTCTCCGGAATCTCGCCGGACGGCACGGCACAGCATGGGACTTCACAGGACGGGGTGTCCGGGAAACCGGACCTCCTCAAACCCAACGCCGAGGAACTGGCGGAACTGGCTGCTGCAGCCGGCTTCGCCACGGCGTCCACCGCAGACGAACTGGAAGCGGATCCACAGGCTGCCGCGGCAGCCGCCGCCGCCGTCGTGCGTTCCGGTGTGGGTGCTGTGCTGGCAACTCTCGGATCCAAGGGAGCTGTCTTGGTAACGGCCGACGGCGCGTGGCTGGCCACGCATCCGCCGGTCGCCGCGGTCAGTACGGTCGGCGCGGGCGATTCGTCGCTGGCTGGCTATCTGCTCGCCCATGGCCAGGGCGCCGCCCCGGCCGATTGCCTCCGTCAGGCAGTGGCACATGGTGCCGCCGCCGCCTCCCTGCCGGGTTCCACTGTCCCGGCAGTCCACCAAACCACCCCGGATGCCGTAACCATCACGGCTCTTCGAAAGGATTGACAGTGACTCAGCTCATCACCACCGACCTGGTCGTGCTCGACCAGAACCTGGGCACCTCGCCCGAGGACGTGATCCGGCACCTGTCCAGCACAGTAGCTGCCACCGGCCGCGCGTCAGAAGTCGAAGGCCTCTTCGCCGATGCCTTCGCCCGCGAACAGAAGACCGCCACCGGCATCCCCGGCGGCATCGCCATCCCGCACTGCCGCTCTGCTGCGGTCATCGAACCCACTCTGGCCATGGCCCGGCTCAACCCCAAGGTGGACTTCGGCGCCAAGGACGGGCCCGCGGACCTGGTCTTCTTTATCGCCGCGCCGGACGGCGCGGACCAGGAGCACCTGCAGTTGCTGTCCAAGCTGGCCCGGTCCCTGATCAAAAAGGATTTCACTGCGGCACTCCGCAATGCATCTTCGCGGGAAGAGGTCGTGGCACTGGTGGACGGCGCTTTGGCGGACAAGCCGGCGGCCCACGCAGCCGCTGCGGTTGCCGAAGCTGCGCCCGCTGCTGCTGTTGCCGGTGCTGTTGCTACTGGCTCAACCACCGCTGGCCGCAGGCGTCTGGTGGCTGTGACCGCGTGCCCCACCGGCATCGCCCACACCTACATGGCCGCCGATTCACTGGTTGCCGCAGCCCAGGAAATGGGCGTGGACCTGCAGGTGGAGACCCAGGGTTCCTCCGGGGCCAAGCCGCTTGACCCTGCCGTCATTGCCGCCGCCGAAGCCGTGATCTTCGCCGTGGACGTGGATGTCCGCGGCAAGGAGCGCTTCGCTGGCAAGCCCGTCATCAACGCCCCCGTCAAGCGCGGCATCGACGAGCCGGCCAAGATGGTCCAGGAGGCGCTCGCTGCCGCCGACAACCCGAATGCGCGCCGAGTCCCCCACTTCGGGGCCGAGGAACAGGCTGAGAACGAAGCCACCGAAAAGGGCGAACACATCGGCCAAAAGCTGAAGAAGGCACTCCTCACCGGAGTCAGCTACATGATCCCGTTCGTCGCCGGTGGCGGCCTCCTGATCGCGTTGGGCTTCCTGATGGGTGGCTACCTCATCACCAAGTACGCGGACACCATCGTGGTGGACAACAGCATTTTCAACCTGCCCACAGAATTCCCTGAGAACGCGTGGGGCCCGCTCGGTGCGTACCTCGGTGCGGTCTTGTTCAAGATCGGCGCCTTGTCGCTCGGATTCCTGGTTCCCGCACTGGCCGGATATATCGCGTATGCGATTGCCGACCGGCCAGGCATCGCACCGGGTTTCGTTGCCGGCGCCGTTGCCGGCTTTATGGGCGCAGGCTTCCTAGGCGGTATCGTCGGTGGTCTCCTGGCCGGTTACATCGCGCACGTTATCGGCCAACTTCAGGTTGCCCGCTGGCTGCGCGGCCTGATGCCCGTGGTGATCATCCCCCTGGCGGCTTCCATCGTGGCCTCGGGCCTCATGTTCCTGATCCTGGGCGCTCCGATCGTCGCCATCACTGTTGGGCTGAACTCCTTCCTGTCCGGCCTGACTGGTGCCAGCGCCATAGCCCTCGGCATCATCCTTGGCCTGATGATGTGCTTCGACCTCGGCGGTCCGGTCAACAAGGTCGCCTACGCCTTCGCCGTCGCTGGCCTGGGTGCCGCAACGCTGGACAATCAGGCACCGTGGCAGATTATGGCGGCCGTCATGGCCTCCGGCATGGTTCCGCCGCTGGCCATGGCACTCGCGTCCACGGTCCTGGACAAGAAGCGCTTTAGCTTGGCTGAGCGCGAGAACGGCAAAGCCGCCTGGCTGCTGGGGGCATCCTTCATCTCCGAAGGCGCCATTCCCTTCGCCGCTGCGGACCCGCTCCGCGTCATCCCGGCCAGCATGCTAGGCGGAGCCGTCACCGGCGCCATCTCCATGGCGGCCGGTGTAGGGTCAAAAGCCCCGCACGGCGGTCTCTTTGTCTTCTTCGCCATCGACAACTTCCTGATGTTCGTTGTCTCTATCATTGTCGGAACAGTCGTCACCGCCCTGTCAGTGATCGCCCTTAAGCGCTGGGCCGTCCGCCAGCCCGCTGTTACCGTTGAGTCGGTTCCAGTAACGGTCTGACCGGCCGCACCGCACCACCACCCACGGCGCTGAACCAACGGACGCGCCGAAAGACAAAGGAGCACAAATGTCAGAACGCACCGCAACCGTCGCCAGCCGAGTAGGCCTGCACGCCCGCCCCGCCGCCATCTTTGCCGAGGCCGCCGGCGAGTTCGACCTGGACATCACCATCGCCCGCCAGGGCGAGCCGGTCGATGAGGCAATGGACGCCGCCAGCATCCTGTCCCTCATGAGCCTGGGTGCCGCCCACGGCGATGTTGTGGTGCTCCGCGCAGAAGGTACCGGCGCGGATGACGCCCTGGAGCGTCTGGTCCAGATCCTGGAAACGGATCACGACGCCGAGTAAACAGCCTGACGCCAGCGGCCGCCGTCGCGCCTGTCCCCTCTCCTGGGAAGGTACGACGGCGGCCGCTGGTTTCTTAGCCGCGTTCTGCGATCTTCTTGACGTCCGCCACGAGCATGTCCCACATGCCCTTGGAGTGTTCGGCCGCGTCTTCGCTGGCGTTGTTGTCCTGCGAGAGCGTGAGTGTTGTTGCACTGCCCTGGCCCTCGAGGGTCCAGGTGAGCGTGTGGTAATTTTCCGGCTTGTCTTCCTGACCGCCCAGCGGGCTGAAGTGCGTGTGGACCAATCTGCGTCCGGGGTCTACCTCGAGGATCTCGCCCTTATCTTCGTAGGGTTTGCCTTCCCACTCCCCGCGCCAGGCCATGGGGCTTCCTTCCGTCCAGTCGGTTTCCAGGTCCGCGCCGAACATGAACTCCTTCACGGCGGCGGGATCGGTGATAACTTTCCAGACGCGGTCCGCCGGAGCCTCGATGGTGACGGTGGATGTGGCCACATGGTTCCCGGGCACTATCGGGCCTCCTTGGCGGTCACAAGTAGATATTCCCATTCCATTTGCCATACGGCATCGCCGTGGGCCTCGCCAAAGGAATCGGCCAGTTCGGTGAGCGCTTTGTCCAGGGCCTGCGCCTTGTCCTTGTCATCGCCAATGAACTTATAGACCGAGATGGTGGGGCCGTAGTGGGACTTGAAGTACCGCAGGAAGTCCTCCGGCTGGTGGAAACTGCGGATGGCCAGCGAACGCTTCTTCGCCTGGATATCGGTGATCCTGCTCCCGAAGAGTTCCCGCACGTGATCCTCGCTCCCCCACAGCGGCGGCGGCTGGGCGCCGGGCGAAGGCGGCGGCGCGAACGGCTTCATGGTGGTAAACATCCTTCCGATGAAGCCTTCGGGTGTCCAGTTGAGCAGGCCGATGGTGCCGCCGGGTTTGCACACCCTGAGAATTTCGTCCGCTCCGGCCTGATGGTGCGGAGCGAACATCACGCCCAGGCAGGACGTGACCACGTCAAACGAATTGTCCTCGAACGGCAGCGCCTCGGCGTCCGCTTCCACCCATTCAAGCCCGACGCCGCGATCGGCAGCCTGCCGACGCCCGGCGGAGAACAGTTCCGGGGTGAGGTCGCTGGCCACCACATGCGCGCCCATCATGGCTGCAGGGATGGCCGCGTTGCCGGCGCCGGCGGCCACGTCCAAAACGTGCTGCTTCGGCTTGATTCCGCAGGCATCAACCAGAATGGCCCCGAGGTCCTGCACCAGCTCACTGGCCAGTGCCGGGTAATCCCCTGAGGCCCACATGGTCCGGTGCTTTTGCTTCAATGCCCGGTCTGCCTCGTCTACGTCCGCATTGTCATTCATGGTGGCGCCCCTCTCCTTTGACAGGCTTTCCCTTGACAGGCTTCAAGTGATAGCAGGCTGTTCCACAGGGCTGTAATGCGACCCATTGTGGCCGCAGCAGGGCGGGCTGTAAAGCGCCTGGAGCTAAAGGACCAACACGGAAGCAAGCAACCTTACTGCTTCCTTGTGTTTCCAGAGTCCCGGAATTAGCGTGGAAGCCTGACCAGCCAATACGGTGCTCATCCCGGACCCGGCGAAGGAGGACCACATGCCCGGCAAGAAGAACCCGAGCCTGAAAGATCCTGAACTCTATGAGGAACTGCGGGACGACGGCGCGTCCAAGCAGAAGGCCGCCCGCATCTCGAACGCGGCCGCCAACAAAGGCCGCTCAGCGGTAGGACGCAAGGGTGGGAAAGCCGGCGATTACGACGACTGGACCGTCCCGCAGCTAAAGGCCAAAGCCAAGGAGATAGGCCTCGCTGGTTACTCAGCCAAAAAGAAGAGCGAGCTTATCTCCGCCCTGCGGAACTCTTAGGCGGCGGCCATCCCCACCACCACAGACTGTTCGCGGACTGCTCTAAGCACCCTTTCGCGCCCGCGCTGTGGCAGGCTTCGCCGCAAGCTTCGCGGCAGGCTTCGCGGCGGTGGCTTTGGTTCCGGAGGACTTAGTTCCGGAGGACTTAGTTCCGGAGGACTTCGCGGGAGCAGTCCTCGTACTTGCAGTCTTGGCACCGGCCTTGGCGGGAGCCTTCGCGCCGGAACTGTTGGCACTCGCTTCCGTGTCGTCGTCGTCCCCGTCTCCGGAGGCCGTACCCCCGGAGCCCGCATCCGCAGACGCGGCAGCCTTCCCGCCGCCGCGTTTCCGCTCCAGGCTGCGCTTCAGCGCCTCCATCAGGTCGATGACCTCGCCGTTGCCGCCCTCACCCGCTTCTGCGCCGAATGTTTCGTCAGTATCGAGCGAATCACCCTTCTCCAGCTTGGCCTCGATGAGCTTCCGGAGCTGCACCTGGTAGTCATCGGTGAAGTGCCCGGGTTCGAAATCGGCGGCCATGGACTCCACGAGGGCAGCGGACATTTCGCGTTCCTGTGCCGAAATCCGGATGGACGTGTCCAGGGCCGGGAAGCTGGCCTCCCGGACCTCGTCGGGCCACAGCAGGGACTGCAGGACCAGCACGTCGCCCTTGATGCGCAGCGCCCCCAGTCTGGTCTTCTCGCGCAGGGCGAACTGGACGATGGCCACGCGGTCCGTATCCTCAAGCGCCCGTCGCAGCAGCACATAGGCCTTGGGAGACTTGGAATCCGGCTCCAGGTAATAGCTCTTCTCGAACATCATGGGTTCGAGCTGCTCGGACGGAACAAACTGGACCACCTCGATCTCGTGGCTGTTCTCCGCCGGGATGGATTTGAGTTCATCCTTGGACAGGACCACCGTGCGGCCGTCGTCCTCAAAGGCCTTGTCAATGTCCGAATAGTCGATGATCTTGCTGCACAACTCGCAGCGGCGCTGGTACCGGATCCGGCCGCCGTCGGCATTGTGGACCTGGTGGAGGCTGATGTCGTGGTCCTCGGTGGCGCTGTAGACCTTCACGGGCACGTTCACCAGGCCAAACGCGATGGCACCCTTCCAGATGGCTCTCATCCCTCAAGTGAACATCACGTGGGGCCGGAGGTGAAGACCCATGGCCGGCCCTAAAGAGCGTGTCAGGGTGGCAGGCCGGGAACTGACCCTCACCAACCTGGACAAAATCATCTACCCGGAGACCGGCACCACCAAGGCCGACGTCCTGGCCTACTACGCCGCCGTGGCCCATGTCCTGATCCCCGCAGCGGCCAACAGGCCCGCCACCCGCAAGCGGTGGGTCAACGGCGTGGGCTCCCCCGGACAGCCCGGCGAGGTGTTCTTCCAAAAGAACCTGGAGGATTCAGCGCCCGGCTGGCTCCCCCGCGCCGCCATCACACACAAGGACCGGACCATCTACTACCCGATGGTGAACGATCCCGCCACGCTCACCTGGTTCGGCCAAATCAATTCGCTGGAAATCCACGTCCCCCAGTGGCAGGTGGACTCGCACGGCAAGCAGCTCCACCCGGACCGCCTGGTCCTTGACCTCGATCCCGGCGACGGCGCAGGGCTTGAGGAATGCGCCGAGGTTGCCAAGCTGGCCCGCGCCATCCTGCAGGACGTGGGCCTGGAACCCGTGCCGGTGACCAGCGGCAGCAAGGGCATCCACCTCTACGCCGGCCTTGACGGCACGCAGACCTCCGATCAGATCTCGGACTTTGCCCACGAACTGGCCCGCGCTCTGGAAGCGGACCACCCGAATCTCGCCGTCAGCGACATGAAAAAGACGCTGCGCAAAGGCAAAGTACTGGTGGACTGGAGCCAGAACAGCGCCGCCAAAACCACCATCGTGCCGTACTCCCTGCGCGGCCGCCTCACCCCCACCGTGGCTACCCCGCGGACCTGGCAGGAGATCGGCTCCCCCAAGCTCGAGCACCTCGACTACAAAGCCGTGCTGCGCCGGGTCAAGGCGGGCAAGGACCCGTTCGCCGCCGTCGCCAGCGGTGCCGGGCACACGGGGGACGCACGTTCCCTGGGTCCTTCGGGCGAAGGGACGGACGACGGCGGCGCGCACGCCCGGCTGGAACGGTACCGGTCGATGCGGGACCCGGATGGGACGCCTGAGCCGTTCTCCGGCACCTCCGGAAACGGGGACACCTTCGTGATCCAGGAGCACCACGCGAGCAGGCTGCACTTCGATTTCCGGCTGGAGCACGAGGGTGTGCTGGTGTCGTGGGCCCTGCCGAAGGGCGTCCCGGCATCCGGCGAAAAGAACCACCTTGCCGTCCAGACCGAAGACCACCCCTTGGACTACGCCACTTTTGAGGGCACCATTCCCAAGGGCCAGTACGGCGCCGGCGAGGTCACCATCTGGGACCACGGCACGTATGAACTGGAGAAATGGATCAACGGCCGCGAGGTCATCGCCACCCTGACCGGCGCCGAGGGCGGGGGCCTGGGCGGCACCCGGAAGTTCGCCCTCATCCACACCGGCCGCGGGCAGGGCAGGGACACTGACGGGCAATGGCTCATCCACCTGATGGACAAGGACCACCACACATTCCATCCGCGGCGAGCCCACGTGGAGGATGAACCGGCGGAGGATTTCAGTCCCATGATGGCAACGTCCGGGACCGCCGCCGACCTTCACGGCAGCGATTGGCAGTTTGAACTGAAGTGGGACGGCGTGCGGGCCCTGCTGGTCGCGGACGAAAAGAAGGTCCGGATCTTCAGCCGCAACGGCATCGACGTCACCGCAACCTACCCGGAGCTGACGGACCGGTCCTGCTGGCCGGCGGGGCCGTTTGTTGCCGACGGTGAGATCATCGCCGTCGGGCCTTCCGGGAAGCCCGACTTCGGGCGGCTTCAGGGGCGCATGAAGCTGACCCGGCCCGGCGACGTCACCAAGGCCCGCGCAGACATCCCGGTCCGGCTGGTGCTCTTTGACCTGCTGTCCGACGGTGGCGAGGACCTTCGCCGGCTGCCGCTCGTGAAGCGGCGGCAACGCCTTGAGCAGTTTTATCGGCCGTCGGACTGCCCGGTGGAGCTGTCTCCGATCCTGGACGAAAGGATCGAGCACATTCTGGAAAGTGCGCAGGAGCTGGGGCTTGAGGGTGTCATGGCGAAGCGGACCGACAGCCGCTACGTCAGCGGGCGGCGGACCCGGACATGGATTAAGATCAAGCTGCACCAGACCCAGGAAGTTGTGGTGGGTGGCTGGCGGGCCGGCAAGGGCGGGCGGCAGAGCTCAGTAGGGTCGCTGCTCGTGGGGATCCCCGACGGCAACAAGTTGCGCTATGTTGGCCGGGTGGGCAGCGGGTTCAGCACCCGGGAACTGGAGGGACTGCGGCAGAAGGTGGACCATCTGGCCCGCAAGACGTCACCGTTCGAGGACGTTCCCATTGAGGATGCCTCGGACGCCCATTGGGTGACGCCCCGGCTGGTCGGCGAGGTGACTTTCGGGGAATGGACAGGCAGCGGGAAGCTCAGGCATCCGGTGTGGCGGGGCTGGCGGCTGGACAAAACCGCCGACGAAGTGCTGCCGGAAGCCTAGCGGCGCGGCCTCGTGCTGCTGAGCAGCCGACGCGCAAATTCGTCCAGGACTCGCAAAATCTCCTGGGACACAGAAAAGGCCTGGCGACGCCCGAATTTGGGTCTCGCCAGGCCTTTTCTGTGTCGTCAGGTCAGATGCGCGTCGGCTGCGCAGGTGTTCCTAGGACGAGTGCGGCATCTGCGGGCGGCCGGTGCGGTGCACGGCCGTGACTGCAGCTTCCTGGCCCATGCGGCCGTGGCCTGCATCCCGCTCTTTGGGGTGCCGGTGCTTTCCGTTGCCGTCCGGCCATTGCTGTTCGCCAGCCATCGCCGCGGTCACCGCAATGGCGGCCGGGTCAGGCATGGACGGGGTGTCCATGGCTGCCGCGAGATGGCCCGCGACCTCCGGCTCAATCTTTGCTCCAGCATGTTTTTCAGCCATTTTTTCTTCCTTCCGCAATGAAATGAAGTGGTTACCAATAGTAGGTCTGGCGTGCTGTCCGGGCGCTGGAATTACCAGCGGACCTTCTTCTCCGCCGGGCCCTGCTTGCCGCTGGCGTGGGTGGGCTTGTGGCTCTTGCCGACGCTCTGCAGTCCGGCGTCGGCGCCCCGGGATTTGCTGGCGAGCATGGCCCGCTGCGCTTCGGTGAGCCCGGCCCGGATGCCCTTGGTGTCGGCGTCGTCCTGCGCGGGGTCGGGCTGGCTGGGAGTGTTGTTTTCAGTCATGTGGTGGAACCTTTCTGAGGAGAATCAGTGTGTCTGACGAGATCAGCTGGACGGGGCCTGTGGTACCAGGCCGCAGGCGTCCGACTACTCAAAAATCAGTGTTCCCATGGCTCAACAATAGGCAGTTTCAGCCTGGGTTGTGAACCCCCGGTTTCCGGCCCGTATGTAGGGCCGTCTTGCGGTCTGGGCTGGTGCCCGGATCGCCGTGGCGGCCGTCACTTTCCCACGCAAATCAGGGGAAAAATGGCCTAAAAAGTGCGTCGTGAACAAAAAGATTCTGTAACGATGGGCCTGAACCGCCCAAATCCCAGTAATGACGGGGCGAGACCAGCCAAAAGAAGTCCCTGAATGCCGATGGAAACCCTCTTTAAGGAGGGCACTTTACGGTACAAAACTCTCATTTGCCATGGAATCCGCGTAAAATTGAAAGCCTGCCCAGAGCGGGGCAGCTACAAGTCGCAAGCAAATGACCTCCATAGGAGTCGCCCAAATGCCCACAGACCGAAGCACGACCGACTCTTCAGCAGGCGTTAACAACGCCCGCCGACCCAACAACGCAACATCTGACAGCGCAGGACCCAACAACGCACGACCCACCGCGCCAACAAGTGGGCGGAAACCTAAGATCCTTACGCGTCGCCGACTCAAAGAGTCCGACGTGAACGTGGTCAACCAGCCCATGCTTAAGAAAGCGCTCGGCGGAACCATCGTGGGTAACACCATGGAATGGTTCGACGTCGGCGTATTCGGCTACCTGATCACCACCATGGGACCCGTCTTCCTTCCCGAGGCCGACAAGTCCGTCCAGACGCTGTTCCTGCTTGGAACGTTCGCGGCCACGTTTATTGCCCGTCCACTCGGCGGCATCGTGTTCGGCTGGCTCGGCGACAAGATCGGGCGCCAAAAGGTACTCGCCGCAACACTCATGATTATGGCTGCGAGCACGTTCGCCGTCGGACTCCTGCCCGGATACGCGCAGATCGGCATCTGGGCCGCTGTACTGCTGGTAGTCCTGAAGCTCATACAGGGCTTCTCCACCGGCGGTGAATACGCAGGCGCCACCACGTTCGTCAGCGAATACGCACCGGATAAGCGCCGTGGATTCTTTGCAAGCTTCCTGGACATGGGCAGCTACCTTGGCTTTGCCCTGGGTGCGGCACTTGTTTCTGTCCTGCAACTGACCCTTGGCCAGACAGCCATGGAGGAATGGGGCTGGCGCATACCCTTCCTGATTGCAGGGCCGTTGGGCCTCATCGCCATCTACTTCCGGAACAAGATCGAGGAATCCCCTCAGTTCCAGGCCACCCTGGATGCCCAGGAATCCATAGGGCAGGCCGCAGCAGCCGCTGACGTGGACGCCGCCAAGTCACCGGTCGGCATCGTCAAGGCCTATTGGCGCTCGCTCATCGTCGCGATGGTCCTTGTCGCCGCTGCCAACACCGCCGGCTACGCCTTGACGTCCTATATGCCGACGTACCTCACTGAGTCCAAAGGCTACGATCCCGTCCACGGAACGCTGCTGACCATCCCCGTGCTGGTCATCATGAGCCTCTGCATCCCCCTGACCGGAAAGCTGTCCGACCGGATCGGCCGCCGTCCCGTGCTGTGGATCGGCGCCATCAGCACCGTGGTATTGGCCACGCCGGCGTTCCTCCTCATCGGTGTCGGTGAGGTGTGGTCCACGCTTGCGGGCCTCTCGCTGATCGCCTTCCCGGTCACGTTCTATGTTGCGAACCTCGCCTCGGCATTGCCCGCACAGTTCCCGACAGCCAACAGGTACAGCGCCATGGGTATCGCCTACAACTTCGCCGTTGCCATCTTCGGTGGAACCACCCCGTTTATCGTCGCTGCCCTGATCAAGGCCACCGGCGATGACATGATGCCGGCGTACTACCTGATGGCGACCTCAGCCATCGGAGCTGTGGCCATCTACTTCCTGAAGGAATCGGCCCAGCGTCCGCTGCCAGGCTCCATGCCCAGCGTGGACACCCAGGCGGAAGCCAAGGAACTGGTAGCAACCCAGGACGAGAACCCGCTGATCGACCTGGATGACATGCCGTTCGAATCCCAGGACGCCACCGATGCCGCGGCCGCTAAGGTCCCGGCCGGAGTCTAAGCAACACGGTCTAAGCACCACACAACACCGGCCTGACTGGGCCGTCTTGTAGCCCGCGCTCAAAGGCCCGTCCCGCGCGTCTTCCTTGGGGGAAGCACGCAGGGCGGGCCTTAGCCGTGCCTGGCACTGCTCTCTCGGGCGGCCCGGCCCGGCCCGGCCCGCCCGCCCGGCCCAAGCGACGCCCTGTGACCCAGCTAATGGTGGCCATTCCGGGCTTCTGCTAATTTTCGAACAAGGGCTTGAAGAAAAGGTGGTGTTGGCTGTGCGCAGAGTCATGGCCCATGCCCGCACCCTGCACGCGCTGGGCCCGGCGAACAACGACCGACTCTCGGCCGTAAGGGTTGCCCTCAGCGTGGCAGTGCCCTCCCTGGTCCTGCTGGCAATCGGCCGCCCCGAGCTCACCATGTACGCGGTATTCGGCGCCCTGACCGGCATGTACGGGCGTTCGGAATCTCATCAGCTTCGCCTCAAGCACCAGGCCCAGGCGGCGGTGGTTCTGGTCAGCGGCATCACAGTGGGCGTATTCCTGTCCCTCAACTACATCCACTCCTGGTGGCTGGTGCTGGTGGAGGCTGTGCTGGCCGGCGTCGGGTCCCTGTTCTCCGACAAGGTGCAGCTCAAGCCGAACGGACCGTTCTTCGGCATCCTGGCACTAGGCGCCTGCGCCTCAATTCCGACCAACGTGCCGTTCCTGACGGCCGTGCTGATCGGTGCAGCCTCGGCTGCATTCTCAATCCTTGTGGGCTTCGCCGGCTGGCTGCGGGTTCGGACGTGGCAAGCGGGCGCCATGCGGGACGTTCCGCGTCTCAGCGGCGAAATCCGTCAGGCCGCGCTGGTGCACGCAGCCCGCTATGTCCTGGCCGTCGGCGCCGCCGGCGCCTGCGGAGTGATGAGCGGCAGCGGCCACCCGCACTGGGCCATGGCCGCGGCCGCCGTCCCGCTTGCCGGAGCCGACCTGCCCAGCCGCGTCCACCGCGGGATCCACCGCATCGTGGGGACGTTCGTCGGTTTGGCGCTGGTCGCCGTCGTCCTTTTCCCTGGTCCGCTGTCGCCGCTGCAATATTTCCCCGGCCACACCGCGGCCGTGCTGGCGCTGCTGGTGATCGCATTCCAGTTCCCCACCGAGCTGTTCATGGCGCGGCACTACGGCTGGGCCATGGCCTTCTTCACGCCGGTGATCCTGCTCATGACGCAGCTTGCTGCGCCCGCGGACCCGGGCCTGCTGGTCACCGAACGCGCGGTGGAAACCCTTGTGGGCGCGGTGATCGGTATCGCGGTGGTGGTTGCGGTCCGCGCACCGCGGAAGACTACTGTTTCGGGCGTCGCGGCGGCCCGGACGTAAGCCGCGCCGGCAGCAATCGCGAGATGGCCGCCACCAGTTTGTAGCGTTTGCTGGGAATCGAAACGCCCTTCCCGCTGGCGTTGTCCGCCAACCCGTCCCGGACCACCCAATCCGCCCGCAGCCACATCCAGTGCGGCGCGACCGATTTGTCCATGCCCATGCGGTCATGGAATTCGGTGTGCGTAAATCCGGGGCACAGTGCCGTGACATGCACGCCTCTCGGTCCATACGCAATGTTGGCCCAGCGGCTGAAGCTGACCTGCCAGGCTTTCGCAGCCGAGTAGCTGCCGCGGTTGGCAAAAGCCGCCACGCTGGCCACGTTGATGATTCGGCCGGAATGCCGCTCCAACATCCCCTGCAGGGCGGCATGGCAAAGCACCATGGGCGTCTCAACGTGCAGGCGCAGGTGCCCTTTCTCGTCTTCCAAGGAATTGTTTTCGAAGGAATGCAACAGCCCGATCCCCGCGTTGTTCACCAGGACTTCAACTGGCCGCGCAGCGTCCGTGAGCCGCCCGACGACGGCGGCCACGCCGGCGTCGTCCGTCAGATCTGCGGGCAGCACCTCAGCGGAGACGCTGTAATCACGCTCCAGTTCATCAGCGATCTGCTGGAGCCGGGCGGCATCACGGGCCACCAGCACCATGTGGTGGCCTTCCTGCGCCAGTTGGCGGGCGAACTCCGCACCCAGCCCTGCCGTTGCACCTGTCACGAGCGCTGTTCTTGGTGTCTCCATATGCCCAGACTAGCTGTGCTATTCCTTACTCCGTCGCGTTTTCCTCCTGGCCCGGCTGCATAGCCTCCTCCGAGCCGCCAAGTTCGCGAACCCGGGCCAACGCGGCGCCCTGGCGGGCTAGCATCTGCTACCCGCGGTCCATGGCGAAAAGCTGAGCCTCGGTCTAAGCGAACCTTGCCAGGGGGTTGGCGAGCCGGCCCGCCATCTGCAGCCCGCCGGACGGGTCGGTGAGGTCAAGCATCTGCTGGTTGTTCCGCAGCTGCAGCCGGTTCAGGCACGATAGTTCGAAGTCCGCGGCGAACAGGTCGTGGCGGGCGAACTGGTCCGCGAGCTCCGGGTTCTCCGCCTGGTAGTCCTGGATAGCCCGGGCGGCCGTGCCCCAAAACTCCTCTTCACTGAGTTTGCCGTCCTCCACCAGGAGGGCACCGAGGAAACGGAAGATGCAGTCGAACACATCCGTGAAGATCGCCAGGACCTTTTCGGTGTCGGGAATGTCCACCTGGATCCGTGACACCTCCGCGGGCAGGTCCAGCCGGCGCCCCATCACCACAACTTCCTCGGCGATGTCCTTCATAACCGCGCGCACTGGGACGCCGTCCTTCAGCACCAGGATCACGTTCTCGCCGTGCGGCATAAAGGCGAGTTCGTACCGGTAGAGGCAGTGGACCAGCGGGACGAGGTAAGCCTCGAAGTAGCGGCGCAGCCATTCGACCGGCTCCAGTCCTGAGCGCTCGATCAGGGCAGACACCATCGGATTGCCGGCCGAATCGACGTGCAGCAGCGACGCCATGGTGGCCAGCTGCTGGCCGTCCTCCAGCAGAGGGAGCGGACTTTCCCTCCACAGCGCAGACAGCATCTTCCCGTAGGGCGAGCCTTTCGCGGACGCGGCCTCGTAGTAGCTGTTGTGGTAGCCGATCGCCGCGATCTCGCTGATCATGGCCAGGCCGCGCTTCTGCAGGGCTGCGTCTGACCGGATCAGGTCCTGCAGCCAGTCATTGATGGCCGGGGTGGCCTTCATGTACTGGGGCGAGAGTCCGCGCATAAAGCCCATGTTCAGGACGGACACCGCCGTCTTGACGTAGCTCTTGGCGGGCGCGGCTGTATTGAAGAACGTGCGGATGGACTGCTGGGCCTGGTAGCTGTCAGCCCCCGTCCCCAAGTGGATGATGTGCTGCTGGGCGATCTCGGCAGCGAACGTGACGGTGAGCTTGTTCTCCCACTGCCAGGGATGCACCGGCATCAGGAAGTACTGCGCGGGGTCCACACCCTGGGCTGCGAATTCAGCGTCAAACGACTCCAGCGCGGCGGCGCCGAGCTCGGCCTCCAGGTGGGCGCGGTAGTCCAGCCCGGCGCTGGACGTGAAGACGGCCTGGCTGCGGTGGACTCCGATCCACTCCAGGCTGACGGAGGCTCCGGTCTCCGGCGCGAACGCCCGGTAGTCGCTGACGCCGAAGCCCAGCCGGCCGTTATTGGCCACAAAACACGGGTGGCCCTCCGTCATGCTGCGTTCGATGGCCTGGAAGTCGGCTGCGGGGTCGGTGCCGCCGGTGACTCCTGCCACGAGCTCTTCGGCGGATGGCTGTCCCAGCCACTGCTTGTAGGAGTGCCCGGCCAGCGTGCTGCTGATCTCTTCCAAATAGACCGGGAGCATCTCCTCGCGGATGCCCAGGGTGCCCCTGAACTCGGTGATGAAGCAAAGCGCGTCCGGGGCGGCGTCCTCGCCGCCGCGCGTGCAGCGGATGGAACCTGCGTCCACCGACCAATGCTCCAGTTCCAGCACGCGTGCGGTGAACGAGTACGCGGTTGAG
The DNA here is from genome assembly GCF_050156905.1 of Pseudarthrobacter sp. S3. Classification (NCBI taxonomy): domain Bacteria; kingdom Bacillati; phylum Actinomycetota; class Actinomycetes; order Micrococcales; family Micrococcaceae; genus Pseudarthrobacter; species Pseudarthrobacter sp. S3. Next base: position 566,076 of record NZ_CP189583.1, on the reverse strand, counting down.
CCGTCGTCGCTGCGCACCGCGTATACCGCGGGCTCTTCCGCACCTGTGGCACCCCCGCCGGAGCCCAGGCGCTGCGGCTCCAGGATGCGTTCGTGCAGGAATTCGGCGAGCGCCTTGCGGACCAGATGCCGGTTGGCCGTAGCCCAGCGCTCGGGCGCGAGGTGGGGAACGGTGTTGGCGGTGGTTCCCGCCGTTGCGGCGATGGCGGGGTTCAGTTCGATAGTAGTCACAGTGATGCTCCCTGGTGGATCGGGGCGGAAAGGTCATGGGAAGGGTCTTGGGGGTGGCGCAGGGCTGCGTGGGCGGCGAGGTAGTCCTGGCGTGTGCAGAAGCTGAGCAGCGCTTCCTTGTCCGGCAGGTTGACTACCCCCGACGGATGGAAGCCGAGCCGCTCGTTGAGCACCTGGATCTTAGAGTTCCTGGCGTCCGGTTCCACCACCACGCGTTCCACCCTTGCGTTTTCGAACAGTCGCTTCAGCACGGCGTCCATCACCGCGGCCGTGTACCCCGGTTGGGGATCTCCCGACGGCGGCGCCACCAGCAGGTGCATGCCGATGTCGCCCTCCTGCACGGCATAGACCGCGGCCAGCGGCGAGGCGGCCGGAAGGTATTCCTCCATCAGGAAGGCGGGGAGGCCGTCGTCGTTGATCCCCAGCACGGCATGGTGATGCCCCGTTGCCTGGATCTTCGAGTATTCCTCCACCACGCCTTCAACTGTGGAGGACAGCATCCCCCAGAACGACGCGTACGGCTGGGTCACCCAGCTGTGGAGGAGGGGTGCGTCGGCAACGGCGTCAACACAGCGGAACGTGAAGCTCATGCGGACACCTCCGCAGCCTGGATCGGAGCCGGCGCGGCGATCGGGCCTGGCTGCGGCGGCCCGAACTGCTGGAAAGCGATGCTCCGCTCCACTGGATAGACCTCGCGGCCGGTGATCTCGCGCAGGATGCACGAGTTGCGGTAGGCGGCCATGCCGAGGTCCGGGGTGACAAAGCCGTGCGTGTGCAGCTCGGCGTTCTGGACGAAAATTTCGCCGGGTTCGACGCCGGTGCTGTAGTTGCGTGCCACGGCGAACCGGCCGGCAGTGTCCCTGGCAATCCGGTCCTGGATGCCGGCCAGGAAGTCCGGCTCCCGATACGTGTAGCCGGTGGCGAGGACCACTGCTTCGCTGTCCAGTACGTAATCAGCGCCCTGTTCCTCGTGCCGGAGCTGCAGCGTGTGGACGCAGGCAGCGGGATCCCAGGCGGCGCCGGTGAGCGACGACTGGGTGAGGAGCTGGGTGTCCACCATGCCGGAGAGGCTCTTGGTGTACAGGAGGTCGTAGATGGCATCGATCAGCTCGGAGTTAATGCCTTTGTAAAGGTTCTTCTGGCTCTTGATCAGTCCGTCGCGCTGGTCCTGGGGCAGCCCATGGAAGTAGTCCACGTACTCCGGCGAGGTCATCTCCAGGGTGAGCTTGGTGTACTCCAGCGGGAAGAATCGCCCCGACCGGGTGACCCAGTTCAGCTGGTAGCCGTAGGTGTCGATGTCCTGCAGGAGGTCGTAGTAGATCTCCGCGGCGCTCTGGCCGCTGCCCACGAGGGTGATGCTCCGTTTGGCCTGCAGCTCACTCTTCCTCAACAGGTAGTCCGCGTTGTGGAGGACAAGTCCCCCGCCCCCATCAGCGGCCGCGTCGACTATTCCGTCACAGGATGCCGGCACGTAGGGCGACGTGCCGGTGCCCAGCACCAGCCGCCGGGCCAGCAGCACCTCGGGCCCTTCCGGGCCTTCCACCGAAAGGCGGTACACGCCGGCGTCGTACGTTATATCCAGCACAGCTGTGCTAAAACGGACCGAGCGCAGCTGGCCGGCCACCCAGTGGCAGTACTGGTTGTATTCGGCGCGCAGCGGATAGAAGTTTTCGCGGATGTAAAAGCGGTAGAGCCTGCCGGTCTGCTTGAGGAAATTCAGGAACGAATACGGCGAGGTGGGGTCTGCCAGTGTCACCAGGTCCGCCATGAACGGCACCTGGAGGTGGGCAGGCTCCAGCATCATGCCGGGGTGCCAGTCGAAGGATTCCCGTTGCTCCAGGAAGACGCCATCCAGCCCGTCCACCGGCTCGCTGAGGGCGGCGAGGCCCAGGTTGAAGGGCCCGACGCCGATCCCGGCGAGGTCGAAAATGCGCGTGTCTGCAGAACTGCCACAGTCCGGGATGCTCATGCGGACACCTCGCTGGTGCTGGGGCTGGCACTGTCGCTGGCCAGCAGCTGCGCGCCGGTGCGGCGCAGCAGCTCGATGATCGAGCCGATGTCCCCCAGGGTTGCTTCGGCGTTGAGGAGGGTGAACTTCAGGTAGTGCCTGCCGGCCACCTTGGTGCCGGCCACCACCGCCTGCCCGGACGCGAAGACCGCCGCGCGGATGGCCGGGTTGAGGGTATCGGCCGCATCCTCGGAAAGCCGTCCGTGAGCGTCGGACACGGCGCCCGTGAGTTCAGAACCGGAGACCCCGGGCCGGTACCGGAACACCAGCGTGCTGAGCTGCGGAGCGGCGGCGAGCTCAAAGTCGTCGTCGGCAGCCAGCACTGATCCCACGCGGGCTGCGAGATCGATCGCCTCATCAAACAGGGCGCCGATGGCATCCGCTCCCATGATGCGCAGGGTCAGCCACAGTTTGAGCGCGTCAAAGCGCCGGGTGGTCTGGATGCTCTTGTCCACCTGGTTGGGGACCTCGGCCAGGGCAGCGCTTTCCGGGTTCAGGTAGTCCGCATAGTACGTGACGTGCTGGAGCATGGCGCGGTCACGGACCAGCAAGGCGCTGGAGCTGACGGGCTGGAAGAACGTTTTGTGGAAGTCCACGGTGACGGAGTCTGCCAGGCGGGCCCCCTCCAGCAGGTGGCGGTAGCGGCCGGAAACCATCAGCCCGCCGCCGTAAGCCGCATCAACGTGGAACCAGGCACCGTAGGCGCGGGCCAGGGCGGCGAGGTCCGCGAGCGGGTCCACTGCACCGAAGTCGGTTGTCCCGGCGGTGGCCACAACCGCCATCGGCACCAGCCCGGCGTCGTGCGTTTCCGCAATGGCCTCGGCGAGCGCGGCAGGGTCCATCCTATGGTCATCGGCGCACGGGACGGAGATCACGGCGTCGAAGCCCATGCCCAGCATGGACGCGGACTTCTGGATGCTGAAATGGCTGTCCGCGGACGTGAAAATGCGCAGCTTTTCCAGCATGGCGGGCAGCCGGAGTCCGGCGTTGGCCGGCTCCTGCCGCAGCCCGGCAACGGCGTGGTTGCGCGCAATCAGAAGTGCCTGCAGGTTGGACTGGCTGCCGCCGGAGGTGAATACGCCATCAGCTGCAGCCCCCAGCTGCAGGCGTTCGGCGGTCCAGTCGATGAGCCGGCGCTCGATCATGGTGGCCCCGGCGCTCTGGTCCCAGGTGTCCATCGAGGAGTTCACCGCGGACAGGATGGCCTCCCCCACCAGTGCCGGGATCACCACCGGGCAGTTCAGGTGGGCTGCGTACTTCGCGTCGTGGAAGTAGATGGCGTCCCGGAGGTATACGGTCTCCAGCTCTTCCAGGGCCGCGGCTGTGTCCGGGAGCGGCTGGTCCAGGTCCACGGCGCCGATGCGCGCCTTCATTTCGGCAGGCCCGACGCCGGTGAACGGCCGGGTGGTCCGGTCCAGTTTGGTGGCCACGGCGTTGACGCCCTGCAGCACCTGCGCCACGTACCGGGTGGAGTTCCTGGTGTTGAACAGATGGTTGGTGGCAGCGAGGGCCAGCTCCACCCGGGAACCGAAATCCTGTCCGGGCAAGGTTTCGCTCACCCGATTTTCATCCATGTACATCTCATCAACACGGGGCAGCAGCGGCACAATGGTCATCCTTAGTTCGACGTTGAGGGTTTAGCAAGGTAAGCCTTACTTAGGTAACCCTTTTCGTCAAACTTTAGTGACTTATTATCTCTAGTTGCGGGAATACGGGTGTTCTACGGGCGGGGGCGCGTCATTGACTGGCCCCGGTCGCAAATCGGGGGCAAGATACTCCGCGCGAACGGACACTTGAGGCCCTCCTGCGGGAGCTTTCAGGGGCTTAAATGACCGTTCGCGCTAGTTCGAGGGGGCTTAAGTGACCGTTCGCGCCAGCGGGAGGGGGCTTAAGTGACCGCTCGCGCTAGTTGTCCGGCCAGTCGATGTGCTGTTCGTAGCCCCCCTCATGGGCACGGAGGTAACTGGCAATGAACGGGCAATGCGGAATGATCCGCTTACCCGAAGCCACAACGTCGTCGAGCGCGAAGTGCGCCAGCACCTTGCCCAGCCCCTGCCCCTTGAAGTCCTCGGCTGTGTCGGTGTGGAGGAAATCCACGTGTCCGGGCAGGTCCCGGAAGAAGGACTGGACGGCGACCTTCCCGCCCACCCGCAGCTCGTAGCGGTGATGCTCGTCATCCCTGGACAACGAGACGTCCGGGCTGAACTTGTCCTCTGTGGAAATCATGTTCTCAGTCATGGTTCGACATTGGCACTACTTGGCCCGGCTGGCAATGGCCCATCAGGCTGCCGTCCGTTGTGGGCGGCCAGTTCGGCACGGACATCGCCGGGGACGCGTTCCGGCATCCTGCCCAGCAGCAGCACGGCCAACACAAAGCACGCTGCGCCACCTCCGAGCAGGCCGAGCGTCAGGCCGTTGAGGGCAGCGTGCCCCACCGGTATGAAGACGACGACGGCGGCAGCCAGCACCGCGGCGGCGGGCCTGCCGCGGGTGTGGACAGACGCCGTCGGACGTTCCTCAAGGCGACCGAACGCGCCCAGCACCGGGAGCAGGAGGGCCACAACGCCAAGAAGGACGAGGGGTCTGGCCCACCACCATTCAGCTGTGCCTGCCACGGGCTTGGGGAAGTCGGTAAGGAGCAGTAGCCCGGACATGGCCACGAGCAGCGGCAGGTGCCAGAGGTAGACAGTCATGGAGCGGCGGCCGGCGACCATGACCACCGCGCGGACCCAGCCCAAGCCGGAAACCCAGCTGAGCCCCGGGCGGAAAAGCTGGAGAGCGGCGGCCTGGGACACGCCCAATAGCAGCAGGCAAAGGTTGGGCGGGTTGAGGTTGACCAGCATGTTTCCGGAGTAGAGGCCCAGGCCGGTGACCAGCCCGAGCAGCAGGTTGGCTGCCAGGATGAGCCCCACCAGGCCGGAGCGGGTGAGCCTGGCGAGATGTCCGTCAGCCATCAGGAAGCCGAGCTGCTGCACCGCGCACCACAGGAAGACAAGATTCGCGTAGGCGAGCATGGGGAGGGCCCCGCGTAAGCAGTCGACGGCTACTACCAGGGCAGCCAGGACGGCAACAGTCAGCCAGGGCGCGCGGCTGTGGAACCGCGCCAGGAGCGGAATGTTCAGCTGGGCTGCCAGGTAGGCGGCAAGGAACCACAGGGGCATACCGGCCCCGGTGGCCATCAGCTGGACCACCTGGGCGTCCACACCGAACAGAAGCGCCGCCGAAAGGCCCAGGAACATCACCGCCAGGAGGGCCGCCGCCGGACGGACCAGCCGCAGGAGCCGTGCCTGGGCAAATTCGAAGCCGGTGCCGCCAAGGGCCTGCAGCCGCTGCCAGGACTGCAGCCCGGTGGTGCCGCCGGTCAGGAAGAACAGCGGCATGACCATAGAGATCCAGATGACGGGCACGAACCACGGCTGATCGCCGAGGGTGTTTTCGGAGGTCACGGTGCCGTCCCTTCGCAGGACGGGGCTGACCATCATGCAGTGGCCCACCACCACCAGGGCCAGGCAGAAGAACCGGACAAGGTCGATCACCAGGTCGCGCTGGGCCGCCTGTTCACCCTGCGGGGCCGGCCCCGGCTCCTTCAGACCACTCACGTGCAGTCCCTACATGCGCCGATGCTGCTGTTGACTAAATTGTCCGCCCGCGATGCGCTTCCGGCCAGCAACGCCAGTCAGCCCGCAACGGCCAGCAACCCAAGCACGACGGCGAGCAACGGCGTCGTGCCTTGCAGCACCGCGGCGCGGAGGTACTTTTTCCCGCTGAGTGCCAGCACTGCGGCGGCCAGCAGCATCGAGCCGCAGCAGCTGAAGATCAGCGTCCAGCCGACCACGTGCTGCGCCGAGGCGTCCGGGCCAAACGCCACGCAGCCCACTCCGATGAACGCGCCGATGGCCAGGAACAGGTTATAGAAGCCCTGGTTGTAGGCGAGTGCCTTGGTGGTCTCGGCGTCGGCCTGGGAGGCGAGGCCGAAACGTTTCCAGGTGGCCGGGGTGGTCCACGTGAGGGACTCCATGGTGAAGATGTACACGTGCAGCGCGGCGGCGATGAACGCAAAAAGAAGGGAGGCCAGGATCATGTGCTGATCCTAGCCTCCCCAAAAACTCAAAAGGGCGTCACCGGGTGAGCATGCCCAGTGCGGACGTGGCGAACTCCCTGGCCGTGGTGTTCCAGTGGCCCAGCAGGCCCTGGAGATTCTCGCCGTCGGCACGGTGCGCGGGCAGCTGTTCCTGGAGTGAGGACAGCACTCCCGTACGGAGCTCGGTATTGAAGTTCACCTTGCCCACGTTCATCGCGGCGGCCTTGACCAGCTCCCCCGCCGGAATGCCGGACGCGCCGTGGAGCACCAGGGGAAGGTGCGTCCGCACGGCAATGTCCTGAAGGACATCCCAGCGCAGCTGCGGCTCGCCCTCGTACTTGCCGTGGACGTTCCCCACCGCAACAGCCAGCAGTTCCGCGCCGGTCCGGGCCACAAAATCCTCCACCTGCGCGGAATCCGTCAGGCCGGCCACTGCCACACCGGCTTCATCCGCGCCGAAGGCCCGGTCCTCGTCGCCGGCCAGGCCGCCGAGTTCGGCTTCAAGCACGACGTCGGCACCCAGCACAGCGCGTGCCTGACGGACCAGCGCAATGTTCTCCTCATACGGCAAGGAGGAACCGTCCGCGAGGACAGAATCCGCCCCCGCGGCGACGGCGTCGGCCATCACCTTGAGGTCCGTCGCGTGATCAAGCTGGACCGCCACCGGAACGAACGCGGCGTCTGCCAGGCCACGGAGCGCGGCGATCAGCCGCAGTCCGTTCGCCGTGGCAGCCGTCTTGGGGGCCACCAGCAGGATGATCCCGCGGCCAGCGTCCTCGGCCGCGCCCACAACGGCAAGCGCCGTGGTGAAGTCGTAGCAGGTGAAGGCGGGAACGGCCGAGCCCTGCTGGAGGGCTTGCGTGACCAGCTGGTCGAGTCGGGTGCGCATCAGACGCTCAGGCCGCCGGCCAGGATCCATACCAGGAACGTCAGGGCGAAGCCTGCCAGGCCAAGGATGGTGGTGAGCACCGTCCAGGTCCGCAGTCCGTCTGCGACGGACAGGCCCAGGAAACGCGTGACGATCCAGAAGCCTGAATCGTTGACGTGGCTGAGGCCGAAGGCGCCGAAGCCGATCGCTACCAGGATGAGCGCGGTCTGCACCGGCGAGTAGCCGCCGTCGGCAACTGAAGCGCTCAGCAGGCCGGCGGTGGTGATGATGGCAACCGTGGCCGAGCCCTGCGACGCCCGAAGGATTGCCGCCAGGACGAAGGCCATCAGGATGACCGGGAGGCCGACTGTGTGCAGGCCCTCGGCCAGCGCCTTGCCGATTCCGGAGACGGTCAGGACCTTGCCGAAGACACCGCCGGCGCCGGTTACGAGGATCACGATGGCCGTGGGGGCCAGGGCGGAGTCCATGACTTCACCGGTCTGCTGTGAACTCCAGCCGCGGCGGATGCCCAGGAAGTAGTAGGCGAGTCCCAAGGTGGTCAGCAGGGCGATGAGTGGCGCACCGACGAAGCCGGCAACGTCTGCAGCAGGGGTGCCCTTGGGCAGGATAACGGCGCCGAGGGTTCCCACCATGATCATCAGGATCGGCAGGACGATGAGGGAGATGATCATGGCCGGGCTCGGAGCGGTCTTGACCGGCGCGACGCGGGTCTTGACGGCGACGTCGGACCCGCCTTCGTTTGCGTCCTGTTCGACCTCGGATTTCCCCGTACCAAAGAGCCGGAACTGCGCCGCGGTGGAGGGAAGCATGGTGAAGTCGCGGCGGTTCAGCCGGCGGGCAACGAAGTAACCGACGACGCCGACGGGGATGCAGAGGGACAGACCGATGATGGTGGTCCATCCGATGTCCGCGCCGAGGATTCCGGCGCCGCCCACCACGCCCGGGTGCGGCGGGACCACAACGTGGATGGCGAGCATGATCGCGCCGACCGGCAGGCCGATCTTGACCGGGTTAACGCCGGCAGCCTTGGCGAAGCCGTAGATGATCGGGATCAGAATGATGAATCCGACATCGAAGAACACGGGGATGGCCAGTAGGAAGGCGGCCGAGGTGAGCGCGGCGATGACACGGCGCGGCCCCAGCAGTTGGGTGAACTTACCGGCCAGGGCCTGGGCCCCGCCCGAGATTTCGATCATCTTGCCGAGCATGGCGCCGAGGCCGACGAGGATGGCCACGTTGCCGAGTGTGCCGCCCATGCCTTCTGTGACGGTCTTGACGACGTCGGCCAGCGGGATTCCGGCGGTGAGTGCCACTCCCACGCTGACCACCAGCAGGGCCAGGAAGGCGGGGATCTTGAACTTGATGACTGCCACGAGCAGCAGGGCGACGCCTGCTGCTGCAATGGCCAGGAGAGCGAGAGCGCTCATGGTGTGTCTCCTTCGACGGTGCTAGTTCGGCCTAGCGGGCTGGGTGGATCGACGACGGCGGAAAGGGGGGATCCGCCGTCGTCGGGTTATTGGGGTGGCGCTTAGGAGGTGCGTTTGGCCGGGGCGACGACCTTTATGACGGCGGAGTCATCGGCGGCGGCCAGGCCCTGGGTCTGGCCCAGGAGGTACAGCTGCTCCGCCGCGGCGGCGACGGGGGCTGCCAGGCCGGCGGCGCGGGTGGCCTTGCCCACGATGCCCATGTCCTTGACGAAGATGTCCAGGCGGGACAGGACCTCGGCGCCGTTTTCCGTGTAGGCCTCGAGAATGCGCGGGCCTCGGTTGGAGAGCATAAACGAACCTGCCGCGCCGGCTTCGAGCGCGGCGAGGGTCTTGGCCTGGTCCAGGCCGAGCGCGTCGGCGAGGGCCAGGGCTTCGGCGGCGGCCGCGATGTGGACGCCGCAGAGGAGCTGGTTAACGGTCTTGAGCGCCTGGCCGTCGCCGGGCTTGTCGCCCACCACGGTGAGCGTGGAGGCCAGCAGCTCGAGGGCCGGGCGGGCCTTTTCCTGGGCTTCCGGGGAGGCGCCGACAACGATCAGCAGGTCGCCTTCGCCGGCGCGCTTGGGGCCGCCGGACAGCGGCGCGTCCACGAGCTCAACACCGTATTCGGCCAGGCGCGCCACGGTGGCGGGGATCGCTTCGGTGCCCACGGTGCTGCCGAGGATAACGACGGCGCCCGGCTCCAGCACGGAGGCCACGCCGTTCTCCCCGAAGAGGACCTCGTTGAGCTGCTCGCCGTTGCGGACCGCCAGGAGCAGGGCGTCGGCGCCCTTGGAGGCTTCCCGGGCGGAGGCGAAGGTGCGGATGCCGGCTTCTTCGGCGAGCTTCAGGCGCGGCTCGGCGATGTCGAAGCCGTGGACGGTGAGTTCGCTGGCCAGGCGGGTAGCCATGGGCAGGCCCATGGCGCCGAGGCCCAGGACGGTGATGGTGTAGTTGCTGGTCATGGTGTTCTCCTTTGAATTCTTGCGGGTTTCGACAAGCTCAACCACCGGTCAGATGGTGTTGCTGAGCTTGCGGGTGACGTCGGCGAGGGACTGGTCATCGCCCACGTTGCCGGCGAACACGATGTACGGGATGCCCGTGGCGGGTCCGTCCACCGGCTCCCAGAGCGAGACGATGCCCGGCAGCATGGGCCCGCGGACTATGGCGTGGCGGATTTCCAGGCCGTGGGCGGCGACGTCGGAGGACGTGATCCCGCCCTTGGCGATGACGAATCGCGGCGGGAACGTCTTGAGCGTCCGGTTCACCACGGCAACGACGGCGGCGGACACCGTGCGCGCGATCCGAAGGCTTTCGGCGGGGTTGTCGGTCTTGATCAGCAGCCGGCTCGTGTGGACGATCACGTCTCCCCCGTGGAGAGCCTCCACGACGGTGCCGACGGTCTGGTCCAGATGGGCGTCCCCGGCGTCGCTGAGCAGCTTCTCGACGTCGATCTCCACAATCCGGGCGGCGCTGTGCTGTTCTGTGAGGGCCTTGAGTTGACGGGTGGTCACGCCCACGTGGGATCCGACGACGATCAGGCCGCCTGCCTCGGACGGGGTGTTGCCGGCAAAGGCTTCAGCGCCGGTGAGCTCGGCGCGGATTTCCTGGCCGATCCGGGCCCGGACAAACGGCGGTCCCACGCGGTAGAGGAGCTTCTTGCCTCGCCGTTCGGCTTCTTGCAGGCCCAGTGACAGGGCGCGGAGGTCGTTCTCCGTGACGATGTCCGCGATGATCGGCGTGGAGTCGGCGGCGGGATGGATTGCGTCGGCGATGGCCTTGGCGGTGATCTGCGGATCGGCCGAGGCGCGGATGATGTTCAGGTCAAGGACGATCACGGATTCCGCGGCGATACGGCCCTGCGACTTCTCTTCCACGTACTGGGTCATGTCCGAGCTGGTGAAGCCGAAGCTTGCATCCTTGGCGAACTCGGTCTCAGCCACGGGGGTGAGCGTGCCGGCGTCGTCCCCGGTGCCGCGCATGTAGTGCACGCCGCCGATGGTCACGCGGCCGGCGTCGGGGAACGCCGGCACCAGCACCACGCCGTCGGTGGCTTCTCCGCTGACGTCAGCAACGGTGGCGGCGATGACGTCTGGCTCCAGCGGGTAGTGTCCGCGGAGAGTGGAGTCGCTGCGGCTCACGAACCCGAGCCGGAGGCCCGAACCGGTGCTGGCATCTGCGGGCCCCGCGGCGGCCAGCGCGTTGCGGACCACTTCCTCGTTGCGGGCTGCAGCTTCTGCGGGGTCCAGGCTGCGGGTGTTGGTCAGCACGTACACGGCAGGCGTCGCCTGCCCGAAGGCCCAGGTGAAGTCCTCCACCTCCCAGCGGGTGAGCACGGGAAGATCCGCAACGGACTGCGTTCCGGTGGGGTCGTCGTCGAGCACTATGAGCATCCGGGGGGTCGTCGCGCTGGACGCGGCGACGGCGTCGGCAACAAGGCGGGCGGGAATCCGGACTTCGGCCGGGAAGGCGGCCAGGATGTCTGCTTCAAGCGTCACAGTGCACTCCGTTGTGTGGGAAATCAAAAAATTGAGGTAACTGTAAGATGTCTGACATCTAACATTTCAAATAGTGTGGCACAGGACATAGGAACGCGCAAGTAGACTTGTCAGACATATCTGGCGACGCCACAAGGGGGACATATGGCACGGAAATCATTGGTGGGCGTTGTTGCAGACGAGCTCCTGGACCGGATCATTGCCGGGGAATTTCCAGCCGGATCCAGCGTGCCCGGAGAGCTTGAGCTCAGCGCCAAACACGAGGTAAGCCGGATGACCGTGCGCGAGGCCATGAAAACCCTCGAGGCGCAGCGGATCCTCAGCGTGGAACGCGGCCGCGGCACGTTCGTAAACCCGCTGAACCGCTGGGCTTCGCTGGAAGCTGTGCTGCGCGCCGCGTCAGAGGGCCAGAACGAAGCCGCCGCGTCCGTGCAGCTGATTGAACTGCGCCGGATGCTGGAAACCGGGGCGTGTGAGCTCGCGGCCGCCCGGATCAGCGACACCGACATCCAGGCGCTGTTCGTCCATGTAGCGGCGATGCGGGCCGCCCATGAGGTCAATGACGTGGCCGCCTTCGTGGAGGCTGACCTGGCATTCCATGACCTGATCCTGCGCGCCTCGGAGAACGTTTTTGTGGCGGTCCTTTTCGCGCCGCTGCACCGGGTGCTCGAAAAGCGCCGGGCCGAGACATCGGCCGTGCCCGCCATCCAGGAGCATGCAATCGGGCACCACCAGAACATCGCCGAGGCACTGGAGTCGCGCGATCCGAGCCGGTCGCGGGAAGCCATGGACCAGCACATGCAACAGACCCTGGATGACCTCAAGAACCTGGTCCTCGAGGCGCCCTGACCAGCATCCGCTCCGAAGTATTGGGTCTGGCCACACCTGAGAAGTGCCACTAGTGTTCAAGAACGGCCCGCAACCGGGAATCGAAGGCGATCACGAGGAGCGAAGTTGTCCAACCACACGTACAGCATTACTGAAATTGTCGGTACCTCCGAAGAAGGCGTGGACGCGGCAGTCCGCAACGGGATCGCCGAGGCCTCCAAGACCTTGCGCAACCTTGACTGGTTCGAAGTGAAGGAAATCCGCGGCCATCTCAAAGATGGCCAGGTTGCCGACTGGCAGGTGCGGGTCAAGCTCGGTTTCCGCCACGAAGGCTGACCTGCCTGGGTTTTCGGAGTGATGGCCGCGTCCTTTGGGCGCGGCCATCACTCTTTGGCTTCTGTTGGACGAGGCAACGCCTGCGGTGCGCCTGGCTAGAATCAGCGTTGCCAGCAGCCGTACAGACCGATCAGCTTTCGGCGGAGGCCGGAGGGAGTACTTCCAAGTCCAGCGCCGTGCCCGGAGGGGCGACTGCGGAGCCGGTCCCGGCATTGAGGCCAAGACTCAGTAACGCCAAGGCGTCCGACGACGGCGAGCCCGGTTTTGCGGAATACACCCTCAGAGTCTGGTCCGGATCGTCCGGAAGGACCAGGTTTTCAAAGTTCAGTTCCAGGTCGCCGACGGCGGGATGATGGAGCCGTATGCTGCCGGCGGACCGCGTGGCCACGCGGTGCCCTGCCCACCATTGCCGGAATTGCTCGCTATGGACGGCGAGTTCGCCGACCAGCTGGTTGGCCTCCGGGTCGTTGGGGTGCCGGCCGACATCCACGCGGAGGGCTCCGGCCTCGTCCGCCGCCACTGTTTTCCAGTCGCGGAAGAGTTCCCGGGCACCGGGATCGAGAACCAGCCACCGGGTCAGGTTGCGCTCGTGCGCCGGCAGGTCCCGAAAATCCGTGAACAACATGTAGGCCATGTGCGCGTGTTGGCCCGCATCCAGCCGGAGGGCTCGGGACACGGAGTCGAGCACAGAGCGCGACGGATGGATGTTCCTGCCCTGCTACAGGCGGATGTAGTAGTCCGTGCTGACCCCTGCAAGCCTGGCCACTTCCTCACGCCGAAGGCCAGGAACCCGGCGCACGCCGGAGGTGGCTTCCGCCCCCGCGTCTTCCGGACTCAGCCGGGACCGCATGGCCTTCAGGAATTTTCCGAGCTCGGCGCTCTGACCCATGCCCCCATTCTGCATCGTCCCGGCAGGCACTTCCTACGGCGAAGGTAGGACTGCCAGTCCTAGGAAAAACAGGGATACGGTCAGGGCCTGGCTATCGGCGAGAAAGTACATAGGCTCGTACCGGAGCAATTCCCGAAAGCGGTTTCCGGCCGGACGTCCCGTGCCAGGAACCACCCTTCCGCATTATGAGGAGTCCCCCATGTCAGAAATCACGCTGAACAACGGCATCACCATTCCCCAGCTCGGCTTCGGCGTATTCCAGGTCCCGCCGGAAGACACCCAGCGGATCGTCGAAGATGCTCTCGCCGCCGGCTACCGCCACATCGACACCGCCGCCGGCTACCGCAACGAAGCAGGTGTGGGAGCTGCCATCGCAGCCTCAGGCATTCCGCGCGAGGAAATCTTTGTGACCACCAAGCTCCGCAACGGCGACCAGGGCCGGGCCCGGGACGCATTCCAGGACACCCGCGATGCACTGGGTCTCGACTTCGTGGACCTCTACCTCATCCACTGGCCGGTTCCGTCGCAGGGCCTCTATGTCCAGGCATGGAAGGAGCTGGAGGCCCTGCATAACGCCAAGGAGATCCGCGCCATCGGCGTCTCGAACTTCCTCTCGGACCACCTGGACACCCTGCTCGAATCTTCGGACGTGGTACCGGCAGTGAACCAGATCGAGGTGCACCCCAGCTTCCAGCAGGCCGAACTTGCCGCCAAGAGCCGCGCCCTCGGGATTGCGGTGGAGGCCTACAGTCCGCTGGGCCAGGGCGGCGACCTCAACGGGAACGCCGTCACCGCTGTCGCGCAGGCTCACGACGCCACCACGGCGCAGGTGGTCCTGGCCTGGCACCTGGCCGCCGGCACCATCGTCATCCCCAAGTCTGTTAACCCGTCCCGCATCCGCGAAAACCTCGCCGCCGCGTCCCTGACACTGTCCGACGACGAACTCGCCTCCATCACCACCCTGGAGCGGGGCGCGCGCATCGGTGCCGATCCCGCCGTCGCCGCTTTCACGCAGCTGTAGCAACCGGTGACCGAGCCTGCCGGCACCGGTTCCGGCAGGCTCGGTCACCGCATTCCGATAGGTCCATCCACCAACGAAGGATTTCCCATGCAGTACACGCACCTGGGCCGCTCCGGCCTCAAAGTTTCCCGCCTGTGCCTGGGCACCATGAACTTCGGCCCGCATACCGACGAAGCGGACGCACACAACATCATGGATTCCGCACTGGACGCCGGCATCAACTTCTTCGACACGGCCAATGTCTATGGCGGCAGCGGGCATCGGGGCTGGACCGAGGACATCATTGGCCGCTGGTTCGCCAAGGGCGGCGAGCGGCGCGAACGGACCGTCCTGGCCACCAAGCTGTACGGCACCATGACCGACCGCCCCAACGAGTCCAAGCTGTCCGCGCTGAACATCCGCCGCGCCTTGGACGCCAGCCTGAAGCGCCTCCAGACGGACTACATCGATGTGTACCAGTTCCATCACATTGACCGGGACACACCCTGGGATGAGATCTGGCAGGCCATCGAAGTGGCCGTCCAGCAGGGCAAGATCCTCTACTCAGGCAGCAGCAACTTCGCCGGGTGGCACATCGCCCAGGCACAGGAAGCTGCCCGTCGCCGGAACTACACTGGGCTGGTCAGCGAGCAGTCGATCTATAACCTGTTCCGCCGCGAGGTGGAGCTGGAGGTCATCCCTGCCGCCCAGCAGTACGGCCTGGGCCTGATCCCCTGGTCCCCTCTGCAGGGCGGGCTGCTGGGCGGCATCCTGAAGAAGGAACGCGGAGGCGTCCGGCGCATCGAAGGACGCGCTGCAGAAACGCTCGAGAAGCACCGGGACCAGATCCAGCAGTTCGAGGATCTTGCGGACGGACTCGGACATGAACCCGGTGACATCGCGCTCGCCTGGCTCCTTCACCAGCCTGCTGTCACTGCACCGATCGTGGGGCCGCGCACGCAGGCACAGCTCGACGCCGGCATCCGGGCATTGGACGTCACGCTTGACGCCGACGCGCTCAAGCGGCTCGACGACATCTTCCCGGGCCACCGCCCGGCACCGGAGGACTACGCATGGTGAATCCATTGGATTCCACGGCAGACACTGTGGCGCCGCGGAGCCTCCTCTTCCTGGGCGGCACCGGGGTGATCAGCGCGGCGGCGGCAGAACGCGCCGTCGCGCTGGGGCACCGGCTGACTATCCTCAACCGCGGCCAATCAGGCAAGCCGCCCGTCGACGTTGCGGTGGTGACGGACCGGCAGCTACTGCGTTGGCTTAACCGGCGCAGGCCAGTGCTCACCCCGGAGCAGGTTTCCCGGATTGCCACGTCGGCCGTTTTGCCGGGAACCTGGCACCGGAACCCGCTGTTACCTGGTGACCCTGCCGGCCTGCAGAACCGGTTCGACGCCCTGTGGAGGCGCGTGGCCGTGGCCCGGCGCCGCCGGACCGCATGGAACCTTGCCTTCGCGGCCGGTTTCGTGGCCGCCGGAGCGGTCCTGCAGACCCTCATCCCCTGATGACAGCAGGGCGGCGCCGCCGATGGGCTCACGCTTCAAAACTGCCAACCGATACGGCGGATTAGTCGCCAATCCTGGCGAACAGTCACAACGCCGGGCGAGGGAGCCGTGCCGGGCTGGGAGTCTCGTTTGGATGTGGGACGGTGAATCTGACTTGCCCTGGAATCTTGTCCGGTGCGACAACCCTGACCGGGTTTTCGGGCACAGCTCGAGAACGTTGGACGGCCCAAGTTGCCACCCATGGAGGACCGTCGTCAGCGCCGCTGAGTCTGAGCGAGCAGCCCGCTCCCGATTGCATCGTGACGCTAGACGGTTAGAGCAGGCGGGGAACGGCGGGGATCAGTTCGGCAAGCGTCTCAGGAATTGGCCCGGTGAAGCCCGGTATCCGGCATTTTCCCGTCCGCAGTCCCCGAGATCAGCACGCGGCCCAGGAGTGATTGAGGCCGATACTGGATCAGATCCGCGCTGGCGTTGGCCTGCGCTTCAAGAAAGCGAAATCTTCGGCTCGGTTCGACGCCGTGTCGGGAAGCCCTCAACGGCCGTCTTCCACGGGCGCCGGTTGGTCGGCTACGGTTGCGTTGATCCAGGTCACCATCACACTGACAGCACCGTCTTCATCACGATCCGTCACGACTTCAATCTCGGCAGCCGCTGCCCCCATTCGCAACAGCTCTCCACGGGATGAAGCCACGAGCCCCAAGAGACATTCCTCCGTCGCGCCGGGATGGACCCGGGTCGAAATTTCAACTCGTGCAGGCTGATATCGCGTCGTGCCTTGCCGCCTTCTGGGTTTCCCGCCGTGGTCCTGCCGGTTGGGCCATTTCGAACCGTTCACTGGGGTGCCTCTCGCCCCACGCTAAATGGCCTTCGCGAACAGCGTCAGCAACCGTGATACCTCAGGCACCAGGGCAACCCGGCCCGCCTCAAGGTATTTCCGCGAATCCACCACGGACGGGTCCGCATCCAGATATTCCCGGATTGCGCGGGTGAAGAACCCGTTCAGGTGGGTGGATACATTAATCTTTGTCATACCGGCGCCAATGGCAGCCACAATCGTCTCATCAGAGACCCCTGATGAACCATGCAACACGAGTGGCACGTCCAGCCCGGACCTCAACCGGGAAATAAGTCCGAAGTCCAGGGCAGCGCTCCGCTCCGTCATGGCATGGGACGAACCCACGGCGACAGCCAGCGCGTCCACCCCCGTGGCCAACACAAAGGCAGCCGCCTCAGCGGGATCTGTCCTGACCCCCGGGGCATGGGCGCCGTTTTTTCCGCCTACTTTGCCAAGCTCAGCCTCGATGTAGACGCCCCTGCTGTGGGCGTATTCCGCCACCCGCCTCGTGGCCGCTACATTCAGCTCATAATCCAGATGGGCACCGTCGTACATCACCGAACCGAACCCCAGGTCAACCGCCTCACGAGCCAGCTCTTCAGATTCTGCGTGGTCCAGATGCAGGGAAACCGGGACAGAGGCCTGCCTCGCAATTTCCAGCGAAGCAAGCGCTAGGGGCTCCAGCCCGCCGTGGAATTTGGCGCAGTTCTCGGAGATCTGCAGGATCACCGGGAGTCCGGCCGCCTCGGCTCCGGCCACCAGTCCCTCCGCGGTTTCCAAGTGGACGATGTTGAAGGCACCTTGCCCCACACCGCGTTCTGCGGCGCTTTCCATCAGTTCGCGGGTATTGACCAGGGTCATGGCAGCTCCTTGTAAGAGACGATCAGCTGATCTGCGAGTTCCGAATACCGGGGTGATATTTCTCCGGCGCCAGGCATCAGCACGGCGGCGGCAGACCAGGCCGTGGCGGCCCGCAGGATCTGTTCGGTGTCTATGACGCCATTGGCAAGCTCGACGGCGGCAGCTGAGACTGCGGCGTCGCCGGCGCCGGTTGGGTTGCCGTTGAGGGGTTCCGGCAGTCGGGCGTGCCAGTAGCGGTCCGGTTCAGCAGCATCGAATGCCATCATGCCGTCGGCACCGGTACTGACCAGCACCCTCCGCGCGCCGAGTCCTATGAGCTGGAGGGCCGCGCCGGCCAGGTCCTGCTGCCCCATGGCCTCAGTGAGTTCGTGGTTGTTGGGCTTCAGCAGGTCCGCGCCGGCTCTCGCCGCAGCGATGATTCCGGGACCGGACGTGTCAATGATTGCCGGGACGCCGGCGTCATGGGCCAGCTTGACAAGGGCCGAATAGAAGTCTTGTGGCGCGCCCGCCGGCAGGCTACCGGAACCCACCAGAACCCCGGCCAGGTGCCCGTCGTCGCCGCTGAGGCTTTCGACGACGGCGGCAGCCAGCGCCTGCCACTCTGCGGGTTCCAGAGGAAGTCCGGACTCATTGAAGATGGACGTATGGCCGCTGACGTCATCCACGAGCGCGATGCTGCGGCGCGTCTCCGACCGAACGGGGATGAGACGGTGGGGTATTCCGCTGGCTGCAAGCTCGGCGGCGAAGGCGGCACCGGATGAGCCGCCCGCGGGGGCGATGGCGAGGACTGTACTGCCCAGCTGGTGGGCCACCCTGGCGACGTTCAACCCTTTGCCGCCGGCCCGGCTCAATGGAGTGTTCACCCGGTGGCTGCCTCCGGGGATGATGCCGTCGACGTGGTAGGTGAGATCCACGGCCGGGTTCGGCGTCACGGTGATGATGCGCCTGCCGTTCCCGGCCGATTCTCCGGCTGGGGTGCTCACGCGGGAACGTCCGCATTTGGCCGCAGTGGCCGGCCCAGCAGGGTGCGGGCGTTCAGTGCAGCACCGATCAGGCCGGCGTTCTGCCCCAGCTGTGCGGGCATGATCCTGGGCCGTCGGTGGAACGTCAGGAGTTCATCCACGCGCCGGCGCAAGGGTGCCAACAGTTCGTCTCCGGCTTCCGAGAGCCCGCCACCGAGCACTACGGCCTCGGTGCCGATGATGTTGACGCACTGGGCAATGCTGAAGGCCAAAGCGTCGATGGCGTCGGCCCAGACCTGTTGTGCGGTGACGTCGCCGGACCGGGTGAGCTCCAGGACGCCCTTGGCGCCGTCCACCGCGGCGCCGGTCATGCCCGCATAGCGTTGGGCGATGGCGCCGGCAGAACCCACGGACTCCAGAATTGCGGTGCCTTTTCCGGACGGGTCCGGCACCAGGGCATGCCCCAGTTCACCGGCGTAGCCGCCGGCCGCCACCGGCTGCCCTCCGGAGAACACTGCCCCGGCGATCCCGGTTCCGAGGATCATCACCACCACATCGCTGAATCCGCGGGCGGCACCGAATAGGAGTTCGGCACTTCCGGCCGAGGCGACGTCGTGCCCGAAGGCCACCGGCAGGCCAAGGCGCCGCTCGGCCTCCGCGGTAAAGGGAAAATCCCGCCAGGGGAGGTTCGCGGAGTAGATGCCGATTCCGGCAGCGGAATCCACCAGTCCAGGCACCGTCAGACCCGCGGCTTGTAGCGGAACGTCCGGAAATTCCTGCGACAATTCCGCGGCAATCCCGCCCAGAGTGTCCAGCACGGCTACCGCTGTGCGGCTGCCGCCCACCGGCGTAGCGACGCGCCGGAGGCCGCGGATAGCGCCCGAGGCGTCAACGATTCCGGCTTTCATGTCCGTACCGCCCACGTCGAAGGCCAATACGGCGGCTGATGCCTGGCCGAGGGGGGTCATTCCATCTGACATAGAGCGGCACCTAGACAGTTGCGTCGAGAATGACCGAGCGGGTGAGGTTGCGCGGAAGGTCCGGGTTCAGGCCGCGGACACGGGCTCGTTCCAGCGTGACCTTGTGGACCCGGGCCAGTTCGGCCAACGGGTGCTTTCCCGTATTGATGTACAGGGCCCCGGTCCGGGCGACGTCGTCGCGGAGTCCCTCGGGCTCTTCGCCGAAGAGCCAGGTGACACGGCCGCGGGCGGCGATGGAGATGGGTCCGTGGCGGTATTCCATGGCGGGGTAGGACTCGGTCCAGCCCTGCACCGCTTCGCGCATCTTGAGCCCTGCCTCGTGCGCCAGACCGACGGTCCAGCCTCGCCCCAGGAAGGTGAATTGCTCGGCGTCGAGCAGTTCCTGCGGAACATCTGCCGTTACAGCGATCCGTGCGTCTTCGACTGCCTGGCTGAGGTCGACACCAAGACTGCTCAGGAGGTAGACCAGCGCGGACGTGGCGAAGCGGGTCTGCACCACGGACTGTTCGTCCGCGTACGGGAGCCCGATGACGGCATCGGCAAGGCCGACTATCGGGGACTCGACATCGCCGATCAGGGCCACCGTGCGGACCTTGCCCTGGAGCCCGGTCAGCAGTTCCAGTACCTCGGTGGTGGTGCCGGAACGCGTAATGGCGATCACGACGTCGTAGTTGCGGGCCTCGCTGTTGGTGTTCACGAACGCCTCGGAAGCCGCATAGGAATCGGTCAGGCCTTTGCCGGCCGCTTCGCGGGCCGCGGCATAGCTCTGGGCCATGAACCAGGACGTTCCGCAGCCGATGACGGCCACGCGCTGGCCATCTGCCGGGAGAAGTTTCTCGGCGTGGGCCTGGGCGATGGCACGCTCCCACACCTCCGGCTGGGAAGTCAGTTCCTCGTCCATGAATGCTCCAAGAGTTTCGTCAGTCATCGTTCTTTGTGCTCCTTAATCGGTACATCGTTGCTCTTCAGGCTGCATCGGGCTCTCCCGACGCGCCGGTGACTTTCTTCACTACAAACACTCAATGAGCCAGATTGATCATCGAGGAATCTCTACGGCTTCCGAAAATCACCCTGCACCCCGGAGATGGTTCGAAGAAAAAATTCAATGTCACCGGTATGCCCAGGACAGCAGGTGGAATCGTCGTTGGTAATTGCATGGGAAACGGGCTACATGCGTGACGATGATTTTCGGTGGCTCAAGCAGCTGCGCGTCCAGGTCTGCGCTGGTTGCCGTGGCGGAAGCGCTACGCCAACCAGAGCAGGATGAACCGGGCTGCCTCAGCCAATCAACCTTCAGGCCTTCAGACCGCCTGTGCACTCCGTGCGGGTTGCCCCGCGTTGAAGTACTCGATAAGTTCCACCGGCAAGGCCGGAACCTCGCGGGCGGAACCGTCACCGCGCAGAGATTCGGTGGCGAGCACACCTGCGGCTACGGACTGGCGCGCAGCGATCGGGCTGGTCTGTGTCGGCCCGCCATGTGCTGCGAAGTCAAGGAACTCCGCGACCAAGCGGGGATCGGCCCCGCCGTGGCCTCCGTCGCCGTCGAGGATCTCCACTACCTGGTCCGGCTCCGCAAAACCGGTGGCCGTCCTGGAGGTCCAGACGTTGATCTTCTCGCCAGGTCCGTCGCCGAAATTCTCGATCCTGCCCTTGGTGCCGATTACCGTGTAGTTCCGCCAGTAATCAGGAGTGAAGTGGCACTGTTGATACGAAGCCAGCACACCGTTGTCCAGCACCATCTGCATCATGGAAATGTCCTCCACATCGATCACCGGGCTGAGCTCGGTCTGTTCGGTGGGCGGCCAATTATCCAGCGAGAACCAGTCCACCATCCTTCTGCCGGTGTTGTCGCGCCGGTCCTTCACGTCGCCGTAGACGGCAAGTTCACCGACGGCGGATACCCGCTTGGTGTAGCCGTTCGCCAGCCAATGGATGACGTCGATGTCGTGGGCGCCCTTCTGGAGCAGCAGCGACGTAACGTTTTTACGCTCCGAGTGCCAGTCTTTGAAGTAGTAGTCGCCGCCGTTACCTACAAAGTGCCGGCACCAGATGGCCTTGACCTCGCCGATCACGCCGTCTTCAATCAGCTGGCGCATCTGCACCACCACCGGCATATGTCGCATGTTGTGTCCCACATACAGCCGGGTTCCGGTCTCATAGGCCGTCTGCAGGATCAGGTCCGCTGCTTCCAGCGTCACATCGAGGGGCTTCTCGCAGAAGGTGGGGATGCCTGCCTTGAGCGTTTCCACCGCCACCAGGGCGTGCTTGTTGTCCGGTGTCAGCACCAGGACCGCGTCAATCCCGCTGGCCAGCAGCTCGTTCAAATCGGCCGTCACGGTGGCTGTCGGAATTTTCGCCGCGGCATCTGCCCGGCCCCGCTCGCTGGTATCGCAGACAATAGTCACCACGGAACCCTGGCCCGGCTTGTGGACGTGCTTCCACAGACTGGCCCGCAGGCCGAATCCGACCAGGCCCACCTTCATGTCAACAGTTCCCATTACTAAACGATTCCTCCTGCTTGGTTGCAGCCCTCGGGCCAACATGCAGCCCCGACTCCGCCCGGGCGTTCCCGGTGGAGCGTGGCCTGAAACTTTCTCAAAACTATGGTGTGGTGCTCTTGAACGGAGCTGATTCGCGGGCGAACAGCTGCCAGGGGAAGTCCAGTACGCCGGGGGCCGCATCAGAGCCCAGCGCGCGGTCCAGCAGCAGCCGTGCCAGCCGGTCGAAGAAGTCCACCGGACCCACAGTGCTCAGCGACGGCGTCATCCGTTCGCCTTCCACGGTGTTGCCTACCCCGATGATGTCGATGTCGGTGCCCACGGTCAGCCCCAGCCGCTGTGCCGCATTAATGGCGCTTACAGCCGCATAGTCAGTCGTGGCATAGATAGCAGTGGGCGGTTCGTCAAGCGACAACAAGCGGATGGTGGTGGCGTACGCTCCGGCAGAGGTCCCGTCGAAGCTGCCCACATATCCTTCACGGTGCGGCAGCCCCGCAGCTTCCAGCGCGTCCCTATATGCCATAAAGCGCGGCCCCGCGAGACTTCTGGCCGTAGTGAGGCACGCGATCCTGCTGTGGCCTGTGAGCAGATGACCCATGGCCAGCTCACAGCCCGGTCCGGCCACGGACCTGATGACATCGAAGCCCTCCGGCTCCATCGATTCGTCGAACACCACAAGCCTGGTGCCGCGGCCAGCGAGCTGACGCAGCGCCTGTTCACCCTCCCCCTGGACAGAATCCACAAAGACGGCATCGGCGCTGTGGGTCTGGAGCACCTTGGCCCAATCTGCGTCGCCAAGGATCATGGGTGTGATCCCCAAAGGGGCCGCCCTACGCTGGACGGCCTCAATGACAGCCAGCGCCCACGGGTCCGACAGCATGGTCAGGGACAGGATCACGGTGTTGGTGCGCCCGGTCCGTATGGCCCGTGCGGCCTGGTTGGGCTGGTAGCCCAGCCGGTTCGCTGCTGTTCTCACGCGGCTGACCGTTGCTTCCGAGACCCCCGGCCCGCCTTCGCCGCGCCGTCCCGACAGCACATAGGAAACCGTGGCTGTGGACACCCCCGCCTCCGCCGCGACCATCCTGATGGTCGGACGCGAAGCGCCTCGATTTGTCACCGACATGTTTCCCCTTTGTGGACCCGGCAGCGGTCCTTGGACTGAAGTCCGCTGTCTGTTGGATGTCCGGTTGCGGCGGTGGCGCCAATATCCCCGCCGCCGCAACCGAAGTTCTATGAGTTGAAGACCGGCACACCCGCGGGCAAGGCAGCCTGGTACTCTTCTCGCATTTTATTGCCGCCCTCGGACTGCCAGCGCTTGACGGCGTCTTTGAGTGCGCCAACCTGCTCGCGCCCGGTAATGATGTCGATGACCTTGTCGCGGAGCTGCTTGCTGATTTTTGCTCCCACCTTCGCGCTGGTGTCCGAATAGCTTCCGTTGGTCGGGTTGCGCCACGCATTCTCGAGCAGCTTCTGCTCCTGGCCGTGGACATACCTCGTGTCGTCGTCGTAGCCCGGGTTGAAGATGACGTTCTCTGGGCTGGCCATGATGTTTAGCGCCGACGCGAGGCCTGGAACGTTGGAGGTACCGGACTCGGTCAGTACCGGATTGCCATCACTTGTCAGGGTGTAGTCCTGGCCGGCTTCGCCGTAATTCTTTTGCAGGTACTCGGCGGTGCCGAACGGCGCCGAAAGGTAATTGATCAGTGCCAGGAGCTCGCGGATCTTTCCCTCCTCGGCCTTCTTGAAGGGGGTGAAACCGACGGTCCCATAACCCATGTCGTACACGGGCTTGATCTTGCCATCGGCGCTGAAGGGCAACAGGATGTCGAATTTGGCGCTCTGGTTCAGGACACGGTAGCTGCGGATGTCGTGCGGGCCAACCAGGACCTGCGCGGCAATCGAGCCGTTGGCAACACGGGTGCGGATATCTGATGCTTTGCTGTCCGGGTAGAAGACGCCGGCCGCGAACATCTTTGCCGTGAACTCGATTCCAGCCGCGTACTGATCCGTTTCGAAGAGGTGGGTCAGTGTACGGTCCTTGTTGACGGCCCAGCCGTTGGGGGCGCCGAACCACTCGGTGACCATGTGGAGGATGTTGGTGTAGTTGGCTTCCAGAGCATACTTTTGCTCGCCGGGGCGCGTCAGCTCCTTGGCTTTTTCCAGGAATTCATCGGCGCTGTCCGCGTTGAGGCCGCCTACGGCGTCCCAGACATCCCTGCGGCCCGCCATGACCTGACCGAACGGGGTGCTGGGGATGGGAGCACCCCAGATCTTGCCGTTGATGACGGCGGTCTTCCATGAATCCGGCTTCAGCGCCGCCAGGTTGGGGTACTCAAGCACCGCGTCGCCGGAGAGGTAGGGGGTGAGGTCCTGGAATTTGGCTTCCAGCATGGGGCCGATATTGGGGATACCCTGGTTGGGCGGAACCCACATCATGTCGGGAAGATTGTTGCTGGCAAGGACGGTGGCGAACTTCGCCGGGTAGCCGTCGCCGATGTCCTCGGCGATCTGCAGTTCCAGCTCGCCGCCGAGCTTGGCGTTTAGTCGCTGCCAGAAGGGGTTGTCCTTCATGCCCGGGCTCATAGTTTCAAAGGTTTCCGTCAGGCCGGTGACCTTGCCCGTGAGCGGCGGGGTTTTGACAGACTGCACGGCTTCGGGCAGTTTGAAGAAAGCGGCCTGCAGGCCCTTTTCGTTGCCGGGAATGTCAGCGGTGATACCGGTAAATTCCCTGTAGGTGGGGAGCTTCACGGCAGAGGAGGCAGAGGCGCCCCCGCCGCCGGAGCCGCCGCCGGGGTTGCAGGCAGCAAGACCAGCCGTGGCGACGGCCAGGCCTGTGAGGCCAAGGAAACCGCGTCGGCTGAATCCTGCCTGTCCGGAAGTAGTGCTCGTCATCGCGAAACCTTTCTAGTTTTTCAATGGGAAAGTACTGCTGATGTGACCGTGGTGGTGAACAACTAAAGGGAACAGAAACCAGCGGTCAGCCCTTGACTGCGCCGGTGATAACACCCTTGGCAAAGTGCTTCTGCAGGAACGGGTACACCATGAGGATGGGGACCAGGGCCACAACGACCACCGCCATCTGGATGGACTGCGGGGGCGGGGTAGTGGTGATTCCCAGTTGGTCGGCCGCACCGCTGCCCTGGACAACGAAGTTGCGCAGGAGAAGCTGGATGGGCCATTTGCTGTGGTCGTTGATGTAGAGCAAGGCGTTGAAGAATGAGTTCCAGAAGCCAACCGCATAGAACAGGCCCACCACGGCGACCACGGCTTTGGAGAGCGGAAGGACGATCTTCCACAGGATCTGCCAGTCGCTGGCCCCGTCAATCCTGGCGCTTTCGATCAGTTCGCCGGGAATGTTCATAAAGAAGGAGCGCATCACCACGAAGTTGAAGGCCCCGAAGGCGCCAGGCAGGATCAGTGACCAGAGCGAGTCCAGCAGGCCGAGCTCCCGGATCATCAAAAAGGAGGGGATCAGCCCGGGTGCGAACAGCAGGGTGAAGAGGGTGGCCAGGATGACCGGCCGCCCAAAAAGGACCGAGCGGCTGGTGGCGTAGGCCATGGTGATCGTCACGAACAATGCAAGCAAGGTGCCCACGACGGTGATGAAGAGGCTGACTCCGAGCGACTGCAGGACCAGGGGGCCGCGGAAGATAATCTCATAGGCCTCAAGGGTGGGCCGTTCCGGCCACATCACGAAGCCCCCTGCGGCCACGAGCTGTTCGTTATCAGCCAGCGAGGTGGACACCACCAGGAGCATGGGGGCCAGGATCGAAACGCTGAACAGCACCAGCACAACGGCCTTGATGCTCTGGTACAGCAGCGAGGGCTTTTCTTTCCAGACGGGTCGTTTGGAATCGTAGCTCAGCCCGGAAGCTTTCTTGGTCAGTACTTTAGTGGTCATGTGAGTCTCCTTGTACGGCGGCCGGTCCCCGGCTAGCCGACCTTCTTCGCAAAAATTCCGTCTTCCCCGAACTTGTGGGCCAGCTTGTTGGCTCCCCAGATCAGCAACAGGCTGACCACGCCCTTTGCCAGGCCGGCCGCAGCGCCGGAACTCCAGCCGCCTCCAACAATGCCCGTGTAGTACGTGAACGTGTCCAGAACTTCGGCCGCACCCGCCCCGACGGCATCGCGCTGGAGGATGAACTGTTCAAAGCCAACTGACAGGATGTCGCCGATCCTCAGGATCAGCAGCAGGATGATCACAGGGCGCAGGCCAGGCAGAGTGACGTGCCAAACCCTGCGCCAGCGGCCGGCGCCGTCGGCTGCGGCAGCCTCGTAGAGGGAGACGTCAATAGTGGCCAGGGCCGCCAGGAAGATGATCATGGCCCAGCCCGCGTCCTTCCAGATCATCTGGACGACCACCAGCACCGGGAAGGTGTCCGGATTGGTCATGAAGGGGATGGCGTCCATGCCCAGGTGCCGCAGTGAGTTGTTGATGAATCCGGCCCCGCCGAGCATCTGCTGGAAGAACGCGATGACCAGGACCCAGGACAGGAAGTGCGGCAGGTATGCAATGCTCTGGAAGACCTTGCGGATGCGCGGGCTCATCAGCGAATCCACAATGAGCGCCAGGATCAGCGGCACCGGGAAGAGGAACACGAGCTGCCAGGCCGCCAGATAGAGCGTGTTCCAGAAGGCATGCACGAAGTCCGGATTGACAAACAAATCCGCGAAGTTCTGCCAGCCCACCCAAAGGCTGTCCCCGATGCCCAGATAGGGCTGATAGTCCTGAAACGCGATGACGTTGCCCAGAATCGGGATGTAGAAGAACAGCAGCAGAAAAAGAACTCCCGGCACCATCATCAGCAGCATCTGCTTGTCGTGCCGGAGGCGGCTCCTGAAGCTCTTGCGCAGAACAGGACCGCCCTGGAACTTGGCCTGCTTTTTGGACCTGCGAGGCTGACCTGACTTTGGCGACGGCGCGCTGCCTGTTCCGTCTAAAGTCCGGACGCGGTCCGGTGCCGGCGAAGCAGGCACCCCCGTCGTCGAATTCATACTCTCTCCTCGTTCAATGGAGTCACAGTCCAAGGCAGCAACTTTTGCTGATGTGACTCACCCCATGCTTGTTAATCGTTTAACAAAATAATAAGTGATCGGCGTCTCATTAGCAAGAAACCGGTTGAAATTGATGTGCGTGCCATGTTTTTCCGGTGGCGAGGGGCAGCCGCCTGTTTGAAGCCACGCGCACCACGACGCGCTGACCGATCACCTCGAATCCGGTTGTGCCGCCGACAATGCGGATACGATCTGCCTACTTGGAGCTTGGCTCCCGCAGGAACTTGCCAAGTGACCACGAAGGAATTGGCCTTGGCCGGTGAGGACGAAGTCGAAGTCGGTGCCCTCTGTGCGCCTGTGGTCAAGGAACAGCCGGATCGACGCTTTCGGTGCTGCCCGGACCGCTATGGTCCGGGTGTGCCAGTGAGATCCCGCGTCCGCGGGCTACGCAAAGCAATCAGGGCACGTCGGCTATCCGCCGGGCAGCCTTTCCGAATTAACAACGCGATCCGGACCGCAAGTGCCAGACCTTGGTCGTGCCCGAACAGCGGCCTGCCCCTGCGGCCGTCGGGTTAGCAACCAAGTGGCATTGATCGAAACGAGGGTTCACGCCCCGGACGCCAAAGGCGGAACACTGGGTAGCGGCGTTCACGCATTCACGGCTGCCAGTCCAGGCCCTCCCGCCGGAATACACCATTCCCTGCCGTAACAGCAGCTTGGAGATCCGGTGCCGGGAGCGCATGAGATCCCCGTGGGCATCTTCCCGGGCACGGCCCAGGTCCCGTGCCGCTTCCTGGTCCGCCGCAGAGAGATGATCCAGGCATGACTCTCGGTATGGTCCGGGTTAATCCGGTGGTGAACGATTTTCGCCGCTCTGCGGGTCCAAGGCGCTCACGTCCACGGCGCGGGCATGGACATCCAAACCGACGCTTGCACGCTCGAACATAGCAGAAACCTCTCAATTCAAATGTGGCCATACCGGGGCTGGACCGGCAGCACCACCGTCCGTGCGTGAAGCGTTGCAGCGACGGCTGATATCCGCCATGGGGTCACTTGAGCCAGTTCCCGCCGCGGAGAACGCCGGCCAGTGTGAGGTCCCTGTCCACCACAACTGCATCGGCGCGGAGCCCACGGCGGAGTCCCCCTAGTTCATTGGATAAGCCGAGGACAGCGGCCGGAACGGCCGTAGCGGAGAGTACTGCGTCTTCGAGCCGGACGCCGGCCGCGACGGTTCGCCGGAGGACATCGAGCATCGTCGCTGTACCGCCCGCGAGGGAGCCAGTGGCGTCCAACGTGGCGACACCGCCTGTCACGGTGACGGGGGAAGGCCCGAGCATGTAGTTACCGTCGGTAAGCCCGGCGGCTGCCATGGAGTCTGAGACCAGAACGATGTTGGTGGCACCCACCAGCTGGAACACAGTGGTCACGATGGCCGGATCAAGGTGCGCGCCGTCCGCTATGAGCTCGACGATCGCCTTGTCCTCCTGCGCGGCGCGTAGGCAGGCGGCGACCGGACCCGGGGAGCGGTGATGCATGGGAGGCATTCCATTGAAGAGGTGGGTTACCGTGGGAAGCGAGCGGATGCCTTCGAAACCGGCCGACAGAAGGCCTTCGCGTGCCGCGACAAGGGAGGCCGCTGCCGTGG
Organism: Pseudarthrobacter sp. S3; assembly: GCF_050156905.1. NCBI lineage: Bacteria > Bacillati > Actinomycetota > Actinomycetes > Micrococcales > Micrococcaceae > Pseudarthrobacter > Pseudarthrobacter sp. S3. The sequence goes on along the minus strand of NZ_CP189583.1, from coordinate 537,561 downwards.
CGTCATCGCAGTCCGTATGTCCCAGAGAAGGGGTCACGCCGTGCCTGGTCATGAGGCCCACCAGGTTAGCCGCCCCGGGCAGTTCCGGGGCGTACGTCATGGTGACCAGTTTGCCGTCAGCTGCCTGGAGCAGCTCCTCCATGAGCTCAGAGTTCGGCCACAGGAGGAATTCCGGGTTCTGTGCGCCGCATCGGGCGCGCGATAAAAAAGGGCCTTCGAGGTGGATGCCCTCGATGAGTCCTTCGTCCGTGAGCCCGGCAAAGAGCTCGATCCCCCGCAAAAGGTCCTCCCGGGAGGCTGTCACCATGCTGGCAAGGAGCGTTGTCGTGCCCGAGCGATGCAGGAAGTCGATGGCCTTCCGCGCTGAAACCTCGTCGCCGCTAGGGAAGTCACCGCCGTTTCCGCCGTGGCAATGCAGGTCAATAAACCCGGGCAGGATCAATCCGCCGGCCGGAACTTCGTGACAGACCGTTTCCGCGGACGCCGGGTAGTTGAATAGCGTCTCATGGAACGCGGCGGTGGGCCCAGCGTAGACGATTCGGTCACCTTCGACGACGAGAACACCCTTTTCAGTGACACGCCTGTCGCTTACGACTGTTCCCGCGATGAACTGGCGGCGTTGCGTGGCCGAATGTGTTTCCGGAGAACTCATGAATCGATTCTCCGTCACATTTCCCCGGCGAGTGACTCAATGGCACCGGCCGTGGTCGAAACAGCGGGCAAGGATGTCCCCAGAGTCCGCGCGTGTACGCCACCACTATCCGCACAAACCGCGTAGTGCCCGCGGAGCAGGAGAAATCTAATCGGCTGCCCCGCAGGCTGCCCCCTCAAAGCAATCGTAACTATGAGCTGCATATTTTCGGCGCACCATTGGGCAGGATGAATTGAATGGGAGAGCCTGTGAATCAGTTCCCGCGAAGCCGTAGTCCAGCATCTTTCCCATGTTTCGCCGACCTTGAATTCGACGAGGCCGCAAACCGTGTCCACTATCGGCAGGACCCGAATACATACTTCTTGGGTCTCGTCCATGGCGCCGGACGAGACGGTGCAATCAGAAGCGGTTTCATGGCACACTAGGGGCCTTTCACGAGTGCTCTTACCAATTGGGGGTTTGTCATTAGTTCCCGATTGGTCGCTTCTTCATCCGATCCACCCTTGAACATGGGGTTGGCGTGTGACCAGTCGGAGCTTGGCGTCACATCTCATGAAGTAAATCGCAGCCTACTCCCGATTATTTGGATTTTCCTCGGCATTGCCACCACCAGGGACGCTTCACGGAAGATTTCCTTATCGGCAGAGAGCTGACAGTGCGCCTGTTCGCCAGGGCAGCGCGCCCCACTGCCATCTCACGCTCCTTGTCGTGCCGGCCGCTGCCCTGACGTACAGTGGTGTCTTTGTGCCGCCGCTTGCAGGCCTGGGCCAGGGGCGGCCCGGGGCGTCCGCAGGTCGTTTGGACGCTCCCGGAGTCTGCCTCTGGGACGGCTTCCCCCAATGTGGCGTACATTTGCGGGCCGGCCAAGTCGAAAGACGGCGAGCTCAGTCCGCCAGTTCTTCCGCCAGCACCAGACCCTGACCGCCTGGTCCCAGGTCAGGCTCTGTTCGGAGCTCGACGGTAATGCCGGACTTTTCGAGCTCCAGTACCTTGACGGTGTTGACGCCGCGCCGGATCATCGGTGAAGGAATGTAAAGGGTAGCCTGCGGCCCCACGTCCCAGTAACGGCCGAGCAGGAAGCCGTTGATCCAAACGAAGCCCTTCCCGAAGCCGGGCAACGCGAGGTAGGTGTCGGCGGGCGCCTCTACCGCGAACTCGGCCGAAGCAAGCCTCCCGAGCTCGTCCGGACCCCATTCGGTCAAAGGCACCGGTGTCTGGGTCCAGTGGAAGGTGAAACGCTGGTTCACCAGGACTCCGTCGAGGATGCCCTTGCCGTGGCCCGTTAATGGCCCGTAATTGATCCGGCCGAGGTTTTCCACCAGGATTTCCAGCCTGGCGGGGGTGCCGGTGCCGGTGACCTTCAGGCCTTCGGCGGCGTTGGTGTCATCGAGGATGCCGGCAAAAACCCCGTCCACCCAGATGTAGGCGCGGTCGTTCAGCCCCATGATCTTCAACGGTGTTTCCGCAGGTTTTCCCGGTTGCCCCGGCAGCACGGCGTCGGCGGAATAGAGCACCATGCCGGCGTCCAGCCCTAGCTGTTCGAAGGACAGCGGCCTGACGCTCTGAACAGGTTCCCCTGCCGCACGGACCAGGTCCAACAGTTCCACGCCCGGTGCCACGGGGAGGGTCTGTGCGGGCAGCACAGGTGCCGCTGCCAGGAGTTCAGTCTGCAGTTCCGGGACGTTGTTGCCCTCCAGGCCCCGGGCGCGGAAGAACTCCGTCCGCAGGGCGTGGAACTTCGGCGTCAGCGCACCGTTCTCCGCGATGGGAGCGTCGGAGTCGTAGCTGCTGACGGTCGGCTGGAGTTTTTTGCCGTCGTGGTTGCTGCCGGATCCAAGGCCGAAGTTGGTGCCGCCGTGTGCCATGTAAATACAAACTGAGCCGTCAAGGTCCAGGATCTTTCGGATCTCCGCGGCTGCGTCGGCGGCATCGCGGACGTGGTGGCGTTCGCCCCAGTGATCGAACCAGCCGCTCCAGAATTCCACGTTGAAGAACGGCTCACCCGGCCGGCGCCGCTGCCATGTGGCCACGGCTTCATCGCCGCGGCTGCCAAGGGTTGCCGTCGCCCAGGTTCCCTCGATGGCGCCGCCGTCCAGGAAGTAGTCGTTGCCGCCGTCGGCGGTGAACAGCAGCTCCGTGATTCCCCGTTCCTCCAGTGCGCGGCGGTTCCACCGGATGTAGTCGTGGTCATCGCCGTAGCTGCCGTACTCGTTTTCTATCTGCACCGCCACGACCGGACCGCCCGCTGAGGTCTGGCGGCTGGCCACGATGGGCAGAAGAAGGTCAAACCATTCCTCGATGGCCCCCGTGAAGTCTGGGTCCAGGCAGCGCAGGCCGATTCCGGGGATTCCGGTCAGCCAGGACGGGAAGCCGCCGTTGTCCCATTCGGCACATATATAGGGTCCGGGCCGGACGATCACGTCCAGCCCTTCGTCTGCGGCGAGGTCGATGAAGCGGCCAAGATCCCGCCACCCTGTGAAATCCGGTGCCTGGTCACGCCGGGGCTGGTGGAAATTCCACGCCACATACGTGTCCACGGCGTTCGCTCCCATGGCCCTGAGCTTCCGGAGCCTGTCCTGCCACTGATCCGGATGAACCCGGAAATAATGAATCGCTCCAGCCAGAATTTGGTGACGTTCCCCCGCGCGAAAAAGCACCGAGTCCCTATAATTCAGAATCGCTTTAGGCATGGGAGAAACGTTATAGCGATTCACGATGTACAGTGCTCCTCGAAATCGATCCTGACGGGCGTTTGCAGCGATCAGCTGTCTGTGGGGCCGGGAACCAGCTGGGTCTGCTCCGGCAGACCCGTGCCCCAGGGGGCCGATCCGACTGGCCGTTACGCATCGGCATCAAGAGTGACCGAACGCGACAGGTTACGCGACAGGTTACGCGACACATCCGGTTCAGACGAGAGAACGCCCAGACCCCAAAGGCTGGAGGGTCAGTTCGACGTCCATGAATGCACCGCCGGTCGGCGGACACCTCAGATTTGGTCATTTGAATTCTCCTCATTCCTTTGGAAGGCGGGATTATCGTCGCTACAAAACATCGGCCGGGAGGGTCCACTGTTGCAGCAGGTCCCTGTCAATCTGCAAATGATTCCCCAGCCCGCCGCTTGGGAAAGATGGCTTCTCCACGACTTTCTCCATCCTTCCAACATGTGACCTGAACATCATAGTTAATCGATTAACAACAATAAGTGCCCGGCAACCGACATGCAAGAGGTGGACGCTTAATCCGAGGGGTGACTAGGTCTTGTTCGGCCGGGCCAGGATCCGTGCTGCGGTCCTGACGCCCACCGCCGGGAGTGACGTCAGGACCGGGTGAAGCGGGGGGCCCTTCACAAGGGCCTCGACCCGGCGAAGACGGCGTCCCGCGATTCGCGGCAAGCATCCGGGCGAGCTGGGCAGGACGATCGTGGCCGCGTTCGGGTCGATCACGGTGACCGTTTGCTGATCCAGGCGTCGATGATCTCGCCGGCGAGGCGTTCACCCATCCGGGGCGAAAGCTTCTTGAGCCGGGTTCCCGATCCGGCGCCGACCCGCATCGCGCAAGGCTTCTGGCGTCGGCCAAGCCCGCAGCAGATCCAACACCGCCGGGTGGTCCAGGCGCGGGCCACGAGGCAGTCAGCCCGGCGTGGCCTCATGCGCTACATCGAGGTGCTCTACGACCGCTGGCGCCCGCACACGAACAACGACGGGCTGCCGCCGGCCACCGCGATAGCCGGCTTCAAGACCGGCAGCAGCCGACTTCCGGGCGCTGCCTAACCCTGAAAAACCCACCGACTGTCTCACTTCCTTGACACATCTCACTGCGAACGTCGGCCCTTGGCTGCGAACCGGACGTTCCAGGTCGGTGGACGCCCATTTCTTGCGGAAAATCGCGCTAGCGTCGGATATTTTACTTTTTCACAAGCCGCCCCTACGTTGACGCCGGCGGAACCGCGCAGTCGGCATATGACGTGCGTGCCGTCGTCGGCGGCGTTGAACTGGACGGGAGCGCCACCGCCACCTCGTGGGGTGGCAACTTCAAGGACATCCCGCTGAAGAAGCCGGCCGACGGCGTGACACCCGTCGGCCAGGCGTACACCTACCCGGCCAACGATGCTTCGGTCGGAGATGTCAACGGGGATGGCCAGTACGAGTTCGTGGTCAAGTGGGATCCGAACAACTCCCTCCCAGGTGGGCTACACGGGCAACACCTACGTGGACACCTACAAGGCTGACGGCACACTGCTTCACCGGATCGACCTCGGCGTCGACATCCGGTCCGGCGCCCACTACACCCAGATGCTGGTGAACGACTTCGACGGCGACGGACGCTCGGAGATGATATTCAAGACAGCCACGGGAACCAAGACCACCTCCTACTATGCGGACGGCTCGGTGGCCGCCGACTACTACCAGCACATGGTGGGCACGTTCATGGGCTGGAGCGACCACCCTGAGGTCAAGGCCGGCAACTGGCCCGCCACCCTGGAGGAAGCGTTCGGCATCGCCCCGCACTACCAGTACGCGCTGTCCCGGTCAGATGCCGAAGCGGTGACGGACTACTTCATGGATGTCTACGCCCCGGCCCGAAGTGTCCAGAACGCTTTACGGGCCCTTGAGGGCTTCATCGTTTCCGGCCCGGAATACCTCACCGTCTTTGAGGACGCCACGGGCAAGGAACTGAAGACCGTAGCGTATGAGCCCGGCAGGCACGACGACCGCCTGATGTGGGGCGACTAGGCCATGGCACGGATCGAGCCCAGCAACCGCGTGGACAGGTTCCTGGCCGGCGTCGCGTATTTGGACGGCAAGAGACCCGCCGCTGTTTTCGCGCGGGGCTACTACACCCGCAGCACGTTGGCGGCCTACACCTGGGACGGCGCCAACCTCTCCCCGGTGTGGAAATGTCGACTCCGGCTGGACGCCCATGACCAACCCCTTCAACGAATGCCCGCACGGCCGGGACGGCACAGACCCCGAGTTCGGCACGCTCACCACGCAGGACTTCCACTCCCTCAGCGCCTCCGACGTGGACGGTGATTGGCAAGCAGGAAATAGTGTACGGCTCGGCAACGATCGACGACGACGGCTCGCTGCTGTACAGCTCGTCCGACACCATGCCCGGCGGCAGCGCCACCCCAGGAGAGGAGGCCCGGCTGGGTCACGGCGACGCCATGCATGACACGGACATCGATCCCGCCCGCCCCGGCAAGGAAATCTTCACTGTGCATGAGGGCGGAACCTACGCCCCCTACGGTTACGCCATGCGCGACGCCGCCACCGGCGAGGTGCTGTTTGGCGCCTACTCCGGGAAGGACACCGGCCGCGGCATGATCGGCGACGTGGATCCCGCCGTGCCCGGCATGGAAAACTGGGCCATTGGCATGCAGTCGGCCGACGGCGACAAGCTCTCCGCCACCACCCCGGGCACCAACATGAGCATCAAATGGGCTGCCGACATGACGACGCAGATCATCAGTGGCTCCGGGGACCAGACCCCCACCATTGACGACTGGAAGCGCGGCAGGCTGCTCACCGCCGCGGACACCCGGACCAACAACGGCACCAAAGGCACGCCGAGCCTCGTTGCTGACGTAGTGGGTGACTGGCGCGAGGAAATGCTGGTCCGGACGGCCGACAGCTCAGCGCTCCGGATGTACATGAGTACAGAAGTGACCAACCACAAGCTCTACACACTCATGCACGACCCGCAGTACCGGGCGGAAGTTGCTCGCCGGAACACCAGCTACAACCAGCCGTCCTACACGGACTTCTACCTGGCGCCTCCCAGGCGGCGCAGGGCATCCAGCGCATCGCGAAGTTCCTGGACCAGCAAAAGAAGCCCGTTCAGGCATCCGTCGTCGCACGAACAGCGCTCGACCACCATGCCGGAAACATTCTCCGGGCATTCGAAGGCTAGGAAGGCGAAAGCACGGCAGACTGTTGAAATGACTCTCTCACCGCTCATCATGCTCAATGACGGCTACAGCATCCCGCAGCTGGGACTCGGCACCTGGCCGCTGGACGACGAACAGGTGGCCGCCGCCGTCGTACATGCCCTGGAAGCCGGGTACCGGCACGTCGATACGGCAGTGAAATACGGCAATGAAGAAGGCGTTGGGAACGGTATCCGCGCAGCAGGGCTGGACCGAAGCGAAATCTTCGTCACCACCAAGCTGGATGGCCAGTTCCAAGGCGAGGACCGCGCCGCGGCGGGGCTGGACGGGTCGCTGACCCGCCTGGGACTGGACGGGTCGCTGACCCGCCTGGGACTGGATTACGTGGACCTGCTGCTGATCCACTGGCCGCTCCCTGCGCGTGATGATTTCGTGTCGACGTGGAAAACGTTCGAGCGGCTGCAGGCGGAGGGCAAAGTCCGGTCCATCGGCGTCTCCAACTTCAAGCCTGCACACCTGGAACGGCTGCTGGCCGGAAGCGACGTTGTGCCTGCCGTGAACCAGATCCAGCTGAGCCCGGCGATTACCCGCCAGACGGAACGGGAGTTCAATGCCGGGCACGGAATTCTCACCGAATCCTACAGCCCGCTGGGCGGTTCAGGGGCCAGCCTGCTGGGCGCTCCCCTGCTTGCGCAGCTGGGCGAAAAATACGACAAGACGCCTGCTCAAATGGTGCTGCGCTGGCATATTGAGCAGGGACTTGTAGTCATTCCCAAATCGGGAAATCCCGAGCGGATGCAGGAAAACCTGGACATCTTCGACTTCGCCCTGGACCGGCAGGATCTCGCGGAACTTGCCATCCTGGACGAGGGGCCAGGCGCCGGCAACGATTCGGACACGACAGGGCACTGACAGGGCCGCGACAATGCTTCCTGCCCTGATGCAGAGCCTGTTGCCTCATTGCAATACCTCCGGGAAGACTGATTCGTTGCCTCGTCTGGAAACCTCCGGTTGATGGCTTCGTTGCCTCATTGAAGAACCTCCGGTTCTTCAGTTGTTCCAGGCCCTGTTGATGGGTTTGGCGGCGGCGGGTTGTTTTGCCCGGGAGAGTATTTCCAGCTGGCCGGTGAGTGCCAGGATCTGGCGTGAGAGGGCGCCTGGTTTGATCTGTTTGAAGGCTGCGTTCATCCGGATGATCGGGCGTTTGCGCATCCTCTCGTGCCGGAGCGCCCTGTGGTGGGGTGTGGCAGGTGCGTCGTGCTTCTTGGTCACTTTCGCGCCGTGCCGCTGCTTCTCGATGAGTTTCTGCTGGGGCAGCAGATAGTTCGTGAAGATCCGGTCCAGCTCCCAGATCTCGTTGAGTTTCGCCAGTTCCGCGGCGGTGTCGTAGCGGAGGTAACCGACGAGTTCCCGGACCCTGGCCCAGTTCTTTTGCTCCACGTGGGCGCCGTCGTTCTTGTTTCCCGGCCGGGACCGGGTGAAGGTGATCTGCTGCGCATGGCAGTAGGCCAGCAGGTGCTCGTTGATGAACTCCGAGCCGTTGTCCGAACTAAGCCGATATCGGCTTAGTTCGGATTAAGCCGAGGAAAACGCTACGCCGAGCGATGCCGGTTTTGTCCCGGGTTTCGGGGGATTTAGGAACTTTTCCTCGGCTTAGCATTTCTGGGGCTACCGGAGGGTGTAGAGCTTCTGCAGGTTTTCCTCGCTGAGCCATTCCACGGTGCTCTGGCTGATGCCGGGTGTTGCCATGTTCATGGCTGCTTTCATCATGTCCAAGGTGGCGAAGGCATAGAACGCCGAGGTGGTGCTCACGCTTTCGTGTCCGAGCAGTTGCATGATGATCGGCAGCGGGATCCCTTGCTTGTAAAGATCCATGGCCTTGGTCTTGCGCAGCATGTGGCAGTGCAGCTTGACCGGGATCGTGGGGCAGTAGCCTCGGGCGATGTCGCCGGCCTTCTTGAGGATCGCTGCGACGCTGTCTTCCGAAAGCCGGGTCGGTTCACCCTGGTGGAGGCTGTTGAACAGCGGACGCGTGGCCGGCAGGGTTGCTGGCCGGGAATGGAACTCCTGGAGATATACCTGCAGGTGCCCGACGGTTTTGTCGCCAAGGGGCACGACGCGGCTCTTGTTTCCTTTCCCGGTGAGCGTCAGGTGGGCCGGTTTCGCCAGACTCAGGCCATTCAGGGTCAGGGCGGTGATTTCGCTGATGCGTGCCGCGGACTCGTAGAGGAGGATCAGGAGCATGCGGTTGCGCCGCGACTTCGGGGTGGAGCCGGTGAAGGCCGCCAGGATCGCGGCGGTTTCGTGCTTCTGCAGGTGGTCGATCGGCTTCTTGGGCACCGCTGGGGCCTTGAGCGCCGTGGCTGCTTCATGCAGGGCCACCAGCCGGAGGTCCTCCTGGGAGGCGTAGCGCAGGAACGCCTTGATGGCGGTCAGGCGCAGGCCCACCGTCTTTGGTTGGTAGTTCTTGGTTTCCCGCATCCAGATCAGCCATGCCTTGAGGAATGTCCGATCGAAGTGGTCGAAACCGATGTCCTTGCGCTGGACGGATTGCTCGTCCACGAGGTAGTCCACGAAGCATTCCAGGGAGATCCGGTAGGCCTCGACGGTTTTCTGGGAAAGGTTCCTGACCTGGGGCATGTATTCGTGCAGGTAGTTCCGTGCGTAGCCCCAAAAGTTGGGGGTGTCGTGCTTGGTGTCGCGCTTCATTCGAATCCCACCTCGGGAAGAATTCCCTGGCCTTCACGGACGATATCGGCGTAGCCGTTCATGAAATCCGGGGATGTATGGATGTAGTAGTACGTGCTCTGAAGCGAGGCGTGGCCCATATACCTGGACAGGTAGGGCAGCATGGCGTTGACATCGGTGCCTTCGGCCATCCAGCGTTCGATGTTGGCGTAGGCAAAGTGGTGCCGGAAGTCGTAGGGCCTCGGCTGTTTCCCTCCGCTGGGGCGCGGCAGCCCGGCTTGGTCCCAGATCCTGTGGAACGCGTTCCCAATAGCATTGGGGCACACCTGGGCGCCAACCGTGGAGACGAAGAAAGCCGCCCGGTCCGCGCCGAAGATTTTCCGGGAGGTCCGGTCGCATTCGGCCAGGATCTCACCGACTTGGCCGGTGAGGGGAAGTTGTCGGCTGCGGTTGCCCTTGGACCAGAGCACGTCGATGACGCCTGCGGCCAGGTTCACGTCCCCGGGCATCAACCCTCGCGCCTCGCAGGTGCGCAACCCGCACGAATGCATGAGGGCGAAAAACGCGAGTCCCTGCCATCTCCACGGGGATCTGGTGTCCAACCGTGTCGCGGCATCGAAGAACCTGGTGATCTCCTCGTTCGTCAGCAGGTATGGCTGCGGGCGGACAAGGTCGGATCTCCACTCGTCAGACAGAACGTAGGCTTCCTCATCGCCATTGAGTCGTTCCCAACGGCCAAAGTCCCTGATGTATGACAGCCACGACCGGCGGCCGTTCGGGAGACTGGTGGTCCGGGAAGAAACCCATCCTTCAACGGTGGGCCGGTCAAGGTCCTTTAGCGAACGTTGCGTGCAGTATCGGTCAAAACTCCTCAAGTACCAGAACCGGCCGTCGCAGGAGATTCCCATGCTTTTCTTGAAGGCAAGGTAACGCTCCAGGTCGGGGCCGAGCGCGCTGGTGAATTGTGGCTTGTTCATTTTCATGCTCCCTGCGGCATCGGGAGAGTGAGAACGCATGCGCGCAGATGCTCGGTATCCGTGCCGAGGTATCTGTTGGTGGAATCCGGGGCAGAGTGCCCAAGAACGGCCGAGATCGTTGGCAGCGGGGTTCCTGCACGCAGGAGCCTGGTGGCGGCGTTGTGGCGCAGCAGCCTCGTCCCGGCATCGATGCGGTCCAATCCGGCCGCGCTAAAGGTTCGTCGGGTCACTTCATAGATGGACGCGTGGTCCGAGAACTCGGTGTGGGGTGCCAAGGAGCGCAAGAATACGTGGTCGTTCCGGACCTCAGGACGTTCCGTGAGGACATACGCCGCCAGCGCTTCGGCGATCATCGGAAGCAAGGGAAGCGTGAGCGGATTGCCGGTCTTTTGCTGCACGATCCCGATCGTTGATTCCCTCCAGTTGATGTCACTCAACCGCAGGGCGATCAGGTCGCAGGCACGCAGCCCCGTCACCAACGCCAGCAGAGTGATCGCCGCATCACGGGCCGGAACCAAGCCATGGGTGCAGGCCTGGAGAACAGCGCTTTGATCTTCATCGCCCAGGGTTGGAACGATCCCGTGATGGCGCTTGGCGTTGGCCAGGCCCAGGGCGTCCTGCAAGTCGCGCCGTCCCAAGAATTTCAGGAAGGCCCGCAGATTGATGACCGCCACCCACATCGAGGACTCGGCCCAGCGTCCCCGCAACGATTCAAGGAATCCCAGCACGCTGGCACCCTTGGCCTCCTGCAGCGAGGTTACTCCTTGCGCTTCCAGGTAGAGGAGGTAGCCGCGAACCTCACGCATGTACGAGTTTCGAGTCTCTACCGCCAGATTGCGTTGCCCCATCTCAACTGACCAGGCGGCCAACGACCGGATGAACTCCTCGGACTGCGGAGCGGGTTCGCCGCCGTCACGCCGCATGGTGGAAAGATCCACCGAACCGGTGAGGACATAGGAATCCAGCAACCTCACCAACCGGCCGTACGATTTTCGGCGCTGGCTACTGAATCTGCCGGTCCGTGGGCTCGTGGTCATCGACGCGAATTCCGCACCGAGCTCCATGGTGTAAAGGCCGTCCTGTTTCTGAGCGAGCAGCTCCAAGCGGCGAAGCCATTTCCTGTATTCAAGTATCGTCGACTGCTTGTAGCCCACCGCTTCCAGACAGGCCACCACCAGCTCACCAATCCCACTAACTGTCGATTCCATGACGCGTTCCCTTCGCTGGGCCTACGGATACGACGAAGGTAACGCCAAAATCTAGTCAAAGCGCTAAGCCGAGGAAAAGTTCCTAAATCCCCCGAAACCCGGGACCACAGCGACTCCATTCGGCTTAGCGTTTTCCTCGGCTTAATCCGAATCGATGCCGATGATCGGGAAGGGGAACACCGCGGTGACGTGTTCGAGGGCCTCGAAGACCCATTTGGCGGCCTTGTTCTTCACGGAACGGTTCACGGTCCATCCAGTGGAAATGTCCGTCACTGTCAGGGTGAAGCAGAATTCCCCGAAGCTGTTGCCGCCTTCGTGGCCGACCAGATCGATCTCCACGAATCCCGGGACGGCATCGTCCCATTCGGCCCAGGTCCGGACCGGGATCTGGGATTTCAGCAGGGTGCCGGGCTTGGTGTGCGAGCGGCCCCGCGGGAAGAGTTTCGCCCGTTCACCGACGAGTTTGCGGTCGATGGTCGCCGCGCTCATGCGCATCAGCAGATCCGCCTGCGCGTCGGTGACTACCAGCTCCTTGTCCCGGCGCAGCAGCGGCACCAGGACCGGCAGCATCGGGGCCAGAAGCCGGCCGGCAGGAGCGCGCAGCACCGCCCAGCACATGACCAGGGGTGGCAGCAGATCAGGGCCGTAGACCGGCGTCCGGCCCGGTCTGGGCTTGACGATCTTCAGGACCAGGGCCTCCCGCAGGGCGGTCCGGGCGTAATCGCGGTGCCAACCGGTCAGTTCGACCAGCTCGTTCAGGATCCGGGACTTCCCTGCACGATCCGCGCTCTTGTAGGCGAGGGCTTTCTTCTTTGTCACAGCTTGCCGCTGGACCATCGTGAGCTCCATGAAAACGGGCATAACCCGCATCCGCTGCAACTGCCGGAAACCACGCCGCTACGCGGAGGTTTTCAAATGAGGCAACGTATCCGGCTACGCGGAGGTTTTCTATGAGTCAACGCGCAGAGTGGCGAAAAGATACTAAGCATGATTAGTATTGAGGCAGAAGGATGAAGCGTGCCCGGGATACGGGTACCTCCTTGATGTAGGAAGAAGGAACGACAAAATGGGTTTCTTTGCATTTTTGATTCTTGGCCTTATTGCCGGCGCTATCGCTAAGGCAATCCTTCCAGGCAAGCAGGGTGGCGGCTGGATTATCACCCTCATCCTGGGCGTCGTCGGCGCATTCCTGGGTGGCTGGCTTGGCGGAATGATTTTCGGTACCGGCCTGCAGGAGTTCTTCTCGCTGCAGACCTGGTTGCTCGCGATCGCCGGCTCGATCATCGTGCTGCTTGTCTACGGCATGATCACGAAGCGCAGCGTTCGCAGCTAACTTCGTTACCGGCATGAACACCGGCCCCGGGACCTCCCGGGGCCGGTTTTCTTTCCCCGGCCACTCGGACCGGGGAATGACACCTTCTCAACGAGCAGGAGTTCACAATGAAATCAAAGCTTCTATTAGGTATTGGAATCGCGGCGGGTTACGTCCTGGGATCACGGTCCGGCCGGGCAGCGTACGACAAGCTCAAGGCCAGGGCTACGAGCATCTGGGACAGCAAGCCGGTCCAGGACAAAGTCAGTGCCGCCACGGAGGCCATCAAGGAGAAGGCTCCCGACGTGGCGGACCAGCTGGGTGAGGCGGCGCGCCGGGCGGGCACAGTCATCAGCTCCGCCGTCCACCACGACGCCGCGTCGGGTAACACCAAGTCCAAAACGTCCGACGCCGGCACTTCGGTGGGTGAATCGATGAACCTGGGAGCATCGGACGTCGAGTCCGACCCCGCGTTCACTGACAACGAGGGCCAGGACTGGTCCGGTGAAGGCGGCGCCACTACTGCCGGCGCAGCAATGAATGTTGACCCTCGGCGGGAATGATCCGGGATCGTTGCGGGGACATTACGCGGGATTCGCCGTGTGACACGGAAGCAACGTTGAAATTGTGCTAAAAATAGTCGTTGCTGGCCGCCGCGCTCCTTGGGGGACGCGGCGGCCAGAAGCGTCTCAGGTCATGGCCACATGCCCTGACTCAGGGAGCCAGCTCGGCAGCACCGAACGACACGCTGAACTGAGCGCACCACAGGTCAACCGAGCGGTACTTCGACAGATCCACGTCGGCGGGGATCTGATAAATCTGATTGCCCAGATTTCCCTTGATCAGGCCGAGGTCGTTGTAATCAGCGGAGCCGGCGGTGAACCACCCGGCCGTCCCTTCCACCACGTGCGCGGCACTTAACCAGACGTGCACGTCCGGACCGTTGGACGTAGCCAGGTTTTCGAGCGAGAGTAGCCTGGCACCGTCAGGCTGCCGGACGATCCGGACAGTTCCCGTGGTGGCGTGTTCATGGCTGATCAGCGTACCGACAGCAAGCTGCACCGGACCTGCAGGCACGGGTATCGGCGTCAGCGTCGGCGCAAAGGGTGCAGGCGTAGCAGGTTGTGCTTGCGCGGGACCGCTGGCCACGATGGGAAGCTGTCCATCGACCTTCACGTCCACAAAGAGGAGCCAGGGCTTGAACAGCACAAGCCCAAGCACCAGTCCTACCGCCGCGACCCCCACCACAGCGACGATCCAGATCCGGCGCCGGTTTGGAGTTCGCGTTCCGCTCATGGGCTTTTCCCTCATGGACTCATCGTCCGTGTATCGGCTGACCGGCGCAACGCACCAGCCATAACCGGGCGTGCGGCGTTTTGGGCGTCGGCCCCAGCACGCGCAACAATGTCGTACCCCTACGGCACAGTATTCCCATGGAAGCTTCGAGGGATCAGCTTGCGGAGAACAGTGACGACGCCGGCACGACCGTCGCTGTTCTAACGGCCGACGCCGGCCTGGCTGCGGTGAACGCTGCCGTCGCTTCTGCGCCCGGGACGCTGGCGATGGCCAGCTACGTCGACGCCGCCGATTTCGCCGGACTGGTTGAGGACCTCTCCCGGACCGCACCCACGCCATCACGGCCGCCGCAACCACCCGCACCACCCGGTCACGGACCACCGGCTGGGACAACGGCGCCGAAACCCTGAACGAAACCGACACCGGCTGGCCAGCCGGGACCACCGCCGGAACCACCAGCTGGCCTATACCGCGGTCCCCGGCCGATGACGGCTGCAAAAACACCGCCGAATTCCTACGCCTCCGGATCCGGATCGGACGCAGCGAAGCCACCCGCCGCATCCACCTCGCCGCAGCCCTCACCCCCAAACGCCACGAACAGCCCGCACACCAGCCCGGCAGAGACCACCACCGCAGACGCCGCCCTAAACCCGCAAGCCATTCCAGGGTCCGGGCCCGTGGTCTCCTCCCGCGCCGGGACCATCATCAGCGCCACCCTGGACCGCCTCAAGCACCACACCACCCCCGAGACCCTGGACCGGATCGAACACGACCTCACCCGCACCGCCGCCACCACGGACCCCGACTTCCTCGCCCGCGTCGCCCGCCGCTGGGCCAACACCCTCGACGACGACGGCACCGAACCCACCGAAGAAGCACTCCGCCACACCCAGGGCGCGTTCATCCGCAAACCCCGCCATGGCCTCCACCACCTCGAAATCTTCGCCACCACCGACCAATACGAACACCTCGCCACCGTCATGAACACCGCCACCAACCCCCGCACCACCGGGCAAGCCAATGACATCTGGCAGAACGCAGACCCCGGCCTGGACCGGCGCACCCGCTCCCAGAAACGACTCGACGGCATCATCGGCGCCCTCAAAGCCGCCCCCAGCACCAACGAACTCCCCACCACCGGCGGGAACCGCCCCCAAATCCTCGCCACCATTAACTACCAAGACCTCCACCCCCACCCAGCCACAGCCCAACGCCGAGGAACGGACGCCAACAACACCGGCAACGGCACTGCCACTGGCACGGGAGCGGGCACAGCCACGGGCGCCGGCAGCTTCACCTTCACCGGGCCCGTCGCGGCAACCACCCTCCGCAAACTCGCCTGCGACGCCGAGATCATCCCCGTCCTCCTCGACACCAGCGGCGAAATCCTGAAACTCGGCCGCAAAACCCGGCTCTTCACCCCCGCCCAACGCCTGGCCCTGAGCGCCCGCGACCAAGGCTGCACCTTCCCCAACTGCACCATCCCAGCCCCCTGGTGCGAAGCCCACCACATCACCTACTGGTCCCAACAAGGCCCCACCAACGTCAGCAACGGAGCCCTCCTCTGCTCCCACCACCACCACCTCATCCACAAAGAACAATGGACCATCCACACCCGCAACGTGAACCACCCTGGGTTTGATGGAGACTCTAACCTCACACGGAGAATAGAGTCATGGCAAGTGGTAGAAAATTTGATGAGGAAACCAAGGCCCGCGTGGTGCGGATGTATCTCGAGCGCCGGGGTGAAGTTGCCGGCGAGTCGGAAACGGCCGCCCGGAAGCACGTAGGTGCCCTGTTGGGCGTCAGCGCGGACACGATGCGGCCCTGGATCGTCCAGCACGAGATCGAGACCGGTTCCAGGCCCGGGGCGACGGTGGCGGAGAACGACGAAGTGAAGAAGCTGCGGCGCGAGAACGCCGAGCTGCGCCGGGCCAACGCGATCCTGAAGGCGGCCTCGGCTTTCTTCGCGGCCGAGATCGACCGGCCACACACCAGATAGTTGCCTTCATTACGGCCCACAAGGACCGTAAAGACGCCAAAGGCCTGCGATGGGGCGTCGAACCGATCTGCGCCGTGCTCACCGAGCACGGGACCAGGATTGCCCCGTCGACTTACTACGCCGCCATCAAGCGCGGCGTGTCCAAACGCGAACTCTCAGACAGGAAAATGATCGACATCATCAAGACCATCCATAAAGCCAATTTCAGCGTCTACGGTGTCCGTAAAATGTGGAAGAAGCTCCTGCGTGAAGGCCACGAGATCGGCCGGGACCGGGTCGGACGGCTGATGCGTGCCGCAGGGCTGCGGGGTGTGCTGCGCGGCGGACACAAGACCTTCACCACCCGCCGTGATGACCTGGCGGCAAGGTTCCCGGACCGGGTGAAACGCCAGTGGAATACCGGCGTCCAGGACAGGATCTGGGTCGCAGATTTTACGTATGTCTGGACGTACGCGGGGTTCTGCTATGTGTCTTTCGTCACGGACGCGGCGTCACGGCGGATCCTGGGCTGGAAGGCCTCGATGAGCAAAGAGACGCCCCTCGTCACTGATGCCCTCCAACAGGCCCTGTCGGTGCGCCGGCGTACCGACAGCGAGTTCACCGCGACCGGGCTGATACACCACAGCGACGCCGGGTCACAGTACACCTCCGTCATGCTCACCGAGCATCTGGTCGCTGCGGGCATGGAGGGCTCAATCGGTACCGTGGGGGACGCGTACGACAATGCCCTGATGGAATCGACCATCGGACTGTACAAGACCGAACTGATCGATTTCGACCGCTTCACCACCTGGAAATCACGCCAGCACGTCGAGTCCGAAACGGCCCGCTGGGTCCATTGGTACAACACCGAACGGCTGCACACAAGCATCGGGGACATTCCGCCAACGGAATTTGAAACCACCCATCAACAAACGTGTATTCTGTCAACGCAGACTGCATAAACGAAGTCTCCATCAAACCCAGCGCGGTTCAACGGCATCCCCTGGTTCACATCCCCACCACACATCGACCCCACCCAAAACCCCAACAAAACCACTACTTCAAACCACCACCCCCACCACCCCAGCGCGAATAGACGCTGCCATAACGCGAAAAGGCGGCCACAACACGGAATGCCTTGAGCGCAGCGCCAAAGGGCAGCCGCCACCGCAGGCACTGGTACCTGCCGGCGCACCGTTACTAAGACCGGGCCCGTCCGACGACGACGGTGCCGTCCAGTTCTTCCGAACGAACAGTCCTCACCGCGAATCCTGCATGCGCCAGGATCGACGACGTCCGGGCGGCCTGCCGTTCGCTGGTTTCGATGAGGAGATTCCCGCCCGGCCGCAGCCATTCGTTGGCCTCCGCAGCGACGCGGCGGTGGAAGTCGAGTCCGTCAGCGCCGCCGTCCAGCGACCATAAGGGTTCGTGCTCGCGCGCCTCATGGGGCATGGAATCGATAGAACTGGTGGGGACGTAAGGGGCGTTGACAGCCAGCACACTGATCCGGCCCTTAATGGTGGGCGGCAGTGCCTCGAACAGATCGCCCTGGTGGACGTCACCCTCGGCACGGCCGATATTCCGGCGGGCGCAGGCCACCGCCGCCGGGTCAATATCCGCGGCATGAAGTTCCAGGCCAGCAATCCGGGAGGCGATGGCAGCACCCACGGCACCCGACCCGCAACAGAGGTCCACAACTACGGCGGGCTCCGAACCATCCAGGCACTCCCGCATCCGGTCCGCAGAGAGCAGGGATGCGGCCTCGTTCACCAAGAGCCCGGTCCGGCGGCGCGGTACAAAAACCCCGGCATCGAGCTCAACCTGGAGACCGCAGAACTCTGCCCAGCCGAGGATGTGCTCCAGTGGATACCCGGCAATGCGCTTTCGGACCGCCGAAGCGATCTGGGCCGGATCGAACATTGCGGCCAGGAGAAGCTGGGCTTCCTCCTCCGCAAAGACGCACCCCGCCGAGCGAAGCTGCTCAGCGATCCCCAAAAGGGACTCTACGTGAAGTTCAGTGGCTGACATGGCTACACCTTCCGCGAGCTGACGGGCTCCGGGCACCATCGCCCGCCTCTGAATGTACGCCAAGCTTGGCTCCGGCGGCATGTCCACAACTGACGCCACCCAATCGCAACTCCAACAGCAGCCTGGACAGCAACGCCACTAACAGGAAGGTCTCCTGACGTGAACACGCACCCGCTACGACCACGTCATCCAGCTGCTCACGACGGGCCAGGGCGGTCACTGCAGGCTACGAGTCGGCGGTAAGCACAAAGGTCAATGGGATCCGCGGCGATCCGATCCAGCTGAGCCGCCCTTTCCTGAACGGGTCGCCGCCCCCACGAGGTTGATGTTGCCCACCGCATCGGTCTCGGGGGTGTCCGCCTTGCGGTGCCTCGGATAGCCCGCTGCCGAGGTGATCACGGCGTCGACGCCTCCATTGCCCGCAGCAACGACCAACGATCCATCTGCCTCCCACGACGAGTACTGGCCCGGTCGGTCATTGAGGATCCCCCAGCGCTTCAGAGACGGCACCCAGCAAGGCGTTGAACCGTGGGTTGGCAGGGAGGTCATCGATGAACACCGGCTTCCCGTCCGGATCACCGAGCGGGACCTGCCAGTTCGGGTACAGCGCTTCGGTGGTGCCGGGCTGGTTCTGCACCCGCCGCTCCCCCACGGCATCCACCAGCGCCACGCCAAGAAGCACCGACGGCGTCTGGGCCAGCAGGCGGTGCAGCGCCTCTATGGTGCGTTCCTCGCTGCCGGTGCTGCCGGTGCTGCCGTGGTTCCCCTCGGCGGAGGCGCCGGACGTGCCCCCATCCTCGGGCAGGAGGCCGCGTTCCCGCAGCAGCCCCATCATCTTTTCCAGCGTAGCCGTGTGGTCCGCCCGTTCCTCCGCCTCAGAGCGTTCCAGCAGGCCCAGCCTGCTGCGGAGCGCCACATGGTCGCCCGCCAGGTAGCCCGCGGTGGGCGGCAGGTCGTGGGTGTTGACGCTGGCGAGGGCCTGCGTCCGGTACCGTTCCGGTGGCAGGGGCGAATCGCCGTCGTTCTCGAACCAGAGGATGGACGTGCCCAGGATGCCGCGGGCAGCCAGATAGTCGCGCACCCACGGTTCGAAGGTTCCTAAGTCCTCGCCGATCACCACGGCGCCGGCACGCTGGGCCTCCAGCGCCAGGATGCCGATCAGTGCTTCGTGGTCGTACGTAACATAGGCGCCGTCACTCGGGGAGTTGCCAGCCGGCACCCACCAGAGGCGGAACAGGCCCAGCACGTGGTCCACCCGGATGCCGCCGGCGTGCCGAAGCACGGTGGAGAGCATGTTGCGGAACGGTGCATAGCCGGCCTCCGCCAGACGGGAGGGATGCCACGGCGGCTGGTTCCAGTCCTGGCCCAGCTGGTTGTACATGTCCGGCGGCGCCCCCACGCTCATCCCGGGAGCCAGGACGTCACGCAGGGTCCAGGCGTCGGCGCTGCTGAGGTCAACGCCCACGGCGAGATCGTGCACCACACCCAGCCGCATCCCGGCCCGGCGCGCCGCCTGCTGCGCGTTCTCAAGCTGCTCGTCGCAGATCCACTGCAGCCAGCGGTGGAACCCGATTCTGTCCGCCAGCTTTCCGCGCAGCGACTCCGCGTCGGGCGAGCCCAACGCGCAGTCCGGATCGGTCCACAGCGGATGGTCCGGTGCCAGGTCTTCCCGGATAGCGGACCACAGGGCGAAGTCATCCAGGCCTGAGCCGGAGATCCGGCAGAATTCGTCGAACGCTGCCTGCCGTGCGGGCGAGCGCCGGGCGTGATACAGCAGTTCGAGGGCCTGGAGCTTGGCGGCATACACGGCGTTGCGGTCCAGCCGTTCGCCGTCCTTGTTCAGGGCCTGGACCTGCTCTTGCAGGCTGTCCACTGCCGCGCGCTTACGCGGCTTCAGGTAGGCGATTTCCGGGATGGCCTCCACCCGGATGTACAGCGGGTTGAAGAAGCGCCGTGTGGACGGCGAGTAGGGCGAGGGCTGGACCGGCGGCACGGGTTCCGCGGCGTGCAGCGGGTTGACCAGGACATAGTCCGCACCACGGGCCCCGCTGAGCGTGGCCAGATCCGCGAGGTCGGCGAAGTCGCCGATCCCCCAGGACCGCTTGGACCGCACGGAGTAGAGCTGCGTGGCCAGGCCCCATCCCCGACGCTGCACCAAGGAATCGGCGGTGGTGAGCCGCGCCGGAACCACCACCAGCGCACCCTCGGCTATGACGCCGTCGGACTCTGCCCGCAGCGTGTGCCAGCCCAGCGGCAACCCCTCCGGTAACGCGAAGGTGGCCCGGCTGGTGGCCACGCCATCCACGTCCTGGGGCGTCGCCCAGAGATCCTGCTGGACGGCGTCCACCGGCTCGCCCGTGCCCGTTTCAAGCTCCACGTGCAGGCGGGCCGTGGCCCCGTCCCGGACGTGGACGGGAACCAGCGCGGATTCGCCCTGCGGAACCACGACGGCGGGGGGCAGCATCCGCCGCCACGGCGCCACTTCCGCCTCGACCAAGGCACTTTCGATCAGCTGGTTCGTGTGAGCGGGGACGCCCAGCGCTGCCAGGACCTTGATCAGCGTCTCCGCGGCGACGCTGTGCGGCAGCCCGTCCCAGCCGTGGAACGAGGTGCCCACGCCGTGCGCGTCCGCCAAACTCTGGAGGAGTTGATGGTCCACGGGCTCATGACCGGCGGCATCGCCGCCGCCCGACGGTGCCGGTGTGCCGAAAATTTGAGCGTGCTGCTGGTCTGGAGTCTTCATGGAATGTCCGCCTCGCCTGGTGTGTTGGGCCCGAACCTACATTGCTTGTTGACGCGCGGGAGCAACACGCCCCCGCGCACGACTGTTGCAGCCAACGATAGTCGGGCGGCAGCCCTCAGGGCGCCGAATCCCGGATTTTCAGGACGAAGCCCGCCTCCGCGTGGACCCCGCCCGCCCCCGCTTCCAGCCCGTCAATCCGGTCGATCAGCAGTCCGATGGACCGTTCTGCAATCTCGTCCACGCCGGGCGACACGGTGGTAAGCGACGGCGAGGCGAACCGTGCCTCCTCAATATCGTCAAAGCCCACCACCGCAACCTCGTTTGGCACCTTCACGCCACGGACGAGCAGTTCATGCATGGCGCCCAAGGCGAGGGCGTCGTTCAGGCCGAAGACGGCGTCGAACGGAATTCCGCGCTCCAGGAGGCTGGCGACGGCGGATGCTCCCCCGTCGCGGCGCCATTCAACGGGTGCCACCAATGCGGGGTCAAACGGGACGCCAGCGTCCTCCAGTGCGCTCCGGTAACCGTTTAGCCGCAGACCGGCAGAGCCCGCGGACTCGCCGGGCCGGGCGCCGAGCACGGCGATACGACGGCGGCCTCCCGCCAGCAGGTGGGCGGTGAGGGCGTGGGCGGCGTCCCGGTTTCTCATGGTGACCAGATCCAGCCGAGGATCCAGAATGTGCTCCCCGAGCAGCACCACCGGCTTTGTGCCGCGGTGGGAGGCGACGGCGTCGGCTCCCACGACCAGGGGCGTGAACAGCAGGCCATCGGTCAACTGCCGCAGGGGACCTTGCAGGGCACCGAGTTCGTTGGCTTCCAGGGCGCCGGATTGTTCCACGAGCACCCGGTAGCCGCGCCGCTCCGCCGCCGTCATCACCCGCGAGGCCAGTTCCGCGTAGCACGGTGCCGCGAGGTCGGACAGCATCAGGCCCAGCATGCGGGTCTTCCCCGAGCGCAAGCTGCGGGCCGTCAGGTTCGCCTCGTAGCCCAGTTCGGCAATGGCGTCCTGGACCCGCCGCCTGGTGGCCGGCCGGATAAACTCGTAGTCGTTGAGCACGTTCGACACGGTCTTCAACGACACCCCGGCCGCGCGCGCCACATCGTTCATGGTCACTGCCACGGTTGGTCAGCCCTTGGCAGCCTTGGCCGCCGCCTTTGCTGCCTGCTTGCTGGCCCGCACCCTAACGAGCGATTCAGGACTCACGATGTCCGCAACCGACAGGAAGGCGTCCTCCTGGCCGTAATGGCCGGCGGCCTCGCGCCAGCCCGGGGCGCTCAGCCCGCGCTGCTTCCCGAGGAGTGCAAGGAAGATTTTTGCCTTCTGCTCCCCGAATCCTGGCAGTGCCTGCAGACGGCGCAGCACCTCCGCGCCGTCTGGATCGTCCTTGGTCCAGATCAGCGTCGCGTCGCCGTCCCAGTCCTGCTGCACTGTTTCGGCGAGCGCCTGGACGCGACCCGCCATCGAACCAGGGAACCGGTGCACCGCGGGCCGTTCCTTGAACACCTCAACGAACGCCTGGGGTTCATATGCGGCAACGGCGGCCGGGGCAATGGACCCGATCCGGGCCCGGATCTTCTCCGGCCCGGCAAAGGCGGATTCCATGGTGACCTGCTGGTCCAGCAGCATGCCTGTCAGCAGCGCGAACGCGTCATCGGTCAGCAGTTGGTCGGCGGCCGGGTCACCGGTGATATGCAGTTCCATGGCCCTCATCTTTCCACCTCCCGCGGCTAGGAATCGAGGGCCAGCCGGATCATGGACCAGGACATCGCCGGGAGTACCGCGGTCAGCCAGCCGCCCTTGGCGTTGACGCTCACGTTCTGCGCGGGCAGGACCGACGTCGAGTCTTCCACCGTCGCCTGCCAGTGCGGGTCCTCGTTCGCGTAGGTGAGCGCTTCCACCACCCGGACACTGCCGAGGCCGGCGACGGCGGCGTCCAGTGTCAGGGCGTCCGTCACCGAGCGGTTCACGGCGAGGATGACTGCCTCGCCTTTGTCGGCGTCGAGCGTTGCCGCCGCGGACAGGGCAGCGAAGTCCGCCGTTGTGTCGCCGCTGACGGCGAGCTGCAGCACCGTACCGGCGGCGTGGCGGCTGGTGAGGGCAAAGGGGTGGAAGATGGTCTGCTTCCACCCCCGTCCTCCCGGTTCGGTCATGATGGGGGCTATGACGTTAACCAGCTGGGCCAGGCTCGCTGCGTGCACGCGGTCCGTGTTGCGCAGCAGCGTGATCAGAAGATCGCCTACCGCGACGGCGTCCGCCACGGTGTATTTGTCCTCCAGCAACGCCGGGGCCACCGGCCAGTCCGTGCCGGTTGGCGACTTTGATTCTGCGCGGCTCATGTGCCAGGCGTTCCACTCGTCAAAGGAAATGTTGACCTGCTTGGCGGACTTCTTCCCCGACTTCACGTGGTCGGCATGGGCCACGATGTCCCGGATGAAGGACTCCATTTTGTGCCCGGCAGCCAGGTATTCCTGCAGGTCACCGACGTCCTCCAAGTACTGGTGGGCGGAGATCAAGTCCACCAGGTCGTAGGTCTCAGTCAGCACCACGCGCTCCCACTCGCCGAAGGTGGGCATGGTGGGCGCCGAACTGCCGCAGACTACCAGCCCCAAGTCGGGATCGACCATGCGCATGCCGCGGGCGGTGTCTGCGGCGAGCGAAGTTCCGCCCGGGTATCGGACTGTGGAAACGCCGAGTTCGCGGGTCAGTTCCAGGACGTCCGTGCGGAACCCGTCCGTGTCCGCCGTGGGGTGCTCCGGCTCGAGGATGCCGGTGTAGACGCAGCGTCCCAAATGTTCCACAGTGAACGCCGGATCGATGGTGACTTTGCCGGCGGCCTTGCTGTGCTCACGGTCAGTCCTTTGTTGAGGAATTTACAACGTTATAGAATGCAAATTCTTGGCGCTGTCTGCGTCAGAGTCCACGAGTTCGGCGGAGGAGAGAATTTCAATCCGCGGATTGGCGTAGACGGAAAAAACAAGTAATACCTAACTTGAAAAACAAGTACCGATTACGCGGTCGCCGGGGACGCGTCCGAACTACCGTCGACTAGGAGCACAGACTCGCACATCGCATTCGATTGGATGTCTCACCAGGGGGTTGTGAGAAGGATGAATACACGATCTGGCAACCGCGCTTTCCCGTCCCAAGGGGGACGGGAAGTAAGCGGGGCCGGCGACGAGGAGGTCTTCGAGACCAAGGCCTCTCCCCCAGCCGTCGCCGGCCCTCCATTCTCCACTGATCACAGCTACCGCACGCCGCCAGCCGGATCCCGGTGACCCATGGCGAGGCGGACATGAAGTCCCGTTCCGAAGCGTCCCCGGCGCACTCGTCGGCAGGCAGGCGTCCGGCGCTTGCTCATCCGACACAGCCCGCCATCCAGCATGGAGTCCCCCCTGCGGGGCCGGCAGCTACCACGGACCGCAGACCCAGCCCGGCACCGGGCGGTCATCCGGACGCGGACTCGGCCGTGAAAGCGATCACCTCCGGGCTGCTCGGGGCCGATGGGCTTATCCCCGATCTGGTCACCGGCTCGACGGACCTTCCCGACTCCTTGGAGACCCTAGTCCACCTCGCGGCGGCCGCGCTGAGCCAGCTCGCCGGGGCCCCCATCGAATGTGCCCTGGTCCTGAACCGGGTTAAACGCGCCAGAGCCACCGCGGGAACCGGCACAAGGCCTGTAGCCTTGGCCCGGCTGGAAGCGGAGGTCGGCGAAGGCCCCCTGACCGAGGCCCTCACCGGGACGGGTACCGCGGCCATGAACCACGTGGACTCCGACTTCCGCTGGGCACGCTACAGGCCGTACCTCCAGGACGCCGGCTTCGCCAGCGTCCTGGGACTTCGGCTTTCCCTGGATGAGGGCACCGAAGCTGCCATCGCCTTCTTCGCGGCCAGCTCCCAGGCGTACCCGCTGCCCGTGATCGCCGAGGCCCGCAGCTTCACTGACCTGGCATCCCGCGGCCTCAGGTTGGCCCTTGAGCTGCAGTCGGCCAGCACCAGGGCGTCGGATCTGCAGTCAGCCCTGGAAAGCCGGACGTCCATCGATATTGCCTGCGGCGTCATCATGGCGCAGAACAGGTGCTCCTACAACGACGCGATTGCCATCATCTCCAAGGCATCCAGCCACCGGAACATCAAGCTCCGCAAGGTGGCCGAGGGCATCCTGGCCAGCCTGCCGGGCGGTGCGCCGGTCACTCATTTCGAACATTAGGCTCTCGCTTTACGACAGAAGACCAGAGACGGAGTGTCTCTGGTCTTCTGTGTGGGTGGGCCCTGTGGGGATCGAACCCACGACCCACGGATTAAAAGTCCGATGCTCTACCAACTGAGCTAAAGGCCCCAGCTGACCGTCAACCGACCGATCAGCCCAGTCCATTTCTGGACGTAGAACACTTTACCCCACACACGGGGCGGGTTTGGCACGCAGGCGTGCGCCGCCGTCGTACGTTCCGTATTCCGCACAGCGTCACCGGCGCTGGCAAGGTGCATCCTGACTGCGAACAGCACTCGATTTCCCGCGCGGCACAGGAGTAGCGTGGGGGCATGAGCGAACAAGCAGGACCCAGTCACTACGGCGGAGCCAACCGGCATCACAAGCCCAAGCCGTTCGCCCCCATCGACTTTGAGCCGTTCGCAGGCGGTCCGGATCCTGCGCGCGTGTCCGAGGCCGCCCACCTCGCTGCCCAGGCTCTGGTGCGCCACGGACGCGACAGCGACGATCCCGTCATCACCGAACGCCTGGTCAAGCTGACGGACGAGCAGGGCCTGGAGGCCATCGCGGAGATGTGGGCCGAAAGCCCGGCACGTTCGCTGCCCGGCGCCCTCTGGCGGCTGTACGCCCTGCGCGCCGCCACTGTCCAGGACCCGGAACGGATCTCCGTGTACTTCCGCGCGGGCAAGGACACCGCTCAGGTCTCCCATGTAGTGGCCGGCGCCGCCGAACCGCCTGGAGCCGAAGAAATGCGGGCCATGGCGGATGCCATTCTTTCCGGAGCGTTCGACGGCGATTTCGACGTCGCGTTGGAGCGTTCCGCCGCATTCTGCCGCGTGGTGGCGCTCGGCCAGGCGACGATTGCCGACGGTGCCGAGCTCGGCAACGAGGCCCACGCGAGCAAGCTCACGCGCAACTCGCACCAGCTCGTGAAGACCGCCGAGGACCTTGAGCACGCGGCGAATGCCTGGCGACTGGGCGAGCTCGACTGAACCACCGGCGCCGATCTGTCAATGTTGACTTGGGCCAGGCAACGTAGAACACTGAAACTGGTGTCGAGCCGCGAAACCCCCGGGCTTCAACAATTAGCCGCCTAGAGCGGCCTACCGCCGAGAGGCGTATCCGGTTCGGCACCATTTTTATGCCTGTTTTCAGGCCACGGCCGCTAGAATCAACACAGTTGCTGGCCTGCGTCAAGTCACAAGCGGGCGGCCCACCACCCCTGCACATCCCCGGAGACCGGTATCCCAACGTGAAGCTGCGCCTTTTTCCCCAGGAGCCCGCAGGGCTGACCTTGCTGTCCCAGATGGCCCAGCAAATCGTGCATGCCAGCGCCACCATGGCAGAGATCCTGGGCGTACCCGCCACTGAGCACGCCAAACTCGTGGACGACATGCACAACCACGAAGCCAAGTCCGCCGAACTGCATTTCGCCTTGCTCACCCACATGCGCACGAGCTTTGTGAACCCGCTCCCCCGCGAAGACATGTACGCTCTATCCCGATACCTGAACGAGGCCCTCGAGAAACTGGACGGCGCTGCGGAGCTTGTGTCCCTGTATCAGCTTGACCGCCTGCCCCGGCGCGCCGCAGACCAGCTCGAGATCATCAGCCGGCAAGCCGAGCTCACCGTGGACGCCATGCGCCAGCTCAACAACCTCGACGACCTCGAGGATTACTGGATTGAGATTCTCAGGCTGGCTAAACGCGCCGAACGGACCCACCGGATCTGGGTAGCGGACATGATCCGGGACATGAAGTGGGCGCAGTATTCCCGTAACCGCGACGTCGCCAACCAGCTGGTCGAAGTCACCAAGGACATGCGCCGCATCGCTACCCAGGTAGGCAGCATCATCGTCAAGGAATCCTGACGTGACAGCAGTGATTTTCGGCGTTGTGGTGATGTTGACCGCAACGTTTGCCTTCCTCAACGGCTTCAGGGACGTCTCAACGTCCGTGGCGTTGGCTGTCCGCACCCGGGCGCTCACACCCAGCGTGGCAGTGCTGCTGGCCGCCTTTTTCAACTTCGTGGGCGCCCTGATCAGCGCCACCGCAGTGGTTGTCATAAGCCACACCTGGATTCACCTGCCGGCTGGCCCAAGCGGCCTCAGCATCCTGGTGGCAGCCTTGGCCAGCGCCTGCGCCTGGGGACTGATCATGTGGTGGCGCGGCATCCCCGCGTCCTCTACGCACGCCCTGGTGGGCGGCCTGGCCGGGGCCGGACTCGCCAGCCTGGCCGTGGGCGGGGTGGGAGTAGGCGGCGTTGACCAGTCCCTGCTGTTCCAGGTACTCCTGCCCCTGATGCTCTCGCCCGCTGTCGCTTACGTTGGCGCATATCTGCTGGTTTTCCCCGTCACCTGGGCCGCGCGGTATGCCCAGCCGAACGTCATTAACCAGCGCTTCCGCCGCAACCAGGCCATCGCGGCCGGTGCCGTGGCATTCGGCCACGGCCTGCAGGACGGCCAGCGGGTGGGTGCCGTACTGCTGCTTGCCCTGCTCGCGGGGGGCTATTCCGACGGCGAGACTATCCCCCCGTGGGCCGTGCTGGTTTCCGCCGTGATGATCACTGCCGGAACACTTTTTGGCGGCTGGCGGATCTCCCACACCATCGGCTACAAGATCACCAGGGTGGACCCGCTACGGGGCTCCGTGGCCCAGACGCTCAGCGCCGCCATGCTGTTTGTCGGCGCGATCGCGCTTCAATGGCCCCTCTCAACCACCCACACCGTGACGGCTTCCGTGTTGGGGGCCGGCGAAAACCAGCACTTCTCAGTCACTAACCGGAAGCTGGTCATGCAGATCCTGGCGCTGTGGGTACTTACCCCCGCGGCAACCGCGGCCGGGGCGTTCGTGCTGGCCCTGGCGTTGTCACCATTGGTTGCCTAAGGGCAAGCCTTCAACGCCGCATTTGGCGGCGGTGGAGCTCAGCCGAAGCGGCCGGAGACGTAGTCCTCGGTGGCCTTCATAGTGGGGTTGCTGAAAATGTTCTGGGTGTTCCCGTATTCGATCAGCTTGCCCGGCTTGCCGGTGCCGGCGATGTTGAAGAACGCCGTCTTTTCCGAAACGCGCGCGGCCTGCTGCATGTTGTGGGTCACGATCACCACGGTGTACTGATCCTTGAGATCGTTGATGAGGTCCTCGATGGCCAGCGTGGAGATCGGGTCCAGGGCCGAGCACGGCTCGTCCATGAGGATTACCTGCGGTTCCACGGCAATGGCACGGGCGATGCAGAGACGCTGCTGCTGGCCGCCTGACAGGCCGGATCCGGGCTTTTCCAGGCGGTCCTTAACCTCGTTCCAGAGGTTGGCGCTCTTAAGGGACCTCTCCACCAGGACGTCAGCCTCGCCCTTGGAGATCTTCTTGTTGTTCAGTTTCACGCCGGCCAGCACGTTGTCCCGGATGGACATGGTGGGGAACGGGTTGGGCCGCTGGAAAACCATGCCGATCTGCGAACGCACCGTCACCGGGTCCACCCCGGGTCCGTAGAGGTTGTCCCCGTCCATAAGGACTTCGCCTTCGACGCGGGCGCCCGGCAGCACTTCGTGCATTCGGTTCAGGGTGCGCAGGAACGTGGACTTGCCACAGCCTGAGGGGCCAATGAAAGCCGTCACGGACTTGGCTTCGATGTTGATGCTGACGTCCTCCACGGCCAGGAAATCGCCGTAGTACACGTTCAGGTCTTTGACGTCGATGCGCTTAGACATGATGTTCCTTCACTTGCTGGGGTACGGATTGAAGTCTATGGTTTGGCCGGGAGGACCGGAATCACAAGCTGAACAATTTTCAGCGGCCGGTCTTGGGGGCGAAGATCCTGGCGATCAGCCGGGCGCCCAGGTTCAGGACCATCACCAGGATGATCAGCACCAGGGCGGCCCCCCAGGCCCGCTGCGAAGACGGGTCCGGGTTTGCCGGCGACGTGGGGTTCAGGATCTGGGTGTAAATGAACGTCGGCAGGGAGGCCATCCAGCCGCCGAACACGTTGTTGTTGATGCTGGTGGCAAACCCGGCGGTGACCAGGATGGGCGCGGTCTCGCCGATCACGCGGGCGATCGCCAAGGTGACGCCGGACGCGATGCCGGAGATCGCCGTCGGAATAACCACCATAATGATGGTGCGCCACTTGCGCACGCCCAGCGCGTAGGCTGCTTCGCGCAGTTCGTTGGGGACGATCTTCAGCATTTCCTCGCTGGATCGCACCACCACGGGGATCATCAGGACAGAAAGCGCGACGGCGGCGACGGCACCGGTTTTGGTGCCGGGCCCAACCACGGCGAAGAAGAACGCTGCGGCAAACAGGCCGGCCACGATGGACGGGATGCCGGTCATAACGTCCACAAAGAACGTGATGGCGCGGGCCAGCCGGCCGTCGTTGCCGTACTCCACCAGGTAGATGGCGGTCAGCAGGCCGACGGGTACAGAGATGACAGTGGCGACCAGCGTCATCTGCACCGTACCCACCAGGGCGTGGTAGATGCCGCCGATCACGGGGGCGCCCTCTTCGACAGCTTTATTGTCGTAGGCGCCGGTGACGCCGTTCATGGAGCTGGTGAGGAAACCCGGGGCGATCAGGCCGGGAACGCCGTTGACCAGAACCGTCCAGATTACGGAGATCAGCGGGAGAAGCGCGACCAGGAATGAGCCCACCACCAGGCATGTGGCCAGCTTGTCCTTGGCTTTGCGGGAGCCCTCCACAACAACGCTCCAGCCCACCAGGCCGGCGGTGAAGAGGATGGCCGAGACAATGCCCCAGCCGAAAGCGTTAAAACCGATCAGGGCCAGGATCGCGGCGCCCACGATGAGCGCGAGTGCCAGGACAACATACGGCGCAAAAGGGGGCAACTGGCCCTTGGTAAGGGCTGAACGCTTGTTGCGCACGGGAGTGAGAGTGGAGGACATTTAGTTTGCTCCCGAGAATTCTTTGTGCCGGGTGATGATCCAACGGGCGATCATGTTGACTCCCAGGGTGATCACAAACAGGACCAGGCCGGCGGCGATCAGCGTGCTGACCTTGAGGCCGCTGGCTTCCGGGAAGTTCAGGGCGATCTCCGCGGCGATGGTCTGGTTGCCGGACGTGATCAGGCTGGCGGTCAGGGCACCGGAGGAGAGGACCAGGGCAACCGCCATGGTCTCGCCCAGTGCCCGGCCCAGGCCCAGCATGACTGCGCTGATGATGCCCGGACGGGCGAACGGCAGGACCGACATTTTGATCATTTCCCAGCGCGTGGCGCCGAGGGCCAGGGCGGCTTCCTCATGGAGCTTGGGGGTCTGCAGGAAGATTTCACGGCTCAGGGAAGTGATGATCGGCAGGACCATCACCGAGAGCACAATGCCTGCGGTCAGGATGGTTTTGCCAGTGGCAGAGGCGGGGCCCTGGAAGATGGGCAGCCAGCCCATGTTCCCGGCCAGCCAGTTGTAGGCCGGGGATATTTCCTTGGCGAGGAATGCCGCGCCCCAGGCGCCGTAAACCACTGACGGGATGGCGGCCAGGAGGTCCACGACGTAGCCAAGACCGGCGGCGAGTCCGCGTGGGGCGAAGTGCGAGATAAACAGGGCCACGCCAATGGCGACGGGGGTTGCGATCACCAGGGCGATGACGGCGGCAATGAGGGTGCCAATAACGATCGGCCAGATGTAGGCGAAGAAGCCTTTGCCGCCCTGGATATCGGCAGCCGGGGCAGTGAGTGCCGGAATGGCCTGGACAACAAGGAACAATGCCACGCCGAACAGGACGGCGAGGATGAGGCACCCGGCGGCAAGGGCGGCGCCGGAAAAGATCTTATCCCCGGCGCGGCCTGCGCCCTGGGAACTGCTCAGGGGGGTGGCGGTCATTCCAGACCCTTCGGTTGTGGGTGGTGCCTAAATCGAGCGTACAAAGCCAAGTTCCCCGCCCCGCCTTTCGGCGTGGCGGGGAACGTGGTTCAGGGACAGGTACTAGGACTTGACCTTGATCGAGTCGATGGCCTTGGCGGCCTTGGCTGCGAGGCCGGAAGACAGCGGCGCGGACTTGGCCGAGTCCGCAGCCGCCTTCTGGCCCTCAGCGGAAACTACGTAGTGCTCGAAGGCCTTGACTAGGTCGACGGTCTCCTGCTTGTCGTAAGTGGTGCACAGGACGTGGAAGGACACCAGGACGATCGGGTAGGCGCCTGCGATGGTGGTCTTGCGGTCCAGCTTGATGGAGAGGTCGTTGGCGCCGCGGCCTTCGACCGGCTTGCCTGCGTCAACTGCCTTGGCAGCGGCGTCGGCGGAGATCTTGGTGAAGGAATCGCCTACCTTGATCTGCGCCACGCCCAGCTTGCCGCTCACGGCGGAGTCATCGGCATAGGTCACGGCGCCGGGGGTGTCGGTAACGGTCTTGACCACGCCGGAGGTTCCCTTGGCGTTTTCACCCTGGAGGCTGGCGGGCCAGATGCCGGCGGACTGGTCAGTCCAGACTTCGGGGGCAGCGGCGGCCAGGTAGTCAGTGAAGTTCTGCGTGGTGCCCGAGTCGTCGGAGCGGTTCACCGGGGTGACCTTCAGGTCGGGAAGGGAGGCGCCGGCGTTCAGGGTGGCAATGGCGGGATCATTCCACTTAGTGATCTGGCCGCGGAAGATCTTGGCCACGGTGGCGGCATCCAGCTTCAGGTCGGTGACGCCGGGGACATTGAAGGCCACGGCGATCGGGGAGATGTAGACCGGGATGTTAATGGCGCCCTCAGTGCCGCACTTGGCCTTGGAGCTGGCCAGCTCGTCATCCTTGAGGTAAGCGTCGGAGCCGGCGAACTGGGCCGAACCGTCGATGATGGCCTTGCGGCCTGCGCCGGAGCCGTCCGGGGAGTACTGCACGGTGGCACCCTGGTTGGCTGCAGCAAAAGCGGTCTTCCAAGCGTCCATGGCTGCGCCCTGCGCAGACGAGCCGATGCCGGTCAGTGTGCCGGTGACCTTGGGGCCGGCAGAAGTCTGGTTGCCTGCAGGCGTGTTGCCCGTAGCGTTGTCTGAACCGCAGGCGGTGAGCGCGAGTGCGCCGGCCGCGATTACAGCGATAGCCGCGTGGCGGCCGAAACGGAGTGCCTTCACTAGATGTACCCCTTCCAGGGTTATTCAGCAGCGGGCAGGGCCGGAGACGCCCTGCAGCGCGATGCGTACGATGTGTACCTTCAATGAAGTTATGGGCCGCAGGTTAAGCGATGGGCTGCCATAGGTGAACAGAAGATTAACGACGGCGGCATTTTGGCTTACACCCGCGGTGCCACCATTGCGCGTGTCACACTTTCGGGCTTAGGTGTCCGGGCGGCAAATAGACTGGTGGGCATGGCCGCAGCAGCAGGACTCTCAGCAAGCAGGCGATTCCTGCGCGGACGCATCCGCACCGGCCTGGTCCGGAGCCGGAACTCGCTGGTCCCCGCCGTCCAGATGACCGCCTGCGCGGTGGGGGCGTACGCCTTCGCCGAATACGTCCTGGGGCACTCCGGCCCTCTCTTCGCGGCTACATCGTCACTGATCGCACTGGGCTTCTCGCGTGACCCGCGGCTGCGCCGGGTGATGGAGGTGGGCCTCGGTTGCACCATCGGGATCGCGGTGGGTGATCTGCTGCTGCACTGGCTGGGCAGCGGCATCTGGCAGGCCGCCGCCGTCCTTCTGTTCTCCATCCTGCTTGCCCGCTTCCTGGACAGCGGCAACATCTTCACCACCCAGCTGGGGCTGCAATCCTTGCTGGTGGTACTGCTCCCGGCGCCGGACGGCGGGCCGTTCACCCGCAGCATTGACGCCATTGTTGGCGGGGTGTTCGCACTTCTGGTGACCATCCTGATTCCGAAGGATCCGCGCCGGGAGCCCCGCAAGGATGTACGGAAGCTGCTCCACGAACTGGCCGAAGTACTGCGGGAATGCGCCACTGCACTGAGCAACAGCGACTCCACCCAGGCTTGGCACGCGCTGATCCGCGGGCGGAACTGCCAGACGCTGGTGGACGCTATGCGCCACTCCCTCCGTGCTTCCGGCGAGGTGGCCACGCTCGCGCCGGCCCACCGCCGGCACCGCGACGAGTTGGACCGGCTCAAGCAGTCACTGGACTCCATCGACCTTGCGCTCAGGAACAGCCGCGTGTTCGCACGGCGGCTGACCAGCGCCATCAACCATGCCGCACTGTCCGATGAGGCAATCGAGAACATTGTAGAGGTGCTGGAGGATACGGCGGCTGCGATTGATGAACTCTCGCTGGGCCTTGCCGAGACGCACGACGGCGCGCGGCGCGCCCATCTGAGGACGGCCCGGCAGGACTTCAGCGAGGTTGCGCTGCGGTTGCACCCCAGGCTGCTGGAAGTCCAGCGCCTTGAGGGAGAGACTGTGGTGATGCTGTTCCGGCCGCTGATGGTGGACCTCCTGGAGGCCACGGGCATGGATCCGATCGAGGCTAGGGACGTGCTGCCGGGCTTGTAGCCGGCCGACGGGCTGGGCCCACGCCTGCAGGGTTCGCTGGCCGAGCTTGCGAGGTTAGGGGGCAGGTGGGGAGGATTGTCGGTGCCCGCCAGTAGGGTGGAACCCATGGCAACAAAGACTTCCCGGGCGTCCAAAGCGCCGGCTTACAAGTGCGCCGAATGCGGCTGGACCACGGTCAAGTGGGTGGGACGCTGCGGCGAGTGCCAGGCGTGGGGGACGGTTGAGGAGACCGGTGCCGCTGTAGCACGTACGACGGCGGCAACAACAGTTCTGGAGCCGGCCCGCCGGATCGCCGAGGTGGATGCCACCACGGCGGCTTTCCTGCCTACCGGCGTGGACGAACTGGACCGCGTACTGGGCGGTGGCCTCGTCCCGGGTGCGGTCATCCTGCTTGCCGGGGAACCCGGCGTGGGCAAGTCCACCCTCCTGCTGGACGTAGCGGCCAAGTTCGCCCGCACCGCCCAGGATGTCCTGTACGTCACGGGCGAGGAATCCGCCGCGCAGGTGAAGCTGCGCGCCGAACGGATCGACGCCGTCGCGGACTCCCTGTACCTGTCCGCCGAAACTGACCTGGGGCAGGCCTTGGGGCAGGTGGAGAAAATCGAGCCGCGGCTGCTGATCGTGGACTCGGTCCAGACACTCAGCAGCGCTGACGTAGACGGCAGCGCCGGCGGTGTCTCGCAGGTGCGTGAGGTGGCGGCGTCCATCATCGCAGCTGCGAAGCGGCGGAACATGACTACGTTGCTGGTGGGGCACGTGACGAAGGACGGGTCCATCGCGGGGCCGCGGCTGCTCGAACACCTGGTGGACGTGGTGTGCCAGTTCGAAGGCGAGCGGCATTCCCGGCTCCGGATGCTGCGCGCGGTGAAGAATCGATACGGACCCACGGACGATGTGGGCTGTTTTGACCTGAATGAGAACGGCATCGAAGGGCTCACGGACCCCAGCGGGCTGTTCGTGAGCCGCACCAAGGAACCTGTCTCCGGCACCTGCATCACCGTGACCATGGAAGGGCGGCGGCCTTTGCTTGCCGAGGTGCAGTCGCTGCTTGCCGAGAGCGCCAACTCGCAGCCCCGCCGGGCCACCAGCGGCCTGGACAGTTCACGGGTGTCCATGCTCCTGGCGGTGCTGCAGCAGCGCGCCGGCTGCCTGCTGCACAAGGACGATTCCTACGTGGCCACGGTGGGCGGCGTGAAGCTCAGCGAACCGGCCACGGACCTCGCCGTCGCCCTGGCCGTCGCGTCCGCGAAGGCCCGCAAACCCCTGCCCATCCGGCTGATCGCGTTCGGCGAGGTGGGCCTGGCCGGCGAAGTCCGGCCGGTACCCGGCATCAACCAGCGCATCCAGGAAGCACACCGCCTGGGCTTCACCCACGCCGTGGTCCCGGCCAGCCACAACGGGCCTGGCCCTGTCCCGGCGGGCTTCTCCGTGCGCGAGGTGGAACATCTGACGGAGGCGTTGAGCCTGCTGATCGGGTAGGCCCGGACCGCGTTATTCGGGTTGGAGTTGAGGAGTACTTTTCCTGATTCGGCGGAGTTCCTGGCGGTTTCGAAAGCTTCGAGTCCTTGGCTGAGGGGGTATTCGTGGGTGATGACGGGGTTGATGTGGAGGGTGCCGTCGGCGAGGGCGGTGATGACATCGTCGATCTCGTTGTTGAAGCGGAAGGACCCGCGCAGGTCCAGTTCCCGGGTGATGGCCAGGGAAATCAGGACCGGCTGGGGCCCGGTGGGCCGCAGCCCGACCATAACCACGGTCCCGCCGCGCCCCGCGCCCTGGATGGCTGAAACCGGCTTGATGTTGATTGCGCGCGGCGTCGCTGACGTGGGATCATTCCGGTAATCGTATTGTGATCCGTCGGCAGGAGGTGAGACCCATGTACGCAGTACCGCAATGGGCGCTTCCCTCCAGTCCGCGATCGCTCGACTGAAGTAGTCGCAACTGGGAGCGCCCTAACAGGCAATTCGCGAAAGGCGACTCCCATGAATACAAAACCTTCTTCAACTTTGCAGTTCACCTCGACCACACACTCCGAACGGCCGAAGCCCGGCCAGGAACAGCCTCAGGTCGACGCCTCAACGATGGTGGGCGCGCCGCGCGAGCGAGCGTTGGTCCTCGGTGGCGGCGGATCGACAGGCAACGCCTGGCTGATCGGCGTCATCGCCGGCCTGTTTGATGCCGGGCTGGACATTACCACAGCCGACCTCACCATTGGGACGTCAGCAGGCTCGACGGCCGCGGCCCAGCTGGCTGGCGCCAGCCCCGCCGACCTGTTTGCCGCCATCCTTGCCGCTGCCCCAAACCAACGGACGGTTCCGGTCGGATCCGGCCCAGGACGCGTTCCGATCAGCCCGGCGATGGATCACTTGGAGAGGATCGGCAAGATCATCGCCGCCTCTGAGGATGCGGCTGACATGCGCCGCAGAATGGGCACGGCGGCACTCGACATGGATCCGGCGTCGGACGGCGCCTGGCAAACACAGTGGCGAGCCATTGTCGCCTCCCGGCTGCCCAGTCAGCACTGGCCGCAGCGGACTGTGCTCATCACAGCCGTAGATGCCCAGACCGGTGAACCGGTCGTGTTCGACCGGAACAGCGGAATCGAGCTGGCAGACGCCGTAGCCGCCAGCTGTGCCAGTGGCCGCCCCTATAAGATCGGGGACAGCCGTTACATAGACGGCGGCTACCGATCCAACGCTGAAAATGCCGATCTGGCAGCCGCATACGGGCGGGTGCTCGTGCTGTCACCCTTCGGCGGCAGATCACTAGTGCCGAAGGAGTGGGGCACGCATCTCACAACACAGGTAGATGAATTACGCGCTCGCGGCAGCAGAGTCGAGACGATCTTCCCGGAGAGCAACTCCGAGCACATGTTCGGCGCCAATGCGATGGACCTGTCGCTGCGTCCGCCCGCTGCCCGGGCCGGACACCACCAAGGCAGAGCTCTCGCCGAGCATCTCTCGGAGTTCTGGCACTGACGCCGGCCGGTGCGGTATCGGACGAAGGCGAGACCACACGAGTCACTTATCGCCGCATCTGAGGACCTCCGTGGACCACCGCGCCACCGGCTAACGGGCTAGCTGGCCGTGATCACCAGGGCAACGCTGTGTCCGCCGAAGCCAAAAGCGTTCACCAGGCCGGCGGGGGCGGAGCCCGGCGCCAGCGTGTGCGCGTTTTCCGTGATGACGTTCAGGTTCACTTCGGGGTCCAGCGCCCCGACGTTCGCGGTTCCGGGGAGCTGCCCGGTCTGCAGGGCCTGGACCACCACAACCGCCGCGAGCGCACCGGCACCGCCCAGCAGGTGGCCGGTGTGGCCTTTGGTGGAGGTCACGGGCACCTCGGCACCGAAAACAGCGTTGATGGCTTGGGCTTCCAGCCGGTCCCCTACCGGGGTGGAGGTGGCATGCGCATGGACGAAGCCGATCTCCGAAGCCTGCATTCCGGCCGACTCCAGGGCCTTCTGCATGACCCTCCGCTGCATGGCGGGGTCCGCGGCCACGATGTCGTTGGCGTCGGAGGTTACCGCCCCGCCGGCCACTGCGCCAAGGATGGCGGCGCCGCGCGCCCGGGCGTGGGCCTCACTCTCAAGCACCACAATGCCGGCGCCTTCTGCGAGGACAAAGCCGTCGCGGCCGCCGTCGAACGGGCGCGAAGCGAGCTTGGGTTCGCTGTTGCGCGTGGACAGTGCCCGGATCTGGGAGAACCCGGTGATCACCAGGTCGTTGACGGATGCGTCCACGCCGCCGGCAATCACGACGTCGGCCGCTCCGGAGCGGATCATTTCGGCGCCCTGGACAATTGCTTCCGCGCCGGACGCGCACGCGCTGACCGGGGTCCGGGCTCCGCCGCGGGCGCCGAGGTCAATGGAGACCCAGGCCGCGGGGCCGTTGACCATCAGCCGGGTGAGGGTGTGCGGAGAGACCCGGCGCGGGCCGCCGCTGGCGAGCGCACGGTCCTGTTCGAGGGTGGAGCCGAGGCCGCCATAGGCGGAGCCGATCACCACGGCGAACCGTTCGGGGTCGACGTCGGGCGCCCCTGCCTGCTGCCAGGCTTCCCGGGCAGCCACCAGCGCCAGTTGCCCGCACCGGTCCATCCTCTTCAGCTCGCGCGTGGTGAGGTGCTCCGAAAGGTCCGCGGTGACCTGTCCGGCCATGCGCACGGGCAGCTGCTCCGCCCACTCCTGATCCAGCGCGGCGATGCCGGACTGCCCCGCCAGCAGGCCGGTCCAGGTTTCTGCCATCGTGGATCCGAGCGGGTTGATGGTGCCGACGCCGGTGATCAGCGCGCGGGGGTGGTCTGCAGACATTGGACGCTACTTTGCGGGGTTGTGGGTGCCGATGGGCACGAGGGTCAGATCGGGGTGGTTCTTCTCGATCCGGCGCAGGGCCCAGACGTCGTTGAACAGGGCAAGGTATTCGCCGTCGGACCGCAACAGCACCTCGGCACCGGGCACGTTGGCCAGCGTGGGCATGGCCTCCGCCGTCGAAATCCTGGCGATGGAGTACGGCAGGCGTTCCAGCCGCATGGGCGCGCTGAAGTCATGCGCCATGCGGTCCTCCACCACTTCGAACTGCATGGGGCCGACGGCGGCAAGCACCGGCGCCTGGTCGCCGCGGACGTCGGAGCGAAGCACCTGGATGACGCCCTCATGCTCGAGCTGCTCGATGCCGCGGCGGAACTGCTTGAACTTGCTGGGGTCCTTGGACCGGGCCACCTGGAAGTGTTCCGGGGCGAACAACGGGATGGCCGGGTACTCCACCGCGTCTTCGAGGAACAGGCTGTCGCCCACGCGCAAGGTGGAGGCGTTGACCAGTCCCACAACGTCGCCGGGGTAGGCCTCGTCGATGACCTCGCGTTCGCGGCCGAAGACCTGCTGGGCGTACTTGGTGGCGAATGACTTTCCGGTGCGGGTCTGGGTGACCACCATGCCGCGTTCAAAAACGCCGGAACAGACGCGAATGAAGGCGACGTGGTCGCGGTGGGCCCTGTTCATGCCGGCCTGGACCTTGAAGACAAAGCCGGAGAAGGACGATTCGACCGGGCGCGGGCTGCCCTCGACGTCGGGCCGGGGGGCGGCGTGCGGCGCGAAGTCCACCAGGGCGTCCAGCAGTTCCTTCACACCGAAGTTCAGGGCGGCGGAGCTGAAAAGGATGGGGGTGGCGGTGCCCGCGTGGAAGGCTTCGACGTCGAATTCGAGGTTGGACTCGATGACCAGGCCGGCCTCGTCCACGGCATCGGTCCAGTTGCTGCCCTGCGTCTCCGCGGCCTCTTCGGGCGTGAAGTACTCGGTCAGGGCGATGTTGGCGCCGGAATTGTTACGCTGGAAGCGGGCGAAGCGGTCCTGGCGGAGGTCCCAGACGCCGCGGAAGTCACCGGATATTCCCACGGCCCAGGTCAGCGGCATGGGCTGGAGGCCGGTGCGCTCGGTGAGCTCGTCCATCAGCGCCAGTGCGTCCAGGCCCGGCCGGTCCCACTTGTTGATCACGGTGATGATGGGCAGGTTCCGCGCCTTGCAGACTTCAAACAGCTTCATGGTCTGCGTTTCAAGGCCCTTGGCGGCGTCCACGAGCATCACCGCGCAGTCGACGGCGGCCAGGACGCGGTAGGTATCCTCGGAGAAGTCCGCGTGGCCGGGGGTGTCAAGCAGGTTGATGACGGTGTCCCGGTAGGAGAACTGGAGGGCGGCGGAGCTGATGGAGATGCCGCGGTCCTTCTCCATCTGCATCCAGTCCGAAACCGTTTCCTTGCGGTTGGCCTTACCGCTGGAGGCGCCGGCCGTGCCGATCACCTTCGCGTGCAGTGCCAGAGCCTCGGTGAGGGTGGACTTGCCGGCGTCAGGGTGCGAAATGACAGCAAAGGTCCGACGCCGGGCCGCCTGTTTGTGAATCTGGTTGACCCGGGCGGGGCTAAGGACATCTTGGGACACGGTGCTACTTTCGCTGCGGTGGGGTTACCCCAAGGCGCTCGGCAGGCCTCAAGGAGGGAAGCATGGCTCTGTGAGAGCCAAGTTCCAAGTTTATCGCAGCGGCGGTCTTTAGGCTGGGGCCATGAATAACACCAAGAGAGCAACGCTCATTTGGTCGCTGGGGGCAGTTATTTTCTCCCTCATCGGCGTATCCACCGCACTGGGCTCCAACGGAGTCTGGTACCTCATCATTTCGGCCGTGGTACTTCTTCTAGCCGGCATCGCTTTCGCCGCCAGGGCGATTCTCTCCCTCCGGGCAGCCAGCGGTTCAGACGCTTAGGCTGTAGGTGTGAGCAAACCCCTGGACGAGGGTCCGTTCTTTCACGGCACGAAAGCCAACCTCCGGGACGGTGATCTCCTCAGGGCGGGCTTCAGGTCGAACTACCGTCCCGAAGTCGTGATGAATCACATCTATTCACCGCTCTTCCGAACGGCGCGGGACTCGCCGCGGAACTCGCGGCGGGTGACGGCGCCCCGCGCGTCTACGAGGTCGAGCCGACCGGGGCATTCGAGAACGAACCCCAACGTGACCGACAAGAAATTCCCCGGCAACCCCACCCGGTCATGTCGCAGGAGTGCCCCGCTCAGGGTCGTCGGCGAAGTCACCGATTGGACACGACAGGCGCCCGAGGCGCTACAGGCCTGGAAGGAGCGACTCGCAGCACTAAGGGCGGACGAGCGAGGCCAAATCATCAACTGACGAGGATCAACGCTCCTTCAAGGGCATAGTACGTAGGGCGGACCGGCTTAGGGAATCAGCCGCTGATCTCAGAGATTCTGGAAGATTCTCAGAAACATCTCTTCGCTTTCAACATATGCGTTGAAGCTGGCTCGTCTCGATTTTGAAGTCGGCGATAACGTCGTAATCCCACGCGAAGACGAAATCGCCAAACTGCCAGGAAGACACCTTAGAGTAGGGGGTCTTCGCCAGAGCGTGCTTCGCAACCATTGCATCCCACAGATCAGATTTGTCTGCCATCACATCGCTCAGGCTCATCGGTAAAGGTGGCGCTACGTCGAGGTCGAAGAACTCTGCAATTTTCGGCCACATCGAGGACCAGCGGAACATATCACCGTTCGTGATGTTGAAGGCTTGATTCTGACCTTCGGGGTTCGTTGCCGCCCAGACGGTCGCTTCCGCCAGCAGCCCTAAGTCGGTCATCTCGATCAGGCTTGTGTACGCCCCAGCTTTGCCCGGGAACCGGAAAGGGATGCCGAGCTCTTTGCTGATGGAGGCGTATACCGCAATCACCATCGCATCGGCCAGTTTTCGCACTACCGACGTAACGAGCAGACCATGGCCAAGCTCGGCAATGCCATCGGCTCCGATGTCTAGCCGCAGCCCTGCCCCGTAGACCCCACGACCGCCATATTTGCCGAAGGCAACATGGCGGTCTGACGTACGCCGCAAGCGGGACGCGGCAGAAAATTATCAGCCGATAGTCGGCTCCTCATCGTTGGCGACAGCCTCGATCCAATCTACGGCCTCGTCGGAAAGCTGGGGTCCGTCTTCTGATTCGCCAGCCCACCACTCAGAATCGGTCTCGCCGCCCGTAACCGCCAAGATATCGGCGATGACATGCTGCGGCAGCGGCTCGCCATTGTGCTCAATAAGCCAGCCGCGTGTTTCCATATCGACCAGAAGCCACCACTCAAAGATGTTCATCAACGCAGTGTTGCACCCCGGAAGTCGTGTGTACACAGTCCGCCGTGCGAGGGGCTCCGGCAAAGACACCGGCTAAAGAGCACAACCCCCAGGCGTGTCCCGCAGAGGGATCGGCTTACGGACACTTATTCGCCATATAGCGATCACAGAACGCCGCCACATAGCGATCATATCCACATATTTGGCTTGGGCGCCGCGTGTTCGTGGATGCGAGGTGGAGGAGTGTTCATCGCATCGGGCCTGGCCGCTGTTGGATCATGGAGGGCAGACCGCATTCCCTCACGCCGGACTCTGTAGTCTGTGCACATGTCGACTGTGTATGTGGTGGGGCTCGCCGTCGTTGTCCTGTCGTTATTACTCTCGCGGCTTCTGGTACCGGGACTGCCCCCGAAAAGGCTGGCAACCCAGCTCACCACCCTGGACCTGGGCCTGACAGCGGCAGGTCTGGCGGGTCTGATTCTCCATTGCGCTTCGATGTTCTTCGAGCCGCTGGTTAGCGTGATTCCGGGAAGCGGGGCCGTGATCACCCAGATCAATGCGATGGGCCCGGCAAGCGTGGCCTGGTACGCCGCTCCGTCACTGATGCTTCTTGCCGGCCTTCGGCGAGAAAACAAGGCGGTCACCGCGCTCCTGGCGGCCGCGCTGCTGACAGTCGGTATTACCATGTACAACGGCGCGGCACTCTGGATTCACTTGGCCGCCGTCTTTGCGGCCGTTGTCGTGACTTCGGCGGTCCTGCTCCTCCTCACCAGGCCACCGCGGCGGGCCTGAGCTACGGAAGCGTCAGCAGAGGTTGATGCGGGGCCGGTCCCGGTGTGGGAAACGAGCCGCGCTACCATCCCCTTGCGGGCTGCACTTGAGACGATGCTCCCAATTTCAATTACTGCGCCGGAGCGGCCCGTCCGGTAAGGGATCCCCCACCGAACACCTCAGCGGATGGCGTGAATTGCTCCGTGGGATCGCTGCCCGGTGGTTGTCCGGGCGTGCGTCTCGACCACATTGAAGCCCGCAGCTACCAGCTCGTCGCAGAGGTCACTTACCGGCCACTGGTATGCCGGGACGACCGCATGATCGAACTTCTCGACGACGTGGCCGTGGAAGAAGCCGATCAGCAAGGCGCCGCCAGGGCTAAGGACCCGACTGAACTCCAGGAGAGGAGTGCGGATCGTGTCTGGCTCATAGTGGATTAGTGAGTACCAGGCGAGCACTCCGCCAATTGTCCCGGCGCCGACGTCGAGGGCGTCGAGGCTGCCTGTCCGGAACGGAATGCCGGGATAAGTACCGAGGGCGTGCGCAATGAACTCCGGAACCAGATCCACTCCGACTGCAGGGACCCCGGCTTCACTGAGGAAGTTCGTCCCATGACCCGGACCGCAGCCGGCGTCGATGACCGCACCCTCGATGCCATCCGCCCACGTCGCCACCAGTTGACGATCTGAAGGGTGCACAGCACCGAGTGAAGCAAAGCGTTCGACGTATTCCACCGCCCGACGCGAATACGCATCGCTGACAGCGCTGATCATGCGTTCGAGTCTAGGCAGGCTACGGACAGGTGCCCGGTTGCCGATCCTCTACTCAGTGGTACGTCAGTTTCGAGGATCGACATGTAGTGGACGTCAATCCATTGCTCGTCGGACCACAGCGCGTCCCGGCCCGTGCCTTCGTAGCGAAATCCTACTTTCTCATAGACTTGCCGGGCCCGCGGGTTGAAGGCGTAAACCTCAAGAGCTATCCGATGAAGACCAAGCTCCTGGAAGCCGTACCGGACAATCATCTCGGTCGCCTCACTGCCAAGTCCCCGGCCGCGGCCTTCGGCGCCAAGGAAAGTGCGGAAGCCGCAGGAGCGATTCAACTCGTTCAAGTCGTTGAGCACGACTTCTCCAACCATCGCGTTCGTCGCCTGATCGATCACGGCGAGGACGAGACGGTCATCAGCGGAGCTCCAGCGTTCGTACGTCACGCGGAGGTCATCAAGAGTCCATGGCAGCGTTGTCTGGCTGCTGGAGTGCACTGTTCCGGTCAGAATTGCAGCTTCAGCGTCCTGGAGCATCCGATGCACTATAGGTGCGTCCTGAGCCTGAATCGGTCGCAGTTTGACGCGTGGGCCCTCGGTTGTCGGCTTATGCGTGAAGATCGTGGTCATGCGGCCAGTTTGTCAGAAGCTCTCGGAACCTCGTCCTTAGGCCGGTGGTTCTGCTGACGCCCTGGCGCCCGGGAGGGGATCCCTCACCGGGCACTTCCTGCGTGGCTCGTCAACTGCAGAGTTGATGGTGCCCAAGGCAGCTTCAAGGGGTCTTCCCTTGCTTCTCATGGGCGAACATCACAGCCGCCGCCAGGGGTGAGCCGGAGCCTGGTTCAGAACCATCTGCAGCGCCCCGGTGGGGTAGAGCGGGCGGTCGATATCGCTGATACTCTTCCAGCCAACGGGGCTGCCCTCATCGAGAACGTGTAGGTCGGCATCGATCGGGATGATGTCTAGTTCGTTGGCTGTCACGGCGAAGACATGCACAATTTCGTGGCCGGCGAGCCCTTCGTATTCGAAGATGTTTTCCAGAACACCGAGTAGCTCCACCGTTTCCAAAGCCACTCCGAGCTCCTCTTCAAACTCCCGGCGCAGGGCGACGTCGGCAGTCTCTCCGAACTCGATGCCACCTCCAATTGCCCTATAGAACGCTTCGCCTTTTACGGAATCTGTTGCACCCGACACAAGGACATATCCATCGCGGACAGGCAGTCCGACGGCAATATTTCTGATCAATTGCATGGATTCGATCATAGGTTTCGTTCGTGTCCGGTCAGGGATCCGTTAGAGGAACCTTTACCGGACGACCAATTGGCGTCAGACGCGTAAGACCCGAATCCGCAAGAACCCTTGCTCAAGCCCGACTTCTCTCCGCGCCCGACTCGAGGAAGTGAGGTGTACTACTGATGTGAGACACAGTTTGAAAGGATTGTGCCCATGTCTGCTCGACCAACCTATTCCGATGAGTTCAAAGCTGATGCCGTTGCGCTGGTGATTTCCTCGGGACGTTCGCCGGCTTCGGTTGCGCCGGAGCTGGGGATTTCCGTAACCGCTCTGAAGCGTTGGGTGCGGCTGCATCATGAGGGCCAATCGGAGGGCGGGGGCAAACCCGATGATCCGGTGGATCCGGCGAAATACAGGGCATTGGAAGCCCGGCTGCGTGAAGTCGAGAGGGAAAATGACTTCCTAAAAAAAGTTTCAGCGTTCTTCGCCAGAGAACAACGGTAGAGGATCTCTACCGCCTTGTTCAGGCGAAGAACGCGCAGTTCCCCATCCAATGGATGTGCGGGCGGCTGGGCATTTCCAGGGCCTCGTATTACCGGTGGCTGGCCGCGGAAGAGTCCCCGACGGCGGCCCGGCACCGGGAGCTGACAGAACACGTAAAGGTCATGTTCGATTCTTCCGACGGGATATTCGGGCACCGCATGGTCCATACGAAACTTGCCGCCGCTGGCATCGAGGTGTCGGTGGGAACGGTGGCGGTCATCATGGCGGAGAACGGCTGGGCCGCGAAGCGGATGCGGGCGTTCAAGCGCACGACGATTCCCTCGGATCCGGACAAGGTCTTCGCGGACCTCATCGGGCGGGATTTCACCTCCGCCGCCCCGGGAACCCGTCTGGTCGGGGACATCACATACTTGCGCACCGGCGAGGGCTGGCTGTATCTGGCTACTGTCATCGATCTGTGCACGCGCATGGTCGTCGGCTGGGCGATGGCTGACCACATGCGTGCCTCTCTGACTACCGGGGCGCTGAAGATGGCCAGGGACCGCGGTCATCTGCAGCCTGGTGCCATTTTTCACAGCGACCGCGGAACGCAGTACACATCCCGGGAAATGAGTGTCTGGTGCACCGGTAACGGCATCCGACAGTCCATGGGAGCCACCG
The DNA here is from genome assembly GCF_050156905.1 of Pseudarthrobacter sp. S3. Classification (NCBI taxonomy): domain Bacteria; kingdom Bacillati; phylum Actinomycetota; class Actinomycetes; order Micrococcales; family Micrococcaceae; genus Pseudarthrobacter; species Pseudarthrobacter sp. S3. Next base: position 492,623 of record NZ_CP189583.1, on the reverse strand, counting down.
GGGTGTGCTGGGATAATGCAGTGGCCGAGTCGGCGTTCTCATCCCTGAAAAACGAGTTCTACCACCACCACAGCTTCACAACCCGCCAGGAAGCCCGGCGCGGAGTGATGAAGTACATCGAAGTGTTCTACAACCGCTGGCGGCCCCACAGCAACAATGACGGCCTCCCGCCGGCCACAGCAATGGCGGCTTTCACACCCACCGCGCAACCGCTTCCAGCGGCTGCCTGACCAAAAAGAAACTACGCGACTGTCTCACATCCTTGACACACCTCAAAGGTATTGATGCTTGGCCTCGTACGTGTCCATTGAGGGCAAAGGCACGTAGATTCACCCCATGGGGACACAGGAACTCTGGACCGGCATTGTTAACTGGCTGAACATCAACGCCCCCGTAACAGCCAAAACCATCCGAGCACCCGCACCGGATCCCCTTGTCCGCTCATTTGAACAGGCCGCGCCGATCGGTTGGCCCGGCGATCTGTCGACCATGTATCGCCTCTTCGACGGTGCAGAACCGTCAACGGCGGGGTATATTCTCCCGGGCTATCGGCCACTTCCTCTGGAAGAAGCTGAGAAAGTGCGGCAAATGATGCTGAGCATCGAGGCGGAGCTCGGGGCGGATTCCAATGCAGAATTCGAGCGGAGAAAAAGTTCCCCAATTTACCGAAACCTGCGGGCAGTCGGTGAAGCCCACAGCAGCGTTCCTGTGCCCGAACCCCATAAACCCTATGATCCAGCAGGTGCTGAAGCTGATGAGGCCGGTACCCGCGCTTGGATGTTCATCTCCTCATTCCTGCCGATCGCAGACGATAACGCCGGCGACTTCCTGTTCGTCGATCTCAGGGCCGGGCGGCAGCACGGCTGCGTCAGCGAGTATTTCAAGGGAGAGGCCGATTGGCGTCCCGCCATCTGGCCATCCGTCGAAGAACTCCTGGACGAAACGCTGACCAGCCTGCGAACAGGACGACCATCCCTCTCCGTCAGGCCCTCGGTTATAGACGGCAGTCTGAATTGGAAATTCGTTCGGGAACGATAAGCCAGCGAACGGGGAGCCCTTGAACGCCTGCCCCGCGACCGGGCAGCCAGATCCCGACTTGGTCAGGAAATGAACGAGGCAATAGCGACCGTTTCGACGCCTCCCTTCTTTTGCATTCGGAGTGCCTCGTGGACAGCCGCTCGAGTTAGGGTTCGGGCGTCCCTTTGGGGAACCTTGACCGGGCTTTAGGCGATGCGTCGAAAGGGCACAACTGAGCATGCACGACCCCGCGGTCTCCGAAAATTTGGGCGGGACCTTTCGGGCGTGTGACCACCACCAATGCACACCCGATCCATCTGCATAGCCAGGCAGCCGCATGTATTAGCATCAGGGTAAATGTCGCATTTGTCTTCGTCAGAGCAGCCGAGCCTCGGGGCCTCTTTCCAAGCACCCACGGTAGGGATTATGGAATCCGACAGCATCGAACTTATCCCTGCTGACCCACAGGGATGGGCAGCAAGATTTGACGTGGTGCGCGGAAGGCTGGCTTCCCTGTTACCGGACGCGGAGGTCGAGCACATAGGTTCAACCTCCATTCCGGATCTTCCTGCCAAGGACGTTGTCGACGTATTGGTCGGCGTGAACCTACACCAATGGTCGACCGCCATGGACCTGCTCAGCTCGGATGGATTCGACTGCGAGGGCCACAGAGAAGGACACGCGTGGTTCAGCCTGCCCGACAGGAGTAACAGAGAGATCGTCGTCCACCTTGTCCAGATCCAGGGACGCCAATGGCACCGACGCATACTGTTCCGCGACATCTTGCGGAAGGACATCCAAGCAAGGGAACGCTATCTGAGCGTCAAGCGCGAAGCAGCCGCCAGTACCAAAGACTGGGGCGCGTACACAACACACAAAGCGGACGTGGTTGCGGCGATCCTCAAAAGCGCCGGAGGCCCCGACTAGTGCAGACCGGCGTCCCGGAGGCCGCGCCGATCCATCGCCTGCACCAGAGCCTCGAGGATCATCAATTCGTCCCTGTGCCGCTCATCCTGATCCATACGGCGATTCTTGCACGACCGGCAGTCTGTGAAACAACTCCATCCCGTTCGGGGATCCGTTAGAGGAACGCTCAGCGGACAATGCTTTCGTGTTTGATCGACGCGTCCCCGTATTCGATATAGCCTGTCAGCAACCCCGGAGCAGCGTGGCCCGGGACGGGCAATGGCCAGTCGGCTCCGGAGCGGCGGTTGTTGCCACAACATTGGGGGCTCAATGACAATTCAACATCTCACCGAGACTGGCGGGCCGCTTCCGGACCGCACGATCCTGCTCCAGAGAACCGGGGTACCCCGGATCCAGATCGCGCCGGATCACATATTTACCGAGAGTCACCCAGGCTTTTCCGTCGACCGCGTGAGTGTGGGAATAAGCCGGATCATCCTGCCGCCCAACACCCTGATCACAAAGGACGACTGCGTCCGCACCTGTGCAGAACTGCTGGCGCTCACCGGCGGAAAACCCGGCGGAGTGCTTCTGCAGATCACCGGCATCGGCTCTTTCAGCCCGGAGGCGATCAGCGCTTTCGGTGAGGCAGCCACCGTCACAGCGTTTGGTGTCCTGGGCAAAACACAGGTTGACCGCGTCATCGCCCACAGACTTCTTCGACCGGCCCCGCCCAGGTGCCCCACGAAATACTTCACGGACAAAGACGAGGCCATCAGCTGGCTCCGAACCATCGGATGATCCACGGCCTTCTCCATCGTCGGCCCGTCGTTGAAAACGAAGGATTCCGAGAATGCTACGACTCGAGAATCGGCCGCTCCGCTGTCGTTACAGCAGCGCGGCGTCCTGCCGCGGACTGTGATTATTGAGTTCGTTTGGCGGTTAAATCGCAGCTTGAAATGGCGGTTTTGCCGCCCCGCTTGCGGAACCCTTTGCGGGCAGCCCGCAGACCGAGGGAGATGCGGCCACGAAAAGCCTTGTCTGGGTGCGGAACGACCAGTAGCGTTCTGCGCAGTGGGCCTGTGGACCGCTGGCCCCCTTCGAGAGGACGCGCTATGCCAACCGTGATCGGCCACCACGATGTAAAGGACAAGGACCATTGGCTTGCCTCACCGAAACGCGAAGAGATCTTCGGACCCCTCGGCGTCACTAACATCCGGACGTTCGTCAACCCACAGAACCCGACGCAAGTCGCGGTGCTGATGGACGTTCCCGACATGGATGCCGTCATGGCCCTGATGCAATCCGAGGCCGGGGCCGAGGCGATGGCGTATGACGGCGTGCTGCCCGAGACCTTGGTGATTCTCGTCGAGGCGTAGTTACTTTTCTCGGAAGCGCAGGTGCGCGAAAACCGCCTACCGGCCGCGAACGGCCTCACCTCGTGTCCCGTTTGGCGATCCTTCACCGGGCGCCTTTGAAACGATGCCGCAAACGGGCAACGGAACGAAACCCTTCGCCGTGCTTTACCTAAATCACCGAATCGGCTCCTGCGGAGGGCTGAACAGTTTCTTGAGGTCCTCGCTGACGCGTGCGAGTTCTTCTCCTGCATCGAGCGTCAGCTTGCCCCGCGCAGACCACGAGTTGTGGAACTCGGAATCTTGAAGGGTGAAGTGCAGTTCGACGTGACTCCCCGTATGGTCCGCCTGCAGCAGGAGGTCGCCTTCAATCGACCTGTAATCCTTGGTCCCGCTCCAGCCTCGCCAGTGCTCAGCAAGATCGGTGAAAAGCAGCGCTAGGTCATCGAACCCATTCTTGTAGTGGGAGACCACATCACGCCGGGCCGTGAGGCCATTTAGTTCCGCGGCCACAACCATGCTGAGCACCACCCCGTCCGACCCGCGTTGCACGTCGCCGAAGGTGAGCCGCTCCGGCCGTCCTACCTCGACTCTCACCGTCTCCATCAGTTCAGGGGCTGTTCTTTGACGGCGCGGATCTCTTCAGTTCCGCGATCCGCAGCCGCAGGAACACGATGGTCAGCACCAGGGCGTATACCGCCAAGCCCGCCAGGAGGATCGTGAAGGCGGCGTAAAGGACGCCGATGATGCCGATGGCCGGACTCAGATTCATTGCTACCCCCACTAGTCGTTGGTCCTAGGCTATGCGAGGGCTGCGCGTGAACGCTCAGCCCTCGGTTGAGTCTTGCCCTCCTGCTTCCTGCTTCTGAGCTTTTGCTGCTTCCTGCTCTGCCAGGAGCTCTTGGAAGCGCATTTCCATGCGGCTTGGGGGCCGCGGCGGTGAAGGCGGGCGGAGCCGGACGCGGCGCCAGTCCAGCGTTTCGATGTCGGGGGAACCCCCCAGGGCGTCGATCAGGTCATCGCTGCCGAACACCCTCGTGCCCATCAGGTCATAGTCAGTCCACAGCACCCAGGCCTTGTCTTCAGCCCACCACAGCTCCGGAGTGAACTCCTGCTGTCCGGTGGCAAGCATTGAGGACAGCATGGTGGTGAGATCGAAGCTGAAAACTCGCATGGCCTCGACATCGAAGGGGCTGGTGATGGGCGAGAACCTGCCGCGCATGCGGGTCGCGCCTGTGTGCGCGGCGAGGATCGGAATGAGCGTCTCCAAGTCAGCCTTCCCGAGAGAACCTTCCGTTGGCCAGAGCGAATCGTCAGGGTGAATGCCGGGATGCATCACCACGTAGTCTGCATCGCTGTCGTTTAGAAGGGCCGACCAGCAGTAAGCCGGCGGAATCTCAAGGCCGCTATCCCCGGCGGGGCCCTGCAGGGAAACGCCCTTCCGCGAGGCTACCTCAGCCCAGGTGATCCTCTGCCACCCCTCAGGGGCATGCGCTCCGAACCCGAAGCCTGGAACTTCGTCGACGTCATCGGGTTCAGGTTCCGGCGGCACGTCAGACGGGCGATGGAACTGGGCGTGGAGAATCCAAGTGCTGTGCGTGAAGCCATTGGGGACCGGACCGTCGACAGGATCCTCTAGGAAACCTTCACCCAGCCATGCCAGCTCCGGCCCGGCCAAACCTTCCCAGCGCCATCCTTCAGGCAGTACCGGCAGCTCTTTTGATTCCCCCATGGGACGAGCTTACCGACGGGGGTGGCCTACGGAGGAGCAGCTAAAAGGTGAGCCTCCATGGCGGGCGACTGCGATGACGAGGCTGACGCGGCATCGGAGTGCGCCCGTTAGCCGGTCCCTAAACGGGACAGCTTCAGCGTTTTCACCGAATCGGAGTTGGTATGGCCAGTCGTAGCCGCTCCAATTAGGGTCGTTCCATGCTCAAATCGCTTATCGAACGCCCGGCCCTCTTAGTGTCGGAACTGGGGCTGCTGCTTCTTGGACTCGTCCTGGCGCTAATTGGCTTCGTTAATTTTGTTGGCGCTTTTACCGCCGACCGTCTTGCGTTCGTCGGTGCGTTCATATTCCTTCTAGCCGGGGCCTGGTGCCTCTCGGTGAGCCTTATTGCGTTGCTGGGTCACCCCCGTTCAACCGTCGGAAGGGCTACGTTGGTGGCTGTCGGGTGGATTGGTGGGACCTACCCTCTAAGCGGGGCCCTGACATATCTGGGCAGCGGAGCGTACATAACGGCCCTGCCGATCGCAGTGGCAGGAATTGCCCTAGCTCTCTTCTCAATAAGGAAGAAGAGAGCCACAAGCCCGTCCGTTTGAGGAACCTTCAACGGGGCATGAGTCACTGATGATCGTCAGATGGTTCGGAGTTCCTTGGTGGAGGGGGCAGTTGCAGCGGGTTGTGGCAACGCAACGGTCAGACCTCGGTGCAGGCACCCTTGGGTACTGATGGGTGTTCGAACAGGACGAAGTTGGTGCCATCATCTTCTAGAACCGAGACGTAGCTCGGTTCTAGAAGAGCAACGGCGGACTCGCAGATGGCGATCGCGGTCTTGGCCGCGTCGCTGCCGTTGGCGCCGCGCGGGTCCACGACACTGGTCTCGATGCGAATCCTGCCTGACTCGGTTTCAGTCACAGACTTGACCTGGCCCACCCAGGGCGCGTTCGCGTTGGCTGTCCTGAAGTCTGCGGTCTTGTCCGGCTCATTGGTGGCGCTGGGAATGGACTCAGGAGCGGCAGCCGTCTGGCTGGCTGCCGTCTGGGCCGGCATAGCGGTGGTGGGTGCTGTCTGGGGAACGGACGATGAGCATCCAGTGAGCAGCAGGGCAGCAATAGCCGTAGCGAGGGCGGGAATAGTCTTTTTCAAGGGTTGTCCAATGTCCAAAGGCGCGCGAAGGCGGCGCGCCCCCAGCACGATGTAACGGTAGGACTGGGTGATTCACCGGCCCCTGCCGCCCACATAACCCTCACCCTAACGAAGAATGGCGAAACCATGTCTATGCCTATGAGGCAACCCTGACCGGGCAGACTATTCAACGTCAGCAACAAAGTCCCGGCGAGTAGGTGCAGAACGCTGAAAGTCGTGTCGTCAAAAGCGCAGCGACGCGACTACTTCGGGATGACGGTGCCTTTTTCCACGGACAAGAGCCTGGCGTAGTTCATACACATGCTCAGGCTTTCGTTTGCGGGAACGCGGGCACCATCCAGGATTACGGAATTTCCCTCAGATAGAGATGAGCTATCGGGCAGAACCAATGACTCGCCATCGAAGTGCGTTCCTCTGGGGAAAACCAACGTGTAATCATCACCGTCTGCCGCTCGCACGATGACGCATCCGGCCTCGTCCTTTTCCAAGCTTCCCGTGAGCTGCGCTCCCACTCTCGGAGCCGAAGACGGGCCGGATTGAACTACGGCCTTCTTGCCCCCATCACTGAGAAGCAAATCGGTTGGCAACTCCTGCTGCATTGAAGGGGTCTGTGAGGGAGATCCAATGGTCGGTGAGTCCCCTGGCGTTGCCGCACATGACGCCAAAGAAAGAGCGATGGCCGCTACAGCGCCCAAGGCTAGGCGGTGCTCCATATCTGTCCCCAATCAGATAGCTGGTCCGTTGCCCCAGCCTAAAGCCGCCCAAAGGAATGTGACCCCTACTCAACGCGACTGCGACCGAATTGATACCGGCGCTATCTATACGAAAAGCTCCGCCGGCCGCCATACGCTGTGAATCGCGGCGGGTATTTTGGCTTCGTTCTGTCAGCCGAAAGTGGCCGGGTGCCCGCTCAGGGAACCTTCAGCGGACTCCGCGAGAAGACTGCTGGTTATAGGCCCAGGGCCATGGTCTGAATGCCATGCGACGCTCAGTATCGGCAGCACGCGGAATCGAGGACTTAGGGTGAGGCCATGGCTATGACAAAAATTGCGATCGATAGAGCGACGATTGAACCTTGGATAGCAGTGGCTCAATCCTCGCGGTTGTTGGCCGACATCCTCTCGCAGATTGGAGAGCCGCTTAGCGGGTCCAACTTTGAGGAGATGAATGCCCACTATCCTCCCGAGCGCTCTTCTGACTGGTGTCGAGAATTTCTAACCGCGGGAATCGAACATATGACGCTATGGGCGGATCACGTAGCTCCGCTCCGCTTTCACGAGGAAGCTCATGTAACTCATACTTTCCGGCCCGTTCAAACCTTGTCACGTGCCGCGATCGAATCGTCCTCGCAGGCAGTATGGATGATGAACGGCGAATCGGCGCGAGAGTGCGCCCGACGCCACGTTTGCCTACTCCTTGATGACCTTGAGGAGCAACGCAAAGCCCTGGGCGATGAACGCAAGAAGCGTCTTAAACTGGCCCGCCAGATTGTTCTGGACAGGCTGGAGCCATTCATCGGTGAAAAGGACATCGGCCGATTTCCGGGATATATGAACATTGTCAAAGAAGCAGCTGCCACAGTAGCGGCCAAGGGGTCGGGAGATGCTGATCTGGTCGATGCAGAAGTGGTTGAGCGCCTATGGCGCGCCTCAGCGGGATCGGCACATGGCAAGAGATGGCCATCGTTGGAGCTGCAAATCGTTAACCCCGGGAAGGAGATTGCGCCTGGGTTATTCGAAACCGACAGGGCTCCCGACCCCGTGGCAATCACCAAAATCCTCAACCTTGCGAATTCTGTGGTTACCTACGGCGTCCTACGATTTGCTGACTACTCAGGCTACGAGCCGCAGCTGGCCGAGATCATCGACGCCGCCCAAAAAAAATTGGCCGCAGTCATTCCGCGACGCTCCGATTTATAGAACCGTGTCGGTGCCCGACTACTTCCGAAACGTCCTTGGCTGCGTCAGGAAACCCGTAGGGTGCTCCGGCTCCCTGGTCCGTGTCATCGCCGTCCCATATCCAGGGCGGACCGCAGCCACGAGGTCTTTTTCGGCCTCTTTAGGCTTGGGTGCAACTCCCGGTCAAGATCCGCGGACTTCACTTCCCATTCTTCCCACATCCCGAGCAGATCGTCCGCTCGGTTGCCGTGCCGGAACTCTGCCTCTTCAGGGAAAACCGGCAGCGCGTCAAGGAAAGTGATGTGGCGCCCGTCCTTCAGCTGCAGGTCTGAAATGAGTTCATCCGGCCGTTCGGTCAGGACCCAGCCGGTGAACTTTCGGCCTTCGATAACTTTCCAGTCCCCCGCGACAAAGACGCCGTGACAGGCCGGGTGCGGCGTGGTGCTGCAGACCATGCTCGTGATGAGGTTGGCGAACGCCTCTCGAACTTGAGGAGAGTCCTGCTTGATGCCGGTGAAGACTTCCACTGTGTGTGAATGGCCGCGGCCGCCGGGACCGGGGACGCTGATGCCGGCGGAAGCGTAGAAGTGGACCCCCATCCGTGATGATGCCTTGGGCCAGTAGAAGATGCCAACAGTGTTGCCCTCCAACGAGGTCATCGTGCCGAACTCAGGTTCGGCGCCGACAGCGGACGTATAGTGCGCTTCCAGATCCTCTAAATGTCTCACGGGGCCTCCACTTCGACCAGGCGATTGATCTCCGCTAGCCGATGCAGCGTTATGCCCATACCCTGCTCTCCGACCAAGGGGTGGTCCACCGACGGGTCGAGCTGAATGAAGGGAACAACTCCTGGGTCCCTACTATGCACAAGGGTTGGAGTGGAGATGGTTGAGTGCTCGTAGGGCAATTCGTTGCATAACCACCCGAACACTGGGGGCAGGGACGCACGTGCCGGGTCTTCCCAGTGGTCTGCCACCTGTTGGATGCTTTCCTCACTGACTGAGACCCACACGGACCAGCTGAAAACTTCACCAGGTGCATCGAGGATAGGGATTTCGATATGTCCCCTGAGAAAGTAATGCCACTCGCCTTTGATTTCGAGGACGCACATGTCAGAGTTCAGTTCGCCTGCGTCGCGTTCCGCCTGGGTTGCCTGCAACCAAGGATCTGGCGCCTGCGGCCCGAACACCATGGCGACCCCCTCATGTTGCTGCCCACAAGTTCCGCATTCCCACTTGGCATGACCGTCCATTAGCTCCCCCTCTATGTCTTGTGGCGCTCAACTTGCCGAGCCTACCGCCTCACAATGTTCCTTCTCTCTCAAATCGTCCCGTTAGCCGGTCCCCTATCGGCGCAAGGGATACCCAAACTTTGCGGATCACGCTTCGCCGGGTTTCCGCGGCCGCCCGATTCCCGTAAGACCCGCCCGAGAAAATGCCCGGTGACGGGGGGATAAACGGTACCTGCTGAAGCACGACGGGAATCCTTATCGGTACGCCCGTGTATCCACAACGACCACGACCTCAGGGCTCCTGACATGGCCGGGAGGCCGTGCGGGTAGTTAGTTGAGTTTCCGGGGATTCTTACTGGCCAAAGTCTTTTAATCATGCTCTCAAATGTGAGATAATAAGAGTGTGACTATTTTGCTGGTGATGGGGGTGGGAGGATGGGTCTGATGCCAACCCAGATGCCCCTGCCGTTGATCGAAGACCTTGGTGCCGTGTTGATCGGCGAATCGGCGGCGTTGCTGGAAAATGAGACGCACGGCGGCAAGGTTTTCCTTAACGGACAGTTGTGCTGGGTGTGGGATGCCGGCCAGGATGACCTGCGTCGCCTGGCCGCGGTGCAGCTGGTGCGGGCCGGTGCGGCCCGGGTCCATGAGGTTGCGGCAGGCTTTGGCGTCACCCCGGAATCCTTGCGGCGCTGGCGGGTCAGTCTCACCGGTGAGGGCGTGTCCGCGTTGGCGCCGGTGAAGAAAGGCCCCAAGGGCCCGACGGTGCTGACCGGGGAGAAAGCGGCCGCGATCCGCCGCCTGCGTGCCGGTGGTGCGAGCCTTCGGGCAACGGCTGCAGCGGCCGGGGTCTCCACCGACACTGTCCGGCGCGCCCTCGCCGGCAATGAGTCAAACACCCCGGAAACCGGCCAAATCAGCGCTGACAAAGGCGGATCAGCGCCCGGCGCATCAACGTCGCCGACCCAGCTGGTGTTGCCCGTGCTGCCGGAGCCGACGGATCGTTCCGGGGAGCGGGCAGCAGCCCGTTCCGGGCTCCTCGAATGCGCGGTTCCGGTGTTTGCCCCGGCGGCCCGGGTGCCGTTGGCCGGGCTGTTTCTGGCCTTGCCGGCGCTGGAGGCCACCGGGCTGTTGGCCTGCGCGAAGGCAACGTTCGGGGCGTTGCCTGACGGGTTTTACGGGCTGGAAACAATGCTCCTTGACGCCGTGCTGCGGGCCCTGGCCGGGGAACCCCGTGCCGAAGGCGCCACCCGGATCGATCCCGTGGCCCTGGGCCGGGTGTTGGGCCTGGACCGGGCCCCGGAAGTAAAAACCATCCGCCGCAAAATCAGTCACCTGGCCCAGACCGGTAAGGCCGGGGACCTGCTCACCGCCCTCGCCATCCACCACCTGAACCCAGCCGGCGGCGATAGTGCCGGTAGCGGCGATGGTGAGGGTGGGGATTTGGCTGCTGTGCTCTATGTTGACGGGCACGTCCGCGCCTACCAAGGCGGGAAGAAGATCGGGAAAGTCCACTCCACGAGGCTGAAGTTCCCGGTCCCGGCGACCGAGGAAACCTGGGTCTCCGACGCGCACGGGTCCCCGGTGCTGGTCGTCATGGCCAAACCCGGCACCGCCCTGACCGGTCAACTGCGGGCCCTGCTGCCCCAACTGCGCACCATCATCGGAGACTCCCGGCGGGTGCTGGTCGGTTTTGACCGGGGAGGCTGGTCACCGTCGCTCTTCAAGCACATGGACGAGGCCGGCTTCGACGTCCTGACCTGGCGCAAAGGCACCACAACGGACATCCCCGAGAACAGCTTCACCGAGGTCGCCCATGTTGACGCCCACGGGGAACCCAGGACCTGGAACGCGGCGGACACGGCCGTTGACCTGGCCATGGCCGCCACCGGGGAAGCGTTCCGGATGCGACAGATCAGCCGCATCGTCCCGGCCCGGGGCGGGACAACCCGGCAGATCCACATCCTCACCACCGATCAGGGGATGCCCGCCGGTGAAGTGATCTACCGGATGGGCTCCCGCTGGCGGCAGGAAGACTACTTCCGCTACGCCCGCATCCATTTCGACCTGGACTCCCACGACGCCTACCCCTCCACCGATGATGACCCCGAAAGGTCAGTACCGAACCCGGACAAGAAAAAGGCCTACCAAAAAGTCGTCGCCGCCCGCGCCCACTACGACCAGGTCCTGGCTCGAACAGACGCCGCGATGCTCGCGCTGCGGACACCAGCCCCAGGCACCAACGAAGTCACCATCACCAACGCCATGCACAACCAGGTCACCGCACCCCTCTGGGACGCGGAAGCCGCATTGGACCAGGCAGAAGCTGCCCACCAGAAGATCCCCGTCCGGGTCACGTTGGGAGAACTCTCACCCGGCCAACAAGTCCTCGACACCGAGACGAAACTGATCACCCACGCGATCAGGATGGCCGCGTTCAACACCGCCACGACCCTCGCCAGGGAAATCCGGACCAACACCGGCTACGCCCGCGCCACCGAAGAAGCCCACGCACTGGCACGGCAGGCGCTCACCGGCAGCGGCGATATCGACACCACAACCCCCGGCTACCTCACGATCCGCCTGGACCCACTCCCCACGGCGCGCGCCACGGCAGCAATCAGCGAGCTCTGCCAGCACCTCACCACCACCGAAACCCGCTACCCCGGCACCGGCACCGGCACCGGCACCGGCACCGGGCTAATTCTGCGCTACGAAATCAAAAACCACGCCTGACCCCACACGCAATAGCTCACCATGTCAGGAGCCCTGGACCTCAGCGCCGAGAAAAAACGCCCGGGTCGCCTTGGGATGACGCCCGGACAAGACCTTCTCCGGCCAGGGCCTTGCCGGGCAGGGACGCACACTCCGGCGGAGCTTGCCGAACTCATCGCGGTGACGCTCGACGGACTAACGCGTACGACCCTCAGCCCGTGCCAGATCTGACGGCGCGCGAGCCACCCAGGCTGGCGTTCGGCATACTGGTTCCATGCAGGCGACGACGGTGTTGGTTGAGGGCGAGAGTGACCGGATGGCGGTGGAGACGCTGGCCGTGAGCCTTGGCCATGACCTGGCCGCCGAGCGGGTGACGGTGGCCCCGATGAGAGGCGCCAGCAGCATCGTCCGCTTCCTCGACCGCTACGGCCCGGACGGCGCCGGCCACCAGTTGCTAGGTCTGTGTGATGTGCGGGAGTCCCGTGGCATCGCTCGTGCGCTCGGCCGGGCCAGCATCGGGTCGGGCCCGCTCGCGGAGCTTGGCTTCCACGTCTGTGACGCCGACCTGGAGGATGAACTCATCCGCTGCCTTGGGGTTGACGGCGTTCCCGGTGTCATCGCGGCTCAGGGCGAGCTCGCGTCGTTCCGGATACTCCAACACCAGCCGTCTCAGCGAGACCGGCCCAAAACGGCGCAGTTGCGCCGGTTCTTCGGGGGACGCAGCGGTAACAAGGTCCGGTACGCGCCCCTGCTCGTCGACGCATTGCCAACCGGGCATGCACCTCCGCCGCTCGCGAGCCTCGTTGCCTCATTCTGATGTGGTGGGGGCGCAGAGGCCGCCACGCACCCAAACCGGCCAAATGTGCCCACCCGACCAGCCGCCGTCGCACGCGCCCCCGAGGCACTTTAGGGCACCCCCTAACGGGGCACTTTGGGGCTTGTCCGTGCGGTTGTTGCCGCTTCTTACCTCTATCATTGAGCTTGCGGGAAACTGAGTACTTTTTGATCCTGCCGGCGGAGTGAGAAACCGGCGTACCTGCGGGCGGCAGTCTGCACCTTTGAAGGGAACACCTATGGCTCGGAGCCCCGAAGAATCGCTCAAGGCGACTCTGGGCAGAGTGGCTCCAGGCACGCCGTTGCGCGATGGCCTGGAGCGCATCCTCCGGGGACGGACCGGTGCGCTTATCGTGCTGGGCTCGGACCGGACCATCGATTCCATCTGCTCCGGCGGGTTCGACATTGGCATCGACTTCTCCCCCACAAGGCTCCGCGAACTGGCCAAGATGGACGGCGCCATCATCTGCGACAAGGACGCCGGCAACATTCTCCGGGCCGCGGTCCAGCTGGTCCCGGACTCAAGCATCGAAACCCAGGAATCCGGCACCCGCCACCGCACGGCGGAGCGCGTGGCCATCCAGACCGGCGTTCCCGTGATCTCCGTCAGCCAGTCCATGCAGATCATCGCGCTGTACGTGAACGGGCTCCGGCACGTGCTGGAGGGATCCGAGAAGGTCCTGGCCCGCGCCAACCAGGCCCTCGCCACGCTGGAACGGTACCGTTCGCGGCTGGACCAGGTGACCAGTTCCCTGTCCGCGCTGGAGATCGAGGCCATGGTGACCGTCCGCGACGTCGCAGTGACCCTGCAGCGCCAGGAAATGGTCCGCCGGATCTCCGAGGAAATATCGCAGTATGTCCTGGAACTCGGCGAGGACGGCCGGCTTCTGTCCCTCCAGCTCGATGAACTCACGGTTGGCCGCGGCCCGGGCAGCGATGTCATCATCCGCGACTACGCCCGGCCGGACGCGTCCGCCGAGGACATCGAACGGGCCGTCACTGCGTTGGTGAACCTCGGCCCTACAGAGCTGATCGACCTGGGCAAGATCTCCGGGATCGTCGGTTTCGCCGGCGGCGAGGCCAATCTCGACGCCGTGGTGCAGCCGCGCGGTTACAGGTTGCTGTCCGGGCTCAAGGCAGTCCCCAAGGCTGTTGCCGACCGCTTGGTGGACCACTTCGGCGGCCTGCAGTTCCTGATGGCGGCCACCATTGACGACCTCATGACCGTTGACGGCATCGGCGACCAACGCGCCCGCACCGTCCGCGAAGGCCTGAGCCGGATGGCCGAAGCCAGCCTGCTGGACCGCTTCCTCTAATCCCCACCCACCGAAGGGGCGGATCAGCTGAGCTGGAACACGGCCTTGGGGCTGGCCCTCGAGCCAAGCTTGGCCGTGAAAATGTAGTACGACCCGCCCGCTCCTGGCTTGGCTTCGATGGGGCTGCAGCCCTCCAGCGTGCGGTTACGGGCCCACGGAAAGTTCGCCGTTTCGCTGGCTCCCGGGGCAATCGTCTTCATCAGGTCTTCGCTTTTGGCCTGGCAGTCCTTGGACGAGAAGATCCTGTCCGCACCGCTGGTCACCAGGAACTCCATCTGGGACGTTCCGATGTTCACCTCGCACGGCATGGTTCCGCCGTTGGTCACCTTCAGGGTGAGCAGCGGGTTCTCATCGGGGCCGTAGGCGGCTTTGTCCGTCGAAGCGGACACCGTCACCAGGTTTTGACTGCAGGACGGCGTGGGCGTGGCAGTGGGTTCCGTGCCCGCAGTTTGCGACGGCGATGGGCCGGGGGCGGGGGCAGATTCGGTGGCGCCGCCCGTGGAAGCTGCCTGCTCGGTGCCGCTGAGCGCACCGGCCACCGCAAAGCCACCGAAGGTGAGCGCCACCGCCATGAGCAGGGCTGTTCCCATAAAAAGCCGACGGCGGCGGTAGACGGCTGCGCTCGGCTGCCGGGTAGCGCCGGAACCGCCCCGGGAACCGGATGCGGATGCCGTCTTGCGCGGTGATGAATTGCCTTGCCTGCCCATCCTTCTAGGCTAGAGAACCCGCCGGAATCTGCCGTCCCACCACGCCGGTCCCCCAGTCAACGCTAAGGTCACAGTTTGTCCGCGGGAATCTTCGCGCGGCTCCCGGGAATCCACTACAGTGTTGGAATCGACGCCATGACCCTTTCCCCAGCCATGCCCGTGGACGACCCGTCCGGCCCGGGTGGACTCCGCCCCGACCAGCTCGCCGCGCTGCACCGCAGGATCACCGGCTGGTTCGCGGAGACGGCGAGGGACCTGCCGTGGCGCGAAACCCGTTGCTCACCGTGGGGAGTCCTGGTCAGCGAGATCATGCTCCAGCAGACCCCTGTGGTGCGGGTTTTGCCGGTCTGGCGGGAATGGCTTGAGCGCTGGCCCACCCCCGCCGGGCTCGCCGGTGAGCCTGCAGGGGAAGCCGTCCGCTCCTGGGGAAGGCTCGGCTATCCCCGCAGGGCACTCCGCCTGCACGCGGCCGCCGCCGCCATCGTCCGCGACCACGCCGGCGAGGTCCCCGGCGACTACACGGAGCTGCTGGCCCTGCCCGGCGTGGGCAGCTACACGGCCGCGGCCGTTGCCGCCTTTGCCTTCGGACGCCGGGAGACTGTGGTGGACACCAACATCCGGCGGGTGCACGCGCGGCTGGTTTCCGGCGTCGCACTCCCCTCACCGTCGCTGAACGCCGCGGAGATGCGGCTCGCAGCGGAACTGCTGCCGGACGACGTCGGGACCTCCGTGCGCTGGAACGCCGCGGTGATGGAACTGGGGGCGCTGGTCTGCACGGCGCGTGCGCCCAAGTGCGCGGAATGCCCGGTGCGGGACTCCTGTGCGTGGCTGGCGGCCGGTGAGCCGCCGCCGTCGTACGTTCCCAAAGGACAGGCGTGGCATGGCACTGACCGGCAGGTCCGGGGAGCCGTGATAGCCGTGCTTCGGCTTGCGGAAGCCCCGGTGCCGACGGAAATGTTCCAGCGGGAGCCTGCTGACCTGGGCTTCGCGGCGACAGGAATCGGCGTGCCCTTGTCCGCATTGCACCGCCTGAACTCCGCGCCGGAACAACTCGAACGTGCCATTGCCGGCCTCCTCGGCGACGGCCTGGCCGAGCTGCACCAGGGCGGTTACCGGCTGCCGGCCTGAGCGTCTTTTAGGGTGGCCCGCCCCTGGATGGCATACTTTCTGGTGACTCGAACCGGGGGAAGTTCATGAGAATCGTGTTGTATGTCATCTGGGCACTGTTTGTTGCGGGTGTCATTTTTGCGCTGGTCCGCTCACTGCGGAAAGCCAAGCGGCAGGAAAACAACCCCGCCGAATCCACGCTGCCGGCCTTTGTTGCCAAGGTCCGGATGGCGACGGGTCTCATTATGGTGATCTTCGGAGCAACGGCCATAACAATGTTTGCATCACTTTCCTGGTAGCAATGCCGGCTTCCATCTCCGGATTTACGCTGGAGTATGGGCAAGCCCGGGGTACTTCTGGCACTGATGACGACGGCGGTTCTCACCTCTGGTTGCTACTACTACCCCGCCCCGACGCCGTGCCCGATGATTGCCCAGGCGTCAGCGGTCTCTGTGACCGTGGCCCGGGAGTACGCACCGCAGGTGGGCTCACTGCGTCTCAAGGCCTGCCAGGACGGCGTCTGTAAAGAAGCCGGCGTCGAGCTTTTTCCCGGCACTGCCTCGATTGACCAGGGCTGCACACCGGAAGGGGTCTGCTCCGCCACGGCTTCCCCGGACGGGACCATGATCGGGATGCTGATGCTGGAGTTCCTCACGGAGGCCCCGATGGCGCTGACCGCCACCGCGGCTGCTCCGGACGGATCGGCGCTGCCGGTGCGCACCCTGAATTTCCGGCCCCGCGGCGCCTATCCCTACGGCGAGCAGTGCGGGAAGTTCGTCACCGCTTCGGTTATTCTCGACTCCCAGGGCCTGCGACAGGCTGCGTGACTCTTGGCGGCCAAGGGCCCTCCAGCCCCTCCCTTGACTTCCACCCAGGACGCTTCTACGGTCTGTATTACTAGCATCGGCAAAGATGGATTACAACAGGTTCGCCGCCGGGAAGGGGTTATGATGCCACTTTCAGATAGAGAGCGGAAACAGCTTGAGGAGCTGGAGTTGGGCCTGTCTGCAGACGATCCGCGGCTCGCCGAGGAACTCTCGTCCGGCTCCGTGGGCACGAGGTTTGGGCGCCGCACGTACTTCGGTGCCATCGCTTGCCTGTCCGGACTGGTGCTGCTTATTGTCGGTGTCAGCACTCAGATCATCGTGATCGGCGTTGGCGGCTTCCTCCTGATGGGAGCCGGCACGTACCTGCTCGTGGACAAGCGCTCCTTCAATCTCGGCCGCAACCAGGTCAAATAGGCGGCTGACCGGACGGCATTCCCGCCTGGCCGGGATCCACGCCAGCAACGCCCATATCAGTCCACGGCCTACGGCTCGCCGAAGCCGGCCTGCACCAGGCCGCCAACGTAGTTCAGGGCACGCTCTGCGTCGGGCCCCCAAGCCTCGATATGGAGCATGGATCCCTTGCCTGCCGCCAAGATCATCAAAGATGTCATTGACGCGCCATCCACGCCGTTGACCGTGACTTCGGCGTTGAGGGACGCCAGGCCGCCCGCGATCTTGGCGGCCGGACGGGCGTGCATTCCGGCCTCGTTCACCAGTTCGAAGTCGCCGGTGAAGTCCGGCCCCGGACCGGTGACGGACCCTTCAGCCACTGTACTCGCAGCCAGGGCCAGCGAAGCAGCCGTCACGTCCGGTCCCAGTCCGTAGACCGCTTCGGCGGCACGTTTAACTGCCTTCGCATCAGCACCGCCCTGCGCGGCCACCGCGGCAGCAACCAAGCCCTCCACCAAGGGCGCGTCCGCCAGAAGCACACCGGCCGGCTCCTCCACGAGCTCCAAGGCCGATTCCGCCGTCATCACGGCAGATCCCAGGTCTGTCAGGACCACCACGCCATCGCCGCCGGCCGCCTGGTCCAGGGCGGACATGACTTTTTCCAGGCTCGTTCCGATCCTGCCGTCTGCTGTGCCCCCGGCGGCGAGGATGACGACGTCGGGCGCCATCTGGGCGGCAAGTTCCACGGCGCCGTCGGCTATTTTTTCGCTATGGGACACCACCACCAGACGAACTGTCACGCTGCGGCCCCAACGGCCGCCCGGAGAATCAGCGCACTTGAGGCGGCGCCCGGATCGCGGTGGCCCGCGCTCCGCTCCCCCAGGTAGCTGGCGCGGCCCTTGCGGGCCACCAACTGGTCGGTGGCCACAGCGCCGGCTTCAGCCGCTTCGGCCGCAGCCACCAGCACGCCAAGGACGGTGCCGGCACCGTCCTTGGCGGCGGCCTGTGCAGCCTCCACTGCGGGGGTCCAGGCATCCACCATGGTCTTGTCGCCGGGTTCGGCCTTGCCCCGGGCCACGATCCCGTCGCGGGCAGCCCCGAGCGCTTCGGCAAGGCGCCCCGGATCAATCTCGGCCGCGTCTCCCAGCGCGGTGGAGGCGCGCAGGAACGCGGTTCCATACAAGGGTCCCGCGGCGCCGCCCACCTTGGACATCAGTGTCATGGCTGTCAGCTTCAGCGCCGCGCCGGGAGTCTCCGGCCGCGCCTCGGCCAGTTTGTCGAGCACGGCCTGGAAGCCGCGGTCCATGTTCTCGCCGTGGTCGGAGTCCCCGATGGCACGGTCCAGTTCGATGAGCCAGACCCGGTTTTCCGCCATGGCCTGGGCGCACAGCGTCAGCCACCTGACGGCCCAGTTCACGTCCAGGATCACAGTTACACGCCCCAGCGCAGGGCTGCAGTGTGCACGGGGGCATCCCACAGCTGCGTCAGTTCATCGTCGAGCCGTAGCACGGAGATGGAGCAGCCCTGCATTTCGAGGGCGGTGATGTAGTTCCCTACCAGCGAGCGTTCGATGACGGCTCCGCGTTCTGCGATAACCTGGGCAGCGCGGCGGTAGACGATGTAAAGCTCACTCAGGGGCGTGCCGCCCATACCGTTGACGAACAGCAGCACTTTCTCGCCGCTCGTGATGCCCAGGTCGGTGAGGACCGGGTCCAGCAGGCGGTCGGTGATGCCGTCGGCATTCTCCATCGGAATTTTGTGCCGGCCGGGCTCGCCGTGGATGCCGATGCCGATCTCGATTTCATCGTCCGCAAGGTCGAAACTGGGCGTTCCCGCGTGCGGTACGGTGCACGCGGACAGGGCGACCCCCATGGTGCGGACATTGCTGTTGACGCGGACGCCGATCGCGGCCACGGCATCGAGGTTGTCGCCCCGTTCAGCCGCTGCGCCGGCAATCTTCTCCACCAGGACGGTGCCACCCACGCCACGGCGGCCCGCGGTGTACAGGGAGTCCTCCACCGCAACGTCATCGTTCACCAGGACCGTGCGGATGTCCACCCCTTCGGCCTGCGCCAGTTCCGCTGCGGTCTCGAAGTTCAGGACGTCGCCGGTGTAGTTTTTCACGATATGGACGACGCCGGCGCCGGAGTTAACGGCGAGCGTGGCCGGGAGGATCTGGTCCGGCGTCGGTGAAGTGAACACCGCCCCCGGCACCGCGGCGTCGAGCATTCCCAGCCCGACAAAACCGGCGTGGAGCGGCTCGTGGCCGCTTCCTCCGCCGGAAACGAGTCCGACTTTTCCGGCCACAGGCGCGTCTTTGCGTGTGACGTACTTGGGATCGGCGATGACGGTGACAAGTCCCGCATGGGCTAGACCGAATCCTTCGACGGATTCGTCAACCACGGAGCGGGGATCGTTGATGAGTTTTTTCATGGCAGAACTCCTGGGGTGTGGGTGCTTCCTGGAGGATGCACTTCGACCCTACTACCGCCGCGCAAAGTCCGGTAGCCTGCGACGATTCGGCGGAAGCGGTAAGGGACAGCCCCCAATGACCGTCCCTTACGGCAGGCCCCCACGCTGCAACCCCGTTCAGTTTATCCATCAATTCGATTTAAAGCTATTTATGTCACAGGGTGCCTTCTTGCCGCAGTTGCGCGGGCAGGGTGACCAGAGGTGATTAGAGGGTCTTGATCATGCGGGTATTGCCCAGGGTGTTGGGCTTGACCCGCGCCAGGTCCAGGAACTCTGCAACGCCTTCGTCATGGGAGCGCAGCAGCTCGGAGTAGACCACCGGGTCCACTGCCGTCTGGTCGGCCATGACCTCGAAGCCATGGCGCTTGAAAAAATCCACCTCGAAGGTGAGGCAAAAGACCCGTCCCACGCCCAGTTCACGGGCTGCGGCCAGCAGGCTTTCCACGAGCACATGCCCCACTCCCTTGCCGCGCCATGCATCCGACGCGGCCAGCGTACGGACTTCAGCGAGGTCCTCCCACATAACGTGCAGCGCACCGCAGCCGATGACTTCGCCGTCATGGGCCTCTGCGATCCGGAATTCCTGGAGGCTCTCGTAATAGGCAACCGTCTCTTTTGCCATCAGGATCCGCTGCTCCGCCAACGGCGCCACAAGGCCCTTGATGGCGGCCACGTCACTGGTACGTGCGGAACGGATGTGGAAGGAATCAGAGTCGGTCACCCCATAATCCTACGGTGGCGCACGGCCGGCTTCGGCCGCTCCCGCTGGGCTGGAGCGCTCCCGGACTCAACACCGGAAAACCGGACAACACGAAGGCCCCGCCGCTCCTTTCGGAGTGGCGGGGCCTTCGCTTTTGGTGGTTAGACGCTGGGAGCGATCTCCGGGATGCGCGGCTTAGCGTTGCCAGCGAACGTGAACTTGGCGTCGTCGCCTTCGCCATCCACGTCCACTACAACGATGTCGCCGGCGTGGAGCTCGCCGAACAGGATCTTCTCGGAGAGCTGGTCCTCGATCTCGCGCTGGATGGTGCGGCGCAGCGGCCGGGCACCCATAGCAGGATCGTAGCCGCGGGTGGCCAGGAGCACCTTGGCCGCGGTGGTGAGCTCGATGCCCATGTCCTTGTCCGCCAGGCGCTTCTCCAGGCGGCCAACGAACATGTCCACGATCTCGATGATCTCGTCCTGGGTGAGCTGCGGGAACACCACAACGTCATCCACACGGTTCAGGAACTCCGGACGGAAGTGCTGCTTGAGCTCCTCCGTCACACGGGCCCGCATCCGGTTATAGCCGGTCTGGGTGTCCGTGCCGGACTGGAAGCCGGTGGCAACGCTCTTGGAGATGTCCCGGGTGCCCAGGTTGGTGGTCATGATGATCACGGTGTTCTTGAAGTCCACCACGCGACCCTGGGAGTCGGTCAGGCGGCCGTCTTCAAGGATCTGCAGGAGTGAGTTGAAGAGGTCAGCGTGCGCCTTCTCCACTTCGTCGAACAGGACCACGGAGAACGGACGGCGGCGGACCTTCTCAGTGAGCTGGCCACCCTCTTCGTAGCCGACGTAGCCCGGAGGGGCACCGAAGAGCCGTGAAACAGTGTGCTTTTCGGAGTACTCGGACATGTCCAGCGTAATGAGGGCGTCCTCGTCACCAAACAGGAATTCCGCCAAGGCCTTGGCCAGCTCGGTTTTGCCGACGCCGGTGGGGCCGGCAAAGATGAACGAGCCGCCCGGACGCTTGGGGTCCTTCAGGCCTGCACGGGTGCGGCGGATCGCCTGGGACAGGGACCTGATGGCCTCATTCTGGCCCACCACACGCTTGTGCAGTTCGTCTTCCATCTTCAGCAGGCGCGTGGACTCTTCCTCGGTCAGCTTGAAGACCGGGATGCCGGTGGAGTTGGCCAACACCTCGGCGATGAGATCCTCGTCCACCTCGGAGATGTCATCCATGCCGCCGGACTTCCAGTGGCGTTCCTTCTCGGCACGCTCAGTGATGAGCTTCTGCTCCTTGTCCCGGAGCGAAGCGGCACCTTCGAAGTCCTGCGCGTCGATGGCGGATTCCTTCTCCATCTTCAGCTTGGCAATCCGCTCATCCATGGCCTTCAGTTCCGGCGGGGCGGTCATCCGGCGGATGCGCAACCGGGCACCGGCCTCGTCGATCAGGTCGATGGCCTTGTCCGGCAGGAAGCGGTCCGAGATGTAGCGTTCGGCTAGGTTCGCGGCCGAGGTGAGGGCGCCGTCGGTGATGGTGACGCGGTGGTGCGCCTCGTAACGGTCACGCAGTCCCTTGAGGATCTCGATCGCGTGTGCGACAGAGGGCTCCTTGACCTGGATCGGCTGGAAACGACGCTCGAGCGCGGCATCCTTCTCGATGTGCTTGCGGTACTCATCCAGGGTGGTGGCACCGATGGTCTGCAGTTCACCGCGGGCAAGCATGGGCTTCAGGATGGACGCAGCATCGATGGCACCTTCAGCAGCGCCGGCACCCACAAGCGTGTGGATTTCGTCGATGAAGAGGATGATGTCGCCGCGGGTGCGGATTTCCTTGAGGACCTTCTTCAGTCGCTCTTCGAAGTCACCGCGGTACCGGGAGCCGGCCACCAGTGAACCGAGGTCCAGGGTGTACAGCTGCTTGTCCTTGATGGTTTCCGGGACGTCGCCGCGCACAATTGCCTGGGCGAGGCCTTCGACGACGGCGGTCTTGCCGACGCCGGGCTCACCGATCAGCACAGGGTTGTTCTTGGTGCGGCGCGAAAGGACCTGCATAACGCGTTCCATTTCGGACTCACGTCCGATCACCGGGTCCAGCTTGTTCTCGCGCGCAGCCTGGGTAAGGTTGCGGCCGAACTGGTCCAGAACCACGGAGCCGGCTGGAGTGCCCTCGGGCTGGCCGGGACCGACGCCTGCGCCGGTAGTCTCCTTGCCCTGGTAGCCGGAGAGGAGCTGGATGACCTGCTGACGGACGCGGTTGAGGTCTGCGCCCAGCTTGACCAGCACCTGAGCGGCAACGCCTTCACCCTCACGGATGAGGCCCAGCAGGATGTGCTCCGTGCCGATGTAGTTGTGGCCCAGCTGCAAGGCTTCCCGCAGGGAAAGTTCCAGCACCTTCTTGGCGCGCGGGGTAAAGGGGATGTGACCGGATGGGGCCTGCTGGCCCTGGCCGATGATCTCCTGTACCTGCTCGCGCACACCGTCGAGCGAAATGCTCAAGGACTCAAGAGCTTTGGCGGCAACGCCCTCACCTTCATGGATCAGACCCAAGAGGATGTGTTCGGTACCAATGTAATTGTGGTTCAGCATGCGTGCCTCTTCTTGGGCAAGCACAACTACGCGACGGGCACGGTCCGTAAATCGCTCAAACATTTTCGCCACACTCCTAGCTACGACGTACTTTGATGCTACGTGGCAGACCCACTATTGGGGAGCGTGTTCGCCACAGGGGAAACATGACGTGTTCAACCTCCCGTCATCCTGCTCATGACCGCGGCGTCAGGAGCGGAACGCAGTAAGGGACGACGACGGCTCAAGGATCACTAAGGCCCGCTAATTAGAGACATTTCGGGTGTCTCCCGCCACGCAAAGATTTGAGTGGGAGAATTCGCGCCGGCGACCCAGACCAGAGGCTCAAACCGAATCATCGGCTCGCCGTAAGGAAATCGCGCGGAGATTTGCCCAACGGCACGGCTGAAGATCTTTGGCCAGCAAGGGTTCGCGCATGCCAAAGTCCGTCTTTGCGCATTCACAATTGGCATCAAAAAACCCTGCCCCCACCCCGAAGGTGAAGACAGGGCCTATCACGCCGATGGAGATGCGCAGGTCAGGAATTTGCCTTTTGGTAGGCTTCCTGGATTTCAGCCTGAATTCGGCCGCGACTGTTAACCGTGTAGCCGTTATCCCGCGCCCACTGGCGGATCTGCGCGGAGTCGTTGGGGCGGGTGCCTGCAACCGGCTTGGTGCGGGTAGGCCTGCCGGCCGAGGTCTTGCGTCCAGCGGCGACAAAGCGCCCCAAGGCAGAACGGAGCTCGGCCGCATTGGCCGAGGACAGATCGATTTCGTAGCTGACCCCATCGAGGCCGAAACGGACGTTTTCGTCCGCGGATCCCCCATCAAGATCATCGACGAGGATGATGTTTACTTTCTGTGCCATTAAATATGTCTTCCTCTTGGAAAGGTTCGGTTGTCAGAAAATGAGGATGTTCCTGTAAAAAGTATGGGCCTCTTTATGGCAACGCGTCAAAGCGTTCAATCGTTCCTGTGGATATCCACAGGAACCCACGCAAATCTCTTTCGAGCTATTTGTCTTATTCGGGGTTCTGTTCGTTCACGGGCGCGCCGGAACGCGATTCCGCCTCGGCTTGGGCCCGTGCTTCAGCCTGACGCTCGGACTTATCGGCATTGAAGATGGATTTCATGGCAAACCAAAAAAGCAGGCCAACCACCAACGAGGGCAGGAGTACGGCTACATATTCCATGGTCAGTGGCCTTCGGGCTTCAGAAGCGGGAAAAGGATGGTTTCGCGGATACCGGCGCCGGTGAACAACATCACCAGCCGGTCGATGCCGAGGCCGATGCCACCCATGGGCGGCGCGCCGTATTCGAGGGCCCGCAGGAAGTCCTCGTCCAGCTGCATTGCCTCGTCATCGCCCGCGGCAGCGTGCCGCGACTGTTCAGTCAGCCGCTCGCGCTGGATGACGGGGTCGATCAGCTCGGAGAAGGCCGTGCCGCGCTCCATGCCGCCGATGATAAGGTCCCAAGCCTCGATCAGGCGGCCGTCATTCCGGTGGGGGCGGGCCAGCGGCTGGGCAGACGGCGGGTAGTCGTACACAAAGGTGGGGTTCAGGAGCGTGGGTTCCACAATTTCGCCGAACAGTTCAACGGCCAGTTTCTCGGCGTCCCACTTCGGGTCGATCTTGACCTCATGCTTTTGCGCGATTTCGCGGAGCACCTCAAGCGACGTGTCCGGTGAGACTTCCTGGCCAACGGCCTCGGACAGTCCCGGGTAGACCGAAACCCAGGCCCAGTCGCCGTCGAGGCTGATCTCCCCGGCATCGGTCTGGAGGGTGCGGCCCACACCCACGGCGTCAGCGGCGTCCAGGATGATCTCCTTGATGCGCTCGGCCATGACGAACTGGTCAGCCCAGGCTTCGTAGCACTCAAGGGTGGTGAATTCGGGGCTGTGCGTGGAGTCCACGCCCTCGTTGCGGAAGACGCGGCCCATGTCGTAGACGCGATCGATCCCGCCCACCACGGCGCGCTTGAGGTAAAGCTCAGTGGCAATGCGTAGGGTCATCTTCTGGTCGAACGCGTTCATGTGCGTCTCGAACGGGCGGGCCAGGGCGCCGCCGTGGACCAGCTGCAGGATGGGGGTTTCCACTTCGACGTAGCTGTGGCGGTGCAGGCTCTCGCGGATGGAACGGGTAATCGCGGCGCGGGTATAGACCATCTCCCGGGCTTCATCGCGCACCATCAGGTCCACGTACCGCTGACGGACGCGGGTTTCCTCGTTCAGTTCCGCGTGCAGCACCGGCAACGGGCGCAGTGCCTTGGAAGCCATGGACCAGGACTCGGCCATCACGGACAGCTCGCCGCGGCGGGAGGAAATCACCTCACCCTTGATGAACACGTGGTCGCCCAGGTCCACCACCGCCTTCCAGTCCGCGAGCGCTTCCTCGCCGACGTTGGCAAGGCTGAGCATCGCCTGGAGCCGGGTGCCCTTGCCGTCAACTCCGCCTTCCTGGAGTGTGGCGAAGCAGAGCTTGCCGGTATTGCGCACAAAAACCACGCGGCCGGTGATGCCCACAACGTCGCCGGTGGTGTCGTCAGCCTCAAGGTGAGAGTACTTTTCGCGGATCTCCGTGAGGGAATGCGTGCGTTCCACACCGACCGGATATGCCTCGGTGCCGCGCTCAATCAGCTTCGCGCGCTTGTCCATGCGGATGCGCATCTGCTCGCTGGCGTCGAGCGGCTCTGGGACATTTTTTGGGGTGGGGGTGTTTTGGGGAGTCACAATCCCCAAGTTTACCGGGCATTCCCGCCACCGGTTCCCGGCAGCCGCCCGGGCATAGACTCGGGCTGTGGAGACGTGGAAAGTTGAAGCGGAGGACGGCGGGCGCCTCGACGTCCATTCCTTCCGTACCCCCGCAGGATTGGACCCGACGACGGCGGGACCTCCCGGCGTCGTACTCATCCACGGCACTTTGGTCACGGACGCCCTCTACCGGCCTTTTGCCCGGAAGCTCAGCGTCCTGCTGTGCCGGCCGGTGCACTGCTACAACCGCCGCGGCAGGGCGGGGTCCGCCCCGCAGCCGGAGGACTATTCGGTGAAGACGGAGATCAGCGACCTTGCGGCGGTCATGCGCGAGACGGGTTCCACGGACGTGGTGGCCCATAGCTATGGCGGTTTCGTGGCGCTGCAGGCGGCCCGGACCCTGCCCGTGGGCCGGTTGGTGACCTATGACGCCGCGGTGTCGCTGTCCGGAAACCTGAGCCACCGCTGGCGGCCGGAGCTTGAGGACGCCGTCACCGCAGGCCAGCTTAACCATGCCTGGGCGCACCTGGTCCAGGGCCTGGCCACGGCCGGTCCCCTGTCCTACCTGCCGCTCGGCGCGCTGCGGATGTTGAGCATTCTCTCCGCCAAAACCAACCTAGGCGCGGAAATGCGCCAGCTGCTGCCCACGGCCGTCAACGAAATGCGGGCGGTACTGGACGCCGACGCCGAACTGGAGAATTTCACCACCCTCACCGCCCCCGTCCTGATGCTCAGCGGCGGCTGGAGTCCGGCGTATTTTGCCGAGACCGGCCGCCAGCTGGCGGCCGCAGCGCCATCAATCACCTTCCAGGTGGTCCCCGGCCAGCTGCACGAGGGGCCCATCCGGCCCGGCAAGGGCCTGGCCGTGCGGATTGCCCGGTTCATCAACGGCAGCGACGGCCAGGCCCGAACTCTGGGGAGGCGCCGGTAGGTCGCCTTGCCCGGTGGGGAGCCTTACCGCGCGCCTAGGATGGGGAGCGTGAAAGCACAGGAAGTCCCCACGCACGACGGCGGCAGGCTGGCTTTGTACAGCTACGGAACCGAGGATGCGCCGGGAGAACGCCGTGTGGTGGTCATCGGCGGAGCCTTCCTCACGGCCCTGATCTACCGGCCGTTCTCGATGGCTTTGGCCGACGGGCTGGGAGACGGGTGGGCAGTGGACGTCTACGACCGGCGTGGGCGGGGCAACTCCACCGAGCAGCCGGCGGATTATTCCATGGCCACGGAAATTGCCGATGTCCGCACGGTCATGGATGCGACGGGTGCCCGCAACGTCCTGGGCCACAGCCTGGGCGGATCGGTGGCGCTGAACGCCGTCCAGGAGTTCGCAGGCACCTCATACGAACCGGACAAGCTGGCGGTCTACGACGCCGCAGTCAATATCGACGGCAGCATCGACATGTCCTGGCTGGACGAGTTCGAGGCCGCGGTGAACGCCGGCCGAGTGGGGCATGCCATGGCCCGAATGAAAAAGGGCATGCAGCCTGGCACCGCGCTCTCGAAGATCCCCGAGCCTGTCCTTGCGGGGCTGATGGCTGTGGTGTCGCGCACCAAAGTGAACAAGATGCTCCGGGGGCTGATGCCAACCGGCGTGGGCGAACTGCGGGCCGCGTACGGCGAAGCCGAGCATGCAAGGAACTTCGCCGTCCTGCCCGCCAACACGCACTTTATGGTGGGCGGCAAGAGCCCGAGCTACTACAAGGTCACCGCCCAGCGCCTTCACGCGGCCGTCCCGGGGAGCACGTTCGAGCTCTCACCTAACGGCTTCCATGGCTCCATTCCGGCCGCAGTTAAGGAACTTGTCGCTGACATCGCGGATTACTTCAAGGGCTGAGGCTTTCCGCAGGTTGCTCAGCTAGGCTCGGATCATGACGAGCGAGAACATCAAGACCCCCGACGGCGGCACGCTGGAGCTCTTTTCCACCGGTGCTGAACTGGCCTCCGCCGGTTCCGGCGTGGTTGTGGTCCCGGCCTCCATGGTGACCGCGGCCGACTACACAAAATTCGCCCAGAAACTCAGCACCGCGTTGGGCCGCCCCGTGCACACGTTCAACCGCCGCGGCCGCGGATCATCCTCGCCGCAGGCCGAGGATTACACGCTGGACGGGGACATCCGGGACCTGGATGCCGTAATGAAACACACCTCCAGCACGGACGTTTTTGGGCACAGCTTCGGCGGCGCTGTGGCCCTGCACGCGGCCCGGACCCTTCCGGTGGAGCGGCTGGCTGTGTATGACCCCGCCGTGTCCGTGAACCGCAGTGTGAAGGCCGACTGGACTGCCGAATACGAACGCGCCACGGCCGCCGGGGACGACGACCGCGCCTTAGCCGTACTGCAGCGCGGGCTTGAGGCGGGCGGAGCGTTTTCATCCCGCATGCCGCTGTCCATGCTGACCTTGGCCAACAAACTCACCGCGGGCACTTCCGAAGGCAAGCAGCAGCGTGAACTGATGCGCACCGGCGTCCGGGAAATCAAGGCCATCATCGCAGCGGACATGCCGGCCGAGCCGTTCCTGGAGCTGCCCCTGGAAACGCTGATTATCGTGGGCGAGAAGAGCCCTGCGTACTTCGGTGTTGCCTGCGGCCAGATCCATGATGTCCTGTCCGGCTCCAGCTACACCATCCTGCCGGGAGCCGGCCACGACGGCGTCCTCCGTGCACCGGACAAGCTCATCACCGAGCTGAGCGACTTCTTCTCCGGCTAACAGCAACGCGGGGTCACTTAGCGCCCATTCCCGTGGGCCGGATGGGCGCTAAGTGACCCCGCGTTGGGTTAAAAGTGGGCTAGTGGGCGCCGTGCCCCGGGGCGGCACCTTCGGTTTTGCGCATGAGCGCAGAGAGTACGACGGCGGCGAGCGCTATCGCGGTGGCCGTCAGGAACGCTGCACTCATGCCGGCAACGAGCCCCGACGCGGCCGAGACCACGGCAAAAATCGATACCAGCAGCGCCGTTCCGGCGGCACCGGCTACCTGCTGGGCGGTGCTCATGATCGCCGAGCCGTGAGAGTACAGATGCGGCGGCAGCGGGTTCAGGCCGGTGGTAAATGCCGGCGTGAACAGCAGCGCCAGTCCGAAACTGAGCCCCACATGGAGGGTGATGATCCACCAGACCGGAGTGCCGGCGTCGAGCATTGAAAACTGCCACAGGGCCAGCACCATCAGCACGGAACCGGTAAGGGTGAGCGGCAGCGGGCCCACTTTGTCGAACAGTCGGCCGATAAACGGGCCCAGCAGGCCCATCGCCAGGCCACCCGGAAGCAGCGCGAGACCCGTCTCCAGCGAGCCCAGGCCGCGGATTTCCTGCAGATAAAGGGGCAGCAGGATCACGCCGCCGAAGAGCGCCATCATGGCCACCACCATCAGCAGCACGGAGACCGTGAACATCCTGAAGTTGAAGGCGCGGAGATCCAGCAGCGGGGCTTCGGACTTCTGCAGCCGGAGCTGGCGGAGCACAAAGACCGTCAGGCTGCCGACGCCGATGACCAGCGCGGCGATGGCCATGGTGCCCGGACCGCTTTGGCCGCCATGGCCGCCGCCGATCTGGCTGAGGCCGTACACCAAGCCACCGAAGGCAGGAACCGTCAGGAGCACGGAGGGGAAATCGAGCTTGGTCTTCTCGGTTTCACCCACGTTCGTCAGGTACTTGGCGCCGATGGCCAGCGCGGCCAGGGCGACCGGCAAAACAAAGACGAACATAAAGCGCCAGGTGAAGTGCTCCAGGATCAGCCCGGAGACTGTGGGACCCATGGCCGGTGCCACGGAGATGGCGATGCTGACGTTACCCATGACGGCGCCGCGCTTGGCCAGCGGGACAAGGGTGAGGATGGTGGTCATCAGCAACGGAAGCATGATGGCGGTGCCGCCGGCCTGGACGATGCGGGCCAGGAGCAGGATCTCAAAACCGGGAGCCACCGCCGCCAGTGCGGTGCCGCCGGCGAACAGACCCATGGCCAGCATAAAGACGGCCCGCGTGGACAGGCTCTGGAGGATGAACCCGGTGGTGGGGATGACCACCGCCATGGTGAGCATAAAGCCGGTGGAGAGCCATTGCACGGTGGGCGCGTCCACACGCAGGTCAACCATCAGACGCTGCAGGGCCACATTCATGATGGTCTCGTTCAGGATCACCACAAAGGTCGCCACGAGCAGGGTGGCGATGATGGTCACGGATTCGCGGGACATCTTCTCCGCCGCGGCGGACTTCGGCGCCGCTACCGGCCCGGGCTGCCCGGAGGCGTTCGAAGAGACTTCTGTAGACACGGGTATTCCCTCAGGGAGTAAGAATGAAGTGGCTCGCGAGCAACCTCGCTGCAGATTCCAACACTCTACCGTCCGGACTAATTCCGGGGACACAGGTTTTTAGTTCGGCCCGGACCTTGATCCAGTATGCCGCCTCGGAGCCGGCCGGATTAACCGGGCTTCGCCTGATTCCTTGCAATCCGGTGCTCGGCATCGAGGGAACGCAGCATTCGTGGGCGGGGCTTAAGGGGCCATTCGCGCGGGAGTGCCAGTTGTCAGCTGCGGTGGTGCTCGATCAGCCAGCCGGCCATCTGCTGGGCCCGCTTCGCCGCCTGGGTGTCACCTTCGGTGGCTGAGACGATGGACCCCTTCATGAGGATGTGCCAGGACCGGGCGAAATCCTCCGGGTGGTCCAACCCGGCCTGCTCTGCGAGGGCCTGCACGTGGCCCCTGATCCTGGCCAGGT
This sequence comes from Pseudarthrobacter sp. S3, assembly GCF_050156905.1. NCBI lineage: Bacteria > Bacillati > Actinomycetota > Actinomycetes > Micrococcales > Micrococcaceae > Pseudarthrobacter > Pseudarthrobacter sp. S3. Next base: position 462,255 of record NZ_CP189583.1, on the reverse strand, counting down.
AGTCGATGCTGGCCTGGCCCAGCGGATGGGCCGGGCCCATTTCCAGCAGGATGTTGATGAAGGAGCAGGCTTCGAAGTCTTCGCGGAGAAACCAGTCGCCGAAGACGTCGAAGATAGCAAGCAGTTGTTCGGCGGGGGTTGTGCCGCGCAGTTTGGCCTGGCCGACGATGGCATCAACTGTCCATATTTGGTCCCGCTGCTCCAGGAACGCCAGGACGAGTGCGTCCTTGGACGGGAAGTGCCGGTAAAACGTTGCCTTGGCGACGCCGGAACGTTCGATCAGTTCGTTAACACCTACGTCCCGCACCCCGCGGCGGGAAAACAGTTCATACGCCACAGCCAGGATCCGGCCCCTGGAATCGGCAGGAGCAACTGCCGCCTCGGCGGGTAAATCCGCAGGAGACAGGGCGGGCTCTGCAGCGTGGTCTGCATCAAAAATCATCGTAGGAATAGTTTACTCCAGGTGCAGACAGACCGGTCTTACTCGCTGTAATGTTTTTTCCAACGCAGTGCTATGACGCCGACGGTACCCTTAAAAGGCCTCGTCGGCTTGGTGCAAGGAGGCCCCGATGTCAGCAGAGCGAACGTTCGATTTTATCCCGTGTAACGACACTGACCCGTGGATAGAAAGTACGGCTGCGTCCGCCGAGATCCGTTACTTCGCCCGGGAATCCCTGCGGTGGCAGGCGCAGGAAATCATCGATGAAGTGCTCCGCGGAACAGCCCCCGGCGAGGAACTTGCCCGGGCCAGGTTACGCCGTTGCGTCGCCCGGAATCCTGGGAAACCCGAGCGCGCACTTCTGCAGCAGCTGATGATCAACCGCGACCCGCAGGGTGGATCAACGCAGTAGAGCAACACGCTCCTGCGCCGCAATGTGCGCCCGCCCGCGATTCAGCATGAGGCAACCGCCGTAGAAAGGCTTAGAGCGGACGGCTTTGCAAGGTGAGGCTGCGGTCCACAATCTGTCCGGCGGTCGTATGCAGGCTCTGGCTGTTGGCGCGTGCATGGCTCCGCAGCAGGTTGAACGCTGCATCCATGTCCACCCCGGCCGTATGGGCAATGACGCCTTTCGCCTGCTCAATCAGCACGCGGGTATTCAGCGCGTGGCGGGTTACCAGAATCCCGCACAGGGCAGTGCTGGAGGCATACTGGCGGGCCAGGTCAACGGCCGAATTCAAATATTCGTCCAGGACGCCCGCGTCATTCACTTTGACGAGATACGACCGTCCGTCATCTATTGTGCGGATCATTGGATGCGCTCCTGACTTGAGCGTGGCCGGTCTGCCACGGGAACGGGCAATGCAGGCCGGCGTCCCGCTGGCCGTGCATAAGGCTGCACTGGACAGATGCACCGGGCAACACATAAGGCCCGGGCTAACTGCGGAGGAAGTGTGGGGCGCCCTGCGTGGAACTGGTCCTCCTAGAGTACGCCGAATAGGGCGATGCCAAGGTCTGGGGCAACAATTTCAGCATAGCCCATACGCGCACAGTCGGACAGGGATCCGAGGCCCTACGCGCCTGGAGCCGGACGCAACATATCAGCTGCTGAGCGGCACGTTATCGATCAGCCGGACCGGCCCCACCTTGGCCGCGATGATAGCCAGGCCCTCGCCACGGAACGGGACTTTCCGGCAGTTTTCGGCCAAAGGCTCAAGGGTGCCGGGATGCACTACGTCGAAATAATCCAGTCCGACCAACGGCTGGGATTCCACCAAGGCCTGGGCGGATTCCAGATCAAGCGGCTGGTGGGCGTCCGCCCGCTCCGCCAGGAGCCGCAGCGCCCGCGACAACACCAGGGCGGCTTCCCGCTCCTCGTCTGATAGGAACCGGTTGCGGCTTGAGAGGGCCAGCCCGTCCTCGGACCGGACCGTGGGAACGGCAACAATGTCGACCGGGAAGTTCAGGTCCGCCACCATCCGTCGCACGAGAGCCAGCTGCTGGGCATCCTTTTGCCCGAAGTAAGCCCGGTAGGCCGGCAGTCCCCCGCCGCCGGAAGCAAAAGCACCGGCAGGCGGAAGCCCTGAGCCCGGGATGCCGTAGTGCAGCAGTTTGGCAACCACTGTGAGGGCGCCGTCGAAATGTCCCGGCCGTGAGGCGCCTTCCCATTTTTCCCCCAGGGAGCCGGCGGTCACACGCACCAGCGGCTCGCCGCCGGGATAGACCTCTTCCACCGGCGGCGCAAACACGAGGTCCACGCCCTGTTCTTCCAGCAGGGCACAGTCGGCGTCAAGGGTCCGCGGGTACCGGTCCAAATCCACCGCATCGCCGAACTGCAGCGGGTTCACAAAAATCGACGCCACCACTACGTCGTTCTGTTCGACGGCGGTCCGCGCCAGGCGGGCGTGCCCTTCGTGCAGCGCGCCCATGGTGGGCACGAGGCCCTGGGATCTGCCCGCCTTCTGGGCGAGCAGCCGGGCACTCGCTTCGCGGAGCTCTGCGGCAGTTGTCACCAGTTGCGTGGCCATGTCAGTTCTCCTCTTCCAGGGCCGCGCGGATGGCCGCCACTTGATCCGCTTTGAGCAGCCCCCGGCTGCTTGCCCGCCGTGCTGTGGCGCGGGCCATGGCGAGGTAGGCCTCCAGCACATCGCCATGCGCGCCGGCGTCGTACTCCCGCAGCACCTCAGCATGGGACGCCACTGTCCCGACGTCACCTCGGGCCACAGGCCCGGTCAACGCCGATTCCCCGGAGGCGAGCGCGTTCTCCAGCGTGGCCCGCAGCAAGGGTCCCAGCATCCGCTCCGGCGCGTCCACGCCAACGTCGCGGAGCAGCTGGGAAGCCTGCGCCACCAGGGTGACCATATGGTTCGAGCCATGGGCCAGCGCCGCATGGTACAGCGTCCGGTCCCCCTCGGCGATGGCCACGGGCTCGGCACCCATCTCAACGACCAGTGCCTGCGCAATGGGCAGCATCGCGGCGTCCGCCGTGACGCCGAACGTGCAGTCCAGCAGGCGCGTCAAATCCAGGCTCATGCCCGTGAACGTCATGGCGGGGTGCAGCGCCAGGGGAATGGCTCCGGCGGCGCGCACCGGGCGGAGCACCCCCACGCCGAACCGGCCTGAGGTGTGCGCCACGATCTGTCCGGGCTGCCACGCCCCGAGTTTGGCGAGGCCGTCCACCAGCCCGGCCAAGGCGTCGTCGGGCACGGCCAGGAGCACCAGTTGGGATCGTTCCACAATCTCCTGGATCTCCAGGATGGGAACGCCCGGCAGCAGAGTCTCCGCACGCTCACGGCTGGCTTCAGACACCGCGGAAACCCCGACGACGGCGTGCTCGGCCGAGCGCAACGCCGCACCAAGGACGGCACCCACTTTCCCGGCACCGATGATTCCGACGCCAAGGCGTCCGGGCTTAGCCACGTTGCGGGCCTTCCTGTTGGGGACTTTGTTGCGGCAGGGGGGTTTGGGTCGGCACAACCACAGGGGTTACGACGGGCGCGACCACCGGTGCGGGAACCACCGTTGCCAGCCATTGTTCGCTGGTCTGCCGCTTGCGGGCGAGCCGGGCGCGGGCGGACTGGGCATCAAAAAGGGCCCGGGCCTCGTCAAGTCCGGCCTGGGTGAGCCGCGGCGAGACCGGTCCCGCCGTGGTGTGCAGGACAAGGTCCGCCACACGGAACCGCCGCGCAAGGGGGCCCTGGTGCAGTGCCATTGACTGGGTGCGCTGGTGCGGGACCACCACCAGTTCCCGCCACCACCGGCCCGAGCGGAGCAGCAGGGCGGTGTCCGTGGTGGCGAAGCCGTTGCGGCGCCAGGCCAGCGGCGCGAGGAACCGGCCGCGGTGCGGGGTGGTGACGAAACCGCCGTCGGAATCCAGGCCTGAAAGCCCGGCCTCGAATACGCGTCCGGGCTTCGGCGTTCCGGGATCCGGCAGCACGAGTGCCAGCATGCTCATCACGTCGGGCAGCTTGCCCACGGGCAGCAGGGTGGTCCGGGACGCAGTCTCGCCGTTGCTTCCGGCCGCCCCGTAAGCGGCCACGTTGACCTGGATCCGGTACCAGCCGAAGATCCGCCAAAGCGGGGACTGGGCAACTTTCAGCGCCTGGACCCTGCCCGGGGGCAGCGTCTGCGCCTGCGTGTCCAAGAGCCCATAGCGGAGCCGGATCCCGTCCGGCGAAATGGCCGCGGTGAAGTTGTAGCCCTTGTTAAAGGAGCCCCAGTAGCTGGCGGCTAGGCCCAGCACCGCGGGGATCAGGTAGAAGAAGAAGCCGCGGTTTTCGGTCACCGCGGACAGGATCCCGGAGGCGATGCCGCCCACCACCACAAAGAAGCTCTGCTCGCTGAGCAACAGCGAACCGATAAGGCGCGACGGCGGCACGGACAGTACCGGGTATTCGGGTGCCTCGGGTGCGGCCTCCTGCGGCCGGGCCGGGTCCGGGACCACGCCGGCGGCCCGTGCCAGGATGGTGGCCCGGAGCTGGCGGGCGTCGTCCATCCGCAGGTAGGCCAGCTTGACGGCCGATTCGCCGGCGTCGGCCACCTCGAACTTGAGTTCGGCCAGGCCGAAGATCCTGGCCAGGAGGGGCTGCACGATGTCTATGGCCTGGACGCGGTCCAGCCGGGCCTGCCGCTGCTGGCGGAAGAGGAATCCGGAGTTGACCCGGACGTACCCTTTGGAGACCTGGTACTTGGTGAAGTACCAGGTCAGGATGAAGCCGAGCACGGTCACCACCAGGACGATGCCACCGCCGGCCACCAGCCAGGGTGCCCGGCCGGCGAAGTCCTCCTCGAAGAGCGGACGGCCCTGCAGCAACCGCTCGAAAAAGTCCCGGCCGAAGAAAAACCCGATGGCCGCCAGGGCCACCCAGCCGCGCACAAAGGGGGACGCCGGGTGCACACGCAGCCACTCGCCGTCGGGCGCTACCGGAACTGCACTCCGCGCGCCTGTCCCGGGAACGTCTGCCGTCACAGCCCTGCCAGCCTGGCTTCGCCGCGGGCGGCGAGCTGCTCGCGCAGGCGTGTCCCCTCCGCAGCGGGCAGGCCGGCGATGGTGGCGTTGGTTCCGGGTGAGGCGGTGTGGAGTTTGAGCGTGCAGAGTCCCAGCCCGCGTTCCACCGGGCCCACGCCGATGTCCACGTACTGCATGCGGCCATAGGGAACCGTCATGGTCCGTTGGAAGAAAATGCCGCCGCGGATCAGCAGGTCATCGTCCCGCTCGGCGTAACCGATGGCGCGCACCTGGCGCGGGATCAGCAGCAGCCGCCAGATGGCCAGCACCAGGGTCACCGCCGGGACGGTGATGGCCAGCCACAGCGGCGGCCACCGCCACCAGCCGAGCAGGACAAAGATGAGTGGCAGGGTCAGGACAATCACCGTGATCAGGTTGCCGATCGCCCACTCCACCAGCCGCACCGTGACGTATTTCGGGGATACCCGCTGCCAGGTGATGCCCGGCGGATCAATCGCCTCTGTACGCATATTCGCCTTCCCCTGCGGCTTCGCCACGTACCCCTCGGCCGGGTTTCCCGTCACCGGGCGCTGCATCGGTATCTTCGGGCGGGATCTTGCAGAACCGTTCCACCAGCAGGCCGACGACGATCATCACCAAGCCGCCGGCAGCAACCGCGATTGCCACCCAGGTGATGTCCTGGTCGCTGCGCAGGTTCCAGATCCGCAGCTGGTCCAGGAAGATCCCCGCGTGCCAGCCCAGCAGGACGGTGCCGGCGTAGGCGCACGCCTGGGCGAGCACCAAGGTCCTGGCGGCAAGGATCGGGTCCAGCGCCTTCTTGCGTTTGGTGCTGTTGCGCCACCGGAGCACGCGGATGCCAAGAACCAGGGTGATGGCAACAATCACGCCCATGGTGGCCAACGCGGTGGCCGGAAGAACGGGCGTGGCCATGCTGTAGCGGGTGGTCACCACGGTGGCAGACCAGCCGGCCACGGTCAGGACCACGCCGATCAGCAGCAGGCGCACGGGGTTGATGGGCTTCACGGGTTACTCGACCGTCCCGGCTGTGGGGACGCCGTCGTAGTCGCCGAAACCGTCGAACGGGGTGAGGTCGCCAAAGTCGGGGGCGCGGGCAGCCAGCTCGCTGATGCGTTCCCCGCCGAGGGTGGCCGCCGGCTCGATGAGCGACCACGGATACAGCACAAAGGCGCGTTCGGCGGCGCGCGGGTGCGGCAGGGTCAAGACCGGGTCGTCACTGGTGAGGTCGCCGTAGGTGATGATGTCGACGTCGAGCGTCCGGGGTCCCCAGCGCACTTCACGAACCCGGAGGTGCTTGTTTTCCACAGCCTGGCAGTGCTTCAGCAGCTCCGCCGGGGACAGCGTGGTTTCCACGGTGATGATCATGTTCAGGAAGTCGGGCTGGCCGGCCGGGCCGCCCACGGCCTTGGTCTGCACCACCGGGGAAACGGCCTGCAGGCGAACCTCCGGCGGGTCCACCAGGTCAGCAACGGCCTCGGACAGGGTGTCGTTCCGCTCGCCCAGGTTGCTCCCGAGGGCCAGGACGGCTTTGGTGTACCCGCCGCTCATGGTCGCTCCCGGTGCACGCTGACGGCCACATCGCCGAAGGGCACCTCGATGGGCGCCTTGGGCTTGTGGACGGTGATGTCCACGGCCTGGATGGTGAATTCGGCGAGCAAGCCATCCGCGATCCGTACGGCCAGTGCCTCGATCAGGTTCAGCGGCTCCCCCGTGATCCAGTCCGTGATCCGCTCAGCCACCTCGCCGTAGTGGGCGGTGTCCCGGACGTCGTCGGATACTGCCGCTTTGGCGAAGTCCAGATGCAGCACGGCGTCTACCACAAACGGCTGGCCCTCACGGCGCTCGAAATCGAAGACTCCGTGATGGCCGACGGCGGTGACACCGCTCAGCGTGATCCTGTCCATGGGTGCCCGGCCTAGGTGGTGGTAGGGGCGTGAGCCATCCGCGCGGCCACCTTGACGGCGTCAAGGCTGGGACCGACGTCGTGCACACGGACGGCCCAGGCCCCTCGGGCCGCGCTGATCGCGGTGATCGCGGCCGTGGCGTCGTCGCGTTCCTCCGGGACGGCGGACTTGCCGGCGACCGTGAGGAGTGTGCCCAGGAAGCGCTTACGGGAGGCGGCAACCAGGAGCTTGTGCCCCAGGCTGTCCAGCTGGTCCAGGTGTTGCAGGAGCTCCCAGTTCTGGGCGTCGTTCTTGGCGAAGCCCAGGCCCGGGTCCACGATGATCTGCTCTTTGCCCACCCCGGCTGCGTAGAGCTTGTCGCGGACGCCGGCCAGTTCAGCCACCACTTCGCCGGCAACGTCGTGGTACTGGGCCAGGGAGTCCATGGTGCGGGCGTCGCCGCGGCGGTGCGTGAGGATATACGGCACCTGGGACGCGGCTACGAGCTCGGCCATCTCCGGCTCGATGGTCAGCCCGGAAACGTCGTTGATGATGGCGGCGCCGGCCTTCAGGGCGGCAGCGGCCGTGGCCGCGTGAGTGGTGTCGATGCTGACCAGGGCGCCCGCCTTGACCAGGGCTTCGATGACTGGGATCACCCGGCGCTGTTCTTCCGCCAGGGTTACATCCTCCGCGCCGGGACGAGTCGATTCGCCGCCGACATCGATGATGTCCGCTCCGGCGTAGAACATCCGCAGGCCCGCCGCGATGGCGGTGTCCGCCGTCGGGTGCTTTCCGCCGTCGCTGAAGGAGTCCGGGGTAACGTTCAGAATGCCCATCACCAGGGTGCGGCCGGTGGGCAGGTCCGCGAATGTCGCGGCCGGGCGCGGTTTGCGCAGGATGGGCAGCGGAGATGTTGCGGGCCCGGTTCCCGGGGCTGCAGCGAGTGAGTCCATGGTCTGTTACTTACCTTCCGAGGATGAGGCTCATGGCTTCGGCACGGGTGGCCGGGTCATGAAGCTGCCCGCGGACCGCGCTGGTGACGGTCTTTGCTCCGGGCTTGCGGACACCGCGCATTGACATGCACATGTGTTCGCATTCGACAACGACGATCGCGCCACGCGGCTTGAGGTGGCTGACCATTGCTTCGACGATCTGGGTGGTGAGCCGCTCCTGCACCTGGGGGCGTCGGGCGTAGATATCCACGAGGCGTGCCAGCTTGCTGAGCCCGGTCACTTTGCCGTCGTGGGAGGGAATGTAGCCGACATGGGCAACCCCGTGGAACGGCACCAGGTGGTGCTCGCACGTTGAGTAGAACGGGATGTCCTTGACCAGGACCAGTTCTTCGTGGTCCAGGTCAAACGTGGTGGAGAGGACGTCAGCGGGATCGTGGTGCAGTCCCGCGAACACTTCGGCGTAGGCCTTGGCCACCCGCTTGGGGGTGTCTACGAGGCCTCCGCGGTCCGGGTCCTCGCCAATGGCCAGGAGGATTTCACGGACGGCCGCCTCGATCCGGGGCCGGTCCACCTTCTCGTGCTTATTGTGGTGGGATCCGTCCTCCGCCGGGTGTCCGGCGGAGGCGGGTGCGTCGTCGTCGTCGATGTGAGTCACAGAAGAAAGCTTAGCCGTGCGTGGCGTCAGGCCCCGAGTCGGGGATGCCGCCCTGGAACGCAGCGTCATCCGGGACACCCTGCGGGTGCGGCGGCAGCGCGTCCAGCGGTTCCTCGAGGCGGGCTTCCTTGGCTTCCTGCTGGGCTTCGCGCTCAGACTTCTCCAGGCGGGACTCAACGGGGCCGGCCTGCTGGACCGGTCGCGTCTCCTTGGACAGCCATACCTCGCGGAAGTCACGCTTGCGGATGTCCGTGAAGATGTGCGCGATCTCGGCCTGGTTGAGGGTCTCCCGTTCCAGGAGTTCCAGGGCCAGCTGGTCCAGGACGTCCCGGTTTTCGGTGAGGATGGCGTACGCCTCGTCATGCGCCTGGTCGATCAGGCGGCGCACTTCCTCATCCACCACATAGGCGATCTGGTCCGAGTAGTTGCGCTCGTGCCCGGCGTCGCGGCCCAGGAAGGGTTCGCCGCCGCCCTGGCCCAGGCGTACCGCGCCGACACGCTCGCTCATACCGAACTCGGTGACCATCTTGCGGGCCGTGGAGGTGGCCTTTTCGATGTCGTTGGAGGCTCCCGTGGAGGGATCGTGGAAGACGATCTCTTCCGCCACGCGGCCGCCCATTGCGTAGGCCATCTGGTCCAGCAGTTCGTTGCGGGTGATGGAGTACTTGTCGTTCTCCGGGACCACCATGGTGTAACCCAAGGCCCGGCCACGGGGAAGGATGGTGATCTTGGTGACCGGCGCCGAGTTCCTCAGGGCAGCCGCCACCAGGGCGTGTCCGCCTTCGTGGTATGCGGTGATTTTGCGTTCGTGTTCCTTCATCACGCGGCTGCGCTTTTGCGGGCCTGCCATAACGCGGTCGATGGCCTCGTCGAGGGCGCGGTCATCGATGAGGTTGGCGTTGGAGCGCGCGGTCAGCAGGGCTGCCTCGTTCAAGACGTTGGCGAGGTCTGCGCCGGTGTAGCCCGGAGTCTTCTTCGCCACGGCCTTGAGGTCAACGCCCGGGGCCATCGGCTTGCCCTTGGCGTGCACCTGCAGGATCTGGTCGCGGCCGATCAGGTCCGGGGCGTCCACCGAGATCTGGCGGTCAAAACGGCCGGGACGCAGCAGTGCCGGGTCCAGGACGTCGGGACGGTTGGTGGCCGCGATCAGGATGACGTTGGTCTTGACGTCGAAGCCGTCCATTTCAACCAGCAACTGGTTCAGGGTCTGCTCGCGTTCGTCGTTGCCGCCGCCGATCCCGGCACCGCGGTGCCGTCCGACCGCATCAATCTCGTCAACAAAGATGATGGCCGGAGAGTTGGCCTTGGCCTGCTCAAAAAGGTCGCGGACACGGGACGCGCCCACGCCGACAAACATTTCGACAAAGTCCGAGCCGGAGATGGAGAAGAACGGCACGCCGGCCTCGCCGGCGACCGCGCGGGCCAGGAGAGTCTTGCCGGTTCCCGGAGCGCCGTAGAGCAGCACGCCCTTGGGGATCTTGGCGCCCACAGCTTGGAACTTGGCGGGTTCCTGCAGGAACTCCTTGATTTCCTGGAGCTCCTCCACGGCCTCGTCCGCGCCGGCTACGTCCACGAAAGTCACCTGCGGCATGTCCTTGTTGACCATCTTGGCCTTGGACTTGCCGAACTGCATGATCTTCGAGCCGCCGCCCTGCATCCGGGTCATCAGGAACCAGAACAGCGCACCGAGCAGGATGACAGGGATAAGCAGCGAAAGCAGGCCGGAGAACCAGTTGCTTTCGATCGGCTGGTCCGTGTAGCCGTTGGCGGGTTTGGCAGCCGTGACGGCCTTGACGACGTCGGCGGCGCGGGCGTCGACAAAGAAGAACTGGACGCTCTTGCCCTTGTCCTGCCCGTTGACATCCAGGTTGTCCTTGAGGGTCAGGTCAACGCGGTTTTCGCCGTCGAAGATTTTTGCCTGCTCAACCTTGCCGCTGTCGGCAAGGAGCTCAAGGCCCTTGTCCGTATCGATCCGTGCCGCACCACCGGGAGCCAGTGTTGCAAAAGCCACAAGGAGCATGGCGATCACAACAACGATCCAGATGCCCGGGCCCTTCAAGAAACTCTTAGCTTTCATCTGTTCGGGGGCTGGCCCCGTCCCTCCTGGTAGTGCTGCACGGCGAGTGAGTCTGCGCGCGTGTGGTCCTGCATCAGCTACTAGCTATACACCGTTCGGAGTAATTCACGCACGGTGCTGCGCAAAAGTTCCCTCTGGGCGTAGCGGGATGCGGACGGCAAAAGCGGAACTCCGCAGGTCAGCCCGGCTGCGGCGACAGCCAGTTTCCGGAGGATGGCCGTGCCGCTCGCGGTAAACATGGACGAACCCTGCTTCCAACGCGCGGAAAGACCAGGTCGGTCAGGACCGCTTTCCCGCCCTGCGCGAACACCTCAACCATGCAATGGTCGACGACGATGCGCAGCGTGAGCACGGTGTGGGTAGGTTCTGGCCTTGGCCCTTGTAACTGGCGCAACGCGGCAGCGGTCAGCGCGCGGGCGCCGCCACCGAATCGCGCAGCACCGGCGGGCAGTCCAAGATGGTCGGGTGGGGCGCCTCATAGCCTCCCTGCACTGCGGAGATCTCCGCTTCGACAGGTGCCGCGTCGCCGTCGAGCCCTGCCTGCGTGAGTGTTGCCCGGAAGCCGCGGAGGCGGTCCCGGGTGGCGGGGACGTCGTTGGTGTTGTTAAGGAAGCCGATGCGGGTGTGGCCGGCCGCCAGGAGGATTCCGACGGCGGCACGGGCGGATCCTGTAGGTTCGGCAGCTTAAATGCCGGCGGCGGCCTCCGAAGAGGCCGCCGCCGGCATTGCCGTGCCTAAATCTTTACTCGTAAACGTGCGGGGCGAGCGTGCCCACGAAGTCCAGGTTGCGGTACTTCTCGGCGTAGTCCAGGCCGTAGCCCACCACGAACTCGTTGGGGATGTCGTAGCCGATGTACTTGACGTCGATCTCCACCTTGGCGGCCGTGGGCTTGCGGAAGGCGGTGCAGATCTCCACAGAAGCGGTGCCCCGGGATTCCAGGTTGGTCTTGAGCCAGGACAGGGTCAGGCCGGAGTCGATGATGTCTTCGACAATCAGGACGTCCTTGCCCATCAGGTCCGTGTCCAGGTCCTTCAGGATCCGGACAACACCCGAGGACTGGGTGCCGGAGCCGTAGGAGGACACTGCCATCCAGTCCATCGAAACGTGGCTGTGGAGCGCGCGGGCGAGATCGGCCATAACCATCACAGCGCCCTTGAGTACACCGACCAGAAGGATTTCGCGGCCTTCGTAGTCCTTGTCGATCTGCGCGGCGAGCTCAGCGATCCGCTGTTGGATCTGTTCCTTGGTGTAGAGAACGTGCTTGAGGTCTGCCTGGACGTCGTTTGAATCCACCAATGGCTCCTGTGTAGATGCGGGGTGCGACTATTCTTGGGGCGGTTTTTGAGGCCGGAATACTAGCTTCCCACAGCGGGCCGCTTCACGGGGAACGGGGGCGCCGCTGTCTGGGGTCGCGGGCCGAGTTTCCGCCGCGTCCCGCTGGGCCAGCTCGGCGAGGGACAGCCGGTACACGCTCACCCCGCCTGGCAGCTCCACGGGACCGGCAGAACCTTGCCGGCGCAGCAGCGCTTCCGCTGCCAGAAGGCGCTGGTAGCTGGGCTGTTGGCCCCCGACGTCGGCCGCTGCCTTGGCGATGACCCGGAACCTGATGGCCGGGGAAAGATCCCCCAGGGCCTCCTCCGGGAGGCCGATCTCGAGTCCGGACCGCTCGGCCAAGGCGGCAAATGTGCGATCTGCCACGTCCTCCAGATAGTCAGCGTCCAGCTGCAGGATGGACGCGGTCCGGGCCAGCGATTCAGCCACGCCGGGGCCGAGTTTTTCCTCGAGCAGCGGCAGTACTTCCACCCGGGTCCGGGAGCGGGCAAACGACGGGTCCGAATTGCTGGGATCGTGCCAGGGCTCAAGGTCCTCGACGACACAGATCTCCAGGGTATCCGCGCGGCGCAGGCCCAGGAACGGCCGCAGCAACAGGCCGCGGGCAGGGCGCATACCGGCCAGCGAGCGTGTGCCGGAGCCGCGGGCAAGCCCCAGCAGGACCTGTTCGGCCTGGTCATCCAGAGTGTGCCCGAGCAGGATAGCGGTGGCCCCGTGATCCCCGGCCGCAGCCTCCAGCGCTGCGTGGCGGGCATCCCTGGCGGCCGCTTCCGGGCCCATCCCGGTGCTGGCGACGGTAACGGTCCGGAGGTCCACCGGGGAGAGGCCCAGTTCCTGCAATGTCCGGACTGCGGCGGCAGCCACCTTGGCCGAGCCTTCCTGCAGCTGGTGGTCAACCACCACCGCGCCCACCGTCAGGGCGTGCCCGTCAACGTGGCCGCGGCGGGCAAAATAGGCCGCCACCGCCGCGAGGGCCATCGAATCGGGACCACCGCTGCAGGCCACCAGCACGTGCCCCGGATAGCCGGCCTCTGCCAGGGCGTTCTGGACCATCTTGCGCGCCTTGCCGACGACGGGCGCGAGCCTGCCGGGCCGCCGTCGGCCGGGTAAAGCCGTACGGGCGTCCGGCACATTCGGGGCGTGGGGCACCTACAGACCCATCCGGTCAACCCACAGCTTGGCGTCATGGATTTCGGGCTCGGTGGGGAGGTTTTCGGCGGATTCCCACACCCGGTTGAAGCCCTCCATGCCGGCCACCGCCACGACGGCGCGGACAAAATTGGCGCCGTCGGAGTACTGGCGCATCTTGGCGTCCAAGCCCAGGAGGTTGCGGATGAATTTCTCCATCACGCCGCGCTCCTTGCCACGGTCGGTGAAGCGCTGCCGGATAGTCCTGACCGAGGGGACGATGCTGGCGTCGACGGAATCCATCACCACATTGGCGTGGCCCTCCAGCAGGCTCATGACTGCCGTCAGGTGGGACAGGGACGCCTTCTCCTCGGGATTCTGCAGCAGGTCCAGGATGGCGCCGCGGCCGGGAGTATCGCCGGTGGCGGTCCGGTCTCTGAGGGAACGTGCGGCGGCGGACGCGCGCTCCATCAGCGAATCAACGTTGCCCAGCAGGTGCCCGCTGAGGTTGTCAATCTCGGAAAGCATGTGGTGGCGGAGCCAGGGCGCGGCGGCAAACTGCACGCGGTGCGTCTGTTCGTGAAGGCAGACCCAGAGCCGGAAATCCTCCGGCGTGACGTTGAGTTCGCGCTCCACAGCCACGATGTTGGGCGCCACAAGAAGCAGGCGGCCGGCTGCCGGCGCTTTGGAACCTTCGGCGAGCGCGGCAAACGGATCGTACTGGCCCAAAACCTTGCTGGACAGGAACGCCAGGACAGCGCCGAGTTGGCTGCCGGTGACGGCGCCGCTGACGCTGGCCGCCGCCGGGCTGACGTTGCCGCGGCGGCTTTCGAGCATTTTTTCCATCGCGGGTTTGAGCATCACGGCGAAGCTCTGCGTGTTGGCTTTGGCCCAGCTGGCCCGGTCCACCACCAGGACAGAGGAGTCGCGGAGGTCCCTTGCGGCTTCGAGGCCCGTGATTTCGTGGACGTGCGGGACGGAGGCGTCCGCGAGGCGGCGCAGGCTGTCCACGGCTTCGCCGATTTCCGCAGAGTTGAGGGTGGGCCCCGAGGAGGCCAACCGGGCCGCTGTGGACGCGGCCAAGTCCCAGTTGATCAGGGCCTGGGCGGGGCTGGACGATGCCGGGGCTGACGAATCACGCGCAGTGGTCTCCATAGTCCCCATCACATCACAGCGGACGGCAGATGGTCCTTAAGTTCGCTGACCGGCGAACGGTCACCGGCGCATCGGGCCTCAGGCGATGTCCGCAGGCACATCCGGCGCACAGGATGCCGAAAGCGCCCTGCTAGCAAGCGCGGGCAAAGTAGGGACCACAGAACCGCCCCGCATCGAGGAGAACCCCATGATCCGTACCGCCCCAGCGCTCGTTTGTCCGGGGAGTCCTCGGTTTCGGCGGCGGCACAGGCAACTCCTGCCGCGAACTCGGGACATTCCGCTACGTCCTAGCGAGTTGCCAGCCTTAGCGGCAGCCGCACGCGGCGAGCGCCGTGGCGGCCCGGTCCAGGGCCTCCCTGTTAGCTGCAGCGCCAGGCGTCAAACCGTTGCCGATGAACGAGAAGACCAGGAGCCGCCCGTCTGCGTCCACCACGTATCCGCTGAGTGCGATCACCGAGTTTAGGGTCCCGGTCTTGGCCCGCACCAGGCCGGCGCCGCGGGCAGTGGTGCCATCCCCGTAGCGGCTGTCCAGCGTTCCGGTCAGCCCGGCGACCGGAAATCCATCCAGCGCAGCCAGCAACCTGGTGTCGGTACCGGAGGTGATGGCACGCACCACTTCCGCGAACTGGCGGGCAGAGACCTGGTTCGCCAACGCCAGCCCGGACACATCGGCCAGACGCATGGTGTCAGTGGGGATCCCCAGGTCCACGAGCTGTGTGCGGACTGCTGAGGTGGCGCCGTCATTGCTGGCGGGCTCCCCGGCCGCCGACGCAGCCATCCGACCCAGGACCTCCGCCAGATAGTTGTCCGAGGTCTGCAGCATCAGGTCCACCTGCTGGCCCACCGTGGCGGACTGGACTTCGGCAAGGACCCCCGGCTCTTCAGCGGGGAGCGCATCGCCGGAAGGCTCCGTGTAACGTTCGACGCCGGCCGCTACCGTGAGTCCCGCAGCGGCGCCTGCCGTCTTGAGCTGCGCGGCAAACGCCTCCGCGGCGGTGATTGCAGAGTCCTGGGGGCGCAGGCCGGTGGTCACGGCCGGGTCAAAGCGCGCCGAGTTCAGCGCCAGCGGGTACAAGGGGGCCACCTCGCCCGCTGCAACGTCGCCGTCAGCCCAGGCTGGGTTCAGTGCAGGGCCGCTGAACAGGGAATCGTCCACCAGAAGCTTCAGCTCGCCGGTTGTTCCAATGGCCTGGAGCGCGTCCGCGGTGGCGGTGGCCAGGGTGGCGAGCCCTGCGTGGCCCATCACCTGGTTGGGCGCGGACTCACCGGCGCCCAGGAGGACGTCGCCGCCGCCGGTCAGCACCACCTGATTGCGGGCGGGCCCAGCTAGAACCCTGGTGCCGAAACGGCGGTCCGGCCCGATCGCCCGGAGTGCGGCCACAGCGGTGAGCAGCTTCATATTGGAGGCAGGGATCCGGCTCTCCGAACCGCCCCGGTCAAACAGGACCTGGCCAGTGAGCGCATCCTGGACAAGCCCAGTGAAGCTGCCGTCGCCGTCGGGCTTTAACAAGGCGTCCAACTGCGCGGCGACAGCGGCGGGCAGCGGAACGGGCGCCGACTCCGTAAGCGGAGCCAGGCCCTGACGGGCGGAAAGCGTGGCCGGGAGCTGCTGCCAGGCGGGCACCACCGGCGTCGCTGCCGGCGGCGGGACGACGAAAGCAGGGGCAACCAGCCACACGGCGGGGAGTGCCAGGATAACGATCACGGCCAAGAGCAGCGCGGTGGGCCAGGCCTGCAGCCCGCGCTGAACCGTGCGCCGGAACGCGCCTGCGCCCGATGTTTCCTTCATGTTGGTGCTGGTCCTCAAGTCCTGAAATTTCCCCGCAAGTTCCTGAAACCTGGGCCTGTCGCTATATCCTCAATAGTAGTCGGCGGCACCGACACTCCTTTTTTGTTGTTCGTCTCCTGTGCCGCGACCCCCCCCCCTGCAATTGCCGAGGAGCATTCCATGAAGCACGACGTGACCATCGAGATCCCCAAGGGATCACGAGTCAAGTACGAAGTTGACCACGAGACCGGCCGCGTCCGCCTGGACCGCGTCCTCTTCACCTCCATGCAGTACCCCACGCACTACGGGTTCTTCGAGAACACCCTGGGCGAAGACGGCGATCCGCTGGATGCACTGGTGCTCCTGCAGGACTTCGACCTGCACCCCGGCGTCATTGTTGAGTCCCGCCCCATCGGGGTTTTCAACATGACCGACGACGGCGGCGGCGACGCCAAGGTCCTGTGCGTCCCGGTTGACGCCCGCTTTGACCACATCCAGGAAATCAGCGATGTCAGCGAATTCCTGATCAAGGAAATCGAGCACTTCTTCACCCGTTACAAGGACCTGGAGCCGGGCAAATGGGTCAAGGCCGAGGGCTGGGGCGACCGCGCCGCCGCCGAGGCCGAGCTGGAAGCTTCCATCAAGCGTTTCGTGCCGGCAGCGCACTAGCCACCGCTCCGCAACTGCAACGCGGGGTCACTTAACGCCCATCCGGACGACGGACAAGGGCCGTAAGTGACCCCGCGTTGCCCGTTAACCGGCCGCGGCGTTTCTGTGGAATCGTTGCCCTGTGAGTTCCGAGCCTTCGTTTAATCCTCCGTGCGGACCGATCACCGGGTGGCGGGACGGTTCGGTGCTGCGGGCCACCGGCATTCCCTACGCCACCGCGGGCCGTTTTCAACTTCCGGTGACCGCGTCCGATTGGACCGCCGACTATGCCGCCACCACCCTCGCACCCGCCTGCCCGCAGGGCCCTGTTCCGTTCCTGGACGACGTCCTGGGTACCCGGTATGGCGAGCTCCCCGGAAGTGAAGACTGCCAGCGCCTATCGATCACCGTTCCGGAAGGGCTTGCCGACGGCGAGCACGTCCCGGTCATGGTGTGGCTGCACGGCGGTTCCTACACGTCGGGCTCCGGCGACCTGGCGATCTTTGACGCCAAGTCCCTGGTGTCCGAGAACCGGGTCGTCGTGGTGTCCGTGACCTACCGGCTGGGCTTGTTCGGCTACCTGTCCACCGGCACCGGCCGACCCGCGAACCTCGGCCTCCTGGACCAACTGGAAGCGTTCCGGTGGGTGCAGCGCAACATCGCGGCCTTCGGCGGCGACCCGGGGCGGGTCACCGCGTTCGGGCAGTCCGCAGGCGGTGACTCCGTAGTCCACCTCATGGCCACTCCGGAGGCGCCGTCCCTGTTTCAGCGGGCCATCATCCAGAGTGCACCTTTGGGGATCACCCGCGGCCGGCACAAGATGAGCCGCGCCATGGGCATCGCGGCCGAAGCCGTCACGGAAGACACCCCGATGCTGGACGTGGTGGACATCGAAGACCACGTGTCCCAGGTGGCCCGGAAATACGGCCTGATGGCAGCCATGCCGTTCGGCACCCAATACGGGCACGCCCCGCTGCCACCTGAATCATGCGTTGAGGCGGCCTGGAACGCCACGGCCCCGGGCATCGAGGTGCTGATCGGGCACACCTCCGACGAGGCCCGCCTGTTCCTTCCCCGGAGTCCAGTGGTCAGCTGGCTGGGCAAGGTCCCCGTGCTGGGTGACGTTGCCGTGCGGGCCATTAATTGGGCGGTGACGGAGGCAGTCTACGGCCGATCTGCCCGCAAATTTGCCCGCCGCCACGCCCGCGCAGGAGGCAAGGCCTACAGCTACCTGCTGTCCTGGGGCGCACCGGGAAACTTTTACCGCGCCGCACACACCGTTGACCTGCCGCTGCTGTTCGGAAACCAGCAGACCTGGGCCGACGCAGGGCTCCTCAAGGGCGCAACCTGGGATGAGATCGACGCCGTGGGCCGTGAGGTGCGCCGGCTGTGGGCGGACTTTGCCCGCGGCGACGGCCTTGGTCAGACTGGCGGGATTCCCGGGGCACTCGAGTACCGCTCGCTGTAAGCCCGGGGAGCTTTCTCAGGTGCCGGATACAGCGTCGCGGATGGCCGCCACCAGAAGGTCCTGCCGTGTAGTGGATGTCATTGCCAAGCACATCAAGCCACGGCATGTGTATGTGTCCCTCCGGGCCCCGGGCCGCCGGCCCTCCGCACACTAGCGTCTCAGAACCCCGTCCGCGCGTCACGGAGCGTCCATCATGGCGGCGGTAAGGTCCGTTGCATGACCCCCGGCAGTATACCGGCAGCGACTATCCGGTTGGCTAGCCGGACGCCTCTCTGCCATTCCTCGCCGGGCCCCGGAACCCTGATGTCCAGCCGGTCCTGGACCACGACGGCATCGAGGGACGGCGGCAGGCCGGGGGCATGTTGGCCCGTAGCTACAAAGGCAGGGCTGCTCCGAAGAAGCCCACGGCAATCATGGGCCTGATCTGTTCGGTTTCCCGGACTGCAGGCGCTGCGTCCCCTTCAGATCAGCTCGGCCACGAGTCTTGACCTTGCCTGAATCAGGACCTCTCGCCGACTTGCCTTGGGCCAACTACTAACCGGTAGTCTTTGATCCACATGTTCACGTTGACCATCAACCAGACCGACAGCCGGCGCGACGGCGACCGCGTCCCTCAGCTGCTGAAGGACCTGCGGCACATCCCCGCGCGCCTGGACTTCGACCGCTCTGTGGAGGATGAAGTCCAAGGCATTGTGGACTGCCCGCACGAAGCCGTGGAGGCAGCCCTGATCGCCCTGCGATGCGGTTCCTGGTACGTGGGGCTGGGCGTCGGGCCAGTCAACGAACCGCTGCCGAACCAGATCAAGGATGCCTCCGGTCACGGCCTGATCTACGCCCGGCGCGCGGTGGACCGGCTCCGGAACAGCAAAGAACGCATCCCGGTCGCCGTGGAAGGACCGCTGGCGGAAATCGCCCACGAGGCCGAGGCTGTGCTGCGGCTCTTGGGCCATATTGTGCGAAACAGATCCGGGGCTGAATGGCGCGTTCTTGACCTCATGACCCCCGGGGTCCGCGGACAGCAGAAGGCGGTGGCCCAGGAACTCGGAATTACCACCCAGGCCGTTAGCAAGGGAGTGGCCAGGGCCCAGTGGAACGAGGAACACGCTGCCCGTCCCGCCGCCGCACGGCTGCTGGCCCTCATCCTCGAGGTGCGCTGAACACAGCTGGCTCACGCCGCCGTTGCCGATGAAGGCGGCTAGCACCACGGCCATCACCACGGCGAGCAGGAATGTTCCCACAAACACCGCACTGTCTTGTAGAAAAGCCGCAGCCCGCAGCGGGCACGATGGGCACCCGCTCAGCGGACCGCCGTCGGGGTTTCCAAGGGAACGAAGGTGGCGTACTCGGGGCCGTGCTGGCGGATGAGCCGGAGGTATACCGACGGCGTAAATCCGTTGAAGCGCCGGGAGGTGCGGATCAGGTGGGGCTGGTCGTAGTAGCCGGCGAGGCCAGGAGCGGGCTGATGCCCAGGCGGTGAGCCAGCTCGCCCACCGGGATATCCTCCTCGGCCAACAGCGCCTCGAAAGCGGTCGCCGGATCGGCGTCTGCCAGTCCGGCACGAAGGACCGAAAGTCCGGGCAGGAAGCGGGCCGTGTCCTGCACCGTGCGCTCCGGTTGCGACGGCGGCGCGTCAGCTAACGCTGCGATGCCGTAAGGCCCCGGCAAACGGGTCTACCAGGCGGTACGGCCGGCCCGGCCGGAGTCAGCGGTCACGGCAGTACCGCGTCTTCTGCCTCAACGGGCGCACCCTGGAGCGCGGCGGTGTTCTGGCCTTCGGGGAGGTCCGCTACCGGGGGCAGTTCTCCCTTGACGGTCTCCCGCTCGGCACGCTCAGCTGTGAACTGGGCGAGCGTGCCATCGTGATTCCCAGCGGGGGGCTGCTGCATGTCCTGGTGGACGACCCGAGCCGGTTGAATTACGGGCGGCGGATCGGCGAGTCCAAGGGGCTGACCGATCTCAAGAATCTGGACTTGGACGGTGTGGGTCCATTGACGGCGTTGGCCACCGAACTGGACGGACGAGAACTAGCCCATCCTGCCCCCGCTTGGGAGTTTTTGTCCAGATAGTGCCCGTTTCAGGCAATCAGACGGCATCATCTGGCCAAAAACTTGAGACGAGGCGCGGCGGAAGCAGCCCTACACCAGGAGGCTGCGCAGCACGTGCGCGGCGCCGTCGTCGAATACTGAATGCGTGACCTCATCCGCGGCGGCGATGACTTCCTCCGCGGCCTGGCCCATGGCGACTCCGCGCCCGGCCCAGCCCAGCATTTCGATGTCGTTGCGGCCGTCGCCAATGGCCACAGTCCGGTGGGGTTCAGTCCCCAACTGGCCGCGGAGCCGTTCCAGCGCGCTGGCCTTGGTGACGCCTTCCGCGGCGATGTCCAGCCATGCGGTCCATCCGACCGAGTACGTGACACCGGCCAGGCCGATCTCCTGGATGGTTGCGGTGAATTCTTCCGGGGTGTTTTCGGTGCTGAACACCACCAGCCGGACGGCGGTGGCTTCCAGCAGTGTCTGGAAGTCAACGCCGATAGCCTCTACGCCGAAGCTGGCGTCCTGGAATCGCTCCGTGGACAGGAAGTTGCCGTCCTCGTCTTCCAGCGCATACTTCGCGGTGGGCAGTTTCTCCCGCAACGCCCGGAGCGCCGGGGCCGGATCGAAGGTGGCCTTATGGATGATTTCGTAGCCATCAGCCAGGTCCGGATCCAGCCGCAGTGTCACGCCGCCGTTGCAGCAGACGGCGTAACCGCTTTGGATGCCGATCTGCTCGATGATGGGCAGCGTGGCGTTTAGCGAGCGGCCGGTTGCGATCAGAACGTCATGCCCTGCCGCGACCACGGCCTTTGCGGCCTCCCGGACGGGCACGGACATGTGCCCGTCGTGGTCCACCAAGGTTCCGTCCACGTCCAGGGCAATCATGAACTTGGTGGTGTATTCGTTTGCGATCCGCTGGTCATCGATGCCAGCGACTGTGGTTTCAGTCAATGTAGTCATACATCCAGTAGACCAGAGACCCCCTGCACCGGCTAGGACGCAGGCCACAGCGCCCATGAACACCCGGTTAATACTCACAGGGTTATCCACGGTGTGAGTGTTAACATCCGGCAAGCCCATGAATCCTGCGTCCAGGGATCAGCGAATGCTACAGGACCGGGAAGACTTCCATCCCGCCGAGGTACTTCTGCAGTCCGGCCGGGACGTTGACCGAGCCGTCGGCGTTCTGGTGGTGCTCCAGGATGGCCACGATCCAGCGGGTGGTGGCCAGCGTGCCGTTCAGCGTGGCCACGGCACGGGTTCCCTTGGCTACGCCTTCGTCGTTGACCACACGCTCGCGGATGTTCAGGCGCCGGGCCTGGAACGTGGTGCAGTTCGAGGTGGATGTGAGCTCACGGTAGGCACCCTGCGTGGGAACCCAGGCTTCGCAGTCAAACTTGCGGGCCGCAGACATGCCGAGGTCCCCGGCAGCGGTGTCGATCACCCGGTACGGAAGCTCGCACTTGGCCAGCATCTCCTCTTCCCACGCCAGCAGCCGTTCGTGTTCGGCTGCGGCTTTTTCCACCGTGGTGTAGACGAACATCTCCACTTTGTTGAACTGGTGCACGCGGATGATGCCGCGGGTGTCCTTGCCGTGCGAACCGGCCTCGCGGCGGTAGCAGGAGCTCTGCCCGGCAAACCGGATGGGGCCGGCCGTCAGGTCCAGGATCTCGTCCGCGTGGTAACCGGCCAGGGCAACCTCGGAGGTGCCCACCAGGTAAAGGTCGTCCTCAGCGAGACGGTAGATCTCGGCGTCGTGCTTTACGTCAAAGCCGGTGCCTTGCATGGTTTCGGGGCGCACCAGAGTAGGCGTGATCATGGGTACGAAGCCCGCCTCGATGGCCTGGTCCATGGCCATCTGCAGCAACGCCATCTCCAGGCGTGCACCCACGCCGCGCAGGAAGTAGAAGCGGGAGCCGGACACCTTCGCACCGCGCTCCATGTCGATTGCGCCGATCAGCTCACCGATTTCCAGGTGGTCCTTCGGCTCGAAATCGGGAAACCCTCGGGGCGTGCCAACGGTCTTGACCACCACGTAGTCCTCCTCGCCGCCCTCGGGGACACCGTCTTCAATAAGATTCGGGATGGTGCGCAGCAGTTCGTCCTGTTTGGCCTGGGCAGCGTCCGCTTCGGCCGATGCGGCCTTCACAGTGTTGGCCAGTTCCTTGACCTCGGCGAGCAGGGCCTTCTTCTCGTCGCCCTTGGCCTGCGCCACCTTCTTGCCGAAAACGTTCTGCTCGGCGCGGAGGTTTTCAAAGCGGATCAGGGCGGCACGCCTGGCGGAGTCCGCGGCGATGATCGCGTCCACCACTGATTCGTCTGCGCCGCGGGCGCGCTGGCTGGCACGGAACTTGTCCGGGTTTTCGCTGAGCTCTTTTACGTCGATCACCAGACAAGAGTATCGAATCCGGCGGACCCAACACCTTCTGGCCGGACGGCGGGAATCGCGGCGCCGCGGCCGGGCTACTGTTGAAGCACCATGAACGACTGGCTTCTTTACGTCCTGAGCGCGGCGGCGCTGGCCTTCGCCGTCTCCAGCTGGTGGGGCGTCCGCAGGCTCAAAGCCCTGCACATCCGCAGCGCAGTCCACGAAGAAGCACACGAAACCGGCCTCACCCAGCAACGCGTCGTGGTCATCCTTAATCCCGTCAAGGCACGTGCCCCGGAGGCGAAGGAAGCCATCCAGCGCGCCTGCCTGGCCGCCGGCTGGGACGATCCTCTTTTCATCGAGACGACGGCCGAGGACCCCGGGTACTCCCAGGCCCGGGCGGCGCTGGATTACAAGGCCGACGTCGTTCTGGTGGGCGGTGGCGACGGTACTGTGCGCGTGGTGGCTGAGTCTCTCGCACATACGGATGTGGCCATGGGCCTGATTCCCCTGGGGACGGGAAACCTCCTGGCTCGAAACGTGGATCTGAATGTCAACGACCTCCACGCCAACGTGCAGACAGCGCTTTTTGGCCACCAGCGCTACATTGATACCGCGCGGATGGGCATCGAAAATTCCCGCACGGGGCACTCTTCCGAGCACGCGTTCCTGGTGATGGGCGGGATCGGCATGGACGCCGAAATTCTCGCGGACACCAACGACGGCCTGAAGAAAGCCGTGGGTTGGCTCGCTTACACCGAAGCCGGAATGCGCCACCTGCCCGGGCGGCGAAGGAAGGTATCAGTGGCGCTGGATGGCAAGCCGGAGCAGGTCCGGAATATCCGCAGCGTCCTGTTTGCCAACTGTGGGCTGGTCCCGGGCGGGATCGATTTCATCCCGGAAGCCATGATCGACGATGGCATGCTGGACGTGGTGGTCATGAGCCCCCGCAGCGCCATCGGCTGGCTCGCCATGTATGCGAAAATCCTCTTCAAACACAAGGGCAACCTGCCCATCATGACGATGTACCGGGCCGGCCGTATCGTCATCAAGTGCCCGGAGCCTATGCCCACACAAATCGACGGCGACACATCCGGTTTGGCCACGAAGCTCACCGTCCGGGTGGAGCCGCGGTCTCTCCTGATCAGGGTGAAAGGCCAGCAGGGCTAAGCAGGCCTGGCCTCAGGCAGTTGCCTTCTTGACCGCCTCAGCCTCGGCGGCGGCCTTCGCGGCACGCGCCTCGGACTGCTCACGGATCATGGCCTGTTCCTCTTCGAAG
This sequence comes from Pseudarthrobacter sp. S3, assembly GCF_050156905.1. Taxonomy (NCBI): domain Bacteria; kingdom Bacillati; phylum Actinomycetota; class Actinomycetes; order Micrococcales; family Micrococcaceae; genus Pseudarthrobacter; species Pseudarthrobacter sp. S3. Next base: position 438,582 of record NZ_CP189583.1, on the reverse strand, counting down.
CGCAGGCGGTCAGCGCGGTCCGCATCGTCGCCGTCCCAGTCCTGATTGTCGACAGCGGGCTTGGGATTAACGATCATGCCCTGGCCGTCATTGTCTGTGCTGCTGGTATTCATGACCTGCTCCCTTCGTTAGGGGTCCATCCCCCAGGTGGATCAGGCAAGCATACGCACAGTAACTATCCCGCGGAAGTACCTTGACCTACGCTGTGGGCGAAGCCCTGGTCGTCGTCCAGCCGCGTTCATTCCCCCTGCAGAATCTTCCCGACCCATTCATGTGCGGACCGGAATGCCTCGTCCGAGGTGTGTTGCGAGACGCTGGGGCTTTGGGCGTCTGCCCGCCCGTAGGAGCCCAGGAAGCGGGTGGCCGGGCTGATGCGGTGAAGCCCAGCCAAGGCGTCGGCCACACGGGCATCCGCGATGTGCCCGTCTGCGTCGATGCTGAAAAAGTAGTGGCCAAGGTACTGACCTGTCGGCCGGGATTCGATCCGGCTGAGGTTCACGCCCCTCGTGGCGAACTGGTCCAGGATTTCCATCAGGGCACCCGGACGGTCTTCCGGCAGCGGGACTACCACTGTGGTCTTATCCGCACCGGTCCGTTCGGGCAGTACGCCCGGCCTGCTCACCAGGATGAACCGCGTTACGGCCCCCGGGTTGTCGCCGATGCTCTCTGCCAGGACGGTCAGCCCCGGCTGCTCCTGTGCAACGATGGGCGCACAGATCGCGGCATCGTAGTGGGCTTCGTCGCCCAGTAGCCCCATTGCGGCCGCAGCGGTGGAGGAGCCAGCAATATATTCCGCACCCGGAATATTCGCATCCACCCACAGACGGCACTGCGCCCAGGCATGGCCATGGGTGGAGATCCGGCGGATATCCTCCACCTCCACGCCGGGACGGGCTACTAGGACAAAGCTGATGGGCACCAGGACTTCGCGGATGATCCGGAGTTCCTGTCCGCCGGCGATAGCGTCCAGGGTGGCGGTGACGCCGCCCTCGACCGAATTCTCAATAGGCACCATCGCTGCGTCCGCAGAGCCGTCGCGGACCATGTCCAGCGCCGCATTGACGGTGGAGGCCGGATTACGCGTGGCGTTGGCGGCGTCCGGTACCTGCATCAGTGCCGCTTCAGTGAACGTGCCCTCAGGCCCAAGGAAAGCGTACGTAACGGGCATCGCGGGCATGGATTCCTCTTGGGTGATGGACACAGATACGGGTTGGACTACAGAACGAGGGGCTTGAGGCCGTTATCGGACACAAGCGGCTTGCCGGACTCGAGCCACTGGTCCATTCCGCCAGCCACGTTGATGGCTGTATAGCCCTGGCCGGTGAGCCACTGCGCCGCACGGAAGGACCGTCCGCCCGTGCGGCAGATAACGTAGATATCCTGGTCCGGGTCCAACTCGCCAAGCCGTGCCGGAAGCTGATCCAGGGGGACATGCAGAGCGTCCGCGGCATGTCCGGCTACCCATTCGTAGTCTTCGCGGACGTCCAGAATCACGGCGTCTGCCGGGACGTCGATGACGGGCACAGAATCGAAATCGCTCATGGGAGTCCTTTTTCAGAGAATCACGGGTCTCCCTCCAGCCTAGCGTCAGCCGCCCTGCCGTGCCTGCCGAAAGCTGACGCAGGCTACGCTTCTAAATGACCCTGAGGAGGGGCTTTGCCCGCTGAGCAGACAACCGGTTCCACCGCTGACATCCACGAACTGACCGCCGTCCAACTGCGGGATGCGCTCCGCACAGGAGAGCTCTCAGCTCGGGACGTCGCCGCACATTTCCTGGCCCGCATTGCCGATCAGAATCCGCTGCTGGGTGCCTTTGTCACGGTCACTGCAGAAGAGGCCATGGCCGATGCGGACGCCGCCGATGCCCGGTTCACCCGGTTCCGGAAAGACTTCGGAACCGGCTCGGCAGAGGCCTCCGGGGCCAGGACGGACGGCCTACCGCTCCTGCATGGCATGCCGGTGGCTTTCAAGGACCTGACCGACGTCGCCGGCGTGGTGACCACCCACGGCAGCGCTGCACTTGACCACAAACCGGCCCTCGCCGACGGCACCTTGGCCGCAGTCCTCAAGGCCGCTGGCGTTGTCTCATTGGGCAAGACGCAGGTTCCGGAGTTTGGGCTGACGGCGTACAGCGAAAACCGCATCGCACCGCCGTCGCGCAACCCGCATGCCCCGAGCCGGAGTTCCGGTGGCTCCTCGGGAGGCAGCGCTGCCGCGGTGGCCGCGGGCCTGCTTCCGTTCGCGCCGGGGACCGACGGCGGCGGTTCCGTCCGTATCCCGGCCGCCGCCTGCGGCCTGGTGGGCCTCAAACCCGGCCGTGGCGTGGTGCCGTCCGGCGAAAGTTCAAGCGATCCCGCCCGGCTGGTGGTAGCGGGGCCCCTGGCCCGCAACGCGGCCGACGCGGCCCTGCTGATGGATGCTCTGGTGCCGTCCCCTGACAACATTTATCTCGACGCTGTGGGACACGAACCGCGTCCTCTGCGCATCGGCCTGACCCTGGACAGCCCCTGGTCCACCACCTTCCCGTTGACCCCGGAACCCGAGACCTTAGCCGCGCTGCAGGCGGGCCTGGAAATGCTGGAGCACGCCGGGCACGCCGTCAGCGAAGCCGCCATCCGCTACGACAACCGCTACCCCGACGCCTTCACCACTGCGTGGACCGCCGCCGTCGGAACCGCCCGGATCAGTCCGCACCGCGAAGCGCTCCTGGCCCCGCTGACCCGCACGTTCAGACGCCGGGCCCAGCAGCGCAGCGCACTAAAGCTCAATGAAGCGTTGGCTTTCCTCCGGCAATTCGAACGCGACACCATCATGCAGTACGGCGGCTGGGACCTGATGTTGATGCCGGCCCTGGCTCAGACGCCCCGCCCAGTGGGCTGGTTTACCGGCGCCACGCACGGCGACGAACCGTGGCCGGCCGCGGACTGGCCCGGGGACGCCGACGGCGACTACCGCAGGCAGTGCGAATTCGCGCCGTGGTCCTCCATGGTGAACGTCTGCGGCCTGCCGGCCATCACGATTCCCGTGTACTGGACCGGTGGGCGGCCAGCGCACGGCCTGCCCATGGGAATCCAGCTCGTGGGGCCGGCGGGCTCGGAACTGGTCCTGCTCCAGGTGGCGGCCCAGCTCGGCTTCTGATGACAGTTTGAACCGCTCCGGGGGTCGACTCCGGGGCCGATCCGGAGGACGATTAAGGGGCAGTCACTATGAGGAGGTCTGTGATGTGCTATTCATCGATGGAAGATTTCGGTTGGCGTGCCAAGAAGCAAGCCGACCGGAAACCCGAAGAACGCCAGGAAACACCGCCGGACCGTCCGGAGCCGCATTACACGGCCCAGGATTTCACCTTCTGGGCCTTCCCGCGTCGGGGAAGGACCCACGAAGCCCAGAAACCGGCCGCTGAACGCCGGCGCGAGAGAGTCTGAATTTGTAATTCAGCCCCGACTGAAGAAAGGCCCCCTGTCGGGGGCCTTTCCGCTGCTTGGGAGTCTGCGGCGGGCGGAGCCAGCCTGCCCCGCTCTCCGACCCCGGTTTCGACCGGGAGTCAGTACCCGTAGGTGGTGCCGTATGACATCAGCCCGATGATGAGGAGCAGCCAGAACGCTCCGTAGCCGAGCAGGCAAAGGTAGCCCAGGACAAGCCCGGTGATGGCCATGCCCTTGCCCGACGGTTCGCGGCGGAGGGCCAGATGGCCGGTGATGATTGCAGCGATCTGCGGAATCATGAACCAGCCAAGAAGAACTGATTCTGGTCATACAAAGGCGGCGCCGGAATGCTGGGGCCCTGCGGCGGCACAAACTGCGGCGGCTCGTAGCCTGCCGGCGAATCGACTGGTCCCTGGGCGGCGGACCCTTCCGAGTCAGGGCGCGGAATTGGCTGGCCAGTCATGTTTTTCCCCATTCGAAGTCTTCGATTCCCAGCCTACCGCCGCCTGCAATACAGGCCTACCGGCGCCGCCATCCCGTCCTACCGCCCCCAATAGGGCAGCACGTAGACAGCAAAAACCACAAAGGCAGCCAGGAACATCACCCGGGTCAACCCACCTGCGGCGTGTTGGTGTGCCCTCGGCTTCCTGGCACGTCCGGATCCGACGCCGCCCGCCTGTCCTGACGCCAGTTTCGAGGTCAGCGGCTTCGCGGTTGGTGACTTCACGGTCAGCGAGTTCACCGCAGGAGTTTGAGCAGCAGATTCCTGCGTGAGCTGCTCGCCAAGGTGCGCATAGAGGCCCACCACTGTCTTTTGGTCGAGCACCGGGGGCAGCGCCAGGACAGCTGCAACAACGCGGTCGGCGCCTGCCACGGCGACGTCGGAATTGGTGATGCCGAAGAGGTCCGGCTGCCCGGCGAGGCAGATCAACGGGCGGACGAACCGCCGGTGGGGCGGCGCCAGCACGGACGCGACGGCGGCGCACTGTGCTAATGCGCCGTCCACGGACTGCGTCCTGGCAAAGCGGCCCTGCCACAGGACACCGGCGGAGACCCGGACCTCGCCGGTCCAGTTCTTGGCATCGATCACCACCACACCGCCGGGCCCCACAAGAACATGGTCCAGGTTGGCTTTGGGCCGCCCGGGCCAGTGGACATCGTTCAGCAGGTACCAGCCGTGCGGAATGAGCCGGCTCAGCCTGTCCGCCACCAGACGCTCGCCCACTGCACCGGCATCCCACGACTTCGTGGCACGCTCGGCCTGATCGAGCTGGCGTTTCAGCCGTTGAACACGTTCCGCAGCCAGCCTGGACTGCTCGGCCGCGCCGTCTCCTGCCCCCATGACCTTGCCCCCTGGTTCCCGCGTGCCGACTCACTGCAGTGCCCGACGCTAACTGCAGTGCCCGACGGCGGCGCTCCCCGCCGTCGGGCATTCTTTCCTGAGTTTTCCGAAAGTAGCAGCGCCGCAGGGAGCCGGTATATAGGTACTTTTGGGGCCGGTACTTGCTTTAACTACTTGCTGCCAACAGTCTGGAGGGGACTTTTCCGCGTCATAGGGGCCCGGATTGTGGACCCGGCGTCTTGACTCCAGCCCAGGTCTGGCATGCTGGTGCCATGGCTAGCCGCGCGGGCACAGTTGCCCAACCCCAGGACCTTGTTGACATCACTGCGCTCCTCGACGCGTATTACGACATCACGCCGGATCTGGGTGACCCCGGCCAGCGCGTGGCGTTCGGTACTTCCGGGCATCGCGGCTCCAGCCTCAAGGCGTCGTTTAACGAAAAACACATCGTCGCGATCACGCAGGCAATCGTGGAATACCGCGCCGGGCAGGGCATCACCGGCCCGCTTTTCCTGGCGAAGGACACCCACGCCCTCAGCGAACCGGCGCAGAACTCCGCCCTCGAGGTCCTCGCGGCCAACGGCGTGCACGTGCTGATCGACGCACGGCACGGCTACACCCCTACACCCGCACTGAGCCACGCGATCCTCACCTACAACAACAACCGCCAGCCCGGCACTCCGGAAGCGGACGGCATTGTGGTCACGCCCAGCCACAACCCGCCCGGAGACGGCGGCTTCAAATACAACCCTCCGCACGGCGGCCCGGCCGATTCGGACGCCACAGGCTGGATCGCCAACCGCGCCAACGAACTCCTCGAAAACGACCTGCGGGGCGTGAAGCGCATCCCCGTCTCCGACGCCCTTGCCGCGGACAGCACCGGAAAGTTCGATTTTCTCAGCAGTTACGTTGACGACCTCCCGTCCGTGTTGAACCTGGACGCCGTCCGCGAGGCCGGCGTCCGCATCGGCGCGGACCCCATGGGCGGTGCCGCCGTGGATTACTGGGGCGAGATCGGCGAGCGCCACCACCTCGACCTGACCGTGGTGAACCCCACCGTAGATCCCCAGTGGGCTTTTATGACCCTGGACTGGGACGAGAAGATCCGGATGGACTGCTCCTCACCGTTCGCCATGGCTTCCCTGATCAACAGGATGTCCGACGGCGGCAGTTCAGCGGCGTTCGACGTCGCCACCGGCAACGACGCCGATGCCGACCGGCACGGCATTGTCACGCCCGACGGCGGCCTGATGAACCCGAACCACTATCTCGCCGTCGCCATCGACTACCTCTACCGCAACCGCAGCGGCTGGAACCCCAACTCGGTGGTGGGCAAGACCCTGGTCTCGTCGTCCATCATCGACCGTGTGGCGGAAAGCCTGGGCCGCAAACTGGTTGAGGTCCCCGTGGGCTTCAAATGGTTTGTGCCGGGACTACTGTCCGGCGAAGGCGCGTTCGGCGGCGAGGAATCGGCAGGCGCTTCCTTTAATAAGTTGGACGGCAGCGTCTGGACCACCGACAAGGACGGCATCCTGCTGGCGCTGCTGGCCTCGGAGATCACCGCAGTCTCCGGCAAGTCGCCGTCCCAGCTGTATACGGGGCTGACCGACCAGTTCGGCGCCCCCGTCTACGCGCGCATTGATGCAGCAGCCACGCGGGAGCAGAAGACGGCACTCGGCAAGCTCTCGCCGTCGGACGTCACCGCAACGGAACTGGCCGGCGAAACCATCACCGCCAAGCTGACCGAGGCGCCTGGCAACGGCGCGTCCATCGGAGGGCTCAAGGTGGTCACGGAGAACGCCTGGTTCGCGGCGCGCCCGTCCGGGACCGAGGACGTCTACAAGATCTACGCCGAGTCCTTCAAGGGCGAGGAGCACCTCAAGCAGGTCCAGGCGGAAGCCAAAGCGCTGGTGGACGGCGTCATCGCGTAACCTTAAAAAGCAGATGCTCTATCACTTTTGGTCCCCATCCAACCCGGATGGGGACCAAAAGTGATAGAGCATCTTGGGTTTGGTTAGACGGTGCGGACAACGTCCTCGTAGCTGAACTTGGGCTTCGCTGCGCCCCACGCGTTTTCGCCGGCCTGGCCGATGTTGACCACCAGGAAGCTCTTCTGGTCACCAGCGGGGAAGAAGGCGGCGTCGAGGGCGCTGAAGTCGGCTCCGGTCATCGGGCCGGCCGCGAGCCCGAGGGACCGGACGGCCAGGATGAAGTAGCCGGCCTGCAGGTGGGCGTTGTTGTTGCCGGTGGACGCGGCCAGGTCCGGGGCGGCGTCGTACATGGCCTTCGGAGCGTTGTACTCGGGCAGGAAGTTGTCCCACTGCTCGGCCCAGGCGGTGTCGTAGCTAAGGACGGCAACCAGCGGCGCGGAGGCGGTCTTGGCCTTGTTGCCGTTGGCCAGGGTGTCAACCAGGGTGGCACGCGCCTCGTCAGAGCGGACGTAGGTCACGCGGAGGGGCTGGGAGTTGAAAGCCGTAGGGCCGAACTTGGTAAGTTCGTAAATGGCGCGGGCCTGGTCCTCGGTCACCTCGCCGGTGAAGGAGTTGGCCGTGCGGGCCTCGGCAAAAATGGCGTCGACGGCGGCCGGATCGATAACCGCTTCTTCGTGGGCAATAGTCATGGCGTACCTTTCGCTGGGCCCGCTCATCTCAAATGATGAGCCGGCGGTCTGCTTTCCATAGTTGTAACTTCAAGCACGCCCGTCCTCTTCCCAATCCGCACGTGACGTTCACCACAGCTGGGCCGCGCGGTATTGTTGCACCGGAAGATCCCAGCCCAGCGGCAACCCCCTTTGAAAGGCCCCGACCATGAGCATGCTCGGAATGAAATGGAAGCTTCACGGCACCGGCAAATCAATTAAGCCCGGCCACGTGGTTGCTCCGGATGAGCGGCTGGCCTGGCCCCTGACCATCGGCGTGGGCATGCAGCATGTCGTGGCCATGTTTGGAGCCACGTTCCTGGTTCCCATCATCACCGGCATGCCGCCAGCCACCACCCTCTTCTTCTCCGGCATTGGCACGCTGCTGTTCCTGGTGATCACCAAGGGACGCGTTCCCAGCTATCTCGGCTCCAGCTTCGCGTTCATCGCGCCCATCATGGCGTCTCAACAGCAGTTCGGTGTGCCCGGCGCGCTGGGCGGAGTGGTGCTCGCCGGCGTCGCACTGGCCCTCATCGGTGCGATCGTGCAGAAGTTCGGCGCCGGCTGGATCAACCGGCTGATGCCACCCATCGTCACCGGCGCCATCGTGGCGCTGATCGGCCTGAACCTGGCCCCCGCCGCAAAAATGAACTTCGACGCCGCCCCCTTCACCGCCGCCATCACACTCGTCACCATCATCCTGGTCAGCGTACTTTTCCGTGGAATCGTCGGCCGGCTCAGCATCCTGGTGGGCGTGGTGGTGGGCTACCTCGTGGCCATGTTGCGCGGCGAAGTGAGCTACGAAAAAATGGAGGCCGCCGCCTGGATCGGGCTCCCTCACTTCCAGACCCCCGAGTTCCATGTGGGCGTGATTGGCCTCTTTGTCCCCGTCGTGCTGGTCCTGGTAGCCGAGAACATCGGGCACGTGAAGTCCGTCGCGGCCATGACAGGCCAGAACCTCGACGGCGTCTCCGGCCGCGCGCTGATGGCGGACGGCGCTGCCACGGTCCTTGCCGGCTTCGGCGGCGGTTCCGGCACCACCACGTACGCGGAGAACATCGGCGTTATGGCGGCCACCAAGGTGTATTCGACGGCGGCCTACTGGGTTGCCGGCGTCTTCGCTATTGTCCTGAGCTTCTCGCCGAAATTCGGCGAACTGATTGCTACGGTCCCGCCGGGCGTTCTGGGCGGCGCCGCCACCATGCTTTATGGCATGATCGGCATCCTGGGCGTCAAGATCTGGGTGCAGAACAAGGTGAACTTCTCCAATCCCGTGAACCTGACCACCGCCGCCGTCGCGCTGATCATCGGCATCGCGGATTACACCTGGACCATCGGGGAACTGACGTTCACGGGCATCGCCCTCGGCTCAGCCGCGGCCCTGGTGATCTACCACGGCATGAAAGCCATCGCGAAGGCCCGCGGCTCTGTGGCTGAACCGGAAACGGAGCAGGCGGGCCTGCCTCCCGCCGTCAAGGCAGCCGTCAACGCAGCAGCGAAACGGGCGCCGAAGAAGCGCTGACCCGGCCACAGCTGCGTCAGGCTGCGTGACCGCCGCTGATAAACGGTCCGGGCCGGGTTCCGACGCCGAAAACCGGGCGCGGCTCGGGACGCTTGGCGGTCAGCTCCGCTTCCGGCGGGTGCCTCAACTGCCGGATCACCCACGGAACCAGATATTCGCGCGCCCAGATGAGGTCCTCGGTCCGGGCTTCCTTCCAGCTGTGGGGCAGCGGCGGCTTAGGCTCGAACGGCTCCAGTGTGTGCGAGACACCCAGGGCCTTCAGCACGGCCGCGGCGATGGTGTGGTGCCCCAGCGGTGAGAAGTGCAGCCGGTCCGGGTCCCACATGCCCGCGCTCGACAATTCACGCAGGAACCACAGGTCAACCATGACCGCGTCGTGGCGGGCGGCCACCGCGTGGAGGTTCTCGTTGAAGATGGCCACTTTGCCGCGGATCTGGCTGAAGACTGGCGTCGCGCCCCAGTCCGGCCCGGCAAAAAGGACCACGGTGGCGCCGGACCGGGCCAGCTGGCCCACGCCGTTGTCGATCGTTTCTGCGAGCCGGTCAGGGTCGCTGCGACGGAAAACGATATCGTTGCCGCCGGCGGAGAGCGTGACCAGATCGGGCTTCAGCGCAAGCGCCGGAGCGAGTTGCTGGTCTAAAATCTGCTGTACCAGCAGGCCCCGTACGGCCAGGTTGGCATAGGCGAAATCGGGCTGGTTCGCGCTGAGTTCCTCGGCCACTCGGTCTGCCCAGCCGCGCAAGCCACCCTCGCTGCGCGGCTCGGGGTCACCGATGCCCTCAGTGAAGGAGTCACCCAACGCAACCAGCCGGTGCCACGGGTGGGGCGCCGGATCCGAAGCGGCCCTCGCGGCTGCAATGTCCTGCTTCCAGACGTTCATGCCGTACTCCCTGTTTTGTAGTGACCCTGGCGGAGCGCGGGTGCTTCAAGGGCGGCGAGTCCCCGGAAGGAGGCATTTTCACGGCCGCGCCCTGCGTGGTCGGAACGCGAGGCAGCCACAATATTCAGGGCTGTCTCGCGAAGCCCGTGGCGGGTGTGCCGCGCGACGGTCCGGAGGTACTGCAGTGCCGCATCATGGCCGAGCCCGTAATCGGATTCAAGCGTGCTCACGGCCAGGTCCATAAGCACCATGGAGCTTTGGGCCACCGCCAGCTGTGCGCCGGCTGCGGCCCGCTCCGCCACACACACCACCATCAACAGCGACCGGGCCACTTGACGCGCATACCTGCGCGTCCTGATGATGTCCTCGCTGGTGAAGGCGTGGGGAGTGGACGCGTAGAGGCTCACTGCTGCACTCCATTCGGCAGCGGCAACAACCGGAGTGGACAGCAGCGACCTGACGCCGTGGTCCGCGGCAGCACTGGCATAGCCCGGCCAGCGCCGGTCGCGGCCGACGTCGGCCAGATGCACAAAATCACCCGCGCGAACAGCTTCCAGCACTGGTCCGTCCGCAAACGAGCACTGCTCTTCGTCCGCGGCGCGCGCGGCGGCGCTCCCCGCGGCTGCAGTCCGGGCCGATCCGGGGCGGAAGAAGGTGACGGCCCAGCTGATACCACGGGAATCGCCGTCGATGTCGCGCATGAACTCGCGGGTAACCGCCACAAGGAAGTCTTCGACATCCGTGCTCTCGAACACCATCTCCTGGGGGTCCGGAAGTGATTCCCGGCCCGGTTCCCCTTGTGTCTCCGCGGCCATGTTCCACGCCTAGGCTCGAAACGCGTGGCCCACTGCAAAACCTGTTTCTAGGATACGTCCGGCGACCGCTCCGTGGGCAAGATCCACCCACACAAAAACCGCAGTCCCGGCGGAGAACACCGCCTATCCGGCATCGAAACTCTCCTCGTCGTCATCCTTCGGTGACTTGTCCTTGGGCAGGTCAGCTCCGCTGCCGTCCGGCAGGCCGGCAGCCTCCTGTCCCGATTCCGACGAGAAGGGTTCAGAGCCCTGCGCGTCGGCGTTGGCCTCGTTGATCTCGGCATCGGCGGAGGGAACGTCGGCGTCGCGCGGGATGAGCGGTTCTCCCGGCTCAAAACCGGGATCATTGGTGTCGCTTTCGGCGTGGTGCTGGTCATCAGTGCCGCCGAATCGGCCGGCACCCGGCTCGCCGGCGCTGTCTTTGTCTTCCTCATCGAAGTGGCTGAGATTGGGTGTGCCGGTGTCGAACGTCTCGCCGTCAGGGCTGTTTTGATTGAGCCCGGCGGCATCAAAATCCTCTTCGTCGCGGGGCTGAGCATACTGCTTGCTGTCCGTCCCGCCCATCTCCTGTTCCGCAGTCGGCGTGCCGTAGCCGCCCACTTCCTCGGCGGGTTCCGTGCGCTGGTTGTCCTGACTCATGGTTCCTCCTGTAGTAGATGTGAATCTGACGTGCAAACTTCGTTGCAGGCCCTTGCCGCCGGTCACCGGCAGCACTGCTCCGGAGATGTAGGACCCCTGATCGGACGCGAGCAGCACATAGGCCGCGGCGAGCTCTGCCGGCTGACCCGCCCGCTGCAACGGCGTATCCTGCCCGAAGGTGGGCAGCTTGTCCGGCCACTCCGTGGCCGGGATCAGCGGGGTCCAGATGGGTCCGGGGGCCACCGCGTTGACGCGGATCCCCTTTGGTCCAAGTTCCTGGGCCAACGCCTTGGTGAAGGCAACCTGCGCTGCCTTGGTCATGGCGTAGTCGATCAGCCCCGGCGACGGATTGAAAGCCTGGATCGAAGCCGTAGTGATGATTGAGGAGCCGGCTTTCAGGTGCGGAACCGCGGCCCGGGCCGTCCAGATCAGGGAATACAGATTGGTCTTGAGCACGCGGTCGAATTCCTCGGTCGGCAGGGACTCGAAACTTTCGCGGTTCTTCTGGTAGGCAGCGTTGAGCACCACCACATCCAGACCGCCGAATTCCGCCACGACATCAGCGACGATCCGGGTGCTGAAGGCCTCTTCCCGGCCGTCCCCGGCCAACAGCAGCGCGCGCTGGCCCGCTTTGCGGATCCAGTCGGCCGTGTCCTGAGCATCTTCCTCTTCTTCCGGAAGGTAGGAAATTGCGACGTCGGCCCCCTCGCGGGCAAACGCGATGGCCGCTGCCTTGCCGATTCCTGAGTCGCCGCCGGTGATGAGCGCCGCCTTACCCCGCAGCGCACCGCGCCCCTCGTAGCTAAGTTCGCCGTGGTCTGGCTTCGGATCCATGAGTGCAGTCAGGCCCGGCTTCTTCTGTTCCTGCTTCGGGAAGGGCCCGGAATGAAAACCGTCCCGGGGGTCGGTGGGCGGGTCTGTCCGTTTCTGCGCTTCGCTCATAGTCCACCTCTTCATTGGATCGATTTTCGAAGGGCTCCTGCCTGCGCCGGCCCTTCGAAACTATCCCGCACGGAGGCGCAAGTCCACCATCCGGAGCAAATAAATAAGTAAACTTATCAAATGTTGATTTTGGCGCAACTCGGGCCTAGCTTTGGATCACGCGGATATGCCCCGGGAGCGAGGAATACGCGGATATGCCCCGGGAGCGAGGAATAGCATGTCTGGTGTTGAGGACTTCACCGGAAGCTCCGGGCGGAATGAAACCCGTGAGGAACAGCTGGACCGCAACTGGGCTGAGCTGCTGCAGGAACTCAGGGTGCTGCAAACCGGGGTCCAGATCCTGGCCGGCTTCCTCCTGACCCTGCCCTTCCAGAACCGGTTCGAGACCCTGGATGCTTTCCAGGTGGGCCTTTATCTCGTCAACGTGGTGGTCGCGACGCTGACCACTGCCTTTATCCTGCTTCCGGTCAGCGTCCACCGCAGGCTCTTCCGCCAACGGCTCAAGGAAACCCTGGTCTCCAGCGCCGACACCATCACCAAGATCGCCCTGGCCGGCGTGGGGATGCTCAGCGTCGGGACAGCCACACTGGTCTTTGACGTAACCGGCGGCCGCACCGCCGGCCTGACTGCTGGCGGAATCTTGCTGTCCGTCCTCCTGGTGCTGCTGATCTACGTCCCGCTGCGGCTCAACAGACGCGCAGCGGGACGGTAGCAGGCCGCCAAGCCAGCAAATCGCCGGGGATCCTGTCGACGGAGTGCACAGGCGCAAATGGGTAATTACCGGAACACGGGCTGTGGCTTCAGGCGCCTTCAAGGACCTGGCTTGTGGCCCAGGCCAAGTATTTTGCGGCGTGGGCCACGGCGTCTTCCTGGCTGGCCGCAACATCGAGCAGTTGCGCTGCGGCGACCACGCCGTGCCCGGCCAGGTCCTCGGGTGTGACCAGGATCCGCCCCGCCACCACGATCACCGGAATCCCTCGGTCCCGGGCTGCGTCCGCGAGGGCGATGGGAGCTTTGCCTGTCAGCGACTGCGAGTCCAGGGAACCCTCCCCCGTGATCACCAGGTCTGCGTTGTCCAGTTGACCTGCGAGCCCAGTGAGCCCTGCGACAAGCGCGAACCCTCCTTCCAGCCGGGCGTTCGTGAAGGCGAGGAACGACGCCGGGAAGCCGCCTGCCGCCCCGGCTCCCGGGATGTTAACGTCCCGGCCAGTGGCCCCCCGGAGTACGGACGCCCAGTTGCGGAGACCGGCGTCGAGCTGTTCAACTGCCTCGCCGTCGGCACCCTTCTGGGCGCCGAAGACGTGAGCCGCGCCGGTGGCGCCATACAGCGGATTCTGGACGTCCACGGCGATCCTGAAGGAGGTTGCGGAGAGTCGCGGGTCCAGCCCGGAGGTATCGAGGGCTGCAACGTCGGCCAGTGATCCGCCGCCCAACGGAACAACGTTGCCGGCGGCGTCCAGCGGCTTGAGGCCCAGCGCACGCAGGGCGCCGCTGCCGCCGTCGGTCATGGCTGATCCGCCCAGCCCCAACACAACCTCGGTAGCCCCGGCGTCGAGCGCCGCCGCGATCAGCTGCCCGCAGCCGTAGCTGTGCGCCCGCAGGGCGTTGGCCGGGGTGGGTTCCATCTCAGCCAGGCCCGAGGCCTGGGCTGTTTCGATGACGGCGGTCGCCCCGCCGCCAGCGTTCTTCCGGATGGCCCAGGCAGCGCCGACGGGGGCAAGAATGGGGCCCACAACGGCGTTGAGCCGCTCCTCGTAGCCGGCCGAAACGGCAGCCTCCAGGGTGCCCTCGCCGCCGTCGGCGATCGGAAACTGGTTGGCGACGGCGTCCGGGTATACGCGCAGCGCACCTTCGGCGATGGCGGCGGCGGCCTCCGCGGCGGTGAGCGAGCCCTTGAACTTGTCCGGAGCGATGAGAATGCGCATGCCGTCCATCATGCCAGCCGCTTCCGGGAAAGCGCTTGCCTAATCCGGTATGCGGACAGCTTAGGACGAACCCTACCGGCCAGCGTCGGAATTTTTGGGCTTGAGCACCGCAAAGTAGCCCGGTATTCTGCTGTTCCCCGCCGCATCCATCAGCGGGTTGGTTTCGATGGTTGCGGCACCGTCTTCCACCAGCGTCCACCGGCCCTTCGGCATCACGCGGGCCAGCTCCTCCGGTCCAAAGCGACCCGGCATGGGCAGTTTCCGGATAGCCAGCTCCAGCGGGGCCGGGATGCTGCGGAGTGACGCCCCCAGGTGCGCGACGTACTCCACTGGGTTGCCCTGGAAATTCGTCTCCGCCAGGAAAACGGTGCCGCGGGCACCTACGAGCTGCCGCAGATTTTCCATCAGCGCGGCCTGATCGGCCGGCGCCAGGACGTGAAGCACGCCACGGACAAAGGCGTTGGCATCCGTGGATTCCACCAGACTCGCGCCGGCTCCAGGCTCGGTCATGTCACGGGCCAGGTAGCTGACACCGTCAACTCCGGCCGATTCGTCATGGGCACGGGCCACCGCGTGCGCAGACACGTCAACGCCCAGGACCTTCGGTGAATACGCCGTCAGGGCGCGGCTGAATGCGCCATGCCCGCACCCCACATCCACCACGGGAAGGCCTGGATCGAAGTGCCGCCGCAGGACGTCCCCGTAGCCCAGCAGCTCGTGGTCAGTGCCGGAATCCCACAGCACGTCACTCCGGGCGCCCGTCCTCGTGATCCCGGCCCAATACCTGTCCCAGGCCACGGTTCTGTCTTTCGGAGCAGAGATGGACAGCCTCATCAGCTTGGGCAGGATCAGGTACTGCCGCAAGGCGGTGAGTACCTGTTTCGCGCGGGATGACATAGGACAAATATAGGACCCCGAACGCGCCGCAGCCGTTCTCGGGCTGTTCCGTTCAGCTTGTGGCCGCGGGTTCCTTCAACAACCAGGCCATGGCGTCGTCGCGGGACGTAAAGAACCGGGTGGGGCAGGGCAGTTTGTTGATGCCCAGAATGAAGTTGGCCAGCACTTTATCAACCGGCGACGCCCCGAGCAGCGCAATCCGGGAGGCCTGGCAGGGGCGGCCAAAAACGGCACGGGCTCCCCGGCTCACCTGGGCCGTGGTGGCCATGTCCACCAGCATGGGATGGCGGCCGGCCCCGCACAGGTCGTTCACGTTCTGCATGGCGGCCACGGCGTCCGATTCCGCGATGGACACACCCCGCGGCCACTTGAGCTGGATAACACCCTGTTCATCCAGCGTCAGGTCCGCCTTTGCTGCTTCTGCAGGCTGACTCGTCACGATACCCTCCGCGCATTTTATAGGAGCAGGTGTGCTCCGTCACCCTACAATGTACTCAGTCAGGAGCAAACGGGTGCTCACTCAGGAGCAAAGGGGGACAGGTTGCCAGCGGACACACCACATTTCGCAACCGTGCCGTACCTGGCTGTCGTTGCGGATCCCGACGCCGGGCGCCGGGAATCCACCACGGCGGCACTGGAGGCGGCGGGCTTCACGGTGAGCGTTGTGGACAACGCCACCGGCCTTTCGACCCTTCTGGAACAGCGCGAGGCCTCCGTCCTGGTCCTGGACAGTTCACTCTCCGACGTCGACGCGACCGCCCCTGTGCTGGTTCTCGTTGATCTCGACAGCCCGGCCGAAGTCAAGGCGGTGGAGCATGCCGGCGTGCGGGACAGCATCGCCAAACCGCCTGCTCCCAAGGAACTCGTCCACCGCGCCACTGCCCTAATTAACCTGGTCTCCCGCCGGAATGAAGCCCGGCAGGAAGCGGAGACGTTACGCGAAAGGCTGCGGGAGGTGTCCGCATTGGTCCGCGGAACCAACCATCCGCAACAGATCGCCGATGTTGTGGTCCGGGGGTTCGGTGAGACTTTCGGCGCGGACCGGGTCTGGCTGACCACGTTCGACGACGACAAGGTGCCGCCGATTACCGCCCAGTGGCACCGGCCCGGTCTGGGCCCGCTGCCTGAAGGATTGTGCACGGACGAAGGCCCGGTGCGCAAGACCGCTGACGTACTGTGGGCGCGGGCCGAGGTCCTCACTGCGGACGGGGCGTTTGCACCGTACGGTGCCGGCGATGTCCGGCTGCCAGCCGAGCTCGCGCAACTGCGCGCCGCCGCGTCCGTTGCCGTCCCGATGGGGGACGGCAGCTCGTCGCTGGGGATTATCTGGATCGCCCTGCTGGACTCCCCCAGGGAATGGTCGCGGGCTGAGCTGGCACTGATCCAGCACGTTGCTGGCAATACCGTCCACGGCCTGATCCAAAGCCACCTGATCACCAGCCAGCAGCAGGTGGTCAAGCAACTCCAGCAGCTGGACAAAGCCAAGACCGACTTCCTGGCCACCGTTAACCATGAGCTCCGCACGCCGCTGACATCGATCATGGCCTACCTGGACATGATCCAGGAGAACACGTCCGACCCCGTGTCCAGCGAGGTCCACCAAATGTTGGACATCGTTGTAAGAAACACCGAACGGCTCCGGTTGCTGATCGAGGACATGCTCAGCGTCTCCCGCAACGGGCACGAGCAAAGTCCGCTGCATCTGAGCCCCGTCCGGCTGGCGCGGACACTTGAGATCGTCACCGCTGCGCTGAGGCCGCTCGCAACAGTGCAGAATGTCGCCATTGCCACGTCGATGGCCTCGGACGAGCTCGAATTCCTGGCAGACGAAGTGCAGCTGCAGCAGGTTTTTACGAATCTGGTCTCCAACGCCATCAAGTTCACCCCCGGCGGAGGACAGATCGACGTGGTCAGTCTGACGCGGGAAGATGCAGCCGGCGCACGCTGGGCGACGGTCAGCGTCTCGGACACCGGGATTGGGATATCCAGTGACGAGATAGCCCACGTCTTCACGCGTTTTTACCGCGCCTCGAACGCGATGTCCGGGGCGGTTCCAGGTACCGGACTGGGGCTCGCCATCACCCAGGACATCGTCCAGCGTCACGGCGGCCGCATTGGCGTAACCTCGGAGCTGGGTGTTGGCACCACTGTCACCGTAAGCCTCCCCCTAGGAGCCCACGGGCCCCAGGAAATCTGAACGCGGGAAGGAGGCAACAGATGTTCGCTGACGATGACCCCAGGCTCTCCCAGCTGCTCGATGGCATCGTCCGGCTCGCCTCCGGCGACCTCCAGTCGCGGATAGAAGTTTCACCGGCCCGGGACGAGCTCGACGCCATCATCATGGGCACCAACCTCCTGGCCGAGGACCTCCAGATCATTTACGAAGAGCTTGAGCAGCGTGTTGAGGTCCGCACGCAACTGCTGCACGACGCCCACCGCAAGATGCAGAAGATGGCCATGCAGGATCCCCTCACCGGCCTTGCCAACCGCTCGGCGCTTCTGGCTGCACTGAAGTCCGCGCAGGACCACGACGGCGATGCCCTCAGCCAGCCAGCTATCCTCCTCCTTGACCTTGACGCCTTCAAATCCATCAACGACACCCTCGGCCACTCTGCCGGGGATCAGGTACTGGTCACCGTGGGACAACGCATCCGCCGCGCCGTCCGGACCAACGACGTTGTGGCCCGGCTGGGCGGGGACGAGTTCGCCATCGTTATGCCGGCCACGGGCGCCGACCAGGCCGCCGTCGTAGGCCAGCGCATCCTGGCAGCCATTAGGGAACCCATTGACCTTCCTGACCGGACCGTCCGCTGCGGGGCGAGCGTTGGACTCAGCGTCGGGGCGTCCGGGCGGCAGGCCGAGGACCTGCTGATGGAGGCCGATGTGGCCATGTACGCCTCCAAAGCCGAGGGGCAGAACCGGCTCCACGTCTTCGAACCCGGGCTTCTGCTCATCCGCAAGCTCCGCAGCCAGTTGCTGGAGGACCTCCGGACCGCCATCAAGGGCCAGGGCCTGGTGCTGCACTACCAGCCCGTGATTGAACTGGGCACCGGGCGCATCGAAGGCGTGGAGGCCTTGATCCGATGGGACCACCCAACCCGCGGCCGCATCATGCCCGACGAGTTCATCCCGCTGGCAGAAGATGCGGGACTGATCTCCGAGCTGGGCCTGTGGGTGCTCAGCACAGCTGTCGGCCAGCTACGCCGCTGGATTGATGCCGGACTGGTGGACAGCAGGTTTTCCGTCCGGATCAACATCTCCGCAACTGATCTGCAGAGCCTGCAGTTCATCGAGGACGTCCGCGCCGTGCTCAAGCAGACGGGCGTCCGCCCCGAGCAGGTTGTCCTGGAGCTGACGGAAGCGGCCATCGTCAGGGGCAACGAACTGGACCGGTACTCCCTGGGCGGGCTGCGCGGACTGGGCGTCGGAATCGAAATCGACGACTTCGGTACCGGGTATTCCTCCATCAGTTACCTGCGCAGGCTCCCAGTGGACCGGGTCAAAGTGGACCGGTCCCTGATTGAGGGACTGGGCACGGACCCCAGCCAGCCTGCATTGGTGGCCGCAGTCCTTCAACTGGTGCGCGCCTGCGGGCTCGAAGCCGTGTGGGAGGGCGTGGAAACAGCGGATCAGGCCGAGCACCTCAGGAACCTCGGGTGCCTCAGCGCACAGGGCTATTTCTTCAGCAAACCCGTCCCGCCCGAAGAGCTTCCTGCGCTGTTGGCAGAAACTTCATCCGGGAGTAATAGGGGTTAATCGATTTTGGGCTGCGCTTTCGATCATCCCGATATACGATCAAGTGGCGGCATCCGATTCTTCGCGGTCAGGAAGATCGGTATTAATCAGAAGTAGCGCATTCCGAAGGTATCTGGAAATTTGAAAATAAAGAGACCAAGGAGCCATTACTTCGTCAACTGGGGGCGTTGCTAATGACGGTTCGGATACAAGCTTGGGGAGTTATTGCTGGGGTCCTCGGGGATTCTGATCCTGCCGGGGCGGCAATACGTCAGCGCCTTAGCGACCGCCTGGGAGAAAACCCAGGCGCGCCGGAACGGGCCCTGCTGGAGTATCTTCTGGAGCGCCAACAACAGGACAGCGCAGAAGCCAGCGCTCCGGACACTGCCCGTTTCCCGCAGCCTCTCAGCGCCATGCCGCCGCAGCTGGCCGAGCGGCTGGATTCCTTCCGCAGCCTGTCGCGAATCAGCTCGCTGCTGGAAAACCAGATGCTGATGACCGCATTCCAACCGATCTACGGCCTCGAATCCAAGGTCGTAGTGGGTGTAGAGGCGTTGTCACGCTTTGTCAGCGACGACGGCGCAGGCGCGGAAATCTGGTTTGCCGAGGCGGCCGCCGTTGGCTTGGGCGCCAACCTGGAATTCTCTGCCCTCGCGTCCGCAGCCTTAGCTGCCGCGAAACTGCCCGCGAACCTCTACGTGTCCCTGAACATCTCCCCCGTGTCGTGCCTGGATCCCCGGCTCCCCGAATTGTTTGAACACATCGAGCTGCCAATAGACCGTATTGTGCTCGAATTGACGGACGAAATTCCGGACGAAGAATACTCGCATTTCATTTCCGCAATTACGCCGCTCCGTGAACGGGGGCTGCGCATTGCAATCGATGATTCGCACCCAACCGCGGGCGCCCTGAGCCGAATGCTCCATCTGCGGCCTGATTTCATCAAGCTGGGCCGGAATGTGATCAGCGGCGTGGACACGGACACCTCCCAGCACGCCCTGGCCGCGTGCCTGGTGGACTTCGCGGAGCAGATAGGCAGTGTCCTGGTGGCCGAAGGTGTTGAAACCGCCGAGGAACTGAGGGTCCTTACGGAGTTGGGTTTCAGTGCCGGCCAGGGCTACCTGCTGGGCCGGCCCTCCGTGCGGCCTAAGGACTGGGCGGCGTGGAATACGCCTTTAGACCCCGATGGGCTCCGCCACCTCGCTGCCAATCACGCCATCCAGGGTCCCGGCGGCTCCTAACTGCGCGGAAATGCACCGCAGTCCTGCGCAGTGGCCTCGGCGCAGGCTCCCTGGAACCGGGTCAGCCGCCGGGCCACTGGCCACGTTCCCGCAAGACCTGCTTCAGGAGATCCGCGCGGTCCGTCACGATCCCGTCCACGCCCAGGTCAAGCAGCCGGTGCATCTCAGCCGGGTGGTTGATGGTCCACACGTGGACCACCAGGCCCAGGGCGTGCGCCCGCCGCACATAGGCAGGCGTCACCACGCGGACCGCCCCGTAGCGGACCGGAACCTGCAGGGCCTGGACATCGCGCAACGGCCCCCGCAGCGCCAGGCGCAGCCAGGCCGCCGGAAGCACCGGGCCCAGCAGGACAAACAGCGCATTTGTCACCATCCCTGCCGAGGAGGCCACCGGACGGCTCAGCATTTTCAGCACCGCCCGGCGTCTGCGGTCTGAGAAACTGGCCACCAGGACCCGGTCATGCGCACCGTGCCGTTCGATGCCGGCAGCCAGGCTTTGCACCGACTTCCAGTCTTTGACGTCCAGGTTCAGCCGGGCAGCCGGGAAAGCTGTCAGCAGGTCGTCAAACAGCGGCACGGGCTCGCGCCCGCCGATCCGCGCGGTGGAAACCTCAGCGGCGGTCAGCTCCGAAATCCGGCCACGGCCGTCTGTGACCCGGTCCAGGGTGTCGTCGTGGAAGAGCAGCAGCACGCCGTCGGAGGTGGTGTGCACATCCGTCTCAAGGTACTCATAGCCAAGTTCGGCGGCGGCCCGGAACGCGGCCATCGAGTTCTCCAGCCCTGCCCGGGAGAATCCGCGGTGGGCCAGGGCAATGGGACGCGGGGGACGGCCAGCACCGTCAGAAGCATCAAAAAACGGCTCAGTCACGTTTTCGAGCGTACCGGAGCCGCCGGGCTATGCGTCCTGCGGCACAATCTCCACGCTGTCGCTGCAGTGCAGCAGCGTACGGCCGTGGCCGTCGTCGAGGTCCACCCACACAGCGGTGTGGTCCCACGTGATGGCATCCACGAACCCGCCGGTTTCGTATCCTGGGGTGAGGCGGACGCGCACGCGGTCACCCTCTTTCAGTGCCTTCCAGTGCGCAGCCGGCTCTGCCGGGCGCAACGGCTCGTCGACCGCGCGTTGGTTACCGTTCCTTGCCATGACTGCCCCTTCAGCTGCGGATGATTGTCCGTAACCCACGGTAGGTGGCAAATGTGAACGGAAGGTGAGCGGCAGCTGTGAATTCCTGGCCCGGAAGCCGGGGTCAGGAGAGCTTTACCCCCAGCGCCGCGAGCCTGGCTTCGAGGATCTGGGCCACGCCATCGTCGTCAAAGTGCGGTGCCTGCTGCCCGGCCGCGCTGATGGCGTCCGGATGGCCGCTGGCCATGGCGTACCCGTGGCCCGCCCAACGCAACATCTCGACGTCGTTGGGCATGTCCCCGAACGCCACGACGTCGGCGGCGTCAATGGACAGCGCCTTGGCGTATTCGGCCAGGGTGACGGCTTTGTTGACGCCGGGAAGAGACAGTTCAAGCAACGCCACCGTCGGTGCGGAGTGCGTGGCGGACGCGAGATGGGTGACGGCGGGCCGCACGGCTGCCAGGAAGTCGTCCGCGGTGCCATCCCTGACAATTGCCAGGAACTTCACGACGGCGTCGTCCGGGGTGAGCGTTTCGGCCAGCGGGGCGGGGGTAAATTCGGCCAGCAGCTCGCTCGAACCGTTCTCGATGAAACCGGGCTCCAGATGGAATCCGGTCAGGGTTTCCGCGGCGAAGAACGCGGCGGGGCGCAGTTCCTTGATGATCCGCCGCAGTTCCAGCACCGCGTCCATGCCCAGCGTCCGAGCGGACACCAGCCGGTCCGCTTCGAGGTCCCACACCACGGCGCCGTTGGAACAGATGACCGTGCCGGTGTGGCCTAGCTGTTCCTCCAGCGGGTGGAGCCAGCGCGGCGGGCGGCCGGTGACAAAAACAAGCTCGATGCCGGCCTCCCGGCAGGCATGGAAGGCCCGGACGGTGCGGTCGCTGATCTTTCCATCGTGCCCAAGAATCGTTCCGTCAATATCACTTGCTACCAGCCGCATCCTGCCAGTCTACGTGGGGCTTGGGGTTTCCCGGTCCGTGCCGCTTCGTCCCGGACGACTGGGCCGTTGGAGTCGGCCCACGACGTTCTTTGACGCCGCGCTACGTTCTGTTGAGCCTGCGCGTCGTTGCGTGAACGTCCGCGCGAACACCCGGACACCGTGAGGCCACTGCTGCGCGGCCACGTTAAATCTGTCGAGTGGCTGAACGGCGCGGCTGCCGGCGAGAAGGCCAGCGTCATCAACGCTGCACGCAAGGAGTAGCCAGGACTTCATCGATTGCTCCTCACCGGCCCCCTCGCCCTTTTGACCCCTCACAACGGCGGTTACGGAGCAATGGATGAGGCCAGAACCCAGCTACTCGGCGACCAGGCTACACCGTGCGCGACCGCAGCGACGCGCTCGAAGGCGGCGGCTATCCCGGCGCGCCGGACTTGCGCGGCGCGCCATCCTCGACGGGCAGCCCGGCCTCAGCCCACTCGGGATAGCCCTCCTCGAGCCTGGCGGCAGGCATACCCTGTTCCCGCAGCGTCCGCACCGCCTCGTCGGCGAACACGCAGTACCGTCCGCGGCAGTACGCCACGATGATGCGGCCGTGCGGCAGGTCCTTCATCCTCCCCGCCAGCTCTCCGACAGGAACCGAAACCGCGCCCCGGATGTGGCCGGAGCGGAATTCGCGCTCAG
Organism: Pseudarthrobacter sp. S3; assembly: GCF_050156905.1. Lineage (NCBI taxonomy): Bacteria > Bacillati > Actinomycetota > Actinomycetes > Micrococcales > Micrococcaceae > Pseudarthrobacter > Pseudarthrobacter sp. S3. The sequence continues at coordinate 415,834 of NZ_CP189583.1, read as the reverse complement.
GCCGCACATCGAGAACTACTACATCTCCCGCGGCCATTCGGTTGGTCAGCTCAGCCCGGGTCAGGGAGTCCAAGGCCGCCCTGTCCCCCAGGTAGGCCTCGGCGAGTTCGTCGAGTTCTGCGACATGCTCGGCTGCAACCTCCCGCACGGCCGCCCAGAGTCGCGTGACCGCGGTGCCGCTGAGTCGGTAATAGATCCGCGTTCCTTCGCGACGGGTGCGCACCAGGCCCGCCCGCAGGAGCTGCTGAAGATGCTGCGAAGCATTGGCGATGCTCTGCCCGATTTCCTCGGCAATTTCGTCCACAGGGCGCTCACCCTGGGCCAGGACATCCACTATCTCGGCGCGCCGACCACTGCCAAGGACCTTGGCCACGGAAGCAAATGCATCAAACAGCTTGTCCTTTGCCGGCCTGTCACTCATGCCCGATCCTCCGCAAATCATATTCAAGTAGGTACTTGACAAGATATACCCACCGGGTGTGGTATTCAAGTATTCACTTGAATACCCCCGGGGCCGCGCCACGGACCCGGGACAACCCGGAAAAGAGGCGAATTGCGATGGAATCGACAGCGACCATCCGCAATGGCATTGACGTCGACCAGCTACTGGGGACCATCGATGCGATCCAGGCAGATCCCACCCAGGGCAGCTTTACGTTCAGAGCCACCAGCACCTGGCGCGGCGGCACCCACAACTCGGGAAAGATCCTGGGATTCACCCATGCGGGGGAACCCGACACCACCCGGACCGGAGACTTCACGATCGAGGGTGACGAACCTCCCGTGCTCCTCGGAAACAACGCCGGACCCAACGCCGTCGAACTGCTGCTGCAGGCCCTGGGCTTCTGCTACGCCGTCGGATACGCGGCCAATGCGGCCGCCCAGGGCATAGAAATCAGTTCACTGGAGTTCCACGTCGAAGGCGATCTGGACGCCCGGCCCTTCCTCGGCCTCGAAGGACCTCGGCCCGGATTCACCGCCATCCGTGCGCAGGCACGGGTCTCCAGCCCGAATGCCACCCCGGAGCAGCTTCAGTCCCTGTGCCGGTATGTCCAGGACACGTCACCGGTCCGCGACTGCCTGGCCAACCCGGTTCCGGTTGAAACCACCCTCGAAATCGTATGAAGCACGGGTAGAGCCATGGACATGGGAACAGTTGCAGTTGACCGAAGCGAGCTTGAGGACAAGGTCAAGCAGGTCTACAGGGCGGTGGCCCAAAACCCCGTTGGCAAGTACCACTTCAAGATGGACGCGGTCTTGCGGAGCAACTGGAGAAGGCCGACGGCCTGCGGAAAGGGCGGCTTTCCCCAGGTCGCCTTCGCGCACGGGTACATCGAAGAACTCCCCTTCGACGATGCCAGCTTCGACTGCAACATTGATCTCTGGGCCGCCTGCATCGGTGGCGCCACGCAGGAAGACACCTACCAGGAATTGATCGCCGGCAGCGGGTTCGCGCTGGAAACGCTCCGGACGAATCCTTATGAGTTCCTCTCCGACAGCGCCCGTGCGGCGACTACGAAGTACGGCGTCAGGAGCCTCTCGATCCTGGCGTATGCCGGCTGACCTGCGGCACGTCGCCTTCGGAATTGCGCCACGCATAAGGATCCCCAAGCGCTCCGGTTGCGGTGAGGGCAGATGTCTCATCGGATTGCGTGCCGTTGCCTCCGCGTGGCCAAATCCTATGGAGCTCCGGGCCAGCGCTGCAGTTTCTTCTGCATTTCTTCCTCACTCCCCCGGAACCGAGTTCAGCTCGGCACGCGAGGGCGGGTTGGCCCCCGGGCGGGAAACCGTGACGGCCGCCGCGCGGGCAGCGTGGGCCAGGAGCTCAGCCAGGCCCTCGGCCGGAAGCTCGCGCAGGTCCTTTCGGTTCTGCGCGCCGTCCAGGCCCCGATCCACGATCCCCGAAAGCAGCGCGGCCATAAAGGAATCACCAGCGCCCACCGTGTCGGCCACTTCCACACGAGGCGCGTCAATCGCCGCTTCACCGGCAGCCGTAATTCCCCACGGACCGGCCGCGCCGCGCGTGACCACTACCAGGGCAGGCCCCTCGGAACCGCCCAACGACAGCCAGCGGCGCGCCGATTCCAGCACGTCCACACCCGGGTACAGCCACTCCAGGTCCTCGTCCGAGGCCTTGACCACGTCCGAAAGGGTGACAAATTTCTCCGCCTGTTGCCGCGCATAATCCACGTCGGTGATGATGCTGGGCCGGCAGTTGGGATCGAAACTGATCGTGGCGGCGGGGTGGGCGTGCTCGACGGCGGCCAGCACAGCCGCGGCGCCCGGCGCCAGCATCGTAGCGATGGAGCCGGTGTGCAGCAGCGTGGTTCCCTGCAGCATATAGGCGAGGCGGTCCGCCAGGCCGGGAAGCTCCCAGGCGAGGTCGAACGTGTAGGTGGCGGCGCCGTCGTCGTCAATTACGGCGGTGGCCACGCTGGTAGGCAGCTCATCGGGGCCAAGCGGCAGCATAACGGAGCTGGAGCGCAGGTGCGCCGCCACCGACTCCCCGTAGGCGTCGCGGCCGTAGCGGCCGATGAACTGCACGGGATGGTCAAGGCGGGCCAGGCCCACCGCGACGTTAAGGGGGCTGCCGCCCACGTGGGCTTCGATTCCGGAGGCGCGCTGGACAACGTCAACAAGGCCCTCGCCTATTACTGTGAGCATGCTCATACTCTGCCAGACATGAATCCGCCTACACAGGCGTGTTACGCGTCCCCTATCATGGAGATATGACATCCCATGTCCTGCAGCCAATGTCGGCTGCCATGCCCGACGTCGAACACGTGCTGGCGGTCCGGGGCGCCGGAGGCTACCGGCAATACAGGATCCCCGCCCTCGCCGTTTCGCGGCAGGGCACCCTGCTGGCCGCCTACGACGGCCGCCCCAACCTCGATGACCTGCCCAACCCGATTGACCTCCTGCTCCGGCGCAGCACGGACAACGGCCGGACCTGGGGCAAACAGCAGGTAGTAAGGACTGGCCGCGGCCTCAATGGCTACGGCGATCCGAGCCTCCTGGTGGACGCTGAGACCGGCCGGATCCTTTTGTTCCACGCCGCCGGAACGCACGCCGGATTCTTCGAAGCCGCGGCCGGGTTGGAGCCCGACGACGATGTGCAGCACTGCGATCTCAGCTACTCGGACGACGACGGCCTGACCTGGCAGCACCGCCGGATCACCGCCCAGCTTAAGCTCCGGCCGCCCCTCCGCCCGCGTGAGCCTAGTACGGACGAGCCGGACATCACCGGGATCTTCGCCGCGGCCGGGCAGGGCATCCAGATCCACACGGGCCCGTACCGCGGCCGGCTGGTCCAGCAGTTTGTGGTCCTGGCCGGCGGCGAGATCATGGCCGCTTCCGCGTACAGCGACGACCACGGCAGCACCTGGACGCTCGGGGAGCTCATCGGCGCCGGGACGCACGGCCATGCCCCCAACGAAAACAAGGTTGCCGCGCTCCAGGACGGCCGGCTGCTGCTGCACAGCCGCGGCACACCGCGCCGCCTTGCGGCACTATCGGACGACGGCGGGGCCACCTGGAGCGCCCTTCGCGCCGTCGAGGACCTCCCGGACCCGGGCGATAACGGCTCACTGGTCCGCTTTGACGGCCTGCCGTCCCTGACTGCATTCGCCGGCGAGGCCACGGATACATGGCTACTGGCAACCAACAACCAGGACACCGCGCTGCGGCGGAACACGGTGATTAGCCTGTCCACCGATAACGGGCGCAGCTGGCCCGCCAAGCTGGTCCTGTGCCCAGGCAGCTCGGCGTATTCGACGGCAACCCGGCTCCCCGACGGCAACATCGGCGTCCTCTACGAGCGCCAGGGCTACCGGGAAATCGTGTTCGCCTCGGTGCCTGCGTTGCAACTCACCGCCCAGCTCACCGCCCGCATTCCCGGCGGCTCCGGCAGCGCCGACACTGGGAGCCCCGCCGGGGGCACCCCGCCCGGGTCCACCGGCGGGGTAAGCGCGCCAAATGACGGCGACGGCCTTGTGTTCGACATGGAACTGCGGTCCATCACGCCCGGCCGGCCGACGGTCTGGCAGAACGCCGGCGAGTTCCACCTGTTGCAGTCCGGCGGCGAGGACTGGGGCGTGCACACCTGGAAGGAAATCGGACAGGGCTACTCGGCCGAGGCTGCGCAGGTCATCGGCACCCGGGAGGCGCAGGACCTGAACTACGGCCCCATCATTCCCGGCTACAAGGCCGGGGACATCCTGGCCTTCACGGGCAGGGCGCGCAATGACGGATCCCTGCCGGTGGCCGCGGTCCGGCTGTCCGGTCCCAGCTCGGACGCCTTTCCCGCGACGGATCTTGACCCCGGGGAAGAAGCCCTGTATTTCACCCCGGTGTACACCGTCACCAGGGCCGATGTGGCGCGCGGCTACGCCGAGGTGGCCTACGAGGTGACGTTTGAAGTGACCGGCGAGCGCGGCGGCACTGCCGAGCGCCGCCGTCGTGCTTTCAGGTTTGACACTGTCTCAGGCGACGTCAGCGCGACCGGGTGAGAGAGCGTTCGCCGAAAGCCCGCAGGAAGTGGAAAGCGTTACGAAGTTGGCGCTTGACGTGAACCTGTGATGACGCTTACAGTCGACATACGAGCTCGGACGTCCTACATCCGATAAACCTTCTGGAATGGCGAGGCCCTCATGAACAACATCACCAAGAACCTGCCGCTGGTCAATGACGCCAGCCGCCGGAACTTCCTCAAGCTCACCGGTGCCATGGGCGCCGCTGCAGCATTCACCGCCTCTGTCGCCGCGTGCGGCAGCCCGGCAGCTACCACCACCGGCGACTCCGCGAGCGCTGCGGCAGTCAACAAGGACCTCACCATCGAGGCGGGCATCTCCTATGCCCTCTCCACCGGCTTCGACCCGCTGAGCTCCTCAGGCGCCACTCCGATGGCCGCCAACCTGCACATCTTCGAAGGCCTCATCGAACTGCACCCGGCCACCCGCGTGCCGTACAACGCGCTGGCGGCCTCGGACCCCAAGAAGGTCAACGACACCACCTACCAGGTGACCATCCGCGAAGGCGCCAAGTTCCACGACGGCACCCCGGTCACCACCGAAGACGTCGCCTTCTCCTTCACCCGCGTGATGGACCCGGCGAACAAGTCCCTGTTCTCGCAGTTCATCCCGTTCATCCAGGACGTCAAGCCCCTGGATGCCAAGACGGTTGAGTTCACCCTCAAGTACGCCTTCCCCGGCTTCGGCCCCCGCATCTCCGTGGTCAAGGTTGTTCCCAAGGCCTTGGCCCAGGACCTCAAGGCCTTCGACGCCAAGCCCGTCGGCACCGGCCCCTACAAGCTCATCTCCGCCGCCAAGGACGACAAGATCGTCTTCGAAGCGTTCGCAGACTACAACGGCCCCAAGCCGGCACTGGCCAAGGGCATGACCTGGCTCCTGCTCTCCGACGCCGCTGCCCGCGTCACCGCCGTCCAGTCCGGCCGCGTCCAGGCCATCGAGGACGTCCCCTATCTGGACATCGACGGTTTGAAGTCCAAGGTCAAGGTTGAATCCGTCCAGTCCTTCGGCCTGATGTTCCTGATGTTCAACTGCAACAAGGCCCCGTTCAACAACAAGCTGGTCCGCCAGGCACTGCACTACGGCCTGGACAAAGAAGCCATCATCAAGAAGGCCCTGTTCGGCAACGCCAAGCCCGCCAGCTCCTACTTCCAGGAAGGCCACCCGGACTACGTCAAGGCCAAGAACGTCTACGGCTACGACGTCAACAAGGCCGAAGACCTGCTCAAGCAGGCCGGTGTCACGAGCCTCGAATTCGAGCTGCTCACCACGGACACTGCCTGGGTCAAGGACGTTGCCCCGCTGATCCTCGAATCCTGGAACAAGATCCCGGGCGTCAAGGTCTCCGTCAAGAGCATCCAGTCCGGCGCGCTGTACACCGACCGCGTCGGCACCGGCGACTACTCAGTGGTCGCAGCCCCCGGCGACCCCTCAGTCTTCGGCAACGACGCGGACCTGCTCCTGAGCTGGTTCTACTCGGGCGCCACCTGGATGGAGAAGCGCGCCTACTGGACCGCCCCGGAACGCGCCAAGCTGCAGGAGCTCATGAACAAGGGCTCCCAGGCTGCCGCAGCAGACGCCAAGAAGATCACCGGCGAAATTGTGGACCTCGTTTCCGATGAAGTTCCGCTGTACCCGATCTTCCACCGCCAGCTGCCCTCCGCCTGGGACGACAAGAAGCTCAACGGCTTCAAGCCGCTGCCCACCACCGGCATGTCGTTCATCGACGTCGGCCGCACCGCCTAAGCTGCGCTGAGAACCAGCGCAGCACCCCGGGGCCTCCCGGGGAAACGGCATCACGAACTCGACGCAGCGGAGGGGCTGTGGCCCGCCGGCCATGGCCTCTCTGGGCTCGAAAGCACCACCCGTGCAGCGGCCCCCGCGGCACAACCAAACAAACCGGAGAACAAATTGGTCACGATATTGCGTCTGCTTGGCCGCAGACTCGCAGCACTGCCATTGATGATCCTGGGCATCACCCTGCTCGTCTTCCTTGTCCTGCAGGCCGCTCCCGGCGACCAGGCAAGCTCCGCCCTCGGCGACGGCGCCAGCGAAGAAGCGAAGCAGCAGTACCGCCAGGAAAACGGCTTGAACGACCCGCTGGTCATCCAGTACTTCAGCTTCCTCGGCAAGCTGCTGCAGCTGGACCTCGGCGTCACCACGCCGCCGGCAAAGTCGGTGGCCTCCATGATCGGCTCCGCGTTCCCCCTGACGCTGCAGCTGACCTTCCTGGGCGTGCTGATCGCAATCGTCCTGTCCCTGACCTTCGGCATCCTCGGCGCCCTCTACCGCGACAAATGGCAGGACCAGCTGGTCCGCGTTTTCTCGATCGCCGCGATCGCCACGCCTTCGTTCTGGCTGGGCATCCTGCTCATCCAGTGGTTTGCCCTCGGCGCCAGCCCCCTGTTCCCCTCCGGGGGAATCGCGACGCCGGAATCCGGCTTCGGCGGCTGGCTCAACTCGATGGCCCTCCCGGCCCTGGCCCTCGGCATCCCGGTCTCCGCCTCGCTGATCCGCGTGGTCCGCACCTCGATGGTGGAGGAGCTGGACCGCGACTACGTCCGCACCGCCATCGGCAACGGTGTCCCCTACCGCGAAGTGGTCTCCAAGAACGTCCTCCGCAACGCACTGGTGACTCCGGTGACCGTGCTGGGACTCCGCGTGGGCTACCTGCTCGGCGGCGCCGTCGTGATTGAAATGATCTTCGCCCTGCCCGGCATGGGCCAGCTGATCCTCAACGGCATCACCAACCTGGACGTCAACCTGGTCCAGGGCGTGGTGCTCACCATCTCGGTCACCTTCGTTCTGGTGAACATCGTGGTGGACCTCCTGTACCTGCTCATCAACCCCCGAATCAGGACGGTATAGCCCATGCGTAGCAAGCTTGCTGAACGGCTGAGTGCCCCGGGCCTCCGTTTCAAGGCCCTGCCTTGGGGCTCCCGCATCGCCCTCCTCTTCCTCATTATGATCGTCCTCTCCGCCGTGTTCGCGCCCGTCATCGCGCCGCACGATCCGCTCGAGACCTTCATCCCCGCTACCCCGCCGGGAGCTGAGCACTTCTTCGGCACCGACCGGTTGGGCCGCGACATCTTCTCCCGCCTGCTCTTCGGCGCCCAGTCCTCACTGATGATCGGCCTCGGCGCCGTCATTCTGGCCATCCTGGCAGGCGCCCTGCTGGGTTCCTTCGCCGCCACATCCAGCAAGGCCGTCAACGAACTGATCATGCGCCTGATGGACATCCTGATGGCGTTTCCGGGCATCGCCCTGGCCGCAGTGCTGCTGGCCGCGTTCGGCAACTCGGTTCCCACCATCATCATCGCGATCGCCATCATCTATACCCCGCAGCTGGCCCGCGTGGTCCGCGCCAACGTGCTCTCCCAGTACGGCGAAGACTACGTCCGCGCCGAGCGTGTGATCGGCGCAGGCCGCTTCTACATCCTGCTCAAGCACATCGTCCGCAACACCGCGGCCCCCGTACTGGTGTTCGCCACGGTGATGGTGGCCGACGCCATCATCCTCGAAGCCTCACTGTCCTTCCTCGGCGCCGGCGTCCAGGACCCCGCACCGTCGTGGGGCAATGTGATCTCCTACGGCCGCAACCTGGTCCTGTCCGGCGGCTGGTGGGCCACCACCTTCGCCGGTGTGACCATCCTGCTCACCGTCCTCTCGCTGAATATCCTCGCCGAGGGCCTCACCGACGCCATGGTGAACCCGAAACTGCGCAAGGCACCTGCAGTAAAGGACGACGACGGCGCATCGGCTGTTGTGTCCGGCGCAGCGGTGGGTGCCGGCGTCGACACCCAGATCGGCACTTCCGTGGCCCAGCCTTCGGTGGTGGAAGAACACGAGCTCGACGGCGTGCGCGCCGCCTACGGTGACGTCCTCACCGAGGAGCACTACAACGAGGCAGCCATCCTCTCCGATCCGAAGCTGGCCGCGGCGAACCCGCACCTGTTGCTGGACAAGGAACTGGAACTGCTTTCCGCCATCGAGGCTACGCGCACCGACCGACTCCCCCAGGTACCGGCCGGAGCGCGCAACGTCCTCGAGGTCAGGAACCTTTCCATCCGCTTCCCGGGCCGCTTCGGCGACACCGCGATTGTGGACAACGTCTCCTTTACGGTCCGCGAAGGCGAAGCCATGGGCCTGGTGGGCGAATCCGGCTGCGGCAAGTCCATCACGTCCCTCGCGGTCATGGGCCTGCTGCCCAAGACCGCGCAGGTCACCGGGTCCATCAAGTTCGACGGCAAGGAACTGCTGGATCCGGCCACCAGCCACAGCAGCGTCAAAGCCTACGAAGGCCTGCGCGGCGAGCAGATCGCCATGGTCTACCAGGACGCCCTGAGCTCCCTGAACCCGTCCATGAAGATCAAGGACCAGATGGAGCAGCTGACCAAGCGCGGCGGCCGCAAGACCCCCACCGAGCTGCTGGAACTGGTCAGGCTCGATCCGGTCCGGACGCTTGCCAGCTACCCGCACGAGCTCTCCGGCGGCCAGCGCCAGCGCGTCCTGATCGCCATGGCCCTGTCCCGTTCGCCGAAGATCGTGGTTGCCGATGAGCCCACCACCGCACTGGATGTCACGGTCCAGAAACAGGTAGTGGACCTGCTCAACGAACTGCGCGAACAGCTCGGCTTCGCCATGGTCTTCGTCAGCCACGACCTCGCCCTGGTGGCCTCCCTGGCCCACCGCATCACCGTGATGTACGCCGGCCAGGTGGTGGAATCCGCACAAGCTTCGGAACTGCTGCAGAACCCCAAGCACGAGTACACCCGCGGCCTGCTCGGCGCTGTCCTCTCCATCGAGGCCGACGCCGTGCGCCTGCACCAGATCCCCGGCACCGTCCCGTCCCCGCGGGACTTCGCCCCGGGAGACCGCTTCGCCCCGCGTTCACTGCGGTCCGACGCCGACCCCAACCAGCAGCTGGTCCTGACGTCGGCGGGAGCCGCCAACGGCGGGGACGCGGACCACTACTGGGCGAGCCATCTGAAGGAGGATGCAAAGTGAGCGAATCAACCGGCAAACCGGTCATCGAGCTCAAGGACGTCAAGGTCTACCACCACGCACGTGGCGGCGGGCTCTTCCGCCCGAACATCGTCAAAGCGGTCGACGGCGTCGACTTCACCATCAGCCGCGGCGAAACCGTGGGCATCGTGGGTGAGTCCGGCTGCGGTAAGTCCACACTCGCGTCCGTGCTCGTGGGACTGCAGCCGCCGACGTCGGGCGAGGTCCTGTTCCACGGCAAGCCCGCCATCAAGCGCAACGCACAAATGCGCAAGGAATTCGGCCGCTCCGTGTCCGTGGTCTTCCAGGACCCCGCCACGGCGCTGAACCCGCGCATGACCGTCCAGGACATCCTCACCGACCCGCTTCAGATCCACGGCATCGGCAACGCCGCATCCCGTGCGGCGAAGGTCAAGGAACTGCTGGCCGTCGTGGGCCTGCCGCAGTCCGCTGCAGAAGTCACGCCGTCGCAGGTTTCCGGCGGCCAGCGCCAGCGTGTGGCGATTGCCCGCGCCCTGGCGCTGGATCCGGACATTATCGTGGCGGACGAGCCGACGTCGGCCCTTGACGTCTCCGTCCGCGCCCAGGTGCTGAACCTGCTCTCGGACCTGAAGACCCAGCTGAACCTCGGCATGGTTTTCATCTCGCATGACATCCAGACCGTCCGCTACGTCTCGGACCGCATCTGCGTTATGTACTTCGGCAAGATCGTCGAGCAGGGCACCGCGACCCAGGTCTTCGACAGCCCCACCAACGACTACACCAAGAAGCTCCTGGGCGCCGCCCCGAGTCTGCTCCACATCTAGCCTTCCCGCCATAAATTTTCGTCTAAACCATCAATATTTGGAGAACTCTGTGACCACCGTCGCTTCCCGTTTCCAGGGCGTCATTCCGCCCGTCGTAACCCCACGCACCGCCGAAGGCGCCATCGACGTAGCGTCGCTGGAAAACGTCACCAAGCACCTGCTCGACGGCGGCGTCAGCGGCCTGTTCGTGCTGGGTTCCTCCGGCGAGGTCACCCACATGACCAACAGCGAGCGCGACCTCGTCGTGCAGACCGTGGCAGGCGTGAACGCGGGCCAGGTGCCGGTCATCGTGGGCGCAGTAGAACAGACCACCAACCGCGTCATTGAGGAAGCCAAGCGCGTCATCGCGCTGGGCGCCGACTCTATCGTGGCCACCAGCCTGTACTACGCCATCTCCAACGCCCAGGAGAACAACACGCACTTCCGCTCCATCGCCGCCGCCGTCGACGTTCCCGTCTTCGCCTACGACGTGCCGGTGCGCACCCACTTCAAGCTGCCCACCGACCTTTTGGTCGAGCTGGGCCGCGACGGCGTCATTGCCGGTGTGAAGGACTCCTCCGGCGACGACGTCTCGTTCCGCCAGCTGCTGCTGGCCGCCAAGGACATCCCCAACTTCGACATCTTCACCGGCCACGAAGTGGTTGTGGACGGCGCCCTCCTGGGCGGCGCCCAGGGTGTTGTTCCGGGCCTCGGCAACGTTGACCCCGCCGGCTACCGCCGCCTGTTCGACGCCGCGCAGGCCGGCGACTGGGCCCAGGCCGCAGCCGAGCAGGACCGCCTGGCCGACGTCTTCGAGATCGTCTACACCCCCAAGGCCGGCCGCATGTCCGGCAACGCCGCGGGTCTGGGCGCTTTCAAGACCGCCCTGCAGCTCATGGGCATCATCAAGACGAACGTCATGAGCGCCCCCATGCTCTCCCTGGACGAGGCCGAGACCAAGGCAATCCGCGTCATCCTGGAACGCAACGGCCTGGTGTAGAAAATGATGTACGCGATCGGTGTCGACCTTGGGGGTACTAAGACTGCTGCCGGGGTTGTGTCCGGGGACGGGGAGGTCTTGTTTTCAGAAACCATTCCCACCCTGAACCGGGACGGCGGCGACGCGATCCTGGACGCTACTGCGGCGCTCATTTCTTCCCTCATGTCCCGGGCTCAAGCAGAGAACCTGGACATGGTGGGGGTCGGGGTTGGCTCGGCAGGGGTCATCGATGCCGGACGAGGTGTGGTGGTGTCGGCTACGGATGCCATTCTCGGGTGGGCCGGAACCAAGCTGACCGCAGGGTTGGCCGCCCGGCTTGGCCTGGCGCCCGGGGCTGTGCAGGCAGTAAACGATGTCCACGCGCACGCCCTGGGCGAGTCGTGGACGGGTGCCGCCGCAGGAACCACCAGTTCGCTCCTGGTGGCGTTCGGCACCGGCGTCGGCGGCAGTTTTGTCCTGGCCGGGCACCCGGTCCTGGGTCACCGGTACGCGGGCGGACACGTGGGCCACTTCGCCTCCCCGTACGCTTTCGACGAAGGTCTGCCCGTTCCTTGCGTCTGCGGCGGCGCCGGGCACGTTGAGGCGATCGCCTCCGGGCCTGCCATCCGTGAGGCGTACGTGCGTCTGGGCGGCAACGAGCCGGCGCTGGACGCCCGCGGCGTCTTTGCCCTTGCCGGCGCCGGCGATGCCGTGGCCATCAAAGCTGTGGGCATGGGCGCCGCCGCGGCAGGGCAGGCGGTGGGAGGTCTCGCGAATATCCTGGACCCCGAGGTAGTGGTGGTTTCCGGCGGGTTGTCCGACGCCGGCGCCCCCTGGTGGCGCCCCATGGAACGGGCCTTACGCGCCGAACTCCTGCCGGCCCTGCTCAGCCTCCCGGTCCTGCCCGCTAAACTCGGCAACGCAGCAGCAATGGTGGGCGCCGCGCGCCTGGTGCTCACCACTCCGTCCTAAGCACCCCGCCCCAACCCGATCTTCAACCCGCTCCGCCAAACCTTCCAGAGGACCCGACCGTGATTCTGACCCCCGAAGCCCTCGAAGCCCTGCGCGGGCAACTCATCGTCTCCTGCCAGGCGTATCCGGGCGAGCCCATGCGGGACCCGCGCACCACGGCGCAGGTGGCCGCCTCCGCCGTGATCGGCGGCGCCGCTGCTATCCGCGTCCAAGGCCTGGCCGATGTGCAGTTCACGCGGGCAGCGGTTGAGGTTCCGGTGATCGGGCTTTGGAAGGACGGGCACGACGGCGTCTTCATCACTCCCACGCTCTGCCACGCTTTGGCGGTGGCCAACGCGGGCGCACACGTGGTGGCGATCGACGGCACGCGACGGGAGCGTCCGGACAGCCTGACCCTGGCCCAGACGGTGGCGGGCATCCATCAGGATTCCCACGCGCTGGTCATGGCGGACTGCGGCTCGTTCGACGACGCTGCCGCAGCGGTCGCGGCCGGGGCCGACCTGATCGGCACCACGCTTTCCGGTTACTCCGGCGAGCGCCCCAAGACGCACGGCCCCGACCTGGAACTGCTGGAGCAGATCGCCACTGCCAGCTTCGGCGTGCCGCTCATCGCCGAAGGCCGCCTCCACTCCCCCGCCCAGGCCCGGCAGTGCCTCGACGCCGGCGCGTTCGCCGTCGTCGTCGGAACCGCGATCACGCACCCGGCCACCATCACCGGCTGGTTCGCCGAGGCCCTGAAGTGAATCCGCCGCGGGAACAGACACAGCCCACCGCCGCCGAGGCCGGGACCTATTTGCTGGCCAGCACGGTCCTGACCGGCGGCTCGGCCCAGGCCGACGCCGTGGTGGCCGTCGCGGACGGCCGGATCGCGTATGTGGGGCCCCGTGCGGGCCTGGACGAGGCATCGCTGCCGGGCCTTGAAGAACTTAACCTTCCGCCGGGCAGCATGATTCTGCCCGGCCTCGTAGACCTGCACTGCCACGGCGCCGTGGGCGGCGACTTCCCCAGCGGCGATAGCGGGGCTGCCAGGACCGCCGTGGACTTCCTGCACCGCAGCGGCACCACCACGCTGCTGGCAAGCATGGTTACGGCGTCCCGCGAGGACCTGATGCGTAGCCTGGCAACCCTGCGGCAGCTCGCCGACGAAGGACTCATCGCGGGCATCCACGCCGAAGGGCCGTTCCTCTCCCATGCACGCTGCGGCGCCCAGGATCCGCGGTACCTGCTCAAGCCGGACCTCCCCATGCTGGCCGAGCTGCTGGCCGCGGCCGGCGGCCACCTGCGGACAATGACCTACGCGCCTGAACTTCCCGGTGCCGGCGCCGTGGTGCGCACGCTCGCCGAGCACGGCGTCACACCGTCGCTGGGCCACACTGACGCGGACGCACGGACGACGGCGGCCTCCCTCACCGAGGCGGCGGAGTTGCTGGCGGCCTCCGGTCTGGGGACCGTATCGCGCCCCACCGTCACGCACCTCTTTAACGGCATGCCACCGCTGCACCACCGCAGCCCCGGACCCGTCGCCGCGTGCCTCCGGCTGGCCGGTGCCGGCACGATTGCCGTCGAACTCATCGCCGACGGCGCGCACCTGGACCCCGAAACGGTCCGGATGGTCTTCGAGCTGGTAGGCGCGGAGAACGTGGTCCTGGTGACCGACTCCATGGCCGCCACCGGATTGCCCGACGGCGACTACGAGCTGGGCCCCGCAGCCGTCTCCGTCAGCGGTGCCGTGGCCCGGCTCAGCAACGGCACGCTCGCCGGCGGGACGGCCACAATGCTGGACGTTCTGCGGCGGACCATTGAATCCGGGGTGGAGCCGGCCGCCGCTGTTCTGTCAGCCACGGCGGTGCCGGCGGCCATCATCGGCCGGGAACACGAAATCGGAAGCCTCCGCGCGGGCCTGCGTGCCGACGTCCTCGTAGTGGACCGCAGCTTCCGCCGCGTCCTGGTCCTGCGCGCCGGCCGCACTCTGGGACGCCCCGCCGTCGGCGTTTAACGCGGCACGTGGGCCGATCGTGCCCAGCAGCTCGGACCGTCCGGCTACCTGCTGGTACTGCCGTAGCTGACGATCTCCGGGGCGGCTAAGGAGCTCTACCGCCCGAAGAGTTTGGCGAAAAAGCCCCTCGCGGACCGGCTCTCCCGCGCGTGACCGAGGCAGCGCTGGGAGCTGGGAACTCCGCGCAGGACTTCGTCTACGTGTTGGCCGCATCCGGCCCACGCCGTCTTGTGGCATTTATCGCATTTCACTGCCCGGCACATGTGATTCTCCTTGGTTGGTAAGTCGCTGAACAGGGGGGTGCGTGGCACGGGTGGAACGCACCCGCACAACCGCACCCTGGTTTTACTTAGTTGGTGTTCGCACCGCTACGCCTGCTTAGACAGCAGGAACGCTGTTCTGCCAGGCGTTCCAGGCGGCGTAGCTGCCGTCGAGTTCGACGACGTCGTACCCGGCGCGGCGGAGGGCGCTGGCAGCCACGGAGTTCCGTACGCCGGACTGGCAGTAGCTCACGATGGTGCCCTCGGCCGGGAGTTCGTCGAGGTGCCACATGGCGCGGCCGCCACTGAGCTGGTGTGAGCCGGGGATGTGCCCGGCGGTGTGCTCGGTGCGGTTGCGGACGTCCAGGACCATGGCCGCCTCGAAGCCGGCGAGGTCCTCGGCCTGGATAAGCTTGGGTATGAAGGTGGGCAGACCGTCGATGCTGGTGAGGTAGCCGGCAACGTTGTCGATGCCCACGCGGACCAGGTGATCCCACATGTCGTGCGCGGATTCCTGGTCGGCGGCCAGGAGCACCAGCGGGTTCTTGTCCGTCTCCGGGTTTACCACCCAGGCGCCGTAGCTGGCCCCGGACTTCGCGGCCGGAACGTTCAGGGACCGGGCCACGGTGCCCCCGTGGACTTCGCTGTTCGGGCGGCTGTCGATGAAGGTGACCTTGTCCTCGGAGAGGTCTTTCGCGACCATTTCGGGATTCAGTTCCTGTAGCGGAGCGCGTTCCCCCATGACGGCCGGGCCCACACGGTTTTCGCGCTTCATCCGGCCGAAGTAGGCGTGGGCGTCGGGCTGGCCCTCGAGGAGTTCGTCGATGAAGCCCTGCTCGTCGTTGGTGGCGAGGTAGGGGCCCCACCAGGCGTAGAGACGCTCGTAGCCGACGGTGGAGGAGGGGATGGCGCCGAGTGCCTTGCCGCAGGCGCTGCCGGCGCCGTGAGCAGGGTGGACCTGGACGTAGTCCGGCAGGGTCAGGAACTTATCCCGCAAGCTGGCGAATAACTGCTTGGCGCTCTCGAATCGGGTGTCGACGCCGCCGGCGGCTTCGTCGAGCAGGTCAGGGCGGCCCAGGTCACCGGAGAAGACGAAGTCCCCGGAGAGCAGGTAGCCGGGCTGGTCGCTGAATGCGCCGTCGGTGACCAGGAAGGACAGGTGCTCCGGGGTGTGGCCCGGGGTGTGAACAGCCTGGATGCTGATGTTGCCGACGGTGATCTTGTCACCGTCGTGAAGGCGTTCGCCGTCGAATTCGTACTGCCAGTCCGGCCCGCCTTCACCGGAGACGTAGATTTTCGCGCCGGTGGCGGCTGCGAGTTCGCGGGTGCCGGAGAGGTAGTCGGCGTGGATGTGGGTTTCGGTGACGGCCACGATCTTCATGCCGTTCTTCTCGGCCAAGTACTGGTAAACGGCGATGTCGCGGCGGCCGTCGACAACGACGGCCGTGCCGTTGGCCTGGCAGCCGATCAGGTAGCTGGCCTGGGCAAGGTCCTCGTCGTAAATACGCTCGATAAGCATCTGTTGTTCTCCTTCAGGTGAAAGGGGATCGGGAGGTTCAGTTCTCAACCTAGTATATACCCCCAGGGGTATCCCGCAATTGAGTAGGTGCCAAATCGGATTCCCTACTGGATAGCTCGTTCAAGTTTGTCCACGTCCAGGTTCTTGACGGCTTGGATGACTTCGTCGAGTCCGGCGGCGTTGAGTGCTCCGGGCTGGGAGAAGACGAGGGTGTTGTCCTTGGAGGCCATGAGGGTGGGGATGGAGGTGATGTTCGGGTGTTGTACTTGTTGGGTGGCGTCAGGCGGTGAGGGTGCCGGCGGTAACCCACGCCGCGACAGCGAAGATGAGTACCGCGAAGGATATGCGGATGTGCTTGTCCTGCAGGCGGCGGGCCAGGCGGGCGGCGAGGACGGAACCCAGGATGGCCGGGACCGCGAACGCCAGGGTGGTGGCCCAGTCGATGGTGTAGCCGGCGGCGTGGGCGCTGAAGCCGGCGGCGGAGTTAATGATGATGATCGCCAGGGAGGTTCCGACAGCCTGCTTCATCCGCAGGCCCAGGAAGATGGTCAGCGCGGGGGTGATGAGGAACCCGCCGCCTACCCCGAGCAGTCCGGTGAGGAATCCTACGAGCAGGCCCACCGCCACGGCCTTCGGGGCGCAGGACCGGAAAGCCCGGTGGGGGCCGGTGCTGCAGGACCCTTCGGACTCGCGGGGCTTCATCAGCATCCGGATGCCCGCAGCCACCATGATCACGGCAAACCCCAGCATCAGGATATTCGGATCCAGCAGCTTGCCTACGGCCGCGCCGGCCCAGGCCGCCGGAATACCGGCGGCCCCGACCAATGCGATCACGGGCCAGTTCAGGCCCTCCCGGATCCGGGGAAGCAGGGCTGCCAGCGAAGACACCCCCACTACCAGCAGAGAGGTGGGGATGGCCTGCGCCGGACTCATGCCCATCCCGTACACCAAAGCTGGAACGGCGATGATCGACCCGCCGCCGCCCACTACGCCCAGGACGATCCCGACGACGAGCCCCAGACCCAGGGCCGGAATCATGCCGCGGCGTCCTCTTCTGCGGCCGGAACGGGAAGCTGCAGGATAGCGCTTTCTCGGGTGGGCTCCGTGGCTGCCTTGTTCCACGGCATGGCCGAGAGGGCCTTGCCCATGGCGCAGGTGTTGGTCGCGGCCGAGAACGTCAGGCCGGTGCCGATGGCGCCGGCCAGCATGCGGATCTTCGGGGAGACGAACCTGCCCCCGGCCAGGCCCAAAACCACCAAGGAACCCGCGGCCAGGCGGACTTGGCGCTCAAGGTCCCAGCGGTCCTTGCCCTTGACCACGTCGCCGCCGGCCGCGTCGAAGCCAGGAACGCCGCTGGTGAGGACGTAAGCAGTGTCCAAGCCGACGGTCGCCATGCGCTGGCGGGCCTGCTCGGCCCGTACCCCGGACTGGCAGACCAGAACCACTCGCGAACCCAGCCGCGCGGCGAGCTCGTCAGTGTGCTCGGACAGCAACGGCAGCGGCACATTGTAGGAGCCGCGGATATGCATGGACTCGAACTCCGCGGCGGAACGCACATCGATTACCACCAAATCCCGGTGCTCTTTAAACCAGGACTGAAGGGTCTCCGGGGCAAGTGCCTTAACGGCGGCTGCTTTGGAAGGGGACGTCATTGAAGGCCTCTCGGGAGGGGTCGGGTGGATACCCACCGATATTACAGATACCCCCCGGGGTAGTCAAAACACCCTGGGGGGTATAAGTCATGAAACACCCGCGAGCTATTCTGGAGCATCCCTTGGAGCTGAATCCCACACAACTCACCCTGTGATCAACCCCCTAAAGCGCGCACAGGGCCATTTCGCCGCCGTCTCGAAGGCCTTCGACCGGGCCGGATTCGCCATCATTGAGGTCTTGGCCGTTGGTGGATACGCGAGCGTGACCGTTCAGCAGCCCGGTCATGGTCTTGAACGTACCGGCTATCCCCCCACCGGATTCTGTTGATCGAAGCAACACCTTCTTTCAAGGTGGTTCGACATGTATCTCAGTCCCTTGTCAGCAGCAGGCGTCCGGTCTTTTGACTCGGTAAAGCACGGGCATGGTCTCAAACCGTCAGCCCGACATGCTGGCAGCGAGAGTGCCCTCGCTGGCTCTGTCCGGTGGGGTCAGACGGTCGGTGAGTTGGATGAAGCCAGTGGTTCATGGCGGTTCCTTCTTCCGGCGTGGCGGGGGCCGGGGTCAGGATGCGCAGCAGGAAAGTTTGGAGACGTCCGTGGTGAAGGACTGGGCGGCGATCTTGATCCCTTCGGCCATGGTCAGGTAGGGGCTCCACAGGTTTGCTACCTGGTCCACGGTCATCCCGGCTTCCAGGATGTAGACCCCGGCCGCGGCCAGGTCCCCGGCGTCCTTGGCGACGGCCGTGATTCCCACGATGCGTCCGGTGTCCGTGTCCGCGACGATCTTGATGAAGCCGCGGGTGTCCCTGTTCACCAGGGCTCGGGGAACGTACTCCAGAGGCAGGACCCGGCATTCGCACCGGATGCCGGCGTCGTTGGCTTCCTTGTCCGTCATCCCGACCGCGGCCAGGGCCGGGCTGGTGAAGGTGACCCGGGGCAGGTGCCGGTAGTCAACCTCGCGGCCGGCGTTGTTGAAGGCGTTCTCCACCACCAGGGAGCCGTGGGAGGCTGCGACGTAGACGAATTCGCGGTGTCCGGTCACATCCCCGGCGGCCCAGATCCGGTCATTTGAGCTGGCCAGGGTGTTCTGCACGAGGATTTCGCCCCGGTCACCGGTTTTGACACCGACGGTGTCCAGGTTCAGGCCGTCCGTGACCGGTCGGCGTCCCGTGGCGACCAGCACCCTGGCGGCCCGGAATTCCTCCTGGCCGCCGGAGACGGCCGCGGTCGCGACGATTCCGCCGGTGGCCGGGTCCGTGCGCACCGAGGACACGGCCGCGCGGCGGACGACGCGGATACCCTCATCGGCGAAGACACCCATCAGGGCCCGGGAAGCCTCGGGTTCCTCGGCCGAGGCCAGCCGGGAGCGGACCAGCATGGTTACCTTCGACCCGAGCCGGGCGAAGAGTTGGGCCTGTTCCAGGGCCACGTACCCGCCGCCGATGACCAGCAGGGAGTCTGGGACCTCCTCGAGTTCCATCGCGGTGGTGGAGGTCAGGTAGCCGGTGTCCGCCAGTCCCTCGATCGGGGGTGCCCACGGGGCGGACCCGGTGGCCACCAGATAGTGCGCGGCCCTTACGGATTCCCGGGCACCGTCCTGTCCGGTAATTTCCAGGACCGGATCTTTCTGGGTGCCGGCGAACACGGCATTGCCCTGGCGCAGCTCCCAGCCGTAGTCCGCGATCAGGTCCACGTACTTATCCGACCGCATCGTCTCCACCAGGGAACGCTTCCCGCCGATCAGCCCGGCCATGTCCACGGGAGCGGCGGAGGTGCTGATGCCGGGGAACCTGCCGGATGCGTCCAGGGCAACATGCCTGGCCTCTGCCGCCGCGAGGAGTGCCTTTGAGGGAATACAGCCGGTGTTCACGCAGGTCCCGCCGACGGTGGAACGCTCGATCATCAGAACCCGTTTGCCGAGGTTGGTCGCCCGGATCGCGGCGGCGAACGCCCCGCCCCCGGAGCCGATGACGGCCAGATCAAAATCAGGTGTTGGTTCAGACATGAATCCTCCAAAGTCGTACTGCAGCGCCGTCCCGCAAGCCCGCGACGGTGCCTCGTGTGTGGGTCTGCCCCCAGTCTGCACCTTCCACCAAGGGGGAAGGTCAAGAGGCGTACCCGCACCCGCAGGGAACCGCGGAGCCCTGACCCGCCTTCACTCACCCGAAAAGGTGGGCTTCCCTAGGCCCGGGGCGGCGCACACAGGGTCCTGTGCCCGTTCTTGACCTTCCACTAAACTGGAAGGTCAAGAGGGAAATCCCCCCGGGACAAGAGGTGCATGATGCGTATTGGCGAAACCGCCGCAGCCGCCGGCTTGACGGCCAAGACCCTGCGGTTCTACGAGGACCGGGGCCTGCTGCCGGCCGCCGACAGGGCGCCGAACGGATACCGCGACTACCCCCAGGAAACGGTCAGCCGGCTGGAATTCATCCGCCGCGGCCGCACCGCCGGGCTGACACTGGCCCAGATCGGAGACATCCTCTCCGTCCGGGACACCGGCCAGGCCCCCTGCGTACACGTGAAGGATCTGCTGGCCAAACAGCTCCGCAACCTCGACACCCAGATCGCAGAACTGTCCGCACTGCGGGCAACCGTCGCCGAACTCCATCACGCCGCGGCAGCAGGGGACCCCGTATCCTGCGACCCCGACCGCATCTGCAGCTACCTCTAACGAGGGCCAATGCCAGTTCGCCGCTACTGAATTTCCCCAGCGCCCGGCAGAATTGCACCCGAGACGTACACGCGACCAGAAGGAGAACCCATGACCACCGCAATCTCTGTCATTGTCTTTGATGTCAACGAAACCCTGTCAGATATGTCGCCCATGGGGGAACGCTTCAGCGAGGTGGGGGCTCCGGCCGAACTGGCCAAACTCTGGTTCGCTTCGCTGCTGCGTGACGGCTTCGCACTGACGGCCAGCGGAGACAACGGATCGTTCGCCGCCATCGGGGCCGACGCACTCCGGGGACTTCTGACCGGGATGAAGCTTAACCGCCCTCTCGAGGCGGCGGTCGACCATGTCATGGGCGGTATGGCCGGCCTTGGGGTACATCCGGATGTCCCCGGGGGGATCAGGGCCCTCGCCGCTGCAGGGTTCCGGCTGATTACGCTCAGCAACGGCTCAGCCCAGATCGCAGGGAATCTGTTCAGCGAGGCCGGGATCCGGGAAGCGTTTGAGTCCCTGCGCTCGGTCGAAGACGCGCCCGCCTGGAAGCCTGCCCGTGCCTCTTATGAATATGTCGCCGCCGCTTCCAAGGCCGACCCAGCCGGCATGCTGCTGGTGGCCGTGCATCCCTGGGACATTCACGGCGCCGCCCGTGCCGGGCTGCATACAGCGTGGCTGAACAGGACCGGGGGCAGCTACCCTGGCTACTTTGAAGCTCCTGAATTAATCATCACAGCCCTGACCGAACTTCCCGCGGCTCTGGCAGCAGCGCACTGACGAGGGCCGTGCCCCCGGCCCGGCGAGGGCCGGGGCTACGGGTGACCGCCGCTCCCTGCCGCCACCCACACCTTCCCGGGGCCTCAGGCACGGACCCGCCCGGCGCTGGCTGAGTACACCTAGACGCTGGCAGCCGCCCCGGACACGCGCACGGCAACCTGCCCACTCCCCTGCGACAGCTGGGACGCTGCGGCTTCGTCGGCCACCACCGTCACGTGAGGATGCAGCTGCAGGACCGAGCCCGGGCAGTCGGCAGTGACGGGTCCGTTGAGGGCGGCGGCCAGGATGCCGGCCTTGTCCGCGCCGTTGACCACCAGCAGGAGATGGCGGGCTTCGAGGATGGTGCCCAGCCCCTGTGTAATGCACCGCAGCGGCACCTCCTCCGGTGTGCTGAAGTAGCGGGCGTTGGCTTCGCGGGTGCGTTCGGTGAGGACTTCCACCCGGGTCCGGGAGTCCAGGGCGGAGCCTGGCTCATTGAAAGCCAGGTGACCGTTGTGGCCGATGCCGAGAATCTGCACGTCGATGCCGCCAACGCCGGCAATGGCGGCGTCGTAGTCAGCGGCGGCGGCTTCGGGGTCCGCGGCGCTTCCTTCCGGCACCGCTACGTTGACGGGATCCAGGTGCAGCCGCTCAGTGACTTCGCGCCGCACAACTTCGGCGTAGCTTTCGGGGTGTCCGGCGGGTAGGCCCACGTACTCGTCCAGGGCGAAGGCGCGGACAGCGGACATGTCGAGCCGGTGGTTGGCGAGCGCCGCGTAGATGGGCAGCGGCGATCCACCCGTGGCCACGCCCAGGACAGCGTCGGGCTTGCTGCGGATGACGGCAGCAAGGATACCGGCGGCTACTGAACCGGTGGCTGAGGCGGTAGGAACAACGAAAATTTCCACGGCAATGGCACTCTCTACGAAAAGGGCAGGGCTAAATCCGCCCGGAGCGCGGGCGGCGAAGGAAAAGGCAGAGGGAATACAGGCTAAGCGGCCGCGACGTCCTTGAGCTTCAGGCGGATGCCGTCAAAGTGGCGCTGGAGACGCTCGGACGCAAGGGCCTTGTCCTTGTTGGCCACGGCATCGAAGATGTCCCAGTGGTCCTGCGTCTGCTGCTCGAGGTTGACCGGGCCGGTACCGAGGGCCAGGTGGATCTTCCGGTAAACCTGCCAGAAGACATCCATGAGGTTGATCAGCAGCTCATTGTTCAGGGGGGCGTACAGGCGGCGGTGGAACTCGGCGTCGTGATCATGCAGCGGCTCCCCATTCTTGGCGGCGGTCTCCATGGCTTCCATGGTGGAGCGCAGATCCGCCAGGTGTTCGTCGGTAAGCAGGTTAATGGCCGGTCCGATCAGTCCAGACTCAAGGGCCTGACGCACATCGATGAGCTCCATGGCTTCTTCGCCCTTGTGGCGTAGGGAGAGCCGGCCACGGAAGGTCAGGCCCGACACCAGGGCGCTGAAGTTGTTGGGCGCAACGAACATGCCAAAGCCGTGCCGGATCTCGATAACGCCCAGCGCCTGCAGTACTTTCAGGGATTCACGAACGGTGTTGCGGCCCACGCCCAGTTCGGCGGAGAGTTCACTTTCGGTGGGCAGTGCGTCCCCAACGTCCAGTCCGCGCTCCAGAATAAGATCCATGATCCGCGTCTGTAGGGCAGACGAACGGAGCTGCGCGCTGAAACGGGCGGGCGATACTTCTTGCGATGCGATGGCCACGGGGTCTCCTCCTTGCCGCGCTTAAGGGTCGCGACTCGTCCTACCTCTCAATGGTACAGGAGATGGGACGTCCAATGTCCGAAAGTTACTCACCTTTTCGAACATTTTTATTTCGGAGGGACCGAATCTAACCCAAAAGGGATTGCACCACCTCGCGGCACGCCCGGTAACCAGGGGTTTTGGGATCGATCAGGGCGTAGTGGTCCCCGGGAACCCTGATCAACCGGGTCTCCATGTGCGCGGCGGTACCAGCGGTGACATAGGAGTCGGACTGGCTCAGCGGAACGGTGGAGTCCTCGGATCCATGGACCGCGACAACCGGAACGGCCAGTGGAAGGGCACTCATCGGATCCGCGTACCGGTAGCGGTGCGGATACTTCGACGACGACCCGCCCAGCAGGTTGCTCACCGCACCGTTGCTGAGGTTCAGCTTCTCCGCCTCGGCCAGGTTAAGAAGGCCGGACTGGCTGACCACTCCGGTCAGATGCACTGCGGAGGCGTCCGACTTGCGCGGCACCTGGCGGTCGGCGTCCGGCATTCCCAGCTGAGCAAGCTTGCCGCGGCCAGCAGCCCAGGCAGCCAGATGTCCGCCAGCCGAATGACCCAGCGCCACCACCGGGCCAAGGTTTAGGGCGTGGCTCGCCGCGAGGTCGCCGAGCTTGTCGATTCCGGCGAGCACGTCGATGAACGTGTTTGGCCAGCCGCCGCCGTTTCCGGCCCGCCGGTATTCAAGGTTCCAGGCGGCCATGCCATGGGCGGCCAGATCACGGGCGATCGGCTCACCCAGCTCTGCGCCGTACTGCGAGCGCCAGTAGCCGCCATGGATCACCACTACCACGCCGCGGTGCTCACCGCCAGCAGGCAGCTCCGGCAGGAATAGCTCACCCCATTGGCTGGCGTCCTCGCCGTACTGGTACTTGTGCCGCTTCACTGCATCCCCCTCGGCGCCGCCGCCGGCGGTACCGTTCCGCTCGGCGCCGGGCGAACACGCGGTGCCGAGAGTTCCAAAGGCGGCCGCGGCCGCCGCGCCAACCAGCGTGCGGAATACAAACGTCCGACGCCGTAGATCAGCCATGTGCCGAGCCTACAGCGTGCCTCGCGGGGGTCCGCTCTTGGTCAAGGCATCCAGTCACCGAAACACAAAAATTAAAGGAGGTGGCCGCCGGCATCATTTCTGGACTTGCCGGCTAGCGGCCTTCCCGGCCGGCGCCGGATGCTTTGCCACCCAGCCGTGCAGTGACTTTGTCCGCCGCTGCCATGCAGGATTCGCCCAGGATCTGCAGGCGTTCCATGGAGACTCGGAACCGTGGGGCCGGGATGAGGACTGCTGCCACGACGTCGCCGCGATGATCGTAGACCGGGGCGGCAACGCCGACTTCATCCATGGACGATTCGCCGTAATTGATGGCCCATCCCCTGCTGGAATCGTCTTTAAGGCGGCGCAGATAATCCTCGAGTGAGGCTTCGTCCAGTCCAGGGTAAGTAATGGCTCCACCGTGCAGAAGGGAACGCACCCGCTCCTCCGGTTGCGTTGCCAGGAACACCTGGACCGAGGAACTCAACGCGTCGTTGTACCGTGCCCCTAGCGGGGCGGTGTGCTTGATCTGGTGACGGCTGGCAATCTGCTCCACGCAGATTGACTCGTTGCCCTCCCACATCATCAGGGCGCTGGTTTCGCCCGTCAGCTCCGTGAGTTCGCGCAGGACGGGATAGGCGACCCGCCGCTCCTCCAGCTCGGCCAGTAACGGGCCGGCGACGGAGATCAGGCCCAGTCCAAGGCGGAACCGGCGGGTGTCCGCATCACGCTCCACGAGGTTTTCCTGTTCGAAGGTAGCCAGGATCCGTGACACCGTGCTCTTATGCAAGCCCACCCGGTTGGCGATCTCCGTCACGCCGAGCAACGGGTCATCGGCCGTGAATGATCGAAGGACGGCGATGGCGTTGACGATGACTGAGGCGCCCTTGGTGTCGCCCTTGCCGTTTGTGTCAATGCCGTTGGAGTCGGCGCCGTTGGTGTCACGGGAATCTGGTGTGGTCATGATGCTCACTATCATTGCGCATAGTCAGCGGAAAGCGGCGCCGCGTTACACGGCGCCGCTACCCGCGGAGGGGTTAGGCCCCGATGATGTTGTATTCCGGTCCGAACGGGAACTTGGTGATGTTCTCGGCACCGTCTTCACCGACGACGAGGATGTCGTGTTCGCGGTAGCCGCCGGCACCCGGCTGGCCATCCAGGACGGTGATCATGGGCTCCATGGACACGACCATGCCCGGCTCCAGCACGGTGTCGATGTCTTCGCGGAGCTCCAGTCCGGCTTCGCGGCCGTAGTAGTGGCTGAGGACGCCGAAGGAGTGGCCGTAGCCGAAGGTGCGGTTGGCCAGCAGTCCGTGGCCGACGTAGATTTCGTTGAGCTCGGCGGCGATGTCTTTGCAGACGGCGCCGGGTTTGATCAGCTCGAGACCGCGCTTGTGGACTTCGACGTTGATGTTCCACAGTTCCAGGGAGCGTGCATCGGGTTCGCCGTAGAACAAGGTGCGTTCCAGTGCTGTGTAGTAGCCACTGGTCATGGGGAAGCAGTTCAGGGACAGGATGTCGTGTTCCTGGATTTTGCGGGTGGTGGCCCAGTTATGGGCGCCGTCGGTGTTGATGCCGGACTGGAACCATACCCAGGTGTCGCGGATTTCGGAGTCCGGGAAGGTGCGCGCAATCTCGTGCACCATGGCCTCGGTGCCGATCAGGGCGACCTCGTACTCGGTGATACCGGCAGTGATGGCGTGGCGGATGGCTTCGCCGCCCAGGTCACCGATCCGGGCGCCGTGCTTGATGACCTCGATTTCTTCGGCGGACTTGATCATGCGCTGGCGCATGGCGGCATGGGCCACGTCCACCAGAGTGGCACCGGAGAAAGCGGCCTGGATCTTGTTGCGGTTATCCAGGGGCAGGGAGTCGTCCTCGACGCCGAGCCGGCGCGGGTTGATACCGCGGGTCCGCAGGACTTCCTGGATGGCGAAGATGTAGTTGTCCCGGCGCCAGTCCGTGTAAACCAGGTTGTCGCCGAAGCTGCGGCGCCACGGCATCCCGGCGTCGATATTCGCCGTGACAGTGACGTTGTCATCCTTGGTGACCACCATGGCGTAAGAGCGGCCAAAGGTGGTGAACAGGAAGTCCGAGTAGTACTTGATGGAGTGGTAGCTGGTCAGGACGACGGCGTCCAGTTCCTTTTCGGCCATGATCCGGCGCAGGCCGGCGAGCCGGCGCTCAAACTCCGTGTCGGAGAAAGTCAGGCTGACCTTCTTACCGTTCTTCAGGACCTTGGTCCGCTCCAGTTCGGCGACGGATGTGGCGTTCTCGGATGTTGTGCTGGTCATTGTGGGTGGTGCCTTTCTTTACTGCGGTTTGCGGGGATGGAAAGTCTTCGGCGCCGGCCGGGCTATTCGTGGCGCAGCGGTTCCTTGCCGGTTTCTCTGGAGAGTGCGACGGCGATCAGGGAGATGACTGCGGCTGCGACCAGGTACCAGGCAGGAGCCAGGTTGTTGTGCGTGGCTGCGATCAGGAGTGTGGCCATGAACGGGGCGGTGCCGCCGAACAGGGCGTTGGAGAGGTTGAAACTGACCGCGAAGCCGCTGTAGCGGACACGGGTGGGGAACATTTCGGCGAGGAAGCTCGGAAGTGTTCCGTCATTGAGGGTGAGCATGGCACCCAGCAGGATCTGGACGAGGACGATGACCAGGAAATTTCCGGTTCCCAGCAGTGCGAAGGCGGGTACGGTCAGCACAATGAACGTGATGGATGCACTGATCAGCACCTTCTTGCGCCCGTAGCGGTCCGAAAGCATCCCGGTCAGGAAGATGAATCCGATGTACGTCACCAGCGCAATGGTTGTGGCGAGGAACGATTCTGTTCCCCCGAGGCCCAGCTCAGCGGACAGGTAGGTCGGCATGTAGCTGAGGATCACGTAGAAGCCGACGGCATTGAGCAACACGGCTCCGACGGCCAGAAGCAGCTGCCGCCAGTGCTTCCGGAACAGACTCGACACCGGCGCCTTGATGGCCTCGTCCTCGGCTGCCAATTCACGGAACACCGGGGTGTCTTCGAGCTTGGTCCGGATATAACGGCCGATCAGCCCCATCGGGGCCGCCAGCAGGAACGGCAAGCGCCAGCCCCAGCTGTGCATCGCGTCCGAACTGAGCAGGACGGTCAACAGGCCTGCGAGCAAAGACCCGAGGAGCAGGCCGGCTGCGGTGCTGGCGGGAACAACCGCGGCGTACAGTCCACGCTTGTTGGCAGGGGCGTACTCGACCAGGAAGGCCGACGCTCCGGCGTACTCACCAGAGGCGGAGAAGCCCTGCGCCACCCGGATGATCAGGAGCAGGATGGGAGCCCAGATGCCGATCGTGTCGTAGCCCGGAATAAGGGCAATGCAGAACGTTGCACCGGACATGATCAAAATCGAGAGGGAGAGTGCTGTCCGCCGGCCCACCCTGTCACCGATGTGGCCCCAGACGAACCCGCCCAGCGGGCGTACCAGGAACGAGATCGCGAACAGTGCGAAAGTCAGCAGAAGCCCGGTTTGGGGATCCGATCCGGGGAAAAAGACTGCCGCGATCGTGACAGCCAGATAGCCGTAAACGGCGTAGTCGAACCACTCAACAAAGTTGCCGATAAAGCTGGCCGCGATGACCCGGCGGCGGGTTTCCTTGCTGACGGCGTTGTCAGCGGGTTCATAGTTTTGGCCACTCATAGTGCTGCGGCCGGGGCCGTCCTGTGCACCATGCGGCTTGGGGCCAGGGCCTCCCGCAAAAGCGGGAGAGGAAGTTTCGTTACTCATGTGTCCACCAAGGTTGTTTTGGGGTTGCAATCAGCGCAACGCTGTTGCACCAGAATAGGCGTGATGCACGCCACAGTCAATACTTCCTTTGCGACTAGGCCCGAAGCTCCCCGGCACGGTCGGTACCTGATTGGCGACGACAAGCAGCAAGCCTCTACATGGGACGGCATGGCAAGTGGTTGCGTAGATTGACTTTAAGTTGCGTTGAACGAGACCTGCGCGGGTCTGATATCCAAGGCGGAACCGGGTTTCGCCGGGCACGCAAAAGCCCGCCGGCCTGCGTAAGCAGGCCGGCGGGCTTCGGGGTTTCACTCAGCCGCGCAGGCGCTCCATGCCGGGATCGAAGAGCGGCTCGGCCGTGACGGTCGCGGCGATACGCTTCCCGAAGTACTCGATCTCCACCGGGTCGCCGACAGAAACCGACGCCGGCAGCCAGGCGTACGCGATCGGCTTGCGCACGGAGTAGCCGTACGCTGCGCTCGTGACGTACCCGGCAGGCTCGCCGTTGACATACACCGGTTCTTTGCCGAGCACGACCGAGGTGCCGTCGTCGACGGTCAGGCACCGCAACGCCCGGGTGGCGGGCTGCTCCTTGCGGGCGGCCAGCGCCTCCCAGCCCACGAAGCCTTCCTTATCCTTGGCGATCGAGAAGCCCAGCCCGGACTCGTAGGGGTGGTGCTGCGACGTCATGTCCGTGCCCCAGAGCCGGTAGCCTTTCTCAAGCCGCATGCTGTTGAAGGCTCCGCGTCCGGCTGCGATGATGCCGTGCTCCCGCCCGGCCTCAGACAGCAGGTCCCAGAGCTTCAGCCCGTATTCCGCGGTGGTGTAGAGCTCCCAGCCGAGTTCGCCGACGTAGGACAGGCGCATGGCCGTGACGGGGATGCCGCCCACCGAGATTTCCTTGGTCCGGAAATACTTCAGGCCGTCGTTGCTGAGATCGTCCCCGCTGACTTTCCCGATCACCTCGCGGGCCAGGGGTCCCCACAGCCCGATGCAGCAGGTGCTGCCGGTGATGTCGGAGACGTGCACCCACTGGGCAGGATCCGCGGCCGACTGCCGCCTGGCTTCAACGCGCAGGTAGTCGAAGTCCACGTTGCTGTTCACACCCAGCTGGAACTTTTCCTCCGCGAGCCGGGCAACGGTCACGTCGCTGAGGATGCCGCCGGCGTCCGCCAGCAGCAGACAGTACGTCACGGCGCCGGGCTTCTTGGCGATGTTTCCGGTGCTCAGGCGGTGCAGCAGCGCCTGAGCACCCGGCCCGTTGACCTCCAGCCGCTTCAGCGGCGTCATGTCATAAAGCCCGACGGCGGTGCGCGTCTTCCACGCTTCGGCCGCGGAGATGGGGGACGAGTACATGGCTGCCCACTCGTCCCGCTCAGGCGCCTGCCACTCGACCGGAAGCTCGGCCAGCAACCCACGGTTGGCCTCGAACCAGTGCGGACGCTCCCAGCCCGCGGACTCGAGGAAAAACGCCCCGAGTTCCTTTTGCCGGACGTTGAAGGGGCTGAGCCGGAGGTCACGCGGGGATTCCCTGGGCTGCAGCGGGTGCATCACGTCGTAGATTTCCACGAAGTTCTGCTGGGAGGTTTCGCTGACGTACTGGTCGCTGGTCTGGACTTTCTCGAACCGCGTGAGCTCGCAGCCGTGCAGGTCGGTGCGGGACTGGCCCTCGGTCAGCAGCTCGGCCATGGCCTTTGCGACGCCGGCCGAATGGGTGACCCAGACTGCCTCGGCCACAAAGAAGCCTTCGACGTCGGGCGACTCCCCCATCAGCGGGCCGCCGTCGGGAGTGAACGAGAAGATGCCGTTGAAGCCGTCTTCGATCCGGGTTGCGCGCAGGGCCGGAAGCAGGTCCTGGCAGTCCTCCCAGGCCGGGGCGAAGTCTTCCAGCGTGAAGTCCAGGCGGGACGGCATGTGGTGCTCTGACATGTCTTCAGCGCCGACGCGTGGCAGCTGTTCCATGTCCACGGGCATCGGTTTGTGTGCGTAGCTGCCAATGCCGATCCGGTTACCGTGTTCGCGGAAATACAGGTCGCGGTCCTGGTAGCGCAGGATGGGCTTACTGGCCCCGTTGGGCATCTCGTTGACGCCGCGCAGCCCGTCCAGCGGGGTGGTCTTGACGTACTGGTGTGCCAACGGCAGCAGCGGGACCTTCATGCCCACCATTTTGCCGAGCTCTCGGCCCCAGAAGCCGGCGCAGGACACCACGAGGTCTGCCGGGATCACGCCGTCGGCCGTTTCAACGCCGGTGACCTTGCCGCGTGCCTGCTCGATGCCGGTCACCGCTGTGGAACCGAGGAATGTCACGCCTGCCTGCCGTGCGCGGCTGATCAGCAGCTGGACCGCGCGGGCCGCGGAGGCCAGGCCGTCGGTGGGAACGTAGAGACCTCCGAGAACGGTGTTGCCGTTGCCCAGCGTGCCGGAGTTCAGCAGCGGGTAATGCTTCCGGCACTCATCCGGGTCGATGATCCGGCCTTCGATGCCCCAGGAAGTGGCGTAGCCGAGCTTGCGTTCAAGGTCCTTCAGCCGCGCCTCGGTGGTGGCCAGCTCGAGCCCACCTACCTGGTTGAAGCAGGACACCCCGTCGGCACTGAGGGAGAGCAGCTTGTCCACCGTGTAGCTGGCGAATTCGGTCATGGTCTTGGACGGATTGGCCTGGAAGACCAGGCCGGGCGCGTGTGAGGTGGAGCCGCCGGCCAGTTCCAGCGGACCCTGTTCGACGACCGTGATGTTGTTCCAGCCGCGGCTGGCGAGTTCGTCCGCAAGGTTGGTGCCGACGATGCCGGCGCCGATGATGACAACGCGTGGGGATGCGCTCATAAGTGATTCTCCTGTTTAGCTTGGCGGACGTTCGCGTTAGCGGAAGACGACGGTGCGGGTGTTGTTGAGCAGGACGCGGTGCTGGCAATGCCATTTGACCGCCCGGGACAGTGCCTGTGTTTCTGCGTCCCGGCCAACGGTCACCAGGGCATTCGCATCCAGGCTGTGGTCCACCCGGAACACCTCCTGCTCGATGATGGGACCTTCGTCCAGGTCCGGGGTCACGTAGTGCGCCGTTGCCCCGACGAGTTTCACGCCGCGGTCATAAGCCTGGTGGTAGGGTTTGGCGCCTTTGAAACCGGGCAGGAACGAGTGGTGGATGTTAATGGCACGGCCGCGCAGGCTGGTGCACAGGTCATTGGACAGCACCTGCATGTAGCGGGCCAGGACCACCAGGTCCGCGTTGTACTCGGCCACGAGGTCCAGCAGCCGCGCCTCGGCTTCCGGCTTGGTGTCCGCCGTCACCGGCACATGGATGAAGGGCAAGCCAGCGGCTTCGGCCATGGCGCGCAGGTCCTCGTGGTTGGAAACCACGACGGCGATCTCCGCGCCCAGGCTGCCCGCCTGCCACCGGAAGATCAGGTCGTTGAGGCAGTGCCCGAACTTCGAGACCATCACCAACAGCCGTTGCGGCCGGCCGTCGTGGATGCTGAAGTCCATGCCGAATTCCCCGGCGATGGGTGCAAAGGCCGCGGTCAGGTTCTCCACGTTGTTCTCGTCCAGGGGGCCTCCCTGTTCCTCCCGGGGGCTGAGCTCGGGGCCACGGCCGCCGGTGAACGCGGTGCGCAGGTAGAGATTCCCGCTGACGTGGTCGTCGAACTGCTGGTGCTCCACGATGTCGAAGCCGCGGTCCGCCAGGAACGCCGTGACAGCGCGGACGATTCCGGGCTGCTCGGGGCAGGACAGGGTAAGGACGAACTGGGCGGGGCGGGTGGTGGCCGCTGCCGTCGCGGCGCCCGCTGCGGCAGTGGCGTTGCCCGGGGCGCGGCTCTCAATGAGGATGGTCACGGTTGTTGCTCCTAAAGCGTGCGTGTGGGATTGGCGGACTCGGTGCTGGGGACATCGCCGGGGCAGCGGATCCCGTCCGGGCAGCGTTCGCTGCATTCATGTTTGGTCACGAGATCGAACTGGACTCCGCCGTGCTGGTCTACGCCGGCGCGGATGGCACGTTCTACCACTGAGTCCGCTAGCCGGCGCCGGAGTGACATCGGGTCGCGGCGCAGGTCCTTGACGAGGGCGAAGCACAGCAGCAGCATGACCAGGACGAACGGCAGCGCCGCCACAATGGTGATGCGTTGCAGGCCCGAGAGCGCTTCCGAAGGCTCGTCGCCGCCGGCCAGCAGCATTACCGCCGCCACAGCACCGGTGAGGAGGCCCCAGAAGATCACCAGGCCCCGCTTCGGGTCAGAGGACCCGTTGGAGCTCAGTGACGCCATGATGATCGACGCCGAGTCGGCCCCGGTGATGAAGAAGATGGCAACCAGGACCATAGCCAGGATGATGACCGCAGTGGTCAGCCAGGCAGGCATGGACATGTTCTTCACCAGGTCGAACAGTGCGCCGTCGAAGTCGATGGACGGTGCCCCGTTAACCATGGACACCAGGCCGGCGGTGCCCGCCTTGTCCGCTTCCTGCTGGACGTGGAAGGCTGTTCCGCCAAAGATTCCGAACCAGATGACACTGACGATGCTGGGGACCAGCAGGACGCCGGTAACGAACTGGCGGATAGTCCGGCCCCGGCTGATCCGGGCGATGAACATGCCGACAAAAGGCGTCCAGGATACCCACCAGGCCCAGTAGAAGATGGTCCAGCCGGACATCCACTTGCGCAACGCCTCGTCACCGACGGCCTCCGTGCGGGACGACATTTCGGCCAGGTCCCTGGCGTAGTCTCCTACTGCGGCGGGGATGAGGTTGAGGATGAACAGGGTTGGGCCGGCGATGAAGACGATGAGCGCCAGGACCACGGCCAGGACCATGTTGATGTTGGACAGCCACTGGATGCCGCGGCTGATGCCGGACACTGCCGAGGCAACGAAACAGGCCGTCAGGATGGCGACGATGCCCACCAGGACGGGGGTGCCGATTTCGCCGATCCAGCCGTTCGATGTCAGGCCACTGCCGATCTGCAGTGCACCCAGGCCGAGGGACGCGGCCGTGCCGAAGAGCGTGGCAAAGATCGCAAGGATGTTAATGAACTTCCCCACCGGTCCTTCCACAGTCCTGATGCCGAACAGCGAAGTAAACGCTGCGGAGATCAGCTGCCTGCGGCCCAGGCGGTAGGTGCCGTAGGCCATGGCAATTCCCACCACGGCGTACATGGCCCAGGGGTGGAGGGTCCAGTGAAAGATGGAGGTGGCCATGGCCGTCTGGATGGCTGCGGGAGTGCTTCCGTCCACGGTTCCGGGCGGCGGGGAGATGTAGTGGTAGAGCGGCTCCGCTACGCCGTAGAACATCAGGCCGATGCCCATGCCTGCCGCGAACATCATGGAGACCCACGAGACCGTCTTGAACTCCGGTTTTTCGCCATCCTTGCCTAGGGGAATGTTGCCCCATTTACCAAGGGCCAGCCAGAGGACGAAGACAACAAACAACGAGGCCAGGACCATAAAGAGCCAACCGGTGTACTCCATAACCCAGTTCAGGGCGGTGGTTGAGGTGGCGGCCAGGCTATCCCGCCCGAGGAAGCCCCAGGCTACGAAAGCCAGGGCGACGGCGCCGGTGATACCGAAGGTGGCCTTATCGAGAGTGAGCTTACGGTTCCGGCGGTTTGTCACCGACTGTTCGGACCGGGCCTGGCGGAGTTCCTGCATGATCTGCTCGGTGTCCTCGGCCTCTGCGAGCTGATCTTGGACGGTCAAGGGAAGGGAATCTGTGTCAACGCGGATTTCGTCGACTGTGCGGGTTTCGCTATTCAAAGCCATGAGCCAGTCCTTTGGTTCGGATACATGGGCTTGCTGTTAGACGTGGCCGTCTACTGTCAGGCCAGGGGGGAGGTTGGGAACCTCCGTGGATTCGGCGATCATGATGTCGCCGTCGATCACTGTTACTTCATGGGAGCGCACCGGCAGCTTGGCCGGCGGCGCGTCTACGCTTCCCGTGCGCAGGTTGAACCTGGAGGCGTGCAGCGGGCATTCCACCCAGCAGTCCTCCACCCAGCCGTCCGCCAGCGAGGCGTCCTGGTGGGTGCATGTGTCGTCGATGGCAAAGAGCTCGCCTTCTTCTGTGTGGAAGACGGCGATGGGCGGCGACGTATTGAGCCGCAGCGCTTCCCCAGGAGCCAGTTCACTGAGCGGGCATGCCTTGTGCATGGTTGGACCTCTTGTTTTCTTCGGGGACCCGGTGTCTCCCGCGATGGCCGCAACGTTCCGTAGTGAACAACAGCAATCGCCATATGCAACACAGTGCGCCAGCTCACAGTGCTTGTCAAGAGTTTTTTCTTCTGTTGCGTTCTCCAGACTTCCTGGCTTTCCACCCTTGACAGTGACCGTGGCATAGATCACTCTGTTGCATATAGCGATTGTTGTTGCGCACAAAGCAATTGAAAGAGGCCGTATTGATGCAGACGCTTGCGATTATCGGAGCCTCCCTGGCGGGACTTTCCGCCGCCCGGGCGGCCCGCGCCCAAGGCTTTACCGGACGGCTGGTCATCATCGGCGATGAACCCCACCGTCCGTACGACCGCCCGCCGCTGTCCAAGGACTTCCTGCTGGGCGCGATCAGGGCCGAGGACCTATTCCTGGAAACCGACGCCGATGAGCTGGCGGCCGAATGGGTGCTGGGGGCAGAGGCCGCTTCCCTGGACGCGTCCTCCCGGACCGTCTTCCTTAAGGACGGCCGCACCATACAGGCGGATGGCATTGTCATAGCCACAGGAGCGAGGGCACGGCGGCTGCCCACCCTTGCCGGGCTGAGCAATGTCTTTACCCTCCGTACGCTCGCCGACGCACAGAGTCTTGCCCCCGAGCTGGTGCCCGGCAGCAGGATGGCCGTGATCGGGGCCGGCTTCATCGGCGCCGAGGTTGCCGCCGCGGCTGCGTCGCGGGGCATGGAAGTGACCATGATCGATACGAAGCCCGTACCGTTCGCCGCGCAGCTCGGAACGGAGATGGGCGGCGTGGTCGCCGGACTCCACGCAGCCAACGGGGTGGAGCTCATTTCTTCCGCCGTGATCGAGGACTTCTACAGCGGCGAAGGAAACGTCACCGGAATCCGGCTGGCCGGCGGACGCTACGTGGCCGCCGACGTCGTGGTGGTTGGCATTGGGGCCGAGCCCAACATCGGGTGGCTGGAAGGCTCCGGCCTGGAGCTGCGCGGCGGGGTACTGTGCGACGCCATGGGACGCACCGGCATGCCGGGAATAGTGGCCGTGGGTGACTGCGCCGCTTGGTTCGACCTGGCATCGGGCACGCACCGCCGGATGGAACACTGGACCGGCGCCCTTGAGCGGGCAGCCGTCGCCGTCGAGGCACTCCTGGACGCGGACGCGGCTCCGAGGCCGGCCAAGCCGCACTATTTCTGGTCCGACCAGTACGGCGTCAAGCTGCAGTTTGCCGGCCATTCCGCCGGTTACGACCGGGTGGAGATCGAGGTGGGCGACGTCCACGCGCACAGCTGCCTCGCCGTCTACTACCGCGACGATGTGGCAGTGGCGGTCCTTGGCATGAACCAACCCCGCCTGTTTACCAAGTGGCGCCGGAGCCTCGCGGCGCCGGCACCCGATGTGGCGGCACCCGTCCGCCTGGACGTTCCCGGACTCATGGGAGCCGCCGCCGTGTCCTGAAAGCACTGTTCCGAAGCTCTAAACCTGAAAACCCGGCCTAAATTATGGCCTTTGTTGTTGATCTTTGTTCGCTAGGAGGACAAATTGTCTGTTGAGGTAAGTGCCCCGAGTCTGATCCCCACCCTTCCCGGCTACACATATGTGGATGAGGGCGTGTTCCGGGCCGAGCAAGAACGGATCTTCGAGCAGATGTGGTTCTGTGCCGTCCGCTCGGCCGACCTGGACAAGCCGGGCGCCTGGCGAACGGTCCAGATCGGGCGGGAGAGCGTGCTGATCAGCCGCACCCGCAAGGGCGGCATCCGCGCCTTCTACAACGTGTGCCGTCACCGCGGCGTCAAGCTGTGCATGGAGGAGCAAGGCGAAGCTGCGCGCTCGTTCCAGTGCCCGTACCACGCCTGGACCTACGACTTCGAAGGCAAGCTCATTGCGGCTCCCAACCTGACCAAGATGCCGGACATCGACCGGGACGAGTACGGGCTCGTGAAGGTCCACGTACGCGAGTACCTCGGGTACGTGTGGGTCTGCCTTGCCGACGAGCCGCCGCAGTTCGAAGAGGATGTCATGGGCGCCATCGAGGAACGGCTCGGGGACCTGAAAGCGATCGAAGGCTACGACGTGGCCAACCTCAGCCTGGGCCGCCGCATCCGCTACGACGTGAAGGCGAACTGGAAGCTGATCATTGAGAACTTCATGGAGTGCTACCACTGCGCCACCATCCATCCGGAACTGACGGAGGTCCTGCCGGAGTTCGCGGACGGGCTGGCCGCCCAGTACTTCGTGGGCCACGGCGCCGAATTCGGCGAGGACATCAAGGGCTTCACCATAGATGGCTCCGAGGGGCTCGACCTGATTCCGGGAATCGAGGAGGGCCAGGACCGCCGCTACTATGCCATCACCATCAAGCCCACGGTGTTTGTGAACCTGGTCCCGGACCACGTGATCATCCACCGGATGTTCCCCATGGCCGCGGACCACACCATCGTGGAATGCGATTGGCTGTACCTGCCCAGTGTTGTGGAGAGCGGCAAGGACGTCACTGCCTCAGTGGAACTGTTCCACCGCGTCAACCAGCAGGACTTCGACGCCTGCGAGCGCTGCCAGCCGGCCATGGGCTCGAAGGTGTATGCCAAGGGCGGCGTGCTGGTGCCGAGCGAGCACCACATCGGCGCGTTCCACGACTGGGTACAGGAGAAGGTGGGGGACGTCACGCCCGGCCATTAGGCCCTGCTTCCGCTGATGGAGCCCGCCGAAACCCTGGTTTCGGCGGGCTCCATCAGTTTACCGCCGGGTATAGCCCATGTTTGCGCTGATCTGCAGGCCGGCCTGCTTCAGGGCTTCGAGGAGGCCCGGCTCCGTTTCCGGATCGAAGCGGAAGGCTGGCCCGGAGATACTGACTGCACCGATGACCGCTCCCACATGGTTCAACACAGGCACGGCGATCGAGTGGAGCCCGATTTCAAACTCCTCCCGCACCACCCCGTAGCCATCACGGGCCACGTCGAGCAGTTGGGTTTCGAGCTCCTTCCTGTTGGTGATGGTGCGCGGGGTCCGGGCCGGCAGCCCGGTCTCCTTCAGGACGCGGTCCCGCTCGTCCGCGGGCAGCGCGGCCAGCAGGACTTTCCCGCTTGAGGTCGCGTGCAGCGGTGTCAGGCTGCCCACCCAGTCATACGTGGCCAGCGTGGACGGGCCCATCGCCTGGTCCACGTTGACGGCGTAGTTGGAGCGCAGGACCGCAAGGTTCACCGTCTCCTTGAATTCCTCCGCCAGGCTTTCCAGCACCGGCCGGGCTTCGCGGACCAGGCTGAGCCGGCCGGGGATGGAGCTGGCCAGCCGGAGGATGCCGAAGCCCAGCTGGTACTTACCCCGGTCGCTGTTCTGCTGGACCATTTCCCGGCTCACCAGCGAGCCCAGCAGCCGGGAGACGGTGGATTTGTGGATGCCCATCTCTTCGGCGATGTCGCTTACGCCGGCGTGGCCGTCCCGCGCCAGGATCTCCAGGACCGCGAGGGCCCGGTCCACGGACTGGACACCGCCGTGCTGGCCTGTGTCCGCATCGACGTCGGATTCGCGGTCATTGTTCGAAGCCATGATCCATACTCTCAAGTAGTGTGCGGCTTGCCTGCCCGCCACGAAGGCCGCTTAGAGCGTCCTCTCGGTTAGTTCGATGCTTTCGATCCTATGCCGCCAGGCGCATGGGAGCCGGCATTGCGTTACGGCGGCCGGAGGTCGGCGCGGACCGCTATTGTGTGCCATCGCGACCGCGTCCCTTCGCGAGGAGGCTTCAAGGGGCGTCAACCGGGCAAGCTTTCGGGGGTCCGGGCTGCTAGAGCACCTTGCGGATGGTTTCCTCAAAGCTGGTGACGTGGTGCAGGGCAAGCTCGGCCGCCCTG
This sequence comes from Pseudarthrobacter sp. S3, assembly GCF_050156905.1. NCBI lineage: Bacteria > Bacillati > Actinomycetota > Actinomycetes > Micrococcales > Micrococcaceae > Pseudarthrobacter > Pseudarthrobacter sp. S3. The sequence goes on along the minus strand of NZ_CP189583.1, from coordinate 378,175 downwards.
TCGGCGTCGCCCGCGGCCACGGCCTTGAGCAGGTCCACGTGCTCGGTGATGTGGCCACTGACCGATGGAACCTTGTCCAGGACCAGGCACCAGATGCGCGTAGCCAGGTTGTCGTAGCGGATCAGCGTATCTTCCAGGTGCGGGTTGGCGGCCGCCTTGTAGATCAGCCGGTGAACCGTCAGGTCGTACCTCATGAGGTCCCGCGACTCCGCCAGGCCGGGCGCCAACCCCGCAATGGCATCGGCGACCTGCAGCAGTTCCCGCCGCATGGACTCGCTTGCCCTCGTTGCGGCTCGGCGTGCGGCCAAGGGCTCCAGCAGTTCCCGGATCGCCGAGACATCGGCCAGTTCCGTGAAGTCCACATTCGTGGCAAAAGTACCGCGGCGCGGATAGGACACCACCAGATGGTCTACCTCCAGCCGCTTGATGGCCTCTCGCACCGGCGTGCGGCCGAAGCCCAGCTCTGCCGCCAACTGCGCGTCATTGATCGGCTCGCCGGGGCGGATTTCGAGCATGATCAGCTTGTCGCGCAGCTGCCGGTAGGCGGCCTCCGCCTGCGACGGCGCTTCAACCTCGGCGGGAGGCAGTAGAGGAAGTGCGTTCAAGGTGCCGCTCCATTCTTCGCGTGTGCGGCTTCGAGCTTCCAACCGGAAGCTCGAAGCCATCTTGCCACCGGCTATTGACTATTGTGTGATTCCAATCATACCATTGAGTCAACACTGATATATCAGTTACTACAACAGTGGTATTTCAAAGGAGCACCCGTGGTTGAGCAGTTGAACGATCGACTTTCCCTCGTCGATCCCGAGGTCCAGCAGGCCATTAGCAATGAGCTGCTCCGCCAGCAGTCCACGCTGGAAATGATCGCCTCGGAGAATTTCGCCCCGTCCGCCGTCATGGAGGCGCAGGGCTCGGTCCTGACCAACAAGTACGCCGAGGGCTACCCCGGGAAGCGCTACTACGGTGGCTGCGAGCACGTGGACGTCATCGAACAGCTCGCCATCGACCGGGTCAAGGCACTGTTCGGGGCGGAATTCGCCAACGTGCAGCCGCACTCCGGCGCCCAGGCCAACGCCGCGGCCATGTTCGCCCTGCTGGACGCGGGCGACACCATCATGGGTCTGAGCCTGGCCCACGGCGGCCACCTCACCCACGGCATGAAGATCAACTTCTCCGGCAAGCTCTACAACGTGGTCCCGTACCACGTGCGTGAAGAGGACCTCCGGGTGGATATGGCCGAGGTCGAGGCACTCGCCCTCGAACACCGCCCGAAGCTGATCGTCGCCGGCTGGTCCGCCTACTCCCGCCAGCTCGACTTCGCCGAGTTCCGTCGGATCGCGGACCTCGTGGACGCCTACCTGATGGTGGATATGGCCCACTTCGCCGGCCTGGTGGCTGCAGGGCTGCACCCGAATCCGGTGCCCTACGCCGACGTCGTCACCACCACCACGCACAAGACCCTCGGCGGCCCTCGCGGCGGCGTCATCCTCGCCAAGGAAAAGTACGCCCGCAAGATCAACAGCGCCGTGTTCCCCGGCCAACAGGGCGGCCCGCTGGAGCACGTCATCGCTGCCAAGGCCGTGGCCTTCAAGCTCGCCGGCACCCCTGAATTCAAGGAACGCCAGGAACGCGTCCTGCATGGATCGAAGCTGCTGGCCGAACGGCTGCTCCGTGAGGACGTTGCCGCGGCCGGCATCTCCGTGGTCAACGGCGGCACGGACGTTCACCTGGTCCTGGTGGACCTCCGCCACTCGGAATTGGACGGCCAGCAGGCCGAAGACGCGCTGCACCGGATCGGCATTACGGTGAACCGCAACGCCGTACCGTTCGATCCCCGCCCGCCGATGGTGTCATCCGGACTCCGGATCGGCACACCAGCCCTGGCCACCCGGGGCTTTGGTGCCGTGGAGTTCGCCGAGGTTGCCGACATCATCGCGACGGCGCTCATCGCCGCTGCCAGCGCAGCATCCCTTAGCGAGGACACCGCCGTCGAGCTCCGCGCCCGGGTGAGGGCCTTGGCAGAACAATTCCCCCTTTACCCCCACCTCACCGCCGACGCCGCCTTGGCGGGCGTTGAGGCAGACATGATTGGAGCAGCCCAGTGAGCAACCAACAGCTCCCGGAGCACCCGGATTTCCTTTGGCGCAACCCTGAGCCCAAAAAGAGCTACGACGCCGTGATTGTGGGCGGCGGCGGGCACGGCCTGGCTACCGCCTACTTTCTGGCCAAGAACCACGGGATGACCAACATCGCCGTCCTGGAAAAAGGCTGGCTGGCCGGCGGCAACATGGCCCGGAACACCACCATCATCCGTTCCAACTACCTCTGGGACGAGAGCGCGGCCATCTACGAGCACGCACTCAAGCTCTGGGAGATCCTGCCGGAGGAGCTCGAATACGACTTCCTGTTCAGCCAGCGCGGCGTGATGAACCTCGCCCACACCCTGGGTGACGTCCGTGAAAGCATGCGCCGGGTCGGAGCGAACAAGCTCAACGGCGTGGACGCGGAATGGCTGGATCCGCAGCAGGTCAAGGAACTCTGCCCCATCCTGAACATCAACGACAACATCCGTTACCCCGTGATGGGCGCCACCTACCAGCCCCGTGCTGGCATCGCCAAGCACGACCACGTGGCCTGGGCTTTCGCCCGCAAATGCGACGAACTCGGCGTGGACATCATCCAGAACTGCGAAGTCACCGGCTTCGTCAAGGACGGCAACCGCGTGGTGGGCGTCAAGACCAATCAAGGCACCATCAACACCGAAAAGGTGGGCCTGTGTGCTGCCGGGCACAGCTCGGTCCTGGCCGAAATGGCAGGCTTCCGGCTCCCCATCCAGTCGCACCCGCTGCAGGCGCTGGTCTCCGAACTGCACGAGCCGGTCCACCCCACCGTGGTCATGTCCAACCACGTGCACGTCTACGTCTCCCAGGCACACAAGGGCGAACTGGTCATGGGTGCCGGCGTGGACTCCTACAACGGCTACGGCCAGCGCGGCTCCTTCCACGTGATCGAGCACCAGATGGCTGCCGCCGTCGAACTCTTCCCCATCTTTGCCCGGGCACACGTTCTCCGGACGTGGGGCGGCATCGTGGACACCACCCTGGATGCCTCCCCCATCGTGGGCAACACCCCGGTGGAGAACATGTTCGTGAACTGCGGCTGGGGCACCGGCGGCTTCAAGGGCACCCCGGCCGCAGGCCTCACCTTCGCGCACAACATCGCCACCGGGACCCCGCACAAGCTGAACAAGCCGTTTGCGCTGGAACGCTTCGAAACCGGCGCCCTGATCGATGAACACGGCGCAGCCGCCGTCGCCCACTAGCCGCCGTCCCCCAGAAAGAAGACGCACATGCTGCTCATCCCCTGCCCCAACTGCGGCTCGCGCGACGAGACCGAGTTCCACTACGGCGGCCAGGCCCACGTGGCCTACCCGGAAAACCCCACCGAGCTGAACGACCGCGAATGGGCCGAATTCCTGTTCTACCGGGACAACACCAAGGGCGCCTTCGCCGAACGCTGGCTGCACAGCACCGGCTGCCGCCAGTGGTTCAACATGCTCCGCGACACCGTCACCTACGACATCCAGGCCGTCTACCCGATGGGCACGCCCCGGCCAGCACCGGCCAACCCGGCCGTCCCGGACTCAGGCACTGCCAGCACCGCCGCTGACAGCACCACCACCGGTACCGCCGCGCCCAGCATCTCGGGCACCAGCATTGCCCCGGCCGATTCCGCCCCCAGCACCACTGCCCCGAAGGGAGCAACCAAGTGACTTCCCAGAACGCCCGCCTCGCCGCCGGCGGACGCATCGACCGCACCATGTCCTGGCGCTTCACCGTGGACGGCGAGGAATTCACCGGACACCCCGGCGACACCCTCGCCTCGGCCCTGCTCGCCAACGGCCGGATCGCCGCCGGAAACTCGCTTTACGAGGACCGGCCCCGCGGCATCATGTCCGCCGGGGTGGAGGAAGCCAACGCACTGGTCCGGGTCGAAGCACGGTTCCCGGGCCATGTGGCCGAATCCATGCTCCCCGCCACCACAATCACTCTGGTGGACGGCCTGAAAGCGGACCTGCTCAACGGTTTGGGCCGCTTGGACCCCGAGGAAGATCGGGCTGAATACGACAAGAAGTACGTGCACACCGACGTGTTGGTGATCGGCGGTGGCCCCGCCGGCCTGGCCGCGGCCCGCGAAGCGGTCCGCACCGGCGCCCGCGTGATGCTCATGGACGATCAGCCCGAACTGGGCGGATCCCTCCTGTCCGGATCCACTGCGTCAGGACTGGCCGAGGACATCGAGGGCAAGCCCGCCCTGGAATGGGTCGCTGATGTGGAAGCCGAACTTGTCTCCGGAGCCGAAAGTACGGTCCTGAACCGCACCACGGCCTTTGGCGCCTACGATGCCAACTACGTCATCGCGGTCCAGAACCGCACCGACCACCTGTCCAGCCCGGCAGCGCCTGGTGTATCCCGGCAGCGGATTTGGCACGTGCGTGCCAAGCAGGTGGTGCTGGCTCCCGGCGCCCACGAACGGCCCCTGGTGTTTGAGAACAACGACCGCCCGGGCATCATGCTCGCCTCGGCCGTCCGCAGCTACCTCAACCGCTACGCCGTCGCCGCCGGGCAGCGCGTGGTCATCAGCACCACCAACGACAGCGCCTACGCCCTCGCCGCGGACCTGCGCGCAGCCGGCGTGAAGGTTGCCGCCGTCGTCGACGCCCGCCCGCAGCTCACCGCCGTGGCAGGTGCCGCCGTCGAAGCCGGCACCCGGGTGCTGATCGGCAGCGCCGTTGCCAACACCGCATCCAGCCGTGCAGATGGCCGCGTTGCGGGCGTCACCGTCCGCAGCATCAACGACGACGGCGAACTCACCTCCGGCGTCGAGGAAATCGCCTGCGACCTGCTGGCAGTTTCCGGTGGTTGGAGCCCGCTGGTGCACCTGCACTCCCAGCGCCAGGGCAAGCTGCGCTGGGACGAGGACCTGGCCGCTTTCGTGCCGAGCACCGTAGTCCCGAACCAGCAGTCCATCGGCTCCGGCCGCGGCAGCTTCGAACTCGGGGACTGCCTGGCCGAGGGCATCTCCGCCGGCGCCGCGGCTGCCATTGCGGCGGGCTTCGCCTCGGAAACCGAGCCGACCACTCTTGGCGAGCCGAAGGCCTCCGCCCCGACCCGCCAGCTGTGGCTGGTGCCCGGTCAGACCGGCGGCCCGGATGACTGGCACCACCACTTCGTGGACTTCCAGCGCGACCAGTCCGTGGCAGATGTCCTGCGGTCCACCGGCGCCGGCATGCGGTCCGTGGAGCACATCAAGCGCTACACCTCGATCAGCACCGCCAACGACCAGGGCAAGACCTCAGGGGTCAACGCGATCGGCGTCATCGCAGCGGCGCTGCGGACCGCCGGCGAAGCCTCCCGTGGCATCGGCGACATCGGCACCACCACCTACCGTGCACCGTTCACCCCGGTGGCGTTCTCGGCCCTCGCCGGACGCCAGCGCGGCGAACTCTTCGATCCCGCCCGCCTCACGTCGGTCCACCCGTGGCACGTCGCGCAGGGTGCCCTGTTCGAGGACGTGGGGCAGTGGAAGCGGCCCTGGTACTACCCTCAGGCCGGGGAAGATATGGACGCTGCCGTGCTCCGGGAGTGCGCCGCCGTCCGCGAATCTGTCGGTTTCATGGACGCCACCACCCTGGGCAAGATCGAAATCCGGGGCAAGGACGCCGGTGAGTTCCTCAACCGGATGTACACCAACGCGTTCAAAAAGCTCGCCCCGGGTTCCGCCCGCTACGGCGTGATGTGCATGGCGGACGGCATGATTTTCGACGACGGCGTGACCCTGCGCCTGGATGCGGACCGGTTCTTCATGACCACCACGACCGGCGGCGCCGCGAAGGTGCTGGACTGGCTGGAGGAATGGTTGCAGACCGAATGGCCTGAGCTGGACGTGCACTGCACCTCGGTGACCGAGCAGTGGTCCACCATTGCCGTCGTCGGGCCCAAATCTCGGGCGGTTCTCGCCAAAGTGGCGCCGGAGCTGGCAGCAGACGGCGGACTCGAAGCAGATGCCTTCCCTTTCATGACATTCCGGGAAACCACACTGGCTTCCGGCGTCCAGGCACGGATCTGCCGGATCTCGTTCTCCGGCGAACTGGCCTACGAGATCAACGTGCCGTCCTGGTACGGGCTGAACACCTGGGAAGCGGTGGCCGCAGCCGGGGCTGAATTCAACATCACCCCCTACGGCACCGAAACAATGCACGTGCTCCGCGCAGAGAAGGGTTACCCGATCGTTGGCCAGGACACCGACGGGACGGTCACCCCGCAGGACGCGGGGATGGAATGGGTGGTCTCGAAGGCCAAGGACTTCATCGGCAAACGCTCCTACGCCAGGGCCGACGCCCAGCGCGCGGACCGCAAGCACCTGGTCAGCGTCCTGCCCGTGGACGGGACGCTGAGGCTGCCCGAAGGCACCCAGCTTGTGGAGAAGGGCATCGCCACGAACCCCGCCTACGGTCCGGTGCCCATGGAGGGGTTCGTGACCTCGAGCTACCACAGCGCCGCTCTGGGCAGGTCCTTCGCGCTGGCCCTGATCAAGAATGGCCGCAACCGCATCGGCGAGACCCTGGTGGCCGCAGCCGGCGACCAGCTCGTTGACGTTGTTGTGGCAGAAACCGTACTTTTTGACCCCGAAGGGACCCGCAAAGATGGCTAACACAGCAGCACTCGACGGCATCAATGGACTCCGCGACATCCGCCGCAGCCCTGCCTCACACCTGGCCGCGGCAATGGATGCCGGCTCCATCCAGGGAACGGTGGTCCTGAAAGAAGGCCTGTTCCAGACCATGGCCGGGGTCCGGGTGGATCCCCGCTCCGAAGAAGGCTCACGGATCGCCGCCGTCACCGGCGGCCTGCCGGCACGCTGCGGCGAGGTGGGCGGCACGGACCGCGTCACCGTTCTTTGGCTGGGACCCTCCGAGTTCCTGGTGGTGGCACCGGAAGAAGCCCACGATTCCCTGGGCGGTGACCTCATCGGCTCTCTCGTGGCCGCGCTGGGCGACGCGCCGGGCCAGGTTGTGGACCTCTCCGCCAACCGCACCACGTTCGAACTCTCCGGTCCGCGTGCCCGGGCCGTCCTGGAAAAGGGCTGCGCCCTGGACCTGCACCCCCGCAGCTTCACCACGGGTGCAGCCCTGTCCACCGAGGTAGGCAATATCCCGGTGGTCCTGCAGAAGACCGGGGAGGAAAGCTACCGGATCTTCCCCCGGGCCTCGTTCGCGGAGTTCCTGGGCCGTTGGCTCCTGGACGCCATGAGGGAGTTCGCTTCCCCCGAGGTGCCCTGATGGCGCTTAGCGCCCTGGACCTGTTTTCCGTTGGCATCGGGCCGTCGTCCTCACACACGGTCGGCCCGATGCGGGCGGCAAAACTGTTCGCTGACGGGCTTAAGAGCGGTGGGCTCCTGAGCTCAACCACCCGGGTCCGGGCCGAACTGTTCGGCTCCCTTGGTGCCACCGGGCGGGGCCACGGCTCCGACAAGGCGGTGGTACTGGGCCTGCAGGGCCTGGACCCGGAGACGGTGGATACCTCCACCGCCGACGACCAGGTGGCCGCAGCCGCCCTCGACGCCGAACTTATGATCTGCGGGGATCACCGGGTGGACTTCAACTGGGACGAGGACGTAGTACTGCACCGCCGCAAGTCCCTCCCCGCCCACCCCAACGGCATGAGCTTCCGGGCCCTGGACCACACCGGGACCGTCCTTCGCGAACGAAGCTTCTACTCCATCGGCGGCGGCTTTGTCGTGGACGGAGACGCCGATTCCGGCGACAGGGTGGTGGCCGATGACACCGCCCTGCCATACCCGTTCACCAGCGCCGACGAACTCCTGGCGATCTGCAAGCGCGAGGGGATGTCCATCTCCGACGTGATGCTCGCAAACGAACTCACCTGGCGCAGCGAAGCGGAACTCCGCGAAAAGCTGCTGGCACTCTGGGCCGTGATGCGCGAGTGCGTGGACAACGGCTGCGCCGCGGAAGGAATCCTTCCCGGCGGGCTCAACGTCAGGCGGCGCGCGCCGTCGTTATTCAAGACCCTGACCGCGGATACGGGCGTCACCGATCCCCTCCGGGCGATGGAATGGGTCAACCTGTTCGCCCTCGCCGTCAACGAAGAAAACGCCGCCGGCGGGCGGATCGTCACCGCTCCCACCAACGGCGCGGCCGGCATCGTGCCTGCCGTCCTGCACTACTACGTCAAGTTTGTTCCGGGGGCCGACGAGGACGGTGTGGTCCGCTTCCTCCTCGCGGCAGCCGCCGTCGGGATTCTTTTCAAGATCAACGCCTCCATCTCCGGCGCCGAAGTCGGCTGCCAAGGCGAAGTGGGCTCTGCCTGTTCCATGGCTGCAGCGGGCCTGTGCGAGGTCCTCGGCGGCACCCCCGAACAAGTGGAAAACGCCGCCGAAGTGGGCATCGAGCACAACCTCGGCCTGACCTGCGACCCCGTGGGCGGCCTGGTGCAGATCCCCTGCATCGAACGGAACGCCATCGCCAGCGTCAAGGCCATCAACGCCGCGCGACTGTCCCTGCACGGGGACGGCAGCCACAAAGTGTCCCTGGACAAGGCCATCAAAACCATGCGTGAGACAGGAGCGGACATGAAAACCAAATACAAGGAGACCTCCCGCGGAGGTCTCGCCGTCAACGTGATCGAGTGCTGAGCCATGACCGACATCCAGACTGAAACACCCCCGTTACCGGTCACCACCGTGGAACACGTCCTGACGCTGGACTGCCCCGAGACGCCCGGCATCGTCCACGCCGTCTCAGGTTTCCTGCTCGAGCATGGCTGCGACATCGTGGACAGCAAGCAGTTCGGCGAACGGTCGGAGGCGCACTTCTTTATGCGCGTCCACTTCGCGTCCGACGGCGATGCCTCCACCGCTGAGGCGTTGCGGGCCGCGTTTGGCCCGGTGGCGGAGCGGTTCGGGATGAGTTGGCGGCTGGAGCGGCACGGCGCCAAGCGCCGCGTGCTGATCATGGTGTCCAAGTTCGGCCACTGCCTCAACGACCTGCTGTTCCGCGCCAGAACCGGCGAGCTTCCCGTGGAGATCGCCGCTGTGGTCTCCAACCACACGGACCACCAGACACTGGTGGAATGGCACGGCATCCCGTTCTTCCACGTGCCCGTCACCGCCGACACCAAGCCCGCCGCCGAGGCCCGGCTGCTGGAACTCGTGGACGAATTCGACGTGGAACTGGTGGTGCTGGCCCGCTACATGCAGGTGCTCAGCGACGAACTCACCCGCAAGCTCGACGGGCGCGCCATCAACATCCACCACTCGTTCCTGCCCAGCTTCAAGGGCGCCAAGCCATACCACCAGGCGTACGCGCGCGGCGTTAAGACCGTGGGAGCCACCGCCCACTACGTCAACGCCGAGCTCGATGAAGGGCCGATCATCTCCCAGCAGACCGTTGAGGTAGACCACACCTACGGCCCCGAGGACCTGGTCGCTGCCGGCCGGGACACCGAGTGCAAGGCACTGTCCAACGCCGTGCGCTGGCACTGCGAAGGCCGCGTGATCCTGCAGGGTAACAGGACCGTCGTACTGCGCTGATAGCTGTCCGGCCAGAAGCACGGCAGAAGCTGTGTCAAGCGGGGCATGGCTGAGATGCTCAAGGGCGGCGTCATCATGGACGTCGTCAACGTTGAACAGGCCCGCATCGCCGAAGACGCCGGTGCCGTTGCCGTCATGGCCCTGGAACGCGTTCCGGCCGATATCCGCGCCCAGGGCGGCGTGTCCCGCATGTCGGACCCGGACATGATCGAGGCGATCATCGACGCCGTCTCCGTGCCGGTCATGGCCAAGGCCCGGATCGGCCACTTCGTGGAGGCCCAGGTCCTGCAGTCGTTGGGCGTGGACTACATTGACGAGTCCGAGGTCCTGACCCCGGCCGACTACGTCCACCACATCGATAAGTGGAACTTCACGGTTCCCTTCGTCTGTGGCGCCACGAACCTCGGTGAGGCGCTGCGCCGCATCAACGAAGGCGCGGCCATGATCCGCTCCAAGGGCGAGGCCGGCACCGGCGATGTCTCCAACGCGACCGGGCACATGCGCCAGATCCGCGCCGAGATCGCCAAGCTTGCCGCCTTGCCCGAGGACGAGCTGTACGTCGCGGCCAAGGAACTGCAGGCCCCGTACGAACTGGTCAAGGAAGTTGCCGCTGCCGGCAAGCTCCCCGTGGTGCTGTTCACCGCCGGAGGCATTGCCACCCCGGCCGACGCTGCGATGATGATGCAGCTCGGCGCTGACGGCGTGTTTGTAGGTTCCGGTATCTTCAAGTCCGGCAACCCGGCCCAGCGTGCCGCTGCCGTGGTCAAGGCCACCACGTTCTTTGACGACCCCGACGTCATCGCCAAGGCCTCCCGCGGCCTCGGCGAAGCCATGGTCGGCATCAACGTCGACGACATCCCGCAGCCCCACCGCCTCGCCCAGCGCGGCTGGTAGGCCACACGATGAGATCAGACTGATTGACAGCCCTCGTAACGATCGGTCCGACCTGATCGGCGCGACTCCTTCCCGCGCCAACACCTTCGATAAGCCTCGGAAAGGGCAGCATTCCGTCCTTGGTTCCAGTTATTGCATCGGCCTTCGGCGCTGGCTGGCCTTCTCCACCAGTTCTGTCATCCATGGGCGGTGCCCGCTGTGGAATTCCATTCCTTGGGGCAGGCCTTGGACGACTGGGACTGAATTGTTGATGTCTATGGTGATACGGCCTCCGGCCATGGGTGCGTTGGTGATGTGGAGGTCGCCGTAGGATTCCGGGAGCACCGGGTCCATCCATACGCCGCCCCGGGATACGTGGGCGTCATAGCGCATCAGGCTCGTCAAAAGCAGGATCGGAGAAGTCGCTGCCCAGGCCTGGGGCGAGCATGCTGTCGGGTAGGGCACGGGCTCGGCGAAGTGGTCCCTGCTGAAACCGCAGAACAGTTCCGGCAGCCGGCCTCCGGAGTACTCGGCCGCCTCCAGCAGGGCGGTGGAGATCCGCTGGGCTTCCGCCACGAAGCCGTAACGCACCAGGCCGGCCTGGATAATCGCATTGTCGTGTGGCCACACCGAGCCGTTGTGGTAGCTGGCCGGGTTGTAGGCGCCCATGTCGCTGGCCAGGGTGCGGATGCCCCAGCCGCTGAACATCTCCGGGGACATCAGATGTTCAACCACCATCGGGGCCTTGTCCTCGTCAATGAGGCCCAGCCATAGGCAGTGGCCCATGTTGGAAGCGCATGCGTCGACTTTCTGTTTCTTCCCGTCGAGGGCGACGGCGTAGTAGCCGAGCTCAGGGAGCCAGAACTGTTCGTTGAACTGCTTTTTCAGTTGCGCTGCTCGTTCGGCGAGCCCGTCCGCCAGGTCCGCATCCCCGGCGTCGTATGCCATCCATGCCCTGGCGAGGTAGGCGGCGTAGACATAGGCCTGTACCTCGCAGAGAGCGATTGGAGGTTCAGCCAGGGTGCCGTCCGCGAAGTTGATGCCGTCCCAGGAGTCTTTCCAGCCCTGATTGATCAGGCCCTGCGGATTGAGGCGTTGATACTCGACGAACCCATCGCCGTCTTTGTCCCCGTAGTCGCGGATCCAGTCCAGCGCCCGGTCGGCGTGGGGCAGCAGGGCGGCGATGGTGTCCTTGGCGAATCCCCAGCGGCTAACAGCCCCGAGGACGTCTACAAACAGTGGGGTCGCGTCGACGCTGCCGTAGTAAGTGGACTTGCCTCCGAGTGATAGTCCGCTGGAGACGTCGAGCCTAACCTCATGGAGGATTTTTCCCGGTTCCTCTTCGCTCATGGGGTCCACCACGGTGCCTTGGCGGTCGGCCAGCGTTTGAAGGGTGCCTAAGGCCAGGGAGGGGTCCACTGGCAGGGCCATTTGCGAGGCCCAAAGTGAGTCGCGGCCGAATAGGGTCATGAACCAGGGTGCCCCGGCGGCTACCACGACCCTGTCCGGGTGCTTCGGGTCCTCGATGCGGAGGGCGCCGAGGTCATCGTAGCTGCGACGCAGCGTGCGTTCGATTGACGGGCTTCCCAGGTGGAGCACGGGGATCTTCGCCACCCACTCCCGCCGGCGCCTGTCACTTTGCGATAATCCGTCACCCTCAGCATGGGCGAACGAGGGGGCGCTGACTCCCTCCATGCCGGGCACCGCCGTAAGGGTGGTGCTCCACTGGCCGTGGGCGGCGATGGAAGTCCGGTATGTGATGGCGTCGAGCGCTACATGCGCTCCCGGGGCCTGGATCACAACGCCTTTCCGCACGTCTTGCCAGAGAGCACGGATGGTCAGTACTCCTGCCGCCGCTTGGCGGCGTTCATCCCAGTGCCGCTGAATCCTCGCTTCCTTCACCTCAAAGAGATCGGCGAAGTCCGCTTCAACCGTCAGTGAGATCAAGCACTGGACAGGGGCCAACGAGAAATTCCGGACAGTAACCTGCTCCTGAATACCGGCTCCGACCTCGCGGAGCCGTTCAACGATCAGGGGGCTGTCGGCATACCCGTCCGAGCGGGGAACGCGCCCGGCAAACAACGCACGATACGGCTCCTTCGTCTCTGCCGTCAGTGGCTCCAACTGCTGCCCATTAATGGTCAGGCTCCACTTGGACAGGATCCGGGTGTCCTGGACGAAAAGGCCATGGGGATGTTCCGGGTGGATGTCGCCGTTCGGCAAAGAGATGCAGAACGACGATCCCTCTACAAGGGTGACCCCAGCTCCCAAGGGACCAGCCGCCGTCTCAGAGTTCCACCCAGCCATCCTGCCCTCCTCAAAAACTAACACCCGTGCCAGCTCGGCTTTATGATCGGGCCGCTGCCGTCGAAGCTAACTCTCTGATCGACGGTACGCGCGCTTACGCTCCGACGCCAGAGACTTCTTTTTACCTCGTCGGGGATCATCCCATGCCTCGATTGGGGTAAGCGGGCACGCGCCGGATGTCCCTCATGACCCACCAGTCCTACGGGCCCAAAGTGGCGGTGCCGCGCCTGCTGCAAATTCTCCAGCGGCAGGACATTCGGGCCACCTTCTTCGTTCCCGGCTTCACGGCAGGCTGTTACCCGGACACGGTCCGGCGCATCGTGGACGCCGGGCACGAGGTGGCCCACCACGGTTACCTGCACGAACCCATGCAGGGGATCGACGCCGGGACCGAGGCCCGGTACGTCGGCCGCGGGCTGGAAGCTCTCGCCAAGGTCGGCGTGGAGCCGGTGGGTTACCGGCAGCGGAGTCATCGAAGGCCCGGCCAACACAAAGGGAAACGCCGACGGCCGCCGTTCACCTGTCGCCGTCGGCGTTTTCCACGGTTCCTCGTTGACGTCAGCCGGTCACAGAGGGTGTCCATCCGAAGCGACCACGCGCTCCACGTCCGCTACCTCCGGATAGGCTGCCTGGGTTCCCTTGCGGGTGGTGGCCAGCGCGGCGGCAATCGAGGCGAAAGCGGCGGCGTCAGCCAATGGCGCCCCGGCTGCCAGGCGGGCGGCTACCGCCCCAGTGAAGGCGTCGCCCGCGCCGGTGGTGTCCACGGCCTTGACCTTGATGGGCGCCACCCGGACTAGCTGCTGCCCGGAAGGCGCCAGCGAATCCAGCACCACTGAGCCGTTGGCCCCCAGCGTGACCAGGACGCGTTGGAGGCCCCGCTCGGCGAAGTGCAGCCTGACCGCTTCCCAGTCGCTTAGATCCGCGTCGCTGCCGGGAATGGCGGTGGAGCCGAGGAACAGCGACGCCTCATGGGCGTTGACCAGCAGGACATCGGTCAGGTCCGCCAGCTGTTGCGGGATTTCCGCGTAAGGCGAGAGATTCAGCAGAACTGTGGCGCCGGCGTCGTGCCCTGCCCGGGCGGCGGCCTCAACCGTGTCAAGGCTGACCTCCAGGCAGAGACAGACCACCGCGGCGCCGTCGAACGCCTCAGCCTCGACGGCGACGTCCGCCGGCGAGAGGGTGCCGTTGGCGCCGGCCGAGATGATGATGTTGTTCTCGCCGTTGGAATCCACGGCGATGACGGCGACGCCGGTGACTTCAGTTGCTGAGGTCCGTACGCCGGAGATGTCCACCCCGGCGCCGGCAGCGGATGACTGGAGCATGTCGCCGTTGGCGTCCGCACCGACGGCGCCTACCAGGCTGACGTTTCCGCCCAGCAGGCTGGCGGCGACGGCCTGGTTGGCGCTCTTGCCACCGGGGTTCACGGCGAATCCGTTGCCGTGCACCGTCTCGCCGGGCAGCGGCAGCCGCTCGCAATAGATGGTCAGGTCAGCGTTCAGGGACCCGACGACGACGATCCTGGCCTGGGAGCCGGCTGTTGCGGAACTCATTCGGCTACCTCAGCCTCGACGGGCTTGGGGATGAGGAGCGACGCGGCAAACGCCATGACGGTAATGACCAGGCCGGTGACCACAACGGTCATGTACGACGCCGCGGCATCGCCGAGGGCCGAGGTGGCCACCAGCACGGCAGGCAACACCAGGAAGCTCAGGCCGGCACCCAGGTTAAAGGCGCCCGCGTTCATGCCGGGCAGGAAGCCGGGATTTCCGGCGGGTGAGAGGACAACTCCGAGTCCGTTCAACATGATGTTGACCGTACCGGCGTACATGATGCCCAGCAAGACGGTTCCGGCGATCATCATGGGCAGGCTGCTGAGGCCGAAGAACGCGATGATGGCCAGGGCGGCGATGCTGCCGAGCATGCCCATGCGCAGGACCTTGGTGTAGCCGAGAATAGGCGCGAGCCTGCCGCTGATGGGGCCCACCAGCCAGCCGAGCAGGGCGTACGGGGTGAGGATGATGAGCGACATTTCGGTCGGGCCGATGCCGAACCCCGGGTCCGCCGCTTGCACATACGCCGGCACGATTCCGTTGATGACGGCGAAAATACCGGTCATGGTCAGCGTGGTGGTCAGCAGCGGCGCCCAGGTGGAGCGCTGGCGCAGGTGCACGGTTTCCACCATGGGCTCTTTGGCCCGCTTTTCCACGGTCCAGAAGCAGAAGAAGGCGACGGCGGCAACCACCACGAGCCCGATGGACAGCAGGAGGGTGCCGGGGGCGAAGGCGCCCACCAGCTTGGAGCCCTCGTTGAGGGCCGTGAGCAACGCACCCACAGCAACCACGATAAAGAACACGCCCAGCCAGTCCATGGAGGTGCCGGCGGCCGGCTTGCTTTCGCCGGCAAGGAAAGCGATCAGGGCCGTGGCGACGACGGCCAGGACCACCATCAGCCAGAAGATGCTGCGGAACCCGAAGTGCTCGGCGAAGTAGCCGCCCACAAACGAGTCCACGCCGGCCACGCCGCCGTTGACCGCGGTGATGAGGCCCATAAGCGTCCCGTATTTGCGCGGGTTGCTGACTGCGGAGCGCAGCATGATCAGGCACAACGGCACGGTGGGGCCACTGACGCCCTGGATGATGCGGCCCACAAAGAGCCAGGTGACGTCCGGGGCCATGGCCGCAATGACGGATCCGACGGCCATCAGGAGCATCATGGCGATCAGGATCTTCTTGCGGCCGATGATGTCGCTCAGCCGGGGCAGGAAGAGGGAGAACAGGGCGGCTGCGGTGAAGAACCAGGTCTGGGAGAGGCCGATCACGGCCTGATCGGTGTTCAGTTCCTTGCCCATGGTGACCAGTGCAGGGCTGAGCATGGAGGCGTTGAGCTGGAAGGCGACGCACGCGGCCAGAAGGGCGACCATCAGGGCGGTGACGTTGCCCCGGCTGGTCTTTGCCTCGGTGAGGGTGGCACTCATCTACTTGCCTCCCGTGGCTGCTGCACGGCCGGCAGCTTCAAGAACGGCCGGTTCGCCGATCCGCTCCAGGGCATCTGTGACGAGGTCCCAGAAACGGGCGTGGTCCAGGTCAACGGCCACGGACGTGGTGCAGTCGTCCGGCGCGGGGGCCCGGAAGTCGGCCACGGTCATGCCAAGGGTCAGCGTGCCCTGGAGCTCGATGTCCACCGGAACCTTGCGGGTGGTGACGATGCTGGGATCGATCACGTAGGCCACGGCGCACGGATCGTGGACGGGCGGGAAGTCAAAGCCCTGGGCGTCCTTATAGGTCTGGGTGAAGAACTCCATCAGTTCCATCACGAACTTGGCGGGTCCGGTGCCCACGGCGGCGATCTTCTCGACGACGTCCGGGGTGGCGAGGGCCTGGTGAGTGAGGTCCAGGCCCACCATCACCACCGGCCACTTCTCGTTGAACACGATGTGGGCGGCCTCGGGGTCGATGATGATGTTGAATTCGGCCACGGCGCTCCAGTTGCCCACGTGGTAGCCGCCGCCCATCAGGACAACTTCCTGGACGCGTTCCACAATGCGCGGTTCCTTGCGGGCTGCCAGCGCGATGTTGGTGAGGCCGCCGGTGGGAACAAGCGTGACCGTGCCGGCTTCGTGGGCCATCACGGTTTCAATGATGAGGTCGACGGCGTGGCGCGGGTCCAGTTCGATGGTGGACTCGGGCTGCGCCGGGCCGTCCATGCCCGTCTCGCCGTGGATGGACGGCGCGGTTTCGATGGTGCGGACCAGGGGCCGGCCGCAACCGGCGGCAAAAGGCACTCCGGTGATACCGGCGATGGTCCCGACTGCGAGCGCGTTCCGGGTGACCTTTTCGAGCGTCTGGTTGCCCACGACAGTGGTGACTGCCAGAAGCTCAATGTCAGGGTTGCCGTGCGCAAGCAGGATAGCCACGGCGTCGTCATGCCCCGGGTCACAGTCAAGAATGATCTTTTTACGGGCGGGTTTTATCGGTTTGGATTCCACGCTAAATCTCCACGTCATTGGGGCCTGCCGAGGCAGTGGCCGAAAGTATTCAGTGTGATCATGGCACCCGTCGGGGCCACGCGTCAAGCGCTTGACGTGCCTGCAGATCAAGCGCTTAACGTAGTGGTGGGTGGCTTCGCTTCACCGGCCTACTACGATCGAGGTATGGAATCCGCGGAGCAGGTGCAGCCATCCGTCCGCCCGCGGCGGATCACGGCGGCCATGGTCGCGGCCCGCGCCGGCGTCTCGGCGGCGACGGTTTCCCTGGTGGCCAATGGCAAGACTGCCGGCCGCGTCTCCGAGGACAACATCGCCAGGGTGCGGGAGGCCATTTCCGAGCTCGGCTACGTCGTGGACAGCCTGGGCAGCTCGCTGGCCAAAGGCGTCAGCTCCATGGTTTTACTCGTGGCCCCGGACATCTCCAACCCGTTTTTCGCCAAGGTGATCGCGGGTGTCCGGGAGTCGCTCGGGGCTAATTACCAGCTGCTGCTGTCCGTTACCGACGCCGGGGAGTTCCCGCAGGCGGACGACGTCCGGAAGCTGATGGCGCTCCGGCCGGCCGGGCTTCTGGTTGACGCTCCCAACGCCGAATTCCTGGAAGAACTGTCCGCCGCCGGCCCCGTAGTCCTGTTGGACGCGCCGGGGCTTGAGGCCTACGCCCCGTCCGTTAATCTGGACGTTGCGCACGGCGCGCGCCAGCTGGCCGCGCATTTGGCGGATGTTGGACACCGCCGGGTGGCCTACGTGGACAGCGTGACAGGCACGGCCACATTCGAGGTCAGACGCCGCGCCTTCCTGGCCGCGGCCAACGCACACGGAATGTCGGTGCCCGCTGACGGCATCATCAGTACCACCATCGACGTCGGCGCGTCCGCCGCCGCATTCGCCGCCGCCTGGCCGGCGTGGCAGCATTCCGGGGTGACCGCCGTCGTCTGTTGCACAGACACCCACGCCTACGGGGTGCTGCAGGAAGCACGCGTGGCAGGCGTGCAAATCCCGGGCCAGCTGGCCATCGCCGGCTTCGATGATCTGCCGTATTCCGCGACGAGTAATCCCAGCCTGACCAGCGTCCACCTTCCGGCAACCTCGCTGGGGCTGAAGGCAGGTGGGCAGCTGCGACGGCTAATGGAAGGCCACCGGTTGGAGCAGCCGCAGCTGACGCTGGAAAGCTCTCTGGTGGTCCGCAACTCCACTTCGGCATAACACTGCGCCAGGCATGACAAGCCACTGTCACACGCCCGCCGTAAGCTGTGTGCATGCCGAGTAACTGGGACAGCCTGGACATCAGCCTGCGTGAATCCGTACAGGAGAACGTGGAGATCTACGAGCGCGTCCGCCCTGCCCTGAAGCTGGTCACCAAGGACGTTCTCCACATCCTCCGCGACATGTTGAAGGACACCGAGGTCACACCGCTGTTTGTCACCGGGCGCACCAAGTCGGTGGAATCGTTCCGGGAGAAGATTTCCCGGATTGAGGAACCGCTGGAACCCGGCGGCCCCCCGGTGTTGAAATTCCCGGACCCGTTCCGCACCCTCAACGATATGGTCGGCGTGCGCGTCATCACCAAACTGCCCACCGAGAACGCCTTGGTGGCCAACATCATCAAGCGCCAGCGGCAGGTATTCGACTGCCGCGGTGACCGCGAGAAGGACATCGGTTCCATCGAGTCCGGCACCTACGGTTATTCCAGCCGCCACCTCATCTTGCGCACAATCCAGAACGAGGCCGTCAAGAATTACCAGCAAGCCGTCAACCCGGAGATTCCGGCCAACGGCAGCTACTTCTTCGAATGCCAGATCCGCACCGTCTTCGCCCACGCCTGGAGCGAGATCGAGCACGACATCCGCTTCAAGGCCGAGGACCCCCGCGCCTGGACCCCCCATTTCGATCGGCAGTTCACCGCCACCGCCGCCATGCTGGAAACCGTGGAAAGCGCCTTTGCGGACCTGCACGAACGTTACGAGGAAGTCCGCAGCTACTGGGATGTCGAGGGTGAGGGGGCCGCGCAGCTCACTCCCAACCGGATCCGTGACGTCTGGCGCACGCTGCTGCCGCACGTGGACCGCAAAGTCGATGATGACTGGGGCTGGGCCGCCGAGCTCATGGCCGCCCACGGACTCAACCAGACCGTCCAGCTCGCCGGCCTGCTCAGCGCCCAGCGGATCACCAAGGTCCGCAAGGCGCTGGACCACCGCTACTCCCCCGGCCCGGACCGCCTGCTGGATGACCTCCTGCTCTGGCAGTACGGCACCAAACACATTGACCTCACCGCAGAGACGGCCGACACCGTCCCGCACCCTCGGCGCGACAGCCTCCTGCGGCGGCTCAAACAGATCGAGCGCTACCGCCAGACCAAGTCCGAGTAGGTCAATCGCGGAGCCGCAGGATTATTGGGCACCCGTGACATTCAACTACCCTTGACTCAAGGTGGAGGCTGTTGTAAGCGGACCTCCGATGCTCCCGGTTCCAGCCCAGCGGCAAGATCCGGCACCTGTTTTTGCCCCTCTCTGACAAGGATTCCGCCATTTCCACGGACGCATTCTTCGCCACGCTCACACGGATCCGCAATGTCGTCCTGCCTGCGGCCGCACGGTACTGGCTGAACACGCCGCGGGGGCTCCTCACCGGCTTCATCCTGGTCCACCTGGGCTTCCTGATCTTCGCTGCGCTGCTGTCCCTGCGCGGCGAAGCCTTCAGCGACACCTTCATTTACCGCGACTGGGCCCGGGCGGGTTTCGACGAAGCGAACCTCAGCGGCGGCCCCAGCCCGTGGGTGTACCCCATCCTCGCGCTGATCCCCATGGCGCTGGCAGGCCTTGCCGGTCCCGGACCGTTCTTCTTCCTCTGGGTGCTGATGACCACCATCCTCAACGGCTGGGGCCTGGCTAAGCTCACTGACCGCGGCCGCAACCAGAACGCCATCCCCGCAGGCTGGTGGTGGCTGATCTTCACGCTGCTGATGGGCTGGCTCGGCTTCGCACGCGTGGACGGCCTCACAGCACCGATCGTCCTGGTGGCCCTGGCCTACGGCGTGGGCCGGCCGTTCATCGCCTCGATACTGCTCGCCACGGCCACCTGGGTGAAGGTCTGGCCGGCAGCAGTGATGCTGGCCCTCTTCGCCGTCGTCAAGAACCGCCTGCTGGTGGTGCTTGCCGGCGTGGCCACGTCAGCGGTGGTGGTGGCACTCGCCGCCGCGGTTGGCAGCGTGCCCAAGCTACTGAACTTCCTCACCCAGCAGGGTGACAGGGGCATGCAGCTTGAGGCGACGTTCACCACCCCGTGGCTGTGGCTCTCCGTGTTGAACATCGGCGATTCCCGGATGTACATGAACACCGATATCAACTCCATGCAGGTGGACGGCCCCGGCACCGCGGTGATGTCCGTACTGATGCAGCCGCTCCTCATCCTTGCCGCGCTGCTCGTGGCCGGACTGACCTTCTGGGCGCTGCACAACGGCAAGCTCAATGGCACCGGCAAGGCCGACGGCGGCGTGGACCGCACCGAGCTGCTGCTGGCCGGAGCACTCACCCTGGCCACCGCCTTTGTGGTGTTCAACAAGGTGGGCTCGCCCCAGTTCATGGTGTGGCTGGCCCCGGCCGTGGCGGTGGGCCTGGCGCACAGCTGGCGTGAGTGGCGGGTCCCCGCGGCCATGCTCATCGCCATCGCGGTGGCAACGTTCTTCATCTACCCGCTCTTCTACGATGCCCTCAGCCACAACAACCCAGTCATGGCCGGCGTGCTGACCATCCGCAACGTCCTCCTGGTCGTCCTGTTCCTGTGGTCGGTCCGGCGCCTGTACTCGTTGGGCAAGAAGACGTCCGCGTCCGTCCCCGTGCTCAAGGAGTCCTGAGATTTCCACGAAGTTCTTCGACCGGCTGGTCAGCGTCCGCAGCACCGTCCTGCCCGCGCGAGTGGCGGACTGGTTTACCCGTCCTTCCAGCGTCTGGTGGGGCTTTGCGGTCATCCACCTGTATTTCCTGGGCTGGATGGCGTCGTTCTTCCTCAACGGCGATACGTTCAGCGACACCGAGCAGTACCGTCAGTGGGCCACGGACGGCTACAACCCGGACAGTCTTGACGGCAAGATCAGCCCCTGGGTGTACCCGGCGCTGGCGCAGATCCCGATCTTCCTCGCGAATATTGCCGGACCCAGCCTGTACCTCCTGTGCTGGTTCCTGATCATCACAGCCCTCAACGCCGTCGGGCTTGCTTTCCTGACCCGCGGACCGCGGAAGGTGAAGGGCATCGCCCCGGCCTGGTGGTGGCTGTTTTTCACCGTCTTTATGGGTTACCTCAGCTTCGCCCGGGTGGAGGGCATCACGGCCCCCATCGTGCTGATTGCCCTGCTGTACGCGGCCGAACGCCCCGTGGTGGCGGGGATCCTGCTGAGCATCGCCACCTGGCTCAAGGTGTGGCCGGCAGCGGTACTGGTGCCGATCGTTATTGCCAGCCGTAAGCGGATCCAGGTGCTGGCCTCCGGGGTGGCGGTCACCGCCGTCGTGGGCCTGGGCGCGTACCTGTCCGGCGGCCTGACGCACATCATGGACTTCCTGACCAACCAGGGCGAGCGTGGCATGCAGCTTGAGGCCACGTTTTCCACGCCGTGGGTGTGGCTCAGCGTCTTCAACATTGCCGGGTCCAAGATGGCGGACAACACGGCCATCAACTCCACCGAGGTCTACGGCCCCGGCGCCGACGTGGCCGCGTTCCTGATGCAGCCGCTGCTGATCCTCGCCGCCATGGTGGCGGCCGTCCTGCTGGTCCGGGCACTGAACCGCGGCGCCGAGCGGGAGGAGCTCTTCCTCGAGGGCGCGTTGATGATGACCACCGCGTTCATCGTGTTCAACAAGGTGGGTTCGCCACAGTTCATCATCTGGCTGGCGCCGGTGATCATCGCGGGCCTCACGCACGACTGGGAGCGGTGGAAGGTACCTGCTGCGCTGATGATGGGAATCGCGATGACCACGTTTGTGATCTACCCGCTGTTCTACACACCGCTCATCCACGCCCACCCGGTCATGGCTGCCATCCTGACAACACGCAATGTTCTCCTGGTGGTGCTGCTGTGGTGGTCGGTGAAGAGGACCGCGGAGCTTGGCCGCAAATCTCAGGCGGCCCCGCAGGCGCAGGCCGCCTGAGGTGGCACTCCCCGTCGAGTTTCGGGGCAACACCGCCGTTTCCCGTGCCACAAAACAGAACCATACTTTCCCCCGGGCGGCCGGAGGAGCCTACCCAAAAAGGTAGTTTGAACCATCCCGAATTGGCGTTTCGCCTGCCTGCAAAAGACTGGACGATGGATGTCAGGACTAGCTGTCCACACCCACCTGTAGTTCACGGCAGAAAGAAAACAACACCATGAAGCTCCAAGTTGCTATTGACCTCCTGACCACCGAAGCCGCCCTCGAACTCGCTGGCCAGGTCGCCGAATTCGTTGACATCATCGAGCTCGGTACCCCGCTGATCAAGGCCGAAGGCCTCTCCGTCATCACCGCGATCAAGAACGCCCACCCGGACAAGGTTGTCTTCGCTGACCTGAAGACCATGGACGCCGGCGAACTCGAAGCCGACATCGCGTTCAAGGCCGGCGCTGACCTGGTCACCGTGCTCGGTGCAGCCGACGACTCCACCATCGCTGGCGCCGTCAAGGCAGCCAAAGCCCACAACAAGGGCATCGTCGTTGACCTCATCGGCATCGCAGACAAGGTCACCCGTGCCAAGGAAGTCCGCGCCCTGGGTGCGAAGTTCGTTGAGATGCACGCCGGCCTGGACGAGCAGGCAAAGCCCGGCTTCGACCTGAACGGCCTGCTCCGCGCCGGCGCCGAAGCCCGCGTTCCGTTCTCCGTAGCAGGCGGCGTGAAGCTGGCCACCATCGCAGACGTCCAGAAGGCCGGCGCCGATGTCGCCGTCGCCGGCGGCGCCATCTACGGTGCAGCCGACCCCGCACTGGCAGCCAAGCAGCTCCGCGCCGCCATCAACTAACCACCACCCCTCGGAAAGACCGGCGGGTCTCCTGGACCATCTCAGGAGCTGAAGCTCATCCAGATCCGACCCCCATTGGAAAGGCAGCCCGATGCTACAAACTAAAGATTCTTGCCTTGATACATGGATGGGCCAGGAGGCTCTCGCCGAGGCCATGATTCCGGTGATTGGCCGGCTGTACCGCGAAAACAACGTGGTCACCACCATTCATGGCCGGACCCTGGTCAACAAGTCCACCATGGACATCCTCAAGGCGCACCGGTTCGCACGCCGGATCAGTAAGGACGAATTGCGTCCGGAAGAGACCGCCCCGCTGCTGGAGACCTTGCTGCGGTTGGAGCCCGGCTCGGCCGCGATCGATATCGCCCTCCTGAGCCAAAAGTTCAAGGCAGAAGGCGACGGCGCCACCCTGGAAGAGTTCCTCCGTGCCGAGCTTGCCGATGTCGTGGGCAAGCGCGGTGGCGATGACCGGACCAGCACCGACGTCGTGCTGTACGGTTTTGGCCGGATCGGCCGCCTGCTGGCGCGCCTGCTCATCGAAAAGGCCGGTGGCGGCCAAGGCCTGCGCCTGCGCGCCGTCGTGGTTCGCCGCGGCTCCGATAACGACCTCACCAAGCGCGCCAGCCTCCTGCGCCGCGACTCGGTCCACGGCCCCTTCCGAGGCACCATCCGCGTGGACGAGGACGCCAACACCATCACCGCCAACGGTGTGCGGATTCAGGTCATCTACTCGGACAATCCTGCCACGATCGATTACACCGCGTACGGCATCCACAACGCCTTGGTGGTGGACAACACGGGACGCTGGCGCGATGCCGAAGGCCTGTCCCAGCACCTGCAGAGCAAGGGTGCTGCCCGGGTTCTCCTGACGGCGCCGGGCAAGGGCCCGGTCAAGAACATCGTGCACGGGATCAACCACGGCAGCATCGAGGATACGGACCGGATCGTCTCGGCAGCGTCCTGCACCACGAACGCCATCACCCCGGTCCTGAAGGCCATCAACGACAAGTTCGGCGTGATCCACGGCCACGTGGAAACCGTCCACTCCTTCACCAACGACCAGAACCTGATCGACAACTTCCACAACGGTGACCGCCGCGGCCGCTCCGCCGCGCTGAACATGGTCATCACCGAAACCGGTGCCGCCACCGCAGTAGCGAAGGCCCTCCCCGAACTCCAGGGCAAGCTCACCGGCAGCTCCATCAGGGTCCCCACCCCCGACGTTTCGCTGGCCATCCTGAACCTGAGCCTGGAAAACGGCACCACCAAGGACGCGGTCAACAACTTCCTTCGGGAAATGTCACTGCGCTCGGACCTGCGCAGGCAGATCGATTACGTCGATTCTCCTGAGGTCGTTTCCACCGACTTCGTCGGCTCGCGCCGCACTGGCGTCGTGGACGGCCTGGCCACCATCGCCAACGGCAAGAACCTCGTCCTCTACGTCTGGTACGACAACGAGTTCGGTTACAGCTGCCAGGTAGTCCGCGTCATGGAAGAGATGGCCGGCATGAAGCGCCCCTCCTTCCCCGCTACGGATGTCGTTGAGGAAGCCATGTCGGTGCTCGCCGCACTGGCCTAAATTCAACCGCCGCTTATCTCGAGCCGCGGCCACCACCAGCCGGCCGGAGACGCTACCGGCGGGCAGCAACAGAAAGGTACATCAACATGAGCATCACCTTCCAGCCCAGCGAGCTCTTCGCAGGGGAACTCGACGAATCCCTGCTCGGCGCGCCGTTGGCCGAGGTACTCGGCGACGAGATACCGACGCGAATTGCCATTCCCTTTACCAGCGACGACTCCCGCATCCTCTCCGGAGTCTGGGAAGCCGAGCCAGGCCTCTCCCGGTGGGAGTTCCTTGAGCGCGGTGAGGCGATTCATGTCCTTGAAGGCCGCATGGTGGTCACCGAGGACGGCGCTGAACCGATCACCCTGGAGGCCGGAACAGCCGCTATCTTCCCGATCGGTTGGCAGGGGACGTGGGAGATCCAGGAACGGATCAGGAAGTTCTTTGTGATCTTCACGTCCTAACCGCATTAGCTGTGCCGCGTCAGGCCCGGGGGTATCCCCGGGCCTGACAGATTTTGGCACGTGCCGCACCATCAAAAGGCATTCAGGTGCCCTGCTGTAAACCTTCTCCTATGATTTGAGCCGAAACATGAAAATTGGAATCCTCACCAGCGGTGGCGACTGCCCCGGCTTAAACGCCGTTATCCGCGGCGCCGTCTTGAAGGGCATTACCATCCACGGACACGAATTCGTGGGTTTCCTGGACGGCTGGCGCGGTGTGGTTGAGGGCGACATCATCGATATTCCCCGCACTTTGGTCCGGGGCATCGCGAAGCAGGGCGGAACCATCCTTGGCACCTCCCGCACCAACCCGTTTGAGAACGGCGGCGGGCCCGAGGTCATCAAGGCGCACATGGACCGATTGGGCATCGACGCCATCATCGCCATCGGCGGTGAGGGAACCCTGGCTGCTGCGAAGCGCCTTACCGACGCCGGGTTGAAGATTGTGGGCGTCCCGAAGACCGTGGACAACGACCTTGACGCCACGGATTACACGTTCGGTTTCGACACGGCCGTGCAGATCGCCACCGAGGCCCTCGACCGGCTGCGCACTACCGGCGAATCGCACCACCGGTGCATGATCGTAGAGGTGATGGGCCGTCACGTGGGCTGGATCGCCCTGCACGCCGGCATGGCGGCAGGCGCCCATGCCATTCTCATTCCCGAGCAGAAGGTCAGCATCGAACAGATTGCCCAGTGGGTGAAGGAAGCCCACGCTCGGGGCCGCGCACCACTGGTAGTGGTTGCCGAAGGGTTTGTCCCGGACCATATGGAATCCCCGCACTCCGAGCGTGGCCTGGACAACTTTGGGCGGCCCCGGCTCGGTGGGATCGCGGACCAGCTGGCCCCGGAACTGGAAGCCCGGACCGGCATCGAAACGCGTGCCACCATTCTGGGCCATATCCAGCGCGGCGGCGTGCCGTCAGCCTTCGATCGAGTCCTGGCCACGCGACTGGGCATGGCAGCCGTCGACTCTGTGGTGGAAGGCTTCTGGGGCACCATGGTGGCCCTGAAGGGCACGGAGATCGAGCAGGTGGGCTTCAAGGAAGCCCTGGGCCAGCTAAAGACTGTGCCGCAGAACCGCTACGACGAGGCTGCAGTCCTGTTCGGCTGAGCTGCCCAGGCTGGTCGTACGGCGGCCAGCGGGCCGAGGAAAATCGGTTCGCTGACCGCGGCGATCCTGCCAGCGTCTGAACGGGGCCCGCTCAGACGCTACCTTCTTGCTTTCCTCGCTGCCTGGTCGAGAGCTTCCAACACCCGGGCGTTGTTTGCCGCGTCCGTGAGGTCGTAGCGGAGCGGGGTTCCGTTGAGAACGCTGCCGGCGAAGTGTTCGCCCATCCGGACGAAGTGGTTTCCGCCCTTGATCTTGTGAAAAATCGTGTCCTGCCCGAAGTGATGCTCCTCCAGGACCGAATCCTCCTCCAGCAGCCCGAAAGGATTCTCCAGGTAAAGCCGGCCCCCGGTGCCCGTGATTTCCAAGAAGTTACGGCGCTCGAGGTTCACTCCCGTATCAAAAAGCGCGGTGGCGCCGGCGGGAAAGCGGAGCATGCCCGCAATGCTGGTGTCGATCCGACCGTCGTCGTTGGCGTCACGGTAGTTGCCAAAGGCGGCGACATGAGCCGGCTCCTGCCCCGTGACCATCCGGCTCATGTTGACGCAGTAGCACCCAGCATCGAAAAGTGCGCCGCCGCCGAGCCCTGCATACCAGCGGATGTTGTCGTCCCCGCCCGCATCAAAGGAGTGCGCAACGTGGACAAAGGTCAACGTGCCCACCGCGTTGGCTCCAAGCAACTCCTGCAGCTTTTCGAAACGTGGGTGGAAACGGTACATAAAGCCTTCTAAGACTTTGAGCCCGGTCTCGTCGGCCTTGCGCGCAATCTCCTCGCACTCGACGGCGCTCATCGCCAAAGGCTTCTCACAGAGGACGTGCTTGCCTGCATCCAAGGCTTTAAGAATCCACTCGAGGTGCAACGCATTCGGCAGGGCAATATAGACAGCGTCGATGTCCGGGGAAGCGAGCAGCGCCTCATACGAACCAAACGCATGGGGCACGCCGTGCGATTTTTACTAGCATCCAAATCGCTGTGATTGGGATTAGCGACTGGCAGCCCAAACCCTTCATACCGTATGTGACACCACACGCTTGCAAGGCAACAACCTATCGCCTGAATGTGCTGAGCTCAGAGAACATCATTTGCCACGGCGGTATAAGTTCCTGCACAACAAACGCGAATTTCAGTGTCAATCATCCTGTAAACCCAAACTGGGAGGCACGGACGCTTAGGCGATACGCCATAATTCATTCTGTTCCGGAAAGAGGCATTCCGTTTCTGGCCTGGCAGCTGGTCGACTTCCGGTCCTGAGCGGTAGTGACAGTCATCAGAACACCGCCTCGGTCATGATGCGGCCAGCTGGAGTTCGTAGCCATCCTGAATGTGGAACAGGCGGCGGCCATCAACAGGGTCGTGGACCCAAATGATTTCACCGTCCGCTGTCCGGGCGTCTACTAGTCCGACATACTGTGGGCGCCCGCTGCCGACCAGCTGCACCTTGTCTCCAACTTGGACATCGTCCCAGCCGGACCCTCCCACTCGATTCATCCCTGAAGCCACAATTTTTTCCTTCTTGTTTGTTTAGCCGCATGGACTGACTCCAGCGGACGGCGGGAACCTCTCACTGCAGGAGGTGACGGTGACATTGGTTGTGGCTGTGCCGCCGCAAGTCCCGCTGAGAGCCAAAGTTAAGTCAGCCAGCGTACTCAGGCTGAAACTTGCCTGTTTTGAGTTCGATGACGATGCCTCGAGGGGCGTACGGGACACAGGCTGATCCCGTGCGTGTCCGCTAGGAGGGAGCCGTTGTTGCCGCATGGACCAAACTGGCAGCGAGGCCCGCGACGCCGGTCACCGAGCTGTCTGCTCCCAGGTTTCGCCAAACGGAACCGTGTCGCTGAGTTCAAAGGTGTAGCGGGCAGGATCATGCCGGGTAACCCTAATGCCGGCAGACCCATGGGCCATTGCTGCTTGCCGGAGCATGGCTTCTGCCTCGTTAAGCAACTCGTAAAGTTCCTCAGGCCTATTGACGAGGACTTCCAGGGACTCAGCTGTCTGACGACTCATGGCAGGACTTTCTTGTGATGGGGACCACTATGTTGTGACTATTTTGCACATGAACAGGTGTTCAAGTCAATTGTTTTCTTTGGGTTCTCCAAAGATCTCGTGATGCGCGCCATGGGACGTCCTTGCCCCTGCAGCAGCAGGGTGTTGGCTAGCTGTTGCTGCAGGGGCAAGTGGCGGTTCCAGTGATCTGATTCATTACCGCCTGATAGGGAGGCCTCGAATCGTGTCGCTTAAGACATGGAGCCGTGGGCGGTGAAGAAGCCCAGGCCGTAGTCGGGGGTCTCGAAGGTGATTTCTGCTCCCTTGGGGAAGAAGAGTACGTCGCGCTCCTTGGCGTGGGTCACTTCTCCTGTAGCCCGGTCGGTGAGGATGAATTCACCTTTCACGACAACCTTCATTTCGTCGCAGGTGTACGTGTAGACCAGCGGCTCGGAGGCCTTGAGCTCGAAGAATCCGGAGCTCATGACCGAACCGTTGGGGTGCGTGAGGGAGTCGCCGATGGCGGCATCGACGCCCGGGACGTTCATTGACGGCAGCCCGATGAAGCCGTTTTCCACTTTGTGGATGGATCCGGCCTTGGTGAATGTTCCGAGTGTTGTGGTTTCCATGATCTCTCCTGTGGATAGTGTTATGAAATTCTGACTTGTCTTTGTCAGAACTGTTTATCTTTGCCAGAACCGTCCATCTTTGGATTGGTGCTCTGTTGATAGCTTTTATCTGTGATTAGAAGATCACGTAGAGCTTGCGCAGTGTCTCGTGAAGCTCCCAGTTGCCGCTCCAGCCACGGGGGATGAAGATCGTGTCGCCTGGACCCACGCGCTCGGGCTCCCCGCCGTCGGGCGTGATGGTCATGGAGCCTGAGAGGACGTGCACAAATTCGTTCGTTTCGAGTACCCAGCGGGAGGGTCCTGCAGTGCATTCCCAGATGCCGGATTCGGCACCTTTCCCGTCTTTCCACAGATAGATTCCGCGGGTGTCCATCGTCTGCGGTCCGGTCGCCTCAGGACAGGGTCCCCAATCGTCCAGATCCGTAGCGTTCTTCGCGTCGCTGATGAGGGCTGCGGAGATGGAGGCTTTCTGTTGTGTCATGTGATTTACCTTTCAAAAGTTATGTGACTTTTACTGGTGACGGAGGTTTTTGATTCATTGCGGTCCGGTTTGCGCTGAAGGGTTTCGGCGGCGTCCGGGGCGTCTCGGCATTTAGGGAAATGTCGGGATCAGACTTCGGAGTACCGGAAGGAGTGTGATTCCAAGCCTTCGGGGTTGGGTCCGTAAATGGTGATCATCCGCGCGTAAACGGGCGCCCAGTACCGGCCCAGGCCGCCCGGGTTGACGCGTGCCGAATCGCCCGGCCTCAGGATGACAGTCTTGCCCTGGCTCTCAATATGGAGTTCACCCTCCAGCACGAAAGCGGTTTCACTGTGCGGGTGGAAGTCCTCCCATGCACAGGACTCCAGCGTCCATTCCGAGAGGATAAAGTCGTCCCAGCTGCCTACCGGGTGGGAATTGATAAACCGGCAGCGTAGTCGCCCGTATTCGCCGCCCAAGGCCTCCAAGGGCTTTGCTGCCCAGAAATCCACTGCATTCCCCGTCGTCACTGGCGGGGACTGAATGGTGCCTGCATCATTCATGGCTTCAACCGTTTCAAGAGTCGGAAATCTTCTATTAAGACGTGCCCGGTGAATGTCAGTTACATCGCTTGATTGTGAGGTAGACCACCGTGCTGCGATAGACACTACATGAACAATTGTTCAAGTCAAGCGTTCATGCTAGATCCAGTAAAAATGACTTCGGTCGGGAAACAGGGTCGCGAAATCTTCAGTTGAACCATTGACTTGAACACTCGTTCCTGTCACAGTATGTGGACGACCAGCGTGACTGGCATCACACCAGCCGAACTCAAAGCAGAGCCCGGCTGGCCCTCTGGGAATCAGAGGATGCATGGTTCGCAGCAATCTTCTCCGGGAGCCCTGACCGGGCTTCAGAGGTGATCTTCAGCGCAGTCCCCACACAAGTGATGAACAGTTCTTAGATGAATCTTTCGCAGCATCCTACAAAACGCAGGAAAAAGCATCACGTTATCTGCCCCAGCGGCATCTGCGGGGAACGTTTCCTCTCAGTATTTCGCCGGGCACCCCTGCACCCGGACGTCTATCCGACCGATCAGTAAGAGACCGAGAAAACCACCATGATGTGCTGCGTTCCGCGCGGCGTGAACCACGAATTGGAGTTGGACATTTGAGCATCATTAATATCGATAAAAAACCTGACACCGCGTCCCCCGAACTCACTGAGGAACCCGCGCCCAAGGTCAACTGGCGGGTCTTTATCATCGCGTCAGTCATTATTATTGCTTTCTCTATCTGGGCGATGCTGGTGCCTGCCGGCGCCCAGTCCACCATGAAGACGGTGGTGAGCTGGATCGCGGAGAACGTCGGCTGGTTCTATGTGCTAACTGTCACCGTAGTCATAGGATTTGTCCTGTGGGTGGCGCTGTCCAAGGTTGGTTCGGTCCGGATGGGCCCGGACCACTCCCGTCCGCAATACAAGCTCTTCACCTGGGTGGCCTACCTGTTCGCGGCGGGTGTGGGCATTGACATGCTGTTCTACTCCGTGACCGAACCCATCACCCAGTACATGAATCCACCGGAGGGCGCAGGCCAGACGGCCGAGGCAGCCCACGAAGCCGTAGTCTGGACCATGTTCCACTACGGTGTTGCGGGCTGGGCCATGTACGCCCTCCTTGGCATGGCCATGGGCTACTTCGCCTACCGATGGGGCACTCCGCTGTCCATCCGCGCAGCCCTGTATCCACTGCTCGGCAAGCGCGTCAAGGGCGGCCTAGGCGACACGATCGACGTCATCACCCTCGTGGGCACCGTCTTTGGTGTGGCGACGGCCATGGGGATCGGCGTGGTGCTGCTGAACGTCGGCTTCTCCATCATGTTCGGTCTCGAAGAAGGCCTGGCGCTGCAGATCGCGCTGGTGATTGTCGCCGTCATACTGACCATCGCCGCGTGCACTTCCGGCGTTGACAAAGCGATCCGCTGGGTCGCGGAGCTGAACATCTGGAGCGCCGCAGCGCTTCTGGTGTACATGCTGGTTACCGGCCAGACCTCCTTCCTGCTCAACTCCCTGGTGGAGAACATCGGCCGCTTTGTCTTCACCCTGCCCGAACGCACCCTGCAGACCTTCGCGTACCAGGAAGGCGGCTCGGAATGGATGGGTGGCTGGACCCTGTTCTTCTGGGCATTCTGGCTGGCCTGGGGCCCGTTCGTGGGGCTCTTCCTGGCCCGCATCTCGCGTGGACGTACGCTGCGGGAGTTCGTCATCGCCGCCATCACCTTCCCGGTTCTGTGCGACTTCCTGGTGGTGAGCATCTTCGGTAACAGTGCCCTGCACGAGGTACTGAACGGGAATGAGGCGTTCGCGCAGCTGGCCATTACCAGCCCGCAGGAGGGCTGGTACGCGCTGCTTGGGATGTTCCCCGGAGCGCCTCTTCTGATCGGGCTGGGCACGTTGTCCGGCATGCTGTTCTACCTCACCAGCGCCAACTCCGGCGCCATGATGATGTCCAACTTCTCTTCACACATCACCAATGCGACCCAGGATGGCGCCAAGTGGCTCCGGATCTTCTGGGCCCTGGTTACCGCGATGCTGACCATCGCGATGCTGGTGGCCGGCGGCGTGACCACCATGGAGTACGCCACGCTGATCTTCGGTCTGCCGGTGACGATCATCGCCTGGCTGGTCATGGCCTCCTTCACAAAGGCCTTGCGGATGGAGAAGGCCGATCGTGAGGGCCGGGCGCTGCGGCGGCAATCGATGGCGGTGCACGGCGGTCACGTGGCGGACCGCACCTGGGGCCAGCGGCTGGCACGGGTACGCTCCTACCCGTCCAAGAACGACGTGGCGGCGTTTATTGAAGCCACCGCCAAACCCGCGCTTGCCGAAGCTCTCGAGGAGTTCACGAAACAGGGCCATGAGGCAACCCTGCAAACCCTCCCGAACGAACACACCGGCGTCCCCAGCCATGTGATCGTGGTAACCATCCCGGACCACCGCGACTTCCACTATCAGATACAGGCCGTGGAAGCTTCGGTGCCGAAATTTGGCAGGCATAAGAGCCATGAAACCGATGTCTACTACCGCGTGGAAGTCTTCTCGCAGACCGGTTCGGAGGGCTATGACCTGATGGGCGTGACACCGCAGCAGATCATGGAGGACATACTGATCCGTTACGAGGCCCACCACAGCTTCCTGACCTACTCGAACGAGTACGACCACCCCACCCTCATCACCCAGCCGGCACCGCCGACCACCGGTACCCTCGCATAGGCGGAGCCTGCGGATGAGCTGGCAGCCGGAAATGATGACAGTACGGGTTGAGGCAGTGACTGATTACGCAGTCCCCAATTCAAGGCGGCGCAGGACACGGATGGGGACGTTCGTGATGAAGCCATCCAGTTCCTCAATGGCCACACGCAACGGCAGGTTCGCTCGGTGACGCCGAAATCACTCTGAACATGGTGGGCAACTTTGTTGCCCACCATGTTCGCTCACCAACCGCATCACGTCCACGCCATTTGAGGCCCATTACACCCCGTGCGATGAACACGTCCGAAAGCACGTTCCGGACGGCTCTTCCCGTGCGGGCCGCTCTTTGGTGGGCCAGGACCACAAGGCCTCTAACTGCCCGCCCCTGAACAAGGCTCGTGAATCAGCAGCCTTCGGGCCGGTCAGGTACTGAGTGGCCGCTACGTCGTAGATCATCAAAAAGGCCCTTACAGCGAATATGAGACACCGTTCCCCGCTGCTTTGGGCGGCGGAGGAGAATATATTTCCCAGCTCAACTTCACAGGCAGGATAGATTTTAGTGGCCAACGGGCTGACATCGGCATGGCGTGTGGCCCACAAAATGAGTTCGATTTCAGCATCCAAGAGGTTTTCTTTATTGCTGAAGCAATAATTTGCCATGGCTAAGGGGGCATTAGCCTCTTTGGCGATAGCCCGCATGGTCACGGGCTGAACGCCCTCACGACGCATAAGTTCAATCGTCGCTGCAATCAGCTGTTCTTTTCGTTCTCGTGCGGGTAACCGCATAGCTCACTCTCCAGTCTCCCTTTCGGCCAACCGGCGGAGCTTCCATAAGCCTATCGGGTGACCCAAGAAAGGTTCGCCATCTTCGCGTTGAACCGTTGACTTGAACGCACGTTCATGTCACAGTTTTAACACCAGTGACCTGCGTCACGTTGGTACACGTTCCTCACATTCAACAAGGTATGCCAGAAGTAGATTCCCTATTAAAGAAACGGTGAAAAGATATGGCTACATACACTCCTCAGCTCCCGACAGTGACGACGGGCGAAGCGATCGATTTCTGGCCAGCGAAGTCCCTGGAAGCCATGCAGGACAAATGGCAGGGATTGCGCTGCAGGTTCATAAATTCTCATCCTAAAGGCCCATGGGACGACTTCATACTCTCCGAGTGGGAACTGGACGCATGCGCCTGGGAGGACTTCCACCCCCATTCAGAGACGAACTTTGTACTGGAGGGCGAACTTCATATCCAGAGCGAAGGCGAGACTGTCATCCTGAGGCCGGGAGATTCTGCACGCGTAAATCCCGGACGAGCAGGCCGTTACTGGGCACCCGTCTACGCTCGGATGGTCACCATTTACGGCCCCAACCCCGAAGGCCTGGAGTCACACTCCTTCAAATACGCCGAGCTCTGAGCCCTGATATCTCCACCGCCACCCCTCGATGGCATATCGATGCGAGAAGCGACTGCGGCGAACGTCACGGAACTGGACGATCGGGGTCCTTGCCCTGAAGCGACCGGACAGCAGATGGACACTCGCGAAAGCCATCTGCGGAGGGACGAGAAAGATGCCGAATCAGGCATTTTGGAATGCACCAAGGGCCCCTCCAGCTGGTTCCAGGTCCTGGTCGCACTCTGCGACATTTTCAAGGTCGAGGCCAACGAAATCCCCGCTCAAACAGGACGAGCAAGGGCTGCGACCGCTGCGGGTAGACCACCGGCAAGATCCGGGTCTCCTGTCCAGTCGGACGCACCTGCGGCATCTGCTTCACGAACGCAACCCAGCAATACGATCAATGCCCGCTCTGCGGTGCCGACAGGATGCTTCCGTGCCGGACCGATGCAGGCGAAGACACCTGTCGCGAGTGCGCCAGCATCACGACTGACCTCACCTGTGACAACTGCGGCCGCGAGGCCGAATGACTTGCCCGACCTGCGGCTAAAACGCCTGATCAAGATATTGACCGGGTCCACGCGACCCGAGAGCATCTGCACCGTGGCTGCGCAGCCACGGTGGCCGGTCCGCGGCGCTGCTCAAACAGATCGGTGACCGAGAGATCGAGCTCTCGCACCAAGCTTTCGACGATATTCCCAAGACGTCGGCGGTCGAGCACCTCCGGTCCATCCTCACCCACGACCAGCGGGCCCCCAAAAAGGCCGGCGACACGGACCCCGTCCTGCCCCGCGTGATGGCGGCGTTCCAGTCGTTGCTCGGTCTTGAAGCCCTCTCCAACGCATCCGGCGCCAGGGCTGTGCGCATGGTGGTGGAGAGCTGCCAGCCGACCACGCGGCGGGAGAAAACATCGAGCACGAAGGCCGCGTACACCCATCCGGAAAACGTTCGAATATACGTCTGCGACCCCCAGGCAGTTCGGAGCCGGCGCATTGAACTGCCTCCGGACCAGGTCTGCCAGTCGCTGAGACAAAGGACCTGGCACGGTCGTGCGGGGTCGCTTGGCTTGACGCACGCCTTGGAGCCCGGACCGGCGCATCAGCCGTTCCACGGGGCAGCGAGCCACCTTGTGGCTGGCACGATTGCGACCTGCGTATACTTTCCTGGCCGCGTAGACACTGTAATTTTCGCTGTGCACCTAGGATGATCGCCTCCGGCTTCACAGCGTCGCTGACGGCCCGTTTGTACACGGGGCGTGCCTAGGCTCCGGAGTAAGCGGAGTGGGCGGTCGAGCTCCGCCGCGAAGAAAGCCGACGCTGATCTCCGGAGCGCGTTCGCCCGCCGCAACTCAGCTAACCTCGCGCTCCAACTCTGCCAACCGGGTGGCGTTATCGGTGGTGGTGCCGGGACGCACGCCCTGATCGATCACTTCCCTCCGGACCCAGCCGCGGATCGTGTCGGCCGGCTGCGCACCGATACGAGTGCAGGCCCCTCTCCGGTCAGCAGGATTCTTCTGGGCGTCCATCACGAGCCGGACGTCAGGCTGGCGTGTACCTAATATTTGTTTGTTTACTGGATTTCGAGGCCGGCACAGGTCCAGCCCACGGACCGCAGATCAGGTACTGCGGCGTCCGGCTGATGTTCGCCGAAGCCACGGCTACCGACGCCAAGGACGTGTCCCACCCGAGCCGCACGCGCCGCGCGAATGCCGGCGGGGGCGTCTTCCACCACGACGCACTGATCTGCCGGCACGCCAATACGTTGTGCTGCGGCCAGATAGCCTTCTGGGTGCGGTTTGCCGTGTCTGACGTCGCCGGCCGTTACCAGTACCTCGGGCGCGGTGAGCCCGGCGGCCGACAGGCGGGCGTGGGCCAGGTCGCGTGACGCGGAGGTCACTGTAGCCCACCGGCCAGCGGGTATTGCTGCCAGGAGCTCGGCGGCGCCGGGGATCGCGGTGGCGGTAGCTGCGTCTTCAATTTCCAGTGCGTCGATCAGCTCCACGGCGGCTGGGCGCTTCGACGGGGAGACGAATTGTGCGACGGTATCGACCGATCGTCGTCCGTAAACGGTAGGGAGGACTTCTTCTGGGTCCAGGTTCATCTCGTGCGCCCATCGGGTCCAGGAACGCACAACGGCGGTGTCCGAATCGACGAGCACCCCGTCGCAGTCAAACAGGACGGCCGTGCAGCGCAGGAGAGTCACGGTGCGGGCCCCGCCCGTTGTGCTGCGCAGCTCCGGCGTGTGCTCGTCAACGGGCCGGTCAAGCCGTGCGAAGCGGTCATGAGACGCCATAGGGTGTCCTTTGCTAACTGGGGTTCCTACGTAGGTCGCGGGAGTTGAGTCTGTGGTGCGCTTGCTGCTCTGGGTCACGCCTCCTCTTGCTTCCTCGCTGCCTGGTCGAGAGCTTCCAACACCCGGGCGTTGTTTGCCGCGTCCGTGAGGTCGTAGCGGAGCGGGGTTCCGTTGAGAACGCTGCCGGCGAAGTGTTCGCCCATCCGGACGAAGTGGTTTCCGCCCTTGATCTTGTGAAAAATCGTGTCCTGCCCGAAGTGATGCTCCTCCAGGACCGAATCCTCCTCCAGCAGCCCGAAAGGATTCTCCAGGTAAAGCCGGCCCCCGGTGCCCGTGATTTCCAAGAAGTTACGGCGCTCGAGGTTCACTCCCGTATCAAAAAGCGCGGTGGCGCCGGCGGGAAAGCGGAGCATGCCCGCAATGCTGGTGTCGATCCGACCGTCGTCGTTGGCGTCACGGTAGTTGCCAAAGGCGGCGACATGAGCCGGCTCCTGCCCCGTGACCATCCGGCTCATGTTGACGCAGTAGCACCCAGCATCGAAAAGTGCGCCGCCGCCGAGCCCTGCATACCAGCGGATGTTGTCGTCCCCGCCCGCATCAAAGGAGTGCGCAACGTGGACAAAGGTCAACGTGCCCACCGCGTTGGCTCCAAGCAACTCCTGCAGCTTTTCGAAACGTGGGTGGAAACGGTACATAAAGCCTTCTAAGACTTTGAGCCCGGTCTCGTCGGCCTTGCGCGCAATCTCCTCGCACTCGACGGCGCTCATCGCCAAAGGCTTCTCACAGAGGACGTGCTTGCCTGCATCCAAGGCTTTAAGAATCCACTCGAGGTGCAACGCATTCGGCAGGGCAATATAGACAGCGTCGATGTCCGGGGAAGCGAGCAGCGCCTCATACGAACCAAACGCCTGGGGCACGCCGTGCTTATCGGCGTACTCCCTGGCCTTTTCCTCGGTACGGGACGCAATACCTACGACTTCACTGTTTTTTGTTTCTTGCAGCGCCGGAATGGTCTTGCGGACGACGCGTGCGGTGCCCAGGACACCCCAACGCAATTTCTCGCTCATTGAATACTCCTTTTCAGGCTCTCTGCCCCGGAAGTGCGGCTTCATGCCCGATCGCAGTTTAGTGGGTTCGGATCGTACTGAAGTGAGGGATCTTGGCTCCCAGCCCTCTTGGGCTAGAACGTCTTGCCGAGGGAGCCGAGCTGGCGGGCGGCTTCGACGAGGCGGGCAGCCATGCCGGCCTCGGCTGAGGCGCCCCAGACGCGGGGGTCATAGGTCTTCTTGTTGCCCATTTCGCCGTCGATCTTCAGCACGCCGTCGTAGTTGGCGAGCATGTGCCCGGCCACCGGACGGGTGAACGCGTACTGGGTATCGGTGTCGACGTTCATCTTGATCACGCCGTATGAGACCGCGTCAGCGATTTCCTGATCGGAAGAGCCCGAACCGCCGTGGAACACGAGGTCGAACGGGTTCTCCTTACCGATCTTGGCGCCCACCTCGGCCTGGATCTGCTTGAGCAGCTCCGGGCGCAGCTTCACGCCGCCGGGCTTGTACACACCGTGGACGTTGCCGAACGTCAGCGCCGTCAGGTAACGGCCGTTCTCGCCCGCACCCAGGGCTTCGATGGTCGCCAGGGCGTCTTCGGTGGTGGTGTACAGCTTCTCGTTGATCTCGTTCTCCACCCCGTCTTCCTCGCCACCGACGGTACCGATTTCGACCTCGAGGATGATCTTGGCGGCGGCGGCACGCGCCAGCAGTTCGCGGGCGATGCGCAGGTTGTCCTCGAGGGCCTCGTGCGAGCCGTCCCACATGTGCGAGTTGAAGATCGGGTTGCGGCCGGCCTTGACCTCGGCCTCGGAAGCGGCCAGCAGCGGCAGGACAAAGCTGTCCAGCTTGTCCTTGGGGCAGTGGTCGGTGTGGAGCGCGATGTTGACGTTGTAGTTCTTGGCCACTTCGCGGGCAAAGGCGGCGAAGCCGAGCGAACCGGCAACCATGTCCTTCACCGATGCGCCGGACCAGTACGCTGCGCCACCGGTGGAAACCTGGATAATGCCATCGGACTCAGCCTCGGCGAACCCGCGAATGGCCGCATTCAGGGTCTGCGACGACGTCACATTGACCGCCGGAAACGCAAAACCTCCGGCCTTGGCACGATCGATCATCTCGGAGTAAATCTCTGGCGTTGCAATGGGCATGGTGACTCCTCAAGTGGATTTTGTTTTTGGTCGCGCCTGCCACAAGCACGTGCCAAACAGTCCCAAGGCCCCGCGCAGTCCTTCGAAAGGATTGCGCGGGGCCTCGGTGAAATGAAGCTACTCGGCAACCTCGCCGGTGGATTCGTAGGTGGCGATCTTGCCGATGCGGCGTTCGTGGCGCTCGGCGTTGCTGAAGGGTTCTGCCAGGAACGCTTTGATCAGTTCGGTGGCTTCCTGAACGGTGTGCTGGCGGCCACCCACTGCCACAACGTTGGCGTTGTTGTGTTCGCGGGCCAGTTTCGCTGTATCGAGGTTCCATGCCAGGGCCGCGCGCACGCCTTTGACCTTGTTCGCCGCGATCTGTTCACCGTTGCCCGAGCCGCCCAGCACAATCCCGAGGGCGTCAACGCCGGCGGCCTGATCGGCCACAACGGCTGCTGCTGCATTAATACAGAACGACGGGTAATCGTCCTCGGCGTCGTAGGCCGCTGGCCCGTGGTCTACCATCTCGTAGCCGCTGGCTGACAGTGCGGTGATGAGGTGAGAGCTAAGCTCCATACCGGCGTGGTCGGTTGCGATGTGAACGCGCATGAGGGTCCTTCAGACTGGTGGGGTGCGGTGTTGTTGTTGTGCGGCGTAGTTAGCCGAAAGCGAGCTGCCCGTTGGCGCGCAGCGACTCGATGGCGTCCTCAGGTGAGGCCTTGCCGTATACGGCAGATCCGGCCACAAAGACGTTGGCACCGGCCTCCGCGGCGCGGGTGATGGTTTCCTCGGTGATGCCGCCGTCCACCTGGATGGCCACGTTCACCCCCGAACCGTCCACTGCCGCGCGGGCACGACGGATCTTGGGCAGCATGACGTCCAGGAATGCCTGGCCACCGAAGCCCGGCTCCACCGTCATGATCAACAGCATGTCCAGTTCGGAGAGCATGTCCAGGTACGGTTCCACCGGAGTGGCCGGGCGAAGTGCCATGCCCGCCTTGGCTCCGCGGGCGCGGAGTTCCCGGGCGAGTTTGATGGGGGCATCTGATGCCTCCACGTGGAACGTCACAGAGCTCAGGCCGGCGTCGGCGTACAGCGGCGCCCAGCGGTCCACGTTGGCGATCATCAGGTGGGCGTCCAACGGGACGGGGCTGACCTTCTGCAGCCGTTCCACAACAGGCAGGCCGATGGTCAGGTTTGGCACAAAGTGGTTGTCCATGACATCCACGTGCACGGCATCTGCGTTGCTGATGCGGGCAAGCTCGGCCTCGAGGTTGGCGAAGTCGGCCGAGAGGATGCTGGGGTTGATGCAGCATTTCAGAGGTGATGCGGACATGGTGTCTGCCTTTCGGTAGCTGTCAGAGCTCGGATCAGGATGCCTTCCGGGCGGCGGCGAGGGCGCCTTCGACGTCGGCCAGCAGTTCCTTCCAGCTGGCTACAAACTTCTCCAGGCCCTCGGATTCGAGGAGGGCAACCACCTCGTTGTAGGAAATACCCAGTGCGTCCAGTGCGTACAGGACGGCCTTGGACTCGGCATAGGCGCCGGTAATGGTGTCACCGGTAACCACGCCGTGGTCGAACGTGGCGTCGAGGGTCTTCTCCGGCATGGTGTTGACGACGTCGGCAGCAACCAGTCCCGTGACATACAGGGTGTCGGGGTAGGCCGGGTCCTTGACACCGGTGGAGGCCCACAGGGGACGCTGCGGACGGGCGCCGGCTTCGGCCAGGACTTCCCACCGGTCGGTGGAAAAGAGCTGCTCGTAGACCTGGTAGGCCAGGCGTGCATTGGCTACGCCTGCCTTGCCCTTGAGGGCCTTGGCCTCGTCGGTGCCGATGGCGTCGAGGCGCTTGTCGATCTCGGAGTCCACGCGGGAGACGAAGAACGAGGCCACCGAGTGGATCGTGGACAGGTCGTGGCCGTTTTCCTTAGCCTGCTCCAGGCCGGACTGGAACGCGTTGATGACGGCGCGGTAGCGCTCGAGCGAGAAGATCAGGGTCACGTTGACGCTGATGCCCTCGGCCAGGGTAGCGGTGATCGCTTCGAGGCCTTCAAGGGTTGCCGGGATTTTGATGTGGACGTTGTCCTTGTCCACCTTTTTGTAGAGGTTCTTGGCTTCGGCGATGGTGCCGGCCGTGTCCCAGGCGAGGCGCGGGTCAACTTCGATGGAAACGCGTCCGTCAACACCGTTGGTGGCTGCTGCCACCGGTGCGAAGAGATCGCAGGCGTCAGCGACGTCGGTGGTGGTGATTTCGAAGATGGTCTCTTCGACGCCGGCACCCTGCGCGGCAAGTGCGGCGATCTTTGCGTCGTAGTCAGAGCCGGAGGTGATCGCAGCCTGGAAGATGGACGGGTTGGTGGTCACGCCCACCACATTCTTTTCGTCGATGAGCTTCTGCAGGCTGCCGCTGGCGAGACGCTCACGGGAGAGGTCGTCGAGCCAGATGGACACGCCGGCGTCGGAGAGCTGGGCGGTGGGGGTTGCGTTGGTCATGGCTTCTTCCTTCAAAAATTGTGGACTGGTGACAGTTCGCGGCCGCGCCGCGGGACGTCCCCCATGAGGCCGTCCCGCGGCGCTGGCCGCAGTGCAGGTAAAGGTCAGTTGCGGGCAGCGGCGAGGGAGTCCTTGGCGGCGGCGGCGACAGCCTCCGCGGTGATGCCGAACTCCTGGAACAGGCGCTTGTAGTCTGCCGAAGCGCCGTAGTGCTCGAGCGAGATGGAACGGCCGGCATCGCCAACGAATTCCCTCCAGCCCAGGGCCAGGCCGGCTTCGACGGAGACGCGTGCCTTGACTGCTGCGGGGAGCACGGACTCGCGGTAGGCCGCGTCCTGCTTGTTGAACCACTCGACGCACGGCATCGAGATGACGCGGGCGGCGATGCCTTCGGCCTGGAGGGCTTCGCGGGCCTGGACGGCCAGCTGGACCTCGGAGCCGGTAGCGATCAGCAGCACGTCGGCCGGAACGGTTGCACCGTCCCTGGCCGCTTCTGCCAGGACGTAGCCGCCCTTGGCCACACCTGCCGGGGAAGCAAAGGTCTCACCCTGTGCTGCACCGTTACCGCGGGCGAAGGTGGGGACGTTCTGACGGGTCAGGACGATGCCGGCCGGGTTTTCGTGGTTCTCCAGCATGGTCTTCCATGCGATGCCCACCTCGTTGGCGTCGCCGGGGCGGACTACGTCCAGGCCCACAATGGCGCGCAGCGTGGAGAGCTGCTCCACCGGCTGGTGGGTGGGACCGTCTTCGCCCAGGCCGATGGAGTCGTGGGACCACACGTAGATGGACGGGACACCCATCAGAGCCGAGAGACGGATGGCCGGGCGCTGGTAGTCACTGAAGATCAGGAACGTACCGGAAAACGCCCGGGTCCGGCCGTGAAGCGAGATACCGTTCACGATCGACGCCGCGGCGTGCTCACGGATGCCGAAGTGCAGGACCCGGCCGTAAGGGTTGCCCTTCCAGGCATCGGTGGAGCGGGAAACCGGGATGAAGGAGGCGGAGCCTTCGATGGTGGTGTTGTTGGACTCGGCGAGGTCAGCCGAACCGCCCCAGAGTTCCGGCATGACCGGTCCGAGTGCGTTCAGGACCTTACCCGACGCTGCCCGGGTGGAGACATCCTTGCCAGCTTCGAAGACCGGCAGGACTGCATCAAGTCCGGCGGGAAGCGTCTTGGCTTCGATCCGCTCCAGCAATGCGGCGCCCTCAGGGTTTGCCGACTGCCACGCCTCAAATGAGGAATCCCATTCGCTGCGGGCGGCAGCGCCGCGGTCGACGACGGCACGGGCGTGGGCCAGGACGTCCTGGTCCACCTCGAAGGACTTCTCCGGATCGAAGCCCAGGACCTCCTTGAGGCCTGCGACTTCCTCGGCGCCCAGGGCTGAACCGTGGATCTTGCCCGTGTTCTGCTTCTTCGGCGCCGGGTACCCGATGATGGTGCGCAGCGAGATGATGGACGGCTTGGACGTCTCCGCCTTGGCAGCGAGCAGGGCCGAGTAAAGCTCCTGGACGTCTTCGACGTACTCGCCCGTCTCGGTCCAGTCGACGCGCTGGGTGTGCCAGCCGTAGGCCTCGTAGCGCTTGAGGACATCCTCGGTAAAGGAGATGTCAGTGTCGTCCTCGATGGAGATATGGTTCTCATCGTAGACAACTACAAGGTTGCCCAGTTCCTGGTGGCCGGCCAGCGAGGAAGCCTCGGAGGTCACGCCTTCCTGAATGTCACCGTCGGAGGCGATGACCCAGATGGTGTGGTCAAACGGGGACGTGCCCTCGGCAGCGTCGGCGTCGAACAGGCCGCGCATCCGCCGCTGTGAGTAGGCGAAGCCCACCGAGGAAGCCAGACCCTGGCCCAGCGGGCCGGTGGTGATTTCGACACCGGCGGTGTGCTTGTACTCCGGGTGGCCCGGGGTCAGCGAATCCCAGGTGCGAAGCGCCTTGAGGTCGTCCAGTTCCAGGCCGTAGCCGGACAGGAACAGCTGGACATAAAGGGTCAGGGAGGAGTGGCCGGGTGACAGGATGAAACGGTCACGTCCCAGCCAGTCCGGGTCGCGGGGATCGTGGCGCATCAGCTTCTGGAAAAGAAGGTACGCGGCCGGGGCAAGGCTCATGGCAGTGCCGGGGTGGCCGTTGCCGACCTTCTCCACAGCGTCCGCCGCCAGAACACGGGCGGTGTCTACGGCGCGCTCGTCCTCGGGCGTCCAGTTGAGTGTTGCTGAGTTTGCAGTGCCGGAGAGCATCGCATTTGTTGTCGGGTTCACGGTTTGTCCTTTTGGATCTGGTCGGCCTGGAGCGGCCGGACGGATACTTTCTGGTTGATATCAATAATCGCGAACCAAA
This sequence comes from Pseudarthrobacter sp. S3, assembly GCF_050156905.1. Classification (NCBI taxonomy): domain Bacteria; kingdom Bacillati; phylum Actinomycetota; class Actinomycetes; order Micrococcales; family Micrococcaceae; genus Pseudarthrobacter; species Pseudarthrobacter sp. S3. The sequence goes on along the minus strand of NZ_CP189583.1, from coordinate 335,219 downwards.
TGGGCAGGGGTAACACTGTTTTCTGACGGTTCTTACTACCCTTTTGGGTTGGAAGGACGTTTCCGGCCGGGTATGATGTCTGGATGAGTGCAGCGCCGGACCCATCCCTGAAAGAACTCGCCGTGGCCCTACCAGACCTGCCGTGGCCGCTTTTGCAGAGTGTGGCAGCATTGGCTGATGCCCCTCTGGCCCAGATAGCGGAGCGCCTGCGTGATGCCACGCTCCCCTACATGGGAAGCAGCGCGCTTGTGATCTTCACGGAAGACTGCACAGGCCGCCCGCAGAAGAAGGCTGGCGACGAAGACATCATTTCCCGAGTCTCCATCACCGAGCTGGACACGCTCCGTGCCACCCTCAAGGATGAGGCACCTTGGTTCGGGGAAGCCGAGCTCGCTGGCAAGACCCGCCCCGTGCTCGCCCTGAAACACGCCTCGAGCAACGCCCTCCTGGTCCTTACCGATCCCCCTGCCGATCCGGGGCGCAGTGCCCGCCTGGACCTGGTGACGTATCTCTGGCGCCTTACTGCGCGGCGGATCCGGGAGAAGGTGGCCGATGCGCCGCCGTCGTACCTGCTCGAATCGCGGGCGGCATCCGCTGAACGCCTTCGCGTGACAGCGGAACTGACCGATGTGCACTCCACCACCCTGGAGACCCTGCTGGCAGCCCTTCGTTCATCTTCCCTGGAGGATGCGGCGGCCCGCACAACCGTCATCGATCTCACCGCCAAGGCTTTGATCGGGCTCCGGACCCACAGCGACCGCACAACTGACCTGGTGAAAGAGCCCGTCGCCAAGGCCTTCGAACGCCTGCGGGAGGACCTGCGGCCACTCACACGCTACAGCGGCATCGAGATCGAATTTATCGAACCGCCGCTCAACGGACGGGCCCTGCCCGGCGAAGTTGCCCACGCGGCACGGGCAATCGTCCGCGGACTTGTGCTGGCCATGACGGAACAACCGGACGTCAGCAGGGTCCGGACGCAATGGGACTGCGACGGCGAAAACCTGCTGATCAACGTCCGCGACGACGGCCGGGGTGCACTCAAAGCCGACGCGCCGAGCATCGCCCGCCTGGACCGCAGAGTCCAGGCGCTCACCGGAACACTGCGGATCGACGTTATGCCGGGCTGGGGTGCGGACGTTTTTGTCACCCTCCCCCTGGACCTGCAAACGTCACGCCCGGTGGGGGATGTCGCCGGCTGGGATCTTGCTGCTCGGGAGCTCGAGGTGCTCGAGCACCTTGTTGCCGGGCACCGCAACCGGACCATCGCCTCCACGCTTGGCATTAGCGAGAACACGGTCAAGTTCCATGTGCGCAACCTGTTCAGGAAGCTCGAGGTCGGTTCACGCACCGAAGCTATCGCCCTGGCACACAGCCACGGACTCCGGTAGTGATTTAAGGAACCCGGCGGTACCGGGGCCGTGCCTGCCTCGTCCAAGAACTACGACGCAATGGCAGCCTAATACTGGCGGAGGGGGCCATCGCTGCACTACCGCCGGCTGGCCGGCAGGTCAGAATTCCGGCAACCGGACCATTAACAGCTCGAGAAACATCCGGATGCGGGCTCGGGTTATTTCGTAATTTAGCGACGGCCCGGGACGTAGCAAGCTGGGGACCGGGCGCTCGAGGTAACCGGGTGGATGCTATTTGGCGGGAGGAGTTTCCTGGCCGCCAAGCTTATGACGCCGTGAGTATGCCATCATGCGACATGGTGGCAAACATCAGGGCCATGGCGGCGGCGCCGAGGGCTTCCAGTGCTTGTTCTGCCTTGACAGACGGTTTGGAATCAGCTGTTTTGGGGAGTGTGGTTGCCGGTACCCGGAAACGCAGGAGGAGAACGGTAAAAACCACCGCCGCTACTCCGAAGACTATCGTCAAGAAGATGGCGACGTCAGGTGAGTGATCAAGTGTTGCGGACGGCATCCCGTGGATTTGGACCATCATCGCGTGCTGGGCGTGGGGCATCGACGTTCCGCTTGGCGCGACATTTTCCCCTATGGTTACGCGACCCATCACGGCGACCATGAGAGCAACGGCAGCCATGGTGATGCCGTGGTAAGCGCATTTCAGGCGGCCATGACTGCCCGCGCAGATTGTCTTGAATTCCGGCCGTGCAACCGCTTGGATGAAAAACCATAGTGCCGCAACGGCAAGGACGGCGACCTGAGCAAGCATGGTCGACGGTGCAAGGTTCCATAACATGGTCACCGTCAAGGCATTCATCAGGGCATGTAGGCACTTGTTGATCTGGTCCGTGCGCTGCTGGGACTTGGCCGCCTGCAGGACCTGATAGCTTCCGCTCACCAGCAGGAAGACTGTGAGGGTCCAAGTAATTGCGGGGATATTGAACACGCGCATCACGCTCTCGCTGGTGGGGTTTGAGTTGGTAACGGGGTCGGTCCCCGATGCTGCCGCAGCACCGGGGACCGACTGTTTGAGGCTTGCGCCTCTCTCGTTAAGGCTTGCGCCTCTCCAGTTCAAGTTCAAGTTCATCTTCATCAGTCAGTTCGAGTACGCCCAACGGATTCTTCCGCTCCAGTTCCCTGATGCGTTCGAGATCGATCGGGCGCATCGGCTCTGGCTCTTCTTCGTCCAGGACCGGGCCGTGACCGTCTTCGGCGAGAACAACGTACCCGATGGTTTCGTACTTGAGCGGATTGGCCTTCCGCAGGTAAAGGGCCAAGCCTGCCCCCGCGACGAAGAGTCCAACAGCGATGTAGGGGATGAGCTTGAAGAGCAGGGACGATGCTGCAGGACCGGCAGCGGTGTCCAAGTTCATGCACATCAGGACGACAACACCGAGCATCCCCACTCCACCGAGAACGGGTGCGACTTTGGTGCGCCATATGTTTTCTTCCGGGTGGTGCTTCCGGAAGTAGTTGAATACGGCGGCCATGGTGACGGTCTGCACAATCAGCAGCGTAAATGTCCCGAGCACCGCCAGCAGAACGAAGACATCCAGGTACGGATCCTTGTTGAAGAACCAGAACCCGAGAATCCACAGGATTGCAATGCCCGTCTGGAGGAATGACGCGATGTGCGGCGACCCATGCTTCAGGTGCGTTTTGCCAAGTACGCTGGGCAGGATTCCTTCACGTCCCAGCGAGTACATGTACCGTGCTGCGGCGTTGTGGAAGGCCATCGCACAAGCGAAGGATCCGGTCATCATCAGCCATTCCATGACCAAGACCCAACCGTGCCCGACAAAGACGTCCGTGGGGTGGAAGAACATGTCGAGCGGATTGGCGCTTTGGGCCAAAGCGATGGCTTGGTCGGCGCCGTTCCCGGCGACGGACATCCAGGAGACGAACGTGTAGAAGACGCCGACTCCCGTGACCGCGATCAACGTTGCGATAGGGACAATCTTCTTCGGGTTCTTCGATTCCTCCCCGTACATGACCGTCGATTCAAATCCGGTCCAGGACCAGAACGCGATGAACAACGCGAGACCCGGCGCGGCGACCTGCAGACCGTTCGGAAGGAAGATATTAACCGGATTCAGCGTCTCAGGCATCAGCCCGTCCGGACCTCCGCCATTGAAGAGCACGCCGAAGGCCATGACAGCGAGTATCCCGATCTCAGTGGCCAGCAGCAATGTGAGAATTTTCGCTGCGAGGCTGATCTCGAAATAGGTCAAAAACCCGATGAGGAGGATCCCAACCACGGCGAAAACAACCCAATGAACATCCAGTCCGAGTTGGTCCAGGAAGGCCAGATGCCCGAAGTAAGAGAAGATACCGATGATGCTAGCTTCAAAGACGATGTAGCTGAAGGTGACCATGAAACCAGTCCCGAGGCCAAGCACGCGTCCCAAACCGCGGGAAATAAATCCGTAGAAGGCCGCTGTTGAAGTCACATAGCGGGCCATGGAGACATAAGCGACCGCAAAGACCGTCAGGATAACCGTCGCCCAAATATATGTTGCCGGGGTTCCTGTTCCTACGCCATAGCCGACCGCAAACGGGACATTTCCACTCATCACCGTAATTGGCGCGGACGTCGCGACCGCCATGAACACCACATCCCAGAGGCCCAGGGTGTTGGCCTTCAGCTTGCCCGGCTGGGAGCCACGCTTGGCGGGAGCATCCGTGCGGGGACTTCGGGTACTCATGATTCGTGTCCGGAGCAGCATCCGGTGTCGCCGGAGGCAGGTGTAGTGGCGTTGGTGGGGAGGTTGAGGGTGGGGTTTTGGTCGAAGAAGCCGTGGGGTTCGAGCATGAAGCCGATGTTTTGGCGGGGCATGATGGGCCAGTCTTCGAGGCGGACGACGTGGTGCATGCCGAAGGTGTACCAGACTACGAGGTCCTGGTCCACGATGTTCCGGTCTGCTTGGGTCCAGATGTGCAGGCCGTCGTCGGCGCCGGTGGCCTGGTTGGGGAATTCGCCGGCGGCGAAGCGTTCGGTCCGGTCGTAGGCGGTGACCCAGAGGTTGTTCCGGGCGAACTGGGCTCGTTTGCTGACGTAGGACTCATCGCCGGCGGCGAGCTGGATGCCGTCGGTGGGGATGAGGCGGTAGGCGACGGGTTCGTCCACGATGTTGCGGCTGTCGCGGTTGGCGATCTTCCAGAACCGGTGTTTGGAGGAGTCGGTCTTGCGGATGGCTGCCTGTTCGGTTTCCAGGAGCCGGTCCACGGCTTTGAACGCGGTGTGGGTGGGGTTGTGTTCGGGGATTTCCATGTCCACTTCGTAGACGGCGTTTGTGGGTCCGTCGATTTCGAAGTCCATGCGGACGTTGAACATGTGCTGGTGGATCGGGGCGTAGAGTCCGTCGTTGTTCAGGGTCTGGCCGTAGGGGCTCTTCTCGCCGGGCTTCTGGCCGGCGGTGGAGAGGATGCCGGTGGCCTTGACGAGGAACTCGATGCTGCCGTCGAGGAAGAGGTGCCAGTAGAAGGCGTACTCGTAGTTCGCGACGGTGGCGATGAAGGAGATCACGAGTTTGCGGCTGCGACGGGTTTCGGTGGTGCCTTCGCGGAAGTCGAAGTGCTTCCAGAGGATCGAGTCGTCTTCCTCGTGCATGCAGATGGCGTTCTCGATGGTCAGCGGGTTGCCGTGGCTGTCGGCGGTGATGCCGTCGAAGTACTTGATCTCGCCCAGGCAGTCACAGCCCAGGGTCAGGGAGTTGGCCATGTTCCCGATGTTGTATTCGCCCGAGTCGAAGGCGTTCTTTTTGGCCTGGACGGGGGCGGTGTCGCCGTAGGGGACGACCATTTCCGAGAGTGAGGCCCGGTTGATCACGGGGCGTTCGACACCCTTGTTGCGGAACTTCAGCTGGTGCAGGACCAGGCCTTCGCGGGGGGTGAACCCGACGCGGAAGGACCAGTCGGCCCACTGGACGTGGTTGCCGGTGACGGTGAAGGACGCGCCTTCGGGCTGGGTGATGGAGATGGGCTTGAGGTCGGTGCGGGCCTCCCCGACGTACTTGGGCAGGTAGTTGCCGCTCGCGGACGGGACCGGGATCGCCTGGTCGTCTTCGACCTTGACGACCTCGCCGGAGTTCAGGTCCACGATGACGACGAAGTTCTCGATCGGGTGCGCGTACGGGCTGTCATCTGCCTCCTCGCGGACGAAGACCAGGGCGCGCATCAGGCGCCGGCCCTGATCGTCTTCGCCGAAGTAGCCCACGGACCAGGGCTCGAAGCAGACCAGGGACATGTCGGTGATGCCGCGCTTGGCCAGGGCGGCCTGGACCTCGGGGTCCTTGCGGCAGCTCTCTTCACCTTCGGCGAATTCGTCGAGCATGAACGGGGGGTGGATGTGCGCGGCCAGCTGCGTCCATTTCGAGACGATGCCCGAGTCCAGATCCACGATCGCTTCGTAGGAGCGTGCCTCGGCCCGGTCGACGAGGACCGCGTCGGCCTCGCGGACCGTTGCCGCGCCGGACCGGAGCAGTTCCTTCTCCGGCTCGCGCAGCTCAATACTGATGAAGCGGAACGATTCGGCCGCGGCCTGGCCATCCTTCAGGATCGCCGCGGCCCGGGAAATCTCCTCGCGGGAGAGCGGATCGAGAGGGTGTGCTACCCCAACCTCGGTGTGGATTTCAGTGGTGAGAGTCATGGTTTTCTCCTTGGTTCTTTCTTGAGGATGAGATCCCTAAGGACTGATAGGCGAGTTGCCCCGTGACATGGGTGGCGTTTTGCGAACACTTGGCCTGCATCGCCTGCGCTTGAAAGCCGCATGGAGGACCCCGGGCATGAGCTTGCGGCAGCCGGCAGCTGACCTGCAAGTTCCGGGCCCCGGTGAACCGGCATCCCTTAAGTTGCTAAGGGCCAATGGAGCTCTACCTTGAACCCCGTCGACGTGATGCCAGTCACTTACATTCCGTCCGTGTAGAAAAAATTACGCCAAAGAGTTCATGTAGGCGACCCTTTTGCGGCTATTGCCATGGGAACTTCAGGGTCAAGTTTTCCCACCGCAGTTAACATGTTGGAAACATTTCGGAACACGTATCCGAGCATCGTGGCGGGAGCTGCAGATGCTAATGTTTGGCACCTCAGGGTTGTGACTTGCGTCTCCAGCAAGCAAGTCAAGCGTTATTACCTGAGGGAAAGTTGGTACCCCGTGTCTGCCCGTGCTGATCGCTTCATCACTCCACGCTCTCCAGTGGAGGGTCTGAACCGCAGGAAGCTGTCCTTCCTGCCGGTTTTTGCACAGGCAATAGCCGCCGTGGCGCCTGCGGGGGCCATGTCTGTCATTCCGAGTCTTGTCTTTGGATCCAATGGACCCAACCTCGTGTTGACATTCGGCGTAGCCATGGCGGTCATGGTCTTGGTTTCGTTTTGTCTGAGGCCAATGGCAAAGCGCATGGCCGCCGTCAGCGGCCTCTACAGCTACACGGCGAAAGGACTTGGCCAGCGGACTGCAATTACGGCTGGCTGGTCCGCAATGTTCGGTTACGCTGTCGTGGCCATGGCCGGTCTGCTGGTTGTCGGTACATACGTCGTTCAGCTCTTCGTCAACCTCGGGGTTACCCCCGCAGATTCCAAGGTTGTCAATGTGCTCGTTATCCTTGCCACGGCGTGCGTCGCCTGTTTCCTTATGGTTAGGGGAATCCAGATATCCGCGTGGTCCACGTTGCTAATGGAAATCATTTCAATTGGAGTACTCGCGGTTCTCATGCTTGCCTATTTCATCTTTCACGCACCGAAGGTGAGTATCCAGAGTTTGTTTGTCTGGACCGGAAATTTCGACGTATTACCGATCGGAATCGTGGTGGCCGTCAGTGCCTTTGTCGGCTTTGAAAGCCCCACCACCTTGGGAGGCGAGGCGCACAGGCCTTTCGTCTCTGTCCCAAGGGCCATCACGTGGACCCCCATCCTGGCGGGCGTGCTTTATCTTCTTGCGGTGACCGCCCAGGACGTGGCGCTCAAAGGGGCAGCTCCAAGCATCGCGGCCAGTTCCACACCGCTTTCTGACCTGTTTTCCCAGACTTCCCCCCTGTTCGCCGCAGTCCTTGACTTGGGAATCGCAGCGTCGTGGTTTGCGTGCACGATCGCATCAGTGAACGCCCTCGCCCGGATAATCTTCTGTATGGGCAGAGAAGGGGTTGCGCCGCGAATATTCGGCCGGACCCATCCCGCCTTTCGAACCCCGTCGGCGGCAATCATTTGCATAATGCCGGCAGTCGCCATCATTCCAATCGCAATCATTCTCTCTGGCACCAGTCCTGAGCGGGGCCTCGTGGACCTCTTCACCCTAGGTGCCTACGGATACCTTGGGTCCTATATCCTTGCCAGCGCATCCCTACCCTTCTTCCTGCGCCGTATAGGAGAGAACACTTACGGCAGCTGGATATTGGGGGTAGCCTCCTCCGTAACCCTGGGGGCAGTGCTCTGGACGGCTGCGGCGGCATCGGCCCGCACCGGCAACCTGCATGCCGTCATCTACGGAGGTGTCATCCTCGCCAGCGTCATTTATGCCATGTTCCTTCGCATCCGGTTACCCGAGCGCCTGGCGTCTGTTGGCATCTACGACGAGACTCGTGAATTAGACCTGTTTCGTGGCAGGCCCAGCCAATGAGCTACAGGGCAACGCACTCCGGTGCAGCGCTTAACTCGTTCAGAATCTTGGAGATCGTGGCGCGGCTCGGAACGGGGACTACGGCTAAAGAGATCACGGATACCTTGCAGATGCCCCAGACGACCGTCTACCGGACACTGAACTCCCTCGTCGCGGACGAATATCTGGTCCGCACGTCTGACCTCCGCGGATTCGCCCTCGGGCACGCCCTTTCGGGTTTGATAACGGCAGCGACTCCCCCCACCGTTCCCACCGCGGCCCGTAACGTCATAGAGAAATTCCGGAGTGGAAAACGGTTCGCAGTGCACCTAATTATGTTCCGGAACGCATCCCTCAGAATCGCAGATGAGGATCCGGACTATCGGATCCACTCCGTATACGAAATGCTGCGGTACCCACACAGCTCTGCCGCAGGGAAACTGATGCTTGCCGAACTTGCCGATTCGGCCCCCCCATTCCCGAATGGGCCGCTGATGCAACTGACACAACACACCATCACGGACAGGGGTCAACTGGAACAACAACTCGCGGAAATAAGGTTGAAGGGGCATGCTTCGGAAATCAACGAACTAGAACAGGGATCCGCCAGCCTGGCGTTTCCAGTAAGACTGCCCAACGGGCCGGCAGGCGCAGCCCTTTGCCTCTCCAGCCCGGCAGAACGCTTTGCCCATATCTGCGAATACACGGAGGCGGCCCGTGAAATGACGTCGCGACTCGCACCCTTCCTGTTCTGATCAGACGCCCAAACAGAACGGACCCGGCACTCCGTACACCGCGAATCGCTGCCAGGCTCGACAACGGCCCCGTCTCCTTTGAACTGGTTCACTCGGGGACCAGGGCTCCTGACGGTGACCGAGGGTCCGGGTAGGTGATTTGTTGAGTTTCCGGACATTCTTGCTGGCCAAAGACTTTTAATCATGTTCTGTCGCAGGACGTGACTGTCTCATTTACGGTGTTCGCCGCGAGGCGCTTGTATTTCGAATGGAGGTGGAAGGCCTTCGTCGGCTGGTAATCGTAGTTGCTGGCTGAAGCTGACGGCAGCCTGATCCACGGATTGGTGGTGAAGGTGGGAGCAGCCGTGACAAAGTCGGGACGGTTCACGACAGCGCAGCGGCTGACCCAATTATCCGGCGTTTCGTTTAGTAGCTTTCAGCTGCCGGGAAACGGTCGCTGAAAGTGATGGCGAAGGCGTTCAAAGCGGGCTTCGTGCGCGGTGAGTCGCTGTTGATTCGAGTGGAGGTGAGAGACCACCACCGCCAGACGGTCGCAGCGGGCCTGGCAGGAGCTGAGGGCAGTCTGTTCCGGGAGGCGCCAGTATGGGTGGGAGCAGCCCTGACAAAGCCGGGGCGCCGTATTAACAACTACCACTGGTGCACGTGGTCCCATACTCGTGGCAAAGCGGTGGTCCCATCCCGCTGGCAAGCGACAGGAAACTCCCGGGAGCTGTGAAGCCGGTGACCGGGAGGCTGTGGGGAATGTCTGCGGCGTACCGACAGCGAGGCCTGTTAACGCCAACCGAAAATAGGGCCAGGAACGCCAACTGAAAATAGGGCCACCGACCATTATGGAAGGTGATCAATTTGGATGATTGGGCGGAGATACGCCACCTGTTTTCGACGGGCAAGCACTCGAAGCGTGAGATCGGCAGGATCGTGGGGGTTTCCCGCGGAACGGTGGATCGGGCTTTGGAGTCGGACCGGGCGCCGAAGTATCAGCGGGCGGCCGGGGTGTCGAGTTTTGATGCGTTTGCTCCCAGGGTGCGTGAGTTGTTGGTGAAGACGCCGACGATGCCGGCAGCGACGCTGGCGGAGCGGGTGGGTTGGTCTGGTTCCGCGTCGTTGTTCCGGGCGAAGGTCGCCGCGATCCGGCCTGAATACGCCCCGCCTGACCCGGCCGACCGTCTGGTCCACGAGCCGGGGTTCCAGGTGCAGTGCGATCTCTGGTTCCCGCACGAGCCGCTGCCCGTCGGTGCGGGCCAGAACGACACGCCACCGGTGCTGGTGATGACCTCGGCGTTCTCGGGATTCATCCAGGCACGGATGCTGCCGTCGCGGACGACGCCGGATCTTCTGGGCGGGATGTGGACTCTGCTGCAGGACGCTCAGGCGGTTCCGTCGCGGCTGTTGTGGGACAACGAGTCCGGCATCGGCCGGCGCAAACCGACGGAGCCGGTGGCGGCGTTCGCCGGGTCCCTAGGACTGGAGATTAAGCTGCTTCCGCCGCGAGATCCGGAGTCCAAGGGCATGGTCGAACGGATGAACAGGTTCTTCCGTCAACGGTTCATGCCGGGCCGGGACTTCCGCTCACCAGCGGATTTCAACGGCCAGCTGGAGGACTGGCTGCCCAAGGCCAATCACCGGTACTCGCGGTCCCGCCACGGCCGCCCTGACGAGCTGATCGTCCTGGACCGGGAGAGGATGCGGGAACTGCCGCCGGTGACCCCGGAGGCGGTGTTCCGCAACGCGGTGCGGCTCCCGCGGGATTACTACGTGCGGGTGTTCTCCAACGACTATTCCGTGGACCCTTCGTTCATTGGGAGGATCGTGGATGTCACTGCTGATCTGGACACTGTCTGGGTCACTCATGAGGGTGTCATCATCGCCACCCATGTCCGGGCATGGGCCCGGCACCTGGTCCTGACCGATCCGGCCCATGTGGCCCGCGCGGCGGTCATGCGCCGGGACTTCCGGACCCAGCGGGTGCACCGCCCCGAACCCGAGGAAGCGGTGGAGGTGCGGGATCTGGCCGCCTACGACGAGATCTTCGGCATCGACCTCGGCCAGCAGCCGAACCTGGTCCTGGAGGTGGCGTCATGAGCGGGACACCGTCACAGATCGAGTACTACGCCCGGGCCCTGCGTGCACCGCGGATCAGCGATGGGTTCCGCCGGCTCGGGGACCAGGCCCGGGACGCCGGCTGGTCCCATGAGGAGTACCTGGCCGCGGTCCTCTCCCGGGAAGTCTCCGAACGCGAAGCCTCCGGCGCGGCAACACGGATCAAGGCCGCACGGTTCCCGGCCCACAAGGACCTGGAGGAGTTCAACTTCGACCATCAGCCCTCCGCGGACCGGAACCTCATCGCGCACCTGGGCACCGGGGTGTTCCTCTCCGAGGCCAAAAACGTGGTCCTCCTCGGGCCGCCCGGCACCGGCAAAACGCACCTCGCGGTCGGCATCGGCATCAAGGCAGCCAAGGCCGGGCAGCGGGTCCTCTTCGACTCCGCCACGGGCTGGGTCGCCCGACTGCAGGAGGCCCACTCCCGAGGGAAACTCGCCCAGGAACTGGTCAAACTCCGCCGCTACGGGCTCCTCATAATTGACGAAGTAGGCTACATCCCGTTCGATCAGGACGCCGCGAACCTGTTCTTCCAGCTCGTCTCGAGCCGCTACGAACACGCGTCCATGATTCTGACGTCTAACCTCCCGTTCGCCCGCTGGGGCGACGTCTTCGGAGACCTGACCATCGCCTCGGCCATGATCGACCGGATCGTCCACCACGCCGACGTCATCAGCCTCAAAGGCAACAGCTACCGCCTCAAAAAACACCAACCTGCCGCCAGTACGGCACAATAGAACAACAACCCGTGGCCCCGTTCTCAATTGGCACTATTGGCCCTATTTTCGGTTGGCGTTAACAAGGCCGCTGGGGCGGAGTCGGGCTCCTACTCCGACAGCACCTCAGCACCACCAAAACGCGCTCCCCCGGCACCAGGGCTCCTGACACAGGAGGATGCTGGGGAGTGACTTCCGCGTGATTCCGGTGCTTTTGTTACGTGATGGGCTGTTAATTTTCCCCTGTTTGCGATAAAATCTAGACAAGATAATTGATCGTGATGAGCGGGGTGGGAAGATGGGTGCGATGACTGCTCAGCTGCCTCTTCCTGCCTCGATGGACGCCGGAGCCGTCCCGATAGGCGCCGCCGCGTCGCTGGTCGAAGACGAGGACGGCGGCCGGGTTTTCGTCCATGGCGAGCTCTCCTACGGTTGGGACGCCGGGGATTCGGTGTCCCGTCGGTTCGCAGCGGCGAAACTGGCGGACATCAAAGCCGGTTCGGTCGCTGAGGTGGCTACCGCGTTCGGGGTGGATCCGGGCACGTTATGGCGGTGGCGCCAGGATCTGAGCGCGGCCGGGGTGCTGGGGTTGGCCCCGGAAAAGTCCGGTCCGAAAGGGCCCAGCCGGCTGACGGACGCCGTGATGTCCCGGATCCGTTCCCTTCGTGCGACGGGATTATCCCTGCGCGCTGTGGGAGCGGCTGTGGGCGTCTCCGAATTCAGTGTCCGCCGCACCCTGGCCATGGAAACCCCGGCCCCGGAAGAGCCGGCTGCTGCGCACCCGGGTCCTCCGGTAACGGAGCCGGTCCAAGAGGAGTTGCCGGTGCTCCCTGCACCGCTGGACCGGTCCGGAGAACGGGCGTGGGCCCGGACCGGGTTGGTCCAGTGCGCGGCACCGGTGTTCGCACCCGCAGCCCGGGTGCCGCTGGCCGGGCTGTTCCTGGCCCTGCCCGCCCTGGAAACCACGGGACTTTTGGAGTGCGCGAAGGAGGTCTTCGGGGCTTTGCCGAACGGGTTTTACGGGTTGGAGACCATCCTGACCGGCGCCGTGTTCCAGGCGTTGGCGGGGGAACCACGCGCCGAGGGGATCACCCGGATCGACCCGGCAGCTTTGGGCAGGGTCCTGGGCCTGGACCGGGCACCCGAAGTGAAGACCCTCCGCCGTAAAACCGCCGCCCTCGCCAGCAGAGGCAAGGCCGGGGACCTGCTGACCGCCATGGCTGCCAGACACCTCAATGGCAGTCACGGAGAGGGCGGGGATCTGGCTGCTGTGCTCTATGTTGATGGGCATGTCCGCGCCTACCAGGGCACGCGGAAGATTGGGAAGGTCCATTCGACGAGGTTGAAGTTCCCGGTCCCGGCGACCGAGGAAACCTGGGTCGCCGACGCGGCCGGCGCCCCCGTGCTGGTGGTCATGGCCGAGCCCGGGGCAGCCCTGACGGGTGAACTGCGCCGGCTCCTGCCGAGACTGCGCACCATCGTCGGCGATGACCGGAGGGTGCTGGTCGGTTTTGACCGCGGAGGCTGGTCCCCGGCACTCTTCAAACACATGGCAGAGAACAACTTCGATGTGTTGACGTGGCGCAAAGGCATCACCGAGGACATCGGGCCCTCCCACTTTGCCGAGGTCACCCACACCGACGGGCACGGGCAAACCCGGGCGTGGGAAGCCGCGGACACCCAGGTTGAGGTGCCCGTCGGGACCACCGGGGAAGTGTTTCCGATGCGCCAGCTCAGCCGCCAGGTCAACACTCCCGGCGGCGGGTCCCGGCAGATCCACATCCTCACCACCAACACCAACATGCCCGCCGGGGAAATCATCTACCGGATGGGCGCGAGGTGGCGGCAGGAAAACTATTTCCGCTACGCCCGGATCCGTTTCGCGCTGGATTCGCACGACGCCTACACATCCACTGATGATGATTCGGAGCGGTCCGTGCCGAACCCGGCCAAACGCCTCGCCTACCAGCAGGTCCTCGCCGCCAGGACCCGGTACGAGAAGACCCTGGCCGAGACCGACGCCGCGATGCTCGCGGCCCGCACCCCGCCGCCGGGAACATCCACGGTCCTGATCACGAACACCATGCACAACAAGATCACCGCGGACCTGCTGACCGCTGAAACCGCTCTCGATACCGCGCAGGCAGCCCACCGGCAGATCCCGGCCCGGGTACCGCTGGGCGAGATCGCCGCGGGACAGCAGGTCCTGGAGACCGAAACGAAACTGCTCACCCACGCGATCCGGATGGCCGCGTTCAACACCGGATCGTCCCTGGCCAGGGAGGTCCGGACCAACACCGGCTACGCCCGCGGCGAGGACGAAGCCCACGCCCTGATCCGGCAGGCCCTCACCGGCAGCGGCGACATCGACCCCCGCATCGACGGCTACCTCACCATCCGTCTCGATCCGCTCCCCACCCAACGGGCAACCACCGCGATCAGCGAGCTCTGCACCCACCTCAACACCACCGAAACCCGTTACCCGGGCACGGACCGGATCCTACGATTCGAAATCAAAAACAAAGAAACGTCACTCAAAAACTAAATCGCTACGTCCAGAGTCCTGGGCACCAGGCTCACCAGGTCAGGAGCCCCTGGGGCGTTCTGCTGCTCCCTAGACGGCAGCGGCAGCCTCAAGGGAAGCCGATTCAACGGCCACTCCGGCTTCACCCGGGTGTGGCACGAACCGGACGAACATTGCTTTGAAGCCGGGGGTGTTGGATTCCCTGGCGACATTTTCCTTGTGGACCAGGGCGTTGGCTTCGGGGAAGTACGCCGCGGCGCAGCCCTTCGCCGTCGGGTAGGCCACCAGGCGGAACTTGTCCGCCTGCCGGTCGTGGTCGCGGAAGGTGCTCACCACATCCACCAAGTCCCGGTCCTTGAAACCGAGTTCTGCCAGGTCCTCAGGGTGAACCAGAATCACGCGCCGGCCGCCCGAAATGCCGCGGTACCGGTCATCCAGGCCATAGAACGTGGTGTTGTACTGGTCATGGCTGCGGATGGTTTGCAGTACCAGGTGGCCCTCCGGCGGGGTCAGGTATTCCAGCGGGCTGACCGTGAAGCGGCCGCGCCCGATGTCCGTCTTGAACGAGCGGGTGTCCCGCGGCGGGTTAGGCAGCACAAAGCCGTTTTTAGTCCGGACCCTGGCATTAAAGTCTTCGAAGCCGGGCAGGACGCGGGAGATATGGTCACGGACCACGTCATAGTCCTCGGCCATCGCCTTCCAGGCCACATGGTGGTCCGGCCCGAAGGTGGCCTCTGCCATTCGCGCCACGATGACCGGTTCGGCGAGCAGGTGATCGGAGACCGGCACCAGCCTGCCCTGGGTGGAGTGGACCACGGACATGGAGTCCTCCACGGACAGGAACTGCGCGCCTTTGGGATGCTTGTCATCCTTGTCGGTCCGGCCCAGCGTGGGCAGAATCAGGGACGTACGGCCATGCACCACATGGGACCTGTTCGGCTTGGTGGAGATGTGCACCGTCAGGCCGATCCGCTGCATACCCGCTTCCAGGGTTTCGGTGTCCGAGCAGGCGAGCGAGAAGTTGCCGCCCATGGAGACAAAAACGTCCACCTCGTCACGCTCGAACGCCTCCATGGCTTCCACCGCATCGTGTCCGTGGTGCCGCGGGGACCGGATACCGAACTCGGTGTCCAGTGCCTCGAGCAGCCATTCCTTCGGTTTCTCCCAGATGCCCATGGTCCGGTCGCCCTGGACGTTGGAGTGGCCGCGGACCGGGCAGGCGCCGGCGCCGGTCTTGCCGAAGTTGCCCTGAAGGAGCAGGACGTTGACCATTTCCTTAATGGTGTCCACCGAGTGCGGCTGCTGCGTGACACCGAGGGCCCAGCAGAAGATGGTGGCCTTGGACCGGACCAGCATCCCGGCTACGGTTTCGATCTGTTCCCGGGACAAGCCCGTGGCTTTCTCAGTGTCCGCCCAGTCCAGCTCGCCGCGGGCGTCGCGGTAGGCATCGAACCCGTCGGTTTGAGCGTCAACAAATGAGCGGTCGACGACGGTGCCCGGGTTCCGTTCCTCCTCCGCCAGGAGCAGGTGGCCCAGTGCCTGGAACAGTGCCAGGTCACCGCCCACCTTGATCTGAAGATACTCATCGGCCAGCGGCGTGCCGCCGCCCACCACGCCCGAGACGGTCTGCGGATCCTTGAAGTTGAACAGCCCGGCCTCCGGCAGTGGGTTGACCGCCACCACCTTGCCGCCCTTGTCCTTACACTCCTTCAACGCCGAGAGCATGCGGGGGTGGTTGGTGCCGGGGTTCTGCCCTACGACGAAGATCAGTTCGGAGTCGTGGATGTCCTCCAGGGACACGGTCCCTTTGCCGATGCCGATGGTCGGGTTCAGCGCCGAGCCCGAGGACTCGTGGCACATGTTGGAACAGTCCGGCAGGTTGTTCGTGCCGAGGGCCCGCGCGAACAACTGGTACATAAACGCCGTCTCGTTCGCCGTGCGGCCGGACGTGTAGAAGACGCACCGGTCCGGCGTGGAGGCCCGGATGTGCTCGCCAATCAGGTCGAACGCTTCGGCCCAGGAGATCGGCGAATAGTGGGTCTCCCCTTCCCGGATCACCACCGGCTCGCTCAGCCGGCCCTGGTTACCGAGCCAGTACTCCGTTTTCCCGGACAGTTTGGCGATGGAATGCCTGGCCCAGAACTCTGCCCCAACCGTGCGGAGGGTGTTCTCCTCAGCCACGGCTTTGGCACCGTTCTCGCAGAACTCGGCCGCCTTGCGCTTCGTGGCAGATTCCGGCCACGCGCAGCCCGGGCAGTCAAACCCGCCCTGCTGATTCAGCCGCAGCAGGGACTGCGCCGTCCGTGTCACGCCAGCCTGGGCCACGGCCCGCTCCAGTGCCACCATCACGGCTTTGACTCCGGCCGCTTCCGTTTTGGGTTTGTGGACTGCGAGGTTGTCCTCGTTGATGTCTGCGACGGGGGCTGGCTGCTTACCGAACTTCATTGGTCCAACTTCCTTTGCGGCTCGCGCCGTTCATGTCCAAAACGCCCATTGAGGCGCGCCAGCTGTCCTGGCGCGCCTCAACGGGATGCTGCTGTTCAAGGGCCCTGCTTACCGGGAAACCTTAGCCAGCGTTTCCCGTTCAGCTCCGATCGTAGTGTGGTCGCCGTGGCCTGTGCGAACCACCGTCTCGGCCGGGAGCGTCAAAAGACGTTCCCTGATGGACATCAGGATCGTGGGGTAGTCGCTGTAGGAGCGTCCCGTCGCTCCCGGTCCACCGTTAAAGAGGGTGTCGCCGGTGAAGACGGTTCCCTCGCTCTCGAGGTAAAAGCAGGTGGAGCCCGGGGAATGGCCCGGGGTGTGGATGGCCAACAGCGCGGTGCCACCCACCTCGAACACGTCACCGTCCCCGTGGTACCGGTCCGGTTCAGAATCAGGGTAGACCTGCTTCCAGAGGACCAGGTCGTCCGGGTTCAGGACTATCGGGGCGCCGACAGCGTCCGCGACCTGCCGCGCGGCGCCAATGTGGTCATTGTGTGCGTGGGTCAGCAGGATGGCCAGGACTTTCCGGCCGCGGACCTGGTTGATGATCGCCTCGGCGTCATGCGGGCAGTCGATGATCACGCACTCATCCTCGTTGCCCACGATCCAGACGTTGTTGTCCACGTCCCAGGTGCCGCCGTCGAGCGTAAAAGTGCCCGAGGTGACCAGGTTTTCGATGGTGACTGTCATGAGAGCTCCTTCAGAGTCTGTACTTCAACAACCGAGCGCAGAATCTTGCCCTCGTGCATCCTGGCAAAGGCGTCCTCCACCTGATCGATGGTGATCCGTTCGGTGACGAAGGCATCCAGGTCAAGGTTGCCCTGCTTGTAGTGCGCCACGAGCATCGGGAAATCGCGGGAAGGCAGGCAGTCCCCGTACCAGGAGGACTTCAGCGACCCGCCCCGCCCAAAGACGTCCAGCAGTGGCAGTTCAAGCAACATGCCCGGCGTCGGGACACCCACCAGCACCACGCGGCCGGCGAGATCGCGGGCGTAAAACGCCTGCTTGTAGGTTTCAGGACGTCCGACGGCGTCAATCACCACGTCCGCTCCGTTGCCGTTCGTGAATGCCCGGATGGCCTCGATGGGGTCTTCCTCGCCGGAATTCACCCCGTGGGTGGCTCCAAGGGACTTAGCCATCTCCACCTTGTTGGCGTCGATGTCCACCGCAATGATCGTGGTGGCACCTGCGAGCCTTGCGCCGGCAATCGCGGCGATGCCCACGCCGCCGCAGCCGATCACGGCTACGGATTCGCCGCGCTTGACCTCGCCCGTGTTAATGGCGGCACCGATGCCGGCCATCACACCGCAGCCGAGCAGCCCGACGGCGGCAGGATCGACGTCGTCATCAATCTTTGTGCACTGCCCGGCAGCAACCAGCGTCTTTTCCGCGAAGGCGCCAATGCCCAGCGAGGGAGAGAGTTCCGTACCGTCCTCGAGCGTCATTTTCTGCGTGGCATTGTGCGTGTTGAAGCAGTACTGCGGCTGGCCCTTGGCACATGCCCGGCACTCACCGCAGACAGCACGCCAGTTCAGGATCACTCGGTCGCCGGGGGCCACCTCGGTGACGCCGGGACCGACGGCGCTGACCACACCGGTGGCCTCGTGGCCCAACAGGTAGGGGAACTCATCGCCGATGCCGCCTTGCTTGTAATGCAGGTCGGTGTGGCAGACCCCGCAGGTGAGAATGTCCACCAGGGCCTCCCCCGGCCCGGGATCCGGGACCAGGATAGTCTCCACCGAAACCGGGGCATTCTTCTCCCTGGCGATGACCGCTTTGACTTTGTGAACCATTACTTTGTGTTCCTTTTCTGGATCCGGGTGGATCTGGTGAGTCGGGGTCCCTTTATACGGCGATCAGTGACACGCGGTCCCGGTTACGTTCTGGCTCCCCGCTGCAGGTGAATGTCACGCTGCTGGCTTGATGCACTCTGGAACTACCTAGACTGCGAACCGTTTCGCCGAATACTTCGTCGGGGTCGAGGCGGCGGAGTTCTTCGGCGAGGCAGTCTTTGAGGCTGCGGCGTGGCAGGGAGATGCGTTGCGCGGGCTGGCCGGGCTGGGTGAGTTCCGCGACGGAGAGTCCGGGGCGGAAGAGCTGCACGTCGCCGGTGTGGCGGGTGAGCCTTACCCGGCGGATGCCGGTCCCGGCGGGGTCCGCGACGATGGTCACGGGCGCGTCCAGGGCCAGGGTCAGCCAGGCCGCGAGCAGGATCGTGGACGGGGAGTCGGAAGCGCCTTCGACGGCCACGGCGGTGACGGGTGAGGAGTCCACCTGGTCCAGGACCGCCGCGAGTTGGATCCGCCAGTTCGTCAGCCGGGTCCAGGCGAGGTCGGTGTCCCCGGCCTTGTAGGTGGCCCGAATGTTTTCCAGCGCCAGTTGAGGATCTGTTTCGTTCGCGGAGTCGGTGATCCGGCGGTGCGCGATCCGGCCCACGGAGGTTTCGCAGGCGTTCGCCGGTGCCCCGTGCGGCCACCAGGCCACGATCGGGGCGTCCGGGAGCAGCAGGGCCGCGACGAGGGATTCGGACTCGTGGGCGAGTTCGCCGTAGCCGCGGAGCACGATGACCTCCGAGGCGCCGGCGTCCCCACCGACCCGGATCTGCGCGTCGAGCCGGTCCGGGGCCTCAGAGCCGGCGTCAGCGAGGACGATGATCCGGCAGGGGTGTTCACGGCTGGCCTCGTTCGCGGCCTCGATCGCTTCTTCCTCGAGCCCGGACCGGGTCACGACCACCAGGGTCAGGACCCGGCCCAGGGCGATCACACCGCCCTGCTCGCGCAAGGAGGTGATCTTCTTGGAAATCTTCGAGGTGGTGGTGTCCGGCAAATCTACAATCATGGCCTTCTCCAGGTTCGTCCGTCGCGGGCAAGGAGCTCGTCCGCCGAAGCAGGGCCCCAGGACCCCGGGGCGTAGGGTTCGGGCTGTTCAGTGAGCCCGGCCCAGTAATCTTCAAAAGGATCCAGGATCTTCCAGGACAGCTCCACCTCCGCGTGCCGCGGGAACAACGGCGGCTCGCCCAGGAGCACATCGAGGATCAGCCGCTCATACGCTTCCGGAGACGATTCGGTAAAGGAATGCCCGTACCCGAAGTCCATGGTCACGTCCCGGACTTCCATCTGCGTGCCCGGGACCTTGGACCCGAACCGGATCGTCGCACCCTCATCGGGCTGGACCCGGATCACCACCGCGTTCTGGCCGAAGTCATCCTCACCATGGTCACGGAAGAGCAGGTTCGGGGCGCGTTTGAACACCACCGCGATCTCGGTCACCCGCCTCCCCAAACGCTTACCCGCCCGCAAATAGAACGGCACACCGGCCCAGCGGCGGGTATGGATATCGACCCGGATCGCAGCGAACGTCTCGGTCTTCGAATCCGCCGGGATACCCTCTTCCGCCAGATAACCCTGGACCTGTTCCCCGCCCTGCCAGCCACCGGCGAACTGCCCGCGCGCCGAATGCGTCGACAAATCCTCCGGGAGTTTCACCGCGGCAAGGACCTTTTCCTTCTCCGCCCGCAGATCGTCCGCGTTAAAGGAAATCGGCTCCTCCATCGCCGTCAGCGCCAGCAACTGCAGCAGATGGTTCTGGATCACGTCCCGGGCCGCACCCACGCCGTCGTAATACCCGGCCCGGCCGCCCGTGCCGATGTCCTCGGCCATCGTGATCTGGACGTGGTCCACGTAGTTCGCGTTCCACAACGGCTCGAACAACTGGTTCGCGAACCGCAACGCCAGGATGTTCTGGACCGTTTCCTTCCCCAGGTAATGATCGATCCGGAACACCGCATCCGGCGGGAACACCGACTCCACAATGTCGTTGAGCTGCCGGGCAGAGTCCAGATCATGCCCGAACGGTTTCTCGATCACCACCCGCCGCCATTTCTCACCCTCGGCCTGCGCGAGCCCATGCTTGGAAAGCTGCCGGCAGACCTGCTCAAACGCCTTCGGCGGAATCGAGAGGTAAAACGCGTGATTACCCCGCGTTCCCCGAGTCTGATCGAGCTCATCAATGACTTCACCGAGCCGCTCAAACGAATCATCGCCGTCGAACTCGCCCTGGACAAAACGGATACCCTCGGCGAGCTGGTCCCACACCGCCCCATCAAACGGGGTCCGCGCATACGCCTGAACCGAAGCCTTCACCTCGGCAGCGAACTCCGCGTCCGACCAGGAGCGGCGGCCGAAACCCACCAACGCGAAACTCGGCGGCAACAACCCACGGTTCGCCAGGTCATACACCGCCGGCATGAGCTTCTTACGGGCAAGGTCACCGGTCACTCCAAAGAGCACCAACGAGGACGGACCGGCAATCCGATTCAGTCGACGATCCCGCGGATCCCGCAACGGATTGGCCCGGGACTTGTGCCCGAGCCTCGCACTTGAATCAACGTTGGTAAGTGACATGGTGGCTTCTAACTTTCGACAGGGTGGTGCGGCCGCGGACCGGCGGTTAGGAGAGGATCAGCTCGCGGGTCTCACCGTAGGGAACGGTGTCGCTAAGCGCAAGGGTGTACCGGCCGGGAGTGTGGCGGGTGACCAGAATGCCCGAATAGCCGTGGGACCTGGCTACTTGCCGGAGGGCGGCCTCGGCATCGTCGAGCGATTCGTAAAGACGGCTCGGCTCGGTTACAACTACTTCCAAATTGTGTGTGGCCTGACTACGCATGATGAACAGTTCCTTCCCATGGGGTTGAGTGGGCCCATGCGCCAACCCCACATCATTTGGGGCGTGGTGTCCTTGGAATCGAATTCAGCACTGAACCGTACTGCCCGCGGGGACGTATCTCCGCGGGCAGTACAGATAAAGATATTCCGGGCTGCAGGCCCCAAACACAAGGTCCTGGAGCCAGGAGGTGGCGTCCCGCGGCTGTTAGGAGTGCGGGACGACACCGTCAACCGGCTGGTTAGTTGATGGCGGCGCGGAGCTGCTTGGCTGCCAGTGCGGGGTCGGCTGCACCGTAGATGGCGCCGCCGGCGACGGCGACATCGGCGCCGGCCTTCTGGACGTCTGCGATGGTGGCGAGCTTCACGCCGCCTGCTACGGAGAACGGAACGCGGGCTTCGGCGCCGGCGCGGAGCAGGCCGTTCAGGTCGAAGCCGGGCTTTGCCTGCTCGTCGAGACCGGCGTGCATCTCAACGAACTTCGCACCCAGGGCGCGGACTTCCTTGGCACGGGTGACCTTGTCTGCGATGCCGATGAGGTCAACGACGATGCCCTTGTTGTGGGCTTTGGCTGCCTTGACGGCGCCAGCGATGGTGGAGTCGTCGGCTGCACCGAGCACGGTGACCAGGTCAGCGCCGGCCTTGAACGCGATGTCGGCTTCGAGTTCGCCAGCGTCCATGGTCTTCAGGTCAGCGAAGACTACCTTGTCCGGGTGGGCGTTCTTGATCGCGGTGATGACGGAGAGGCCTTCGGCCTTGATCAGCGGGGTACCGAGCTCGATGATGTCAACGAATTCGGCGACCTGGCCAGCGAGTTCGAGGGCGGCTTCGGTGGTCAGGAGGTCAATAGCAACTTGGAGCTTCATGGTGTTGTTTTCTTTCTGTCGTGAACTACAGGTGGGTGTGGAAAATTGAGGGTTCGATTATTCGAGATTGGCGTGCCTGAGCCAAAGCTCTTCGGCCGGTACATCGGTGTTGTCCCACAGGGACTGGAACAGTGCTTCAGTGGCGAGGAACAGTACCTGCTCGAAGAGAGAGCCGGAGTACTGGCGCGAAACGCTGGAGCCGTGGTCGGTCTTCTGTGCGGCGGGAATGATCACCACCGAGTCAGCGAGCCCGGCGAGAGGTGAACTCGGGTTGGTGGTGAACGCGGCAATCCGCGCTCCGGCCTTCGCCGCTGTTTCTGCTGACTTGACTACTCCCGAGGTCGTTCCCGATCCCGAGGCCACCATGAGCAGGTCACCGGAGGCGATTGCGGGCGTGGTGGTGTCACCGGCGATGTGGACGTTCAGGCCAAGGTGCATCAGCCTCATGGCGGCCATCCGCAGGACCAGGCCGCTTCGGCCGGCTCCGGCGACGAATACCCGGCCAGGGTGGCTAAGGTGGCGGGCCACGTCGGCGATCTGCTGCTCGTCGATCTTGGCCGCTGTCTCCGCGATCTCGTCCTGTACAAGAGCGAGATTCCGGACAATGTCACCGGTGGTGCTGTATCCGGTGAGCGTTGCATTTGCTGTCGGAGTCACGTTTTGTCCCTTCCATTCGGTCGTCGGCCGGGATCCGGTCGAACGATGCTTTGTGGTTGGTATCCATACTCCCGAAGCGAAGGGGCGGGGGAAACTCTGTTTTCTGACGGTTCTGACTACACTTTAGGATTGGGCGTTGCCGGCGGCCGGTGACTGAGTCAGCAACCAACCACCCGCTCGCCAAGGCGTGATGGCCGTAAAGCGCAGGCCTGAATGAACGCCAAGTCGTCGGTGGCCGTAAAGCGCAGGCCTGAATGAACGCCAAGTCGTCGGTGGGTTATCCTTCTGAAAGCCGCAGTTTTGAAGGATTCATTGCATAGACTCTGAAGAGTAAGTTAAATCCTTAACGCGCTGTTCAGACTGCTTGTTTCTTGACCGACCTCTAGCCCATATCTCCGGAGCGCAGACTTTTGGCCTCGCCGTCCTCATTCCAGTCCCAGATATATCGGTCCCTGCCGGAAATCGAGAGGGCCGATGCGATCGTGGACAGAATTACCAAGGCCATCGCCCTCGGGCTGCTCAAAGTGGGTGAACGGCTGCCTCCCGAAGCGGCACTCTCGGACATGTTTGGGGTCGGCGGCGCCACACTTCGCGAAGCTTTGGCGGAACTGCGCGAGCAGGGAGTCGTGGAGACCCGCAGAGGCCGGAGCGGGGGGACCTTCGTCGTCAATCAGCCTCAAACTCAGGCCGACACCATACGGGAGTGGTTTCTCTTGACGTCTATTTCGGAAATACGAGACATCGGAGACGAACACTCCGCCATAGCCGCCGCGACTGTCCGTCTGGCTTGTGTGCGAGCGGAAGCACACGACGTCGACCGTCTTCAGGAACTTGCGCGGGCATTGGTTCTGGCCACGACCCCCGAAGTGCGTGCATCTGCTGACAGTCGCTTCCACATCGAGTTGGCAGTCTCCGCGCAATCACCGAGGCTTGCCAATGCCGAAATCCGGCTTCAGGAGGAAACAGTCCAACAGCTATGGACCCCTCTCGCCGTAGCATTCGACCCTGAAACGGCAACCGCTGAACACATGCAACTGGTCCGGGCCGTGGCCCAAGACCAGCCCGAAGAGGCCCAGAAACTGGTCCTTGAACACATCAGGCGAAACATTTTTCACCTGATCGACAAGAAGCTCACCCTCGGCTACGCCCAATCAAACCAGGATAGTCAATGAAGCCCACAACCGAAGTCGCACATGCTGCCAACGCGCTTTCTTCCTGGATAATCGGCGTCTGCACGGAGGTCACCAAACTCTCCAGCGACGTCGCTTCCCTGCTTGAGCGAAATCTCGTCGCCAAGTCCAAGGTCACCAAGGTTGCACTGCTCGGATTGGACGAGCTCTCACGGGAGTTCCTGACCAAGAACACCTTTGCTGTCGGCGGCGGGACCTTCCTCGCCGCAGAAGCCGTTAAGAAGGGCGGTCGGGCTTTGGAATGGTGGTCCCGCAAGGACTCCGGGGCCATCGGAAGGCTTGACTTCGATCTGACTCCAGGCAGCAATCGATACTACGACTACGAGAAGCTACCGTTCTTCTCGACCGCCGCTTCCACAGGTGAACAGACCCTTTGGGGCCCGTACATAGACTATCTCGGCTTCGAGGAATACATTCTTACGTTCGCGGCACCGTTTTCCGTCCATGGAAAGTTTGCGGGGGTGGCGGGATGCGACATTCGGATCAAGGACCTCGAACCCCTCATCATGCCAAACCTGCTCGTTATCCCAGGCGATGCCGCCCTCATCAACGCCAGCAACCGCGTCATTCTTGGCAACTCCGGGATGTACTTGGTTGGCGAGCGGATCAAATCCGGATCTCCAGACCAGCACCGACTGGCTCTGGATGTTCCTCACCTGGGGCTCGCATTGATCTATACCACCCAGCCTCAGACCTCCTGAAGTAGGACAGTGGAACGTTGGTAAAGTTCACGCCGTGGTGATCTGGTATGCCAGTGCCCGGGTCCCCGTTACCAGGGGAGCCTGGAAGGTGTGCTGTGAGCACCTCGACGCCTGGGCCGGTTCATGACTGTCTTTTTTGCGATCCCTGGCGTTCAAGCTCGGGCGTGTCCGCCGGCTGGACACGGTGGCTTCCCGCCAGCTGGCGAGGGCGGCGGCGTGCGTTCAGCGGAGGAGTTGGTGGGGTCTGGACGTGGACGACCGGCGCTACCAACCTCAACGTCCAGTGAGGCTTCGCCTCTGACCGCCGAGGTGGTTGGTTAGCTGTCGGTGATGACGCTCGGTCCGCTGCGGTGCATTCTGGTCGTATCGGAGGCTCGTTCAGGGATGCGGTAATTGTGGCTCTCCTGACTCTTCCGTGGGTCAATTTCGGCCGGGGAGCACCGGTTTGTGACCGCCGAGGCTGAGCATCGCGAGGGCGATGAGTGCTTCGGGTGATTTGAAGCCGAAAGCGATGCGGGTGATGAGTCTGATCTTCGTGTTCATCGATTCGACTCGTCCGTTGGAGAGC
Organism: Pseudarthrobacter sp. S3; assembly: GCF_050156905.1. NCBI lineage: Bacteria > Bacillati > Actinomycetota > Actinomycetes > Micrococcales > Micrococcaceae > Pseudarthrobacter > Pseudarthrobacter sp. S3. The sequence goes on along the minus strand of NZ_CP189583.1, from coordinate 310,002 downwards.
CCATGCTCGATCGCGGCGAGGATCGCGGCACGGTGGTTGACGATGCTGCGTTGGAGCTTCACGAACGCGGGGATCCGGCACCGGCGCGCCCAGGCGACCCATTTATCGAGGGCTTCGGCGGCTTCGTCGTGGGGCAGTTTGAAGATGACCCGGAGTCCTTCCTTGAGGTAGTAGGCCCGGCCGAGGGTGGGGTTGGTCTGCACGATCCAGGCGAGCTTGACCTGCTGCTTCTCGGTCAGGTTCTCCGGGTTCTTCCAGAGCGCGTAGCGGGAGTTCTTCACACCGGCTGCGCGGGCACTGTCCGGGCGGGGCGGCGCGTCTTTCGCTGGCCGGCCGCGGCCGCGCCTGGCCTCGGTGGTCCGGGCTGCCTTTCGGGCGTCGTTCCACGCGGCCCGGCGCACCTCGTCGAGGGCTTCGGTGGCCCATTTGACGACGTGGAACGGGTCGGCGCAGCGGACCGCATTCGGGCACCGCTGGGCCACGACAACGGCGATCCACGCGGCCCCGTCGGCGGAGACGTGCGTGATCCGGGCGCAGCGTTCTGCCCCGATGGCGTCGAAGAACGTGCCCAGGGTGGCCTTGTCTTGGCCCGGGGCCGCCCAGACCAGCCGGCCGCTGTCGTGGTCGACGACGACGGTCAGATACTTGTGGCCGCGCTTGTAGGAGATCTCGTCGATGCCGATCCGCCTCAGGCCGGCGAACTGGTCGTGGAGCTTCTCCGTGTCGTTCCAGACCCGGGTGATGATCGCGCCGACAGTGCGCCAGGCGATACGCATCAGCTCCGTGATGGCGGTCTTGGACGTTTGCGTGGCCAGCCAGGCGACCTGCGCGTCGAAATGGTGGGTGTGGCCGGCCTGATGCCGGGCCCAGGGCACGGCGGCGACGCTCACGCCGTGGACCCGGCAGGACACCCTCGGGGCGTCGGCTTCCAACTCGACCCGGATCGTCCCGGCGTCCAGTGCCCGCCAGCGGCGTCGACCCTGGCCCTGGTCGTATTTCGGGCAACGGCGGCGGCAGATCCCGCACCGGTTCCGCATCGAGCCTGTCGGCCTGACAGAGGCGACCAGTATCCCCGTTTCCTCGTCCAGATCGATGGCCTCGACGACCGTTTTCTCGACACCGAGCAGAGTTCGCCATAGTCTTGCATTTCGCACGCCGTTTTCCCGTCTGAAAGTTTCTGTTCCTTGAACAGTCAGAAACCTAGACAGGAAGCGGCGTGCGTTCGTTAGCCCGGATTTTTCATCGGACGGCGGTCGGGGCGCCGGGTCCGGTTTTTGTCGTCCCGGTGGGCTGGATCGGATTTCGGGCGTGGCTGAAGGGCCCCGGGGTCGCGGGGCGGGGCGCGGGCTTCCACTGATCCCGTTGGTGTTCTTCTTTCCTGCTCGTTGGTTGGCGGGGGCTGCGGTGTCAGGTCCGCAGCAGGTGTGCGGGGCGGTTCGCGGCTGCGGCGATCCGTCCGATGGCTTCGAGCAGGGCGGCGATGAGGGGTTTCTCCGGTGCGGCGTCGGGCAGCAGCAGGTGGGTCCGGCGGGCGCGGGTGATGATCTTGCCGGCGGTGGCGAAGAGCCGGTAGCGCCAGCGTTTGATGTCCCAGCCCCGTGCCTTGTGGCCGTCGGGCAGGGCGGTGAGCTGGAGCCAGGAGACCAGGTTCGCGGCCAGGACCGCGAGGTTCGCCCAGGCCTGGTTCGCGGCGAAATCCATGAACGGGAGCTTGCTCAGGCCGGTGTTCTTCAGCGTCTTGATGCGGTTCTCGCAGCGGCCGCGGGCCCGGTGCCGGGCATCCAGGAACGGTCCGTGCCAGCGTGGGGCATTCGTCAGGAAAGCTGTTACACGGTGACCGTCGATGTCGAGCAGGGTCGGTGTCGCACCGGGGTGCAGCGGCTCGGCGCGCAGAAAGATCTTCGTCCCGGGCGGGTAGTCCTTCAGCGGGATGACCTGCGTGGCGTTGATGACCCAGGCGTCGTCGCGTTCGTTGCCGTCCTGGTCCAGGGCCGGCTGCCAGTATTTCTTGTCGTTGATCCAGTCGATCATGTGGGCCTTGCCGACCGGAACCGGGTACGAGACGGAGAACTGCACGCCGCGCGAATGCAGGTACCAGAGGAACTTCCGGGACGCGCCGGCGCTGTCGGTGCGGACCAGGATTTTCTGCCCGTCCAGTTCGTCGTCTTCACCGTAGAGTGCGTCGGGCAGGACCGCGATGGCGGCCTCGAAGATGCGGATGTGGTCCTCGGCGTTGTTCGCTGTTGCCCCGCTGTGGCGCATCAGCACCGCGAGTTCCTCCCCGGTGCCTCGGCCGGAACCGTAATCGATGCTGGCGGTGAACGGGGCGAATCCAAACCCGCCCTTGTAGTTGCCGGTGGCTTGTTCCTTCTCGGAGTGTGAGGTCACCAGTGTGGCGTCGAGGTCGATGAGCAGCGGGTCCGCGGACGTCGCGGTCACCGCGGGGCTGCGGTCACCCGCGGCTTCCCAGGCCCGGGTCCGCAGTTCCTTGGACAGGGTCGAAAAACCGTAATCGAAAACGTCCGCGTTCTTCACGGTGCGTTCGAAGAACCGCGAGACTGTCGCGTTGGAGGGCACTTTCCCGAACACTCCGGGCTGGGAGCGCAGGATGTCCAGGTCGGAGGCGTACTCGCCGCCGGCTGCCAGCATCACCGCCAGCGACCCGAGCAGCCTCCCTGGCCGGTGCGAGGCCATCGCGGGGACGAACTGGCCCAGCCGGTCCTCGCACAGATCCCGGAACCCGAGGGCGTCAATGAATGAGGTCAGGACCCTGGCACCGGCATGGGAGACCAGCGACTGGCCGGTGAAAGTGACCGGGACGGATGGGAAGACCTTGGTAGACTGGGGCATCGAAAAGGTGCTCCTTCAAGACACGGAAATAACGGCGTAGACACCCCTATTTTCCCTTGTCAGAGCACCTTTCGTCTCTTAAACACACCCGTCAGCCCAAGACTGATGAAAACCCCAGGTTAAGGCGCGCTGAAAACGCCCACGGAAGAGTCAGGAGAGCCGTAATTGTGGTGGTTAATGTCAATGAGGTTCTCCACGGCCACGTGGCCCTGGATATTCAGTGCCTGGACCGGATCTATCTCAACGGCTAGGTCCCGACCCTGCAGGTCGGCGGCCAGGTGGTTTCGTTCATGATCAGGCATCTGGGCTATCGGATCCCTTCCCCGGCGACCCTGGAAAGGATCGGAACCGCCTTTCGCCGCTCGGTGAATTCGTTCGCCGAGGCCAACCACATCCCGCTGATCCGATTCGCCAAGGAGGCCCGGAAGATCGAGGTGATGCGCCGGTACCTGGCCGCCTACTTCCATTATCACCGTCAGGAGCCCTGGATCATGAAAACCGCCGACGGCTCCAACCACTACTGTTAAAACGCCCAGTCCGTGGTCGACGCCGACCACCAGGTCATCGTCGCCAGCGAACTGAACGACACGGCGGTCGACGTGCAGCAACTGGCCCCGATGAACGGACATACCGCCGAAACCCTGGGCCGCATGCACGCCCAATGGACCATCGACGCCGGGTATCGTTCAGCAGCGAACCTCGAACATGTCAAGGAAATCAAGACCGCCGGAGGGACTGACTGAGTTCTTCATCGCAACAGGCCCTCTCAAATACGGCGAGAAGGCGCCCGGGACGCCCCAGGGACGGATTCCCGCGAATCCCACACCCAAGGAACGCATGGCGAGGAAACTCAAAACCAAGAAGGGCCGGGCCGTTTACGTCCGGCGCAAGGCGATCATCGAACCGGTCTTCGGGCAAATCCACACCCGTCAGGGCTAACACGGACTCCTGCGCGGGCTCGAACAGGCCGCCCGCGGGTTGCCACAGCCTGCTCAAACTCTTCAAATACCGGGAACACACCAGGGTCCTGGTCACTGCGGGACCCTAAAGGAAGGGCGCTTGAGCCGCGGAACGCCCTACCCTCCCGCTCCGGGAGCCCGAGACCCCCGACAAAGCATGACCGGTCCGCGCGTCCTCACCAAAAACCAGAGAACCAGCACGGCAGCCGGCCACGCGCAGCAGCTCAGATCACAAAACGTCAACCACTGAACCACTACGGCCCCACGCTCCTAGACTTGGACTGACGAGGTTTGCCGAGAAAAGCGCTCCTGACAGTGGTCCACGAAGCTGAAAAAATTGACATGAACAAAAGCTCTTGTCCTAGATGTTTAAATGTGTAATATTTATAGTGATCTGTTTCACAGGAGACGCTGTCGGGAACGGTCCGAGGTCCTGCAAAGATCGCAGACCCGGATGAAGAAGTGCACTTCCCCGAATACAGACACCCCGCCAATTCGGCTCCAACGGCGTCTTCCTCAACGACCCCAACGGCGCAATCGTTCAGATTCGACTAAGGACTCCACATGACTCAACTCAAGGACCACGATACGAGCGGTCTCGGTGATTTTGGCTACAAGCAGTCGCTCTCGACCGGGAGTATCGGTAAATTCGCCAGCTTCGCGGCCGGTGTCAGCTACATTTCCATCCTCACTAGTGTTTTTCAGCTTTTCTACTTCGGTTACGGTACCGGAGGACCGGCCTATTGGTGGACCTGGGTCGGAGTATTCGTCGGCCAGCTGATGGTCGCGCTCGTCTTTGCCGAGCTCGCGGGCCGCTATCCGGTCGCCGGCGCCGTATACAACTGGGCCAAGCAGCTTGCCTCGAAAACGACGTCGTGGATGGCAGGATGGCTGATGCTGATCGCCTCGATCGTCACAATCGGCGCTGTCGCACTGTCTCTTCAAATTACAATGCCGCAGATCTGGCAGGGCTTCCAGATGGTGGGTGACGGAACCGGCCCCAACGACTTCGCCGTCAACGGCGTTCTGCTTGCAACGATCCTGATCGCCTTCACCACACTCGTGAACGCGTTTGGCGTCAAACTCACGGCCGCCATCAACAGCGTCGGCGTATTTGTGGAACTCTTCGCGGCTGTATTCCTGGTCCTCGCTCTGGCATGGCACGCAGTGCGCGGGCCCGAGGTCGTTTTCGACACCCAGGGTCTGGGTCAAGACCAGCCCTTGGGATACTTCGGCGTCTTCCTTATCGCAGCTATGGCCTCCGGCTACGCCATGTACGGATTCGACACCGCCGGTTCCCTCGGAGAAGAAACCAAGAACCCGAAGAAAACGGCGCCAAGGGCAATCATCAGGGCCGTGACGGCGTCCTTCGTCCTGGGCGGAGCAGTGCTCCTCGCTGCTCTCCTCGCTGCTCCGGACCTCTCCGACCCCGCGCTCGGGGAAGCAGACGGAGGCCTGCAGTACATCGTCCTGTCGGTCCTCGGAGGACCCTTCGGCAAGGCCTTCCTGCTCTGCGTCGTGGTGGCAATCACTGTGTGCGCACTCGCCGTCCATGCTGCGGCCATCCGCATGATGTTCGCCATGGCGCGAGACAATAACCTGCCGTTCAGCCGCCAGCTTGCGAGAGTCCACCCGGCTCGTAAGACCCCCACGGTGGCGGCCATCACCACCGGCGTTCTCGCGATCATCCCGCTGGTGGTCAATATCGGCCAGCCCGCCATCTTTACGATTCTTTCCAGCATTGGAATCGTCCTGATCTATCTGGCCTACCTGCTGGTCACCGCTCCAATGCTCCGCAACAGGTTCCTGAAAAAGTGGCCGCTGGCTGACGACGCGACAGAGTCAGGCTTCAGCCTGGGTAAGTGGGGCTTTATGGTGAATCTCATTGCTGTGGTGTGGGGATCCGCAATGACCGTCAACCTGATCTGGCCTCGGCCGGAGATCTACAACTCCGTGCCTCCGTTCGAGTGGTATTTCCAGTGGGGTGGGGTTATCTTTGTCGGGTTCGTCGTTGTGGTCGGTCTCCTGCTGTACAAGCTGCGTATCAGGCACCGCACGGGTGTCCTGGAAGAACATGCGGTAGCCGTGCAGGTCTCTGCTGATGCCGATGAGGACGATCATCTTTCACCCGCACTGATCTAATCTCTCCACGGCAGGAAGGCAGACCGGGCAAGGAACGGTCTGCCTTCCTGTCTCCGTGGCCGGGATTCTGTGGCCCTAGCTTGTTTCATCACAGGCCAGATCTTTTATTGGCCGTTTTGTGCTGGAGGATCGCGTTACCGGTTGTGTCCGTGCCCTCTGAACTAGGCGGCCGATACGTCAAAGACGGCACGGGCCAAGCCTCGCGTTGAGCCTCGCAGAGTTTGCCGAGACATCCACGTTTCTAACATGACGGGCGAATTTTTCAGCACGCCTGTTCGGCTACCGTCTACACGAATGGCCGCGCGGTTGCGGGGTTTCCCTATGTTCTTTACCAAGCAGTCAGGTGGGTTTTTCTTGATTGCGTAAGCGCCGGTTTCCAGGCCAGACGGCGGAGGGGACGGCCAGCTGGGGCGGGGGGATCTCAGGCTGCCTGCGGGCTGGGCGCCTCGTAGAGGGTCATGTCCCGCAGCGGCAAGGACGGCACCGCATGTGCGTACTACAGCAGTGCAGGGCAGCATCTCGCTCACAGCAGGTCCCGCGTCGTCCAGGAAGACAGCATCCGGGCCTTGGATGAAGCCCGAGAAAGCTCAAACCCGCAGGAACGTGATTCCGGGACTATCGGCATATCCGGCACAACACGCCCGACGCTTGCGTGACTGGCCAACCAGGTCCCATGAAAGCGGCAAATGACGCCCGGCGACGATGACTCCCGGGGCTCAGGCCCCCACATGTCAACTGTTGTGGGAAATATTAACTTGAATTTTCCAAATGAATATTCCTAAAAAATACTGGACTATATGAATTACATAGCGTAGCTTTGCATGTGGGGAAGAACATATGTGACTGGCATCACACCCGATGGGCTCGGAGCAGAGCCTGGCTGGGGCCTTTGGAAATTAGAGGATGCCGGTTTGCAGAAGATTACTCCCCGGAGCCCGAACCGGGGTTCTGACTTGATCCTCGGCTCAGTCATTTATGCACCAAAAGATTGAACAGCCCTGCCAAAGACGAGCAGCGCTGACAAATCTTTCAAGACACTATCTTTAGGAGACACAATGGAAACCAACCTCGTAGGAACACTGACCAAGGCCGGATCGATCCACAAGGTAGAGAACGGCTTCATCGGCCTCCCGTCCATGGACGAGCCGGGAACGGTCGCCGCGATCGGCGATTCCCTCCACAACCCCGAGGGGTCGGTCATGTGCGCCGGATTCTTTGAGCTGAAGGCCTCTGAGCCGCTGGTGTACACGTACACCTACGACGAAATGAAGGTCGTCATCAAGGGTGAATTCATCCTCACGGACCAGACCACGGGCGAAGTGACGCACGCGAAGGAGCGCGACGTGCTGTTCTTCCCCAAGGGCACCACCGTCAAGTTCGAAACCCCGGAGTACGGCTTGGGGTTCTTCGCCGGCGACCGCACCTTCGCACCCTAAGGACCGACCATGCGTTCCTCGTCCATGCCGCCAGCAGCTGGCAACGGCCTGGAACCTGGTTTCCGCGGTGTCATCTGTGTATCTTTCGGATCCTCAGATGACACCGCACTTCCAGACACCAATGGCCAGCCCCGGTACGATCTCCATTTCGAATCGGCAACCGCCGAGAGCCTCTCGGAACTCAAGTCTGTGTTCAGCGGTTCCCGTGTAGGCGTCCGTCTGATACTCGCAGGCCCTCCGACGGATATCCGTGCAGCCGCGGCAGCCGCCGCAGACTGCGGACTTCTGGGCGAGGAGGTAACCCTCCTGCCCCAGGAAACCGGACCCCGGTTTGTTTATTGCCCGCATTGCCTTGCCACCACCGTTGATGAGGCGGCCGGCACCGAGGTGAAGTGTCAAGGATGCGCCACCACCTTGACCATCGCTGATCACTTTTCCCGACGAAGAGGCGCATACCTGGGCTACTCAGCCCACGCCGAGGAGGCAGCATGACCGCCATAGCGCTCCAGCCCCGCGTCCACCCGGCGGTGGAAGGAGGCCTCCAGCTGGAGGTCACAAACGTCAGCCGCCAGACGGAATCGATTGTCAGCATCACGATGGCTGCCCCGGAAGGTGGAAGGTTGCCCTCCTATGTCCCGGGGAGCCACCTTGTGGTCCAATGGGGAAACGGCGTCAATGCATACTCACTGACAGGCTCAGGCAACGCGCCGTCCGAATACAGCATCTCTGTCCTGAGGGTCGGCGAAGGAGCCGGCGGCTCCTTAGCCATGCACCGGCTTTGCGTCGGTGATCGTGTTTATGTTGCGCGCCCCCGGAGTGCTTTTGCTCCCGCATCAACAGCGACGCATCATCTGCTTGTTGCTGCAGGAATCGGGATCACGCCGATTCTTTCACATGCCAGGGCCGCGGTGGAACGGGGCTCCACAGCAACGATGATCTACGTGCACCGGCCAGACGCCGGCGCCCACGTAACGGAAGCGCGGGAACTGCTCGGGCCCGGGTTGACCGCTTTGGTCGAGTGCACTGACCGGGGCAGTTTCCAAAACGTTCTGGCGGAAGCGCTCATAACGCAGCCCGTCGGAACCCACCTCTACGTGTGCGGTCCTGTTGTCTTCATGGATGCGGTCCTGGAAGAGGCCCGAGGCCATGGCTGGTCATCCGCCCGGCTCCATTCAGAAGCCTTTGGCGCAGCTGAACTGGACGCGGGCGAACCCTTTACGGTGCATCTGGCACGCAGCGGCGTTCGCTTGGAAGTTCCAGCCGGCGTTTCGCTGCTGGAGACCCTTGAAACAGCAGGGCAAACCATCCCCAATATGTGCCGTAAAGGCATCTGCGGCGAATGCGTCCTGCCGGTGCTTCGCGGCGCACCCCAGCACCGGGATCTTTACCTATCCGAGCAGGAAAAGGCCGCGAACACCACAATGATGTGCTGCGTTTCGCGTAGCAACGACCCAGAATTGGAGTTGGACCTTTGAGTAGCACGATCATCGAAACCGATCCTGACGCCGCTCTCCTCCCGGAACGGATCAGGCGCTTTCCCTTTCCTTTTGCCTCTGACACCTACCGGTACAGCGCAAACGTCGAACCAGCCACCAAGACAGCGCCGACAGAGGCGGGCGCCTGGGGCGCCCATCTCGTGGACATCGACGAACACTATCTGGATGAACTGGCCGAACGCGCCAAGGTGCTGACCCGCGACCCTTCCCGCGTGAATGTCCTCCCCCACATGCGAACGGCGGTGTGGGACGCCCTCACCACCCTGCTGTCCTCCATGGCCGAAGACTACCCGGATACGATGTCTTTCCATCGGGAAGGGAACATCTGCCGTTGGCGTAACGGTCTGCAGAACCTCGAGGTGGAATTCACCGTCGGAGACGACAGCTCGCTGCCGAAGGGGCCACTGCTGTTCCTCGGCACCCAGATCCAGGACGACATCATTCTTCTTGATATCCGCGAAGACACGTTGTGGCTTGATGCCGGCCTGGTCACGTTCGCCGCCGACTGGTCATTCGGTTTCGACGTCGGAATGAACTTCCTTGAAATCCACCATCCCGTCCCGCGGGTGAAGGAAGAACGCATCACCAGCCGGGCCGAGCAGTTCCTGTTGCGCCTGCAGCCCGGGGAACAATTTCGGCGGACCAACTGGACGATGACCATAGGCCGGCGTATGGATACCTCCACGGAAACGTACCCTGAATGGGGCCCCGACCGCACCACCATAGCCGACGATCCTGCCATGCCGGAGAAGCTACACCTGCGGGTGGAAGTGCAGCATTTGATCCGCCTCCCGCACTCCGGTGCCCTGCTGTTCCTGGTCCGGACCCATCTCCTGCCGCTCACCGACATTGCCCGGGTACCTGCGTGGCGGGAAAAGATGGGCCATGTGCTGGCCGAATTACCGGACGACATGGCCGAATACAAGGGCATCATCCGCTACCGCAAAGCTGCATCTGACTGGCTGCTCGCCCGCTAAACCCCGGCATCGCGCCATAAAGAGGCAATAAAAGAATATTCATAAAAAAAGCTAGACTAAATGATTTATTTGACGTAGCTTGGCTGCAAGAGGAACTCGTGACCGGAATCACGTCCGTGGAGTTCAGAGTTGAGCTCCGTCGGCAAGGCCCTGCATCCTCCAGGCGGCTTTCAAGCGCAGGCGATGCAGGCCGAGTGTTCGCGAAACGCCACCCATGTCACGGGGCAACTCGCCTATCAGTCCTTAGGGATCTCATCCTCAAGAAAGAACCAAGGAGAAAACCATGACTCTCACCACTGAAATTCACACCGAGGTAGGGGTAGCACACCCTCTCGATCCGCTCTCCCGCGAGGAGATTTCCCGGGCCGCGGCGATCCTGAAGGATGGCCAGGCCGCGGCCGAATCGTTCCGCTTCATCAGTATTGAGCTGCGCGAGCCGGAGAAGGAACTGCTCCGGTCCGGCGCGGCAACGGTCCGCGAGGCCGACGCGGTCCTCGTCGACCGGGCCGAGGCACGCTCCTACGAAGCGATCGTGGATCTGGACTCGGGCATCGTCTCGAAATGGACGCAGCTGGCCGCGCACATCCACCCCCCGTTCATGCTCGACGAATTCGCCGAAGGTGAAGAGAGCTGCCGCAAGGACCCCGAGGTCCAGGCCGCCCTGGCCAAGCGCGGCATCACCGACATGTCCCTGGTCTGCTTCGAGCCCTGGTCCGTGGGCTACTTCGGCGAAGACGATCAGGGCCGGCGCCTGATGCGCGCCCTGGTCTTCGTCCGCGAGGAGGCAGATGACAGCCCGTACGCGCACCCGATCGAGAACTTCGTCGTCATCGTGGACCTGAACTCCGGCGAGGTCGTCAAGGTCGAAGACGACCAGGCGATCCCGGTCCCGTCCGCGAGCGGCAACTACCTGCCCAAGTACGTCGGGGAGGCCCGCACCGACCTCAAGCCCATCTCCATCACCCAGCCCGAAGGCGCGTCCTTCACCGTCACCGGCAACCACGTCCAGTGGGCCGACTGGTCCTTCCGCGTCGGGTTCACCCCCCGCGAAGGCCTGGTCCTGCACCAGCTGAAGTTCCGCAACAAGGGTGTCGAACGCCCCGTGATCAACCGGGCCTCACTCTCGGAAATGGTCGTCCCCTACGGCGACACCGCCCCCGTCCAGGCCAAAAAGAACGCCTTCGACTCGGGCGAATACAACATCGGGAACATGGCCAACTCCCTGACCCTGGGCTGTGACTGCCTGGGCGAGATCAAGTACTTCGACGGCATCACCGCCGACAGCCACGGCAACCCGCTGACCATCGAGAACGCCATCTGCATGCACGAGGAAGACGACTCGATCCTCTGGAAGCACTTCGACTTCCGCGAAGGCACCACCGAAACCCGCCGCAGCCGCAAACTCGTGATCTCCTTCATCGCCACCGTCGCGAACTACGAGTACGCCTTCTACTGGCACCTCTTCCTCGACGGCAGCATCGAGTTCCTCGTCAAGGCCACCGGCATCCTCTCCACCGCCGGCCAGAAGCCCGGCGAGAAGAGCCCCTACGGCCAGACCCTGAACAACGACGGACTCTACGCCCCGATCCACCAGCACATGTTCAACGTCCGCATGGACTTCGAAATCGACGGACCCACAAACGCCGTCTACGAAGTGGACATGGAAATCCCCGAACACAACCCCACCCACACCGCGTTCAAAGCCGTGGACCGGCTCCTGGAAACCGAACAGGCCGCCATCCGCAAGACCGACTCCTCCAAACACCGCTTCTGGAAGATCGCCAACCGCGACAGCCGCAACATCGTGGACGAACCCGTCGCCTACCGCCTCATCCCCACCGACGGCATCCAGCTCGCCGCCGGCGATGAGTCCTACGTCAGCAAACGAGCCCAGTTCGCCCGGAACAACCTCTGGGTCACCGCCTACGACCGGACCGAACGCTTCGCCGCCGGCGAATTCCCCAACCAGGCCACCGGCGCCGACGACGGCCTGCACATCTGGACCCAAGCAGACCGGAACATCGTGGACCAAGACCTCGTAGTCTGGTACACCTTCGGCATGCACCACGTCGTCCGCCTCGAAGACTGGCCCATCATGCCCCGCCAAAACATCGGCTTCATGCTCGAACCCCACGGCTTCTTCGACCAAAACCCCACCCTCAACCTCCCCACCAACGAAAACCGAACCGAAACAACAAACACCGCAACATGCTGCACCACCGACAAATAAGCCCGGCCCAGCTTCAGGGAAGCCAAGAAGCAGACATCTGAGCTAAAGCTGGAAAAACGAACAACCTCAAACAGGCGGTCCCCGGTGCTGTAACCAAAGCACCGGGGACCGCCTTCACCTAACCCAAACCCTGTAGCGAGAGTGTGATCCGCGTGTTCAATATCCCCGCAATTACCTGGACCCTCACAGCCGTCCTGCTGCTCAGCGGAAGCTACCACCTCCTGCAGGCCACCAAGCCCGACCAACTCACCGAACGTATCAACAACAGCCTCCACGCCCTCATGAACCTCCTGATGGCCGCCATGCTCTGGAACCTCGCACCTTCCACGATGCTCGCCCAGATCGCCGTCCTCACCGGCGCAGCGCTCTGGTTCATTATCCAGGCCGTCGCCCGGCCCGAATTCAAAATACTCTGCACAGGCAGCCTGAGCCGCCTGAAATGCGTTTACCACAGCGTCAGCATGGCCGGCGCCGCCCTCATGATCACCATGATGACGAGCCACATCACCCCCGGAGCCGGCGCCGCAGAAGCCATGCCCCTGCCCAACACTCACCACGCAATGCCCCACCCAGCCCCCACCACTGCCACCGCAACCCTCGATCACCTACCCAGCCTCGCCGCCCCGCTGACAATCATCTTCGCAACCGCGGCGCTGATCTTCATCGCCCTTCTGCTGCGCACCCGGAAACCGGCAACCACGGAGCCCAAAAAGACCGCCCACTCCCCCCGGGAACAACACAGCCTCGAAGCCCTCGGCGCCGCCATCATGGCCCTCATGTTCGCCACCATGGCGTAGGTGTTGATCCCCGGTGAACACTGCGGGAGGCCCCGGCACCAACCCACGGGGAGGTTGATCTTGCGACTGACTTCCGGCCCGGCCACCCGCCGTCGGGTCCTACAAGCGAGGCCAAAGGATCTGTTATGTCGTGGTTGATCCTCATTCTTTCCGGGTCGATGGAGGCCGTCTGGGCCGCCGCCCTGCACCGGACCTTCCAGGCCTCCGGCCGGCGCCGGCTCGCACCCGCCCTCCTCTTCCTGGTCTCCGTCCTCGCCAGCATGGCCGGCCTCGCCCTCGCCATGCAGTCCATCCCCACCGGCACCGCCTACGCGGTATGGGTGGGCGTGGGCGTGGTGCTGACCTCCGCCTACGCGATCCTCACCAAGGCTGAACGCCCGACGACGGCCCGCCTCCTGCTGCTCACCGGCATCGCCGCGTGCGTGGTTGGCCTCAAGGTCGTGGCGTAATGACCAAGCGTTCCGCCGCCTGGCTGATGCTCCTCGCCTCCGCCGTACTGGAAGCCGTCTGGGCCACCGCCCTGGGCCTGTCCGACGGCCTCACCCACCTGCTGCCCACCTTGGTCTTCGCCGTCACGGCCACCCTCAGCATGACCGGCCTCGGCCTGGCCATCCACAGCATCCCGCTCGGCACCGCCTACGCCGTCTGGGTGGGAATCGGGGCGGCCCTGACGGTGGGCTGGGCGATGGCCACCGGCATCGAACCCTTCAGCATCCTGAAAGTGCTGTTCATCGCCGGGATTGTGGGCTGCGCGGCCGGGCTGAAATCCCTGCCTGCGGTCGCCACGTCCCCTGCCGACCGTTCCGACACCAAGGTGCCCGCCTGAGGCCTCGCCGGTTCAGACGCCGGCTTTGAGGAGAAGTGCGTCAATCATCATAAAGAAGTGGGCGCGATGATCGGCGGCCTTCGGGTCGGTCATGTATTGAATGGCCGCTCCGTCGTAAATCATCAAAAAGATCCTGACCAGCTTAGCGAATTCCATGAGGCACTGTTCGCCGGTGTTTTGGGCGGCGGAAGCGAACATATTTCCGAGCTCCACTTCATAAGCGGGATAAATCCTCCCGGCCAGCGGGCTTACGGCGGCATTGCGTGTTGCCCACAAAATGAGTTCAATCTCCGAGAGTATGCTTTCGGGCTCTTCCTCAAGGGCGCGCCAGTAGCCTTCGGCTACTTGTTCCACAGCCTTGCGAAGGCCTAAATGGACCGGGACGTCGCTTGAGAAGCGGCTCAAGTTCTTAAACCAAGCCTCGGCGGCCGCCTCCATCAGCTCTTCTTTGTTGCTGAAGCAATAATGTGCTGTAGCCAGCGGAGCGTTAGCCTCCTTGGCAATGGCCCGGATGGTCACGGACTGAACGCCCTCACGACGCATAAGTTCAACTGTCGCTGAAATCAGCTGTTCTTTTCGATCTTCAGCGGATACCCGCATAGCTCACTCTCCAGTCTCCCGATTTCGGCCCGTCAGGGACACTTCCTCAAGACTATTGCCTGCGCGTTCGAAAAAAGGCCCAGGCCCTTCGTCAAGAACGGTTGACTTGAACATTCGTGCTGTATCAGACAAGCTTCTTCCTTCTTGCGTGCCGACATAGAGCAAGGGATGCAACCAGCAGGGCGCGCCTCAACGGGCCCTGCGCCTCTGCTCCTGCACCCAGCCCCATCCACGCCGGGCCCAGTCCGAGGGTTTGCCCTCGATCAGCAGCTTTCGCGTGTGGATGTCCAGGACCAGGAGGTAGAACGTGAACAGCAGCGCCGTCACGAACGCCAAAGACGACGCGTCAACGGCCAGCTCTACAAAGGACCAGACTGAGAGCTGGTCTTGCGCGCCGAACACCACAAAGAATGTCACGCCTACGTAGAGGCACCGGATCTGCCAGTCGTTCCGGATGCCGGTGGCAGCAAGGAACGGCACAAACCAGAGAATGTACCAGGGCTGGATGATGGGCGAAAGCATCACGACGGCAGCGAACGCCAGGGCCAGCCGGCGCACCGCCCGCGAGTAATCGCCACGGAACATCAGCAGCAGCACCAGGCCTATAGCCGCCCACTTCATGCCCGTCCGCAAAAGGTCCGCGATAGTGCCGCCCGGCAGTCCCAGCACATTGCCGAGGAACTCGACCTGCTGCCCCAGGAACCCCGACGGCGAATACCCGGTGTACCCAGGAGTCGGGTCCATAATGGCCCACACCCAGCCCAACCCGAGGTTGTAGGGAATCCCACTGACGGCCAGCACGGCGAAACTAATTCCCGCCGTCGCGCCCCAAATGAGGAACTTCCGCGTCCATGAGGCGGCGGGCCCAGCCCACATCACCCCGATGAACGGGAGCAGCAGCACGGTGATCGGCTTGATCCCGATGGAGGCGGTGACCAGCAGGATGCCGGCCAAGTAGCGCTTCGTCGCGGCGAAATAGACACCGGCGACGGCGAGGCCCACCATCAGCGCATCGTTGTGGGCGCTGGCCACGAAGCTGATGAGGAACAGTGGGTTGGCCACCGCGATCCAGAGCGCCCGCGCGCCGTTAATACCGTGCAGTTCTGCCAGCTTCGGCACGTAGATGACGCAGAGCAGAACCCCGAAGCCGGCGATCAGGCGGAAAAGCAGCACGGACACGTCGGGCTGGGCCCCTGTCAGCTGCACAACACCGCGGGCGAGCCACAGGAAGTAGGGCCCGTAGGGGGTCCTGTTCTCTGCCCAGGCCGGGTCCGCGCCAAGGGCGAACCAGTTGTTGAGTGTGGAGATGCCCACGGTGTAGGGATTTTGCCCCTCCATGACCAGGCGGCCCTGGCCGGTGTAGGCGTAGACATCACGGGAGAAAATGGGGACGGCCAGCAGGAGCGGCAGGGACCAGGCGGAGATGGCTATGACCACCGACCGCAGCGAGTGTTCGCCCCAGTCACCCAGCCGCTGGCCCAGCCTGAGCCAGGACCGCATCAGGAGCATGGCCCCCACGGTCAGGAGCACGGTGGACAGCGTCACGCCCCAGCCCTCGGTCCGCAGGGCGATGACCACCGGCTGGCGGATCATGGGTGAGCCGTTGGCGATCCAGCCCGTTCCTATCGAACCAACAAACATCATGAGGGCGCCGAGGAACCCCTGCCCGGTGGCGACGTACACCCGGGGCTTCGTGGGGGGAACTACGGCGGTCGCAGCCGACTTCGGGAACTCCGCGCCGGCGGCTGTCTTTTTCGACGGACCGGGGAACTTCTTCGTAGTGCTGATGTGCGAACCGCCTGCCGTCATCTCGTGTGTGGTCCCCTACTTACGTTACGGCGCTGGCTGGACTAGCTATAGGCCGGTCTACAACCCAGCCATTTTAGCAGTTGGGCCGCGGCCTGCCCCAGCATGCTGGGGGCGGGCGGACCCCCTGTTACACAATGAGGCGTCACGCCGCCCTTTGCACGCCGCAGCGCCCGAAGCCTGCCGCTGTTCGGCGAGCGGCTGTAACGTTATCCGCGACCAATTGAATATACGGTCGCGTTGCTGTCAGCCAGCTAGAGGGAAATGATGCTTGGTCGCATTGGGTTCGGAAGGCACCGCGAACTTACTCCCGGTTAGGCTGGACCCACCACGTCCACAGAGCGTGACCTGGGAGCAGCGGGCAGGGTTGTAATGAGCTGGCAGAGCCAACATGCGACCGAAGGATGCCTATGAATCACCACCAAATGACCGCTCCCAGCGCCGCTGGAGCCACCCGATGATGGCTCCTAGCAGCCTCACATCCTCTCGCAGGAAGAAGAACCGGATCCGCCACCCGAGGTTTGTCGTCGGTGAGCAGGTCAGCTTCGCCGAAGGAACACTCACCGGCACCGGGGTTGTGGATGCCGCCACGGCGGACTTCTCCATCATCTGGGTCTGGACCGATGACGGTGGCGGCCGAAAAATGTTCCTTCAGGGCCACGGTGCGATCGTTAAGTCCGCAAAGGACTCCAGCACCCGCGGCTGATAAATGCTCGTGAGGAAGTTTTAATGACGCGGCCCCAGCTGATCGGATCACCTCAAAGTTCCCCTGACGACGGAGCAATGCACGCCGAATATGGAACCGTTACAGGCCCGGCGTGCGGATAATTCGCCGCTGCGTGGCCAGGGCGATGGCGGAAGTCCGGTTGTCCACGCCGAGCTTGCCGTAGATGTGCACGAGGTGTGTTTTGACCGTGGCTTCGGAGATGAAGAGCCGCCGGGCGATGGCGCGGTTGGTCAGGCCGGTGGCCAGCAGTTCAAGGAGCTGGACCTCACGGGTTGTGAGGGCGGTTTCCGGGCTGCTGATCCGAGACATCAACAGTGCCGCAACCTTGGGCGCCAGCGCCGTCTGGCCGGCCGCCGCTGACAACACCGCCTGGCGGATCTGTTCCGGCGGGGCGTCCTTGAGCATGTAGCCACTGGCGCCCGCCTCAACGGCAGCCAGGATGTCCGCCTCGGTGTCGTACGTGGTCAGGATCAGGACCGGTGGCGGGGATTCCAGTTTGCGGATCGCTGCCGTGGCGGTAACACCATCCATCCCGGCGCCCATCTGCAGATCCATCAGCACCACGTCCACGCGCTCCCCCAGCGTCCGCAGCCGTGCGAGTTCGCGCAGCGCAGCGTCCCCGTCGGCGGCCTCGGCAGCCACGCTGAAGTCCTCGAATTCGGTCAGCATGGCTCGCAGGCCCGCGCGGACCACAGGGTGGTCATCCACCAGCAGAATGCGGAGCTCCCCCATCAGTTTTCCCCTCCCGGGCCGGGCAACTGCTGTCCGGGTATCGCCCCGCCTGTGAGCGGCAGCCGGACGGCGATGACGGTCCCCTCGCCCGGTGCCGTCTCCACGTCCACCGAGCCGCTCAGCTCACCCACCCGGGCAGCGAGCGAACGCAGCCCGAACCCACTGCCGTCCGCCCGGCCGGACACGCCGGTACCGGGCGCCTCCGGCACAAAGCCCGTGCCGTCGTCGTACACGTCCAGTGTGACCTCGTCCCCGAGGAACGCGAGGGTGACGACGGCGGTGCTTGCCTTGGCATGAAGCCGGATGTTGGACAGGCTGGCCTGGGCGGCCCGGAGCAGGGTGACGCTGTACTGCGGCGGCAGCTCAGCGGGGTTGCCCACGAGCTCGAAGCGGCAGCGGAGTCCGTCACCGCGGGCGGCCGCCATAGTTTCGGTTTCGGCGCAGAGCCGCTGCAGGCTCTCCGGTAGCGACGACTCCTGGAGCTGCGGCGAGGTGAGGCCGCGGACAAAGCTGCGGGCCTCCGCGAGGTTTTTCGACGCCGTCTGCTGCACCAGCGCGAACCGCTCGGCGGCGGCGGCAAGATCGCCGCCGGCCAGGGACTTCTCCGCCGCCCTCGCCACCAGGACGATGCTGGACAGGCCCTGCGCGAGGGTGTCGTGGATTTCGCGGGCCAGGCGCTCACGTTCAGCTGCGACACCGGCGTCGTGCTGGGTTTTGGCCAACTCGGCCCGGGTGCGCCGGAGTTCGTCCGCGGCCAGCCGCTGCGCCTCGCTCTCCTCGTAGAGAGCGCGGTATGCGAGCCCGGTGACCACGGCGAAAACGGCACCCAGCCCCGGTCCCAGGACCATGGGGAGGGTGGGTGACGGCAGTCCGCTGGCCACCCACTGCGAGGCAACAACGGCGGCCGTCATCGCGGCTATGGTGAGCAGCGCAATCCGTCGCGGGAGGACGTGCAGGTGGAGGAAGAAAAGCGGAAAGGCGACCCAGGAAAACTCGGCGCTGCCCGCGAGGAGGACGCCCCACAGCACCGTGACAAGGCCCAGCCAAGGGGCGGCGTAGGGGTGCGGGTTGAAGCTGGAACGGCCGGCGGCGAAGCGCTTTTCCAAGATGGTGCCGGCGAGATACGCGGCCGCCAAGGCAAGTGCGAGTAGGGACCAGGCAAGGCGCTGGCCGGCTGCCGCGCCCACCGCGCCAGCCGCCAAATGGAGCCGCAGGATGGCAACCAGCAGCAGCACGGCAAAACTGAGATGAAGCGTCACCCGCAGGAACCGCAGGATGGCAGCCCCCGACGTGGTGGTCTGTGGGTCCGCGGCAGGCATTTCATCAGCTTATGCGCCGGCGGGGGCCTACGGATCAACCAAAAGGTTGACCGCTCCGTCAGCCCTTTGTCCCGCCCGGCTCAACCAAGTCCCCGATGTGGGTTGGGCCGATGCGCCGGAGAGTGGAATCAGAAGGAAATCCACCCCACTTGAAGGAAGTACAACGTGTTTCTCGCTATTCGCGATATCCGGTTCGCCAAGGGCAGGTTTGCCCTGATGGGCGGCGTGGTGGCCTTGGTGACACTGCTGTTGGTGCTGCTGTCCGGGCTCACCGCCGGGCTGGGCGACCAGTCCACGTCCGCCATCGGGAAGCTGGGTGCAGGGTCTGGTCCTGGCTCCGGCGCTGAGGCCAAGCCGGTGGACAGCATCGTTTTTGGCGCCCCGGGCGCCAACCAGCCCACGGCGTCCTTCACCGAGAGCGAGGTGACGGCAGCGCAGGTGGACAGCTGGAGGGGCACCGCCGGGGTGGCCCGGGCCGAGGCCCTGGGTATCAGCCAGTCCCGCCTCCAGGGCGGCGACGGCGGCACCACCAACGTGGCGGTGTTCGGCGTTGCCGAGGACGGGCAGTTGGCGCCGTCGCCGGTCAAGGCAGGATCGGTAGTGATCGGCGCGACCGTCGCCGCAGATCTCTCGCTCGACGTCGGAGACACGGCCACGGTGGGTGGCACTGAATTGACCATCACCGCCGTCGTGGATGACCAGTGGTATTCGCACACCGGCGTGGTGTGGACAGCGCTACCCACCTGGGCCGAGGTGGCGCATCTGGCTCCGGTTGCCGGCAGCGCGCCGGGGAGCACTCCGGTGGCGACCGTCGTGGCGGTCACCTACCAAGACGGCGCCGAGGTGGACCAGGAGTCGGCCAATGCGATGGCGCAGACTGTCAGCACCACCCGCACAGGATCGTTCCAGGCGCTGGGCTCCTTCAAGAGCGAAAACGGGTCGCTGATGCTGATGCAGGCATTCCTCTATGGGATTTCGGCGCTGGTGATCGTGGCGTTCCTGACGGTCTGGACGGTTCAGCGCACCCGCGATATCGCGGTCCTCAAGGCCATGGGCGCGTCCGGAGGTTACGTGCTCCGCGACGCCATGACCCAGGCCGCCATTGTGCTGCTGGCCGGTGCTGGCCTGGGCGGGGCGGTCGGAATTCTTGGCGGGTTCGCCGCAGCCCAGGCGGCGCCGTTCCTGGTTACGCCAGCCACCACGCTGCTGCCCGTGCTGGGAATTGTGGCCTTGGGCATGGCGGGCGCCGCGCTGGCAGTCCGCAAGGTGACCACCGTCGATCCGCTGATCGCTCTCGGCGGCAACTAACTCCTTTTTCACCCTCCGAAAGGTACTTCCCATGTCTGTCACACCTGCACTCCTGGCCACGCCAACTGCCGGCTCCCTCCTGGCCCGCCCGCCGCTGGCCCTCACCAACGTCACCCTCGAATACCCGGACGGCGGCGGAACCGTCAAGGCCCTGGACAGCGTCAGCCTCCAGGTCGCGGCAGGCCGGATGGTTTCGCTGGTGGGCCCGTCCGGCTCGGGCAAGTCCAGCCTCCTGGCCGTGGCGGCAACCTTGGTCCGCCCCACCAGTGGGGACGTGGTCATTGACGGGACCAACACGGCGGGACTGAAGGACAAGGAACTGACCGCGCTGCGCCGGGAGAAGGTGGGCATCATCTTCCAGCAGCCCAACCTCCTGGCCTCCCTGACCGGCGTCGAGCAGTTGATGATCGGCCACCACCTGCGCGGCAAGTCCCTGAAGGCCGCGCGTTCGCGCGCTCTTGAGCTGCTGGACCTTGTGGGCTTGGCGGAGTCCGCGGACAAGCGCCCGCATCAGCTCTCGGGCGGGCAGCGGCAGCGGGTGAACATTGCCCGGGCCCTGATGGGCAGTCCAAAAGTACTGCTGGTGGACGAGCCGACGGCCGCGCTGGACCACGCGCGCAGCGCCTCCATCGTCGGGCTGCTTCGCCGGGTCACGGACGAGTTCAAAGTGGCCACCGTGATGGTCACACACGACACGGAATTCGTGCCGCTGACCGACGCCGTCGCCGCAATGCGCGACGGCGGTTTGTCTGTGCCGGCTGTACCCGGCGCCTTGCTTAATGCCTTACCGAGTGCCGGGGGCGCGGAGTAGGGTTCCGTCATGGACATCATCCTGGTACCCGGTTTCTGGTTGGACGCCTCATCGTGGGAGGAGGTGACGCCGGCCTTGGAGGCGGCCGGGCACGCAACTCATCCGCTGACGCTGCCCGGTCTCGAATCTGTCGATACACCCCGGGCCGGCATCAGCCTCCAGGACCATATTGCCGCCGTCGTAAATTTCGTTGATGGCCTCGAGGGGCAAGTGGTCCTCGTGGGGCACTCCGGCGGGGGCGCGATCATCCACGCGGTGGCGGACGCGCGGCCAGGCCGGGTGGCAAGGAACATCTACGTGGACAGCGGACCTCTGGGCGAGGGCGGCGCCATAAATGACGAGCTGCCCACTGACGGCGACGACGTGCCGCTGCCGCCGTGGGACGGATTCGAGGACGCCGACCTGGTGGACCTCACCGGCGAGCTCCGCGCGTCCTTCCGGGCCCGAGCCATTCCGCAGCCCAAGGGTGTGGCCTACGGCCGGCAGCGCCTGCATGACATCCGCCGTTACAACGTCCCCGCCACGGTGATCGCGTGCGAATTCCCGTCATCGCTCCTGACGGAATGGATCGACGCCAGCCACCCCTTCACCGAGGAATTGGCTCGCATCCGCGACGTCGAGTACGTGGACCTTCCCACCGGGCACTGGCCCCAGTTCACCAAACCCGTGGAGCTGGGGCAGGCGATCCTGGCGGCGGTGGAGCGGGCGGGGTGAGTTACATCCGGCCGATAACACTTGGGCTGCGCCGCCTCCTGACCAGCCTTAGGCAAAGGACGGCCGCTGCCGCGGAAACGGCTGCAACTATCCCGAACGGAACGGCGTCGGTGGCGCCGCCGATGCCCACCAAGGGAGCGGCGATCCCTCCGAAGGCGTACCGGGCCAGCCCCAGCAATGAGGAGGCCGTCCCGGCCATGTCGGGATAATCCTTGAGTGCCAGCGAGGTGGCCGGCGGGCTGGTCACAGCAACCCCGCTGACCATGGTGAAAACGGACAAAATAATTGCAATCAGCGGCAGGTGCTGGAGCGCCGTCGCCAGCAGCCCCAGGGCGCGAACCGCAGTCATTATCAGGCCCACGGTGAGCGTCCCACGTTCGGACCACCGTTCGGCGAGCCGGCCGGCTATAAACCCGAAAACCATAAAGCCCAGTGAATTCAGGCCGAATGCAAACGAGTAACCCTGCGGGGAGAGCCCATACGTGCCCTGGAGTATGCATGTTGCCCCGCTCAAATAGGCGAAGACCGCCGAGTACGTGAACCCGGTGATCAGCACGGCGCCGACGAACACCGGGTCGGCAAGTAGCCGGCGGAAATCCTGGATGGTATGGGAGAGGCCTCCGGTCACCCGCCGTTTCGCGGGCAGGGTCTCCTTGAAGACCACCAATGACGCCACCAGGACCGCGACCCCGACGGCGGCGAGGAACAGGAACACTCCGCGCCAGTCGGTCACGGTGGCCAATTGCCCGCCAATGACCGGACCAATGATGGCGGCCAGTCCGCCGAGAACCGTGAGGCGGCCGTAGTAGCGGATCAGCTTGGCACCCGAGTAGACGTCCCGTCCGGCGGCTTGCGCAATGACAATGCCCACGGCTCCGGCCAGACCCTGAACGAACCTCGCGATGATGAGCGTCTCGACGGTCGGGCTCAGCGCACAGAGAATCGAGGTGACTGTGTAGGCAACGACGCCGATCAGCAGCGGCATCCGCCGACCCAGCCGGTCGGAGAGGGGCCCGGCCACCAATTGACCGATGGCGAGGCCCAACAGACACGCGGTGATGGTCAACTGGGCCACCGACGTCGTGCTTTGAAGCTCGGCGGTGAGCGCCGGGAGGACCGGCAGGTAGAGGTCCATGGAAATGGGACCGAAGATGGTCAGCAAACCAAGCACAATCGCGAGGGGGCGGCCGACTGCCTGCTCGCGTGCGGAAATCGGGGTTACGACGGCGGACACGCTGGCTCCGGTCTATGGGTAGGGGCAGGACTGGGGTTCACGTTCAATACAACCCGTTCATACCGGACCTAGCGAGGGCCCTGCCTGTCAGGGGTCTGGCAGTACCTCCCTCCGCTGCACCCGACGGGCGTGGCGGAGGGTCATTTTCGCCCTAGTAGCGCTTATGTACGTTTCGGCGGATTGGGACTAAAATACAGTCATGAGTGAGATGACTGTGACCGACGCACGCAGCCGGCTTTCGGAAGCGGTCGATACCGCGCGGGTGAATCATGAACCGGTGTACCTGCTACGCCGGGGACGCCGCGTGGCCGCTTTGATCGACGCCGAGGATCTCGCCCGCTTGATCGAGGCTGCCGAGGACCTGGAGGATCTCCGCGCGGCGAACTCTGCGCGGAACGAAATGGCCGAGACGGGCAACGGCCCCGTGCCTTGGGAGGAAGTCAAGGCGGAACTGGGCCTGGCGTGAGCTATGCCGTGCAGCTTGCTCCGGCCGCTGTCAGGCAGTTGCGCAAGCTTCCGCCCGACGCACGCCGACGCATCCAAGCCGCCATCGAACTGCTCGCCGCGACGCCGCGTCCCCCAGGAGCCAAGAAGCTCTCCGGAAACAGCGGCGACTGGCGTGTCCGTACCGGCGACTACCGGATCATCTACGAGATCCGGGACGCACAGCAGATCGTCTTGGTCGTCGCCATGGGCCACCGGCGCGACATCTACCAACACCAGGTTTAAGAGCGTGCGCCCAACTGCGTCGGGGCCGGGCCTGGACGGCGTGGATCACGCCCATAGTGTGCAACGCTGGTTGCATGGATCTGGAGGTGTCACCCGCGCTCACGATTCCCGCGTCGGAGCTGCGCTGGCGGTTTTCGCGCTCGTCCGGGCCAGGCGGTCAGCACGTCAACACGACGGACAGCCGCGCCGAACTCTCCTGGAACATCGCCGGCTCCGCCGCCCTTTCGGATGACCAACGGCAGATGCTGCTGAGACGTCTGGGACCACGCCTCGTTACCGGAATCATCACCGTGGCCTCCTCCGAACAGCGCTCCCAACTGCGCAACCGCGAGACCGCCCTGGCCAAGCTCACCGAGCTGGTGGCAGAAGGCCTGGCACCCGAAGGCCCCAAGCGCCGGGCGACCAGACCTACCCGGGGTTCGAACCGCCGCCGCCTCGCCGCCAAGGAAGAGCGGTCGGCGACGAAACGGCAGCGGCAACGGCCGTCAGCCGAGTAGCGCCGCCCAACCTGGCGCCGGCGGTCCCGCTGGCGGGACCAAGCGGCGGTCCCGCCGCCGGGCCCTATCACTGCGGGTTTGCGCCCGTTGTGGCTGAGGCGGATCCGCCGGCGCGGCGAATCCAGGTATGCGCAGCCCAGATGAACAGCAGCAGCGCCACGAGGACCAGCCCGGCGTGGCCGAGGTCGAGTTCGGCCAGGAAGGTGGTCACCGGGTCGGTGAGTCCGAGCATCGCGTGCAGTACGCCGGCGATAGTGATGACCGAGATGAAGAGGGCGGACGCTGCGGACACACCGGTGATAACCATGTTGAAGCCGATCCGCCGGCGGGGGTCCACTACGGCGCTCCCATACATCTTCATCATCGCGACGCCGTTCACCGTATCGCACAGCGTCATCGCCGCCATGAAGCCGAAGGGCAGGGCCATCAGAGCGACCGGGGAGATGCCAGCCAGGGCGGCCGTCGCCGTGAGGAGCAGGAACGCGATGGTCGAGGCCGTGTCGAAGCCGAGGCCGAAAAGGAAGCCCAGGACAAAGATGTCGCGCGGGCGGTTAACCCGGGAGAGCGGCTTGTCGAGCAGGCGGGCCACCAGACCGGTCGGGGCCAGTTCCTCGCGGGTGACGGTGGCACCGTCCTTGACCCGGCGGTACAACACGGCAGTACGTCGGAACGCGGCGGCGTTGTAGACACCGATGGTCAGCAGGAACAGGCCCGAGACAGTTGCCCCGGTAATGCTCAAAACCATGTTCGCGGACGAACCGTCATTAAGCGCGTCCTGAATGATGCCGGCACCGCTGACCACCAGTACCCCGGCAAGGACAACCACCATGCTGTGGCCCATGCTGAAGGCGAAGCCCACGCTGACGGGGCTGCGGCCCTGGGCCGCGAAGCGGCGGGTGGAGTTGTCAATCGCCGCAATGTGGTCCCAGTCGTAGCTGTGCTTCACACCGGCAAGGTAAGCGGTGATCAGCAGGCCGAGCACCACAGGGTTGTGGTTTGTCCGCAGGGAATCGGCCAGCAGCGCGAGCATCACCACGTGAAGGGCGGCGACAGCCGCGAACGTCACCGCCAAGCGGCGGGCCGTCGGGAGGGCTTCCCGCTCATGGTGGTTCAAGACCGCTTTCATTTAGTACTTTCGAAGGTTAAGGCGGGGCTGGCCGTGCCAGCGGAAGCGCAGGAAGTCGATGCCGGTGCGGATGACGGCGTCCAGCGGCTCGGTGGCGCGGGCCAGGGCCCGGATGGCCAGGCCGCCGTCGAGCAGTGACATGCCCAGATTGCACCCGCCGGCCAGCGGCAGCAGCTCCTCATGCAGCTCGTTCAGCAGCGCAGCGTCCACACGGGCATCCATGACCAGGAGGGAACCGACGTGGGTGTAGTCCTCGAGGAAAGCCATGCCGTCCAGCGGGGCGGCACCGCTCAGCGGGCGGATCAGCAGGTTGTCCAGCACCGCCAGGCGCCCGTTGACCGAGATCTCATTCCGCAGACGGATCTCGTCATAGCCGAACAGGGCGCCGTCCGGCGACCAGCCCGGGGTGACGATCTCGGCCATCACCAGCGAGGCGCTGCCATCCATCTCAACCACAGTGGCCTGCCGGTAGGTTGCGCCGCGGTAGGCGATCAGCGGGTCCGGCACAGATTCCAGGCTCGCGTTGGGGCCGAGCCGGATGTGTGTGAGCTGCTCGGCCCGATTCCCGGGCGTGCGGTAGACCTTCGTCGCTGACTGCGTGGTCAGCAGGAGCCGGGCCCCTGCTTCCACGGCGATGTCGATTTCATACTCGTCGCCACCGACGTACCCGCCCCCGGGATTGACCACCACGTAGCAGACCTGGCCGGTGTCATCGAGGTAGTGTGGGCGGAGAATACGCAGCGCCCCCTGGTGGTACTGGCTGGTGGCGATGCAGCGCTCGCCCCGCACACCCACGGTGAGCGCGAGCGTACCGGCGAGTTCGACGGCGGCGCGGCCCACCGGGAGTTCGGCCGCAGGCGCAACCGTCACTGGCGGAGATCAAGCATGAGCACGTCGCGCCTGATCCAGTTGATGACGTGCTCCAGGCCTTCGTCGGTTTTGAGGTTGGTGAAGCAGTACGGCTTGTCGCCGCGGAACTCGAGCGTGTCAGCCTCCATCACGGAGAGGTCAGCCCCCACATACGGGGCCAGGTCCTTTTTGTTGATGATGAAGAAGTCGGACTTGATCATGCCCTGGCCGGCCTTGCGCGGAATTTTCTCGCCCTGCGCCACATCGATGATGTAGATCGAGAAGTCCACGAGCTCCGGGCTGAACGTGGCAGAGAGGTTGTCTCCCCCGCTTTCTATGAAGACGACTTCGAGGCCGGGGTGGCGCAGCCGCAACTCCTCCACAGCGGCCGAATTCATCGACGTGTCCTCGCGGATGGCCGTGTGCGGGCAGCCGCCGGTTTCGATTCCGATGATGCGGTCCAGGGGCAGGATCCCGTTGGCCGCGAGGATCTTGGCGTCCTCGATGGTGTAGATGTCGTTGGTGATCGCGGCCATCGAAATCTCGGCGCTGAGGTGGCGGGTCAGGCGTTCCACAAGCTGGGTCTTGCCTGCGCCGACAGGTCCGCCCACGCCGATTTTGATGAGTTTCATGGTGCTCCTTGCTACCTATTGGGTGCGGCGAACCGCGGACTGCTAAGACATAAACATGCGGACGCGCTGGCGTTCGTGGCGCATCTGGGCGATTTCGAGGCCGGGGGCCGTGATTCCGAAGTCGTCGGCATCGAGTGCCTGGATCCGGCGGACTGCGTCCATGATCTTCGGATGCGTTCCCAGCAGGACACGCTGCCCGGCATCCTGCCCGATGGGGATGGCGCGGATGGCATTTTGGGTCAGGGACGTGACCGCCGTGAAGAGGTAGCTTGCCAGCAATTCCTCCAGCGGGACGCCCAGCTGCCGGCCGGCAACACCGAACGCGACAGCTGGATGCCCGGCACAACGCCCCGATCCGACGTCGGCCGCGTAGTCCGCGAGCTGTGTACCCGGCGCCACGGTTCCGGCGATGGCCAGCATCCGTGCGCCCATCTTGGTCCCTGCTTCGCGGACCTCCCGGGGCAGTGCCGCCGCGGCGATCATCCGGTCGACCCTGGCAATCTCGTCCACGGTGGACGCCTCGAACGCCAGGCGCAGGGCGAATCCGTCACTGTAGGTCAGTTGGATGCTCACAAACTGGCTCAGCCAGCTGGCGAAGCTCGCTTCGCCGTCGATGAGCCCGCGTTCCAGGAACGTCTCCATCCCGAAGGAATGGCTGAACCCGCCGGTGGGGAGCGCGGAGTCAGAGAGCTGCAACAGCGGCAGCAGGTACGGCGGCGGTTCGTTCACGCGCTCAGTGGGTGTGTTCGGCATGGCGGAACGGCACGGGCACCACACGTTCCTGGCGCGAGTACGGCACGCCAACGTGGATCAGGTAGTCCTCGATCGTGTGGTCGTACTGCACCACCATCACCTCGGCGGCATATTCACTTTCGGCGTCGAAAAACTGCGCCTGCATGTGCCGGTTGCCGAGGTTGTGCGCCACGACCCCCATTTCACGGATGCTGCGTGCGGCAATAGCAAGAACGTCCGTTGCCAGGGCAGTCACCACGATGACCGTTTTGCGGTCGCGGAACAGGATGTCGCCGTCGCGGAGATCCTGCACCGGGCCCGCGGCATCGCTGAGCCGGATGCCCAGCTCACGCCCGTGGTCCGTGGTCACGCGCTGGATTTTTTTGACGAGTTCCGCGCTCGGCAGCAGGACCTGCTCCTCGTGGAGGCCGGCCAGCTCGCCGTCGGGGAGATCGTGCCGGTTGGCGATGATGTGGTCGATGATCATATATGCCCCCTTAGGGATATGTGTCTAAAAGAGGAAGTAGCGCTGCGCCATGGGCAGTACCGTCGAGGGCTCCGCCGTGATCGGCTCGCCGTCGACAGTCACCGAGTAGGTTTCCGGGTCGACCCCAATATCCGGCGTGGCGCCGTTGTGTTTCATGTCGGCCTTGGTGAGGGCTCGGATCCCGCTCACCGGCCGGATCACGCGGCGCAGGCCCAGCTGTTCAGGGACTCCGGCAGCAATGGCGGCCTGGGAAAGGAACGTGATCGACGAGGTGTGTACCGCGGTGCCGAGTGCCCCGAAGTTGCCGCGCAGTGTGCGTGGCTGCGGGGTGGGGATCGAGGCGTTGGGATCCCCCATAACGCTCATGACCGCTTGCCCGCCTTTGAGCACGAGCTCGGGCTTGACGCCGAAGAACATCGGGTCCCAGAGCACGAGGTCGGCGAATTTGCCCTCCTCGATGCTGCCGACCGAGTCCGCGATGCCGTGGGCGATCGCTGGGTTGATCGTGTATTTGGCCACGTAGCGCTTGAGCCGGAAGTTGTCTCCCACCTCGGGATCGCCGTCGAGCTTTCCGCGTTGGCGCTTCATGGCGTCCGCCACCTGCCAGGTCCGCAGGACCACCTCGCCCACCCGGCCCATGGCCTGGGAATCGGAACTGGTGATGGAGAAGATGCCCATGTCGTGCAGCACATCCTCCGCGGCGATGGTCTCCTTGCGGATCCGCGAATCGGCGAAGGCCACATCCTCGGGGATGTCCGGGCTCAGGTGGTGGCAGACCATCAGCATGTCGAGGTGTTCGTCGATGGTGTTGACCGTGTACGGCAGGGTGGGATTGGTCGACGCCGGCAGGACGTTGGGCAGCGCAGCGATCTTGATGATGTCCGGGGCATGCCCGCCGCCTGCGCCTTCGGTGTGGAACGTGTGGATGACGCGGCCGCCGATGGCCCGAATGGTGTCTTCGACAAAACCGCACTCGTTGAGGGTGTCGGAGTGGATGGCCACCTGCACGTCATACTCATCGGCAACACGCAGCGACATGTCGATCGAGGACGTGGTGGAGCCCCAGTCTTCATGGACCTTCAGCCCGATGGCGCCGGCGCGGATCTGCTCCGCGAGCGGCTCGATTGCGCTGGCGTGGCCTTTGCCGAGCAGGCCGATATTGATCGGCAGGTTCTCCACGGCCTGAAGCATGCGCGAAATGTGCCAGGCGCCCGGCGTCACGGTGGTGGCCTTGGTCCCTTCACTCGGGCCGGTGCCACCGCCGATCAGCGTGGTGATCCCCGACGCCAGGGCCACCGGGACCTGATCCGGACTAACGAAGTGCACGTGTGTGTCAATGCCGCCGGCGGTGAGGATCTTGCCTTCGCCCGCGATGATATCCGTGGCGACGCCGATGGTGATGCTCACGCCCTGGGAAATCTGGGGGTTGCCGGCCTTGCCGATCCTGAAGATGTGCCCGTCGCGCAGGGCCACATCGGCCTTGTAGATGCCGGTGTAATCAAGCACGATCACGTTGGTGATCACGGTGTCCGGGATGTCTTCGTCGCGGACCAGCTGGCCGTTCTGGCCCATGCCGTCGCGGATGACCTTGCCGCCGCCGAACACGACTTCCTCACCGTAGTTGGTGTGGTCGTGTTCAATCTCGAGGAACAGATCTGTGTCGGCCAGGCGGACGGCGTCGCCCGTGGTGGGGCCGTAGAGGTCCGAGTACTGTTTGCGGCTCAGCTCGAAACTCATTTGGTGTCATCCTGCAGGGAGATCAGGCCGCGGCTCGGCTCGAGCGGGCCGTTGATCCGGTTCCGGAATCCGTAGACTGCACGATCGCCCGAGAACGCGAGCAGGTTGACAGTCTTTTCATCCCCGGGTTCGAACCGCACCGCCGTACCCGCGGGGATGTCCAGCCGGAAACCGTGCGCCGCATCCCGGTCGAACTCGAGGGCGTCGTTCACCTCGAAGAAATGATAGTGGGACCCCACCTGGATGGGGCGGTCACCGCGATTGATCACGGGGAGGGAGCGGGGAATGAGGCCCGCATTGCACGTGATGGGCTCCGGGCGGAGGATGTATTCGCCGGGTTTCATGGGGGTTCTCCTTCGCCTAGCGGATGGGGTTGTGGACGGTGACGAGCTTGGTGCCGTCCGGGAACGTCGCTTCGACCTGGACGTCATGGATCATGTCGGCGACACCTTCCATGACATCGTCCCTGGTCAGGATGGTGGTGCCGTAGCTCATGAGGTCCGCGACCCGGCGTCCGTCACGGGCGCCCTCGACCAGCTCATACGTAAGAATCGCGATGGATTCCGGATGGTTGAGCTTGAGTCCGCGCTTTTGCCGCCGTCGTGCGAGGTCGGCAGCAACCACGATCATCAGTTTTTCGCTTTCGCGTGGCGTCAGATGCATTAAAGGCTCCCAATCATTCGCGATAAATCGCGAGCTCCCACTCGTTATCTACAACCGGTCAAAAGGCGACCGGGAGGCCCGTGGATGACTGAAGACTATCAGAGTCCCGCAGCGAAACACCCCGGGCGACCGCTGTCGAATCGACGCCACCCATTGTGACCAGGGCAGCGCATTCCTCCTGCCGGGCCTTCCTGCTGAAGCCAGGCCCGAACGGCTCAGCCGATCATCGCCAGCACAGCCCCGGCGCTCACAACGGCGCCGGCGTCTGCGCGGATCCCGGTCAGCGTACCGGCGCGGTGCGCGGTCACCTGGGTCTCCATCTTCATCGCCTCAAGAACCACGACGGCGTCGCCCGCCGACACCTCGGCGCCCGGCTCGACGAGCCACTTCACCACAGTCCCGGCCATGTCCGCGCGCAGCTCGCCGGAATCCGCCTCTCCGGCGGCAGCACCATCCAGACCAGCACCATCAAGGTAGACCCCGGCCGGGACGCCCGCACCGGAGCGCGCCCAGCCATCCAGCAGGTCAGCGGGAAGGCCGACGGCGAGGCGCCGGCCGTCGATATCGACGGTAATCGTGCGTCGCTCACCGTCCGGAACGGACGTGCCGAACTCCGGATCCGCCGCGATGGAATCCACGAAGTCAGTCTCGATCCAGCGCGTGTGGATGCCCAGCGCGGTTTCGGACGTGAAGTCCGGCGCCCGAACAACGGCCCGGTGGAACGGCAGGACGGTGGCCACGCCGGTGATCTCCATTTCCGCGAGGGCGCGGCGGGCCCGCCGCAGTGCCTGCTGGCGGTCGGCTCCGGTGACGATCAGCTTGGCCAGCAGGGAATCGAACTGCGGCGCCACGACGGAGCCGGAGCGGACCCCGGAGTCCAGCCGGATGCCGGGACCTGTCGGGCCGCTGAAGGTGGCAATGGTGCCGGGCGACGGAAGGAAGCCCCGGCCCACGTCCTCGGCGTTGAGCCGGAATTCAAACGAGTGGCCGGACGGCGTGGGATCGGCGGTAAAGCGCAGCCGCTCACCTGCGGCAATCCGGAACTGCTCCTGGACCAGGTCCACGCCGGTGGTCTCCTCGGTGATGGGGTGCTCCACCTGCAGGCGCGTGTTCACCTCGAGGAACGCGACGGTACCGTCGGCGGCCACCAGGAACTCCACCGTCCCGGCCCCCGAATAAGAGGCTTCGCGGCACACTGCCTTGGCGGCGTCGTAAATCTGTTGGGTCTGCTCTTCGGTCAGAAAGGGTGCGGGGGCCTCCTCCACGAGTTTCTGGTGCCGGCGCTGCAGCGAGCAGTCGCGGGTGCCCACCACCACCACGTTGCCGTGCTGGTCCGCCAGGACCTGGGCCTCCACATGGCGGGGCCGGTCCAGGTAGCGCTCCACAAAGCACTCGCCGCGGCCGAAGGCCACCACCGCTTCACGGACCGCGGAATCGAAGGACTCCTCGATCTGGTCCATCTCGCGGACCACTTTCAGCCCGCGTCGGCCGCCGCCGAAGGCCGCCTTGATGGCAATCGGCAGGCCGTGCTCCTCGGCGAACCTGCGGACCTCCGCGGCCGAATCCACCGGGCCGTCACTGCCGGCCACCAACGGGGCACCGGCGCGGACGGCGATCTCGCGCGCCGTGATCTTGTTGCCCAGCTGGAGGATGGACGCCGGGGCGGGTCCGATCCAGGTCAGGCCGGCGTCCAGGACTGCTTGCGCAAAGCCGGCGTTCTCGGACAGGAAGCCGTAGCCCGGGTGGAGGGCATCGGCGCCGGATTCGGCCGCGGCGGCGAGGAGCTTGGGGATGTTCAGGTAGGTGTCCGCGGGCGAGTTGCCGCCCAGGGCGTAGGCCTCGTCCGCGTCGGAGACGTGCAGGGCGTCGGCGTCGATGTCCGCGTAGACGGCGACGGAGGCCAGCTGCGCGTCGTTGCAGGCCCGGGCGATCCGGACGGCGATTTCACCGCGGTTGGCGATCAGGACCTTGCGCATCAGTTACTCACTTCTTCTTCGGGGTGGTGTGTTCGGTGGTGCTGGCGTCCGCCCAGCGGAAGCGGATCGTACCGCCGATCGGGACCTGGGCTGCGAGGTCCAGCTGGGAGTCGACCACCACGGCGATCACCGGATAGCCGCCGGTGATCGGGTGGTCCGCCAGGAAGAGCACGGGGAGCCCTTCAGGCGGGACCTGCAGGGCGCCGGCGACGGTGCCCTCGCTGGCAAGTTCGCCTTGGCGGGTGCGCTGCAGCGGGGTTCCCTGCAGGCGCATGCCGACGCGGTTGGACTGCGGTTTCACTTCCCAGTCCTGGCCGCAGCAGGACGCCAGCGCTGCGGCGTCGAACCAGTCGGCGCGCGGGCCGGGAACGACGTCGAGCACGGTGACGCCGGCGCCCGGGAAGTCGGGCTGCAGTTCCGGGTGCCCGACGACGCCGGATTCGGTCTCCCCGCCGGCGGCGAAGAGCTGGCCGGCAGCCAGCGGTGCCGGGCCAATCCCGGACATGGTGTCGGTGGAGCGGCTGCCGAGCACCGGGGCGGTGTCCACGCCGCCGCGGACGGCGAGGTAGCTGCGGAAACCGCTCTGCGGCGCGCCAATGGTCAGCGTTTCGCCGTCGAGCAGGGCGAAGGGGGTGGCGATCGGGACGGTGCGCCAGGCCGGCTCGAGGTCATCCCCGGACGGCGACGCGATGGTCAGGTCCGAGGGGGCACCGGCGACGGCGAGGACCTGGTCCCCGACTGCCTGCACCGCGAGGCCTCCCGCAACGGTTTCGATGGCGGCGGCCGACGGCGCGTTTCCGACGAGGCGGTTGGCCCGGCGCAGCGACGCCCGGTCCAGCGCGCCGGCGGCGGAGACGCCCAGGCCGGAGTGGCCGTACCGGCCGAGATCCTGGATCAGGCTCTGCAGGCCCGGCGAAACGACCCGCAGGCCAGACGTCATGTCGGAAGCAGCAACCTCGGCGGGGCGTCCCGGGGCCAGCGACACGGCGTCCCGGACCTCTCGGAACTGGACGCGGTGGCCGGGGGCGGCCAGGGCGGGCTGCTCCCGGTCCAGGTCCCACATGGCGGCGCCGGTGCGGCCGATCAGCTGCCAGCCGCCGGGCGAGCGTCGCGGGTACACGGCGGAGTAGTTGCCCGCCAGCGCCACCGATCCGGCGGGGACGGCGGTGCGCGGCGAGCTGCGCCGCGGCACCTCGAGGGCCTGGTTCTCCCCCACCATGTAGCCGAAGCCGGGGGCGAAGCCGGCGAAGGCAACGGTCCAGATCTGCCCGGTGTGGGCTGCGATAACGCCCTCGGTTCCGAGGCCGGTGAGCTCCCCCACCTCGGCGAGGTCCTCGCCGTCGTACACGGTGTCGATGACCACCAGCCCGCCGTCCCGCTGCACAGGCGCGATGAGGTCGAACCGGATAAGCCGCGCGGCGATCCGCCGGGCCGAGACCGGCGAGTCCGCCGTGACCAGCACCGTCTCGGCCGCGGCGAGGACGTCCAGCTGGCCCGGCAGCGGGTTCTCCAGAAGCAGCGCCTGCAGTGCCAGCACGTCCTGGGTTCCGGTGAGCTCGGCGAGCACCGCGCGGGTTCCCACCGCCCGCACAGAACGGACTTTTTGTACTGCCGCTTTTTGTACTGCCAGGGTTTCCCCCGCTGTCTCAATCATCAGCTACCTTCATCGTTGCCGGTGCTTTGGTCTGGATCCGCGTCGCTTAGGCGTGGGCGAATGCGGCCGTGCCGATGCCGGCGGCGGTCAGGGCCTCGCGGACTGCGGCGGCCATCGTGACGGCTCCCGGGGAGTCGCCGTGCACGCAGATGCTCTCTGCGCGGATCTTCAGGATGGAGCCGTCAATGGTGCGGACGGCGGAATCGGAGGCCATCCGGAGGACATGCTCCGTGACCTCCGCGTGGTCGTGCAGGACCGCCCCGGGCAGCGTGCGGGACACGAGGGTGCCGTCCGGGTTATAGGCCCGGTCCGCGAAGCCCTCGGTTACGGCGCGGAGCCCGGCCGCCTCGGCCAGGCGGAGCACTTCCGAGCCTGGCAGGCCCAGGATGGGCAGGTTAGGGTCGACGGATTTTACGGCGTCGACGACGGCTTTCGCCTGCGCGGTGTGCGCCACGATCGCGTTGTACAGGCCGCCGTGCGGCTTGACGTAGGTCACCTTGCCGCCTTCTGCGGCGGCCAGGGCCTGCAGCGCGCCGATCTGGTAGACGACGTCGTCCGCGAGTTCGAGCGGGTCGATGTCCAGGAAGCGGCGGCCGAAACCTGCGAGGTCGCGGTAGCCTACGTGGGCGCCGATCACGACGCCGGCGGCCACCGCCTCGCGGCAGGTCTTCCGGATCACGCTGGGGTCGCCGGCATGGAATCCGCAGGCCACGTTCGCGCTGGAAACCGAGCGGAACATCGCCGTGTCGTCTCCCAGGCTCCAGCGTCCGTAGGATTCGCCGACGTCGCTGTTCAGGTCGATGGTTGCCATTTGTGATCCTCGTCTCATGAAGTTCCTCTATCTAGGATGCACCAAATCCTGGAATTGTTCAACAATTCCACGATGTGACGATCGTGTAGATTCGCATCTATGACGATCGCCGACTCAGGATTCCCTGGCATTCCCGGCTCAGCCCCCGCCGGAAGCAGCAAGGCCTCCGGCAAGGCCAGCGCGACCCTGGGGCCGGCGGCCCGCCTGCGGGTGGCCACCCCCTCCGTGGCGGACCGGGTCGCGGCCGAGCTGCGGCTGCAGCTGGCGGAGGGGCTGCTGCTGCCGGGCGAGCGGCTGACCGAATCGACCATCTCCGAGGAGCTGGGCGTTTCCCGCAACACCATCCGCGAGGCCTTTGCCGAGCTCGCGGCCGAGCGGCTGGTGATCCGGCATCCCAACCGGGGCGTGTTCGTCGCGACCCTGGGGCCGGGCGAGATCCATGACGTCTACACCGTGCGC
Organism: Pseudarthrobacter sp. S3; assembly: GCF_050156905.1. Classification (NCBI taxonomy): domain Bacteria; kingdom Bacillati; phylum Actinomycetota; class Actinomycetes; order Micrococcales; family Micrococcaceae; genus Pseudarthrobacter; species Pseudarthrobacter sp. S3. Next base: position 274,686 of record NZ_CP189583.1, on the reverse strand, counting down.
CGGTTCATCGAGGTGACCGCGATCCGCGGCGGCGGAAGCCCCGAGCGGGTGGCCGCTGTCCGCGCGGCTGTGGAGGAAGGCAGGGCCGCGGCGGCAGCGGACGACGAGGAGGCCCTCGGTAGCGCGAACCAGCATTTCCACGGGGCCATCGTGGCGCTGGCCGAGAGCCGGCGCCTCAATTCGATCATGGCCCAGGTGCTGGCCGAGATGCGGCTGTTCTTTCACAAGGCCACCGTGGATGCGCACTTCTACCGCAGCTACCTCGACGATAACGAGGAAATCTTCAACGCCCTGGAGGCCGGCCAACTGGACCGCGCCGGGGACCTGCTGCTGGCCTACCTGAATAATTCGGAGGAGAAGCAGCGCGCCGTCCACGGCGACTGAGCGACCTTACCCCCAGGGCCGAGCAGTTCACCGGGACCGGAACAGTGTCTTTAAAATTGTTGAACAATTCCTTGCGCAGATTGTTCAACAGTCGGTACAGTTGCGGGAGACAATCGTTGTGACGCCAGTCACCCAACTGTTGGGACCCCCATGGAAACCACCCCCGTCAAGGCCGCCCTCAAACCGGCCGCCCGGCGTTCCGCCCTGCTGGGCGCCATGTTCCTCATGGCCACCAGTGCCATCGGCCCGGGGTTCATCACCCAGACCACAGCCTTCACCGTCCAGCTCGGCGCCGCCTTCGCCTTCGCGATCCTGGTCTCCATCCTGGTCGACATTGCCGTACAGGCGAACGTCTGGCGGATCATCGGCGTCTCCGGCCTGCGGGCCCAAGAGCTCGGCAACAAGGTCCTTCCCGGCGTCGGCTGGTTCCTCGCCGCGCTCGTCTTTGCGGGTGGGATCGTCTTCAACATCGGCAATATCGCCGGAACCGGGCTCGGCACCAACGCCATGATGGGCCTGGATCCCAAAATCGGCGGGGCCGTGTCTGCCGTCCTGGCGATCCTGATCTTCCTCAGCAAGAGGGCCGGCGTGGCCCTCGACCGGATCGTGGTGATCCTCGGTGCCCTGATGATCCTGATGACGCTGTATGTGGCAGTGGTTTCCGCGCCGCCGCTGGGTGAGGCCCTCAAGAACACTGTGATGCCCGAGAAGGTCGACTTCCTGGTCATCACAACCCTCATCGGCGGAACGATCGGCGGCTACATCACGTATGCGGGTGCCCACCGTATGCTGGACACCGGCGTCACCGGCGTTGAAAACGTCAAACAAATCACACAGAGCTCGATCGTGGGGATCCTGGTCACCTGCGTCATGCGCATCCTGCTCTTCCTGGCCATCTTCGGCGTCGTCGCCGGCGGTGTGGCCCTGACCGGCAGCAACCTGGCCGCCTCCGCGTTCCAGGCCGCAGCGGGAGATATCGGCATGCGGGTCTTCGGTGTCATCCTGTGGGCTGCCTCCATCACCTCCGTGATCGGCGCGGCGTACACCTCGGTCTCCTTCGTGACGAAGTCCGGCACCAAAGCCCGCACCCGATCCCTGATCACCGTCGGCTTCATCGGTTTCTGCACCGTGGCCTACCTGCTGATCGGCCAGGCCCCGCAGCAGCTCCTCATCTTCGCGGGTGCCTTCAACGGCCTCATCCTCCCCGTCGGTTTCGGAGTGCTGCTCTGGGTGGCCTGGCGCCGCCGGGACCTCATGCAGGGCTACGTCTACCCCAAGGGCCTGCTTGTCATTGGCATCGTGGCCTGGCTGCTGACCTTGTTCCTTGGCTACAGCTCCCTGACCAGCCTGGCCAAGCTGTGGGCCTAGAACCCATGAAACTACGTGAGGTGAACGTGCCGTCCACCGTCGGCCATCCCGCAAACCCGGCGGGGCTGCTCCCGGCGGAGGCGAGGGCCCTGTTCCGCGGCGGTCTCGTGACGCCCACCTCCGGCTGGAGCAGCGGTTACGCGCAGGCCAACCTGATCATCGTGCCCAAGGCGCAGGCTTTCGATGTTCTGCTGTTCGCGCAGCGCAACCCCAAGCCCTGCCCCGTCCTGGGCGTGCTGGACGCCGGCGCGACCTCCGGTGCGCTGCTGGCCGGAGGGGATATCCGCACCGATGTGCCCAAGTACGTGGTGTACCGGGAGGGCCGGAAGGTCGACGAGCCAACCGACATCACGGACCACTGGCGCGATGACCTCGTGACATTCATTGTGGGCTGCAGCTTCACCTTCGAATCCGCTCTCCAGGACAACGGCATCCGGGTGGCCCATATCGACCAGGGAGTGAACGTGCCCATGTACCGCACGTCGGTCCGCTGCGAACCGGCCGGACAAATGGCCGGCCCTTTGGTGGTCTCCATGCGGCCCGTTCCGGCCTCCCAGGTGGCCGACGCCGTCCGCATCACTTCCCGCTATCCGGCCGTGCACGGTGCGCCGGTCCATGTGGGCAACCCCGCCGAACTGGGCATTGCGGATTTGGGCCTCCCGGACTTCGGCGACCCGGTTCGGATCCCGGACGGGCACATCCCGGTCTTCTGGGCGTGCGGGGTGACACCGCAGGCCGCCGTGATGGAGTCCCGGCCGGCACTGGCCATTGGCCATGCCCCGGGGCACATGCTGATTACGGACGCACGGGACACCTCGTATCAGGTGCCGTAGGCTACTGGGCTCCGATTTGCGCCAGCAGTTCGTGCTCGGCAACATCCAGGTACAGGCGCAACTCTGCCGCGGCCTCTTCCCGGCGGCCGGCGTGCAGCAGCGCTACGAGGGCGGCGTTGCGTTCCACGTACTGGCTGTGGAAGTCCGACGTGGTTGCCATGGCGTGGAAAACCAGCCGCATCTGGGCGAGGACCTTGTCCATAAGTTCATCTACTGACGCACTCCCGGAGAGCGCCACCAGCGCCTTGTGCAGGTCCTGATTGGCATCGGCCATCTCCGTCACGGCCCCCGCGCTCAGGGCGGCGCGGGCCCGGTCGATGATGGCATCGAGGGCATCCAGGGTCTGTGCGGGGCATTCCCCCCACAGCACGGCCGCCGGCTCGATCAGCCGGCGGACCCGGTAGATTTCACGGACATCCTCGGCCTGGGGCGCGGACACGAACACGCCGCGATTGGGAATGCGCTGCACCACGGACTCACCGGCGAGGACCGTGAAAGCCTCCCGCAGCGTATTCCGTGAGACGCCCAGGACCTCGGAAAGCTTCTGCTCGGAGAGCTTCGTTCCAGGGGCGATTTTGCCGGCCGAGATACGCGAACGCAGCACCGCAGCCACCCACGATCCGGTGTGGGCGTGGGTGGCCTGGACCTCGTCGGAGATCCCTTCGAGCGCGGCATTCATCGGCATGGATCCAATCTACAGAAGAAGCGGGGACTCCCCGCGCCGCTTGCACCGCCGGCGGCGCATAGCGGTGCTTAGGCGGAGGGGGTACGGAGTTATGTCTGCACACGCGAACGGCCGCCGCGCCTCTCCGTAATGGCAGAGTCGCAGCGGCCGCCGGCTGGCTGCAAGTGGGGCTACTTGGTCGTAGCCGGGGTGGTCAACCAGGCTCCGGTGCCGGGCTCGCTGACCGCGGCGATCCGCACCAGGTATTCGGTTTTCCCGAGGGAGTCCCGTGATCTTGGTGTTGGGTGCGGTACTAACCCCGTCACCGAAGGTCCTCCAGTTCACCCCATCGGTGGATGTCTTGCGTGGATGAAACTTCACCTCGTCGCCCTGTCCGCTGCCACCCTCATGATTGCCCTGAACGGTTGCGGCCAGGTGCAGGACGCCGCGAACAAGGCCGTCAGCGATGGCGCCTCCCAGGTCGCCACGATCACCACCCCGCTGCGCCAGATCGCCGACTCCGGCGACCAGGTTCCAGCCGACTCCGTCAAGGCCCTCCAGGACGCCTGCACCAAGTAGAGGCCAGATCCTGGGGCAGCGCTTTAGCGCTTGCCCTTCTTGCGGGAGCCTTTGCCGCGGCCCTTGTCCGGATTCGGGGCGTACCGCTGGGCCACCTTCGGTTTCTTAACCGCGGGGCCGCGCCGGTCCGGCTTCGGTTCCTTCTTGGGCTTCTCCTGCTGGGCCGAAGGCTGCCGGGAACTTGCCGCCGTGCGGCCGCGGACAATCCCGATGAACTCCTCGATGATGTCGTCCGTGGAATCGCTCGGCCAGGCCAGCGCGATCTCCGTGCTCGGGGCACCTGTCAGCCGCCGGGCCACAGTGTCCTTGACATTGAAATGCCGGGCCACGGACATGGGAAGGATCACCAGGCCAGCGCCGGACGCCACCACCTGCAGGGCCGCCTCCGGGCCACCCATTTCGGCGACATCCAGGAAAGTCTCTGCCGACAGGTCGGCCAAGGCCACTTCCTCAAACACTGAAATTTCGTGGCCCTTGGGCGCCACCACCACGGGCTGCTCCTCATATAGGGGAATCACATTGAGGCCCTCGCGTTCCACCGGAAGCCGCACGAAGCTGAGGTCGGCAGAACCGTCACCCAATACGGAAAGCTGGGCGCCGTCGTCGGACACAAACGACTCCAGCGGGATGTCCAGCACGCGCTCTTCCCAGCGGCGGATCCACTTGCCCGGGGTCACGCCGGCCACATAGGCGAAGCGGAGCACGCGGGGCGCCTCCTGCTCCGGCGATTCGTCGGGAGTGGCGTTCTGCGGGGATTCATTGACTGCGGGCACGTCTTCACAGTACCGCCCACGCGGCCCCGCAATGCCGGACCTGATGTTGAGATGGGGCGGGACTGGTACTGAGATGGTGCGGGACGGGTGCAGTATTGGTGCCTTTCAGGCGGGCAGCCAGATACCCTTGAATCATGACCTCTGCAAACTCCCAGTCCATGAAGCCGGCCACCGTTGCCAAGAAGCTTGGCATCTACCTACCGGCAACACCGCAGGAGTTCCAGGATTCAACCATCAGCCGCGCCGATTTCGCCGAACTCCAGACCAACCCGCCGGAGTGGCTCGCGGAACTCCGCCGCAACGGCCCGCACCCCCGCCCGGTTGTGGCCCAGAAGCTGAACGTCTCCATCAGCGGTCTGGCCCGCGGCGGTGTTGAGGAAGCGCTCACGACGGCGGAAATCACCGCGCTGCTGCAGGCTCCCCCGGCGTGGCTGGTCACTGAGCGCTCCACCCACGCCACCGTCCGTACCGAAGCCCAGCGGGTCAAGGACGAGGCAGCCAAGAAGAACGCCAAGAAGGCCCGCGCCCAGGCCGAGTAGCCAGCGCCGTTCATAGGCGTTGGGGAACGTCAGTCCTGGTGCAGCTGCACGAAGTTGCCGCAGCCATCGTCGAAGACTGCACTGATCCCGGACGGATCCTCTGATGGTTCGCCTTGGAAGGTCACGCCTGCGGCCAGCAGCCGGCTGTACTCGGCCTGCACATCCGGAACCCCGAACGTGATGGCCGCGATCCCGGCCTCATGGAGGGCGTTCATGTAGTTCGCACCGATCGGGTTGTCACTGGGCTCCAGCAGCAGCCCCACAGACCCGGCATCGGCGCCGGGATCCTTGATGATGAACAGGTTGTACTCGGGCATCGCCATCAGCGTCTCGAACCCGAGGGTCCCGATGTAGAACGTATGGGCTGCGGCCGGATCCTGGACATGGATGCTGCACATTTTCAGTCTCATGGTCTCAAGCTACCGGCCCGCGGCAGGCGCGGGAACCTCCGGCACGAATCACGGCCGGCGCAGGAGGTCCCGCCATTGACCCCGGCGCCCGGAAGGGTTGCAATGGAAGGAGCAACCCGGAATCCTGGGCCGGGCCTGACGCGGGGAGGTGCCGCAGTGCCGGCATTCGCAGAATCCGTCCTGTTTGGAGCATTGCAGCTGGGCTTCTGGGGTGCAGTGCTGGTGTGCGCCGTGGCCGCCACTGTCCTGGCTGTCCGCCGGCATTCGACGCCGGACCCTGCCGTCCACGCCCCTGACCCCGTATTCTGGGACGTTTTTATGGGGTCTGCCGTGGCAATCCCGGCGATCCTCATTCCCACACTTGCGTCACCTTGGTCCGGCGCAATCCTGGCTGTGCTGGGGACAGGGGCGGGCGTGGCCGCGTACTGGGGCAGTCCCCAAATCCTGGCGTGGCAGGAACGCCGCCGCCAGCAAAGGCAGGACAAGCCCGCGCACACCGCGGCGCAGGCTGTACATGACGCACTTCTGGCCCGGTGGAGCCGCTACGAGCTGGACCCCGCCTGCTGCATCGACTACCCCGCCATGACGGACGTCCGGCTGCCCGAGACGTCCGCACTGATCCGCGCCATGAGGGAGGCGGAACAGCTGCGGCCCGTGCCGCACCAGGGCTACGCTCCCGCCGTCGTCCGCTTTGGCCTTGCCCTCGCTGCGGCGGAACGGGCTGCCGGGATCCCCGCCGGACTTCCCGCCGTCGGACGTTAACGACTGTGTCGCCGTCGCTGGAGTCCTGCCGTCCCTAAAGCTCCACCTTGCCGCTTTCGCCGACGCTCATGCGGCTGTGCGTCACTTTGGACTTAACCCACTGGAGGACGGTGGCGGCCGTCCCGCCCGGACTGGTCCAGTATTCTGCGGATTCCGAGTCCACCCGGAGCAGGCAAACCTCCGGGGTATCCGGTCCGTCCGGGAACCACGCTTCAACTACCTGGTTCCACATTTCGTGGATCTTGGCCCGGTCCGTGACCACCTCGGCGGTACCGGCCACCGACACCCACTCGGTGCGCCTGCCGAAGGAAACATTGACCCGCGGATCGGCCTGAATGTGTGAGACCTGCGAGGTGCCCCGGCCCGTGAAGAACCAGAGGTCTCCGTCCTCCTGCACGTCCTGGACCGCCAGCGGCCTGCTGACCAGGGCGCCCTCTTCGTTGATGGTGGTCAACATACCGATGTGCGCATCGTTGATGATGTCCGTAACTTTGCTGATGTTCTCAGTATCCGTCATGCTCTCACCTCGTTCTGGTCGAAGGGGAAACTCCCCTCCGCCAGCCTATTGGTAAGCATGCTTCTTTTCTAGTGACGGTGAGCATGCCCGGCTAGAAACCCCCTCGACTTCCTGTCACAAACAGAAGCTCGGCCACCCTTTGCATGACTTAAAATAAATAAGCAATATACGCGCGGATAATTCACGGCACAGAAGTTGGTTCGACTGAACTGGTTCGACAATTGGAGAAGGCGATGCCGGGTGTTATTCGGTCACGCCGGCAACCGGCGGTTACCCAACGGCTGACATCTATTTACGGGATCATGTGACGACAAGCGGTGGGTTTTGGGCGGAGCATCGAACGGGCGGTTCGTGTGCCAGGTACCGCTATGACGGGCAAACCGCTGACATGAAGTCGATAGATTGCCCCTCAACGGAGCCTCAGCCAGCGTACACCGACGAACGAGTCGCAATTCCCTAATCGGTGATATGCGTGGCTACGCTAAGACAGCGATTCCGTCGATTTCGACCCTGATTCCGTCGCCAAGACCGACAGGGACCGTGGTGCGAGCGGGGAAGGGGTGTTCGAAGAATTCGCCGTACGCGGCGTTGACTTCCGGCCAGTCGTCATCGCTGCTGATATACACACGGACCGTCACGAGATTGGACATCGTTCCGCCGGCAGCCTCGATAATACTCCGCAGGTTTGTCAGCGCCTGCCGCGTCTGCTCGCCGGCATCCTCGCTCACCAGTTCACGGGAAACGGGGTCGAACCCGCATTGCCCCGTCAGGTACAAGTGATCCCCGACCCGCACCCCCTGGGAGTAGCTTCCTAGCGGAAGGGGCGCTGCGGGCGTCCTGATCTCTTCTTTGAGCATGGGTAATCAATCCTCTTTGTGGTGTTTTTTCGGGAGCATCTTGACGTATCGGCTGTGACGTCTGACACTTGAACTGTCAGACAGTCTGATACTAGGAAGATAGGCTGAAATATGCAAGCCAAATATCGCAACATCGCCATCGCAGCAGTGGCGGCCGGAGTCATGTCCATCACTGCCTGCGGCGGCTCGACTCCTCAATCGTCTGCAACGTCCTCAGCCCCTGCGGTGAATTCAAAGCTCGCGGCGATGGTGCCCGAGAACATCCGGCAGGCAGGAAAAATTCGCGTTGGTACCGATCCGACCTACGCTCCCTTCGAATCCACTGACGCAGATGGAAAGACCATCATTGGGCTCGACCCTGACCTGGCAAAAGCCATCGGCGGCCTGCTGGACCTGGACGTTGAACTCGTTCCCACATCCTTTGACGCACTGATCCCGTCGCTGGCAGCAAACAAAGTGGACATGGCCATGTCTTCCATCGGTGACACAAAGAAGCGGGAGGAGACCGTGGACTTCGCTACCTATTACTGGAACGGCACACTTCTCTTGATTAGCAAGGGCAACCCCAAGGAACTCACCGCAGAACAGACATGCGGCGGACGCATCGGCGTGATCAGAGGCTCGCTACAGCAGACCACCTTCCTGCCCGCCCAGGAGGAATCCTGCAAGGCCGCCGGCAAGGCCGCGCCCACTGCCGACGTCTACCAAACGGCTCCGCAGGCCCAGCTCGCTCTGCAGAGCAACAGGATCGATGGAGTCCTGACCGACGCACCGCCTATCGCCGATGCCGCGAAGAAGAATCCGGCAAAATTCGAGTCCGTGGGCCCTCTCTTGAAAAACCCCAACCCCGGTGGCGTGGCGCTTCCCAAGGACAGCAAACTGACTGCAGCGATAAACGCCGCGATCAATGAACTGATCAGCAACGGCACCTACGAATCCATCCTGAACAAGTGGAACCTGGGCGATATCAAGATCGAAAAATCTGAAATCAACGGAGCTCTTTCGTGAACACAAGCATGAACGGACTCACTGTCCCCGACGTTTCCGTCGGACAGCGAAGCCCGGAGAAAGTCAAGAAGCTCAAGCGGCCTGGCCGCTGGGCGTCCTACATAATGATGGGTCTGGTGGCGGTTCTAGTCATTCAGTCCGTCGCGACGAACCCCAACTTCGGCTGGCCCATTGTCGGTGAATACTTCGCCTCTCCCCGGGTGCTTGACGGCTTGGTGAATACCCTGCAACTGACCTTCATCGCCATGCTTCTGGGCGTAGTCCTCGGAGTGATCCTGGCAGTCATGCGCTTGAGCACCAACCCGGCGCTCTATGGGGCGGCCGGCCTCTACATCTGGTTCTTCCGCGGAACTCCGGTGTTCGTTCAGTTGCTGTTCTGGGGCTTCATCTCAGCCCTGTATCCCACGCTTGCCCTCGGCATCCCCGGAGCAGAACCCCTCTTCTCGACGGACACCAACTCACTGATCACTCCCGTCGTAGCCGCGATCCTTGGGCTTGCACTGAACGAAGCCGCCTACATGGCTGAAATCGTCCGGGCAGGCATCGTCTCGGTCGGCAAGGGACAGACGGAGGCAGCACACGCGCTGGGTATGTCAAACATGCGCACCCTGCGTCGAGTAATACTCCCCCAGGCGATGAGCGTCATCGTCCCGCCGACGGCCAATAACGTCATTTCCATGCTGAAGACGACGTCGCTGGTCAGCGTGCTGTCCTTCCCTGAGCTGCTCTACGCGACCCAACTCATCTACGCCGAAAACTTCCAGACCATACCTCTCCTGATCACGGCATCCATTTGGTACCTGATCGTCACGACCCTCATGACCATCGGCCAGTACTACACCGAACGCCACTACAACAAAAGCACCCGTGCACAGGGTCTGAGCATCATGCGCCGATTTATTGAACTGCAAAAAAGGCGCGGCACCAATGATGCCCCGGCCCGTTAGGAGAACTCGATGACCCAGACACCAAAAGTGATGGTTAAGGCAACGAACGTATGGAAGTCCTTCGGGCACAACGAAGTACTCAAAGGCATCAACCTGGAAGTCAAAGCCGGAGAAGTAACCACCCTTCTCGGCCCTTCAGGATCTGGAAAGTCAACTTTCCTGCGCCTCATCAATCACCTCGACACTGCCTCAGCGGGGCGCATCACCGTCGACGGCGACCTGGTTGGTTACCGCGAACACAACGGGGCTCTCCACGAACTCCGCCCCCAGTCCATAGCGAAAATGCGCTCGGAAGTGGGAATGGTATTCCAACAGTTCAACTTGTTCCCGCACATGTCGGTTCTCCAGAACATCATGGAGGCGCCCGTGGGCGTGAAAAAGGAATCGAAGGCCAGGGTTAGGGAACGCGCCGAACGTCTGCTCGAGCGGGTCGGTCTTGCCGACAAGCGCAACGCCTACCCCGGGTCACTCTCCGGCGGGCAACAACAGCGCATTGCCATCGCCCGTGCGCTGGCAATGGAACCCAAGCTCATGCTGTTCGACGAACCCACCTCGGCGCTGGATCCCGAACTGGTCGGGGAGGTACTGGATGTCATGCATGACCTCGCCTCCACCGGAATGACCATGATCGTTGTGACGCACGAGATGGGTTTTGCACGCGAAGTCGCGGACTCCGTCGTCTTCATGGACGGTGGCGTCGTTGTCGAAAGCGGCCGGCCCAAAGATGTTCTAAGCAACCCCCAGGAGGAACGCACCCAAGCCTTCCTCAGCAAAGTCCTCTAAACCACAGCATTACCACCGCAGAAGGAACCATCAATGAAAATAGCCGTAATCGGAGCGGGAATAATTGGCGTGTCCATCGCCGCCGAGGCAGCTGCCCGTGGGGCTGAAGTAACCCTGATCGACAAGAATGCCCCGGGCTCTGGGACGTCTTCGACCTCATATGCATGGGTAAACTCGAATGGCAAGGAACCCGTAGGCTACTACGAACTCAACCGCGCCGGCCTCGAAGCACACCACCGCCTTGCCGGCACGGGCGCGGACTGGTTCCGGCCCACCGGTCACATCGAACTCGCAGCCACGCCTGAGCACGCCAACGAACTCCAACACCGATTGGAACGGCTTGTGCAGCTCGGGTACGAAGCAGCAGGCATCAGCAGTTCAACGGCCAACGAACTCGTTCCTGACCTGATCGTCCCTGAGGACTGCAGCGCTGCTGTTTACTTCCCGCACGAAGCGCACTGCTACCCCACCCTGTACATACGTCACCAGCTCCAGCGGGCCAAACAACTCGGCGTCCGTCTGCGCATCGGAGCGAACGTGGAATCCTTCGAAGAGATGACCGACGGCGTGAACGTCAGCCTTAGCGACGGCAGCAACATCGTTGTAGACCACGTGATCAGCGCTGTTGGACGGTGGACAAACGACATCACAGCAGCCGCGGGATTGGGTCCGGTTGTTGCCGAGTACCAAGAGCCGGGCGATGTGACCGTCGGCTACCTTGCGGTCACAAACCCCCTGCCCGTAGCCATAGACCGGATGCTCACCAGCCCAAAGCTGAACATCCGCCCCGACGGCGGTGGTCGTTTATTGCTGCAAGCACTCGATCTCGATGTGACCGCGACAGTTGGTTCGGTCCCCGCTCTGGAATCGGACTTGGCAAAGGAATTCATCGACAGGCTCCAACACATCCTGAAAAACACCGAAAACGCCCAAATCACAGAACTCCATGTCGGAGTCCGAGCAATGCCTGCTGATGGGCAAAGTGTCATCGGCGCCGTCCCTTCCAGGCCCTGGCTTTACCTCGTTGCTACCCACAGTGGCGTGACCCTGGCCCCGTTCCTGGGATCGGCAGTCGCTGCGGAAGTGTTTGACGAGCCCGAGCCGCTGTTCGATAGTTTCCGGCCCACCAGGCTCCTGGACAGCTACCCCCAGCAGGTTCTGGCCGCGCCCCGCCAGCCCGGGCAACAGTAATCGATAAATCCACGCTCCAGGAACACCTAGGATCGTGACTAGATAAGTGGTGGCGGGTCCCGGCTGGACGGACCCGCCACCGCCGAAGACAGTAGGAGCACCCTGTGAACAAAATCCGACGTATGACCGCAACTGAGCTGAGCACCGCGGCGCTTCGGCAGCAGATCCTGACCCGCGAAATACTCCCGGGAACGCGGGTCACGGAAGATGCCGTGGCAACTGAACTCGGCGTTTCGCGTGCCACTGTCCGCCAAGCCTTGAACTCCCTGGAGCTAGAAGGGCTACTCGTTCGCAATCCTGCCTCCCGGGTCCTGGAAGTCCTCACCCTGGACCCCGAGGACGTTAGGGAGATTTACCAAGCACGCCGCGTCCTTGAACTAGCTGGCGTGAAGGCTGCCGACGGCGCTCCAGAGGAAGCACTCCTTCAACTCAAAGACGCCATTGCCCAAATGAAGGACGCCGTGACCAACGGTGACGTGGTCGGGTTCGTTGAAGCCGACAAGCTCAGCCATGTAACAACCGTCAGCTTCCTCAAATCCCGCATACTCTCTGAGACGCACGCTTCGCTCATGAGACGCCTCCGGCTCGCCATGACACACCAGGAAGCTGACGAGAACGTCATGGGCGACGAACTGCACGAACATCAGGAATTCTGTGACCTGGTTCTGGCCGGAAAGATCGATGAGGCCCAAAAGAACCTCAATGACCGACTGAACGTTGCAGAACGACAAATGCTCAAGAGCCTAATTGCTCCCCCCATCCACGCTCCTGAATAAAGGAAGCCTCGGTAGGCCGCGGCGGGGTAGCGGACGTCGCGGACCGGCTGGGATCGGCGTACCGGCCAGCACAATGATGGTGGCCGCAATCAGCCCCCAGCCTTCCATCCAACCGATCCACGGACCAAAGACGCGCGATGCCCACGTGAACGAGGTGCCGGCGTCGGGGATGGCATAGTTCAGTTCCCGGTAGCCGAACGCCACCAGAATCATGGGGATAAAGCCCACCAGGAAGATCGCCGGCAGCTGAACCCCCACCTCCGATACCGTTGGCCCCAGCGCCGCGGGCTGCGTGTATGCAGGCGCGATACAGGAAACCCCGATCACGACGGCGCCCACCAGCCCCACCGCGCCGGCGTTCAGGCCCTTCCCGCTCAGGCCCTTTTCAGCCAGGCCATTTGTCCACGCCGCTGACTGTCTGTACTGTCACTTCTTTGGGAACCATGGCCTTGCCTCTCGTAGTTCATTCGACGCTGAATGGATTGGAGCCGGTGCTGCTGTCAGTCGACAGCGGCCATATGTTCTGCACCGGATGCGCCCGCATTGGCTGCAACACCCGCCGCCGCAGCGATGCGCGCCGCCGTGCGCCGGCCCATGCGGACGGCCCCGTCAACATGCTGGTAGCCCTCCGCTGCGAGGTCTGAGGAGCACCAGTAGATCGGGCCCACGGGGGTGTGCTGGTCCTTGCCGTAACGGTGCAGGCCGCCCAGATCGTAGCTGGCTGCGTACGCGCCCCGGGTCCATTCTTCGGAGCCCCAGTCGGATTCGTAGTAGACCTCTGGTGCCAGGGCCTTATCCCCCAGGAAGCCGGCAATGGACTCCAAGACCACGCGCTTCCGTTCGGCGGCACTCAACTCGAAGACGGCGTCGGCCTTTTCGTCCGAGATGAAGCCCACCAGCGTTCCGCGCAAATCAGCGTGGTTCGTGTTGTCGTAGACCTCCTGGACCAGCGACCCGGCACCGAAGCCAGTGCCGGAGAGTCCGTCTTCACGCCAGAACGGCGTGCTGTAGACGGCGTGGACCTTGATCACCAGGCCCAGTGACTGGTGCTGGTGCATCTGCTGCTGGCGCCGCGGAAGCGGCGGGTCAAAGGAGACACGCGCGTAGAGGTTCGGCGGCACGGCCATGATCACAAAGCGCGCATTCACGGTGGCACGCTCCGAAACGACACTGACGTGGTGCCCGTCTTCGCCGTCGTCCCCCCAGTGGACGGTGCGCACCGGACTGTTAAGTACGACGTCGGCACCCAGTTCCGCTGCCTGCAGCAGGGACACCTGCTGCATCCCGCCGATGACCCGCTTGTCCAGGATGAAGCTCTCATCCGTGAGGTGGCTGAAGGACCCGGCGGAGGCTGCCATCAGCACCGCCTGCAGCGCCGAGAAGGCATGTGCCGGCTTGGTGAGCATGCCGCCCGCAATGAACAGGCCAATGTTGTTGCACGCCTCCTCGTCGGACGAATTGGCGCGCAGCCAGTGGTGGAAGGAAATGGTGTCCAGTTCACGGGCCTTGGGGTGCGCCCAGGGTTCGGTGGCGCCGATTTCCGCGGCGAGGACGTCCAGAATGCCGATCAGCTTGTCCATTTCCGCCCCGGTGGCTCCACTGACCGGGAAGGAATCGCCGGTGTAGCGGGTCTTCGTGCCGTCGGCGCCGACATAGACGGATTCGCCCTCACGGTAGCGGGAGTATGTCTTCAGGCCGAGCTCGTCCAGAAGCTCCAGCAGTGCAGTCTGGTCCGGGGAGACCCACTGGCCACCGATTTCCAACATGGCCCCGTCAATGGTGTCGGTCCAGGTCCGGCCGCCCACGCGGTCCCGTGCTTCCAGCACTGCCACGCTGAGGCCGGCCTTCTTCAGCTCGCGGGCAGCGGTGAGACCGGACGGTCCCGCGCCGACGATTACAACGTCGCGGTCAAGATTCAGCATGATGTCCTCTCTGTGGTCACTTGAGTGATGCGAACCACTAAATGAATGTCATTCATTTAGTAGAACTATAGCTGTTGCGCGGCCCGCGAGGAAGAGACCGGTGGAATAATGCTGGGGATACTGCCCGCAGAAAGGCCAGCAATGCCGGCGTCACCAGCCAAGTCACCCAGCATCCAGGAGCACGACCCCGCGCCGAAAACCGGTGCGTCGCGACGTCGCGCGGGGCGGCCGGCCGCCGCCGTCCTGGACCTTGCGGGCATCACCGCCGCAGCCCTGCGGCTCATCGGCAAGAACGGCTACGACGGCCTCACCATGGCCGCACTGGCCCGCTCACTGCACGTGGCGCCGTCGGCCCTCTATAACCACGTGGAATCCAAGCGGGACGTGCTCCTGCTCGTGGAAGACCACCTCGCTGCCCTGGTGGACGTGACTGCGTTCGCCGCGGAGCCCTGGGAGTCGGCAGTGCGGAAATGGGCCTGGAGTTACCGGGATGTCTTCGCGGAACACACGCCCTTGATTCCCGTCATCGCAGTACTTCCCGTGACGGACGCACCCCAGACCCTCGCCATGTATGAGACCGTCAGCGCCGGATTCCGGACAGCCGGATTCCCGGAGGAGCGGATCGTGTCCGCCATCGTGGCCCTGGAATCATTCATCTTCGGATCCGCTTACGACGTCACCGCCCCCGCCGACATTTTCGAATCCGGCCGGATGGCCGAATCGACGCCGAGCTTCACGGGAGCAGTCCGGAGCCTCGCCGCGCAGGGGCACGAGAAACCTGCGGACGAGGCGTTCAGCCTGGGGCTTGAGGCCCTTATCGTGGGCTTCGGGGCGTTAAGGAAGTAGAACCGCTGCCACCCGGCACGAATCCCGGGACTTCGCCCGTGATGGAGCTTAGACGCAGAAAAGCCCCGATCCTAAGACCGGGGCTTTTCTGGATTTGCGTGCGCGAGGGGGGATTTGAACCCCCACGCCCTTTCGGACACTGGCACCTGAAGCCAGCGCGTCTGCCGTTCCGCCACTCGCGCGCAACTTCTTTTCCATGAATAACGGCCGGTTTACCGGATCCGCAACCGTGTAAAAGCAGCGAGATCAAGCATAACGGACATCGGCGGCAAAACACCAATTGAGCTCCGGACGCGGTCAAATTCCCCGCCGGGAGTGCGCCTTCCGGGGTCCCGGAACGGGCTTTTCCAGCGGCCCGGCCGTTGCGGATTAAGGTCATTTACAGGCCTGCCCAGTAGTATCTGATGTAGTAGTGCCTGCCACTGCCAGGCAGGCCACTGGGTTCTGAACTGCGTTGTTGGTTGAGTTCCGGAACGAAAACTGCCCCGCAGCCGGGGGGAAAGGAGAAGGACCATGGGATTGCTGGACAAGGTCGAGCGCGGTATTGAAAAGGCCGTCCGCGGTGTCTTCTCCACCGGTTCGCGCGCCCAGGTGGAACCTGTGGAAATCGCCAGCCGCCTCCGCCGCGAGGTGGACAACAAAGCCCTCACGATCGCCGCCGGCCGCATCCTGGCTCCGAACGTCTTCGACGTCCAGCTCAGTGATGGCGACTTCACGAGGGCGCAGGAATGGGGCACACCACTCGCCGAAGAACTCTGCGACGTCGTCATCAACCACGTCCGCAGCCAGGGCTACACCCTGCAGGGCTCGGTACGGATCTCCTTCCGCCGGTCCGAGGAGCTGCGCGCCGGCGACTTCGAGATCATCTCCTCCACCGAGAAGTCCAAAGCCGGCCCCGGCGTCGCGCCAGCCAGGCCCAACCTGCCAGCGGCCCCCGGCCGCCCGCCCCTGCGGCTGCAGCCCGTTCTGGATATCGACGGCCAGCGCTACTCCCTCAATGCCGCATCCATCGTCCTGGGCCGGTCTTCCGAGGCTGACATTCTGGTTGACGACACCGGCGTCTCTCGCCGCCACCTCGAGATCCGCACCACCAACGGTGTCACCAGCGCCGTGGACCTCGGCTCCACTAACGGCAGCTACGTCAATGGCCACAAGGTGGCGGACAGCACCGAACTGACCGACGGCTCCACCATCACGATGGGACGGACTAAGATCATCTTCCGCCTGCTTCCCGCCAACCCTGGGGGCCGCCCGTGAGCGACCTGACCATCACTGCGCTGCGGTTTGGCTTCCTGATCCTGCTTTGGGTCCTCATCTTCAGCATAGTTTCGGCCATGCGCCGGGACCTGATGGTGGGCCGCAAAGCGGCCGCCGGCACTCCGACCGCCCGGCAGGTCCGCAAGAATCCAGATCTGGCCGAGGCTCCGCCGCAGACCCTCAAGCAGCAGGCCCACCAACTGGTGGTCACCGAAGGCCCGCTTAAGGGAACCACCATCCCCTTGGCCGCCAGCCCCATCCTGTTGGGCCGCGCGCAGGAAGCCACGCTGATTCTCGAGGACGACTACGCCTCCGGCCGCCACGCGCGGCTTTTCCCGCAGGGCAGCCGCTGGTTTATCGAGGACCTGGGCTCCACCAACGGCACGTACCTGGCCGACCAGCAACTTACCCGGGCCCTGCCCGTTGAACTTGGCGTACCCGTGAGAATCGGCAAGACGGTCATCGAATTGAGGCCATAACAATGGCCGCTGATCTTCCCGCCGGCGAGGCCACGCCCGTCCAGCGGCCCCTCATCATGCGCTATGCAGCGCGCTCGGATGTGGGACGCATTCGAGCCAAAAATGATGACTCGGCGTACGTCGGACGCCATTTGGCGGTGGTCGCGGACGGAATGGGCGGCCACGCGGGCGGCGATGTCGCCTCTGCCGCCACCGTGCTGGACATGCTGCACCTGGACCACGACGACCACGACGGCGATGCTGGCACGGTCCTCGCCGACGAAATCCAGACGGCCAACTCCCTGCTCTCCGAGCTGGTCCACATCAACCCCAAGCTGGCCGGCATGGGCACCACCGTTACATCCCTGCTTCTGGCAGAAGGCAAGCTACATTTCGCGCATATCGGCGACTCCCGGGCCTACCGCCTGCGCGACGGCGAATTTGCCCAGATCAGCATTGACCACACGTTCGTCCAGCGGCTGATCGATGAGGGGCGGCTCCGCCCCGAAGAAGCCGAAACCCACCCACACAAAAACGTCCTTATGCGCGTCCTGGGCGACGTCGACGCCAGCCCCGAGCTGGATCTGGACACCCTGGACGTCCAGCCCGGTGAGCGCTGGCTGCTCTGCTCCGACGGGCTCAACTACGTGGCCGGACACGTGGTGGAGCGGACGGTCCGCGAGACAAAGGACCTCCGCGAGTGCGTCGAAACCCTGGTGAACCTCACGCTCGAAGCTGGCTCACCGGACAACGTCACCGTCGTCATGGTGGAAATCACCGAGGAAACGCCCGACGACGTCAGTACCGCCGCCGTCGACATCGTCCCCTCGCAGCCGGCCACCGAAGCCCCTGCCGCTGACAGCGAAGCGGCCAGCACTTCACCGGGCCCAGAGGCGTCCGACGTCAAAAGCCCCGCAGCCGACAAAGCCGCCGAAAAGCCAGTGGCCGCGGAACCCCCGCCCTCCACCGACCCCCATCTCGGCGAGCACCTTTCGGCCGAAGTCCTGCGGCAGGAACTCGCATCGCGCCCGCACGAACTTGTCGGTGCTGCGGCCACCGCGGCCGAGTCCGGCTCCATTCCCACCATTGCCGGCCGCACCGTGGCCAGGCGGGCCGCCACCGTCCTGACGCACAAGGCCGACGCTCCCGCGGCAGAGGCGGATGACGCCGCCCTGGGGCGGCCGAAACCCCGCCGCTGGGTCACCTTGTCCATCGCCGCATCCGTGCTGGTGGTGCTGACCGTTGGCCTCTGGCTCGGCTATGCCTGGACCCAGACCCGCTATTACATCGGGGAATACGATTCCCGCGTTGCCATCTATAACGGTGTATCGCAGCGGCTTGGCCCCATCCAGCTTTCCACCCTCGAAGCCGTAACAGAGATCCAGATGGACTCCTTGCCCCAGTTCTCCCAGCAGCGCGTCCGCCAGACAGTTCCCGCGCGTGATCTCTACGATGCCCAGCGGATCGTGAAGAACCTCGAAGGCACCGGTACCATTGCTCCGCCGGATGAGTGCCTGACCCCGTCGCCCGTTCCGGCCCCAACTACTGCGCCGGCTGCAACACCCACGGCGCCTGCCCCATCGTCGGACGCAGCCACTCCTGCGGCGACGCCGTCCCCGTCCGCCTCGCCCAGCCCCACTACCGCTTGTGAGGGAGGCCAGTGAGCCAGCTCAGCACCGTACCCAAACCCCGGCGCAACGTGGAACTGTTGCTGCTGATTCTCGCCCTGTCTGTGGGCATCGGCGCCAACATGTTAGTGGGCGTTGACCAGGAGAAGGCGTTCGACTCCGATTTCTGGTTCCAGTCCAGCCTCCTCGCGGTGGCAGCCCTGTTCTTCCACGTGGTTCTGCGGATCCGGGCTAAATATGCCGATCCGGTCATACTTCCGTTGGTTGTTGCACTTAACGGCTTGGGCCTTGCCATGATCCACCGCCTCGACGCCCCCGGGGAAGACACCGGGAACAACCAGCTCCGCTGGACCCTGATCGCCATGGCAGTGGCCGTCGGCGTGATCTGGTTTCTAAAGGACCACCGGGTGCTCCGCCGCTTCACCTTCATCTCACTGGCCGTGAGCGCGCTCCTGCTCATTCTTCCGCTGGTGCCCGGCATCTCGGCCGGCGAAATCCTGGGCGCCCGGGTCTGGATCCGGATGGGTCCGTTGACGTTCCAGCCGGGTGAGATTGCCAAGATCACCCTCGCTATATTCTTCGCCGGTTATCTGTCCTCCAACCGGGACCTCATACTGTTGGCTGGACGCAAGATCGGCCCGCTGCAGTTCCCCCGGTTCAAGGACATGGGGCCCATGATAACCGCCTGGCTGGTGAGCATCGGCGTGTTGATCTTCCAGCGGGACCTCGGCTCCTCCGTGCTGTTCTTTGGCCTGTTCATCGTGCTGATCTACGTGGCCACCAGCCGTATCAGCTGGGTGGTTATCGGCTTGGGCCTCATCTTAGGCGGCGGTTTCGTGGCAGCTCAGGTATTTTCCCATGTCGAAGTACGCATCTACGGCTGGATTAACGCCTTCAGCCCGGACGTTTACGAGACCGGCAGCCGGCAAGTCATCGAGGGACTCTTCGGCATGGCTAACGGCGGCCTAGTGGGTACCGGCCTGGGCCAGGGCCGGCCGGACCTGGTCCCCTTCGCCAACAGCGATATGATCATCGCGTCCATCGGCGAGGAGCTGGGCCTGATCGGACTGTTCGCCGTGGTGCTGATGTACGTCATGCTGTTCACCCGAGGGTTTCGGGCGGCGCTGGGCACCCGGGATGCCTTCGGGAAACTGCTGGCCTGCGGACTTTCCTTCGCCATCGCCCTTCAGTGCTTCGTGGTGATCGGCGGAGTCACACGGCTGATTCCATTGACCGGTCTGACCACGCCGTTCCTCGCCGCGGGAGGTTCGTCGCTGCTGGCCAACTGGATCATCGTGGGCCTGCTCCTGCTGATTTCCCATACTGCGCGGGGTCCGGTGGACACCACGCCACTTCCTCCCGGCGGCGCTGCGGAATCTGCAGGAATTGATACTCCCACCGAGGCGGTGAAACAAGCGTGAACCAGGCAATCCGGAATTCCTGGGTGGCAGCGATCGCCATGTTTGCATTGATCTTCGGCGCTATCAGCTTCGTCCAGGTGGTGGGTGCCGATGACCTCAAGGACCACCCTCTGAACCAGCGCGCCATTCTGCAGAATTACTGCAACGACCGCGGCGCCATCATCGTGGGCGGAAACCCGGTCGCCCAATCGGTGGAAGGCACCTCCGAGGTCTGCAAGTTCCAGCGCACCTACGCGCAGCCGGCACTGTATGCAGGCATCACGGGCTACTTCTCGAAGAACTATGGTGCCACCGGCCTGGAAGTTGCGATGAACGCCCAGTTGGCTGGCAGCTCAGACCAGCAGTTCTTCGACCGCATCGGCCAGCTCTTCCTGGGCAGCCAGCCGAAGGGGGCTTCGGTGGAACTCACCATCGATCCCGCTATCCAGAAGCTTGCCTACGACCTCATTCCGGACGGCCAGCGAGGTTCCATTGTGGTCACCAACCCCAAGACCGGCGCCATCCTGGCCATGGTGTCCAAACCGTCCTATGACCCCAACCTGATCGCCACCCAGGACTCGAAAGCCGAAAACACCAACATCAATGAGCTGGTCAAGGTCCCCGGCATCAACCTGAACCAGAATGTCAGCGGGCCCACGGGCGAACTGCTCGCTCCGGGGTCAGTGTTCAAGCTGGTGGATACCGCTGCGGCCCTCGCCTCCGGGAAGTACAACAAGGACAGCGTGCTCCCCAACCCAGCCGAGATGCCGTTCCCGGGGATCCAGTACAAGCTGCCGAACTACGCCGGGGGCAACTGCTACACCCAGGAGACGGCCAGCTTTGCCTTCGCCCTGCAGCAGTCCTGCAATACGCCGTTCGCCAGAATTGCCCTCGACCTGGGCCGCGACGCCATCGCCGAGCAGGCGGCAAAGTTCGGCTTCGGCGAGGTACTTGGCGATCAGCTCAAGCTCGCCTACGCCAAGGGCAACGGCTTCCCCGATGAACTGGACGGGCCAGGCCTGGCCCAGTCCGCCATTGGCCAGAAGGACGTGCGCGCCACGCCGCTGCAGATCGCAATGATGACCGCCGCCATCGCCAACAACGGCGTCCAGATGAGCCCCAGCCTTGTCAAGACCGTGCGGTCCCCGGACCTTCGTGTCATTGACGAACCCAAGCCTGAAGCGCTCCGGACTTCCACCACGCCGGAGATTGCCCGGCAGATCACCGAATGGATGACCAGCGCGGTGAGCCAGGGCATCGCCCGCGGCGCGGCTGTCCCCGGTGTTCAGGTGGCCGGCAAAACCGGAACCGCCGAACTGGGCAACGGCCTGAACAACTCCTGGTTCACCGGGTTTGCCCCCGCGAACAACCCGGAGGTGAGCGTCACCATCGCCATGGAGGGCGTAGACATCACCACCGGTGCACAGCTAACCAGTCCGAACGCGAAGAAGATTTTTGAGGCGGTGTTGAATAAGTGAGGCCTACAACGGGAATCACCCTCGGCGGCAGATTCCAGCTGACCACGCGGATTGCGATCGGCGGGATGGGCGAGGTCTGGAAGGCCAAGGACCAGGTCCTGGGCCGGATTGTCGCCATCAAGGTACTCAAGGAGGAATACACCGGTGATCCCGGATTCCTCCAGAGGTTCCGCGCGGAGGCACGCCACACCGCCCTGTTGAACCACGTGGGCATCGCCAATGTCTTTGACTACGGCGAGGAGGATGGCTCCGCCTACCTGGTCATGGAGCTCGTTCCGGGCCAGCCGCTGAGCAGCATCATCGAGCACGAGCAGGTACTGTCCCCGGACCGGACGCTGTCCATGATGGCGCAGACCGCCCGCGCCCTTTCCGTCGCCCACGCCCAGGGGCTGGTCCACCGCGACATCAAGCCGGGCAACCTGCTGATCACCCCCGACGGCCGGGTCAAGGTCACCGACTTTGGCATCGCCCGTCTGGCCGACCAGGTCCCGTTAACGCAGACAGGCCAGGTCATGGGAACCGCCCAGTACCTCGCCCCCGAGCAGGCCACCGGCCAGACCGCTACCGGTGCCTCGGACATCTACTCACTCGGCGTGATCGGCTACGAGTGCCTCACCGGGCACCGGCCGTTCTCCGGCGAATCCCAGATCGCCATTGCCCTGGCGCAGGTCAACGACGCCCCGCCGCCGCTTCCGGAGACCCTGCCCAAACCGGTCCGCGCACTGCTGATGTCCATGCTGGCCAAGGACCCCAAGAACCGTCCGGCCAACGCCATCAAGCTGTCCGAAGCCGCCGAGGCCATCCGCAACGGCG
The DNA here is from genome assembly GCF_050156905.1 of Pseudarthrobacter sp. S3. NCBI lineage: Bacteria > Bacillati > Actinomycetota > Actinomycetes > Micrococcales > Micrococcaceae > Pseudarthrobacter > Pseudarthrobacter sp. S3. The sequence continues at coordinate 252,493 of NZ_CP189583.1, read as the reverse complement.
ACATTGATGCCGCGCATGCCGCGGTTCCCGGCATGTTGCTCTTCGAAGCGACAACCGGCCCCATTACGGCACCGGTGGACATTGCCACAGCGCCCACGGGTGTTATCGCCCACAAGGACAGCAACACGACGTCCACGTCCGCCCTGCCCGTGCTTAGTGCCGCTGCCGGTGGCGCTGCAGTCGGCGCCGCGGCCGCGGGCACAGCCACCGGAGCCGGCAGCACGCTTTCGCGTGCGGACGCCCTGGCTGCGGAGCGCAGTTGGGTGCAGGAGGAAGAAAAGTACGACGACGAACCGGAGGATGAGCCCGAGCGTCGCGGCCGGAGCCCCTGGACGTGGCCGCTGGTCGCCTTGATCGTGCTGGTTCTGTTCGCGCTGGTGGGGTTCTTCCTGACGCAGCAGGGGATTTTTAACCCGGCCAACACCACCACTAACCCGGCATCCAGCAACCCGCCGTCCACCAGCGCCAGCCCGTCAAAGACCTCGGCGTCCGCCACGCCCACCCCCAGCCGCACCACTGACGCGCCCACGCCGACGCCCACGCCCAGCACCGTGGACATCATTTCGGCGGCATACCTCGGGAAGGACTACCGTCAGGTCCAAGGGACGCTTGAAACCATGGGCCTGTCCGTGCGGGTCATCCCGCAGCAGAGTACTTCCGCTGCGGGAACGGTGTTGCAGGTTAATCCCACGGGCACCGTGCCCAAGGGGGCTGAAGTGACCGTGACTTACGCCGTTCCTGCCCCCGCCACTACGCCGACCGCTCCGCCGTCGTCGCCGGCCGCCTCGCCGGCTGCCTCGGCCGGGCCGACGTCCGTCCTGCCCAGCTGCAACCCCGGCCAGGTGCAGGGCTTGCCCCCTACCTGCGGCCCCTAGTCGTCAGGATTGACTGACAGTGAATGACTCACCCCGCACTCCGCTGCACCGGGAGGACAGCCTCCCGGTGGATAATCAGCGCGTCCTGAGCGGCCGCTACGAACTCGGCGGAATGATCGGCCGCGGGGGGATGGCGGATGTCCACCGCGGAGTCGATACCAGGTTGGGCCGGACAGTTGCCGTCAAGCTTCTCCGCCCGGACATGGCCAGGGATCCGCAGTTCCAGGCGCGGTTCAAACGCGAAGCGCAGTCGGTAGCGGCGCTGAACCACCCCTCCATCGTGGCTATTTACGACACCGGCGAACACACCGTTCCGGATGGCTCGGACGACAGTGTCCGGGTGCCCTACATCGTGATGGAGTTTGTCGAGGGCAGGACCATCCGAGACCTGATCCGGGCCAAGGAAGTCAGCATTGACCAGGCCATCGACTTTTGCCTGGGTGTGCTCTCTGCACTCGAATACAGCCACAAGGCAGGCATCGTCCACCGCGACATCAAACCCGCCAATGTGATGATCTGCGAAGGCTCCAATTCCGTGAAGGTCATGGACTTCGGAATTGCCCGGGCCATCGCCGATTCATCGGCCACCATGACGCAGACCCAGGCCGTGGTGGGCACTGCCCAATACCTCTCGCCCGAGCAGGCCCGGGGCGAAACAGTGGATGCGCGCAGCGACCTCTACTCTGCTGCCTGCCTGCTCTACGAAATGCTCACCGCCCGGCCGCCTTTCGTGGGTGACAGCCCCGTCTCCGTGGCGTACCAGCACGTCAGGGAAATTCCGGAGCCAGCCAGCACTGTGAACCCGGAGGTTTCGGCCGCCTTGGATAGTGTTCTGGCCAAGGCGTTGCAGAAGAACCGGACGGACCGTTTCCAGGACTCAGCTGCGTTCCGGCGTGCGCTACGCGCCGCGCGGGCGGGCGTGTCCGTGCCCGCGCTGGCCGCAACCGAAGCCCCCACCGATCCCAACGATCATGTTCCGGCGCCGGAACGCCCGCCTGTGACAGAGGCGTTCGGGCTCACCGGTGCAGGTTTCCTCGACGATGTCCCCACCGGCCGGCAGCGTAACGCGGACGACACCCGCACTGACGGGAGATTCGGCGTCATGGCGGCCGCCGTACACGAACCGTCAGATGTCGACGAACTTCCCCTGGGCTTCGCACCGGAACGTGAGCGGACCGCCCGGCAGAAGTCACGTCGTCGTACGTGGATGGCTATCCTGGTGATCTTCACCCTGCTGATCCTTGGCGGCGGCGGTTTCTGGCTGTACAGCATCGTCAACCGGCCTGCGCCCCCGCCGCCCCAAGTGGTGGTCCCGGCGGTGGCGTCGCTGACGGAATCGGCGGCCCTGCAGGAACTTTATGTTGCCAAACTCAGCCCAAAGATCAAGCGGAACAAGCACGAGACCATTCCCAGCGGTACGGCCATCGGCACGGACCCGGTGGCTGGAACGTCGGTTGATCCCAACGCGGAGGTGATCCTGAACATTTCTGAGGGCCCAAGCGCCGTCAAGATTCCGGAGACCTTACCGGGCCAAACGGAGGCAGCGGCCCGTGACATCCTGCGCCAAAGCGGCCTGCAGGGCGCCGCGTCCACCACCACCGCCAACAGCGCCACCGTTCCTGCCGGCAGGGTGATTACCACGAGCCCGGCACCGGGCCAGATGGTGGGCGTGGGCACCACGGTGGAGATCGTGATTTCCACCGGCAAGGTGTCCATGCCTGAACTGCGCGGCCGCACGCGTGCCGAGGCGGAAACGGCGCTGAAGGAACTTGGCCTGGTCCCCAACGTCCAGGAAGTGGAGAACTCACAGGTGGAGGCGGGCCGGGTCACGGATCAAAGCGACCCCGTGAACGCCGTCGTCGATCAGGGCAAGACCATCAACATTGTGGTGGCCAAGGAACCGGCCCCGCCGCCCACACCTACGCCAACCGCCACGCCCACCGCTACCAAGAAGGGCTGACCCGCACCCGCTCCTTAAGAGCAACGCGGGGTCACTTCGCGCCCATCCCGAAGGGGAACATGGGCGCGAAGTGACCCCGCGTTGTTTGAGGGTGGGTGCCTGTCAGTGCTGGATGAGCGGGCTCAGCGTGGCTGCACGGGCGGCGGCCCCCGCCATGCCCAGGGACTCAAGCCAGTTGCCCAACATCTGGTAGCCACCTTCGGTCAGGACCGACTCAGGGTGGAACTGCACGCCGCACAACGGTGCAGTGCGGTGCTGTAGGCCCATCACGACGCCGGTCGCTGTTTCCGCGGTGATCTCGAGAACGTCGGGAATGGTGTCCTTTACCGCTGCCAGCGAGTGGTAGCGCGTCGCTGTCACGGGGGAGGGGAGTCCGGCGAAGACGCTGGTGCCGTTGTGCTCCACCAGCGAGGTCTTGCCGTGCATCAGCTCCGGCGCGTGCGTCACCCTGCCGCCGTAGGCTTCAGCCAGGGCCTGATGGCCCAGGCACACGCCAAACATCGGTTTGCTGTTCGCGCCGCACCACTTGATCAACTCAATGCACACACCCGCCTCCGCAGGGTTTCCCGGGCCGGGTGAGATGAGGACGCCGTCGCGCGTTTGGGCCATCTCGATAGCTTCAGCGAGGGTCACATCGTCATTGCGGACAACTGTGGTCTCGGCGCCGAGTTCCTGGAGGTAGCCAACCAGGGTGTAAACAAAGCTGTCGTAGTTGTCTACGACCAGGATTTTAGTTGTGGTCATGGCTGGCTTGCAGAACCAATCGTTGAGTCGGTGAATGCGGTGAACCCGGACATCCAGGGGAACAGAAACTGAACCATCAGGATCAGTGCGCCGGAGATGAGCACCAGCGACGTGATGATCCGCAGCCAGAGGGGGCCCGGAAGGTGGCGGAAAATCCAGCCGTACATATTCAGTTTCCTCCAACGGCTGCCGCGACCTGTGCGGCGATCTCGGCCGGCGGCCCCGCCGAAGCAGGCCGCCAGCTGTCCAGCCGCGCGTAGGCGATGATACGTTCCTCGGCGCCGAAACGCGGGTTGCAACTGGTCATGGTGAGAAAGCTTTCGGTGGGAGTGACGCCGGGGCGCGTGGGGACCGGTTCCAGGACATCCGTCCGGGACGGCATCACAATCTGGTTGTTGCGAAAGACATAAATGTAATAGCCGTCCTTGGTCTGGACGTAGATTTTGTCCCCCGGAACAAGGGTGTGGATGTTGTCCAGGACGGCCCCATGGGTCTGCCGGTGACCGGCGACGGCGAAGTTCCCGACGGCGCCCGGCATCGCCGTGTTGGCGTAATGGCCGAGCCCCAGCGTATCCAGGACATCCCCAGTGGTTCCCTGCACGATGGGCCGGGTATAGTTCGGGCCAAACCGCGGGATGTACATGATGCCGATGGTGCCGGCATGGCCCGGCGCCGGGGAAACGGCTGGAGTGCCATAATCCACGGGCGCTGCCGTGGGGTCCGGTTCCGGGGCTGCGGCCACCGTGCCGCGGAGCCCCTGGGCGAATTCCTTGATGACCGCGCTCTGCTTGGCGTCGGATTCGATATTGGTCCACCACAGCTGCCAGCCCACAAAGAGCAGGAGAACAATGCCGGCCGTGATGAGCAGCTCGCCGAGCACCTGCACGGTCCCACGCAGAATGGAAGCGCGGGCGGACGCCGCACGGGCGGGCCTCCTGGCGGCGCGCCTCGCCTTTTCCTGCACTACCACGCGTTCTCCTCCGGGGTGGCCGCGATGGGCATTTGCGTGCCCTGACTACGGCTAGAATTGACTGCTAGTAAGAATCCAGATTTGACCAAGATCGCGCTGACCGCTGGCAACTTCCTTCTTGCAGGATATCAAGCCCGCGACGCCGAGCTTGCTCCAGTCCGCCAAGGAGAGCACGTGCCCGAGTCAAAGCCTCGCAAGAAGACTTCCAGCGCCACGCAGCCCGCTTCCGGGGCGCAGACATATAAGCCCAACGCTGTCTGGTTCAAGCCAGTGATGTTCGGCCTGATGATCATCGGGCTCTTCTGGATCATCACGTTTTACATTAGCGAGGGCCGGTTCCCTGTCCAGGCCTGGGCGTCGTGGAACATTGTGGCCGGCTTCGGCGTTGCCATCATTGGCTTCCTGATGACCACGCGCTGGCGTTCCTGACGCTGACCGCAGGACCCATATGACTCCCGCGGCCGCCGCCCAGCCACGGAACGAGGGTATGTACGGAACTGTTTTGGGCGACGACGGCCTCACCCGTCCGCCCTGGGCGGCCGTGGATCCGCTGTTGCGCGAATACTATGACTCCGAATGGGGCCTGCCCGTCCGGGATGAACAGGGCCTCTACGAGCGCATCTGTCTTGAGGGTTTCCAGGCAGGCCTCTCCTGGGCCACGATCCTGCGAAAGCGCCCTGCCTTCCGTCAGGCTTTTCTCGACTTCCAGCCGGACGCTGTTGCCGCCTTTACGGAAGCGGATGTCGAGCGCCTGCTCCAGAATCGCGCCATCGTCCGCAACCGGCTCAAGATCCGGGCCACTATCGCCAATGCCCAGGCCACCATCGCGCTGCGCGAGCGGCAAGGCCTGGTTGCCTTCGTCTGGCAGTTCCAGCCCACAACCACTCCCCAGCCGGTAACGCACGCGGAGATCCCCACGCAGTCACCGGAATCGGTGGCGCTGTCCAAGGCGCTGCGGAAGCAAGGGTTCTCGTTCGTTGGCCCCACCACCATGTTCGCCCTAATGGAAGCCATCGGCATGGTGGACACCCATCTTCTGCACAGCCACCGGCGCGGTTCCTCAGGCGTCTGGCAGGGTTGACCGGCAACAGCCGGGCTGGTGGGCGGGGGCCCCGCCGTCGGCTGACCTAGCATTCCTCTGGGATAAGTTCTCCCCAGCTGTTGGGAAAGTTATCCACACTGTGCATAACTTTCCCGGGCCGAAAGCCATGACATCCCGTGCAGGCCATGGTCCACGGGACCCGGATCCAAGTCGCTCGGACGAACAGTTATTAACAGTGTGGATTAGCTGTGGATAATCGCCCGCTCAGCGGTAGCGGCGAACCGGATGGTGACTGGTGATTGCAGTGCCAGGGCCGCCCAATCCTTGTCCGTGAACAGGGCCGCCGTCTCCCGCGAATTGATCAGGCGAGGGTCCTGCGGTCACTCCCGGCGGCTTCGCGGGTCAATCCCGGCGGCTTCGCGCGCTTACACCCCAAGACCGTTGAGGGCACGCCATACCGCGGGGTGCTGCCTGTCGAGGTAGATGTGCTGTGTTGTAGCGCCGGCGCTCAAGGCGGTCCTCCTGGCTGGGAGCCTGTGTGTTCGGTTGCTGCGTACGAAGGCCCTCGCACGGGCAGGTGTTTTCCACTTACTAACACTGGACTACCCACAACTTGTCCACAGTTGTGGACAACAATCCACAGAGCGGGTCGGGGCGACCTCCTCAGATGCCCCAGCCCGGTAAACACCGAAGTTTGACTACATGTCTGTAAGTTGTGAAAAGTGTGAACAACCCTGTTGATACGGGCCGCGCAAATCCCTTCGTGCAGGGCTGTACTGCCGGAAACGGCCATGTTATCCACAGGTCGGGTCAAAGAGGCGGGTTTTTCCACTTAACCACAGGCACATCCCCAGGGGTTGTCCACAATTGTGGATAACTGGAGGATCAATGCCGGGAAAAGAGCGGACATCCGGGCCCAGGGAAACATCGCAATCCTGAACTACACCCGTGTAAGTTACCAACAGTGTGGATAAGCCCTGTGGATAACTGGGAGTACCGGCCGTGGCCTGCGACTGCCACGGCCTGCTGGGCGCAGCGAAAACCCCGGTGTCCAATGGGACACCGGGGTCTAGGAAGGAATCCAGAAGTGGGTCGGCGGACCCGGGCAGTCAGCCCGCCGTGACGCGGAGCCAGCTCACCAGGGCCAGCAGTAGAACCACTCCGGCCAGTCCGGCCGCATGCAGCAGGCGTTGCCGAGGTCCACGGGGCATGTAAGCAATCACGGCAGCGCAGAGGGCGCCGGTGACAAGGCCACCCAGGTGGGCCTGCCAGGCGATCTGTGGGACCACAAATCCGATCACGCCGTTGATGGCGATCAGGATCCACAACTGCCGCGTATCCCCGCCGCGGTGCCGCTGCACCAGAAGCATCGCGCCGAACAGGCCAAAGATGGCGCCGGAGGCGCCCACCACGCCGGCAAGAGGCACCCCCGGCACATAGCCGGGGGTCAGAAGAAGGTAGCCTACGGACCCCCCGATGGCAGAGATGAGATACAAAGCCAGGAACGGGACCCGGCCCAGGAGCGGTTCGAGTGCCTGGCCGAAAATCCACAGCATGTACATGTTCAGCACAATGTGGAGGATGAATCCCTGTGAATGCAGGAAAGCCGCCGTCAGCATCCGCCAGGGTTCGAACTCACCAAATTCGGGGCTGGCGAACACATTGGCGAACGCCAGGTTCTGGTAGATCCACTCGTCGGGAACTATCCATTGCAGAACGTACATCACCGCACACAGGGCGATAATTCCAAACGTCACCACCGGTTTGCCGGTTGCCACGGCGCCGCCGTAGACAGTCTTGACGGCCGCCGTCGTCCGCTTGGTTTCGTTGACGCAGTCAACACACTGGAATCCGACGGCGGCCGCCCGCTGGCAGTCCGGGCATGCTGGGCGCCCGCAGCGCTGGCAGCGCACATAGGAGGGCCTGTCCGGGTGCCTGGGGCACACCGGAATTTGCGCGGACGGCTCAGCCGCCGGAATTCCGTAGCTCATGTGATGGTTAGAGCTGCTCGATGTCGATGCTGTTGATGGTGACGTCCTCAACCGGGCGGTCGCCCATACCGGTGCGGACGCCCTCGATGGCGTCGACGACCTTCTTGGAGTCCTCGTCAGCAACCTCACCGAAGATGCTGTGCTTGCCCTGCAGCCAGTCGGTGGGGATGGTGGTGATGAAGAACTGTGAGCCGTTGGTGCCCTTGCCCGCCTGGATGCCGGCGTTGGCCATGGCCAGTTTGTACGGGGCGTTGAAGCTGAGTTCAGGGTGGATTTCGTCGTCGAACTTGTAGCCCGGTCCGCCCACGCCACGGCCCAGCGGATCGCCGGCCTGGATCATGAAGTCCTTGATGATGCGGTGGAAGATGGTGCCGTCGTACAGCGGCGTGCCCGTCTTGTCCTCGCCGGTCTCGGGGTGGGTCCAGGCCTGCTCACCGGTGGCCAAGCCAACGAAGTTCTTGACCGTCTTCGGCGCATGGTTGCCGAAGAGATCAACGACGATGTCGCCGAGGCTGGTGTGGATGGTTGCTTTTGCAGTTGCGATTGCAGTCATACCGCCCATTCTTTCACGGCAGGTCAACGCGGAAGGGGCAGGACGGGCAGTTCCGCGCTGGGTGAAATCAGCCGGAAATCCGCTGGAAGAATAGCCCGTGCAGGTCATGGCACGTAGGCTAACAACAGAACCGTCACATTAATCGGGAGGTAGTTGTGAAGAAATCGGATCGTATTGCCCGTGACCTTGAACAGTCAGTTAGCAGCGCAGTTGAGAACGCCAAGGACTGGGCATCCCCCCGCGTGGAAGCAGCAGTGGATTGGGCAGTTCCCCGCCTGCAGCATGGCCTGGACACCGCATCTCCCAGGATCCAGGAAGGGCTTAAGACCGCGGCCCACAACCTTGCCGACGGCGTCGCAACAGTGACACCGCGCATCCAGGAGGGTCTCGCCCAGCTCGCCCCGAAAATTCACGACGCCGTTGAGGTCGCCACGCCACGCCTGCATGAGGCACTGGACAAGGCCACTCCCGTTATCCAGAACGCCCGGGACCGCGTGGTGGTGGAGTACCTGCCGCGCCTTTCGGACCAGATCGGCCACGCGTCCGACGCCGTGCACCGCACCTTGGAAAGCGCGCCGTCCCACGTGGATGCCGTCGCCCAGCGGTTTGCCGATTCCGGCGTTGTGCATTCCCTCCAGGAACAGGCGCAGACGGCCGGCACCCAGCTGAAGGCCGCCGCGCATGAAGCCGGTAAGGCTGTCGGCGTCCAGATCGCCCAGCCACAGAAGCCCAGGAAGCGCGGCTGGCTGGTATTCGGCATCATCGCCGCAGCCGTCGCCGCCGGCGTCGCCGCCTGGAAAGCCTCCAAGCCCGTGGAAGACCCGTGGAAGACCCCTTCTCCGGTCACCCCTGCGCCGGTTCCTGCCACCACGGTGAACGACGCCAAGGACACGGCCGAGGACGCAGCCAGCAAGGCCGCCAGCGCCGCGGCCGACCAGGCGCAGGATGCTGCAACGGACGCGAAGGACACCGTGGACGACGCTGGCGAGAAGGCCAAGCACGTCGCCGATGAATCGGCAGACGCGGCAGACGCGGCAGCCAAGGCATCCACGGATGCCAAGACCGCCATCAAGAACATCGCGGCCAACATGAACGGTTCCGCGGACAAGGGCAGCAACTAGGACGTCCGGCGCCACAGCGCCATCCATATGAAGGGGCTCCGCCTGGCGCGGGGCCCTTTCAGCGTTTTCCCAGTGTTTGTCCGGACCGGACCCAGCCGCTGGCAGGTCGAATCACGATCGGTGCTAAATTTGGACTGATGTCAGCCGATCAATCCTCTGGGGATGCCTTGAACGACGCAGCAGAGCTGCCCCGCGTGTCCATTGTCATCCCGGCGTACAACGAGGAAAGTGTCATCAGGCAGTGCCTCATCGCTGCCGTCTACCAGTCGGTGCCGGCCCACGAAATCATCGTGGTGGACAACCTCTCCACTGACCGCACCGCCGCCATCGTGGCGCAGATGCAGCTGGAGTATCCGGAAAGTCCCATCATCCTGCTCAGCCAGGACCGGGACCAGGGCCTGATTCCCACCCGGAATTTTGGCCTCAACCACGCCACCGGCGACATCCTGGGACGCATTGACGCGGATTCGGTTGTCGAGCCGGACTGGGTTGAACAGGTCCAGAAGGCCTTTTTTGACCCGACAGTCCAGGCAGCCACCGGACCGGTGGTCTACTACGACATGCCGATGCGCCGGTTCGGGCTCAAGGCAGACGACAAGATGCGCCAGCTGATGCTCAAACTCGCCAAGCACCAGTACCACTTCCTGTTCGGCTCCAACATGGCCCTGCGCGCCACGGCATGGGAAACCATCCGGGACGAAACCTGCCGTGACGCGAAGGACGAGATGCACGAGGACATCGATCTCTCCCTGCACCTCGCCGACCACGAACTCAAGGTCCAGTACTGGCCCCAGATGGTCTCCGGTATGTCCGCCCGCCGGCTCGAGGATTCACCGCGGGACTACCGGTATTACGTGACCCGTTTCGACCGCACGTACAAGGCGCACAACGTCAAGAAGATGGCCCTCAAGGCACCCATGGTGGTGTTCTTCTCGGTTTACTTCCCGGCGAAGCTCCTGCGGGCGATCCACACGGTCAACACCGCCCAGCCTGTCCGCCGTGGCGGACAGTAAGCTCGAACCCACGTCCTGCCTCGAGGGCCTGGCCTCAGTCCGTTCCAAGGTCAGCCAGACGGCCCGACTGCGGCTCATCCGCATGCGGGCCGGAGCTGTCCCTGCGATTCCGTAAGCCTGACATCTGTCCCAGAACCACGACGGCGAGCCCCACCAGGATGAGCCCCAGCCCGCCGTAGGTGCCGCCCGGCAGGGTCTCGTGCAGGAAGACCGCGGCCAGCACGGCTGCGCCGGGGATTTCCAGCAGGATGATCATCGACACCAGCAGCGGGCTCATAGTGGCCAGCAGGTGATTGAAGGCGGTGTGGCCCACTAGTTGGGCACACACGGTGATGGCCAGGACCCCTACCCAGCCAGCGGCGTCGAACCCCACCAGCGGTTGGCCGCTGAGGAGCGCCAGTACCGCCACGAAGGCCGCGCACATCCCATAGCAGAGCGTGGTGTACGTTCCCGTGGTCATGGTCTGGCGGGCCCTGCCGCCGGCAAGCGTGTAGAGACCGGCCAGAGCCCCGCCAGCAACGGCCAGCAGATCGCCCAGAAGCGCGTCCGGTGAGGACCCCATGTCGAACCCGGTAACGGTGACAACGCCAGCAAAGGCGGTCCCGAGCCCTGCCAGCACCTGCCAGCGGTGCCTGATGCCGCGGAAGAGCTGGAATACGGCGATCCAGGCCGATTCCAGGCAGACCAGGGCGGTGGCAGCAGCCACGGAGGTGAGCTGGAGGGACGTGATGAAGCAGGCAAAGTGCAGGGCCAGGGCGATGGCGGCGAACAGCGACCAACGGAACTCGGGCCCGGTGATCCGGCCGAACTGCCGGGGTTCGCGGACCAGGGTGGGGGTGGCCATCACTGCGGCCCCGATGGCATTGCGCCAGAAGGCGATGGCGAGGGCGCTGACGGTGGTGGCGCCGAGGGTGGCCGCGATCAAAGGCCCGGACGAAGCTACGCCCAGGACCCCAAGGGCCGCAAGAAGGAGGTTCACCGTTCAACCCTACTGTTCTGTGTGAACGAAAAAGTCCCGGACAGCTTTTCAGCTGTCCGGGACTTCCTTATGGTGGAGGCACGGGGACTCGAACCCCGAACCCCCTGCTTGCAAAGCAGGTGCGCTACCAATTGCGCCATGCCCCCATAAGAAGCAACCCGTTAATCATACCCTAGAACCGAGGACCATTTTACAAGCTCCCGATCCGGGAATCCGGCCTATTCGACCTTGTCGGTCGACTGGCTCCAGACTGTTTTCCGGGCCTCGGATTCTTGTGCTTTCCTGTAGAGCAGGACGCCTGCGATTGCAGCTGCAAGTACCAGCAACTTCTTCACATGCTCCCCTTTCCGGTCCCGTTTGCCGTCAAGCAAACCAAACCTTCCTTCGAACCTGCACAGGTTCCGTGGGCGTACCAGGACTTGAACCTGGGACCTCTTCGTTATCAGCGAAGCGCTCTAACCGCCTGAGCTATACGCCCCGATGCCTCATCGGGCCGAGACATGACTTTACAGCACATCCCGGCCCGATCTCAAATCGAGGCATTTCGCCGGAGAATTTCCGGTGAAAATATGGGTTTTCAGTCGTCCGTAAGGGTGACGCCGATGCCGCCAACGAGCGTTGCGGAGATGTTGTAAAGCACCGCTGAGAGCATCGACAGCGCCGTTAGCAGGACAACGTTCACCACGGCGATGATCGTAGCAAAAGAGGCCACCTGGCCCAGAGATGCGACCTTCTTCAGTTCAAACCCGCCGCCTTCGGAACCTGCCAGGGTGCCCAGGAGGCTGTCCACCTGGTCAAAGATTCCGGTGAGGTCCAGGACCGTCCAGAGGACGATCGCGGCCACGACAGTGACGATTCCCAGCGCCACCGACAGGAGGAATGCCATCTTCAGGACCGACCAGGGATCCACCTTGCTCACCAGCAGCCGTGCACGCCTGACCTTGGCCTTGGGTGCAGGTTTGACCAGGCCGGGCTGGCCCTGCGGAGACCGGCCCGCCACTGGGCGATGGCTGGTCTGTGCTCCCGGAGGCCTGCCCTGCCCGGCACGCTGGCCGTTCTGGCCTGCCGGAACCCGATCCTGCGCAGGGCGCTGGCCGGGAACGGCGGGACGCTGGCCCGGCGCACCGGTAGGAGCCGCTGGGCGCTGCTGCGGACGGACGGGGTTGTTCACCCGTGGGGCGGCCGCGGGCGGCGGCGTGCCGCCGGGGACATTGCTGCTCGGTTTGGGATATGAGTCGGGATTACTCACTCGTTACCTCCGGTGTAGTCTTCGTTCGGCTCAGCGTCGCCGGAGGCGTGCTCTGACTCAACATCCGGTGATGTTTCTGCTGTTGATGCTGACCCTCCGGATCCTTCGGCGGACCCGGCCTCATCAGCCAACGTTACGTCATCGTCCGCGGATTCTTCGCCCTCGAGGCCGCGTTCGCTGTTCCTGGCCACCTCAATGATGCGGTCATTCTTATCCGGCTTGGCGAAGATAACGCCCATGGTGTCGCGGCCCTTGGCAGGTACGCCGGCCACCGATGAACGGACAACCTTGCCGCCTTCCATGACCACCAGGACTTCGTCCTCTTCCTGGACAATCAGGGCACCCACGAGGTGGCCCCGCTCCTCCTGGTACTTGCCCACCTTGATGCCGAGGCCGCCGCGGCCTTGCAAGCGGTATTCTTCCACCGCGGTGCGTTTGGCGTACCCGCCCTCAGTGACGACAAAGACAAAGGATCCGTCCGTGACGACGTCGGCCGCCAGCAGTTCATCGTCCTCGCGGAACTTCATCCCGGTGACACCGGACGTGGCCCGGCCCATGGGACGCAGGGCATCGTCGGTGGCGGTGAAGCGGATGGACTGTCCCATGCGGGACACCAGCATGAGGTCATCCGTTTCGGAGACCAGTTGGGCGGATACCAGTTCGTCCTCGTCGCGCAGGTTAATCGCGATGACACCGGCGGAACGGTTGGTGTCGTAGTCCTCCAAGCGGGTCTTCTTGACCAGTCCGCGTTTGGTGGCCAGCACCAGGTAAGGAGCCTGCTGGTAGTCCCTGATGTCCAGGACCTGGGCGATGTGTTCGTCCGGCTGGAAAGCCATCAGGTTGGCTACGTGCTGGCCCTTGGCATCACGGCCGGCCTCCACCAGTTCATAGGCCTTCGCCCGGTATACCCGGCCAAGATTGGTGAAGAACAGGAGCCAGTGGTGCGTGGTGGTCACGAAGAAGTGCTCCACTACGTCGTCACCTCGGAGCTGGGCGCCCTTGATGCCCTTGCCGCCGCGCTGCTGCGACCGGTAGTTGTCGCTGCGTGTGCGCTTGACGTAACCGCCGCGGGTGATGGTGACAACCATTTCCTCTTCGGGGATCAGGTCCTCCATGGACATATCCCCGTCGAAGCCCATCAGGATCTTGGTCCGGCGGTCATCGCCGTGCTTGGCCACGATCTCGCCCAACTCGCTGCTGATGATGTCGCGTTGGCGTTCCTCGGAGGCAAGGATCGAGTTGTACTCGGCGATCAGGGCCTCGAGTTCGGAATGGCGGTCCTGGATTTTCTGGCGTTCCAGGGCTGCAAGGCGGCGCAACTGCATGTCCAGGATGGCCCGGGCCTGAAGTTCGTCGATGTCCAGCAGCTGCATCAGTCCGTCGCGCGCGGCTTCGGTGGTGTTGGACGCACGGATGAGTGCAATGACTTCGTCAAGGGCGTCCAGGGCCTTCAGGAGGGCACGCAGGATGTGCGCCTCTTCTTCGGCCTTGCGCAGGCGGTAGCGGGTGCGGCGCGCAATAACGTCCAGCTGGTGCGTTACCCAGTGGCGGATGAAGGCGTCCAGGCTCAGCGTGCGCGGAACCCCGTCCACGATGGCCAGCATGTTGGCGGAGAAGTTGCTCTGCAGCTCTGTGTGCTTGTAGAGGTTGTTCAGCACCACCTTGGCCACGGCGTCGCGCTTGAGCACAATGACCAGCCGTTGGCCGGTGCGGCCTGAGGTCTCGTCGCGGAGGTCCGCGATGCCGGAGATCTTCCCATCCTTGACCAGTTCGGCGATCTTGATGGCCAGGTTGTCCGGGTTGGCCTGGTACGGCAGTTCGGTGACAACCAGGCACGTCCTGCCCTGGAGTTCCTCAACGTTGACCACGGCGCGCATGGTGACAGATCCGCGGCCTGTCCGGTACGCGTCCTCAATGCCCCTGTGGCCGAGAATGGTGGCGCCGGTCGGGAAATCGGGTCCCTTAATACGGAGCAGCAGCTCTTCGAGTAGTTCTTCGCGGCTGGCCGTCGGGTGGGCCAGGTACCACTGGACGCCGTCAGCCACCTCGCGGAGGTTGTGCGGCGGAATGTTAGTGGCCATGCCCACGGCAATGCCGGAGGAACCGTTGACCAGCAGGTTGGGGAAACGCGCCGGCAGGATGGTGGGTTCCTGGTTTTTGCCGTCGTAGTTGTCCTGGAAGTCGACGGTTTCCTCATCGATGTCCCGGACCATCTCCATGGCCAGCTGGGACATTTTGGTTTCGGTGTATCGCGGGGCAGCGGCACCGTCATTGCCGGGCGAACCGAAGTTGCCTTGGCCCAGGGCCAGCGGGTACCGCATGGTCCAGTCCTGGATCAGGCGGACCAGCGCATCGTAGATCGCGGTGTCGCCGTGGGGATGGTACTGGCCCATGACCTCGCCCACCACACGGGCGCATTTGTTGAATGACCGTTCCGGCCGGTAGCCACCATCGAACATCGCGTACAGCACGCGGCGGTGAACGGGTTTGAGGCCATCTCGCACGTCGGGAAGGGCGCGGCCCACAATAACGGCCATGGCGTAGTCCAGGTACGATCGCTGCATTTCCGTCTGCAGGTCCACCTGCTCCACACGGTCAACCAGCACATCGCCTTCTAGAACGGTTTCCGGAAGATCGGCGGATTCCGCCGGGTTCTCGGGTGTCTCGTCACTCATCGTTTATATTTTCCGTTTCAGGTATATGTCGGACTTGGAATATCTACTCGGTGAACCGGTCAGATATCCAGGAACCTGACGTCCTTGGCGTTCTGCTGGATGAAGTTTCGGCGGGACTCCACGTCTTCGCCCATCAGTGTGGAGAAGGTCTGGTCCGCTGCAAGGGCATCGTCCATGGTGACTTGCAGGAGGGTTCGGTGGTCCGGGTCCATGGTGGTGTCCCACAGCTCGGTGTAGTCCATCTCGCCCAGGCCCTTGTAGCGCTGGATGCCGTTGTCCTTCGGAATACGGCGGCCGGCGGCCTGCCCGGACAGGAGCTTGGCATCGCGCTGCTTGTCGCTGAAGACGTAGTCGTGCGGCGCGTTGGACCACTTGATCCGGTACAGCGGGGGCTGCGCCAGGTAAACGTAGCCGTTTTCGATCAGCGGACGCATGTAGCGGAACAGCAGCGTCATGAGCAGCGTGGTGATGTGCTGGCCGTCAACGTCAGCATCGGCCATCAGCACAATCTTGTGGTACCGGAGCTTGCTGAGGTCGAAGTCCTCGCCGATGCCGGTGCCGAAGGCAGTGATCATGGACTGGACCTCGGTGTTGCCCAGGGCCTTGTCGAGCCGGGCCCGCTCCACATTCAGGATCTTGCCGCGCAGTGGCAGGATGGCCTGGGTTTCAGGATTGCGTCCGCGCTTGGCGGAACCACCGGCGGAGTCGCCCTCCACGATGTATACCTCGCAGCGGGCGGGATCCTTAGAGGAACAGTCGGACAGCTTTCCGGGCATCCCGAAAGACTCCAGCGGGCTTTTGCGGCGCGCATTGTCCCGGGCCTTCCGGGCAGCCATCCGCGCCTGAGCCGCGGAAATGGCCTTGCGGATGACGTCGCGGGCGGGGCCGGGGTTGCGTTCCAGCCAGTCGCCCAGGCCGTCGGTGACAACTCGCTGGACGAAACCCTTGACCTCGGAGTTGCCGAGCTTGGTCTTGGTCTGGCCCTCGAACTGCGGCTCGGCCAGCTTCACGGAGATGACCGCTGTAAGTCCTTCACGGATATCGTCACCGGTGAGGTTGTCATCCTTTTCCTTGATGATGCTCTTCTCCCGCGCGTAGCGGTTGATGAGGGAGGTCATCGCGGCGCGGAATCCTTCTTCGTGCGTGCCGCCTTCGTGGGTGTTGATGGTGTTGGCATAGGTGTGGACGCTCTCGGAATACGCGTTGGTCCACTGCATCGCCATTTCCAGTGCGATGTGCCGTTCCGTGTCCTCGGTTTCGAAGGAAATGACGTCCTCGTGGACAACATCAACCTTTTTGCCCGAGTTCAGGTGCTTCACATAGTCCAGCAGGCCGTCGTCGTACTGGTACACAACGGTGCGGTGTTCGGCGGTGACTTCACCTTCGGTGACCACAGCATCAAGGTCAAGGTCCTCATCGGCGTCCCCGTGCGCCGCTGCGGTGCGCTCGTCCGTAAGGGTGATCCGCAGGCCCTTGTTCAGGAAGGCCATCTGCTGGAAGCGGGCGCGGAGCGTCTCGAAATCAAATTCCGTGGATTCGAAGATGCCAGCGTCTGGGTAAAAAGTCTGGGTGGTGCCGGTCGTCGCGGACTCTTCGCCCCGGACCAGACCTCCCTGGGGCTTGCCGCCGTCGGCGAACGACATCCGCCAGACATTGCCCTGCCGCCGGACTTCGGTGTCCACCCTGCTGGAGAGCGCGTTCACCACGGAAATACCCACGCCATGGAGTCCGCCCGAGACTGCGTAACCGCCGCCACCGAATTTGCCGCCGGCGTGCAGGATGGTCATAACAACTTCAACAGTGGGCTTGTGCTCGGTGGGGTGCATGTCCACGGGGATTCCGCGGCCATCATCAACAACTTTGACGCCGCCGTCGGCCTGCAGGACTATTTCGATGTGCGTACAATACCCGGCCAGCGCCTCATCAACAGAGTTGTCCACCACTTCATAGACCAGGTGGTGCAGGCCACGCGGCCCGGTGGAACCGATGTACATGCCCGGGCGCTTCCGGACGGCTTCGAGGCCCTCAAGTACGGTGATGTCACTTGCACCGTATTCCCGGGGTGTCACGGTCTCCGCCGGCGTGTCGGGGGTAGGTACGTCCTCCGCTGCGCGTTCCACTGCCTGGGTATCTGTATTGTCGTTAGCCACAGGTGCTGTCGACTCCTCTTTTTCGATGATGGCCGGCGGCGGCCTTCCTTGGGAAAGCATCCGCCAACAGGCACAAGCTGATGGCACTGACGGATACATCGACGTGCGGGACCGAAGTCCGCCTGCGGGGAGCGTGCGGAAAACGGACTCAGTCAACGTTTCACCGGCGCCCAGTTATCTGCTGTGATTCTATCGTGAAATGAGCCGCAAACCCGCATTCCAGCAGGCGTCGCGGGACCCGGATATGCCTGTGCGAGGCCATTGATCCAGCCCTGGGCGCCCTCGAGGTCCCGCCTCCGGGTGCCTATACGCTCCGTGGTCGTTAGACCGCCCTACACGCCGCCGGACGAATATTCAAGAGCCGACGGCGGCTGCTAGCCGTAAGTATCCCGCGGCCCGCGGCCGTTGACGGTACGTCCACCCTTGCGCCAGGTGGGTGCCGCCGGTCCCAGCACCTGGATGCTGGTGACCACGCCATCGCCCAGTTCCGTGCGGAATTTCTCCAGCAGGCTGTTACTCAACAGCCGCAGCTGCGTGGACCAGGCCGTCGAGTCGCAGCGCACGTGAAGGGTGGTATCGGTGAAACTCTCCGGGGTGCAGTGAGCTGAAATCTCCGGGCCAACCAGCGTGGCCCACTCCGCCATGACCGACCCCACCGCTACCGGCGAGCTCCAGCCTCGTTCGGCCACTAAGCGTCCCACCACTTTGCCGAGCCCCAACGGATCCCGGCCGGTGGAGTGGAACTGGCGGAAACCTCGCGTATCCCGGATCCCACCCTTTGTTTTAGCGGCGCCGGCCCTCGGGGGTGCCTTGCGACGGATTTCACCGCGCGCTGCCGCAGCCTCCCGCATGCGGTTCAGCGCAGCCTGCGGGGCATCGATGTTGTCAGGATCCCTGCCGGGCTGCAGCCCGCTCTTTTCATCCTTATTCAACGATTCCTCCCGGAATGACCTTCACCCGCCGGCCGGAGAGCTCCTCCGGGATATCGGCGTCGACGGCGGCGGTCACCAGGACCTGTTCCGCGCCGGAGACTATTGCGGCCAGTTTACGCCGGCGCTGTACATCCAGCTCGGCGAAAACGTCATCGAGGATGAGGATCGGGGCAGACCCGCCGGTCCTGGCGTCATCGAGCATGACGTAGTACGAGGCAAGGCGAAGGGAGAGGCACATGGACCAGGTCTCGCCATGCGAGGCATATCCCTTGGCAGGCGCTTCGCCCAGGACCAGTTCCAGCTCATCCCGGTGCGGCCCCACCAAGGAGATTCCGCGGTCAAGTTCCTTGCGGCGGGATGCTGCAAAGGCCTGAATATAGCGTCCGGTGAGGTCCTCAACGGTCAGGTCCCGCAGATCTTCGGCAGCTACGCACCCTTCCACCATCAGACTGCCGCCGGCACCCGGTGCCGCGCCGCCGTCGTCGTCCATCAGGTTTTGCAGTGTGGAACGGTAGATGGCGTTGGCTTCCTTGGAGCCGTCCGTGAGCTGCGCATACGCCTTGGCTAGGTGCGGGCGCAGCAGGTCAACCAGTTCCAGCCGTGCGTGCAGCAGCTCGGCACCCGCCCGGGCCATGTGCTGGTCCCAGACATCGAGGGTGGCCTCATGTCCGGCAGTGAACTTTCCGGCGCGCGCGGATTTGAGCAGGGCGTTGCGCTGCTTCAGGACACGGTCGTAGTCCGTTCGCGTCGCCGAATGGCGGGGCACTAGGCTGACCAGCAGCTCGTCGAGGAATCGGCGGCGGTTGGCCGGATCTCCCTTGATCAATGCCAGGTCCTCGGGCGCGAAAAGCACGGTCTGGCAGATTCCGAGGAGGTCCCTGGCCCGGACTGGATTGCTTCGGTTGATGCGCCCCCGGTTGGCGCGGCTGGCGTTGATCTCAAGTTCCAGGACCGTGGTCTGTTCGCCCCGGACCAGGCGGGCACGGACCAGCGCGCGGTCCGTGCCGAACCGCAGCAGCGGGGCATCGGAACTCACCCGGTGCGAGCTGAGCGTGGCCAGGTACCCGATGGCTTCCATGAGGTTGGTTTTGCCGATGCCGTTTGCCCCGACGAGCACGGTGACACCCGGTTCGAGGGGTAGGTCAACCTGGGCGTAGCTGCGGAAGTCAGTGAGCGAAAGGTGTTCTAGGTACACGCGGTGTTCGACAATTCTCGGAACCGGCGGGTCCCGGGGTGGATGTTATTTGGCGGGGCGGGCGGGATGCCCGCCGAACTGGTGGCGCAACGCTGAAACCATCTTCATTGCCGGCGAGTTTTCTTCGCGGGAGGAAAAGCGCGCAAAGAGTGCAGCAGTGATGGCCGGTGCAGGAACAGCGTTGGCGATGGCTTCCTCAACGGTCCAGCGGCCCTCACCCGAATCCTCGACGTAGTCATCGATGGATTCCAGCCCTGGGTCCTCGTCCAGCGCCTTGACCATGAGGTCCAGCAGCCAGGACCGGACCACGGTGCCCTTCTGCCAAGCGCGGAACGTACCGGGCAAGTCGTCAATAATGTCCTTGGCGGCCAACAATTCGTAGCCTTCGGCGTAGGCCTGCATCAGGCCGTATTCGATGCCGTTATGGACCATCTTCGCGTAGTGTCCTGCACCGATTCCGCCGACATGGACAAAGCTGTCCGCCCGCTCGCCTTCGGGACGCAGGACATCAAAAACCGGCAGTGCCCGTCCTATATCGGCGGCATCGCCGCCGGCCATTAGTCCGTACCCGTTTTTGAGACCCCACACTCCACCGGAAACACCGCAGTCGGCGAAACGGATGCCCTTCTCAGCCAGCGCGGCACCATGTTTCTGGTCTTCCGTGAAGCGGGAGTTGCCGCCGTCGATAACCAGGTCGCCGGCGTCGAGCTTGTCCCCGAGCTCGCTGATGACCGCATCGGTGATGTCGCCTGACGGAACCATGACCCAGATCAGCCGCGGGGCCGGAACGGCCGCAATCAGTGCATCCACGGAGGCAGCATCAGTAACCTCCGGGTTGCGATCAAAGCCGGTGACCTCGATGCCGCCCGCGCGCAGGCGTTCGCGCATGTTGAAACCCATCTTGCCAAGGCCGATCAGTCCGATGTGCACGGGAGTCTCATTTCTGCAGTGGGTGTCGGTTGTCGTTTTGGGGCCCAGAACGACAACGTCTGCCTGGACCCACGCCGCCAGGGTTCCCTGGCCGAGCTTGCGAGGCGAGGGGGCGGTGGGGACTAGTTGGGGAGGCGTACTGGCATGACCAGGTATCGATAGTCGTCCTGGTCCTCACCGTCAGCGTCTGCCTGGGCCGTGATCATGGCGGGCTTCGGCGCAGTGGTGAAGGAGAATCTGACGTACTTCGTTTCAATGACGGCAAGGCCCTCCACCAGGTAGTGCGGGTTGAATGCGACCGTGATGTCATCACCGGAGAGCTGTGCTTCGAGCTCTTCGGAAGCTTGGGCATCTTCGCCGGTGCCGGCGTCCAGATGCAGCAGTCCTTGGGTGAAGGCGAGGCGAACCGGTGTGTTGCGTTCGGCCACGAGCGACACACGTCGGACGGCTTCCACAAGTTCCTGCGTCTGGACGGTTGCGTGAATCGGCGTGGAATCCGGGAAAAGCGAACGGATCTTGGGGTAATCGCCGTCGACGAGCAGAGACGTAGTGGTGCGGCCGCCGCTTTCGAAGCCGATCAGGCGGCTGTCATCGTCAGCAAGGGCAAGGTTGATGTCGCCGCTGCCGCCAAGGGTCTTGGCCACTTCGTTCAGGGTTTTTGCCTTGACCAGGGCACTGGTGGAAATTCCCGGTGTGGTGGGCTTCCACGGCACTTCGCGCATGGCCAGACGGTAGCGGTCAGTGGCCAGGAGCGTGATGAGGTCATCCTCGATCTCCATGCGGACGCCGGTGAGGATGGGGAGGGTGTCGTCCTTACTGGCCGCAATGATGACCTGGGACACGGCCTGGGCAAAAGCGTCACCCGGGACGGTACCGCTGATGGCGGGCAAGGCAGGCAGGGGCGGGTATTCAGCCTCGGGCATGGTGGCCAGGTGGAAGCTGCTTCGGCGGCAGGTCAGTGTGACTTTGCTGCCATCGGTTTCCACAACGACAGGAGCGGATGGAAGGCTTCGGCAAATGTCCGCCAGGAGGCGTCCGGAAACGAGGATGGTTCCCTCGGCGGTGATGTCCGCCGGAATTTCCAACCGTGCGGAGGTTTCGTAGTCAAAGCTCGAGAGGCTGACCGTGCCGGCTTCAGCCTTCAGGAGCAGGCCCGACAGCACTGGAACCGGCGGCCGCGGAGACAACGACCGGGCTGTCCAGGTGACGGCTTCTGCCAGGACGTCCCGTTCGACTCTGAACTTCACGGAAGGGTGCCGCCTTTCATTGCTGCTGCCTTGTTTGAACCGGAAACTCCATAGGGAGCCCAAAAATGGGGGCGCCCCAACACACGGAACCTGCATGGTTCTTCGATTGCTGAACCACTAAGAAACCCGAGGATGGGAGCGCTGCTGACAGCTTAGCTGGAAGAGCGCTGATTAACCCATCCCCGGACTGGACGACTGGGGTCCTAAGGCCCTCGGGCCTGGGACGGTTCGGAGTGCGCATCGAGGTTGTTATTTGAGGGAAATCAATTTCTTGGGATTAGTAGTGTTAATAACTGCTGTGGATACTGTGGATAACTCGATCCGGCCGCAGGATCCAGCGGTCAATGCCTGTTCATGGATTGTGGGCGAAGCGGGTTTTAAACAGGCTGTGGATGGGGATAACAATTTTTGGGTTTTGGCTGATCCACAGGCGCCTTAAGGGTTTTAAGCCCATTAAGCGTGGTTGTCCCCTTAACTATCCACAGGGTTATCCACATGCACCTGTTAATAAGGTATAGAGGCGACGGCTCAGGAGTTGCGCTGCTGTTGCTTGATCCTGTTGGTGAGTTCGGTGACCTGGTTGTAGATCACACGACGCTCCGCCATCAGCTCACGGATCTTGCGGTCGGCGTGGATCACTGTGGTGTGGTCGCGGCCGCCGAGCTCCTGGCCGATCTTCGGCAGGGACATGTCCGTGAGTTCGCGGCACAGGTACATGGCGATCTGCCGGGCGGTCACCAGCGTGCGCGTCCGTGACTTGCTGCAGAGTTCTTCCATGCTGAGCTTGAAGTACTCGGCTGTCTGGATCAGGATCTGGCTCGATGTGATTTCCTGGGCACCGTCGTCGGTGATGAGATCCTTCAAGACCATTTCGGCCAATGCCACATCGACCGGCTGGCGGTTCAGGCTGGCGAATGCCGTGACCCGGATCAGTGCGCCTTCGAGTTCGCGGATATTGCTGGAGATCTTGGAGGCGATGTATTCCAGGGCATCGTCCGGGGCGGAAAGGCCTTCACTGAGGGCCTTCTTCCGCAGGATGGCGATCCGGGTCTCGAGTTCGGGCGGCTGGATGTCGGTGAGCAGGCCCCACTCAAAGCGGGACTTCATCCGGTCCTCGAACCCTGCCAGCTGTTTGGGGGGCAGGTCCGAGGTGATGACCACCTGTTTGTTGTTGTTGTGCAGTGAGTTGAACGTGTGGAAGAACTCCTCCAGCGTCCGGTCCTTGCCGGCCAGGAACTGGATGTCGTCGATCAGCAGCACGTCCACGTTGCGGTACGTGGTCTTGAAGCTGGCACCTTCGTCGTCGCGGATGGAGTTAATAAAGTCGTTGGTGAACTCTTCGGAGTTCACGTACCGGACCCGGATTCCGCTGTACAGGCGGCGGGCGTAGTGGCCGATCGCATGTAAGAGGTGGGTCTTGCCCAGTCCGGAATCACCGTAGATGAACAGCGGGTTGTAGGCCTTGGCGGGCGCTTCGGCCACCGCCACGGCGGCTGCATGGGCAAAGCGGTTGGACGAGCCGATCACGAAGGTATCGAAGACGTACTTGGGGTTCAGCCGGCCGAATTCGTGCGAAGTACTCGGCAGCATCGGCTGCGGCTTCTGTTCGATCAGCTGGTCTGGTGAGTAGGAAGGTTCGACGACGGGTTCCGGCTCTTTGTGGATCGGCACCAGGTCGGTGTCCACGTCGATTGCGCAGCGGATGTCCTCGGAAAAGACGTTGTGGAGGGCATCGTCCAGGGCGTCCTTGACCTGTGTCTGGAGGACTTCGCGGGTCAGTTCGTTGGGCACTGCCACCAGGAGTGTGGATCCGATCAGGCCCTGCGCCTGCGCCAGGATGACAAAGCCCCGCTGCCGTGGCGATACGCGGTCGTCCTGCTCAAGCAGGCTCACAACCCGACGCCAGGAACTTCCGACAGTATTGGCGTGGTTGGCTTCGTCTACTGTCATCAATCAGTTCCTCAAACTTGCGTGCCTGCATTACGTGCAGCCCCAAGTCCCGAACCAGGATGCTGGTTCAGCTTCATCCACAGGTTTATGCACAGTCCGTGGATAATCGGCCACTGAGTCACTCTAGGGGATCAAAAGGCCAGAAGATAGCTGGGAAGTAGCTTGTGGATAATTACACCGTTGTGGTTCGAAAACAGGGCCTGTGAGCCACTTCATCCACAGGCTGTGGGGTCAGGTTAACCACAGCCTGGACCAGGGACCCAGGGGTACCCCGGTTTGACTCTGGCAGGCATTTTGCCCTAACGTTGTGAAGTCCTTTGTGTACGCTTTTTGACCTCTTCTGAATCTCTCTGACGCACCGCGTTTGAGCAGCCGGGGGAAGCATGCACATACAAAACTTAGCGTCGGCCAGTTCTTCCCCTTTTACTGATCGGGTGGGCGCACCTTTGATCCACTGGAGTAACTAACGTGAGCAAGCGGACTTTTCAGCCGAATAACCGCCGTCGAGCCAAGAAGCACGGCTTCCGCCTTCGTATGCGTACCCGTGCCGGCCGTGCCATCCTGGCAGCCCGTCGTGGCAAGGGCCGCACCGAACTGTCGGCCTAGATACTGACTCGTCGGTAAACTTTTCTTTGCGAGTTTAAGGTGCTGGCCACCCGTAACCGTTTGAGGACTGCAACCGATTTTTCAACAACCGTACGTTCCGGTGTCCGCAATGGACGCCGGAACGTAGTGTTATATGCGGCAGCTATTGCTGCCGACGAACCCAGCCGGATCGGGTTCATCGTTTCCAAAGGTGTCGGGAACGCTGTGGTCAGGAATCTCGTTAAGAGAAGACTGAGAGAAGCCGGTGCTGCCTCGCTGCGCGAGTACGGTACCGGGTTCGCCATAGTGGTCCGGGCCCTGCCTGCGTCCGCTGTCGCCAGCTGGGATCAACTGCTGGCGGACTACAACGCCGCACTGGAATCAACCATGAGCCGGTTGGACAGCCGCCTTCCGAGGGCTGCTGTAAACGGTTCAACCGGTACAACACAGGAGGGGACACCGCGTGCGTAAGGTAACTGCCGCCGTCGTCCACTACCTCCAGCCGGTTGCTGCCGCTGTGGGCACCTTCCTCTGGAACCTGCCCAGAAACATTCTTATTCTGCTGCTCATGGCCTACCGCAAGGTGATTTCCCCCTTGTATGGCCAGGTTTGCCGCTTCTTTCCTTCCTGCTCGGCGTACGCCCTCGAGGCGATCACTGTCCATGGGGCAGTGAAGGGCAGCTGGCTTGCGGCCCGCCGCCTTGTGCGCTGCCATCCGTGGAATGCCGGTGGTGTGGACCATGTCCCCGCCGGCCACCGCCACTGGCCCGAACACCGGACCCCCACAATTGTTGTGCTGAACAACCCGGACAAGTACCTGGCTGCTCAGACTGATGGAGAAGGCCGCCTTGCGGCCTGACGAATAGGGATATCGTATGGACTTCTTTGGAACAATAATGGCCCCGTTCAAGTGGCTGGTTTCCATCATCATGATCGGATTCCACGATGGCCTGAGCACCATTGGCCTGCCTGCCGCCAATGGCTGGACCTGGACGCTGTCCATCATCGGGCTGGTGCTGGTGATCCGCGCCGCCCTGATCCCGGTCTTCGTCAAGCAGATCAAGGCCCAGCGCGGTATGCAGCTGCTGCAGCCGGACCTGAAGAAACTTCAGGACAAGTACAAGGGCAAGACCGACCAGCTCTCCCGCCAGGCCATGGCGCAGGAGCAGATGGCCATGTACAAGAAGCACGGCACCAACCCCTTCTCGGCTTGCCTGCCCATGCTGATCCAGATGCCGTTCTTCTTTGCGCTGTTCCAGGTGCTCTCCGGCATTACGGCTGCACGCCAGACGGGCATCGGGATAGGGGCGATGAGCCACGAACAAGTGGTGCAGTTCGACGAATCCAGCATTTTCGGCGCCCCACTGTCAGCATCCCTGTTGCATGGCGGAGGCGGCGACCAAGTGGTTGTTTGGGTCCTGTCTATCGTGATGATCCTGGCCATGACGGCCTCGCAGTTCATCACCCAGAAGCAGATCATGGCCAAGAACATGTCCGAAGAGGCCATGGCCAGCCCGTTCATGCGCCAGCAGAAAATGATGCTCTACATCCTGCCACTGGTGTTCGGTGTGGGTGGCATTAACTTCCCCATCGGCGTGCTCATCTACTGGACCACCACCAACCTCTGGACCATGGGGCAGCAGTTCTTTGTCATCCGCCGCATGCCGACGCCGGGATCCCCTGCCGCCAAGGCACTTGCCGAACGCCGGGCTGCCAAGGGCCTGCCGGCCCTGCCTATTCTGGGCGGGAAGAAGGCCGACGCCGAAGCGGAGGCAGCAGCCGCAGCCGCGGCCATCGAGCTAAAGGGACAGCGCGTCCAGCCACAGCGCAAGAACAGGAAGAAGAAGTAATGTCAGCCGAGAGCACCGAACACGCCCTTTCCGACGAGATCATTGACGATCAGGACGAATCAGCGACCGACGCCGATGCTTCCCTCAAGGGATCCGCTGCCAGCCGACTCGAAGAGGAAGGCGACGTTGCTGCCGATTACCTGGAGGAGCTGCTGGATATCGCGGACATCGACGGCGACATCGACATCGAAGTCCGGAACGGCCGCACCTACATTTCCATCGTTGCTGAAGAAGAAACCGACAGTCTCGACAGCCTCGTAGGCGAAGACGGCGAAGTCCTGGAAGCTCTTCAGGAACTGACCAGGCTTGCCGTCCTCTCCGCAACGGAGAACCGCTCACGCCTGGTGCTGGACATCAACGGCTACCGCCAGCAGCGCGCCGGCCACCTTCAGAAGATCGCCGAGGACGCGGCAGCGTTGGTCAAGGAGTCCGGCAAAGCCGTGGCACTGGAGCCGATGAGTGCCTACGAACGCAAAATTGTTCACGACGCCGTCGCTGACCTGGGACTCGTCAGCGAGTCCGAGGGCGAAGGCGCCGGGCGTCACATCGTTGTATCCGCAGACTAGAGAATGCTGAACCGCTAATCATGGTTGACATCACGGCAGCAGAATTGCTGGCGGCCGAGAAAATTTTCGGTGACCGCCTGGACCTGGCCAAACGCTATGTAGAGCACCTGGCCACGTCCGGAACGGAACGCGGGCTGATCGGGCCGCGCGAGATACCACGGTTGTGGAGCCGGCACGTCCTCAACTGTGCCGTCATCGAAACCGAAATCGCGCACGGTAGCCATGTTGCCGACGTCGGAAGCGGAGCCGGACTTCCCGGACTCTGCCTCGCCATCGCGCGGCCGGACCTCGAACTGACACTGATCGAGCCGCTGGAACGCCGGGTGATCTGGCTCCAGGAAGTGGTGGACGATCTGGGCTTGACGAACGTCACGGTGATGCGGACCCGCGCTGAACTGGCGGTCGGCATGGTTAACGCTGACGTTGTGACTGCCCGGGCTGTTTCTGCGCTGAGCAACCTGGCCGGCCTGACCATCCCCCTTCTCGCCGGTAAGGGTGAGGTTGTGGCCATTAAGGGACGCAGCGCAGCCGAGGAAATTGAAAAAGCAGCAAAGGTTATCCGGAAGCTCGGTGGCGTCAAGACCTCTGTAGTGACTGTCGGTGAAAGCCTCTTGGAGGAACCCACCACGGTGGTACGGATCGTCGTCAACAAGTCCCGAAAGAACTCCTAGTCCGGGCCCAGTAGCCTTGGTCTGCGGGGCGAAGCGGTTAGGCTAGACAACGGCAGTAAAAGCCGAATGAGAGAGAGTGTGTCCCAGTGACCAGTAGCGAAGCCTCCACACAGCGGATACCCCCGTTTGTGTCTTTGGGGTCAGCACGATCAGTTGCTGGCATGGGTTCCGCGCCGGGACGAGGGCAAAGCCACCCTAATCCGGGTGCAGAAATTGCAACTCTTGCCTCTGTTTCACGTGAAACAACAACGGGTGGTAGGACCAACGTCATGGACACCATGGATGATTCCAGTCCTATCGCCAGGGAGCTCGCGCACGAGACCAGGCGCCGCGAACGGCTGGTTGGCCGTAACCTTCCCAAACCGGAGAAAACACGCATCTTCACGGTGTCCAACCAAAAGGGTGGGGTCGGCAAAACCACCACCACGGTGAACATTGCCGCTGCCTTGGCCGCAGCTGGCCTGAACGTCCTGGTCATTGATATCGATCCCCAGGGCAACGCGTCCACCGCCCTAGGAGTCGAGCACCATGCCGACGTGGACAGCATCTACGATGTCCTGATCAACGATTTCGCTCTTGCCGACGTGGTGGCCCCCTGCCCGGACATTAGTAACCTGATCTGTGCTCCTGCCACCATTCATCTGGCCGGTGCGGAGATTGAGCTTGTCTCGCTGGTGGCACGTGAACAGCGTCTTCGCAGGGCGATCGATGTATATGCCAAGACCCGGGCGAAGAATGGCGAAGAACGCCTCGACTACATTTTCATTGACTGCCCGCCGAGCCTTGGGTTGCTCACGGTTAATGCCTTCTGCGCTGCTGGTGAGGTCCTTATCCCCATTCAGTGCGAGTACTATGCCCTGGAAGGACTGAGCCAGCTCCTTAAGAACATCGAAATGATCCAGAAACACCTGAATGCGGATCTGGTGGTCTCCACAATTCTCCTTACAATGTATGACGGCCGAACCAACCTTGCCGCCCAGGTGGCAGCGGAGGTTCGCCTGCACTTCCCGGAACAGGTCCTGGGTGCTGTAGTCCCCCGCTCGGTGCGGATTTCGGAAGCCCCGAGCTACCAGCAAACAGTCATGACCTACGATCCTTCCTCCAGTGGAGCCCTGTCTTACCTGGAAGCCGCAGCCGAAATCGCTGAACGTTAGAATCTTCAAAAGTGCAACAACCGGAGTCCGGCAAGTTCTGACTCTTCCATCGGAGGGATTTATCCATGAGCGAAAAGCGACGTGGCCTGGGCCGCGGTCTTGGCGCACTCATTCCAAGTTCCGCCGGTAGTGCGTCGGGCAATGGCAGCGCTGTGTCGCGGCCCGTGGATCTCTTCTTTCCGGAAGGCCGTAAGAAAGTCGTTTCCTCAGACGACACCTCCGGGAATGGCGGAGCAGGTTCGGATGCTTCCGCGTCGAATGCGCCGGTTGGGGCCAACGACGTAGCGGTAGTGAAAAAGGCAGCTGCGCCAAAAACGGCCTCCCCCGCTAAACCGTCCGTCAAGTCAGCCGACAAACCGCCGGCCGCGAGAGTTGCGGCCAAGGCTCCTGCGAAAGTTCCGGCCACGAGCCCTGTCGCTGTCTCGGCGGTGGAAGCTGGGACCGCGCCGGTTGAAGACGTGACTGATGTGTCATTATCCGAGGTCCCTGTGTCTGCTGTGCCCGTTCCTGAAGCTACTGAAACAGAGAGCAAGGCGGATAACGGTGTAGATCTTGTGGAAGTCCCCGGCGTGCGTTTTGCCGAAATTTTGGTCACCGACATCCATCCGAACCGGAAACAGCCCCGCTCAGTCTTCGATGAAGATGACATGGCGGAGCTTATCCACTCTGTGCGCGAAATTGGCGTTCTCCAGCCAATTGTGGTTCGTACCTCAACCGAGGAAGGTGGAGAACCGTACGAGCTGGTGATGGGTGAGCGTCGCTGGAGGGCAGTACAGGCGGCCGGGATGGAAACCATCCCCGCCATCGTCCGGGACACCACCGATGATGACCTCCTCAGGGACGCACTACTGGAGAACTTGCACCGCAGCCAGCTGAACCCGCTCGAAGAGGCGGCTGCGTACCAGCAGTTGCTTGAAGACTTCGGGACCACTCACGAGCAGCTTGCGGATCGCATTGGCCGTTCACGTCCCCAGGTTACGAACACGCTGCGCCTGCTGAAGCTTCCACCTCTGGTTCAGCGTCGTGTGGCGGCGAGCGTTCTCTCTGCCGGCCACGCCCGTGCATTGCTGGCCCTCCCGGATGCGGCAGCCATGGAACGCCTCGCCCAGAGGATTGTGGCTGAAGGTATGTCTGTTCGGGCAACCGAAGAAGCCGTCACTCTTTACCAGGATCCTGCGAAGCCCGCGAAGAACAACATCCCCCGTCCGGGAGCCCGCCATGAGCGCCTGGACTACCTGGCATCCTCGCTGTCGGACCGCTTGGACACCAACGTCAAGATTTCTCTGGGTGTCCGCAAGGGGCGCGTCAGTATTGAATTCGCCAGTGTTGAAGACCTGAACCGCATCATGGACGTCCTTGCTCCAGGATCCGAAAACTAGTATTCACCTCTAAAAGAAGGGGCCTGTTTCACGTGAAACAGGCCCCTTCTTCGCGTCTGGAACGATTCCCTTCCTACGTTCTCTGAGTAGATTCTGGTTCCGACCATATCGGGGGAAAATGCAGGGCTGTTCTTCCTGAGCCACACGGTCACATGGAGTATCGCCAGAGATCGCTGGAATGCTGCTGGTGGTGCGACTTGGGTTCGGCACCGTCAGTGGCCATGGACTAACCCGGCTGGTGTCACGCGTTGTGTTTCCGCCGCACCGGCAGTGCCGGAGTCCGGCGGCGTGAGGATTGCTGGCCCACTAGGAGTGTGCGCTGGCCGAAATGCAGCAGGTCTGGGCCGGCGGCTCGCATAATAGCAGCGCCGGGCGGTGTTAACGCCAACCGAAAACAGGACCCAGTATTCCTCCGCAGACGTCTTGCGGCGTGTAATAGTTGAAGGATGCGTCGATGCTGTTGGTTTCTGTTCCGGTGCGACTAGGTTCCCAACCGGCTCATCGGCGATGAGGCTTCATCCCTATCGCTATTGCCAGTCCGTTTCCGCGAGGCAGGAGGGCTCCCCGGTTATCCACGCGTTTGGTGGTCTGAGACGCCGTTGCCTGCTCGGTAGGTTGCTTGGCTCGCTGATCCTGTATGACTGGTGTGCCAAAACGGGGTTCCTCGGACCTGCTATTTGATTCGATGGTCCTTCCTTAAAGGGTACCCGGCGGCGCAGGTGTGGCTGTAGAGGATGGATTTCCCATTGTTTCACGTGAAACACCAGCCGTAGTGGTGCGAGATCGCGTCAGTGACTCTGGCTACGGTAATCCTGGAGGCGCCGCCCAGGATCTCGACTCCTGATCTTGCCGAAGTGTCACCTGATCCACATCTGTGTATCGGGATGGCCTCTCTCTTGTCAGCATGTTTGCGTCGGACAAAGCCGAATCGTCAGTCTGCGCCGACCCCGACACGCCTCGTCTTTGTTTCTCCGGAGAGCCGAGAAGAGATACCCCCACAATGATTGCTGGACGGACCTGGCCTGCGACGATAGTGGTCCACGTGGTTTCACGTGAAACGCCAGACCACGCACATATGCCGTGACTGACTCTGCCCATCCCCCATCCTGATGCCCGACTATCACGAGGGCGTTAGCGACCGAGACTGTCGCATTCTGTCCACTCCTTTCCATACGTTGTGATGCCATAGCACTTCAATGGGCTACCAGCGCGTCGGACTAACTGGGGTTCATGGTGCTTAGCCGACGAAGATCGTAGACTCCGTCTCCAGAAGCCCATCCAGCAGCGGTCTTGGCGGTGACGTGTGCCCACGGAGGAGTACATGCGCTGGGGACCGGCTCGACACAGTCTGGGGCCCTGTTGGCGCGCGGCATGGCGCTCCAGAAGGCCAGCATGGTCACGTAGCCCGGAACCCTTGTCCGATGTCTGTGTTCCATCCTCGGTGGAGATACTGAACAGAATGAATCCCATCGCTGCCAGGTCGCTGATGGAAGAGCGGCCAGTGACATGCCCTGCTCGTGGGGCAGCTCCTAAAGAACCGGCTGAGTGGTGGTGAGGTCCGCGTGATCGGATTAGGTGCATCTGCACAGACAGACATGCCCGAGGAATTCCCCATGCGGCCTGGCGTTGAATGATTCGCGGTGCAGATGACTTACGGCGCAGAATCGAATCTGCGGTGCTGCACAGTACACATCAACTTCAGGAATGTATGTCAGTTCTTTGCGCTACCAAGGGGGTCACCGGCTTCCGCATCCGACGGGTATACCGAGGAATATCGCTGCAAAATTCTTAGCGGTCTGGGCTTCGTCGGGGCATCTCGGCACAGCGGGGTCCCGGAATCTGTTGCTTGACTGTCTCTCCCCCACACGACGCAACCCCGAGGTGGACGGCAACCGCCCGCTTTGGGATTGGACGGCAGAGGAATGAACCTGAGGTTAGGCTGAGTGGTCCGGCCTGATGCAAGCTTGTGGTTGGTTGGACGGTCCGTTCGCGGGGACTCAACGGATCGTGACTTTAGCGGCACCCATTCACCAATGCCACCAATTCAGGCGATTGACGGTCTGAACCTGCATGGGCATGGCCCCCCAAACTGGAGCCACTCTGGCCATGGGCCAAGAAGTCGCACAGAAGGAATGTGCGTTGTGAGCACGCCGTGTATCGTCGGGTGAGAAAGTTTCATCGCAACAAGAGGAAACGCCGTACCATCTCGAGGGCGGCACGGCGTGCATTGCACCGTGGATATCGCTGTGGATAACTTTGTGGAAAGATTGTTCAGTGGCCAGGATCACTGGGAGATTCACCGTACATTAGCGCTTCAAGGAACGACCGGACAGCCGAGGTGTCGTACACCGACTGCGGTTCCGTTTCACGTGAAACATTACCAAGCCCGCGCTCAAGTGTCCTTTTTTCTCGGAAAGAGTCGCAAATTGTTGGATTTTGGTCCTTTATGTCTATACGCGTATGAGTGAGCTCCGCTTCCGTGTTGTTGTTCACTGCCAAGATTCCGATTTGAGCGTGGCCAATGAACTGAAATGCTGACTGAGCTACGCATCGTCCAAATTTGCGGACCGGTGGGTCCGTCTGTGGATATCGATGTGGATAACGCTTGGGGATAACTTCGGTATCAGTGGAATACGCACGCGACGGATAGCCGTGTGGCAGACCTGTTAGCCATACTTCGGATGAAGCCGATGGGGCCTTGTACTGGCTTCAGTGGCAGCTTGCGCAGGTGCCCGCGCGCGGACGGCGAGTGGCAAGTACTGAAACCGACATGCACCCGAGAGGATCGGCCGAGTAGTAGGGTTCGGATGCGCGACACAGCCTGTGTTCCGGGCCTGCGTCTGGTTCCCTGTTCGGTCCCCTACCCTGCCAGGCATTCATCAATTGCGGCCATCTAACCGGGAGCTGTAGCCAGGACACTTTGTATCTCCCGGCAGTAAGTCGCCTCCACAGGTCGATCTTTCCACCGGACTATAGGCGTTGACGCTTAGGAAGCAGGGATTTGCCGAGAGCCTAGGGCCGAGAGCCTAGGCAACGATCGACTAAGGGCGGCCGCGTAGATCGTGTCTCTGTTGGTTTACGCTGAGGGTCCCCACGTCTGCTGAGCGGACTGTGTCGCAGGTAGGGTTATGCTGGTTGTTCCCCGACTTCTCAGCACATTGCGGCACATGTGCGAAGGCTCAGCCGTTGGTGGGCATACAAATGGCCACCAAGACTGTGTAGTTCGGTGGGCTGCAGAGCGCTCGCGTGGGTGGCGGCTATGGTTCTCTCCCAGCCGGCTGCACGGATTTACTTGGGTTCTTCGTGGTTTTGCATGTGTTGACTTCTCATCGGTCGCACGGGTTTTGACATGGATATGGGCAACTCGGCAATTCATTGGTGTGGCCGCCTGGTAGCCTACGTGATGCCTGAGATGGGGTGTCCCATCCAGTGAGCCACGGCATCACTCCGCTGAATTCGTTTCACGTGAAACATCTTGTGGTGACCCGGGCAATTGTGAAGATATGACCAGCGTTGAATGTGTTTCACGTGAAACAGAGAGGCATCGGTTTCGATGCCTGCTGCGCTGACCTTTAGCCTAGGGCGCGTAAAAGATGTCGGGGTAAGGGGGTCATTGATGCGATCACTGCGTTAGGTATGGGATAGGCCTGCGGCCGTGTCGGTTCAGTCGATAGGCAGGCCAGGAGGCGGCGTTCACCCCCGTGCGGATTCTGATTCTTGGCTGGAGGCATCTTAGGAGAGGCAGCGCGAATTCCCAGGTCTAGGGTGCCGCATCCATTCCGTCTGTTTCCGTATAGCGTGGCAGGCCCTCCCCCCGTTGGTCAGGCCTGTTTTGCTGAACTGTTGGTTGCATGTGGCAGGCTGGGCTCGACGGAGACGGACACCTCTGGTTGGAGCGGTTTCGACCGTGTATGAGTTGTCTACGGTCAAGCCAGATAGCAACAGCCACCATGCTCGTGCCCGCGCTGAAGATCTGGCGAGATTGGGCATAGAACACGCCCTTGTAGGCATCACTGCTACTCGTATCCATGGTCTTTTCCAATTTGTCGGCTTCTTCCAATCCGTCAGTGTTGCCTACCAGCAGCCATAGGCCGAATCTCTAACCAGATAGGCCAGGTGGACCATCGTTATGTACCGACGCTTCCCGACGGGGCGGTTGGGAGAATTGGCGTTTGATTCAATCAAAGCGGGAACCAACACTGATGGAGGGTTCAGAATGTGGCCAGGGTGCAGTCGATTGACTCGATATTCCACGTCGCTATCGCTGCCCGGGCAATGGAGGATCGACCCTTCCAGTCCTTTTGCTTGATATTCATCTGAATTAATTTGCCAAACGATCCCTGGTCATTGATTTGGAGGCCGCAGATTCAGTTTTTGAGTTAAGGGGCAAGGTGTTCGCTTCTCCACGAACCCTGATCCATGTGATCAATGGTTGTGGGAGCCGCGCGCAGTCTGGTTTCTATCAGGGAATGGACGCCGGCTGTTGCGGAATCGGACGATGTTTCACGTGAAACGCTTCATGTGGGTCAGGTGTGTTTGGGACCCAGGACTACGAACTATTTGTGGTTTTTGGTGTCTTATATGAATTGTGTTTTTTCCGGGAAAAACAGAAACGCATGCGCTGCTCTCCTGCAGCGTTCACGGATGTTTCACGTGAAACATCCCGGCTTGATGGTGAGGCGTCTCCTCTTGCCCCTGCAATCGAGACGATGTTCCGAATTGACGGGTAGCAGGACTCCATACCACCGCTTTCGCGCTTTGCTCCGAAAAGCAAAAACAGTGGGACTGGTTGGATCCCGAGCTGCAATGTTTCACGTGAAACGAGACAGTCAGGTGCGTCGGACCCTACCGGGGTCATCCTAAGTTCAGCCGACTGGTTAATATCAGCCGCCCGGTCCCCGTACTGATTCGCCAAGGCTCTGAGCTGGGATATAGGAGCACCCGGATCAGTCGGTGAAGTCTGGGAGCAAATAGGTCGCGAATACAACCTTATTGAGTCTCGAATGTATGCACGCCCCAAACGACTGTGGCCACTGCTTCGATGAAGCAGTGGCCACACACTGGTGCTGCCGGCCACGAAGGACCGGGACACCAGAGCAGACTAGGACAGGACGTCCGCAAATTCCTTTTCGAAGAACTGCTTCGGCCTCGCACCGATAACGGTGCTCTTCACCTGGCCGTCCTGGAAAAGGTAGACGGCGGGGATGGATGTAATGCCGTACTCGGCGGCTATCGCCGGGTTGTCATCTACATTGACCTTGACGACGTTAACCTTCTCGCTGTACTCGACCGAGATCTCGTCGAGAATGGGTCCCAGCTTGCGGCATGGTCCGCACCATTCAGCCCAGAAATCCACAATCACTGGCTTCTCGGCGGACAGTACGTCCGCATGGAAACTTGCGTCTGTTACGTCTTTAGCGTTGCTCATAACCCTTGTCTCTCTCTTCGAATGGCGGTTACGCGAATTACGCGTGGAGGTCTGCGAGGAAGTGTTCCACATCGATCGCGGCAACGCATCCGGAACCGGAGGCTGTGATGGCCTGACGGTACGTGGGGTCAACAACATCGCCGGCGGCGAAGACGCCCGCGATGCTGGTCCTGGAACTCCGGCCCTCGACGGCGATGGTGCCGGCCGCCGTGATCTCCAGGGCGTCCTTAACCAGGTCGGTGCGGGGGTCGTTACCGATGGCGACGAAGACGCCGGTGACGGCGAGGTCGGACACGGTGCCGTCCTGCAGGTTCCTGATCTTGAGCCCGGTGACTTTGTCCCCTCCGACGACGTCGTCCACGGAACTGTTCCAGATGAACGAGATCTTGTCATGGGCCATGGCGCGGTCTGCCATGATCTTGGAAGCTTTGAGTGTGTCGCGTCGGTGCACAACGGTGACGGACTTGGCGAACTTGGTCAGGAAGAGGGCTTCTTCCATTGCAGAGTCGCCCCCGCCGATAACTGCAATGTCCTGGTCCTTAAAAAAGAACCCGTCGCAGGTTGCACACCAGCTGACACCGTGTCCGGAAAGGCGCTTTTCGTTCGGGAGGCCGATCTCACGATAAGCGGATCCGGTGGAGAGGATGATCGCCCGCGCTTGGAAGGTCTCGCCGGTGCCGATGGTGACAGTTTTGATGTCACCATCGAGGTCCAGGGCTGTGACGTCCTCGAACTGGATTTCCGTTCCGAACCGGGCTGCCTGCTTCTCGAAGTTCTCCATCAGGTCCGGCCCCATGATGCCCTCGGGGAAGCCCGGGTAATTCTCGACGTCGGTAGTGTTCATCAGTTCGCCGCCTGCGGTGACTGATCCAGCCAGAAGCAAGGGCTTCAGATTGGCACGCGCCGTATAGACAGCGGCCGTGTACCCGGCCGGGCCCGAGCCGACGATGATGACATCACGTACTTCGGACGCGGTGTTTTCTGCGTTGCTCACTGAACGGTGAACCTCTTCCTTAGTCGATGCGCCGGCTTTTGCGGCCGGCCACATGGCACAACTGAATCTTGGTGGTGAATATTCCGGGCGCCGCGCCAACGGAGGAACCATCAGCGGTCATGACACCGTCCACTGGACGGGATGCCCTATCAGATTACCGTCTGAAGACAGCTAAGCCGCGTCTGTTACCGCGGAGCAATGCTCCGGACAGAACAGCCGCGGCTCAACAGGAACGACGCATGTGTCCTTATTGGATCTTGATCTCCGCAAGGCGTATGCCAAAGCCGTAGCGGGTCTTCGGGGCGGCCAGCTTGGGAAGTGTCTTGATGGACACGATTACGTACTGTGCCTCCACCGGTTCGGCCAGCGGCATGGTCAGATCAGATGAAGTGAAGCTGTTGGTACCTACCATCTTGGCGCCGTCCAGTGACGGACGGTCATTGGTGAAGACACTGAGGTTGCCACCCGAGGCTCCGAGCTGAGTCAGGGTGATGGAGGAAACCTTCGCCGGACTCTTCAGCTTGATGAACAATGGGACGCCATCGCTTGCGAGACCACCCCAGCCTTCGGTGGCAAATTCCATGTCCGACCAGTAGCTGGCCACATTGCCATCAAACGCCTTCACCAGATCGACATCGTAGGTGGCTGCGAAGTCAAAATCCCCCTGGCGGGTGATGCTGTCAATGACGGGCGGTACTGCCGGCGGTACTGCCGTTGGTGCAGAGCTCGGGTTGGCGGAGGCCGACCCGGTGGTTGGCTGTGTGGCGCCCGTAGAGTTGGAGGATGGGGCGGCTTGAGAACCCGCTTTAAAGAGACTGCCCAAGTTGGTGACCGCGAAGACGAGCCCTGCAATCAGAACCACGGCAAGCAGGCCGCCCACCAGCCAGCGCATGGAGCGGGGCTCACGCTCGGGCTCGTCGTCGTCGTAATAGTCATCCGTCCCGCCGGAAGGTGGTACTGCCGCCCCAGGAGATATGTTTTGAGCAAGGGACGGAAAGGACCCCGCTGCACGATCGGAGCGCTGGGGCGCTCGGGAGTCCACGGGTTCCTCGTAGTCTGAGTCCTGAGAGCCGGTGGAATAGTCGTCCTCAGACCACAAGGAAACCTTGGGCGTATCGGAGCCCGCACCGGTGCTGGACTCAGCGGATCCGGAAACTGGCTGGTTTTCTGCAGACTGCACTGGTTGCGGCGCAGTGACGTGCTGATGCGCGCCGGTGGCGCCAGCAGCGGTGCCCATTGAGGATACTGCTGCTGTGGCCCCGGTCTTGGCAGACCCCGACGCCGGACGGACTGCCGGGCGGAGCGGCGGCCGCGCAGGAACAACCGGAGGTATACGCGGCGGAACCACCGGCGCCGCAGAGCGGTAGGCGTCAACCTGGCTGGGGTGATTGTCCGCGTAGCTGATGTAACCGGCGTCGATGTTCTCTTCGTCGTCATACGGTTCCGGCTCGTGGGAACGCGCTTGGCCGAAAATTTCGCTGCCCAGCGTATCCGTGAAGAACGGCTCGACGTAAGGGGCGTCGGAGGCAACCACGAGGTCCAGCAGATCTGCCGCGGACGTGTGGTTGGTGATGAGGTACGTGGCGGCTTCGGTGACGCCGAGGTCCAAGACCTGGACATTGCCCGGGCGCTCACCGGTAGCCACCTCGCGGGCGCTCTGGGCCACCTGTTCGGTGTTATCCGGGCCGGCGACCAGAATGCTGACCGGTCGGTTGAGAACCTGGTCCACCCCGTCCAGCACCAGATCCTGGTCGTGTGAGGTCAATACCGTGGCAGTGACCTTGTAGCGGCCGCCAAGTACTGATCCAACGTCGATCGGGTGGGACACGTGTTCCTCCTAGACTGTCCGGGTATGCCGGCGTAGATGATGACGCCGCCGGTCAGAAACCGGTCAAAAGCTAGCCGGCGAGCCGGTCTGCGCTTGCCTGCAACTACCCCTGTTCACTGTCGATCCTAGCCGATCGGGCATGGCCGACGTGGTCGACAGGCAACCAAAAACCGCGGGAAGATCAGTTTTTTCGAGGCACTCGTGGCTTGAAATGGGGGTTCTGTCCGGCCTGGCCCTGGAACGTTCGCCGGCCGGGAAGGGGAATCTCGTCGTGCAGCAGCCCGCCCCGTGCCGTGCCGGGAACGTCTTCGACGGGAAGGTATTCCGCAGCGGGTTCAGTGCCCCAGGTAGTTTCCCCGTGGACACCCTCTCCTGGACCCGAGGCGGGACGCATTCCGGGTTCCCCCCGAAGAGTTTCCGGCACCAAAAGCGCCGCCTGGCGTTCCGGTACGGGACCTGCGCGGAACGACACGGCGTCGAATTCGCCGGAGATCCGGGGAATCAGGCCGGTGTCCACTGAGACCGTGGCGCGTTCCGGCGTCGGATGTTCCGTTGAAGCAACGTCGGCAGCCGACGCAGGCGTTCCCCCGGTGCCGCCCGAAGGTCCGGTATCGCGCCCCAGGCGTCCCAGCAGAGGGCGTATGAGATCGCCGAGTTCTGCGACGTGGAAAATCTTGAGGAGGAAGAGATAGACAACCAACATGATCGGACCCACCACGATGACGGTCACCAGCGCAGCGGGCCGGCCGCTCCAGGCGAACCCGTCCGCGCTGTAGCTGCCCATCAGCCACAAAGCCCCGGCGCCCGCGATCGCGGAACCGAGCGCCGCATAGCCCATTCGGATGTACGAGTTGGCGATCCGCGGCCCGTCGAGGTGGCCCAGCAGCCGGCGCAGGAAGAAGGCGCTGATGATCACCGAGAGGATGTTGCCCACCATGTACAACAGGGCGATGGCGTAAATGATCTGGCCCACCGGCAGGAACTGGATCCCAAACGCACCGGCGACGTAAACCACGGCAAGAAGCAGTTGAATATTAAAGGGTGTGCGGGCGTCTTCGTTGGCGTAGAAAACCCGCGACATCATGAAGTTAGCGCTCATAAACGGGGTACTCAGCGCGAGGATGGTGAGCGTCTGGGCCAGCATCACGCCGTCCTGACGCGGGCCACCGGAGAAGAACATGCCCAGCGGCCCGGCCAGCGCAAAGAGGGCCAGCGCTCCAAAGACCGTGGCCACCGCCATGGTGCGGAGACCGTGCGAGAGGGCGTCGCGTAGTTCTGCACGGTTGCCGTCCTGCGATGCACGGGTCATGCGGTTAAAGAGGACTGTGGCGAGGGAGAGCGCAATGATCGAGTGCGGCAGCAGGTACAGCTGGCTGGCGACTTCCAGGACGGCATTGCCGGGCAGCATCTCTGCCGCCGGATCCCCCGCTTCCGTCAGCCGGAGCCGCTCGGCACCGGGAATAGTGGCGATGCGCATGACGTACAGGAACGCGAACTGCCCGACGGCGGCGGTCAGGAGCGTCCATACGCTCAGCTTCGCAGCCTGGCCCAGACCCACTCCCCGCCAGCCAAACCGGGGCCGGAGACCCAGCCTCAGGCGGATCACCGGGATCAGCAGGATCGCTGTCTGGGCCACCACGCCTATGGTTGAGAAGCCGGCCACAAGCAGGGTCTGGGAAGGGCCCCAGTTGTCCAGCGTGTGCGGATTCATGGCGTTCTCGCCGAAGATCCAGATGAACATGCCCAGTCCGCCAATGGCCACCAGGTTATTCATGATGGGGGCCCACATGGCCGGCCCGAACGCGCCGTTGGCGTTGAGGACCTGTGTCAGCAGGGCGTAGAGGCCGTAGAAGAAGATCTGGGGCAGGCACCAGAAGGCGAACGCAACTGCCAGGGCCTTCTGCTGCGGCGAATAGCCCTGTGTGGTCAGCTCAATTACCCCCGGAGCAGCGAGAGTGACCAGCGCGGTGAGGCCCAGCAGCAGGAGCACGGCCAGCGTCAGCAGCCGGCTGATGTAGTCCGCTCCCCTGTCAGGGGCTTTGCTCGCCTTGATGATCTGAGGTACCAGGACGGCGTTGAACACACCACCGGCCACCAGCAGGAAGATCAGGTTGGGCAGGTTGTTGGCGTTGATGAACGTGTCGTTAACCGTGGAGCCGAGGCCCAGCGCGGCACCCAGCATCCAGGTCTTGCCGAAGCCCAGGAACCGGGACACCAAGGTGCCGGCAGCCATGATGGCGCTGGACCGCGTTTCACTCGCGGTTCCGCTCGGGGCGGCAGAGCCTGCTTTATCGGAGGGGGGATTCGTAGCTGACATCGCCTTCATCGTCTCACCCGGACGGCGTTTGCGCCGCAACGGGCAGTCTATATGCCCGAGTATGCATACACGCATTTCCGGCGGAGACGGCCTTAGAGGTGTTCTGGCAGGACTTCCCTGGCCAAGTCCGCGATGCGCCGCTCGTTGGGGAACGAGAGCTTCCGTGCCAGTTCTTTGATGGGGACCCATGCGACGTCCACGGCTTCGTGGTCCGGATCGTTTTCGATGGTGAGTTCGCCGCCGCTGGCGCGCAGCAGGTAGTGGTGGACGGTTTTATGGACACGGTGCCCGCTGACAGTGAACCAGTAGTCAATGCTGCCGAGCGGGGCCAGGATGTCGCCCTCGATGCCGGTTTCCTCGGCAATCTCACGCACTGCTGCCTGCTCGTTGTCTTCCTTGCCTTCCGGATGGCCCTTCGGAAGGCACCACTCCAGCCGTCCGCCCCTATTAAGGCGGGCAATGATCGCAACCCTTAGTTCGCCGTCGGATGTGTCCACCACAACGCCGCCGGCGGAAATTTCCTCCACCGTGGGGAGCGAGGCCGGGGCCGGGTGCAGGGCAGGCGCGACGTGGGCACCAATTGCCGACGGCAAAGGTGCGTTTGTCCTCCTGCCGGGAGCGCTCGGTACGGGATGGGCCATGGAGTCCACTCTAACGACTCTTGTCCGATCATGATGACCGGAACATGACATCAAAGTGGACTGCGTATGACGCACTTTGAAGGGCTGCAGGCGAATAGGAGCGATCTTGAGGAGATTTTGGCCTGCCAAGCCGCTGGTTTCTGACAAGCTTAAGTAACTATGGCGCACGCACATCACAAGATTGATTCCAACACCGTCGATTTCCAGGTTGACCCGGTTGTCCTGGAGCTCGGGCAGCGCTTTGTCGACGCCGGCCACGAGCTGTCCCTGGTGGGCGGACCGGTACGGGATCTCTTCCTGGGACGCACCTCACCGGACCTGGACTTCACCACGGACGCCACGCCGGGCCAGACAGTTGCCCTGATCAAGAAGTGGGCGGACAACTTCTGGGAAATCGGCCGGGCCTTCGGGACAATCGGAATGCGGAAAGCCGGCTTCCAGATCGAGATCACCACGTACCGGGCCGAGGCTTACGATCCGGAGTCGCGCAAGCCCGTGGTGGCCTTCGGCACCTCCCTGACCGACGATCTCCTGCGCCGCGATTTCACCATCAACGCCATGGCCCTGCGGCTCCCGTCGCTTGAACTCATTGATCCGTTCGGCGGCGTCCGGGATCTCAACGCGGCCGTCCTGGCGACACCCGCTTCACCCGAGGCCTCCTTCTCAGATGATCCGCTCCGTATGATGCGCGCCGCCCGGTTCGCCTCGCAGCTGGGCATTTCCGTGCACGACGACGTGCGGCTGGCCATGACCCAGATGGCCGAGCGGATCAAAATCATCTCGGCCGAACGGGTCCGTGATGAGTTGGTCAAACTCATTTGCGGTGCCCACCCCCGGGTCGGCGTGGACCTCCTCGTGGAAACCGGCCTCGCCGAGTTCGTGTTGCCTGAGGTGTCCGCCCTGAGGCTGGAATCTGACGAGCACCACCGCCACAAGGACGTCTACCAGCACTCCCTTCAGGTCCTGGAACAGGCCGCTGCCCTGGAAACGGGTGCGGACGGCGCCGTGCCGGCCCCCGACTTTGTGCTGCGGTTCGCAGCGTTGATGCACGACGTCGGGAAGCCGGCTACGCGGCGTTTCGAACCGGGCGGCGCGGTCAGTTTCCGCCACCACGACATGGTGGGCTCCAAGCTCACTGCGAAGCGGATGAAGACTCTCCGCTTCGACAACGACACCATCAAGGCCGTGGCCCGGCTTGTAGAGCTGCACATGCGTTTCTACGGCTACGGTGACGCCGGGTGGAGTGACTCGGCCGTGCGCCGCTACGTCACGGACGCCGGCCCGCTGTTGGACCGGCTGCACCGGCTGACCCGCTCGGACGTCACCACCCGCAACCAGCGGAAGGCTGAGCGCCTCGCCTTTGCCTACGACGACCTGGAAGACAGGATCGCTGTTTTGCGCGCGCAGGAGTCGCTGGACGCGGTCCGGCCCGATCTGGACGGCGCTAAAATCATGGCCATCCTGAACCTCAAGCCTGGTCCCGTGGTGGGCCGGGCCTACAAGTTCCTGTTGGAGGAACGGATGGAAAACGGACCCCTGCAACCGGACGACGCCGAAGCGCGGCTGCGCGCCTGGTGGGCGGAGCAGCCCGAGGCAGCACCCGCGGTTCCGGAAGCAGCAGAGCCTCCCGCCGCCGTCGAACTTTCCCCGAACGAGGAGTCCAAATGATTAACCCGATGACCGCGCCCCGCCCCCAGCTCTGGATCCTGCGCCACGGCGAGACCGAGTGGTCCAAGAGCGGGCAATACACCGGGCTCACCGACCTGCCCCTGACCGTGGAAGGCGAGCAACAGGCCGTGGAGGCCCGTAAGGTGCTGGACCAGGTGGACTTCGATTTGGTCCTGACGTCCCCACTGCGCCGCGCCAGGCGTACCGCGGAGCTGGCAGGTTACCCTGACGCCCAGCACGAGCCGCTGGCGGTGGAATGGAACTACGGCGACTATGAGGGCATCAGTTCGGACCTGATCCGCAAGGACAATCCGGATTACCTGATCTGGACCCATGGTGTGCCCAATGGCGAGACCCTGGACGAAGTGGCAGCCCGCGCCGACAAGATTGTGGCCAGTGTGCTGGAATCCGGTCTGGACAACGTGCTGATCGTGGCGCACGGGCACTTCTCCCGGATCCTCACCGCGCGCTGGCTGGAACTAGCGCCTGCCGAGGGCCGTCATTTCATTCTGGGAACCGCGAAGGTCTGCACGCTCGGCTGGGATAAGCGGACCCCGGCCATTGTCCGCTGGGGACTCTAAAAGAGCATTCATAAACTTTATAGAAATGCTGTGCGAATTAAGTGGCGCATTGCCGCATTTGTAGGGTAATTTTATTCCTGACCCCAGAGCGTCTTTGCCGGGTCACGGCGCACGGTGCCAGGCCAGTCGGCCGAGGCAGCGGCATAACAGAAGAGGAGGTTGGGAAAA
Source organism: Pseudarthrobacter sp. S3 (assembly GCF_050156905.1). Classification (NCBI taxonomy): domain Bacteria; kingdom Bacillati; phylum Actinomycetota; class Actinomycetes; order Micrococcales; family Micrococcaceae; genus Pseudarthrobacter; species Pseudarthrobacter sp. S3. The sequence goes on along the minus strand of NZ_CP189583.1, from coordinate 209,087 downwards.
TGATTACTTTGACTAGCGGATGGAAGATGACCGTCACCGCAAACCCGGCCTCTGATGCTTTTGCGCGCCGTGATAACGGAGTGCCTGCCTCCTAGCCTTTGCGCAACTGATCCCGCCCATGCGGCGGCCTCCGTTGCAAGGAGGTATATCCAGGCCCATCCTCGTTGGACGGCTCGCCTTAGGCGACGCCTGCTGGACGTCTCCTGGCGGCGTCCCTTCCAGGATGGACCGCGCGGCGACGCAGCATCCCCATAGTTCGGAACTCAGCTTCTTTGTTGGGGTCTGCACTGCCGCTTCCGTCTTCGCATTTGCGATCTATTCATAACCACAGGGCATTTCCCTGCCTAATTACGCCGTTATTGCTTTGGCATTAAATGGCCATATTTGTCATGCCAAATTTTACGCCGAAAGGAGGTGACCACCATGATCAAGAGAATCAAGAAAGCATTGTTCTCCCTGGGGCGTCCTGTCCGGAATGACCGCCGGGAATTCAACGGGCAACTCCTGGACCGGCGGCGCGGAGACGTTTTCGTCCTGTTGCACTAGCGTATGGGCGGAATGAACTGAGGCGCGGGGCCTCTTGGGGACAGTTTGAGGGGCCCTTAGGGGCAGTTGAAGGTCACCAGCTTCAGCCGCTCGTACGGCATCGTTCCTGTGTCCGTGCACCCTGCCGATGCGAACGCAGACAGATCATCGGGTTCGGCGCTGCCGTCTCCGACGAACCACACGTTTCCCTTGCCCGACAGCCGGTCCGGTCCAACCGCGGCGTTCTCCCCCCAGAGGGTTCCTGACGCTGCGGGGCTGTCGGCAAGGGAAAGATCCTGCACTCCTGAGAAATCGTCAGGATAGGCAAGGGTCATGTCACGGAGATACGGGTACTCAAAGACCATGGCTGCCGGTGCTGGGGATTCGGACGCAACGAAGTCGCTGATCTTCCGCTCCGTGTCTGGCGGTTCGTTGACCAAGCTCTTGATGGTCAGTTGGGGAACCAGGCTCACAGCGACGACGGCGATCATGGCAATATAGCGGAGCCACGGGAGTCGAGCCGGAATACTGACAATGCCCAAACCCACCAGGAGTGCGAATGCGGGCGCTGTGAACGTGAGGTAGCGGGCCACGTATACAGGCTGGGCGACGATACTCACCAGCATGAGCCCGGCTATCGGTACGGCTACGCCTGCCAGGCAAAGGACTAACAGCGGGCTCCGCGCTGGCGTCCGGCGAGATGCCCACAGACCCCAGACGATCAGGGCGGTCTCAACGACTCCGAGAAGTGCCACGAAGGCCAGGATCCAGCTCGGCGGAAGATTCCCAGTGGGGCGGTCTTCTCCATAGAAGTATTGCTTGACGGCCGCGGTGCTGATGGTCTGTGCCAGGGAACGGTTCTCGATCCAGTCAACCTGGGCCTTCTGTTCCATCGTAAGGAGGAGGAATGGCAGGGCAGCGGCACCGGCGGCAGCGCAGGCCGCCATCGTAGCGAGCTGTCGCCGGCGGAGAAGTATCGCGGCCACAGCGTGCGACACCACGGCCAGGACGAAGAACATGAACATCCAGACCCCCAGCACCGCACAGAGGCCGTACAGTACCCAGTCAATGACGCGGTTGGACTTCCATGCTCTGACCAGCAGGTAGGTCAGGGCGACGGCCAACAGTGCTGTGAATGCGGATTGCCGTGCTTCGGTGCCGGCCCACACCATCCTGGGAAGCACCGCCAACACCAGGCCGGAAGCGACGCCGAGGGCATCCGACCCCAACCTCCGCCCCAAAACGACCGTTCCGGCGCATGCCAGACCGACGGCCAGCGCTGACGGCGCCCGCATAGCCACTTCGGAAAATCCGAAGACCGAAGTCCACGCGTGCATCAGGAAGTAGTAGAGCCCGTGGACCGCATCGACAGACTGCAGGAGCGCTACGAGTTCCGCTGGGTTGCGTCCGGCGGCGGAGATGGTCGCGATCTCGTCATCCCAGAAGGAGGGAATCCAGGACCCGACAAAAGCGACGCAGAACGCCAACAGCCCGATGCCGGCTGGAACCGTCCAAGGGTTGGCGCGCGCGGGCAGCGGCCGCTTACCCCTCCGGACAGTCTTCTGCCCTTGGAGCCGCCCCGGAACGTCCGGCAGTTGATTCAGCACAACAATCCCCTTGAGGTCCAGGTCTCTCGGAAGCAGCCTGATCCGAGACGTGCTCCTCTGCGAGAATATCGCGCGTGGCCGGACCAAATCGGCCCAGCATGCGAATTCGACCCTATACCTACGGGCTGAACCCACGGGCTGTCAGGGCAGCGTCCCGGTAAGCTCAAAGGCATGCAGGAGACGAAGCCGCCGGGGCACGTACAGCGCACCCGCCTGGTAGTTCCCAGCCGCAGTGACCTGCTGCTGAAGAACTTCACGGAACTGATCGGCGGGCCGATGGGCGCCCGGTCGGCGCCCGGCCTCATCTCCCCCGGCGTATTTACCGTGGAACGTGTCCTGATCATCCTGACGGTACTGGCGGCGTTGGCCGGCATTGCAATCAAGGGCTACTGCCGGGCCAACGGCTGGGCGAGCCCCGGCCAGTTCTATTCCACGTGTTACTCCGACTACCCCGAATTCTTCCGCAACCGCGGCCTCGGAGACGGCACGTTCCCGATCCTGAGCCCGGGATCTCTTTTTGAAGATCCCGTCCTGGTGGGACTCATTGCCGGCGTGACTGCCTGGCTGGTCCCGGGCGAGGGCGTCAGTGACGCGCGGATCCTCGGTTACTTCGACGTCAATGCCACGCTGGTTGCAGCCGTCTGGATTGTCACGGTGCTCGCTACGGCCAGAATGGCGCAGCGGCGCCCCTGGGATGCGGCCATGGTGGCGTTGGCTCCCGGCATTGTGCTGGCCGGAACCATCAACTGGGACATGTGGGCTGTCGCCTTGTTGGCGCTCGGAATGCTGTGCTTTTCGCGTGAAAAGCTGGTCCTGGCAGGCATCCTGATTGGCCTGGCCGCAGCGACCAAGCCCTATGCCGCCTTGGTTCTCGGAGCCATCCTCCTCCTGGCCCTGCGGACAGGGCGGATCCGCGGGTTCCTGGTCACGGCCGGGGCCGGCGCAGCGGCATGCCTGGCCATTAACGTGCCTGTGGCCGTCTCCAACCCCTCCGGCTGGGGGTACTTCTTCACGTTTACCGAAACGAGGGAATCCGGCTACGGGTCATTATGGTTCGCGTACAACCTGGTGGCCCGGCGCCTGCGCTGGCCGGTGCTGGATCCTGCAACCATCAACTGGCTGGCCCTGGCCGTATTCCTGCTGGCCTGCGCCGTGATCGCCGTGGTGGCGCTGACAGCAGCACGCCGGCCGCGGCTGGCCCAGTTGGCGTTCCTCATGGTGGGAGCTTTTATCCTGACCAGCAAGGTCTATTCGCCACAGCATGTCCTGTGGCTCATCCCGCTGGTGGCGCTGGCCCGGCCGCGGTGGCGGGATTTTCTCATTTGGCAGGGCGTTGAAGGCCTGCATTGGGCAGCCGTCTGGATGTACCTGGGGCAGGTGACCAGCCAGGGCCCGACGCAGCACAATATTGACATGCCTTACTACGTCATGGCCGTAGCCCTTCATATGCTTGTGACGGCATATTTGATGTTCCGGGTTGTGTGGGACATCCATGACCCGGAGTACGATCCCGTCCGCCGGCACCACCTTGATGATCCGCAGGGAGGGCCGTTCGACGGACTGCCGGACTGGTTACGGTTCAGCCTCCTCCATAGCTCACATGCGGTACTCCCTTGGCGAGCGAAGCACCATGCCTGACGTCGCCGTCGTTGGGGCCGGACCCAACGGACTGGCCGCAGCTGTCGTGATGGCGCGCGCTGGCCTCTCCGTTGAAGTCCACGAGGCGGCGGCCACCATCGGCGGCGGCACCCGCACCGCCGAAATGATGCAGCCGGGGCACTTCCATGACATCTGCTCGGCCGTGCACCCCATGGCACTGGCGTCCCCCTTCTTCCGTGACTTCGAGCTGGCACGCCGGATAGACCTGGTGGTGCCGGAGCTTTCGTTCGGATCACCGCTCGACGGCGGACGGGCGGCCCTCGGCTACCACAGCATCGAACGGACGGTCCAAGGCCTGGGCAGGGACGGCGCCGCCTACCGCCGGCTTCTTGGCCCGCTCGTTGACCGCATTGGCGGCGTGATGGATCTGACGCAGCACCAGCTGCTCAGAATCCCCCGGGATCCCCTGGCGGCGGTGCTCTTCGGGCTGCGGACGCTGGAGCAGGGATCGCGGCTGTGGAACACCCGGTTTAAGGAGGAGCTTGCGCCTGCACTGCTCAGTGGCGTGGCTGCCCATGCGGTCTCGCAGCTGCCCTCCCTGGCCTCTGCCGGTGCCGGGCTTATGCTCACCGCCCTGGCCCACGCTCAGGGATGGCCGGTTCCGCTGGGCGGATCGGCCTCCATTGCGGCCGCGCTGGAAGCCGACATCCGTGCCCACGGCGGGGTAATTTATACGGGGGCGCCGATTGAGGGCCTCCAACAACTCCGCGGTGCGCGGGCCACTCTGCTGGATGTGGCCCCCAAGGGGCTTCTGGCCATTGCCGGCGATAGTCTCCCGGCCAAGTACCGCCAGTCCCTGGAGACGTTCCGCTATGGGAACGGTTCCTGCAAGGTGGACTTCATCCTGTCCGGTCCCGTTCCGTGGGCGGCTGAGGAGCTGGGCGACGCCGGCACGGTGCACGTGGGCGGGACGCGCGCGGAGCTTGCGGGTGCGGAGAATGACGTGTCCGCTGGGAGGCACCCGGAACGCCCGTACGTTCTGGTGGCCCAGCCATCGCGGTTCGACACCGGCCGGGCGCCGGCCGGGCGGCAGATCCTCTGGACGTATTGCCATGTACCCGCCGGATCAACCCGCGACATGGGTGAGGCCGTGACCGCACAGCTGGAGCGCTTTGCGCCCGGGTTCCGGGACGTGGTGGTGCAGCGACACGTGACAACGGCGGCGGAGCTGGCCAGTTACAACCGGAATTACGTGGGTGGGGACTTCAGTGCCGGTATCATGGACGTGCGCGGACTTGTCCAGCGCCCGGTGGTCTCCCGCGTTCCGTGGCGGACGCCCGTGCCCGGCGTGTACCTGTGTTCGTCCTCCACGCCGCCTGGCCCCGGAGTGACGGGGATGCCAGGGTACTTTGCGGCGAAACATGCTTTGAAGGACCGGTTTGGTCTTGAGGTTCCCTCGCTCAGCCTCTGAGCCGAGGCCGGAACGGTGACAGCAGGTATGGCAGAAATCGGGGCATAATAGCGCGGTGGGGAACTCAAAAAAACTGTCACTTGCCATAGCTGGACTCATTCTCGGCGCCTCGCTGGTTGCCTGCGACGACGGCAGAGGAGGTGCTGAAAGCGTCGCCAAGGAGTTTGCGTCCGCGCTTTCCACGCTCGACGTCGGCTCGGTCGCCTTTGACGGCAAGGATTCCGGGGTGGCCAAACACCAGGTCCAGGACATCTTCAAGGCGCTGGATCCGGACAAGCCCACTGTGGCGGCCGGTGAACTCACGCTGGACGGTGACACTGCGGCCGTTCCGCTGAACTACACCTGGAAAATCGGCACCGGCGAGTGGAAATACACGGTCTCAGCAAAGTTCACGAAGTCCGGGGACCAATGGCTTGCCGTTTGGAACCCGGCCACATTGGTCCCGGGGCTCGGCGACAGCGAAATCCTGAGCAAGGGCACGCAGTCGCCGCAGCGCGCCGACATCCTGGGCGCCAGCGACGCGAAGCTTGTCACATACCGGCCCGTGGTGAACGTGGGGATTGACAGGCTGCTGCTGGGGTCCGGGGACGCCGCCGCGTCAGCCACCAAACTGGCCGAACTGGTGGGCGTGGATCCCGCCACCTATGCCCAACAGGTTGCGGCCTCCGGTCCGGAGGCGTTCGTCCGGGCCATCACCCTCCGTGACGAGGGCCGCACCGTCACGGACGCGCAGATCACGGCCATTCCTGGTGCCCGCGCCGTCCCCGGAGTCCAGCCGCTGGCGCCCAGCCGCACGTTCGCGAGAGCAGTCCTCGGCACCGTGGGAGAGGCCACGGCGGAACAGATCGAGGCCTCTGGCGGCGGTCTGACCGCCGGAGACGTGACCGGCATCGGCGGGCTCCAGCAGCAGTACGACGCACAACTCCGCGGCACCGACGCCGTGGTGATCCGTGCGCAGCGGGCCGACCTCACCCGCGAACAGATCCAGGCCGCGGGAACAGATCCCCGCAGGGTGGTGTTCGAGATGGCCCCGACCCCGGGCACGCCTTTGAAAACCACGCTGGATCCAAACCTCCAGTCACTCGCAGAGAGCACCCTTGCCGGAGTGGGACCGGCGTCGGCCATAGTGGCGCTCCGTCCTTCAACCGGTGCGGTGCTCGTTGCGGCCTCCGGCCCGGGAAGCAACGGCTACAACACCGCAATGCTGGGCCAGTACGCGCCCGGGTCAACGTTCAAGATCATCGACTCCCTCGCCATGCTCCGCAACGGACTGACGCCCGATTCGAAGGTGGAATGTACCCCCACCCTGAGCGTGGACGGCCGCACGTTCAAGAACGCGGAAGGCTACCCGGAAACCTCCCTGGGGTCGGTGGCACTCCGCGATGCCTTTGCCCACTCGTGCAACACGGCGTTCATCGCCGCGCGTGACACAGTCACGCAGGCCCAGCTTGAGGCTGCCGCCGTGGCTATGGGCGTGGCCGTGGAGGCCCCCTCGCTGGGCGCCGCGGCGTTCCTCGGGTCCGTTCCGGGCGAGGCTGCCGGCACCGAACACGCCGCCTCGATGATCGGCCAGGGCAAGGTGCTCCTGTCCCCGTTGGCGGCGGCCATCATGGCCGGCTCCGTGGGCAAGGGATCCCCCGTTTCCCCGCAGCTGGTCCTGAACCCTGACGCCGGCGCAGCCGCGGCAGACACCTCCGGCGCGGCGACGGCGGACGCGGGTGCGCCGTCGTCGACCGTTACACCCGAGGCGCCGTCCAAGGCGTCCGGTCAGCCGATCACTGCCGCCGAGGCGGCGGCGCTGTCCGACATGATGCGGGCAGTGGTGACGTCCGGCCATGCCGGCTTCCTGTCGACCGTTCCGGGCGCGCCGGTGGGCGCTAAAACCGGCACGGCGGAGTTCGGCAACGAGAACCCGCCCAAGACGCACGCCTGGATCGTGGCTGTCCACGGTGACCTGGCCGTGGCCGTCTTTGTTGAGGACGGCGGCCTTGGAGCCACCACGTCCGGGCCTCTGCTCAAGCAGTTCCTTACCGCCGCCGGTTAACCCTCGGGTTTTTGTCCAGATAATCGGCGCAAAGTGGCGGCAACGGCACATTATCTGGACAAAAACTCGTGTGGGGCGGGCGTGGGAAGATTGTTGGCGTGGCACACATAGACATTTCCGGTATTGACTACTTCCTTTCCGATGGCACCCAACTGCTCAACGGCGTGACCTTCAAAGTCCCGGACGGCACCAAAACAGCCCTGATCGGCCCCAACGGCACCGGCAAGACCACCCTCTTCCGGATCATTTCCGGCGACCTTGTTCCGGATGAAGGTGTGATCGGGCGCTCCGGAAACATGGGCATCATGCGCCAGTTCGTCGGTCAGGTCAGGGACGAATCCACGGTCCGCGATCTCCTTGTTTCCGCCGCCCCGCCGGCCTTGGCTGCCGCTGCCAAGGAAGTGGACGCAGCTGAGCTCGCGATGGTGGAGCACGACGACGAGCCCTCCCAGATGCGGTACGCCCAGGCGATCGCGGACTGGGGAGACGCAGGAGGCTACGACGTCGAAACCGTCTGGGACGAGGTCTGCATGGCCGCCCTCGGACTGCCCTTCGACCGTGCGCAGCACCGCCCGGCGTCGAGCCTTTCCGGCGGCGAGCAAAAGCGCCTGGTACTGGAGGCCCTGTTTGCCGGCCCCGACCAGCTGCTCCTTCTCGATGAGCCGGACAACTACCTGGACGTGCCGGGCAAGCGCTGGCTTGAGGACAAGCTCAATGAGTCCAAAAAAACTGTCTTCTTCATCAGCCACGACCGCGAGCTGCTGAACAATGCGGCCGGGCGCATCGTGACCCTCGAACCGGGTATCAATGGCGCAGGTGCCTGGGTGCACGGCGGCGGCTTTGGCTCCTACGTTGACGCCCGCGCCGACCGGAACGCCCGCTTCGAGGAGCTCCGCAAGCGTTGGGACGAGGAGCACGTGAAGCTCAAGGAACTCGTCAACATGTACAAGAACAAGGCGGCCTTCCGTTCCGACATGGCCAACCGTTACCAGGCCGCCCAGACGCGCCTGGCCAAGTTCCTCGAGGCCGGGCCGCCCGAGGCACTGCCGATCGAACAGAACGTGCGCATGCGACTGAAGGGCGGCCGGACCGCCAAGCGAGCTGTCGTGGCTGAGAAACTGGAACTGTCCGGGCTGATGAAACCGTTCTCCACCGAGGTGTGGTTTGGGGACCGCGTTGGTGTGCTCGGCTCCAACGGCTCCGGCAAGAGCCATTTCCTGCGGCTGCTGGCCACGGGCGGGACGGACCCCGAACGCGAGCACCTCCCCGTGTCCGAAGTCGATATTGCCGAAGTGCCGCACGAAGGCACCGTGAAACTTGGCGCCCGCATCCGGCCTGGCTTCTTCGCCCAGACCCACGTCCGGCCCGACCTCCTGGGCAAGACCCTGCTGGAGATCCTGCACCGCGGCGACGAGCACCGGTCCGGTCTGGGACGTGAGGCCGCCGCCGGCGCGCTGGACGGCTACGGACTGGCATCGCAGTCGGAGCAGAAGTACGAGTCCCTCTCCGGCGGCCAGCAGGCGCGGTTCCAGATCCTGCTGCTGCAGCTGTCCGGCGCCACGCTCCTGCTGTTGGATGAGCCCACGGACAACCTGGACCTCCATTCGGCCGAGGCACTGGAAAGGGCCATCGACCACTTCGAGGGAACCGTCCTGGCTGTCACCCACGACCGCTGGTTCGCCCGCACCTTCGACCGGTTCCTGGTGTTTGGTTCCGACGGCCGCGTCTACGAGTCCCCCGAGCCCGTGTGGGACGAAAAGCGGGTCGAGCGCGCCCGCTAAGCGTCAGGTAATGTTCATATGATCAAGAATTGCTATCATATGAGCATGAAGACAGAAGAGCGGCACCGCCTGATCGGGGAGTTGCTGCGCCGCAAAACCGAGGTCTCGGTGGAGGAGCTGACCCTGGCGTGCGACGCATCGGGCGCCACCATCCGGCGGGACCTTGAGCTGCTCGCATCGCATGGCGTGCTTCGCCGGGTCCACGGCGGAGCCAGGAGCCTTATTGCCCGCGGCGAAAACCCCGGCTACGGCCAGCGCGAACTCGAAGATCAGGCTGTGAAGGTCAGGATCGCCGTCGCTGTGGCCGGACTGCTGGGGGAGCGCGAACATGTGTGGCTGGACAGCGGCACCACAGCCACGGAAATTGCCCGCGTCCTCCGCGGGCGCGAACTCACGCTAATGCCCATGTCCATGCGCTCCCTGGCAACGGTCACAGACGGCGACCCGCATGCGGGCCAGCGTCCTGCCCTGCTGCTCCCCGGCGGAAGCCTGGTACCCGGCGAGTTGTCGTTCCGCGGACCGCTCGCGGAAGCCAACATCCGGTCCCTGCGCTTCGACACGGCAGTGGTCACGCCCTGCGCCTTGAACCTCAAGGACGGCCTCCTGGCCCATGATCTGGAGGACGCCGCAGTGAAACGGGCCGGCCTCGAATCGGCGGCGCGGGTGATTGTTGCCTGCGCCGGTGCCAAGTGGAATGCCACCGCGATGGCCTTGGTTGCCCCCTTGGACGCAGTACACGTGATCGTCACAGACAAAGACCTGAGTGCGGACGAACTCGCACACCTCAACAAGCTCTCGGTGGAAGTAGTCAAAGCATGAGCATCAACACCAGCACGACTGCCGGGCCGTCCCTTAAGGCAGCCGCAGCCGCCACTTTTGTGGTCTTCGGTATCAACGGCTTTGTTTTTGCCAGCTGGGCCGCCAGGATCCCCGCCGTCACCGAGACGCTGCATCTGACCTCCGGCCAGATGGGCACGCTTCTACTGTGTATTGCCGTCGGCTCATTACTGGCCCTTCCGACGGCGGGACTTGTGGTGGGGAAGATCGGCACCGCCAATGCGGTGCGAGCAGGCGGTTTGCTGTCAGCCCTGGCCGGGGTGGGCATTGCACTGTCCTTGGCTGCGGAATCGGTGCAGGGCACTGCCGTTGCGCTGTTCTTCTTCGGCATCGGCGTCGGGCTGTGGGACGTTTCCCAGAATATTGAAGGGGCAGACGTCGAGCACAAGCTTCGGCGCACCATCATGCCGCAGTTCCATGCGGCCTTCAGCGGCGGGGCCTTTCTGGGGGCGCTGATCGGGGCGGGCCTGTCAACGATCGGTGTTGGCCTGCCGTTGCACCTGCTGGCCATCGCCGGCGTGGTGGTGGTAGTGGCCCTCGTGGCGCCCCGCTACTTCCTCCCGCACATAGCTCACGCCCTTCCGGTGGAAGGTGAGCCGAAGACCGTGAAAGGGCCTTCTGCCTGGCGCGACAGCCGCACCCTGCTGATAGGTGTTGTGGTCCTGGGTGCAACACTTACTGAAGGGGCCGGAAACGACTGGATCGCCAAGGCCACCGTAGACGGACTGGGTGCCTCGGAATCGACCGGCGCTCTGATGTTCGCCTTGTTTGTGCTGGCGATGACAGCCATGCGGCTTTTCGGCGGCCGTGCGATCGACATCCACGGACGTGTTGTGGTGCTCCGGGCGAGCATGGCAGCCGCGGCTGGAGGCCTGTGTCTGTTTGTGCTCGCGGGGAACTTCTGGCTGGCCGGCGTTGGTGCTGCCCTGTGGGGTGTGGGCGCCGCGATGGCGTTCCCCATGGGGATGTCCGCTGCTGCCGATGATCCGAAGCACGCTGCGGCGAGGGTCTCGGTTGTATCCACCCTGGGGTATGTTTCCTTCCTCGCCGGCCCGCCGTTGCTGGGCTACCTGGGTGACCTCACGGGAATCCATCTGGCACTCCTGGCGATTCTCGCCCCGATCGTGGTGGCATTCCTCCTCGCCGGAGCCGCGAAACCCCTGGCCTCCAAGTAGGGACCTCCAAGGAGGATGGGACCACCGGTAATAAGGTGGGGTGATGTACAGAGTGCTGCGCAAAGGACCCGGGTTGATCAGCCGAGTTGACCGGTATCTGGTCCGCGGTGTGTCGTCATTCCCGGGTGGAAACCACGATACGTTTTTCCGCCGCCTCTCGGCGTCCGCCACGCACGGCAAACTGTGGGTGGCGGCAGCGGCGGTCATGGCCGCGTTTCCCGGCAAGCCCCGCCGGGCCGCGATGCACGGGCTTATCGCCCAAGCGGTGGCATCAGCTGTGACCAATGTGGTGTTCAAGACGCTGCTTCCGCGGGCACGGCCGCTCCCGGAGCATCTGCCGGTTTTCCGGTTCGTCCAACCGCAGCCCACCAGTTCATCCATGCCATCGGGGCATTCGGCCTCGGCCATCGCCTTCGCGCTCGGCGCCGGGATGATCAAGCCGGTTGTCGGTGCGGCACTTGCGCCGGTGGCATTGGGGGTGGCCTACTCGCGTGTCCATACCGGCGCCCATTGGCCATCGGATGTGGTCTTCGGTTCGGCGATCGGCGCAGGGGCAGCATTGGTGACGCGCAAGTGGTGGCCAGTCCGGCCACCGTTTCCCGGTGTGTCCCGCACCGTAACCGAAGCCCCCTCGCTGCCAGGCGGTGAAGGCCTCAGCATCGTGGTGAATACCCTGGGCGGCTCGTTCACGGAACAGACAGCGGACGCCCTCCAAGAAGTATTCCCCAACGCGTATATAAAAACGATTGAGCGGGGTAAGAGTCTGGACGAGGCTATCCAGGCCACCGCTTCCCACCCGGACACCCAGGCCCTTGGTGTCTGGGGCGGGGACGGAACCGTAGGCACGGCGGCCGCGGCCGCCGTCGAACATTCCCTTCCCTTGCTGGTGCTCCCGGGCGGGACCCTCAACCACTTCGCTCGGGACACCGGGACCGCCAACCTTAAGGACGCTGTAGCGGCCGCGGCAGCGGGTGACGCCGCACGCGCCGACGTCGGCATTGTGACCGTGGAGCGCGGGCTAGCGGGCAATCCGGAAACGGCTGACCTGGTCATGCTGAACACGGCCAGCGTCGGCCTGTACCCCAATCTCGTCCGGCGCAGGGAACAGCTGCAGCCAGCCCTCGGCAAACCGCTGGCCGGCGTGGTGGCAATGTTCCGGACGTTCGCCGCAGGAACACCCACCACCCTGATCGTGGACGGTGTCCGGCATAAACTCTGGATCGCGTACATCGGCCGCGGCCGCTATTACCCCCGGGACCACGCGCCCTTGTCGCGGCCGGTGCTGGACGATGGCGTCCTGGATGTCCGGATGATCACTGCCGACGAATCCTTTGCCCGGCTCCGGCTCCTGTGGTCGGTGCTGACGGGCACGGTAGCGACGTCCCGGATCACCCACCTGCGGGAAGCCAGCGCGGTCCAGATTGAGTCGGAGGGCTCCCCCATGGCGCTGGCGGTTGACGGCGAAGCGTTGGCCGGCGTGCGCAGCGTCCGGATCCGGGTGGAACCGCGCGCCCTGACGTACTACTCGCCCCGCACCTAAGGCGGCTGAGACCCGGAGGGGACCCCTAATCATCCGTGCGGACTACCCTGATTCGACCCTGAATCATCCCTGAGGCAGGCGAAATCCGGCCGTGCCGTCGGTAGCGTGGAGCGTACAAACGAAACTTCCACGCATCCCGCAGCCACGCGGCTGCTGTTCTAAGGAACATTTCCATGATTGAGGCAACCGGCCTGTCCAAGGTCTACGGCAGCAAGACGGCGGTTGACGGCGTCAGCTTCACCGTCAAGGCAGGGCAAGTAACGGGCTTCCTTGGCCCGAACGGTGCCGGCAAATCCACCACCATGCGCATGATCATGGGACTGGACCGCCCGACGTCGGGCACGGTGACAGTCAACGGCCTGCACTACGCCGACCACAAGGCCCCCCTGCACGAGGTCGGAGCGCTGCTGGACGCCAAAGCGGTCCACACCAGCCGCAGCGCCTACAACCACCTGCGGGCGATGGCGGCGACGCACAACATCCCCCCATCCCGGGTGAATGAAGTCATCGAGATGACCGGTTTGGAGGCCGTGGCCCGAAAGAAGGCAGGCGGCTTCTCGCTGGGCATGGGCCAGCGCCTGGGCATTGCCAACGCGCTCCTGGGCGATCCTCAGACCCTGATCCTGGATGAGCCGGTCAACGGCCTCGATCCGGAAGGTGTGTTGTGGGTCCGCAACCTGGTCCGCTACCTCGCCGGGCAGGGCAAGACCGTCTTCCTGTCCTCACACCTCATGAGCGAAATGGCCCAGACGGCAGACCACCTGATCGTGATCGGCCGCGGCAAGATCATTGCGGACGCCCCCGTGCAGGACATCATTGCGGGCTCCCGTCAGGTCAAGACTCTGGTCCGCACGTCCGCAGCCACCCAGCTCTTAGCCCTGCTGTCCGGCGATGGCGTGACGGTGGACCAGGACCAGCCCGAAACCCTGGAAGTGACGGGCCTGGACGCGCGCCAGATCGCCCAGGTGGCACTGGACAACCGGGTCCTCGTCTACGAACTCACCCCGCAGCAGTCGTCTCTGGAAGACGCCTACTTCGATCTCACCAAGGACGAAGTGGAATACCACTCACACCTGACCGGTGGACCCGGCGGCGAGTTCGCTCCGGAAACCGCCCCGGCAACGGCAGGAAAGTAAGGACGATGACCACCATGACTGATACCCAAACTTCCCGTGTCCGCACCACCGCTGGCACCAAGGGAGTGACGTTCGGCGGTGTGCTGCGGTCCGAATGGATCAAGCTGTTCTCCCTGATGTCCACCCGCATCCTGCTGTTCCTGACCCTGGTGGCGATTGTCGGCGTCGGAGCCCTTGCCGTACTGATCCGGTTCTCCTTCCTGGACGAAATGGCCCGGCGGGCGCGGGACCAGGGCCAGGCCCTGACGCCCGAAATGATGGCGCAGTCCTTCCCGCCGGGATCTGGTTTTGACCTGTACAACCTGCCCAATGCCGGCCTGCAGATCGGCATCCTGGTCCTGGGCTCGCTGGCCGTCCTGTTCATCTCGTCCGAATACGCCACGGGCATGATCCGTTCCACGATGAACGCCGTCCCGCGCCGCACGCCGGCCTTTGTGGCCAAGGCAATCCTGCTCGCCGTGATCTCCTACGTCATCACCACCATCGCCGCAGTGGCCACGTTCCTGATTGCCATGCCGGTGTTCCAGGGCCTCGGCCTGGACCTGGACTGGTCCACGGACGGCGTGCTGTACAGCATCTTCACGGGCGGACTCTACGTTGCCGGCGTGGCCTTGATCGGCCTCTCACTCGGCGCGCTGCTCCGCAACTCCGCCGGCGGCATCACCGTGCTGGTAGGCCTGTTCTTCGTGGTGTCCATCGCGGCAAGCTTTATGACCTTCATCCCGGGTGACTTCTGGAAGTACGTGCCCCAGTACCTCCCCAGCGAAGCCGGCGGACGGTTCCTGTCCATTGGCCACACCGACGGCGTCATCGATCCCTGGCAGGGCGGCCTGATTTTCCTGGGCTACGTACTGCTGTTCCTGGTTCCGGCCATGATTGTGCTCAAGAAACGCGACGTCTAGGCGGACACCCGGCTCAGAGAATGAACGAAGCGGCACCGTGGGGGACGCGCAAGCCAGTCAGGCCGACGCGCTGGTTCGCGCTGGTGGCGATGGCCGCCGCCACGGCGCCGCTGGCCCTGCTATACCTGCTGGCCGCCGTCGGCCCCATGGAGAGTTCCTTCATCCACGACGCCGGCGGCAATCCCGGCGATTTCCACCTCCTGACCAGCATCGCCACCATCGCCCTGTCCAACGTCATCGCCACCGGGATCGGCATCTCGGTGCGGCAGCGGCGGGAGCACGAGCAGGAAATCGCCGCCTGGGTGGCGCGGACGGCAAGCCTGGCGTCCGTCAACGAACGCAACAGGATCGCCCGCGAAATGCACGACGTCGTGGCGCACTCGCTGACGGTGATGGTCAGCCTCTCCGATGGCGCCGCCGTCGTGGTCCGGAAAAGTCCCGACCGCGCCGGCGAGGTGCTTGGCGAACTGTCTCGGACCGGCCGCACCGCGCTGGCGGACATGCGATCGCGGAGTGCGGCGTGGAGATCCCGCAGGAAACAGAGGGTCCCTTTCCCGGTGCCTATTCCGGGTGCTGGCCGCATATCCACTTCGAAGTCTTCGAGTCCATGAGCAACGCCACGGCCGCCGGTCAGGTGCTGGCTGCATCGCAGATCGTCCTGACCAAGGCCGCCTGCGAGGACGTCTATGCCACTCCCGGCTACGAGGCCAGTGTCAGCAACATGGCCCGCACCACGCTGCAGTCGGACAACGTCTTCGGGGACGACGGCGGCATTTACCAGCTGGCCACCATGACCGGATCCGCCGGCGCCGGCTACACCGCCGGGCTCAATGTGACCATTTAGACTCGGAAGCATGCCTTCACCTTCCGCCGCCGCTTCCAGTGCCGTTGAACACATCCAGGACCTTGGCGCGTACGTCAGCGCATCGCCGTCGAGTTTCCACGCCGTCCACGAGGCCGCCCGGCGGCTGGATGAGGCCGGGTTCACGGGCCTGGGCGAGCGAGAGCCCTGGGCCGGCGGGGCCGGATCGTTCTACCTGGTCCGCGACGGCGCGCTGATCGCCTGGGTGGTCCCGGAAGACGCCGGACCCACCACCGGGTTCAATATCCTCGGTGCCCACACTGACTCCCCGTCGTTCAAGCTCAAGCCCAAGCCCACCACCGGAGCGTTTGGCTGGCTGCAGGCCGGGGTGGAGGTCTACGGCGGGCCGCTGCTGAACTCCTGGCTGGACCGCGAACTTCAGCTGGCGGGCCGGCTGGTCATGCTGGACGGCACCGAACATCTCACCGCCACCGGCCCGATGCTCCGCTTCCCGCAGCTGGCCATCCACCTTGACCGTGCGGTGAACGACGGCCTGACCCTGGACAAGCAGCGGCACATGAACCCTGTGTGGGGCCTGGGGAATCCCGCCGACGTCGACCTCCTGGCGGTTTTGGCGTCGCAAGTCCCTGGCGGCGCTTCCGTTGATCCTGCCAGGATAGGAGGGTACGACGTCGTTATTGCAGACACGCAGGCACCTGCGGTTTTCGGGGCCAACGGGGAGTTCTTCGCCTCCGGGCGCCTTGATAACCTGTCCGCGACGCACGCCGGGCTCGCGGCGCTTATCGCGCATGCGGCTTCTTCCGCCGCCGGTGCCCCGGGTAAGGGTGCGCCGATCGCCGTCCTCGCGGCGTTCGACCACGAGGAAATCGGCTCGAATTCACGTTCGGGAGCATGCGGACCCATTCTTGAGGACGTGCTGGTGCGGGTCTCCGACGGCCTGGGTGCGTCGGTGAGCCAGCGGCGGCAAGCACTGGCGGCGTCGTTCTGCGTTTCCGCGGACGCGGGCCACGCCGTCCACCCCAACTACCCGGAGCGGCACGATCCGGCCAACCATCCGGTCCTGAACGGCGGCCTGCTGCTGAAGATCAACGCCAACCAGCGGTACGCAACGGACGCCGCTGGCGCGGCGTTCTGGGCCAGGCTGTGCGGCGAAGCGAAGGTGCCGTACCAGGAATTTGTGTCCAACAACGTGATGCCCTGCGGCTCCACCATTGGCCCCCTGACCGCCACCCGACTTGGGATCCGGACTGTCGACGTCGGCGTTCCCCTGCTCTCGATGCACTCCGCACGCGAACTCTGCGGCGTGGAGGACCCGCACCGGCTGGCCGCCGTCACGGAACTGTTTTTCCGAACCGCAGCCAAGGGGTCTGCGTAGCCGGCTCTCGCCTGGCAGTCGGGCCAGGGTGTAGCTGTAGGCGTTCCAGCCGCCGCAGACACGCGAACCCAATCCACTCGCATCTCGCCAGCGCCGTTAGCAGTGCTGTCTCGGAACCGGTCCAGTTGTAGCGTCTGGTGCATCGAACCGAGAGGCTGGTGCGCGGAGTTGCTGTCCTCAAACCACTTCACCCCATCGACTTAGCCGACGATCCCATTCGGAGACCAGTCAACCGCGTAGTTGTGGAAATGACTAACGTCCAGAGCCTTGGACGCCGACGTCTGCGAGTTTGAGCAACTGTAGTGGTGGAAGTACTTGATGACGTTCCAGGCGCCAGTCGTCTCCGCGTAGTCAACTTCGCCGTCACCCGGCCAATTCTCACTAGCCGGCCACAGGATGGACACCATATGGTATTCGTTATCGCCGGACCCGGCCGCACGGACTTCCGATTGCCCGTACTTCTGGTTTGCAAACTTCGCGCCCATTCCAGCGGTCGTGCTATCCGGAGTTCCAGTCATGTCCATTTTGGAACCGTCCACCGTGACCTGCTGTGGGCTCCGAGTTCCGTTACCAGCATGCCCGGCGCTGTTGTGAACGCACCACTTAATTGAACTCGTCTCCAGTTCCACGCGTGCCCCAACCATGGACTACCGCCGCCTCGGTAGGTGTTACCGTGTCAGGCGCGGTCGTCACGGCCAGCCTTGGACGCAGGGCGGAATTCGAAGATTCCTTCGACTTGAACCCGATCCACTTCCGCGCGTTGCTTTCCAGCATGAAGTTCTGCTCGCCACCCATTGCGCTAACGCCCTTTGGTAACATCCCATTCAACCCAAGAGCCGGCAGCGAACCCGCCAGCCTTCCTCCGCCACGTCCCGCGTGCTGGTGCGTTATTACAGGTAGCTCCCGTCTCGGTCCAGCCGCCAGACGTAGTGTAAACATCCGCGAACTCAGTGGAAGTTGTGGATGTCTCCGATATGCCCGCAATTTAGCCGAAACAACATGTTCGCTAGCGGGAACTTGAACAATGAACCGTAGGAGGGTGTTCCGCCAGTGGTTCGCACGGCCCTCTGTAGACAAACGGACGCTAGCCCCAAAGTTGGTGGTCGCTTCAGTCCGCCTGTACGTAGGTGTCCATGGTCGGCGAGATCGTCGTTGCGGCGCTTGCCGTTGTCGGAGTAATGATGCGAACGCAACCAGAATGGATGATGCAACCGCTACGCGTTTACGCCAGAACATCAGCCCGCCCCATTATCAAAAGAATAATAATCTTTGTTGGACCCGTTGTCCCATGCGGTTGTTCCACCACAGTTTGCTTTGCGGTTTATCCGAGGCAAGCGGGTTAGCCACACCGAAATAACTCAGGCTGGGGGTCCCGTAGTCGGGCTCAGCCCCTGCGCCACCGGGGAAGTAGCCAAGAGGGATCCTGCCACGATCATGGCCGTGACGAGCGTTTGACTCAGGGCGTGATGATTGCTTGAAATCCCCTATACCTAAAATGTGGGCTGAAAGATAACCCCTATACCTAATATTTTGACCCGCGGATAAATCCCCGTACTCGGTGAAGGAACGCGTTGACCCACCGCGCAAAAGTGAGTACCTGCTACTGGTGACTCTGCGTCAGGCAGGCCGTAGGCTCTCATCACGGCCAGAGTCGAAGGCTAATGAGAGCTGGGGCCAGAGACCAGACCATGACCGGATAAAGCGCCAAAGCCGCGCTCGACTTCCCAGCCGAGCAGAGCGTTGACTAATCCGCAAACGTCATGAAGTGGTGAGGTATTTGTCCATTTCCACCCAGCTCCCAATTACATTCGCGATGCCGGCTGTCGAGGCCACCAAGGCTTCAGTCAGCGTGGTCATTCCAACCTTGAACGAAGCGAAAAATATTCCGTGGGTTCTTCGCCGTATGCCCTCGTATGTGGACGAGGTTGTGATCGTCGATGGCCGTTCCACCGACAACACAGTGGGCGTAGCCCAAGCCATCCGCGACAACCTTGTCATCGTCAATGAGCAGCGGAAGGGAAAAGGCGTGGCCCTTCGCTCCGGGTTTGCTGCAGCCTCTGGAGACATCATCGTCATGCTGGACGCGGATGGCAGCATGGATCCCCAGGAGATTGGCTGGTTCGTTTCCCCGCTTCAACACGATTACGACTTCGTAAAGGGCTCACGCCATGTCACCGGGGGAGGGTCCGAAGACCTCACCCGCCTGAGGAAGGCCGGTAACCGCGCGCTGACCGGGTTAGCCAATGCTGTCTTACACAGCAATTACTCCGACCTCTGCTATGGATACATAGCGTTTCGACGGGAATGCCTTGAGATCCTGCAGTTGGAATCGGACGGCTTTGAAATTGAGACCGAGCTGATTGTCCGTGCGGCTAAGGCCGGTCTGCGGATTGCCGAAGTTCCCAGCCTGGAGCTGGATCGCATCTCCGGCGCGTCGAATCTGCAGACGTTCCGCGACGGGTGGCGCGTACTGGGCACGCTGGCACGCGAATGCACCATGTGGGAGTCCCCCACCGCCGGCGCCAGGCCTGAGTCCCTCCGGCGGGTGAAGTACGCGTACGCAAATGTCAGCGTTCCGCGGACGCCTACTGATCCCCAGACAGTTCTCTCCGTTATTCGGGGAGGCTAGCATGCTGGATCGTTTTGGACGACCGAGCGTGTCAGTTGTCATCTGTGCCTACACCGAAAGGCGTTGGGACTGGTTGCTGGACGTCATAGAGTCCGTCCGGGCCCAATCAGTTGCACCCCAGGAAGTCCTGGTGGTGATTGACCACAACGAGGACCTCTACGAGAGGCTAACGGAAATTGTTGATGACGTGACCGTGGTTGAGAGCACCGGTCCACGCGGGCTGTCCGGAGCACGCAATACCGGTGTCGGCCTGGCCGACGCTGACATTGTGGCCTTCCTCGACGACGACGCCGAGGCAGCTGCGGACTGGCTTGAACGGTTGCTCGCCATGTACGACGACCCCGACGTGCTGGCCGTCGGCGGGCGTGTCGAACCGGTGTGGGAAAAGGGCCGGCCGGGCTACTTCGGTGAAGAGCTCGACTGGATCGTTGGATGCAGCCACCGTGGAATGCCCAAGGTGGCCTCCGAGGTCCGGAATGTTATCGGCGCAAACATGTCCTTCCGCCTGGAGGTCCTGCGCCAGGTTGGCGGCTTCAACCTTTCGCTGGGACGCCAAGGCATCTTGCCCCTTGGTTGCGAGGAGACAGAGATCTGCATCCGCTCAAGGATGGGTTCACCCGGATCACGGATCGTCTATGAACCGGCAGCTTTGGTGCGTCACCACGTCCCGGCGGAGAGGTGCACCTTGCGATACATGCTTTCGAGGTCCTGGTCCGAGGGGATCTCCAAAGCGGAGGTCAGCAAGATCGTGGGCCGGAAGCGGGCCCTGGGCCCGGAACGGCGGTACGTCCGCAGCGTCCTGCCACGGGCCGTTTTTGCGGGAGTGCGCGATTGGGGCCGGGGCGACAACCCCCAGGGCCTGGGACGTGCGGGAGCTGTCATTGCCGTCCTCGCGTGCACGGCCGCCGGGTACGTGCGCGGCCGGCAGACCGCCCACATCAAAGGCCGCCCGCTGTCCGGGACTGCCCTGGTGGGCGCACCGTGGAGGGAAGTCCAGTGAGGCAGGAACGGAATCTGCGGTTCCATGCACTGCTGACAGCGCTGCTGCTTGCGCTGGGTGTTCTGATGGTGCCGGTGGCGGCTTCGGCCGCTCCGGGTGATGTTGGGGTCGAGGGTCCGTCGCATTCGGGGACGGGGACGCCGACGGGTACGAAGCGGCAGACGAATTCCTTATGGTTCAATGACGGGCTCTGGTGGGGGAATCTGTGGGACACCGCCAGCTCGGATTTTCATATCTTCCGGTTCAATGCCGTGACGAGTTCGTGGGTCAATACCGGTGTGGCGACGGAGACGCGGGCGAACACCCATCATGACGTGCTGTGGGACGGGACGACGTTGTTTGTGGCGAGCTATAAGTTCGTCAACGACGGTCTGCCGGCTCAGCCGAACTTCCCGTCGACGATGCGGCGTTACAGCTACGACTCAAGTACAAAGAAGTACTCGCTGCTGAGTACTACAAAAATCAATAACTACCGCGTTGAGACCCTGTCCATCGATAAGGACTCGACTGGTCGGGTGTGGGCCACGTGGCAGCAGGCGAACCGGATCTATCTGAACGTCACTGCCACGGATGGCAAGACGTGGGGGACGCCGTTCGCGCATCCGGCGGCGTTGAGCAACGTGTCTGTGGACGACACGTCGGCTGTGATCGCGTTCGACGGGAACAAGATGGGTGTGATGTGGAGCCGGCAGGTCGGTGATGCCACCGACGGCATGTACTGGAGCTACCACGTCGATGGAGCGTCGAACACCGCCTGGTCCACTCCTGTGGCGGCGGTGTCGGGGCAGCGCAGCAGTGATGACCATATGAACCTGAAGTGGCTGGACTCCTCGGGTGGCCGGGTTTTCGCCGCCGTCAAGACCTCATTCACCTCGGCGCCGCAGCCGCTGATCCAGCTGTTGGCACTGAGTGGTACGACCTGGTCGGCCTACCCGATCGCGACTGTGTCGGAGTGCCCGAACCGGGTGATCGTCCTGATTGATGAGAGCACGCAGATGCTGCGTACCTTCGCTAGCTATCCGAAGCCGAGTGGCACGACGAACGCTGGTGTCTGCACCACCTCGGGGGGTGCGATCTACGAGAAGTCCTCGCCGCTGAATAACATCAGCTTCACCACCGCGAAGACGGCTCGTATTGTGCACGCCGACCAGTATGTCCACAACGTGACGTCCACGAAGCAGAACCTCAACAGTGCGGCGCGGGGCACGGCCAACAGTGGTCTGCTGGTGCTCGCCGATGTGAACGCCACAAGCAGGTACTGGCACTATTACGACCCCCCCATCGGTGGTGATACGACGGCTCCGACGGTGGCGGGTACGTCTCCGGCTGCTGGTGCGACGGGTGTGGCGGTGACGGCGGATGTGACGGGGACGTTCTCGGAGGCGATGGATGCGGCGACGGTCACGTCGAGCACGTTCACGTTGACGGCGGGGACGACGACGGTGCCGGCCGTTGTGTCGTACGACAGCACAAGCAAGGTTGCGACGTTGAATCCGGGTGCGGATCTGGCGCCGGGTACGACGTACACGGCGACGATCAAGGGTGGCTCCGGTGGGGTGAAGGATGTTGCCGGTAACGCGCTGGCGTCGGACAAGACGTGGACCTTCACCACGGCTCCCGCGGGTGGTCAGACAGGGATTCAGCGCCGAGGCATGAGCACATTGGTTAACACCACGAGTACCACGAGCCACACAATTACCAAACCCGCTTCGGCCGCGGCAGGCCAGGTCTGTGTCGCCTCATTGGCGCTCAACGGCTCGACCGTTTCAGCGGCCCCGACCGGCTGGACGCAGTTTGCCGCAATTACGTCGATCGCCAACCCACATCTGTATGGCTACTACCACGTCATGGGTTCGTCCGAACCTGCCAGCTACACGTGGACCACTGCAGGGTCGGTCGCTAGCGGTGGCGGCATCAGCTGCTACTCCGGAGTGAACACCACAACTCCGTTGGACACAACAGCCTCGGTAGCCGCGTCTGCCACCGCTGCATCCACGGGCTCGGTTCCTGGGGTCACCACAACGACCGCCGGAGCTATGCTCGTTGGCGCAGTCGCCATCAACTCAAGCAATACCACCATCGCGATCGCTGGCCCGTCAGACATGGCGGAAGTGTATGACCTTGGTGGTAAGCGCACTGAGCTTGACGATGGCCTTCAGGCAACCGCCGGTTCCTCGGGCAGCAAGTCCTGGGTGTGGAGCAGCGGTTCGCTGCGCGAATGGGCCGGTTGGCTCGTCGCTCTCCGCGCTCAATAACCCCAGGGCCGCAGTCCGCCACCCAAAAACCCCATCCCACCGACAACCCAGACAGGGGACGATCATGAAGAGCAAGACCCAGACGAAGGCACTGCACTTCGACATCCACGGCCGCGTCACGATCCGCGTCGACGCAACGGCGCCGGCAGCACACCAGCTCCGGACCATGCTGGCGTGTTTCGCCACCGACATCGAACGGCCGGCGGACATCGTCGTCGATGACCAGCCGGAGCCGATGCCGGATGCGGGTCTGCTCGAGCACGAGCTGGCGTACACGGACAACAGTGTGCGTTTTAACGCCGATCGGGTCCAGGTTGTGAGGGACGCAGAGCAATGGCGCATTCACGGATCGGGTGAACTGTTGACCTCTGTGGTCCCTGTCCTCGATGCCGCCATGGTCGCTCGAGGAGCTGCCATGTTCCATGCGGCAACGATGGCCTACCGGGGTCACGCGGTCGCGCTTCCCGCGGCCGGGGGAACCGGCAAGACCAGCACCGCCGCCAAGCTGATGCGGCGTGAGGGGTGGTCGTTCATGGGTGATGACTGGGCCTTCCTCGCCGAAGACGCCACGCTGCTCGGCTACGCGAAGCCGATGTTCATCAAGCCGCACCACCGGGACATCTACCCGCACCTGTTCGAAGGTGTCCGGAAGCCCCTCGTCCCGTCACGGCTCTCGGGGAGCGTCGGCCGTCTCACAACGGTGGTGCATCCGTACGTCATCCGTTATCCGCGCCTCGCGGACTTCTCCCGGCGATGGTCGCCGGAGCACCGCATGGTCGAGGCGGGGACCGCGTTCCCGGGGCGGGAAGTGACGACCTCGGCCCCGCTCGCGGCCGCCGTCTACATCGAGCGCTTCGAGGGCACCCGGTCTCGGATCGTCGAGCGGACGACCGATTGGATGGTTGACCGTATGATCGGCAACTTCCACATCGAGATGGCGGGCTTCTCGCAGCGGGTCGTGACCGGCCTGGCGGCCACGTCCGTCGTCCCGTGGCGCGAGCACTTCGCTGCGAAGGGGCTCGTGTTGAGCAAGGCGCTCGACGGACGTCCGTGCCACCTGCTGCAGGTGCCCTCCGTGTACTCGGCGGATGAGGCGTCGGATGACATCGTCCGGCATCTTGAGGAGCTGCTGCCCTCGGTCCTCGACGAGGAGGTCTGAAATGCGGGACACAGAGGGTCACAGCCCTGCCGAGATCACCGCGGTCGTTCCGGCCCGCAACGCGGAGCACATGCTCCCGCGCTGTCTGGAGGCCCTGCGTCAGTCCGGTGTCGCCGAAATCATCGTGGTGGACGGATGCTCCACCGACCACACCGTCAACCTCGCCCTCGCGGCCGGTGCCCGGGTCCTGAGTGATGAGGGCCGCGGCCTGCCATGGGCACGAACGCTCGGTGTACGGAGCAGCAGCACCCGTTGGGTCCTGCTTGTCGACTCCGACGTCGTGTTCGGGCCCACGGGGGTCGCGGACCTGCTCACGGAGCTGGTGGAGGGCGGCTACGACGCCCTCCAGGCCGGTCTGGAGAGTGTCGCTGGACCGGGCTATTGGGGGCAGGCGCTGGCGCATCATCATCGCACCGGCCGCAGCCGCAACTGGTTCGGGCTCGTGGCGACGGTCGTTGACCGTGACCTGATGCTGGGCGTGGGTTTCGATGACTCATTCAAGTCGGGGGAGGATATCGAGCTGCGTTGGCGGATGCGGGAGTCAGGGCTGCAAACGGCGGTGTCAAGCCGGGTCTTCGTTGAGCATCGTTTCGCCGCTGACGACTTCGACTTCGCGCTTGACCAGTTCCTTATGGACGGAACGGGACTGGGACGGATGGTCCGCAAGCACGGCTGGCGTGGTGCGAGGTTGGCGCTGCTGCCCGCCGCCGCGGCAGTGCGGGGCAGCGCCTTGAGCCTGGCCGCGGGCCAGCCTCGGTGGCTGCGCTACTACGTCGCTTTCTGCTGGTATAACTACGCCGGCCTGGCTAAGGGGTTGCGTCGTGAGCGCTGAGCGGGGGACCGCTGTCACGGACGCCCCGACGGTCCGGCACTCCGCCCTGCGCAGCTCGCTTGGCCTCATCGTGGGCAAGGCCGCCCAGACGGGCGCGGGTTTCGCCTTCTGGGTCGTGGCCGCTCGCGCGACGTCCGACCGTGAGGTCGGGCTCACCATGGCCGCTGTCGCGGCGGTGATGATCTGCACGCAGCTCGCGGTGCTGGGTGCGGGCTCGGCCGTGATCGTCGCGGTGGGGCGGGGGGAGCCGCCCGCGCGGGTGCTGGACGCGGCGTTCGCCATCGTGGGGGTCGCCGGCACCGTGCTGGCCCTGGGCTACCTCGTGCTGCAGTCGGCCCTAACGCCGGACACGGCCGTGGTATCGGTTCTGTTCTGGCTCACGTTCCTCGTGGCTGCCGTCACCGGCACCCTGGTCATCGTGCTGGACCAGGCGCTCGTCGCGTTGGGACGCGGTGCCAGCGCGACCTTGAGGTACGTGTTGGGCGGCGGGGTCTCACTCGGGGCTGCGGCGCTCGTGGCCTGGGGGGCGCATGGCGCCTCCGCCGACGTGCTGATGGCCTGCTGGACCCTCGGGACGGCCGTGGCATGCGTCGTCGGTGCGGTCCAGCTGCGAAGATTGGTCGGCTACCGGCCACGACCGTCCTTGCGCTCGGCGCGCGGCCGTCCATTGCTGGCGGTGGGCCTTCCGTACCAACTCCTCACCCTTACCGAGCGCGCGCCCGGGCTGGTGCTGCCGCTCCTGCTCGCGCACATGGTGGCGCCGGAGGCAGCTGCCTACTGGTATCCCGCATGGATGATGGCCTGGGCCGCTTACTCCGCTCCGATGCTGATGGGCATCGTCCAGTTCTCCGAGGGCGTCCGTGACCCGGACCGCCTGGTCTCGACCACCTGGGCGAGTCTGCGTTGGTCGCTCGCCGTAGGAGGTCTGGGTGCCGCCGTCCTCGTCGTCCTCGCCCACCCGCTGCTCAGTCTGCTGGGGGAGCGGTACGCTGACTCGTCCGCTGGCGCCCTGCGTTGGTTGGCTGCCGGACTGGTGCCGTACGCGGTGCTGCAGGCCTACAACGCCGTGTGCCGGGCCCGCGGTCGCTACACTGAGGCGATCGTGGTCGGCGTGACGCTCGGAGTCGCCCTCTGCGCGTCAGCGCTGTGGGCCGCAGACAGCGGCCCCAGCGCCATGGCCCTTGCGTGGCTGGTGGTGCTCTCCATCGGCGCCGGGGCAGTCGGCCTCCGGCTGCTCGCCGTCCTGCGGCGCATCACTAAGGACGCATAATGACCAGGGGGCTTGACGTGACCATCCGAACCATACGCACCATACGCACCCAAGGACGCTGGAAGTCCCGTGACGTGTGGTGCGCATTGGCGGGAGCCGTGTCGCTGGCTCTTGTCGTGTGGGCCGCCTCCACGGTGGCCTTGCCAGTGAACAGCGACGTGGGGCTCGTCGGTGTACTGCCCTACCCGTTCTGGATCGGGGTCCTGCTTCTGAACGTCGCCTTCGTCGTAGCGCTGCGGGGCGATGCCGCGGGCCCGGCGCGCCGCCCGGTCATGCTGTGGCTCGTCGTGGTGCTCGTGCTCGTGCTCTTCGGGACCGCAGCCTTCGTTACAGACGTACCGCGCGGTGAGGTCGCGTTCCGTCATCTTGGCATCGCCGACGCCCTCTCCCAAAACGAGGGGATCGACCCGGAGATCGACGCGTACTTCAACTGGCCCGGTTTCTTCGCCCTCCTGGCGACGGTGCTCCGGGCGACCGGTCTCGACCCGGTGACCGTTGCCCTGTGGGCACCGGTGCTGAACATGGGTCTGTGGCTCGCTGCCCTGGGCGTGCTGACGCGCTATCTGACGAGCGATCCGCGACGGCGCTGGCTCGTGCTCTGGGTCTTCTGCCTCGGCAACTGGCAGGACCAGGACTACCTGTCTCCCCAGGCCTTCGGCTTCTTCCTGTACCTCGTCGTGATCGCGCTGGTCATCGGCCCGTTGGCCGCGCGGCCCCCCGAGTTCCGAGGCTTCCGCCGCGCCGACCTGGCGGCGTGGTGGCAAGGCCGTTCGCCCGCCGAGCCCCGGCCGGGGCACCGGGTGAGCGCGCTCGCGGGGACCCTCTTGCTCGTCGTGGTCATCTGCGCAAGCCATCAGCTGACGCCGTTCCTGGTGCTCATCGCCATCGCCGCTCTTACCCTGAGCGGTCGTGTCTGGCCGAGCCGGCTGCCCCTGATCACTGCAGTCCTGCTGGCGCTCTGGCTCGCCTATCCCGCGAGCGCATACCTCATCGGGCACCCGCCCCTGGCGGGCGCAGGACTGCAGACCGCGATCGCGGCGAACGTCGTCGACCGCGTGAGCGGGAGCGCCGGGCACGTGCTTGTGGTGCAGCTCCGGATCGTTCTCACCCTCATACTGTGGGCGCTCGCCGCGGCGGGGGCGTTGCGCGACTGGCGCAGAGGGCGTATCGACATCCGGGTGGTCCTCCTCGCCGTCACCCCACTGCTGCTCTTCCCTGTGCAGTCGTACGGCGGGGAGATGCTCATCCGCGTCTCGCTGTTCGCGCTGCCCTTCATCGCCATGCAGGCGTGCTCGGTCCTGCTTCCCACGGACGGGAGCACACGCCCCTCCTCCCGCGCGGCGGGCGGCCTTGCGCTCACCTGCTTCCTGCTGGCCGTGCTGACCATAACAGGCCGATTCGGCAACGCCGAGTATGACGTCTTCACCGACGGCGAGATGGCCGCCGTCGCCACCGCGCAGCGTCTAGCGCCCCCGGGCTCGGCGGTCATCTCGGCTGCCCACCCCACGCCGTGGCGCAGCGAGGCCTACCTCGAACACCGGTACCGGACGATCGAGGAGCTGTGCCCGTCCGACTTGTCGACGGCGATGTGCGGCCCACTCGTTTACGACTACGCCCGGCGCAATTCCGCAGGCGCCTTCCTGCTGCTTACGCGCTCGTCGGAGGCGAGTCTCGTACTCACTGGCCAGAGCAGCCCGGGCGGCTTCGCCGAACTGGAGGAGTGGCTGAGCAGGCAGAGCGGCGTGGAGCTCGCGTTCAGCAACGCCGACGCACGCGTGTACCGGGTGGTGGCGCCATGAGCGGCGGCGGCGTCCGCCGGCCCACGGTGGCGCTCGGTCTCGCGGCTGTCGCGCTGTCGCTGGTGACGCTCGTCGGGCTGCCGACACCGCTGCAGGCGGTCGCCGCGATAGCCGTCCTCGTCCTGCTCCCGGGGCAGGCACTCGCCCGGCTCACGCCGGTGACCGACCTCGCGCTCGGCACGCTGCTTGTCCTGGCGCTCGGCCTCGCCACGCTCACGGCGGTGTCCACGACAATGTTCTACCTCGCTGTGTGGTCGTGGCAGGCGTGCGTCGTCACGATGGGCGTCATCACCATCCTCGCGTGCCTGGCACGCGCACGACAGGAGGCCGCGTCATGATCGACGTCATGATCAACCTGGCGGGACTGCTGGCGACTGCCGCCCTGCTCATCACCCTCATCGCGCTCGAGGTCCGACGCGCCGGACCGGAAACCGGACAGCCCGCACGCCCGAGGCTCCTCGGCCGAACAGTGAGCCCCAGGGTCGTCGCAGTCATGTGGACGGTGTACTTGCTCCTCTTCCTTCCACGCGTGCTGGGAATGCTCACGTGAGCAGCGCGGCGCGGTGGTGGCTCCTCAGCGACCTCCACCTGGGCGCGTCGGACGACGACCCCCGGCGCCCTGGCACAGTGCTGCCCGAGTTCCTGCGCCGCGAGGTGCTCCCAGCACCCGGTCCGCAGCAGCACGTCGCCTTCGTCGGTGACACGTTCGAGCTGGTTGGGTTCGCCCAGGACGAGAGCCTGGCCCGGCTCGAGTCCATTCTTGCCCGCCACCCCGACACGTTCTCGGCGCTGAAGGCGTGTGCGGCGCGCGGCGTGGAGCTGCACTTCGTCTGCGGCAACCACGACGTGGAGCTGGCCAGGCCCGCGGTTGCCGCCCGACTGTCAGCGCTGCTGTCACCCATCGAGCCCTCGCGCGTCCGGATACACCCGTGGTTCCTGCACGTGCCCGACGTGCTCGTGGCTGAGCACGGGCACCAGCACCACGCGCTGCACCGGATGCCAGAGGTGCTCCGCGCGGCGGTCAACGGCACCGACGAGCTGAACCTGCCACCGCTCGCCGCCTGGAACGCCCATCCGTCGAAGTCGCGCCTGAGCCGTGCCGGGGCCGTTGCCCGGGCCTGCCTGGCGTCCGAGCGGGCGGAACGCCGCGTCCGGGAGCCCGCGTACGACGAGCTGTTGCAGACCGAGTCACTGCGGCTCGCGCTCGACGGGGTGGCCGTTCGGGACCTGGCGCGCCTGTCCCGGTTCCGGACGGTATCGGCGCTCCCGGTCGCAGCGACCCGTATGGTGCTCGCGGCCGCCGGGCGCAGAGTCACCGGCGAGGAGGCACCTGCTGCAGCGGGCCGGTTCGCACGTACCCTGGAGGCGCACGGTTCCGGGGTGGCTTGGTACGTCTCGGGCCACACCCACCGGGCCCTAGAGTCGGCGCTCGAGGCGTGCCCCACCAGGTACGTCAACACCGGCACGTGGTCTTCGGAAGTCCGCGGCCGCGGACCTGACCAGTCGGACCCTCGGGCGTTCCCGTACGCCGTGGTCGACGTCGCCCGCGACGGCACCACCAGCGGCGGGCTGCGGTACTGGCGTCCGGACGGTGGCTGAGCCGTGCGCGTGTCAACGCGCTAACCGGCGGTGATCGGAACCGATGAATTAGCCAGGGCTTCGAGCCCCGCTGTCAGTCTGCATTCCGCCGGAAACGGGACGGAATTCCCAGGTGTAAGAGCCGTCAGCCTTGAGGCTCATCCGTAGGTGACCCCATGTGTCGCTAAATTTCCGCTGCACATAAGAGGGGTTACTGGTGAACTCCCGGAGGCCGATTCCACCAGTGGACACCTGAAATTGTTGCATCCCGTCCGCAACGCACTGGTCCGCGTTGTTAATCGGGCAGGTCCGCTCGTAATTGTGCTGAGAGCCGGACAGCAGCACACGAACGCGGTTCTCCCAGAACACGTCAATCCACGGCTTCGCCTGAGAGAAGCGCGTGTGGCTCGACGTGTTGCTGGTGAAATACGGATCATGGTAGATAACCGCCAGATGCTTTCCAGCGGTCTTCGCCGCTTTCAGGTTGGCATCCATCTCCGAGGTCATCGCCTGCGCCCGCGTAGCGTCATAACGCCATGTGGCCGTAGGCGCTACAAGAATGTGCCAGTTGCCTTTGTCGAACGAATACCAGTCGAGAGCGTCTTGGAACCGTCCAAGATCGGAGTTCGTCGCGCTCTTCTCCGTGGACACGCACTGCCCATCCATGTACCGGTCAACGTCGTCATTCTTGCCGGGTTCAACATCATGATTCGGTCCAGTGGTCCAGTACGTCTTGGCCTTCGCCGGACCCCACAACCGGTTGTATGACCCGAGCGCGGAACAGGTGCCCTCGTCGTACTGGAAATCCCCGAGCGCTAGGAAGTTGTCCAGCGAACCGTCGTTGAGACCGGCGATGATGCTAGCCGCGTTCTTACCACTGTGCGACGTGGCCGACGTGTTACCAGCAGGGTTTATATCCCCGGTGGCGGCGAAATCAAACGACTCACCTGATGACGCCGGCGGGGGAGTATCACTGGCAGCCGCATAGACGCGAACCCAATCCACTCGCATCTCGCCAGCGCCGTTAGCAGTGTCGTCTGGGAACCAGTCCAGTTGTAGCGTCTGGTGCATCGGACCGGGAGGCTGGTGCGCGGGGTCGTTGTCCTCAAACCACTTCACCCCATCGACGTAGCCGACCATCCCATTCGGGGACCAGTCAACCGCGTAGTTGTGGAACTGGCTAACGTCCAGAGCCTTGGCCGCCGACGTCAACTTGTTCCCACATCCATGGTGGTGGAAGAACTTGATGACGTTCCAGTCACCCAAAGTCTCAGCGTAGTTAACTTCTCCATCACACGGCCAATTCCCGCTATCCGGCCACAGGATCGACACCATATGGTACTCATTGTCACCGGACCCGGCCGCGCGGACCTCCCACCGGCCGTACTTCTGGCGCGCAAACTTCGCGCTCATTCCAGCGGTCGTGCCGTCCGGTGTCCCGGTAATGACCATTTTGGAACCGTCTACCGTGGCCTGCTGGGGACTCCGGATGCCTTTCCCCGCGTGCCCCACACTGTTGTAGACGGACCATTTCGAGGCGTCCGGTGCGCCGGTGTAGTCGAACTCATCGCCAGCGGTCGGCGTGCCCCAGTTCAGATCTGTCGCGGCAGATCCCGTCGTTGGCGTAGTAGGGGTCGGCGTGGCTGATGCTGAAGTGGCGGTCGGCGCCGCCGTCGTTACTTCCGGTTGAGGTGAAGGGGCCGAGCAGCCGGCCAGGAAGATTGCCGCCACCCCAAGGGCGACCAAGTGTCTATGCATACGTCAGAATCTCATGAGAGGGCCGGCAGCGCCACCGTCCGGGACGTTGCTCAATATGGCAGCCCCCATTCCGATCGTGGCGTAGGTTCCCACCGACGTCCGTTCCCGCGCGCTTGAGTTCATGCCCAGGTACGCTGCCCGCCCTATCCGCACGCCCCCGCCCAGGGAAACTCCAGCTGTGAAGGTAGAGAAGTCCG
Organism: Pseudarthrobacter sp. S3; assembly: GCF_050156905.1. NCBI lineage: Bacteria > Bacillati > Actinomycetota > Actinomycetes > Micrococcales > Micrococcaceae > Pseudarthrobacter > Pseudarthrobacter sp. S3. The sequence continues at coordinate 177,795 of NZ_CP189583.1, read as the reverse complement.
CCACGTCGTCGTCGTGCGTGAACGTGACCCCCGGCATGACAACAACATGCTCCCCGAGGGTGACAGACGCCGTCAGGGTGACGTTCGGCAGCAGGATGCTGCCCCTGCCTATCCGGCAGCCCTCCGGGGGCCGGACGATGGGGTCGATGGCAGTGGCGTAGCGGCTCTCTGTGTGGCCCAGTTCAGTCAGCCGTTCCACCACGGACTCACGGGCGCTGCCGGAATCGAGGCACACAAACAGCAGGGCATGGGTGAATTTCCCTGCATCTTAAATGGTGCCGAGCACCGGGGCGCCGTCCACCGATGTGCCGGATAATTCCTCGTCGTCATCCAGCAACCCGAGTGCGTCGTACTGGCCGCTGCTGCGCACCATGGTCAACACTTCCCGGGCCAGTCCGCTGGCGGGGAGCAGGATGAGTTCGCTCACGCGCCAACCTCACCGGTGGCGGCCCGGATGCTGGCGATGATGCGGTTCATTTCGTCGATATCCAGTTCGTGGAAGACGGGGAGTATCGGGGTCCTATCGCTAAGCCCGCGACGGCGTGACGCACGTCCATCGCGGGAATGTCCCCCCAGCGTGGCAGCTAGTTTGCTGGCGCGGTTCATATGGCTGCGACTTGCCAGTCCGGGCTCGCATGCAGGTTGCGGGCCAGGTTGGTCCCCCAGTGTCCAGTCCCGACGACGGCGATTCTGAGTTTCCGGATCGGTTGCCGGGGGGTGGGGACTTGGAACGGATTGGCGAAGATCCTCATGTCACTTTCTTTCCCCGAGTGTTGCCCGTGCTGCCACATTAGTCCGGCGCCCGCGGCTTTGGCAGGGAAACGAGCGTGCTCTGTGGGTGCGGGACGGGAACGCTGTGGAAACTGTCCGGCGGGTTTCGTCCTAGAGGACAGGCAGGACGTACGGCTCCCGTGCCGCGGCTTCCTTGCCTGCTGCGAGGGCCGTGAGTTGGGCACGTGATTCCACTCCGAGCTTCCGGTAGATCGCGGTAAGACGCACTTCCACCGTGCGGACTGAGACGTACAGAGTGGCCGCGATTTCCTTGTTGCGGAGGCCCCGGGCCACCATCTGTGCCAACGCCTTTTCGTGGTCGGCGAGTATCAGCATGGCGGGGTTGCCGCCCGTGCGGGCTGGCTCCACCCGCTCGTCCAGTAACAAGGAATCGACGTGCTGGGTCCAGGCATCTGCGCCGGCCTCATCAAACATCACTTTCGCACGCAGCAGGCCGTCCCGGGCATCACGCAGGCGGCCAAAGGCTTTCAGCCGCTCCGCATAGCAGAGCAGCGTCCTGGCCCGTTCGAGGACGGATTCGTGGGCGTTCCTGCTCTCCAGCGCATGGCTGAACAGCTGGAGGGACTGTTCGCCGTCGGCCAGCATAGCGCGGCTCCGGGCGACGGCTGTCATGAGCCACGGGGACCTCAGTCCTACCGCGCGGCTCTCCAGGCGGAAAAGCGTCTGGGTTGCTTCCCTGTGCCGCCCCAGCCGGACCAGGACCTCCACTAAGTCTGCCTCGCAGCGCAGGAGCGTGGGGTTGCCGAAGGACATGCCGATCTCCACAGCCCGGGACAATTGCGCGAATGATTCCGCAAGGTTGCCCCGCATGAGGGCAAAATGTCCCTGGCAGGCGGCCAGCTGGGCAGTGGTGGCCAGGTGGCTCTCCGCACTGGAAAAATACTGCGCCTGCGCCACGTAAACGCGCGCCAGCGCTTCGTCGCCGAGCGCGTGGGCCCGCCAAACCCGGAAGATATGGCGCATTCCGCGGTGATATTTGGTCTCGGGTTCAGAGAGTTCGAGGTCTTCGATCAGTTTGACCGCTGTCCGGACGTTGCCAGCGCGGATCTCGTTGTCAACGGCAAGGAAGTCTGCGGTTTCACGCCAGTTGATGTTGCTCGCCTCAACAGAATGCCGGACCACGGCGAAGGCCTCCTTGGCGAGCCCGTAGTGTTCGGCGTAGCTCAGGGCGCGGCCCTGCACCAGGAGGGTTGCCACTCTCGCGCCGCCAACGGCGTCGCACTTGTGGTGGACGTGCTCCGTGTTTCCGCCGATTGCCTCGATTAGCAGCTTGGCGCGGCCCGCAACCATCAGGCAGTCCGCGGAAGCGGAGTCCTGGAACCGGTCGGCGTACCGCAGGAGGCCGACGGCATCCTCCAGCTCCCAGCGTTCCGCATAGTAGAGCGAGCCGACGGCCAGCAGGTTAGCGGCGAACGCAGGATCGTGCTGCCCGAAGTCCTTGACCAGGCGGAGCACCATGCTGGGGCGCACGGCGGTACCTTGGATGAACTGGATTTCGAAGGCAAGGCCGGTCAGGCGAAGGATCAGCGCGGGGTTTCGCGTTACCCGCTGCGCCCATTCAAGATAGCGCTTGGCGTAGACAAATTCGCCCCTGTTGAACAGCAGCTCGGCCACATTGGCGAGGCGGGCGGCAGTTTCCGCTTCCCAGGGGTTGATAGTAAGGGCACGTTCAATGTATTCCACGGCAAAGGCAACTTCCCCGCTGCGGACGAGGTCCACGGCAAACCGGAGGAGGCCAAACGGCGTCTGGCGCTCCAGCGAAGTAAAGCTCAGGTGCCACCTGCGGGCATAAGGGTCCGTTTCGGCTGCTGCTTCAGCCATGGCGCGGTGATTGGCTGTCCGCACCGTCGGTGTCATGGCTGCAAAGACGTATCCACGGAGCAACTGGTCCTGGATCAGGAGATACGGCCCGGTCCTGCTGGCCATGCCGCAGGCCAGCAGCTCATCGATTCCGGGCCACAAATCGCTGTAAACCTTTTCCAGCGTTGCGATGTCGCTCCGGCAGGACAGTGAAAGCAGGTCCAGGACGTGCCGTGCAAAAGGCGTCAGCCCTCCGACTGTGGCGGCGAACTCCGATTCAAAGCTTCCCTTGCAGGGAAAGGGAACCGGGAGGGCGTACTTCCCCTCGGCCTGGCGTTCAAGCAGGCAGGTGTAAAGTTCGACGGCGGCGAGAGGGTTGCCCTGAGTTGCCGCGGCAACCGCGTGGACCGCCGCCGCGGCGGTCTGCCGCGCCGGAATCGACTCCAGCATCCGGACAGTGTGGTTGTAGCTCATGGCCCTCAGCGTCAGTGAAGGCAGGCTTGTGAACGGGCTGTCCCCCGCCTCCTCCCGGACGCTGATGAACAGTGTCATGTCCGTTCCTGACAGGCGCCGGGCCAGGTATCCGATCACAGCCTGGCTACTGGGGTCCAGCTGGTCTGCGTCGTCGATGACGATCACTGTCCGGGAGGACGCGCGCTGGTGCAACCCGTCAAGCAGCATCGTGGATACGGTGGGAACGTCCATTGCCCCGGTGGAATCGCGGAGCAGTTCGTCGGTGAACCGGTTGAGGGCGGGGTCATCGATTCCTGTCAGGAGGGCAGTGAGGCCCGAAAGCCGCCAATCGGATTCCGACGCGCTGGCCCGCAGAAAAATTGTCCGGTAATCCGAGAGCCGAGGGATTTCGGACAGCAGCGCGGATTTTCCCGCGCCGCGCCGGCCCACAACCGTCAGGGCGGATTCCTGGGGCCCTCGGATCACAGAAAGGATTCGGTCCAACTCCTCGCTTCGGCCTATTAAAGACATGTGGTCCCCATCCATCGAAGAAGGAGACCAATACCGCTTGAGCTTCAAGTTGACGAGGCCCGTCCGGTCATTTTCCTGATCGTTCGGGCCGGTTTCCTGGCCGCGGCGTTGCGTCCAGCACGGTACCCAGCCGTTGGATGCCAATATAGCCGCGCCGGGTTCGCTGCACCACAGTAATTACGGCCGCAACGCCCTAAGTACAATACCTAGCTGGTGTCGTTTCCTACTTGCCACCATGCGCGTCACGCGGAGCACCCCTTTTGGCGCTCCTGCCGCCGCGGTTCCGCGCAATGGCACGGAAGCACGACGTCGGGCGGTCCAAAAGTATGCCTGGCGTGACGGGACGCGATGCCCGGGTTAGACCGTTGGTGGGTTTTCCACATAGCGGCGCCCCCGGCTTCCGCGCCCGTCCCAGGAACGCTTAGCCTTGTGTCAAGCGCGAATCGCCTATCCGGTTCAAATGCACTAAGATATTGAAGTCTGTGCTGCGCCCTGCCTCCGTTTTGTTGGCCGGGCATCGCACGGCATCGCAAATGAACCTCCTGTTACGGAAATGCCGTAACCGCTTAGCCCAAAGGAGGTGGGTTCACATATGCGTCCTTACGAATTGATGGTAATCATCGACCCCGAGGTCGAAGAGCGTACCGTTGAGCCGTCGCTTCAGAAGTTCCTGAACGTCATCACCAACGATGGTGGAACCATCGAAAAGGTTGACATCTGGGGCCGTCGTCGGCTGGCTTACGAGATCAAGAAGAAGTCCGAAGGTATCTACGCCGTGGTGAACTTCACCGCCAAGCCGGACACCGCCAAGGAACTTGACCGCCAGTTGTCTCTTAACGAGACCATCATGCGCACCAAGATCACCCGCCCCGAAGAGCAGAAGGTTGTTGCTGAGTAACTTCAGCTCCAATTTTCATTCTTTACCCCGCAGGATCGAATTCTTCACCCAGGATCGAACAAGGAGGCAGTAGATGGCAGGCGAAACCACTATTACGGTCATCGGTAATCTCACCAATGACCCGGAATTGCGGTTCACACCGTCAGGTTCGGCAGTAGCGAACTTCACCATCGCTTCCACCCCGCGCACCTTTGACCGCCAGTCCAATGAGTGGAAGGACGGGGAAACCCTGTTCCTCCGCGCGGCGGTATGGCGTGAAGCAGCCGAGAACGTTGCCGAGTCCCTCACCAAGGGCATGCGCGTGATTGTTTCCGGCCGTTTGAAGAGCCGTTCCTACGAAACAAAAGAAGGCGAAAAGCGCACCGTTATGGAGCTCGAAGTCGATGAAATCGGCCCGAGCCTGCGTTACGCCAATGCCAAGGTCAACCGCACCCAGCGCTCCGGCGGTGGGGGTGCCGGAAACGGCGCGCAGGGTGGCTTCGGCGGCAACAGCGGCGGTGGCTTCGGAGGCGGCAACTCTGGTGGAAACCAGGGCGGCAACTCCGGTGGAAGCTTCGGTGGCGGCAACCAGCCCGCTGCACAGGAGGATCCCTGGGCAACGCCCGGTGTCTCCAACGCAGGCGGCGGCTGGGGCAACGGCCCCGATTCCGAACCTCCCTTCTAAACCAATCATTTAGGCCCGACGCCGGGACCACCGAAAGTGCCGCAAGGCACCGGACGTGACTGCCGCCGTCGGACCACCACCATCCCGTGGATCAATATCCACGGGCTCCATAGAATAGGAGCTCCACGATGGCTAAGGCTGAACTCCGTAAGCCCAAACCAAAGTCCAACCCCTTGAAGGCCGCTGACATCACTGTCATCGACTACAAGGACGTAGCATTGCTGCGCAAGTTCATCTCCGACCGCGGAAAGATCCGCGCCCGTCGCGTCACTGGCGTCACGGTGCAGGAACAGCGCAAAATCGCCCAGGCAATCAAGAACGCCCGCGAAGTTGCACTGCTGCCTTACTCCGGCGCTGGCCGCGGTTAGGGAAGGGATTAAGTAACATGGCAAAGCTCATTCTGACCCACGAAGTAACCGGTCTTGGTGCCGCTGGCGACGTTGTCGAGGTCAAGGACGGTTACGCACGTAACTACCTGCTGCCCCGCAACTTCGCCCTGACCTGGTCCAAGGGTGGCGAGAAGCAGGTTGAGTCCATCAAGACTGCCCGCGCCGCCCGCGAGCACGCTTCCCTGGAAGACGCTCAGAAGCAGGCCGCTGCACTCTCCGCCAAGCCGGTCAAGCTCGTCGTCAAGGCTGGCGAGACCGGACGCCTGTTCGGCACCGTCAAGCAGGCCGACGTCGCCGACGCTGTTGAGGCCGCTGGCCTTGGCAAAATCGACAAGCGCAAGGTTGAACTGCCGACTCACATCAAGTCGGTTGGTTCCTACCAGGCCAACGTCCGCCTTCACGCTGACGTTGCCGCTGTGATCGAGCTCAACGTAGTCGCAGGCAAGTAGCCTTTCCGGCTAGGCAGCCTGAAACTGCATGAAAAACCCCGTTGCCGTCACCGGCAACGGGGTTTTTCTGTGCCTCACACCGAGGTCAGGGATTGGGCAGCTCTGCCATAATTCTGCCGTAGCCGCTGATTATGTGGACAAAGTCCTTCCGTCAAGACTGGGACGACATTCTCTGGAAGGCTTTTCCACGGTACTTGGACCATGCGGTCCTTGTGTCAGCTGGCCGGGGGCGTAGGTCTCTGTTCCGAGAGCCTGCCCGGCGCTAGGGTCGTCGGAGGAGGTCTGATCATGATGGATGGCTGGTACGGGAACGGCTGGGGTGTCGGCGCGTGGGTGGCCATGGCCGTGCTGATGCTGATTTTCTGGGGCGGGGTGGTCACTGTCGTTGTGCTCCTGGTCCGGCGTACCCATCCGGGTGAGGGACCGGCCGCTCCGCGGCCGCCGCACCTCGACGCCGAGCGTATTCTCAACGAGCGCTTCGCCCGCGGGGAAATCGACGAGCAGGAGTTCACTGCACGGCGCACGGCACTCAGGCGGCAGGAATGAAGACCCTTTCCCGCCGCGGGCAGGTCATCCTCGGGATCGCAGCCGTGATCCTTCTGACCGCGCTCTCGCTCGTAGCGGTGGGCGTCGTGGGCAATCTTGTGAATCCCGGGGGCAGTGGTTTTCTGTCCCGCGCCCGGTGTGCGGCTCCGAATCTTCCCGGGCCGGTCGTCAGCGTTTCACTGACCAACATGGGCGGCCCCATGATGGGCCGGCGCAACGGCATGATGGGCGGCGCCATGCGAATGACGGCAGACCGAAGTACGGTGGCACACGGCACGGTGTCCTTCCGGTACGAACGAGCCGAAAAGGAACTCTTTGCCCGCGTGGAAAGCGTCGGCCACGAGATCGAAAACCGCGTCACCGGCAACGACAGCAACCGGCTCAAAGACCAGGGCCTGAAAGCGGAGAGCACGTCGGCCGCCGGATATGGCTCGGCCGAACACCACGAGAAGTTTTCGGAATCCCTGGCAAACACCGGTGCGAATGAAACCCAGATTCGCGGCCGCCTCGCCGCAGCACGCAGCGAAGGCACACACCCCAGCGCAACGGTAACCATGGGCAAGGGGAGGGTGCAACCAAGGCCCGGAAGAGCCGCGCGGGGGCAACAGTGGGCGCGGAGAGGGCCAAAGGCGTGCCTGCCCGCTGAGAAAACATAGAGGTGAGTCCTAAGATAATCAGGCGCGGGAGGTCTGAAGGTCCTTCATTGCTGGTGGCTCTACGGCTGACGGCTAATATCGCCCGTAGTTATCTCGACCCCGTACAGCGACCTGGCACAGGCGTGGGGCGGTGGGCTGGTGGCCGCCGCCGACGGGAGCGGTTCATCGTGCCGGTCTGCTCCGTCGATGGCCGCCCAAACCCGGAGTACTTCCACCGGAAGAAGGGCGTGACCTGGCTGAACATGATCTCCGATCAGTCCCTCGGGCTAGCAGCCAAGGTGGTGTCGGGTACCCCGAAGGACCCCCTTCACTTCGTGGACCTGCTCCACAACCCAGGCGGCAGCCACCGGCCCGAGGTGCTGATCACCGACCAGGGTTCCTACTCCGACATCGTGTTCGGACTGGTCACCTTGCTGGGGTACGACTACCGCCCGGTGCTCGCGGACCTGCCCGACGCCAAGCTGTGGCGGATCAACCGGTCAGCGGACTATGGCCGGCTTCGTAATGTTCCCCAGTGCAGTCGCGCAGCCGATCCGTGCCTAGACTGTGGCTATAGGGACATTTCCGAGGGGGTGCCATGGCGCGACTGAGTATCCTGGACCGGTTTCGGCCCGTGGGCGCTCCCGGTGCTGCAGGTCCGGTGGGTGTGCCGGCTGCTGATGATCAGGGTCCGGCGGCCGAACTGGCGCCGGTGTTTGCCGCGTTGGCGGACGGCGTCGCAGCAAATGCGGCGCTGGCGGAGGAATCACGCCGCAGCGCGGAAGAGGAAGTGGTCCGCGCCCGCGCGCAGGCGGCCGCCATCCTGTCCCAGGCCAGGCTCGACGCCGGTGCCGCGCGGGCAAAGGCCGCCGCCCGCGTGGAACAGGCCGCTTCCCACAGCGACGCGCAGGTGCTGGAACAGGCACGCCAGGAAGCAACGGCACTGGAAGAGGCAGGCAGGGCGCGCATCCCCGCCGTCGTCACCGAGGTTCTGGACACCCTGCTGGCCCCGCCCAACGCAGCCCCGGGCAAAACCGCACAGGGCAGCACCGCACCCACCAACGCCGGGCCCCAGTGAAATCCGACTGGGTGGCTGCCACCGTGCGGGCGCGTTCCATGGCGCACCGCCGTGTGGGCGCCGGGGCCAGCCGCGCCCTGGCCGCCCAACCCACCGTGGAGTCCGCGTTGTCCTCCCTTCAGGAGTCGGGCTACGCGGAACGGCTCCGCGGCGCCTCCGGGCTTGCAGCCGCCGAACGCGCTGTCCAGGAGACAGTCCTGTGGCAGCTGCGCGTGCTGGCCGGCTGGCTTCCGGCCTCCGGCACCGCAATCGCCCGGGCCGCTGCAGGCACTTTTGAAATCGAGAACATCGTGGCACAGGCCCACCGGCTCACCGGCGGTGCGGCGGCCCCCGAGCCCTATCACCTGGGCGCCCTCGCCACTGCCTGGCCCCGGCTGGCCGCTGCCGGATCTCGTGAGGAGCTCGCCGGCGTCCTTTCCGCCACGGCGTGGGGAGCCGACGTCGGCGCTGCCACCCAAACGACTGCCGGCACAGGCGCGCTGCGCGACGCGCTCACCGTGGCGTGGGCCCGGCGGCTGGCCGGCGTCGCGGCTCCGGCTCGGCCGTGGTGCGGTGCGCGGTGCGCCCTCACCGCAGCCCGAATTCTGACGGTCGACGGCGGAACACCCCCGGCGCCCGCCGTCCACCTTCTGCGCCCCGTCCTGGGCAGGTCCTGGGAGACTGCCCGCAGCCTCGCCGAGTTCACGGCCGCGCTGCCCCCGTCGCTGCGGCCGGCACTCCAGGGTGTCGCGTCCCCCAAGGAGCTGTGGCGCGCGGAAGCCCGGCTCCACGCAGCGGTGGAAAAGGACGGTTTCCAACTGCTCCGCGGATCCATGCCCGGCCCGGACGTCGTGCTCGGCGCCATCGCCGTGCTGTCCACCGATGCCTGGCGTGTCCGGGCGGCGCTCACTTCCGCTGCCGCCGGCTCCGGATCCAGCGAGGTGCTCGATGCCGCGGCGTGAATCCCAGGGCCCCGTCCGCATGGAGCGGGTGGCCCTGGTGGTGCCCGAGCAGGACCGGCAGCGCATGCTCGTGGAAGTGGCCCGCAGCGGCGCCGTCGAACTGGACCTCCCCTACGCACCGGGCAGCGGCGCCGAGGAACTGGAGAAGGCGGCGGCCGCGGCCATCGTCTCGGGACCGTCGGCGGCCCTGGCCGGATGGATGCCCCGGCACGCCATCTCCGCCCTTGCGGCAGCCATCGCCCCGCTGGGAGGGGCAGTGGTCCCGCTCTCCCGTCCGCGGTGGATCCAGCCACCCACCATGCTCGACGGCGGCGCCCGGGTTTCCCGGACGCTGGTGGATACCTACGGGACGGTTCCCTATGCGGACCTTGATCCCTCCCGCCTGGCCGGGTTCGCCTATGTGCTGATGTTCGGCATGATGTTCGGCGATGTGGGGCACGGCGCCATCTTGCTGGTGGCCGGGCTCCTGCTGCGCAGCGGCCGGATCAAGGTGCTCGCCAAACTGCAGCGGAGCTGGCTTTTCGTGTGGGCGGCCGGGCTCGCCGCCATGGTGTTCGGCGCGCTGTACGGGGAGGCCTTCGGGCCCACCGGCCTGGTGCCGGTGCTGTGGCTCGACCCGCTGGCGAATCCGGTCCCGCTCCTGGTGGCCGGGCTGGGCGTGGGGGCGTTCCTGCTGGCTGGCGCCTACGCCATGGGCACCATCAACCGTGTCCGGGAGGGCGGCTGGGGGTATGCGCTCTATGCCCGTTCCGGCGTCGCCGGTTCCCTGCTGTTCCTGGCCGTGGGCCTTCTGGTCTGGGGCCTGGGCACCGGGACCGGGGTGCTGATCCTGGCGGCAGCCGTGATAGCCCTCGGCGCGCTGGTCTTCATCTTTATCGGCCTCTTCATCGAGGCCGGCGGCGGCGCCACGGCCATCTTCCAGGCGGTGATCGAACTCGTGGACACCGTGATCCGGCTGGGCTCTAACCTGGTCTCCTTTGCCCGTCTGGCCGCCTTCGGACTGACCCACGCGGCCCTGCTGATGGTGGTCTGGAACGGCACTACGGCGCTGTGGGCTCCCGACTGGCGCGCAGCCGCGGCCATCCTGCTGTTCCTCGTGGGAAATATCGTCACCTTCGGGCTGGAAGCCCTGGTGGCCGGCATTCAGGCCCTGCGCCTGGAGTACTACGAACTGTTTTCCCGGATCTTCCAGTCCGAGGGCCGGCCGTTCCGGCCCTGGTCTCCGGACCTCTCGCCCACCGCGTCCTCCATCACTGCGGGCCAGCCCACCGCAGAACCGGCCCTCCATTCCATCCCCGCTGAAAGGCAGCTCCCGTGAACCTTTGGTTCGGCGCCATCCCCGTTTTCCTCATCGCAGCAACAGGCGCCATCCTGGCGGTCCGGCGCTGGCGGAAGTCCGCGTTCAAGATCCTGGCGGCCCTGAATATCGCCGTGATGGCCGGGGCTCTGACCGTGCTGGCCGGCGCGTTGGGCGCAGGTCCGGCGGCGGCGGCCGCCCCTGCCGTCGCCGCGGCGGCCGCGGACACGCCCGCAGGTGCCGGCGGCTCAGCCCTGATCGCCGCAGCCATCGCCGTGGCAGGGTCCTCAATCGGTGCAGCCTTCGCCGTGGCGTACACCGGCTCCGCGGCGCTGGCAGCGATGAGTGAGCGGCCCGAAATCTTCGGCCGGGCCATGGTGGTGGTGGGCCTGGCGGAAGGCATCGCCATCTACGGGCTGATCATTGCCATCATCCTTATCGGCAAGGCCTGAGGGAACCGGGACCATGCCCCAGACCATCGCCGCGATCGGTGAACAGGCTCTGCTGGACGGGTTCCGGCTGGCAGGCGTCAGCGTCTTCGCGGGCTCCACCCCTGAGGAGATCCTCGCCGCCTGGAGCACCCTGCCCCGGGACACGGCCATGGTTATCCTCACGCCCCGTTCCGCGCAGGCGCTGGAGTCCGTCCTGGCCGCTCCCCACGCGCCCCTGACCGTGGTGCTCCCGCGGTGACCGACGCACCAAGGAGGGCCGTGCCCATGACCGGAACACCCATCATCGGCCCCGCGACGTTGGGAACGGCAAGCGGCGCAAAATCAGCCGTGGCCACACCGGGCCTCCCCGCCGGGTCGGACGCCGCCCTGGAACCGGTCCGGAACGCACTCCGGGCGGCCGCGGAAAAGCAGGCCACCGGATTCCGGGACAACTCCGCCAGAGAAGCCACCGCCTTATTGGAGGCCGCTAAGGCCGAGGCCGCAGCCATCCTCGCCGCCGCGGCAACCGAGGGCGAGGCCGCCGCCCGCTCCGAGACCGCGCTGCGCTCGGCCCGGGCGCGCCGCCAGGCACACGAGCTCGTCCTGGCCCAGGGCAATGCCCTCCGGACGGAACTCCACCGCCAGGTTCGGCAGGCCGCCGTCGGGCTCACCGGGGACCCCCGCTACCCGGAGCTGATGGCCCGGCTGAAAGAACAGTGCCGGGAGCTGCTCGGCCCGGACGCCAGCGTGACCGAGAGCCCCGACGGCGGCGTGGTCGCCGAGGCCGGGTCGCGCCGCCTGGACCTCTCCCTTCCCGTGCTTGCCGGGATGACCCTGGAATCCCTGCCCGCCGCGAGCCAACTGTGGAGCCGCTGATGGGCAGCCGGGAGGGCACAGTGGTTCGGGTCAGCGGCCCCCTGGTGGAAATCGAGGGCGTGGAAGCGCTGTCCATGCTGGAGCTGATCGCCGTGGGGCCCAGCCGCATCAGTGCCGAAACCGTGGCCATCGCCGGAAGCCGGGCAACACTGCAGGCCTATGAGTACACGGGCGGACTGAAGGCCGGCGACATCGCTGCCCCCACCGGCGGGGAGCTGTCCGGGATGATGGGCCCGGGCCTGCTGGGCCAGGTGTTCGATGGCCTCCTGCGCCCGCTGTCATCGGCGTCGATGTGGCTGACCCCCGAGCGGTCCGGCTCCGCGGAGGACCCCACGGTCCTGGCCCGCGAATGGAAGTTCAAGCCGGCGGCGGCGGCGGGCACCCGGGTTTCCGCAGGGGACGTCCTGGGCACCGTGCCGGAGTCCGGGTCCGTGGAGCACCACGTCATGGTGCCGGCCGGTGTGTCCGGTGAACTCAGCTGGATCGCACTGGAAAGCACGGTCCACGTCCTGGATACGGTCGCGGTGGTGGACGGGCACAAAGTGGCCGTATCCGAACAAAGCCCCGTGCGCCGGCCACGGCCCTTCCGGTCCCGGCACACCGGCACCGTGCCGCTGCACACCGGCCAGCGGGTCCTGGACCTGCTGTTTCCGGTGGCGCGGGGCGCTGCCGCCGCGGTCCCGGGCGGTTTCGGCACCGGCAAGACCATGATGCTGCAGCAGATCGCCAAGTGGAGCGATGCCGACGTCATTGTCTATGTGGGCTGCGGGGAACGCGGCAACGAAATGGCCGATGTCCTGGACGGGCTCTCCCAGCTGGAGGACGGGCGCACCGGCGGAAAGCTGATCGACCGGACCGTGATCATCGCCAACACTTCGAACATGCCCATGATGGCGCGCGAGGCCAGCATCTTCACCGGGATCACCGTGGCGGAGTATTACCGCGACATGGGCTACGACGTGGTGGTGATCGCGGACTCAACGTCCCGCTGGGCGGAGGCACTGCGCGAGTTCGCCAACCGCAACGGTGACCTTCCGGCCGAGGAGGGCTACCCGGCCAACCTCGCCTCCGAGCTGGCCTCCTTCTACGAACGGGCCGGCCGGGTGACCACGCTCGGCGGCAAGACGGCCTCGGTGACGGTGATCGGTGCTGTTTCCCCTGCCGGCGGCGACATGACCGAGCCGGTGACCACGGATACCCAGCGGTTTGTCCGGTCCCTGTGGATGCTGGACCGGGACCTGGCCTACTCCCGGCACTACCCGGCTGTGAGCTGGACCGGCTCGTTCGCCCGCGACGCCGAAGCCATCGGCAGCTGGCATGCGGGCAACGGGCAGCCGGGCTGGGCCGAGCGCCGGGCCCGCGCCGCCGCGCTGCTGGCCGAGGCGGACCGCCTGGCCGAGCTGGCGGAAATCATCGGGACCTCGTCCCTGCCGGGCCACGAACGGATGGTGCTGCTGGGCGGCCGGCTGCTGCGGGACGGCGTGCTAATGCAGAACGCGCTGAGTCCCAACGACGCCTTCTGTTCCGCGGAAAAAGGCGCCGCCCTTTTGAACCTGGTGCTCGACGTCGTCGATGCATGCCAGAAACTTGTGGAACGCGGCGTGGCGGCCACCACCGTGGAGCAGGCTGACCTGGGCCCGGTCCTCCGGGCCCGCGAAGAAACCGGGCCGGCGGACGCGGCAGCGGTGACGGCCCGCAGCGCCGAGATACTCAAGGCATTGGAGGCCCTGCAGTGAGCAACATCGAAGGCTTGGCCGGGCAGATTGCATACGGGGACATCCGGGAGCTCCGCGGGCCGCTGCTGGTGGCCGGCGGGATCGACGGCGTGGGCTGGGACGAGTTCGCCACCATCGACATGGACGGCGGCGGGCGCCGCCACGGCCTGGTGCTGGAAGTGGACCAGGACCTGGCCACCTTGCAGGTGCTCGAAAGCACCGACGGCATGTCCCTGGGCGGCATCCGGATCCGGTTCGAGGGCCAGCCCCTGCACATCCAGGTGGGGACCGACTGGCTGGGCAGGGTCTGCAACGGCCGCGGGGAAGCGCTCGATGGCGGCCCTCCCGTCATGGGCACCGCCTCCCTTCCGGTGAGTGGCTGGCCGCTGAACCCGGTGTTCCGAGAACCGCCGCAGGACCCTGTCCTCACCGGCATTTCCGTCATCGACGGGCTGACCACCCTGGTCCGGGGGCAGAAGCTTCCCATCTTCTCGGTGCCGGGCCTTCCGCACCTGACGCTGGCCACCCAGATCGCGGCTCAGGCCACCTCGGGCGGCCAGTCCTTCCGGGTGGTGTTCGCGGCCATGGGCCTGACCCACGCGGACATCGCCTACGTGCGGGACCGGCTGGAGGAACGCTCCGCCGGCGAGGAACTGGTGCTCCTCCTGAACGCCGCCGACGATCCGGTCATTGAACGGATCCTCACCCCGCGGATCGCGCTGACCATCGCCGAACACCTGGCGTACACCGAAGGCCACGACGTCCTGGTGATCATGTCGGACATGACCAGTTACGCCGAGGCGGTGCGTGAGGTGTCCGCGGCGCGGCGTGAAATCCCAGCCCGGCGCGGCTATCCCGGATACCTGTACAGCGACCTGGCCACCCTGTACGAGCGCTGTGGCCGGGTCAAGGGCCACGAGGGCTCGGTGACGATCGTTCCGGTGTTGACCATGCCGGCGGGGGACATCACGCACCCGGTCCCTGACCTGACGGGCTACATCACGGAGGGGCAGATTGTCCTGTCGCCGGAGATCGCGGCGCGGGGCATCTACCCGCCGGTGGACGTGCTGTCCTCGCTGTCGCGGCTGATGCGCAGCGGGGCCGGGAAGGACCGGACGCGCGAGGACCATCTGGATGTGGCGGCACAGGTGCTTGCCGCCATGGCCCGTGCCCGGCAGGCCACCGAACTGGCGGAGCTGGTGGGTGCGGCGGCGCTGAGCGAAACGGACCGCAGCTATATCCGGTACCGGACGCTGGTGGAGACCGGGCTTTTCAACCAGGGGCGGGACGAGCCCCGGACCCTGGACGACACCCTGGGCCGGGCCTGGGCGGCGCTGGCGGCGCTGCCGGAACAGGAGCTGACCATGGTGTCCACCGCTTTCCTGGAACGGTACCTCCCGCACCCGGATGGCTCCCACGGTGATACCGGCGATACTGGCGAGGGCGTGACCGGCGAGGGCGTAACCGGCGGGGACGTTACCGGCGGGGACGGATCCGAAGGCGGTGACCGGCCATGAGCAGCACGGGGCGTGCGGGTAAGGTCCGGGTGGAGCGGCGGCTGACTACCGCCCGGCACGGCGCACGCCTGTTGGACCGCAAGCAGCACATCCTGGCGGACGAGCTGGAACGGCTCCAGCTCCGGGCGGAACGGGCCCGCGCGGAGTGGGAGGAGCTGGCCGGCGAAGCCGCGCTCTGGCTGCGCCGCGCTGCCGCCCTGGACGGAAGCGGGCAGCTCGCGGCCGCCGCGCCGCCGGTCCCCGCCGCCGTGCAGCTGCGCTGGATCAGCACCATGGGCGTGGTGTATCCGGACGATCCGGAGTGCAGTTTCCCCGCAGTTCCCCTGGCGGGCGGAAGCTCGGCGTTGTCCTACGCGGCGTCGGTCCACCGCAGGGCGCTGGAGGCCGGGGTCCGGTATGCGGCGGTCCAGCGGGCCGAAATGCTGGTGACGGCGGAACTCGCCGCAGCCCGCACCCGGCAGCGGGCGGTGGAGAACCGGTGGATCCCCCGGCTGGAAAACGAGCTGCTGGAGATCCGGCGGCAGTTGGACGCGCAGGAACTCGAAGAGAGCCTGCGGCTGCGGTGGGCCGCGGACAGGAAGGCTGCGCCGTGAACGATGTGATCCTGGTGGCGGTGAACGACTCCCATGCGGCGTTCCGGGCAGCCGAGGTGGCCGTGGGCTACGCGAAAAGGCTCGGCGCGCAGCTGCGGGTGGTGACGGTCAAGAACCCCGGGGCGCTGTCGGGGCATCTGGGCAGCTTCGACCTTGACGCGCCGGCCAAGCAGGAGGATCCTGCAGCCGAGGCTGCCCTGCGCCATGTGGCCGCGCTGGGGGCAGCGGCCAGCCTTGACGTGTCTGTCAGCCGGCGGACCGGACGGGTGGCCGCCGAGATACTGGCCGACGCCCGCGAGGTCCACGCCGCCCTGATCGTCCTGGCGCTGGTGGACCGGCCCGGCAGCGCAACACCCTACATCGGCAGCCACACCCTGCAGGTCCTAGAGTTCTCCGGCGTGCCCGTAATGGTGGTCCCGCTCTAGGCCAGGCCAGGGCCCCTGCCAGGCTCACAAGTCAGAAGCATCGAGCATAGAACCGGCATGAAGTTCTTGAAGAGCATCTTTCGTACCGGTCCTGTAAGGAAGCGCTCGTGGACGATCAGGGTGCGCGGATAAGGCATCCGCTGGTTCAGCGCTGATGCCGGGCCCGGAGGCCGGGGAAGCTGTCAGGCCTTTGCAGGGCGGGCTTTCTTCGCGGCAGCACAAGGGCAACCATGGACACCAGAATCAGAACCAGGACCAGAACCGGGGCCGTCCCGGCCAGGCTCCAACTGCTCTGGCGTTCCCCCAAGGACAACGATGGACAACAGGGTGCCGAACACCGGCACCGGGAAGGTCCAAGCCGCGACCGCGGATCCGCCAGTCGGTGATGATATCGGCGACGCCGATCAGTCCCGTGTCCGGCTGCAGCAGGTCCGCGCCGGCTACCGGCCTGCCGATGACTCCGTATCCGTTGATTGCCACTCTGGTCTTATTCATTGGCGTACCTGGCCGCTTGTGCTGGCGACGGCATCTTCGATGGTGGCCCTTCAGCCCGGACGGTCCTGTCGTCCCGGCGGCACTAGTGGGAACTCCTTTCCTTCCCCGCCGGCGAGGACCGCGTAGCTTTTTTTGACACCGACGCGGATGGGCGGTGCCGTGCCGGGCTGCAGCCGGATCTGAAGAGTGTCCGCGTTCAGGGACACTTCAATCCGGTGGCCCCGGTACTGCACCTGGAATCCGAGGTCGCCCAGCTGGCCGGGCAGCCTCGGATCAAAGGTCAGTGCATCCGCTTCCGTCTGCAGGCCCGCGAAAGCCCTGACAACAAGGTCCACGGTCCCGGACATGGCGCCCAGATGGATTCCTTCCCGGGTGGTGCCTCCCTGGGTGTCGTCCAGGTCCGCGACCAGGGCCTCACGGAAGACCTCCCAGGCACGGGATCCGTCGATCCGGGCGAGGACCGATGCGTGCACCACGCGGCTGAGTGTCGAGCCGTCGGAGGTGCGGGCGAGGTAGTACTCCACCGTGCGTTCAAGATCGGAACCTGTGAGTGAATAGCCGAGAAGGTGAAGCTGGTCGATCACCCCTGCGGGGCCCAGCAGATAAATCAGCATCAGTACGTCTGCCTGTTTGGCCAATTTGTACCGGTTCGTTTCGTCGTTTTCGGCTTCGAGGATCAGGTCCAGCCGGCCGACGTTGCCATACTTCGCACGGTAGCGCGGCCAGTCCAGTTCGGACAGGTCGTCGTAGCCGTGGAACTGGCTGATCACATTGTCCCGTTGGAAGGGCACGGCGAGCCGGCGGGCCAGACGGGACCAGAGACCGGTCTCCTCGGGGGTGATGTGCAGGCGGTCGGTCAGATCCCGGCCTGGATGACCGGCGAGCACGTGCAGCACCTCTGCGGCGCGTTCGCAGACCCAGGAAGCCAGCACATTGGTGTAGGCGTTGTCACGAAGGCCCCCTCCGGGTGCATCCGGATACCCGTCGTGGTATTCGTCCGGTCCCATCACCCCAGAAATGTGGAATCTGTCCTCCACCGGATCATAGGTGGCCAGGGAGGCGAACATCCGGGCCACTTCGATAATCAGTTCCCCGCCGCGCGCCGTCAACCAGCCCAGGTCTCCCGTGACCTGGAAGTGCTGCCACGCATTAAACGCAACCGCCAAGCCGACGTGCCGCTGGCGGCTGGAGTTGTCCGGCATCCAGCGGGCGGACCTGGCATTGTAGAGCTGCCGGGGCGTCTCTTCCCGTCCGTCGCTGCCGCTTTGCCAGGGGAACATGGCACCCCGGAGGCCGGCCGCGCGGGCGGCCTCCCGTGCCGCACCGAGCCGCCTCCAACGGTAGTCCAGGAGCGCCCGGCTGATGGCGGGAAGCCGCAGCCCGATCACCGGAAACACGAACAGTTCGTCCCAGAAAACATGCCCCCGGTACCCTTCCCCGTGGAGGCCGCGCGCCGGCACGCCTGCGTCCAGGGCGGCGGCGTGGACGGAGACCGTCTGCAGCAGGTGGAACACGTGCAGGTTGAGCACCAGTTGGGACTGCCGGTCGGCGTCAAGGGTGATCGCGAACCGCTCCCACAGGCGCCGCCATGCTGCTTCGTGATCCTCCAGGAGCGCGGCGAAGCCGCCGTCGTCCCGGCTGCGGGAGAGTTCCGCCAGAACCCCGGTCGAGGGCGATGAGATGGCACCGTCCCGGGACGTAGCCACCGCGGCAGTCCGGGTCATGGTGACCGGCTGGTCGTCGGCCAGCCGCAGGTCAAACTGCCGCCGATATCCTCGGCGGACGGTGTCCGCAGCGCGGGGCTCTGTCCCCAGGGCGCCCAGGAACATGGTCCGGACGGCGAGGGCGATGCGTATCCGGCTCTGGCTCGTCTGGACTTCGCACAGGACAGTGCCGCTGTCCATCTCCGTAAACTCAGGATCGGTCAGGTGCCGCTGGCCGATACCTGCATAGTCACGGACGTTGGTGTTCGCCACACTTGCGTCGATGCCCGCGCGGACACGCACGGTGCCGCTCCAGCCATCGGCCGTCAGGGTCATCTCAAGCGCCGCCAGATGCGGGTTGTGCATGGATACCAGCCGCCGCTGCACCACGATGAGCCGCTGTCCCTGCGGCCCGGTCAGCAGGGCACGACGTGTCAGCACGCCGCGCCGCAGATCCAGTTCGCGGCGCTCATGGGAGGCTTGGATGTCATTGGCGGACCACCAGGGTCCGCCGCCGATGCTGACGTCCACCGGCAACCAGTTCGGGACGTTGACCAGATGCTCCTCTTCCAGCTTCTGGCCGTGGACGCTGCTCAAAATCCGGTTATAGACCCCGGCCAGGTACGTACCGGGGTAGTGGATCCCGTCGTCCCGGTGCTCCGGATGTGCCCCACGGGTTGCCATGTAGCCGTTACCCAGAGCCGTCAGCGCCTCGCGGTGACCCTCGTGCGCCGGGTCGAACCCTTCGTAGACCAGCGTCCACGGGTCGGTGCTGGAGGCTCCCAGATCCAGTTCCGCGACATCTCCGAGGACCACGTCGGCGCCCGCCGCTTCCAGCCTGTCCTGGCGCCCGCTGCGGTCGATGCCCACGACCAGTCCGAAGCCGCCGCGGCGTCCGGCCCGGATGCCGGCGTCGGAGTCCTCGATGACCGCGGTACGTTCCGGGGACGCACCGAGCTCGCGAGCCGCCTCGAGGAACATGGCCGGATCCGGTTTGCCCGGCAGGTTCTTCTCGGCGGCTGTCTGACCGTCGACGACCACGTTGAACTCCGCCTCCAGTTTCACCGCCGCCAGCAGGGCACGGGAGTTGCGGCTGGCCGTCACCAGACCGACCCGGACACCTCCGGCCCGCAGACGGTTCAGCAGCGCAGCGGACCCCGGGTAGGCGCGGACGCCGTCGCGGGAGACGGAGTCGAGGAAAAGGTCGTTCTTCCGGGCGCCGAGCCCGTGGACGGACCAGACGTCCGCCCCGTCTGCCGGGGAGCCGGCAGGAATCCTGATACCTCGTGATTCCAGGAACGCAGCCACTCCGTCCTCACGCTGCCGGCCGTCGACGTATTTGCGGTAGTCTGCGTCCTCGTCGAAAGGCTCAACCCTGCCGCCGGAATTCAGCCTCGGATCGGCAAAGACAGCGTCGAAGAGCTTCTTCCAAGCTGCCGCGTGCACGGCAGCGGTGTCCGTGACGACTCCGTCCATGTCGAAAAGGACCGCGTCAAACGGCAGCGCAGCGCCATGCCGGGAAAGGTTGGGCGCCCCGGGGCCGCCGCGACTGGCCCGGGTCATCCTAGACAGGCTCCACGACTGGCTCGTTGGGCGGCTGGTTGGTGGCTGCGGGTGCCCCCGGCCACTGCCAGTTTCTGATCTCTGGCATGTCTTCGCCATGGGTGCGGACGTACTGGCGGTGCTCGATGAGCTTGTTCTTGAGCTCCTCGCGGACATGTGCCGAGACATCCTTCAGCCCGGGTACGCGGTCGATGACGTCGATGGCCAGGTTAAACCGGTCGAGCTGGTTGAGAACACACATGTCGAACGGGGTTGTGGTGGTGCCTTCCTCCTTGTAGCCGCGGACATGGATGTTGCCGTGGTTGGTCCGGCGGTATGTGAGGCGGTGGATCAGCCACGGGTAGCCGTGGTAGGCGAAAATGACCGGTTTGTCGGTAGTGAACAGGGCGTCGAAGTCCCGCCCGGGCAGGCCATGGGGGTTTTCCTTGTCGTCCTGCAGGCGCATGAGGTCAACAACGTTGACCACCCGGATCTTCAGATCCGGGAACCGCCCGCGGAGGATGTCAGCGGCGGCGAGGGTCTCCATTGTTGGCACATCACCGGCGCAGCCCATGACGACGTCAGGGTCCCCATCCGCATCCGAGCTGGCCCAGTCCCAGATGCCGATGCCTTTGGTGCAGTGCACGATGGCCTGCTGCATGTCCAGGTACTGCAGCTCCGGCTGCTTGCCGGCGACGATGACGTTGACGTATTGGCGGCTGCGCAGGCAGTGGTCGGCAACGGACAGGAGGGTATTGGCATCCGGGGGCAGGTAGACGCGGATGACGTCGGTCTTCTTGTTGATCACGTGGTCGATGAATCCGGGGTCCTGGTGTGAGAACCCGTTGTTGTCCTGCCGCCACACGTGGGAGGTCAGGAGGTAGTTCAGGGAGGCGACCGGCCGGCGCCACGGGATGCCGTTCGTTGTGGTCAGCCACTTGGCGTGCTGGTTGAACATCGAGTCGACGATGTGGATAAACGCCTCGTAGCAGGAAAAGAATCCGTGCCGGCCGGAGAGCAGATACCCTTCCAGCCAGCCCTGGCAGGTGTGTTCGGAGAGGATTTCCATGACCCGCCCGTCGCGGGCGAGATGGTCATCCCCTGGAACGGTCCGGGCGTTCCAGGCCCGGTCGGTGGTCTCGAATATTGCCCCCAGCCGGTTGGAGTTGTTTTCGTCCGGGGCGAAGACCCGGAAATTGTCCATGTTTGCGGCCATGATGTCCCGCAGGAACGTGCCCAGGACCCGGGTCGATTCCACGGCCCCGGTGCCGGGATCGGTCACGGGTACGGCATAATCGGCAAACTCTGGCATGCGCAGGTCGCGCAGCAACAGTCCTCCGTTTGCGTGGGGGTTGGCGCTCATGCGTCGCTCCCCGACCGGGTGTAGCCCGCGGACCGCCTCCACGGGTGCCCCGGCAGAGTCGAAGAGTTCCTCGGGGCGATAGCTGCGCAGCCACTGTTCGAGCACGGCGCGGTGGCTGTCGTTTTCGCGGGCCTGGGTGAAGGGCACCTGGTGCGAACGCCAGCTCCCTTCGACCTTCAGTCCGTCGACTTCAGCCGGTCCGGTCCAGCCTTTGGGAGAGCGCAGGACGATCATGGGCCAGCGGGGCCGTTCGGTGCGGTCCTCCTCACGGGCGGCGCGCTTGATCTCAAGAATCTGGTCCAGGCAGGTATCCAGGGTCCGGGCGAAGTCGTGATGCATCTGTTCCGGGTCGGAACCTTCCACGTAATACGGTGTGTGGCCGTACCCGCGCAACAGCGAGTCCAGTTCCTCATGGCTGATCCGGTCCAGGACGGCGGGGTTGGCGATCTTGTACCCGTTCAGGTGCAGGATCGGCAGGACGGTCCCGTCCCGGCCGGGATCCACGAACTTGTTGGAGTGCCAACTCGCGGCCAGCGGGCCAGTTTCTGCTTCCCCGTCACCGATCACGGCCGCCACAACGAGGTCCGGGTTATCGAATGCCGCCCCGTAGGCGTGCGAGAGTGCGTAGCCGAGCTCCCCGCCCTCGTGGATGGACCCCGGTGTCTCCGGAGCCACATGGCTGGGAATGCCGCCAGGGAAGGAGAACTGTCGGAACAGCCGCTTCATCCCGGCAAGATCCTGGGAAATATCCGGGTACGTTTCGCTGTAGGTACCTTCCAGCCAGGCCGACGCCACCGGCCCCGGGCCACCGTGCCCCGGCCCCATGACGTAGATCATGTCCAGGTCCCGGTCCATGATGGCCCGGTTCAGATGTGCGTAAATGAAATTCAGGCCCGGGGTGGTCCCCCAATGCCCCAGGAGCCGCGGCTTGATGTGCTCCGGGCGCAGCGGCTCGCGCAGCAGCGGGTTATCCATGAGGTAGATCTGGCCGACCGCGAGGTAGTTCGCGGACCGCCACCAAGCGTGAATGCGCTCCAGCTGATCGGGGCTGAGCACGGGTTCCACGGTTTGCGGAAGCTGATGGTCTGTCAAAGGTGGTCCTAGCTGTCGATGAAGGAACGGGGACGGGGCGCCGGGGCGGCGACTAGATGTACTGACCCGACAGCTTCGTTACGGCCGCGAATCCGAACAACGCGTTCCGCCACTGACCGAGCAGCACGAGCAGTACGAAGCTGCCGGCGACGATGGCGTTGAAAAGGGTCAGGACGTTGGCCCTGAAAATGTCCCACAGGCTCCGGCTGGAACGGTCGGGCATAACGTTGGTCGAACCGACCTGAACCCGCACGGCAACTTCCTGCGCAGAAAGCCCGGCTCTCTCGGAGGTGTCCGCAGAGCGGACAGCTGCATGCTCCGGCCCCGTCAGGTCACTCCCCACGGTCGTGGGTCGTTGGAAAATCATCTTGGCCTTCCTGGGTCCGGGAGATCTGGCTGTGCCAGCGCGGTGCAGACATAAACGGCACAAACCAACGAACAGGTCATCGTGCCTGCCGGGGCCGAAGAAGGCCGTAACGCAACTCATCGGGCCGGGGAACCACCGGCCGTCCCCGCCCGGGCCGCCAGGCTCGGGCGGCATCCCTGGAGCATCTGCGCACTCGCGGTAGCTCCGTCCTGTGATTTCAGCATCAGTTCCCATGCAGATTGGGTGCGAGAGGCTTGGCGTCTGTGCTTGGGAGATGCTTACGCGTTGAGCATCACCTTAAGCGCCTTTGTTTCGGCGGCCCGCGAAAAGGTGTCGTATGCCTTTTCGATGTCATGGAGATCGAACGCGTGGCTGACGAATTGGTCCACGGGCAACTTCCTTTGCGCGACGAGCTTGAGCAGGGTGCCGGTCGTGTTGGTGTTCACCAGGCCCGTGGTGATGGTGATGTTCGAGATCCAGAGTTTGTCCAGCGGCAGGTCCACACTCTTGCCGTGTACCCCGGCGTTGGCGACGTGACCGGCGGGTCTGACGATGTCCAGGACCATGGTGAACGTCTCCGGTATTCCCACCGCTTCGATGGCGACGTCGACTCCGAGACCGTCGGTAAGGGCCATCACCTGATCTTTCCAGTCGGCATCGGTCGACACGACGCTGTCTGTGGCTCCGAACCGTTTCGCCTGCTCCACGCGGTTCCGGTCGACGTCGATCGCAATGATCCGGGCCGGACCATAAAGCTGCGCGGTGGTGATAGCGGCGAGTCCGACGGGTCCGGCACCGATGACGGCAATGACGTCACCGGGCTTGACAGCACCATACCGCACGCCGATTTCGTGGCCCGTGGGCAGGATGTCGGACAACAATGTCCCCGCTTGCGGGCTGACTCCGTCCGGGATTTTGTAAACGGAAGTCTCTGCGTACGGGACGCGCACGAATTCGGCCTGTGTCCCGTCGATGAGGTGCCCGAGAATCCAGCCGATGCCCGAAGCCCCCTCTTCGCCCAGGCAGTGGGAGAGTACTCCCTGCTTGCAGTAGTCGCAATGTCCGCACGCGGAGATGCAAGAAATGATTACGCGGTCGCCGATCGTGAGGCTTGTCACCGCCGATCCGATTTCAGTGATCGTGCCGACGCCCTCGTGCCCGAGGATGCGACCGTCCTCGACTGCTGGAACGTCGCCTTTGAGGATGTGGAGGTCCGTCCCGCAAATGGTCGTGGTTTCGATCTTCACGATGATGTCGGTCGGTTTGTGAATCCTGGGTTCGGGTACGTCTTCCCATGCCTTCTGGCCGGGACCGTGATAAACAAGTGCTTTCATCGTCATTCCTTGGTTCGGCCAAGGGCTCTCACTCGAGAGCTGCGTTCGGCGGTATCGCTGTTCTACACGAGTTGCGCTAAGCGTATACCTCCGATTGCTGGGCAACACGCCTTCAGACCTTCTTCCATGACCGGGGATCAAGCGGTCCGTCGGCTGCGGTGGTTCGCGCTGCACGGGGCCAGCGTGGCGGCCTTGGAGTGGGCACTCGCGGAGGCGAAGCTACGCGGCGTCACAACCCTTGCGGTCTTTGCCTGGCAACCTCCCGAAACTTACCCGGCCCCGAACGCATGGACCCCGCGGATCGGTCCCTCCGGCGAAACGGCGAAACAATTGGCTGATGAAACGACCGCCGAGATAACCAGGATCGGGCAAGAGGCCGCGGGACGACATGGGGTGAAGATCAGGTGAGAGGCCGTCGAGGGACACCCCGCAGAAGCGCTCATTCGTACAGGCCAGGACGCGGCCATGCTGGTGGTAGGTTCCCGGGGCCATGGCGGTTTCGCCGGGGTTCTGCTTGGTTCGGTGAGTCAGCATGTGGTGGCCCACGCCCGCTGCCCGGTCGTCATCGTCCCCGATCCCGGACGTGAAGGCCTCCGGTCCGGGCCGACGCCACGACGGCGGTTTGGACAAGGGTCTGCGGGCATGCCTCTTTGATTTGGACGGTGTGCTAACGAGGACGGCCGGACACCCTTCGTGCACTTCGAAGCTGGTGCCGACTACGACCGCTACGTTGATGGTAAATCCCGTGCCCACGGTACTCGGTCGTTGCTCGCCTCGCGGGACCTCGCCCTGCCGGAGGGTCAGCCGGATGATGCAGCCGGCACCGGGACTGTGTTCGGGCTCGGCAACGCCAAGAACGAGATTGTGCAACGCCGCATTCGCGAGGACGGCGTCGAGGTGTTTGAAGGCTCCGCGCGGTTCGTGCATGCGGTTCGCCGAGGCGGTCTGCGCTGCGCCGTCGTGTCATCCAGCGCCAACTGCCAGGCGGTGCTTGCCGCCGCCAACATTGAGGACCTCTTTGGCCGGCTCATCGACGGCCTCACAGCCCGGCGCGAAAATCTGTTGGGCAAGCCTGCACCGGACATATATTTGGCAGCGGCCCGCGCGCTGGGGATGAAACCGGGCGAATGTGCCGTCTTTGGGGATTCGCTGGCCGGTGGAGGCCGGCCGGGCCGGTGGCTTCGGTCAGGTCATCGGGGTGGACCGGGTTGGGCAGGCTCAGGCCTTTCTGGACCACGGCGCCGACATCGTCGTGTCCGACATGATGGACGTTCCGGCCCGGTCATGATCGGACATCCGGACTTTGTGACCGAACCGTGGTGTCTTCGGGAAACAGGTCTGGATCTCGGGCTGTTGGCCCAGACCGAATCAGTGTTCGCGCTCTCCAACGGGCATATTGGCTAGCGGGCCAACCTGGACGAGGGTGAGCCGCACGGCTTGCCTGGCTCCTACTTAAACGGGGTGTTCGAGCTGCGGCCCCTGCCGTACGCAGAGGCCGGCTACGGGTATGGGGCTTGACCAATGCTCGGGAAAGTCACGCTAAGCGGGGTGAGGGCCGGATAGCAGGGGTTCTGGCCGGAACTGCTGTTACGCCGGGCCAGGGCCCCGGCGGTGGGCCGACGTCCGATGCTTGATTTGGTGAGGTGGCCGTAGATCGTGGAGCGCGGAACTTGGAGCCGGTCGCGCAGCGGCTGGGCGAAGTGCAGGAGCTGGTCGGGTTCGTCCATGATGACCGATTCCAACTCCGCGGTGGCTTCCTCGTCCGCCTAAACTGAAGTTACGTGAGTTAAGACAGGAAGATCCCCGGGTTGCCGGGGATCTTCCTGTCTTTTGGTTTGGGGTGTCTGGCTACTTTCTGTGGTTGGTGGCGTGGTCGTGGATGAGGTTTAGGGCTTGGTGCTGGGTTTCGGTGGGCGCGGCGAGTAGCTCGAAGGTGCCGGTGGTGCCGGTCATTTTCATGGTGTTTCTGGTCCTGGTGCCGAGGTGGCGGAGAAGGGCTTGGTAGGAGCGCGCCGGGGTGCCGTCGTCCAGGGTGCGGGTGCTGGCCTTCCGTGCGGCGGCGGTGGAGCGGTGCACGGAGGCGACGGGCTCCTCGGGGACGGGCCGGTCTTCGTCGGTGAAGGTCAGGGGTGTGAGGGCCTGACGCAGGTGCCAGGTCAGGTGCCCGGCGAGCATGCAGAGGAACACGTGGGCGCGGGTGCGTTCCTCGGTGTGGTGGTAGATCGGGCGGATGTGCAGGTCCCGGGATTTGAGGGTTTTGAAAATCTTTTCCACGTTCGCCAGGGACTTGTAAACCCGGACCGTCTCGGCGGCGCCCATGGTGTCCTCGTTGACGCTGGTGCGGATGACATAGATCCCATCCAGATCGGCTTCCCTGGCGATGGTTTCCGGGTTCCGTTCCCAGGCCAGGTGGTGTCGGTGATGGTGAGGGTGAAGTGCTTGGCCATATTGTTCTTCCCCAGGGTTTTCCCGACTCTGAGCCCGGTCTTCCCGGCGTCCTTGAGCCGGCCCGCGGTCACGGCTTTCTGGATGGTTTTCAACCGTTCTTCGGTCACGTCAAGGAGCTCTTCGCGCTTGTGTTTGCGCAGGGAAGCCAGGGCGGGGTTGTAGCAGGCGATCAGCCGTTCCCCCGGGTAGTCCGGGTGGCTGATTTCGGCGAGGTTCTGCTGATCGAACAGGCTCATTTGCAAGGGGCCCTGGTCCTCGGCGAGGGCCTGGATGGCGGTGTTGCGCAGGGCGCTGACCCAGCCCAGGGCGGTGTTTTTCAGGTCCTGGATGCGGGCGGAGGTGATCATGCCCCGGTCCCCGACCATGACCATGTCTTCCACCCCGGCGAGGGCCTGGATTTCCTTAGCGATGGCAATGAAAGCGGTCGGATCCGCCGTGTTCCCCGGTAACACGCGGACCGTGACGGGGATCCCGGCACGGGTGGCCAGCATCCCGTACTCAATCTGCTCCACCCCGCGCTTTTTGTCCCGGGAATAGCCATGCGCGGCCAGGGGGTTGTGGGTGCCGGTCACCCACGAGGAGGAAAGATCAAACAGGGCCAGTTTCTCCGGGTTCGCCTCCGGGCGCAGATAGGTGAGGACCAAGGCTTTTTCAATCTGTGCTTGGCGGGTGCCGAGCCAGTCCATGGCCCGGTACAGGTCATCGGTGCTCACCGGCCCCAGGTCAGCCCCGAGGGTAGAGTCGGCGAACCAGGACAGGGTCGCCAGCTTCGAGGACGGCGCGCAGATCCGTGCGGCCAGCAACGCCATGACCAGATCCCGTTCCCGGCACGCTGGCCCCACCATCGCCTCGAACCCGAGTCCTCGGGCCATGGCGTACACGGCTTCGATATGGCCGTGGGGCAGGGAGCGGGTGATCTGCAACGCCACTCCGGCCTCCACCATCGTCTTGCCCGCCAACGACGCCTTCAGCGTGTCAATGGCTGGAGCCGGCAGCGCCGAGAGGTTGGCGAGGGTTTCGTGTTTGACCTTCCCGTCCTCCCGGAAGGAGCGGCGCAGCAGCACTGAGCGGTACTCGACCTCCACCCCGGACTTGTTCGTCCGGCGGGAAGTATTCACGGCTACATGCATGGCAGGCGCTGCCTTGGTCATACCCCGACAATACGCTTCACCGCGGTCGAAGTGAAGAGATTTTCAAAATAATTTAGTGGCTACAAATGTCGGTACAAAAATGGTCCTTCCCCCGGAATCCAGAAGGAAAACGAGGAAAGGACCAACGTAACTTCAGCCTAAATTATTAGGCCTCTGTTCCGAGAGCCTGCCCGGCGCTAGGGTCGTCGGAGGAGGTCTGATCATGATGGATGGCTGGTACGGGAACGGCTGGGGTGTCGGCGCGTGGGTGGCCATGGCCGTGCTGATGCTGATTTTCTGGGGCGGGGTGGTCACTGTCGTTGTGCTCCTGGTCCGGCGTACCCATCCGGGTGCGGCGGCCGCTCCGCGGCCGCCGCACCTCGACGCCGAGCGTATTCTCAACGAGCGCTTCGCCCGCGGGGAAATCGACGAGCAGGAGTTCACTGCACGGCGCACGGCACTCAGGCGGCAGGAATGAAGACCCTTTCCCGCCGCGGGCAGGTCATCCTCGGGATCGCAGCCGTGATCCTTCTGACCGCGCTCTCGCTCGTAGCGGTGGGCGTCGTGGGCAATCTTGTGAATCCCGGGGGCAGTGGTTTTCTGTCCCGCGCCCGGTGTGCGGCTCCGAATCTTCCCGGGCCGGTCGTCAGCGTTTCACTGACCAACATGGGCGGCCCCATGATGGGCCGGCGCAACGGCATGATGGGCGGCGCCATGCGAATGACGGCAGACCGAAGTACGGTGGCACACGGCACGGTGTCCTTCCTGGTCACCAATGCGGGCACCATCAGCCATGAACTGGCCATTCTTCCCCTTCCTGCCGACCAGGTCCCCGGAACCCGTCCGATCGGCGGCGACGCCAAAATCGATGAGGCCGGCAGTCTCGGAGAAGCGTCGAGCACCTGCGCCGAAGGCACGGGGCAAGGAATCCTTCCCGGCGCGTCGGGCTGGGTCACCATCACGCTGCCGCCAGGACGATATGAACTGGTCTGCAACCTCCCCGGCCACTATGCCGCCGGCATGTACACCCAGCTCACGGTCACCTAGCCCCGCCCGGGGAGTTCAGGATGTAGCAAATACAGTCGCTGCCGGGGATCATGCGACCGCAGCGGCCAAGCCCTTAATTCCTTTCGCGGCGTATGGATCGCGCGGTCGACTGGGATCGCAGGATTCACCGTAGACGGGGTTTCACCCGGCACCCGTGTCGACGCATTGTCTGAGGGGGACATCACGCCGGGACCCCCTTGCCAAGATATACCCCCTAGGGGTATATTTGGGGAGTTGTCAGTGAAGTGGTTTGTCCAGGCTCTACGGAATTTCCCGGGCCGTCACAGCCGTTCAACCCCAGCACCCCATCACTCCTTCTCGTAAAGGACCGAGCTGACATGTGCGGAACAGACACCCGGACCGACCTTCCCCTCGCCGCCCTGGAGCAGTCCGGCCGCGGCTGCTGCTCGACCGGGGCCCGAACACAGACGCCGGCCACGGCCGACGGGTCCGTGTACTGGCTTGAGGGACTCACCTGCGGGCACTGCGTCCAGACCGTTGAAAAAGCCGTCGCCTCCGTGGACGGGGTGGAGTCCGCGACCGTCGAGCTCCTCGCCGGGGGAACGTCCTGCCTGACGGTAGCCGGGACAGCCAGCGGCGACGCGGTCCGGGACGCCGTGACCTGCGCCGGATACAGCTTAACGACCAGCGAGTAGTCCAGCGGCACCGGGCGGGCCGCCCGGTGCCGGAGGAAATTCCCAAGGAGCACATCAATGGACCACGACCACCACAACGGACCTTCCGGCCGGCAGGACGCGCCAAGGGCTCCGCGCAGCGGGCCCGCCGTCGCGCATGCACCGGATGCCCACACCGGCCATGCCGGCGGCATGGACGACGAGCACATGGTGCACACACAGGGCCAGCACGCCGGCCACAGCGTGGCGATGTTCAAGAAGAGGTTCTGGGTGACCCTGGCACTCTCGGTGCCGGTGGTGTTTTTCAGCCCCATGTTCGGAGGTCTGCTGGGCTATGCACCCCCGGCCTTTCCCGGTTCGGTCTGGATCCCGCCGGTGCTGGGCACCGTAATTTTCTTCTACGGCGGGCAGCCCTTCCTCAAAGGTGGCCTGGAGGAGTTGAAGAGCCGGAAACCGGCCATGATGCTGCTGATCGCCATGGCCATCAGTGTCGCTTTCGTCGCCTCATGGGTGACCAGCCTGGGGATCGGCGGTTTTGACCTGGACTTCTGGTGGGAGCTGGCCCTGCTGGTGGCGATCATGCTGCTGGGGCACTGGATGGAGATGCGCGCCCTCGGCTCCGCACGGGGTGCGCTCGACGCTCTTGCCGCTCTGTTGCCGGACGAAGCGGACCGGATCACCGCGGAGGGCACGGAGACCGTCAAGGTCAGCGAGCTCGTGGCAGGGGACACCGTTCTGGTCCGCTCCGGAGCCCGGATGCCGGCCGACGGCACCATCGTTGACGGCCAGGCCGAGTTCGATGAATCGATGATCACCGGAGAATCCAGGACCGTCCTCCGCTCACCCGGCGATAAGGTCGTCGCCGGGACCGTGGCCACAGACAATACCGTCCGCGTGCAGGTCACCGCCGTCGGGGATGACACCGCCCTGGCCGGGATTCAACGCCTGGTCGCCGAGGCGCAGGCCTCCTCCTCCAAGGCACAAGCCCTGGCCGACCGGGCCGCCGCGTTCCTGTTCTACTTCGCCGCCGGCGCCGGGGTCGTCACGTTCATTGTCTGGTCGCTGCTGGGCAGCATTCCCGACGCCGTTACCCGTACCGTCACCGTGCTCGTGATCGCCTGCCCCCATGCCCTGGGCCTGGCCATCCCCCTGGTCATCGCCATCTCCACTGAACAGGCCGCCCGGGCCGGTGTCCTGATCAAGAACCGGATGGCCCTGGAGCGCATGCGGACCGTCGACGTGGTGCTCTTCGACAAGACCGGGACCCTCACCAGGGGCGAACCCGCACTCAAGGACATCGCGGCCGCCGAGGGCGTGGACCGGGACGAGCTCCTGGCACTGGCCGCAGCCGTTGAAGCGGACAGCGAGCACCCGGTGGCACGGGCCATCGTCCGGGCCGCGCAGGAACAGGGTCTGGCGATTCCGACGGCTACCGGATTCTCGTCCATGACCGGCCGCGGTGTCCGCGCCACGGTCGACGGCAAAACCATCCAGGTCGGCGGCCCGGCCCTGCTCCGCGACCTCGAAGCGGAAGAACCGCAAGCACTGGCCGCCGCCACCCAGGCCTGGATCGACCGCGGCGCCGCCGTCCTGCACATCATTGACGGGCACCGTGTCCTCGGCGCTGTGAGCCTCGAGGACGCCGTCCGCACCGAATCACGGCAGGCCGTCAAAGCCCTGCAGGACCGCGGCATCAAGGTCGCGATGATCACCGGCGACGCCCAACAGGTCGCCCGCGCCGTTGCCGAAGAACTTAACATCGATGAAGTCTTCGCCGAAGTCCTCCCGGCCGACAAGGACAAGAAGGTCGCCGAACTCCAGACCCGCGGACTCAAGGTCGCCATGGTCGGCGACGGCGTCAACGACTCCCCCGCCCTGGCCCGGGCCGAAGTCGGCATCGCGATCGGCGCCGGCACCGACGTCGCAATGGAATCCGCCGGCGTCGTCCTGGCCGGCAACGACCCCCGGGCCGTCCTGTCCATGCTGGACCTCTCCCGGGCCAGCTACCGGAAAATGTGGCAAAACCTCATCTGGGCCACCGGCTATAACATCATCTCCGTCCCGCTGGCCGCCGGCGTACTCGCCTTCGCCGGCATCCTCCTATCCCCCGCCGCGGGTGCCGTACTCATGTCCATCTCCACTATCGTCGTCGCCCTGAACGCCCAGCTGCTGCGCCGGCTGAAACTCAACCCCGCCCAGGTCCGCTGAACCCTGCAGCCGCCCGGGACCGTCCCGGGCCAGTAATCTTGAAACCATCCAGACCGCAGCGAAGGAGGAACGCCATGACCGCCATCTCAGCCAGGCGCGCCACGGCGTTTCTCCGCCGGGCAGCCCTTCTCGCGGGATTACTGACGATTCGTCGCCGGCATTTTGGGCATGCCCATCACCGGCGTTCCCACCAGCGGGTACGAGTTCATTCCGCGAAGTCCTTCTCCGGGCCAACTCTCCATCAGCCGGACGTAAACGGCCCAAGCCGCGCCGTCTCCTGCCCGGCGCGCCCCGCTTACCCGATACACACCTGCCGGCTGTTCAGGCCGGTTATGGGCGTGTGATCCGGAGTCGCGTGCAACAACGCCGATTTGATGATTTAAAGGACTTGAACTCCATGAAGAAAACCGTGACCATTTCTGCCCTTGGAATTGCCGCCGTCATAGCCCTTGCGGGCTGCACGGGGACCTCCGGAAGTGCACCTGCCAGCACCACGCCGGGCATGGGCCAAAACGGGATGGGGATGTCCTCCAGCTCAGCCCCGGCCGCCGCCGACCACAACGCGGCGGACACCATGTTCACCCAAGGGATGATCCCGCACCACGCCCAGGCCGTGGAGATGAGCGACATGATGCTCAAGAAACAGGACATGGATGCCCGGATCACCGCACTCGCCACCAAGATCAAAGCTGCCCAGGCACCCGAAATCGAGCAGATGATGGGCTGGCTCAAGACCTGGAACGAACCGGCCCAGATGGCCTCCGGCCATGGCATGGGCGACGGGATGATGGGCGATGGCGACTTGAAGAAGCTCGACGCCGCCCAGGGAACCGAAGCGGCCAAGCTGTTCCTGACCCGGATGATCGCCCACCACGAAGGCGCCGTGACGATGGC
The DNA here is from genome assembly GCF_050156905.1 of Pseudarthrobacter sp. S3. Lineage (NCBI taxonomy): Bacteria > Bacillati > Actinomycetota > Actinomycetes > Micrococcales > Micrococcaceae > Pseudarthrobacter > Pseudarthrobacter sp. S3. Next base: position 145,507 of record NZ_CP189583.1, on the reverse strand, counting down.
CCAGACTGAAATCAGCCAAGGCAAGAACCCCGACGCCATCCAGCTGAGCAAGGCAATCGTGACCTCCCAGACAGCCGAAATCCAAGAGATGAAGGGCCTGCTGGCGAGCCTCTGAACGGGAACTGTCTCAAATGTAATCACCTTGTTCATCAAGGTCGCTTAGAAGGTCTCTGATGCGGCGTTGTGTTGCCTGGTGACGCTCGACTTCACGCTGCCACCCGCGAATCTCCGCGTCGTTGACGAGCTCTTCCTCGCGCGCCAACCGTGCACGGAGTTTCGGGGCATATTCGCTGGTAGTGAGGAACTTAGGGCATGAGAGCATCAGTTCGCATTCGCACGGCCCTTCCGCAGGCAACCGCAGACAGTGGCCGAGTTCAAGTTCGGTTTTGAGGAAGTTGGTTTGCAGCCAGTGGGGTCGTGCCGGGGTGCCGCTTTCCTGGTTTTGGCGTGGTTGATTGCCTCCTGCAGTGCGGCGGCGTCGGGGTGCAACGGGATCAGGCGTTCGGTGTGGCCTTTGCCGACGGGGATCCGCAGCCTGGGGTGGCCGCTGGCGTAGGTGTCGAGGCAGTCACAGGTCAGCCGCCGGATCTCGTCCCTTCGGGCGCCGGACCAGCGTAGGAGCAGCAACGCGGTCCGCTGCAGCGGATCCGTGAGTGCGCGTCCCGTGCCGTTAACAGCGGCCTGCCGGGAAGGTCATCCCAACCCCAGATTCCGGTGTCGCGGCAGAACGTGCCAATGGTATTGATTTCGTGCTTGCGGGTCGTTGCCTGCAAGGGTTGGCCGGTGGTCTGACTCACGTAGGAGGGCAGCCATCGTAAGTAGTCTTCGATCAGGGCCCGGTCCAGCTGTGCAAGGGAGGTGAGGTGCGGGTGTTCGCGTCCCAGCCAGTTCACGAGCCGGCGCAATCCCTCCCGGGCTATCCGGACGGTTTGCGGCCGGTCAAACTGCGCCTCGAGCCGGACAGTAAGGTAGCGTTCGACCACGGCCCGGATCAGGGGCGGGCAGGGTTCGGGCAGCAGGTTCTGCTCCCAGCCGACGCGGCGTATCGTCCCGGTCATGGGTGGTTCCGTGACCTGATTGATGTTGAACAGCAGGACGTGCAGAGAGTAGACCTTTGCCAGATGCGCTCTGATGAAACGTGCGCCGGCGTCCTCTCCGGTCATCTGCCAGGGCGACTTCCGGTAAAGCGCGGCGCGTAGCTGCTCGAAATCCTCCCGCTCACCAAAGCCGCGGATCCGCTCAGCCAGATCGAACAAGTCCCCGGCTGTAATGGCTGTGATGTCCGGGTCGCCACGGGACAGCAGCAACCGTCCGACGGCCCACGTGAAGTTGGAACGGGACGAGGTGGCGCCGTACCCCAATTCCAACTATCGGGCTGCGTGATCCTCAATCAGCTCCAGATCCACGCCCAGGCCCCGCCCACCGCCTTCGACGCTGAAGAGCCGGTCAAACTGCGGACAAATAAGTAGTCATGATCCAAGGCGATGCCGTGCACAAGAGCCAGATACACCAGATAGCCGCCGGCACTGAACGTACCCGTGCGTCCGGTAGACCACCGCAGAGGTCCACCGGTGAAGCCGGCTCTGACAAGGAGGGGCGCCTCGAACCATGCCTCCAGATCCGGCCAGGCCAGGAGGAACCTCCGGTAAGCGGCCATCCGCTCATACCGGGCCGCCTGATTGGGAACGAAGGCATTGACCCACGCCCCGTACTCGGCCTCGGACGCGTGCCGGCGGGGTGACGGGCGTGCAGACCGCTCGAAGTCCCCGGCGGCCCCAGAACTCATCTAAAGGCTCCCCAGCGCGGCGCGGTACTCGTCCCGGACCTGGGCGTCGGAGACCCTGGTATAGATCCGGGTCGACTCTGGAGATGCGTGGCCCAAGCGTCGTTGAAGTGCCAGCTCGCGCATCCCGGCCTCCCACATCCAGCTCGCGTGAGTATGACGCAGCGCATGCGGTGTTTTGTCCGGGGTCCGAACCCCGAGCCCATCCAGGCGGCGTGCGAACATCCGCACCAACGCGGCGTAGGACAGCGGTTCACAGGCCCTGACACCGTGCCCACCCACCAGAAACACAAAGGGGCTCACGGACCCAGACGGGCGTTCCCGCAGGACATATCTGTTGACAGCATCGAGGGTTCGGGGCTCCAACACATCGACCACGCGTTCCTGGCGGGACTTTCCTCTCGCCCCGCCAGGATGGTCGTCGCGTTTGCGGACCGTCACTCGCCGGCGGCCATAGGAGATGTCTGCAAGGTGCAGGCCTAGAACTTCGCCAGGACGCAATCCCCCGTCGAGCATCAACAGCACCATCGCCAGATCCCGCAGGCAGGTCATGCTCTCCAATAGCGCCTCGACAACGGGCTGGGCCAGCGGACGCGGTAGCCGCAACGGCAGCTTGACCCTGATCTGCCTCCGGACCGGCTGCTGCCTGCTCGCACCGCCCGTGAACGGGCGGTGGCGCTCAGCCACCCTGGCCAATGCCGCGTCCTGTTGCCGGCGCATCGGATTCTCTGCATCGAACAATTCGGCGACAATTGCCCACTCATAGAAGCTCGACACAGCTGCCAACACACGGGCGGCGGTCGCGGCAGCCAGCAGCCGCCCCTCAGATCCGGTGACCGCCAGACCCAGCCGCTGCGCTGGCCGCCGACTCGGGCGCTTCCTCAGCCATCCCAGGAAATTCAACGCAATGGCGGGCCGGAAATCCTGCCACTACGTTCCCGTTTCCTCCAGGAACTCGAATAAGTTCTTCAGATCGAACCCGTAGGCAGAAGCTGTGTTCGGACTCCCGCCAGAATCCAAGATGTGCTGCAGGAACCGGCCCACGGGCGCCATGACCGCCCCGTCGCGGTCATGAAGCTCCACCGAGGTAACCACCCCGGAGGACCTGGTCGTTACAACCCGCATCTGCGTCACCTTCCAAGTGCAACGTTCCCGGCCTTCACCTGCGGTGAGGCTCGCAGTGTCCACATAAGAAAGAAGCCCACCATCGTCAGAGCCCATATGAAGGCTTCCCTCGCAGAGCACGGCTCACTTGTCAGCCAGGCCGCCCAGGGTGATAGCCTGCGGCGGTGAGTCGGAATTCACCCCCGCGCACTGCCCTCGTCCCTTCACCCCGGTGGGCGTATTCACGGACGAAACCCTACCGGGCAATCCGCTCGCAGTGGTTCTTGACGCCGTGGGTCTCAGCACGGAACACATGCAGTGCTTAGCGAACCGGACGAACCTCTCGGAGACACGCTCCTGGTTCCGCCGACGCATTCCGACGCCGACTACCTGGTCCAGGAACGCACGGCCGGCCTGGTCCGCGTGAAGCGCGACGGCGGACGGCTGGCATTCGCTGCCCCACCGCTGACGCGCTCCGGAGGCTCTTGGCGAAGATGTCTGGGTGGGCGGCAGTTCGATCACTTGCATCCGCGGCACGGTGGAGCCGTAGAGCCGGTGGAATAAACCCGGACAGTCGCCGGTTATGCAGTTACATGCAAATGCATGTAACATGGGACGTACGAACCTCAGGAGTCCAAGTGGAAACCCGCCGCATCACCGTACTATCCGCCGGCCTGGGTGTGCCGTCCTCAAGCAGGCTGCTCGCCGACCAGCTCGCCGCTGTGGCGGAGCATCGCCTCGCCGATGCCGGTTTCGAGGTGACGGTTGAGATCGTTGAGCTCCGCGACCTCGCGGTGGACATCGCCAACAACTTCGTTACCGGCTATGCGGCCCCGCGCCTGGCGGATGTCATCGCCGGCGTGGAGGCAACCGACGGCATCATTGCCGTCAGTCCGGTGTTCAGTGCCTCCTACAGCGGCCTGTTCAAGTCCTTCATCGACGTCCTGGACCCCAAGTCCTTGGAGGGGAAGGCTGTCCTGCTGGGTGCCACCGGCGGTACGGACCGCCACCAGATGGTCCTTGAGTACGCAATGCGCCCGCTGTTCAGCTACCTGCGCACCCGGATGGCCGCAACGGCTGTTTTCGCAGGCCCCCAGGACTGGGGAAACACGGACGACGGCGGCTCGCCCCTATCGTCGCGGATTGACCGTGCTGCGGCTGAGTTTGCCGCCCTCCTGGCGGGGGACCAGTCCGGCCGCAAGTCGGCGGCCCTGGAGTCCCTGCCGTTCGAGCAGCTCCTGGCGGGTATTTCCGGCGGACGCTAGTGCGCAGCCGTCCCCTACCGCCGACCGGGGGTTCGGGAGTGCGGGCGTCCTGAAGCGCAGCCGCCCAGGAGCCCTAGTCGTCCAGGAGTGCGATGAACTCGCGTGCCTGCTTCAGGGTGATGTCCGAGTGCTTGGTCAGGGCGGTGGCGGCGCCTTCGGTATCTCCACTGCGCGCCAGCGTGCGGATGCGGCCGTAGATCTCGTCGTTGAGCATGTTGCTGCTGACCTCACGCGTCACGTCGCCCTTGCTGGCAATGGCGCGGTAGCGGTAAGGGAATCGCTGGGGCGTGTCGTCGTCGTCGGGCTCTGCCTCCGCCGCTTCAGCGGCGGGGCTGCGGTAGGCCTGCGGATGCGCGGCCAACGCCCCCACCGCGTCCCGGGAGGCCCGCAGGCCTTCTCCTGTGGCCTCGTAGTACAGCTTGATGGCCGCCATAGCCTGTCCCTGGGCAATCAGCGCATACAACCTGCGGTGCTGGTCCTCAGAGAGCTTGGCGGCGGCCAGGCGGGCCACCTCAACCGGATCCGGCGCGGAGGCGGTCCCGGCCTGCCTGACGGCCGCCTGCCGCCTGCTGACCGCCCGGGCTGCCAGTGCGACTCCGGCGGCTACGACCGCAAGGATGATGACGGGGATCACGAGGGATTCCATTTCTAAAGCCGATCTACATACTTTTTGGCTGTCGCCGGGTCGGTGTGGGTTGCCTGGCGGAGGAGTTTGATGGCCTGGATCTTGTGCCCGTCGTGCGCCATCGTCTGCAACTGCATTGCCAGCTGAGGGTCCAGAATCCCGCCGGGCAGCGCCGCATAGCCATATTGGCCGGCGCCCGCGCCGGACTGCCCGCTCCGGGCCGCCCGGGCGTGGTCTTCCTGCTGCGATTGCTGCTGTTCGTTTTGGCTGGGCCGGGTGTTGGCCTCGAGGCGGGCACGCACGGCTGTTGCCACGCGCACCTGCTCGGCATAGTGCTCCGCAGAGCGCCTCGCCAGGTCCTGCTGGTACTTCTCGGCGTCGGAGGTCCCGGAATCACGCGGTCTGAGGGCTGTCGTAAATGCCCAGATTACTGCCGCCAACACGCCGGCCGGCAGAAAAACCATCAGTACGTCGCCCATAGTCAGAGCTTATGCCAGATGCCCGTTATCCACAGCACATTCCTGCCGTTGCATACAGCCGATTCGCTACGGCGTCAAAATATGCCGGGAGGCGTGTGCAGCATCACCAATAGGGCATGAACCGGCGGCCGAGGCGCCCGGAAGGGCGGAACTTTCAACAGCGCCGCGCTGAAAGCTGTGGATGAAGGTTGGGGAAAAAAGAATTTCGTCCACATCCTCAAAAGACGTTTTCCCAGTTCAGACGCTTGTATCCAGCGAAAATTTTTTTGTTTCCACAGGTTCACCCACAGGCTGTGCACAAGCTATGCCTGTTAGTGCACAGGTTATCCACAGGCCTCCGGGCTTGTGGGCTTGGCCGCTGGGGCGGGGGCGGCTACCGTTGCGGGATACCTGCTTTTGGGGCGCTGTGACGCCGTCGCGGAGCTATGCTGCCGTCGCAGTGGAGGCCGTCGGCCCGGCCGCTGCAGCACATGCTGTGGATAACTTGTGGAACATGGGGATAACTCTCCCCCGCGCTGCGCAGACTCCGCTTTGCACAGATTTCAATGGGGCCGTCGGGATTCATTGTCGGTGGCCGCTGATAGACCTGAACGCATGCCGTCCCGTGGAGCTCCCGCAGGATGGCGCCCGGCAGGTAAATGACTTACTCGCCGCATTATGACGCGGCACACTATGGAGGACGGCAGCTTTGTCAGTAACGCACCTGGACTCGATCGAGGGTACCCGCGGATCAGAAGGCAGCCGTAAACCGCCACAAGACATCCCCGCCGAGCAGTCCGTCCTCGGCGGCATGATGTTGTCCAAGGATGCCATCGCGGACGTTGTGGAAATCCTCCGAGGCCAGGATTTTTACCGGCCTGCGCACGAGACCATCTACGAGGCGATCATCGACCTCTACGGCCGCGGCGAGCCTGCAGATGCCGTTACCGTCTCGGACGAACTGACCAAGCGCGCGGAGATCAACAGGATCGGCGGGCCCGCCTACCTGCATGAGCTCATCCAGACCGTCCCCACGGCCGCCAATGCCGGCTACTACGCCGAGATCGTGGCAGAGCGCGCCATTCTGCGGCGGCTGGTCAACGCGGGCACCAAGATCGTCCAGCTCGGATACGGCTCCGACGGCGAGGTGGAGGACCTGGTCAACCAGGCGCAGGCCGAGGTTTACGCTGTGGCGGAGCGGCGCACGGCAGAGGACTACGTGGTCCTCAAGGACGTCATGGAAGCCACGGTGGACGAGATCGAAGCGTCCGGACACCGCGGGGAAGGCATGACCGGTGTGCCCACAGGGTTCTACGAACTCGACGAACTCACCCACGGGCTGCACCCCGGACAGATGATCGTCATCGCCGCACGCCCGGCAGTTGGTAAGTCCACGTTCGCCCTGGACTTCGCCCGCTCGGCGGCCATCAAGAACAACCTGGCCACGGTTATGTTTTCGCTCGAAATGGGCCGGAACGAAATTGCCATGCGCCTGTTGTCCGCCGAAGCAACCATCGGTCTGCAGGATCTTCGCAAGGGCACGATCAAGGACGAACAGTGGTCCAAGATCGCCACCACCATGGGCCGGATGAATGATGCCCCGCTGTTCATCGATGACAGCCCGAACATGTCGCTGATGGAGATCAGGGCCAAGTGCCGCCGCCTCAAGCAGCAGCATGACCTGAAGCTCGTGATCCTGGACTACCTGCAGCTCATGAGCTCCGGCAAGAAAGTGGAGTCACGCCAGCAGGAAGTCTCCGAGTTCTCGCGTGCTCTCAAGCTCCTGGCCAAGGAACTCCAGGTCCCCGTCATCGCCCTATCTCAGCTCAACCGCGGCTCCGAACAGCGCCAGGATAAGCGGCCCATGGTCTCTGACCTCCGTGAATCCGGCTCCATCGAGCAGGATGCGGACATGGTTATCCTGCTGCACCGCGAAGACGTCTATGACAAGGAATCCCCCCGTGCGGGCGAGGCGGACATCCTGATTGCCAAGCACCGTAACGGCCCCACCAAGGACATCGTGGTGGCATTCCAGGGTCACTACTCGCGCTTTGCCAACATGGCGGCCGACGCCGGCGGCAGCGGCTTCTAGGACCCTCTGGCAGGGCTGGCTGGCTCAGCCCTGCCCCAGCAGGTGGTTGGGCAGCCGGTTCCCCGGTGCGGTACCACGGATTTCGAGCAGTTCGCGGGCGTGGGCATGCAGCCGTGTATCTTCTGCCGAGACCGGCACCCAGCTGGGGACGGGGACCGAGTTGCCGGCCGCGTCGCGTGCCACCATCACCGTAAGGCAATATGTGGTGAGGTTCAGTTCCTTGCCCTTCGGATCTCCGGAGCGCACATGTACGGCGATGTGCATGCCTTTGGTCCCGGTGTAAACCAGCCTGGCCTCGACCTCCACTACGTGGCCGATCAGCAGGGGCCGGTAGAAGCGCACGCCACCGGAGAAGACCGCCACGGTGTCCAAGGCGCAGTAGCGGGACGCGCAGACGTAGGCGGCTTCGTCGATCCACTTCATCACGATTCCGCCGTGCACCTTCCCGCCCCAGTTCACGTCCGTGGGGGCCGCCATGAACCGCAGCGTCACGCCTTCGGCGGTCCCGGCGGCGGTATATTCCTGGGCGTTCATGGCTTCGACGATGCGTTCACGGACGTTGATCCGCGCCAGGGCGTGGTCCCGCTGTTCGATCTCCGCTGTCGTGGCCGGTTCGAACTGCTTGACCGGGACCGGCTTGCCGTCGTCGCCGACCGCCACAAAGATCACCATGCACTGGCTGCGCATTGTGGCCGGCCCGCCCTTGGGATCGCTTGATGAGACGACGGTCCGGATGTGCATGGAGGAGCGTCCGGTGTAGACGATGGTGGCTTCCACCTCCACCATGTCGCCGCTGTTCACCGGGTCCGCGAAGTGGATGTTGCCCACGTAAGCGGTGACGCAGTAGGACTTGGCCCAGCCCACGGCGGCAGCGTACGCGGCCTTGTCCACCCATTCGAGGACGGTCCCCGCATCCACCGAACCGCTGTGGCCCACATCCGTGGGGGCGGCCAGGAAGCGGAGGGTTACGGTGTTGGCTGCGGTGTCAGTCATGCTGCGATCATACTGAGCCGCAGTGTTCAGGCTCCGCAGCGAGGAGTACCCCGGCGTGCATGGCGAGGCGGTTGCCGGTGAGGAAACCGTGGTGGTGGGATGTGAAGACGGCATGTTGGCCTACCGCGGCGGGGCCTTCACCAAGATTGCAAGCCCTGACCCCTATGGGCGCATGGGCAACCAGGCCGGAAGCGCCGCCGCCTTGTGTCCTTTGTCATGACAGCCGGCGTCGCGGAAGCAGGGCCGCCAGGTGGTCGATGCCTGCCGTTAGGCTGAAGCTGTGCCCAGTCAATCCGCCCCCGCCGCCGTGCAGCGTCCTGCCAGCCATGCCCGGGAAATCCTGCGGCTCGCCGTGCCGGCATTCGGCGCACTGATCGCCGAACCGCTGTTCCTGCTCGCGGATTCGGCCATTGTGGGCCATCTCGGCGTGGCCCAGCTGGCCGGCGTGGGGCTTGCCTCCGCGGTGTTGCACACCGCCGTCGGACTGATGGTATTTCTCGCTTACTCCACCACCCCGGCGGTGGCCCGCGCGATGGGACACGGCCAGTTGGGCAAGGCGCTTGCGGCAGGGCGCGACGGCGTCTGGCTGGCTCTTCTGCTGGGCATAGTCCTGGCGGTGGCCGGTTTTTGGGCCGCTGAACCGCTGGTGTCCCTGATGGGGGCAGAGGGTGATGTGCGCTCATTTGCTGTTGACTATGTCCGCTGGTCGATGCCTGGCCTGGTGGCCATGCTGCTCATCTTCGCGGGCACCGGTGTCCTCCGCGGATTGCAGGACACCAGGACACCGCTGCTCGTGGCCACCGCAGGCTTTGCCTTGAATATTGTCCTTAACCTATGGCTGGTCTACGGGCTGGACTGGTCCGTTGCGGGCTCGGCGGCAGGCACCAGTGTGGCGCAATGGGCCATGGCGGCCGTCTACCTGCTGATGGTCCAGCGAAATGCTGCCCGGCATGGCATCAGCCTGTGGCCCGACTGGAGCGGTATCCGCGCGATGACCCGCGTCGGTTCGTGGCTCATGCTCCGCACACTGAGCCTGCGCGTAGCCATCCTGGCCACGGTTTTTGTGGTCACGGGGCAAGGTGCCGTCAACCTTGCCGCGCACCAGCTGGCCATGACCATTTTCTCCTTCCTCGCTTTTGCCCTGGATGCCCTCGCTATCGCCGCCCAGGCCCTGATCGGCAAGGAACTGGGTGCGTCCAATCCCGTCAGGGTGCGGCAGCTGACCCAGACAATGATCCGCTGGGGTGCCGGATTCGGCGTGGTCACAGGTGCCCTGCTGGCGGTCGCTGCGCCATGGGCCGGGGCGCTGTTCACATCAGACGCCGGCGTCCAGGCCGTCCTGACGTACGCCCTGTGGATCCTTGCCGCCGGCCAGCCGATTGCGGGTTTTGTCTTTGTCCTGGATGGCGTGCTAATCGGCGCCGGCGACGCCAAGTATCTGGCACTGGCAGGCGTGGCCAACCTCGCCGTCTACGTGCCTATGCTGGTGGCCGTTGCTGTCTCCGGCATGTCCGCCGCTGCAGGCCTGGGTTGGCTCTGGGCCTCTTTTGCGCTGGGCTACATGGCCGCCCGGGCGCTGACGCTGGGCCTGCGTGCCCGCTCGGACCGCTGGATGGTGCTGGGTTCGCCATAGGGCCGGCGGCCACTAAACTGGACCGGTGAACCAACCACTGACACCCACAGATGCTCCCGCCGGCACCGCACAGCAGGCAGACCTGTGGAAGCCGGTATTGCTCCGGGCCTTGGCCGCACTTGTCTTCGGGGCCGTGACTATTTTCTGGGCCGGACCATCGGTGCAGGTCATGGGCTGGTCAGGCGGGCTCTATCTGCTGGTCACGGGACTGCTGGTCCTCTGGGCCATCCCGAAGACCGGCTACGCGCGTGACGGCATGCCTGGCAAAATCCTCTCCGCCGCCGGGGCGACCCTGGCCGGCGCAGGCGTTGCCTTGGCGCTGCTGCACGGGGACCGCGTCTTCGGCGTTGTCGCCGCGGCGGGACTTGGCCTGGCCGGAGCGGTGGAGCTGTACTGCGGCCTCCGATATCGCGGCCGGCACGTGCTGGCCCGTGACTGGCTGGCCTCGGGCATCGTCGGGCTTGGTACCGCGGCGATCCTGCCTTTCTTCATCAGTCTCGGAGCCCATGCCCTGCTTGGCGTCACCGGCGGCGGAGCCATCATCTCCGGTGTGCTCTGGGTCCTGTCCGGGCTGACGCTAAGGCACGATTCCCGGGCCGCCCCCGGGAAGCCGTAAACTAGAAGTGAAAGGTTCTACCCGGCGTAGAAAACGCGCCCGGAACAACCCCGCACACATTCGAACCAGCAAGCCCTTCGGCGTGGCTGTAGGAGAGGAACTACCTTGGCAGACCAGAAACCAGGAAAACCGCGCAATCTGCGGACCTCGGTGAAGGGGCCGCTGATGTTCTCTGCGTTCTGGGCCGTCCTCGCCTTCGTCGCGGTGCTGATCTTCGCCTCCGGCGGCAGTTCGAAGACCTCTCGGTTCGACCTCGCCTTCACGGGCGCCGGCATTGCGTTCATCGTCACGTTGGTGATAGCGGCCATGCTGGCCATGAGCCACAAAGAGAACTCCGAGCACCTGGGCAAGGGATCGGGCATCAACCTGAGTTCAGCGCGGAAGCCGTTGCATGGATTCGGGGGACACGACTCAAGCCAGGCCGGCGGCGCCTCTGAGGCTCCGGACGCCGAGAGCCCCGGCTCCAGCCACTCCTAGCGCACCGACCGCTCATAGGCTGGCTGCCCGCGCACGGGCTCCTCGCGGCGCGGTCCTGCCCCAGGTCCCCCCGCTGGCTCAGTGGACCGTCGCCTGCCGCGCCCGGTACGCTGCCACGTGTGCTCGGTTGGCACAGTTCCCGGTGTCGCAATACCGTTTCGACCGGTTGCGGCTGAGGTCCAGGACCACGGCATCGCAGTCCTCGGCCTCGCACACCAGCATGCGGTCCATTTCCTTGCTCCGGATGACGTCCGCCAGAGCCATGGCAGCTTCGGTGCCCATTCGCTCCGCCAGCGGTGCGTCCCTGGCGGTGGCGTGCAGATGCCAGTCCCACTCATCGTGCTTCATCAGCTGGGGGAGTGCGTTGGCCTCGCGCAGAAGGCGGTTGACGCCCGCCACAGCCGAGTCTTCGTCTGCAGTCCAGAGTGCGGCTAGCTGCCCGCGCAGTTCGTGGACACTCGACAGCTCCGCCGCATCGCCGTCGCGGGATCCACTGAACCCTTCGGAGTGGAGGAAGCCATCCAGCTCCGCGACCGTGGCGAGTAATTCGCGTCCGTTGGCGGCCGTGTTGATCAGGTTGACCACGGTGCGCAGGGCTATTTCGGTGTCAGGGGCAAAGACCATCTTGACTCCTTACTGGGAGCGGGCGTAATGTCAGGACCATTACCCCACTTTACTCCTGACAGGAGGCGTCGGTGACTGCCGCCCCTAACCCCGCACCCGCGGGCGGATTCCTTGGCTCCGGTCTTGGAATCGCGTTGTTCTCTTCTGCCGTCTTCGGGCTCTCTGGCTCCTTCGCCAAAGCGCTCCTGGAAACCGGGTGGTCCCCGGGCGCTGCCGTGGCAGCCCGCCTGACCGGTGCTGCGCTGATTCTCGCAATTCCTGCGATTCTGGCCTTGCGTGGCCGGTGGTACCAGCTGCGTGACAACTGGGTCACCATCGGTCTTTTCGGCCTGATAGGTGTGGCCGCGTGCCAGCTGTTCTACTTCAATGCCGTAGCCCGCCTCTCCGTGGGCGTAGCGCTGTTGCTTGAATACCTGGCTCCCGTCCTCATCGTGCTTTGGCTGTGGGGAGCGAGCAAGAAGCGTCCACGGGCGTTGACCTTCGGCGGAACAGTGCTCTCGCTCGGCGGCCTGATCCTGGTGCTGGACCTCACCGGAACGGTCAAGATCGACATCGTCGGAGTCCTGTGGGGGATGGCCGCTGCCGTATGCCTTGCCATCTACTTCTTCATCACGGCCAAGGAAAATGATTCCCTGCCGCCCATCGTCCTGGCGTCCGCAGGGCTGCTGGTGGGGGCGGCCGGTATGTGGCTGGCGGCCGCCACAGGACTGCTTCCCATGGTCTTCAGCACCGCGGATACCAGGCTGGGCCCCTGGATCACGCCCTGGTGGGTCTCCCTGGGTGGCCTGATCATCATGGCAACGGTCCTGGCGTACGTGTCCGGCATTGTCGCTGCCCGCGCGCTTGGCTCCAAGGTGGCCTCCTTCGTCTCGCTGACAGAGGTGCTGTTCGCCGTGATCTGGGCCTGGCTGCTTCTGGGTGAGCTTCCCGGCGCCATCCAACTCCTGGGCGGCGCCCTCATTGTGGGCGGCGTGGTCCTGGTCCGGCTGGACGAGCTGCGCTCCGGAACGGCCGCAGCTGTTACCGGGACGCCCGCCCTGCTGGACCACGCGAACGACGTCGAACCTGTGCCCTGAGTGCCGATGCACCTGTTAAATGCCGCGGAGGCCCGGACACTGTGCTGTGTCCGGGCCCCTCGTCAGAGCTTCTGCGGTTAGCGTGAAGCCTGGTCCTGCTCGTTGGCGTTCTTGGTGGCTTTCTGGCCGGCATCCTTCAGCGCCTGGATGACCTGGTTCAGCGCCGCGGTGTGCGTGCCTGACCATTCGCCACGGAAGTGGGTGGCGTCCGGGCCTTCCCAGTTGATGCTGTCCAGCACGCGGGAGAGGTTGGACCGCTGCCGCTCGATCTCGCCGGCACCGGCCTGCAGCTTGCTGCCAAGGGTCCTGAGCTGTCCCGGCCCCAAAACACTGTCAATGGGCACCGCTTGCCCATGCAGGGCTGGGGCGTCGATCCGAGGCGTTCCAGAGCCTAGCATGGGCATATGTGCCGGAATATACGAACCCTCCACAACTACGAACCGCACGCCACCTCTGAGGAGGTGAATGCCGCCGCGCTGCAGTATGTGCGCAAGGTCAGTGGCAGCACCAAGCCATCCAAGGCCAACGAAGACGCCTTCGAAGCGGCGGTACACGAGATCGCCCACATCACCCAACACCTGCTGGATTCGCTGGTCACCCACGCGCCTGCCAAGCGCCGGGACGAGGAGGCCGCCAAAGCGCGGGCCCGTGCGGCCGTGCGTTTCGGCACCGTCTGAGGACATATCATCCTGAGGACCTACCTGCCGAAGCTGCGCAACCGGAGCGAGTTGGCCACCACCAAGACGGAACTCGCCGCCATCGCTGCACCGGCGAGCATCGGGTTCAACAGGCCCAGGGCGGCCACAGGAATGCCGATGGCGTTATAGAAGAACGCCCAGAACAGGTTGGTCTTGATGGTGGCCAGCGTCCGCCGGGACAATTCGATGGCCTGTGCCACCTGTCCCAGGTCGTTGCCCATGACGGTGAGGTCCGCCGCCTCGATGGCCACATCGGTACCGGATCCCATGGCGATGCCCAGGTCCGCCTGCGCCAGCGCGGCGGCGTCATTCACGCCGTCGCCGGCCATCGCCACGATGGCCCCGCCCGCCTGAAGCCGCCGGACTGCCTCGACCTTCCCGGCAGGCAGGACGCCGGCATAGACATCGTCAGGGGAAATCCCGACGGCGGCAGCGACTTGTGCAGCCGCCGCGGCGTTGTCCCCGGTCAGCAGAATGGGGCGCAACCCGAACTCCTTCAGCTTTGCCACCGCTTCCGCGGATCCCGGTTTCACAGTGTCCCGGAGGCTGATGATTCCGGCCGGGGTGCCGTCCACTGCCACCCAGATGGCCGTGGCGCCGGTGGCTTCTGCGGTGGCCAGCGCCTCCATCTGCGCGCCGGAAGGGCGGACGCCGTTCTCCGTAAGCCAGCCCGTGCGGCCCGCCAAGATCACGCGCCCTTCCACGGTTCCCACCACTCCGCCGCCGGGTGCAGAACGGAAGTGTTCGACGGCGGGGAGTCGCGCGCCGTCGTCGTGCCCGGTTTGCGCCTCGAGGGCGGCGGCCGCGATGGCGTGTGCGATCGGGTGCTCGGATGCCGCTTCGACGGCGCCGGCGAGCCGCAGCACGTCCCTGCCCTGGTGGCCGTCAAAGGCCAGGGTATTGCCCACGGCGAGTTTTCCTGTAGTGACGGTGCCGGTCTTGTCGAGCAGGATGGTGTCCACCGTGCGGGTGTCTTCCAGGACCTGCGGGCCCTTGATCAGGATGCCCAGCTGGGCGCCCCGGCCCGTTCCGGTGAGCAGCCCCACGGGAGTGGCCAGCCCCAGCGCGCACGGACAAGCGATGACCAGGACGGTGACTGCTGCGGTAAAAGCTGCCCTGAGCTCGGCAGGTTCAATCACCGGTCCGTTGAACGCGAGCCACAGCGCAAAGGTGAGCACCGCGAGGGAAAGGACTATGGGGACAAAGACGGCGCTGATCCGGTCGGCGAGGCGTGCAATGGGAGCCTTGCCGGTTTGTGCCTGCGAGACCAACCGGGCCATCTGTGCCAGCGTGGTTTCGGAGCCCACACGGGTGGCCCGGACGAGCAGCCGGCCGGAAGTGTTGATGGTGGCGCCCGTGACTTTGCTGCCTGGCTCCACCTCCACCGGGACGGATTCGCCGGTTAGCAGGGACGCGTCAACAGCTGAAATGCCGTCGATCACCTCTCCGTCCGTGGCGATCTTTTCGCCGGGGCGCACTACCACCACGTCTCCCACACGGAGCTGATCGGCGGGGACTTTATGCTCGGAGCCCTGGTGAAGGATGGTGGCGTCCTTGGCGCCGAGGTTCAGCAACGCCTTGAGGGCGTCGCCGGCCTTCTGCTTGGCGTTGGCTTCGAGGAACCGGCCGAGGAGCAGGAAGGTGGTGACCACGGCGGCCACTTCGAAGTAGAGGCCTGCGGACTCCATTCCGACCATGGCCGGATGTTCAGTCATAGCGGGATCCACAGCGAGTTGCCACACGCTGAACAGGTAGGCGGCTGCGATGCCAATCGAGACAAGCGTGTCCATGGTGGACGCCAGGTGGCGCGCATTGATGGCTGCAGCGCGGTGGAAGGGCCAGGCCGCCCAGCTGACCACCGGAAGCGCCAGGACCCCGGCTACCCAGCCCCAGTTGGGAAACTGCAGTGCCGGAACCATCGAAATCGCGAGAACGGGGACGGTGAGCACCGCGGCCACGATCAGGCGCGGCCGTAGCTGCGAGGAGGCCGGGCCGTGGGACATGTGGTCTGTGTGGTCGCCTGACGCGACGCCATGAGACACATGCTCGGCGTGCTCGCTCGTGCCTCGCTTAGACGCACGCTGCCGCATGTCTCTCGTGTCGCCGCTGTGGTCGTGTTCCGTTTCGTGATCGTGGTGCTCGTGGCCTGCACTTTGGCTCGGGTAGCGCGGGAGGCGTACCTTTGCTTTGTAGCCGGTGGCGTTGACGGTGTCCACTATTTGCTGGTCCGTGATGCCGGCCGGGACGGTGACGTGGGCCGATTCCAGCGGGAGGTTGACGGAGGCTTCGACGCCGTCGAGCTTGCCCAGTTTCTTTTCCACGCGGTTCACGCAGGAGGCGCAGGTCATGCCCTCAATGTCCAGTTCAACCACCCGGCTTTGTGGGTGGTGATGGAGATGGTCTGTGCTCATGATGGATCCCCCGATCGGTCAGCGTTACGCGTTGTTGGCTACAACCAGGTAGCCGGCTTCGGCAACCGCTTCGCCGATCTCGGACGGCGACAGCTGCTGGCTTGAGGTGATAGTGACGGTGGAAATGCCGCCGGCGTTGAGTTCGACGTCGACCGTTTCAACCCCGGCGAGCGATTCAAGCTCCTCGCTGACGGACGAAACGCAGTGGCCGCAGGTCATTCCGGACACGTTGACGGTGGTGGAGGTGGTGCTCATGGCTGGCTCCTTGAAAGGGGACCGGCGGTGGCCGGCCCTGAGTGGGTGGTCAGTGGCAGTGGTCAGCGAAGAAGGCGGCCGATAGCCTCTGCAGCCTCCTTGACTTTGATGTCGATGGCTTCAGCGCGAAGGGCAGGATCGGGTTCCCCGGCGGCGCCCACCACGCAGTGGCCGATGTGCTCTTCCACGAGTCCAAGGCTCACGGCGTGCAGGGCCTTGGTGACCGCGGCGACCTGGGTCAGGACGTCGATGCAGTACTTGTCCTCATCCACCATCCGGGCGATGCCGCGGACCTGGCCCTCGATCCGCTTGAGCCGGCGAAGGTAGGCGTCTTTGTTCGCGGTGTAACCATGCGGAGGCGTCGGGTCAGTGCCGGAAGGTGGGCTCAAGGTTTCCTGCGAAGGTTCCATACTGCCAACTTATACCCGGCGGGGGTATATTGCAAGTACCCCCTGGGGGTATCAGTGTCGGAGGCGTGCGACACGAGTGCGGGTCTCCGTGGCCGTAAAAGGGCACAAAAAAGCTCCGGAGTGCGTTATTGGGGGATACGCACTCCGGAGCAGCATTTGGGCAGAGGCACCAGCCGCTGCGGCCGGACCCCTCTGCTCGAACTAGCTTACGTGCCAGTACCGCCGTCCGCTACCACCTCGAATAACTACTTTCGCTTTATTTTTTCGGTCCCCCGAAATCCTCCCCGGAGGGATGGGGCGACGGCTTGAGGAGCCTGTTCGGGCTGCCGGCTTAGGCATCATCCTGATGCGCCGGCCTCCGATAGGGAACCACCAACACGGGCCGGCTTTGATGATGCGTCAGCCAGAGTCCCACTGATCCGTTGAGCAGTTCGGAGATGCGGTGGGTCAGGCCCCGCTCCGACGTTCCAACGATGATCATAGGGGAGTTGCTTTCAGCGGCGAGCCGGGCCAGGGCGCGGCCCGGATCCCCGGCGAGGGTCCGCAATGTCCAATCCACGGGGGCGCCCGATGCGGCGGCATCGGCCACGGCTTTGGCAATCACCCCCCTGAGTTCCGTAGTAACAGAGCGGATATCGTCGTCGTCCTTGTCCGCGTGCAGCGACAGCCGGTGCGCGGATCTTGTCGGATCCCATTCCACCAGGTAGCTGGCCTCGTCAACATAAGCACACAGCAACGGCGCTGCCAGTTTGGCCGCGAGGGATGCGGCCGCCTTCAGCACCTCCGGATGCTGTTGGGGCAGCACGCCCACCAGCAACGGCGGCGGGCCACTGAACCGTTCGGGACTCATAGGACCATTCTGTGCCTGCGCGGAGCGGTTGAACAGGGCCGACGGAAGCGGACGCCTCAGGCGGGCGACGCCGAGACCACCACGTTCTTCCCCCACGGGTCTTCCGTGTAGCAGCTGATCAGGACCAGGCGGCTGGGCACCATGTCCCAAATGGGGCTGTCTTTAAGACTGTCCTTGACGTAAGTGGTGACGCTGTCCACGCGGTATCGGATGGTGCCGGTGTCGGTGACGACGTCGAACGTGTCGCCGACGGCGGCGGCGGAGCTGAGGTGGTTGAAAGGGGCGTCCCGGCCCTCCCAGCTGTGCCCGATGATGTACGTGGTGTTGCCCGACCCGTTGCCGGGAGTCCCGAACGGTGTCAGCCAATACCCGTCCATGGTGGTGGGCGGCACGATCGTCTGGCTTTCGACGGCGGTGCTGTCCGGAGCCAGCGGATGCACGGCCGTGTCCATCGCAGCCTTCGGATAGACGATCCGCTGCGGGGCCGACGCCTGTGGGAGGACCGGCCCGCTGGCCACGGGTGCTGCTGCGGCCGGCACGGATGCGGACGGTGCGGCCGGGCCCGAAACAGCCAAGGGAAACGGCAGCTGGATCGACGAGGTTCCGGAAGAGTAGCCGGCAGTGCCGGTTCCCGGTGATGCGGCCCCATGCTGGTCCAGCAGCGGTCCAGCGAACGTGAAGGACAGGAAGCCCAGGACACCGCAGGCCAGGATGGCGATGTCTCCACGGTTCAAGCCGCGGGGCCGTTTCGGCACTTCGTGCCGTCCGGTTTGCTTTGCCACGATGCTCCTCACGCCGTTGGAAAGTGTGCTTACAGGAAGGGCGCCCCGCCTTGAGTTGGCGGGGCGCCCTGCGTGTCAGCTCGGCCCAGCCCGAGCTGCGGCCTAGTCTGCCTTTGGTTCCAGGGACCTGCGGCGTACGGCCACCAGTGCGCCGGCGCCGAGCATCACGCCCAGGCCCATCAGCCAGGTAGGAGCACTTTCAGCTCCGCCCACTGAGGTCTGCGCGTTGAAGCCCTGGTTGGTGCCCTGGCTGACAGCTGCTGTCCCGGTGCCGGCAGGCGTCTGTACGGTCGCCGCTGCGGCTGGGGTCTGCACGGTGGGGGTAGCTGTTGTGACCGGCGTCTGGACAACGGCTGACGACTCCACCACCGGCGTCTCCACCACGGCCGGCGGGACCAACACGGGCGGGTCCATCACGACAACCGGAGGATCAACCACGACGACGGGTGGATCGACCACGACGACGGGTGGATCGACCACGACGACGGGCGGGTCCACCACGACAACTGGAGGATCGACCACGACGACGGGCGGGTCCACGGGCGGATAGACCGGCGGTTCCTCACCCGGAGGCAGCGGGGCGCAGTTGGCGATGTAGGTTATCTTTCCGGCGTTCGTCCAGTTCAGCCCCCCTGGTACGGACGTGTTCGGCGGAATGATGTCGGTGGGATGCCCGTCGTGGCCGTTCAGGCCGTTCACGTTTAATTGAAGTGCGCCCCAGCCCGTTCCGGTTTGTGCGCCGTCGTGGCAGACGATGACCATATTAGGAGCAGCCACGGCTGGTGCTGTCAGACTGATCAGCCCCAGCCCCATGACCCCCAGTGTTGCTAAGGTACGTTTCATTTTTTTCTCCCCAGGTTGTGTGAAACGGACCATGATGAGGGGGAGTAGCGGTGACTCTGAGTGCCCCAGCAGCACGGTCAGCTTGCTTGTAAATTCAGGCTAGGGCGGCGAACGGGTGTGGTCGCGGGTAGCGGGTACTCGTCTTTTTATTCCTTTGACCTGCGGCGTTACCTGTAGGTACGCGGAAACGGGAGCCCGCTACTGGGTGCAGCCACCCTTGAACGTGGACAGGGCGGCGCCTAACGTTGGAGCATACGAAAGGTGCGTGACCGGCATGGAAATCTACATGTGGTGGCTGGATCTGAATCTGCAAACCAAGGAATGGCTGCGGGAAAACCTCCGTGCGCTGGAACTGCCGTTACCGGTGCTGCAGGGCATCGCCGAAGCCGGCGGCCCGCACCCGGATACCCCGGTGGCTGTGCTCACCGAAGCCGACTGGGATTTCATCGAGACGCAGTCCGAATTCGTCGACTGACGCACCGGCGCAGGCACGGCCACTCCGGGCCCTAACACCCGGAGCAGTCCCCGCGGACCAGTCGACATAGCGATGAAAAGCGTTGCGGGCCTCCGGTCGGGGTGGTTGCATGGGTGCATGGCAACCGCAGAGAACTTTGTCTTAGCAATCGGGACCAAAAAAGGCCTCTGGCTGGCCACCAGCCAGGACCGGAAACATTGGTCCTTCTCCGGCCCGCATTTTCTGATGAGCGAAATCCCCAGCATCGGGATCGACACACGGGACGGCCGTACCCGGATCATGGTGGGCGTCAGGTCCGAGCACTGGGGCCCCACTGTGGCCCACTCCGATGACCTGGGCGCCACCTGGACCGAACCTGAACAGGGCGCCATCACGTTTCCCGAACACACCGGCGCGGCAGTGGAGCGCATCTGGCAGATCTACCCGGACGCAGAGTCGCGGCCAGGGGTGGTATGGGCAGGTGCCGAACCGATCTCGGTCTGGAAATCCACCGACGGCGGCGAGCATTTCGAACTCAACCGCGGGCTCTGGGACCACCCTCATCGCAGCGACTGGGGTGCGGGCTACGGCGGCGCCGCCGCCCACTCCATCGTGGTCAATCCGGCAGGGGACAACGTCCACGTCGCCATGAGCACCGGCGGTGTGTACCGCTCGCTCGACGGCGGTGAGTCCTGGGAGCCCCGCAACAAGGGTATTTCGGCCTACTTCATGCCGGACCCCAATCCTGAGTTCGGTCAGTGCGTCCACAAGATCGCGGCCGATGCTGCGGTGGTCGGACGGCTGTACGCGCAGAATCATCACGGCGTCTACCGCACGGATGACAACGGCGAAAACTGGAACTCCATCGCCGAGGGACTTCCGGCCGACTTCGGTTTTGTGATGCTGACGCACCCCCGCCGGGAAGGAACCGCCTGGGTTGTGCCGCTCAAGGCCGACGGCGAGCGGATCCCGCCCGAAGGGAAGCTTGCCGTGCACCGAACGGACGATGCCGGGGCCACCTGGAAGCGCCTGGACACGGGCCTGCCCGAGGGTGAGTACAACAGTGTGCTTCGTGACGCCGCTGGCGTGGATTCATCCGAGCCGGCCGGCGTCTACTTCGGAACGCGCGGCGGCACGGTGTACGCCAGCGCGGATGAAGGGGAGACGTTTGCTGAGGTTGTCAGCCATCTCCCCGACGTCCTGTGTGTCCGCGCCGCCGTAGTCTCTGCGGCTGGACTGGCGGTTCCGGAAACGGCAGCGGCCCGCGGTGCCTGACATCAGCGTAGTTCTTCCCAGCATCCTCCACCCGCTGGCTGGCGGGCAGTCCATCCTGACTGCGCCCGCCGAAGGGACGGTGACGGTGCGAAGCCTGCTGGATTCGGTGACCGCGGGTTACCCGGTGCTGGCCAGGCGGCTGCGCGACGAAACCGGCGCACTTCGCCGCTACGTGAATATTTACGTTGCCGGTGACGAAGTGCGCCGGCTCCAAGGCTTGGAAACCGAGGTGTCGCCCGGCCAAGAGGTGCTGGTCATCCAGTCGGTGGCCGGAGGTTAAGCCAGGCGGCTCCATAACGGCGGGCAGTCCTAACTGACTACGGCCCGGCGTCGTGGTGCTGATGGTGTGTGGAATGGCGGCGCCCGGTCAAGCGATGCGCCAGACGCTGCATTCGTCCGTATTGATTGCTTTCCGCATGCCGGTGTGGTGGTCCATGATCCAGACAACGCCGATGCCCGGGGCGGTCTCTTGGACGCTGCCTCGGCGGACCACCACGTCGTCATAGCTGGGGCCTACAGAGAGGCGGGCTTCGATTTCATCGCCGCGGTGGAGCTGGTCCAGGGCGCGGACTCTTGCTACATGGGCTCTGGCTTCCTTCAACATGGGTGCCTCCTGGCTGGAGCTGGTGCCTGCGCTTGCCGGCACTTCCAGTGTGGCTGGGCAATGTTGCGCCCTGGTTTCCTCAACGTTAGGAGCCGGTTAGTTCTCCGCGATCGATTCGTTTCCGCTGGCACCACAGGATTCGGCGAATGCCACGCGTCAAACCCCGCCGGGGCCTTCAGCTGGGCATCGTGCCAGTTCAGGCCTACCGCCGAGGGCCCTCCCGGGCAAGAATGGGCACTATGCAACTTCCCGTGATGCCTCCCGTCCCCCCCATGCTCGCCAAGGCCGTCAGCGGGATGCCCGACGGGGCCCTCAGCTATGAGCCCAAGTGGGACGGGTTCCGGTCCATCATCTTCCGTGACGGCGATGAGCTGGAGATCGGCAGCCGCAACGAAAAGCCCATGACCAGGTATTTTCCTGAGCTCGTGGAGGCCCTGAAGGAGAACCTGCCGCCCCGTTGTGTGCTGGACGGCGAGATTGTCCTGGTGGGGGCATCCGGTGACCGGCTGGATTTTGACGCCCTGCAGCAGCGCATCCATCCCGCCGCCAGCCGGGTAAAGCTCCTCGCCGAACGGACTCCGGCCAAGTTCGTGGCCTTTGACCTGCTGGCCCTCGGCGGCGACGACTACACCGGCCGGCCCTTCGCCGAGCGTCGGGCAGCGCTGGAAAAGGCGCTTGCGGGCAGCAAGGCTCCCGTCCACCTCACGGCGGCAACCCAGGACAAAGCGGTCGCTGAACAATGGTTCCAGCAGTTCGAAGGCGCAGGCCTGGACGGGATTGTGGCCAAGCCGCTGGACGGTATCTATCAGCCGGACAAACGCGTGATGTTCAAGGTCAAGCACGAACGTACGGCCGATTGTGTGGTGGCCGGCTACCGCGTGCACAAGAGCGGGCCGGACGTGATCGGCTCGCTGCTGCTGGGCCTGTACAAGGACGACGGCGGCCTGGCCAGCGTGGGAGTGATCGGCGCCTTCCCCATGAAGCGCCGGCAGGAGCTTTTTGCCGAACTGCAGCAACTGGTCACCGACTTTGACGGGCACCCGTGGGCATGGGCCAAGCAGGAGGAAGGCGATCGGACACCGCGGAACGCCGAGGGCAGCCGGTGGAGCGCCGGCAAGGACCTGTCCTTTGTGCCGCTCCGGCCCGAACTGGTGGTGGAGGTCCGGTACGACCATATGGAAGGTGAGCGTTTCCGCCACACTGCCCAGTTCAACCGCTGGCGGCCGGACCGGGACGCCGCATCATGCACCTACGGACAGCTGGAGGAACCGGTCAGCTTCGACCTTGCCTCGGTCCTGGACACCGGACGGCCGTAGGCGCACGGTCCCCGGAAGGCCACCCAAGCCGTCGCCCGCCGTCGTACGATCCTGACCCGATTGCCTCTCCGGTAAACCGGCGGCCGGCTAGCTCTTGCGGGTCTGCCCGAACAGGCATCAAAATGCCCCCAAAATGCGAATCTGAGCGAATTAGCTGCCAGTTCGTGCAAGGCGCCATAGACTCGAGCCAACTACGTCCGTAAGGGAGTTGGCGGTTTGAAACTGGGCATACCGCGGGAACGGCATGAGGGTGAGCAGCGTGTGGCCGCCACGCCGGAAACGGTCAAGCAGCTGGCAGGGCTGGGCCTGGAGGTCCTGATCGAAGCAGGAGCCGGGGCCGCCGCCGGCCATTCTGACCACGATTACGCCGATTCCGGTGCCCGAATCGTCCAGGACCTGGATCCCGGTGACCTCGATGTCCTGGTCCACGTCCGCCCGCTGGAACCCCCGACGGCGGCAGCCCTGAAAAGGGGCACTGTCACCGTTGGCCTGGCGTCGCCGTCGTCCGAGCTCGCCACCGTGCAGGCGCTCGTGGAGGCCGGCGTGACCGCCTTCGCCCTGGAACTTGTCCCGCGCATCTCCAGGGCCCAGTCCATGGATGCGCTCAGCTCCCAGGCCCTGGTGGCTGGCTACCGCTGCGTGCTGGAAGCCGCCATCCGGCTCCCGCGCTTCTTCCCGCTGTACATGACCGCTGCCGGCACCGTCCCGCCGGCCCGGGTGCTGGTGCTCGGCGCCGGGGTTGCCGGGCTGCAGGCCATCGGCACCGCGAAGCGGCTGGGGGCCAGGGTCTCTGCCAACGACATCCGGCCCGCCTCCGCCGACGAGGTCGCGTCGATGGGCGGTACGTTCATCAAACTTGATCTGGAAACGGCGGAGGCATCGGGCGGCTACGCCCGCGAACTCAGCGCCGACCGCGGCGCCCTGCAGCGTGAACTCCTCGCCCCGCACGTCGCCATGGCGGATGTCCTGATTACGACGGCGGCCGTCCCGGGCAGGCGCGCACCGCTCCTCGTTAGCCACCAAATGGTGCAGGGCATGCGCCCCGGCTCCGTCGTCGTCGACCTCGCCGCCGAGTCCGGCGGCAACGTGGAGGGTGCCGTTCCCGGCGAGGACATCCTGGTGCCCACCGCTGACGGTCAGGGCCACGTCACGCTGGTGGGGCTGAAGGATGCGCCGTCCGCGATGGCGCAGGACGCATCGCGGCTGTACGCCAAGAATGTGGCCAACCTGCTCGCACTGATGATCCGGGAAGGCACCGTTGCCCCCGATTTCGCGGACGAGGTGGTAGCCGGAGCGTGCCTGACGCACGACGGCGCGGTGCGGCACCTGCCCACGGCCGAGGCTCTGGCGGCACTTGTGCCTGCCCTGCCCGACCATGCGCCCCGGGTGCAGAACGACAGGGTCCAGACAGAGGGGGGAATCTGATGGACGGCATGAGCCTGCTGACGGTCACCGTGCTGGCGGTGTTTGTGGGCTTCGAGGTGGTTTCCAAGGTGTCGAGTACCCTGCACACCCCGCTGATGTCCGGCGCCAACGCCATCCACGGCATCATCCTGGTGGGCGCCATCATTGTGGCCGGGCAGGCCGCGGACCCGTGGATCCTGGCCGTGGCGCTCCTCGCCGTGGTGCTGGCCACCGCCAACCTGGTGGGCGGCTTTGTGGTGACAGACCGGATGCTGCATATGTTCCGTGCCCGGAAGGACGTCGCCAGCCATGGAGCCCCGGTCCATGGCGCCCCGGTCCAGGGCGCCCCGCTCCAGGAATCCACCGGTAAGGAGGACCCGAAGTGACTCTCCTCGATCCGGTCTGGACCTCGCTTCTCTACCTCGCCGCCGCGGTGTTCTTTATCTTGGCGCTTCGCGGGCTCAGCTCGCCCCGGACCGCCCGCCGCGGCAACCTCATCGGTGCGTTCGGTGCGTTGCTCGCCGTCGTTACGGTCTTCCTTTCCGCCCGGCTGGACAACATCCCCTGGATCATCGGTGCCATCGCGGTGGGGACCGCAGTGGCCGCGCCGGTGGCCCGGCGCGTGCAGATGACCCAGATGCCCCAGCTCGTCGCGCTGTTCAACGGGGTGGGCGGCGGCGCCGCAGCCCTGGTGGCGCTGCTGGAACTCAGCCATACGGCCGACCCCTGGGTCCGCGTCGCAATCGTGTTCACCCTCCTGGTGGGCGCCGTTTCCTTTGCAGGCTCCGGGGTCACTTTCGCCAAACTCCAGGAGCTGATGACCACCCGCCCCGTCGTTTTTCCGGGCCTCCCCGTGGTGATGGCCGCGGTGCTGCTCGCAGCGGTGGGCACCGCCGGCGCCGTCGTCCTGACCGGTTCCCCGGCGCTTGCGGTGCTGCTGATGGTGCTGGGCCTGGCTGCCGGCGCGCTGCTGGTGCTGCCGGTGGGCGGTGCGGACGTGCCCATTGTCATCTCGCTCCTGAACGCGTTCACCGGCCTGGCCGTGGCGGCGTCGGGCGTGGTGTTGGGCAACGTGCTGCTGGTGGTGGCCGGCACGCTGGTGGGCGCATCCGGTACCATCCTCACCCGGGCCATGGCGGCCGCGATGGGCCGCAGCGTGGCCGGCATCCTGTTCGGTGCGTTCAAGGGAGGTTCGACGGCGGGATCCACCGCCGTGAGCGAACGTCCCGTCAGGTCCTCCAGCGCGGAGGACGTCGCGGTGCTTCTGGGCTACGCGCAGCGGGTGATCATCGTCCCCGGCTACGGCCTGGCCGTGGCCCAGGGCCAGCACACCGCGGCCGAGCTGGCCCTGGCACTCGAGGCCCGCGGCATCGAGGTGGACTTCGCCATCCATCCCGTGGCCGGCCGCATGCCCGGGCATATGAACGTGCTCCTGGCCGAGGCCAACGTGCCGTACGAATCACTCAAGGAGATGGGCGAGATCAACTCCGAATTCCGCATGGCCGACGTCGCTTTGGTGGTGGGCGCCAATGACGTAGTGAACCCGGCAGCGAAGACGTCCTCCGGCTCGCCGATCTACGGCATGCCCATCCTGGAAGTGGCCGACGCCCGCCAGGTGATCTTCCTGAAACGCTCCATGCGGCCCGGTTTCGCCGGAATCGAGAACGAGCTCCTGTACGAGCCGCAGACCTCGCTGCTCTTTGGCGACGCCAAGGATTCACTCGCCAAGGTGCTGGGCGCGGTGAAAGCGCTGTAACGAAGTACGCTGTCCCCAGGCCCACATTCCCATGTCAGCGAAGGACACCATGACAGCCAACAGCTCCACTTCCCTCAAGCGCCCGGCCATCATCATCAACCCTGCCAAGCCGGTGGACATCGACGTGCGTGCCCTGGCGGCGAAGCACTGCTCGGAGAACGGCTGGGGTGAGCCCATCTGGCTGGAGACCACCAAGGAGGACCCCGGCGTCGGCCAGGCGAAGGAGGCACTCTCGCAAGGGGCCGACGTCGTTATTGCCGCCGGCGGCGACGGTACCGTGCGGTGTGTGGCCGAGGTCCTGTCCGGCGGCGACGTGCCCATGGGGTTGCTTCCGTTTGGCACGGGAAACCTGCTGGCCCGCAACCTCGGCATGGACGTCACGGACTTTGACGGTGCCATGGCGGGGGCGCTGGTGGGCACCGAACGGAAGATAGACGTGGTCCGGGCCGTCCGCAATGACCCGGACAAGGAGCAGGTCTTCCTGGTGATGGCCGGCGTGGGCTACGACGCGACCATCATGGCGGATACCAACGAGGACCTCAAGGACAAGGTGGGCTGGCTGGCGTACGTTGACGCCGGCATCCGGAACCTGCCGGGCAAGCCGGTGAAGGCGACCATCGTGATCGACGGCAAGGACGTGGTGCACCGCGGCGTCCGCAGCGTAATGGTGGGCAACTGCGGCAAGGTCCAGGGCGGACTCGAGATCTTCCCGGACGCAAAGATGGACGACGGGCTGCTGGACGTCGCGGTGCTGGCCCCGAGGGGGAAGCTCGGGTGGTTCTCCGTGATCGCCGGCATGATCGGCAAGGGCCGCGGAAAGGACACGTCCGTGGAGTACTACCAGGGCAAATCCGTGGAGATCACCCTCGAACACAACGATGACTACCAGCTCGACGGCGACCACGAAGGCGACGGCAAGCACGTCCTGATGACCCTTGAGCCCGGCGCGCTGACCATCCGGATGTAGCCCAACCAGGCTGCTGGAACAGCAAGCCACTGACCTGCTGCCTGGCCGTTAGCCGGCCAGCAGCCTGCCCCACCTCGGTGCGAGCAAGGGGGACCCGGCAAGTTTGAGGCAGTGCCACAGCGTCACGGCCACGGAGTCCAGCACCGGAACTCCGGTTTCTGCCTCCACTTCCGCCGCGATGTTGGCGCCGTACAGGTTGGTGCAGAGGTAGACCAGGGCGTCCGGACGGGCTGCGGCCAGCTCCAGCGACCCCGGCCGCATCTCGTCGTCCGTGACCCGGGCGAACGACTCGTTGTCGCTCAGCCCCAGGGCGCGGTGGCCGATGGTCTTGATCCCGTCCCGCTGGTAGGAGTCCATAACCGCGCGGTTGACGTCCTCCGTGTACGGCGTGAAAAGCCCTATCCGCTCTGTGCCGAAGGACTCGAAAGCCTCCAGATAGGCCAGCGTGGACGTGGTGGCCGGGATGCCCGTCGCGTCCGTGATTTCGCCGGCCAGCTCCCGATCGTGGTCCGCGCCGAGCCAGGAGCCGGCCGTGCCGTTCCAGGCGATGACATCCACATCGGCCGTTGCCAGCAGCTCGGCGGCGGTGCGCATAACCGCGGGGTCGAACTGCTTGTCCGAGGAGTCATCCAGGGCGATCCGGGTGACGGGGATCCGGGTGAAATGGATGGTGACGTCGTCCCGGTCGCCCAGGATGCGGTAGCTCTGCGGCTCCAGGCAGGTGTTGGAGGACGGCACGATCATGCCGATGCGGGTCTTGCGTGCTGCGGAAGGCATGGCTGCTCCTACTTTGCTGCGGAGAGGGTTGCGGGGGTGGTGGCGCGGGCGGAATCCGCGGCGGACGCGAGATGTTCGCGGAAGCCGTTGCGGGCCACGAAACGCCCCACGGCGCCGGGATCGTGGAAGCCGGCACCGTCGAGCACCACCCGCCCGGCGGACACCACGACGGCGGGCCAGCCGGTGAGCGTCCGGCCGTCGAACGGCGAGAAATCAGTGCCCATGTGCAGCGCGCCGCCGTCGACCGTCCGTTCCTTGGCGGGGTCGAAGATCACCAGGTCGGCGTCGAAGCCTTCGGCGATGGTCCCCTTGCCGGGGACCGCGTTGATGCGGGCCGGACCCGCGGCGAAGACTTCTACGAATTCTTCCACCGAGCTGCCGGCGGAAGCCATGGCCGTGAAGGTGACGGGCATCCGGGTTTCCACACCGGGCAGACCGTGCGGCATGGCGCGGACGTCGTCCGTGCGCTCGCGCTTCTGGGAAAGGTCGTAGCAGGAGTGGTCCGAGGCGACGGTGTGGATGGCGCCGCCGGCCAGCCGTTCCTTGAGTGCGGCCACGGTTTCGGGGCTGCGCATTGGCGGGCAGCAGGCGTACCACTCCGGGAACGCTGACCCGTACACCGTGTCATCGAGGGTGAGGTAGTGCGGGCACGTCTCGGAATAGGCTTCCTGTCCGCGGGCACGTGCCTCGGTGACCAGATCCACGGCGCCCGGCGTGGACTGGTGTACGAAGTACACGGGGGCCTGGGTGTACTCGGCCATGGCCAGGGTTTCCTTGACCGAGATTTCCTCGGCGAGTTCCGGCCGAGTGCGGTGCAGGTGTTCGATACCGATCCTGCCGTCGTCGGCGTGCTGCTGCGTGCAGTCGCTGATGATGGGGTCGTGTTCGGCGTGGATGTAGGTGAGGCCGTCGAGCCGGACCATCTCGCGCATGACCTTCAGGATGGTGTCCCCGTCCGCCATGGTGCTGCCGCGGTTGGTGGTGTACATCTTGACGGACCGGACGCCCTCGGCGGCGAGCTGCTCCAGCTGCCACGGCACGGTTTCGTCCCAGCTCACCACCGCACCGTGTAGGGCAACGTCGCAGCGGGACTCAACGGCGAGTTCCTTCTTGTGCAGGACGGCGGCCAGTGGGGTTTCCTGGGCGTCCCGGGGGATGCCAAAGTCGATGATCGTGGTGGTGCCGCCCCACAGTGCCGCGGTCGAAGTGGTGCGGTAGTCGTCGAGGGTGCGGAAGCGTCCGGTCACCTGGGCCACATGGCAGTGGCCGTCCACGCCGCCGGGAATCACCAGCCGGCCGGCGGCGTCGATGGTGCGTTCGGCGGCGGGTATGGCTTCCGAGGCTTCCACGAGTTGGGTGATCAGGCCGTCCTGGATCACGACGTGGGCGTTCTGGCGGCCGAAGCTGTTAACTACTGTGGCGTTGGCGATGACAAGGTCGGGCTGGCGGGACATCGGGGTCCTCCTAAAGCTGTGAAGCGGCGTGTGCGGACTGGGCGGCGGCCATGGCGGCGTCGAGGTTTTCGGAGAGGCCGTTGCGGGCCTTGACCGGCGGCGGCGCGAAGGCCCCGGCCCGGTGCGGTCCGGACTGAAGCCCGACGACGGCCTCCGCGATGCGGATGCCGGCTGAGATGCCGTCCACCACCGGAACCGGGATCTGGCCCCGAAGTTCGCGGGCCAGCCCGGCAAGGGGCGCCCCTGCGAGGATCACGACGTCGGCGCCGTCCTCGGTCACGGCCTGCCGGCTGAGTGCCAGCAGCGTTTCCTTGAAGTCGTGCTGCACGGACCCGATGCCGTTGAGGCTTTCGTTGATGGAGCGGATGGAGGCCAACCGGCCGCCGAGGCCGAAGCGTTCCACGCAGTCCAAGTACCAGGGTTTGATCCGGTCCGAGATGGCGATGATGGAGAAACGGTGGCCCTGCAGTGCAGCGGCGCACAGGGCGGCTTCCGTAATGCCGATGACGGGCACGTCAGTGAGCTCCTTCAGGGCAGGCAGGCCCGGATCGCCGAAGGCCGCCACGACAACACCGTCGATGCGGTCCCCGCGTGAGGCGCCGTCAGAGATGGTGCTGCTGGCAGCGTCTGCGGTGTATTCGGCGATGACCTCTGCCACGGCGCCGGCGGCGATCAGGGACTCAAAGCGGGTTTCGATGTATTCGACGCCGTGCCCTGCCGTGCGGACCACGAGTTCGGTGTCCGGTGCGGCCGAGCGGAGGGCTTCGGATTCAATCAGGGCCGTAACGTCGTGGCTGATATTGGGGTTGATGATAAGGAGTTTCATTTTTTCTTCCGGTGAAGAGCGGGTTCTGTTTTCTGGAAGTCGTCGGGGAACTGCTCGCGGTACTTGCCGATGTGCGACGCAGACTGGGCCGCGGCACGGTCCGGATCGCCGCTGGCAATGGCGCCGGACAATTCCCGGTGTTCCTGGATCAGTTCGGGCAGGTCGCTGACGTGCCGGAACAGCCAGTGCATGCGGCCCTGCAGCGGTTCCAGTGCGGATTTGAGGAAGCCGTTGTCCGCGATCCGGGTGATGGCGTCGTGGAATTCGCTGTTGGCCCGGTGGGCTTCCATGACGGCGCCCTTGGCGAGGCAGCGTTCGGCCTCCTCCAGCAGGCCGTCAAGGTAGCCCAGGTCCTCCGGTGTTGCGCGGACGGCGGCAAGCCGGCAGGCCAGCACCTCCAGTGACTGCCGGACGTCGAAGAGATCCTCCACGTCCTTGGGGCTGAGTGAGCTGACCTCGGCTCCGCGGGCTCCCCGGTCGCTGAGGAGGCCCTCCTGGCGCAGCATCCGGAGCGCCTCGCGGACCGGCAGCCGGGAGACATTGAACTCGGCTGCGAGGTCACGCTCCACCAGCCGTGTGCCGGGAGCGTAATGCCCTTCAAAGATCCTGGTGCGGAGGGTGTCCCGGACAGTCTCGCGGAGGGGGCGTTCCTTGTCCTGGGTCTCTGCGGCGGTAAGCATGGTGCTCCATTCGGATTCTTTGGTGACGTTACGCTCCCGGCGGCCGGAAGATGGTGCTGTGGCCTAGCTTAGGGCGGGCCGGCCTGGACGGTTGTCCTATACAGGTGGCCTAGACGGGAAGCCGCTTGTTGTAGTTCAACGTCAGGACAGAGGCGCCCATAATGATTGCGGATCCCACGAAGTACAGCAGAGCCCACGTGTAGGAGCCGGTCGCCCCGACGATCAGGCCCACGGCTATCGGAGTGACGAAACCGGCGATGTTACCGCTGAAGTTCATGGCGCCGCCCAGGACACCGGCGTTCGTCCGGCCGCCCAAGATGGAGGGGATGCTCCAAAACAGGCCCACCCAGCGGAGGAAGAACATGACCACGGACAGGAGGACTACAGCGGTTGTCGAATCGGCAACGATGGTAACTCCGATGAGGCCGCCGATTACTACGATGCTGGAGATACCGAGAAGGGTCCGCATAACGAGGTTGGCCGAAGCTCCGGAGTTGCGCCATTTGTCGGCGATGGTGCCGCCCAGGATTTCCCCGACGAATCCGGCCCCGAAGATCACGAAGGTGGACCAGCCGATGGTCTTGAGGTCAAAGCCCTTGGCCTGGGCGAGGTAGAGCGGGCCCCAGGTGAGCAGGCCGTAGAACACGCCGTTGAAGCCCAGCCATCCGAAGCACATGGCCCAAAAGGAACGGAACTTCAGGTAGGGGAGCAGGGCACGCTTCCCCTGGCTGCCGTCGAGTGCGGCTTCGGCGTCCTCGGCCGCGTGGGAGGCCTCAAGGTATTCCGCCTCGGCGGCGTTGACTCCGCGGTGCTGGCGCGGGTTGTCGCGAACGTACCACCAGACGGCGAGGCCCATGAGCACGGTCGCGGCGCCCGCGATGATGAAGGAACTCCGCCAGCTGCCCGTCGATGCGATCAGGCCCGCGATGAGGATGCCGCCCAGCCCCGCGCCCAAGGGAGCTCCGGCGTCAAGTATGGTGGCGCCGCGGCCGCGTTCGGATTTGTGCATCCAGATGGCGTTCAGCTTACCGCCGGCCGGCATGACGCCGGCCTCGGTGACCCCGATGCCCAGCCGGGCGATGAACATGCTGAGGAACCCGCCGGCCAGGCCGGAGGCAGCCGTCGCGGCGCCCCAGCCGACGCAGGACGCGGTCATCACTTTGCGGGGGCCGAACTTGTCGATCAGCCAGCCGACCGGGATCTGCATCAGGGCGTAGGTCCAGAAGAAGGCCGAGAGCAGGAGGCCCACGAGCTCCGGGGGCATGTTGAATTCCTTCTGGATGATGGGCAGGGCGACCGAGATGGATCCCCGGTCGATGTAGTTCACGGAGACGAGGACCAGCAGGAGCAGGAACATTTTCCAGCGGACGCTGGTGCGACGTTGCATCCCGTCCTTTTGCTGTTCGCCGCTGGTCGCGGGGTTCAAGGTGCCGTCAGCGGTTACTGTTTCGGTGTTCGGAATAGACACAGCTTCTCCTTCACGGGGAAGTTACGGATGGGGAACGGAGAGATCCGGAATTTGGAAAGTATGGCCCGCGGGTGTGCGGGTGATAGAAGAATGTGGCTCCGGATTGCGCGGTGGGAAGCGCCGGAAAATGTCTTGAATCTTTTGGGATCCCGTTTTGGGATCCCAAAATTAAAGATAGAAGTGACCCGCGCCACTGTCAAGGCTTTTCTTCAATTGCGCCGGTGTGGGCCTTAAAAACGGATTGTGACTGGCTGCGCTGCGGCATGGAGAAGTGTGGTTCGACCTTCCCCATGCCGGGTCAGGTCCGACGGCGGCCAAGTGCCGGGGCCCTTGTGCCTGGGCGCTAGCGGGAGTTTCGTGGCTAACGGATTCCCGGAGTCGAAAAGATCGGGCCAAACTCATAATTTCCGTCGCTGACCCGCGCGTTTAGGCGTGTCGGTCGTGGACGGGCGTGATCGAACCGTGTTGGACCTAAAGTATGGCAAGCGTGCATGGGAAGACGATCAACGGGCAAACGTACTATTACCTGCGTGAAGTCGCCCGGGTCGATGGCAAACCCAAGATCGTCTCGCAGCGGTATCTGGGCAAGGCCGAAGACATCGCCGAGGCAATGGAAGGCGCCTCGGGCATGCCGGCACGCACCAGGCCGCTGGCCTTCGGTGACGGCCGATCAGCAACTGCGTTCCGTGAGCAGGTCCTCCAGAGGCTGGCCCGGCACGGAGTCGCGCTCCTGATGCTCCGGGAAATTCCGAGCCCCATATGTAATGCCGTGCGGCTCCACCATCGGCCCGATCACCGCCACGCGTCTGGGGATCAGGACCGTTGATGTTGGTGCGCCGCTGCTGTCCATGCACTCGGCCTGCGACCTCTGCGGCCTCGGGGATCCGCACCGGCTGGCGAAGGTGGCCGGGCTGTTTTTCCGGACTGCGGCGTAGGCTCCGATCCGGGACTGAGATTTCCGCCTCGTTTCATAATTGCCCGGCGGAAAACTTTCCTTGCTTTCTGGTGTTCCCGGCTGTGAGGATGTCCGGTTTCGCCTGACGTAATCTGTGTAACTGCATAGGAGGTCAGCGCTGGCGTGCGGTCTAGGGTGAAACAAGAATGTGGTCCGAGACACAGAATTGCTGAACCGATCCGGACCCGGAAACCAACCAAAGGACGGCGCATCAATGCACGCTGACCAGCAGCTCTCAAAATCACTGAAACCACGGCACCTGTCCATGATCGCCATTGCCGGCGTGATCGGGGCGGGGCTGTTTGTGGGGTCCGGCGCGGCCATCCAGCAGGCGGGCCCGGGCATCCTGATCGCCTACATGGCCGCCGGTCTGGTGGTCATACTGGTGATGCGGATGCTGGGGGAAATGGCCGCTGCCAACCCGGAAACCGGCTCGTTCTCTACCTATGCGGACAAGGCACTGGGCCGCTGGGCCGGATTCAGCATCGGCTGGCTGTACGCCTGGTTCTGGATCATTGTGCTGGGAATCGAAGCGACGGCCGGTGCAGCCATCATGCACCGCTGGGTGCCCGGCATTGATCAGTGGGTCTGGGCCCTGTTGCTTATGGTGCTGCTGACACTCACCAACCTGGGTTCGGTGAAGTCGTTCGGCGAATTCGAGTTCTGGTTTGCCTCCATCAAGGTGACCGCCATCGCGCTGTTCCTGCTCTTCGGCATCGCCGCCATCCTCGGCCTGGTTCCCGGTGTTCCGGCGCCGGGACTCAGCAATCTGACAGGAAACGGCGGCTTCCTACCCAACGGGCCTGGGGCCGTGCTGGCGGGCATCCTGGTGGTGGTGTTCTCCTTCTTCGGAGCAGAAATCGCCACCATTGCCGCCGGAGAATCCGAGAACCCGGTGGACGCCGTCAAGAAGGCAGTGAAGTCCACTGTGTGGCGCATTCTGGTCTTCTACATCGGTTCCATCGCCATTGTGGTTACCCTGCTGCCGTGGAACTCCGCCAACGTGGCCAAGAGCCCGTATGTTGCCGTTATCGAGCTGTTCGGTATCCCCGGGGCCGGCACCATCATGGACATTGTGGTGCTGACGTCCGTGCTTTCCTGCCTCAACTCAGGCCTGTATACGGCGAGCCGTATGCTGTTCTCCCTGTCCCGGCGAGGCGATGCGCCCAAGTCATGGATGAAGATCTCCAAGCGCGGCGTTCCGGCTGCTGCCGTGCTGGCCTCCACCGTGGTCGGCTTTGTCACTGTGGGGCTTAACTACGTGGCACCGGACACTGTTTTCCTCTTCCTGGTGAACACCTCCGGCGCCATCGCGTTGTTCGTCTGGCTGGTGATCGCCGCCTCGCAGCTGATCCTGCGCCGCCGGATGGGTGCGGCGGCCAAGGACCTGGCCCTGAAAATGTGGCTCTTCCCCTATCTGACGTGGATTGCCATTGCCAGCATCGCTGCCCTGATCATCGGCATGCTGATCCTGGAAGCAACCCGCGAATCGCTGCTGCTTTCGGTTGCACTGGCTGCCATAGTGGTGGGCATCGGGGTGTGGCGCTACCGGAAGGGTGGCACAGCGGCCGTTTCGGCAGCTGCGGCCGACGCCTCTGAGGTAGCTGGGGCGGAAACCGAAGCGGTCGGCGCAGGCGCGGGCCCGGCGTCGTAATTTCCCCGGCTTTGAGGCGTCCGTGCGGCGAGTCGCCTCAACCCGCCCGGGTTTATGGTGCGTTCTGAGCCAAAAGTGGGTAGATTCCGGCGGCGCAATCGGCCGTAAGGACACCTGGGCTGGTTTGAACGTGAACGGATCCGGGCACTTGGATCTGCCCCGTCCAGGGAAGCCCGCCACGGAGATGGGGTAATCCGGGGCAGCCAGGCTGCCGCAAGTGGCTGCCCGCTAACTCTTGGACCTGCCTGAGGCAGAGGACCGGGCGTCGCCGCGCTTTTGCTCACTTCCCGCCGGAACATGGCGACGCAGCATGGCGTTCGCCGGCGCCAATCCTGGCCTGGCGCTGCGTCCGGTGTACCGCCACGGCGTGCAGGTTCCCGGCGAACCCGCCAGTTGCTTCGCCTCGTTCTGGATGGCCGACTGGTCCCGCTGGGGCACCGGAAACGCCTTGCTGATCGTCACCCTCCAGGGCTGGCGCAGTTACGGCACTTTGCGTCCACGCTCGCCTCGGAACTGACCCAGCACTTTCCGGAGGCGGCCCGTTTCCCGCTGAACCAGCTGACCCACACACGGGACGAGTTCGACCGCGCCACCGGGCGCAAGGCAGAGCTGGAAATATCCGGTGCTGGACCGCCGGCACTTTTCTGCACGGGACTTTCAGCTGGGGCGACAGCACGGCTTCAATGAACAATGTCTACCTGCCGTGAAGCACCGGACTGCTCACTGAATTCGGGGTCGAATGGCCCGGTGCGGCCACCGTATACCCGGGGCCCCGGGGGCCGTCATCGTCCGCCCATATAGGGGTGGCTTGTGAAAAAGTGAAATATCCGACTAAGGTTTTACCGATCGTCGTAGTGGCCTGTATTTGCCGGGTTTGATGTGGTTGGCGCGCGGCCAGGTGTAGCCGCCGGTGAGGTTGGTGTGTTCCCAGCCGAGGGGTGAGAGGAACCGCAGCAGGTCAGGGTCTGTGGTGTTGCCGTCCTTATGGTGGATCTGTTCCTGATCACGCGGGCCTCTCCCGGGCTCACAAGCTAGGACGCCTCCAGGAGTACAGGCCCCCGCGAGAACGCTAGCCCAGGCTTAGGGCGGATCATCGACAAGCCCTGCGTGGTCCACGGGGAACTCGCCGTCCGCAAAGTAACTAAACTGACGCTCACCTTCGACCACCGCGTCTGAGACGGCGGGACCGCGGGCGGATTCCTGCGCTACGTGGCCGACGCGATCGAGAATCCGGGGTCGGCTCTGTCGGACATGTGAGGCGACGGAACGCAGTTGTGCCGGTGACACTCGCCTCTCAGCCGTACCCGTGCCTTTCGCTCCCGCCGGTTGGGGCTAGCCTTGGGCTAGCGGACGGTTACGCCCCCCTTACGTCTTGTCCAGGAGTCACCCTGGCCAGCAGAGTCCGCGCGGCCATCTGGGCCATCTTCCGTGTCGCCGGGGACAGGTACGCACCCTCCCGCTGGATCAGGGCGATCGTGTCATACAAAGGTTCGGCAAAAGGGACCGCGTGGACGTTTTTCGGAAAGCCCGGGCCGTTGACTATTGCCTGCGGGACAAAGGTATCCGCCGCTCCGGTGGCGACGAGGCCCAGGGCGGTATCGACATGTTCCACCTCGATTGCCGGATCGATTTTCAGCCCTTTGAGCCGTGCTCGCTCCAGGACTTGCCGCCTCGTCGGGTCTTGCCAGCCAGCGAAGGCGTCATACAGGACCAGCTTTGATTCCGTCAGTTCCTCGATGGTCACCGGACCACGCGTTGGACTCCGGGTGGCCGATACGTAAAAAACTTCGTCACGGAACAGGGGCCGGACCTGAAGGCCAGCCTCTGCCACGGGCAGGACGATCAGCCCTGCTTCAATTTCTCCCGACAGTACTGATTCCGCCACGGCCAAGGAATTCAGCCCGACGAGGCGCACCTTTACCTTGGGGTAGCGACGGTGGAAGCGCTGCACCAGGTCGGCCAGGTCGTAGTGGGCGCCGTACCGCAGGACACCGAACGTGCAGACGCCTCCTTCGAGTGATGACATGGATTTCAGCGCCTCCACGCCGGTGTCGAACGAGGTGACGGACTGCAGCGCATGCACCTGCAGTTCGACGGCGGCCGTGGTGGGTAAAAGACGCCGCCCGCCCCCGGGTAAAGAGCCTGTGTTCAAGCTCGTGCTCCAGCCGGCCGATGAGCTCGGACACTGAAGCCTGGCTTGTTTCCAGTTTTCGTGCCGCGGCAGCTCGGCGAACTCGCCGCCACCCTGGCCCGGGGCAAAACCCGC
This sequence comes from Pseudarthrobacter sp. S3, assembly GCF_050156905.1. Taxonomy (NCBI): domain Bacteria; kingdom Bacillati; phylum Actinomycetota; class Actinomycetes; order Micrococcales; family Micrococcaceae; genus Pseudarthrobacter; species Pseudarthrobacter sp. S3. The sequence goes on along the minus strand of NZ_CP189583.1, from coordinate 108,656 downwards.
CGCAGCAAAGACGAGGTTCAGTCTGCCATCACCAAGATCACCCGGCCCCGCTGGGTCGACCGGGTCATCACCACCAACCTGACCGGGCAGACTCCCGCCGAGTTCCGCCTGGCTTCAAAATCGACGAACAAGCGCGGCAGGAGCTGGAGACAGAATTCTTCGGCAAACGCATCCTGGTCACCGACCACGACGACTGGCCCATCGCCGAGGTAGTTGCCGGCTACCGCTCCCAATCCGAGGTGGAGGCCGGATTCCGTTAGCTTAAAGACACCAAAACCGTCTCGTTCTCGCCCATGTTCCACTGGTCCGAGCAAAAGATCCGCGTGCACGCCTTCTTACTGCGTCCTGGCCCTGGCAATAGCCAACCTGATGCGCCGCGACGCCGAACAGGCCGGCATCCACCTCAGCGTCCGGGAACTGCTGGCATCACTGGGATCCATCCAGGAAACAGTCCTGCTCTACCCCTCCACCGGCGGCCGGCCCAAGGCCCGCCGCATCCTCACCGACCACGACGCCACGGCCGCCAAACTCAGCACGCTCTTCGGCCTGAACGCCTACGCCCCACGGACTTAGGTCATACACTCAGGGACCCGGGAAATCCCCGCTGACCAGCACAAACACTCCCTCAACAACCCGCAGCCCGGAAACTCCCGCTAGTGCTGGCAGCTGGCGGCAGGTCGGTGGGCCAAAATTTCGGCGAGCTCGGCGAGCCGGTGCGCGCGGGCTGACTCGGCGGGTGTGAACGGTTCGCCGGGACGGGCGAACGTGATGGGTCCGTGCCAGGCCGTGGGGATCTTCAGGCGGGCGCCGGCGTCGTCCTTTTCCAGGACCGCCTCCGCAGGCGTAAGGATGCGGGCACGAAGCAGCTCGGCGACGGCCAGCGGCAGCTCGTCAGGGGCATCGGCGATCCGGGCCGCCAGGCTCAGCGCCTTAGTCTGGCCGTCCGCCATGGCCAATGCGGTGGTGGGCCAGACCCGCGACCGCGAGCCGCCGCCGTCGTGCAGTGCCTCCAGCAGGTGCCGTTCACTGAGGTTCCCCGGCGCCGAGAGCACAAACTCGTCCAGCACGCCGCCGGCAACCGGGTGGACGTGGATGCTGAGGATGTTGGTGTCCAGTCGGGCCAGCGCCCGGGTGATTTTCTGCAGCGAACCTGGATGGTCCTGGAGCACCGTTCGCGCCCGCCACAACGCCGGTGCGCTGCCCAGCTTCCTGTGGTGCCGGAGGGCCGGCGCGTGCAGCCAGCCGCGGAGGATCCGGGCGGCTGAGGGCTCCGCCACCCAGATCACCAGCACGGTGGCGGTGAACGTGAGGACCAGGACCTTGGCAAAATACGGCAGGTGAGTTTCCACTACGAGGGCATGGACCAGCAGTTCGATCGGGAGCATAACGGCCACGTTGGCCAAGGTCAGGCGGGTCTTGGTCGGTTCCGGCATCAGGCCGCAGACTTCACAGCTCAAATCAGCCGCGGGAGGCTTCCTAGGGGCAGGCTTCCTTGTGGTGGGCTTCATGCCTCAAGGATCACAGGGTGGTGTTTCGGCGGCGTTGCCCTGCAGTTCCGATCGTGGGAACAGGCTGCCGTAGGATCAATGTGGACGTCCGCGCGGCCGCCAGTGATGTACCGGTTGGACTGCAGGAAGGCGCCATCAGCACGTGAAGATCCTCGCTGAGATTTTCAGCATCGCTCCCGCAAACAAGGACCACCGGCCGGCCCTCCGCTGTGCTGTGGGAGTGTTTATTCAGCTTCTCACCCTGGTAGTGACCGGCGGCTGTTCAGTGGCCATCTCCTGGCTTCGGGCTCGACGAGACGGTGATCGGTGCCGCCGTCGGGATCGCCGTGGTGCTGGCACCTGTCCTCCGGCATCGGGTGCCGCGGGTGCCGCAGGTACCGGGTTCGCCGGGTGAGATCTGAGGCGGATGGAATCCGGAGCCGGGAGGGTTGCCGGGCGCGGCGCCAGGCCTCAGGAGCCCAGCTGGCCGCTGGATTCCTCGAGGTAGCAGGACCCGCACAGGGATTCGTACCAGACGTCCTGGCCGTCGATGGCCACCTGATCGCCGTCGAACACCACCTTGTTGCCAACCCGCCGGGTGTTGAAGATGGCCTTGCGCCCGCACCGGCAAATGGTCTTGAGCTCTTCCAGCGTGTGGGCCACCTCCAGAAGCCGGCGTGATCCCGGGAAGGCATGGGTCAGGAAGTCGGTCCTGATGCCGTAGGCCAGTACCGGGACGTTGTCCAGGACGGCGATGCGGAACAGGTCATCCACCTGGTCCGGCGTCAGAAACTGTGCCTCGTCCACCAGAAAGCAGGCCACCGGCTTCTGGTCCATGTGCTCCAGCAGAGCATCCGGGTCATCGCCGGCCGCATGGGCGGCGAAGAGTTCGCGCACGGGGGTGGTGGCGGCCAACAGGAAGTCCACGGACCGTGTCATGCCCAGCCGGGACACAATGTCCGTATCGCCTTTGGTGTCCACGCCGGGCTTGGCCAGCAGGACGCGCTGTCCGCGCTCCTCGTAGTTGAAGGCGGCCTGCAGGAGTCCGGTGGACTTTCCGGAGTTCATGGCGCCGTAGCGGAAGTAGAGCTTGGCCAAGAGAGTCCTTTCAAGGGTCCGGCTATCGATCCTATGCCGTACGACCCAGGGGCCCATGGTGGTGCCGTGACGCGGGGCCGGCCAGCGTAAGGCGCGTCCCGCCGTCGTTAGTCCTGGATGAGCGTTTCGGTCAGGTGATGAGTGGGAATCCGGTCCCGCTCATAGGTGATTTCGGTGTAGCCGTGTGGCTCGGGCTTGCCGGCCGGGCTGAGGTTCACGAAGACGATCTCTTCGATGGTGAGGATGCTCTGGCGCGTGATCATGTTGCGCACTTCGGCGCGCATGGTCAAGGATGTCCGGCCGAAGCGCGTTGCCGTCAGGCCCATCTCCACCAGGTCGCCCTGCACGGCGGAGCTCACGAAGTTGATCTCCGAGATGTACTTCGTAACGGCGCGGCCGTTGCCAAGCTGGAGGATGGCGTAGATCGCGGCTTCCTCATCGATCCATTTCAGCAGGCTTCCGCCAAAAAGGGTTCCGTTGGCGTTCAGGTCCTCCGGCCGGATCCATTTGCGCGTGCGGAAGGTGATGTCCGTGGATTCCATATGGCGAGGTTAGCGTGCCGCGGCGCACGTTACGTCGTGTCGGTTGTTGTGTAACGGGCCGCCGCCCGGATTTGGCTCAGGCCATCGCAGTGTGGGCGGCGCTGTGCGAGTCAATCGACTTGGCGTAGCAGTACGAATGCTCCACGCCCACGTAAGCGCCAAAGTTGGGGACGGATTCGAAGCCGGAGTTCTCGTAAAAGTTCCGGCCGTCCGGCTGCGCCGAGCCTGCTTCGGCCTTGATGCGCGTGATGCCCTGCTGGTGCGCCTCTGCTTCGAGCGCCGCCAGAATGGAGCTGGCCACGCCTGATCCCCGCGTATACGGGAGTACGTAAAGCCGCTTGATTTCGGCCGAGGCGCTGTCCAGGAGCCTGAGTCCGCCGCAGCCCACGGGCTGTCCCGAGCCTTTGTCGTACGCCACGAGGAACACTGCACAGTCGGCGCCCGACGGCGGGGTCCCCGGTTCGTGGTCCGGGGTACCGAAGCGGGCGTCCAGTTCCGCCTGCTGGGCCCTGCGCAGATCGGCGCCCACGGGGTTGGACCAGGTGACCGAACGGATGTTGAGCCGCGGATTGGTCTGCATGACTGCCTCGTTTCGCCGAAGGGTGATGCAGAACAAGCCTACGGGCCCACCATTAACGCCGTGTTTCCTGCGCGTAAGGGGATGGAGAACTTGGCCGCTACCTCTGGGTACCGGTGGGGTCCTCGGCGGTCGGATCTGTAAGGGCGAGGCCGCCCACCGGGCTCCCATCCCAGTGGATCAGCTTCCAGCCGGCGCCGGCGTCCCCTTCCAGGGCCACGATGCCGGTGTTGGACAGGACATGCCGGGCGGCGAACTCATGGTCGGCGCCCGCGGCTCGGAGCCCTGTCCACGTGCGGATGGCCGCGCCATGGCTCACTACGGCCGCGACGGCGGGGCCCCCGTTGCTGGCCGCGCGGTCGGAAATCCGGTTGATGGCGGCGTCGAACCGTTCGAAAAAGTCGTGGCCGTTCGGGCCGGCAGGCATCCTGCGGTCCAGGTCACCGGCTGCCCACGCAAACACCGTGCCCATGTACCGCATGTGCGATTCATGGTCGGTCAGTTTCTCCAGTGCCCCTGCCTCGATTTCGTGCAGGCCATCCAGGATTTCAACCTCAAGCCCGTGGAGCCGTGACAGCGGGGCGGCCGTAATCTGGGTGCGCAGGAGCGTGGACGCGTACAGGGCGCCTATCTGCTCGTTGGCCAGGGACCGTGCCATGGCCTCTGCCTGGCGTTCGCCCAGTTCTGTTAGCCCCGGCCCGGGGTGGGCGGTGTCCAGTTGGCCGAGAACGTTTCCGGGGGTCTGTCCGTGGCGGATGAGGAGCAGCTTCATTACTCCAGTTTCGCATCCGGCGGCGAGATCCGGCGTCTGACTGCCGTGCCGACGTCGTACGTTCCTGCCCGGTTGCTGGTGCCCTCGGGTGGCAGGAAAGCGCCGGGCCCTCAAAGGACCCGGCGCCGCCGTCGTACGTTTATGACTGGTGGTTACTGAACACTCGACCACCGGGCTGCTTACTTGAGGTGGTCCACCAACTGGTCCGCGATGCCGGTGTATTTGCCCGGTGTGAGGGCGAGAAGCCGTGCCTCGGCCTCGGGGGAGAGTCCCAGGCTCTGCACGAATTCCTGCATGCGGGCGGCATCCACACGCTGGCCGCGCGTGAGGTCCTTGAGCCGCTCGTAGGGGTTTTCCATGCCTTCGACGCCGGCGATCGCCTCGGCGCGCATGACCATCTGGATGGCCTCGCCCAGGACTTCCCAGTTGGTGTCCAGGTCGCCGGCGAGGACGTCTTCGGCAACGTCGAGGCGGTCCAGGCCCTTGGCCACGTTGGAGATCGCCAGGAGGGAGTGGCCGAATGCCACACCGATGTTGCGCTGGCTGGAGGAGTCGGTGAGGTCGCGCTGCCAGCGGGAGGTCACCAGCGTGGAGCCCAGCACGTCCAGGAGGCCGGAGGAGATTTCCAGGTTGGCCTCGGCGTTCTCGAACCGGATCGGGTTGACCTTGTGCGGCATGGTGGAGGAGCCGGTGGCGCCGGCCACGGGGATCTGCGCGAAGTAGCCGATGGAGATGTAGCTCCACATGTCCGTGCAGACGTTGTGCAGGATCCGGTTGAACCGGGCGACGTCAGCGTAAAGCTCGGCCTGCCAGTCGTGACTTTCGATCTGGGTGGTCAGGGGGTTCCAGGTCAGGCCCAGGCCCTCGACGAAGGACTTGGCGACGTGCTGCCAGTCGGCGCCCGGAACGGACGCGACGTGGGCGGCGTAGGTTCCGGTGGCGCCGTTGATCTTGCCCAGGTATTCGGTCTTGGCGATCCGGTCCAGCTGGCGGCTCAGGCGGTGCGCGATGACGGCCAGTTCCTTGCCCAGCGTGGTGGGCGTGGCGGGCTGGCCGTGCGTGCGGGACAGCATGGGGACGGCGCGGTTGTCCTCGGCCATCTTGCTGATCTGGGCCACGAGGGCGCGTGCGGCGGGCAGCCACACGTCCTCAACAGCACCCTTGACGCCCAGGGCGTAAGCAAGGTTGTTGATGTCCTCGGACGTGCAGCCGAAGTGGACCATGGCGGTCAGGCTCTCGATGCCGATGGCGGGCAGACGGCGGGCGATGTAGTACTCAACAGCCTTCACATCATGGACCGTGACCGCTTCGATTTCGGCGAGTTCGGACACCGAGGCGGAGCTGAATTCGGTCACGATCGCGCGGAGCTTATTCTGCTGTTCCGCGGTGGGCTGGACTGCGCCGGGAAGGACGTTATTGCTGGTCAGGTGGATGAGCCACTCGACTTCCACGCCCACACGGTCACGGTTCAGGGCTGCCTCGGACAGGTAGTCAACGAGGGGCGCGACGGCGGACTGGTAACGGCCGTCCAGCGGGCCCAGGGCGATCTGGTCCGGTGACGCGGCGAGGGCCAGGCGTCCAGAGGGCGTGCGGGTATCAGCTGTGGCGGCAGTTTCAGGCATGTGCTGATTCTTTCATGAACTCTTCAGTGCCGCTTAAGCCGACCGTCTGATGTTCACAACGGCGCGACTTGTCCACATAGCCGACGGCGATGCTTCCGCCGTGCGGGCGGCCTTGCGTAGCGTCGGGGTTCGGGACTTGGCGTTGACGGATCAGATATTCGTACGGGTCGCCGGAAGGGGGGATCGGGCATGGGCAGTGACGTGACGGCAGCCGACATGGCGGCATGCATGTCCCGCGGTTATGAGGTTCAGCAGTTGGCGGCCCGGGTTGATCTTTGCTTGGGGAGGGTGGAAAAGGTCCTTGGCGGCTTTCGCGAGATCCAGCTCCTGGACTGGCAGTCGCCTGCGGGGCAGGCATACCGGAATTCGGTAGCCCTACAGGAGACGGCGCTCGGAAAGGCACGCGTGCGGCTCGAGGACGCGTTGTCTTCGGTGCGACGCCACGCGCAGGCGGTGGGAGCTTCCGCCGGCAACCCGGCGGGGCGGTACTGATGGCCGAGGTAACCCCGTCCGGGAGCGGCGGACCAATCCAGTTGACAGGACCTGCCGTGGACGGCGGAATGGAAATCAGGGGCGGCGTTGGCGGCATCAGTTTTCAGCTGGAGGAGCTCATAGGCGGCGCGGAGAAGCTTGACGCTGCTGCAGGGGAGCTGGCTGCCGTGGAAGTGGAGGTGCGCCGCATCTGGGAAGACCTGTGTCCGTACCAGGATGAAGCGCGAACCACCGGGACGGCGGCCCTGATTGGCGTCGGCGAGGCACAGTGGAGCGTCCAGGCCGTGCGCGCGGAGCTGCAGAGAATCAGTAACCAGGTGCGCGCCAGCAAGCGGGACTACGAAACGGCTGAAGCCTGGGCGGGTTTCGGGCGCGGCATGGGCGGCGGCCTGACCAGCACGGAAACTCTCGGTCGGCAGGCGGGGGATCTCGGGTTGGGCTTCGTTCCCAACAGGGAAGTCACGGAGCTCGTCGCAGGCCCTTTGGCCATGGCCGCCTTGCTGGCAGTCTCCCCGGAGCGCTTTTGGGTAGCGCTCGCGGCAGACCTCGCGGCGGGAAGGCATATTGCGGCCGCCGTTCCTTTGCTCGCCGGTGTGTCCGGGCGTTCAAACCGAATCCTTCAGCCGCGATCGGTCACGCTGGAAAAGAAGGAGACGCTGCCCATTGAATTCGACGGCTCTCCGGCTGCGTTGTTGGCACGGGCGCAGATCATCGATGAACGCGGTGAAGGCTACATCGAAGTCGTCGAAGTGGATAAAGGGGGACAAAAGGCCTATGTGGTGGTCATTCCCGGAACCCAGGCCGGAGGTGAAATTGGCGGCGTGAATCCGTTCGATGAAGCCGGCATCGTTGAAGGGCTGGGCCATAGCTCCGCAGAAATCAACGCAGCGGTGTTGCGGGCCCTGCAGGATGCAGGCGCGGAAAGAGGGGCGCCTATCGTGGCGGTGGGCTACAGCCAAGGTGGAATCCATGCCATGAACCTTGCGGCCGACGAAGGGTTCCTCAACCAGTACGACATGGAGTATGTGCTCACTGCAGGGTCTCCCGTAGGGGGCATTGTTCCGGAGGCCGGCGTCACTGCACTCCATCTGGAGCATAGGCAGGATTGGGTGCCCGGAGCTGACGGCACACCGAACCCGGACGCCAGAAACCGGGTGACGGTGACCCTCAACAGTCCCGTCACCACGCCCGAAGGTGGTGAATTCGGCATCGGTCCGGGCCATCGGCTCAGCAACTACCAGGCAGGCGCCCGTCAGGTTGCAGTGAGCGAGGATCCTTCACTTATGGCGTCAACCGCGGTCCTGAGCGGCGTCCTGGGGGCAGGCGGCACGGCAACTGCCACCCGCTTCGCGCTGACCCGTTCGAAGCCACAAGAACCTGTAACGAAGCCCACGCCCGACCCCCCACCACGGCCCTCTGAGATCGGCCGGGCGCGGTGATCCGCCGGGCTAGCGCCGGCGGCCGCCCGGAACCCGGTTCGCGACCAGCGATATAAGCGTGATGATGATGGCTGCGAGGACTGCCGTCCAGAAGAACGAGTCGATGGTGAAATGCACCGGCGTGTAACTGCTGAGCCAGGACGTCAGATACAGCATGGCGGCGTTGATGACGATGGTGAAAAGGCCCAGCGTGAGGATGGTGATGGGCAAGGACAGGAGGCTGACCAGGGGGCGGACAAACGCGTTCACCACACCGAAGATCAAACCGATGAACAGGTACGCGAGGATGATGCCGACGGTCTCCGTGCCCTGCGTTACGCCCGTGTTGGCTACCGCCGCGGTGGTCGCCGATGTAGAGATATCCAGGCCCGGCAGTATCCAGCTGGCAATCCAGAGGGCCAGCCCGTTGATGAGGACTCGAACAATAAAGGAGAGCATACGCCCATGCTGTCACACTGCCTCTGAGCCCCACGTGTGCGCCCGCCCAACCCCTGCCGGTCAGGCGAAGTAGGCTAGTTTGCATGACTTCATCAGAGATGTTGCCTGGCGAAATCCGGCCGCGCCCCGTGGTTGGCCGGCTTCCCCGCTACGCCGCAGGAAGGCCTCCCATCGCCGTGGACGGGCTGGCCAGCTACAAGCTCTCCTCCAACGAAAACCCCCTGCCCCCTCTTCCGGAGGTGCTGGAGGCGATTTCCAACCAGACGGACTTCAACCGCTACCCCGACCCCCTCAGCAGCAAACTTCGTGCTGCGCTCGCCGAGTTCCTGGCGGTACCGGCCGAGGACATTGTCACGGGAGCCGGAAGCCTCGGTGCCCTGAACCAGTTGCTGTCCACATTCGCCGGCCAGAACGACGACGGCAAAGCGGACGAAGTGATTTATGCCTGGCGGTCCTTCGAGGCGTATCCCATCAGCGTGGGCCTGGTGGGCGCGGAAAGCGTCCGCATCCCGCTGACGGCGGACGGACGCCACAACCTTGACGCCATGGCTGCAGCCGTGACCGTCCGCACCAGGGTCATCCTGCTTTGCACCCCAAACAACCCTACGGGGCCTGTCCTGACCACTGCCGAGACGGAGCGGTTCATCCAGGCGGTCCCGTCCGACGTTGTGGTGGTTATCGATGAGGCCTACCAGGAGTTCGTCCGCGCCAATGATGCCGTGGACGGCATCGCAATGTACCGAAAATACCCGAATGTTGTGGTGCTCCGGACGTTCTCCAAGGCACACGGATTGGCGGGCCTGCGCGTGGGGTACAGCATCTCGAACCCCGGACTGACCCAGTACCTGCGCGTCGCGGCCACACCCTTTTCAGTGTCACAGATCGCTGAAAAAGCAGCCATCGTCTCGTTGCAGAATTACCCGCTGGTTGTAGAAAGGGTACAAAGCATCGTGGACGAACGGACCCGCGTAACCAGCGGGCTGCGGGAGCTCGGCTGGTTTGTGCCCGAGGCGGAGGGCAACTTCATCTGGTTGAACCTGGGCGAGAACAGTTCGGAATTTGCTGAACTGGCGGGCACACAGGCGCTTTCGGTGCGAGCCTTCGGCAGTGAAGGCGTGCGGGTCAGCATCGGCGAGGCAGAGGCCAACAGTCGGTTCCTTGAGCTCTGTGCACACTATACAAATGCGCCGCGACGTTCCTAGCGCTTAACATGCATCAGGAGCGGCACCTACTGAAGATAAAGTAAGGACCAGTAAGCCAATATATATGCCGACAAGGGAATGCGTTCCTCCAGCGGCATATATCCCAGCGACATTGCAATGCATCCGCATGCGGCAAGCAAGGAGACGGTATGGGCGCCACACATCTGCCCTCCACCGAGTTCGATCAGACAGCGGCAGACGACCAGCTCGAGGCTGAAGCCGAGGCCCAACTGGGCAGCCCGGCCGAGCCTATGGTGCAGCTGCTGGCGCCTGACGGGACCTTGGGGACAGACCCGGTCTTTTCGGCCTATGCAGATCGGCTGGACGGTGAAAAGCTGCGTGGCTTCTACGCTGACATGGCCAAGATCCGCCGCTTTGATGTGGAGGCAACCGCGCTCCAGCGCCAAGGCCAGCTGGCCCTGTGGGTCCCGCTGACCGGCCAGGAGGCTGCGCAGATCGGCTCCGGCCGGGCCAGCCAGCCGCAGGACTACATCTTCCCCACCTACCGTGAGCACGGCGTGGCACTGACCCGCAATGTGGACCTCGCCGAGCTCTTGCGCCAGTTCCGCGGCGTCTCAAACGGCGGCTGGAACCCGAAGGACACCAACTTCCATCTCTACACCCTGGTCCTGGCCGCGCAGACGCCGCACGCCGTCGGCTACGCCATGGGGATCCAGCGGGACCAGAAGCTCGCGGCAGCTGCAGTCGCCGCGGATGCGGCTGCGGACCGGCCGGTCGAGCCCAAGGCAGCGGTGATGGTCTACTTCGGTGACGGTGCCAGTTCCGAGGGCGACGTCCACGAATCCATGGTGTTCGCCGCCTCCTACAACGCTCCGGTGGTGTTCTTCTGCCAGAACAACCACTGGGCCATCTCCGTTCCCAGCTCGGTGCAGACCCGCATACCGCTGTCCAACCGCGCCAAAGGTTACGGTTTCCCGGGCATCCGGGTTGACGGCAACGATGCGATCGCCGTCCACGCAGTGACCGAGTGGGCGCTCGAACATGCCCGCGAGGGCAAGGGCCCGGTGCTGATCGAGGCCTTTACCTACCGCGTCGGTGCGCATACCACTGCTGATGACCCCACAAAGTACCGGGAATCCGCCGAGGAAACCCTGTGGCGGGCCAAAGATCCGCTGGACCGCCTGGAAAAGTATCTCCGGGCCCAGGGGCTGGCAGATGACGCCTTCTTTGAGCAGGTCAAGGCCGACGGCGACGAACTCGCCGCCTACGTCCGCAAGACCACGTACGACCTCGAGACCCCGGACATCCGGACGGCCTTCGCCAATACCTATGTCGAGGCCCACCCGCTGGTGGCCGAGGAATTGGCCTGGTTTGAAGAGTACAGCGCAGGCTTCGCCGAGACGCCGGAGCCCAGCGCTGAACCCAGCAGCCCGGACCCGGATGACGCAGCGACAGGAGTGGCCCGCTGATGACCACCATGACCATAGCCAAGGCCATTAATGAGGGCCTGCGCGCCACCCTGGACAACAACCCGCGTGCCCTGCTTATGGGCGAGGACATCGGGGCCCTGGGCGGCGTCTACCGCGTCACCGATGGCCTTCTCGCGGAGTTCGGCGCGGACCGCGTGGTGGACACGCCGCTCGCGGAGTCCGGCATCATCGGCACGGCCATCGGCCTCGCCTTGCGCGGCTACCTGCCCGTCTGCGAGATCCAGTTCGACGGGTTTGTGTTCCCCGGCTTCAACCAGATCACCACCCAGCTGGCCAAGATGCACGCCCGCAGCAACGGCAGCCTCACCGTTCCCGTCGTTGTCCGGATCCCATACGGCGGCGGTATCGGCTCCATTGAGCACCATTCGGAGTCACCGGAGGCGCTGTTCGCCCACACCGCAGGCCTGCGCATCATCACACCGTCCAACGCCCACGACGCCTACTGGATGATCCGGCAGGCAGTGGAATGCCAGGACCCCGTGATCGTCTTCGAACCGAAGCGGCGCTACTGGCTCAAGGGCGAGGTCAACACTGATTCTCCCGGCGCATCTGCCGATCCGTTTAAAGCCCATGTGCTCCGCGAGGGCACGGACGCCACAGTGGTGGCCTACGGACCGCTCGTGCCGGTGGCCCTTGCCGCCGCCGACGCCGCTGCCGAGGACGGTCACAGCATCGAGGTCATCGACCTGCGCTCCATTTCGCCGATCGACTTCGACACGGTCACGGCGTCCGCGAAGAAGACCGGGAGGCTTGTTGTGGCGCATGAGGCGCCCACGTTCGGCGGCATCGGCGGCGAGATCGCAGCCCGGATCAGCGAACGGGCATTCCTCTCACTGGAGGCTCCCGTGATCCGGGTGGGCGGCTTCCATATGCCGTACCCGGTGGCGAAGGTCGAGGAAGACTACCTCCCCGACATCGACCGCATCCTCGAGGCGCTGGACCGCTCCCTGGCCTACTAGGCGCAGGCACCTTCCCCCGATCACGCTTCCCGCTCACGCTTGGCTCGAAAGAGGACACCATGACTCTGAACAAGTTCAACCTGCCCGACGTGGGCGAAGGCCTCACTGAGGCGGAAATCGTCTCCTGGAAGGTCAAGCCGGGGGACACCGTCGCCATCAACGACGTCCTATGCGAGATCGAGACCGCCAAGTCGCTCGTTGAGCTGCCATCCCCCTTCGCCGGCACCGTCACCGAGCTGCTGGTCCCCGAGGGAGTGACCATCGACGTCGGAACCGCCATCATCAGCGTCTCGGACGCCGTTTCCGGCGACCCGACGCCAGCTGACGTCCCGGCCCCCGCCACTCCGGTCCAGCCCTTGTACGGCAAGCTTTCCACGGACGACGGCGGCACGGCGGGCAGTGCCCTGGCCGGCGGTCCGCTGGTGGGATCGGGCCCCAAGGCCGACGCCGTCAAGCGCCGTCCCCGGAAGTCGGCACCTGCCGCCCAGACCGGGTCAGCCCCGGTCCCCGTGGGCGAGCGTGCCGGCGAAAACCCGACGGCCGAGCCTGTCGAGACCCGGACCGGCCCTCCCGCCCGGATTTCGCCAAGCACAAACACCGGGTTGATCGACAACCGTCCCACGCTCAGTGGAACCATTACAGGCCTCGTGAACCGCGTCCTGGCCAAGCCTCCCGTCCGCAAGATCGCCCGGGATCTGGGGATCGATCTGGCCGATGTGGTGGCCACCGGCTCCCGCGGCGAAGTCACGCGCGAGGACCTGGTCAGCTACCAGTCCCAGCGCGATGCAGAGCTGGATCAAGCGGAGGGCTTCTGGGGCAAGGCCGGCAAGCCGCAGGACCAGCGGATTGAACGAATTCCGGTCAAGGGCGTCCGCAAGGCGACGGCCAAGGCAATGGTGGAGTCGGCTTTCGCTGCACCCCACGTGAGCATCTTTGTTGATGTTGACGCCAGCCGCACCATGGAGTTCGTCAAGCGCCTGAAGGCTTCGCGCGACTTTGAGGGAATCAAGGTTTCCCCGCTGCTGATCCTGGCCAAGGCCGTCATCTGGGCTGCCGCGCGGAACCCCAGCGTCAACGCCACCTGGGTAGACAACGTGGACGGGACCGACGCCGCCGAGATCCAGGTCAAGCACTACATGAACCTTGGCATCGCCGCAGCCACCCCGCGCGGGCTGATGGTTCCCAACATTAAGGACGCCCAGGACCTGTCACTCAAGGAACTGGCACTGGCTCTGAACAACCTGGCCACCACGGCCCGGGCGGGCAAGACCCAGCCCGCCGAAATGCAGGGCGGAACGCTTACTGTCACCAACATCGGTGCGCTGGGGATCGATACGGGAACCCCGATCATCAACCCGGGTGAAGTGGCAATTGTGGCGTTCGGAACCATCAAGCAGAAGCCCTGGGTCCTGGACGGCGAAGTCATTCCGCGCTGGATCACCACGCTGGGCGGCTCCTTTGACCACCGCGTAGTGGACGGTGACTTGTCCGCCCGCTTTATGGCCGACGTCGCCGCGATCCTTGAGGAGCCGGCGCTCCTGCTGGACTAGGGCTGCCGGGACCACGAGCATCGATACCGTGAACCAGGTTGCCGTTCGGTCCAGGAACCGGGCAGCCAGGTGGCTGACTGAGGTGTTCCAACCACCGGTGGTGGTGACGCTACAACTCCTCATCAGCCCCGTGGTCGAGGCCGGATTCCCTGGCACCATTGGCTATGGAGCCTTGGCCGCGCTGTTTGTGTGTGTGCTGCCGCTCCTGGTGCTCCTGGGGCTCGTGCGGCTGGGCAAGGTCACGGACCATCACGTCAGCAACCGCAAACAGCGCGCGCCCGTGCTGCTGATGGCGCTTGGATTTGTTGCCGCCGGGCTGGTGGTGCTGCAGGCCGCCAATGCCCCGCGAAGCGTAATGGTCATGGTGCTGGCCATCATCGCCGGCATCATTGTGCTGGCCGCGGTGAGCCCCGTCTGGAAGATCAGCGGGCATGCTGCGGCGGTATCGTCAGCGGCAGTTATTTGTGTCCTGATGCTAGGTCCGGCCTGGCTGCCGTTGCTCCTGCTGGTTCCCGCCGTCGGTTGGTCGCGGGTGGTGCTCCGTGCACATACCCTGGCGCAGGTTGTGGCCGGTTCGCTTTTTGGTGGCTTGGTGATGGCGGGCCTTTGGTGGCTTTTGCGCGGCTGGCTCCTCTAGCAGAGCCTGGTGTCAGTAACCGTAGGCGGAGTAGGCCGTCATCATCTCGACCATCTCGGGATTCCCCGCCATGGCGCCAGCCAAGGCAGCGGATGTGGCAAACATCAGGCCGCCAAGAACCAGGGCAACGCCTGCGATGGCCGCGAAGAATTTCCGGTCGCTGCGCAGCACGCTCTCGAGGGTCTGCGGCAGGCGCAGTCCCGGCGAGATGAGGTTGGGTGCACTGTCCAGGGAGCCGTCATCCAGCAGGGCAATGACGCGGCCGTTGCCGCGGTCCACACGCATGGAGCAGATGTGGTTGCCGTGGCGGGCCAGGAGGATGTCGTGGCCTACAAGTTGGCGGCGCTGAAGAGTTAGCAAGGGGGCCCCTTTGGCTGGAGTGGAGAGTGGTTGTCCGCTCCGTTGAGGGCCCTTCCATTTTATCGCCGGCCGGGTGCTGAAACCGGCGTTTAAGGGGTGAGAACGGACACCATGCACCGTCGCGCGGTGCGGCCGGTGCATCGTGTCCCGTTGTCAGTTAGTCGGCGTCGTAGGTGTTGGCAATGTAGACGTCGCACGTGGCATTGTGGGCCACGCTGTTGGCCACGCTTCCCAGGACCCGGCCGATGCCGCGCATCCGCCGGTTGCCCACAACGATCATCGTGGCGCCCAGGCGCTCGGATTCCTTGATGAGCGCTTCGGCGGGCTTGCCGCGGGCGGCCGAGTAGGTCACCTTGATGGAACCGGCCAGGGCCTCGGCCACTGTCTTGGCAACATGCTCGGCACCGTCGGCGTCGGAAACGATCCACTGGTCGCTGCCAGAGCCGAAGATCTCGGTACGGTCGCTGTCGAAGGCTGAGACGACGTGAAGCGAGGCACCCACGGCGGCGGCGAGGTCCCGGGCCGATTCGGCGGCCTTCTTGGCGGTGCCGCTGCCGTCGACGCCAACAACAATAATTCCGCTCATGCTTTGTACTCCTTGTTCAGATTCACTCTTGGCCACACTCAGTCCGGCCAACGTTACAGCGCTGCAAGGGCTTCCCGCAGTACCGGTGCCAAACGGCGGACGCCTTCCTTGATGGCGCCGGGCGGAACCGCGCTGAACGCCAGCCGCAGCTTGTTGGACGGCGCATCAGACGGGGTGAAGGCAGCCCCGGGGATAAAGACGACACCGGCGTCGATCGCCTTCTGCAGCAGGGGATAGGTGTCCACGCCTTCCGGCAGTGTGACCCAGACGAAGAAGCCGCCTTCCGGGCTGGTCCAGCTGGTGCCAGCGGGCATGTGTTCGTCCAGGGCCGCGAGCATGGCAGTGCATCGTTCGGCGTACAGTTCCCGGTAGGTCTCGATCTGGCCCTTCCAGTCATAGTCCCTGAGGTAGGCGGACACCAGCATCTGGTTCAGCGTCGGCGGGCACAGCGTCACGGATTCGGATGCAAGGTAGTAGCGCCGCTGAAGGTGCTCCGGGACTAACGCCCAGCCGATGCGCAGGCCGGGGGCAAAGATCTTGGAGAACGATCCCATGTAGATGACATCGGCGGGGTTGGCCGCGCGGAGCGGTTCCAGTGGTTTCCCGTCGTACCGGAGGAGCCCATAGGGGTTGTCTTCCAGCACCAGAATATTCGCGTTCCGGCATATATCAACAACCCGCTGACGGCGTTTCTCCGCCAGGGTAATCCCCGAGGGATTGTTGAAGTTGGGGATCGTGTAGAGGAACTTGATGTTCTTCCCTGCCGTCTGGAGCGCGGCGATTCTGGCCTCCAGCAGCTCAGGCACCAGGCCGTCGTCGTCCATCTCCACCGTGGCCACCTCCACCTGGTAGGCCTCAAACGTGTTGAGGGCGCCCACATAGGTGGGATTCTCCACCAGCACCACGTCCCCCGGGTTGCAGAAGACCTTGACGGCCACATCCTGGGCCGACTGGGAGCCTGCGGTGATCACGACGTTCTGCGGGAGCGCATCCAGGATTCCTTCGGCCGCCATCACCTCGCAGACCTGGGTGCGAAGTTCTTCGGTACCCTGCCCGCCGCCGTATTGCAGGGCGGTGAGCCCCTCGTCGGCGATGATGCTTGCAGCCGTGGCGGCCAGCCGCTCCAGCGGAAGGGATTGCAGGTAGGGGCTGCCCCCGGCAAGGGACACCAGCCCGGGGCGCATCGAGATGTCAAAAACGTCCCGGACCGCCGATTGCTTAATGTTGGCTGCGCGTTCCGAAAACAGCGCCTCGTGGGGATGGGCGGCGCGGTGGGCGGACGTGGCCGCGCGCTCGATGGCATCAATGGCTTCGGCCGGTAGCTGCACTGCGCCGGCATCAAGTGTTTCGTGGCTCACATCCTCAGCATACAACCGAAAGTTGCTGATCAGGCAACATCTGTTGATCCATTGGCCTAGTTGAGGCGCAATGCTTCGGCGAGCCCCACGCCGTTGACGTAAACGTCGGCGCGGATTGCGCCCACCGACGCTACGGCAGTCTGTGTGAGCTGGGCCTCGATGCGCGGGATGTCGCACACCCCCGCTGGACGGATCGAGCCGGACAGGTAGACCGTCACAGACGTACCGTCGAAAGTGCCGGACAGGAACGTCAGGGTTGAGCCGGACAGGGAGTTGTACAGCCCTGGCGTCGGTTCTGCCGCTCCGTCCAGCAGGGCGCGCATGGCGTTGGCCAAAGGTTCCGCGGATCCGGCCACGGTACGGCGGACGCCTGCCAGGCTGTCGTTGCAGCCAAAGCGCACACCTCCGGCCCCGCCGTCGTCCAGCAGTACGTAGTAGGCGGTCACCGCCTGGAATCCGGCGGACAGGCCAGGGGCTGGCACGGCCGGGGGCGGCGCCGAGGGCTCCGGAGCCGGCGATGGGCTTGCCGCCTTAGGTGCGCCGGGTGCAGCACCGCCGCCGGTCGAGGCAGTCCCGGGCGAAGCCGGTCCGGACGCTGGACCGGTGCCCAGGCTCCGCTCCGGTGTTGCCGTAACCCCGTCTGACGCTTGGCTTGAAGGCCCGGGGGGCGAGCCGGAGGACGGGCCGGTGGCCTCGGCGGGCGCACCGGTGGCTGGCGGGGGCGCCTGCGGCTGCGGAACTGGAACCAGGGGCTGCTGGGCGCGGTCAGGGCGTTCAAGCGTAGTTGCACCGGCCGGGAAGCTGCTGCCGGTACGCGGGTTCGAAGCGGGGGCGCAGCCTCCCAGCCACAGCGTAAGAGTGAGTGCTGCCGCCGTCGCCATCAGCTTTCCGGCGCTCTGCCTGCCTGCCATCTCTGCACCGCGTTCCCGTCCCCAATGCTTTCCGTGCATTTAACGTTACGGCGGTCCCTCCGCCCTGGAAATGCCGGCGCGGTACCGGTTGGAACAAGACTTGGTCACGTGCTCGGTGGCTGGTCCCGTTCCTGCTCACGGCGAGATAACAAATGCCCCGGACACCTTTCGGTGGCCAGGGCATTTGGCTGTTTATGGCCGCTGCGTGCGGCTGCCTTACGCTGCCGGCTGGGCGGCGGCGAGTGCGTCAAAGACGCCCTTGATCTGCTCCACTACCTCGGCGTCGTCCTTCGGGTGCAGCTCGGCGAAGCGGACCATGGAGCCGGGGACTGCGAGCTTGACGTCCTCAAGCACCTGGGCGCCGGCAATGCCCACAGCCTTGCGGGCTTCGTCCTGGGCCCACACGCCACCGAACTGGCCGAATGCGGTACCGACGACGGCGGTGGGCTTGCCGGAGAGGGCGCCGGCGCCGAAAGGGCGGGACAGCCAGTCGATGGCGTTCTTCAGCGATGCGGGCACCGTGCCGTTGTGTTCCGGGGTCACCAGGAGAAGGGTGTCCGCTTCGTTGGCGGCCGCGCGGAGGGCGGCGGCAGCGGCGGGAACCTGGCCTTCGACGTCGATGTCCTCGTTGTAGAACGGGATGTTGCCCAGGCTTTCGTGGATGACTACGTCAACCTGCTCGGGGGCGTTCAGCTGGATGGCTTCGGCGAGCTTCTGGTTGGTGGACTCGGCGCGGAGGCTGCCAACAAGGGTAAGAACGGTGCTCTTCGACATATGGACTCCTGGGGTCAGGCTGCGGACGGGACCGCTGGCCGGTGGAAGGGTGGAGGCTTGATGCCTTCATTGTCTAAACGGACCGTAGTCCGATTATTATTCCCGGGACTAGGATATGGACTGTGAGCTTTATCCCACTGCTACCCGGTTCGCTCTCCGGGCCGCCCGCTGAGCGCAGTGACGCTGCGCGGAACCGTGAGCGGCTTTTGTGCGCGGCGCGGGAGCTGATTGCCGAGTGCGGCCCGGATGCCCTGACCATGGACAGGCTGGCCGAGCGGGCCGGCGTGGGCAAGGGCACCGTCTTCCGCCGGTTCGGCAGTCGCGCCGGGCTGATGATGACGTTGCTGAGCGATTCCGAGGCCGCCTTCCAAGCCCGATTTATGTTCGGCCCTCCGCCACTGGGGCCGGGCGCTCCGGGGCTGGAGCGGCTGATCGCCTTCGGTGCGGAGCGGATCGCGTATGTGATGGAGCACGGGGACCTGGCGAGGGCTGCTGAGTCTTCGCACCACGGCCGCTACGAGGTCCCGGCAGTCAAACTGTGGCAGCGCCATATCGAGCACCTCCTGCGGGAATCAGGCATGGATGCGGACCCGTTGCTGATGGCCATGTCCCTAGCCGCCACGCTGGATCCGGACCGGCTCCTGCACGCGGTCCGCGCCCAAGGTCTGGCGCCCGAGCGGTTGACCGATTCCTGGCGGGACCTTGTCACTCGCGTGGTCCGCGGGCGGTAGGTTACGCCTAAATCTGGCGAATCGTCCAGTCACATCAATTCCACTGAATTATTCATAACAATCTGATACGGCGGGCACGGATTCCGCGCAGGTGCCCGCATTCCAGACGCTACTCTGTGGTAGTTTCCTCTGGAATGTGACCCGCAACATAGTCCACCCGGACTTAACCTGAGCTGGTCGCGGGAGACCGGCTACACGCTGGTGGAAACCCGGTGGCGGCGAGACCCGTTGCGGGCCGGGGAAATCGGAAGGATATGGAACGTGGATGCAGTGAAGGCAGGAACTCCGTTGCCAGCCCAAGGTGACCCCTTGGAGTGTTCGTCCATAGTCCAGGTGGCAAAGATCCTGAAGTAGCTGCCAAATGATCAGGTACCTCGCCAAGCGCGGCATCACCTACGTCTTCATGATTTTCCTGACCACGTCTGCCGGCTATTTCCTGGCGGTAAGTTCGCTTAAGCCGGCGCTCCTCGAACAGGAACGGATTCCCCGTCCCACACCCGAGCAAGTAGCCAATTCCATGCGCCTGAAAGGCCTGGACCCGGACCTCAGCCCGTGGGAGCGCTACGTGGAGTGGCTCACCGGGATCGTGACCCGCTGGGACTGGGGACGCAGCCCCAACGGCGCATTCATCAACGCTGAATTCGGGGACCGCGTCTGGATCTCCACCCGGCTCTTCCTGGCATCCATCGTCCTGACCCTTGTCATCGGCGTCGCCCTCGGGGTGTACTCGGCGGCCCGGCAGTACAAGTTCCAGGACCGGGTGATCACCTCCTACAGCTACCTCGCGTACATCGTGCCCGCCCCCATTGCCTACTTCCTGGTGCAGCTCGGTGCCATCAACATCAACGAAACCGTCGGGGAGCGCATCTTCTTCGTGACCGGCATCTCCACGCCGGGCATGCAGCCCGGGTGGGCCCAGTTTGTGGACATGGTGGGTCATTATGCGGTTCCAACGATCGCCATCACCCTGGTCGGCTGGGGTTCGTACCAGATCGCGCAGCGCCAATACCTGCTGGACAACGTCAATGCGGACTTCGTCCGGACGGCGCGCGCCAAGGGGCTGACGCGCAACCAGGCCATCACCCGGCACGCTCTCAGGGTTTCCTTCATCCCGGTCGCCCAAAGCATCGCGTTCACCATCCCTGCTATCTTCGCCGGCGGCTTCTTCGCGGAGAAGATCTTCGCCTGGCCCGGAGTGGGCTCCTGGAGCATTGACGCCATCTCGCTGCAGGACGTTAACGCGGCCACGGCCACCCTCGCCTACGGCTCGGTCATCTTCGCCCTCGGCGCCATCCTCGCCGACTTCGCCACCACGCTTGTGGACCCGAGAGTGAGGGTGCAGTAGCCATGACCAACCTCAACGCCATTGATCCGGCAGCGGTCGCGCAGGAAGCGCACCTCGAAAGCGCCGATGTAGTGATTGCCAAGTCCACCATCATTTTCCGGCGATTTATGCGGAACAAGACAGCCGTCGCAGGGCTGGCGATCTTCCTTGGCCTGACCCTCTTCTCCTTCGTCGGCGGGTTCTTTACGCCTTGGGACAAGGAAACTCTCGACCCCTTCAATATCGGCATGCCGCCGTCCGGTGACCACTTCCTGGGCACGTCGCAGGCCGGCATCGACCTCTACGCCATGACCGTCGAAGGCACCCGGATCTCCATCCTGATCGGCCTGGTTGTGGGCCTCGTATCCGTCCTGGTCGCCGCGGTCTACGGCTGCACCATGGCCTACTTCGGAGGAAAAGTGGACAAGGTGATGCTCTTCGTCCTGGAAGCGCTCATCATGATGCCAGCCCTGCTGGTGGTGGCGGTGGCCACCAGCGGCGGAGGGGACGGCCTGAAGAAGAACCTCCCCAGCTGGCTCCTGCTGATCATCGTGCTCCTGGTGTTCAGCTGGATGGGGACCGCGCGGCTTATCCGCTCGATGTCCATGTCGCTGATGCAGCGGGATTTCGTCAAGGCGGCCCAGTACATGGGCGTCCCGCCGCGGCGCATCGTGTGGCGGCACCTGGTCCCCAACATCGGATCGCTGCTGGTCCTGGACATCACCCGCGGCGTCACCGGGGCCATCCTGGCCGAAGTGGCTTTCTCGTTCATTGGCATCGGCATCAAGGTGCCGGATGTGAGCCTCGGCGTGCTGATTGGCGGCGCCACGTCCCAGGTCCAGACCTTCCCCTGGATGTTCTGGGTCCCGCTCACCGTGATGTTCCTGCTCACGGGGTCCCTGGCCATGATGAACGATGGCCTGCGTGACGCTTTTGATCCGAGCTCCAGCTCGGTTGGCCGGGCCAAGAAAAACAGCGCAGAGACGAAGAGCAAATGAGCACCTTCCTTGAGCCGGCTGACCCGGCCCCCACCGCCGCCGAGAGGCTCCACGTCGCCGGCCTCCACTCGCCGTCGGACGCTGTCCTGTCCGTCCGGGACCTGAACGTCAGCTTCAACTCCGAAAACGGGGCTGTGCATGCCGTTCGGGGCGTCAACTTCGACCTGATGCCCGGCAAAACCCTGGGAATCGTGGGGGAGTCCGGGTCCGGCAAGTCGGTGACGTCGCTGGCCATCATGGGCCTGCTGCCCGCCACTGCCCAGATCTCCGGCTCGGTCAGGCTCAATGGCAAGGAACTGCTGGGCCTCAGCGACAAAGCCATGTGTGCCTACCGCGGCAACGACATCGCCATGGTGTTCCAGGACCCGCTGTCCTCCCTCACCCCGGTGTACACGGTGGGAACCCAGATCACTGAGGCCCTCACCATCCACAACCCGGGCATGAGCAACGCGGCGAAGGAAACCCGCGCCGTCGAACTCCTGGCGATGGTGGGCATTCCCAGCCCCAGGAACAGGCTCAGGGCCTTTCCGCACGAGTTCTCCGGCGGCATGCGCCAGCGCGTGATGATCGCCATCGCCATCGCCAACAACCCGCGCGTACTGATCGCGGATGAGCCGACGACGGCCCTGGACGTCACCATTCAGGCCCAGGTGCTTGAGGTGCTGCAGACGGCGCAGGAGGAAACTGGCGCCGCCGTCGTGATGATCACGCACGATCTGGGCGTGGTGGCGGGCATCGCCGACGACATCATGGTGATGTACGCCGGTAAGCCGGTGGAAACCGGCAGCGTGGATGACATCTACTACGATCCCCGGATGCCCTACACGATGGGTCTGCTCGGGGCAGTGCCCCGAGTGGACGTCGCGGAGAAAACCTCGCTGGTCCCCATCGACGGCATCCCGCCAAACCTCCTCCACACCCCCGCCGGCTGCTCCTTCGCGCCGCGGTGCCCGCTGGTGACCGATGCCTGCCTGGACGGCGAGCCCTCCTTGGACCCGGTTCCGGGAAGTGGCTACCACCAGGCGGCGTGCATCAAATCCGGTTCCCTCGGCGCGGACGTGGATGTCCATGAGATCTTTTCCGCCCCGCCCGTCCCGGTCTCCCGCTTTGACCTCATCCCCCGCGGAGAACGCTCAACCGTGCTGGAACTCAAGGATGTCCGCAAGCACTTTCCGCTGACCAAAGGCGCGCTGCTCAAGCGGCGCATCGGTACGGTGAAGGCCGTGGACGGCCTGAGCTTCGACATCCGCGAAGGTGAGTGCTTCTCGATCGTGGGGGAGTCCGGATCCGGCAAAACCACCACCCTGCTGGAAATTATGGAGTTCCACAAGGACCAGGACGGCGAGGTGATCATCGGCGGCATCAGCAACAAGCAGGCCGCCGATGCCAGGACCAAAAGCGCCATGCGGAGGGAAATGCAGATGGTTTTCCAGGATCCCACCGGCGCCCTCGACCCCCGCTTCACCGTCTACGAGGTCCTGGCCGAGCCGCTGCAGAACGCCGGACTCAGCAAGCCGGACATCAAAAAACGCATCATGGAACTCATGAAACTGGTGGGCCTGCAGCCGGATCACGTCAACCGGTTCCCCAACCAGTTCTCCGGCGGCCAGCGGCAGCGCGTCGGCATCGCCCGGGCCCTGGCCGTGAACCCCAAACTGGTGGTCCTGGACGAGCCGGTGTCCGCGCTGGACGTCTCGGTCCAGGCCGGCGTGATCAACCTCCTGGATAAGCTCCGCGCCGAGCTGGGACTCAGCTACCTGATGGTGGCCCACGACCTCTCCGTGGTCCGCCATATCTCCAACCGGGTGGCGGTGATGTACCTGGGCAAGATCGTGGAAATCGGTGAGGTTGACCGGGTCTTCGATAACCCCCGCCACCCGTATACCCGCGCACTGCTGTCCGCGATCCCTGTCCCGGACCCGCAGTTCGAGCGCACCCGGGAGCGGATCATCCTCCAGGGGGACCTGCCGTCCCCGTTGGATGCGCCGAAGGGCTGCAACTTCGCCACGCGCTGCCCCGTATTCGCGGCGCTTCCCGCTGCGAAGCAGGAGCAGTGCCTGACGCTGGAGCCGCCCCTGGAACCGGTGCAGCCTACGGGGGCGGTGCAGGTTGTGGAGGCTGGTCCGGTGCCCGCGCCGGACCAGCAGTTCGCTTGCTTCTTCCCGGACGGCGAACTGGACGAGCACATGCTGGCGGTCCACGAAACAGCGGAACCCCATGCACCCTAGATTTTTTCGACCCATCACAAACATCACCCGCACCTATGAAGGGAAACCCATGAGGAATCTGACCAAGATCGGCGGCGCAACGGCCATTGCCGCAGCCCTGACGCTGACGGCCTGCGGCGGTGGAGGAACACCCACCGGACCGGAAACCGCTCAGGGGCAGGGGATAGGCAGCGACCTCGCCAGGCTCATCAGCATCAACGAGAAGCCGGCCGCTGATCTTGAGCCCGGCGGCAAGGTCACCTTGCCGCTCGGCAACATCGGGCCCGACTTCAACGGGTTCTCCAACAACGGCAACAGCGCGGACAACTCCGCCCTGCAGATCCCCATGAACCCGGTGGCCGTGAACAGCGGCGGCATCGGCGGCTGCTGGAAGGTCGACTTCGTCGGCAAGGCCACACCGAACAAGGACTTCTGCGAGTCAGTGGAGAGCAAGGTGGTGGACGGCAAGCAGACCGTCACCATCAAGGTCAACCCGAAGGCCACCTACAACGACGGCACGCCGATCGACGTCAAGGCCTTCAAGAACACCTGGAACATCCTGAAGAGCCCGGATGCCGGGTACGACATCGTGAGCTCCGGAGCCTACGAATTCGTTGAGTCCGTTGAGGCCGGCAGCAGCGACAAGGAAGTCATTGTCACGACCACCCAACCGGTCTACCCGCTGGATGCCCTCTTCTTCGGCCTGATCCACCCTGCTGTGAACACGCCTGAACTCTTCAACGAGGGCTTCAACGGCGAAATGCACCCCGAGTGGATGGCCGGACCGTTCAAGCTGGACCAGTACGACACCGCAGCCAAGACGGTAACGCTGGTTCCCAACGACAAGTGGTGGGGTACCAAGCCGGTCCTGGCAAACGTCGTCTTCCGCCAGCTGGAGACCAGCGCGCAGATCGCCGCTTTCAAGAACGGCGAGATCGACGCCATGTCAGCCAACACCATCTCCCTCTACAAGCAACTGGAGGGTACCAAGGACTCCGAGGTCCGCCGCGGCCAGCGTCTCTTCGCAGGTGGCATGAACATCAACGCCCAGAAGGTCACTGATGTGGCAGTCCGTGAAGCCATCTTCGCGGCAGTTGACCGCGAGGCGCTCCGCAAGGTCCGCTTCAATGGCCTGAACTGGGAAGAGCCCAGCTCCGGTTCCATGATGGTCCTGCCGTTCTCGGACTACTACCAGGACAACTACCCGGTGAAGGAAACCGGCGCAGACGTTGCCAAGAAGGTCCTGACTGACGCCGGCTACTCGCCCAACGCCGCCGGAATCATGGAGAAGGACGGCAAGCCCGCCGCCTTCAAGATCAGCAACTTCGGTGACGACCCCACCACCCTTGCCTTCACCCAGACCCTGCAGAAGCAGCTCCAGGCCGGCGGCATGGATGTTGGCATTGACCAGCGCGCCTCGGCCGACTTCGGTAAGGTCATCGGCGGCCGCGACTTCGACATGAGCGTCTCCGGCTACACCGTCGGCCCGGATGCCACGGACGCCGTCAAGCAGTACTACGACTCCAAGACCAACGAAAACGGCCTGGGCGACGCCGAGCTGGACAAGAAAATTGCCGATCTTGCATCCATCGAGGACAACGCCGAGCGGAACAAGGCAGCCATGGACGTTGAGAAGGTGCACATGTCCAAGTACTTCTCCATGGGAGTTGTGATGAACGGCCCGCAGATCTCCTTCGTCCGCACCGGCCTGGCCAACTACGGCCCGTCCCTGTTCCAGAGCCTCTCCCAGGTTCCGGACTGGACCAACCTGGGCTGGATCAAGAAGTAGCATTTCCTGACTGAACCCGCGCGATACGGCGGAGGCCGGCACAACCCGCACGCGGGAACTGCCGGCCTTCGTCGTATTGCGATATCTGCGGCGGTAACTTTGCTCTATGACCTGGACTGAACCCGAACGCCGTATCCGCACCGCCGTCGTCGGCTATGGCCTGTCCGGCAGCGTATTCCACGCGCCGCTCATCGCGGCAGATCCCCGCTACTCGCTTGACGTAATCGCCACGTCCGACGCCGCGAGGCAGGCTGCCGCGACCAGTCGGTACCCGGGCACCAAAACAGTGCCCGACGGCGATGCTGTCCTTGCGCTCGCCGGGGACCTTGATCTGGTGGTGCTGGGGACCCCGCCGGCAACTCACTTTCCGTTGGCGAAGGCCGCCCTGGAAGCTGGCCTCGACGTCGTCGTCGATAAGCCTTTCGCTGTCGGCAGTGACGAGGGGCGAGAGCTGGTGGCACTGGCGGAAGGGCTGCGCCGCGTGCTCACCGTTTTCCACAACCGGCGCTGGGACGGCGATTTCCTGACCCTCCGGAACCTTCTCGCCGGCGACGCCTTGGGCGACGTGTCCCGCTTCGAGTCCAGCTTCGAGCGCTGGGCGCCGGTGATTTCCAAGGCCTGGAAAGCCAGCGCCACGGCGGCCGATGGCGGCGGTGTGCTCTTCGACCTCGGCACGCATCTCATCGACCAGGCCCTGCAGCTGTTCGGGCCAGCCATCGTCATCCACGCAGAACTTGGGGTCCGGCGTCCCGACGGGAAGGCCGACGACGACGCGTTCGTGGTCCTCCGGCATGTGTCTGGCGTCCTCAGCCACCTCACCATGAACGTGCTGTGCGCCCAGTCAGGCCCGCGGTTCCGGGTCCTCGGCTCAACCGGCGGCTTCACCAAGCACGGCCTGGACCCGCAGGAGGCGTACATTGGTGCCGGCGGCAGCCCGTTGGACGCGGAATTCGGCGTTGAGGCGCCGGAATGGGCAGGATCCCTGGGCCGCGACGGCCACCTCGATCCGCTGCCCACGGAACGTGGCGCCTACCCGGAGTTCTACCGGCTGCTGGCGGATAAGATCCTCGACGGCGGCGCCTCCTCAGGCCTGCCCCTCCCCGTGGACCCGGCCGACGCAGTGCAGGTGCTGGAGATCATCGAATCGGCCCGGGCAGTTGATTGCGCCGGCTCGTGAAACCTGCGGCTATTGAAATGCTGTGAAGTGAGTCACTAAAGTCTGTTGTTGCGGGCCACACCTCATTGTTGGGCTGGTGTGCCCAAAAGGATCCTGGGCAAACAGCCGTCAGGATCGTGACTACCGACCCTTGCCAGGGGCCGCTTGCTATCGCGGGTTTGCCCAGGCTGGCAGAAATGGAGCAACACCATGCAAAGATTCACCAAGCTTGTGGCGCCTATCGGAGCGATAGCGCTTGCCATTGGCCTGTCGGCCGCCGCGGCTCCTGCGGCGGTTTCGGCGGGCGTGCTGTCGACGCAGACCGGCACACAGGCCTCCACGCAGACCGGGACCCAGACGTACATCGTCCTGTACAAGTCCAATGGGGTTTCCGGTGCATCCCTCAAGGCAGTGCAGGCCGCCGGGGGCATGGTGGTTCAGGCGTATCCGCAGATCGGTGTGGCTATCGTGGAGTCAGGCCGCGGCGGCTTTGATGCGGCCCTGCGAGCCTCAGACTCTTCTGTTCAGGGGGCGTCTTCGACAGCGGGCTTCGCCGTGGCTGTCGAAGACGACAACTCCGGTGCGGCTGTGGCGGCCATTGAGCCCGGCACTCCCGCGCCCGGCAATGACAACCTGGCCGCGCTTCAGTGGGACATGGACCAGATCCAGGCTCCGGAAGCCCGCGCCATCAATGGTGGAAGTTCCTCCGTTGTGGTGGGTGACATCGATACCGGCCTGGACTACACGCACCCGGATCTGGCCCCGAACGTTGACTTCTCCAGGAGCGTTTCCTGCGTTGGCGGCGTCCCGGACCAGGACCCGGCGGCGTGGATGGATAATAACGGTCACGGGACACATACTGCGGGCACCATCGCGGCAGCTAAAAACGGCATAGGAATGGTGGGCGTTGCCCCCAACGTCAAGATCGCTGGAATCAAGGCCGGCAACGATGACGGATTCTTCTTCCCCGAGGCAGTGGTCTGCGCCTTCATGTGGGCGGGATCGAACGGTATCCAGGTCACCAACAACAGTTATTTTGCCGATCCCTGGCTCTTCAACTGCAAAAATGACCCGGGGCAGCGGGCTATTTGGGAAGCCGAGCGCCGGGCCATCAAGTTCGCCCAGCAAAACGGCACCACAGTAGTGGCATCGGCCGGCAACCAGTCAGACGATCTGGCCCATCCCACCCAGGATGTCACCAGCCCGGATGACACCACGCCGGTCACGCGGGACATCACCAACGCCTGCGCCGTGGTTCCGGTGGAAGTTCCCGGTGTGATCGGCGTGAGCGCCAACGGCAACAAGCTGATCAAGTCGTTCTACTCCAGTTACGGTGTCGGCGCCGTTAGTGTGATTGCACCCGGTGGTGACTCGATCCTGCAGCAGACGGCGGCCGCCCCCAACGGACGCGTGCTGTCCGCCTGGCCATCCGCAGCGCCTTGCACCCGTCCGGTGGTGGACTCGGGCGCCAAGTATTGCTACCTGCAGGGGACCTCGATGGCCGGACCCCACGTTGCCGGTGTCGCGGCGCTGGTGGTGAGCACGGGAGTCAGCAACCCTGGCTCCGTGGCTTCGCGGATCAACAACACCGCCGATAAGATGGCCTGCCCGGCGGACATGAGTGTGTACGCCCCGTTCCCGGCCACGGATAATGATGCACCGCAGACCTGCCAGGGCGGTGTGGGCTACAACGGGTTCAACGGTCATGGCCAGGTGAACGCACTGCGCGCGATCGACGGCTGACGCGCAGCCCTTGAGCAACGACTAACGTACGACGACGGGTCCCCGGTTTCGCTCGGAAGCCGGGGACCCGCCGTCGTTCTCGCCTATTTTGATTCGTGACTATGCAGAGACCAGTTCGTGCCAGTCCGCCACGAGGGGCAGGTTGTGTGCCTCGGAGACGGAGTGGTGTGCCACGTGGCCGCCGGCGATGTTGAGGCCGCCGGCGAGGGCCGGGTCGCGGTCGAAGGCGGCGCGGACGCCCAGGTTGGCCAGGGCCACTGCGTAGCGCAGGGTGACGTTGGTCAGCGCGTAGGTGGACGTGTTGGGAACTGCGCCGGGCATATTGGCGACGCAGTAGAAGATCGTGTTGTGGACCTTGTACGTCGGTTCCTGGTGCGTGGTGGGGTGGGTGTCCTCGAAGCAGCCGCCCTGGTCCACGGCGATGTCCACCAGCACGGAGCCGGGCTTCATGCGGGCCACGAGTTCGTTGGTGACGAGCTTGGGGGCCTTGGCGCCGGGGATCAGGACGGAGCCGATCACCAGGTCCGCGTCCACCACTGACTTTTCGATCTCGTACTTGTTGGAGGCCACGGTCTTGAGCCGGCCCTGGTACTGGGCATCGAGTTCGCGGAGGCGGTTGATGTTGATGTCCAGGATGGTGACGTCGGCGCCTAGGCCCAGGGCCATCGCGGCGGCGTTGGTGCCTGCCACGCCGGCGCCAAGCACAACCACCTTCGCCGGGCGGACACCCGGTACGCCGCCCAGCAGGACGCCTTTGCCGCCGGCGGGTGCCATCAGGGACGTGGCGCCTACCTGCACGGAAAGGCGGCCGGCAACCTCGGACATGGGGGCCAGCAACGGCAGCGTGCGGCCTTCCTGCACGGTCTCGTAGGCGATCGCGGTGACGCCGGAGTTAATGAGTTCCTGCGTGAGTTCCGGCTCGGCGGCCAGGTGGAGGTACGTGAAGAGGATCATGCCCTTACGGAAGCGGTGGTACTCGGCTTTGATGGGTTCCTTGACCTTCATGACCATGTCGGCCCGGCCCCAGACGTCATCTGCCTCGGCCACGATTTCGGCGCCGGCGATCGCGTATTCCTCGTCCGTGATCCCTGAGCCCAGGCCGGCGCCGCGCTCCACCAGGACCGTGTGGCCGTGGGTGCGGAACTCGTGAACGCCGGCAGCGGTGATGGCGACGCGGAATTCGTTGTTCTTGATCTCTTTGGGGACACCGATGATCATTTGTGGCTCCATATTCTCAGACCGGTTAGGCCCGAAATTGCGGGGGAAGTTGTGATTCCAGAATAAATCCGGTTGTGACCCAACTGACAGGAAAGCAAGGCCGGCGGCGTCCAGGCTCCGCGTCAGTTCGGGTTTTTTTAGTTTCGCTGCTCGACATATGTACAGCGTGAGAACGTCAGGTGTCGCCTGCTGTTCGTTCGCCGGGATGCTGACTGGAGCAGTAGTGTTACCCCATGCAGCAGGACGTGGAACAACTCGTTGAGCAGGTGGCGCAGAAGCTAGGGCGGGGACTGTCCCTGGAGGACCTTGACGGACTGCTGCTCGCTTACAGCTCCAACCAGTCGCATGCGGACCGGGTCCGGGTGAACTTCCTGTTGAGCAAGCGCGTCCCGGCCGATGTCAGCGCCTGGCAGCTTTCCCACGGCATCGCCACGGCGGTCCGCCCGGTGGTGATTCCCGCCAACCAGGAGCTCGGGATGCTGGGCCGGGTGTGTGTTCCCTTGATGGTGCGCGGATTCCGTGTCGGCTACCTGTGGGTGCAGCAGGACTCGGCAGAGGAAAATCCGACGGCGATCCTCACCCAGTTGCCGGACGTGGCACCGCAGGTGGAGCGGCTCTCCGGCCTGCTGCTGGAGTCCAACACGGCCGAATCCGAGTTCAGGAGGGGCCGCGAACGCGAGTTCCTGGCAGCCTGTTCAGGCGATGCCAACGCGGTGGCTGCCGTGGCGGGGTGGAAGGAAGTCCAGGGCAAGGGGCCGTGGCAGATGGTCACAGTGCTCGACGCCGATGGCTGGGCCGGCGGTCCGGACCCCATCGCCTCCATGCTGATCCACCGGTCGGCGGCGCTGCAGGCGACGGTTGGAGTGGACGTGGCGCTGTTCAGCGCCGGCACGGAAACCCACTCGGTGGTGTTGTTCCGTGAGTCGGTGGGCCGGGCCAACCATGCCCAGGTACTGGTCCACTACCAGCTGGAGTTGGCCAAGCGTTCGGGCCGGCCGGTGCACCGCATCATCCTTGGCATCAGCGAGGGTTTTGCCAAGCCGCGGGAGCTTGCCGAGGCGTACGGGCAGTCCCGGCTGGCGGCGCAGGCGGCAGCCGTGGACCCCCAGCTCGGCGAACTGGTGGACTGCCGTGCCACCGGGGTGTACCAGCTGCTGGCATCGGCGGGTGGGGGAGCCGGCGCCTGGGCTGACTCCGGGTCTGTTTATGTGCGGATGCTGGAGGACCACGACCGCAACGATGAGCTGCTCCCCGTTCTGGAGCTCATCTATGACAACGACGGTTCCGTCCAGGACGTGGCCACCAAACTCCACCTGCACCGCAGCAGCATATACAACCGGCTGGGCCGTATCCGGCAGCTCCTGGGCGTGGACCCGCTGAGGGGGATGTCCCGGCTGGAACTCCATGCGGCACTGAAAATGCGGCGCTGGGCGTCGCGCCCGCGGATCTAACGCGCGGATCCAGCCCACCCCGGATCCAGCCCTGAGCTAGGCCTGCGCTGGCTTCTCCTGCTGATCCAGTTTCTTCTGCCGGTCCAGCCAGGCCATGATGGCCGCGAGCCTGATCCGGCGGTGTGTGCCGCGGTATTCCACAGGAATCTCGCCGCGATCGGTCATGTTGCGCAGGTACGTGTGGGAAATCCCGGCGAGTTCGGCGGCTTGGGATGTGGTGAGCATTTCCTCCACACTGCTCACGGTCACCGCTTCGCCGCGGCTGAACCGGCTGAGGATGTCCACGACGGCGTCCCTCGCCTGGGGCGTCAGCCGGTGGACGGTTCCGTCCACAAAGACCGTGATGTCATTGCCGCCCGTCAGGGCCCGTTGAAGTTTCCCTGCGTCCTCGGGTGGAAGCGCAGCAGTCATTCTCGGAGCTATCAGTGCCATGCCAGAAGCCTAATACGCGCGCTTCCGGGCGGCGGCTGTAAGCTCGCGGGGTGAGGCTCAGTGATGGTAAGGACATTGAATCCGGCGGACTGGCGGGCAGGCTGTACCGCTCCGTGGCGCCAGTAGGCGATGTGGCGCGACCGACGTATGTCCTGCTCCACGGGATCGGCGTTTCCCACCGCTACTTCGCGCGGCTGCACCGGGAGCTGGCGCTCGCAGCTGATGTCTACTCCTTCGATCTCCCAGGGTTTGGCGACGCGCCCAAGCCCCGGCGCCAGGTGCCGGTGGGTGAGTATGCTGCTTTCGTGCGGGCAGCGCTTGCTGAAGCGGGGGTGACGTCATGCGTCGTGATCGGGCATTCCATGGGAACCCAGCATGCCGTCGAACTCGCACTCCAAGAGCCGGAACTCGTGGCCGGCGTAGTTCTGATGGGCCCCGTGGTGGACCCCCGCCGAAAGTCAGTTGCGCGGCAGGCGCTGGCGTTGACCCGCGACGCCATGTTCAGCGAGAGCCCGTCCGCGAATGCCATCGTTTTGGCGGACTACTTCCGGGCCGGCCCGCGCTGGTACTTCACCGAGTTGCCCGTAATGATGCGGTACCCCCTTGAGGCCAGGATCCGCGGAGTCAGCCAGCCGCTGCTGGTGCTTCGCGGCAGCCAAGACCCGGTGGCCGGGCGGGACTGGTGCGAGAGGCTGGCCGCCCAGGCCCACCAGGGCAGCGCGACGGAGATCCCCGGCCATGGCCACGTTTTCCAGCACACTGCCACGGGGCCGGTCGCCGCCGCGATCACCGGGTGGGCCCCTATTCGGCGTCGAGGTCCGTTTCCAGGAGCTTGACCAGCGAATCCAGTGCCGCGTCCGCGCCGTCACCTTCAGCCCGGAGCACCACAACGTCGCCCTTGGCGGCGCCCAGAGTCATCAGCGACAGGATGCTCGAAGCGTCCAGTGCGTCGTCCTCAGGGTCGCCCTGCATGGCGATGGTGACTTCCACTCCAACGTTTCCGGCGGCTTCCGCAAACAGCGCAGCGGGGCGCGCGTGCAGGCCGGAGCGGCTGGCGATGGTGGCGATGCGTTCTGGCATTGTTCCTCCTGGCGAGTGCTTCTTGGTGGTTGGCGGGCTGGCTGTCTGGAGCTGCAGGCGCTTAGAGGCCGAGCTCTTCGAGGACGGGCAGCTTTTCCCGTACCCAGGCCTTGGCTTCGGTGGCGCTGGGCGCGGAGAGGGCCAGTTTGGCCAGCTGCTGCGCCTCTGCCAGCGTGACGGTCTTCAGTACCGCGGCCACAGCGGCCAGGGACCGCGCGGTCATGGACAGCGTGTTGACGCCCAGCCCCGTAAGTACGACGGCGAGGGCCGGGTCAGCGGCCGCCTCACCGCATACGCCCACGGGCTTGTTGTGGCCTTCCGCGCGGGAGCCTTCCACTGTCAATCCCACCAAACGCAGCACGGCCGGCTGCCAGGGCGTGTTGAGGTTGGCCAGGGGGCCCAGCTGGCGGTCGGCCGCCATGGCGTACTGGGTGAGGTCGTTGGTGCCCAGGCTTGCGAAGCCCACCTCGCGCAGGATGGCCTCGGCGGTGAGCGCGGCGGAAGGCACTTCCACCATCACGCCGGGCGTCTTGATGCCGGCGTCGGCGCACATTGAGGCGAAGCGGGCTGCCTCTTCCGCCGTCGAGATCATTGGGGCCATGACCCACACGTCCGCTTCGGACTGCTTCTCGGCCAAGGCGATCGCTTCCAGCTGGCGGTCCAGCACACCTGGTGTGGTGAAGTCCGTGCGGTAGCCGCGGACGCCCAGGGCCGGGTTGGGCTCCGTGGAGTCGGTCAGGAATGGAAGCGGCTTGTCGGCGCCGGCGTCGAGCGTTCGCAGAACCACTTTCTTTCCTGGGAACGCATCAAAAACGCTTTTGTAGGCAGCGGCCTGTTCCTCAACGCTGGGCTCGGAGTCCCGTTCGAGGAAGCAGAATTCGGTGCGGAAAAGGCCTACACCCTGGGCGCCCAGCTTGGCGGCCGCCTCGGCGTCCTTGCCGCCGCCAACGTTGGCGAGCAGCGGCACCAGGTGGCCGTCCGCCGTCGTGCCCGTGCCGCTGAACTCCGCCAGCAGGGAAGCCGTGGCCGCCCATGCTTCCGCTGCGGCACGCAGTGATTCGTCGGGCTCAGCCGTGATGGTGCCGGCCGCGCCGTCCACATAGACGTCTGTGCCGTCCGGGAGTTCGTCCACGCCTACGGCTGCCACCACGGCAGGCAGGCCAAGGGAGCGGGCGATGATGGCGGTGTGGGACTGGGGGCCGCCGCCCGCTGTAACGAGTGCCAGCACTTTGTTCGGGTCCAGGGTGGCGGTGTCCGCCGGTGCCAGGTCTTCGGCGACGAGGATGAATGGCGTGCTGGAGGTAGGGATGCCGGGCGCGGGCACGCCGCGCAGCTCGGCTACGATCCGGGCGCGGACATCCAGGACGTCGGTGGCGCGTTCGGCCATGTAACCGCCCAGGTTGTGAAGCATTTCAGCAACGGAGGAACCGGATTCCCAGATGGCGCGCTCGCTCGAGAGGCCGCGGGCAACGAGCTTGGCCGCACCCTTTATCAGCATGGTGTCCTTGGCCATCAGTGCCGTGGCTTCCAGGACTGCTTTGCCGTCTCCGGATGCGTGGGCGGCCCGGGCCTTCAGTTCGTCGTGGACGGCCTGCGAGGCTGCCTTGAGCGCGGCCGTGGCTTCCTCGGCGGAGGTACCGCCGGCCAGCTGCTCGCCTGCGGGGGGTTCGCTGATCGGTTTGGGCATCTGCCGGATGGTCCCGATGATGCGGCCGGGGCTGACGCCAACTCCTGGGAAGTTCTGCACTGAAGGTCCTCATTCTCTGCCGGTAGCCAGGCCCGCCTAGGTTCTCCCGGCGCCATGCCGGGGCCGCCGCGACCACTATGTGCGAGGGCGGAAACGTGCCTGAAAAAACTATATGTGATTCAGTTCATATAGCAATGCTATAGGTGATAGGGTAGCGGCTATGAGTTTGGATGGCCAGCTTCCCCCCAAAATGCGGCTATTGCATGCAGCCGCCGAGTTGCTTGCAAAATCCGCCGGAGCATCCGTGTCCACCCGCCAGATCACGCAGCTGGCAGGGGTAACGGCGCCCACCCTGTACCACCACTTCGGTGACAAGGAAGGCCTTTTCGACGCCGTTGTCACCGCAGGCTTTGAGGAGTATGTCGCGGGCGAAAGAGATTTCGCCCCGTCCGGAAATCCATTGGAGGATATCCGGAGGATGTGGGACAACCACGTCCAGTTCGGACTTAAGCAGCCGGAACTGTACCTGGTGATGTTCGGCAATCTCCGCCCCGAAAGCCGCCCCGCCATCGTCGCCGATGCCGAGGCGCTGATGGAGGAGTTGCTGAACAAGGCTGCGGCAGCGGGC
The DNA here is from genome assembly GCF_050156905.1 of Pseudarthrobacter sp. S3. NCBI lineage: Bacteria > Bacillati > Actinomycetota > Actinomycetes > Micrococcales > Micrococcaceae > Pseudarthrobacter > Pseudarthrobacter sp. S3. The sequence goes on along the minus strand of NZ_CP189583.1, from coordinate 73,957 downwards.
CAGCTGAATGTCCAGCCACGGGAAGCGGCCAGGTCCATTCTGGCCGCCAACGTGGGGGTGACGCTCATGCTGATTGCGGAGCCCGCCGCCGAACGAAACCTCGAACTGTCCACCATGACCCGGGACGCCATGATCTTTGCGGTGTCCCCGGCACAAGCCGAAGGGGCGGCCACGGAAGACTCCGCAAGGTCCTCCGTGGTGGTGGCAGCGATTGCCCTGAATGCCGCGCTTCAGGCATCGCACTCCGACCAGCTCTCCAGCTCGGAACTCAAACTTTTCCTCGAATGGCTCCACCGGATCTCTACCAGCACGTCGTCGTAAGTATCGAATCCAGCCTGCACAGCCGCAGGAATGACGGTTAGGAAAGCACATGGCCACAGAGACAGTTGTAAAGCCCCGCACCAGCGTGCGGGTCGGCGTCCAGAAGTTCGGGACGTTCCTGTCCGGCATGATTATGCCCAACATTGGCGCGTTCATCGCGTGGGGGCTCATCACAGCCCTCTTTATTGAGAAGGGCTGGATCCCGGTCCCGGCCTTGGGCGGCTTCGGCACCAACGCCGAGGGTGTGGCGAATCTGGGCCTGGTTGGTCCCATGATCAAGTACCTGCTGCCGCTCCTGATCGCCTACACCGGCGGCCGGATGGTCTACGACGTCCGCGGCGGTGTGGTGGGCGCGATCGGCACCATGGGCGTGATCGTCGGCGCCGGCATCCCGATGTTCATCGGTGCCATGATCATGGGCCCCCTGGGCGGCTGGACCATGAAGAAGATCGACTTGCTTTGGGAAGGGAAGATCCGCCCAGGCTTCGAGATGCTGGTGAACAACTTCTCGGCCGGTATCTGGGGCGCACTGCTGGCGATGCTGGGCTTCTACGGCATCTCCCCGCTGGTTCAGGCCTTCAGCACCGGTGCCGGCAACGTGGTCCAGTTCCTGGTCAACAACGGCCTGCTGCCGCTTACCAGCATTTTCATCGAGCCCGCCAAGGTGCTGTTCCTGAACAACGCCATCAACCACGGCGTGCTGACCCCGCTGGGCATCCAGCAGTCGCTGGAGCAGGGCAAGTCCATCCTGTTCCTGCTTGAGGCCAACCCCGGCCCCGGCATGGGCATCCTGCTGGCCTACATGTTCTTCGGGAAGGGCCTTGCAAAGGGTTCGGCCTCCGGCGCAGCGATCATCCACTTCCTCGGCGGTATCCACGAAATCTACTTCCCGTACGTCCTGATGCGCCCGCTGCTGATCCTGGCCGCGATCGCCGGCGGCATGACGGGCATCGCCACCCTGGCCGTCACCGGCTCGGGACTCGTTGCTCCGGCGGCGCCTGGCTCGATCATCGCCGTGCTCGCTCAGACGTCCCGTGACAGCTACGTAGGGGTGATCCTCGCGGTGTTGCTCGCCACCACGGTTTCCTTCCTGGTGGCCTCGGTGATCCTGAAAACCACAAAGCACAGCGACGAGGTGGACCTGGGCGACGCCACATCCAAGATGGAAGCCATGAAGGGCAAAAAGAGCTCCGTCTCATCCATGCTGACCGGCGGCGGCGGCGCTGGTTCAGGGGTGGGCACGGCCGTCCTCGCCGGCCCCATCAAGAACATCGTCTTCGCCTGCGACGCCGGCATGGGCTCCAGTGCCATGGGAGCATCCGTGCTGCGGAACAAGATCAAGGCGGCCGGGTTCCCGGACGTCAAGGTCACCAACGCCGCTATCGCCAACCTCAGCGACACCTACGACGTTGTGATCACCCACCAGGACCTGACCGAGCGCGCGAAGCCCGTCACCTCCAGTGCTGCGCACTTCTCCGTGGATAACTTCATGAACAGCCCGCGGTATGACGAGATTGTGGAGCTGGTCAAGGAGCACAACACCGAAGGCGCAACGCCCGACGCCGGTGCTGCTGCCGGCCACGGGGCCCACGTCGCCAGTGCCCCAGTGGACGCGGTACCGGCCGTTGGCAGCGGTACGGCACCAGTCGCGGCTGCGGAGACTGCGGCGCCGTCGGACATCCTCGTGGCCGACAGCGTCATCCTCAACGGCACCGCCACTTCCCGCGACGCCGCCATCGACGAAGCCGGGCAGCTCCTCCTGGCCCGAGGTGCCGTGGACGAGGGCTACCTCGCGGCCATGCACGAACGCGAGGAATCCGTCTCCACCTACATGGGCAGCTTCCTGGCCATCCCGCACGGCACCAACGCCGCCAAGGACCACATCCTGAAGTCCGCGGTGTCAGTCATCCGCTACCCGGACGGCATCGACTGGGACGGCAAGCAGGTCAAGTTCGTGGTTGGCGTGGCGGGCATCAACAACGAACACCTCCACATCCTTTCCTCCATCGCGAAGGTCTTCACCAACAATGCCCAGGTGGCCCAGCTGGAAGCAGCCACGTCCGCTGAGGAAGTCCTGGAGCTGTTCGGAAAGGTGAACGCATAGTGAAGGCAGTACATTTCGGAGCCGGGAACATCGGCCGCGGCTTTGTGGGGCTGCTGCTGCACCAAGCCGGTTATGAGGTGGTGTTCGCGGATGTCGCGGACGCGCTTATCGACCAGCTGGCGGCCGCAGACAGCTACAACGTCCACGAGGTGGGGGAGAACCCCACCCTCCGGACGGTGGACAACTTCCGCGCGCTGAACTCCGGCACGCAGGAAGCGGAGCTGGTACGGGAAATCGCGACGGCGGACATCGTCACCACCGCCGTGGGGCCACACATCCTGAAGTTCGTGGCGCCCGCCATTACCAAGGGCATCGCGGCGCGGGCTGCCGGGCTGGCGCCGCTGCAGGTCATGGCCTGCGAGAACGCCATCAACGCCACGGACATCCTGCGGGCCGAAGTCGGCGCGCTCTGGGACGACGCCGCCGGCCCCCTGGATTCCCTTGCGGTGTTTGCGAACACCGCCGTGGACCGGATTGTGCCCAACCAGGAGCCGGGGCAGGGCCTGGACGTCACCGTGGAGACGTTCTACGAGTGGGTCATCGACAGGACCGCATTCGGCGATGCTGCGCCGGTGATTCCGGGCGCAACGTTTGTGGACGAGCTCTCGCCCTACATCGAGCGGAAGCTCTTCACCGTGAACACCGGCCACGCCTCCGCCGCGTACTTCGGGTTCGAAGCAGGCCTCGAGAAACTCTCCGACGCCATGGCCGACCAGGACGTGGCAGAGGACGTCCGCGCGGTCCTGGAAGAGACCAAGCAGCTCCTCGTGGCCAAGCACGGCTTCAACAACGACGAGCAGGAAGCCTATGTCCAGAAGATCCTGGCCCGGTTCTCCAACCCGCACCTGCCCGACACCGTGAACCGGGTGGGCCGCGCCCCCATGCGCAAGCTCAGCCGGCACGAACGGTTCATCGGCCCCGCGGCTGAACTGGCCGAACGCGGGATCGTGCCCGAGGCGCTCCTGGGTGCCATCGCCGCGGCACTGCGCTTCAGCGACCCCGCTGACGCCGAGGCTACCGAGATCGCGCAGATCCTTGGGTCCTCATCGGCGCAAGACGCCACGGCCAGGATCACCGGGCTGGCCCCGGAGCACCCCCTGTTCGCAGCCGTGTCCACGCTGGTGGAAGAACGCCAGGCGGAAGAGGCCAAGGCACCCGCCTAAACCCTCTCTCACTTCCTGCGGGTTTTTCGGAAACCCTCTCGCAATCACGACGCCGGCACTCACCTGAGTGCCAGCGTCGTGCATTACCTGTTTTGGTGACCCGCGCGCATCAGGAGTCCGCCTTCGTCGCCAGGGCAAGCGCACCGTCCAGATGGGGCATGACCAGTGAGGCGGCTATCAAGGCAGCGGAAAACGGCAGGAAAAACAGGGTGACCAGCTGGAAGACTATTTGCAGGACCATGCCCAGCGCCTGTGAGTAGGCCGGCCCGAACAGCAGTGTTTGCATGATTTGAGGTGCAAGGATGATCGAGACGGCGCCGACGGCGCCCACAATGATTCCTGTCCGCAGAGTTGTTGCCGGCAGACAGCCATGCCGATGGAGCCTGCCAGGAGGATGGGCCGGCGGCCGATCCGTTCCACCAGGGCGATGGCCACCAGCGTGACCAGGATGTTGGTGATGGAGGTTGCCACCGAGATGGTGAGCGAGCCCTTCTGGCCGGACAGCGCCGCCGGCGGTGGTGGCGAAGAGTGCGTCGGACAGGAGCGCGGCGAAAATACCGGTGGTGATGGCCAGCTGCTGCAGCGATGCCCAGGCCACCCACCAGGCGCCAGAAAATCAGGTTCCAGACGCCGAAGGCGAAGCCGAACAGGACGCCGCCTACCGAGCCTGCGAGGGCCAGCCAAGATCACCTGCTGCGGGATCTTGGCGGTTGTCTGCTCCTTGGCGGCGGGCCGCCCCGCCGTCGTCGTCTTCAGTCCCGGAACAGGGCAGTCAATGCGCCGGGACGGACTCCTTGGCCACCTTCGGGTCCGTCAGCTTCTTGTTCGGCAGCGCGAAGCTGATGAGGAACGCGATCCCGGTGAGGACGGCCGCGGTGATCATCACGGTGTCGATCGCGTACGCGAAGCCTTCCGTAATGGGCCGCGTGAGCACGCTGTTGGCCGAGTGCAGCCAACTGGTGTCATTGAGTGATTCGTTCGATGCCCCGTTCTGGAAGAACTCGTAGAGCTTGGCGTTGGCCGGGTCCGCCGCGACGGCCGGGTCGCGCAGCACGGCCTGGTAGTCGGAGCTGGACACGGCTGACTTCATGGTGTCGGCGATCCGGCTTGCGGCCAGGCTGAACAGCATGGAGATGAACACGGCCGTTCCCACAGCACCGCCCATGGAGCGGAAGAACGCGGCGGAGGACGTGCCCACGCCCATGTCCTTCGGAGGCACGGAGACCTGCATGGCCAGGGTGAGCGGCTGCATGCAGAAACCCAGTCCCATGCCGAAGAACACGGCGATCACGCCGGGAACCCACAAGCCCGTGTCCACGCCCAGGGACAGGCCCATGGTCAGGGCGGCGGCGGTGAGGATCCCCGTACCCACGATCGGGAAGATCCGGTACGTGCCCGACGCCGAAATGGTACGGCCTGCCGTGATGGAACCGGTCAGGATGCCCAGTGTGAAGGTGATCATCATCAGGCCGGCTTCGGTGGGTGTGAGGCCCTTGACCAGCTGCAGGTACATGGGCAGCATGGCGATGGCGCCGAACATGCCGATGCCGATGATGAAGTTCAGCAGCGAGGACAGGCCGAAGGTAGCGTTCCTGAAGAGCCGGAGAGGGATCAGGGCGTAGTCCCCGGCGCGCTTTTCAGCCAGCAGGAACCAGATGATGCCCACAGCGCCGAGGCCGTAGCAGAGGAAGGAGTTCAGCGACGTAAAGCCCCAGCTGCGGCCCTGTTCCGCCACCAGCAGCAGCGGGACGATGGCGAGCGTGATGGCTGCTGCGCCGAAGTAGTCGATCTTCTGCTTCACATGCTTGGCCGGCAGGTGCAGGAACATAAACACCACGGTCAGAGCTGCCAGGCCGATGGGCAGGTTGATGAAGAACACCCAGCGCCAGCCGTCAAAGCCGAGGATGTTGGCGGACCCTGCGAACGCGCCGCCCACCACCGGGCCGAGCACGGATGAGATGCCGAACACCGACATAAAGTAGCCCTGGTACTTGGCCCGCTCCTTGAGGGACACGATGTCCCCGATGATGGTCAACGCGAGGGCCAGCAGGCCGCCGGCGCCCAGGCCCTGGACGCCGCGGGCGATGGCCAGTTCCGTCATGGAATGCACTGAACCGGCATAGAGCGAGCCGGCCAGGAAAATGACGATGGCGATCAGGTACAGCGGACGGCGGCCGAAAATATCGCTCAGCTTGCCGTACAGCGGCGTGCTGACGGTAGAGGTGATGAGGTAGGCGGTGGTGGCCCACGCCTGCAGGGACAGCCCGTCGAGGTCGTTGGCGATGGTGTAGATGGAAGTGGACACAATGGTCTGGTCCAGCGATGCCAGGAACATGCCCAGCATCAGCCCCACCATCACGGTGACGATCTGACGCTGTGTCAGGGTTTCGCCGGCGGCACGCACAGCGGTTGTTTTGGACATGGCTTCTCCAGGAAAGAAAGGGATCACGCTTGATAGTTGCTTTCAGTAACTATATAAGTCCCCGCTTCATTCCCGCTGCCAGATATTTCTTTTCAAGCCCGTCCCACCCCCGCAGCCGGGGGACCCAATCAGCGCTCCACGAGGATGCCGTCCGGATCGCACCAGACGCTGACGCCGGGACGGAAGGTCACGCCGTCGAGCACTACATCCACGTCAACCTCTCCGGCGCCGGTCTTGGCGCTCTTGCGCGGGTTGCTGCCCAGCGCCTTGACGCCAAGATCCAGTTGGGCGATCGCCTCGCGGTCGCGGATGGCGCCATTGATCACGACGCCGGCCCAGCCGTTCGCCACGGCGCTCTCGGCGATCATGTCCCCCATCAGGGCCGTGCCCAGCGAACCGCCGCCGTCCACCACCAGCACCGCGCCATTGCCGGGGGTGGCCAGCGTGGACTTGACCAGTGCGTTGTCCTGGAAGCAGCGGATGGTCCGCACCAGGCCGCTGAAGTGTGAACGGCCGCCGAGGGACTGGAACTGGAGTGCTACGGAGGCCAGTTCCTCGCCGCGCTCGTCGTACATATCGGCGGTGTTGACGGGGCTGGTGGTGTTTCCTGCAGCAGATGCGGTCATTGGATCTCCAGGTGTTTGGTGTTGTGGTGCGCTCCGCGCTGTCCTGCGCGATAAAAGACGCGCTCCGTATGACAAGCGGGGCGATGCAGCCCACGATAGTCTGATTTTCAGAATCACCAACCGTTCCAGGGGGGAACCAGCATGAGCCTGTCCGACACACCCGCAGCACCGGATCCCAGCGCTGCGTCGGTTCCCGGAGCGGGCCCGGAAAGCTCGACGGCGGCGCTCGCCGAGCCGACGCAGAGGGTCACCGCGCGCTGGGTGACAGGGCTGGTGCTGGTCAATGTTGGCATCAACGCCGCGTTCTTCGGGCCGATCAATATCTTTATCGCCCAGCAGGCCATTGGCATCGACGAAACCAACAAGGAAGCCATCGCCTCCCTCGTACTTGGGTGCGGTGCCGCCGTATCCCTGGTGGCCAATCCGCTCTTCGGGGCGCTGTCCGACCGGACAGTCTCGGGTTTCGGCCGTCGTTCCCCCTGGGTCCTGGCCGGTGCCATCCTGGCCACCGCCGCCTTGCTGGCGATGTCCGGTGCCTCGGCTGTTGCCCTGATGGTCCTGTTCTGGTGCCTGGTCCAGCTGGGCGCCAATGCGGCCTATGCGGCCATCACCGCCGCCATCCCGGACCGGGTGCCGGTGCTGCAGCGCGGCGGAGTGGGGGGACTGGCGGCCCTGGGCCAAACGGCGGGCATCCTCCTCGGCGCGGTCTTCGGGGCGGTGGTTTCGGGAAATTTCATGGTGGGCTACACCATGTGCGCTGCCGCCCTGCTGTTCTCCGTGGTGCCGTACCTGTTCCACCGGAATGACCCGCCGCTGCCCAAGGAGCTCCGGCCGCCGTTCTCGTGGGGCAGCTTCCTGCGCGGCTTCTGGATCAGCCCGGCCCGCCACCCGGACTTCGCGTGGGCCTGGCTCACCCGCTTCCTGGTCAACGTCTGCAACCAGCTGACCATCGTGTACCTGATCTTTTTCCTCGGGGACGTCCTCAAGCTTGAGAACCCGGCGCTGGGAGTCCTGATCCTGACCGGCATTTATGCGTTGTTGGTGATGGTTACCGCGGTGATCGCGGGTCCGTGGAGCGACCGGGTGGGGAAGCGCAAGCCCTTCGTGATCGCCTCCTCCGTCATGATCGCCATGGCTGGCCTCACTATGGCGTTTTTCCCGGTGTGGACCGGCGCCCTGGTTGGCGCCGCCATCCTGGGCGTGGGGTTCGGCGCGTACCAAGCCGTTGACTTTGCGCTGCTGACGCAGGTGCTGCCGCAGGCCGCGGACCGCGGCAAGGATATGGGGGTCATTAACGTGGCCGCCTCGCTGCCGCAGGTGTTCGCGACCGGCCTCGCATTCCTCGCCGTGACGTACCTCGGCGGGTACCGCACGCTGTTCATCACGGCGGCCATTATCGGCCTGCTGGGAGCCGTATTCGTGGTCAAAATCAAGGGGGTCGACTGATTTCGGCAATTGCCCGTGCCGTATAGTTGAGGCGGACTGCATGCCCGGGGGATGAGGACTCTTCCGGCCGCTGCACCATACGAACACAACCCCGGAATCCTGATGCCCGAGACACTTTCAGCCCATCCGTCCATGGCCGCCCGGCCCTCCACGCCGCGCCAGCGGCTGCGCTATACGCGCGTCCTGGAATCTGCCGCAGGGTGTGCCCGCAAGGGGCTGGAGTCCGTGGACCTCGCGGAAATTTCGGAAAAGTCCGGCGTGCCGCTGGGAACCGTCTACCGGTATTTCCCCACCGCCAACCACCTGATGCTGTCCCTCTACCGCCAGCAGCTGGACGAGCTTCAGGGCCGGGCCCGCACATCAGCGGCCAGCTTCGGTGGCAAGGCCCTCGCCGGTGTGGTCATGGAAATCTTCCATATGCGGGTGATGCAGCCGGCAGTCGAGCAGTGCCTGAGCCGCTGCATCTACCTCAAGGACAAGGACACCACGGCACTCCTGCATGAAATCGATGCGCTGAGCGAAACGGCGGTGGCCATCGCCTCCGACGACGCCGTAGCGGCCCGGGTGCTACTGCTGACCGTCACTGGTCTGGTCCAGTCCGTCCGCAACCGCCGGCTTTCGCTTTTTGAGGCCGAAGAGGACCTCAAAAAGGCCTGCACGCTGCTTGCTCCGGTGGCTGCCGGGGCCCGCGCCGCCCACCGCTCCGCGTAACTGGTCTAGACCAGAGAGCGAATAAATACGTCTTTATAGGGTGACATGGGTCACAAAAGCGGCTGATTAAACGATTTGGCACGCCTTGGGACCGCCGAATGCGCTTTCCGGGGCATGAGCGCTGTTTAGTATTGCAGGACCGGAGTGGCTGGCAACCCGCATCTGCAAGGGCTTCACACCGGGCCCGCCACCATTGGGTCCACGAAGCGCCGAACATGACCACCTTGAGCCTCCCTGCGCTTGAGCCCTTACGCGCCGTGCGCCCACGGCTAGCACCAGGAGACAACGACGTGTCCATTGACGTAATCGCACCTACAGACTATTCAGCTGCAACTGCCCTGACTGAGGCCGAGATCTTCGAGGCCCACCAGGGCGGCAAACTCTCGGTGACCAGCACGGTCCCGCTGTCCAACAAGCGCGACCTGTCCATCGCCTACACCCCCGGTGTGGCCGAGGTCAGCCGAGCCATCCACAACAACCCGGAACTCGCCAAGACCCTCACTTGGGCGCAGCGCCTGGTGGTTGTGGTCAGCGACGGCACCGCGGTGCTGGGCCTGGGCAACATCGGCGCGGCCGCCTCACTGCCCGTGATGGAAGGCAAGTCCGCCTTGTTCAAGACCTTCGGTGAGCTCGACTCCATTCCCCTGGTCCTGAACACCACGGACGTTGACGAGATCGTGGAAACCCTGGTCCGTCTGCGCCCCAGCTACGGCGCGGTCAACCTCGAGGATATCTCGGCGCCGCGATGCTTCGAACTCGAAGAAAAGCTCATCGAAGCCCTGGACTGCCCGGTCATGCACGATGACCAGCACGGCACCGCCGTAGTGGCCCTCGCCGCCCTGACAAACGCCGCCAAGGTCACAGGCCGCGAACTCGCAGACCTCCGCGTAGTGGTTTCCGGCGCCGGAGCCGCCGGCATCGCCGTCGCCGAAATCCTGCTCGCCGCCGGCATTACGGATGTTGTCCTGCTCGACTCCAAGGGCGTCATCAACCGGGAGCGGGCCGACATCGCCGCCGACCCGCAGAGCAAGAAGTCCCAGATGGCAGAGCGCAGCAACCCCCGCAGTGTCACGGGCGGCCCCGGAGAAGCGCTGCTCGGTGCTGACGTGTTCATCGGGGTTTCCTCCTCAAAGCTGGACGAGGCGCACCTTAGGCTGATGAACGCCGCTTCCATCGTGTTCGCCCTCTCCAACCCGGACCCCGAAGTCCTGCCCGAGGTGGCCGTCAAGTACGCTGCAGTGGTGGCCACCGGCCGCAGCGACTTCCCCAACCAGATCAACAACGTCCTGGCCTTCCCCGGAATCTTCCGCGGTGCGCTGGACGCCGGTGCCCGCCGGATCACGCCCGCCATGAAGCTTGCCGCGGCCCGCGCCATTGCCGAGCTCGCGGAGGCTGACCTCTCGGTGGACTACATCGTGCCCAGCCCGCTGGATCCGCGCGTTGCCCCGGCAGTGACTGCGGCCGTCGCCGCTGCCGTGGAAGCCGAGTAACCACCGCAGTCACACGTTGCGCAACGCCCGACGGCGGTGCCGCCCCGCGCAAGGGGACGCGCCGCCGTCGGGCGTTAAGCGGCGAAGCCGACCGCCCCGCCGCCCTAAACTGGGGCTCATGAACTCCGAAACCGCGGTGAGCATCCTGTGCGGCCTGGCGATCCTGGTCGGGGTGGCGGGCACCATCATCCCCGTCCTGCCCGGCAGCTTCCTGATCGGGGTCAGCCTGCTGGTGTGGGCCATCTGGGGCGGCGCCGGGACCACGGGCTGGGTGGTCTTCGCGGTGGGAATGGTGTTTGTGCTGGCCGGCATGGCAGCCGGCACCGTACTGACCGGACGGAAGCTCCGGCAGCACAGCATCCCAAGCCGCAGCGTGGTAGTCGGCCTGGCCGCGGGTGTGGCCGGCATGTTCATCATCCCGGTGGTGGGGCTCTTCGTGGGCTTCGCCGCCGGCCTGCTGCTCAGTGAGTTCCTCCGCACCCGGCACCTCGGCACGGCAACGTCCACCAGCTGGGCCGCCCTCAAAGCGACCGGGCTGGGCATGCTGGTGGAGTTCGGGCTGGCGTGCCTTGCGGCCAGCACCTGGGTGATCGGGCTCTGGGCCGCCGCTGCCACATAGCTCGTGCACATAGGTCTGCCACGTAGCATGGAGAGATGACCGCGGGGGATTCCAGAGGACCGATCTACCGGGACGCCCGTGACCTGACGCCGTTCGGGAGTGCCCACATGCAGACCCCCGTCCGGGAGCTCGCCGGCAGCGTGGGCGGGCTGATCCACGGTGTGCTGGGCGGCCGGGACGCCGCGCTGATCGCCGTGGACGGCGAGGTCCCCAGGCTCAAGCTGATGCCCGGAAAAGCGGCCAAGGCCGTGCACGATGCCATCTTCAGCAGTAAGGAACCAGAGCGGCTCATCGCCGTGGGCCGTGCGTATCCGGGCTGGGCCGGACTATGTTCCGTGATGGCTGGCCTCCTGGCGTACCAGCACGGCGGCTACCTGCGCGGGTCCGAACTCCTCCAGCGGGGCCTGTCGATCAGGAACGACGACGACGCCAACCAGTACGCGGCCACGTACCTCACGCGGGTGGTCACCCGGGTGGAGGTTGCCGAGCGCATCGAGGTCCCCGTGCTGTTCAGCCAGGAATCGGTCTTCCTGGCCCTGTCGCACTCCCTGCGGGAGACCGGGCAGCTGGAAGCCGCGCTGCAGACGGTGGCCGGGCTACCGCCGTCGTTGCCTACAGCGCTGGCGCGCTGCGCGCTGGCGTTCGCGCTGGGACGCGACAAGGAAGTGGTGATCTGGACCGAGGGCCTGCTGAACTCCGACGACCTTTCGGCGGCCCTCCTGTTGCTCCGCGGGCGCGCGTTGCGGCGGCTCGGCGCCAACGCGGAAGCGCACGACGCCCTGAAGGAGGTCCTTCGTCGCCGGAAAACGGACGCGGTGCTCCGCAACGACGCCCTCACCGACCGCGCCCTGCTGGTGCTGGACAACGGCCGCAAGTCACTCAATCCGCGGGACTGGCTCCGCGGCCGGCCAGCAGCGCTGGAGACGTTCGAAGTCATCCGCAAGGACGTTGACGAGCGCCGGTTGTGGGAGCAGGAATGGGACAACCTGGACGGGAAATAGGCGTTACGCCTGAGCGGTGAGCCCGGCAACCAGGGGAACCAGCTGCTCTGAGAGGAGCACGACCCCCAGGGCAACCATGATGATACCGCTGGCAAGAGTGACTGTCCGCGCGGCGCCGGGCCGGGACTGCAGGAGTTTGCGGGCCAACAGCGCCACAAAGGTGTAGACGGTTCCGGCCAGCAGGACAAAGGTCAGGCCCAGCAGGCCGGACTGGACAGGGACCGGGAGAGAGGCCTCCGGGCTGACGAACTGCGGCACCAACGCCACATAGAACAGCAGCCCCTTGGGGTTGATGCCGCTGGTGCCCATGCCCTGAAGGAAAGTGCGCAGTTGGTTGGCGGGCTTCCCGGCGGCGTCTGCTGCACTGAAGGAGGCGCCTCGCCAGGAGCGAAGGGTGCTGATGCCCAGCCACAGCAGGTAGCACGCGCCGGCCACCGTAAGCCAGCCCAGAACGCCCGGCAGGCCGGACAGCAGGGCCGCGAGACCTGCCACCATCAGCAGCGTATGCAGGACGTAGCCGCCGCAAAGTCCGGCCACGGCAGGGACAAAGCTGCGCTGCCGCAGACCGGCCGTGATGGAGTACGCCCAGTCCACGCCGGGGGTACAGGCGAGGGCGATCGCCACCAGTACGAAGGCGAAAAACAACTGGGCATTCATGGCGGGCTCCTGTCCGATTAGGTACAGGACAAACCTTATGAAGTTTCCGGCCATAAGTGCTTACCCTTTTCGCCCGAATCGAGCCGGAATTGGTAAGATATTTGCGTGATTGACCATATCGATAGAAATATCTTGCGCCACCTCAAGGAGGATGGCCGGATAACTGCCACGGCACTGGCCGCGAAGGTCGGGCTCACGGTGGCGCCGTGCCACCGGAGGCTACGGGACCTCGAGACGTCGGGGGTGATCCGCGGCTACAAAGCGGACATCGACCCAGCTGCCGTCGGGCTGGGTTTCGAGGCCATTGTGTTTGTCACTTTGCGCCAGGTGGACCGTTCCACCATGGAGATCTTTGAGAACCGAGTGGCGGACAATCCGAACATCGTGGAGGCGCAGCGGCTCTTCGGCTCCCCGGACTACCTACTGAAGGTCATCGCCGAGGACCTGCCCGGCTACCAGCGCTTCTACGACGCCGAGCTCACGTCACTGCCCGGGGTTGAGCGACTGACCTCCACGCTGGTGATGAAGAACCTGAAGTCCAATGCAGGGCCGCCGGTGTAGCTCGCGCTCATCGCGCCTGCCGCCCCACGCCATCCTGCCTATGCCGCCGCCATAAAAGTTCCCCGCCCTGTCTCTCCCTGGATGGATTCCCGTGCCAGCCTAGCTGCGATGCGTCCTCGCGGGCGATGGGGAGAGCTCCCCGTGCGGGGTTGAGTGCGGGCCCGGAATGACGGAATTCAGTCCTGCAGCAGCCCGGTGGTCCGGTACGGGATGACTTCGCGCAGGAACATGCTGGTGGAGGTGCGGACGATTCCGGGGCAGAGCCGGATCTCCTCGGACACACGGTAGAGGTCGTCCGGGCTGGTGGCCACTACGCGGATCAGCAGGTCGGTATCGCCGGCAGGCGCATGGCATTCCAGGACTTCGGGGATTTTGCGGAGCGCAGCGATCGCTTCGTTGAGGTGGCTCTGGTCCAGTTCGGCGCTGACGGCCGCCGCCACACCCCGGCCCAAGGCGGAGGGGAGCACGCGGCTGCTGTTGGGACGAAGGGCGCCCGACGCCGTCATCCGCTCCAGGCGCGACTGGACGGTTCCGCGCGCCAGGCCCAGCCGCTGGGCCAGCGCCATGATGGGGACGCGGGGGTCCTCGTCCAGGCCATGGAGGATGCGTTTGTCCGTGGCGTCCAATTGCTGCAAACTGATCAGTTCCTGTCGGGGTTTGTGGCTGCTATTAGTCAGACTGACCAACAAAATGCATGCCTCTTGCGCCAACTGTATGTCGGCTGCTCAAATTGTGGCAACAAGGGCTAAGGCTACCGCCGAACCCCGCAGGCTACAGGAACACCGGCACACCACCCGGCAACTGGACACCGCCTCCCGCAAGGAGGACGCCGCTGATTGACACTTGTTCACACCACGGTCATTCTGCACACACGGCAAGAGCCCCTGAGCCACCGACGTCGGATCCTGCGAAGTCATCGGTAGCTGAGGGGCTCTTGTGCTGTCCGGACTAGGGTTGACACATGACCCCAGCCGGCCGCTTTGCCCCCAGCCCGTCCGGTGAACTCCATGTAGGGAACCTCCGCACCGCGATGCTCGCCTGGTTGTTTGCCCGGTCCACTGGCCGCGACTTCCTGCTTCGCGTCGAGGACCTTGACCGGGCGCGGGCGGGCGCGGAGGCAGTGCAGCTCCGCGACCTGGAGGCCGTGGGCGTGACGTGGGACGGCGCCGTCGTGCGCCAGGCGGACCGGGCTGCCATCTACGCCGAGGCGATCGGGCGGCTGACTGCTGCAGGGCTCACCTATGAATGCTTCTGCACGCGCCGTGAAATCCAGGAGGCGCCGTCAGCGCCGCACGCGCCGCAGGGCGCCTATCCGGGCACCTGCCGTGACCTCGATCCTGCTGAGCTGGAGTTCAAACGCTCCACGCGGCCGGCCGCCATCCGGCTTCGCGCCGGAACAACGGAGTACCCCGTGCAGGATCTGCTGCATGGGGAGTTCACCGGCGTGGTGGATGATTTTGTCCTCCGCCGCAACGACGGTGTTACCGCCTACAACCTGGCTGTCGTGGTGGACGACGCCGCGCAGGGTATCGACCAGGTGGTGCGGGGCGATGACCTGCTGCCGTCCACGCCCAGGCAGGCGTATCTAGCACTGCTGCTGAATATTCCTATTCCGGAATATGCGCACGTGCCGATGGTGGTGAATTCCGACGGCGCCCGGCTGGCCAAGCGCGATGGCGCCGTGACACTGGGCGACCTCTCCCGCGCGGGCGTTTCCGCCGCCGACGTGCGGAACCTCATCCTGCAGTCCCTGGGACTTGCTTCCGGGACGCTGGAGCAAGCCCTCGCAACGTTCAGGCCGTCAGGGCTGCCGCGGGAACCGTGGGTGTGGAGCGGCCCCTCTAGGCCTGCGAACAGACACCTGCAGCCCGGCGCGTAGGCTTAAGCCATGTCGGAACCCGAATTCACTGAAGCCAAACTCCCTCAACCGGGATTCACTGTCGAGACCGCGAAGGTCCTGGCCGAGGTGGCCCACAACCGGCAGAAGGACAAGCTCAAGCGCCCTTACCGTGACCATGTGATTGCGGTAGGTGATGCGCTGGCTGACTTCGACGACGATATCCGGATTGCCGGTTACCTTCATGACATTGCCGAGGACACCCCCATCACACGGCAAGCGCTGCTGGACATGGGCGTTTCCGAGCGGGCAGCGGACATCATCGAGCGGGTCACCAACCGGCTGCATGATAATCCCGATGACTATCAGGCCGGGATGCATTTCATTGCCGAGGACCACGACGCGGCCCTGGTGAAGATCGCGGACAACGCCCACAATTCCCTGCCCGAACGCGTCAGGGCCCTCGCCGCGAAGTGGCCGGACAAGCCGCCCGTCACTAAGTACCGGGACGCCCGTCCGGTGCTGTATGCCGCCGTCGACGTCGAGGAAGTCCGGAAGATCCTTGCCCGGGTTAATCCCTGGCTGCTGAAGGAGTTGGACGACAGGCTCGATGACGAAGACGACACGGATTACGAGAACCTGACGTACGACGACGCTCCCTAGCAACGCGGGGTCACTTTGCGCCCATGCCAAGGCCCAACATGGGCCGTACCTGACCCCGCGTTGCCTAGCTTAGACCCGACCCAGCGAGTCGATGTCCTCAAGGAACAGTTCGTGGACTTCCTGGCTCACGGTGGTCCGGGTATCGCCGATCGCGTCGAGGTAGTCCTCCGTGCAGGGCCCCTTCCGGACCGCCTCGCGGACTGAAACACTGCCCCCGGAGGCCGCGCCGCCGTCGTCGTACACTGCCTTTTCCAGTGCGCGCTGGGAGGCGCTACGGGCGGCGTACTCAATATCCGCGGGGGAGAAGCCCTCGGTCCGTTCCACCAGCAGCTCCACGTCCACATCGTCCACAACGGTGGCCGGGATGAAGCGCTGCCACATGGCTTCGCGGGCCTGGCGGTCGGGCAGGCCGATGGGGATGACGTAGTCGAACCGGCCGTGGCGCAGGAAGGCGGTGTCCAGCGCGCGGATGAAATTGGTGGCGCACACCAGCAGGCGGCCGGGCTGTTCGCGGAACGCCGGGATAATCTTCAGGAGCTCGTTCGTGACGCCCTGCAGGGGCGACGGCGGCTCGCCCGAACGCTGGGACGCGATCTCTTCCACCTCGTCGATGAACACCACGCAGTGCTCCAGCTCCGCGATCTCGAGGAACGTTTCGCGCAGTGCCCCGGCGAGGCCCTTGGGATCGGAGGCCAGCCGGGACGGGAAAACCTCCACGAACGGCCATTCGAGCCGGGACGCGATGGCCTTCGCAAACGTGGTTTTACCGGTCCCGGGAGGGCCGAACAGCACCACGGCGCGCGGCGGCACCACACCGTATTCATCGGCGAGGTCGGCCTCCGCGAGGGGCAGGACGAGCCGGCGCTCCAGGAGCTCCTTTTCCTTCCGCATGCCGGCCACGTTTTCCCACAGGTCCCGGGCCAGGATCCGGCCGCCCAGCTGGCCCAGCGCCCCCAGCTCCTGCCGCTGGACGGGGATGGTCCGCTCGAAATAGCGCAGGTTCTTCTTGAGCGCGAAGCCGCGGCTGAGGAAGGCCTCCACACGGGTTTCCGCTTCCGGCATCAGCGCGGAGAGCTTGTTGAGGCCGTGCGGGGCCATCCGGTTTTCGACGGCGGCGAGCAGCGAGGTGCCGATCCCGCGCCCGCGGCATTCCGGCAGCGTGGCCAGGAAGACGATCCAGCCCTGGTCATGCGCGGCGCGTCCGACAGCGGCGCCCACCACCTGTTCACCCTGCACGGCGACCACCGCGTGGTCCTTCTCGCAGGATGCCAGCACCTCGGAGAGGGCGTAGACGGGTTCCACATCTGAGTCTTTGAGCGACTCCCAGAGGTGAAGGATCCCGTCCAGGTCTGCTGAATGGAAGTCCCTGATGCGCCAATTGGTCATGCCATGTCTCCCGGGTGGTTCGTCGTTGAACTGCACAGTTGAATCGCGCCGTGAGGTGCTCTGCTGAGCATAGGTGATCGCGCACCCGCGGGGGGTTGCGGGTGCGTTGCGTTACGCGATTGCAGGTTCGGGAGCTACGGCTTGGCCGTGTCCTGGCTCTTGGCTTTGAGACCCTTCCAGAGATGGTGAGTGCCGTGGCTGCCATCCGTGTGCACCACAAGGACCGGGCAGTCAGCATGTGAAACGCACGCTGAGCTCACAGACCCCAGGTGCATGCCCCGGAAACCGCCGTGCCCGCGGCGGCCGACCACAAGAATCGCGGCGCCGGCTCCTGCTTCGACCAGTTTGGCCGGCGCCGGGCCGCGGATCAGCTCCTGGCTGACGTTCACAGGAAGGTCCGGTCCGAATGCTTTGCCAAGCGCCTCGGCCAGGGTCTTGGCAGCGGCCGCTTCGAAGGCATCAAAGTCCGGCGGAACGTAGCCGGCGTAAATCTGCGGAAAGTCCCAGCAGGCCACCGCGTGGATCCGGGCGTCGAGAGCAGGCGCCAGCCGTGCCGCGAAACGCAGCGCCTGCACCGAGGAATCGGAGCCGTCCACCCCGACAACAATTTTGGCTTCCGAAGTGTCCATCACGGTCCTCCTTGGAGAGTGGAAACCGACGACGGCGGAACAGCGGGTTGCGGGTGAGTGGAACCGGGCCTACCGCCGTCGAACTCTGCTGGCTGGTCAGACCTTGATCGGAACGGGGTGTACCTCGTCGGCGGGGTGGCCTGCGCGCTCATGGATTCGCCGTACAGCGTCCGCTGAGGGAGCCTCGGACAGGCAGTAAACCAGGCCCGACTCGGGATCGGCCCAAGCGGATTTGAAGTCAACCTTCTCGTCGCTCTGGATGGCAAGATCGGCGTTATGGGCCTCGCGAAGGGCTTCCTGGGTGATTCCGGTCATATTGCGATGAACATCCATGAATTCCGGCATGAAACTGATGCTCCCTAAACTGGGTTCGCCGTTGATACAGCAGGATGTTGCCGACGCTAGACCTGACCTGCCCGTTCGTCAAGAGAACAAGGGAAGTGACGACGGCGGCACCTGGGTTCCGTGTCTACAGAACCCGGGTGCCGCCGTCGGGCGTCACGGCCAGCTGGCCGGCAGGGCGCTACTTCTTGAAGGTCTCCGCGGGTGGGTTGGCGATGACGGGGGCTGTGCCTGTGAATCCGTCGCGGGTTTCGGCGATCTCGCGGATTCGTTGCCGGCAGGCGTACCAGCCGAATATCATCAGCACGCAGGCGATGGCCGTGACGAGCATGGTGAGCGGGGATTCGATGAACACCATGATCAGCACGCTCGCCAGGAACAGCAGTGAAAGGTAGCCGGTGTAGGGGGCGCCGAACATCCGGAAGGACGGGCGTGTGAGCCAGCCTTTGTTCGCCCAGCGTTGTAGCTGGATTTGGCAGAGCACGATGGTTGCCCAGGTCATGACGATGCCCACGGATGCGACGTTCAGCACGATCTCGAAGGCCTCCGCTGGCACCAGGTAGTTCAGCGGGACGCCTAGGAGGGACACGCCGGCGGTGATGGCGATGCCGCCGTAGGGGACGCCGGCTTTGTTCATCCGGCCTGCGAACTTTGGGGCGGAGCCGTTCACGGACATGGAGCGGAGGATGCGGCCGGTGGAATATAGGCCGGCGTTGAGCGAGGAGAGCGCGGCGGTGAGGACCACCAGGTTCATGATGACGTCCACGCCTTGGATGCCGATGGAGCCGAAGAACGTCACGAACGGGCTGACGCCCTTTTCGTAGGAGGTGTAGGGCAGCAGGAGGGCGAGCAGGATGACGGAGCCGACGTAGAAGACGGCGATCCGGAAGACCACGGAGTTGATGGCCTTGGGCATGATCTTTTCGGGGTTCTCGGTCTCGCCGGCGGCGGTGCCCACGAGCTCGATGGAGGCGTAGGCGAACAGGACGCCCTGCATCAGGATGATCATGGGGAGCAGTCCGTTGGGGAAGACGCCGCCGTTGTCCGAGAGCAGGCTCAGGCCCACCGGCTGGCCGTCCACGGGCGTGCCGAAGATGACGAAGTAGGTGCCCACCACGAGGAAGACCACCAGGGCGGCGACCTTGATCAGGGCGAACCAGAACTCGAGCTCACCGAACACCTTGACGGAGACGAGGTTCAGGGCGAGGACCACTACGAGGGCGATCAGGGCCCAGGCCCACTGCGGGACCTCGGCCATCCAGGGGATGTAGTGGCCGAAGAAGTTCATGTAGAGCGCGGCGGCGGTGATGTCCACGATGGTGGTGGTGGCCCAGTTGATCCAGTAGAACCAGCCGGAAACGAACGCGGCCTTCTCGCCGAAGAATTCCCGGGCGTAGGAGACAAACGAGCCCGAGGAGGGGCGGTGCAGGACCAGTTCGCCGAGGGCGCGCAGGATGAGGAACGCGAAGAAGCCGCAGACGGCGTAGGCGATGACCAGCGACGGGCCGGCGGCGTTGAGCCTGCCGCCGGCGCCGAGGAACAGGCCGGTGCCGATCGCGCCGCCGATGGCGATCATCTGGATCTGCCGCGGTTTGAGGTTCTTGTGGTAACCCTTGTCCTCCGCGTGCAGCGCCGATTCGGTGGCGTGCGCCTGGGGCGGGACCGTGTGGTCCGTGATGACCTGCCTTTGGGCGGTGTCCTGTTGGGGAGTTGTCATGCGGTGTCCTTTTTGGGGGTGGGTTACTTGCTGAGGTTGGCCAGGCGTTGCGGGCTGAGGAGGTCCGTGAGCTGCTCGGCGGTGAGCAGCCCGTGTTCCAGAACGAGCTCTGCAACGCCCTTGCCGGTGGCAAGGGCTTCCTGGGCGATGGCGGTTGCCGTGGCGTAGCCAAGGTGGGGGTTAAGCGCGGTGACCAGGCCGATTGACTGTTCCACGGTGAGCCGCAGGTGCTCGGTGTTTGCGGTGATGCCCCGGACGCAGCGTGCCGTGAGGGTGCGGCAGGCTGCCTCCAGGTGGGAGATGCTCTTGTGGAGGCTGTGGACAATGATGGGTTCGAAAGCGTTGAGCTGGAGCTGCCCGGCTTCGGCGGCCATGGTGATGGTGACGTCGTTGCCGATGACTTCGTATGCCACCTGGCTGACCACTTCCGGGATCACCGGGTTGATCTTGCCGGGCATGATGGACGAGCCGGACTGGACGGCCGGCAGGTTGATCTCGCCAAAGCCGGCGCGCGGGCCGGAGGAGAGCAGGCGGAGGTCGTTGCAGATCTTGGAGAGCTTCACGGCCACGCGCTTGAGCACGCCGGACAGGTGCACAAAGGCGCCCACATCCTGCGTAGCTTCGATGAGGTCGACGGCGGTGACCAGGGGGAGCCCGGTGACCTCGGCCAAGTGCCGGCAGGCGGCCTCGGTGTAACCGGCAGGGGCGTTCAGTCCGGTGCCGATTGCTGTGGCGCCGAGGTTGATTTCGTGGATGAGCAGTTCCGCCTCGGCCAGGCGCAGCCGATCCTCGCCGATGGTGATGGCATAGGTGCCGAACTCCTGGCCCAGCGTCATGGGGACGGCGTCCTGCAATTGCGTCCGGCCCATCTTCACCACGGTACGGAATTCGAGTGCCTTGGCGGCGAAAGCCTCTTCGAGTTCGGCCAGTGCGTCCAACAGTTCCCGACCGGCGAAAATGGTGCCCAGTTTCACGGCGGTGGGGTAGACGTCGTTAGTGGACTGGCTGAGGTTTACGTGATCGTTGGGGTGTAGCCGGGCGTAGTCGCCTTTGGGGTGGCCCAGGATTTCCAGGGCGCGGTTCGCGATGACCTCGTTCGCGTTCATGTTCGACGACGTCCCGGCGCCGCCCTGGATGACGTCCACCACAAACTGGTCGCTGAGCCGGCCGTTCATCACGTCAGCGCACGCCTGCTCGATCGCCTGGCCGCGTTCGGCGTCCAGCAGTCCCAGTTCGCGGTTGGTGCGGGCGGCGGCAAGCTTCACGGCGGCCAGTCCCCGCACCAGGTGCATGTTGGAGGACAGCGGCTGCCCGGTGATGGGGAAGTTTTCCACGGCGCGGAGTGTGTGGACGCCCCAGTAGGCGTTGCCGGGGACGTCGCGGTCACCCAGCAGGTCGTGCTCGGACCGGGTTTCGGGGACGGCATCCAAGGTACTCAAGTTGGTCATGGGGTCCTCACAGGGCTTCGTTGGCGGGCGTGGACAGGGTTAGTGCAGGCAGGAAGTCCGTCGGCTGCAGCAGGCCCACCTGGTGGCCGCCACCCAGGACAGGGGCGGTGCCGATGCCGGCGAGCGGTGCGGTGTTTACGCCGAGGGATGCAAGCACATGGACGGTGGCCGGCATCCGGGCGCGGTCGCCGCCGTCGGAAATCTTGACAGCAACTGCGCGGCCATCCGGCAGGCCTACCAGCTGCACACCTTCAAAGCCGTCCTTCGCCACCGCCCCCGGGAGTAGCCGCATCAGCTCCGTGACGTCCCGGCGCTCGCCCGCCACCATGTCAGGGTGTTGCCGCATGGCGAGTCCGACGGCGGCTTCCGCAGGCAGCGGGGCGGTCCCGCTGTCGTCGGAAGTGCTGACTGCGGCAAGCGCTGCGGCGGCCGCGATGGTGCCGAAAGCGCGGGCCATGCCGCGGAGGGTGAGCGCGAAGAGCGGCGTCCCACAGCCGTCCGTACTGCGGGCCAAGGGCGTCTCGCCGGTCAGTTCGGTGACGGTGGCAGCGATCAGCTGCTGCAGCGGGTGGGCCGGGTTGAGATAACCCTTGACGGGCCAGCCGTTGATGACGCATGTGGCAGCCATCGCAGCGTGCTTGCCGGAGCAATTCTGGGTCAGGCGCGTGGCAAGGAAGCCGTTGCGCAGCCAGTCCTCGCGCTCGCTGGCGCCATAGGGCAGGTCGGTGCTGTTCTCGAGGTCGCTTACGGCAAGCCCGTACAAGGAGAGAATCCGCTGGGTGCCGCAGCGGTGTTTGGCACCGCCTGAGTGGCTCGCCGCGGTCAGGGCCAGGAGGTCGGCCGGGAGCTCCAGGCCCGCACGGACCATGGCCACCGCCTGCAGCGGCTTGAGCGCGGAGCGCGGGTAAAACGGGACCAGGGGGTCGCCTGCCGCCGCCAGGATTGAGCCATCAGGTGCGGTGGCGATGGCGGAACCGTAGTGGACGCTTTCCACCAGTCCGTCACGGGTGGCCACCACTAGCGGGGAGTGCTGCGGGAGCAGTGCAGCAGTGTGGGCGTCAGAAAGCGCAGGTGAGAGCATGGGTTCCTTGGCGGGTAACTTGGGCGGAGCTATTTGTTCAGGATGGAATCGAGCGCGGCACCCACGGCATGCAGGTGCGCTGCCATGGCCTGGCTGGCGCCGTCCGCGGAGCCTGCCTCGATGGCTGCCAGTATCTCTTTGTGTTCGGCATCTGAGGCATGTTGCCGGTCGGCCACCAAGTTGAGGGTTTCGGACTGGTGGGCCAAAGCGCCGCGGATCTCTCCGACGACGCTGGCGAACACTCTGTTGCCGCTGGCACGCGCAATGAGGGCATGGAAACTGGAGTCCAGGGCAACCCAGGATTCAGGGTCCGTTTCCGTGCTCATGGCTGCGACGATGTGGCGCAGCGTCTCCAGTTCTTCACCGGTCCGGCGCTGGGCGGCGAGGCCGGCTGCGGGAACTTCGATATGGGGGCGGGCCTCGGTGAGGTCACGGGCGGAGTAGTGTCCGAGCGTGAGGTCGCTGGCGACCTTGTCGGCCACGACGAATGTACCTTTGCCCGTCTTGGTTACGGTGAGCCCCAGGGCAGTACAGGACCGGAGGGCTTCCCGGATCACCGAACGGCTGACCCCGTATTGCTGTGCGAGGGAAGCCTCGGAGCTGAGCTTGGCGCCCACGGCTGCATTGCCGGACTCGATGTCGGAGCGAACGGCGTTAAAGACCGCCTCGGCAGCGCTGAGCCGGGCGAGCGGCTTGGCTCCGGGGAGCGATGCGCTGGCCGGAGGTGCAGGCTGTCCTGCTGTCGGGCTGTCTGACAGGTTCACACTTAAAATATGTCACGGGTCACAGGCGGTGTCAATTGTTGGGTTCTCCGGGTGTCCCCGCGAGCTATGGCTGAGAGCGTGCGTCCGCCCATCCGGGGTCTTTTGCCCATTCTTCAGGGCGCTAGTATCCGCGCGGCGGGCTACAGCTTCGTGACGCTGGACAGCCTGCTGTAGACGGGCCGCGCAGCGGAAGCGGGCGGGTCAGCCCACCTTGGCTCGGTTCTCGATTGTCCGCAGGATGCCGAACAGCTTCACCACGCTGTCGTCGCCGAAGAGCATGTCCGGGCCGGACGGTGCCAGCTCGTTGTAGGGGGAATCGAACAGGGCGGCCGGAGCCACCTTGCCATTTTCCACAAGATGCGCCGTCAGGACCTGAAGGAAGTCCAGTTGCTGCGAAGTGAGCGTTGTTCCGGTGACAAAATCCGCAAGGGCTTCCTCGACAGCCTCGCGATCCAGGCCGACGAGAGACCTTACGTAAACGCCCAGTCCTTCGGTGGCGGCCCGGTCCAGATCTTCCCGGGAGCCGAGGCCACTTTCCAGCAGGATGCGTTCCAGCTCTGAGAGGTCCAGGGCAGTGAGCTGCTTGTTCCGGCGCAGGCGCTGGATGGTCGCATGGTCCTGATGCTCAGCGAGGTAGAGGCGGATCTTTTCGCGATACCGGACCAGGTCAACGTGGCCATTGGATGCCCCGCCCAGTTCGATCTCTTCAAGCTCCCCGAGTTCGTCCTGGAAATTCGTGTAGACCACGTTGCGCTTGCGCTTCTCGATGAGGTGTACCAGTTCGCGAAGTCTCAGCCGGATCTCCTCCAACCATTCGGCGGAGACGGACTCCCATTCGGCATCATCAAGGATTGCCTCGATCAGGGGGAGCTGGGCAGCGATGGCCGGAATATTCGGCTGGTCCTGGAGCGCGGCGGCCACGGCCTGTACCTTCTTCCGCAGCAGGCCAAGAGGCTGGACCCGAAGTGCGGCAAGTTCTGTCTGCAGGATGAGGTAGTCGAAGCGCTTGGCTTCCTCCGTGTCCGGCAGGGCTCCAATGGAGGCCAACCGGGCGATGTCAGTTTCGAGCGCGTCAAAGTCTTCGGCGCCCAGCGAGTCCCAGGTCGTAGCTTCTGCAAACCGGTCTACCCATTTGCGGGCGGGTTTGACCAGGAAATTGTCCAGCGGAAACCGGCTCACGGTGTGCTGCAAGGACTCCCGCAACCCCACAACAAACGGAAGGCCGGAATCCCAGGCGAGATCCGCAGTCGTGCGCAGGAGTTGGACGCGTGCGGCAAAGGTGCTCTCGGCGAGGGACTTGCCGAGGGATCCCTCGTTTCCGGGCATGCCGGCGTTGAAGTATTGGGCATTACGGCAGAGGTCGAAGATGAAGAAGTCCTTCTTGTCTTCGCCGGGGCCGAAGAGGTCCGGGCAGAGGCGCGTGCCGCGCCCCACCATCTGCCAGAACTTGGTCTTGGAGCGGACCATCTTGAAGAAGACGAGGTTCACAGCTTCCGGGACGTCGATGCCGGTATCGAGCATGTCCACCGAGATAGCAATGTGCGGGTTCCCGTCCCGGCGCGAGAACTCGTCGATGAGGGTCTGCGCATAGTTCACCTGGTACGTAACCACCCGGGCGAAGTGTCCTTTGAGGTGAGGGTAGTTTTTGTCGAAACGTTCCTCGATGAACTCGGCGTGCCGGTTGTTCTTGGCAAAGATGATCGTCTTGCCCAGACGGTCCCCGCCGGCAACCTTGTGCCCATGGGTCATCAGGACTTCCAGCGCCTTGTCCACGGTGTCCGTGTTGAAGAGCCAGGAATTCACGACGGCGGGATCCACCGTCTCCGGGATCTCGCCGTCCTCGTTCCAGTCGAGATCGTCCCACTGTTCCTTTTCATGCTCGGGCAGGTCGTCGTAGGCAATGCCTTCGTAAGGGAATTTGAGCGGCACCGGGACCACCCTGGGCGGGACCAGGTAACCGGCCTCGATGGCTTCGTTGAGCTCGTAGGCGAATGTGGGCACATTATCCTCGATGCCGAACAGGCTGTAGGTATTGCGGTCCACCTCGGACTGCGGGGTGGCGGTGAGGCCGATCAGCAGTGAATCGAAGTACTCAAAGATCGCCTTGTACTTCTGGTAGATCGAGCGGTGGGCTTCGTCCACGATGATGAGGTCATAGTGGCCGACGCCGAACCTGCGCTGGCCCAGGTTTCCCTCGGTGTGGTTGATGAGGTTCATCATCGCGGGGTAGGTGGCCACGTGGATGCGGCTGTCGGCTTCCTCGCCCGAACCGAGGATGACGGGCCCGGATCCTGGAAGGTGCGTTTTGAAGGCGTTCGCTGCCTGCTTCACGAGGGCGACGCGGTCCGCCAGGAACAGGACGCGCTTGGCCCAGTTGGCTTCCTGCAGCAGTTTGGTGAGGGCGACAACGGTGCGCGTCTTGCCGGTGCCTGTCGCCATGACCACCAGGGCTTTGCGTTCGCAGTCTGTCTCGTAGGCTTCGGCGACGGCGCGGATCGCGTTGTGCTGGTAGGGCCGTTCGACTATGGCGTCATCGATCTGCCGCTGGGCCAACGGTTTGCGGGTCTGCCTGCGGTTGATCAGGAGTTGGAGCTGGTCGCGGGTGTGGAAGCCCTGGAGTTCGCGTTCGGGATACATGGTGTCGTCCCAGATCCAGGTCTCATAGCCGGAGGTGTAGTAGATGATGGGCCGCCGGCCGTAGCGTCGCTCCAGGCAGTCGGCGTAGAGCTTTGCCTGCTGCTTCCCAACATGCGGATCCTTGGTGGTCCGTTTTGCCTCGAGGACAGCCAGCGGCAACCCGTCAGCGCCCCAGAGGACGTAGTCCACGTAACCGATTCCGCTCAGGGTGCCGTTGCCGGTGGGCATGGTGTCCACCTTGAATTCGCGGTCCTCCGGGTTGGCGAGGGGCCAGCCGGCCTCGTTCAGGTCCATGTCGATGAGGTGCCTGCGCGTCAGCGCCTCGTCGTAGTCATGGTGGTCCGGGACGGTCTGGTTCTGCTGCTTGGCTTCGGCGATTTCCGCCTGGAGTTGCTGGAGCTGGGCCGCGAGGTCCTCGTTCGCCGCGGCGGCCTGTGCGAGGGCCTCGTCTTTGGACTTGAGCTCTGCCTCCAGCTGTTGGAGCTGCTCCGGTGACTGCTGCGGGGCAGGCGCCTTGGGCGCCGGGGCGAGGTGGCCGGCGTCGAACGCTAACGACGGCGGCAGCTGGCTGCCGTTTTTCGCATAGTTCCGGGCGAGCCAGTAGCAGACGTGGTGGAGTTCCCGCAGGACCAGTTCAGCGCCCTGAATGGTGGGGTTGACCGGGTTGTGGACCGCGTTGTTCCCGGCTTTGCGGATAATTGTGAGCTTGCTGCCGATGGTGCCGCCCACAAGCTTCTTGAAGGCGGGCTCGTTCAAGAGGGCGTTGAGATCGTCCTTGTAGGGAAGGACAAGCGCCGGTTCCACCATGTATAGCCATTCAACCAGGCGTTCGGCGGTGTACCGGGCGTAGAACATGGCGGCGCGGGGATCGAGCCGGGCGAACTGTTCGGCGCGCCGGGCATGCTGTGCCAGGTCCGGCCAATCAGCCAGCATGAACCCGAAATTGCTGTTGCCTGCCCCCATGCAGTCTTCTCCGCTTCTACTTCACGATGTTCTGTGGATCAGTCAACCATGAGCGGGCGACATCACAGCTTCCCGCCGACCGTTACGCCTAATCAGCGGGATTGAGTCCAAACCAGCTCGAGAATGAGACGTAAGTGCGTTCCGTCAGAGCGTGGGTTCCTACGAATGACGCGGGCAGCGAAGGTACCCGGCGCGCCAATCATATCGATATAGTCCAGCACCGGCGACGGAACAAAGCCCACCTTGTGAGGTTCGGACCAGAGACCCACGGCGCGTGGGTCTTTGCTGTTTCCTGGCTCCGGGACAGTTTGGAGGGGCTGACCTTTTGAAACTGACGTGTCAACGTGTGCCTGTGCGGCCTCGGACATATGCCGGAGCCCGTGCACGGGCACCACGAATGTCAGGGTGCCGCGCACGAGGTCGACGGATGGCTCTTCGAAGAACTCATAGGTGTCGGAAACACGCTTGCCGAACGAATGTGCCAGGACTTCAAACGGTGCCGCGTCGGCCCGTAGGTCCAGCTTGCGTAGCCACTCCTCGCGGTCTGGACGGGAAGTGCTCATGATCCGTCCGGAGAGCAAAGGAAATAACACTTTGGACGTGTATGTCTTCGTTGGATCCGAGAAGCCCGGAATCGGGCGAAAGTCGTCGGCGTGGACCGCGGCAGGAAAGTAGTCGAACTCATATCCCGGGGCGTGGAAATAGTGCGGCCCAACAGACGATTCCTTTGAGTTTCTGGGTGCTTCCAGGCAACCAGCACGGCTGGATCTCCCTGCTGCACAGAAAAGGGGCGAGGATCGGTCAAGGGCGCGCTCATAGGACATCCCGGAAAAGATGATGGCCTTGCTGATACGTCCAATGCCCGTCGTGCTGAAGCCGACCGACTACCAGGCCAGGTGCGATACCCAGCTCTCGAGCGAACGCCTTCGCGTCGGACGGAGTCGTGAGGGAACCAAGGCATGCGGCATCGCGCTCGGAAATGATGCTGTTCCGGGCATAATCGTCGGCAGCAACTTCCCGGGGATCGTCTTTCGACTCGGCCGGGCCCTGAAGTAGGAGGTCGTCGTGGCGCTCGTTCAGGACGTGGTGGATCTCGTGCATTAGGCTGAACCAATATTGCGAGTCGTTCCGACCCCTGAGTGACAGTTGAATGCGCGGGCGGCCATCCACCCACCTGGTTGCTCCGTGTGCCCGGCACCCCGGAATCTCCGGGACGTATAAGATTTCGACGCCGACGGCCGTGAGCTTCTCGCCCACCAGCTTGCGGTATTCGCTGGGGTCCAGGCTACTTAAACTAGGCAATTCAGGGGCAAGGCTATTTAGCTTCTGAGGGTCATACCGTGGAAATTCTCTGGCCTCGCGGCGGGATTCGATCTCTCCGACACGCAACCACGTGGCCACTGCTGGCCAGCTCACATCGTGCGCAAGCTGCTGTCTGAATGCTGCCGCCGGAGCAGCGAATCTCGACTCGAGCGCCTTCCAGCTGCCAACTTCAAAAAATGCCAGGACTTCCCAGACTAGTCGGCCGGGTTCCCGCAGGGTGCCCTTGATGAAGCCTTGCTTGCGCAGAAACGACGTAACTGTCGGGGGTAGTTCCTTGGCGTGCGGCGCCAGTTGTTCCTCCAGTTTCAGCCGCGCGACATCCGCCCGGAATACTGCCTCTGCGTTGAGCCAGAACTTCATGGAGTAACCCGTCACCAGCGAGAGCTTGGCGGCGACTTCGGGGGAGAGTGTGGCGGCTCCGCTCAGCAGCTCATTAATGTGCTTGCGACTCAGCCCAGCGGCGTCGCCGAGTTCCTGCTGTGTCTTGTTGTTGTCGTCCAGCCACTCCCCGAGGAAGGAGCCAGGGTGGACAGTGTAGTCAGTCTTGGTGGTCATGGTTTCCTCAGTTCCTAGTGGTAGTCGCCAATTTTCTCGACGGTGACGGCGGTTACTTCGGCTGCGACACCATCAGTGCCTGGCGAGATGAGCATTCTGAAGTTGCCCGAGACCTCGCCGGCCCACATCGGAGCCAGGTTGCCGGTCAGGGGGTGCCAGTGGCCTGGCCCATCACGTAGTTCTTCAAGACTGTCTGCGATCTCAAGTTCCTTGAGTCGCATCTTGATTTTTGGAATCCACTGCACGTTGTACTTCTTCTTCAGCTCACGATCGGAAGTGAGCACTTTTTCGAGTTTGCTGCTCGAGTAACTAATGTCCATGCGGTGTAACCGATCTGGTTACAGTGTACAGCTTTTGACTGACAGGGTCAGTTCGAAAATATTGCCGGCCACTGCTCATTCCTGGTCCCCCTGTCCAGCGAATCCCGTGTTCATGCCGCTAACTGGTCGATCTCGGCGGAGAGCACTCTTACTCGAAGAAGTCCTCGTCCAACTCCACCACGTCGTAGCTCTGCTTGACCTGCACGCCGACACGGTACTTGATCATGAGACTGACCATCCTCGATGCGTCAATGAGGATGATCCGGGACGGGACATTCTCGGCGTACTGACGGGCGTTGGCAGTGAAGGAGCTGGTGGTTATGAAGACTCCCCGCGATGCCCCGACGCCGTGCAGTGCGCCGACAAATGCCTGAATGGTTTCGCGGCCTACGTTGTTGCCGTCCGCGTACCGCTTGGCCTGCACGTAAATCCGGTCCAGGCCCAATGCATCCTGGTCAATGACGCCGTCAACGCCACCGTCGCCTGAGCCGCCGATGCGGCGGCCGCGCTGCTCGGCCCCGCCGTAGCCCATCTTGAGCAGCAACTTCACCACGGCGTCTTCGAAAAAGTCGGGGTGGCCTTCACGGAGTCGCTTCAACAGAGACGCGCCGACCTCGTCGTGAATGCGGTTGATGCCATCCTCAATTTGTTCGACGGGTTCCACCTCTTCGGCAAGTGCCATCCCCGTCGTCGCCGGTTGCTCGGTTGCCGTGGAGTGGTCTGCCTTGGGCCAGAACTGAGCAAAAATGGCATTCGCTTGGCTGTAGTTGATTCCGTTTGGATTTTCCCGGAGCCATTGCCTGCCGTCATCGGTAATGCAATAGTGGCCCTTCGTTGGACGGTCAATCCAGTTCGCCCTGGTCAAATGGCTAAGTACCCAACCCGTCCGCTGTTCGTAGCGGAGGCCGCCCGAGTTGAGCGTCTCTTGACGCGCCGATTCCGGGAGGCCGGCCACGTCGGCTGCGTGGTGGAACAGGTCCTTGCGGTGAATGGTCTTGCCGTCGCTGAGGGCCTTGAGGACAGGGACAATGAGTGCCGGCCAGATCGGAACTTCCGTAGACGAGGATTCGGGCTGAGAATCGGACATCAGAGTTCTCCCTTGAATGCGCGGTGCTGGAGTGAGGCGAAGAGGGTATCCAGTTCGGTGAGGTGCTTGCGGTGGTTTTCTTTCAAGCGCTCGACGGCGGCGATACGGGTAGCGAAGGTCTGCTGGAGTTCCAGCGAGGGAAGCGGGAGCTGGATTTCTGTCAGGCTGGTCTGGTTGATCTTGAACGTTCCGTTGGTCGTCTTGGCGGCAGCTTCAAGCTGCGCACGAACCTCAGGAAGTCCCCAAGCCACCTCAAGAAAGAATGGTTCTACAACTTCCATATTGGGTTCCGCCGCGATCACGGTGTCGGGGAATCCTACGTCTGCGATGTCGGCGCGGGGGAAGTAACCTTTGCCGACGAGCGCACGGTTACCGTTGCCGCGGCAAATCAGGAGGAGGCCGCTGGAAACGCGATTGCTGTCTGGGAGCGGCTTATCAAAAGTAGACGATTTCACGGCGGTCCCGTCAAACGAGGAGCCGGTGACAGCGCTGAGTGTCAGCACCTTTTGCTGTACGGATCCTCGAGTCGATGGGGAGACGCCGTTTCTGAACCTATTCCGGCAGAGTTCACCAAGTGTTGTTGTTGCAGAGATGCCGCCGAACATGGAGTGGAAGATCGACTGAGTCAGGGTGTCAAGGTGGGCGAGGGCTTGGCGGCGCTTGGTGCGGAGCCCGTCGGCCTTATCCAGGATCGCCGCGATCCGCCGCTGGTCGTTAATGGATGGTAGCGAAATCGGCATTGTCGAAATATCTCCACGGTTGACCTGAAGAAAGGTTGCCCCCTTGGCTTTCGATCGCAGGGCCGGTTCCGCGTGGTCAAGCCAGTGCCAGAGGTAGCCTCGATCCAACAATGCACCGGGGCGGAGCGCGGCTACTCCACGGCCAAGACAGTATTCGCCGTCGGCCCAGACCTTGTCGCCGATTGAAGCGCGAATGCTGATCACGATGTCGTGAACTTCAGACAACTTGGTTGGTTTGCTCGTGAACTTCTTGGGTGACAGTAGCCCGTTCGCAAAGTCCCCCGCCCCAGCAATCAACGGCAACCCCTCGGTCGCAGAGTAGGTGTCTCCCGGAGGCGCCTGCCCCATTATGATGCAGCAAACGTCGCCCAGTTGGGTTTCGACAGGCTCAACCACCGAGGAGTTCTTTCAGCTCAGCGGTACCTCGCGCGATCTCGCCTTCGAGCTCAGCCAATGCCGCGAGAATCTCCGCCGGCGCGGCGTGATCGACCTCTTCGTACTCAATCTCCTTGTACCGGTTCAGGGACAGGTCATAGTCGTTGGCAGCAATCTCAGAAAGCGGCACACAGAACGACTGGTCCGTCCGCGCCCGCTCAAGCTCCGCCGTCGTGCGGTCATTCCAGCGAGTCAGGACATCGGCGAGGTCGGAAGTTCCGAGCGGTGTGCGTTTGTCGTCGAGGCTGAAGCCGTCGGACTTTACGTCGTAGAACCAGACGTTGTCGGTGCCACCCGAGTTGGTCTTGGTGAAGAACAGTATGGCCGTGGACACCCCGGCGTATGGCTTGAAGACGCCGGAGGGGAGCTTCACGACGGCGTCGAGCTTATGGCCTTCGACGAGCATTTTCCGCAGCTGCTTGTGGGCATTGGTGGATCCGAAGAGCACGCCGTCCGGGACGATCACTGCCGCGCGGCCGCCTGGCTTGAGCAGCTTGATGAAGAGCGCCAAGAAGAGGAGCTCGGTCTTCTTCGTCTTGACGACGCTCAGGAGGTCCTTCGCCACGTTGTCGTAGTCCAGGCTGCCGGCGAACGGCGGGTTGGCGAGGATGACGTGGTACTTCTCCTCTTCCTCGGCGTGGAGATCCGCCAGTGAATCCCGGTAGGAGATGTCCGGGTTCTCCACGCCGTGCAGCAGCATGTTCATGGATCCGATGCGGAGCATGGTGTTGTCGAAGTCGAAGCCGTGGAACTGCTCATTGTGGAAGAACTTGTTAGTTTCGGCGTTGGTAAGCAGACTCTTGTTTCGTGCACGGAGATGCTCGCCGGCCTGGACCAGGAATCCGCAGGTGCCCGATGCCGGATCGCAGATGGCCTCAAGCGGTTTCGGGTCGACCATGGCCACCATGAGGTCGATGATGTGGCGAGGAGTGCGGAACTGTCCGTTGGTGCCCGCCGACGCGAGTTTCGAGAGCATGTACTCGTAGAGATCGCCCTTGGTGTCGCGCCCGTCCATGTTGATGCTGTCCACGATGTCCACGACCTGCTTCAGCACGCCCGCGTTCGGGATCTTGAACTGCGCATCCTTCATGTGGTGGCTGTATGTGGAATCCTCGCCGTTGGCGAGCTTGGGCAGCTCGTTGCGCAGGAACGGGAAGATGCTCTGCGAGAAAACCGTGAACATCTCGCTCTGAGAGAAGTCCTTAAACCTGGACCAGCGAAGGTCGGAGTAGGGACGGCCCATCGGATCCAGACCAGCCGGGAAAACGGCGTTCTGCAGCGGCTGGCCCAGGAGGTTGGCCCGCTTCTCCTCACGGGTGTGGTTCTCGTCGAGCCGCTTTAGAAAGAGCAGGTATGTGATCTGTTCGATGACTTCCAGCGGGTTCGAGATACCGCCGCTCCAGAACGTATTCCAGACTTTGTCTACTTGGGACTTGATTTCACCTGTGATCACCACAGTGAGTTTAGTGCCCTGAGTGGCTGGCTTCTCCCAAGGCGGCCTAGTGGCTGCAGCAGAAACCCTGTGGGACGGCGGGCACTCGAATACGGCAACCGAAGCCTTCGGGTGCCCGCTATCGGCCTGGGTCAGCAGGGACTCCAGCTCTTCCCGCCCGGTGCGTAGCAACGCGGACCCGTGTACTTGGTAGCCGGTGGTACATAAGGGGCAGGAGCAGGCGGGATGTACGGTTGGGGTGCCGGCGTGACATAGGGTGCGGGTGCCGGCAACCTTCGTAGGCGCTCGGCCTCGGCCTGACGGGCGGCTTCCGCTGCGACTGCCTCGTCAGCCGCCTTCTTTTCAGCCGCCGCACGTTCCTCTGCGGCCTTCTTTTCTGCTGCGGCCTGCGCTTCAGCGGCCAGGCGGTCCTCGTGTGCCTTCTTCTCTGCCGCGGCGAGGGTGCCCTGCAGGGCCTTCGTTTCGTCCCGCTTCTTCTCAGCAGCCGCGACCTTGTTGTCCAGCGTCGAAAGGTATGCCGCGGTGACAGTGGCCGTCAGGCCTGCCCAATAGATCGCCCTTTGGGCATCCTTGCTGGCAGCAAGAACAGTCCTGAGTGCCTTTGCCGCCGCCAGTTCGGTCGCAAGTGCCGCCACCGCTACGCCTGCAGCAGCTGACGTGGTTGTTGGCTCCGCTGCAGTTGCGGTTTCAAGCGCCTTGGTTGTCTTCGCAACCTGGGCAGGTACCGCGCAGTCGACCTGCTCGGAAAACAGGCCACTCTTGGCCGACCGGGCTTCCGCGTAGGCCGCTTCGACCGGCGGCAGGAATTTGCGGTTTTCGCCGTATTGCACAGGGATTCCCAGCCCTTCCCGCGCGATCTCGGCATTCACCAGGGAGCCGTCCGGGGCGAATACTCCGGCGAGGGTCCGGCCGTATTGGTCGTGCCGTTCCTTATCGAATTCAAGCTTAACCTTGGTGCCTTTCGGCAGCAGCCCCTCGAGGTATTCCGTGGCCTGCGGACCGAGGCACTCCACAGGCTGGTCGGGGTCCTTCGTTTCCGGAGTGTCTATATTAAGCAGTCGAATCGTGTGGTCACCGTTGTTGATGGATACCACCAGCGTGTCACCATCAATAACCCGGACCACCGTACCGGCGTCCGCATTTGCAGCAAAGGCGACGACCATGGACCCTGCCACCAACGCGGCCGCGGCCACGGAGGCAACGAGTAGTTTCTTCATTCAAAGCTCTTTTCTAAAACGGGCGATCATCTCGCGAAGATACCGCAACCTTGGTTGAACCTGAAAGTTTCCTCCGATAATGCTGGACGTTTCCCGGCAAGAATTGGTAAATAAGGGATCAAGATCTTTGCAAGGTGAAGGTTGCCGCCCACATATAGCGGTACGTTCGTGCCGATTACGCGCTGGTCAGGAGTGTGCGTCAGGCGTAGAATCGTGCCAGCCGCTAAAAACGGCACGATCGTACCTATGGTGGAGGAGCCGATGGAACCCTTGACCGACCGGCTCCCCGCCGAGGTGCGCTTTCGCCGCGGACAACTGGGCCTCACCCAGCGCGATCTAGCGGACATGGCGGGGGTCTCGGAACGGTTCGTCAGGTTCGTTGAGCAGGGCAAGCCCAGCGTGCAGCTGGATTCGCTGACCGCGGTGCTGGAATCCCTGGGCCTGGAACTCCAGCTCACCACCAGGACCAGCCGCCGGGCCCGCGCGCTCGCGGGCCCGGCGGACTCCCCCGTCGACGTCCACGAATCACGGCCATGAAGCACCGCATCGCCGACATCTACAAGGCCGGGGTGCTCGCCGCGCGGCTCGAACGCCACGACGGCGGCACCCGGTTCAGCTACCTGCCGGCGTACCTCGCATCCGGGGGACCCGCCGTCGCCAGTTCCCTGCCGCTCACCGGGGCACCCGTCGATTCAGCGGCGGGGGCGGCGCCTCCCTATTTCACCGGCCTCCTGCCGGAAGGCCGCCGGCTCAACGCGCTGCGGCGGTCCATCAAGACCAGCGCCGACGACGACCTGTCCCTGCTGATCGCGGCCGGCGGTAACCCGGTGGGCGACGTCCAGATCGTAGGCCACGGCGAGGCGCTGGATCCGGACGAGCACGCTGTCCAGCTGGATCCCAAACTGCCGGTTGACTTCGAAAAGTTGCTCGGCGACCCGGACCTGATCGACCCCGTGGCGCTGGCAGGGGTGCAGGACAAGCTGTCTGCCGGCATGATCTCGCTCCCCGTGGCCAGCGCCGGCAGGCGGTTCATCCTTAAACTCAACGCTCCCGAATTCCCGCATGTAGTGGAGAACGAGCTGGTCATGTTCCGCTACGCGGCCAGGCTGCGGATTCCGCTGAGCAGGGTCCGGCTGATCCGGGATATCGCGGGCAGGCCCGGGCTTCTGGTAGAACGCTTCGACCGGGTGCCCGTCTCCGGTGGCGGCCCCGACGACGTCCGGCGGCTGGCGGTGGAGGACGGGGCCCAGGTCCTGAAGCTTTACCCGGCGGACAAGTACAACGTGGCTTATGGGCAGGTTTGCCATGCACTCGCCGATTACTGCTCGGCACCGCTCCCGGCCCTCCGGAACCTTGCCATCCAGGGGGCGTTTGCGTGGCTGAGCGGCAACGGAGACCTGCACGCCAAGAACGTTTCGATGGTCCAGCAGCCGCACGGGGAGTGGACCATCGCCCCGGTCTACGACATTCCCTCCACAGTGGTCTACGGGGATAAGACCCTTGCGCTGACCCTGAACGGGAAGCGGAACGGGATCTCGCGGCGGCATTTTCTGGGCTGGGCCGCGGACCTGGGACTCACAGACCGCACGGCTGCCCAGGTGCTGGAGCTAGCCCTGAAAGCGTCAGGGCCGTTGATCACCGATCTGGAGGCCGGCACAGCGTTCGCGAGGCTCGCTGGGCCGGAGAAGAACGACGGCGGCGGCCCGCCGTTCCCTGACATGGTCACCAGGGCGTGGGTGAAGGAGCTCAAGCACCGCAGGCGCTTACTGGAAGGCTGAGGCACCGCGGTGACGGCCGCCGTCGTGCGTGGCTAAAGGTGCTGGATGCCTGCCCGCTGCATGGCGTCCTTGTAGACGTCCACGCTCTTGGCGAGGAGATCCTCCTGCTTTGCTTCGGAAACAGCAAAGGCCCGCCCGCCGAGCGCGCTGGCCTTGTAGATCTTGATGCCGCTGTTCTTCAGCGAAGAATGGTAGGTCTTTTCAAAGAGGGTGAGGAACGTGGAGGCGTCCGTGCCGTGTGCGATGACTGCGGAGACCCGGCGGTTGATCTTGAGGAACTGCCGGAAGG
The DNA here is from genome assembly GCF_050156905.1 of Pseudarthrobacter sp. S3. Taxonomy (NCBI): domain Bacteria; kingdom Bacillati; phylum Actinomycetota; class Actinomycetes; order Micrococcales; family Micrococcaceae; genus Pseudarthrobacter; species Pseudarthrobacter sp. S3. The sequence continues at coordinate 38,172 of NZ_CP189583.1, read as the reverse complement.
GCCGCAGGCCGTCAGTCTTCTCCTGGACGTTCAGCGCTGACGGAAGCTCCGGATCCCGCACCCAGGGGTACGCATTCCACGGCATCACATAGCGCGGATCAAGCTCGGCAAGTTCGTAAATCTGGGTGGCGCGGCGGGCTGCTTCGTCGTCATTGAAATGGGAGACGAACCCCGATTCGGTGCCCTTGCCCGGACTGACGTGCAGGCTGACGATCCGGCATTCGTCCTCGTCATGCACGGGGTCGATGTAGGGGACGACGGACCCTGGCTTCTTTTCCATCAGTTCATCGCAGAGCTGCGTTACCGCCGCGATGTTTGGTTCCTGTAGCAGGGCCTTTTTTTCGTCCCAGTCAATCGTCACGATCTCTCCCTCAGCAGCACGGCGTCCAGAAACAGGCGTCTGAACCCACTCTACGCTTTTGGACGTAGAGGTGCGCAGTGCAAGTTTGCCTCGGACCGGCGCCGGTCCGGGTAACGTCATGATGATGAACAGGAAAACGCTCAAGTCCGACGGCTTTGCCGGCTTCCGGGCCTTCGACAGCCTTGAGATCATAAGGATTCCGCAGGGCACCGGGGTGTTCGCCGTTCTTCGGCCGAATGAGTTCGAGCCGCACTTCCTCAAGATCAGCACCGCCGGGACCTTCAAGAAAAAGAATCCCACCCTGCCTGCGGCAGCCATTCTGGCGGAATGGGTGGACGGTGCGGACATTCTCTACGTTGGCAAAGCCGGGCCAGGAAGCAAGGGCAACCGCGGCCTCCGGAACCAGATCAAGGAGTTCCTGGATTTTGGGCGGGGCAGGCCGCCGGGCCATTGGGACGGCCGGCTCATTTGGCAGCTGACCCACACGGATGAACTCATCATGGCGTGGAAAGAGGTGCCCGCCGAAGACGTCAACCACGCCGAGGCCGCGTATCACGCAGCTTTTGTTGCGGACCATGGCCGGCTGCCGTTCGCGAATCTCGTGCAGGCCAAGCTTAAGAACTGAGCTAAGAGCCCTTAAGCCGTTCCATCTCCCGCCGGTCCTTCTTGGTCGGCCGTCCTGCGCCGCGGTCCCGCTGCGGCAGTCCCAACGCCGGTGCCACCGGACGGGGCGGGGTGTGATCCGTGAAGCAGTGCGACGCCGCCTCGGCCCCCACCCGTTTGGCAATCAAACGGCGGACTTCGAGGATGCGTTCGAAACCTGACATGCGGATCGTCACGGTCTCGCCGGTAACGAGTGTGGCCGAAGCTTTCGCGGGGCTGCCGTTGAGCCGCACATGCCCGGCCCGGCACGCGGCTGTGGCGGCGGAGCGGGTCTTGTAGGCGCGGATGGCCCACAGCCACGCATCAAGGCGGACGCTGGCGGGGGAGGCAGGAAGGCTGGTCATGGCTGGCACCGAGTATACGGCGTGGGACGTCCGGACCGGCAGTTCAGGGCGTGGCCAGCGGCAGCGTGATCCGCATGGTGGTCCCGCCCGGGCCCGTGCCGGCGATCTCCACCGTTCCGCCGGCGGCGGTGGCCACATCGCGGACCAGCGCCAACCCGATGCCGAAGCTGCGTTGCGCCCTGGTTCCGTCCGGACGCGGTGTCCTGACGAAGCGCTCGAAGATCCTGTCACGCTCGACGCCGGAGATCCCGCTTCCCGTATCCGTCACCGTGATCACCGCGCTGCGCTGGCTCGCTGCCGCGGCGAGGGTGATGGTCCCCCCTGCCGGTGTGTGCGCCAGCGCGTTGTCAGCCAGGGCCAGAATGGCGCGGCGCAAACTGCTTTCGTCGATCCTCGCCAGCGGATGCGCGTCCGCCGTGACAGCTACGCTGACATCCTGGCCGTCAGCGATGGTCCGGACGCTCTCGGCCACGGACTCCACCACCCCCGCCACATCAATGGGTTCCCCCGGGGTTTCTGCAGTGTCTCCCGTTGCGGCCAACAGCAGTTCGTTGACAATTGCCGTCAGGGCTGAGGTGTCCTGCCGGATCCGTGCCAGCGCCTGCCCCGGCTTTGACTCCGGAGGAGTGTCCCGCTGGGCGAGCTGGATCCGCGCGTCCAGGATGGCCAGCGGCGTGCGCAGTTCGTGGCTGGCATCCTGGACGAACCGGCGTTGCAGGGCCATCGCGGCGCCCAGCGGTTCGATGGCGCTGCGGGCACTGAACCAGCCGATCACTCCGGCAAGGACGATCCCCGCCGCGCCGGCGATGATCAGGGCTTTGAGCAGGTCCTTGTAGTCAAGGTACGCAAAATCGGCGGCCTGGCTGGACGTGCCGGGCAGTTCCGGGTGGGACAGCTGGTTGGTCAGGTAGATCGCAGCCCCCGCGAGCAGGCAGAGGACCAGCACGGCGCACGCCGCGCTGATGCGTACGGCAATCCTTAGTGAGGCCTTGCGGAGCGTAGCCTGGTCCGGGTCTGCCGCGGCCCGGCGTCGTTCATTCATGGCCGTCCCCGATCTGGTAGCCAACGCCGTGGACAGTGCGGATCACGTTCCGGGAAATCTTGCGGCGCAGGTGGTGGACATAGGTATCGATCACGCTCGGCTGGTCGGTGGAGGGAAACACGGCACTGATGAGTTCATCCCGGCTGAAGATACGGTCCGGCTCCGTGGCGAGGGCCGCCAACAACTCGCACTCCCTCGCGGTCAGCGTCACCAGCGGCCCGTATACGGACCGCACGGAACGGCCGACGGCGTTCAGTTCCCAGTCGCCGATACTCACCGTGGGCTGGGTGTAGCTGCGGGTCAGTGCGCGCAGTCGCGCACCCAGCTCGCCGGCGTCGAACGGTTTGGTCATGTAGTCATTGGCCCCTGCATCGAGGCCGCGGACCTTCTCATCCGTTGCACCCAGCGCCGTGAGGATCAGCACCGGCGTGGAAATCCCTTTCGCCCGCAAGGCGCTGATCAGGGCGATGCCGTCCATGCCGGGCAGGCCGCGGTCGACCACCAGGACATCCCAGGGCTCCCCGAGGGCGGCGCCCAGGCCAAGCCTTCCGTCCGCCACCAGGCTGATCCGATAGTCGTCTTCCAGCAGCTCGGCAATCAGCGGGCCAAGGACGGGATCGTCCTCAACCAGAAGCAGGGACGGCCGGGCATCTGGTGTCATGGGTCTATTCTTCCGTGGCCAGCGCTTCCACGGGCCGTTCCTCGGATTCTTCGGCGGATTCCTTGGCGGTGCCCTTGTTCTTCCGGCGCTTGAGGTACTCAACGCCCCACGGGATGACGGAGACCAGGACCATGGCCACGGCGATGAGGTCGATGTTGTTGGCGATGATGTCGAAGTGCCCGAGCCAGGACCCCAGCAGAATCACGGAAGCCGACCACGCCACCGCACCCACGATGTTCCAGAGCGTGAACTTCCGGTAGGTGTAGTGGGCGATTCCCGCCGCCAGCGGGGCGTACGTGCGCACAATCGGCACAAAGCGGGCCATTACCACCGCGCCACCGCCGTGCCGGCGGAAGAACTCCTCGGTCCGGGTCAGGTGCGAGGTCTTCAGGATTCGGGCGTCTTCCTTGAACCACCGGCGGCCGAACTTCCGGCCCAGAAAATAGCCCACTTGGTCGCCTGCCACCGCCGCCACGGACACGATGCCGATCAGGAGCGGGAGCGTGAGGTTCAGTTGCTGATGAAGCAGGCCCGCCGTGAACAGGAGCGAGTCCCCGGGCAGGAACGGGAACAGGACTCCGGATTCGATGAAGACCATCCCGGCGATGACCGCCAGGGCGGCCGGCCCCAGGCCCTCCAGGAGCCCCGCGGGATCTAGTGGTGAGGCGGCGGCTACCGCGGCCAGTGCATGAAATGTCTGCATGATGCCTTTCTGCGGGCTGAGAGTCTTAGGGCAGGAATGGACGCGTGACCGCGTTCACCGGCACCCGCTGCCACACCCGGGGCGCCAGCCAGTTCCAGCACCCGCTCAGGAGGAGCACAGCCGCGGTGCCCGCCAGGACCGACCCGACGACGTCGGACGGGTAATGGACGCCGATGTACAGCCGCGACCACGCCACGACGGCCACCACAACCACGCCCGCAACGGCCGCAGGCTTTGCCCAGCGCGTCCCGCGGGCCAGGAAATACACGGCGAAGGCAAGAGTCACGGCGAAAGTGACGTGACCGCTCGGAAAGCTGTCCGCACCGTTTTCCGGTGCCAGCGGATCGAACAGCAACGTGGAATCCGGGCGCTGCCTGGCCACAAGGACCTTGAAGAATTCGCTCGCCGCCCAGCCGGACACCGCCACCAAGCCAAACGCCACAGCATTGACGGGACTGCGGCGCACCAAGAGCAGGAACAGTGCGACGACGGCGATCAGCAGAACCCCGGCCACAGGACCAAACAGCAGGTTCAGGGCCATGGCCAGGCCGGTCAGCAGGGCAACGTGATGCTGGCTGAGGTTCTGGTCCACACCTAGTTCGTCAGTGCTGATACCCGGAACGTCGGCAACGGTGATGCCAAGGACCACGACCGCGGCCGCCAGGACGATCCCCCACAAGGCCCACAACCGGGGCCGCGGCAGGGCAAGGAGCCGCGTTCCGGCGCCGATTCGGGCATCGCGGACGATGTCTGTACGGGCAGGGGGCAAACTTTGGCTGTGGACGTTGTCAGGCATCAAATACTCCGGCTCGCTCTCTGCGGCCGGCTGGCCGCTTCAGGACCAGTCTGGTCCAGGGCGCTTAAGGAATCCTTAAGAATGAAGCCCGTCCTGGATCGTCCGGCGTTTTCCAAGGAACATCCCTTATCCTTTGCCTGTGCCCCCTTCGAAGTTGTCTTAGGCGCCTGGCGGGTCGACTGGGCCGCCCTGATCCTCATTGTTTCCGCCGGTGTGCTGTACGGGCTCGGCGTCCGGACGGCCACGTGCAATGGCCGCCGTTGGCCGTGGTGGCGGAGTGCTGCGTTCTACCTGCTGGGTCTGGGATCCCTGACGGTCCTTACCTGCGGCTTCCCTGGTGTGTACAGCGCTGACCTGCGGTGGGCGTTCACGCTGAAGATCTCCTTGCTGCTCTTTGTGGTGCCGCTGCTGATAGGGCTGGGGAAACCCATCTCCCTGGCCCGTGCAGCGCTTCGCACCGCGGGCCTCGTACGGTTGAACACCGTGCTGTCCCACCGGGTGGTGCGCTTCTTCAGCAATTCGCTGGCCGCCCCGCTGCTGGGCCTGGCCCTTTTTGCGACGTTCCTCACGCCGTTCTTTTTCACCCTGAGAACGGATCCGGTGGCGGGGGCGCTGCTGACGGTTGGCGTTCCGTTGCTGGGCCTGCTGATGGTGCTTCCCATCGGCGCCGTTCATTTCGTAGGCAAGCACGACGTCGGGCAGCAGCGTCTCACGAATGGTCAGGCTGCGTGCGCACTGCTACCGGACACCGCCTTGCATCCCCGCGTCCGTGCCGGTGAAAACAACCTCCACGGCGGTCTCCAGGGGACCGTGATGGCGGGGTCCCGTTTGAGGGCGACGAGGCTGAGCTCAAGCGACCCGCATAGTGCAGGCCGGCGGAGACCATGAACAGGGTATGCACCCCGGCCAGGGCGGCCCGTGCCTGTGCAGCGTCCGCGTAACTGGTGACGGCCGGAACGGCGCCGTCGAGCTCCGGCGCGCGGCCGGCGTCGCGCACCAGAAACCGCTGCGCGCTGCCCGCGTCGGCTAGCAGCCGGGCCACCTGGCCGCCCAGCCAGCTGGTGGACCCGGTGACGGCGAGTTCCGGGGGAGAGGCGCTCCTAGGCTTCGCGGGTGGCGGGGGACTTGGTGTGCGCCGGATCGCGTTCGGCGAGCGAGCCGATGGCGTCGTCGATCTTCTTCATGGTCTCCGGCTCCAGTGTCACGCCAGCCGCGGCCACAGTGTCCGCGAGCTGCTCAGGGCGGGACGCGCCCACAATGGCGGAGGCAACGTTCGGGTTCTGCAGGACCCAGGCCACCGCGAGCTGCGGCATGGTGAGCCCAGCTTCCGCGGCGATCGGCTTGAGGTCCTGGACACCGGCGAGCACGTCATCGCGCATCCAGCGCTCGATCATCCGGGCGCCGCCCTTGTCATCCGTGGCACGGCTGCCCGCGGGTGCAGGCTGGCCGGGCAGGTATTTGCCGCTCAGCACGCCCTGCCCCATCGGGGACCAGACAATCTGGGAGACACCCAGCTCTTCGGATGCCGGCACCACCTCCGCCTCGATGACGCGCCACAGCATGTTGTACTGCGGCTGGTTGGAGATCAGCTGGAAGCCCAGTTCCTTGGACAGTGCGTGGCCGGCGCGGAGCTGCTCCGCCGTCCACTCGCTGACGCCGATGTACAACGCTTTGCCCTGCCGCACGATGTCCGCGAACGCCTGCATGGTTTCTTCCAGCGGCGTCTCGAAGTCGTACCGGTGGGCCTGGTAGAGGTCCACGTAGTCCGTCTGCAGCCTGCTGAGCGAGCCGTTGATGGACTCCATGATGTGCTTGCGGGACAGGCCAAGATCGTTCTTGCCCTTGGGGCCGGTAGGGCCGTAGACCTTGGTGAAGATCTCCAGGGACTCCCGGCGTTCGCCCTTCAACGCCTCGCCGAGGACGGTTTCCGCCGCAGTGTTGGCGTAGACGTCCGCCGTGTCGAAGGTGCTGATGCCGGCGTCGAGCGCGGCCCGCACGCACTGGGTGGCGACGTCGTTCTCCACCTGTGAGCCGTGCGTCAGCCAGTTGCCGAATGTGATTTCAGAGACTTTGAAGCCGCTGTTTCCGAGGTACCTGAATTCCATGGTTTCCACGTTAGCCGAGATAGTTGCTCAGGGTAAGGGCTTTCCGGACTGTGAGCAGTGACGGTTCGTGACGCCTTGGCGCAACGCGGTCCTAGCGTCGGTCGGCAGGCAGTTTGGTCTTGAGGACCTTCGCGTGCCCGGACAGCGACACCAGCGATCCGGTATCCAGCAGGGACAACGGTACGGGGACGGGCGGCTTCGTGAACGAGCGGGCGGCCCCAGTGGCGGCGGTCTCACGGGTGAGGTTGTCGCGGTTGGCGTTCTCGGGTCCTGGGTTGTCCTGATGCAGCGCCGACTCCACCAGCGGAGCCACCGCCTCCACCTTCTCTGCGGGAACGGAGGGACCGGGAAGATCACGCACCGAGATCCTGATTTCGGGGGCGGCCGCACGGGCGCGCGCCATGGCCCGGGCATCCGCCTCGGCCACCGCCGCGGCCCAGTCCTCGGCGAGAACCGGCGGCTCCTTGCGGGCCGCGGTAAGCATCGGGTGCTGCGCCACCGCATGGTGGAAGCGGGGCCGAAGTTCGGAGGGTTTCAGCAAATTGCGGCCGTTCCGCAGGGCCTTGCGCCACTCGCGTGGTGTGCTCACTACGGCCACGGCAGCGCCGTCGTCGTGCGTTGCAGGAGGGGCGTCCGACGGTGGCCCGGGCTCGCCGGTCAGCCGGACCAGGGGGAGGGTTTCGTTTTTCGGGAGCCGGTCGAAAAAGGCCATCGCGGTCAGGACTAACAGCCGCCCGACGCCGGCAAGCAGCAAGGTGATGACAACCAGCAGGAACAGGCCCAGGAACATCAGGAACGCCAGGCCGAGCGTGCCGAAAAAAGTCAGGTTGAGAGCGATCGTCGTTGAATCTCCCATGTCATCTCTCCTCTCTGCCGGCGGCGGAGTCCGTCCCGGCACTCATCACCACGGGCAACAGCCCCCTACCACCTTACGGACTATTTTTCTGTCCGGCGGGCTCCGGGCCGGGTTCGTCCGAGGTTGTTTCGAAGCTGTTACCGGATATGACACCCCCGGCTGCGCCCTATAGTCGAAAGGGATCCACCAGGCCGCCGGAAAGCGGTCCGGCCAACCGAGACAGGAGCGCCATGCCCGAGAATCCGATTAACGCCGGCCCGTGCGTTTGCCTGTCCGGAGAGGCTTACGCGGAGTGCTGCGGGCGGTTCCATGGTGGCGGGGCCGACGCGGCCACGGCAGAGCAGCTGATGCGCTCCCGCTACAGCGCGTTTGTCCTGCTGGACACCGAATACCTCCGAAAAACATGGCACCCGGATACTGCGCCTTCGGACCTGGTGCTGGACCCGGCCATGGAGTGGCGCCGCCTGGACATCCTGTCCACAAGCCGCGGCGGACCGTTGGACACTGAGGGAACCGTGGAGTTCAAAGCTCACTACCGGCAAGACGGCGAACGTGGAGTCCACCACGAAACCAGCCGTTTTGTCCGGCAAAACCGCCGCTGGTACTACGTCGAAGCCGTGAGGCTCGCCTGACTGCCCTGTTGCGTCTCGCCAGGGAAAATGCCCTATGCCCGCCACCCGCGCGCGGTCGGCCTCCTCAGGCTCAGCCGCGGTACGTTCAGCCGCTGTACGTTTCGTCCGGGGTAAAGCCGGCCCGGTCCACCTTGCGGTGGAAGTGCATGCCCGCCAGGCCGCCGAGCACGGCACCGACGAGCGCGACCAGGGCCACCACGACGGCGGCAATGATGCTGGTGAGGGTCAGTTCGCCTTCGTTGATGGGGATTCGCGGGAAGCTGTTCAGGTTGGCCAGGACATTGAACTGCTGGCCCGCGATGATGCCCAGCAGAGCAATCACAACCGCGGCAATCAGCGCCCAGATCCACACCATAAAACCCTGCCGGGCGCCGTTAAACCGGGCCATCCGGCCGGCAACGTAGCCGCCGGAGTAATAGGAGACGAACAGGATCGCCAGCAGGACGATGATGCCCACCAGCCCGACGGTGCCGTTCGTCGTTACCTGGTTAGCGGCGTCGTTTACGTCGGTGTTGTTCGCCAGGCCTACGGCCGTTCCGGCTGCGCCCACAAAGGCTGTGAGCAGGACAGCCATGCCGGTGGCTGCGAGCCAGCCAAAAAAGGCCGAGCCCACCTTGATGCCGCCGAACTGTTCCTTTTCCCTGGCTACGGCCGTCTGCTGATCGGTCACGCGCGGATCAGTCAGGCGGGGATCCAGCACTGAAGAGTCGGCCACCGGCGCTTGGGCTGCCGGGGCATAGCCCTGCTCGGCGTAGTCCGGCTCGGCGTAGTCCGGCTCGGCATAGGGCGCCGGCGACTGATCGAAGGCGCGCGTGGGCTCACCACCGGCGAAGGCTTGGTCACGAGCCGTCTCATTCCGTAGATTCTCGTTCCGCGTCGTCGGCGGAAATCTGTCCTCTGGGTCCGTTTGCTTGCTCATGCGTCAACTCAACCACTGGTGACCAGCGATAACAAGGATGCTTATGAGTTGCTAGCGGTACTTCCGGTGCAGGTTTTCCTTGGTTGACGCACCCGGCGTGGCATCGGCGATCCACGGACCGGTGCCTTCCGACGGATCCAGGACTCCCGCCTCAAGCCAGGTGTAATCCCCGGCCAGGACCTTGCGCGAGAGGATGTGGTCGCCGTCGTCCGTGTTGCGCCACAGCTGGTCAAAGTACTCGTCGATGCGGACCCGGGCCTGCCCACAGTAGGCCTCAGCGAGTTCGTAGGCAGTGGCGGCATTCTCCGGCGTGGTTCGAAGGATCATCTCGGCCCGTGAACAGCAGGCGGCCATGGCGAACAGCTCGGCGCCGATGTCCACAACGCGGCCCAGGAACGCCTGCTTGTATTCCAGCTTCGCCTGCCAGCGGCCCATGCCGTAGAACGTCTGCCGGGCCAGCCGTCGCGAGGACCGTTCCACAAAGCGCAGATGCTTGGCCAGCCTGCCGAAGTCACTGTATGACCGGGGGTCCATTCCGGCGCCGGCCACGAGTTTGGGTAGCCATCTGGCGTAGAAACCTGAAGCCCCGACGGCGGCCCTCGCCTTGTCCTGCAGGCTCGCGTCCACGGACGCGAGATCGCCGGCCGCGGCAAGGTGCGCGTCCACGGCCTCGCGGGCAACTAGGAGCTTCATGATCTCCGAGGAGCCCTCAAAGATCCGGTTGATCCGGAGGTCGCGCAGCTGCTGCTCGGCTGGAACCGCGCGTTCGCCCCTGGCTTCCAAGGAGTCCGCCGTCTCGAAGCCACGGCCGCCGCGGATCTGGACCAGTTCATCGGCAATCCGGCAGCTGATCTCGGAGGACCACAGCTTGGCCAAGGCCGCTTCGATCCGCACGTCCTTCTGTCCGGCGTCGGCGAGTTCCGCGGACAGTTCGAAGACGGCGTCCAGGGCGAAGGCGGACGCGGCGATGAAGGCGATCTTCTTGCCCACGGCCTCATGTTTGCCCACCGGCTGGCCCCACTGGGTGCGGGCGTTGGACCATTCCCGGGCGATCTTCAGGCTCCAGCGGCCGGACGCGACGCACAGCGCCGGCAGGGAAAGCCGCCCCGTGTTCAGCGTGGTGAGGGCGATCTTCAGGCCCTGGCCCTCGCGGCCCAGCCTGTTTGCCGCGGGCACCCGCACCTGGTGGAAGCGGGTGACGCCGTTTTCGATCCCGCGCAGCCCCATAAACGTGTTGCGGTTCTCCACGGTGATGCCGGGGGAGTCCATTTCCACCACAAAGGCGCTGATGCCGCCCTTATGTTCTGTGCCGTCCGAATCGGTGTGGGCCGGCACCACGGCCATCACCACCACCAGCTCGGCGATCACACCGTTGGTGGTCCAAAGTTTCACGCCGTCCAGAACGTAACTCCCGCCGTCGTCCGTGGGAACGGCGGTGCTGCCCATCCGGGCGGGATCGCTGCCAACGTCCGGTTCGGTCAGGAGGAACGCGGTGATGGCCCCGGCGGCGCAGCGCGGCAGGTACTCGCGTTTCTGGTCCGGCGTGCCGAAGACCTTCACGGGCTCGGGGACACCGATGGACTGATGCGCGGAGATCAGGGCGCCGATGCTGGGGTGGACACTGCCGAGCAGCGCCAGGGCCCGACCGTAGTAGACCAGGGACAAGCCGAGTCCGCCGTACTCCTGCGGGATTTTCATGCCAAAGACGCCCAGGCCCGCCAGGCCCTGGAGGTACTCGTCCGGGATCCGGGCCTCGCGTTCGATCACGCGCCCGGACATGGTGCGGGCGTACGCGGTGAGGCGCTCCATGAAGGCCTCACCGCGTTCCACGTCATCGGCGTTCGCTTTCGGCCAGGGGTGGATGAGGCTGAGGTCGAAATTCCCCAGGTAGAGTCCTTTGGCGAAGCTGGGCCGGTCCCAGTCGAGCTCGCGGGAGGCTTCAGCAAGGGCGCGGGCATCCGCCGCGGTGGCTCCGGACCCGATATTGGCGGTTGCGACGGGGACTTCGGCGTCCGGGGCGTCGGTGGCCGGAATATGGGTGGCGGGCGGGTTCGTGGCGGGACTGTCAGTGGCGGAGCTCATGGGGTATCTCCTCTGCCCGGGATGGTCGGTTCAAGCCATGGATCCGCCGGGTTGGAGAACCCTTCAGCTGTCTCTCAACATTACCCGCGGGTAGCTTCCAGTGCTAGGGGATGGCTGGCCCTGGAAGTCCCCCGGGGATCCGGTGGAGGCGTGGTGGACCACCCTGTCCCAGCCGCTGTTGATCCCGTGGACCACCGTCAGCAGCGTCGTGGAGGCGAGGAACCAGGCGAGCTTGCCCACGCCAACCATGACCAGGGCCAGGAAGCCTGCTGTCAGGACGAAACCCACCAGGACCAGGGCAAACACCAGGGTTCCGATGAACACCATGGTGGCCGTCTCCACTGCACTTAAGTCGAACTGCATTGTTCCCCCTGCTGCGCCGTTGCTTCGTTTGAGATCAGTAGCATGAGCGTAGGGGGTTGCCGCAGGACTCAGCCAGACCCGGCGCACCTCGGGAGCGGGTTGATACGGGATCGCAATGCTACCGGGCCGTAGGTCACGGAGCGGTCGCGGAGGCCCCGTTCCCAACCAACGCGGGGTCACTTCGCGCCCGTGTTGACCCCTGTGATGGGCGTTATGTGACCCCGCGTTGCTCGTGGTGGGTCTGCGTTAACCTTGTAGTTGGCAGTTTTCGCGATCCGCGCTGCCCAACCATCCCCCAGCAGCTGAAGGAGAGCGCGTGCCCCGCTCCGCCAGGTCATCCGCTGACGCGATCAGTGCCCGGCTCCGGGACCTCGAACTCCTTACCAAGGGACCTGCCTGGGCCCTGACACGCTCGGCGCCCTGGGTGATCGCGGTGCTGCAGGCATCCTTTACCCGTACACGTCCGCAGCTTCCGCTCGAGGAGTTCCACGCCGACGTCGACTCCTTCCTGGAGCAGCTCCGGCGCCAGGAGCCCGGGCCGGGTGGTGCCGCCATCGGCGCGTCGTCCGGCAGGAACTACGCGGACGAGTGGACGCGCAAGCAGTTCCTGACCCGCCGCAACCAATCGGGGCAGATCGTTTACGAGGTCACCGAGCCGGCTGCCCGCGTACTCGCCTTCCTGGACAGCCTCTCCAGCGAGCGTTCCACGCTGAACGGTTCCCGGCTGGGAACGCTCCTGGGCGACGTGGAGAAGCTGGCCAATGAGACCAACCCGGACCAGAGTGCCCGGCTGGAATCCCTCGCGGACGAGATCGGGGAACGCCAGCAGCTGATCCAGGACATCAGCTCCGGCGACTTTGACGGCCTGCTGGACGACGACGAAGCAGTGGAAGCCGCCGGGAACATCCTGGACCTCGCCGCCAGCCTGCCCGCCGACTACAAAAAGATGCGTGACCGTATCGAGGAACTGGTGGGCGAGCTGCGCAACCAGATCATCGAGGAGTCGCTGAGCAAGGGTGCCACCATGGCGCAGGTGCTCGAGGCGGACAAACGGCTGCGGCAGAGCCCCGAGGGCAGGACCTTCCGCTCCTTCACCGCGTTCCTGGAAGACCCGCAGCAGCAGGTCCGGTTCCGTTCGGCCATCGGCGAAGTCCTCAGCCGGCAGTTCGCTGACGACCTTTCGCCGGAGGACCGCGAGACGCTCAAGAACCTGGTGGCCGAGCTCCGCCACCAGCACAGCCAGATCCAGCGGATCTACGGCAAGCTAAGCGAAAGCCTGAACACATACGTACAGAGCGACGACTTCCGCCAGTCCGTCCGTCTCCGCAAGGTGCTGCGCGAAGCCGAGCAGGCCATCAGGTCCCTGCCGTATGAACGCGAACGGCCGGGCCTGGTCCGAGGTCCGGTGCTGTTCAACGCCGGGTTCGAATCGCTGGCCATGGTCAAGCTGTACGACCCGGACGAGTTCGCCGTGCCGCCCAAGCTGGCGGACCCCATCGCCTTCAGCGACTCCGACCGCGTGCGCTCGCCGAGAACGGGCAAGGCGCGCCCCGACGCCATCCGGGCCGCCGTGGCCGGCGCGTCCACCCTGGCCGAGGCCTGGCGACAGCTCCCGCCGGAGGAACAGCACATCAACTCCATCCGCGCACTCCTCTCGCACGCCCTCCAGGAAGGCGCGGCCTTTGACCGCGACGGCTGGGATGGCCTGGACTACGAACAGATCGACGGCACCACCCGCACGGCGTACCTGCCGGTGGTCACCCTCAAGAAGGATTGACGATGACTGAAGAAATTACGACGGCGGCACCTCCCGTTGAGGAGCGCGAGGACACCCAAGTGCTCGAGCCCGAGGCGCAAGGGATTTCGACAGGCTCAATCACCAGGGGTGCCGGAGTCACGCCCCGGGACACGTTTGTGGACGGTGCGGCACTGTTTCCCGGCGATACCGGGGTTCTCTCGATGAAGGTGCGCCAGGCGCTGGTCAAGCTGCTCAAGGGTCCGTACGTTGACGGCGGCCGCGACGAGAAGCTGTGGACCACGCTGCTGGACAACCAGATCATCCTGCGCAGCCGCCTGTCCGAGCTGTTCCTGGGCCTGCAGCTGGACCACGAACGCAAGATCGCCGTCCTGCGCCCGGTGGATCCTGAGGCCATTGGAGGCAGTGGCCGATCAAGCATCCTGCGCCAGCAGCGTGCCCTGAGCCGGGTGGAGACCATCGTGCTGCTCCGCCTGCGGATGCTGTTGGACCGCCACGTCACGGCCCAGACCGATGCCACCATCACCCGCGAGGAACTCGCTGAGCTTGTGGCCCACTATCAGCCCGCCGGACAGCAGGACGCGCTGCGGGATTCGGACGTGGTCACCCGGGCCATCACCAAGCTTCTGGCCCGCCAACTGCTCCTCACCACAGGCCTGGAGGATGTCTACACCATCTCCAATGCCCTCCCGCTGGCCCTCCCCTTCGAAAACATCGGCGACATCCCTGCCCAAATCGAAGCCCTGGTTGCAGCCACCACAGACCCCACAGGCACAGAAGCACTGATAGAGCTCGATTCCGATCCGGGTGCCGAGGACGACGATGCCGCCACGGCCTCGACCCCCGAAACGGAGGAAGCCAAGTGAGCATCGCAACCATGCTGCCGATGGGTGACCTCACGAATCCCGGCCAGATGCGCCTGGCTTTGGTGCAGGTGGTCAACTGGGGCACGTTCCACGGGGCGCACACGATGCACGTGGACCGGAACGGAACCCTGCTGACGGGCAACTCGGGCGTGGGCAAGTCCACGTTGTTTGATGCCATGCTGCGGGTCTTCGATGCCCGGCCGCGCTCCAACGAGGCCGCGGCCCAGCGTGCCGGCGGTGCTGTGGAGGACAAGCGGACCACGTTTACCTATATGCGCGGCAAGGTGGGCGACAAAGCGGTGGGCGAAGGCTCGGCCAGTGCGTTCCAGCGCCCCGGTGCCACCTGGTCCGCCGTCGCCCTGACGTTCGATAACGCCGCGGGCACGCGCATCACTGTGTCCGCCCTGTTCGACCTGCCCAAAAACGGCACGGAGTCGAGCGTCGGGCGTTTCTACGTGATCGACAGCAAGCCGTTGGACCTGCCGGCCATCGAGGACATCGCGGAGAAGCGCTTCACCAAAGCTGCGTTGGAGACGATCTTTCCGGACGCCCAGATCTTCGATGTGCACAAGGCCTTCGCGGAGCGTTTCCGCCGCCTCCTGGGCATCAGCTCGGACCAGGCATTGCCCCTGCTGCGGGTAATCCAGGCCGGCAAGGGCCTGGGCGGCAGCGTTAATACGTTCTTCCGTGACCAGGTCCTGGACGCCCCGGCCACGCTGGCCGCGGCGGACGACGTGGTGGAGGAGTTCAGCAACCTGATGTCCATCCGGCAGCGGCTGGAGGATGTGCGGCAGCAGCGCGACCAGCTGGCCCCGGTGCCAGGTCTGAACAAGGAATATGCGCAGTCGCTCCTGGACGCAAACCGGCTCCGCGAGCTGTCGGGCGAGGAGTTCGAAGCCTACAAGCAGCAGCTCGCGGTCACGGTGCACCAGAAGACCCTTGCCCGGTTCAAGGACCTGGCCCAGGTGAAAGCCAAGGAGCTCGGCGGGGAACGTTCCATCCGCGACGGGCTGGCCAAGGCACTGCGCCAGCTGGAGACCGATTACAACAACCAGGGCGGCAACGCGATCTCCGCGATCGAGCAGTCGCTGGACAACGCCAAGCTTGGCCTGCGGCTCCGCGAGCAGGTCGAGGAAGCGGCCCGCAAGGCACTGTCCGACGCCGGCCTGCAGCTGGAGTGGACCGATGCGGGTTGGGAACAGGCCCACGAGCAGGCTGCCGCTAGGTCGGCCGAGCTCAAGGATGACTCGCAGGCCCTGCAAGAGCTCCGCTTCGAAGCCTTCGACGGCCACGCCACCAAAAAGCGTGAGCTGGCAGCAGCCCAGCAGGAGCTGCTGTCGCTGAAGACGCGCAAGTCCCTGCTGCCGCCGTCGAGCATTGAAAACCGGGCGGCAATCGCCGCGGCCACCGGCGTTCCTGAAGACCGGATGCCGTTCGGCGGCGAGCTGATGGACCTCGCCGATGGGGAGGAACAGTGGCGGCCCGCCGCGGAGCGCGCGCTCCGGAACCTCGCCACCACGTTGCTGGTCCCCGGCGAACATTTCGCCGCGGTGACCCGCTACCTGAACGACAACAAGGTACGTGGCGCCCTGCGCGCGGTGGACGTGTCCAAGCCGCTCGCTGGCGGCGCCCTCGCCGTGGAGGACGCGCGCGACGGCGACCTGCTCACCAAGCTGGACATCCTCGCCAGCGGTGCGGTGGCGGACGCCGGGGAATGGATCCGGGAGCGGATCGCCCTGGATTTCGCCTACCCGTGCGTCGAGGACCCCAACGAGCTGGCCGCCCTGGACAAGGGACTGAGCCTGGGCGGCGTGGTCAAACGCAACCGGCACACGGTGGAGAAGGACGACCGTTTCACCAGCCGCCAGGACTACGTACTCGGGTTCGATAACGCCGCCAAGCTGGAACTCGTGGCCGCCCAGGTGGAGGACCTGCAGCAGGAACTCGCCAAGGCCGCCGAGCTGGCGCAGAGCCGTGAAGAGTCGCACCAGGGCATGAGCCGGCAGCTCGACGCCCTCCGCCGGATCGCGGAGGACCACCGGCCCTGGGAACAGGTCTCCGCGGCCGTGGCCGCCGATGAACTTGCCAGGATTGAACAGCGGCTCAAGGATGCCCTCGCGGCCCAGGCCGACCTGGAACCGCTGCGGGCCAACATCGAAACCGCGCGGCAGAAGCACCAGGCCAGCACCGAGGCCGCAGCCGTCCTGCAGAGCGAATACAAGGCACTGGACCGGCAAATGAGCGCCGCCGATTCGCTGCTGGAAGCCGCGCGTGCCCGCCTTGAGCAGGCGCCGCCGTCGGCCGCCACCGTCACCGCGCTGGAACCGTACTTCACCGACTTCGGCGACGTCGGCGAGATGCATGAGCTGGACAACCTGGCCAACCGCGTCCGGACGGCGCTGCTCGGGGAGCTACACGCCGCCGAGACGCGCGGGCAGGCAACATCCGAGCGGCTGACCCGGATCTTCGAGGGGTTTGTGCGCGAGTGGGGCTCCGCGATCTCCGCGGACCACGGCACCTCCATCGGGGCCGCGGGGGAGTTCGAAGGCCGCTACCACGCCATCATCAGCGACGGCCTGCCCGCCCAGGAGTCCGAGTTCCGGCAGTTCTTCAACCAGCGCACGCATGAATCGTTCAGCACGCTGCTGCACCTGCTGGACGAGGAGCGGCGGTCCATCACCAGCCGTATCCTGCCGCTCAACGGCATCCTGTCCGAGGTCAACTTCCATGAGGGCAGCTTCCTGGAGCTGGACATCAAGCAGACCCTGCCGGCCACGGCCAAGCAGTTCAAGGACGCCATCCAGAACGCGCTGAAGGCCCGGCACACGCGGCCCGCCCGCGCGGGTTCCGGCCCGGAAGCGGGGGGAGGCGACGACGCCGAGCTCACCGCCCGGTACAAGACCCTCGAAACGCTCGTGAAGCGGCTGGGCTCACCCACCCCCGAGGACCGGCGCTGGCGCGCCGAAGTGCTGGACGTCCGCGGGCACCTGTTCATCCAGTGCAAGGAACACCGGGACGTGACCGGGCCGGCGTCAGGCGGAAAGGGCGCCAAGAGTGGCGGCGGCAAGCGGACCGACGTTTACATGCACGCGGACACCGGCTCCATGTCCGGCGGCGAGCGGCAGCGCTTCACGGCGTTCATTATGGCCGCGGCGCTGAGCTATCAGCTGGGCATAGCCGAGCAGGGATTCACCACCTACGGCACCGTGATGATGGATGAGGCGTTTGTGCTGGCCTCTGAGGAGTTTGCCGGCGCCGGGATCAAGGCGCTGCACGAGTTCGGATTCCAGTTGCTCCTGGCCGCCCCGGAGAACGTGATCGACCTGTCCCGGCACCTGGGCTCGGTGACCGAGATCCTGCGGGACAAGCGCACCAACCGCTCCGGCGTGCTCACCGCCCCGGTGATCCGGCCCAGGCCCGGCGCGGAAGGTCAGTGGCGGTCCGAGGCGAACCCCGTGGACATCGTGCTCCGCTGACCCGTCTCCAATACCCCAACGCGGGGTCACATTACGCCCAAAATCCCCGCCGGGAAGGGCCATATGTGACCCCGCGTTGCCATTGGTTGGACATTATTGTTTACGCAATACAAAGCTTTTCTAATTATGGTCAGGCTAGGCTACCCTTACTTAGGTTCACATCATTTACCTAAGGAGTTCCGTGACTTCCCCCCTCTTCCCCGGCCCGAGCGCCACCCGCCGCACGCTGTTCAAATCAGCCGGCAAGGCAACGGCCGTTCTCGCCGCCGCGGCACTCACGCTGTCCGCCTGCTCCACCGGCCCCGCGTCCTCCACCTCGGACGCCAGCAGCTCCAGCTCCGGCAGCTCGCAGTTCCCGGTCACCATCAAGCACGTCTTCGGTGAAACCACCGTCAAGGCACAGCCCAAGCGCGTAGTCACCGTTTCCTGGGTCAACGACGACGTTGCCCTTGCCCTCGGCGTTGTCCCGGTGGGCGTCCCGAAGAACGAATGGGGCGGCAACGGGCAGGGCTCCACTCCGTGGAAGGATGCGGCGCTGAAAGAGCTCGGCGCCAGCTTCGGTTCCGACAAGGCTCCGGTCCAGTTCTCCGAGGCCGACGGCATCAACTTCACCGAGATCGCCAAGCTCACCCCGGACGTCATCCTGGCCGCCTACTCCGGCCTGACCGAAGAGGACTACAAAAAGCTCAGCGAGATCGCACCGGTGGTGGCCCACCCCGAGGTTGCCTACGGAACCTCCTGGCAGGATTCAACCTCCATCATCGGCAAGGTGCTGGGCAAGGAGGCTGAGGCTACCAAGCTCATTGCCGACACGGAGGCCACCGTCAAGGCCGAGGCTGCCAAGTACCCGCAGATCGCTGGCAAGAGCTTCATCTACGGCTACGCCGATCCCGCAGACCTCACGTCCACGGGCTTCTACACCGCCAATGACAACCGTCCGAAGTTCCTCTCAGCCATCGGGATGAAGCTGGCCCCGGTCGCCGAGAAGGCTTCCGCCGGCTCCAAGGACTTCTTTGTGACGTGGTCCGCCGAGAAGGCCAACGAACTTGAGGCCGACATCTTCCTGAGCTCGGTTGAGGATGCCGCCACCGCTGCGGCCGTCAAGGCTGACCCGTTGCTGGGCCAGATTCCGGCCGTCAAGAACGGCGCGTTCGTTGCCGACGCGGACAAGAGCCTGGTCCTGGCAATCTCCGCCTCCTCGCCGCTGAGTCTGCCGTGGGCGCTGGACACGTTCCTCCCGCAGATCGCCCGCGCAGCGGATGCAGTGAAGTAAGCACCGCCCAATGACGGAGAGTACGACGGCGGCACCCGCCGGACAGCGCGAACGGACACTTGGGGCCCCGGTCGGGTCGCAACGAGGGCCCCAAGTGTCCGTTCGCGCCGGTCGAGGGGCTGGCGACGGCGGGAAGGCCAGAACGAGGCAAGCTGCCTGGCTGCTGGCCGCCGTCGTCGTACTTTCTTTGTTAGCCGCAGCGTCCCTGGCCATCGGCGCCCGGGGCCTTTCCTTGGCCACTGTGTGGCAAGCGCTCACCCAGTTCGACGCCGCCAACGGCGACCACGCCGTGGTCCACGCACGCATCCCCCGCACCGTCCTCGGAATCCTCGTTGGCGGTGCCTTGGGCCTGGCCGGCGCGGCTATGCAGGGCGTTGCCCGCAACCCGCTGGCAGATCCGGGCATCATGGGCGTCAACGCCGGAGCCGCGCTGGCCGTGGTCAGCGGCATCTACCTTTTCGGTGTCACCTCCCTGAGCGGCTACATCTGGTTCGCGTTCATCGGCGCCGGAGCCTCCGCCGTCGTGGTTTACCTCGTCGCGTCCATGGGCAGGGAAGGCGCGACGCCGGTCAAGCTCGCCCTCGCCGGCGCCGCGCTCAGCGCCGGGCTCTATTCCCTGATGAGTGTCATTCTCGTCTCCAGCCAGGACACCTTGGACCGCTTCCGTTTCTGGCAGGT
Organism: Pseudarthrobacter sp. S3; assembly: GCF_050156905.1. Taxonomy (NCBI): domain Bacteria; kingdom Bacillati; phylum Actinomycetota; class Actinomycetes; order Micrococcales; family Micrococcaceae; genus Pseudarthrobacter; species Pseudarthrobacter sp. S3. The sequence continues at coordinate 18,596 of NZ_CP189583.1, read as the reverse complement.
GGGCGGAATCTCCGGCCGCGACTGGGCAGTGGTGCTCCCGGGCCTCCCGTTCCTCGCCGTCGGGGCAGTCATTATTCTCGGCACCGGCCGCATCCTCAACAGCCTCGCGCTGGGTGATGACATCGCCCGCGGGCTCGGCCAGCGTGTGGGCCTGACGCGTGGGGTGACCGCACTGGGCATCGTGCTCCTGTGCGGCTCCGCGACGGCATTGGCAGGACCCATCGGCTTTGTTGGTCTGGTCATTCCGCACACGGTCCGCTCACTCACCGGCCCCGACTACCGCTGGATCCTGCCGTTCTCCCTGGTCCTCGCGCCGGCACTTTTGCTCGGCGCGGACATCATCGGCCGCGTCGTGCTGCTTCCCGGCGAGGTCCCGGCCGGCATCATGACCGCACTCGTGGGTGCGCCCGTCTTCGTCTGGCTCATCCGCCGTGGCAAGGGGGCCGGCCTGTGAGCCTCGTCGAAACCAAACCCCCCGTTGACCTATCACTTCCGGTTGCCAAAACCGAGTTAAAACGACCAAAGCTGATAGCACAACATGGGCGGACCGCCGCAGTGGCCCTCGGCGTTGTGGTCATGTTCACCGTGTACGTCCTCTTGGGTAGCTACACCGTGACTGTTCCGGACTTTTTCAAGATCCTCATCGGGCACTTGACCGGCGGCGAGAAAATCCCCGGCGCAAGCTTCATCGTCATGGAGAACAAACTGCCCCGGGCCGTCATCGGCGTAATGATCGGCACAGCGTTCGGGCTCTCCGGCGGCCTGTTCCAGACCATGCTCCGCAACCCGCTGGCCAGCCCGGACGTGATCGGCATCAGCTACGGCGCAAGCGCGGCCGCGGTCACCGCCATCGTGATCTTCGGCGCCACCGGTCCCGCCGTGTCCGGGGCGGCGCTTGGCGGCGCGCTGGGCATCGCAGCGCTGATCTACGCCATCTCCCGCGGTCCGTCACTGGGCTCCGTCGGCGGCAACCGGGGGAACGCCGCGGGCAACCGGCTGGTTCTGGCCGGTGTGGGCATCGCCGCCGCCCTGCATGCGGTAGTCAACTTCATGATGACCCGCGCGGACATCCGCACCGCGGCTGACGCACTCGTCTGGCTCAACGGCTCCCTGAACTCCGCCAACTGGGACCGGGCCGGCATGCTCGCACTCGCGCTCCTGGTCCTGGTCCCCGCCGTCATCGCCCTCGCCGGGCCGCTGCGCATCCTTGAACTCGGCGACGACGCCGCGGCCGGGCTGGGCATCCGTGTCGGGTTCACCCGCCTCGCCGTGGTGGTCACCGCCGTCGCACTCTCCGCGGTGGCGACGGCGGCTGCCGGGCCCGTCTCGTTCGTCGCCTTCCTGGCCGGGCCCATCGCCCGGCGCTTCACCCTAAAAGCCAGCCTCCCGGCGTCGGCCCTGGTGGGTGCGCTGATTGTCCTCACCGCCGATTACATCGCGGCCAACCTTGCCCCCTTGATGCTGGACGGCACCGTGCTGCCCGTCGGCGTTATCACCGGCGCGCTCGGCGCCCCGTTCCTGCTGTGGCTTCTGGTCACGGCCAACCGAAAGGATGCCTGACATGGCCGTTCTTAGCGCCCAGGACCTCACCCTAAAATACGACCAGCGCTGCGTGGTGGACGGCCTCACGGCGGAAATCCCCGAAGGCAAGGTGACCATGATCGTGGGCGCCAACGCCTGCGGGAAATCCACCCTCCTCCGCGGCCTGTCCCGCCTTCTCAAACCGGCAGCCGGCGTGGTCGCGCTGGACGGCAAGGACATCCACGCCCGCCCGGCCCGTGAACTGGCGCGCACCCTGGGCCTCCTCCCGCAGCACCCCACAGCGCCGGACGGCATCGCCGTCCGCGACCTCGTGGGCCGCGGCCGGTATCCGCACCAGGGCTTCTTCCGCCACTGGAGCACCGAGGACGACGCCGCTGTGCAGCGCGCGCTCGAGGCAACGGAAACGCTGGAACTCGCTGAGCGGAACGTCGATGAACTCTCCGGCGGTCAGCGCCAACGGGTCTGGATCGCCATGGCGCTGGCCCAGGAAACCGAGGTGCTCCTGCTGGACGAACCCACCACCTACCTGGACCTGGCGCACCAGGTGGAAGTCCTGGACCTGGTCACGGACCTGAACCGCAAGCGCGGCACCACCGTGGCTATCGTCCTGCACGATCTGAACCTGGCAGCACGCTACGCGGACCACGTCATCGCCATGAAGGGCGGCGAGATTGTGGCCCTGGGAGACCCCCTTGACGTTGTCACCGAAAAGATGGTCCGGGACGTCTTCGGCCTGGCGTCCCGGGTCATTCCCGATCCCGTCTCGGGCACGCCGCTGATTATCCCCATCGGCCGCCACCACAGCACCGCAACCGAACTGGAGCTCGTTTCATGAAGACCCGCGACATCGCCGCCACCGAGCCCATGACCCTGGCCTTCGAGGTGATCGTTTCCTCGGTGCAGGAGCTGAGTCCCAACTTCCTCCGGATCACCTTTGGCGGGTACTCGCTGCGGGACTTCGGCGTTAACGGCGACACCCTCGACCTCCGGATCAAACTGATGATCCCGTCCCTGGCATCCGACGGCACACAACTGCCCCTGCCGGTCTTCGAAATGGAGCAGGCCGGCTGGTACCGGGAATGGCTTGCGATGGACCCCGCTGTGCGCGGCTCGATGCGCACGTACACGGTCCGCCAGTCCCGGCTTGATGCCGTGTATCCGGAAATTGACGTTGACTTCGTGATGCATTTCGACGCGGACGGCCACGGCGGTCCGGCCGCGAACTGGGCCCTGAACGCCAAGCCGGGCGATGCGATCACCCTCATCGGCCCCAACAGCCGTTCCGCCCAGTGCTACACCGCCGAGGTCTACGGCGGCATCGAGTGGCGGCCTGGAATGGCCCAGCGTGTCCTGCTCGCCGGCGACGAAACCGCCATTCCGGCCATCTCCGCCATCCTCGAAAGCGTGCCGTCCTACATGAGCGGCCACGCCCTCTTGGAAGTGCCGGAGGCAGGCGACTTCCTCGACCTCAAGACGGACGCCGACATCGACATCGCCTGGCTTGCCCGCGGTGCCGCCATCGGCCGCTCACGCCCGCACGGCGAGCTGCTGCAGCAGGCGGTGCGGGCGGCGGTCCCCGTTCCCGGCTGGGTGGGCATCAAAGCGTCCGACGGCGGCGCGGGCCCGGAGCCCGAAGACGTCAACGTGGACGTGGACATCCTCTGGGAGACGCCCGCGCGGATGGAGACAGCCGAAATCGAGGCCACCAAGAACCCCGCCATGCCCGCCGGCGCCATGCCTTTCTATGCCTGGATCGCCGGCGAGGCCGCCGTTATCAAGGACATGCGGCGGTACCTTGTACGCGACGTCGGTATCGACCGCAAGCAGGTCGCCTTCATGGGGTACTGGCGGCAGGGTAAGGCCGAGGTCTAGCCGAGCGCTTCTGGCCCTTCCCCTACCACCGGGATCTTGATGAATCATCACCTTAACGAACCACGGTCGTTGCCACTCCCGAAAGTCAGGGTGTTGCAACTGCTGGAACTCGCCAGGTCCCGGTGGGTCTTTCTCATTTACTTCGTTGCCGCTCAGAGGCTTGCGGCACCCTGCGAGTCGGCCCCGCGGCTATTCCAAACCGTTCCCCGGCGAGCCCTCAGCCGGAAAGGCCTGTCTCACCGGTAGACGCGGACCCAATCGACCTGCATCTGCGAGGGCTTGGTGGCGGCGCCGTCCGGGAACCAATCCAGCTGCAATGTCTGCTTCATGGCGACAGAGGGCTGGTGCGCCGGGTTCGTGTCAGTGAAGGTCTTTACTCCGTCGACGTATCCGCTGATGCCGGCCGGGGTCCACTCCACCGCGTAGTTGTGCCACTGTGTGCTATCGACGGGGGTCGCCGTTGTGGTCTGGAAATCCGCTCCACCACAGGCGTAGTGCAGGAAGAACCTCATCACGGAGGTGACTGTGCTGCCCTCGGCATAATCGATCTCGGCACAGTTCGGGGCAGCGTTGTTGTTGAGGATCAGGACCGGGTGGTATTTCGGGTCCCGTGAATTGGTTTTCATGCGCGTTTCCCAGCGACCATACTTTTGTTCCGCGAACTTTGCCGACATGCCGCCCGTGGTGCCGGCTGCGTCTCCGCTAACGGTGGCCACGCCGTTGGCAACCGACCAAGCCTGGGGACTGCGCAGGCCTTTGCCGGCATGCCCAGCACTGTTATAGACACTCCATTTTGTCCGGTCCGGTGCGCCGGTGTTGGAGAATTCGTCGCCCGTCAGGACCGGGCCCCAACCGAAGACGGTAGCTGCCTGGGCACCGTCACCCGTCGTCGCGAGACTCTGGCTGGTTGGGGGCACCACTGTCGCCGGGGCCGGGGCCGGGGCCGGGGCCGCGGCCAGCGCAGGCGCCGGCGTCGGGGTGACGGTTGCCGCCGGGGTTGCCGCCGCCGAAGCGGTGGTCTGGCCGCTGCTTGAAGCCGTGGGCGCCGGAGACGCTGCGGCTGAAGACGCCGTGGCTGCGGCAGTTGGGGCTGGAGTGGCAGGTGCGGACGCGCGGCCAGCCGAGGATGGGGCAGGCGCCCCATCGGTCGTAGGGGCTAGGCCGCATCCTGTCAGGGACAACGCACCCATGGTCGTTATGATGGCTATTTTCTTGAACAAGATACCTCCGGGCTAGGACTGGAAGAAACTACTGATGCACTTGAGACGATGACGAGTGCGGAAAGCATCCTTGGGCCCCTTGGCAGGGCCGGAGCTAGCAGGCGCCGAAGGGGCGCATCGGGGGTCCAGTGATCGGGCGCCCGGGGCCCTGCATTAGGGCCAGCGGGCAACGTTACCTGATCGTGACCATCGGTCGCAAAAATGTGACAAAGGCTGAGCAGCGGCTGATGATCAGAGGCGGCGGCTTGATGGACACGCCTAATACCCGGCACTGCAAACGCTCCCTCGCGCTCTGCCTCTAGGTCTCAACCCTTCTGCACATTTTGTTGCTGTCCGTTTACCTTGGCGTTTCTTTGGGTGGTTACTTTCAGTGGATGGGTTCTAATCCTTTACTTTCGGACCGTGAGGGCCGGCGGGTGTTTGTTGCTTTGGGGGACTCGTTTACAGAAGGTGTTGGGGACCGGGATGAGCGGCTGCCCAACGGGGTCCGGGGGTGGGCTGACCGGGTGGCGGAGAAGCTGGCCAAGGCTGAGCCGGGGTGGGAATATGCCAACCTGGCCATCAGGAGCAAGCGCCTGCGTCACGTCATCACCGAGCAGCTGGAACCGGCGCTGGCCATGAAGCCCACGCTGATCACGCTGTACGCCGGCGGAAACGACATCCTGGACATCGGCACGGACATGGCTGCCCTGATGGACGAGTACGAGGACCTCGTGGCGCGACTCGCCGGGACCGGGGCCACGATGATCCTGTTCACGGGCTTCGACGTCAAAGTCTCGGCCGTTCTGGAGCTGCTGAAGAAGCGGAACACCGTCTACAACCAGCGCGTCCGTGAGATCTCTGCGAAATACGAGACGGTCTTGGTGGATTACTGGTGCCTGGACGCCTTCCATGACCGGCGGATGTGGGACTCGGACCGTCTTCACATGTCCAAGGCGGGCCACAAGTACCTCGCAGGGCAGGTGCTGGACCAGCTCGGGGTGCCCCACAAAATCCGGCTCAAGGACTGGGACCCGCCGGCGCGGCTCAGCCTCCGGGAGTGGGAACAACGGCAGCGTCGTTGGGTTAATGACTGGGTGCTGCCGCTTTTTGGCCGCAAAATCAGGGGCGTCACGCTGGGGGATGCGCTGGCGCCGCGCTGGCCGGAGCCCGTCAAGGTGCCGCGGAAGCGCGGGCTGAAGAAGCTGATGGACCGGGCCGCGGTGCTCAAGAACAGCCCGAAAGCAAGTGATTTGTAAACAGCCGTTGACTTGTGTGCAACATCACAGTTCCTGTTGCGGCACTGACGACGACTCAACGCGTCAGCTATAGTCCGCTCAGCGCTGCGTGGACCGTTTGGGGGGCGTGAACCGCCGCCGTCGGGATGCCAGCGTGAACGCGCAATCCCCCCAACCTGCCGCTTCGGCACACGGCGTCCTTTGGCGTGCGCCGGGAGGGCCACAGCCTTGAGAGGCACCACCGCGATGACTGACAGTTCCCTTCATTTTGACCGCAGGAAACTCCTGAAAGCAGCAGCGTTGACCCCATTCGCAGGCCTGGCATTGTCCGGCTGCGGGGCCAAGCCCGCCGATAGCGCGGCAGCCAACAAGACAGTCACGGTCACCTCCTACGGCGGCTCCTACAATGACTAGCTGACCCAGACGATTCTGGACCCCTTCTCCAAGCAGTCGGGGATCCAAACCACGCTGCTGGCCAACACCAGCCTGGCCTGCCTCAAGGCCCAGGTGCAGTCCGGGGACGTGCAGTGGGACCTCGTGGAAATCACCGCCCCGGAATACGAAACGGCCGTGCCAGAAGGCCTCCTGGAGCCGTTCGACTACGACATCATCAGCGATAAGGGCCTGCCCGGCTACGCCAAGGCGGAGTACGGCATCAAGTACCTGAGTTTCCTGTTTGTGATGGCTTGGGACCAGAAGGCATCCCCGTTGCGCAGGCCCCCAAGGACTGGGCGCAGTTATTCGACCAGGGCAAGTACGATACCAAGCGCTCGGTCTACAACCAGCTCTCGGACAGCTCCGTGCTGGAGGCCGCACTCCTGGTCGACGGCGTGCCGTTCGGCCAGATCTACCCGCTCGACGTCGATCGGGCCCTGCGCGTGCTGGGCCACCACCCCGGCGAGGACCGCCTGCTTTACCACGCGGCCAACCAGGAGCCCATCCAGCAGCTCACCTCGGGTGAGGTCTCGCTGTCCACGAGCTTGACATGAGCAACGCAACCTTGCAACGCGCGCGTCCGGAGGGAGGCGCCGCGGCGCCGGAGCAGGAGAAACCACGACGGCGGCGCACCACCTGGTGGCTGCTGCTGGCCCCGATCCTGGCCTTCGACGTCGTACTGTTCCTCAGCCCGCTGGGCAAACTGGTGGGCTCGAGCTTCATCGGCAACGTCTACCAGCGCGTTCTCGAAGACCCGCTGGTGGTCCGTTCCCTGATCAACACCCTTAGCGTCAGCCTGGCATCCACCATCGTCACCGTGGTCTTGGGCTACGTCATTGCCCTGGTGCTGTGGCGATCCGGCACGGTGACCCGCGTGATCCTGTTCGCCGTGGTGCTGCTGCCCTTCTGGACCGGCATCCTGGTGAAGAACTTCGCGCGGGCCGTGCTACTTCAGGACAACGGCATCGTGAACTCCTGCCTCCAGACGGTGGGCCTCACCGATGCTCCCATTGAGCTGCTGCACAACCGGCTGGCCGTGATCATCGGCATGGTTCACTGCCTGCTCCCGTGTGCGGTGTTCCCGAATTTCTCCTCGCTGACCTCCATCGATGACCGGCTTACCCTGGCGGCGCGTTCGCTCGGGGCCAAGGAAGCCTCAATCTTCCGCCGGATCACCCTGCCGCTCAGCACGCCGGGCATCTCCGCGGCAGGCCTGCTCGTGTTCATCATCAGCACCGGCTTCTTCATCACCCCGTTTGTCATGGGCGGACCCGGCGACATGATGATCGCCAACCAGATCGACTACTACGCGCGCCAGCTCACCGACTTCTCCGGGGCCGCGGCCCTGGCCGTGATACTGACAGTGCTGGTCAGCATCCTCGTTGCCATCTACCAGCGAGTGTTCAAAGCGGGAGGCCAACATGGAGACAACTAATCCCCGGCAGCGACTGCTGACGCTGCTTTCCATTCCGGTGTTCCTGTTCCTGGTGGTCCCGACGGCGATCGTGGTGCCTGTTGCTCTTGACGACAGCCGCTACATCACCTTCCCGCCCGAAGGAATCTCGTTCGCCGCCGTCGCCGGCTTCTTCGCTGATAAGGCTTGGACCTCGGCCCTGACGGCCAGCCTCCAATCTGCAGCGATCGCCGTCGTGATCGGTGTGATTCTCGGCGCGACCGCGGCGATCGGCCTGCACGGACGCAACTTCCCGGGCCAGCAGGCTGTCGTCGGGCTGATCCTGGCGCCTATGATCGTCCCCACCGTGGTGCTGGCGCTGGCGTTCTACCAGTTCTTCATCTCGCTCGGCGGGCTGGGCAGCATCCTCCCCATCGGCCTGGCGCATGCCGTCATCGCCACCCCGTACGTGTACTTGACCACGCGTGCCAGCCTTGCCGAACTGAACCCGGCGCTGGTCAATTCGGCGCAGAGCCTGGGCGCCGGATGGCTGTCCGTGTTCCGGCACGTCTACCTGCCGGTCATCTTGCCTGGGCTGGTTTCCGGGGCGCTGTTCGCCTTCTCGGTCTCCATCGACGAGACCGTCATGTCCCTGTTTATGCAGTCGCCCAGCGCCACCACCCTGCCCGTGAAGATGTTCACCGACATCCAGTTCAACCTGACCCCCAAGATCGCGGTGTCCTCGGCTCTGTTGGTCACCGTGGCCACCCTGGGGCTGTTGTTCCAGGTCATCCGGCGTCCGCGCAGGGTTCCATTGAACTCCGGCAGGTCCGCAAGACGTACGGCGACGTAGTTGCCGTCGACGAACTGGACCTGGTGGTGGAACCCGGCGAATTCGTCACCCTGCTGGGACCGAGCGGATCCAGCAAGACCACCACCATGATGATGGTTGCCGGCTTCGAGGAGCACACGTCCGGGAGCGTCCTGATCGACGGAAAGCCCGTGGCTTCGCTCCCGCCCCGCGACCGGGACCTGGGCGTCGTGTTCCAGAACTACGCCCTCTTCCCGCACATGAGCGCCCCCAAAACGTGGAGTTCGCGCTCCGGATGCGCAAGGTGCCCAAGGCCGAACGGCGACAACGCGCCGATAGCGCGCTGGAACGCGTGGGCCTGGGCAAGATGGACGACCGCAAGCCACGCCAGCTCTCCGGCGGGCAGCAGCAGCGTGTGGCCCTGGCCCGCTCCCTGGTGTTCAACCCCGCCGCACTTCTCCTAGACGAGCACATGGCTGCCCTCGACAAGCGGCTCCACGAACACATGCAGGAAGAGATCAAGACGCTGCAGAAGAGCCTGGGCATCTCCGTCCTTTTCGTCACGCACGACCAGGACGAGGCCATGTCGGACCGGGATCGTGGTCATGAAGGACGGCAGGATCGTCCATTCGGGCCCGCCCGAAGAGTTCTACAACCACCCGCTCACAGACTGGGTGGCCAGCTTCCTGGGCGACACAAACCTCATCCCGTGCATCGTCCTGGAACGCAAGGATGGCGAGGCGCTGGTTGACCTCGGCGGCCTGGGCCTGGGCAGGGTTCGCGACCGCGGCGTCACCGGCGAGAAATACGCCGTGTCCATCCGTCCGGAAAACCTCAAGTTCAGCTCCGAGGCAAGTACGGACAACTGCGGCAAGGCGTCCCTGGTCTCCTCGACCAACGTGGGCGCCACGGTGCGCCACCGCCTGACGGCCGGCGGCCACGAGCTCCAGGGGCGCGAACTCAGTTCAGATGCGACGGGTCTGCCCGCGCCAGTCGCGGAGTTGTTCGTGACCTGGGAGCCGGACAAGGCGCAGCTGCTGGTTCTGGAGCAGTAGGTACTTCCGGGGAACTGCCGGGAATGCAGGGCAGTTTCCCGGAGCCTGCTGGCGCAGGGGCCAGGGGCCAGAGGCCTAGGTGTCCAGCAGGTTTTCATAACCCGCCGCCACGGTCGTGGCAGTGAATTCGATGACCTCGAACTCGGCCACACCGTTGCTGTAGAAGGGGTCCTTGGCCAACGCAGCATCCAGTGTGGTTCGGTTGGCTTTGGACAACAGCACACCGCCCACGGCCGGAACCAGGCGTCCGGACGCAAGGAACACGCCGTCGTCGAACGCCTGCTTAACCCAGGCCATGTGGGCAGGGCGGTGATAGTCCACAATGTCTTCGGGCACCTTGTAGGTCAGCGATACAACAAACATAAAGCCAGCCTACTCGGACGGGTCCAGGGGAACCGGTGCGTCACTTGAACGCTCAACGACGCTCTGCTTCTAGAATGGACGCATGACCGAACCGCGCTGGCTCAACGCCGACGAACGACGTGCCTGGCTGGCACTCCTGAGCATCAACACGCTGCTGCCGGCTGCCTTGGACAACCAGCTCCACACCGCCGGCAAGGTGTCCCTGTTCGATTACAACGTCATGGCCATGCTGTCGGAGGCCGAGGGCCGTTTCCTGCCGATGAGCCAGCTGGCCGCCCGCACCAGTTCGTCGCTGTCCCGGCTCTCGCACGTGGTCTCCAAACTGGAGAAGCGCGGATGGCTGGAGCGGCGTCCGCACCCCCGAGATGCCCGGGTCACCACCGCACACCTGTCCGACGTCGGGATGGCCACTTTGGAGGCGCTCGCACCGGGCCACGTGGAGGCAGTCCGCGCCAAGTTGCTGGACGCCCTGACGGAACGCGACGTCAATGACCTCGCCCGCATCGGCGAAAAGATCGTGGCCCGGCTGGACGATGACCACTGGATCCTGCGCGAGGCTGAAAGCCGGCCATAAGCCGTCGCTCGGACCGCCACCCTCCGGGCAGGCCCGCCTTGGTTGCTCCCGGCAACAGATGAAAGACTGACGCCATGGACTTTTCGACCCGATATGTAGCGCTCGGCGACTCTTTTACGGAGGGGGTCGGGGATGACGATCCCAGCTGTCCCAACGGTGTCCGCGGCTGGGCGGACCGCGTGGCCGAGCAGCTGGGCGCGGCGGATCCCGGCTTCGGCTACGCCAACCTGGCCATCCGCGGCAGGAAGCTTCGCCAGATCATGGCAGATCAGGTGGACGCCGCCGTCGACCTGAACCCCACCTTGGTGACCGTTTACGCAGGCGCCAACGACATTCTGCGGCCCAAGATCGACATCGACGATCTCCTGGCGGAATACGACGCCGGCATCCGCAAGCTGGCGGCCACCGGCGCCACTGTGGTGATGTTCACCGGCTTCGACGCGCGGGGCTCCAAGGTGTTCAGCACCATGCGCGGCCGCACCGCCATCTACAACGAGCTGATCCGCGGCATTGCCGGGGACCACGGCGCCTTGTTGGTGGATTACTGGCGCTTCAACGAGTACTACGACTGGGGCATGTGGGCCCAGGACCGGATGCACATGTCTGCTGCCGGGCACGCCAACATGGCCAACCGCGTCCTCACGGTCCTGAAGCACGAAAACTCGATCGATGTCCCGCCCATGACCCCCGTGCCCGAGCTGAACCGGGCCGAAGCCATCCGCGCCAACGCCCGGTGGGTGCGCGAATTTGCCGGACCGTGGGTGGTCCGCCGCGTCACTGGTAAGTCTTCGGGGGACGGCCTGGCACCCAAGTACGCGCAGCTCACGCGCCTATGAAGCAGCGCCCTCCTATACACCGTCCGGGCCCGGATTGGTCTTTAATTGCGTGAACTCGTAGACTTGGTGAGCGCTAAGTGCGCGGAGCGTGCGCAATTGCTCCGGTGGCCCGGTAATTTTCTCCAGGGTAGCCGGTAGTTAGGGGCTCAAGTTGCGTGACTAACCGTTCACCCTGATCACTTTGGGTCGCACTTAGCCGCATGATCCTGCAGCAGATATGCGGATCATTACATTCAATTTTGAGGAGAAGTCATGGCAGCACACTGCCAAGTGACCGGAGCCGAGCCGGGCTTTGGGCACAGCATTTCGCACTCGCACCGTCGCAACAAGCGTCGGTTCGATCCGAACATCCAGAAGAAGCGCTACTGGGTTCCGTCCCTGCGCCGTAACGTCACTCTGCAGCTTTCTGCAAAGGGCATCAAGACCATCGACGTGCGCGGCATCGACGTAGTCGTCGCCGCCATCCTTGCTCGGGGAGTGAAGCTCTAATGGCTAAGGACAAGGACGTACGTCCGATCATCAAGCTCAAGTCGACTGCGGGCACGGGTTACACCTACGTGACGCGGAAGAACCGTCGTAACGACCCGGACCGTATGGTTCTGAAGAAGTACGATCCCAAGATCCGTCAGCACGTCGAATTCCGAGAGGAGCGCTAAACACATGGCTAAGAAGTCAATGATCGCAAAGAACGAACAGCGTAAAGTCATCGTTGAGCGTTACGCTGCAAAGCGCCTCGAACTGAAGAAGGCTCTGGTTGACCCCAACTCGACCGACGAAGTTCGCGAAGCAGCACGCCTCGGCCTGCAGAAGCTTCCCCGTAACGCGTCGCCCGTCCGTCTGCGTAACCGCGACATCATCGACGGCCGTCCTCGCGGTACCTTCCAGAAGTTCGGTATCTCCCGTGTTCGCTTCCGCGACATGGCCCACCGTGGTGAGCTCCCGGGCATCACCAAGTCTTCCTGGTAATCCAGCACTGCTGAATCCAGCTGCTTAAGAAGGGCCGGCAACCGTTTGGTTGCCGGCCCTTCTGCGTTTAAGGCTTCCGGTGATCGGGCTGTCCTCGGTGGTTGCGCCCCTCTGGCGATCGAGCTCGTCGAGGTCCTCGCCGCGGCGATGGCCGTTGTGCTGCAGCACACAGAAGTCACGAACGACGACGGTGCCCGGTTTTGGGTGCCGATGCTGGCTTTGGGCCCGGAATGGCGGGGTTTCGACCTGGTGTGGGGGTGGATTTGCGGTGGGGGTTGGGTGGGTGTATTGTTTTCTAAGTCGCCGCGAGGGGAACAGCGAAGAGCTGGTTACCGCGGGCGGCCAAACCCCCTAATTCAAGACCAAATGTTGGTTGTTCTTTTGGGCGCCTTTGTTTGGTGGGGATGTGTTTTCTGCTGGTGTGGGTCCTGGAATATGGATTTGCATCGGGGCGGGAAACCGGGTAACTTTGAAAAGTTGCTCCGGAGCGATCCACGGCCGTTTGTTTGGTTGTGGTGGTGCCGGGTGTGTCTGTTGTTTGAGAACTCAATAGTGTGCCAAGTTTGTTGATACCAATTGTTTTATTGATTGGTTGTTTTGGCCAGGCCTGTCCACCCCGTGGATTGGGTTTGGTTTTTACAGCTGGTTTCAAATTTTGCAGCTTTCTTCTTCCGTTATTTCCGGGGGTGTTGGTTGTGTTCGTTTTTGTTTTACTTCAACGGAGAGTTTGATCCTGGCTCAGGATGAACGCTGGCGGCGTGCTTTAACACATGCAAGTCGAACGATGAACCTCACTTGTGGGGGGATTAGTGGCGAAGGGTGAGTAACACGTGAGTAACCTGCCCTTAACTCTGGGATAAGCCTGGGAAACTGGGTCTAATACCGGATATGACTCCTCATCGCATGGTGGGGGGTGGAAAGCTTTATTGTGGTTTTGGATGGACTCGCGGCCTATCAGCTTGTTGGTGAGGTAATGGCTCACCAAGGCGACGACGGGTAGCCGGCCTGAGAGGGTGACCGGCCACACTGGGACTGAGACACGGCCCAGACTCCTACGGGAGGCAGCAGTGGGGAATATTGCACAATGGGCGAAAGCCTGATGCAGCGACGCCGCGTGAGGGATGACGGCCTTCGGGTTGTAAACCTCTTTCAGTAGGGAAGAAGCGAAAGTGACGGTACCTGCAGAAGAAGCGCCGGCTAACTACGTGCCAGCAGCCGCGGTAATACGTAGGGCGCAAGCGTTATCCGGAATTATTGGGCGTAAAGAGCTCGTAGGCGGTTTGTCGCGTCTGCCGTGAAAGTCCGGGGCTCAACTCCGGATCTGCGGTGGGTACGGGCAGACTAGAGTGATGTAGGGGAGACTGGAATTCCTGGTGTAGCGGTGAAATGCGCAGATATCAGGAGGAACACCGATGGCGAAGGCAGGTCTCTGGGCATTAACTGACGCTGAGGAGCGAAAGCATGGGGAGCGAACAGGATTAGATACCCTGGTAGTCCATGCCGTAAACGTTGGGCACTAGGTGTGGGGGACATTCCACGTTTTCCGCGCCGTAGCTAACGCATTAAGTGCCCCGCCTGGGGAGTACGGCCGCAAGGCTAAAACTCAAAGGAATTGACGGGGGCCCGCACAAGCGGCGGAGCATGCGGATTAATTCGATGCAACGCGAAGAACCTTACCAAGGCTTGACATGAACCGGTAATACCTGGAAACAGGTGCCCCGCTTGCGGTCGGTTTACAGGTGGTGCATGGTTGTCGTCAGCTCGTGTCGTGAGATGTTGGGTTAAGTCCCGCAACGAGCGCAACCCTCGTTCTATGTTGCCAGCGCGTTATGGCGGGGACTCATAGGAGACTGCCGGGGTCAACTCGGAGGAAGGTGGGGACGACGTCAAATCATCATGCCCCTTATGTCTTGGGCTTCACGCATGCTACAATGGCCGGTACAAAGGGTTGCGATACTGTGAGGTGGAGCTAATCCCAAAAAGCCGGTCTCAGTTCGGATTGGGGTCTGCAACTCGACCCCATGAAGTCGGAGTCGCTAGTAATCGCAGATCAGCAACGCTGCGGTGAATACGTTCCCGGGCCTTGTACACACCGCCCGTCAAGTCACGAAAGTTGGTAACACCCGAAGCCGGTGGCCTAACCCCTTGTGGGAGGGAGCTGTCGAAGGTGGGACTGGCGATTGGGACTAAGTCGTAACAAGGTAGCCGTACCGGAAGGTGCGGCTGGATCACCTCCTTTCTAAGGAGCACCTACAGCCACCGCGCCGGATGTACTGTCCGTGTGGTGGGGTTGTCAGGAGTATATGCCCGTTGCGCAGACGATTGTTCTGCGGCGGGTGCTCAAGGGTGGAATATCAACGGATAGCGGCTGCTTGTTTCTTTCCTTGCCTAGTACGGATGTCCTCTTGAGGGTGTCCTGGAACGGTGTGGGTTGGGGGTGGGTGGTTTAGTGTTTGGCACACTGTTGGGTCCTGAGGCAACAGGGCCGGTGGGATGTGCTGCGGCCTTTTGGGTTGTGGTGTGTTTTGTCGGGTTTGTTTGTTTCTGGTTTCCTGGCTGCATCGATCGCACGGTTGACCTTTTGGGGTTGTGTGTGGGGTGTGTGGTTTGGGGTTGTTGTTTGAGAACTACATAGTGGACGCGAGCATCTTTTATAAGAAGCAATTTCCAAGAATATATGAACCTGGATCTGTCCGGGCGTCTGTTGCTGTGGCCTTTTGGGGTTGTGGTGGTGGTGTCCGGGTGGTTTTCGTGGTTCTCTCGAAAATTAGCGTTTTGATCTTTTGTGGTCAAGTTTTTAAGAGCACACGGTGGATGCCTTGGCATTAGGAGCCGAAGAAGGACGTAGGAATCTGCGATAAGCCTGGGGGAGTCGATAACCGGACTTTGATCCCAGGGTCTCCGAATGGGGAAACCCCGCCAGGGGAGCGATCTGCCTGGTGACCCGCATCTGAACACATAGGGTGTGTGGAGGGAACGCGGGGAAGTGAAACATCTCAGTACCCGCAGGAAGAGAAAACAATAGTGATTCCGTTAGTAGTGGCGAGCGAACGCGGATCAGGCTAAACCGTTCCATGTGTGATAGCCGGCGGGCGTTGCATGGGCGGGGTTGTGGGACTTTCCGTATCAGTTCTGCCGGACTGGTGAGGTGTGATGTGCAGGCATAGGTGAACGGTCTTGAAAGGCCGGCCAGAGAGGGTGTGAGCCCCGTAACCGAAATGTTTTGTGCCGCCTGGAGAGTATCCCAAGTAGCACGGGGCCCGAGAAATCCCGTGTGAATCTGTCAGGACCACCTGATAAGCCTAAATACTCCCTAATGACCGATAGCGGACCAGTACCGTGAGGGAAAGGTGAAAAGTACCCCGGGAGGGGAGTGAAACAGTACCTGAAACCGTGTGCTTACAATCCGTCGGAGCATCTGCAGCTTGTCTGTATGGGTGTGACGGCGTGCCTTTTGAAGAATGAGCCTGCGAGTTAGTGTTACGTCGCGAGGTTAACCCGTGTGGGGAAGCCGTAGCGAAAGCGAGTCTGAATAGGGCGTTGCAGTGGCGTGATCTAGACCCGAAGCGAAGTGATCTACCCATGGCCAGGTTGAAGCGACGGTAAGACGTCGTGGAGGACCGAACCCACTTCAGTTGAAAATGGAGGGGATGAGCTGTGGGTAGGGGTGAAAGGCCAATCAAACTTCGTGATAGCTGGTTCTCCCCGAAATGCATTTAGGTGCAGCGTTGCGTGTTTCTTGCTGGAGGTAGAGCTACTGGATGGCTAATGGGCCCTACAAGGTTACTGACGTCAGCCAAACTCCGAATGCCGGTAAGTGAGAGCGCAGCAGTGAGACTGTGGGGGATAAGCTTCATAGTCGAGAGGGAAACAGCCCAGACCACCAACTAAGGCCCCTAAGCGTGTGCTAAGTGGGAAAGGATGTGGAGTTGCGAAGACAACCAGGAGGTTGGCTTAGAAGCAGCCATCCTTAAAAGAGTGCGTAATAGCTCACTGGTCAAGTGATTCCGCGCCGACAATGTAGCGGGGCTCAAGTACACCGCCGAAGTTGTGGATTTCAGATATTAGCTAAGCCGCCCCTTGTGGGTTGGTTCAGGCGTCTGGAGTGGTAGGGGAGCGTCGTGTGGGCAGTGAAGTCGCGGTGTAAACCAGCGGTGGAGCCTACACGAGTGAGAATGCAGGCATGAGTAGCGAAAGACGGGTGAGAAACCCGTCCGCCGAATGATCAAGGGTTCCAGGGTCAAGCTAATCTGCCCTGGGTAAGTCGGGACCTAAGGCGAGGCCGACAGGCGTAGTCGATGGACAACGGGTTGATATTCCCGTACCGGCGAAAAACCGTCCATGTTGAACAGGGGATACTAACCGCCCGATACCTGCCCGCCCACCCTTTTGGGGTGATGTGGGTTTTGGTGGAGCGCGGGACCTGATCCTGGGAGGCAAGCGTATTAACAGGTGTGACGCAGGAAGGTAGCCAAGCCGGGCGATGGTTGTCCCGGTCTAAGGATGTAGGGCGAACGGTAGGCAAATCCGCTGTTCATGATGCCTGAGATCTGATGGGACCCCCTCACGGGGGGATTTGGTGATCCTATGCTGCCGAGAAAAGCATCGACGCGAGGTTTTAGCCGCCCGTACCCCAAACCGACACAGGTGATCAGGTAGAGAATACTAAGGCGATCGAGAGAATTATGGTTAAGGAACTCGGCAAAATGCCCCCGTAACTTCGGGAGAAGGGGGGCCCCAACCTTGAACACCACATGCTGGTGGGAGGGGATCGGGGCCGCAGAGACCAGGGGGAAGCGACTGTTTACTAAAAACACAGGTCCGTGCGAAGTCGCAAGACGATGTATACGGACTGACTCCTGCCCGGTGCTGGAAGGTTAAGAGGACCGGTTAGCCTCACGGCGAAGCTGAGAATTCAAGCCCCAGTAAACGGCGGTGGTAACTATAACCATCCTAAGGTAGCGAAATTCCTTGTCGGGTAAGTTCCGACCTGCACGAATGGAGTAACGACTTCCCCGCTGTCTCAACCATAAACTCGGCGAAATTGCAGTACGAGTAAAGATGCTCGTTACGCGCAGCAGGACGGAAAGACCCCGAGACCTTTACTATAGTTTGGTATTGGTGTTCGGAGTGGCTTGTGTAGGATAGGTGGGAGACGTTGAAGCCCGGACGCCAGTTCGGGTGGAGTCATCGTTGAAATACCACTCTGGTCACTTTGGACATCTAACTTCGGCCCGTAATCCGGGTCAGGGACAGTGCCTGATGGGTAGTTTAACTGGGGCGGTTGCCTCCTAAAAAGTAACGGAGGCGCCCAAAGGTTCCCTCAGCCTGGTTGGCAATCAGGTGTCGAGTGTAAGTGCACAAGGGAGCTTGACTGTGAGAGAGACATCTCGAGCAGGGACGAAAGTCGGGACTAGTGATCCGGCGGTACATTGTGGAATGGCCGTCGCTCAACGGATAAAAGGTACCTCGGGGATAACAGGCTGATCTTGCCCAAGAGTCCATATCGACGGCATGGTTTGGCACCTCGATGTCGGCTCGTCGCATCCTGGGGCTGGAGTAGGTCCCAAGGGTTGGGCTGTTCGCCCATTAAAGCGGTACGCGAGCTGGGTTTAGAACGTCGTGAGACAGTTCGGTCCCTATCCGCTGCGCGCGCAGGAAATTTGAGAAGGGCTGTCCTTAGTACGAGAGGACCGGGACGGACGAACCTCTGGTGTGTCAGTTGTACTGCCAAGTGCACCGCTGATTAGCTACGTTCGGATGGGATAACCGCTGAAAGCATCTAAGCGGGAAGCTCGCTTCGAGATGAGATTTCCATACACCTTGTGTGTGAGAGGCCCCCAGCCAGACCACTGGGTTGATAGGCCGGATGTGGAAGCGAGGACTAACGACTCGTGAAGCTGACCGGTACTAATAGGCCGATAACTTACACCACACACCACCCCGTAAACCTATTCAAAAGAGGTTTGCAACGACGGGTGGTAAAAAGATAACAAGACTGCTTGCGTCCACTATGTGGTTCCCAAACAACAAACCCGACACGGGTTCGTTGCAGGGAACAAAAAACACAACATAATAACAACACCACACCTGCAACCAAAAGTTGCAGCAAAGCATGTTGTAACCACTGATTTCCCACACACCCCCTCGGGGTGTGACGGGTAAAAGGGTTACGGCGGTCATAGCGTGGGGGAAACGCCCGGTCCCATTCCGAACCCGGAAGCTAAGACCCACAGCGCCGATGGTACTGCACCCGGGAGGGTGTGGGAGAGTAGGTCACCGCCGGAACATCATTACAGGTCGAGAACCCCC